>NZ_CP041041.1:700000-2787975 GCF_011801365.1 Paracoccus sp. AK26
CTGGCAAGCTTAAGCCGTTAGGTGTAGGCGCAGCGAAAGCGAGTCTTAAAAGGGCGCATGAGTCAGACGGATCAGACCCGAAACCGAGTGATCTAGGCATGAGCAGGATGAAGGTTGGGTAACACCAACTGGAGGTCCGAACCCACACCTGTTGAAAAAGGTCGGGATGACTTGTGCCTAGGGGTGAAAGGCCAATCAAACTCGGAGATAGCTGGTTCTCCGCGAAAGCTATTTAGGTAGCGCCTCGGACGTATCCCTCGGGGGGTAGAGCACTGCATGGATGATGGGGGCCCACAGCCTTACTGAGTCTAAGCAAACTCCGAATACCCGAGAGGACTATCCGGGAGACACACGGCGGGTGCTAACGTCCGTCGTGGAGAGGGAAACAACCCTGACCAACAGCTAAGGCCCCCAATTCGTGGCTAAGTGGGAAAGCATGTGAGACTTCCAAAACAACCAGGAGGTTGGCTTAGAAGCAGCCATCCTTTAAAGATAGCGTAACAGCTCACTGGTCTAATCAAGAGGTCTTGCGGCGAAGATGTAACGGGGCTCAAGCCACGAGCCGAAGCTTTGGATGTGCATTTATGCACGTGGTAGCGGAGCGTTCTGTGATATAGGACGCTGCCTCTTTTGATCCTTCGGGTTCAACGGAGGCAATGTTCTGACTGTGAAGCCGGGGCGTGAGCCATCCGGTGGAGTGATCAGAAGTGAGAATGTTGACATGAGTAGCGACAAACAGGGTGAGAGACCCTGTCGCCGAAAGTCCAAGGGTTCCTGCTTAAAGCTAATCTGAGCAGGGTGAGCCGGCCCCTAAGGCGAGGCCGAAAGGCGTAGTCGATGGGAACCAGGTTAATAGTCCTGGGCCAGGAGATGGTGACGGATCGCAGGTGTCGTTCTTCCTTATCGGATTGGAAGGGCGGCTGAGCGGTTCCTGGAAATAGCCCTCCACAAGACCGTACCCTAAACCGACACAGGTGGACTGGTAGAGAATACCAAGGCGCTTGAGAGAACCACATTTAAGGAACTCGGCAAAATACCTCCGTAAGTTCGCGAGAAGGAGGCCCGATTGGTGCGCAAGCATTGGTCGGGGGCACAAACCAGGGGGTGGCGACTGTTTACTAAAAACACAGGGCTCTGCGAAGCCGTAAGGCGACGTATAGGGTCTGACGCCTGCCCGGTGCCGGAAGGTTAAAAGGAGATGTGCAAGCATTGAATTGAAGCCCCGGTAAACGGCGGCCGTAACTATAACGGTCCTAAGGTAGCGAAATTCCTTGTCGGGTAAGTTCCGACCTGCACGAATGGCGTAACGACTTCCCCGCTGTCTCAAATGTGGACTCAGCGAAATTGAATTGTCTGTGAAGATGCAGACTTCCCGCGGTTAGACGGAAAGACCCCATGCACCTTTACTACAACTTCGCACTGGCATCAGGATTGCGATGTGCAGGATAGGCGGTAGGCTTTGAAGCGGGGACGCCAGTTCCCGTGGAGCCATCCTTGAGATACCGCCCTTCGCACTCTTGATGTCTAACCGCGGCCCGTTATCCGGGTCCGGGACCCTGCGTGGTGGGTAGTTTGACTGGGGCGGTCGCCTCCCAAACAGTAACGGAGGCGCGCGAAGGTTGGCTCAGAGCGGTCGGAAATCGCTCGTTGAGTGCAATGGCAGAAGCCAGCCTGACTGCAAGACTGACAAGTCGAGCAGAGTCGAAAGACGGCCATAGTGATCCGGTGGTCCCGAGTGGAAGGGCCATCGCTCAACGGATAAAAGGTACGCTGGGGATAACAGGCTGATGATGCCCAAGAGTCCATATCGACGGCATCGTTTGGCACCTCGATGTCGGCTCATCTCATCCTGGGGCTGGAGCAGGTCCCAAGGGTATGGCTGTTCGCCATTTAAAGAGGTACGTGAGCTGGGTTTAGAACGTCGTGAGACAGTTCGGTCCCTATCTGCCGTGGGTGTTGGAGACTTGAGAGGAGTTGCCCCTAGTACGAGAGGACCGGGGTGAACGTTCCACTGGTGGACCTGTTGTCGTGCCAACGGCAGTGCAGGGTAGCTATGAACGGACAGGATAAACGCTGAAGGCATCTAAGCGTGAAGCCCCCCTCAAAACAAGGTCTCCCTTGAGAGCCGTGGAAGACCACCACGTCGATAGGCCGGAGATGTAAGTGCAGCAATGCATTCAGTTGACCGGTACTAATGGCTCGATAGGCTTGATTTGATCCGGAAGAAGCAGGACTTCTTCCAAAAGCATCCTTGGACAACATCGTCACTCCAAAGTGGCAACGCTGAGCGTGTCTTTCCCGGTCTGGTGGCCCTAGCGCGAGCAAAACACCCGATCCCATCCCGAACTCGGCCGTTAAGTGCCGCTGCGCCGATGGTACTGCGTCTCAAGACGTGGGAGAGTAGGTCACCGCCAGACCTGGAAAGACACGCAATATCTCCCTGAAACGATCATCCCGATCCAGGACACCCCTGTCGCGGGGTAGAGCAGCCCGGTAGCTCGTCAGGCTCATAACCTGAAGGCCGCAGGTTCAAATCCTGCCCCCGCAACCAAAAACACACCGCATCACCACACCAAAAAACCTCCCCCAGGGAGGCTCTTTGCGTTTAAGAATATGTCAACAGGGTGTCAGCAAAAGGCGGACGGTTGATGGCATCAAATTGCCGGACTGTGTTTGGCCGACGTGTGCAGTCTTAGGATCAGCGACGTCGACAGCGACTGGATGCTGATCCATGTCGAATAGGGCAAGGGCGGCGGTAAGGACCGCAACGTCATGCTGTCGCCCAGCCTGGTGGAGCTGTTACGCTGCTATAGGCGCGAGGTGCGTCCTCACGGCTAGACTCTTCTCGGGCCTGCGAAGGATCAGCCCGATCTCTCCGCGACAACTGCACCGGTCACTCACCTCGGCCAAGAATATGGCAGGGGTGAAGAAGGCGCCGCGCTGCACATCCTGCGCCACAGATTTGCGGCGCATCTGCTGGAGACGTTCTTCAAGACCATCCAGTCGGAACTGATCCGGCCTGTCGCATGGCAGACCCGCACACAGGCCGAAAACGCCGCCGCCAGACACATCGACGGGTTCCATAACCCCGTCAGGCGACAGTCATAGCCCGGCTTCCAGAGCCCCGGTCGCCGTCGAGCGAGACACACGGGAAGTGACCTGAACGCCCTCCATGATATCGGCAAGTTCAAACAAACTGCCGCAACGCGCCAAAAGAAGAAGACCACGCAATCCCGGAAACTGCTTGACTGAAATCGATAGTGGGCTCAATAAATCATCATCAGTTGAGGAGTTGAGTCGATGGAGGAGCCTCAGGCTCTGGCCGCCTTTGCGGCTATGTCCCAAGAGACGCGGCTGCGCGTGGTGCGGTTGCTGGTTCAGGCCGGGCCGGACGGCATGGCGGCAGGGGCGATCGGGGAAGCCCTCGGCGGCGCGACGACCTCGCGCTTGTCCTTCCACCTGAGCCATCTTGAACATGCCGGACTGATCCGGTCCCGGCGCGATGGGCGCTACATCATCTACAGCGCTGTTTACTCCGCCTTGGCCGGGCTTGTCGGCTTCCTTTTGAAGGACTGCTGTCAAGGCCACCCCGAGATCTGCGCCCCTGCTGTCGAGGCGCTGACCTGTGCCTGCGGCTGCAACCCCACCCTGACCGAAAGCGCCTGACCTATGGATGTCGTCATCTACCACAATCCGGACTGCGGCACCTCGCGCAATACGTTGGCGATGATCCGCAATGCCGGCATCGAGCCGCATGTCATCGAGTATCTGAGATGCCCACCCTCGCGCGCCATGCTGGAACAGTTGATCGCCCGCATGGGGATCGCGCCGCGCGACCTGCTGCGCGAGAAGGGCACGCCCTATGGCGAACTCGGCCTGGACGACCCCTCCCTGTCCGATGCGGCGCTGCTGGATGCAATGATGGCGCATCCGATCCTGATCAACCGCCCCATTGTGGTCAGCCCCAGGGGCGTGCGGCTGTGCCGGCCTTCGGAACAGGTGCTCGATCTGCTGCCGCCGCAGAAATCCGCCTTCAGCAAGGAAGACGGCGAACAGGTCGTGGATGCGCAAGGCAACCGCACCCGCTCCGCCTGACAAAAGGATATTGCGATGACCTTTCCACGTCCTGCGAGGCGGCTTTCCTTTCTCGACCGCTACCTGACGCTCTGGATCTTTGCGGCCATGGCGCTTGGCATCGCGCTCGGGACGATCTTCACCGGCCTGCCGGACTCCTTGAATGCCATATCGGTCGGTTCGACCAACATCCCGATCGCCATCGGCCTGATCCTGATGATGTATCCGCCGCTGGCGAAAGTGCGCTACGAGGAACTGCACCAGGTTTTTGCCGACAAACGTGTCCTAGTGCTGTCGCTGGTTCAGAACTGGATCATCGGGCCGGTGCTGATGTTCGCCCTGGCCGTGATCTTTCTGCGCGATCAACCCGAATACATGACCGGCCTGATCCTGATCGGCCTCGCCCGCTGCATCGCCATGGTGCTGGTCTGGAACCAGCTTGCGCGCGGCGACAACCAGTATGTCGCGGGACTCGTGGCCTTCAACTCGATCTTCCAGATCCTGTTCTTCTCGACCTATGCCTGGCTGTTCCTGACCGTGCTGCCGCCGCTGTTCGGGCTTGAAGGCAGCGTCATCGACGTGAGATTCTGGACCGTGACGGAGGCTGTGCTGATCTACCTGGGCCTGCCGTTCCTGGCCGGCTTCCTGACCCGGCGCATCCTGATCGCCCGGAAAGGGGGGGATTGGTATGAGGACGTCTTTCTGCCAAAGATCAGCCCTATCACGCTGGTGGCGCTGCTTTTCACCATCGTCGCGATGTTCAGCCTCAAGGGCGGGGACCTGGTGCGGCTGCCGCTGGATGCGGTGCGGATCGCCATTCCGCTGGTGCTGTATTTCGCCATCCAGTTCCTGCTGAGCTTCGCCATGGGCCGTATGATCGCCCGGGACTACCCGCGCACCACGGCCATCGCCTTCACCGCGGCCGGCAACAACTTCGAGCTGGCTATTGCCGTGGCCATTGCCGCCTACGGCCTGGCCTCGCCGGTGGCCTTCGCCGCCGTGATCGGCCCGCTGGTCGAGGTGCCGGTGCTGATCCTGCTGGTCAACGTCGCCCTGCGGCTTGGCAGCCGCTGGTTTTCTGACACTGCCCTGCACAATGAGGCCCGCGCATGATCGCGGACCTGCCGAACCTCTCGCCCGTCGCTCTCCGCCAGCCGAGCCTGCCCTTGCTGCCGCGCGCGAGCCACCCGCCGCGCATCCTGCTGCTCTATGGCTCACTGCGCGAACGCTCCTACAGCCGCTTCGTCACATTGGAAGCAGAACGCCTGCTGCGTCACTTCGGCTGCGAGACGCGCGTCTTCCATGCCAATGGCCTGCCGTTGCCAGACGACGCCGAGGCCTCGCACCCGAAGGTGCAGGAGCTGCGCGAACTGTGCCTCTGGTCCGAAGGCCAGGTCTGGACCAGTCCCGAGCGGCACGGCGCCATGACCGGGGTGATGAAGTCCCAGATCGACTGGATCCCGCTCTCGATGGGGGCGATCCGGCCCACCCAGGGCCGAACGCTTGCGCTGATGCAGGTCTCGGGCGGCTCGCAAAGCTTCAACGCTGTAAACCAGATGCGCGTCCTTGGCCGCTGGATGCGGATGGTCACGATCCCGAACCAGTCATCTGTCGCCAAGGCTTATGACGAGTTCGATGAGGCTGGCCGGATGCGCCCGTCGAGCTACTACGACCGCATTGTCGACGTGATGGAGGAACTGGTGAAGTTCACGCTGCTGACGCGCGACATCTCAGACGTCCTGACCGACCGCTACAGCGAGCGGAAGGAAACGGCGGCAAAGCTGGAAGCCCGAGTGAGCCTGAAAGCCGCCACCTGATGAGCGCCACCCGCCGCTGGCCGGTCGTCTCAAGTCTGGGCATCGTCCAGATCCTGGCGTGGGGCAGCAGCTCTTATTTGCGAGCACCGTCAAGCTGGCCACCTTCAACATGGCTGTTTGGGTAGTTGGACTGGCGGAGAAGGGCAGCAACCATGCTGTCCTGCATCTGCTGGTCAGCCTGCCGCTGATCCTGCAATTGATTTCCGACAGGCCCCGGGCTGCTGTGAATGCAGGTCGCGAGGCCCAAGACGTCATGCAACTCCACCGCTCCGAGCAACAGACCTTCATGATCATGGCGGCCATCCTCGTGACCTTCGGCCTGGCTGTCACCATTGTCTCGATGCATCGGCTGACCTTGCTGCAGGCGCAGGGGCTATCGCTTTCCGATGCTTTGGCAATCGGGTTGTGGTTTGGACCGGCCCAGGATGTGCCACGCAGGGTCGAGATGGCGGGATGGCGTCGTCATCACCCGGTCCTTGCTTCTTGCCTGCGGCAGCGTAGCGGCTGGCGCCGCAAGGTCAGGAGGGGTCCCGCCAAAGCCCCGACAGAACCGTAACAAGAGAACTAGAGGGAGTTCTCAATCCCTGGTTGTTAAATGACCGTTGGTCTGGTATTATGAGCATGCTTATGCCTGGTCAAGCTTGGCCGGCCCTCGATTGACATTCTGTCGTCTGAAAAGGTTGTCTTCATGCATGTCCAGCCCCTCAGGGTGGTTTCGGGCCATATTTCAATCGCCCATGCGGTTCGAAGGCCATTGCTCGACATAACATGCCTCTCCGTTCAAGCATCCGCTGCCGTCTGGCCAGCGGTGAATGGCGTCTGTCACCGAGCAGCAATTTAGAAGAAGGCCGGCACGCCCGGCGCTGATTTGCAATTCCATCCCTGGGTCAAGAAGGATAGAACATGCCGACGACGTTCAATTGGATTTACCTTGGTATTCCGCGTAACGCGGCTGGAGCCATTGTTGTCCTCGATCCCACCGAAAGCACAGCGGGCTCGGAGAACGCAAGCCAGCTGTTGACGGCACAAAGCGGCTTTGGACCACGTGTCTTTGGTTCAGCAGGATCGCCGCTCTACAACAGCATTACGTCGGCAACGATGATCAACCGGTCGGGCGACCCCGCTCAGCTTGATACGAACACGGCGTCCGGCAGCCTAGTCGATCAGTTCTCAACCAACATCGGAGCAGGTACGCAGACCTACAACTTCGATGCACTCGTGTTTTACACGGGCACTGTGACCTATGTTGACGGTACGACGGCATCGAATGTGGTGTTGCAGGTCGTTCAGGCAGAATCCGGTGAAACATTCCTTGCGCCGCCTGCATCCACAGCCACCAACGCAGCGTTGACGGCTAAGCCCATCAGGTCTATCCAACTGGATGCTGTGTCCAGTCCCAACGCCAGCCTGCTCGTGGATCGTCAACTAGGTATCTTCGATGACGGAGTTATCGACGGGACCAGCGGAAACGATTCGATCGGTCCTGGCTATGTCGAGCCAGGAACCGGCGGTTCCGATCAGGTGGATGGCGGCGACGGCCTCAGCAGCCCTGCAACGGGTTATAACGATGACGTCATTCGGGCAGGGGATGGCAATGACACCGTCAGCGCTGGCCTCGGCAATGACAGCGTCGATGGCGGAACCGGCGACGACATCATCAATGGCGGTGCAGGAAGCGATACTCTCGTCGGCGGAATCGGCGCCGACACCATCGATGGCGGGACCGAGGCTGACACGATCAACGCGGGCGACGGCAACGACCTTGTCAACCTGACGGGGACCTTCGGGGCCGACACCATCACCGGGGGCCTTGGCAGCGACACGCTGTCGGGTGCTGCGCTGGCGGGCGCCTCGACGGTGGTGTTCAACGGCGGCACCGGCACCTTCGCCAATGGCGGCAGCACCGCAAGCTTCAACACCATCGAGGCCGTGATCACCGGCGCGGGCGCGGACAGCATCGATGCCAGCCTGAACACCGTGGCCGGCGCCGTGTTCACCACGGGCGCGGGCAGCGACACGATCACGGGCGGATCGGCAGCCGAGACGATCAATGCCGGGGCCGACGGCGACGTCATCGACGGCGGCGCGGGCGCGGATACCATTGATGCAGGCGACGGCAACGACCTTGTCAACCTGACGGGGACCTTCGGGGCCGACACCATCACCGGCGGCCTTGGCAGCGACACGCTGTCTGGGGCTGCGCTGGCGGGCGCCTCGACGGTGGTGTTCAACGGCGGCACCGGCACCTTCGCCAATGGCGGCAGCACCGCAAGCTTCAACACGATCGAGGCCGTGACCACCGGCGCGGGCGCGGACAGCGTCACCATCACCGGCGCCACGGCAGGATCCTTCACGACTGGCGACGGGGCGGACACGATCAACGCGGGCGGCTCGGGCGCGGACACGATCAACGCGGGCGACGGCAACGACCTTGTCAACCTGACGGGGACCTTCGGGGCCGACACCATCACCGGCGGCCTTGGCAGCGACACGCTGTCTGGGGCTGCGCTGGCGGGTGCCTCGACGGTGGTGTTCAACGGCGGCACCGGCACCTTCGCCAATGGCGGCAGCACCGCCAGCTTCAACACCATCGAGGCCGTGACCACCGGCGCGGGCGCGGACAGCATCGATGCCAGCCTGAACACCGTGGCCGGCGCCGTGTTCACCACGGGCGCGGGCAGCGACACGATCACGGGCGGATCGGCAGCCGAGACGATCAATGCCGGGGCCGACGGCGACGTCATCGACGGCGGCGCGGGCGCGGATACCATCGATGCGGGTCTGGGTGACGATCGCATCACCCTTGGCGCCAACCACGGCAACGACACGATCACGGGCGGCGAAGGTGCCGACACCCTCAGCGGTGGTGGTCTGGCCGGCGCGCAGCCGGCAACCGTGACCTTCTCGAACGGGGCCGGGACCTTTGCCAGCAGCGGCGGGACCGCCAGCTTCAATACCATCGAGACGATCGAGACCGGGGCTGGTGCCGACAGCATCAACGCGGCCGCAAACACCGGCGGGGCTAGCTTCGTGACCGGAGCGGGCAATGACAGCTTTGTCGGCGGCCTTGGCGCGGAAACCGTCAGCGGCGGCGATGGCGACGACACCCTGCTGACGGGCGGGGGAAATGACAGCGTCGTGGCCGGGGACGGGAACGACAGCGTCGAAGCGGGCGACGGGGCGGATTATGTCGATGGCGGCTCTGGCGCCGACACGGTCGATGGCGGTGCGGGCAACGACACCCTTCTGGGCGGGGCCGACAACGACCTGCTGCGGGGCGGGGCCGGCGATGACAGTCTGCTGGGTGGCGCCGGCAACGACATCCTGCTGGGCGGCGATGGCGACGATTTCCTTGACGGCGGTCCGGGGGCGAACACGCTGACTGGCGGCGCCGGCAGCGACACCTTCATCGTGTCCTCGGGCGACATCATCACGGACTTCAGTTCCGGCAATGCCGGGTCCGGGACCGATGGCGACCCGACCAACAACGACCGCCTTGACCTGAGCCGCTTCTACAACCAGGCCAATCTTGACATCATCAATGCGCAGCGGGGGGCGAACGGCCTGCAGCCCTACAGGTCGGTCCTGGGCTGGCTTAAGGCCGACCAGGAGGACGACGGCGTGTTGAACAGCCTTCGGACGGCCAACGGCCTGCCGGAAAACTTCACGCTGACGATCCAGAACGGCGGAACGGCGGTTTCCGCGGCCGCACTGACGGACGAGACGACCGGCGTGGTCTGCTTCGGGGCAGATGCGATGATCGAGACGGCCGACGGACCCGTTCCGGCCGGTTCGTTGAAGGTGGGCGACCTGGTCCTGACCCGCGACGACGGCTATCAGCCGATCCGCTGGGTGGGGCACCGGACCTTGACCGCTTCGGACCTGGCGGCGAACCCGGCCTTCCGGCCGATCAGGATCCGCCAGGGCGCCCTGGGCGGCGGCCTGCCCGATGCCGACCTGATCGTCTCGCCGCAGCACCGCGTCCTGGCGCGTTCCAAGATTGCCGAACGGATGTTCGGCACGCGCGAGGTTCTGGTCGCGGCAAAGCAACTGGTGGTGACCGAAGGCATAGACATCGCCGAGGACCTGGCGACGGTCACCTATGTCCACTTCCTGTTCGATGCACACCAGATCGTCATTTCGAACGGCGCGGAAACCGAGTCTCTCTACACCGGGGATGAGGCGCTGAAATCGATCCCGGCCGAGGCACGGGCCGAGATCCTGGGGCTTTTCCCGGAACTGGCGGAGGATGCCGTTCGTCCGGCGGCGCGCAAGATGCTGTCGGGCCGCATGGCGCGAAAGCTTGCGCAGCGCCATGCCCAGAACGGCAAGAAGCTGGTGGCGTGACGGTACCAGGACGCGGCGCCCTTGCGCCGCGTCCGTTCATTACCAAGCCTGCGCCTGTTGGCGGCCTGGCCGACGCGGCTATCTTTTCCTTTGCAGCAGTTTCAGCGTCGCGCTGCCCAGCAGCAGCATCGCCAGGGAAAGATCGGTTCTCGAGGAACTGTGCGCGGGTCTGCCCGACCTGCGCCCCGACCGGCTTCTTCCATTCCGGCTTTCACCCGCCGAACCTGCATCCCCGGGCGGCGGGGTGTCGGCCTTGACCGCACCGCGCGCACCCATCGGTTCGGGGACTCCGGTGGTGGTGTCCTGCGCGGTCTGTTGTTCGGTTTCCGCGTTCAGTTCTGCACCTGCCAGGATGACAAAGGCCGAAAGCCACATCCAGGTCAGCAGCACGATGACCCCCCCAAGCGCCCCATAGGTTTCGGTATAGCTGCCGAAGTTCTGCACATAGATCGAGAAGCCGACGGTGCCGGCCAGCCACAGGGCCGTGGCCACGACCGCACCGACGCTGACCCAACGCCATTTCGGCTCGGACCGCGAAGGCCCGAAGCGATAGAGCGCGGCAAGCGCCAGCATCGCCAGGGCCGCCATCAGGGGCCACCGCAGCAGGCTGACGGCGGTCTCGAAGACCGGCGGCAGATGGGCCAGGGCCACCAGCGACGGCAGCAGGACCATCAGGGCAATGCCTGCCGCCGTGCCAATGATGGCGCCCGCCGTGATCGCGAAGGCGGTCAGGTAAAGCCTGACCATGCCGCGCGTCTCGGTTTCGTCATAGGCGATGTTCAGCCCCTCGATCAGAGTCATCACGCCCTTCATCGCGCCGTAAAGCGCCACCAGCACGCCGAACACCGCCACGATCCCGGTCCCGGCCTGGCTGCCGCTTGTGACCTTTGTCACCTGGTCCTGCAGGATCGAGGCTGCCTCGGGCGGCAGCATCCCGACGGCCGTCTGCAACTGTCCCGCGATGTCTGCGGGATCCACCACCAGCCCTGCGATGGACACAAGGGCCGCGATGGCGGGAAAGATCGACAGCAGCGCATAAAAGGCGATACCCGCCGCCACGACCGAGATATGGTCGCGCGAAATCTCGTCCTTTACCCGCCACAGGATCTGCTTCCATCCGCCTGCAGGGATGCGGCCTGGCGTTTCCGCGCTATCGTCCGGGTCGTTGCGGGAAACGCTGCGATGCTGGTTTGACATGGCGTGTTCCTTGTAAGGACGGTTCCTGATGGGCCGGTGCGGGTCGGGCAGGGCGCAGATCTCCCCGCGCATTTCCCCGTGCGGCAGGGCGATTTCCCCGCTCGGGTTGAACGTCCGGGACGCGGCTATTGGTTCCGCGGGTATGTTGAACCGTTCGTCGAGGGAACAATCAAGAAACTGCGTTGTTGTCCCCTCATGACAAGGTTCGAACGCCGTATCCACGGCGACGATGTCTCAGATATCGGGAGGATTCCCATGAATTCAGATCAACACGACACTTCGACGGGCAATGACCAGTCCACCCTGGGCGGCCTTAAGGAAAAAGCCGGCGAGAAGGTCAGCCAGGTCGCTGACAGCCTGAAGCAAGAGGCTTCCAAGCGGGAAGAAGGCTTCCGCGGCAGCCTTTCCGGCCAGGCGGACCAGCTTGCCTCGGCCCTGCGATCTGCCAAATCCGAAATCGACGCGGATTCCAGCATCGGCAAGATCTTCGACTATGCCGCCGACAGCGTCGGCAGCTTTGCCCAGAACCTCAAGTCCTCGGACACGACCGACCTTGTGGAGGGCGTGCGCGGCTTCGCACGCCAGCGTCCGGGTGCGTTCCTTGGACTTTGTGCCCTTGGCGGCTTTGCGGCCGCACGCTTTCTTCTGGCCAGCGCTCCGGCGAGCAGCGGGCATGGCATTGGCGGCGCCAGCTATTCCGGCAGGTCGCAGGGATCAGACTATCCCGGCAGCTATTCCCGTCAGGATAACATGACGGGCCGTTCGGGGGGGACTTCGGGCGTCCAGGCCCGGACCTTGACCGGCGCAGGCCAGTCGGGCCAATCGAACATGGGCCAGTCGGGCATGGGCCAGTCGAACATGGGCCAGTCGGGCGCAGGGCTTGGCACATCGGGGTCCGGCAGTTCCCTGGGCCATGGTTCGTCCAGTTCCGGATCCGGCACCGGCGGGATCAGCGGGTCCGGACCGGCCAGCACCGGCATGACCGGCAGCGGGTCGGGGACCACGCCGTCCACGGCCAGCATCGGGTCGAACCCGTCCGCCAGCTCATCAGGGATCGGCGGCAGCGGCACCGGCAGCGAGGCCGGCGGCGATCTGTCGGGCACGTCTGGGTCGCAGGGTGGCGCAAGCGGATCCTCGGGTAGCCAGAGCCACCGGAATCCGTCCGCTCCTGACAGGGATGGAGGTCGGAATGGCTGATTTCTCGAACGACACGGGACGCAATGGCGATTCTGCCCGGCCGCAGGGCCCGGCATCCCTGGCCTCCGAGGCGCTTCGGCTTTCGGGCGATCTTGTCCGAAAGGAGATCGCCCTGGCCAAGGCCGAGGTTGGCCAGAACCTCCAGCGGGCTGGTGTCGGTGTAGGCTTCATCGCCGCCGCCGCCGTCATTGCGATCGTCACGATCAACGTGCTGGTCGCGGCCCTGGTGGCGGCCCTTGCCGAAACCGACCTCGGCCCGATCTGGAGCGCGGTCATCGTCGGCGTCGTGCTGGCGGTACTGGCCTATATCCTTCTGCGCAAGGGCATGAGCGACCTGAAGCCCGAGGCGCTGATGCCGTCGCGCACCGTTCAGAACGTGCAGCGTGACGCCCAGACCATCAAGGGGGCATACAATGACAAATGAGGCTGACAATCCTGAACGCATCGAGCGTGAGATCGAAGAAGACCGCGATGCCCTCCGCCGGACGCTGAACGACCTGCAGGACGAATTGTCGCTGGATGGCTTTGCCCGCCGTCTGACGGACAAGTTCCGCGAGAACGGTTCCGAATGGGCCAATTCCGCCAGCGACGCCGCCCGGTCCAATCCGGTCGCGCTTGCGCTGACGGGCGTGGGGCTTGCCTGGATGATCTTTGGCCGCGGCTACGATCCGACCCACAGCGCCAAGGATTATTACGACAAGCGTCGTGGCAGCACCTGGGACAGGCCGTCAAAGCCTTATTACGCCGGCACCTCGAGCGGCACCTCGACCGGCACTTCGGCGAGCACTGCGGCCAGCACTGCCGACCGGTTCGAATCTGGGTCCGGCAGCGTTGCAACCAGTGGCTCGGCATCGGCCGGGCACGGGGGCTGGAAGACAAGCGGCGGCGGCACCTGGCACAACTCGGCTGGCAGTTCCAGCCACAACTCTAAGGAAGGGAGCGGCATGACCGATGGATTGCGTCAGAAGGCTCAGCAATGGCGGAGCCGGATCAGCGACGGGACCAGCAGCCTTCACGACCGGCTGAGCGAGGGCACCGAAGGGTTCAGCGACGAGGCACGGCGCCGCGTGTATGACGCCCGCCGTCGCGCATTGGACGCCCGCGAAGACGCGAGCCGCCGCCTGCGCGAAAGCAGCCGCACCGTGTCCAAGGGCTATGACAAGGAACCCCTGTTCTTTGGCGTCGCCGCCGTGGCGATTGGCGCGGGCCTTGCCTGCCTGCTGCCGCGCACCCGGCAAGAGGACGAATTGCTGGGTCAATATAGCGACCAGCTTTTCCACGAAGCGGAAAGCATCTTCGAGGAAGAAAAGTCCAAGCTCCAGAATGCGGTCTCGGCCGGCCTGAACGAGGCGAAGTCAGCCGCAGGCCAGGTCACCGCTGCCGCCCGGAAGGAACTTGGGCATGGTGACGAAGACGGCGACGGGGGCGGCCAGGACAAGTCCAAGGACAGTTCCGGCACCGGCTCGTCCAGCGTGACGGGCACGGGCGGCCAGTCGGGCCGCTGACGGCCGGAACGGCACAAGTCCGATCACCTGATGCGCCGTGCGAAGGATATTCGCGCGGCGCATTTTTCTCCGGGGTCGCCGCGCCGTGGCCCGGATGCGGCGCAGGTTATTCCAACAACGCCCCGTCGATGCTTTCGCCGGTCATCCTGCGGTAAAGATGCTCGTTCCAATAGGGCGTCCAGCAGACAAGCGCCTTTCCTGTCCCGCTATAGACGCGCAGCCTTTTCTGGCCGGAAATCAGGTTGCGCGGGAAGGGCGAGGAGTTGCGCGAATAGAACCGCAACCCGTCCGTCCGTCCCAGCACAAGCCTTCCCTGGACGCGCAACTCGCTGTCCTTGACCTCGACCGTCTCGACCGGGCCGGGCGCGTTGATGGCCACCCGCCCGGCATTGCAAAGCGTGGTCTTCCAGACAAGCCCGCCATCCCCGGACCACAGGCTGGGCCAGAACCGTTCGCGCCGCATCCCCAGGCTGACGTCCCCTTCCGAGGCCCAGTAGACGCCGGGTTCCAGGATCCAGGTCTCGTCGGGCTGCACGTCCAGGATATGATATCCCGACAAGGACGGCTGCAGCACGATCGACCCGCTGCCCGTGTAATAGGGCCTGATCCGCGCCTCGCTGGTGAACATTGACCGGAACACGTCCCCGAAGGACGGCAGCCTGGGGGTCAGCGCGATATCCCCGCGCATCGTCGACAGCGCCCCCCGGCGCGCGCGGATGGTTTCCTTGTCGATCTCGATGCGGACCTGCCGCATCCCCTCGACCTCGCGGATGGTGAAATCGGCCATGCGCGTCCTCCCTCAGGGTTCGTCCCAGATCATCACCCGGTCCCACAGGCGCTTCAGCGGATCGGGCTGGATCGCCGCCTCGCCCCGAAGGGGATCGTCAAGCGCCACGATCACGAACAGGATGACGCCCAGGAAAAAGGCGGTGATCGTGCCCAGAACGAACTGGCGCACCGGCCGCATCCGCAACAGCACGATCAGCAGGATGTTGATCGCCGCCCCCACAAGAACGGCATACCAAAGGACGTTGGGGATCTGGGTATAGACGCCGTTCAGGCGAAGCTGGCGCGCGCGGGTGAATTCCTGGAACGCGGCCAGCATCTGGGCATGCAGCACCTCTTGTCCCGCCGTCGCGGGCTCGAAGGTTGCCAGCTTCTGGCGCATCGCGTTGACGCGGTTCGCGCCGCCGTCCAGGTAATTGCCCTGGGCATGGGCGGGCCAGTCCTTGTAAAGCGTGAACAGGACGTAATCCCGCATCATCGCCTTGGTCTCGGACCGGACGGGTTCGGGATAGGCATTCACGTCCGAATACAGGGCGGCAAGAACCGTGCTTTCCTGGAGTACGGCTTCCGATATGCGTTCGTTGTTCTGGTAGGCGGACACGGTCAGAAGACCCAGCAGCAAACCGTAGAACAGGTTGAAGCCCGCCGTGCCATAGCTGATCGCCTCGTTCAGGTCTGGCCCCGAACCGATCAGCAGCCGCAGGATCGGCTTGAGGACAAGCATCCCCACCACGATCGAGGCAACGGCTGCCAATGAGAAATACGTAGCAAGATCACGCAGGGGGATGTCGTGGACAAAATCCGGCATCATCGGCTCGCAATGGTGACAGGTCCATAGTGAACGCAGGCCCGGATTTCCGCGAGAGAAATTTGCGGACTTGCCGCAAAATGGGCCCTATGCGCAAATGGGCGCAGTGATTGCGGGGGTGACGATGTTTCGCCTGATGCTTGCCTTGCTGATCGGCCCGGGCCTTGCTGCACAGGCCCAGGATCTGCGGCTTTACACGGTGGGATCGGGGGATGTCAGCGGCGGCTATTACGCAGCCGCAACCGCATTGTGCGCCGAGACCAACAGGATCGAACAGGATCTGCGCTGCAGCCCCGAAGCGACGCCCGGTTCGATTTACAACCTTGAAGCCCTGCGGAACCGGCAACTGGACTTCGCGCTGATCCAGTCGGATGTGCAGCGCATGGCCCTGACGGCGGAAGGCCCGTTCGCCGAAAGTCCACCCTTCGACAGCCTGCGCAGCGTCATGTCGTTCTATCCCGAAACGCTGACCGTTCTTGCACGGCCCGGCGCCAATATCCTCAGCCTGGGCGGCCTGGTCGGGAAGCGAGTCGATATCGGCCTGCCCGCGTCGGGCAGGCGGGCCACGACGATGCGCCTGTTCGACGCACTGGGTCTGGACCGCAGCGACTTTCTGGCGCTTCTGGAACTGTCGGCCGGCACGGGCCTGGAAGAACTTTGCGCAGGCCGGATCGACGCAACCGTTCTGATCGTGGGCCATCCGAACGAATCCGTGCGGCGGGCCGTCCAGGATTGCGACGCGCGGCTTGTGACCATCGCCGGCCCCGAGGTCCGCGCCTTTATCGAGGCCGAGGGGGATTACGTCTATGCCTCGATCCCCGGCACGCTTTACGGGCGGAAGGGACGGACCCAGTCCCTTGGCGTCATCGCCACGCTTGTCACGCGGTCCGAGATGCCGGACGACATCGTGTCGGCCCTTGTCCGCAACACCATCGCGAACCTGCCTTCGGTCGGTGTCTCGGCCTCGGTCATGGAAAACCTGTCGCCCCAAGGGATGCGCAGCGCAGGGCTGTCCGCGCCGCTGCATCCGGCCGCCGAGGCCGCATTCGTCGAAGGATCGGACTAGGGCGCAGGACAGGCCCCGCCCGGGCCGCGGGACGCCCGGCGGAACCTTCGGATGGTCGCCACGTTGGCCCCGGAACCCGAAACCGGAGGATCCGAGATGCCGACACCCGATGAACTGAAAGCCCGCCTTTGGAAGTCCCTGCGGTCGGACATGACCGTGATGCTGGGACTGGTTGGCGGCGAACATGGCCATACCCGCCCCATGACCTCGCAAGTCGAGGAAGGAGATCACGGCCCGCTGTGGTTCTTCACCTCCAAGGACAACGCCCTGGTCGAGAAGCTGGGGGCAGGCTCGCAGGACGCGGCGGCCCATTTCGTGTCCAAGGGGCATGACCTCTGGGCGTCGATCGAGGGATCCCTGACCGTGGATACCGATCCGGCCGTCGTCGAACGGCTTTGGAACAGCCATGTCGCCGCCTGGTATGAACATGGGAAGGACGACCCCAAGCTGGCCCTGCTTCGCTTCGATCTGCAGAAGGCCGAGATCTGGCTGGACGCGTCCAGCATCGTCGCCGGGGCCATGGTGGCGCTTGGGATCAGCGATCCCAAGGAAAGCTACAAGGACAATGTGGCCACCGTCCGACTGTGAGAAGTCATCCGGATGCCGGGCTTGGCCCCGGCATCCGCAGGCTTGCCGCAAGCAGGAATGGCCCTTTGCCATCCGTCAGCCTGGCTGCACGATCACGCCAGTGGAAACGGCCCGCCTTGCGACGGGCCGTTCAACTGTCCGGTGCTAGTTGCCGCCCTTGGTCACGGGGTTATGCGTGTGGTGGCTGTCGCGCACACCGCCGCCGCTCGACACATCCGAGTCCGGGCCGTTGGTCGGCTCGCCGGGCTTCGGTCCCCGGCCCTTGGTCGGATCGGGCAGGTCTTCGCGCTGATGGCTGCTGCCGGGACCGCCGTGATGGCGGTTGGCGGCTTCGGTTTTCTTCGATGTGGACATTGGTCTACCTGTCCTGCTGAAGGCCCTGATTGGTGGTGTTCTGCTTGATGTTGCCCTGCCGCCCCTGCTCGTCCAGGTTCCGCTGATGCGGATCGGGGATGTTGGCATCCTGGCTGGCCTTGGTTCCTGCGGTGTCCCCGGGACCCTTGTTGCTGCGGTTCGCCGGGGGGACGGGGGGAAGTCGCTGTGACATGATGCTTCTCCTGTTCTCAGGAAGGAACAGTCTGGAGAAGGTTTTGTTTCATCCCGCCCGCCTTTCCGCACCCGCTCGGCCTGGCCGGCGCAGGAAGGCGCCCTGCGCCGGTCAGGTCGCCCGTCCCAAGGCCTGGACGATCCTGCCGATGTCGAAAGGCTTCTTCAGGCGCAGGATCGACCCGAAGCGGTCAGGGATCATCGAATCGTCATAGCCGGTCGTGAACAGGAAGGGGATGCCATGCCCCATCAGCATGTCGGCGGCGGGATAGGCCATGGCCCGGCCCAGGTTGATGTCGACGACGGCCCCGTCGAAGGGGGCCTCGGACCTGATCAGCGCAAGCGCCTCGTCTAGGCTGCCGACGGGTCCCAGCACCTCGCAGCCCAGATCCTGAAGCCTTCCTTCAAGGGCATTCGCCAGAAGGTATTCGTCCTCGATCACCAGGATGCGCAGGCCGCGCAGCGACGGATCAGCCATGCTGCTGGTCCTTTCCCGGACTGGCGGACACGGGCAGGGCGATGGTGCAATGCACCCCATCGTCCGTCAGCGAATAGGTCGTCCTGGCCTTCAGCTGATAGGGCAGGGCGCGTTCGATCAACTCGCGCCCCTGGCCCTTGACGCAGGACGACGCACCCTCCGCCGGCAGCGTAATGCCTGTCTCGCGCCAGTCGATATGCAGCCACGGCGTGTCCGCATGATCATCTGCGTCAAGCGACCAGGTGACCGCCAGCCGGCCGCCAGCCTGCCCAAGCGCGCCGTACTTGACCGCATTGGTTGCCAGTTCGTGCAGCGCCATCGCCAAGGTCTGCACGGTCGAGGACCGCAGGCGGATGCCGGACGGCCCGTCCAGGGTGATGCGATCCGGGTCGCCGCCCATCGCCTCCAGCTCGTTCTGGATCAGTTCGTCAAAGGTCACCCGGTCCAGATCGCTCAGCCGGGACAACAGCCCCTGGACACGGGCAAGGGCTTCCAGCCGGCTTTGGAACCGCACCCGGAAATGGTCGAGGTCCGTGCTGCTGCGCGCTGTCATGTCCGACAGGGCCAGAACCACCGTCATCAGGTTGCGCGTCCGGTGATGCAACTCGCCGATCAGGACCTTTTGCCGTTCTTCCGACTCGCGCCGCTCGGTGATGTCGGTGAACAGGACGGCGACGCGGTTTCGCGGCCTGTCCAGGCTGAAGACGTTAAGGTTAAAGGTGCGCCCCAGCCTGGGTTCCGTTTCCTCGACCCAGATGGGCTGGCCGCTGTCCAGGACCTGCCCGTAAAGCTGCGCCCAGCGGGGATTGGGGGTTTCCAGCAGTTCGGTGATCGTCTTTCCCACCGGCCAGGGCATCGACGTGTGCTTGAGGAAGGCCGCGTTTACCTCGATATAGCGAAAGTCGGACCATGCGCCGTGCTGGTCCTTCAGCGGCTCGACCACGGCATAGGCTTCGTCCATCAACTCGAACAGGTTGCGATAGCGTTGCTCGCTGTCGCGCAGCGCGCGTTCTGCTTCGCGCCGGGCCGTCAGGTCGGCGGTCACCGCCAACAGGCTGCTGGGGCGTCCGTCGCGGTCGCGCAAAACCGTCAAGGTGCTGCTGGCCCAGATTTCCTCGCCATTTGCCCTGTGGTACCGCTTGTCAATCGAAACGGGCTGGTCGTTGGCGATCGCCTGGGCAAGGGCTTCCTGGCTTGCCTGGACATCATCCGGATGCGTCACCTGCCGAACCGTCGTGGCAAGCAATTCGTCCCGCGAGCGGCCTAGGATCCGGCACAATTCGCTGTTGGCGCGCAGGAAGCGCCCGCCCAGGTCAAGTTCCGAAAGGCCGACCGGGGCGCTTGCGAAGATCGCCTCAAGCCGTTCCTCGCTTTCCTCCAGCAGAATGTTCGCTTCCCGCTTTTGCGTCACATCCTGGCCGATCTTCAGATAGCCCGTCACCCGGCCCCTTCCATCCCGCAGGGGCCGCACCGAGCCGTCGATGAACACGCCAGAGCCATCCTTGCGCAGATGCCACCTGACATCGGGCGCGAAGCCGGTTTCGCGGGCCTGAACGACCTCTTGGACATCGACGCCTGCCTTGCGGTCCTCGGGCGTGAACAGAATGGCACCGGGTTGGCCGACCGCCTCTTCCTCGGTCCAGCCGAAAACCCGTGCCGCGCCCGGAAGCCAGTCGGTGATGCGGTCGTCGTTGTCGGTGATGAAGATCGCGTAGTCCAATGCCTGCGCCACTGTGAAACGGAACCGCTCCTCGCTTGCGCGCAGCGCGGACAGCTTGAGGAGGCGGTCCACAACCGATCCCAGGATGCTGGCATAGGTGCGCAGGAACTGGATATCGTCCTGTGCGAAGTCCCTGGGCTCGGATGCATCCACCTGCAGCAGCCCGAAGGCCCTGCCGCCTGGCAGGAAGATCGGGACATTCGCCAAGGCCCTGACGCCCGCTTCGCGCATGAAGCCGGGCACCTCGAAGCGGTCTTCCCGGCTGATGTCGGTGCTGATGACCGGCTTTCGCTGGTTGATGGAAAAGCTTTCGGACGAATGCTTGTTCATCGAGATCCGCGTCCTGCCGACGATATCCTGCGCCCAGCCGACGCCGGCGCGGACCAGCAGCTTCCTGCCATCCTCCTCGATCTCAAGAACCTTGGCCCGGCCGGTGCCCATGGCTTCGCTCACCAGCCTGCAGGCTTCGGTCAGGATGTCGTCCAAATCGTCGGACTGAAGCGCGAAGTCGCCGAAATCCGCCAGGATCTTCTGTTGCCGCAGCAGCATGTCTTCCCGCTCTTGCGTCAATGCTGGTCTCCCTTCCCGGGATGAAGGGCGCAAAGCCCAAGAACACAACACTACAGCGTCTGCTGCGGTTCGTCAGCCCGAGGATGGGAAGACAGGGGGATGACCCGAGCTCTTGTGGCCCGGCCCGAGGTCCGCCACCAAAACAGCACTTCCAACACGCACGCCTCCAACCCTTCGAGGCGTTTCTGCCACGCCCGCAGGCGACCAGGCCGCGAAGCAAGGTTGTTGCGCGAATCGGGCGGCGAAACAGGAACGGGCGGCTGGACCCTTTGTCCTGCCACCCGCTTGGATTACTGAACACGGGCAACCAGGCCCGGTGGCCTACGGCGTCGCGGCCCGCCGGTCGAACCGCCTCAGGTGTGGCGGATTTCGGTTCCCAGGACCTTCAGGCATTCCCGCATGAAGGCTGCCAGGCCGGTCCAGCCCTTGGCCGAAACCATCGTGCCATCCACATAGGCCTCGTGCGGCTTGACGTCGATGTAAGTGCCGCCGGCCAGGATCACCTCGGGCTCGCAGGCGCCAAGGGCCGCGACCTTCTTGCCGCGGATCACGCCATCGACGGCGACCAGGATCTGCACGCCGTGGCAGATGGTGAAGATCGGCTTTCCGGCCTCGTGGAAATGGCGCACCATGGCCTGGATGCGCTTGTCGGTGCGGATGTATTCCGGACCGCGGCCGCCGGCGCAGTAAACCGCGTCATAATCTTCCAGCACGACTTCCGAGAAGGTCTGGTTGATCTCGGCCAGGTGCCCGAAGCGCTCGATATAGGTCTGGTGTCCCTCGAAGTCGTGCAGGCTGGTCTGGATCATCTCGCCCTTCTTCTTGTCGGGGCAGACGACATGGACGGTGTGCCCGACGGCCTCCATGCCTTGCTGGAAAACGAAGATTTCATATTCCTCGGTGAACTCACCGCAGAGCATGAGGATTTTCTTGCCACTCATCCGTGGTCTCCTTGTGTCAAATCGAAGCCGGAGGCCGCTGGGCCTCCGGCACAGTCATCAGAACGGGCTGTCGGGGAAATAGAACTGGTCGGCGTTTTCCGGCGTGATCAGCGGCGCATCCAGCTTGAAGTTGCCGCGCATCGGCGCCTGGCCGGAAAACTGCGCGGCCGTCATGTAGATGGCCGACTTGATCATCGACGGAGGGTAGGGCGTCGAGATGGGGGTGACGGGATCGCCCGCCTTCACCATCTCGATCACGTCCTTCATGCCGTTGCCGCCCAGGGCATACTTGATCTCGGTCCGGCCCGATTGCTTGACCGCTTCCAGCACGCCCAGAAGCATGTCGTCGTCATTGGCCCAGACCGCGTCGATATGGGGATACTTGGCCAGATAGTCCTGCATCAGGCTGAAGGCCTCGTCCTGGTTCCAGTTGGCATACTGGATGTCCAGAATTTCGATGTTGGTGTCCTTCATCACGTCGGTGAAGCCCTGGATGCGTTCGTCGTCGATGACGGTCGGGATGCCACGCAGCACGACGATCTTGCCTTCGCCGCCCAGCTTCTCGGCCATCCATTTCGCGGTATTGGCGCCCACGGCGATGTTGTCGCCCGCCACATACAGATCCTGGATGGTCGGGTCGGTCAGGCCCCGGTCCACGACGGCGATATAGGTGCCGTTCGACTTGACCTGCTCGACCGGGCCGGTCAGTTCCTCCGAGGTGAAGGGCAGGATCACCAGGGCGTCCAGGGTCTGCCCGGCCGACAGATCCTCCAGGGCCGACACCTGGGCCGTTGCGGAAGGCGAGGTCTTGACGATCACGTCGATGTTCGGAAAGGCCGCCTCGATCTCTTTCTCGGCCTGTTCGGCGTGATAGACCACGCCCCCGGTCCAGCCGTGCGTCGCGGCCGGGATCGACACGGCGATGGTCCGCTTGTCCTGGGCAATCGCCCCGCCTGCGGTCAGGGCCACCAGGCTTGCGGCAGAAAGCAGCCCTAGGGCGCGTCTTGCGGTTCTAGTCATAGTTCACTCCTCCCTTGTGAAAAACTCGTGCCTCTTGACGGGCATTCATTTGATGAAACGGTGGGCCAGCATCGCCAGGATGATGATCACCCCCTGGACGGCCGCGACCAGGTATTCGGACACCATGTTGGACAGCACCATGAGGTTTGCGATCACCTCGAGGATCAGGGCGCCGGCCACCGTGCCCCAGATGCGGCCCTTGCCGCCGCGCAGCAGCGTGCCGCCGATCACCACTGCAGTGATCACCTGCAATTCCCAAAGCTGTCCGGTCGTGGGTGTCGCCGCGCCAAGCCGGGGGATATAGCAGATCGCGGCGATCGCGACGCAAAGCCCCTGGATCACGAAGGCCGTGGTGCGTACCCGCGCCACCGACACGCCCGAGAACCGCGCGACATCGGCATTGGACCCCGCCGCCATGCAGCGACGGCCGTACTTGGTGCGATACAGGATGAAGGCACCGACCAGAACCACCGCCAGCGTGACGACCACGGGCAGGGGGATCCCCAGCACGTTGCCGAAGTAGACGGGGCGATAGGGGTCGCGCAGCGCCCGCTCGATCGGGATCGATCCGCCGTCGGACATCCAGGTGATCAGCGCGCGGAAAATCCCCATCGTGCCAAGCGTGGCGATGAAGGGCTCGATCTTGCCCACGGTCACGATCAGCCCGTTCAGCAAGCCGCATAGGGCGCCGACGATCAGCCCGAAGCCCGCGCCGACAAGGATGGCATTGGCCCCCATCGTGGGTTCCAGCCGGTTCATGGTCAGGATCATGACGCCCGTCACGAAGGCCATCATCGATCCGACCGACAGGTCCAGGCAGCCCGACGAGATGACGAAGGTGGCGCCCACGGCGATGATGGCGATGAAGGCCGACCGGGTGACGACATTGGCGATATTGGTGCCGGTCGCGAAATTGGTGTTGATCAGCGTGCCGATCAGCACGACCAGGGCCAATGCGATGAAGGGGCCCATATCGGCCCAGCGGATGCGACGCGGCGCGTCGGCAATCTCCGTGGTGACGGTTGTCATCCGGGTCTCCTCCCCCTGACGTTTCGGTTCAGGCGTATGTCTGTGCCGCACGGCCCTGCGGCTCGGCTTCATGTCCCTCGCCGCTGGTCGCGGCATAGACGACGTTCTGTTCGGTGATCGCGTCCCCCGTCAGTTCCGCGACGATGCGCCCCCCGCGCATCACCAGGACCCGGTCCGACAGGCCGACCAGTTCGGGCAGTTCGGACGAGATGACGATCACCGCCTTGCCCGCCCGCACCAGCCGGTCGATGAAATCATAGATCTGGCTCTTGTTGCCGATGTCGATGCCGCGCGTCGGTTCGTCGATGATGACAACGGCCGGGTCGGTCAGCATCACCTTGGCCAGAAGCAGCTTCTGCTGGTTGCCGCCCGAAAGCTGGCCCGCCGAAAGGTGGCGGTTGCGCACGCGGATGTCATAGGCGTCCACGGCGCGATCAAGGGCGCGATCTTCGCCTGCATGGTCAAGCCGGGTGCCGGGATGCACGCTGTCCAGGGCCTGAAGGGTCAGGTTGGTGGCGAGGGGCTCGTCCAGAAGCAGCCCCTTGCCCTTGCGATCTTCGGTTAGATAGACCAGCCCCGCCGCCTGCCAGTCGCGCACGCTGCGATGCGTGACCTCGTGCCCGCCCAGCGTGATCCGCGCAGCCTGCGAGGGGCGAAGTCCCATCAGCCCCTCGAACAGCTCGGTCCGGCCGGATCCGATCATGCCCCCGATGCCCAACACCTCGCCGGGGCGCAGGGCCAGGCTGGCCTCGACCGCGCCGTGATCGACGGACAGGGCGTCGATCACAAGCTGGGGTTCCACTGCGGGCAGGGTCCGCTTGGGCGGGTAAAGCGTGCCCAGTTCCCGGCCCACCATCAGGTCAGCCATGGCGCGCTGCGTCAGCCCGGCGGCGGGCCAGGTGCCGATCATGCGGCCGTCGCGCAGGACGGTCACGCGGTCGGCCAGAGCCTCGACCTCGTCCAGGCGGTGCGAGATGTAAAGAACCGCAGCGCCCCGCGCCCGAAGGCCGCGCACCACGTCCAGCAGGGCCGCAACCTCGTCATTGGCGAGAACGGCAGTGGGTTCGTCGAAGATCACGACGGTCCGAGGCTCCAGCAGCGCCCGCGCGATCTGCACCAGCTGGCGCTGGGCCAGGGGCAGGGAGCCCACGCGGTCGCGCGGATGGCAATGCGCCCCGATCGAGGCCAGGATCTCGGCCGTGCGGCGGTTCATGGCGCGGTCGTCCACCATCGGCCCGCGTGTCAGTTCGCGGCCCAGGAACAGGTTTTCCGCGACGGTCAGGTCGGGGGCCAGCAGGATTTCCTGATGCACCAGCACCACGCCCGCCGCCTCGGCCGCGGCGGCGTCGGGAAACTCTGCCGCGGATCCCCCCATCAGCATCCGCCCGGCCGTGGGCGCGACATGGCCCGACAGCAGCTTCATCAGGGTGGACTTGCCCGCGCCATTCTCTCCGATGATGGCGTGAACCTCGCCCGGATGGATGTCCAGCGTGACGTCGGACAGGACCGTGACCGCACCATAGGTCTTTCCCAGCCCCTCGGCCCGAAGCGCGGGCTGGGCGGAATAGACGTTTGCCCTGGTCATCGTCGCGCTCATTCGAAGGCCAGCATCAACCGGTCGCGCGACCGCGAGATATGTTCGTGCATCGCCGCCTGCGCCCGCGCAGCGTCGCCCGCCCGGAAGGCCGACAAAAGGTTTTCATGTTCCTGAAGCGCTTCCTGCGTGACGCGGCTGTGGAACATCAGGCGGAACAGGTGCAGATGCACGTGCTGGTCGGCAAGGGCCTGGCGGATCACCTCGTTCCCGGCGACCTTCAGGATCGCGTCGTGGAAATGGGCATCGGCACGGGCAAAGCGGGAATAGCGGCTGGTCCGGTCCACCGGAGCCTCTCCATGACCCATGTCTGCTGCGGCTTCCTCAAGCTCGCGCAGGCTGGCCGGGGTCAGGTTCTGCGTGGCGATCCGGGCGCATTCCGGTTCAAGCAGCAGGCGGAAGGCAAACAGATCCTCGAAGGCCTTGCGCGACAGTTGCGGCGCGGCGCTGTAGCCGATCAGGTGGGCCTTGCGAACCAGCCCTTCGCGTTCAAGCCGCGACAGGGCCTCGCGGACGGGGGTCTGGGACACGCCCAGGTCGCGGGCGACGACATCAACGGGAATGCGTGCGCCAGGCGCAATGTCCAGCGACATGATGCGTTCGTAGATGCTGTCATAGACGCCATCCACAATGCTGGCCGGCCTGACCATCTGAATACCCTGGCTTTCCGCTGCGCTTCCCAATCCCGCACCCCGCATCTGCGCTGTTTGCAAGACGATGGTTTACAAAGATCGGATCGGATGTCAAATACAATATCATATACGATATGATCCTGGCGGTCCGGGCAAGGCGTCGATGTTATGGTGCCCGCCTGTCCGAACCCCCGATCGAAGCGGCACATAAAAACGGGAGAGGAACAGAATGGCGCATTTCGGCACGATCAGGCCGCCGCGAGAGATCATCTTTGGCCCGGGGCAGCGGCAGGTTCTCGGGCAGGTCGCGGCGGGGCTGGGCCAGCGTGCCCTGGTCGTCACCGATGCCCGTCTGGCTGACGAATCCCAGTTCCAAGCAATGCTCGCCGATCTGCGGGATCACGGGCTGGCGGTGCAGGTCGAAAGCGGAACACTGCCTGACGTGCCGGTGGACAGCGCCCTGGCCGCCAGCCAGGCCGCGCGCGGCTTTGCGCCCGATCTGGTCATCGGGATCGGCGGCGGATCCTGTCTCGACATGGCGAAATGCGTGGCTCTGCTGCTGACGCATGGGGGGCAGCCGCAGGATTACTATGGAGAGTTGAAGGTGCCGGGGCCGATCCTTCCGCTGATCGCGATGCCCACCACGGCGGGCACCGGATCCGAGGTGACGCCGGTCGCCGTCCTGTCCGATTCGGCGCGCAGCCTCAAGGTCGGGATCTCCAGCCCGCATCTGGTGCCGACGGTGGCGATCTGCGATCCGGACCTGACGCTGACCTGCCCGCCCGGCCTGACGGCCATTGCCGGGGCCGATGCCCTGACCCATGCCATCGAGGCGTTTACCGCCATCCGCCGC
Source organism: Paracoccus sp. AK26 (assembly GCF_011801365.1). Lineage (NCBI taxonomy): Bacteria > Pseudomonadati > Pseudomonadota > Alphaproteobacteria > Rhodobacterales > Paracoccaceae > Paracoccus > Paracoccus sp. AK26. The sequence goes on from NZ_CP041041.1 coordinate 726,769, forward strand.
CCCGTCACGCCCATGTTGACCCAGGAACGGGTCTTCGTGGGCAAGAACGCGCTGTCCGACCAGTTCGCCCTGACGGCGATCCGCCTGTTGTGGCAGGGGCTGGAACGCGCCTGCCGGACGGGCGCGGATGCCGATGCCCGCGCCCAGGTGATGCAGGGCGCGCTGTTTGCGGGCCTGGCCTTCGGTGTCGCGGGCACGGCGGCCGCCCATGCGATCCAGTATCCGGTGGGCGCGCTGACCCACACCGCGCATGGGGCAGGGGTGGCCTGCCTGATGCCCTGGGTCATGGAATGGAACCGCCCGGCCATCTCTACCGAACTGGCGCAGATCGCCGACGCCATGGGCCTTGCCTCGGCGGACGAGGTGATCCCCGCAGTCCGGTCGCTGTTTTCCCGCATCGGGATACCGGAAACCCTGTCCGGCCTGGGCCTGCCCGAGGATCAGATCGGCTGGGTGGCCGATCAGTCCTGCGGGATCGAGCGGCTGATCCAGAACAATCCCCGGCCCATCAGCCGCGCCGACATGACCCGACTGCTGCACGCCGCCTTTTCCGGCGACGCCCGCATCATCCAGTAAGCCCCGAAAGGATCCGACATGAGCCTTGATACCCTGCACCCTGCGGATTTCGCCGATCCGGGCCTTCACGCGGCCGGACTTTTTATCGGCGGCGAATGGCTGCCCGGCGGCGGCATTCCGGTGGTCAATCCCTCGACAGCCGAAACCTTGGCCGAGGTGCCGGACGCGACGGTCGCCGATGCCCTGCGCGCCGTGGATGCGGCCGAGGCTGCCGCCGCAGGCTGGCGGGCGACCCCCGCCCGCCAGCGGTCCGAGATCCTGCGCCGCTGGTTCCACCTGATGACCGATCATGCCGAGGAACTGGCCCAGCTGATCTCGCTGGAAAACGGCAAGGCGCTGCCCGACGCGCGGGGCGAGGTCGCCTATGCGGCCGAGTTCTTCCGCTGGTATGCAGAAGAAGCCGTCCGCATCGCGGGCGAGTTCCGCCATGCGCCGTCGGGGGCGAATCACATCCTTGTCGATCACGACCCCATCGGCATTGCCGTGCTTATCACGCCCTGGAACTTTCCCGCCGCCATGGCCACGCGCAAGATCGGTCCCGCGCTTGCCGCCGGCTGCACGGTGATCCTGAAGCCCGCCAGCGAGACGCCGTTGACGGCCTATGCCATGGCTCGCCTGGGGGCCGAGGCGGGCGTGCCGCCGGGCGTGGTCAACGTCCTGACGACCAGCCAGCCCGCGCCTGTCACCAATGCGATGCTGGCCGATCCGCGCGTGCGCAAGCTGTCCTTCACCGGCTCGACCGGCGTTGGCCGCGTGCTGCTGGCCGAGGCGGCGAAAAGCGTCGTGTCCTGTTCGATGGAACTGGGCGGCAATGCGCCTTTCGTGGTCTTCGACGACGCCGACCTGGACGCGGCCCTGAACGGCGCCATGGTCGCCAAGATGCGAAACGCGGGCGAGGCCTGCACCGCCGCCAACCGCTTCTACGTCCAGTCGGGCATCCATGACGCCTTTGTCGCGGGGCTGACGGAACGCATGGCCGCGCTGAAGGTCGGCCCCGGCACCGATCCCGCCACCCAGGTCGGGCCGATGATCACGACAAGGGCCGTCCAGAAGATCGGACGTCTGGTCCAGGAGGCGGTGTCGCTTGGCGCCCGCGTCACCACCGGGGGCGCCGCGCTGCCGGGTTCAGGTTACTATTTCCCGCCGACGGTGCTGGACAATGTCAGCCCCGATGCCGCCATCGCGCATGAGGAGATTTTCGGCCCCGTCGCGCCCGTCTACCGCTTCGAGACCGAGGAACAGGCGATCCGGCTGGCCAATGCAACGGAATACGGGCTGGCGGCCTATGTCTATTCGGGCGATCTTTCCCGTGCGCTGCGGGTCGGCAAGGGCATCGAGGCGGGGATGATCGCGATCAACCGCGGCCTGATGTCCGACCCGGCCGCACCCTTCGGCGGCGCCAAGCAAAGCGGGCTGGGGCGCGAGGGGGGCGTGACCGGGATACTCGAGTTCATGGAGCCGAAGTATTTCGCGGTCGCTTTCTGAACGGTGGCGTGATGCAGGATCTGTATCGCAACCGCGATTTCATCCCGGACTTCGACGCGATCATCGAAGAAACCGCGGCCCGTTCACGGGCCTTGGCCGCACGGACCCGGATGCAGCCCGACATCGCCTATGGCGCGGGACCGCGCGAGCGGATGGACATCCTCCTGCCCCAGGATCCGCAACCCGGCGCGCCGCTGCACCTGTTCATCCACGGGGGCTATTGGCGGTCGGGCAGCAAGGAGGTCCATCACCTTGTCGCAGGCCCGGTCCTTGCGGCAGGGGGCATTGCCGCGATCGTGACCTATGACCTGATGCCCGGCATGCGGCTGGATGCCATTGTCGGGCAGGTCCGCGCGGCGGCCCGGCATCTTGTCGGAATGGCGCCCGCCCTGGGCGCCGATCCCGCGCGGCTGACGGTCAGCGGCCATTCCGCCGGCGCACATCTGGCCTGCTATCTGGCCGGATGCGGCACGGGCGAAGAAGATTGTCCGCCCCTTCCACCGCTGCGCGGCTTGCTGCTGGTCAGCGGAATCTATGACCTGTCGGGCATCCCGGACAGCTTCCTGAAGGACGAGGCGAAGATGACGCCCCAGGAAGCCCTGGCCTGGTCTCCGCTTACCTCCCGCCACGACCCTGGCCCGCGCCGGATCGTCACCTGCGGCGAGAAGGAGACCCGGCCCTTTCACCAGCAGGCCTCGGCCATGGCCGCCTTGCTTCAAGCCAAGGGCGCGGCGGTGGACCTGCGCACCGAACGCGGGTTGAACCACCTCGACATCGTGCTGTCGCTGGGCGACCCCGCATCGCCGCTGGGACGACTGCTGTCAGGGATGGTCGCCACTTCCTGAGGCGGCGGGGGACGATCCCGCCTAGGCAGCTTTGTGGAACGATAGCTGGTTCTAACCTTGCGGCCTTAGCGGCTTTGGCCGGCGGAGTGCGGGGGGATCGCGCGGGCGATCTGCGCGGCGTCATAGGGCTTTTGCAGGACGGGGACCGCCGAATAGGCCTCGGTCAGGCCGGCCCGGCCATAGCCGCTGGCAAAGATGAAGGGGATGCCGCGCCGCATCAGGCGGTCTGCGACCGGAAAGGACTGCTGCCCGGCCAGGTTGATGTCGAGGATGGCAAAGTCGATTTCCTCGCGCTCGGCCGCGTCCAGGGCGGTCTGCAGGCGCATCATCGGGCCGACCGGGTCGTGGCCAAGATCGGTCACGATATCCTCGAGCAGCATGGCGATCAGGATCTCGTCCTCGACGATCAGGATACGCGCCATGCCGGTCTCCGCTCAGGCTGCGTGGTCGCTGATCGCCTCGACCGCCGCAGTCAGTTTGAACACGATGCCCGTGGGCCGGAAGTCCACTTCCGCCTTTCCCTGCAACTGGTCTGGCAGGACTTGCAGGATCAGGCGCGAGCCGAAACCACGGTAGTCGCCCTTGGTAACGACCGGTCCGCCCGTTTCGATCCATTCCAGGGTGAAAACGGATTGCCCGCTGACGTTCCAACGCACCAGGACGGTTCCGCCCGGCACCGACAGGGCGCCGTATTTGACGGCGTTGGTGCCAAGTTCGTGCAGGGCAAGCGCGATGGAAATGGCCGCATAGGGGCCGACCCGCATGTCCGGCCCTTCAAGTTCGATGGTGTTGCGGTCCGGCGCCTGGAACGGGCGGATCGCTGCCTGGGCCAGGGTGCGCAGGTCGGCGCTGTCCCAGCTTTCTTGCGTCAGCACGTTATGGGCGGCCGACAGCGCCATGATGCGGGCCGTGATCGCCTGTGCGGCCTGGCCGGGATCCGTGGCGTGGCGCAGGGTCTGGGTCACGATGGACTGCACGGCCGCAAGGCTGTTCTTGACGCGGTGGTTCAACTCGTTGATCAGCAGCCGCTGGTGGTTTTCCGCCCGCACCCGCTCGGTCACGTCCGAGCCCTGGACGAAGATATGGGCGACCGTGCCGTCCTGGTCCCGGATGGGCTGATACACGAAATCCACGAAGCGTTCTTCCAGCGGCCCCTGGTCCCGCCATCGCAGCAGGACGCGCAGCGAGGTCCGGGTTATCGCCTCGCCCGTGGTAAAGACATGGTCCAGCAGGTCGAAGAAGCCTTGCTCGGTCACTTCGGGCAAAGCCTCGCGGACCGGCATCCCGATCACGTCGCGGTTGCCGATCAGCTTGTTGTATTCCGGGTTGACCAGGGTGAAGCGATGGTCGGGCCCGCTGACCATTGCCATGAAGGTGGGTGCCTGGGCGAACAGGCTTTGCAGCCGCTGGAACTCCTGGCGGTTGCGGCGTTCGGCCAGGACGCGCTCGGTCGTCTCGATCACGACCGCAATGACGCCGGCGGGCCTGCCGGTTTCATCCAGCACGGGGGAATAATCCAGGTTCATCCAGACCTGTTCGGGATAGCCTTTCCGATGCAGCGTCAGTTCCTGGTCCTGATAGGCCAGCGTTTGCCCGGCCAGGCCCACCTTCATGACATTGTCGTTGAAGTCCGCGACCTCGGGCCAGCCTTCGCGCACGTTCGACCCCAGCAGCGCGGGGTGGCGATGGCCGGCGAAGACCGAATAAGCGTCGTTGTAGATCATCACGCCCTGTTCGCCCCACAGCATCACCATGGGCACGGGCGAATGGATCAACAGCGCGGTCGCCGTCTTGAGCGACTGCGGCCAGGTCTCGACCCGGCCCAGGCAGGTCGTGCCCCAGGGGAAGTCCTTCACCAGCCTTGCCACCGGACCGTCATGGCCCAGGAAATAGAAGGGATCGGCACCGGGCGCGTTCAGGGGGGTCATGCTGGTCCTCGGCTTCCTCGATGCAGGTCACTTGCGGCGAAAGTCGGCCGGGCGTCAATCCGTCACGGCCTGACGGGCGCGCTGCAGGGCCGATATGATGCGCCAAAGGGCAGACGTTCCATGGCCGCATTGCTTTTCCGACGAAACCCGGGGGCGGTTTTGGGTATTGTCGTTCTGGGCTTGTGCTGGACAGCGTCGCTTGCACGCTGCGGCACGCTGTCGCCTGATGGGAAAGAGAGGGATCCATGAGCCAACCCTATTGCGGGCCGGGCGCTGCGCCTGACGAGATATGGGCGGCGTGGAATCCTGATCCCGTGGTGCTTGCCGGTCTGGCGCTGCTGGCGGCGGCCTTGTGGCGGCGCGGGTCCGGCAAGGCCGGGCTGATCGCCGTTCTGGCGCTTGCGGTGGCCTTCGTCTCGCCGCTTTGCGCGCTGACTGTGTCGCTGTTCTCGGCCAGGGCGCTGCACCACATCCTTCTGGCGGGGGTCGCGGCGCCCGCCCTGGCCCTAGCCTGGCCCCTTGCCCGCCGGGTGACGGCCCAGGCTGGCGGGGCGGGCATGGCCCTGGCGATGGTCGCCTGGCATCTGCCGCCGGTTTACGACGCGATCTGGCGGTCGGATGCCGTCTACTGGCTGATGCAGGGGGCGTTGTTCCTGCCTGCCTGGGCCTTCTGGTCGTCGGTGCTGACCGGACCGCGCCGGGCGGCGGTGGGCGACAGCTTCCTGACGATCGGCCTTGCGGGTCTGATGGGAATGCTGGGCGCCGTGCTGACCTTTGCGCCTGGGGTGCTTTACATCCAGCACGTGGACGGCGCTGCTGCCTGGGGCCTTGGCGCGCTTGACGACCAGCGGCTGGCCGGGCTGATCCTCTGGGTGCCCGGTTTCCTGCCGATGGCGGCTTTCGCGGGCTGGATGCTGCGGCGCGGCTGGCAGCGGGATTTCGCGGCATGATCGCGGCGCTGAAGGCCATCCACATCGCCGCCATGCTGTGCTGGTGCGCCGGGCTTGTTGCGCTGCCGCTGTTGCTGATCAGCTATGGCCACGCGCAGCGGCAGGTCCGCTATTCCGAGTTCCGGCTGTTGACGCATTACGGCTATGTCGCCTTTGCCACGCCGGCCGCCGTCATTGCCGTGGTTGCGGGCACGGCCCTGATCTTCGCGGCCGAAGTGTTCGACCTGTGGCTGATCGCCAAGCTGGCCTTTGTCAGCGTGATGGCGATGGCCCATGCCTGGATCGGCCACCTGATCGAGCAGTCGGGCCAGCAGCGCCGGGGGCAGGGCGTCGATCCGGCGCGCGGATACCGGATGCCCTATCCGGGCATTGCGCTGGCCGCGATCCTGCCCGCGATCGGGGCGATCCTGTGGCTGGTGCTGGCCAAGCCGGACCTGACCTGGGTGGTCGAGCTGATGCCCCAGATCGTCCAGGAGCCGCGGGGTCAGTTGCCGTGATCCTGCTGCGTTCCGATCTGATAGTCGAAGACCAGCTTGCCGCCGTGCCAGCCCGTGATCGTGGTCATCAAGAGCCCCAGGGCCGAGATCAGGATGCCCACCGGCAGCACGGCTTCTTGCGGGTCGGGCAGCCGATAACCCCAGTTCACGCCCAGGACCGACAGCAGCGTGCAGGCCAGGATGAAATGCGTCCAGCTTGGCGCGCGGATGCGGATGCCGGGCACGATCAGCAGTTCCACCGTGCCGCTGATGCCCGCGACGACGCCCATGATGAAGCCGATGCCGGCCGTCCAGACGGCGGCGCGCGGCCAGAAGGCGTCGCCCGTCCACCAGAACATCGCGTCGGCGCCAAAGGTCAGGAAGGCCAGGGCGATGGGATAGGTGATCAGCATCGCGTGCAGCGGATGGCCCGCGATGGCAAACTTGGATTCGGTGTCGTCAAAGGCCGCATGTTCCTCGATCGGGTCGGAAAGCCTGCGGCGTTGCTGCCAGGTTCGCTTGGGTCTCATCGGCACCATCCTTTCGGTTCGCGCAAGGGGAAGGCATGCGCCGGGCTTGCGGTTCCCCTTCTGGCCGGTTGCGACGGCGCCGTCAGCACGCTGGCCCCGGCCGGGCCCGCCGCCGCGCAGATTGCCACGCTGTGGTGGGCGATGCTGATCGGGTCGGGGCTGATCACGGTCCTGGTCCTGACCCTGGCAGGGCTTGCCATCTGGCGCGGGCCGCGTTCCTCGGACGAGAGGCGTTGGACGATCTGGTGGGGCCTGGGCTTCAGCATGTCCGTCTTGGCCGTGCTTCTGGCCTTTGCTCTGCGCGCGGGGGAACGGATCATCGCGCGCGACGACGGCACCCTTCAGGTCCAGGCCGAGGCGCAGCAATGGGGTTGGCGCTTCGTCCAGCCGGGACCGGACGGGCCGGTCCAGACCGAGGGCGTGCTGTATGTCCCCGCAGGCCAGCCCTTCGACATCGTCCTGACCAGCCGCGACGTGATCCATTCCTTCTGGGTGCCGCAGCTTGGCGGCAAGATGGACGCGATCCCCGGCCACCGCAACGTCCACCGCCTGATGGCCGACGCGCCCGGCACGCATGAAGGGCTGTGCGCCGAGTTCTGCGGCATCGGCCACGCCGCCATGCGATTCGAGGTGGTGGTCTACGACCCCGCCGACCCGCCCCCCTTCGTTTCCGCCGAAAGCCTTCCATGACCGAAGATCCCCACGCCATCGCGCCGAACCCGCCCCAGAGGGCCCTGCCACTGCACCGGCAGATGGATCGGATCTGGTCGGACCTGCCGGGCTGGCGGGGCTCTGTCGCCTCGGTCAATCACGGCACGATCGGGCTGCGCTTCATGGCGACGTCCTTCCTGTTCTTCTCGATCGGCGGCGTGCTGGCGATGCTGATCCGCGCGCAGCTTGCGACCCGCGACGGGGCCTTCCTGGACACGCAGCTGTATAACCAGATCTTCACGATGCACGGCAGCATCATGATGTTCCTGTTCGCCATTCCCATGCTGGAAGGACTGGCGATGTGGCTTTTGCCCAAGATCCTGGGCGCGCGGGACATGGCCTTTCCCCGGCTGGGGGCGCTTGGCTACTGGTGCTATCTGTTCGGGGGGATCATCATCCTGTCCTCGCTGCTGTTCGGCGTGGCCCCGGACGGCGGCTGGTTCATGTATGTGCCCTTGTCGGGCAAGACCTATACCCCCGGCATCAGCGCCGATGTCTGGCTGCTGGGCGTGACCTTCGTCGAGATCTCGGCCATGGCTGCGGCGGTCGAGATCATCGTGACGATCCTGCGCCTGCGCGCGGCGGGTATGGCGCTGACCCGGATGCCGCTGATGGGCTGGTACATGCTGGGGACGGCCGCGATGATGCTGGTGGGCTTTCCGCCGCTGATCCTGGGGTCGATCCTGCTGGAACTGGAACGCGCCTTCGACTGGCCCTTCTTCGACGTGTTGCGCGGCGGCGACCCGATGCTGTGGCAGCACCTGTTCTGGCTGTTCGGCCACCCCGAGGTCTACATCATCTTCCTGCCCGCCGCGGGCGTCCTGTCCACGATCATCCCGGTCTTTGCCCGCACGCGGATCCTGGGCTATGGCGCCATCGTGGCAGCCATCGTGGGGCTGGTGTTCCTGTCCTTCGGGCTTTGGGTGCATCACATGTTCACGGTGGGCATCCCGCACATGGCGCTTGCCTTCTTCTCGGCCGCGTCGGCCCTGGTGGCGGTGCCGACCTCGGTCCAGATCTTTGCCTGGATCGGGACGATGTGGGCGGGCAGGGTGGACCTGCGCCTGCCGATGCTGCATGTCATCGGCTTCTTCGCGACCTTCGTGATGGGCGGCCTGACCGGTGTGATGCTGGCGATGGTGCCCTTCAACTGGCAGGCCCATGACACGCATTTCGTGGTGGCGCACCTGCATTACGTGCTGGTCGGCGGCTTTGTCTTTCCGATGCTGGCCGGGATCACCTACTGGATGCCGATGATCAGCGGACGCTTTCGCGTGCGGGCCCTGGGCGAGGCCGCCTTCTGGCTGATCTTCCTGGGCTTTCACGGTACCTTCTTCATCATGCACCTGACGGGCCTTCTGGGGATGCCGCGCAGGGTCGACCGCTATCCCGACAATCCCGAATGGGAATGGCTGAACCTTGTCTCGTCCATCGGGGGGATGGTCATGTCGGTGGGCTTTGCGCTGTTCGTGCTGGACATCGCGATGCAGTGGCTGTTCGGGCGGCGCAGCCACCGCAACCCGTGGAAGGCGCAGACGATGGACTGGGCGATGGCGCTGCCCGCGCCGTCCTACAACTTCGCCTCGCTGGCCGGGCCGGGCCGCCACGATGCAAGCGTGACGCTGCCCCTGGCGCGGGGCGAGGGGCTGCTGCCCGGCGCCCCCCGCGACCGCCGCGAGGTCTTGGTGACCGAACCCGGCACCGGCCGCCCGGACCATGTGGCCGTGCTGCCGGGCAACACCCGCCTGCCGATCTGGACGGCCGCGGCGATCGGCAGCTTCTTCCTGCTGATGCTGGCGGGGCTTTACTGGGCAACGCCGCTGGCGATCCTGCTGATCCTGTGGGCCGCCTGGCAATGGGGTGGCTTCATGGGCAGCAGGCGGGACGCTGAACCCCTGGCCGTGGCGCCGGGCCTTGCGCTGCACGAACACTGGCAGATGCGCAACACCCTGGCCTATAGCGGCACGGTGACGCTGCTGGTTGCGGATGCCACGCTTTACGCCTCGCTGCTGTTCGGGGTGGCCTTCCTGACGGTGATCGCGCCGAACTGGCCCCCGCCCGACAGCGGGCTGGGCTGGCCCGTGCTGCTGACCGGGGCCGCGGCCCTGCTGATGATGGGCCTGGGCCTGGTTGCCAGCCTGCTGGCCGAGGCGCAGCGCGCCGCCCCGCCGGGCCGCCTGGCGGCCCTGGCCGGCGTTGCGGCGGCGGGGCTGGCATTGCTGCTGCTGGCGGGGGTGGCCTGGCAATTCGACGATCCGACCCGCCATGCACGCGATGCGCTGCGCGCGGCCCTGCTGGGGTACGCGGGCTTCCACGGCGTCGTCACGCTGATGCTGGCGTTGCGCAGCCTGGCGGATGTGCGGCAGGGCCGGACCTCGGCGATGCGGCGGGGGGCGGCGCCGGTCTGGCAGTTGTTCCAGGCCTTCTGGCTGGGAACCTCGGCCCTGTCGCTTGGTGTCGTCGCCCTGCAGGAGATCGGCTGATGATCTGGATGGCGCGGGTGCTGGCTGGGCCGATCCTGTGGGGGGCGCTGTTTTCCGGGATCTATGGCCTGCACGGGCTGGGCTGCGGCCTGGACTGGCCGAATCGTGAAACGCCCCTGGGCGCGCTGCATCCGCTGGCGATGATCGGGGCCTGGCTTCTGGGGCTGGCGCTGCACGCGGCCCTGATCCGCTGGAACCGGGTGTCGGGCGACGCGCGGCAGGCGATGCTGGTCAGGGCCGGGAACTGGATCGGCGCCGTGGCAAGTGCCGCCACGCTGTTTCCGGTGATCGCGACCTCGACCTGCGGATGATCAGGGCTGCACCATCTGCGCCGCCGCCAGCCAAAGGGGCAGGCTGGCCGCCGCCAGAACCGTCTGCCAGGTGAAGATGTCGGCAAAGAACTCGGCATCGCCGCCCATCTGCCGCGCCAGGATGTATCCGGCCGAGGCACCGGGCGCCGCCGTGGCCAGCAGCCCGGATGCGATTTGGCTGCCGGGCAGCGACAGCATCAGCCCGCAGGCCAGGAAGATCGCCGGACACAGCGCCAGGCGCAGCGCGATGCCCGCCCACATCGCGGCGTCCGTCTGCCACAGGCGGCGCAACTCGATCCCCGCGCCGACGCTGAGTAGGCCCAGGGCAAGCGCACCTTGCCCCAGCCAGTCCAGCGGCGACATCGCCCAGTCCGGCAGGGCCACGCCTGACAGGTTCAGCAAAAGCCCCGCCGCACATCCCAGGACCAGGGGATTTCGCGCGATCTCGGACCCGATCCGGCGCATAGAGCCTGGCCCGGGACGGATTGCGTCTGCCCCCGGCAGCAGGGTCAGCGCCACGATGGCAGCGATGTTGAAGGCGGGGATCAGGAAGGCAAGCGCCACCGCCAGATCGCCAAGCGCCGCCGGTCCCAGCCCCTGCGCCGCCACCGCCAGGATCAGAAGCGAATTGAACCGCAGCGCCCCCTGGAACAGCGATGTCGCACGCCGATTGTCCAGCCCCAGCGGGCGGCGCAGCAGCAACGCCACCGCCCCCGTCAGCGCGAAGGCCACCGCCATCGCCCCAAGATAGCGGCCAAGCACCCCGACCGACAGTTCCGCGCGATAGATCGAGACCAGCAGGATTGCCGGGAACAGGACGCGAAAGCCCAACTGCTCGATCCCAGGCCAGCTTCCGGGGGCGATGATGCGCCAGCGGCGCAGCAGGTGCCCAAGCGCCACAAGCGCGATGACGGGCAGGATGGACAGGATCGGCTGCATCGGACCTTTGCGCAGTTCTTGCAGGGGCGCGTCCGGGGTTGTAGACCCGCGCCCAACGAAAGGAAACGCCATGTCGATCACCGAGGATCAGGCCCGCAAGGTCGCGCATCTGGCGCGCATCGCGGTCGATGACGCCGCCCTGCCGGCGCTTGCGCGCGAACTGAACGGCATCCTGCATTTCATGGAACAGCTGAACGAAGTGGACGTGACCGGGGTCGAGCCGATGACGGGCGTCACCCCCATGCGCCTGAAGCGGCGCGAGGATGTCGTGACCACCGGAGAGATGGCCGACAGGATCCTGTCCAACGCCCCCGACGCGCGCGAGGGCTTCTTTGCCGTGCCGAAGGTGGTGGAATGACCGATCTGAACAGCCTGACCATCGCCGACGCCCGCGACGCGCTGCGCAAGGGCGAAACCACGGCCGTCGAACTGACCGAGGCCTGCCTTTCGGCCATTGACGCCGCAGGCGCGCTGAACGCCTTTGTCCACCATACGCCCGACATGGCCCGCGACATGGCGCAGGCAGCGGACGCCCGGATCAAGTCGGGCGATGCGACGGCGTTGACGGGCATCCCCCTGGGCATCAAGGACGTCTTCTGCGTCAAGGGCGTGCCGTCGCAGGCCGCAAGCCGGATCCTGCAAGGCTTCCGGCCGGAATATGAATCCACCGTGACGCAGAACCTGTGGAACGCGGGCGCGGTGATGCTGGGCAAGCTGAACCAGGATGAATTCGCGATGGGCTCGGCCAACGAATCCAGCTGCTACGGCCCCGCCGTGAACCCCTGGAAGGTCGACGACCGGCAGTTGACGCCGGGCGGATCCTCGGGCGGGTCGGCGGCGGCGGTGGCGGCTGATCTGTGCCTTGCGGCGACCGGGACGGACACCGGCGGCTCGATCCGCCAGCCTGCGGCCTTCACCGGCATCGTCGGGCTGAAGCCCACCTATGGCAGGGTCAGCCGCTGGGGCGTGATCGCCTATGCATCGTCCTTGGACCAGGCCGGGCCGATGACAAAGACGGTGCGCGACGCGGCGATCATGCTGGGCGCGATGGCATCCGTCGATCCGCAGGATTCGACCAGTGCCGACGTGGCCGTTCCCGATTACGAATCCCTGCTGACCGGCGACATCCGCGGCAAGCGCATCGGCATCCCGCGCGAATACCGCGTGGAAGGGATGCCCCCGGAAATCGACGCGCTGTGGCACAAGGGCGCCGAGATGCTGCGCGACGCCGGCGCCGAGATCGTCGATATCAGCCTGCCGCACACGAAATACGCGCTGCCCGCCTATTACGTGATCGCGCCTGCCGAGGCGTCGTCGAACCTCGCCCGCTATGACGGGGTGCGCTATGGCCACCGCGCGAAGCTGGGTCAGGGCGACGGCATCACCGAGATGTATGAAAAGACCCGCGCCGAGGGCTTCGGGCTTGAGGTTCAGCGCCGCGTGATGATCGGCACCTATGTGCTGTCGGCGGGCTTCTATGACGCTTATTACAACCGCGCCCGCAAGGTTCGCGCCTTGATCAAGCGCGACTTCGAGAACGCCTTTGCCCAGGGGATCGACGCGATCCTGGCGCCGACCACGCCCACCGCGGCCTTTGGCATCGGCGCAATGGACAGCAGCGATCCGGTGCAGATGTATCTGAACGACGTCTTCACCGTCACGCTGAACCTGGCTGGGCTGCCGGGGATCGCGGTGCCCGTGGGTCTGGACAAGCAGGGCCTGCCGCTGGGCCTGCAGATGTTCGGCAAGCCCTTCGAGGAAGGCGAGTTGCTGAACCACGCGCTTGTCCTGGAACGCGCCGCCGGATTTGTGGCAAAGCCCGATCGCTGGTGGTAGGGTCGCCCCAGTGGCATATCCAGGAGGCGTGATGCGCGGCTGTCTGATCCTTTCGGTGCTGGCGCTTGCCGGCTGTGGCGAACACCTGGGCTGGAACCCGAACTACAATTTCGGCCCGACCCGCTACGGCGAATACCGCGCCGCGCGCGAGGCTGCCTTGGTGACGGCCGCCGAACCGCCGCAGACCATCCCCGTCGCGCGCCCCTTCTACGCCCCGACCGCCGCCGAAATCGCTGGCCAGAGCCCCGTGCCGATCCCGCCCACGATGGGGGTGAACCGCGTCCGCGTGGTCAAGAAGGTCCAGACTGCGCCTGCGCCGCGCGCGAACGCCCCGGTGGTGATCGTTCCCCAGTCCATGCGGGCGGGCGACCAGCCCCCGCTGTGAGCGAGGGCTTTCCCAGCCCCAACCACGGCGACCGCCGGGGTCAACGCCCCGAACTGGTCGTGCTGCACTATACCGGCATGGCCGACACGGCCGAGGCGCGCGCGCGGCTGTGCGATCCCTTGGCCGAGGTCAGCGCACATTGGCTGGTCCATGAGGATGGCCGTGCCGAGGCCCTGGTCCCCGAGGATCGCCGGGCCTGGCACGCGGGTGCGGGGTCCTGGCAAGGGCGCGACGACGTCAATTCCCGCTCCATCGGGATCGAGATCGCCAATCCCGGCGACCGCCCCTTTCCCCTGCGCCAGATGGACGGGCTGGCCTGCCTGCTGCGTCAGGTCATGGCCCGCTGGCAGATTGGCCCCGGCAGCGTGATCGGCCATTCCGACATGGCCCCCGGCCGCAAGATCGACCCCGGTCCCCGCTTCGACTGGACCCGCCTTGCGCACGAAGGCCTGGCGCTGCCGGCGGGGCAGGGGTTCGACCTGCCGCTGGCACCCAGCCTGGACCGCATCGGCTATCCGCAGGTGGACCAGGACATCCGCCTGGCCGCCTTTCGCCTGCGTTTCCGCCCCTGGGCGCAGGGCCCGCAGGACGAGGCCGATCGCCGTTGCGCGGCCTTCGTGGCAGCTTCGGCGCCTGCGCAGCATCCCGTTGTTCGCGCCTGACAACCTGTCCGAAACCGGCCTATTCCGGCCCGCGAAGTTTTTTGTCCGGCAGCCGAAATTTCCGCTTGCACCCCCCCGCAGCTTTGCCTAAACACCGCCCCACGCCACCCGGGAAAGACGGGCAGCGCGAAAAAGTGGCCCGTTCGTCTATCGGTTAGGACGTCAGGTTTTCAACCTGAAAAGAGGGGTTCGACTCCCCTACGGGCTGCCACTTCCGCATTCAATTGACTGTATCTGTGCAAGGGCCGGCGCGCCGCCGCCGATAACCTGGCGACGGCTAGGGTTATTTTGTTCTGTGGCCTGTAAAAGCCGTAGTACAGCAGAACAGTAGAATTGTTAGCGACTGCTAGTAGGCGTGATCTTCACCGGCACCCAAGTCGAGCCAGGCTTACTTGTGGGCGGCATCGGCTTATTGTCTGGTACCGTCGTGTAGTTCGGTCTCTTGCCTCCACGCGGACCTTGTTCCTGGAATATTCCGCCATTGTTGCCGGAGCTTTGACCAGGCTTTTTTCCAGCCATCTCTCTAGTCCTTCTTTATCCACAGTTCCTAGTAATTCTCAGGGGGTAAATCTGTGGAAGGTTGAAGCACCTATTGCGCCAGTCCGTAATCGGTAGACACTTGACCCGATAGACCAAGGAATGGCGTGCCCCGCATGGTGCATTGAGGTGCGGGGCGGCCGGGGCGCGAAGTTGCAGCTTCGCGCCCCACCCAATCTTGTCAGCTACAGCCGCTTGTTCCGCCGCAGGTGTTGCACTTCATGCAGGTTCCGTTGCGGACCAGGGTATAGTTTCCGCATTCGCCGCAGGGATCGCCTTCATAGCCCTGCATCCGGGCCTTCGTGCGCAGGTCGATCGCTGCGCCGCCGTCGCCCGCAATGATCGCGGTGGTCGAGACGCCCGATTGCAGCACCATCAGATCCTGGGGCAGGCGCTTGCGCAGGTATCCCGCGCTGCTGATCTGCTTCAGCATGGTCAGGGACTTCAACTCGGCCTGTTCGCTGACGGGGGCGACGTTCAGGCCCTCGCGTTCGCCTCCGCCCATGTCGTCGAAGCGGGCGCCTTCGGGTTTGACATGCGCAAGGTCGGTGCGGTCCAGATAGGACACAGCCAGTTCCCGGAAGACATAGTCCAGGATCGAGGTCGCGTTCTTGATGCTGTCATTGCCCTGCACCATGCCCGCCGGCTCGAAACGGGTGAAGGTGAAGGCGTCCACGAACTCCTCCAGCGGCACGCCGTATTGCAGCCCGACGGAAACGGCGATGGCGAAGTTGTTCATCATCGCCCGGAAGCCCGCGCCTTCCTTGTGCATGTCGATGAAGATCTCGCCCAGCTTGCCGTCGTCATATTCGCCGGTGCGCAGGTAAACCTTGTGCCCGCCCACGACCGCCTTCTGGGTATATCCCTTGCGGCGCTGCGGCAGCTTTTCGCGGTGGCTGCGGACGGCCTCCTTGACGATGATCCGCTCGACGATCTTCTCGGCGATGACGGTGGCCTTTTCCTGGGCGCTGCCGGTGGCGAGGATCTCCTCGGCCTCCTCGTCATCCTCGACCAGGGCCGAGGCCAGGGGCTGGGACAGCTTGGAGCCGTCGCGGTAAAGCGCGTTGGCCTTGATGCCCAGCGACCAGGACAGTTCATAGGCCGCAAGCGCATCGGCGATGGTCGCGCTGTTGGGCATGTTGATCGTCTTGCTGATCGCGCCCGAGATGAAGGACTGCGCCGCCGCCATCATGCGAATATGGCTTTCGACCGACAGGTAGCGCTTGCCGGTCTTGCCGCAGGCGTTGGCGCAGTCGAAGACGGGCAGGTGTTCGGCGCGCAAATGAGGCGCGCCTTCCAGTGTCATGGTGCCGCAGACATGGTCGTTGGCCGCGTCGATCTGGGCGTGGGTGAAGCCCAGGTGGCGCAAAAGGTCGAAGGTGGGATCGGCCAGCTTGTCGGCGGGGATGCCCAGCGTGCCCTTGCAGAAATCCTCGCCCAGGGTCCACTGGTTGAAGACGAAGCGGATGTCGAAGGCGGTGGCAAGCGCCGCCTCGATCTTCTCGATCTCGGCCAGGCCGAAGCCATGGCCGGCAAGCGCGGTGTGGTTGATGCCGGGGCAGTTGCCAAGCGTGGCGTGGCCGACGGCATGGGCCACGATCTCCTCGACCTGCGCGGGGGCATAGCCGAGGGTCGCCAAGGCAGCGGGAACCGACTGGTTGATGATCTTGAAATAGCCGCCGCCCGCCAGCTTCTTGAACTTGACCAGGGCGAAGTCGGGTTCGATCCCCGTGGTGTCGCAGTCCATGACCAGGCCGATGGTGCCGGTCGGCGCGATCACCGTGACCTGGGCGTTGCGGTAGCCGTGATCCTCGCCCAGGGCCAGGGCCTGATCCCAGGCCTGGCGCGCGATGGCGACAAGGCGGGCATCGGGGCAGTTGTCGCCGTCCAGTTCCACCGGGGCCACGTTGACGCCCTCATAGGCGCCGGTGCCATGGGCCGCCGCGCGGTGGTTGCGGATCACCCGCAGCATATGACCGGCGTTCTGCGCATATCCGGGGAAGGCGCCCAATTCCGCCGCCATCTCGGCGCTTGTCGCATAAGCCACGCCGGTCATGATCGCCGTCAGCGCGCCACACAGCGCGCGGCCCTGGTCGCTGTCGTAACCCAGGCCCATGTTCATCAAGAGACCGCCAATATTGGCATAGCCCAGACCCAGCGTGCGGAAGTCATAGGAACGCTGCGCGATCTCCTTCGACGGGAACTGCGCCATCAGCACGCTGATCTCCAGCGTGACGGTCCATAGCCGGGTGGCGTGGACATAGGCATCGGCGTCGAAGCGCCCTTCGTCGAAGAAGGTCAGCAGGTTCATCGAAGCCAGGTTGCAGGCCGTGTCGTCCAGGAACATGTATTCGCTGCACGGGTTGCTGCCCCGGATCGGCCCGTCCTCGGGGCAGGTGTGCCAGGCGTTCACCGTATCGTGGAACTGGATGCCGGGATCAGCGCAGGCCCATGCGGCATGGCCGATCTGGTCCCACAGCTCGCGCGCGCTGACGGTCCTGGCGACCGTGCCGTCGGTGCGGCGGATCAGTTCCCAAGGCGCATCGTCGCGCACGGCCTGCAGAAAGGCATCCGTCACCCGGACCGAGTTGTTCGAGTTCTGGCCCGAGACGCTGACATAGGCTTCCGAATCCCAGTCCGTGTCATAGGTCGGGAATTCGATGCTGTCGAAGCCCTGGCGCGCGTATTGCAGCACGCGGTTGACATAGGTTTCGGGGATCATCGCGCGCTTGGCGGCGCGGATCGCGGATTTCAGGCCGTCGTTTTTCGCCGGGTCCGTCTCGCCGTCGCCCGAACGGATGGCGGCGAAGATGTCGTTCAGCCGCGCCTCATGCGCCTTGGATCCGGCGACAAGGGATGCGACCTTCTGTTCCTCGATGACCTTCCAGTTGATGAAGGCCTCGATATCGGGGTGATCCATGTCGCAGATCACCATCTTGGCCGCGCGGCGCGTGGTGCCGCCCGATTTGATCGCGCCCGCCGCGCGGTCGCCGATCTTGAGGAACCCCATCAGGCCACTGGACTTGCCGCCGCCCGACAGCCGTTCCCCTTCGCCACGAAGCGAGGAGAAGTTGGTGCCGGTGCCCGAGCCATACTTGAACAGCCGCGCCTCGCGGACCCACAGGTCCATGATGCCGCCTTCGTTCACCAGGTCGTCGCTGACCGACTGGATGAAGCAGGCATGCGGCTGGGGATGTTCATAGGCGCTGTCGGATTTCACCAGCTTGCCGGTCTTGTAATCGACGTAGAAATGCCCCTGCGACGGGCCGTCGATGCCGTAAGCCCAGTGCAGCCCGGTGTTGAACCATTGCGGGCTGTTCGGCGCTGCCATCTGGCGCGCCAGCATGAAGCGCATCTCGTCGTGATAGGCGCGGGCGTCTTCTTCGTTGGAAAAATACCCGCCTTTCCAACCCCAATAGGTCCAGGCGCCAGCCAGCCGGTCAAAGACCTGCCGGGCGCTCGTCTCTCCGCCGTAGCGCTGGTCGGCAGGCAGGGCGGCCAGGGCATCCTCGTCCGGGATGCTGCGCCACAGGAACTCGGGGACGCCCTTTTCCTTGACGCGCTTCAGGCAGGCCGGAACGCCCGCCTTGCGGAAATACTTCTGGGCGATCACGTCGCTGGCGACCTGGCTCCACCCTGCGGGGATCTCGACCTGGTCGTTGCGGAAAACGATCTTGCCGTCGGGATTGCGGATTTCGCTGGTCGTGGTCGTGAAGCCGATGTCGCCATAGGCGCCCCATTGGGGGGTGGTGAAACGCCGTTCGATCTTCATGCGCGTGGCCCTTTCATGTCCTCGTCCCTCGATCCGCGACCTGCGCCCGGCAGCAGTGTGCCAACCCCATCCGGCAATGCGAAAAGGGTGCAGGCAGATGCCCGCCAGCGTCGGTTGCAGAGGCGTCGGCCCTTGGGGGTGGTCGTTCTAGGTGCCACCACATCTAGTATGACCAACGCTACAGACCACTAGATTGATCCCGCAGAAGGGTTGTTTCAACCCAATTATTTGGTTAACAGACCCCGGAATCCCGTTGACACAAGGTCACCGGAAGGCGCCGCAGATTCGCACACAGGCCCATGCGCCGCGGCGTCATCAACAGCCCGATGATCCGGAATCCGCCATGTTGCGCAGGGGCTTGCGAACCACTCTCCCAAGCTTATCCACAGCCTTGTCCCAGGGTCATCCCAGGCTTTTGCACAACTGTTGCAAAAGCGCGACAAGCCTGCGGATTTATCGGCAGGGGACCATGCAGCCGCGGTCGGTGACGATCAGGTCCAAGGGCTGATCGAAGGGCTCGGCGGGGATGGCGGGAAGCTGTTGCACCGAGAAGGCCAAGCCAATCGCGGCCACGGGACCGGATTCGCGCAGCAATTGCAGCGTGCGGTCGTAATACCCGCCGCCATAGCCGATGCGGTTTCCCTGCCGGTCGAAGCCTGCCAGCGGCACGATCAGAACCTGGGGCGTCAGGACGGGCTGCGATTCGGCGGGATGAAAGGTGCCAAAGGGGCCGGGTACCAGCGGCTCTCCCTGCCATTGGCGAAACACCAGCGGCACGGCCTTGCCCGGCACCACCGGCAGGCAGAGGGGCCCGTCATGCGCCTCCATCGCAGGGCGCGGGTCGGGTTCCCCCCGCATCGGCCAGTATCCCGACAGCACCCGTCCCCGATGCGGCGCCAAGGCGGCGATCAGCGCCTGGGTCAGCGCGTCCTGATCCCCGCCCTTGTCACGCGCCGCCAGGGCCTGGGCGCGCAGGGCGGCCTTGTCGGTGGCGGTCATAGCAGGATCACCGTCGCCAGGCCCAGGAAGGCGAAGAAGCCCACGACATCGGTGACGGTCGTCACGAAGGTGGGCGAGGCAAGCGCCGGGTCCGCCCCCATCTTTTCCAGCGTCAGCGGCACGAGGATCCCGGCCAGTGCCGCAATGGTCAGGTTGATGATCATCGCCAGCCCGATCACCGCCCCCAGGCCGAAGTTGGCGAACCACAGATAGGTGACGGTCCCGATGGCCAGCCCGAAGATCGCGCCGTTCAGGATTCCCACCAGGACCTCGCGCCGGATCACGCGGACCGAATTGTCCTTGGTCAGCCCCTTGGTCGCCAGCCCGCGCACGGCGACGGTCAGCGTCTGCGTGCCCGCATTGCCGCCCATGGAGGCCACGATCGGCATCAGGACCGCAAGGGCCACAAGCTGCGCGATCGAGCTTTCGAACAGCCCGATCACGGATGCCGCCGCCACCGCGGTCAGGATGTTCGTGGCAAGCCAGGGCACCCGCTGGCGCGCGGTCTGCATCACGCTGTCGTTCAGGCTGGATTCGTCGCCCACCCCGGCAAGGCGCAGGATGTCCTCCTCGTGTTCCTCGTCCAGCACCGACATGGCGTCGTCGATGGTGATGACCCCCACCAGCCGGTCGTCGCGGTCCACCACGGGGGCCGAGATCAGGTGATACTGGTTGAAGACATAGGCCACGTCGCCTTCATCGGCAAAGGCGCTGATGGTGCGGAAGCTGTCCTCGGTGATGTCGCGCAGCGTCGTGGAATGGGCCGAGGCCAGCAGCCGACCAAGCGTGACATAGCCGATGGGATGGCGGCGCGGGTCGACCAAAACGATATGGTAGAACTGCTCGGGCAGCCAGTCCTCGGACTGCAGGAAGGCGATGGCCTCGCCCACGGTCCAGTGCTCGGGGGCGGTGACCACCTCGGACTGCATCAGCCGGCCGGCGGAATATTCGGGATAGGCCAGCGACTGCTGGACGGCGGCGCGGTCGGTGGCGTCAAGCGCGGCCAGGATCTCCTGCCGGTCCGGCTCGTCCATGTCCTCGACCAGGTCGACGACATCGTCGCTGTCCATCTCGCGGACGGCCTCGGCCACGACCTCGGGGGGAAGCTGCTCGATCACCTCGTCCCGGATCGAGTCGTCGATCTCGGACAGGATCTCTCCGTCGATCTCGCCGGAATAGAGCGTCAGGAAGGCGCGGCGTTCGGCCGGGGCCAGGCGCTCGATGATGTCGGCGATGTCGGCGCCGTGCATCGGCTCCAGCAGGCTGTTCAGCAGGGCGGTGTCGCCAGCCTCGATGGCGGCGTCGATTCGGTCCAGAAGCTCTCGCCGGGGCAGGAACTCGTCGCCATCGTCCGTCTGGTCGTCGAGGATCGGTGTCTGGTCGTTCATGCCGCCCCCTGGCCGTTCAGCAGCCCAAGGGCCGCGCGGTGCAGGGCAGGGGTGGCCGCGGCGATGACCTGGCCGCCGCCTTGGGCGGGCCCGCCCTGCCAGTCAGTGACAATGCCGCCCGCCGCCCGCACCACGGCCAGCGGCCCCGCGATGTCGTAGCTTTGCAAGCCGGCCTCGATCACCAGATCCACCTGGCCCAAGGCCAGCAGCGCATAGCCATAGCAGTCCAGCCCGTATCGCGTCAGCCGGACCTGCGCGGCGACCCGGCGGAATGCCGCGGCCTCGTCCGGGGTGCCCACTTCGGGATAGGTGGTCAGCAGCGTCGCGCCCGCCAGATTCGTCGCCGGCCGCACGGCCAGAGAACGCGCGCCGGCGTCGGTCAGAAGCCTGGCTTGGCCCAGGCCGCCCTCGAACCGCTCGCGTGTATAGGGCTGATCGATCAGGCCATAGATGATGTCCTGGCCGTCCGACAGGCCGATCAGCACGCCCCAGCTTGCCGCGCCGCACAGGAAGGCGCGGGTGCCGTCGATCGGGTCGAGGATCCAGGTCAGGCCGCTTGTGCCGGGGCTTGCGCCATATTCCTCGCCCAGGATGGCGTCGTCGGGGCGCAGGCGGGCCAGGACATCGCGCATGGCACGTTCGGCGGCGCGGTCGGCCTCGGTCACGGGGTCAAAGCCGGTCTGCCACTTGTTGTCGGCCGAAATGTCGGTGCGGAAGTAAGGCAGGATGGCCGTGCGTGCGGCGTCGGCCATCCGGTGCGCCGTGTCGATGATGTCCTGCGCGTCCCGCATGGCTGCCCCCTGATCCGATCCACCACGGGTCAGGACTAACCCGAACGGGATTGCCCTGCCAGTGGCGGCGAAGCGGATTTGGCGGCGAAAGCCGTGACAGAACCGTGACGGCGCATGGGCCCGCGCCGTCGCCTTTGTCAGGCCGCGTCGGACAGGACGCGGGCCAGTTCGAAGATCTGGCGGCGCTGCGCGACCGGCATCGTGTAATAGGCGCGGACCAGTTGCAGCGCCTCCTTGTCGGCCAGGATGTCGCCCGCCACGCCTTCGGGAATGTCGCCCTCGTGCAGGCCTTCGAAGAAGAAGCTGACGGGCACGTCCACCGCGCGGGCGATATCCCACAGACGCGACGCGGAAACCCGGTTCATGCCAGTTTCGTATTTCTGGATTTGCTGGAACTTGATACCAACCTTGTCGGCCAGCTGCTGTTGGGTCATCCCGATCATCCAGCGACGATGGCGAATGCGCTTTCCAACATGAACATCAACACCGTGTTTCATCGTTACCACCTTGAACCTCGTGCAATCTAAGGAAGCAGTATCTTAACTTTCCTCAATTTTCGAGTGTTAACCTGGTTAACGGCCCCGGTTCTGACCAAAAAGACAGGTCCAACGCGGGCGGCGGTGGTCTTCTGGTAAGGGGATAAAAGACTTGGCGAAAACTTCCACGTCCGAAGGTTCGGCCCGGATCCGAATCGCAACGGTTGAACAACTGGGGGGAGATCCGGTGCTTTCGTCCGGTCCCGCGCCCAAGCTCGGACCCGACGAGGTCCTGGTGCGCGTCCGTGCCGCCGCGCTGAACTTCGCGGACCTGCTGAAGGCGCGGGGCGAATACCAGGAACGCCAGGACCCCCCTTATGTGCCGGGCCTGGAAGGCGCGGGCGAGGTTATCAGGGCGCCAAGCGGCAGCGGCCTTGCCCAAGGGGACCGGGTTGCGGTTCTTTCGCCGGGCACCCTGGCCGAGGTCGTGGCCGTCCCTGCCGCAGCCTGCCTTCCGATCCCCGCGACGATGTCATTCGAACAGGCGGCCGGGTTCCAGATCGCCTATGGGACCAGCCACCTGGCGCTGACGCATCGCGCGAACCTGCAGCCGGGCGAGACGCTGGCTGTCCTGGGCGCGGCGGGCGGCGTGGGCCTGACCGCGGTCGAGATCGGCCGCGCCCTGGGCGCGCGCGTCATCGGCGTGGCGCGCGGCGCGGACCGGCTGGAGGTGGTGCGCGCGGCGGGGGCCGAGGCCGTCATCGACAGCGCCGATCGCCCCGACCTCAAGTCCGCGCTGCGCGACCTTGGTGGCGTGGATGTGGTCTATGATGCCGTGGGCGACAGCGCGGGCGAGGCCGCGTTTCGCGCCATGCGCCCGGGCGGACGCTTCCTGGCGATCGGATTTGCCGGCGGCAAGCCCCCGGTGCTGCCGCTGAACCATGCCCTGGTCAAGAACATCGCCATCCACGGCCTGTACTGGGGCGGCTATTCCGTGCTGGATCCCCAGGCCATGTCATCCAGCATGAAGGCCCTGTTCACCATGTTCCAGGAAGGCCGCCTGAACCCCGTGGTGGGGGAGGCCATGCCCCTGGAACGGGTGGCGCAGGCCTTCGATCTGCTGCGCAGTCGCAGGTCGGTGGGCAAGATCATCCTGACAATGTAACATCTACGTAAGTCGGCGCTGCTTTGGCGCCATACCGGCATTGAATCACGCCGATATCATGCCAATATGGAGGCCATAAACCGGCCATGTCCGGCAGATCTTATGGGAGAGGTTGATGGCAGATTACAACACTTACCGCACCACGCAGAGTGTCGGCGCCCGCCAGGGTGTGATCGACGAAGGGCTGCGGGCCTACATGAACAAGGTTTATGGGCTGATGGCGGTCGGCATGGGTGTAACCGCCGTCGCCGCCTATGGCATCAGCACCGCCGCTGTTGACGCGTCGGGGCAGCTGACCCAGCTGGGAACGGCGCTTTATGCCTCGCCCCTGAAATGGGTGGTGATGTTCGCGCCGCTGCTGGTCGTCTTTGCCTTTGGGGCGGCGCTGAACCGCTTGTCGGTGCAGGCGGCGACGATGCTGTTCTATGGCTTCGCGGCGCTGATGGGCGTCTCGATCAGCTCGATCTTCCTGGTCTTCACCGGAACCTCGATCGTGCAGACCTTCCTGGTGACGGCGATCGCCTTTGCGGGCCTGTCGCTGTGGGGCTATACCACGAAGAAGGACATCTCGGGCTGGGGCAGCTTCCTGATCATGGGCGTGATCGGCCTGATCGTCGCCTCGATCGTGAACATCTTCCTGCAGTCGTCGGGGATGCAGTTCGCGATCTCGGTCCTGGGCGTGCTGATCTTCGCCGGCCTGACCGCCTATGACACGCAGAACATCAAGAACACCTATCTGCAACTGGCGGGTTCCGACCGTGACTTCCTGGGCAAGACCGCCATCATGGGCGCCTTGCAGCTGTACCTGGACTTCCTGAACCTGTTCATGTTCCTGCTGCAGTTCATGGGCAACCGCGAATAATCCCCGCGCACAGCCTGACCGCTTCGACCCCCGCCCCAAAGGCGGGGGTTTTTCCTTGTGCGGCCGTCCCTGCCGGCAAGACCTTCGGCAATTGGTCTGCGCGCCCGGATCGGCTAATCCTGCCGCCAGAATCACGACAAGAGAAGACGATGGGCTATTTTCCAAACTGGCGGCCGGCCACCGGCGCGACGGTCCTTCCCAATGAACGGCTTGCCTGGTCCGCCGCCGTCCCGATGAGCCTGCAGCACCTGCTGGCCATGTCGGGATCAACGATCCTGGCGCCGCTGATCATGGGCTTCGATCCCAATGTGGCGGTGTTCTTTTCCGGCATCGGCACGCTGCTGTTCTTTGCGATCACCGGCGGGCGGGTGCCCAGCTACCTCGGGTCGTCCTTCGCCTTCATCGCCGTGGTGATGGCCGCAACGGGCTTTGCGGGCGGCGGGGCCAACCCCAACATCGGCGTGGCTTTGGGCGGGATCATCGCGGCGGGGCTGGTCTATGCGCTGATCGGGCTTCTGGTCATGGCGATCGGGTCGGGCTGGGTGGAACGGCTGATGCCGCCCGCCGTGACGGGCGCGATCGGCGTGTCCATCGGCCTGAACCTTGCGCCCGTGGCAGTGGGGCAATTGAAGGGCAGCATGGCGCATCTGTTCATCGCCCTTGCCACGGTCCTGTGCATGGCGATGGTGTCGGCCTATGGCGGCCGGACGACGCGCCGGATCGCGGTCCTGATCGCGCTTGGCTTCGGGTACCTGCTGGTGCTGGTCTTCGGCAATGGCGCGGGGCTGGTGCCCGGCATCGACTTCGGCCGGGTCGGCGCTGCTGCCTGGTTCGGGATGCCCAACTTCACGACGCCGCAATTCGACTGGACCGCGATCAGCATGATCGCCCCCGTCGCCGTTGTCCTGGTGGCCGAGAACCTGGGCCATATCAAGGCGCTTGGATCCATTACCGGGCAAAACATGGACCGCTATATCGGCCGGGGTTTCCTGGGCGACGGGCTGGCCACGATGATCGCCGGGGCAGGGGGCGGGACCGGCGTCACGACCTATGCCGAAAACATCGGCGTCATGGCGATGACCAAGGTCTATTCCACGCTGATCTTCCCGGTGGCCGCCGCCATCGCGATCCTGCTGGGCCTGTCGCCCAAGTTCGGCGCGATCCTGCAGACGATCCCCGCGCCGGTGCTGGCGGGGCTGGCCGTGTCGGTCTTCGGGCTGATCGCATCCGCGATGGCGCGGATCTGGGTGGACAACCGGGTCGACTTTTCGGACCCGCGGAACCTGTTCACCGTGGGGGTCGCGCTGATCCTGGGCGCGGGCGATTTCACCGTGAACATCGGCGGCTTCGCCCTGGGCGGCATCGGCACGTCGACGCTGGCGGCCCTGGTGATCTATCAGCTGCTGGGCATCGGCCGCGACCGGCGCGCGGCCTGACCGCCATCAGGCTTCGGCAAGCTGCGACACCAGCAGCTTGTCGATCCGGCGCCCGTCAAGGTCCACCACCTCGATCCGCCAGTTGGCCAGCGTGACATGCGCGCCCACGTCGGGCAGGACGCCCGCCCGGTCCAGCACAAGGCCCGCGACCGATTCATAGCCCCGATCCTCGGGCAGCGAGATGCCGATCATCTCGGCGAACTCATCGGCGGGCATCCAGCCCGCGACCAGCCAGCTTCCGTCCTCGCGCTGCACGGCCTTGGGTTCGTCGTCGCCGGGTTCGGGGAAATCGCCCGCGATCGCCTCGAGCAGGTCCATCGCCGTCACGACCCCTTCGAAATGGCCGTATTCGTCATAAACCAGCAGCATATGCGCGGGACTGGCCTTCAATTCCTCGATCACGCTCAGCGCGGGCAGCCCTTCGCGGATGACTGGCACTTCCTGCACCAGCGGGCGCAGGTCGGTCGTGTCCTCGGTCAGAAGCTCGCGCAGGGTGATGACGCCGATGATGTCGTCGTCCGTCCCGTCGCGCACCAGAAGGCGCGACCGGCGGCTGTCGCGGAACCGTTGCAGGACCTCCGGGGCGGGGTCGGCCACGTCCACCGTCTCGACCTCGTGGCGGGGGGTCATCAGGCCGCGGGCGGATCGGTCGGCGATCCGCATCACGCCGGCGATCATCTCGGTTTCGGCGGGTTCGATGACGCCGGCGCTGCGGGCCTCGGACAGCATGACGCGGATTTCCTCGTCCGAAATGCCGCGGTCGGATTCGCCGGACTGTCCCAGCAGGCGCAGCACCAGCCGGCCTGAGATGTCCAGGATCCAGACGATCGGCGCCGCGATCCGCGAGATGAACAGGATCAGCGGAGAGATGCGGCTGGCCACACCCTCGGGCGAACGAAGGGCGATCTGCTTGGGCACCAGTTCGCCGATGATCAGCGACAGATAGGTGATCAGCACGACCACGCCGCCGACGCCCAGGGCTTGGGACAAGGCGGGCGAAAGGCCGTTCGCCATCAGTGCCGCGGACAGCCGCGCGCCCAACGTGGCACCTGAGAACGCACCCGACAACACACCCACCAGGGTGATGCCGATCTGGACGCTGGACAGGAAGCGGCCGGGTTCGGCCCCAAGTTCCAGTGCCGTCTGCGCCCCGGTGCTGCCTTCGGCCGCCATCACCTTCAGGCGCGCCGGCCGGGCCGAGACGATGGCCAGTTCGGACATGGCCAGAACGCCATTGAACATCGTCAAAAGCAGGACGATGAGAATTTCCAGAAGCATCGGTTCACTTTGTCCAACTAATCGGGCTTTACGCAATCTGCACGAAGCGCGCGCCAGTGCAAAGGCATGAAGGCCGCTTGCTGGACGGAATCGGCAGACAAGGCGCCGGTCGGGCGCCTTGCCGGCGTGTTTCGGTTACTTCGCCGACGGTCCCGACGGCAGCGGTTCCGGCTTGGTCCCGTTGGTCTTCCACAACGAGAAGACGATGCCCGCGCCCAGGATCGCGAAGGTGATGCCCAGCGACCAGGTCGGCGGAAACTTTTCCCAGCCCATCAGGTCGGCGATGAAGATCTTGGACCCGATGAAGACCAGCAGCAGCGACAGCGCATACTTGAGGTAGGCAAAGCGGTGCAGGATCGCGGCAAGGGCGAAATACAGCGCCCGAAGGCCCAGGATCGCGAAGATGTTCGAGGTGTAGACGATATAGGGATCGGTGGTGATCGTGAACACGGCCGGCACCGAGTCGACGGCAAAGACCAGGTCCGCGATCTCGATCATGATCAGGGCCAGCAGCAGGGGCGTCGCATGGCGCACGATCTTGCCGGTCTTGGGATCGGGCAGCTTCACGATGAAGTTGTGGCCGTGGAACTCGTCCGTGACATGGAAGCGGCGGCGCATGAACTGCACCAGCTTGTTGTCATGCAGGTCGTGCGAGCCTTCCTTGGTGAACAGCATCTTGATGCCGGTAAACACAAGGAACAGCGCGAACAGGTAAAGCACCCAGTGATAGTTCTCGACGATCGTCGCGCCCAGGCCGATCATGATGCCGCGCAGGATGATCACGCCCAGGATGCCCCAGAACAGCACGCGGTGCTGGTATTCCCGGGGGATGGCGAAAAAGCCGAAGATCAGCGCGATGACGAAGATGTTGTCCATCGCCAGCGTCTTTTCGACCACGAAAGCGGTCAGGTATTGGGCCGTCGCCTCGGTCCCCATCTGCCAGTAGATGAAGCCCGAAAAGCCAAGGCCCAGCACGATATACATCGCCGACATGCGGAGGCTTTCCGCAACGCCGATCTCGTGGTCGTCCTTGTGGAGAACCCCCAGGTCAAAGGCCAGCAGCGCGACCACAAGTGTGATGAACAGCAGCCACATCCACAGCGGCTTGCCGAGCACCAGCAGAAACAGAAATTCCATATTGCCCTCATCGTTGCTTTAGTGCTTCGATGCCAAGGGCTTCGTCGGTCAGGGCCACTTGCATCGAGGCACGCTCGATGCGGTCCGACATCACGACACAGTGTCGCCAGAGGGGCCCGGTCCCGCTGGGACGCAATCTGGACCAGGCTGCGACAAATTGCAAGGGGTGGATCACAAAATCGTTTGCAAGCGGTCAGCGCGGCCTGCAAGTTCAGCCCCTGAACGGCAGGGGGGCAGGATCATGGACAGGACGACCTTGGGCGGCGAAGGCGGATTTTGGCGGGACGATGCCGCCCACCGTGCCTTCCTGGTGCAGGATGCCCTTCGCGCGCTTGATGCCTTTGATGCCTGCGTGGGACCGGGCGGGGGCTTCCTGCCGCTGGACGATGCGGGACGCCCGGTGGAAGGCGGCCTTCAGGAACTGCATGTGACGACGCGGCTGGTCCATTCCTTTGGGCTGGGGCATCT
Source organism: Paracoccus sp. AK26 (assembly GCF_011801365.1). NCBI lineage: Bacteria > Pseudomonadati > Pseudomonadota > Alphaproteobacteria > Rhodobacterales > Paracoccaceae > Paracoccus > Paracoccus sp. AK26. Next base: position 755,195 of record NZ_CP041041.1, read on the forward strand.
GGCCGGCCGGCCGGACCGGGCCGGGATCATCGACAGGGGGATGGATCAACTGTGGCGTGCCCATCGCGACGACCGGCACGGCGGCTATGTCTGGTCGCTGCGGGACGGGCAGGTGGCTGACGACACCAAGCTGGCCTATGGCCATGTCTTCGTGCTGCTGGCGGCCTCGACCGCGAAGCTGGTGGGCCATCCCGACGCGGACCGGCTGCTGGCCGATATCGCGCAAGTGCTCGATGATCGTTTCTGGGACGCGGAGGCGGGCCTGTTCCGCGACGAATTCACGCGCGACTGGCAGCCCTTTTCCACCTATCGCGGCATGAACGCCAACATGCACGGGGTCGAGGCGCTGCTGGCCGCCTTCGAGGCGACGGGCGAAGGGGAATACCTGCGACGGGCTCAAGGGATCCTGGACTTCTTCATCGCCGGGCAGGCGGCGCGCAACGGTTGGCGCATCCCGGAACATTACGACGCGGATTGGCGGCCCGATCCGGGCTATGAAGGCAACCCGATGTTTCGCCCCGCCGGCACCACGCCGGGCCATTCGCTGGAAATGGCGCGGCTGCTGCTGCATTGCTGGGATCTGGCGGGCCGTCCGCAGGGCGACGCGCCCGCCCAGGCCCAGCTGCTGGTGGAAACGGCGCTTCGTGACGCGTGGCTGGACGGCAGCGGGCTGGCCTATACGCTGGACCACGACGGCCGGGTCGCGCGGCCCGACCGCTACTGGTGGCCCGTGACCGAGGGGATCGGCGCGCTTGCAGCCCTTATCAAGCTGGACGCGCGCCCCGAGGACGAGGCATGGTATCGCCGCCTGTGGCGTTTTGCCGATGACCGGTTGATCGACCATGACCGGGGCGGCTGGTTCCCCGAGCCGGGTGGGCCGGCCCCCGGCGCCCAGTTCCAGGGCAAGCCCGACATCTACCATGCCCTGCAGGCCGACCTGTTCCCGCTGGTGCCCGACCTGTCGCGGCTTGGCGACGCCCTGGCCCGCGACAAACCGCTGGGATCCGGGCTGGGGGGTGACATCTTCGTCCGGCCGCCTATCTAGAAACTTCAAGGGGCAGACAGGACAAGACGCAACATATGGTTCAAGACAAGGGTTTCGCGGGTCCGATCCTGCATTTTCGGGGCTGCGATGCCAATGGCCTGCACCTTGCGGCCGTCACGGTCACGCCGCAAGGCGCTGCGTCGCCCGGTTCGCTTCGGACTGCCAGGGGTGACTGCCAGCCGGTCCTGCTTGCCCAAGTCGCCGGGCTGGCAGTCTGGCGGCACGACTTTACCTTGACCACGGCCGAGAGGGGCTATCACCTCAACGGGCGCGACCACGCCGTCGTCACCCGGCTGGACGGCGACATCCGCATCGCCTTCGTGTCCTGCAACGGCGAGGAGAACGGCGACCTGGACCGCGAATCGGCCGAGCGGAACCTGATGTGGGCGCGGCTGGAAGCGGATCACCGCCGCGCGCCTTTCGCGCTGCTGTTGCAGGGCGGCGACCAGATCTATGCGGACGAGGCGACCCACGGCCATCCCTTGACCCAGGACTGGCCGGACCATGTTCCCGAAGACCCGTCGCCCGACGATCTCGACGACCTGACCCTTTACCTGCAGCGCAAGTTCGCGGAACGCTACATGATGGTGCTGGCTGCCGAAGGCTGTGCGAACCTGCTTGCCTGCGTGCCGTCGCTGTCGGTCTGGGACGACCACGACATCTGCGACGGCTGGGGATCCTTGCCGGAAAGCCGCACGGCTTCGGCGGTGGGGCAGGCCCTGTTCCGCGTGGCGCGGCAGATGTATCTGCTGTTCCAGCACGGCGCGACCGAGGCTGACGTGCCGGCGCTGTTCACGGACCCGACGGGCAGCGCCCTGGGCTGGCGGCGCGACCTGCCGGGCGCAACGCTGTTCGCGCCGGACCTGCGGTCGGAACGCCATCGCCACCGGATCATGGGCGAGGCGGGATGGAAGGCGATGGATGCGCTGCAGCCCATGGGCGATCACGTCTTCATGGTGTCCAGCGTGCCGCTGCTGGGGCCGCGCCTGTCGCTGCTGGAATCGGCCATGATGATGATCCCCCGGATGCAGCATTACGAGGACGACCTTCGCGACCAGTGGCAAAGCCATGCGCATCGCGACGAATGGCGGCGGATGCTGGGCGCTGTCCTGCGGATGCGCAAGACGGCCCCCGTCACCGTGCTGTCGGGCGAGATCCACCTGGCCACGCGGGCCGAGATGGGGCCGGATGACAGCCTGGTCCACCAGCTCGTCGCCTCGGGCATCTCGCACCGCGCTCCGCCCAAGGCCTATGCGAGGGTGCTGGGGCTGTTCGCAGGCTTGGGCGATGCGCCGCTCAAGGGCCATCCGATCCGCATCAAGCCGCTGCCAGGGCAGAAGCACCGTTATGTCGCTGAACGGAACTACCTGACGCTGGACCGCCGCGCGGGACGGTGGCAGGCGGTCTGGCATCTTGAAGAAAGCGGCGATACCCCGCCGCTGCCGCTGGACTAGACCGCGATGCCGTGCCGGCCGGCCAGGTCCGTGAAGAACTGCCAGGCCACCCGGCCCGACCGCGCGCCGCGCGTGGCCTGCCATTCGATCGCCTCGGCCCGCAGGGCGTCGGTCGTGATCCCCAGGCCATAGGTGTCGCAATAGGCGCGCACCATCGCCAGGTATTCGTCCTGCGAACAAGGGTGGAAGCCCAGCCACAGCCCGAAGCGGTCCGACAGGGATACCTTTTCCTCGACCGCCTCGCCGGGATGGATGGCGGTGGCGCGTTCGTTGTCGATCATGTCGCGCGGCATCAGGTGGCGGCGGTTCGAGGTGGCGTAGAGGATCACGTTCGCGGGACGCCCGCTGATCCCGCCGTCCAGCACCGCCTTCAGCGACTTGTACTGCGTATCGTCGTGGCTGAAGGACAGGTCGTCGGAAAACAGCAGGAACCGCTTGTCCGTCGCACGTCCCAGGATCGCCAGCAGGCGACTGACCGAACCCAGGTCGTCACGGGCGATTTCCACCAGGACCAGCGGCAGGCCCTGGGCCACGGCCTCGGCATGAACGGCCTTGACCAGCGACGACTTGCCCATCCCCCGCGCGCCCCACAACAGGGCGTTGTTCGCCCCGAAGCCGCGCGCGAATTGCAGGGTGTTGTCCAGCAGGGTCCGCTTGGCCCGGTCGATGCCGATCAACTGCACCAGATCGACGCGGCTGACCGTCTGCACGGCTTCCAGCCTGTCGGGATCGGGATGCCAGACATAGGCCACGGCTTCCGAAAAGCTGGGCGCGGGAACGGGGGGCGGGGCCAGCCGCTCCAGCGCCGCTGCGATGCGGGTCAGGGCATCGGTTTCGGGCACGTCCCGCATCACTCGTCCTCGACCCACAACCCTTGGGCGCGCAGTTCCTTTTCGCGCTTCTTCTCGATCTGGCGGACGATCTGGATCGAGATCTCGTAAAGCCCGTAGATGACCGAGAACAGCACAAGCTGGCTGCCCACGTCCGGCGGCGTCAGGCAGGCGGCCAGCGTCAGGATGATGACGATGGCATAGCGCCGCGTGCTGGCCAGCGTCTGCGCGGAAACAAGCCCCGCCCGTCCCATCAGCGCAAGCGCCACCGGCAACTGGAAGGACAGCCCGAACGCCAGGATGAATCGGGTGGTCAGGTTCAGGTATTCGCTGACCGAACCCTGGAAGACGATCCCCGCCAGGTTGGTGCTGTTCGCGGGGGCCGCGGCATCGTCGGGCAGCGACAGCGGCCCTTGCTGGAAGCCCAGAAAGAAGGAAAACACCATCGGCAGGATGACGTAATAGGCGAAGGCGGCCCCGATCGCGAACATCACGGGCGAGGCGACGAGGAAGGGCAGGAAGGCCCGCTTCTCGCTGCGGTAAAGCCCCGGGGCGACGAAGCGCCACAATTGATAGGCGATGATCGGGAAGGCCAGGATGAAGCCCCCGAAGAACGAGATGCGCAGCGCGACGGTGAAGCCTTCCTGCAGCTTCAACAGGATCAGGCCGCATTCCTGCCCCCGGTCTTCAAGCGCGGCGCAGATCGGGACAGTCAGGAAGTTGTAGATCGGGTTCCAGACCAGATAGCACAGGATCATCGCCACCACGAAGGCCAGGGCCGACCAGACCAGCCGGGTCCGCAGTTCCTTGAGATGCTCGATCAGCGGGGCCGAGCTGTCGTCCAGCTCATCGACGTCTTGCGATGCCACTTAATGGTCCTTCATGTCCGAACGCCGGACGCCTGCAATGCGGCGCGGACTGTCCGTTGCGGCCAGGGCCGGTGCCGGCGTGGGTTCGTTCGCGGCCTGCAAGGCGGCGGGAACCGGCGGCGCGTCCATCGGCCGGGTATCGGCAGGCGCGGGTGCGGCAGGATCGGGCGTGGCGCGGGTCGTCTTGTCCAGGCTGGCCTTGGGATCCCACTGCTCGAACTTGGTGGCCGCGCGGTCCAGCGCGTCCAGCCCCAGCGACTTTTTCGAAGTCAGGGTCTTCAGGTCCTTGGTCACGTCGTTGATGCCGCTGCCCTTGGCCGCATCTTCCATCGCGCTTGTGAATTCGCGCGCCATGGACCGTGCCCGGGCCGTGATGCGGCCCAGGGTGTGAAACAGCTTCGGCAAATCCTCGGGACCGATGACGATCAGCGCGATGACGCCAATCAGCAGCAGTTCGCTCCACCCGACATCAAGCATTCTGGAACCCCTGTCCCGGTTTCGGGATCAGACGCGCGTGTCGTTCTGCGGGGTCACGTCGCGGGCCTCGGTGCCCGGGACGGGCTGGGCCTGATGAACCGGCTGCACGGGCTGGGCGTGCTGGACAGGCTGGACGGGCGGAACCGGCTGGTCGAGTGCGGCATTGCGCTCGGCCTGGGTTTCCGCGTTGCCATCGTTGATGCCCTTCTTGAAGGCGGTGATTCCCTTGCCGACTTCGCCCATCAGCGAGGAAACCTTGCCACGGCCGAACAGGACCAGGACCACGACGGCAATGACGAGCAGAGCCATGGGGGACGGCATGTGCATTTCAGTTCTCCAGTTCCAGGATCAGGCCAATGACCTGGGTTCAACCAATCTGCCGGAATATAGAGCCTCGCACCCCGCAGCGAAACCCCACTTGCGGCAATTCGCGACGCCGATGCTTGTTCTGAAACAAACTGACGTCATTTTGACATGGTGCCCGACCCGTATCCGGGTTGGCAGGACACGAGGGGCGGGCGATAAGCACCCATGGATCTGTCGCTTTATGTCACCGCCTTCGTCACGCTGTTCGTGGTGATCGACCCCGTGGGTCTGGCGCCGGTCTTCATCGCCCTGACCCCCGGGATGAGCGCGGCGCAGCGTCGGCGCATCGGCTTCCGGTCGCTGGTCATCGCGGGCCTTCTGATGATGATCTTCGGCTTTGCGGGCGAATCGATCCTGACCACCATCGGTATCTCGATTTCCGCCTTCCGCATCGCCGGAGGCTTGCTTCTGTTCCTGACCGCACTTGACATGCTGTTCGAGCGCCGGACCGAGCGGCGCGAGAACCAGGGCGACGGCGACCCGTTTCATCACGACCCTTCGGTCTTTCCGCTGGCCATGCCGCTGCTGGCGGGGCCGGGGGCGCTTGCCACGATGATCCTGCTGATGGGCGAGGCGCCGGGCATCGGCCACATGGTCATGGTGAATCTGGTGATGCTGGCCGTCTTGGCCATCGCCATGGCGTTGTTCGTCATCGCCACGCCCCTGGCCCATGCGCTTGGCCGGACCGGCGTGATGGTCGTCACCCGCCTGCTGGGGATGCTGCTGGCCGCGCTGTCGGTGCAGTTCGTGATCGACGGGCTGAAGGGATCGGGGCTGGTGCCATGACCAACGACGACACGATGCAGCTTGTCTATTACGGCGTCCTGCTGCTGGTGATCGGCGGCGCCATGATCTTCGAGCTGGCGGGCCGTGGCGGGCAGGTTCTGCGCCAGTTGATGCTGTGGGCCGTGATCTTCGCGGGCGCGGCCCTGGCGGCCGACTGGTGGATCGCCGGCAACGCCCCGCGCCAGCAGGTGCTGGATGGCGGCCGGATCGAGATCCCGGTGGCCCGCGACGGCCATTTCCACCTGACCGCGCAGGTGAACGGGCAGGAGGTGCGCTTCATGGTCGATACCGGCGCGTCCTCGATCGCGCTTGGTCCGGCGGATGCGCGCCGCGTGGGGCTGGACCCGGACGATTTGGCCTATATCGGGACGGCCATGACCGCGAACGGGCAGGTGCAGACCGCGCCCGTCACCATAGACGAGATCGCCATCGGCGACATCGTGGACCGCAACGTCCGCGCCTGGGTGATCGGCGGCGACCTGGACGGGTCGCTGCTGGGCATGTCCTATCTGCGCACCTTCGCCCGCGTCAGCTTCGAGGGCGACCTGCTGATCCTGGAGCGCTAGGCCTCAGCCCTCGTGCCGCGACAGGGCTGCCTCTCGCATCTGGGTCAGGGTCTGGCGCGGGGTCAGCGCCTCGGGCGAGATGTCCAGATCCAGAAGCGCGCCGGTCCTGGACTGCATGGCGCGGCCGAAGGCCGCCGCGAAATCGCCGGTCGCGCCCACGCGTTCGGCATGGAAGCCATAGGCGCGGGCCAGCATCACGAAATCCGGGTTCTGCATGGTCGTGCCGGACACGCGGGCGGGATAGTTGCGTTCCTGATGCGCGCGGATCGTGCCGTAGATGCCGTTGTTCAGGACCAGCACGATGGGCTGAGCCCCGGCCTGCGCGGCGGTCGCCAGTTCGGCGCAGGTCATCTGGAAATCGCCGTCGCCCGCGAAGCAGACCACGGTGCGGCGGGGATGGGCGACCTTTGCCGCGATCGCCGCGGGCAGGCCGTATCCCATCGCGCCCGACTGCGGGGCCAGCAGCCGCGCCTTGGGGCCGAAGGCGAAGAACTTGTTGGGCCAGACCGCGAAGTTGCCCGCGCCGTTCGTCAGGATCGCGTCCTCGGGCAGGGTGGCGCGCAGGTGGTCCATCACCGCGACCATGTCCACGGGCGAGGGTTGCGCCGGCGCCTGCATCGAGGCCAGGAACCCCGCCCGCGCCGCCCTGCGCCAGTCGGACCAGGGCCCGGTGACGGGGCGCAATGCATCGGCAAAGGCGTTCGGACCCGACTGGATACCAAGCTGCGGCTGATAGATCTTGCCGATCTCGGCATCCGAGGCATGGACATGGATCAGCACCTGTTCCGGCTGCGGCACCCGCAGCAGCGTATAGGCGTCCGTGGTCATCTCGCCGAAGCGCACGTTCACGGCCAGCAGCAGGTCGCATTCCGCGATCAGGCGGCGCACATGGGTCGGCATCCCCACGCCCGCCTCGCCCGCATAGACCGGCGAGGTGTTGTCGACGCAATCCTGGAAGCGGAAGGCCGCAAGGACGGGGATGTCGGACGCCTCGGCAAAGCGTTGCAGCGCGGCCTTGCCCTGCGCGGTCCAGGTGCAGCCGCCGGTCAGGATCAGCGGGCGCCTGGCCCCGGCCAGCATGGTCAGCGCCTTGTCCAGGGCGGCGGGCAGGGGCGCGGGCTCGGCGATCTCGGCCGGGCCGGTCAGGGGCGGGGTGTCGGTCTGGCTGGTCAGCATGTCCTCGGGCAGGGCGATGACGACGGGGCCGGGGCGGCCGGTCACGGCGGTCTTCCAGGCGCGGGCCAGGATTTCCGGGATGCGGTCGGCACGGTCGATCTGGACGGCCCATTTCGCCATGCTGCCGAAGACGGCGGGATAGTCGATTTCCTGGAAGGCCTCGCGCCCGATCATGTCGGTGCCGACCTGGCCCACCAGCACCAGCATCGGCGCGCTGTCCTGCATGGCGGTGTGAATGCCGATGGCCGCGTTGGTGACCCCTGGGCCACGGGTGACAAGGCAGATGCCGGGCTTGCCTGTCAGCTTGCCCCAGGCCGAGGCCATGAAGGCCGCGCCGCCCTCGTGCCGGCACAGCACGAAATCCAGCCGCCCCTGCGTGTCGTGCAGCGCGTCCAGCACCGCCAGATAGCTTTCGCCCGGAATGCCGAATGCCTTGGTCGCCCCAAGCGCCATCAGGCAATCCACCACCAAAGCCCCGCCCGTCCGTGTCATGTCCTGCCCCCTTGTTGTTGGGGCAGCTTATCGGCGGGTTGCTGCTGCTGCCAGTGTCAGTTCGACGCAAAGGCCGGGGCGGGTGTTGGTCAGGGTCAGATCGCCCCCCGCCGCCTCGGCGATGTCGCTGACGATGGCAAGGCCGATGCCCTGCCCGTCGCCGCTTTCGTCAAGGCGCATTCCCCGCTGCGGCAGGCTTGCCAAGGCCGTGTCGGGCACGCCGGGGCCGTCGTCGCAGATGGCGATCCTTACGCGGCTGCCCTGCCGGGTCACCACCGCCTCGACCACGGCGTCGGCGTGATGCATCGCGTTTTCCAGAAGCGCACCAAGCGCCTCGGTCAGGTCGTCGGGGTCGATGCGCGCGCGCGGGGCGGGATCGTCGACGCGGGTCTGCCAGTCAATCGTCCCGCCCTTCGGCGTGCGCTTCAGCACCTTGACCAGCCGGGCCAGGACGGCTGCGGGATCGGCCTCGGCCGCGTGGCGGTCGGACTGGATGCGCGCGCGGGTCAGTTCGCGGTCCACCAGCCGCCGCATCGAGGTCACGACCGTCTCGATGCTGCCGGCGATTTCCGGCTCTCCCCGGCCGCGCAGGGTGCCGGCGTCGCCCAGAAGCGCCTGAAGCGGCGTCTTGAAGCCATGCGCCAGATCCCCCGCCCGGTGCCGCGCGCGCAGCAGTTCGGCATCGCGGGCGTCCAGAAGCGCGTCCAGTTGCCGCGACAGGGGCAGCATCTCGTCGGGCAGGTCGGTGCCGATCCGCGACCGCTGCCCCTGGGTCAGCGCCTTCACGCGGTCAGCCACCTCGGCCAGGGGCGACAGGCCGATGCGGATCTGCAGCCATGACGCGATGCCCAGCAGCAGGCCCAGGAAGGCCAGGTATGGCATGAGGTCGGCCAGGAAATCCTGCCGCGCCGCCGTCAGCACCGCCCGGTCCGAGGCAACGATGATCCGCAGGGAAAGGGCTTGTGGGCCGCGTCCCACCAGCAGGCTTTGCTCCACTGCCAGCAGGCGTTCCCCCTGCGGTCCGGGCAGGTCCAGCACCTCGGTCCGGCCCGGCGGGGGGGCCGCGCGATCCATGGGCAGGCTGTAATCCCACAGCGACCGCGACCGCTGCACATCGGATCCCAAGGCCACCTGCCAGTAATGGCCCGAGAATGGCTGCTGATACAGCCGGTCCGGCGGCGGCGCGGCCAGCCGCGGCACGCCTTCGGCGTCATGTTCGACGATCCCGGCCAGGGTCTGGGCGCGGGCTTCCAGATCGCCCACGGCCACCCGTTCGACATGGCGTTCGAACAGCAGGGCCAGGCCAAGCGCGGCCCCCCACAGCGTCACCACGATGGCAAAGGCGCCGACGACCAGCAGCCGCAGCCGCAGGGACCGCCGCATCAGCCGGGCGCCCCCAGGTCATAGCCGAAGCCCCGCCGGGTGTGGATCAGCCCCGGCCCGATCTTGCGGCGCAGCCGGGCGATCACCGCCTCGAGCGCATTGGCGTCGCGCGCGTCGTCGTCGCCGTAGAGATGCTCCAGCAGTTCCGAGGGCGGCACGGTCCGGTCGCGGTGCAGCGTCAGATAGGACAGCAGCCGGTATTCCAGCGGCGTCACGGCCAGCGGCACGCCCGCCAGCGACACCGACATGCGGTTGAGGTCCACCGAAAGCGCCCCCACCTGCTGGACGGATGTCGCGCGCCCCCCCGAGCGGCGCACCAGGGCGCGGGCGCGGGCGATCAGCTCCTCCATCCGGAAGGGCTTGGGCAGATAATCGTCGGCGCCCGCGTCGATCCCCTCGACCCGTTCCGTCCAGGCGCCGCGGGCGGTCAGGATCAGGACCGGGCTGTCGCAACCCTCGGCCCGCCAGCGTTTCAGCACCGAAAGCCCGTCCAGGCGCGGCAGGCCCAGGTCCAGCACGATCAGGTCATAGCTTTCGGTTCCGCCGCGGAACCAGGCGGCTTCGCCATCCTCGACATGCTCGACCCGGAAGCCCGCGGATTCAAGCGCGCGGGTCAGGTCGGCGGCGATGCGGCGGTCGTCCTCGACCACAAGGGCGCGCATCAGTCGTCGTCTTCCTCCTCGACCTTCAGGACCTGGCCGGTGGCGGCGTCCATGTCGACTTCGATCAGCCGGCCGTCCGGCGTGATCAGCTCGACCTCATAGACGCGGGTTCCGTCGGAATATTCAAGCTCGACCTCGACCACGGTGCCGGGGTGTTCGCCCTCCAGCAGGCGAAGGATCTGGGCAAGCGGCAGGATCTCGCCCCGCTCGACGGCCCCCTGGGCCAGTTCGAAGTCGGGAAGGGGTTCCTGCTGGCCGCCGACGGCCGAGGGCAGGAGCATCGCAAGGATGATGGCGGGAAGCTGTTTCATGACCCTGTCATAGCGCGACCGTCCTGACAAATGCCTGACAAGCGGCGTCAGGATGCTGTCAGGGCGCATGGGTTAGAACGATTCGCGTAACAGGGCCTTGCCGTAGGGGCGCGGCCTATTAGCGAAAAAGGAAAAGCACATGGCACGGAAGACCGGCACGGACAAAGCAGACAGCATCTTCGGCACCTCGCTGTCCGACTGGCTTGCGGGACTGCGCGGCGACGACCTGATCCGGGGCTATGCCGGCAATGACGACATCTATGGCGGCGACGGCAACGACACGGTCTACGGTGGCCTTGGCCGCGACGACATCGAGGGCGGGCGCGGCAACGACCGCCTGTTCGGCGGCGACGGCAATGACGACCTGGAAGGCAACGACGGCCACGACCGCCTGTCGGGCGAGGCCGGCAACGACGAGCTGGAAGGCGGGCGCGGCTTTGACTGGCTGTCGGGCGGCAGCGGCAACGACGATCTGGAAGGCGATCGCGGCAACGACACGCTGCTTGGGGGCGCTGGCCGCGACACGCTGGAAGGCGGCGCGGGCAACGACATCCTGACCGGCGGCGCGGGCGTGGACTTCTTCGAGTTCGAGCGCGGCGACGGGCGCGACCGCATTACCGACTTCCAGAACGGCGTGGACCGGATCGAACTGGACGACTTTAGCCGCGCCCAGGTCAGCCAGATCATCAACGGCGCCCGCCAGCAGGGATCGGACGTGGTGATCGTGCTGGACGCGAACACCTCGATCACCCTCGAGGACATGCAGCGCGGCCAGTTGGACCTGAGCGACTTCACCTTCTAAGGCCTTCAACGGGCGGGCCGGCAAGCCCGCCCGATTGATTTTCATTCAATGCTAACCATGCCGCATGGTCGCAGCTTGCGGCCCATGCGATCCATCCCTAATTTCCGGCGCTAAACCCGGATATTTTGGTGGACGATGACGACAGACCTGCCCCTTTCCCCCTGGCCAGTCGGCGGCGGCGTCTGCGGAGAGCTTGTTCGGAACCTCGACTGGTCACGCAGCTCGGTGGGGCCGATCGACAGCTGGCCCATGCATCTGCGGATCAAGGTCAGTTCGCTGCTGAACTCTCCCATCCCGCAGGTGCTGATGTGGGGTCCGGATCATGTCATGATCTACAACGACAGCTATGCCGAGATCGCGGGAAACTATCACCCGCGCGCGCTTGGAGGCACCGTTCCCGAGATCTGGCCCGAGATCTGGGACTGGAACCGCCAGATCCTTGAACGGGGCTTCCGCGGCGAGGTGCAGGCCCATCGCGAACATTCGATGGTGCTGCACCGCAAGGGCGTCCCCGAGACCGTGGTCTTCGACCTGTTCTACACGCCCATCTACAACGAGAACGGCAGCCGGGTGGACGGCGTGCTGTGCACCGTTCTTGACATCACCCAGTCCGTCCATGCGCGCGAGGCCCTGGCCGAAAGCCGCGCCGAACTGTACCACCTGTCCGACGCCCTGCCGATCCTGGTGGCGTTTCTGGACAAGACGCTGACCTTCCGTTTCGCCAACCAGTGCTATCTTGAGGTCTTCGGGCTGGAGATCGAACAGGTCATCGGCAAGCAGATTTCCGATATCCTTGGCGCAACCCAGGCCGAACTGACCCAGGAAATGCTGGGCAATGCGCTTGCGGGCGAGACGGTGAACGTGGACGCGATCGTGCGCCTGCCGGGCGATCGCCCCCGCGCCTTCGAAATGCGCTGCCTGCCGCGCAAGACCCGCGACGACCGGATCGACGGCGTCTACATGATCCTGATCGACATCGAGGATCGCAAGCAGACCGAAACCCGGCTGCGCGACAGCAACGACCGCTTCCACGCGGCGGTCGAGGCGATCCACAGCATCCTGTGGACCAACACGGCCGACGGCCGGATGAGCGGCGAGCAGCGGGGCTGGGCATCCCTGACCGGGCAGGCCTTCGAGGAATACCAGGATTACGGCTGGTCGAATGCCGTTCATCCCGACGACCGCGCCAGCAGCATCGAGGCATGGCAGCGCGCGCTGGAAACGACCACGACCTTTGAATGGGAACATCGGGTTCGCTGCATCGATGGCGAATACCGCATCTTCGCGATCCGCGCCGTTCCCACCCTGAACGGCCAGGGCAGGATCAAGGAATGGGTCGGCGTCCATACCGACATCACCGAGCAACGGCTGGGCGAGGCCCAGCTTCAGGCCCAAGCCGAGGATTTGCAGCGCCAGGTCAGCCATCGCGAACGCGCCGAGGAACAGCTTCGCCGTCTCAACGAGACGCTAGAGGCGCGCGTGGCCGAGGAGATCGAGCAGCACCGCAAGACCGAACAGGCCCTGCACCGCGCGCAGAAGATGGAATCCATGGGCCAACTGACCGGCGGCGTGGCGCATGATTTCAACAATCTTCTGCAGGTGATAAACGGCAACCTTCAGATGCTGGCCAAGGATGTCGAGGGCGACCCCCGCGCCAGCCAGCGAGTCGAGAATGCGCTGTCCGCCGTATCCCGCGGGGCAAAGCTGGCCAGCCAGCTTCTGTCCTTCGGCCGTCGCCAGCCGCTTGAACCCCGGGTAATCCAGCCCTGCCGCCTTGTCAGCGAGATGGACGAGTTGCTGCGCCGTTCCCTGGGCGAGGCGATCGAGGTGCAGGTGGTGGTGCCCGACGGCCTGTGGAACATCTGCGTGGACCGCGCCCAGCTTGAAAGCGCGCTGCTGAACCTGGCCATCAACGCCCGCGACGCGATGGACGGCCCAGGCCTTTTGACCATCGAGATGTCCAACACCCGCCTGGACGAGGTTTATGCAGCGGTTGCGGGCGACGTCTCGGCGGGGGACTATGTGATGCTGGCCGTCACCGACACCGGCTGCGGCATGACCCCCGAGGTGCTTGAACGGATTTTTGATCCCTTCTATTCCACCAAGCCCGAAGGCCGCGGCACTGGCCTTGGGATGTCGATGGTCTATGGCTTCGTGAAGCAGTCAGGAGGGCATGTGTCCGTCTATAGCGAACCCGGCGAAGGGACGACCGTGCGGATCTATCTGCCGCGCTCCGAGAACGAGGAAGACACCGATGTCCCGCTGTTCGACGGGCCCGTCGTCGGCGGGTCCGAAACGATCCTGGTGGTCGAGGATGACGAGGCCGTGCGGGGCACCGTCGTGGACCTCCTGACCTCGCTTGGCTACAATGTGTTGACGGCGCGGGATGCCCAGGCGGGGCTGGCGGTCGTGGAAAGCGGGCTGCATATCGACGTGCTGTTCACCGATGTGGTGATGCCCGGCGGGCTGTCCAGCCGCGACATGGCGCGGCGGGCGCAGGAGATCATGCCCGGCCTGGGCGTGCTGTTCACCTCGGGCTATACGGAAAACTCCATCGTGCATGGCGGCAGGCTGGATCCGGGGGTCGAGTTGCTGTCCAAGCCCTATCCGCGCGAAGCCCTGGCGCGCCGGTTGCGCCATGTCATCGCCAATGCCCAGCAGGTCCGCAGCGCCATCACCGAGGATCGGGCGGCCCAGCCCGGGGAACGGCCCGAGCCGGCGGCGGGGCGCCCGGTGTCGATCCTGCTGGTCGAGGACAATGCCCTGATCCGCGCCGACACCGCCTTCATGCTGGAGGACATGGGTCATGCGGTCGCGCAGGCCGGCAAGGCCGCCCCGGCGCTGGGCAAGCTGCAAGAGCAGAGCTTCGACCTGCTGCTGACCGATCTTGGTTTGCCGGACATGAACGGCAATGACCTGGCGCAAAAGGCGGTCGAGATGCAGCCGGGCCTGGCCGTCGTCTATGCCACGGGCGACAGTGACCTGCCTGCCGGCTGCCCCCGCCAGACGGTGCTTCTGTGCAAGCCCTATGGCGAGGATCAGTTGCGCGGCGCGGTGCAGGAGGCCTTGGCGCGGCTTGGCTGAGGCCTCTTGGCGGGTCCTGTCTTGCGTGCTATGCAAATCCCGTTCTCAGGGCGGGGTGAAATTCCCCACCGGCGGTCACAGCCCGCGAGCGCCCTTCGGCAACGAAGGGGTCAGCAGATCCGGTGAAACTCCGGGGCCGACAGTCATAGTCTGGATGAAAGAGAACCGTGGCCGCGTCCTTTCCCGGGGGCGGTCATGGCTCGTGTCCTGGGACCATACGCAAGTCAACGTAAGGTTCCTGAAAGATGACCCACAAGACCCCTCGCATCGCATTCATCAAGGCCCGCTGGCATTCCGATGTCGTGGACCGCGCCCATGACGGTTTCCTGGCCGAACAGCAGCGCCTGATCCCCGGCGCCACCGTCGTGGCCTTTGACGTGCCCGGCGCATTCGAGATGCCGCTGCTGGCCAAGAAGCTGGCCCAGACCGGCAAATACGACGCCGTGGTCGCCGCCGCCCTTGTCGTCGATGGCGGCATCTACCGCCACGATTTCGTCGCGACTGCCGTTGTCACCGGCTTGATGAATGTCGGGCTGGAAACCGGTGTGCCCTGCTTCTCGGTTTCGCTGACGCCGCACAATTACCAGGAAACCGAACTGCTGACGGGCTTTTACCGCGACCACTTCGTCAAGAAGGGCGCCGAGGCCGCGCAGGCCGTCCACCAGATGCTGGAACTGGACGCCCGGATCGCCGCAGAAACCCGCGCCGACGCCGCATAAGGAAAAGGCGCGCGGGTTTGGCCCCGCGTGCCTTTTCTTCATTCCACCGTGACCGATTTCGCCAGGTTGCGGGGCTGGTCCACATCCGTGCCCTTGGCCACCGCGGTGTGATAGGCCAGATACTGCATCGGGATCGCATACAGGATCGGCTGGAACACTCCTCCGCCCGATGGCATCCGCAGGGTCGCCTGCACCCCGTGGCTGGCCGAGGACAGGCCTGCTTCGTCCGACAGAAGCAGGATCGGGCCGTGGCGGGCCATCACCTCCTGCATGTTCGAGACGGTCTTGTCGAACAGCGCGTCATGCGGGGCCAGCACGATCACCGGCACGTCGCGGTCGATCAAGGCGATGGGTCCGTGCTTCAGCTCGCCCGAGGCATAGCCTTCGGCGTGGATATAGCTCAGCTCCTTCAGCTTCAGCGCGCCTTCAAGGGCCACCGGATACAGCGCGCCCCTGCCCAGGAACAGCACGTCGCGCGCCTGGGACAGCCATTCGGACTGGGCGCGGCAATCGTCCGACAGGTTCAACGCCTGCTGCATCAGGCCAGGGATCGACCGCAGGTCGGCCAGATGCGCGGCAAGGGCGGCATCGTCGATGCGTCCCCGGTCATGGGCGGCCTTCAGCGCCAGGATCGCCAGAACCGTCAACTGGCAGGTAAAGGCCTTCGACGACGCCACGCTGACCTCGATCCCTGCCCGCGTGGGCAGGGCGATGTCGGAATCGCGCGCAATGGCCGAGGTGCCGACATTCACCAGGCCCACGGTGCGGGCGACATGGTTGCGGGCGTAATGCAGCGCAGCCAGCGTGTCCGCGGTCTCGCCCGACTGGCTGACGGCGATGAACCAGCTTGTGGGCGACAGCGGCGGCTCGCGATAGCGGAACTCGGACGCCACGTCGATGTCGCAGGGCAGGCCGGCCAGTTGTTCGAACCAGTATTTCGCCACATGGCCCGCCAGATGGGCGGTGCCGCAGCCCACAAGGCTGATCCGGTCGACACCGTTGAAATCCATTCCGTCGGGCAGCACGATCCGGTCGCCCTTCACGTAATGGTTCAGCACGTCGCCCATGACCACCGGCTGTTCGGCGATCTCCTTGGCCATGAAGTGGCGATAGCCGCCCTTGTCGATGGTTGCGGCCCCGGCGTCGATGCGGGCTTCGGTCCGGTGGGTCTGGTTGCCATCGGCATCGAAGACCTGGACGCCCGAGCGCGTCAGGATCGCATGGTCGCCATCGTCCAGATAGGTGATCCGGTCGGTGAAGGGCGCAAGCGCCACGGCGTCCGAACCCAGGAACATCTCGCCGTCGCCATGGCCGATCGCCAGGGGGCTGCCCTTGCGGGCGGCGATCATCAGGTCGGGCTGGCCGTCGAAGATGAAGGCAAGGGCGAAGGCGCCCTTCAGCCGCGCCAGCGTCCGGCGCGCGGCGTCCACGGGCGAGGCGCCCCCGGCCATGTAATGCGCGGCCCACAGCGCGACCGTTTCGGTATCGGTCTGGGACTGCGCGTGAATCCCCAGGGTCTCCAGTTCGTCGCGCAACTCGCGGAAGTTCTCGATGATGCCGTTGTGGACCACGGCCACGGGGCCGGACTGGTGGGGATGGGCGTTCACCTCGGTCGCGGCGCCATGGGTGGCCCAGCGGGTATGGCCGATGCCGATATGGCCGGGCAGGGGCTCGTGGACCAGGCGGTCCGACAGGTTCACCAGCTTGCCCACGGCCCGGCGACGGTCCAGCCGCCCGCTGGAATCCACCGTCGCCACGCCGGCGCTGTCATAGCCGCGATATTCCAGCCGGCGCAGCGCGTCGACCAGTTGCGGGGAAACCTCGTGCGATCCCAGGATGCCAATGATGCCGCACATCAGCGGGCCTCCTTCTTGGCGCGGAGGGCTGCCATCAAGCGGGTTGCAAGGCCCGGCTTCGTGACCTGACGCGCACGGCCCAGGGCCAGGGCACCGTCGGGCACGTCCTCGGTAATGACGGAACCCGATCCGGTCATGGCGTCGTCGCCCACGCGGACGGGGGCGACCAGCATCGTGTCGCTGCCGATGAAGGCGCGGGCGCCGATTTCCGTGCGGTGCTTCATCACGCCGTCATAGTTGCAGGTGATCGTGCCCGCGCCGATATTCGTGCGCTCGCCCACATGGGCGTCGCCCAGATAGGTGAGGTGGCCGACCTTGGCGCCTTCGTCCAGCACCGCGTTCTTGATTTCCACGAAGTTGCCCACGTGCACATCGCCGCCCAGTTCCGCGCCGGGGCGCAGGCGGGCGAAGGGACCGACGGTCGCGCCCGAGGAGACATGGCAGCCCTCCAGATGGCAGAAGGGCAGGATCTCGGCCCCCGATTCGATCGTGACGCCGGGACCGAAGACGACGTTCTGGCCGATCACCGCATCGCGCCCGATCACCGTGTCCAGCGCGAACCAGACCGAGGCCGGGTCGCATAGCGTCACCCCGTCTTCAAGCGCGCGACTGCGGGCGCGGTCCTGGAACGAGGCCTCGGCCGCAGCCAGTTCGATGCGGGTGTTGATGCCCAGGGTTTCGGCTTCGTCGCAGGTCACCACATCGGCGCTGCGGCCTTCCGCGCGGGCCAGGGCCACGAGGTCGGTCAGGTAGTATTCGCCCGAGGCGTTCTGGTTCGTCAGCCGCACGATCAACTGGCGCAGCAGCGACGCGTCAAGCGCCATGACCCCGGAATTGCACAACGCGATCTCGCGCGTGGCGGCGTCGGCATCCTTAAACTCGACGATGCGTTCCAGTCCGCGGCCGGTCACGATCAGGCGGCCATAGCGGCCGGGATCCTCGGCCTCGAAACCCAGCACCACCAGGTCGGACGGATGCGCGGCAAGGGCTGCCAGCGTTTCCTCGCCGATGAAGGGGGTGTCGCCGTAAAGGACGATCACCTTGCCCTCGAACCCCTCAAGCTCGGGCAAGGCCTGACGGACGGCGTGGCCGGTGCCAAGCTGTTCGGACTGCAGAACGATCCGCGCATCAGGGTCGATCTTGCCCACGGCCTTGGTTACCTGGTCGGCACCGTGGCCTGCGACGACGATCACCTGCTCGGGGTCAAGCGTTCGGGCGACCGACAGGGCGTGTCCGACCAGCGGCACGCCCGCCAGCCTGTGCAGCACCTTGGGCAGGTCGGACTGCATCCGGCTTCCCTGTCCGGCCGCCAGAACCACGATCGCTACTGATTTGTCTGCCATGCCTGTCCCAATGCCTGTTCAAATTCTTTGCCGCGCGTTCTAATCGGGCTGCGCCGCCTGGGGAAGCCCCGGGCGTTCACCTTTGGTGACCAATCATTGCGGGGAAGACAGGGAATGGCAGGAACGGTGGTTTTCGATCTGGATGGCACGCTGGCCGATACCTCGGCCGACCTGATCGCCGCGGCCAATGCCTGCTTTGCCGCGCGGGGCATCGATGTCGCCCTGGACCCCGTCGCCGATGCGCTGACCGCCTTTCACGGCGGGCGGGCCATGCTGCGCGCGGGCTATGGCCGCATGGGGTCAGAGATGCTTTTGCCGCCCGGCGCCGAGGATGAAGATTTTCCCCGTCTTCTCAGCCATTACGGCGAAAACATCGCGGTCCACACGAAGCTTTACCCTGGGGTCGAGGAAACGCTGGATCGCCTGCAGGCAGACGGTCACATCCTTGCCGTCTGCACCAACAAGCCCGGGGCCCTGGCGGAAGCGCTGCTGGATGCACTGGGCGTCCGGGGCCGCTTTGCCTCGATGATTGCCGCCGACACGTTGCCGGTCAGGAAGCCCGACCCGCGTCCCTACCATGCCGCGGTCGAGCGGGCAGGGGGAAGGGTCGCAGCCTCGTTCCTGGTGGGCGACACGGAAACTGACCGCAAGACGGCGACGGCCGCGGGCGTCAAAGTGGCGCTTGTGTCCTTCGGACCCGAGGGCGAGGGGATCAGCCGCCTGGCCCCCGATGCCCTGATCGCCCATTTCGAGGAACTGCCTGAACTTGCCCGCCTTTGGCTGGGCTGAAGAAAATCGCGCGGTCCGGCATAACTGACCATTTGGACATATTCCCAATCTCGCACCGACCGAATATGAACGACTTGTTTACAAGTGTTCGATGTTTGTCAGTGTCATTTACGGGTCCGCGAACTGCGGTCTGCATCCTGGCCTGCCGACATGCAAGACCAGGGTTTTTCAATGCAGCCGGTTTGCGCGGCCGATGACCAATGCCTTTATTTCTTCCCGAACATGGGTTTTCGCCCCGCTGTTCATGTTGTGCAGCGCGACCAGTACGGGGATCACCTGACGCTGGTCGTGGGCGACGACAGTCCCCTGGAAGGCAAGGTGCCGCCTGGATACAACAACTTCCTGCCGGCCCTTGATGTTTATGCGCCGGTCGGCGGCACGCCCGCGGCTGTTCTGGCGGCATCGACGCCCGGCACCCCTGGCGGGGGCTGGGCCATGCCCTTCGTGCCGATCTTCGGAGGCGGCGGCGGATCCGGAGGCGGCAGGCCGCCGATCGAGGATACATCGTCGGTTCCGCCAGAAGGCGGCACGCCCGTCACGCCTGGCAAGCCGCCAGTGACCCCGCCGACCACCACCGAGCCCGGCAAGCCCCAGCCGCCCAAGGAACCCTGGCCCCCGACCACCGAACAACCGGTCGATCCGCATCTGCCCCCGCTGCAGCCTGTTCCGCTGCCGGATGCAGCGCCCCTGCTGATCGCGTCGCTGCTGGCCTTTGCGGTGTTGCGCCGGATCGCCCGCTAGGGCTGCCGCCCCGTTTCCGGGACGGCGCCGGATTATTCGGCCTCGTCTGCCGGCTTGGCGTTCAACTGGCCATAGTTCTGGGCGCCGATCGTGTCGAACAGTTGCAACTGTGTTTCGAGGAAGTCGATATGGCCTTCCTCGTCCTCGATCAGGTCGTCGAACAGCGACTTGGAAACCTGGTCGTTGATGCTGGAGCAATACTCGCGGGCTTCCAGATACAGCGTGCGGGCATCATGTTCCGCCGCCAAGTCCGATTCCAGCGTTTCGCGCAGGTTCTGTCCGATCCGCAGCGGGTCCAGCTTCTGCAGGTTCGGATGGCCTTCCAGGAAGATGATTCGCTGGATCAGGCGATCGGCGTGATTCATCTCCTCGATGGATTCAGCGCGCGACTTGTCGGCGATGCGGCCGAAGCCCCAGTCCTCCTGCAGGCGGTAATGCAGCCAGTACTGGCTGACCGCGGTCAGTTCAGACCGCAGCGCCGCGTTGAGATACTCGATGACCTTTGCGTCGCCCTTCATGATGGCTTTCCTTTGCGATCTCTGATTTTGCCCGCAAAATCGGCGGGGCTACGCCCAGATTATCGCAGTGACGCATGGTGTCCAGAAAGAGCGGCATGCACCCGCCGCAGTCGGCCCGCTTGCCCAGGGCGTGATAGATCTTGCCGGGCGTGATGATGGTCTGGGGGTCGGCGCTCCGCATCCAGTCGATGGCTGCCTTGATCTCATGATCCGAGATTTGCGTGCAGTGGCAGACGATCATCGCATGGCTCCTGTTTGGCCGAAACTTAGCGTTTCAGTCGGAAAAGTAAAGGTGACAAGTTTGCTAGGTCAGCCTTCGTCTTGACGGTCGGGCCACGGCGGGCGCAAAAGCGCGGCCATGAAACTGTCAGATTTCGATTTCGACCTGCCCCCGTCGCTGATCGCCACGCGCCCGGCCCGCCCGCGCAGTTCGGCCCGGCTGCTGCTGGCCCAAGGCGGCGCAATCCAGGACCGGCGGGTCAGTGATCTGCCGGACATCCTGCGCGCGGGCGACGTGCTGGTGCTGAACGACACCAAGGTGATCCCCGCCCGGCTGAACGGCACCCGCAGCCGCGCCACCCCTCAGGGCGAGGCCGTGGCGCGGATCGAGGTGACGCTGCTGGAACCCGTGGCCGACGGCTGGCGCGCGCTTGCAAAACCCCTTCGCAAGCTGCGCGAGGGCGAGGTGATCCGTTTCGGCAAGGCGCTGTCGGCCGAGGTGGCCGATATCGCCGGGGGCGAATTGCGCCTGCGCTTTGACGCGGAAGGCGACGCCTTCGATGCGGCGTTGCAGCAGGTAGGTGCGATGCCGCTGCCGCCCTATATCGCCGCCCTGCGCGCGCCGGACGACCAGGACCGGCAGGATTACCAGACGGTCTGGGCGGCCCGGCAGGGCGCGGTCGCGGCACCGACCGCCAGCCTGCATTTCGACGATGCCCTGCTGGACAGCCTGTCCGCGAAGGGCGTGGAGTTCGTCCATGTCACGCTGCATGTCGGCGCGGGCACTTTCCTGCCCGTGAAGGTCGAGGATGTGACCACCCACCGGATGCACGCCGAATGGGGGGCTGTCAGCACCGAGGCCGCAGCCGCAATCAACCGCGCCAAGGCCGAGGGCCGCCGTGTCATTCCGGTCGGCACCACCGCGCTGCGCCTGATCGAATCGGCGGCCACCGATGACGGACGCGTTGCGCCTTTCGAGGGAACGACCGACATCTTCATCTATCCCGGCTATCACTTCCGGGTGACCGATGGGCTGATGACCAACTTCCACCTGCCGAAATCGACGCTGCTGATGCTGGTCTCGGCGCTGATGGGGCCGGAAAAGATCAGGGAAATCTATGCCCATGCGGTCGGGACGGGCTACCGTTTCTTCAGCTATGGCGATTCGTCGCTGCTGATCCCATAGGGTCGCTTTCCGGGTGGCCCCCCTGCGCGGGATGGGCGAGACAGGGGGCCGACCCCCGCAATCCGAATTGAGACGACCGATGCTTTCTGTGCTGCGAACCACTTGGCCGCTGTTCCTGGGGATCCTGCTGCTGATGGTCGGCAACGGGATGCAGGGCACGCTGCTGGGCATCCGCGGCGGCATCGAGGGGATCCCCACCTTCCAGATGTCGGTCGCGATGTCGGGTTACTACGCGGGCTTCCTGCTGGGCAGCCTGTCGGTGCCGGCGCTGATCAAGAACGTGGGCCATGTGCGGGTCTTCGCGGCGCTCGGGTCGATGATCTCGTCCGTGCTGGTGCTTTATTCGGTCGAGCCCAACTGGATCTGGTGGACCATCCTGCGCCTGATCATCGGCTATTGCTTCTGCGGGGTCTACATTACCGCCGAAAGCTGGCTGAACGCGGGGTCCACGAACGAGAACCGCGGCCAGACCCTGTCGGCCTACATGATCGTGCAACTGCTGGGGATTGTGGCGGCGCAGGCGCTGCTGAATGTCAGCGATCCGGGCGGATACACGCTGTTCATCGTCGCGTCCGTCCTGGTGTCCTTCGCGTTCATGCCGATCCTTCTGTCGGCGCGTCCTGCGCCGCAGTTCCAGACCATCAAGCGCATGACGTTCAGGCAGCTTTACCGCGCCTCGCCGCTGGGATGCGTGGGCATCTTCCTGATCGGCGGGGTCTTTGCGGTTCTCTCCGGCATGTCGTCGGTCTGGGGCGCGGCCATCGGCCTGTCGGTCGCCCAGATCTCGATCTTCGTGGCGGCAAGCTATGCGGGCGGTCTGGTGATGCAGTATCCGATCGGCTGGATTTCGGACCGCTATGACCGTCGCAAGCTGGTGCTGATGCTGTCCGCAGTCGGGGCTGCGACAGGGGTCGCGGTCCTTGCCGCGCAGCCCGGCACGCTGGGGCTGGTGGTCGCGGGCGCGCTGATGGGCGGGCTGGTCAACCCGATCTATGCGCTGCTGCTGGCCTATACCAACGACTACCTGGACCAGACGGACATGGCGGCGGCCTCGGCCGGGCTGCTGTTCATCTATGGCATCGGATCGATGGGCGGTCCGGTCATCACCGGCTGGCTGATGGAGGTCATCGGTCCCGACGGGTTCTGGGTCTACATGGGCCTGCTGCTGGCGCTGCTGACGGTTTATGCCGGCTGGCGCACCACCCGCCGCCGCGCCCTGACGCCCGAGGAGCAGGGCAACTTCGCCGTCATCACGCCCAACGCCACGACCATCGCCATCGAGGCTGCGTTGGACGAGAAGCAATCCGACCCAGGCGAGCGCAAGGCTGCTGACGCCGCGTAACCGGCCTGCTTGTTCCCCCTGCCGGATTGGTTTAACGCTGAACTATCGTGACCAGACGAGGGAAACCTATGGCCCAGAATTTCGACATGGTGGTGATTGGCGCAGGGCCCGGCGGCTATGTCGCCGCGATCCGCGGCGCGCAACTGGGCCTGAAGGTGGCCTGCATCGAACGCGAGCACCTGGGCGGCATCTGCCTGAACTGGGGCTGCATTCCTACCAAGGCGCTGCTGCGGTCGGCCGAGGTGTTCCACCTGATGCACCGCGCCAAGGACTTCGGGCTGTCGGCTGAGGGCATCGGCTTTGACCTGGAAAAGGTCGTGGCCCGGTCCCGCGGCGTCGCCAAGCAGCTGACCGGCGGCATCGGCCACCTGTTCAAGAAGAACAAGGTCACCACCATCATGGGAGAGGCGCGGCTGGTTGCCCCCGGCAAGGTCAGCGTCAAGACCGACAAGGGGGCCGAGGAGGTCACGGCCAAGTCCATCGTCCTTGCCACCGGCGCGCGGGCCCGCGAACTGCCGGGGCTGGAGCCTGACGGAAAGCTGGTCTGGAACTACAAGCACGCGCTTGTGCCGCCGCATATGCCGAAAAAGCTGCTGGTCATCGGTTCGGGCGCCATCGGCATCGAATTCGCCAGCTTCTTCAATACACTGGGCGCCGATACCACGGTGGTCGAGGTGATGGACCGCGTCCTGCCGGTCGAGGATGCGGAAATCAGCGCCTTCGCCAAGAAGCAGTTCGTCAAGCAGGGCATGAAGATCCTGGAAAAGGCGACCGTGAAAAAGCTGGACCGCAAGGGCGGCACGGTGACGGCGCATATCGAAAGCAATGGCAAGACCGAGACGCAGGACTTCGACACGGTGATTTCCGCCGTGGGCATCGTTGGCAACGTGGAAAACCTCGGCCTGGAAGACCTGGGCGTGAAGATCGACCGCACCCATGTCCTGACCGACGAATACTGCCGCACCGGGGTCGACGGGCTTTATGCCATCGGCGACGTGGCGGGCGCGCCCTGGCTGGCGCACAAGGCCAGCCATGAAGGCGTGATGGTGGCCGAGCTGATCGCGGGCGGGCACCCGCATCCGGTCAAGCCGTCGTCCATTGCCGGTTGCACCTATTGCCACCCGCAGGTGGCATCCGTCGGCCTGACCGAGGCCAAGGCCAAGGAACTGGGCCATGACGTCAAGGTCGGCCGCTTCCCCTTCGTCGGCAACGGCAAGGCCATCGCGCTTGGCGAACCGGAAGGCATGATCAAGACTGTCTTCGATGCCAAGACGGGCGAATTGCTGGGCGCGCATATGGTGGGCGCCGAGGTGACCGAACTGATCCAGGGCTATGTCATCGGTCGCCATCTTGAAACGACCGAGCAGGATCTGATGGAGACGGTGTTCCCCCACCCGACCTTGTCCGAGATGATGCACGAATCCGTTCTGGACGCTTACGGCCGGGCGATCCACTTCTGAAAACCGTTGCGCGGGGCGGGGCTGCAACGCCCGCCCCGTCAATCCTGCGTTAACCGTTTGGTAACTATCCCTTCACCCATGCGCCTGCCGCGGCTGAAGGAGATAGGTCATGAACATCGCAATCACCAACGGGCTTCTGCTGATGCCGCCCGCCTTCCGGGGCGGCCTGGCCACCTGGTCGCGCACCGACGGCACGCCCGGCAGCCCCACCTGGGGAACGGCAGACAACGCGGCGCTTGTGCCCGCCGACCAGGACTTCGGCACCTGCCTCGAGGTGATGAAGCAGCAGACCACGACATCGATCCGCTTCATGGGCGAAACGCCGATTATCCCGGGCGTCTATCTGCGCGTCTCGGCCCGGATCAAGGCGGTGGCGGGGGCGCTGTGTTCGGCGCGCATCGCGGGCTGGGCGGGCAGCGGGTCGCGGGCGCGGGTGACGGGGCTTGTCGATGTCGGTCCGACCGTGCCCCTGACCACCTATGGCGACGTGGTCGAGATCAGCGCCATCGTCGGCATAGGCTCGCGCCGCGGCGTGGACATGGCCTGGGGCACGGGCCCCGTCTATGGCCATTTCGGGCTGGATCTGGTGGGCGCCAACGGCGGGGCCTTCCGCATTGAATCGATCCGGATCGAGGATGTGACGTCGGCCTTCATCCCCTCGCTGATCGACTGGGTGGACGTGCGCGACTTCGGCGCGCGGGGCGACGGCGTCACAAACGACCGCGCAGCCTTCATCGCCGCCGACCAGGCGGCGAATGGCGGGTCGATCCTGGTCCCGGAAGGCACGTTCTTCATCAGCGGCGACCTGGGTATCAGCAGCCCGATCCGCTTCAGGGGAACCATTCGCACGCCTGATTCGACGCGGGTGTCGTTTTTGCAAAGCTTCGACTTCCCCACCTATGCGGACGCCTTCGGCAGCGAGACGCTGGGCATGAAGAAGGCGCTGCAGGCGCTGTTCGGCTATACCGACCATGTGTCGCTGGACCTCTGCGGTCGCCGGGTCGACCTCGACGAACCGCTGGTGGTGGGGGCGCTGGCGCCGGACCTGACCGGCTTTTCCAATCGTCGCGTGATCTGCAACGGCAGCATCAGCGCCAAGGCCGGCCTTGCCTGGGACACTGGCCGCTGGACCAGCACCGGCACCTATGACCCGGCCCAGCCCCTGCGGCTTGCCAATGTCGCCAACGTCGCCGCGATCGAGGTCGGCAGCCGCGTCATCGGCCCCGGCGTGGGCCGCGAGGTCTATGTTAACGCCCGCGACATCGCCGCGCGCACCTTGACCCTGTCGCAGCCGCTGCATGGTGGGGCGGGGACGCGAGGCTATTCCTTCGAACGATATCGCTACATGTTCGACTTCTCGGGGGTCGAGGTGTCGCGGCTGAATTTCGTCGATCTGGACCTGAACTGCGAAGGGGTCGCCAGCGGCATCATGCTGCCGCCCAAGGGGGAAATGATCGCGCTGCGCGACTGCTACCTGACCAAGCCCAGGGACCGGGGAATCACATCCATCGGGCGGGGCTGCCAGGACATGCTGGTGGACCGCTGCCAGTTCCTGTCGAACGAGATGGACCTGCCCGCCCAGCAGCGCACCACCGTGGCCATCAACGTGAACGCCAATGACGTGAAGATGCGCGACAACCGCTTTGTCCGTTTCGCGCATTTCATGGTGGCGAATGGCGGCGGGCACATCATTTCGGGCAACCACTGGTTCCAGGGCGACGGCTCGGGCGACGGCTTGCGCTATGCCGGGCTGGTGCTGACCCGGCCCAATGTGCAGACGACGATCAACGGCAATTACATCGACAACGCCTCGATCGAATGGACGAACGAACACAGCGAGCAGCCGAACTTCACGGGCAACGAGTACAGCTTCGGCGGGCTGACGATCAACGGCAACACCTGCCTGTGCAGCAATACCGCCCCCTGGTTCACCTGGCTGACCATCAAGCCCTATGGCACCGGCCATTTCATCCACGGCCTGACCGTGACCAGCAACGTCTTCAAGGCGCTTTACGGCGACGTGGACCGGATCGAGCGGGTCGATACCTCGGTCGCGGATCTGAACTACAACAACATGCGCAACCTGCAGTTCGAGGGGAACACCTTCAACGGGGTGAAAAGCTATGTCTCGAACCCGCTGATGCTGCAGCACAACCAGACTTCGACCTCGACCAGTTGGACGCTGCCGGTGATCGAGGGGCTGCCCTTCAAGGGCTGGGCCAAGTCGGTGCAGTCGGTGATTGCCGAAACGGCCATCACCAATGCCGCGGGGGCGCGGGTCGATACGGCGCCCTGGGTCCAGACGGAGATCGGGACGACCAAGCGCCAGCTTCGGCTGAACTGGCCTTCTGCGGTGCGGGGCAGGGTGACGGTCTACGCGCGGATGGACCGCCCGCAATAAGTCACTCGACCGAACCGCTGGCCGCCGCGAACCCTCGCGGCGGCCTTGTCATGCGCCAAGATCCGCAGGCGTCAGGCGAAAAGCCGCACCGAAGCCCGCGTTCAGGAAGCCTGCCACCGGCCGCAGGTACCAGAAGCGGAAGTCCGGCAGGTCGATGAACACGGTCGCCTTGGGATGGGCGCGAAGCCAGCGGTCGCGCGGTTGTCCCGGTTCCTCGATCACGCTGGCCATGACCTGCAGCGACAGGCGCGGCCAGGTCATGGGATCGCCTTTCGCGCCTGGCTCATCCAGCAGCAGGGCGGCGCGCGGATCTGCGGCAAGCGCGCGGCTGTGGATTGCCAGTCCCGACAAAAGCGCCACCGGCAGGCCGGTCGAATCGGCCTGGCAGGCGATGCGCGACAGATGCGGATGACCTGTGGCCGGGTCGTTCACCGCCAGCACCGCATGACGCATCCGGGCCAGCATGTCGCGGGCCTGGTCGCGTGCGCGCGGGTCGCTGTCCTGGATCGGGGCGCGTGACATGGCGACAGGCTGCAGCGCGGGACAAGTTTGTGCAACCGTTGTGAAGGATTTACAATTCATAGAACATAATGGTCAAGTAATTCACAGAAAAAGCGTTTTGATAAAAACACTTAACAGAATGCTTCCGATGTGATTAACATCCTCAAGGGAGCGCCTGGAAGGGCTGCCGGGACTGCGCAGACGGCAAGGACCAGCGGCCAGATGTCAAGCGAAGGGGAAGCCATGACAACCGAAACGATTCAAAAGCATCCGATACCTGCGGGTTTTGCGGGTGCGCATGTTGGTCCTGGGGATTATGCGCGTCTTTACGCCGAATCGGTGGCTGATCCCGAATCGTTCTGGGGCCGGGAAGGGCGGCGGCTGGACTGGATCCATCCCTACAGCACGGTCAAGAACACCGACTTCACCTTTGGCAAGGTCTCGATCAAGTGGTTCGAGGACGGGATCCTCAACGCCTCGGTCAACTGCGTCGACCGCCACCTGCCCAAGCGCGCCCACCAGACCGCGATCATCTTCGAGCCCGACGATCCCGCCACGCCCGCCCAGCACATCACCTATGCCCAGCTGTCGGAAAAGGTGAACCGCTTCGCCAACGTGCTTTTGTCCCAGGGCATCATGCGCGGCGACCGGGTGGTGATCTATCTGCCGATGATCCCCGAGGCGGCCTATGCGATGCTGGCCTGCGCGCGGATCGGGGCGATCCATTCCATCGTGTTCGCGGGCTTCTCGCCCGATGCGCTGGCCAACCGCATCAACGACTGCGGCGCCAAGGTGGTGATCACCGCCGACACCGCGCCGCGCGGCGGGCGCCGCACCAACCTCAAGTCGAACACCGACGCCGCCCTGCTGCACTGCTCGGACCGGGTGCGCTGCCTGGTGGTCAAGCATACCGGCGACCAGACCACCTGGATCGAGGGCCGCGACGTGGATGTGAAGGCGCTGATGGAGACGGTGGCGCCCGACTGCCCGCCCCGTCCCATGGGGGCCGAGGATCCGCTGTTCATCCTTTATACCTCGGGGTCCACCGGCAAGCCCAAGGGCGTCGTGCACACCACCGGCGGCTATCTGGTCTATGCCGCGATGACGCATCAATACACCTTCGACTATCGCGACGGCGACGTCTTCTGGTGCACGGCCGACGTGGGCTGGGTCACCGGCCACAGCTATATCGTCTATGGCCCCCTGGCCAATGGCGCCACCACCGTGATGTTCGAGGGCGTGCCCACCTGGCCCGATGCCGGCCGCTTCTGGGAGGTCTGCGCCAAGCACAAGGTCACCCAGTTCTACACCGCGCCGACCGCGATCCGGTCGCTGATGGCCAAGGGCACCGATCCCATCGGGGGCCACGACCTGTCGTCCCTGCGCATCCTGGGCACGGTGGGCGAGCCGATCAACCCCGAGGCCTGGACCTGGTACAACGACAATATCGGCAAGAACCGCTGCCCGATCGTGGACACCTGGTGGCAGACCGAGACCGGCGGCCACCTGATCACGCCCTTGCCCGGCGCCACCGAAACCAAGCCCGGCTCGGCCACGCTGCCCTTCTTCGGCATCAGGCCGGTGATCCTCGATCCCGCGACCGCCCAGGTCCAGGACGGCAACCCGGCCGAGGGCGTCCTGTGCATCGCCGACAGCTGGCCCGGCCAGATGCGCACGCTCTGGGGCGACCACGGGCGGTTCCAGGAGGCCTATTTCCAGCAATATCCGGGCTACTACTTCACCGGCGACGGCTGCCGGCGCGACGAGGACGGATACTACTGGATCACCGGGCGGGTGGACGACGTGATCAACGTCTCGGGCCACCGCATGGGCACGGCCGAGGTCGAGAGCGCGCTTGTGGCCCATGAAAAGGTCGCCGAGGCCGCGGTGGTGGGATACCCCCACCCGCTGAAGGGGCAGGGCATCTATGCCTATGTGACGCTGATGAACGGCGTCGAGCCCTCGGACGAGCTGCGCGGCGAGCTTGAGAAATGGGTCCGCACCGAGATCGGCCCCATCGCCAAGCCCGACGTGATCCAGTGGGCGCCCGGCATGCCCAAGACCCGCTCGGGCAAGATCATGCGCCGCATCCTGCGCAAGATCGCCGAAAACGACTACAGCAGCCTCGGCGACATCTCCACCCTCGCCGAACCCGAAGTCGTCGACGACCTCATCCAGAACAGGATGAACAGAGGGTGAAAAAAGGGGGCTAGTCCCTCTGCATCCACGACAGCGCGGCATCCGAAGGAGGATCGGGTGCTGCAAGACCAGCCCGACAGAAAAGGCAGCGCGCTGTTCCGGCAAGGCCCGGAACGCGGCCGGGAAAGGCTTGCCCGCTGCCCATGCCTGATGGGATCCCATGCCGGCGCAACGCCGGTTCAACAGGAGGAGGAATGATGGCTTATGCATCGCCCGACGCGACGACCCGTTCGCGTCCCATGACGTCCGAGGAAAAGAAGGTCATCCTGGCCTCGTCCGCGGGCACGATCTTCGAATGGTATGACTTCTACCTGTATGGTTCGCTGGCGGCGATCATCGGGGCGCAGTTCTTTACCGCCTTCCCCGAGGCCACCCGGAACGTCTTCGCGCTTCTGGCCTTTGCCGCAGGCTTCCTAGTCCGTCCCTTTGGCGCGCTTGTCTTTGGCGCCCTGGGCGACCTGATCGGCCGGAAATACACCTTCCTGGCCACCATCCTGATCATGGGCTTCTCGACCTTCCTGGTCGGCCTTCTGCCGGGCTATGCGTCCTGGGGGATCGCCGCGCCGATCATCCTGATCGTGCTGCGAATGCTGCAGGGCCTGGCGCTTGGGGGCGAATATGGCGGCGCGGCGGTCTATGTGGCCGAACATGCCCCGGCCAATCAGCGCGGCTATTTCACGGCGTTCATCCAGACCACGGCCACGCTGGGCCTGCTGCTGTCGCTGGTCGTGATCCTGCTGGTCACGTCCTATGTGAACGCGAATTATCCCGCCGTGCCGCAACTGGGCCTGGACGGGCAGCCGCTGCTGGACGCCGCCGGCGCACAGGTCATGCTGGAGCCCTTCAAGGCCTGGGGCTGGCGCATCCCGTTCCTGGGCTCGGTCTTCCTGCTGCTGATCTCGCTGTATATCCGCCTGCAGATGAACGAATCGCCTGCCTTCAAGAAGATGAAGGAAGAAGGCGCGCAGTCGAAAGCCCCGCTGAAGGAAGCCTTCGGCAACTGGAAGAACGGCAAGATCGCCCTGATCGCGCTGCTGGGCCTGACGGCCGGCCAGGCCGTGGTCTGGTATTCGGGCCAGTTCTACGCGCTGTTCTTCATCCAGAACGTCGTGAAGGTCGACCAGTTCAGCGCCAACGTCTTCGTGGCCTGGTCGCTGATCCTGGGCACCGCGGGCTTCATCTTCTTCGGCTCGCTGTCCGACCGCATCGGCCGCAAGCCGATCATCCTGGGCGGCTGTGCCCTGGCTGCGGCGACCTACATGTGGGTCTTCCCGATGCTGACCAGCGTCGCGAACCCCGCGCTGGCCGCGGCGCAGAACACGCCTGTCACGGTCACGGCCGCGCCCGACGACTGCTCGTTCCAGTTCAACCCGGTGGGCACCGCGCAGTTCAACAACAGCTGCGACATCCTGAAGGCGGCGCTGTCGAAATCATCGGTCAACGTCCAGGAAACGGTGGATGCTCCGGCGGGCACCGTGGCGTCGGTCAGCATCGGCGAAACCGTTGTGCAGTCCTATGACGGCAACACGCTGACGGGCGACGCCCTGGCCGCCGAAAAGGCACGCTTCACGGCCGAGGTGAACGCGGCCCTGACCGCCGCCGGTTATCCGCTGACGGCGGCGGACAATACCACGGTTGCCAAGGCCAGCCACTTCTTCGACATCTTCAAGGCTCAGAACATCCAGATCGTTTTGATCCTGACCTATCTGATCGTTCTGGTGACGATGGTCTATGGCCCGATCGCGGCCCAACTGGTCGAGCTTTACCCGACCCGCATCCGCTATTCCGGCCTGTCGCTGCCCTATCACATCGGCAACGGCTGGTTCGGCGGCCTGCTGCCCGCGACTGCCTTCGCGATCTCGGCCCAGACCGGCAACATCTATGCGGGCCTGTGGTATGCGATCGTGATCGCCGTGATGACGGTGATCATCGGCACCCTGTTCGTGCCGAACGACAGCCACAAGAAGGACATCTTCGCAGACGACAACGTCTGACCGATGACGGCCGGTCCGGGGTTGCCCCGGTCCGGCCTTTTACCCCTAGCAGAGGAAGGCTTGGCCCATGGCGCGCATTCTGGTTGTCGAGGACGAGGACAACATCGCCGTGGCCCTGGAGTTCCTTTTGGCGCGCGAGGGCCACGTCCATTCGCGCCATGCTGAAGGCGGCACCGCGTTAAGCGCGATCCGCAGCGAGCGCCCGGATCTTGTGTTGCTGGACGTGATGCTGCCCGACATCTCGGGCTACGAGGTCGTGGAAAAGCTGCGCGCCGATCCGGGCCTGTCGGGCGTCCGCATCCTTCTGATGACCGCGCGCGGGTCCATCGTCGAAAAGCGGCGCGGGCTGGCGCTTGGGGCGGACGGCTTCATCGCGAAGCCCTTCGAACTGTCGGAACTGCGGGCCGAGATGACGCGCCTGCTAAGCTGACGATCAGCGCCGCGCCGTCCACAGCGACCATGCGCCAAGCCCCAGGGCGATATAGGCGGCATTGACCAGAAGGCCCGCCAGAACCTGCTGCATCACCGGCTCGGGGCGGGGGCTGGTGCCGGTCATGGGGATGATGACCGCCACGAACAACGCGCCCGCAGCCAAGGGCAGCAGCATCCCGGTAATGGGGCGGTTGCGTAGCGTCGTCAGCAGCAGCATCACCAGCAGGCCGATGCGGAAGATGTCGCCTGCCTGCGCCGCCAGCAAATCGCCCATGTCCTTCATCCCCTTGCGTTTTCCGCAGCCTAGCCCGTGCGGTCCGGGCGGGTCCAGAGCCTATAGCGGAATTTCGGGCTGGTCCGGGTCCACCGGAACCGAGGGTGTTACATCGCCGTCTGCCGAAGGGGCATCGGGCAGCGGCGGGGGCGGTGGAGCGTCGGCTCTGCGGCGGATCAGGATGTCGCCATTCTCCAGCCGCTCGGGCGCCTGGTAATTGCCCAGGTCGTCCACCAGCACGGCCAGGTCCTGAAGGACCGGGCGAAGGTCGGTCAGCGCATTGCCCATGCCCTGTCCCAACTGGTCAAGCTGGGGGCCGAATTCGGTCCACAGGTTTTCGGCGATGATGCCCAGGCCCCGCTCGATCAGGCCAAGGCCTTCCTGGGTCTCGGTTTGCGCCACAACCGGGGCGGGAAAGGCCAGAAGGCCAAGGACCAGATAGCGATGCATGATCACCCCCGCAGGCAGACCGTCGGACAGGGACGATGCTACGCCCGCAGGGCAGGCCTGTCGAGGCGCGCAAATGGAAAAGGGCCGGCCAAAAGGCCAGCCCTTTAAACCGTGACGGAACCGGAGTTCCGCTTCGGATATCAGCTGTCGTCGTCGTCCGAAGCAACGGCGGCGATGACGCCCAGCAGCAGCAGGGCCGGGACAACCAGACCAGCGTTGGTCGAAGCGGGACGCTCCTCCACAACGACGGGCTCGACGTCGACGACGGGGGCGACATAGCCACCAGCCAGAGCCGAAGTGGCGGTCAGGCCGAGAGCGGCAGCGAAAGTAGCGAATTTGGTCATGATCATGCTCCGTTTCGTTGAAGGCTGCCGTCACCGGCAACATCGAGGCGACAGTTACACAATCCCCAGACGTTTGAAAGCTGCATTGGTTCAAATCCGTCGCTGGTTCATGCTGACTGTTGCATATTGGCCAACACCCCCCGCGGCCCCTGGTTCCGGCCCTGCAACGGGCGCCGCAGGGGGTGTGGCATTCCTGCACTAGGCGCGGCGAAACACCTGTGAAAACGCGAAAAACGCGGCGGCGGCGGTGATGATCGAGGGGCCTGCCGGGGTGTCCAGATACAGGCTGGCCGTCAGCCCGCCCATGACCGCCAGGGCGGCGATCAGCACGGCGTTGCCGACCATCCGTTCGGGGCTGCGCGACAATCCGCGGGCGGCGGCGGCAGGAACGATCAGCATGGCGGAAATCAGCAGCGATCCGACCACTCGAATCGACAGGGCCACTACAACCGCAAGGGCAATGGACAGCACCAGCCTTTCGACTCGGGGGTCGATGCCGGCGGCCATCGCCAGTTCCTCGTTCAGCGAGGCTGTCAGCAGGCGCTGCCACCGCCAGGCCAGCAGCGCCAGCACGCCGGCCGCGCCCGCCCAGATCAGCGCCAGATCGCCCCGGCCTACCGCCAGGATGTCGCCGAACAGATAGGCCGACAGGTCCGACCGGGCCTGCGGCACGAAGCTGATCGCCACAAGGCCGATCGCCAGTGCGGAATGCGACAGCACGCCCAGCATCGTGTCCATCGACTGTCCGCGCGTCACCAGGCCCGAAATCGTGACCGCCATGGCCGCCGCGACCAGCGTGGTCCCCGCATAGATCGAGATCTGGAAGGCCAAACTGACGGCCACGCCCAACATCGCCGCATGGGCGGTGGCATCCCCGAAATAGGCCATGCGCCGCCAGACGACGAAGCTGCCCAGGGGACCAGCCACCGCCGCGATGCCCAAGCCCGCCAGCATCGCGCGCATGAAGAAGTCGTTCAGCATCAATGCGCCCCGGCGTGGTGGTGGTGATCGTGGTCATGATCGTGGTGGTGGCGATACAGGGCCAGCGTTCCCTCGGCCTCGGCCCCGAACAGGGCGCGGTATTCGGGGGCGCTGCTGACGTGCTGGGGGGTGCCCTCGCAGCAGACATGGCCGTTGAGGCAGATCACCCGGTCAGAGGCGCGCATCACCACCAGAAGGTCGTGGCTGACCATCAGGACGGCCGCGCCGGTTTGGCGGCGCACCTCCTCGATCAGCTTGTAGAAGGCCACGATGCCGGGCTGGTCCAGCCCCTGGGTCGGCTCGTCCAGGACCAGAAGCTGCGGGTCGTGCAGCAAGGCGCGGGCCAGCAGGACACGCTGGAACTGGCCGCCTGAAAGCTGCGTCAGCTGGCGGGCCTCGAGCCCCTCGACCCCGGTGCGGGCCAAGGCGCGGGCGGCATCCCCGTCGCTGACGCGCAGGGGCAGGGACAGGAAGCGGCGCACGGTCATCGGGATCGTGGTATCCACCTGCACGCGCTGCGGGACATAGCCGATCCGCAGCCCCGACTTGCGTTCAACATGGCCCGCCGCCAGCGGCATATGTCCCAGCAGCGCGCGCACCAGCGACGACTTGCCCGAACCGTTCGGCCCGACGACCGTCACGATCTCTCCGGACCGGATCTGGAAGTCGACGCCTTGCAGAACGGTTTCGGATCCGCCGGGACGCAGGATCGTCAGGCCGCTGGCCTGAATCAGGGCGGTCATGGCCGTGCCGCGCCGGCGCAGGCGGGGCAGAGGCCAAGGGCCTCGATCGTGGCGCGTTCCACCTGGAAACCGGACTCGGCGGCCAGTTCCGTCAGCGCATCGCGCACGGGCGCGGCGGGCAGTTCGGCCAGCATGTCGCATTCCCGGCAGATCAGGAAGGCGGGCGCATGGTCATGGCCTGGATGCAGGCAGGCGGCGAAGGCGTTCAGCCGCTGCAGGCGATGGGCCAGCCCGTGTTCCACCAGGAACTCCAGGGCGCGATAGGCGACCGGCGGCTGGCGGCCGAAACCCTCGGCGGCCAGGCGGTCCAGCACCTCATAGGCGCCCATCGCGCGATGCGATTCCAGCAGGATCTCCAGCGTCCGCTGCCGCACGGGGGTCAGGCGGGCGCCATTGGCGGCCAGACGGTCGCGAGCCTGGTCCAGCACGCGCGCCTCGCAGGCGCGGTGGTCATGCGGGGCAAAGGCAGAATGAGGATCGTGATGGGCCAATCTTGTTACTTTATCACATTATGTTTGACTTGTTATCATGTAACATGAATAAGCACGGCCCTGCAAGAAACCAACCTGTCGAGGTGACATGATGCGCATGATCCTTTCCGCCCTGGGCCTTCTGGCCGCCGGTCCAGCCCTGGCCGAACCGCCGCAAGTGGTGGTTGACACGCCCGTCACCGCCTCGCTTGTCCAGCAGGTGATGGGGGATCTTGGGCAGGTGCAGGTGCTGCTGCCAAAGGGGGCAAGTGCACATCACCACCAGATGCGTCCGTCCGATGCGCGCGGGCTTCAGGAGGCCGGGCTGCTGGTCTGGACCGGGCCGGAACTGACGCCCTGGCTGGACCGCGCCGCGTCCTCGGTCGCCGGCGATGTCGCGCAACTGCGCCTGCTCGAGGTGCCGGGCACCTACCTGCGCGGTTACGACGAGAGTCATGACCACGGCCATGAGGAACATGGGCACGGGGATGGCTCGGGGCATGGCGACGACCATGCACATGACCACGACCACGCACATGATCACGCACATGGTGACGATCACGCGCATGATGACGGCGATCATCACGCGCATGGCGATGTCGATCCCCATGCCTGGCTGGACCCCCAGAACGCCCGCCTCTGGATTGCCGCCATTGCCGAAACGCTGGCCGAGGCCGATCCCGACAATGCGGCCGCCTACAGGCAGAATGCGGAAACGGCAGGCGAAGGCATCCTCCGGCTCGAGGAAGACCTGCGCGCGCAGCTTCAGCCCCACGCCATGGGCAGCTTTGTCGTCTTCCACGACGCTTATGGCTATTTCACCGATCACTTCGGCCTTCAGCCCGCCATCGCCGTTTCCCTTGGCGACGCCAGCACCCCGTCCGCGGCAAGGCTGAACGAGATTCGCGCCCGCATTGCCCAGTCCGGCGCCCACTGCGCCTTTCCCGAATATGGCAGCGACCCGAAACTGGTCCAGGCCGTCACGGAAGGCAGCACCGTTCGGGCCGGGCGCGAACTGATGCCCGAAGGCGGAGATCTGGAGCCGGGCCCCGGACTTTACGCGCAGATCCTGGGCGAGATGGGCGGGGCCATCGCGGATTGTCTGTCACAGTGACCTGACCCCTCCAAAAATTTCCGACTCTTTTACTTTGACAATCCAGACTGAATTGGTCAGATTTCGGGTGAAGGAAGACGGACCCCATTTTCGAGAGGCTGATCATGACCGCAGTACGTCCCGCAGACTTCGCGCAACCCGGCACCAGCGTCCTGGCCCGGATCCCGCAGCATGACGCGACCCAGCTGACCCGCGGGGGCAACCAGGCCCTGATCATCCTGGACGACCAGATCTATCAGCTTCGCATCACCCGCGCCGGCAAGCTGATCCTGACGAAATAGGAAAGGCCGCCCCGGACGCATGGCGCGATCCGGGCGGCAGGCCTGTCAGCCGCGCGGCTTGCTGCCGGGACGGCCGCCGCCCGAACCACCTGGCCGTCCGCCGGGCTTGCCGGAAAAGCGCGGCTTGTCGCCGCCGGCACCGCCGCGCGCGGGCTTCGGCCCGCCCGGTTTTCCAAAGGGCTTGCGATCCCCAGCCGGCTTGCCGCCCGGACGAGGACCGTCGCCCCGAGGCTTGAAGCCGCCCGGGGCCTGGTCGCCGCGCGGCTTGAACCCCTTGTCGCCGGGTTTTCCCTCTCCGCGCGGCTTGAAGCTCCGCCCGGCGTCATCGGCGTCGCGGCGGGGCTTGAACCCCCCTTCGGCACGATCCCCTCGGGGCTTGAAGCCACGCTCTCCCTCGGGACGATCGCCACGCGGCTTGTAGCTGCGCTCACCTTCGGGCCGATCCCCACGGGGCTTGAAACCACCTTCCGGACGATCCCCACGAGGCTTGAAGCCGCCCTCGGGCCGGTCACCACGGGGCTTGAAGCCGCCCTCGGGTCGGTCGCCGCGCGGCTTGTATCCGGGCTTGCCACCTTGGCCTTCGCGGTCAGGCTTGGTGAAACGGGGACGGTCACCAAAGGCCCCGTCGCGATCCGTGCGCGGCTTGTCGGACCAACTGCGGGCGGGGCGGTCGCCGTCGCCTTGCGGGCGCTTGGCGCGGAACTGGGGCCGGTCGCCGCCTTCCTCGGATCGGGGCTTGCCGGACCAGGGGCGCGTCGGGCGGTCGCCGTCCTCGCGCGGGCCGGACTTGCGGGCAAAGCGACTTTCGCCTTCGCCCCCTGACGCGCTGCGGAAGGTGCGGCGGGGCGCGTCACCGTCCTCGCGGCGCGGGCCACGCGAGCCTTCGGCGCCACGCGGGCGCATCTCGCGTTCCTTCGGAGGTGTTTCCTCGCCGGTCAGCAAGCCGCCAAGCTGGTCGCGCAGCACGCGCTTCTTGACCTCGACCACCTCGTTCTTCTCCATCCCGGTCAGCTTGAAGGGACCATAGCCGATTCGGATCAGCCGGTTCACCTGAAGCCCGACATGGGACATCGCGCGGCGGATTTCGCGGTTCTTGCCTTCGCGGATGCCGACGGTCAGCCAGGCATTCGCGCCTTGCTGGCTGTCCAGCTTGATTTCCATCGGGGCGAATTCCTCGCCGTCGATGGTCGCGCCGCGGCGCAGGGGGGCGAAGGTCATGTCGCTGGGCGTGCCGTTGACCCGCACGCGGTAACGCCGCAGCCAGCCGGTCGAGGGCAGTTCCAGCCGGCGCTTCAATTCGCCGTCGTTGGTCAGCAGCAGCAGACCTTCGGAGGTCAGGTCAAGCCGGCCCACGGTCATCACGCGCGGCAGGTCGCGGGGCAGGGCATCAAACACCGTCTGGCGGCCCTTTTCGTCGGATTCCGTCGTCACCAGGCCCAGGGGCTTGTAATACAGCCACAGCCGGGTTTCCTGCGGCTCGTCCAGCTTCTTGCCGTCCACGACGATGCGGTCGGTCGGCAGCACGTCAAGCGCCGGGCTGTCGATCTTCTTGCCGTTGACCCAAACACGACCTTCCAGGATCATCCGCTCGGCCTCGCGGCGGCTGGCGACGCCCGAGCGCGCCATCACCTTGGCAATGCGGTCGGGGGACTGGGCAGAGGCCGGGGTCTGGTCGGCGGATTTCGGGGCACTGTCGTCGGTCATGGCGATATCTCCTGCGCATCGCTGCGGTGGCAAAGCCGCGCTTCTATCGGGCGCGGCAGGGCATGGAAAGGGCGACTTGCATGGCTGCCGCGCCCTTGCGACAAGCGGGCATGACCCGCTTCACCTCTCATATGGCCCTGGCGCTTGACCAGGCAAGGGCCGCCGCCCGGCGGGGCGAGGTTCCGGTGGGCGCGGTCGTGGTGGCCCCTGACGGCAGCGTGGTGTCGGCGGCAGGAAACCGCACGCGCGAGTTGTCGGACCCGACTGCCCATGCCGAGATCCTGGCGATTCGCGATGCCTGCCGGGCCGCGGGGTCCGAACGGCTGCCCGGCCATGACCTGTGGGTCACACTGGAACCTTGTCCGATGTGCGCGGCGGCAATCTCGGCCGCGCGGATCGGGCGGCTTTATTACGGGGCCAGCGACGTGCGGATGGGGGGCGTGGAACATGGTGCGCGGGTGTTCGACCACCCGCAATGCCACCACCGTCCCGCCGTCTATGACGGCATCGGCGCAGACCCCGCGCGGGCGCTGTTGCAGGGGTTCTTCCAGACCCGCCGATGACGGTTGCACGCCCCGCGCGGCTCGCCTATACCGTTTCCGACGCGGGTGTAGCTCAATGGTAGAGCAGCAGCCTTCCAAGCTGAATACGTGGGTTCGATTCCCATCACCCGCTCCAACCATCATCCCTGACGGACATCACGGGCGCGCGGGCGGCCTGTCATAGGCGACGCTGTCCTTGCGAAGGACCGATTGCAGTTCCATCGTATCAGCGTCCACCCGCACCAGATGGCCCTGCACGATGGCATAGCGGCTGCCGCGCGGTTCGGTGCCCAGGCCGTATCGGCCGGGCTGTTCGATGAAATCCACAAGATCGGCGGGCAGCACCTCTCCGGGAACAAGGGGGACAGCCGCGGCGCGAACGGGATCGGCCCCGGCCCGGCCCTGGGCCTGCGGGGTCGGGCCTTCGAAGACCGTCAATCCGACGGCCGCTGCTGCGGCAGTCGCGATCATCATGACCTTGTGTATCATCGTCTCGCCGGTTCTTCTGTCCTTATCGTTCGAAAACAAGGCAAGGACTGCGGCGGTTCCATCGACGCGTCACAGTTCCGTCGCGTTAGCGGTTTTTTCCGGCGAAGCGTGGCAACATTGCCGAAAAGTCGCGGCCCCGGCCGTCTTCATGCTCGACGAACTGGTGATAAAGCTGTTGGGCAAGCGCACCCATCGGCGTGTCCGCCCCGGCCGAGGACGCAGCCGCCTGCGACAGATTCAGGTCCTTGAGCATCAGTTCCGCCGCAAAGCCGGGCTTGTAGTCATTGTCCGCGGGCGATTTCGGGCCGACGCCGGGCGCCGGGCAATAGGCGTTCATGGACCAGCTATAGCCGGACGAGGTGGACACCACGTCGAACATCTTCTGCCGGTCCAGGCCTAGCTTGTCGGCAAGCGCGAAAGCCTCGCAGGTGGCGATCATGGTGACGCCCAGGATCATGTTGTTGCAGATTTTTGCGGCCTGTCCCGCCCCTGCATCGCCGCAGTGGACGGCCTTCTGGCCCATGATGTCGAACAGCGGCTGGACGGTCGCGAAAGCATCGTCCGGCCCGCCCACCATGAAGGTCAGCGTGCCTGCCTGCGCGCCGCCGATCCCGCCGGACACGGGGGCGTCAAGCGCGGCCAGTCCCGCCGCCCGGGCCTGCTGGGCCACGGCGCGGGCGCTGTCCACGTCCACGGTGGAACAGTCGCACAGGACCGCGCCTGGCTTCATGGCCGGGATCACCTGGTCGGCCACCGCGCGCAGGATCTGGCCGTTGGGCAGCATGGTGATGACCACGTCCGCATCCGACGCGGCGGCGGCGGCACTGTCGGCCAGGGTCAGGCCATCGGGGCGGGCGGCGGTGTCGAAGCCCGTCACCTGATGCCCCGCCTGCGCCAGGTTCAGGGCCATCGGCGCGCCCATGTTGCCAAGCCCGATGAATGCGATCTTCATGCCCGTTCCTCCCAATCCAGCTCGTTCGGTCCAAGGGGCGCCAGCAGCGCCGCGACATTGTCGGGGCTGGCATCGGCCATCCACTTGGGCTTGCGGTCCTTGTCAATGATCTGCGCACGCACGCCTTCCAGGAAGTCGGTGTCCTGCGTCGCGCGATAGGTAAAGCGGTATTCGCGGGCCAGCGAGTCCTGCATCCGGCTGTCGTTCCGCGCTGCCCGCACCATGGCCAGACCCGCCGCCATCGACAGGGGCGAATTGGCGTGGAGGATCTTCAGCACCTGCGCGTTGCCGTCTTCCTCGAGCGCATCGATGATGTCGGGCACCGTCTCCGCGGCAAAGGGCGACAGATCCATCGTCCGCAGGGGGGCAGTGGGGGCGTGTGCACCTTCGATCAAGGACAGATCGCCCGTTTCCTCCAGCCGGGCGATCAGGTCGGGCCATTCGCTTTCGGGCAGGTAGGTGTCGGCAAAGCCCGCGTGGATCGCGTCGCCCGCGCCCATCCGCGCGCCCGTCAGCGCCAGGTATTCGCCGATCCGGCCCGGCGCGCGGGACAGAAGCCAGGTGCCGCCCACGTCGGGGATCAGGCCGATGCCGGATTCGGGCATGGCGATCTGGGTCGTGTCGCCCACGATGCGGTGGCTGGCATGGCCGCCCACGCCCACGCCGCCGCCCATCACGAAGCCCTGCATGAAGGCGACGATGGGCTTGGGATAATCGGCAATGGCCGCGTTCATGCGGTATTCGTCGGCAAAGAAGCGTTGCCCCGCCGCATGTTCGCCCGCCAGCCCGGCGCGATAGACGGCAGCGATGTCGCCGCCCGCGCAGAAGGCCCGGTCGCCTTCCGCGTCGATGATGACAAGCGCCACGTCCGGGTCGTCGCGCCAGCCGTCCAGGGCGCGGTGGATCGCCCTTGCCATCTCGTGGCTCAGGGCGTTCAGGGCCTTGGGCCGGGTAAAGGTGATGCGCCCGGCGCGGCCGGTCTTGCGGATGTTCAGATCGTCCACGTTCTACCCCCGTTCGGCCAGCATCGCCCGCGCGACGATCAGGCGCATGATCTCGTTCGTGCCCTCAAGGATCTGGTGGACGCGCAGGTCGCGCACGATCTTCTCGATCCCGTAGTCGGCCAGATAGCCATAGCCGCCATGCAGTTGCAGGCACTGGTTCGCGACCTCGAAGGCGCGGTCGGTCACGTGCAGCTTGGCCATCGCGCAGAACTTGGTGGCATCCGGGGCGCGGCTGTCAAGCTTCCAGGCCGCCTGGCGCAGGAAGATGCGCGCCGATTGCAGCGCCGTCTCGGCCTCGGCCAGGCGGAACTGCAGCGCCTGGAACTGGTCGAGACTTTGCCCAAAGGCGCGGCGCTCGCCCATATAGGCGACGGTCGCGTCAAGCGCCGCCTGCGCCCCGCCAAGCGCTGCCGCCGCGATGTTCAGCCGCCCGCCGTCAAGGCCAGCCATGGCATAGGCAAAGCCGCGGCCTTCCTCGCCCAGCAGGTGGTCGGCGGGAATGTCGCAGTCGTCGAACTGGACCTGCGCGGTGGGTTGGGCCTTCCAGCCCATCTTCTGTTCCAGGGCGCCGAAGGACAGGCCGGGGACGCCGTCGGGCACGATCACCGCGCTGATGCCCTTGGGACCGTCGGCCCCCGTGCGCACCATTGCGATATAGGCGTCGGAATAGCTGCCGCCCGAGATGAAGGCCTTTGTCCCGTTCAGCCGCCAGCCCGCATCCGTCCGGTCCGCCCGCGTCCGCAGGGCCGCCGCGTCCGAACCGCTGCCGGGTTCGGTCAGGGCATAGCTGAAGACCGTCTCCATGCTGCAAAGCCCCGGCAGCCAGCGGGCTTTGGCTTCGGGCGATCCGAACTTGTCGATCATGCCCCCGCACATGTTGTGGATCGACAGAAAAGCCGCGACCGAGGGGCAGGCCATGGCAAGCGCCTCGAACACAAGGGTGCCGTCCAGACGCGACAGGCCGGCCCCGCCGTATTCCTCGGACACGTAAAGCCCGCCAAAGCCCAGTTGCGCCACGTCGGCCCACAGATCGCGCGGGATGGTGCCGGCCTCTTCCCAGGCGCGGGCATGGGGGGCGATGCGGTCCTGGCCGAAGTCGCGCGCCATGTCGAAGATGGCCTGCTGTTCCTCGCTTGGTGCGAAGTCCATGTCCTCATCCCTCCCCTTAATTGAACATGCGTTTAATTGCCTCAGGATGCTGCCGCTGGCAAGGGTCACAGGCCGTGGTGGAACTCGGCCATCAGGTGGCGCACCAGTTCGACCATCGCTTCGTCGCGGGTGGCGCCTGCGGCCAGGGCGCGCGACAGGACGGCGCGTTGCCGTGCGGCCGATCCGCCCCCGGCCACCATGTCCCTGGCGCGGGCCACCTGGGGTTGGCAGCCCAGGGCATCGGCGTCCTGGGCAATCAGCGCCAGCCAGTCCTCGAGAGCCTGGGCAAAGGGGATGATCCGGCCCGCGCCGAAGTCGATGGGGCCTTCCGCCAGGCCATAGCGCGCGGCGCGCCAGCGGTTTTCCCCCAGCAGGAAGGGGTCGTATTGCCGCCACCGCTGGTTCTGGCGCGACAGGCGCCACAGCATCCGCAGCGTGGCCTGGTTCAGCGCGGCCAGCGTGACCGTGTCGTCCAGCCGGGGCGAGGCATCGCAGACCCGCGTTTCCAGCGTCGGGAACCGGGAAGACGGGCGCAGGTCCCACCAGATCTTGCTGCTGTCCTCGATCACGCCCAGGTCCACCAGCACCTGCACGGATCGTTCGAATTCGTCCCAACCACCGAACTGCGGGGGAAAGCCGGTCCGGGGCATCCCGCCGAAGACCGTGGTGCGATAGGACGCAAGCCCGGTATCGCTGCCCTGCCAGAACGGGCTTGATGCCGACAGCGCCAGCAGATGCGGCAGGAAATAGGTCAATTGGTTCATCAGGTCGATGCGCTGGGCGGGCGACGGTATGCCCACATGGACGTGCATCCCGCAGATCAGCATCCGGCGCGACACCGCACCCAAGGCCCGCGACAGTTGGTGATAACGGTCCTTGTCGGTGTGGAACTGGTCGCGCCAATCGGCAAAGGGGTGGCAGGAGGCCGAGATCGGGGCCAGCCCGTATTCCCCCGCGATCCGTGCCACGGTGCGGCGCAGATGGGCCAGATGGCCCCGCGCTTCGGCGATGTCGGCGGAAACGGGGGTCCCGACCTCGATCTGGCAGCGCAGGAACTCGGGGCTGACGCTGTCGCCCAGGGCGTCCCGGCAGGCAGCCATCAGCGCGTCGGGCGCCGGGGCCAGATCGCCCGTCTGCGGATCGACGAGAAGATATTCCTCCTCGATGCCAAGGGTGAAGTCGGGATCGTCGGACATGGGCTTCCTGTGCTGGCCTGGCGGGATGGAAACGCGCGGCTGCCGGCAATGCAAGGGGCGGATAAGGAAAAGGGCGGGGATGATCCCGCCCTTCGGCCTGTCAGTCCATGGCGCGGAAGTTGAACTCTCCGCCTTCCTTGATGCCCGAGGGCCAGCGGGCGGTGACCGTCTTGGTGCGCGTGTAGAAGCGGAAGGCGTCGGGGCCGTGCTGGTTCAGGTCGCCGAAGCCCGACTTCTTCCAGCCGCCAA
Source organism: Paracoccus sp. AK26 (assembly GCF_011801365.1). NCBI lineage: Bacteria > Pseudomonadati > Pseudomonadota > Alphaproteobacteria > Rhodobacterales > Paracoccaceae > Paracoccus > Paracoccus sp. AK26. The sequence goes on from NZ_CP041041.1 coordinate 799,140, forward strand.
AGGTGTGGTAGGCCAGCGGAACCGGGATCGGCACGTTGATCCCCACCATGCCGATGTTGATGCGGCTGGCGAAATCACGCGCCGTGTCGCCGTCGCGGGTATAGATCGCGGTGCCGTTGCCGTATTCGTGGCTCATCGCCAGGCCGATGGCTTCCTCGTAGGATCCGGCGCGGACGGTGGACAGGACGGGGCCGAAGATCTCGGTCTTGTAGATGTCCATGTCGGGGGTCACGCGGTCGAACAGGTGCGGGCCGACGAAGAAGCCGTTCTCGTATCCCTGCAGGTTGAAGTCGCGGCCGTCCACGACCAGTTCCGCGCCCTGGTCGATGCCCGACTGCACCAGCCGCAGGATGTTTTCCTTGGCCGCCCTGGTCACGACGGGGCCGTAATCCACGTCATTGCCGGCGGTCCAGGGGCCGACCTTCAGCTTCTCGATCCGCGGGACCAGACGCTCGATCAGCGCGTCGGCGGTCTTTTCACCCACGGGGACCGCGACCGAGATCGCCATGCAGCGTTCGCCCGCCGCGCCATAGCCCGCGCCCACAAGGGCGTCGGCCGCCTGGTCCAGATCGGCGTCCGGCATGATGATCATGTGGTTCTTGGCGCCGCCGAAGCACTGCGCCCGCTTGCCGGTCGCCGCCGCGCGTTCATAGATGTACTGCGCGATCGGGGTGGAACCCACGAAGCCCACGGCCTGGATCACCGGGTTGTCCAGGATCGCGTCCACGCTGTCCTTGTCGCCGTTGACGACCTGCAAGACGCCATCGGGCAGCCCGGCCTCCTGCAGCAGTTGCGCCAGCATCAGCGGCACGGAGGGGTCGCGTTCGGACGGCTTCAGGATCATCGCGTTCCCGGCAGCCAGGGCGGGGCCCATCTTCCACAAGGGGATCATGGCCGGGAAGTTGAAGGGCGTGATGCCCGCCACGACGCCCAGCGGCTGGCGCATGGAATACATGTCGATGCCGGGGCCGGCGCTGTCGGTGAATTCGCCCTTCAGCAGATGCGGCGCGCCGATGCAGAACTCGATCACCTCAAGCCCGCGCTGGATGTCTCCCTTGGCGTCGGGAAAGGTCTTGCCGTGTTCGCTGGACAAGGCCTCGGCCAGCTTGTCCATGTCGCGGTTGATCAGGCCGACAAAGGCCATCATCACGCGCGCACGGCGCTGCGGGTTGGTCGCACCCCAGGCCACCTGCGCCTCGGCGGCGCGGGCGACTGCGTGGTCAAGCTCGGCCTTGGTGGCCAGCGACAGGCGCGCCTGGACCTCGCCCGTGGCAGGATTGAAGACGTCGGAAAAGCGGCCCGAGGTGCCCTTGTATTCCTTGCCGTCGATCCAGTGGTGAATCTCTTTCATCACATCCTCCTTGTTTGGACGCAGCCTAGCCTTGCGGATTTGCCGGATAAAGAGGAAGGATGGCAAAGACATTTTGCGTTTTTGCAAAAGGGGCGGGCATGGACTGGGACGACCTGCGCATCTTCCTGGCGGTGTCGCGAACCGAAAGCCTTTCGGGCGCAGGGCGCAGGCTGGGGATGGATGCCTCCACCATCGGGCGGCGCATCGCACGGCTGGAACGGGCGGTGGGTGCTGCGCTGTTCGCCAAGACGCCGCAAGGCTATGTCCTGACGGCCGAGGGCGCGCGGCTGGTTGCCCCCGCCGAGGCCGCCGAGCAGGGGGCCAATGCCGCGGCCGAGGCGGTAAGGCACGAGGCCGGGCTGACAGGCCAGCTTCGCATCGGCGCGCCGGACGGTTGCGCCAATTACCTGCTGCCGCAGGTGGCGCGCGATCTGTGCGCCGCCCATCCGGGGCTGGAGATCCAGATTGTCGCCTTGCCCAGGGTCGTGAACCTGACCAAGCGCGAAGCCGACATGGCCGTCGCGGTTTCGCCCCCGGACACGGGGCGGCTGACCGTGCAGCGGCTGGCCGATTACCACCTGCACCTGGCCGCGCATGAGGATTACCTGCGCGACACGCCCCCGATCCGCGACCTGCCAGACCTGCGGCACCACCGGATGATCGGCTATATCCCCGACATGATCTTCGACCGCGAACTGGACTATCTGTCGGAAACCGGGGTGCAGGTGGCGGCGATCACCTCGAACTCGGTGTCGGTGCAGATGCAGGCGATCCGGGCGGGGGCGGGGGTCGGGATCGTCCATGACTTCGCCATTCCCTTTGCGCCCGGTGTCCGGCTGGTGCTGCCGGACCGCATCGCGCTGAAGCGCAGCTTCTGGTTGATCCGCCACGCCGACGACCGCGCCTCGCGTCGCTTGTCGCTGCTGGCCGACCTGTTGGCGCAAGGCCTGCGGGCCGAGGTGGCGCGCCTTGAATCGCTGCTGGCCGTTCCGCGCCTTTGTCGGACTTGACGGATCACGATTCCGGGAAAAGGATGGCCGTGAAGCACGTCGCCAAGAAAGGATGCACCATGCTCGTCAATCAGTTGCTGTCGATGAAATCCAGCTCGGGCAAGCCGGGAATCGAGGCGCAGACGATCCTGACCATCCGGCCTGACGCAACTCTCGGCGAGGCGGTCAAGATGCTGGCCGAACAGCGCATCGGCGCGGTCGTGGTGTCCGACGACGGCAGGAAGCCGCAGGGGATCCTGTCGGAACGTGACGTCGTGCGCCAGCTTGGCAAGCACGGCCCCGAGGTGCTGTCCACCCCCATCGCCGAGGTCATGACGCGCGAGGTGCAGACCTGCGCGATGAGCGACGACGCCCTGGCGATCCTGGAACGCATGACCCAGGGCCGCTTCCGCCACATGCCGGTGGTGGACGGCGACGGCAACATGCTGGGCGTCGTCTCCATCGGCGATGCGGTCAGCGGGCGGCTGAAGGAACTGGCGGCCGAGAAAGAGGCCCTGACCGGCATGATCATGGGCGCCTGACGCGGCGCCCCAACCGCTTGCCATCCCGGCAGAAATCGGCTTTCCCTGCGCGGCAGGCAAGCATAAGGACGCCCGTTCATGCGCATCGGTCTTTATCCCGGCACCTTTGATCCGATCACGCTGGGCCATGTCGACATCATCCAGCGCGCAATGGCCTTGGTGGACCGGCTGGTGATCGGCGTCGCCATCAACCGGGACAAGAAGCCGCTGTTCGACCTCGAGGAGCGGGTCGCGATGGTGCAGGCCGAATGCGACCAGATCGCCAGCCGCACCGGGGGCGAGATCGTCGTCCATCCGTTCGAGAACCTGCTGATCGACTGCGCCCGCGACGTGGGCGCCCAGGTCATCGTGCGCGGCCTGCGGGCGGTCGCGGATTTCGAATACGAGTTCCAGATGGTCGGCATGAACCGCGCCCTTGATGCCAGCATCGAGACGGTCTTCATGATGGCCGATGCCCGCCGCCAGGCCATCGCCTCGAAGCTGGTCAAGGAAATCGCGCGGCTGGGGGGCGACGTGTCCAAGTTCGTGACCCCCCCGATCCAGCAGGCCCTTGCAGACCGCTTTCGCGGATAAGGCTTGCGGCAGGTCGCCGCGCTGATAGCATCTGGACTGAACGCGCTGTCTTGAACCGGAGGGAATCCTTGACCCGATCCGACCTGTCCGCGCGCGACCACCGGAACCTGCCCGACGATATTCCCGATCCACGCCCGATCATCCTGTCCGACTTGTCGCAGGCGCTGACCCTGGGCTGGCGCGACTTCCGCCGCGCGCCTGCCTTCGGCCTGATGTTTTCGGCCTTTTATGTGCTGGGCGGCTGGGTGCTTGCCTCGGTCGCGCTGGCCTCGGGGCAGGAATGGTGGCTGATCCCCTTCATCCTGGGCTTCCCGCTGATTGCGCCCTTCGCGGCCGTTGGTCTGTACGAGGTCAGCCGCAGGATCGAGGCGGGCGAGCCGCTGGACACAGCCCGCATCCTGCGCGTGGTCTTCGATCAGCGCCAGCGGCAGATCCCGTCGATGGCGATGGTGATCCTGCTTTTGTTCATGTTCTGGGTCTTCGTGGCCCATACGGTCTTCGCGCTGTTCATGGGCGTGTCGGCGCTGACCAACATCACCTCCTCGCTTGCGGTGCTGCTGGAGGGCAGGGGGCTTGCGATGCTGGTCCTGGGCACGATCATCGGCGGCGGCTTCGCGGCCGTGCTGTTCTGCTTCACCGTCGTGGGCCTGCCCCTGCTGCTTGATCGAGAGGTCGATTTCATCACCGCCATCATCACGTCCTGCCGTGCCGTGGCGGAAAATCCAGGCGTAATGGCAATCTGGGCGGCGCTGATCGCGATCTGGCTGTTCCTGGCGATCCTGCCTGGCTTTCTGGGCCTGCTTGTGGTGATGCCGGTCCTGGGCCATGCCAGCTGGCATGTCTATCGCCGGGTGATGCCAGGCTGCTAGCCGCGCCCGATGAAAGGCATGTTGGTCGCCAGGACGGTCAGGGACTGGACATTCGCGCCCCTGGGCAGGCTGGCCATGTGAAGGACGGCATCGGCGACCACGCCCACGTCCATCAGCGGTTCCGCGCCCGGCGTGTTGGCGCTGACCTGGGCCAGCAACCCGGTCGCGGCATTGCCGATGTCGATCTGGCCGCAGGCGATGTCGAAGGGACGCCCGTCCAGCGACAGCGATTTCGTCAACCCCGAGACCGCGTGCTTCGAGGTCGTATAGGCAATCGAACCCGGTCTCGGCGCATGGGCGGCGATCGACCCGTTGTTGATGATCCGCCCGCCCTGCGGGTGCTGCGCGCGCATCAGCCGGAACGCCGCGCGGGCACACAGGAACATCCCCGTCACGTTGGTTGCGATCACGTCGCGGAAGGTGGCGGGATCGACTTCGTCCGGCGTGGCGGGATCGGCGCCGCGCCCGGCGTTGTTGAACAGCACGTCCAGCCGACCCCATTCCGCACGGCAGCGGTCGAAGGCCGCGTCCACGGCGGCCTCGTCCCTGACGTCGCAGGGCAGGATCAGGGCAGGTGTGCCCCGGGCGGTGTCGCGCAAGCCGCCTTCCTTGCGGCCCAGCAGCGCGACCCGCCAGCCTTCGGCCAGAAAGCGCCGCGCGGTGGCCCGCCCGATGCCGCTGCCCGCGCCGGTGATGACGACGGATCGCGCCGCGGCCATGTCAGACGACCTTCTGGGTCTGCTGGCCCAGCCCGTCGATGCCCAGGCGCATCACCTGCCCGCGCCGCAGATAGACCGGCGGCTTCTGCCCCATCCCGACGCCCGGCGGGGTGCCGGTGGCGATCACGTCGCCCGGCATCAGCGTCGTGAAGCGGGACGCATAGGACACGATCTCGGCCGGGCCAAAGACCATCGTCGCGGTCGTGCCGTCCTGGAAGCGGTGTCCGTCAACCTCCAGCCACAGGCGCAGGGCGGCGGGATCCGCGACTTCGTCCGCGGTGACCAGCCAGGGGCCGATGGGGCCAAAGCCGTCATAGCCCTTGCCCTTGTCCCAGGTGCCGCCACGCCGCAACTGCCAGTCGCGTTCGCTGATGTCGTTGATGACGCAATAGCCGGCGATGTGATCCGCCGCCCGGTCCAAGGCGATGTCGCGCCCGCCGTTGCCGATCACGATGCCCAGTTCCACCTCCCAGTCGGTGGCGGCCGAATCGGGCGGAAGGGCAAGGTTGTCGTCCGGCCCGGCGATGCAGCTGGTCCACTTGGTGAACAGGATCGGCTCGGCCGGGACGTCCATTCCCGCCTCGGCGGCGTGATCGGCGTAATTGAGGCCGACCGCCAGGAACTTGCCGACGCTGCCCACGCAGGCCCCAAGCCGCAGATCCTGCTGCGGCGTCCCCTCGACCAGGGGCAAGGAGGCCGGGTCGATGGCGCGCAGGGCGGCCAGGCCCTTGGTGGTCAGGCAACCGCCGTCGATGTCCGACAGATGCCCCGACAGGTCGCGCACCGCTCCCTCGCCGTCCAGGACGCCGGGTCGTTCCTGACCCTTCGCGCCGTATCTTACCAGTTTCATGCGTCCTCCCCTGTTTCGTTCCGTCGAACCTGTCCCGGAACCCTAGCGGAAGTCCAGCCGCCGCATTCTTGCGGATTGGCAGATGCTTTCTGCAGGCCCGCGCGAAAGTCGGGCCGGGGCAGGCATGACAAAACGGCCCGCGCAGGGCGGGCCGGCATGACAAGGGCAGAAGGCTTACTCCGAAGCGGGCGGAGCCAGCTTCTTGGTCGGGCCGTTGGCGATCGGGTCTTCCTGCCGCTGGACCGAACCTTCGAAATGCGCGCCGGATTCGATGGCGATGGTCTTGTGGATGATGTCGCCCTCGACCCGCGCGGATGCGGACAGGCGCACCTTGAGGCCGCGGACCCGGCCGACCACGCGGCCGTTCACCACCACCTCGTCGCCCACGATCTCGCCCCGGATGGTGGCGGTTTCGCCGATCACCAGCTGGTGGGCGCGGATGTCGCCCTCGACCGTGCCCTCGATCTGGATGTCGCCTTCGGTGCGGATATTGCCGACAACCGTCAGGTCCGGCGACAGGATCGACGGCGCATTGCGCCGCGCGGGCGATGCCGCAGGCGCTTCGGGCCGGTCATGATGGGGGGCGGGGGCCACGGCATCGGTCCCCGGGGCCGCGGGCGAGGGGGGCGTATGGGGTTTTTCAGTCACACGGGTCTTACTGAACATTGCTGGCTGCCTTGATGAAGCTCATCGGGTCAACGGCCCGACCCTTCATGCGCACCTCGTAATGCAGATGCGGCCCGGTCGAGCGTCCGGTATTGCCCATATCACCGATCAGTTCGCCTTGCGACACCCTTTGGCCGGTCTTCACGCGAATCCGGGACAGATGGCCATAGCGGGTTTCCACCCCCAGCTCGTGCTGGATCTTGATGAGATTGCCATAGGCCCCCAAACGTCCGGCATAGATCACCACGCCGTCGCCCGTGGCATGGATCGGCGTGCCGACCGGGGCCGCCATGTCGATGCCTTCATGCGCGCGCCCCCAGCGGCGGCCGAAGCCCGAGGTATAACGGAACGACTGCTTCACCGGCATGGCCAGCGGCAGCTTCTCCATCGCGATGCGATAGGTGTTCATCTGGTCCAGCGTGACGATGATCTGGTTGGCCTTCGTCTCGCTGTTCGAAAGGGCCGCGTCGCCACGGGTCGAATAGCTCATCGGGGTCAGCGGGCCGCCCTGGCCGGAATAGCCTTCGCGGATGGTTTCCAGCACGTCATCGGGGTTCATGCCGACGGACCGGAACACATCGTCCAGTGGCTCGACCGAGATCGAGACGGCGTTTTCAAGCTGGGTCAGGATCTCGTCGTTGCGGGCCAGGATCTGTTCACGTTCCAGGGCCAGCTCCTCGGCCGTCTGGCGGGCCGCCTCGGCTTCCTGGACGGCGGAGGCACGTTCGTCGGCCGCCTGGCGCAGTTCGCCCGTCACGATATCCAGCGCGGCGGTCACTTCCTCGGCGTGGACATGGGAATGGTCGTCGGTCGCATCGGCCACGGCGCGGGCGCTGTCGCGTTCGTCGATGGCGCTGCGCAGGGTGGACTGCACGCTGTCGAGGCCGGCTTCGAGTTCCCGGCGGCGTTCCTCGGCGGCCAGAAGCTGGGTCTGCATCTGCGAGACCTTGTCAAGCGCCAGGGCAAAGCGGTTCTGCGCCGCAAGCGCCTCGGCCGCGCGGGCATCGCGTTCCTGGGACAGTTCTGTCAGGCGCTGCTCGAAGGCCGAGGTGGTGGCGGTGATCTGGTTGCGGGCCGAGGTGCCGGCGCTGAGCGCGTCGATCGCCAGGATCGAGCTTGCAACCAGCGTCCAGCCAAAAGCCAGCGTGATGCCGCTGATGCCGACAAGCTGGGTCAGGGGACGCAGGCGGACGAACCGGCTTTCGTCGTCAGAGCGCAGGTGGAGCCGTTTTTCCGGCAGGATGCGTTCCAGCGAAGCGTTGAGGCGGTTCGTCAAGGTTGGCAAATCATGTCCCCCGTTGGCGCGTCCGAGATGACTCGGGCGATCTGGTTCCGGTTCGCTGCGGGTAAACCGCATGTGTGCCTTCCTGGCAACATCAGGATCGTTTCGGTTCCCTTGATGCGCGGAACCTCGCCCCTTCGGGCAAAAATCCGCCGACTGGCACAAGATGTAGGGGCCGCCCTCAGGATATCTCATAGGGTAGTGGTCCGTTGCGTTCGCCCGGTATGCGCAGCGGCCGGTCGATGGGCGGCACGGACCGCTGGTGGCAGTCGGGGCGGGGGCAGATCCGGCAGGAGATGCCGATGGGCTCGAACGCGCGGGGCTTGGTCAGGTCCAGCCCGTCGGCATAGACGACGCTGCCGGCATGGGACACTTCGCAGCCCAGGCCGATGGCGAAGCGGCGCACCGGCGCGTTGAAGGCGCCCGCGTGCTTGGAAACGTCGCGCGACATCAGCAGATAGCGCATCCCGTCCGGAGTCTCGGCCAGTTGCCGCAGGAAGCGGCCGGGCTGTTCAAAGGCCTGGTGGACATTCCACAAGGGGCAGGCGCCGCCGAAGCGGGCGAATTGCAGGCGCGTGGCGGAATGGCGCTTGGTGATCGTGCCCGCCTGATCGACGCGCACGAAGAAGAAGGGAACCCCCTTCGCGCCGGGCCGCTGGAGGGTGGACAGACGGTGCGCCACCTGTTCCAGCGAAGCGTCGAACAGGTGCGCCAGCCGTTCCAGGTCGTGCCGTTCGGCCTGGGCTGCGGCCAGAAAGGCGCGATAGGGCATCAGCGCCGCCCCCGCGAAATAGTTGGCAAGTCCCACCCGCGCCACGTCCCGCGCGGTCTGGCTGCGGAACCGCGCCAGATCAAGCGTAGCGTCCAGCAGGTCCGACTGGCGTTCCAAAGCAACAAGATGCAGCAGCTGGAAAAGCTGCGTCGGCCGTTCGGCGGCGGCATTCACATGGATTTCCGTCCCCACGCGTCGAAAGACCGCATTGGCGGGCAGTTCCGCCCGCGTCACGCGGATCCCGCGGGCGGCAAGGGCCGCGACGCCCGCGTCCCACGGATCCAGCCGCTGGCCCGCCGGGCAGGCAAAGCGTTCCGCCGCGCGGTCCACGGCGTCGATGTAGTTGTCGCAGTAATGGAAGAAGTCGCGCACCTCCTCCCACGGGGTGGAGAGGGCGTTCTGACCAGACGCGCCGATCGCCTCGTCCAGGGCGGCAAGGCGTTCCTGGCCTTGCCGATGCGCGCGGTAGAGGTCCAGGAAGGCCCGCGCCAGCACCGGCGCGTTGGTGGCGGCAAGGCGCAGGTCGGCCAGGGGCGGAACGGCATCAAACAGCGGATCGGCCAGGGCCTCCTGCATGTCGATCACCATGCGTTCGGCGTCGCCCGCAGCCAGCGTTGTCAGGTCCACCCCGAATTCCTGCGCCAGCCGCAGCAGCACCCCGGCGGAAATCGGGCGGTGGTTGTTTTCCATCTGAGACAGATAGGGCAGGGACACCCCCAGCCGTTCGGCGAAGCGCCGCTGGGTCAGCCCGCTGCGCCCCCGCGTTTCGCGCAACGACGTTCCGGCATAGATCTTCTGCATGGCCATGATGCGTCCCCCCTTTTGCAAAAGCTGCATTAGCTTTTGCAAAGCGGTCACGACAAGAGCCGCGATGGATGGACCGACGATGGGACGGATCAGGATCATGGCATGATCGTGGAGCAAAATCCCTAAGATATCGTTGCGGCTTGCACCCCGCCCCGCCACGCGGTTTGATCGTGTCATGAAGCAGCGTCCCGGAAACCGCGTCCTGACGGGAACCCGCATCCGCGAACGCCGCCTGGCGCTGTCGCGGCGGCAGGCGGACGTGGCGCGCGAGGCCGGGATCTCGGCCGCCTACCTGAACCTGATCGAGCACAACCGCCGTCCGGTGGGCGACCATCTGGTCCTGCGCCTGGCCGCCGCGCTGGACGTGTCGGCGGCCGAACTGGCCGAAGGGCGCGAGGAGGCCCAGATCGCGGCGCTGCGCGAGGCCGCGGCGCGGCTGCCCGACGACGTGACGCCCGAGCTGGACCAGACACCCGAACTGCTGGCTCGATTTCCCGGCTGGGCCTCGGCGCTGATCGCCACGGCGCGGCGGGCCGATGCGCATGAACGCCAGCTTGTCACCCTGTCTGACCGGATGCGGCAGGATCCCTATCTGCTGACCACCCTGCACGAGGTGCTGTCGGCGGTGACTTCGGTCCGCTCCACGGCCTCGATCCTGGCGGAAGGGGGCGAAATCCCGCCCGACTGGCGCGCGCGGTTTCACGCGAACCTGGACGGGGACAGCCTGCGCCTGTCCAGCACCGCGCAGGCCCTTGTCGCCTATCTGGACAGTTTCGAGGCGCAGGACGCGATCTTCACCCCGCAGGAGGAGGTCGAGGCCTGGCTTGCAGCGGGCGCCCCGCCCGTCGAGGAGGCGGCCGACCTGGCCTCGGATGCCGCCCGCGCCCTGGCCCGCGCCCACCTGCTGCGCATGGAGGAGGAGCGCCTGGCCCTGCCGGATGCGGCCCTGGCCGAGGCCGCGGCGGAAGAGGCCGACCCGCTGCGCATGGCCGACCGGCTGCGCCAGCCCCTGGACCTGGTGATGCGCCGCCTGGCGCTGCTGAAACCGGCTGGGTTCGAGGCGGCGGGCCTTTTGGTCTGCGACGGATCGGGCGCGCTGACGCTGCGCCGCCCGGCGCCGGGCTTTCCCCTGCCGCGTCCCGGCGACGCCTGCCCGCTTTGGCCGCTGTTCCAATCCCTTGCCGCGCCGCAGACCGCCATCGCAAGGCTGGTCGAGGCGCCGAACGGCCGACGGTTCCGCACCCTGTCGCTGGCCACCCGCCACCAGCCCCTCGGGACCGAGGGGCCGGTGCTGACCCGCGCGCAGATGCTGATCCTGCCCGAGGAGCCGGGCTCGCCCGGAAGCCCGGATCTGCTGATCGGTCCCGCCTGCCGCATCTGCCCGCGCATCGATTGCGCGGCGCGGCGTGAACCCTCGATCCTGCTGGCGGCGTGAATCCTTTGACAGCGCGGGCCCGCCCGGCACATTATCGTGGCACCTGGGGGGACCATCGACCGAATGCTCGACATCCTGATGATCGAGGATGAACCCAACATCGCCGAGGCGGTGCGCTTCATCCTGTCCCGCGAAGGCTGGCAGGTCGCGCTTCATGCCGACGGCGCGGGCGGGATCGAGGCGATCAGGGGCGCCAAGCCGCGCCTGGTCATCCTGGACGTGATGCTGCCGCATCGGTCGGGGACCGAGATCCTGGCGGAACTTCGGGGCGACCAGGACCCCAGCCTGGCGGCGACGCCGGTGCTGATGCTGACGGCCCGCGGGCAGGCCTCGCTGTCGCTGCCGCAGGCGGATGCCGTGCTGGCCAAGCCCTTCGCCAATGACGACTTGCGCGCCATGGTGCGCCGGATGCTGAACTGACCACCATGCCCGACCGGCCGCTGTTTCTCGAACGCGCCTCGTTCCGCCGCCGGCGGCTTGGCGACGCGGCGCGCGTTCTTCCGATGCTGGCGGCGATCCTGGTCCTGGTCCCGGTCTGGTGGATCCCGGCGCAGGTCAGCTTCGCGGCGGGCGCGGTCTGGCTGTTCGGCCTGTGGGCCGGGTTGATCCTGGCCATCTTCGTGCTGCACCGCGCGCTGCGCCGGGCGGATGCCGCCACCCTGCGCGCGACCCAGGCGATGGCGCGGGACGACGATCATGCCCTTTGAGGCGCTTGTCGCGGGCTGCCTGGCCTATGTCGCGCTGATGTTCGGCGTGGCCTTTGCCGCCGACCGTGCCGCCTCCAGGGGCCGGGTCCGGTGGCTGGACCATCCGGCGGTCTATACGCTGTCGCTGTCCGTCTATTGCTCGGCCTGGACCTTCTACGGAGCGGTCGGCTACGCCACGCGGTCGGGGCTGGAATTCGCCACGATCTATCTGGGGCCGACCATCGTCTTCTGCGGCGCCTGGTGGGGGCTGCGGCGCCTGGTGCGGGTGGCCAGGATGCATCATGTCACCTCGATCGCCGACCTGATTTCCGCCCGCTTCGGCAAGTCGAACCGCCTCGCCGCCCTGATCACGCTGATCGCCGTCATTGCCGCCACGCCCTATGTCGCGCTGCAGCTGCAATCGGTCAGCCTGTCCTTCGAGGTCTTCGCGACCGACAGCCTGACCGACATCCCGCTTGCCGGCGGCGGCGGCACGGCCCTGTGGGTGGCTGCGGGACTTGCGCTGTTCACCATCGTCTTCGGCACCCGCAACCTGGCCGCCGACGAACGCCACCACGGGGTCGTCACGGCCATCGCGCTCGAGGCGGTGGTCAAGCTGATGGCCTTTCTGGCGCTTGGCGTTTTCGTGGTCTGGGGACTGGCCGAGGGCCCTGCCGACATGCTGGACCGGATCGCGCAGGCCGCGGCCGGCCATGATGGCTGGCTGCTGAAGCCCGACCGCTGGACCGCGCTGATCGTCGTGTCTGGCGCCGCGATCATCGCCCTGCCGCGGATGTTCCAGGTGCTGGTGGTCGAGGCCGCGGACGAGGATCGGCTGGCGGTGGCCGGATGGGCCTTTCCGGCATACCTCTTCGCGATGTCGCTGTTCGTGCTGCCCATCGCGGTCATGGGCCAGCAGCTTCTGCCCGCCGACGCCAATCCCGACCTGTATGTCCTGACGCTGCCCGCGCAGTCGGGGCAGAACTGGCTGGCCTTTCTGGTCTTCCTGGGCGGCTTTTCGGCCGCAACCTCGATGGTGGTCGTCTGCACTATCGCACTTGCGACCATGATCTCGAACCACTGGCTGGTGCCGCTGTGGCTGATCCTGCGCCGCAAGCCCCAGACGGGCGACCCCGAGGATCTGCGCGGCTTCGTCCTGAACGCCCGGCGGCTGGCGATCCTGGCGGTCATGGCAGTGGGCTGGGTCTATTACCGCGCCACGGGCGGGACGGCGGCGCTTGCCTCGATGGGGCTGGTGGCCTTTACCGGCATGGCGCAGGTGCTGCCCGCGATGATCGGCGGGCTGTTGTGGCGCGGGGCGAACCGGCAAGGGGCCTATGCGGGCGTGGGCACGGGCTTTGCCTTGTGGCTGGCGCTGATCTTCCTGCCCTCGGTCGGAATCGGCCAAGATCCCGCGCTGCCGCCAAGCGTTGATCCCCTGGCCTTCGCGATCTGCCTGTCGCTGGCGCTGAACACGCTGGCCTTTATCGTATTCTCGATCTTCGGGATGCCCGACCCGGTCGAGCGCCTGCAGGGCCTGTCCTTCGTCAGCGCCGTGGATCCGGTCCGTCACGGGCGCATGGCCCGCGGCGCCGACCAGGTCGAGCCGCTGCTGGTGATGGCCCGCCGCGTCTGGGGGGCCGAGGACGCGCTGCGCTTCTTCCAGTCCGAGGCCGCGGCGCAGGGCAAGTCCGGCTATCTGCCCGACATGACGCCGCGCTTCCTGACGCGGCTGGAACGGCGTCTGGCGGGATCCATCGGCGCGGCCACCGCCCATGCGATGATCGACAGCGTGGCCGGCGGGTCCGAGTTGACCGTGTCCGACCTGATGCAGGTCGCGACCGAGGCGCAGCGTGCCAAGGAGGAAACGCAGCGCCTTGAAAACGCCCGCGCCGAACTGGCCCGCACCGCGACCCAGTTGCGCGAGGCGAATGACAAGCTGACGGCGCTGTCGATCCAGAAGGACGCCTTCCTTGGCCAGATCAGCCACGAATTGCGCACGCCCATGACCTCGGTCCGGGCCTTTTCGGAAATCCTCCGCTCGCCCGATTTGTCGGATGCGGATCGCGACCGCTTCGCGAAGATCATCTATGACGAATCCGGCCGCCTGACGCGCCTGCTGGACGACCTGCTGGATCTTTCGGTCCTGGAAAGCGGGCAGGCGCAGTTGTCGATCACGCCCGCAAACCTGCACGACCTGATCGAACGGGCGCTGTCGGCCGCCTCGGCCACCCAGCCCCAGCGGGTGTTCCGCCTGGACCGGGAACCGCTGGCCGAATACGTGGGTGTCATCACCGACGCCGATCGGCTGCTGCAGGTGCTGATCAACGTCATCAGCAACGCCCGCAAGTATTGCGATGCCGAGCCTCCGGTCCTGTCCATCCGCGTCCGCCGGACCCTGCGCGGCGGGGCGCAGATCGACATCGCGGACAACGGGTCCGGGATCGAGACCGCCCGCCAGGCGCTGATCTTCGAAAAGTTCTCGCGCCTCAACGACCCCGCGCGGGCAGGGGGGGCGGGCCTGGGCCTGGCCATCTGCAAGGAGATCATGGCCAACCTGGGAGGAGAGATCACCTATCTGCCCGGCCAGGGCGGCGCGGCCTTTCGCATCGTCCTGCCCCGCCGGCCGCCGGTACCAGCGGATGCGGGGCTGAGGCGCGCATAAACCCTTTCTCAACCGCTTTTTGCCAGATTGCGGATCAGGCAAGGACGATTCGGGGCGAACATGGCGCAAACTGGTCAGGCAGGACTGTTAAGGACGCTGCTGCGGGCGCGCGACCGTGACGGGGACAAACCCGCCCGCCTGCCGCAGCCCCAGCCCTTGTCGCCCGCGCGCGCGGCAGCCAATGCGGTGGGCCGCGCGGCAGAGCGCCTGTATCGCCTGCCCGTCATGCCGGTCGAAATCAAGCCGGGCACAGCGGCCCTTGCCGAACTGCCCGAAATGCTTCCCGACCAAGGGCTTCTGGTGGTCCTTCAGGGACCGGGCGACCAGGTCGGCATGATGGCCCTTGGGTTCGAGACCGTGACCGCCCTGATCGAGGTGCAGGCCTTGGGCCGCGTCACCGCGCGCCCCAGCGAAAGGCGCAGGCTGACCCGCAGCGATGCGGCGATCTGCGTCGATTTCGTCAACGCGCTGATGGCGGAACTGGGATCCGAGATGGCTGGGCTTGACGGTTTCGGCGGCGTGCAGGGCTATCGCTATGCCACCTATCTGGACGATCCGCGCCCGCTGATCCTGATGCTGGAGGATCGGCCCTATCGCAGCCTGTCCCTTGACCTGCGCATGGGGGGCACGGAAACCCGCAATGGGTCCATCCTGATCGCGCTGCCCCACAAGGCCGAGGCTAGGGCGCCACAGCCCTTGCACCTCTCGGCGGCGTTGCCGCCAGCGGCCACGTCCCAGGATGGTGCGCCGCTTGCACCCCCCGCATCGGCTGCGGACGCGACCTTGGCCGCAGCCATGGCCTTGGCCCCGGTCGACGTCGTAGGGGTTCTTTGCCGCCGCACCATGACGCTGGGCGAGTTGCGCGGGCTGGTGCCCGGCAAGCTGTTGCCGCTGCCCCGCGTCACCTTGGCCGAGGCGCGGTTGGAAACGCGCGACGGCCAGCTTCTGGCGACAGGCAAGCTGGGCGAGTCCGAGGGCTGCCACGCCCTGCGGCTGCACGACCCGGCCCGAGCGACCCCCGCAGGCCGGCTTGACCCGATCACGCCGCCGGTCACGACCACGCCGCCCGACCTGGCCCATGCCGACCCCTTCCGCAGCGCTGAACTGGTCCAGCCCGCCGGCCACGACGCCCTTGCCCGGCAGGCGGCAGGGGCGTGAAATGCTGATTACACTTGAAATCCCGGCGGGGCGGTTCCATTTAACCCCGGTCCCGAATCAGGCGGGGCGATCAGGATGGAGTAGTCATGGCCAAGGAAGAAATGCTCGAATTCCCCGGCGTCGTGAAGGAACTCCTGCCGAATGCGACGTTCAGGGTCGAGCTGGAAAACGGCCATGAGATCATTGCGCATATGGCAGGAAAGATGCGGAAGAACCGCATCCGCGTTCTTGCCGGCGACAAGGTGCAGGTGGAGATGAACACCTACGACCTGTCCAAGGGACGGATCAATTATCGCTTCAAGTGACACGGGCGCCGCGATGACCGCGCCCCGTCCCGACCCCCGAAACGACCATGCGCGCCCGCGGCTGATCCTTGGATCGGCCAGCCCGAGGCGCCTGGATCTTCTGGCGCAGATCGGCATCGTCCCCGACGAGGTCCGCAGCGCCGATATCGACGAAACCCCGCTCAAGGGCGAACTGGCGCGCGACTATGTCCGGCGCATTGCGCTTGCCAAGGCCCAGGCCTTCCACCTGGCGCCGTCCGAAGTGCTGCTTTGTGCCGACACGACGGTGGCCGTCGGACGCCGCATCCTTGGCAAGCCAGGCTCGCCGGCCGAGGCTGCGGATTTCATGCGCCTCATGTCCGGCCGCCGCCATCGCGTTTTGACGGCCGTGGTCCTGCGCGACGGCGACCGCATCCGCGACCGCCTGGTCGAGACCACCGTACGGATGCGGCCCATCGCGCCCCCCGAACTGGAAGCCTATCTGGACATGAACGACTGGCAGGGCAAGGCGGGCGGCTATGCCATCCAGGGCGCGGCGGCAGCCTTTATCCCCTGGATCCAGGGCTCGTTCTCCTCGGTCGTCGGCCTGCCGCTGTCGGAAACGGCGGCCATGCTTGCGGCCTGCGGTGTCACCATGAAGGAACCCCGATCATGAAGGGACGTCAGGTCGTTCTGGGCCAGCTTTTCGGCGTCGAGGCCGCCGCGCTTCTGGAGGACGGCGTCCTGACTGACCTGCTGGTCGACGCGAACGCGCTGTCTCCGCTGGTGCCCGGCGACATCTGCCGGGGCGTCGTCGAACGCCTGATGAAGGGGCAGGGCGGCGTCTTCCTGCGCCTGCCCGAAGCACAGCGGGGCTATCTGCGAGACCGATCCGGCCTGCGCGAGGGGCAGTCGCTGCTGGTGCAGGTGACGGGCGTTGCGGACGAGGGCAAGGCCACGCCCGTGACCGGGCGCATCCTGCTGCGCGGCAGGCACGTGCTGGTCACGCCCGGCGCGCCCGGCATCAACGTGTCCCGCCGCATCCGGGACGATGAAACCCGTGCCCGGCTGACCGGCCTGGGGCAGGCGGCCTTGCCCCCCGAGGATACCGGCATCATCATCCGCAGCATCGCCGAGCTGGCCGAGGACGAGGATATTGCCGGGGAACTGCGCGGCCTTCTGGACCTGTCGGCCCGGATCGCGGGCGAGGTGGCGGGTGGTCCGGAACTGCTGCTGGGCGCCCCGTCACCCCATGAACAGGCCTGGATGGACTGGGCGGATCCCGAACCCGAGGCGGTCGAGGAAGGCCCTGACAGCTTCGAACGCTGCGGCGTCCTCGAGGCGGTGGACGCGCTGTTGTCGCCCGTCGTGCCCCTGCCGGGCGGCGCCCATGCCGCGATCGAGCCCACGCGCGCCCTGCTGGCCATCGACGTGAACACCGGCCAGGACGCCAGTCCCGCCGCCGCGCTGAAGGCCAATATCGCCCTGGCCCGCGACCTGCCGCGCCAGTTGCGCCTGCGCGGGCTTGGCGGGCAGGTGGTGGTGGATTTCGCGCCGGTCCCCAAGCGCGACCGGGCCACGCTTGACCAGGTGCTGCGTGCCGCCTTCAAGGGCGAAAGCGCCGAAACCTCGCTGATCGGCTGGACCACGATGGGCCTTTACGAAATCAACCGCAAGCGCGACCGCATCCCCTTGCATCGCCTGGCGCAGGCGGCCCGCTGATGGCCTGCCCGATCTGCAACAAGCCGGGCGTGCCGGCCTATCGTCCCTTCTGTTCGAAACGCTGCGCGGATGTCGACCTGGCGCGCTGGCTGCGGGGCGATTATGTCATCCCCGGCCTGCCGCAGGACGACCTGTCGTCGGACCAGGCGCCGGAAAGCGAAAAAAACACCGGCGGGGGTCTGGACAGTCGCATCAAGCGTCCGTAAACACCGCGTCACGCCACGCGCCAGACGGTGCGCAAGGTTGCCCGGATAGCTCAGTTGGTAGAGCAGCGGATTGAAAATCCGCGTGTCGGCGGTTCAAATCCGTCTCCGGGCACCATCCATCCTTTCGAAATCCATCTGATCCCGATATCCGGTCTGGCGCAGCGTCCGGTCTTGCACCGGGGCCGTTCGCGGTGCAGATGCTGCGAAACCCGCCGCGGTCTTGCGGCGCTGTGCACGAAGCAGGATCGTTGCGAAAGGAAGGCACATGTCACCAAAGGCAAACCTTGCAGGAGCGGCGCATGTCTGACAGCAATCCCGGCCCGGTCGAGCGGGATTGGTCGGCGGCGATCTCGCCCATCGAGGAGATCATCAACGAGGCCCGCAACGGCCGGATGTTCATCCTGGTGGACCACGAGGACCGCGAGAACGAGGGCGATCTGGTGATCCCCGCGCAGATGGCCACGCCCGAGGCGATCAACTTCATGGCGACCCACGGGCGCGGGCTGATCTGCCTGTCGATGCCCGGCGCACGGATCGACGCCCTGGGGCTGCCGCTGCTCAGCGCCAAGAACTCCAGCCGCCACGAGACCGCCTTCACCATGTCGATCGAGGCGCGCGAGGGCGTGACCACCGGCATCTCGGCCCAGGACCGGGCGCATACGATCGCCGTGGCGATCGACCCGACCAAGGGTCCGTCCGACATCGCCACGCCGGGCCACATCTTTCCGCTGCGCGCGCGCGAAGGCGGCGTCTTGGTCCGCGCGGGCCATACCGAGGCCGCGGTCGATGTCGCGCGGCTGGCGGGGCTGAATCCGTCGGGCGTCATCTGCGAGATCATGAACGACGACGGCACGATGGCGCGCCTGCCCGATCTGGTGGCCTTCGCGCAACGGCACGGGCTGAAGATCGGCACCATCAGCCAGCTGATCGCCTATCGCCGCCGCCACGACAACCTGATCGCGGAACGCGGCCAGATGGCGGTCACGTCCGTCCACGGCGGCGACTGGATGATGCGGGTCTTTGCCGACGACACCTCGGGGGCCGAACATATCGTGCTGACCAAGGGCGACCTGACGCAGCCCGGCCCGGTGATGGTGCGGATGCACGTCCTGGATCCGCTGCACGACGTTCTGGGCATCGGGCGCGAGAACGCGGGCACGCTGGGCCAGGCGATGCGGATGATCGCCGACGAGGGCAGAGGCGTCGTGGTGCTGTTCCGCGACATCGAGCCCCGCCTGCCGCGCCAGGACGAGGTTTCGTCCCATGTCCTGCGCCAATACGGGCTGGGCGCGCAGATCCTGTCGGTGCTGGGGCTGTCGGATCTGATCCTGCTGACCAATTCGGCGCCGGTCAGGGTGATCGGCCTGGACGCCTATGGTCTGTCGATCCATTCGACCCGCCCGATCAAGGAGTGAACCCATGGCCGCCAGCATCGAACACCATCAACTGCCCTTGCCCCGCATCGACGGCAACCTGCGCCTGCTGATCGTCGTCGCGCCCTATTACCGGCAGGTGGCGGACGGACTGGTCGCGGGCGCCCGCGCGGTAGCAGAATCCGCAGGCGCCGAGGTCGATCTGGTCGAGGTTCCCGGCGCGCTTGAGATCCCGACGGCAATTGCGCTAGCGGCCGCGGGCGACCTTTACGACGGCTATGTCGCGTTGGGCTGCGTGGTGCGGGGCGAAACGACCCATTACGACACGGTCTGCAATGACAGCTCCCGCGGGCTGACGCTGCTGGGCCTGCAGGGGCAATGCATCGGGAACGGCATCCTGACGGTCGAGAACCTGCCCCAGGCCGAGGTTCGGGCCGATCCGCAGGGCCAGAACAAGGGCGGCGGTGCTGCTGCGGCGGCGCTGCACCTGATCGCGCTGAAGCGTCGCTGGCAGGTCTGACCGCCCGCGCCACGTCATGAAAAAGGGGGCCTTCCGGCCCCCTTTCCTTATCCCGCCAGCAGTGCCGCGTTGCCGCCCGCCGCCGTCGTGTCCACGCACAGGTGGCGTTCATGCGCGACGTGGCCGAAGTCGGGCAGGCTGGTGACCAGTTGCACGATCTCTCCGTCCCGTGCGGCCAAGCCTTCGGCATAGGCGCGGCCCTGCGCCTCGTCGCCCCACCACAGCACCGCAGCCATGGCCGGCAGGCGCGTCAGGACATCGGGCGCAAGCGTGCCATCCGCGCCAACCGCATCACCGCCAAGCGCCGCAACGGCGGCCATCTGGGCGGCCACGGTGTCTGCACCCGGCCCCATGCACAGCACCGGCGGTCGCGTATGGGCCGTCAGGCGGTTCAACTCGCCAGTCGGGCCAGGCATCAGACGCTCGTCGATCTTGCGCGAGACATGTGCCTCAAGCTGCGAACGGATGCGGGCTTCGTCGGCCTGGCCCTGCCAGTTTCCGGTGCCGCCGGCAGGTGCCCGGGGCGCGAAGAACCGGGGCACATAGCGCGGGCCGCCGGCCTTGGGGCCGGTCCCCGACAGCCCTTCGCCGCCAAAGGGCTGGCTGCCCACCACCGCGCCGATCTGGTTGCGGTTGACATAGATGTTGCCGACATGGACCGCGTCCGAGATTTCCTGCACACGGCTGTCGATGCGGGTGTGCAGGCCGAAGGTCAGCCCGAAGCCGCGCGCGTTGATGTCGGCCACGACCCGGTCCAGCTTGTCGGCCTTGAAGGTCGCCACATGCAGGACCGGCCCGAAGATTTCGCGTTCCAGGTCGCCGATCCCGCCGACGCGCAGCATGGTGGGCGCGATGAAGGTTCCGCGCGACGGCGCGTGCAGCTTGTGGATGACGCGGTTGCCGTTGCTGGACAGATAGCCCACAATGTCGTCACGCGCGCGCGTGTCGATCACCGGGCCCACGTCGGTGGACAGGTTCCAGGGATCGCCCACGACCAGTTCGTCCATCGCGCCCTTGATCATCTCGATCAGGTGGGGGGCGATGTCTTCCTGCACGTAAAGGCAGCGCAAGGCGGAACAACGCTGGCCCGCCGACCGGAAGGCGCCGTTCACGATGTCGCGGACCGCCTGTTCGGGCAGGGCGGTCGAATCGACGATCATGGCGTTCAGCCCGCCGGTTTCCGCGATCAGCGGCGTGCCGGGGGCCTGGTGCCCGGCCATCGTCCGCGCGATGGTCTGCGCGGTCGCGGTGGAGCCGGTGAAGACCATGCCGTTGACGCGCGGATCCTGCGACAGGGCGGTGCCCACCACGCTGCCGCGCCCGGTCAGCATCTGCAGGACGGCAAGCGGCACTCCGGCCTGGTGCATCAGCCTGACGCCCAGGGCCGCGATGATCGGCGTCGCCTCGGCGGGTTTCGCGATCACCGCGTTGCCCGCCATCAGCGCAGCCGCAATCTGGCCGGTGAAGATCGCCAGCGGGAAGTTCCAGGGGCTGATCGCACCGACGATGCCGCGGGGTGCGCCGGGATTCGTCTCGCCCTCGGCCGCGTAATAGCGCAGAAAGTCGACCGCCTCGCGCAGTTCGGCCACGGCGTCGGCCAGCGACTTGCCGGCCTCGCGCGCAAGGATGCCGAAGATCGGGCCGAAGTTCTCCTCGTAGAGGTCGGCCGCGCGGCGCAGGACGGCGGCGCGTTCCGACGCGGGCGCGTCCCAGATGCGGGCATCGTCGATGGCGCGGGCGGTGGTTGCGGCATCGGCCATCAGGACCGAGGCCAGGCGTTCGCCCGTGGCGGGGTTCACCACCTCATGCGCCTCGCCCGTGGGCGGGGATACGGTCAGCGGCGCCACGTCGGACAGCGCAACATCCCGCGCCGCGTTGATCCGCGCCAGGGTCTGTTCGTCCGACAGATCGAACCCAACCGAATTGCGGCGCGAGGAACCGAACAGGTCCGCCGGGGCCAGCAGGGATGCGGGGGCCTTGGCGGTGGCAAGCGCATCAAAGGGATCGCGCGCCACTTCCTCGGGCGTGACGGTCTCATCGACGATCTGGTTCACGAAGCTGCTGTTCGCGCCGTTTTCCAGCAGGCGGCGCACCAGATAGGCCAGAAGGTCGCGATGCGCGCCCACGGGGGCGTAGATGCGGCAGCGGCCGCCCGTCTCGCGCAGCACGATGTCGTGCAGGCGCTCTCCCATGCCGTGCAGTCGCTGGAATTCGAACCGGATGTCGCCGGCCATTTCCAGGATCGCGGCGACGGTGTGGGCGTTGTGGGTGGCGAATTGCGGATAGATCCGGTCGGCATAGCCGATCAGCTTGCGGGCATTGGCGATATAGCTGACATCGGTCGCGACCTTGCTGGTGAACAGCGGAAAGCCCGGATGCCCCTCGACCTGGGCGCGCTTGACCTCGCTGTCCCAATAGGCGCCCTTGACCAGGCGCACCATGATGCGGCGGTCCAGCCGGGTCGCGGTCTCATGCAGCCAGTCGATGGTCTGGCTGGCGCGCTTGCCATAGGCCTGCACCACCACGCCGAACCCGTCCCATCCGGCCAGCGAGGGGTCGGACAGCACCGCCTCGATGACCTTCAGCGACAGGACCAGGCGGTCCTGTTCCTCGGCGTCGATGTTCATGCCCATGCCGGCGGCCTTGGCCTGCCGAGCAAGGCGCAGCACGACGGGCACCAGCTCGCGCAGGACGCGGCCTTCCTGCGCGACCTCGTATCGCGGATGCAGCGCCGACAGCTTGATCGAGATGCCGGGATTTTCCTCGACCGAACCCTTGTCGCAAGCCTTGGCGATCGCGGCGATGGCGTCGGCATAGGCGCGGTCATAGCGGGCGGCGTCGGCCCCGGTCATCGCGGCTTCGCCCAGCATGTCATAGCTGTAGGTGAAGCCCTGCGCCTCGCGCGTCTTGGCACGCGACAGGGCGTCGTTGATGGTCTGGCCCAGCACGAACTGGCGGCCCATTTCCTTCATGGCCCGGCCCACGGCGGTGCGGATCACCGGCTCGCCCAGGCGGCGCACCATGCGGCGCAGCGTGCCCGCCTGGTCGTCGTCCAGCACCTTGCCCGTCAACATCAGGGCCCAGGTGGATGCGTTGACCAGCGAGGACGATGCCTCGCCCAGATGCTTGCCCCAATCGGACGGGGCGATCTTGTCCTCGATCAGGGCGTCGATGGTGATCTTGTCGGGGACGCGCAGCATCGCCTCGGCCAGGCACATCAGGGCGACCCCTTCGCGCGTGGACAGGCCGTATTCCGACAGGAAATGCTCCATCAGGGACGGACGCGCCTCGGCCCGGATGCGGCGGACCAGGTCGGCCGCGCGGGCGGTGATGGCGGCGCGGGCGGCGGGCTGCAGGCCGGCCTGGGCCGTCAGGTGTTCCAGAAGCTGCGCTTCGTCAGCAAACTTGGCCTGGGTGGAAAAGACGCTGGGGCTGACGGACGACGACATGGCCTGACTCCTTGACTGGTCCGGCGGAGTTATCAGAGAATATCTAGGCCGTGTGCCTGAAGATGAAGATCGTCCTGGGCAGATCGAACAATTGCGGAAGGATTCCTGGGATGAATGTCAAGCTGGACGCCTATGACCGCAGGATTCTGGCCGAACTGACGCGCAACGCCCGCATCCCGGTGGCCGAGCTGGCCCGAAAGGTCGGCCTGTCCAAGACGCCGATCACCCTGCGCATCAAGCACCTGGAGGAGATCGGCCTTATCACCGGGTATCGCGCGATCCTGTCGCCGCTGAAGCTGGGCCTGACCCATGTCACCTATGTCGAGGTCAGCATGAGCGACACCCGGGAAGCCGCGCTGCAACAGTTCAACGCCGCTGTCCGCGCCATTCCCGAGATCGAGGAATGCTACATGATCGCCGGCGGCTTCGACTATCTGATCAAGGTCCGTTCGCGCGACATGGCCGATTTCCGGCGCATCATGGCCGAGAAGATCTCGGGCCTGCCGCATATCAGCAACACGTCAAGCTATGTGTCCATGGAGGCGGTGGTGGAGCAGACCTTCACCCTGGGCGAATAGACCGCAGGATGGCAACAGGGCCAGGTTGACGTGAAAGTGGCGGAGAGGGTGGGATTCGAACCCACGGAACCCGTGAAGGCTCAACGGTTTTCGAGACCGCCCCGTTCGACCACTCCGGCACCTCTCCGCGCTTTTGGGGTGGTGAGGCGGGGATTTAGAGGGGTAGGGGTTGAAGCGCAAGTGCTTTCTGTCGAAAAAAACACCTGTATCAGGAAAGGATGCCCGATGCTGCGGTTCTTGTGTTTCTGCTTTCTGGTCGCCTTCGCGCAACCCGGTCATGCGCAGCCCGCGCCGCCCGTCCCGCAGCACCAGCAGGCGGCACGGATCCTGTGGGAGGTGATGCAGCTTGACCAGCTTGCGCCCACCCTGCGCGACGAGGCCCTGGCCGAGGGTCGCGAGATGGCCGCGACCATGTTTCCGCGCGGCGGGACCGGCCGCTGGCTGGAACAGGTCGCGGCGATCCATACGCCCGCGCGCATCCGCGCCTTGTTCCTGCGCGGGGTTGCCGAAGCGCTGCCCTCGACCGATCCGGCGCATCTTCAGGCAGGGCTTGCCTTCTACCGGACCGGCCTGGGGCGGCAGCTTCTGGCCCTGGAGACCCGCGCCCGCGTCGCCATGCTGGACGACAAGGTCGAGGAGGCCGCGCGCCGGGCCTGGGAACAGGCGCAGCGACAGTCCACACCCCGCGCGGACCGGATCGAGCGCCTGATCCAGGCCGCCGACCTGATCGAGCCGAACGTGGCGGGCGGCCTGAACGCCTCGGTCGCCTTTGCCCGC
Source organism: Paracoccus sp. AK26 (assembly GCF_011801365.1). NCBI lineage: Bacteria > Pseudomonadati > Pseudomonadota > Alphaproteobacteria > Rhodobacterales > Paracoccaceae > Paracoccus > Paracoccus sp. AK26. The sequence goes on from NZ_CP041041.1 coordinate 823,392, forward strand.
GGGTTCGAGGCGGGCGGAGGCTTTCCGATGCCCATGGGCGAGGACCAGATGATCGCCGACGCCTGGGCCGAGGAAGCGCGGATGCGGGCCGACACGGAAAGCTGGATCGGCGCCTATCTGTTCCTGGCCTATGCGCCCCTCAGCGACGCGCAGCTGGACCTTTACACGATCTTCGCCCAGTCGGACGGGGGCCGGGCCTTGGCGCGGGTGATGTTTGCAGGGTTTGACGGCGTGTTCACGCGGACCTCGCAGGACATGGGCCTGGCCGCCGCCGCGGAACTGAGGGGGCGCCAACTGTGAGCGGCACCGTTCTTCTGGTGGGCGTCCTGGCCCATCCCGACATGCAGCAGGTCCTGGGCCTGGATGGCCGGTCCGAAGTCCTGCCGGGCAGGCTTGCAGGCGGCGCGCGGGCCGGGATCGACAAGGACGGCTGGCCCCGGCTCGAGGGGGGCGGGGGGACCGTTCCCGCGGTCCGGGTCACGCCCAATCCGGCCCTGGAACGATATTCCGCCGTGATGGATCTGAAGCCGCGACACGGCATCCTGGGCCTGGGCGATGGCAAGACCGAGGGCGAGGCGCAGCCTGCCCTTGCCGCCGGAATCGCACGGCATATCCTGACCGCGCCCCCAGATCAGCCCGCCGGGGACATCGCGAAGCGGCTGACGATGATCGGGGTGATTGCGGCCTCGGAACTGCGGGGGTCGGAAAGCCCTTATTCCGGCAGCCCGCTGGTCGATCGTCGCGCGCCCGAGGATGTCCAGATCCTTGAACAGCACGAAGCCTATGGCGGCTTCTTCTCGGTCCAGGTCTGCAAGCTGCGGCATCGGACCCATGCGGGCGGGATGACCCCGGACCTGCCTCGCGAGGCGCTTGTGTCAGGTGATGCGGTCGTGGTGCTGCCCTGGGATCCGGTCCGCGACCGCGTGCTTCTGATCGAGCAGTTCCGCATGGCCCCGGTGTTCCGCCGCGACCCGCAGCCCTGGCTGCTAGAGGCCGTCGCCGGTCGCGTCGACGCGGGCGAGACGGTCGAGCAGGCAGCCCTGCGCGAGGCGCGCGAGGAAGCGAACCTGCCGCTGACCCGCCTGTTCCCGGCGATCCACCACTATCCCAGCCCCGGTGTGCTGGGCGAATATCTCTATCTTTATGTCGGCATCGCCGACCTGCCCGACGGGATCGAGGGCGTCCACGGCTTGGAAACTGAAGCCGAGGACATTCGCGGTCATGTGATCGGCCGCAGCGACCTGGCCCGGATGGCCATGTCGGGTCAGGTGGCAAACGGCCCCCTGGCCATGCTGTCGCTGTGGCTGGAACTGCGAAAGGACACGATCCGGGCTGCGCTTGGGCAGGTCTGAACAGGGGGGCGGGGTTGTGCCCTGGCGGGGGCCATGTGTAGTTAGCGCGGAACTTGATCCAGACCGGAAGGTTGCTTGACCATGCGAATTTGCCCCGACCTGGCCGACATGATCGGCAACACGCCCCTGATCCGCCTGCGCCAGGCCAGCGAGGCGACGGGCTGCGAAATCCTGGGCAAGGCCGAGTTCATGAATCCCGGCCAGTCGGTCAAGGATCGCGCCGCGCTCTACATCATCAAGGACGCGGTGGCCCGCGGCGCGCTGCGGCCCGGCGGCACCATCGTGGAGGGCACCGCGGGCAATACCGGCATCGGGCTGGCGCTTGTCGGCGCCTCGATGGGCTTCCGCTCGGTCATCGTGATCCCGGAAACCCAGAGCCAGGAGAAAAAGGACATGCTGCGCCTTGCCGGCGCGCATCTGGTCGAGGTTCCGGCAGCCCCCTACAAGAATCCCAACAACTATGTCCGCTATTCCGGCCGCCTGGCCGAGGCGCTGGCCCGGACCGAACCCAATGGCGCGATCTGGGCCAACCAGTTCGACAACACCGCCAACCGCCAGGCCCATGTGGAAACCACCGGCCCCGAGATCTGGGACCAGACCGGCGGCAAGGTCGACGGCTTCATCTGCGCGGTGGGTTCTGGCGGCACGCTGGCGGGCGTGGCCGAGGCCTTGCAGCCCAGGGGCGTGAAGATCGGCCTGGCAGACCCCGAAGGCGCGGCGCTGCATTCCTTTTATACCACGGGCGAGTTCGATGCGCCCGGAAGCTCGATCACCGAAGGCATCGGGCAGGGGCGCATCACCGCGAACCTGGAGGGTTTCACCCCGGACTTCAGCTATCGCATCCCCGACGCCGAGGCGCTGCCGGTGGTCTTCGACCTGCTGGAACACGAGGGCCTTTGCCTGGGCGGCTCATCGGGCGTCAACGTCGCGGGCGCGATCCGCATGGCGCGCGACATGGGGCCGGGCCACAGGATCGTCACGATCCTGTGCGACTATGGCAACCGCTACCAGACCAAGCTGTTCAACCCGGACTTCCTGCGTGCCAAGGGCCTGCCCGTGCCTGGCTGGCTGACCCGCGAAGCGCCCGACATTCCCGAAGTTTACGAAGGCTGACCCCCATGATCCGTGCGTTCCTGGCTGTCGTCCTGACGGTCCTGACCCTCCATGTGTCTCCTGCCTGGGCGCAAGAACCGACGGTTCCCAATTACCAGACCTGGGAACGTGTCGCGACCCAGAGCGAGGAACTGGCCGGCAATGCCGAAACGCCGGCTGCGCAACTGAACGACATCCGTGCCCGCGTCGTCGAATGGCGCAGGCAGTTCGAGGATGCGCAGGGGATCAACGCCGACCGCATCGCCACGGTGGAGGGGCAGATCGCCTCCTTGGGTCCGGCGCCGGCCGAAGGGGCCACGGAACCCGAGGACATCGCTGCGCGCCGCGCGGAATTGCAGGCGCAGCTTGCCGAATTGCAGGCCCCCCGCCTTGCCGCAGTCGAGGCTTTCAGCCGGGCCGACGCCTTGATCCGGCGGATCGACCAGGTGTTGAGCGAACGGCAGGTCAGCGAACTGGCAAGGCTTTCCACCTCGCCGGTGCTGCCGGGCAACTGGCTGCTGGCGGCATCGGAAACGACCCGGCTGGTCAACGGGATCTGGGAAAACACCGGCCAGCGGATCAACGAACGCGCCACATGGAGTGAGATTCGGCCCCGGTTGCCGCAGGTCGCCGGATATCTGATCGCGGCGCTGCTGCTGCTGACGCTGGGACGGCATTGGGTGGAAACGCTTCCCTCGCGCCTGTCGGCGCGGGCGATGGATTATTCGCGCGCCGTGGTGGCCTTTGTCGTGTCGCTGGCCCAGATCGTGCTGCCGATGATCGGGATCTATCTGCTGATCAGCGCCCTGACGGCGACAGAGATCTTTGGTCCCTGGACGCGGCCTTTCCTGGACGCCTTGCCCGTCGCGGCGGTGATCCTGTTCGGGGCCGCCTGGCTGGCACGGCAGTTGTTTCCCACCAAGTCGGTCGCCTATGACACGCTGAACGTTCCCCCGGAAAAACGCCAAAATGCACGCTGGCTGATCAATTCCCTGGCGCTTGCCCTGGCGGTCCATCATGTCGCCTCGGTCGCCTTCCTGCCGCTGTCTGGCCTGGCCGAGCGGAACGCCCGGCTGGAGCGCGTGCCGCTGGACTTCGCCGAAGGCGCGGCCGTTGTCTGGCATTTCGTGCTGATCGTGATCGCGGGGGCACTGCTGTTCAAGCTGGGCGTGATCCTGCGCCGGTTGAAGCCTTGGCCCGACCAACCCGGCGCCAGCTATCGCCATCGCGTCCTGTCCTTTGCGGGCACGCTGAGCCGGCCGCTGGCCATCGCGGCGGTGATCGCTGCGGCCATCGGTTACGTCAATATCGGCAACCTGCTGATCTGGCCCTGGATCCAGACCCTTGCCATGCTGGGCCTGCTGATCCTGCTGCAGGACTTCATCGCGGACCTGTTCAACATGCTCAAGCGCGGCCAGGAAGGCGCGCGCGACGGGCTGGCGCCGCTGCTGATCGGTTTTGCCCTGGTCTTGCTGTCGATCCCCATCTTCCTGCTGATTTGGGGTGCGTCGGGCAACGAACTGGCAGAATACTGGAACCGCTTCCGGCAGGGCATCACCCTGGGCGGCGTGCGCCTGTCGCCCGGCGCGGTGCTGATGTTCCTGCTGGTCTTTGCCATCGGCTATTCCATCACCCGCGCGGTGCAGGGGGCAATGCGCACATCCGTCCTGCCGAAGACCAAGCTGGATCCGGGGGGCCAGAACGCCCTTGTGTCCGGCATCGGCTATATCGGCATCATCCTGGCGGCGCTGCTGGCGATCACCTCGGCCGGGATCAACCTGTCGTCCTTTGCCATCGTCGCCGGTGCGCTGTCGGTCGGCATCGGTTTCGGCTTGCAGAACATCGTGTCGAACTTCGTGTCGGGCATCATCCTGCTGATCGAGCGGCCGGTGGGCGTGGGCGACTGGATCGGCGTGGGCACGCAGCAGGGCATCGTCCGGCGGATCTCGGTCCGGTCCACCCAGATCGAGACCTTCGACCGCCAGCAGGTGATCATCCCGAACGGCGACCTGATCACGCAGCAGGTCACGAACTGGACGCGCGGCAGCCTGATGGGGCGCATCACCATCACCGTAAGCGTGGCTTACGGCAGCGATACCCGCCGGGTGTCCCAGATCCTGCGCGAGATCGCCGAGGACCAGCCGACCGTCACCATTGATCCGGCCCCCTTCGTGCTGTTCAGCGGCTTTGGCGCGGACGGCCTTAACTTCAGCATGTATGTCGTCGTGACCGACGTGAACGGCAAGGGCGCTGTCCAGAACGAGATCAACCACCGCATCGTCGAGCGCTTTGCCGAGGAAAACATCGAAATCCCCTATGCGCAGCGCGACATCTGGCTGCGCAACCCCGAGGCGTTGAAAGGCTCGGTTCCGGCGCCAAGGCTGCCGTCCACGCCCGAGGAGGGCGACGGGGTTCCAGCGGACCGCAAGGCCGTGGCCGAGGACGAAACAGAAGCGCCTGCTTCGGACAGGCGATAGGCTTTGGCGTGCAGGGGCGGAACGCCGGAGGCTTCTAGCGCCCGACCGGATCCACATCGGCCAGTCCCTCGCGCGACAAAAGGATCGCGACGGGGCGCAGCCAGGGGATGTGCCAGCAGACGATCATCACCGCGACCATGATCGGCACGGCCAGGAAGGCGCCCGCGATGCCCCAGATCGCGCCCCAGAAGGCCAGCGACAGGATGATCCCGAAGCTGGAGAGCTGCAGCGTCTGGCCGGTCAGCATCGGGTCCAGGATATTGCCCAGAACGAAGTGGACCAGCAGACAGGCAAAGCCCACGGCGATGGTGGCGGTCGAATCGCCGGTCAGCACGAAAGCCAGGGCCACCGTGATCCCCCAGGCGATGACCGAGCCGATATTGGGAATGAAGTTCAGCACGAAGGTCAGCAGCGCCATCGCCATTGCCAGTTCCAGCCCAGCCACCACATAGATCAGCCAGACACCGGCGGCGGTCAGCGCGCTGACGAACGTCTTGACCACCAGGTATCGGTTCACCCGCCGCATGATCGAGGCCATGATCAGCCGCACGCGCAGCGCCTGGTCGGGATCGCCCGTCAGCCGTTCGACCTTGATCGGAAGCCAGGCGCGTTCGGCGAACATGAAGCCCACGAACAGGATCACCAGCAGGCTGCCCGACAAGAGCCCCGAAGCCTGTCCTGCAAGCGAGCGCAGCCATCCGGTGATGTTGAACTCGGTCAAGGCCGCCAGAAGCCGCGTCTGCGCCTCGGGGCCGAAACGCTCGATCAGGGCCGTCAGTGCCACCTGCACGGATTCGGCATAGGTGATGGCGCGGCCCACGACCTCGTTGACCTGGGACATGATCGTGGTGGACAGCCAGATCAGCCCCAGCGTGATGCCGATCAGCGCCAGCGTGGTGGCAAGCCAGTTCGGCACCTTCAGCCGGGTCGAGATCGCGTGGATCGCGTCCGAGGTCAGCGAGAACAGGATCACCGCGATCGCCAGGCAAATCAGCACGAAGCGCGCCTGGAACAGCAGGAACAGGACCAGCGAAAAGGCGATGATGCCCAGGAACCCCGTCTGGAGCCTTTGGCGCAGCACATCTTCGCTGGATGGGGTCAAGCTGTCCTCACGTGGAAAAAAGGGCCCGGACGATGCCGGGCCCTGGTTCATGCGTCGGGCGCTTCCTCGGTATCGCCCTGTTCGGCGATCCGCGCGACCGAGACCACTTCTTCGCCCGCGGCAGTGCTGAAGACCCGGACGCCGCCCGCGCTGCGCGACCGGAAGCTGATGCCGTCCACCGGCACCCGGATCGACTGGCCCGTGGAAGTCGCCAGCATGATCTGGTCGTCCATTTCCACCGGGAAGCTGGCGACAAGCGCGCCGCCCCGCATGGCCTTGTCCATGGCCATCACCCCCTGGCCGCCGCGCCCGCGCACCGGATAGTCATGGCTGGAACTGATCTTGCCCGCGCCGCCGGCGGTGATGGTCAGGATCAGATCCTCGGCCGCCGACATTTCGGCATAGCGTTCCTGGGTCACCGCGCCCTCGGCCACGGCTTCCTCGTCCTCGTCGGCCTCGGCCCCGTCGTCCAGGGCGCCTTCGACCGCGCGGCGCATCTTCAGATAGGCGGCGCGTTCGGCCGGATCGGCCTCGAAGTGGCGGATCACGGACATGCTGACCACGCGGTCGCCATCGGCCAGCCTGATGCCCCGGACGCCCGTGGAATCGCGGCCCTTGAAGACCCGCACATCGGTCGTCGGGAAGCGGATGGCCCGGCCAAGCGCGGTGACCAGCATCACGTCGTCATCCACCGTCGCCATGCGAACGCCAACCAGTTCCACGCCATCAGGCAGCTTCATGGCGATCTTGCCGTTGGACCGCACATTGGCGAAATCCGACAAGGCGTTGCGGCGCACGTCCCCATCCGAGGTCGCGAAGACCGCTTGATAGTTCTCCCATTCGGTTTCCGGCGCATCGACCGGCATCAGCGCGGCGATGGACACGCCCGGCTCGATCGGCAGGATGTTGACGATGGCCTTGCCCTTGGCGGTCCGCCCGCCCAGCGGCAGCCGCCAGGTCTTCAGCCGATAGACCATGCCGTCCGTGGTGAAGAACAGCAGTTCGGTGTGGGTATTGGCGACGAACAGCGTGGTGACCACGTCGTCTTCCTTGGTCGCCATCCCCGACAGGCCCTTGCCGCCACGACGCTGCGACCGGAATTCGGCCAGGGCCGTGCGCTTGATATACCCGCCCGAGGTAATGGTGACGACCATGTCCTCGCGCTCGATCAGATCCTCGTCCAGCATGTCGCCGGACCATTCGGTGATCTCGGTCCGCCGGGGCACGGCGAACAGTTCGCGCACCTCGCGCAGCTCGTCGCTGATGATGCCCATGATCCGTTCCCGCGACCCCAGGATCGCCAGATAGTCGCGGATCGAATCGGCCAGTTGCTGCAATTCGCTGGTGACTTCCTGGACGCCAAGCTGGGTCAGGCGCTGCAGGCGCAGGTCCAGGATCGCGCGGGCCTGGGCTTCGGACAGGTTATAGGTCCCGTCCTCGTTCACCGGATGCAGCGGATCGTCGATCAGGCGCAGGTATTCCAGGATGTCATGGGCCGGCCAGCGGCGTTCCATCAGCCGCTCGCGCGCCTCCGCCGCGTCAGCCGAGGACCGGATCGTCGCCACGACCTCATCGACATTGCTGACGGCCACGGCCAGGCCGCAGAGCACATGGCTGCGTTCGCGGGCCTTGCGCAATTCGTATGCGGTGCGGCGGGCGACCACTTCCTCGCGGAAGGTGATGAAGTGGGTCAGGAAGTCGCGCAGCGTCAGTTGTTCGGGCCTGCCGCCGTTCAGCGCCAGCATGTTGCAGCCAAAGCTGGTCTGCAGCGCGGTGAAGCGGAACAACTGGTTCAGCACCACGTCTGGCGTGGCGTCGCGGCGCAGTTCCACAACGACGCGCACGCCGTGGCGGTCGGATTCGTCCTGAACCGAGGCGATGCCTTCGACCCGCTTTTCCTTGGCCAGTTCCGCGATGCGTTCGATCAGGCTGGACTTGTTGACCTGATAGGGAACCTCGTCGATGACGATGGCCCAGCGGTCCTTGCGCAGTTCCTCGATATGCGTCCTGGCGCGGATGATGACGCTGCCCCGGCCTTCCAGATAGGCCTTGCGCGCGCCGGACCGGCCCAGGATCAGCGCCCCGGTGGGAAAGTCGGGGCCGGGAATGATCTCCAGCAGACGCTCGGTCGGCAGGTCGGGGTTGTCGATCAGTTCAAGGGTGGCGTCGATCACCTCGCCCAGGTTGTGGGGCGGGATGTTGGTCGCCATGCCGACGGCAATGCCGCCCGCGCCGTTGACCAGCATGTTCGGGAAGCGCGCGGGCAGGACAGTGGGTTCGCGGTCCTTGCCGTCGTAGTTGTCCTGGAAATCGACCGTGTCCTTGTCGATGTCCATCAGCAGGAAGTTCGCGGGCTTGTCCATGCGCACCTCGGTGTAACGCATGGCGGCGGGGGGATCGCCGTCCATCGACCCGAAGTTGCCCTGGCCGTCCAGCAGCGGCAGCGACATCGAGAAATCCTGCGCCATCCGCACAAGCGCGTCATAGATCGCGGCGTCGCCATGGGGGTGGTACTTACCCATCACATCGCCCACGGGCCGCGCCGACTTGCGATAGGCCTTGTCGGGCGTGTTGCCGGATTCGTCCATCGCGTACAGGATGCGGCGATGCACGGGCTTCAGACCGTCGCGCAGGTCGGGGATCGCCCGGCTGACGATGACCGACATGGCATAGTCCAGATACGAGGTCCGCATCTCGGCGCTGATGTCGATCATCGGCCCGTCATGGGGCATCACCTGACGGGTCGGAGCGGTGGTTTCGTCACCCGCCCCGGGCGTCTCGGGCAGGTCGTCTTCGGGGGTGTCGGCCACGGGATTTCCTCAACATCTTGTTGAGTTACATATAGGTGACCCAAGCCCCGGAGGCAATCTTGGGGCCGTGTTTTCAGGCCTGTTTCGCCCGTTTTGCCGCCAATCCCCACATGATCGCCAAGCCTGCCGAAAAGATCGCGTTCCAGGCCGCCATCGACAGGCCCAGAAAGCGCCAGGCGACCTCGTCGCAGCGCACCACGGGGGCGTTCTGCAACCGCGTCATCAGATCCTGGGGGGACATGGTGGCAAGGTTGCCGATGGTCCCGGAACAATGCGACGGGCCTGCCCACAGCTTCCACTCGACGCCGGTGTGATAGATGGCAAGGCCCATCGCAATGCCCGCCGCGATCATGCCCAGGACCGCCAGCGCCCGCACCCGGCCCGTCCACCAGACCAGCACCGCCACGGCAATCGCCGCGACATGGGGCCAGCGTTGCAGGATGCACAATTCGCACGGGGCATAGCCGACGGCCTGAAAGCCAAGCGCGGCGATCAGCAGCGCCGCCGACCCGGCCCCGGCCAGCAAGGTAAGTTGTCGTTCGTCCATGATGTTCCCCGGTCTGTTCCGGCCTTGTGGATCGGCCCAGCGGGCGCCCGCGTCAAGCGCCTTGCAGTTCCGTCGCAGCGCTGTGATCGTGAAGGCGAAGGCCCCTTTGCGGAACCCGCTGGACGGGCCGGTGTTTTGGTGATGACGGCCCCGCGGCATGGGGTCAAAGGAGGTCTCGGCACATGCGATGGCGTGGACGGCGCGGCAGCAGCAATATCGAGGATCGGCGCGGCATGGGTGCCGGCGGGGCAGGGGGCGTTGGCATCGTCGGGATGCTGGCGATCCTGGCCGTGGGCTATTTCTTCGGCATCGACATCTCGCCGGTGGTGCAGGGCCTGGATCAGGGCCGGCCGCAGGAAAACCGCGCCATCACCCGCGAGGAACAGGAATGGGGCGAATTCGTGTCGGTCACGCTGGCAGACACCGAGGAAGTCTGGGGCCAGGTCCTGCCGCAGCAGGCTGGTATCGACTATGCCGAACCCCGGCTGGTGCTGTTCAGCGGCGTCGTTCGGTCGGCCTGCGGGGGTGCGTCCTCGGCGATGGGCCCGTTCTATTGTCCGAACGACCAGCGGGTTTACCTGGACACCGACTTCTTCGACATGATGGCAAGCCGGATGGGGGCAGGGGGCGATTTCGCCTATGCCTATGTCATCGCGCATGAGGTCGGCCACCATGTCCAGAACCTGACCGGCGTGCTGGGTGAAACACAGCGCCTGCGTAGCCAGTTGAGTGAGCGGCAGGCCAACCAGATCTCGGTCCTGACCGAACTTCAGGCCGATTGCTATGCGGGCATCTGGGCGCGGCAGGCGCAGCAGCGTTTCGGCACCCTGGAGGCTGGTGACCTGGAAGAGGCGATGTCCGCGGCCGAGGCCGTGGGCGACGACGTGATCCAGTCGAATGCGGGCCGGACGCCGGTGCCCGACAGCTTTACCCACGGCAGCGCGGCGCAGCGGCAGGAATGGCTGATGCGCGGCTTCAACTCGGGCGACATGGCCCAATGCGACACATTCAGCGCGGCAGGAAACTAGCCGCAACAGGAGGAAAGACGATGCTGACGACGTTGACGATCCTGACCCTGGCAACCGGTGCGCTGATGCTGCGCCGCCGCCCCCAGCCAAAGCCCGTGCCGGTGCGCCGCCGCCGCTAGCGCGGAAGGCGCGGCGCCCGGCCTTCGTCCAGCGTGGCCCATTCGGGCCAAAGCTGCAGCCATTCAAGCGCCGCGATCGCAAGGCCCGCCGCCACGATCAGCAGCACCAGCCTGACGGTGCGCGCGCTTGGCGGGTTTCGCGCCCATTTCGATGCCCGAAGCAGCCAGATCAGGTTGTTCACGGCAACGCCCTCCTGCTAGATCGGGGCGACTCGATCAGAGAGCGGGTCGCCTTTCAAGACCGAACCTGCGAGACTGCTTTGCCCCATCATCAGGATTCCCGCGACCTTCCCTATAGCGCCCGGCAGATGTACGACCTGGTCGCGGACATCGAAAGCTATCCCCAGTTCCTGCCCTGGAACAGCGCCGCCCGCATCCGGTCCCGCGACGAACGCCCCGACGGATCCGAGGAGATAGCGGCGGATCTGGTCATCAGCTTCAAGGTCTTCCGCGAACGCTTCGGCAGCCGCGTGGTGCTGTGGCCCCAGGAGGAACCGCTGCGGATCGACACCGAATATCTGGACGGCCCGTTCAAGTACATGCGCAGCGGCTGGACCTTCGCCGACCGTCCCGAAGGCGGCTGCCATGTCGAGTTCTTCGTGGATTTCGAGTTCCGCAACGCGATCCTGCAAAGGCTTATCGGCGTCGTCTTCCACGAGGCGATGGTCCGGATCGTGCGGGCCTTCGAGGCCCGCGCAAAGGTGCTTTACGGCGCGGACGCCGGCAAGGTGGGGTAAGACCCTAGCCGACCGGGTGGCATGGCGGGGCGTTACCCCCACCAGACCATGTCAGGTCAGTGCGGCCTTCAGCGCTTCGGCCCGGTCCGTCTTTTCCCAGCTGAAGGCCGTGCCCCGGTTCAGCTGGTAAGGCTGGCGCCCGAAATGCCCGTAGCTGGCGGTGGGGCGATAGATCGGGTGCAGCAGGTCCAGGTCGCGGATGATGGCGAAGGGGCGCAGGTCGAAGACCTCTCGCACCGCTGCCACGATCCTGTCATGCGCGACCATTTCCGTCCCGAAGGTGTTCAGGCTGATCGACGTGGGCTGCGCCTCGCCGATGGCATAGCTGACCTGGATCTCGCAGCGGCTGGCAAGTCCGGCCGCGACGATGTTCTTGGCGACCCAGCGGCCGGCATAGGCGGCCGAGCGGTCCACCTTGGACGGATCCTTGCCCGAGAACGCGCCGCCGCCGTGGCGGGCCATGCCGCCATAGCTGTCCACGATGATCTTGCGCCCGGTCAACCCGCAATCGCCGACCGGCCCGCCGATCACGAACTTGCCGGTCGGGTTGATGAAATACTTGGTGTTGTCCGACAACCATTCGGCGGGCAGCACCGGCTTGATGATCTCCTCGATCACGGCCTCGCGCAGGTCGGACAGGGTGATCTCCGGGTTGTGCTGCGTGGACAAAACCACCGCGTCGATCGCCTCGGGGCGGCCATCCGCGCCATAGCGCAGCGTCACCTGCGACTTCGCGTCCGGGCGCAGCCACTTCAGGGTGCCGTCGCGGCGGACCTTGGCCTGCCGTTCCACCAGACGATGCGCATAGGTGATGGGAGCCGGCATCAGCACGTCGGTTTCGTCCGAGGCATAGCCGAACATCAGCCCCTGGTCGCCCGCGCCCTGGTCTTCAAGGTTGTCGCGATCGACGCCCTGATTGATCTCGGGCGACTGCTTGCCGATGATGTTGATGACCGAGCAGGTCGCGCCGTCGAAACCCACGTCCGACGAGGTATAGCCGATGTCGTTGATGACACCGCGCACGATGCTTTCCAGATCGACCCAGGCATTCGTGGAAATCTCGCCCGAGATGATGGCGACGCCGGTCTTGACCATCGTCTCGCAGGCCACGCGGGCGCGCGGATCCTCGGCCAGGATGGCGTCGAGGATCGCGTCGGAAATCTGGTCGGCGATCTTGTCGGGATGGCCCTCGGAAACGGATTCCGAGGTGAACAACGAATATTCCATGACTCAGTACCGGTAATGATCTGACTTGAAAGGACCTTCGGGCGTCACGCCGATGTAGTCGGCCTGTTCGCGCGACAGTTCTGTCAGCTTGGCGCCCACCTTGTCCAGATGCAGCCGAGCGACCTTTTCGTCGAGCGCCTTCGGCAGGATATAGACCCCCGGCGCATATTCGTCGCCTTTGGTCCACAGCTCGATCTGGGCAAGCACCTGGTTGGTGAAGCTGGCCGACATCACGAAGGACGGATGGCCCGTGGCATTGCCCAGGTTCAGCAACCGGCCCTGGGACAGCAGGATGATGCGGTTGCCCGAAGGCATCTCGATCATGTCCACCTGGTCCTTGATGTTGGTCCACTTGTGGTTGCGAAGCGCCGCCACCTGAATCTCGTTGTCGAAATGGCCGATATTGCCGACGATCGCCATGTCCTTCATCTCGCGCATATGCTCGATGCGGATGACGTCCTTGTTGCCGGTGGTGGTGACGAAGATGTCGGCGGTGGCGGCCACATCCTCCAGCAGGACGACCTCGTATCCGTCCATTGCGGCTTGCAGGGCGCAGATCGGGTCCACTTCCGTCACCTTGACGCGCGCGCCCGCGCCGCGCAGGGACGCGGCCGAGCCCTTGCCCACGTCGCCATAGCCGCAGACCACGGCGACCTTGCCGGCCATCATCGTGTCGGTGGCGCGGCGGATGCCGTCGACCAGCGATTCCTTGCAGCCGTATTTGTTGTCGAACTTGGACTTGGTGACGCTGTCGTTCACGTTGATCGCGGGGAAGGGCAGCAGGCCCTTCTTGTGCAGGTCGTAAAGGCGATGGACGCCGGTGGTGGTTTCCTCGCTGACGCCCTTGATGGCGTCGCGCTGGCGGGCGAACCAGCCGGGCGTCTCGGCGATCCGGCGGCGGATCTGCGCGAACAGCGCCTCCTCCTCCTCGCTGGTCGGCACGTCGATCAGGCCGGTCTCGCCCGCCTCGACCCGCGCGCCCAGCAGGACATACATCGACGCGTCGCCGCCATCGTCCAGGATCATGTTCGCCGTGCCCTCGGCGAACTGGAAGATCTTGTCGGTATAGGCCCAGTATTCGGCCAGCGTCTCGCCCTTGATGGCGAAGACCGGCACGCCGGTCGCGGCGATCGCGGCCGCGGCATGATCCTGGGTCGAATAGATGTTGCAGGACGCCCAGCGGACCTCGGCGCCAAGGGCCGTCAGCGTCTCGATCAGCACGGCGGTCTGGATCGTCATGTGCAGGCTGCCCGCGATCCGCGCGCCCGCCAGGGGCTTGGCCGCGCCGTATTCGGCGCGCAGCGCCATCAGGCCGGGCATTTCCGTCTCGGCGATGTCCAGTTCCTTGCGGCCGTAACCGGCCAGCGAGATATCCCTGATGATGTAGTCGGTCACGGCGGTTCGTCTTTCGTCTATTCCTGCAACCCTGCCCGGATAGCCCAAGCGGGCCGGAATCGAAAGGGAAAAGGGATATGCCCTGGCGCCCCGATGTGGCTGCGGCGGAACCCCAGATCCGCCGCAGCCCGGAGGACGGCGGTGCGCCGCACGTCCCCCTTTGATGCGACAAGCCTTCGCAAGTCGGGGAAAGACCCTCCCGACGGCAGGTTGTCAAAGGAATCTGAAAATAGGTTTAAGCCGGGGCGGGGCCTTGGCAGGCCGACTGCACAGGCTCGAAAGGCGTTTCACAAAACGCGTGGCGGCCCGACGGCATCAGCCGCCTTTCCGCCGAAGCTTCACCGTCGCGGTCCGGGCGATCCGCTGCACGAAGTCCGACAAGGCCTGTTCGGCGGCTTCCAAGGGCGTGCGGGCGGGCCGCAATGCCTCGACCCGGCCATCGACGACCATCTGGGCAAGGCCATAAACGAAGATGCGCGAGGACATCACCAGCATCGGGATATCCTCGTCATCGCGAAGACGCCCTGCGTCGCGGGCGCGTTCCAGCATCCGCGTCATCAGGTCGATCACCGAATCCAGGTAGCGCCGCAGTTCCGGCACCCGACCCACGTTCAGACTGGGGTGGCTTGCGATCATCCGGAACTGGATGCGGTGGTCGGCTGCCCAGCGGATATAGGCCTTTCCAAGCGCCAGGAACTGCCCGACCGCATCACCGGGATCGACCTTGACGACCGCCTTGGTGCAGGAATCCATCAGGCGCACCAAGGCCTGTTCGGCCACCGCCAAAAGCAGGCTGTGCTTGTCGGGAAAGATGCGCTGCAGGTCGGACGGGTCGATCCCCAGGCGCGCTGCAACCTGTTCCAGATCCGGATCTCGCCGGTCCAGATCATCCATCATCTGAAGGGTCGCCACCACCGCCTGCCCATGCAGGCCAAGCCCCCTCATGATGTCGTCATGTCTGCTCACGGCACGATCCTGATCAACCACGCTCATGTCAGGGCCGACCCGGGGCGTCATGCGACGGATGTTCCCTGACAAGGAACGAACCACGTTCACCAAGGTTCCCCGCCAAGCCACCGATCCGGCTGGACAGGATCCTGGCGGTCCTGCCGGCAGCTATGCCGGAACGGCCGAGGAAACCCGGTGAACAACGACTGAACATAAGCACTGACGATCCCGACACGGGGCCCATGAAACAAGGTAACACGCAGCAAGGCTGCTGCGAACTTCGCTAAAACGACAGGTCGCGTCCCGGCCTAGCCTTCCGCGCGGGACTGGCGCTTGCGTTCGTGGGGATCCAGGAAACGCTTGCGCAGGCGGATGTTCTTGGGCGTCACCTCGACCAGCTCGTCGTCGTTGATATAGGCGATGGCTTCTTCCAGCGACATGCGGACCGGGGGCGTCAGGCGCACGGCCTCGTCGGTGCCGGACGCGCGGACGTTGGTCAGCTTCTTGCCCTTGAGCGGATTCACTTCCAGGTCGTTGTCGCGGCTGTGTTCGCCGATGATCATGCCCTGATACAGTTGTTCCTGCGCGCCGATGAACATCTTGCCGCGGTCTTCCAGGTTCCACAGCGCATAGGCCACGGACACGCCGTCCTCCATGCTGATCAGCACGCCCTGGCGGCGGCCCTGGATCTGGCCCTTGTAGGGGGTCCAGCCGTGGAAGATGCGGTTCAGCACGCCGTTGCCGCGCGTGTCCGTCATGAATTCGCCGTGATAGCCGATCAACCCGCGGGACGGCACATGGGCGACGATCCGCGTCTTGCCGTGGCCTGCCGGGCGCATGTCGACCATGTCGCCCTTGCGTTCGCCGGTCAGCTTCTCGATGACGACGCCGGTATAGTCGTCGTCCACGTCGATGATGACTTCCTCGACCGGCTCAAGCCGCTGGCCGTCCTCCTCGCGGAAGATCACGCGGGGGCGGCTGATCGACAGCTCGAAGCCCTCGCGGCGCATGTTCTCGATCAGGACGCCCATCTGCAATTCGCCCCGGCCCGAGACGATGAAGGCGTCGCCGCCCGGCGTATCCTCGACCTTGATGGCGACGTTGACCTCGGCCTCGCGCATCAGGCGCTCGCGGATGACGCGGGACTGGACCTTCTTGCCGTCCTGGCCGGCCAGGGGGCTGTCGTTGATGCCGAAGGTCACGCTGATGGTGGGCGGGTCGATCGGCTGGGCGGGCAGGGCGGTATCCACGTCAAGCGCGGCAATGGTGTCGGCCACGGTGGCCTTGGACATGCCGGCCAGGGTGACGATGTCGCCGGCCTGCGCCTCGTCGATGGGGGTCTGGGTCAGGCCGCGGAAGGCCAGGACCTTGCTGATGCGGAACTGTTCGATCCGTTCGCCGTCGCGCGACAGCGCCTTGACGGTGTCGCCGGCCTTGGCGCGACCAGCCTCGACGCGGCCGGTCAGAAGACGGCCCAGGAAGGGGTCGGCCGACAGCGTGGTCGCCAGCATCTGGAAGGGCTCGGTCGACCGGGCGATCTGCTTGGGCGGCTGGACGTGGGACAGGATCAGGTCGAACAGCGCCGACATGTCCTTGCGCGGACCGTCCAGCGTTTCGTCCGCCCAACCGCCGATGCCCGAGGCGTAGACATGCGGGAAATCCAGTTGCTCGTCATTCGCGCCCAGGTTGGCGAACAGGTCGAAGACATCGTTCAGCGCGTTGTCGGGTTCGGCTGCGGGCTTGTCCACCTTGTTCAGCACCACGATCGGGCGCAGGCCCAGGGCAAGCGCCTTCGAGGTGACGAACTTGGTCTGCGGCATCGGCCCTTCGGCCGCGTCGACTAGCAGGCAGACGCCGTCGACCATGGACAGGATGCGCTCGACCTCGCCGCCGAAATCGGCGTGGCCGGGGGTGTCCACGATGTTGATCCGCGTGCCCTTCCATTCGACCGAGGTGGCCTTGGCCAGGATGGTGATGCCGCGTTCGCGTTCGATGTCGTTGCTGTCCATCGCACGTTCGGCGACGGCCTGATTTTCGCGGAAGGACCCGGATTGACGCAACAGCTGGTCGACCAGGGTCGTCTTGCCGTGGTCAACGTGAGCAATGATGGCGATGTTGCGGATATCCATGGGCGACCTTTTCAATTTGCGGTCGCCCTAAACAATCGCGGGCAAAAACACCAGATGAAAACTGGAAAGCGGCCGCTGCCTGCCGACGCAACGGAAAACCCCGCCACGTTGGGTGGCGGGGGCGTCCGGGACAGGATGCCGGTCCATCGGCCTTGGCCAATGCCGGCTGCAGGGATGCGTCAGCCGTCCGTGCAAGTCGTCTTAGCGAAGGCCAAGAAAGGACAGGATGAACAGGACGACGACGACCAGGCCGACGATGTAGATGATGGAATTCATGGGTTGTCTCCGCTGATGATTGCGTCCGAGGTTCGGATTTTCCGAACGGCGTCATCGTGATAACGCGAATGTGCAACCGAGGTTCCCGGCCCGCTGCCTGTCAGCCGATCCGGCGCGGCAGCCAGCCCAGGCCTTGCGCCGTCAGCCCGGCGGGATTGTATTCGGCGCTGACCCAGCCCTTGTAGCCGGAATGATCCAGGGCCGCGAAAAAGCCCTGGTGGTCGATCATGCCGCCGCTTGGCTCGTGCCGCCCCGGAACGCTTGCGATCTGGATATGGCGGATGATCGACGCGTGCCTGCGCCAGGTCGCCATCGCGTCGCCGGTGATCAGGTGCGCGTGATAGCTGTCGAACTGCAAGCCCAAGTTCGGCGCGCCGACCTCGGCGATCAGCTCGGCCGCAAGGCCGAAGTCGGCCAAGAAATAGCCGGGCTGGTCCTTGGGGTTCAGCGGCTCGATCGTCAGGCTTACATGGGGCGCGCGGGCCGCAGCCCAAGCCAGGTTGCGGGCAAAGCTGTCCTGTGCCTCTGGCCCCTGGGCATAGCCCGCCATGATGTGGATGTGCCGCGCCCGCAGCGCGCCCGCAAAACGCAGGGCGCGGTCGAAGTCGCTGCGGAAACGGTCCTCTCGTCCCGGCTCGGCGGCGAAACCGCGCGGGCCGCCGGCCCAGTTCGGCGGGGGAGTGTTCATCAGAACGAATTCCAGCCCCGCCGAGATCGCCGCACGCGACAGGTCGCGGGCAGGGATGTCATAGGGGAACAGGATCTCTGCCCCCTCGAAGCCCGCATCCGCCGCGGCCGCGAATCGGTCCAGCATCGGCAGTTCGGTGAACAGCATGGTCAGGTTGGCGGCAAACCGGGGCATCAGGGCTCCAACGGGAAGAAGACGCCCTGCGACCGGATTCCCGCGCGTCCGTCCTGCTCGGTGGCGGCGGCGGCAAGGCGGTAGAAGGTCTTGCGGTCGATCAGCGCCTCCAGCCCGGCGCGGACATGGACATAGGGGCGCGGTTCGTCAGCCGTTCCTCGCAGGGTGATCGGGTTCTCCGGCCCCGCCGTGACCCTGTCCCCCACATTCGTGGTGAAGGCCACGGCATCGGCCACGATATCCGCATCGACGGCCACGAAGGGTGCGTCGGCAACCCGGATCCCCACCTTCTCGACCGGGGTGACCAGGAAGAAGCGGTCCCCCTCGCGCTTGAGGATGGTAGAGAACAGCCGCACCATCGCGGGCCTGCCGATGGGTGTGCCTTCGTGGAACCAGGTGCCGTCGGCCCGGATCTCCATGTCCAGGTCGCCGCAGAAGGGCGGGTTCCACAGATGCACCGGCGGAAGGCCGCCCTTCGCCGCCTTGCTGGCTGCTGCGGCAATGCCCTCGGCGCTCACAGCTTTGTCACCGCGATCTGCCATTCCTTGTAGTCGTCTTTCGGTTATCCCCTTATGGTCTGGTGTAGAGCAGTCAGGGGGCATTGTCATGGCTTCGGATGAAATTCTGGTGCAGCGGGTCGAACAGCTAGGCCAGACCCTCGGCAATGCCCGTTCCAGCATCGAACAGAAATTCGTGGGCCAGCACCAGGTGGTCGAACAGGTGCTGGCGGCGATCCTGTCGGGCGGCCACGCGCTGCTGGTGGGCCAGCCGGGCCTGGGCAAGACGATGCTGGTCGATACGCTGTCGACGGTCCTGGGCCTGGGCAGCCAGCGGATCCAGTTCACGCCCGACCTGATGCCCGCCGATATCCTGGGGTCCGAGGTTCTGGATGTGCTGCCCGACGGCAGCCGCGCCTTCCGCTTCATCGAAGGCCCGGTCTTCACCCAGCTTCTGATGGCGGACGAGATCAACCGCGCATCCCCCCGCACCCAGTCAGCCCTGCTGCAGGCCATGCAGGAGCGGGAGGTCACGATCAGCGGCCAGCACCGCCCCTTGGGCCGGCCCTTCCACGTCCTTGCCACCCAGAACCCGATCGAGCAGGAAGGCACCTATCCGCTGCCCGAGGCGCAGCTTGACCGCTTCCTGCTGCAGATCGACGTGGACTATCCCGACCGCGACACGGAACGGCAGATCCTTCTGGACACCACCGGGGTCGAGGATGCGCGCGCCCATGCGGCCTTCGACGCCGAGGGTCTGATCGCCGCGCAGCGCCTGATCCGGCAGATGCCCGTGGGCGAGGGCGTGGTCGAGGCGATCCTGGATCTGGTCCGCTCCTGCCGTCCGGGCGGGCCGGAAACGGCCCCCTTCCTGGGCGACAGCCTGATGTGGGGGCCGGGACCGCGTGCCGCGCAGGCGCTGATGCTGGTGACCCGCGCGCGTGCCGTGCTGAACGGCCGCTTTGCCCCGACGCTGGAAGATGTCGAGGCGATGGCCGCCCCTGTCCTGCGCCACCGCATGGCGCTGTCCTTCTCGGCCCGCGCGCGGGGCGAGACGGTGGACGGCGTGATCGGTCAGTTGCTGGACGACCGGCTCGGGGCGCGCCAGGCCGCATGACCGCGTCGCCCGCCGACCTCCGCGCCAGGGCGCAGACGGCAAGCGGACACCTGCCCGCGCTGATCCTGTCCGCCGAACGCCTGGCCGCGATGATCGCGCCCGGCGCCCACGGGTTGCGTCGGGGCGGTCCGGGCGAGGATTTCTGGCAGTATCGCCCCGCCGGGCCCGGCGATACCGCCCGATCCATCGACTGGCGCCGCTCGGCCAGGTCCGACACCCAATTCGTCCGCGACCGAGAGGCGCAGACCGCGCAGGCGGTGGGCTTGTGGATTTCGGCCGGGCAGGGGATGGGCTATGCGGGGGCCGCCGACCGCCCGACCAAGTCCGACCGCGCGCAGCTTCTGGCCCTGGCCCTGGCAATGGTGCTGTTGCGCGGGGGCGAGAAGGTGGGGCTTCTGGGCCAGCCTGCCCGCGCGGGCCGGGTCCAGGCGGACCGGCTGGCGGAACAGATCGCGACAATGGTGGCCGCGCGGGGCGACGCCGATGCGCCCCCGGTCGATCTGCTGCGCCCCAACCAGCGGCTGGTGATCCTGTCGGATTTTCTGGACGATCCAGCCTGGGTCCAGGGGTTGCTGTCCCGCGCCGCCGGGATCGGCGTGAAGGGCGTGCTGATGCAGGTTCTCGACCCCGACGAGGAGGTATTTCCCTGGTCCGGCGCGGTCCTGTTCCGGTCGCTGTCTGGCGCGATCCGCCATGACAGCCGCGACGCGGGCGGGTTGCGCGAGGCCTATCTGGCCCGCCTGTCCGAACGCCGCGACTGGCTGCGCCGTCAGGCAACCGGCGCGGGCTGGCAGTTCGGCCACCATTCCACCGGCCACCCGCCCGCCACGGCCTTGAGCTGGCTTTATCAGGTGCTTGCCGACTGATGCTGATGCTGGGTCCCATAGGCTTCGCGGCCCCCTGGGTGCTGACCGCGCTGATCGCGCTGCCGATCCTGTGGGTGATCCTGCGCGCCCTGCCGCCCGCGCCGCGCCTTGTGGCCTTTCCGGGCGTGGCGCTGCTGCGCGGCTTGCTGGACCGCGTGCCGGTCGCACGGCGGACGCCCTGGTGGCTGCTGCTGCTGCGCCTTGCCGCCGTCGCCGCGCTGATCCTGGCCTTTGCCGGGCCAAGCTGGAAGCCGGTCATGGCATCGGGGCAAAGCGGGCCGCTGCTGGTGGTCCTGGATGCGGGTTGGGCTGCCGCGCCCGACTGGCCCGCGCGCCTGACCCGCGCCGAATCCGCCCTGACCCAGGCCGCCGCCGACGGCCGCCCCGCTGCTCTACTGCTGGCCGACGGGCAGGCGGCGCAGGGCGCGCTGCCCTTTGCCCCCGCCGATACCTTGCTTGCAGGCCTGCGGGCCGCGCAGCCCGCCGCCTGGCCAACTGGCCTGCCCGACGATCCCGCCGTCTTGCTGGCCAATGCGCCCGAGGGCCAGCTTGCGACCCTGTGGATCACCGACGGGCTGGATCACCCGAACCGCGCCCCCTGGCTTGGGGCGCTGTCCCAGCGTGGCCCGGTGACCGTCGTCCCGCCTGCCCGCGCTCTCCGGTCCCTGTCGCTGCACGAGGGCGAAACGCCCTCGCTGACGCTGGCCGCGACCGACGACTTGGCACCCGCCATCCTCGCCATCGGTCCCGACCCGCAGGGCGTCGAACGCGAACTGGCCCGCCTGACGCCCGGAGAGGCCGCGACCGCCGCCGGCGTCACCACCCGCCCCACCGCGATCGACCTGCCGCCCGAACTTCGCAACCGCATCACCCGCTTCCAGATCGAGGGCGAGGCCCATGCGGGCGCGGTCGTGCTGGCGGATGACCGGGTGAAGCGCCGCAAGGTGGGCCTTGTGGGCGAGGCGGATCGCCAGGCCGAGGGCCAGCAGCTTCTGTCCCAGCTTCACTACCTGCGCCGCGCCTTGACGCCCACGACCGATCTGGTCGAGGGTGGGCTGGGCGACGTGCTGAACACCGCGCCCGACGTGATCGTGCTGGCCGACCAGGTTGATCTGGCCGAGGCCGATGACCTTGCGGCCTGGGTGGACGAAGGCGGGCTTTTGATCCGCTTTGCCGGTCCGCGCATGGCGGCCTTCGAGGGCTTGCAGGACGAACCCCTGATTCCCGTGGCCCTGCGCCAGGGCGGGCGCGACATTGGCGGCGCCCTGTCCTGGGGCGATCCGCGCGGCATCGCGCCCTTTGCCGCCGACGGTGTCTTCGCTGGCCTGACCGCGCCCGAGGATGTGGCGGTTCGCGCGCAACTGATGGCGCAGCCCGCCCCCGAACTGGCCGAACGCACATTGGCCGCGCTTTCGGACAACACGCCGCTGGTGACCCGTGCCCGGTTGGGGCAGGGGCAGGTCGTGCTGTTCCATGTCACGGCCAATGCGGAATGGTCGAACCTGCCGATCTCGGGCCTGTTCGTCCAGATGCTGGACCGGCTGGTCCAGACCGCCCGCGTTACCCCGGCCGAGGCCGCCGCCGACGACCGCGAACAACCTTTCTGGACGCCGGAAGAGGTTCTGGACGGCTTCGGCCGCGCCTCGCCCGCCGAAGGGATGGCCCCTGTCGCGGCGGCGGATCTGGCGCTTGGCGCGGGCCCGGACCGCCCGGCTGGCATTTATGCCGCAGGTGAACGCAGGATGGCATTGAATGCCGGCGGGCCGCTGGTCCTGGCCCAATGGCCCGGCGCCGCGGTGGAAGCCGTGGGCACGACCGGCGGGCGCGATCTGAAGGGCGTGCTGCTCGCGTTGGCCGCGCTGATCCTGGCTGTCGATGCGCTTGGCTCGGCCATGCTGGCGCGGGGTGGACGCGTTGCTGCTGCGGGACTGCTGCTGGCGCTGCTGGTCCAGCCCGGCCCGCCCGCCATGGCGCAGGACGTGAACCCGGAACTGGCCCGCGCCGCCAACGAGGTCGCCTTGGCCTATGTGGTCACGGGTGACGACCGCGTCGACGAAGCCTCGCGCGAAGGGCTGCGGGGGCTGTCGATGCTGTTGTCGCAGCGGACCTCGGTCGAGCCGGGCGATCCGGTTGCCATCGACCTGGACCGGGACGAACTCTCGGTGCTGACCTTCCTGTATTGGCCGATCACCGACAGCCAGCCCGCGCCTTCGCCCCAGGCCTATGTGCGGCTGAACCACTTCATGCGTTCGGGCGGGATGATCCTGTTCGACACGCGCGACGGCGACGTGACCGGCGTGGGCGGCCCCGATATGTCGCAGGCGCTGCAAGCCCTTGCGGCGCCGCTGGAGATACCGCCGCTGGCGCCGGTGCCGGACGACCATGTCCTGACCCGCAGCTTTTACCTGATGTCGGATTTTCCGGGCCGCTGGCAAGGCAACCCGGTCTGGCTGGAAGCGCCCCCTGCGGGCGCCGAGGCGGCCGAGGGCGTGCCCTTCCGTCAGCTCAACGACGGCGTCAGCCCGGTCGTGATCGGCGGCAATTCCTGGGCCGAGGCCTGGGCCGTGGATGAGAACGGCTATCCCACCTTTCCCATCGGCGGCGGCTGGGAAGGCGAGATGCAGCGGGAGATGGCCTTCAGGTTCGGCGTGAACCTGATCATGTATGTGCTTACGGGCAACTACAAATCCGACCAGGTCCATGTGCCCGCCCTGCTGGATCGGATGCGGACCGAGGAGACGCTTGGCCCATGACCCAGCTTCGCTTCGACCCGCTGCTGCCCTGGTGGGCGATTGCCGCCCTGGCCGTCCTTGCGTTGCTGGTGGCGGGCTTTGCGCTGTGGCGCGGCCTGCGAGGCTGGCCCTGGCGCGGGCTTGCAGGCCTTGCGGCCGCCCTGGCCCTGGCTGGACCCGCGCTGGAGATCGGCAGCCGGGCCGGGCTGTCGGACATCGTGATCCTGATCGACGACCGTTCCGCCAGCCAGTCCCTGCCGGAACGGACCGCGCAGACGGACGCCGCGGTGGACGCCATGACCCGCCAGATCGCCGCGCTGCCCGATACCGAACTGCGCCGCGTGACGGTGGGCGACAACGACGACGGCACGCTGCTTGCGACCGAGATGGCCCGCGCCATCGCCGCCGAACCCGAAACCCGGCTTGCAGGCGTCATCGCCGTCACCGACGGCCGCCTGCACGACCCCGCGATGCTGCCCGCATCCGTTCCCGCGCCGGTCCATGTCCTGCTGACCGGCCGCCCCCAGGACTGGGACCGCCGCCTGGTGATCGAGGAGGCGCCTGCCTTCGGCCTGATCGACCAGGAAGTCACCATCCGCCTGCGGATCGAGGATCAGGGCGCCGTCCCGCCCGAGGCGCAGACGGGTTCGGTCAACCTGCGCCTGTCGCTTGACGGTGAGGACGAACAGGTCGTGGCCGTTCCCTTGGGCCAGCCGATCAGCCTGCCGCTGGTGCTGGATCACGCGGGCCAGAATGTCGTGCAGATCGGCTTCGACGCGCCCGAGGGGGGCGAGTTGACCGACAGGAACAACACTGCCGCGATCAGCATCAACGGCGTCCGCGACCGCCTGCGCGTGCTGCTGGTGTCGGGCGAGCCCCATGCCGGCGAACGCACCTGGCGCAACCTGCTGAAATCCGACGCGGCGGTTGATCTGATCCACTTCACCATCCTGCGCCCGCCCGACAAGTCGGACGGCGTGCCGGTCAACGAACTGTCGCTGATCGCCTTCCCGACCCAGGAACTGTTCATGGAGCGGATCGGCGATTTCGACCTGATCATCTTCGACCGCTACAGCGTGCGGGGCATCCTGCCGCCGGATTACTACCTCAACATCGCCCAATATGTCGAAGACGGCGGGGCGATCCTGGTATCTGCCGGACCCGAGATGGCCGGGGTGGAAAGCCTTTACCTGTCGCCCTTGGGCCGCATCCTGCCCGCCCGCCCGACTGGCCGCGTCCTGGAAGAACCCTTTCTTCCCCGCCTGACCGAGGACGGGCAGCGCCATCCCGTGACCGCCGCCCTGCCTGGCTCCGAAGGCGACGATTCCAGCTGGGGCCGCTGGCTGCGCATGGCGACGGTCCAGCCCGACCCCGAAGCGCAGGTGGCGATGACCGGCATCGACGACGAGCCGCTGCTGATCCTGGACCGGGTGGGCGAGGGGCGGGTGGCGCTTCTGACCTCGGACCAGGTGTGGCTGTGGGGGCGCGGTTTCGAAGGCGGCGGGCCGCAACTGGAACTGCTGCGCCGCATCGCCCACTGGTCGATGAAGGAGCCCGAGCTTGAGGAAGAGGCGCTTCTTGCCGACGTCTCGGGTGATCTTGCGGTCCGCTTCACGCGCCGCACCATGGGCGACAGCGCCGGCCCGCTGGTGGTCACCCGCCCCGACGGCCAGACCGAGGAAGTTGCGCTGACCGAGGCCGGGCCGGGCCGTTTCACAGCCGACTGGACCGCGCCTGAACCGGGCCTCTACCGCCTGCAGGACGGCGATCTGCGTCGCGTCCTGGCCCTTGGCCCGGCGGCGCCGCGCGAGTTCGAGCAGACGGTGGCGGACGCGGGGGCACTGCAGCCGCTGGTGGACGCGACAGGCGGCGGCGTGGTGTCGCTGTCGGACGGCATCCCCGACCTGCGCAGCGTGGCGCCGGGCCGAAACGCCCACGGCGCGGCGGCCTTGGGCGACTGGATCGCGATCACCCCGCGCGAGGCGGCCTCGGTCACCGGGCTGGAACGGCGGCCGTTGCTGCCCGGCTGGGCCTGGCTGATCCTGGTCGCGGGGCTGATCCTGACCGGCTGGCTGCGCGAGGGACGGCCCGGCAAGGCCGCGCCCACGGCCCGACCGGCATCCGGCTGAACGCTTGCCAAGGGGCAAGCGCATTGCTAACCGGGAAAAAACGTCCCGAAGGAACGCTCATGGCCGAAGAAACGCGCGCCCCCGCCCCTTACACCGCGGCCGACCTGTCGCTGATCAAGCGCATCATCCCCCACCGCTATCCGTTCCTGTTCATCGACAAGGTGCGCGACATCGTCCCGCATGAAAGCGGCGTGGGCATCAAGATGGTCACCTGCAACGAGCCGCATTTCCAGGGCCATTTCCCGGACGAGCCGGTCATGCCCGGCGTCACCATCGTCGAGGCGATGGCCCAGACATCCGCCGTGATCGTGGGCATCAGCATGAACATCATCGACAAGCCCCTGGCGACCTATTTCATGGGCATCGACAAGTGCAAGTTCCGCCGAATGGTCGTTCCGGGCGACGTGCTTGAGCTGCATTGCAAGGCCCTGCGCGGCGGCGGCAAAATCTGGAAGTTCGAGGGCCGCGCCCTGGTGGACGGCCAGCTTTGCGCCTCGGCCGAGTTCACGGCGATGATGGCGATGAAGACCGATGGCTGACAGCCTGATCCACCCAAGCGCCGTGATCGAGGAAGGCGCCCGGATCGGCGCAGGGGTGCGGATCGGACCCTTCTGCGTGGTGGGTCCAAAGGTGCGGCTGGCCGACGGGGTGGTGCTGAAATCCCATGTCGCCATCGCGGGCGACACGACGATCGGCGCGGAAACGGTGGTCTTTCCCTTCGCCTCGATCGGCGAGGTGCCGCAGGATCTGAAGTTCAGGGGCGAGGATGTGCGGCTGGAAATCGGCGCGCGCAACCGCATCCGCGAATATGTCACCATGAACCCCGGCACGCAGGGCGGGGGCGGGATCACGCGCATCGGCGACGACGGGCTGTTCATGGCGGGCTGCCATGTGGGCCACGACTGCCAGTTGGGCGACCGGGTGATCCTGGTCAACAACGCCTCGCTGGCCGGGCATTGCCATCTGGACGACGACGTGATCGTCGGCGGGCTGTCGGGCGTGCATCAATGGGTGCGCATCGGGCGCGGCGCGATGATCGGCGCGGTGACCATGGTGACGGCGGACGTGATCCCCTATGGCCTGGTGCAGGGGCCGCGCGGTCATCTGGACGGGCTGAACCTTGTGGGACTGAAGCGCCGGGGCGCCAGCCGCGCCGATATCCACGAATTGCGCGAGATGCTGGACAAGCTGGGCGCGGGCAGCTTCCGCGACACGGCCCGTGCGCTGGCCGGGGGCGACGGCGGCACGATGGTCCGCGACGTGCTGGACTTCATCCTCGGCCCGTCCGACCGCAGCTTCCTGACCCCGAAGCCCGCATGAGCCGCACCGCCGTCATCGCGGGCCAGGGCGCGCTGGCCCCCGCCGTCATCGCCGCGCTGGATGCGCCGCAGGTCTATGCGCTGGAGGGCTTCGCGCCCGAAGGAGTCGAGGCGCAGCCCTTCCGGCTGGAACGACTGGTGCCGTTCCTGGACAGCCTTCTGGATCAGGACGTGTCTCGCGTGGTCTTCGCGGGCGCGATCCGCCGCCCGCGCCTTGATCCCGAACTGTTCGACAACCGCACCGCGCAACTGGTGCCGCGCATCATGATGGCGATGCAGTCGGGCGACGACGGCGCGCTGCGGGCCGTGCTGGAGGTGTTCGAGGAACACGGGCTGGCCATTGCCTCGGTCGCCGAGGTCGCGCCCGGCCTGATCCCCGGCGAAGGCGTGCTGGCGGGCGAACCCACCGCCGCCGACCGCCGCGATGCGGCGCGGGCGGCGCTGATCCTGGCGACGCTGGGACCCTTGGACGTAGGGCAGGGCGCGGTGGTGGCGCAGGGCCAGTGCCTCGCCATCGAGACGCTGCCGGGCACTGCTGCGATGCTGGACTTCGCCGCCCGCCATACGGGCCTGCGGCCTAACCCGAACGGCGCGAAAGGCGTCTTCGTCAAGGCCCCGAAGCCCGGCCAGGACATGCGCATCGACCTGCCGACGCTTGGCCCCGATAGCGTGACCCAGGCCGCTGCCGCGGGATTGGCCGGGATTGCCTGGCAAGCGGGCGGCGTGATCCTGCTGGACCGGGACGAATCCGTCCGGCGCGCGGAAGCCGCAGGGTTGTTTTTGTGGGCGATGCCGCCTTCGGGTATTTAGACAAAGAAGAAACCGGCTTCTTCTTTGCTTAAATACCCGTAAGACAGCAGCAACAGGGTGACGCGCATGAAGTTCTTCCTGATCGCGGGCGAGCCTTCGGGCGACCAGTTGGGCGCGGCGCTGATGGCGGGCTTGCGCGAGCTGGTGCCGGATGCCGAGTTCCTGGGCATCGGCGGCGAGGCGATGACGGCGCAGGGCCTGACCAGCCTGTTCCCCATGGCGGAACTGAGCGTCATGGGCATCTGGGAGGTGCTGCCGAAATACCGCCACCTCAAGCGCCGCATTGCCGAAACGGCCGCCCGCGTCGCGGCCGAGAACCCGGATGCGCTGATCGGCATCGACAGCCCGGATTTCTGCCTGCGCGTGGCCCGCATGGCGCGGGCGCAGCAGCCCGGTTTGCGGGTGATCCACTATGTCGCGCCCTCGGTCTGGGCCTGGCGGCCGGGGCGGGCGCTGAAGATGGCCCAGGTCGTGGATCACGTCCTGGCGATCCTTCCCTTCGAGCCGCCCTTGATGCAGGCCGCGGGGATGACCTGCGATTTCGTGGGCCATCCCATCGCCACCGCTCCTGTCGCGGGACCGGACGAGGCCGCGCTGTTCCGCGCGGGCCACGGCATCGCGCCCGAAAGCCCCGTCGTGCTGTGCCTGCCCGGATCGCGCGGCGGCGAGGTGGGGCGGCTTCTGCCCCGGTTCGGGCAGGCGCTGAACGACCTGCGTCATCACGTTCCCGACATGCGGGTGGTCCTGCCCACCGTCCCGGGGGTTGCCGGTCAGGTAAGGCACGAGACGGCCAATTGGCCCGTCCGGCCGCTGGTGGTCGAGGATGCCGAGGGGAAGCGCGCGGCCTTCGCAGCGGCGGATCTGGCGCTGGCGGCGTCGGGGACGGTCAGCCTGGATCTGGCGGCGAACCGGGTGCCGATGGTGATCGGCTATGACATGGCGCCGCTCAGCCGGATGCTGGTGGGAATGCTGCTGAAGACGGACACGGTGACGCTGGTGAACCTGGTCAGCGACACGCGCGTGGTGCCCGAGTTCCTGGGCCGCGACTGCCAGCCCGGCCCGATGGCGCAGGCGCTGCTGCGCCTGCTGGACGACCCCGCGGCGCGGCAGGCGCAACTGGACGCGATGGACCTGACAATGGACCGGCTGGGCAAGGGGGGCGAGGCGCCGGGTCTGCGCGCCGCCCGTTCGGTGCTGGCGGCGGTTACAGGACCGCGGTGACGATCACCTCGACCTTGTAGTCCGGCGTTGCCAGCTTCGCCTCGCTCGTTGCGCGGGCAGGGGTGTGGCCCTGGGGCACCCACTGGTCCCAGACGGCGTTCATTTCCGCGAAATCGGCCATGTCGGCCAGCCAGATCTGGGCCGACACGATGCGGGTCTTGTCCGTCCCTGCCTCGGCCAGCAGGCGGTCCACCTGTTCCAGCACCACGCGGGTCTGGTCGGCCACCGACGCGCCGGGCTCGCCCACCTGGCCCGCCAGCCAGACGATGCCGCCCGCGATGACCGCCTGGCTCATGCGCGGGCCGGTCTCGATACGCTTGATGTCGCTCATGTTCATGCTCCTTGGATGAGACGCCAGAAAAAGATCGCGGTCATGCCGAAGCCCACGATAGCAATCAGCAGGCGCAGCTTGTCGCGCGGAATGCGGCGGGCGACGGGCGCGCCGGCATAGCCGCCGACGACCGTGCCCAAGGCCATGACCGCCGCCGGCCCCCAGGCCACCGCGCCGCCCGCCGCGAAGATCGCGAAGGCGATCAGCGACAGCGCGAAGGACAGCCAGCATTTCAGCCCGTTCATCTGGTGCAGGTCGGTCATGCCCCACATGGCGAAGACCGCCAGCAGCACGATCCCAAGGCCGCCGTTGAAATAGCCGCCATAGATCGCCACCGGCAGCAGGATCCCAAGGCCGAAGGGCACGACGACCGACCGCCACCGCGACGCCATGCGCCGGACCTCGTCCGCGCGATAGAAGACAAGGGTCGCGCCCAGCAGCAGAAAGGGCACCAGAACGGAAAACGCCTCGTTCGAGCTGACAAGCAGAAGGCCGCTGCCCACCGCGCCGCCGATCATGGTCCAGATCGTCAGCTTGGCGAAGGGCGCGTCCTCGATCCGGCGGATGTCGCTGCGAAAGGCGATGGCCGCCGACAGATAGCCCGGCAGGGCGGCGATGGTGCTGGTGGCATTGGCCACGACCGGCGGGATCCCCACGAAGACCAGAGCCGGGAAGGTTATGAAGGTGCCGCCGCCGGCGACGGCGTTCAGCATCCCGCCGAAGAATGCGGCGGCGAACAACAGCGCGGCTTCCAGCATGGCAGTCCTTCGGATCGGGCGAAGGACGCGGGTCCTTGGCAGGTGGTGGCGCAAGTGGCCGGATTCGGGTCGGCAGCGACGCTAACCCCAGGGGTGCAGAGGCACAAGCCCGACCGCAGTCGCCTGTTTTTCTGGCAGCAATGCCGGTTTTCCGGGCGTCCCGGACCAAGGCATGGAAGCGACACTCTGGTGCCGAGAAATGTCGCAAACGGTGTTGCGCGGCCGCGGATCGCACGGCTAACCTGTGCGGGCGCCCAACAACGAAAACAGAAAGAGGGAGAGCGCCTTTTGCTGGATGACCGCCACGGCGATGCTTTCGTCGCATTCGAGCATGTGCAGAAAAGCTATGACGGCCAGACACTTGTCGTCAAAGACTTGAACCTGTCCATCGGCAAGGGAGAGTTCCTGACCATGCTTGGACCGTCAGGGTCCGGCAAGACCACCTGCCTCATGATGCTGGCCGGGTTCGAGACCGCGACTCATGGCGAGATCAGGCTGGCGGGCCGCCCGATCAACCAGGTGCCGCCGCACAAGCGCGGCATCGGCATGGTGTTCCAGAACTATGCCCTTTTTCCGCACATGACGGTGGGCGAAAACCTGTCCTTCCCGCTGGAAGTGCGGGGCATGGCCAAATCGGAACGCGAAACCCGCATCGCCCGCGCCCTGGACATGGTGCAGATGGGCAAGTTCGCGAACCGCCGGCCCGCGCAGCTTTCGGGCGGCCAGCAGCAGCGGATCGCGCTTGCCCGCGCCCTGGTCTTCGACCCCGAGCTTGTGCTGATGGACGAACCCCTGGGCGCGCTTGACAAGCAGTTGCGCGAACACATGCAATTCGAGATCAAGCATCTGCACGAACGCCTTGGAATCACGGTGGTCTACGTCACCCACGACCAGGGCGAGGCGCTGACCATGTCGGACCGGGTCGCGGTTTTCAACGACGGCCGCATCCAGCAGCTTGCCGCGCCCGCCGACCTGTATGAACGCCCCGAGAACAGCTTCGTGGCCCAGTTCATCGGCGAGAACAACAAGCTGCCCGGTGTGATCGAGGAATTGTCGGGCGACAAGGCCCTGGTGCGCCTGTCCACGGGCGAGGTGATCGACGCCACGCCGGTGAACGTGACCGCCAGGGGCCAGCAGGTGCTGGTGTCGATCCGCCCCGAACGGGTCGAGTTCAAGCCCGAGATGATGCCCCCGGGTGCCCACATGATCGGCGCCGAGGTTTGCGAGGTCATCTACATGGGCGACATCCTGCGCGCCCGCCTGAAGGTCGCGGGCAGCGGCGACTTCGTGATGAAGATGCGCAACACGATCGGCCAGACCCGGCTGGAGCCCGGCCAGCAGATCAAGGTCGGCTGGCATCCGGCGGATGCCCGTGCCCTCGATCCGGTCTGAAGGCCGTCCCGGCCCACGAATGACGGCGAATGCCGCATGTCCCTGCAGTTGGAGTGATCAATGAAGAAGACGCTTGCCCTGACCACCGCGCTTGGCCTGATCGCCTCGCCCGTGCTGGCCGATGTGAACCTGCTGTCCTGGGGCGGTGCCTATGGCAACAGCCATCTGGAAGCCTATGCCAAGCCCTTCGAGGCCGAGACGGGCATCAAGGTGAACATGGCCGACGCCGACAACCCCGCCACCCCCATCAAGGCCATGGTCGAGGCCGGCAACGTCACCACCGACGTGGCATCGGTCGAATATGCCGATGCGGTGCGGCTGTGCGATGAAGGCCTGCTCGAGGAAATCGACCCGGCGATCCTGGTCGCCGCCGAGGATGGCACCGCCGCGACCGAGGATTTCATCGAAGGCGCAATCACCGAATGCTTCGTCGCGACCGATGTCTATTCGATGGTCCTGGCTTTCGACGACAGCAAGTTCCCGGAGGCCAAGCCCTCGACCCCCGCGGATTTCTTCGACCTGGAACGGTTCCCCGGCAAGCGCACCATGCGCAAGGGCGCCAAGTTCAACCTGGAACTGGCTCTGATGGCCGATGGCGTCCCGGCGGCCGAGGTCTACGAGGTCCTGGGCACGCCCGAAGGCGTCGACCGCGCATTCGCCAAGCTGGAAACGATCAAGAACGACGTGATCTGGTGGGAAGCGGGCGCGCAGCCGCCGCAACTGCTGGCCGATGGCGAGGTCACGATGGCCTATGCGTTCAACGGCCGGATCTTCAATGCCGCGCAGGCCGAGGGCAAGCCCTTCGAGATCATCTGGGACGGCCAGATCTATGAGATGGAGGGCTGGGTGATCCCGAAAGGGGCCGAGAACCTGGAGGAAGCCAAGCAGTTCGTGGCCTGGACGACCTCGCCCGCGCCGCAGGCCCGCGCGGCCGAGTTCATCAGCTATGGTCCCCCGCGCCGTTCGGCGGCGGCCATGGTCGGCAACATCGAGGGCACGGACCAGCCGATGGGCCCGAACCTGCCCACGACCGAGGCGAACATGACCAACGCGCTTGGGTCGGACCTGGAGTTCTGGGTCGATCGTGACGCCGAACTGAACGAGCGTTTCAACAGCTGGCTGGCAAGCTGAACCGGACGGGACGGGCAGGCGATGCCCGTCCCTTGCCCCTTGGGGGGCCAAGAACATGGGGCAAAGACCCTTCACCAACGGGAGTTCAGGAACGTGAAAATCACTCTGGTCCTATCCACGGCCTTGGCGGGCATGGCCTTCGCGGCGACTGCGCAAGAGGTCAATGTCGTGTCCTGGGGCGGCGCCTACGAGGTCAGCCAGGTCGAGGCATATAACAAGCCCTTCACCGCGGCGACCGGCATCAAGGCCAACATGATCGCTGCCGACGACCCGGCCACGCCGCTGAAGGCGCAGGTCGAGGCGAACAACATCACCGGCGATGTCTTCGACCTGGCGATGGCCGATGCGATCCGGCTGTGCGACGAAGGCGCGCTGATGGAGTTCGATCCGGCCGATCTGCCCGCCGGCGCCGATGGCACCCCCGCCGCCGAGGATTTCGTCGACGGCTCGCTGGGTGACTGCGCCGTGGGCAACATCGTCTGGGGCACGGTGATCGGTTACGACAAGACCAAGTTCGAAGCCGAGGCGCCCACCACCGTCGCCGACTTCTTCGACACCGAGAAGTTTCCCGGCAAGCGCGGCCTGCCCAAGTCGCCCAAGCGGACGCTGTATCTGGCCCTGATCGCCGATGGCGTTGCCGCCGACGACATCTACGACACGCTGGCCACGCCCGAAGGCGTTGACCGTGCATTCGCCAAGCTGGACACGATCAAGAACGACGTGATCTGGTGGGAAGCCGGCGCCCAGCCGATGCAGTTGCTGGCCGACGGAGAGGTCGTGATGACCACCGTCTACAATGGCCGGATCTTCGACGCGATGGTGGGCGAGGGCAAGCCCTTCGACGTGATCTGGGACGGACAGTACCTTGAGATCAACGCCTTTGTCGTTCCCAAGGACGCCCCCAATCCCGAAGCGGCCGTGGAATACGTGAAGTTCGCGACCGGCACCCAACCGCTTGCGGATCAGGCGAAATACATCGCCTATGGCCCGGCGCGCCAATCCTCTGCCCCGCTGGTGGGGATGTATCAGGACGGCACGACCGAAATGGCGCCGCATATGCCGACCGAACCCGAACACCTGACGACCGCCGTCGTGGACGACCCGGAGTTCTGGGCCGACCACGATGCCGAACTGTCCGAGCGTTTCAACAGCTGGCTGGCTGGTTCCTGACCGGACGGCGCCCTGCGGCGCCGCCTTCACCCAAGGTTTCGAGAGAGCAAAGCATGACAAGACGACTGATTGCAGGAACGGCGCTTGCGCTGATCTTTGGGGTCGCCGCGCAGGCCCAGGACGGCCCGATCAACATCACCACCTATGGCGGTGCTTTCGGGGCCGCCGTGAACGAGGCCTTCGTCAAGCCTTTCACCGCCGAGACGGGCGTTCAGGCCACGATGGTGGACAACGACAACCCGCCCGCGACGCTGAAGGCCCAGGTCGAGGCCGGCAACATCACCAGCGATGTCTTCGACGTCGAGCAGTCGGACGTGCTGCGGCTGTGCGACGAAGGCCTGATCGAGCCGATCGACCCCTCGATCCTGCCCGCCGCCGCCGACGGCACCCCCGCGGCGGACGATTACCTGCCCCAGGCGCTGCATGAATGCGCGACCGCGATCATGGTCTGGTCCACGGTCATCGCCTACAATACCGAAGCCTTCCCGGACGCCGCGCCGACCACCGTCGCGGATTTCTTCGACACCAAGACATTCCCCGGCAAGCGCGGCATCATCAAGCGGCCGAAATACGCGCTTGAGTTCGCCCTGCTGGGCGACGGCGTGCCCGCCGACGAGGTCTACGACGTCCTGTCCACGCCCGAAGGCGTCGACCGTGCATTCGCCAAGCTGGACAGCATCAAGGACCAGGTCGTCTGGTGGGAAGCGGGCGCCCAGGCCCCGCAGCTTCTGGCCGACAAGGAAGTGTCGATGACGCTGGCCTATAACGGCCGGATCTTCGACGCCATCGTCGACGAGGGAAAGCCCTTCGCCTTTGTCTGGGACGGCGCGAACCTTGACATGGATTATTGGGTGGTGCCGATGGGAGCGCCGAACAGGGACGTGGCGATGCAGTTCATCGCCTTTGCCTCGGACCCGGCGCGGCAGGCGGATCTGTCGAAATACATCGCCTATGGCCCGCCACGCGAATCGGCCTCGGCCAGCGTCGGCACCTACAAGGACGGCACCACGGAAATGGCGCCCTATCTGCCGACGACGCCCGAAAACGCCGAGCGTGCCGTGGTCAACGATGCCGGGTTCTGGGCCGACCATGACACCGAGCTGACCGAACGCTTCAACAGCTGGCTGGCCGGCGCCTGACAGCCGACGATCGCCGCCGCCCTTCGCAGGGGCGGCGGCCCAGATACCTTGGGGAATACATGGCGAACGCTCTTGATCCGCACGCGGCCATTGCGACGACGGCCACCGGCCTTACCGATGGCGCGCTGCGGACCGCCGATGGCAGGCCGCTGGTCCGCGCGCTTGCGCGGTCGCAGTCGCTGGCCCGCCGCCGGGCCTTTCTGCTGGTGCTGCCGCTGCTGGCCTTTGTCCTGATCACCTTCGTCGTGCCGATCGGGCAGATGCTGCAGCGGTCCTTTTACAACGACGGCTTTTCGGCCCATATGCCGCAACTGTCGCAATGGTTCGCCGAAAATCCGCGCGGGGTCGAGCCGGACGACGCGGCCTGGACAGCCCTGGCCACCGACCTGCAAGCCGCCGCCGAGGGGCGCACCATCGGCATCGTCGGCACCCGCATCAACTATGACGTGCCGGGGACGCGGTCGCTGTTCACCTCGACCGGCCGTCAGGTCCGGCGGGGGTTGGAGCCGCCCTATCAAGCCGCGCTGCTGGACATCAATGAGGACTGGGGCAGCCCGCAACTGTGGTCCGCAATGCGCAATGCCGCGACCCCGCTGACCGGCAACTTTTACCTGGCGGCGGTGGACCGCAGCCGGGCCGATGACGGCAGCATCGTCCAGGTCGAGGAGCGCCAGCAGGTCTACGTGATGCTGTTCATGCGCACCTTCTGGCTGTCGCTGGTCATCACCGCGATCACCTTCGTTCTGGGCTTTCCCATCGCGCATCTGCTGGCGACCCTGCCGATGCGGAAATCGAACCTGCTGATGATCCTGGTGCTGCTGCCCTTCTGGACTTCGCTTCTGGTCAGGACCACAAGCTGGATGGTGTTGCTGCAACAGCAGGGGGTCATCAACGATGTCCTGGTCTGGCTGGGCGTGATCGGGGGCAGCCAACGGTTGCAGATGATCTATAACCAGACCGGCACGATCATCGCGATGACGCATATCTTGCTGCCCTTCATGATCCTGCCGCTTTATTCGGTGATGCGGACGATCAACCCGTCCTATGTGCGCGCCGCGCGTTCGCTTGGCGCGACAAGCTGGACCGCTTTCCGCCGCGTCTATTTCCCGCAGACGCTGCCCGGCCTGGGGGCGGGGGCGCTTCTGGTGTTCATCCTGGCCGTGGGATACTACATCACGCCGGCGCTTGTGGGCGGATCCTCGGGCCAGCTGATTTCCAACATGATCGCGATGCACATGACCGACACGCTGAACTGGTCGATGGCGGCGGCCCTTGCCGCGCTGCTGCTGGGCGCGGTCCTGCTGCTGTACTGGGTGTATGACCGCATGGTCGGCATCGACAACCTGAAGCTGGGGTGATCCATGGCTGTTCCGACCTATGCAACCCCGCTGGAGCGCATCTGGCATTACGCCTATCTGGTGATCTGCGGGCTGATCTTCTTCTTCCTGATCGCGCCGATCATTGTCATCATCCCGCTGTCGTTCAACGCCGAGCCGTATTTCACCTTTACCGACCGGATGCTGTCCTTCGACCCCGAGGGTTACAGCATGAGGTGGTATCGCAGCCTGCTGACCTTCGGGATGCAGAACCCCGACGCCACCGGCTGGGCCTTCTGGTCGGATGCCTGGCAGAACGCGAACTGGGTGAAGGCCGCCAAGAACTCGATCATCATCGGGGTCTTCTCGACCCTGCTGGCGACGGTGCTGGGGACGCTGGCCGCCTTGGGCCTGTCGCGCCCCGAGATGCCGTTCCGCCGGGCGATCATGGCGATCCTGATCTCGCCCATGATCGTGCCGCTGATCATCACGGCGACGGGGATGTTCTTCTTCTATTCGAACCCGTGCGAGCTTCTGGGCCTGGTGGGCCTGCCCACAAACTGCGGGCGGCTTGCGGGCACCTATCTGGGCGTGATCCTGGCCCATGCGACGCTGGGGATACCCTTTGTCATCATCACCGTGACCGCGACCCTTGTAGGCTTCGACCAGTCGCTGAACCGGGCGGCGGCGTCGCTGGGGGCCAATCCCCGCACCACCTTTTTCCGGGTGACCATGCCGCTGATCCTGCCGGGCGTGATCTCGGGCGCGCTGTTTGCCTTTGTGACCAGCTTCGACGAGGTGGTGGCCGTGCTGTTCATCGCCGGCCCGGAACAGCAGACCATCCCGCGCCAGATGTGGAACGGTATCCGCGAGCAGATCAGCCCCGCCATCCTGGCCGTGGCGACGCTGCTGGTGATCTTTTCCATCGCGCTGCTGACCACGGTGGAACTGCTGCGCCGGCGGTCGGAACGGATCCGGGGCGTAACGCCACGGTGAAGCCTGGGGGCTTCGCGCCCCCAGACCCCCGCGGGGTATTTGGGCAAGGAAGAAGTCCTAGGGCAGGATCGCCAGCCACATCCAGATCGACAGGACCGAGACGGCCGTGCCCACAAGGACGGTCGTGGCGGCGACCCGCTTGGCCGAGCCGTAGAGGTTGGCGAAGAGATAGGCGTTCACCCCCGGCGCCATGGCGGCGGTCATCACCGCCGACCGCAGCCCTGCATCGTCCAGGCCGGTGATGCGGGCCAAGGCATAGGCGATGCCGGGATGGACCAGCAGCGAGCAGGCGCAGCACATGGCGATGGCGCCCATGTCGCCTTCAGGGCGATAGCGATAAAGGACGCCGCCCAGGCCGAACAGGGCGGCAGGAAGGGCGGCACCGGCGATCATATCCACGGCGGCCCAGAAGCCCTCGGGCATGACAAGGCCGGCCTGCTGCAGCACGTTCATGGTCATGCCGGCCAGGATGCCGATCACCAGCGGCGTCCGCAGCACCCCCGTCATGGCGCGCAGCGCGACGCGGCCGACCGACAGGCCGCTGCCATGGGCGCGGGTGAATTCCATGAAGGTGATGCCGAAGGTATAAAGCAGCGGCGAATGGATCGCGATGATCGCCCAGTTCCCCGACAGCGAGTCGGGGCCATAGGCGCGTTCCATGATCGGGATGCCCAGCAGCAGGCTGTTCGAGAACAGGCAGACAAAGCCGATCGCCACGCAATCCATCGGTGGGCGGTTGAACAGGAACCGCGCCCCGGCCCAGCCGATGAAATAGCTGGAAAAGGCACCGACATAGAAAGGCAGCAGCAGCCCGGGCCGGAACTCGGTCCCCAGGTCAAGCCGCGACATCGAGGCGAACAGAAGCGTGGGCGCGGCGAAGTTCTGGGCAAAGACCATCAGCCCGTCGACCGCGCTTTCTCGGAAGATGCCGCGCCAGGCTGCCACATAGCCGAAGCCTACGATCAGGAAGACCGGGACGATGATGTTGAACAGCGCGCTCATAGCGCGGCGGGGTGGTCGGGCGTGTCCGCCGCGGCCTCGATCACCATGCCATCGAAGGCGGGCTGGATATGATCCGGCGTTGTCGCTGCAACGGTCGCGTAATCCATGTCGATATGCATGTTCGTCAGCACCCCGCGCGGGCAGCCGGATCGGGCGATCCAGTCAAGCGCCTGCGCCAGATGCGCATGGCTGGGATGGGGCTGCGGCCGCAGGGCGTCGCAGACAAAGACCTCGGCCCCGTGGATCAGCGGCCAGGCGGCGTGGGGGATGTCGGACACGTCGGGCAGGTAGACGATCCCGCCGATGCGCAGGCCCAGGGCGGTGATTTCCCCGTGCTGGACGCGGAAGGGGACCAACGTAACGGGGCCGCCCGGGCCGTCGACGCGGATGGGTCCGTCGATCAGGTGATGGTCGCAGATGGGCGTGTAATAGCTGCCGGGCGGGGTCTTGAAGATATAGTCGAAGCGATCCAGCAACTGTTCGGACGTGGGCATGTCGGCCCAGGCCGGGATCAGGCGACCCGCGTTGTAGGCCACCTGCCGCAGGTCATCGATGCCGTGGATATGATCGGCATGGGGGTGCGTATAGACCACTGCGTCCAGCGTCGCCACGTTCGCGTCAAGCAGTTGCGGCACCAGGTCGGGTCCAGTGTCGATCAGCACCTGCGTCACCCCGCCGGGGCCGGGGCGTTCCACCAACAGCGAACAGCGGCGGCGGCGGTTTTTCGGATTGGCGGGATCGCAGGCGCCCCAGCGGTTCCCCAGCCGGGGCACCCCGCCCGAGGATCCGCAGCCCAGGATCGTTGCCCGGATCATCTTGCGGCCTTCGAAAACAGCCGGTCGAAATTGGCCGAGGTCTGGGCGGCGAATTGCGCGTAATCCATGCCGAAGATCTCGGCCACCAGGGCGGCGGTCTTGGCGACATAAGCCGGTTCGTTGCGCTTGCCGCGATGCGGGGGCGGGGCGAGGTAGGGGCTGTCGGTCTCGACCAGGATGCGGTCCACGGGCGCTGCGGCGAAGATCGCGCGCAGGTCGTCGGAACGCGGAAAGGCGGCGATCCCCGACATCGACAGGTAGAAGCCCAGATCCAGCGCCGTCTGCGCCAGGGCCGCGCCGGATGTGAAGCAATGCATCACGCAGGAAAACGGGCCCGCCCGGTGTTCCTCGGCCAAGATGCGTACCATGTCGTCGTCGGCATCGCGGGAATGGATGATCAGCGGCAGGCCGGTGCGTCGCGCGGCCTCGATGTGAATGCGAAGGCTTTCGGCCTGCAGGGCGGCACTGTCGGCGGTGTAGTGATAGTCGAGGCCCGTTTCGCCGATGCCCACGAACTTCGGATGCGCGGACAGGGCGACAAGCTGGTCAACCGTCGCCATCGGTTCGTCCGCCACGCTCATCGGATGGGTGCCGGCGGCGTAGAAGACCCCGTCATAGCGTTCAGCCAGGGCGCGAACCTGCGGTTCTTGGCGCAGGCGGGTGCAGATCGTGACCATCCGCGTGACGCCGGCCGCGCGGGCGCGGTCGATCAGCGCGTCATGCTCACCCTCGAAATCGGGGAAATCCAGATGGCAATGGCTATCGACGATCGGCGTGGGGGATGCCGCTTGGGACATGGATCAACCTTTGGATGGCAGGGCGGATCGCGCGGGCGGCAGATGCGCCAGTTCGATCAGCATATCCATCACCAGGGCGGCAGGGTCAAGGTTGACCGCCCGCCCGGTCCGGGCGCGGGCAGACAGGCGCGCCTGCGCATCGGCCCAGGCCCGCGCGGCCTGGTCATCGGGCGACAGGCGGGCCAGCAAAGCGCCCTCGCCCCGGGCGGCCTGCGGCAGGGGCGGCCCCATCAGCCCGGCCCGGGCGGTTCTTGTCAGGAAGCGGTCGAGCACGGTCATGGTCAGGTCGAAGGGGTCGCCATCCGCCCCCGCGCGCCCGGCCGCCCCGTCGGCGAAAACCGCCGCGCGCGGCCGGTCCAGCCGGGGCAGGGTGGTCATGAGGTCCACCAGCTGCTGGTAGCGGTCAAGCCCGCCCTGGCCTGCCAGCCGCAGGGCCTCGCCCACCGATCCGTCGGACAGGGCGGCCAGGGCCTCGGCATCCTCGTCGATGCCCAGATGCGCCAGGACATTGCCCATCTGCGCAGGCGTCAGCGGCGACAGGCGCAGCGTGCGGCAGCGCGACCGGATCGTCGGCAGAAGGCCCGCGGGCTGGTGGGCGATCATCAAGATCAGCGCATCGGCGGGGGGTTCCTCCAGCACCTTCAGCAGGGCATTCGCAGCCGCGAGATTCATGTCGTCGGCGGCGTCGATGATGGCAACGCGCCGGCCTCCCTCGGCCGCCGACAGGTGGAAGAAGGACAGAAGCCTGCGGATTTCGTCCACGGTGATCTGCGCGGACAGCCGTCCCGCCTTGTCGTCCCACGGCCTGCGGACCAGATGCAGGCGCGGTTCGGACAGGGCTGCGATGCGCCGCGCCTCGGGCGTGTCGGTGGCGCCGAAGGGGCCAGAGGCGCCCGACAGCATCCAGCGGGCGATGGCCCAGGCCAGCGTCGCCTTGCCCACGCCGCGCGGGCCAGTCAGCAGCCATGCATGGTGCAGGCGGCCGCCCTGGGCGGCCTCCATGAACTCGGCGATGGCATTGTCCTGGCCGATCACGCGGTCGGTGTGGCGCGGATGGGGGGCGCCGGGAACCCGGTCGGGTTCGGGAATGTCCTCTGGCTCAGTCTTCACAGGGCGGCCCGGATGCGGGCGGCGACACTGCTTTCGCTGCCGCTGCCATCGATCAGGCGGACGCGGTTCGGAAACTCCCTGGCCAAGGCGCGGAAGCCTTGGGCCAGCCGCTGCTGGAAATCCAGGCCGAGGCTTTCGAAGCGATCCTCGGCCCCGCCCCGCGCATTGCCGCGGCCAAGCGCGGTTTCGGGGTCGAGGTCGATGACAAAGGTCAGGTCGGGTTCGACCCCGATCGCCAGGTCATGCATCCGGTCCACGAAGCCGCGCAACTCGCCCCGCGTCGCGCCCTGGTAAACGCGGGTGCTGTCGGCGAAGCGGTCGGTGATGACGGTTTTTCCGGCGTCCAGGGCCGGGCGGATGGTGCGCTCCAGGTGATCACGCCGGGCGGCGGTGAACAGCAGGCATTCGGTTTCCGCCGACCAGCGTTCGCCCGCGCCTTCCACCAGCAGGCGGCGGATCTCCTCGGCGCCGGGGCTGCCGCCCGGTTCGCGGGTCAGCACGACGTCGCGGCCTTCGGCACGCAGGGCTTCGGCCAGCAGGCGGGCCTGCGTGGACTTGCCGCAGCCGTCGACCCCCTCGAAGCTGATGAACATCAAAGGCCGGCGGCCTCGACGGCCTTGTGGCCCAGACGCATGACGGCGCCCTTCATGCGGCCCGTGAAGCCGGCCTCGGGCACGTCCTCGGCCGCCAGCAGGGGCGTCACCGCATCCTGTGTGCCGGGGACCGAGACGACCAGCCGGCCGATCTGATCGCCCTTGGAGATGGGCGCGGGAATGGGGGATTCATAAACCGCCTCGACCTTGACCTGGTCCTGGGAACCGGCGGGGACCAGCACGTTCACGCCGTCCTTCGTCGTCAAGCCGACGCGCGCCTTCGTGCCCAGCCAGACCGGTGCTTCCAGCACGGTGTCGCCCGCGGGCACCAGCGTTTCCATGCTGAACTGGCGGAATGCCCAGTTGACGATCCGCTCGGATTCCTCGGCCCGCGCGGTTTCGGATTGCAAGCCGCTGATGACAAAGATCACCCGGCGCCCGTCCTGCACGGCCGATCCGACCAGGCCATAGCCCGCTTCCTGCGT
This sequence comes from Paracoccus sp. AK26, assembly GCF_011801365.1. NCBI lineage: Bacteria > Pseudomonadati > Pseudomonadota > Alphaproteobacteria > Rhodobacterales > Paracoccaceae > Paracoccus > Paracoccus sp. AK26. Next base: position 865,219 of record NZ_CP041041.1, read on the forward strand.
GTGCCCGGTCTTCAGCCCGTCCGCCCCGATGTCCAGCTTCAGGATCGGGTTGCGGTTGAAGCGGTTCGACGGCACCCGGTCCATGTAGCGGAACTCGGTCAGGGCAAAGTCATCGTAATACTGGGGAAAGTCGTTGATGATGTGCATGGCCAGCATCCCCAAATCCTCGGCCGACATCACATGGCCTTCCGCAGGCCAGCCGGTCGAGTTCTTGAAGACCGAATGCTTCAGGCCCAGCGTCTTTCCCCGTTCGGTCATCTGTCGGGCAAAGGCTTCCTCGGTCCCGGCCAGTCCTTCGGCCAGCACAACGCAGGCGTCGTTTCCGGACAGGACGATGACGCCCTTGATCAACTGCTCCACGGTCGGCGTGTCGCGGGGTTCCACGAACATCTTTGACCCGCCCATCTGCCATGCCTTGGTCGATACCGGCAGCGTGTCGTCCAGCTTCAGGCGGCCGTTCTGCAGCGCCTCGAACACCATGTACAGCGTCATCAGCTTGGACATGGAAGCAGGCGGGATCGGCACATCGGCGTTCTTCGACATCAGCACCGTGCTTGTGTTGACGTCATAAACCCAGGCCGAGGTTGCCGTCGTCTCGAAGGCCTGCGCCGGGGCAGCCAGACAGAAAATGGCGAGAAGCCGCAGCAGGAACGCGCGCATGGAAGATCCTTTGCCTGTTTGGTGTCGATGGTTACAACAAGGCCATGCGTCCCGCAACGCGGGCGGCACATCCTGAGATAGAATTGATGCTCAGTTTCCCGTGGCCTCGCGCCAATGGCGCCGGCACAGCGAGACATAGGTCTCGTTTCCCCCGACCTGGACCTGGGCACCTTGGGTGATGGTGCGGCCCTGCTCGTCGCGGCGGATCACCATCGTGGCCTTCTTGCCGCAATGGCAGATCGTGCGAACCTCGCGCAGGTCGTCGGCCAAGGCCAGCAGTGCGGCCGACCCGGGAAACAGTTCGCCCCGGAAGTCGACGCGCAGGCCATAGCACATCACCGGGATGCGCAGGTCGTCCGCCACGCGGGCCAGTTGCCACACCTGGGCAGATGACAGGAACTGCGCCTCGTCCACGAAGACGCAGGCGCAATCCGCCCCGCGATCCTTGATCAGCGCGAACATGTCGGTGGCGTCGTCGAAGGTCAGCGCGTCCTCGCCGATGCCGATGCGGCTGGCGATGCGGCCCTGTCCCGCCCGCCGGTCAAGCGCCGCCGTCAGCAGCAGCGTCCCCATCCCCCGTTCGCGATAGTTATAAGACGCCTGCAGAAGCAGCGTGCTCTTGCCCGCATTCATGGTCGAGTAATGGAAATAGAGCTTGGCCATGCCGCCAGATAGCCCCGCGCCCAAGGCGCATCAAGGTTGCAAAAAAGCCGCAGGGCGCGAACCCTGCGGCTTCTTCGTTGTCAAAATACCCAAAGGGCGACATCGCCCCCGGCGTTACGCCTGCCGGCTTTTCGGCGCACGAGAGGGACGGCGCGCCGGCCGCTTGTTCCCGCCCGCGCCCATCGGCTTGCCCATGCCCGGGCCACGACCGCCCTGCGGACGGGCCGAAGGAACCGGACCAACCGGGGGTTCGCCCCCGATGACCGGGATCGCGGCCTTCATGGCCTTTTCTATGGCGCGCAACTCGCCGACCTCGGCCGGGGCGCAGAAGGCCACGGCGCGGCCGTCGCGGCCTGCGCGCGCGGTGCGGCCGATCCGGTGGACATAGTTTTCCGGCACGTTCGGCAGGTCATAGTTATAGACATGCGCGACCTCGGGGATATCCAGGCCACGGGCGGCGACGTCGGTCGCCACCAGCACCTGCGTCTGCCCCTTGCGGAAGGCGTCGAGCGCCCGTTCCCGCTGGCCCTGCGACTTGTTGCCGTGGATCGCGGCGACCGCGAAGCCCCACTTCTCCAGCAGCTTGGCCAGCTTTTCCGATCCATGCTTGGTGCGGCCAAAGACCATCGCCAGCTCGCCCGGATGCTTGGACAGGTATTCCGCCAGCAGCGTCGCCTTGTCGCCCTGCGTCACGAAATGCACGCCCTGCTCGATCTTCTTGGCCGCCTGGCCCGGAGGGTTCACCGCGACGCGGACCGGATCGGTCAGATAGGTGTCGGCCAGTTCCTCCATCAGCTTGGGCATGGTGGCGGAAAACAGCAGCGTCTGGCGTTCCTTGGGAAGCATCCGCGCGATCTTGCGCAGCGCATGGATGAAGCCGATGTCCAGCATCTGGTCGGCCTCGTCCAGCACCAGATAGGTGGTGGCCTCAAGGCTGATCGCGCGCCGCTCGATCAGGTCCATCAGGCGCCCCGGCGTGGCGATCAGCACATCGACGCCGCGCGACAGCCGTTCCGTCTGCACGTTGATGGACGCGCCGCCCACGACGCGGAAGCTGCGGATCGGCGTCCCCTCGGCATAGGCGTCGATATTGGTGGCGATCTGCGTCGCCAGTTCTCGGGTCGGCGCCAGGATCAGGGCGCGGCAGGTCTTGGGATCGGGCTTCTTGCCGAAGTTGATCAGCCGGGTCAGCATCGGCAGGCCGAAGGCCGCCGTCTTGCCGGTGCCGGTCTGGGCCAGACCCAGCACGTCGCGGCCCTTGACGACCGCCGGAATGGCCTCGTCCTGGATCGGCGTGGGCTTCGTCAGCCCCATCGCGGCCACGTTGGCGTTGATGCGGTGGTCGATGCCCATGTCGGCAAAGGGACCTGTGGGCAGCGGATCACGGGCAGGCGCCCTGCGGCCTTCGTTCGCGTCGAAATTGGGCAGGTTGCGCGGCCGGGGTTTCTGGCCGCGGGACGGGCGGCGGCTATTGGTCGGTTCCATAAAAAACTCTCGTGCCCCGTCCCCCGTATCGGACGCAAGGCAATGGCCGCGACGATACGCGGCGTTCAGCAGGGATGCAGGCGCGATACGAGGATGCCCGCAAGCCTCCCCGCGTGAATGGGAAACTGGAATGATTGCCGGACCCTGGGCGAAAAACGCGGCTGCTCACGCGGCAGCAGGCATCGGCTGGACCCACATGGGGCGGTTTGACGTGAAAGTCAAGTCGCACCGGCAGGCCTGCATCTTGTTAACGATGTTTAACAATGGCTGTGGCAAGGCTTTCCCGCCAATGGCAAGATGTGCAGACAAAGCGGCTTTGATTTTGTTCCAGTTTACGTTTTTCAGGAGTGCGGGCCATGGCTACCGTCAAGGCGTATTACGGGATCGACAGCCAGATGCTCGATCTCAACTTCTATTCGCGCCATTTTTTTGAAGATTTCTTCTATGAAGACATCGACATTTGGTATGAAGGCCGGACGTATCAAGACGTCTATTCGATCAACGGCTGGGACTGGCCAACCGACCTGCTTCTTTCGGTCATGGGAAGCGGCTTTGGCTTCAACCCTTGGGGCGCGGTGGTTCGCGGAACCGTGACCGCGATAACGGAAGAAATCTATGACGGTGACATGATCTGGATTGCCCAGGATGTGTCCGTCTCTGCGGCAAGGCTCTATGGTGCCGGGCTGACACCCGGAGCTGCCGACGACCGCGCTGTGCTCGCCTCGATGATGGCCGGGAACGATACCGTCAACCTCAGCGCCTTTGACGACCGGTTCGAGGGATGGGCGGGCCATGACCGGATGTTCGGGCATGGCGGCAATGACACGCTGATCGGCGGGACGGGCAATGACGTGCTGGACGGAGCGTCCGGCATCGACAGGCTTGTGGCTGGCGACGGGCAGGACTGGTTGCGGGGCGGCACCGGCAAGGACCGGCTGGAAGGCGGCGGCGGGGCAGACACGCTGGAAGGCGGCGCGGGCCAGGACCGGATGCTGGCCGGTCTGGACACCGCGCGGGATGTCTTCGTCTTCCGCGGCACGGGCGACAGCGTTCGCGGGTCGCAGCGCGACACGATCCTGCAGTTCCGGGCGGGTCAGGACGACATCGACCTGTCGGGCATCGACGCTCATTCTGGGCGGGGCGGAAACCAGGCCTTTGCCTTTGCCGGCACCAAGGCCGCCGCGCATTCGGTCTGGTATGTCAAGCAGGCCGACGGCGTTCTGGTCCAAGGCGACGTGAACGGCAACAAGACCGCCGATTTCGAAATCTGGGTGGATGACGCGACGCGCCTTGGCGCGAGCGACTTCATCCTCTAGGCACGGTCGGCCGTGTCCAGCCAGATCGTCACCGGCCCGTCATTCGTCAGCCTTACCTTCATGTCCGCGCCGAAGCTGCCGGTCTGGACCGGGATCCCCTGCGCGGCAAGGCTGTCTGCGAAATGTTCGTAAAGCCGCCGCCCATCCTCGGGCGCTGCGGCTGACGAAAAGCCGGGGCGGTTGCCGGTGCGGGTGTCGGCCGCCAGGGTGAACTGGCTGACAACCAGGGCGCCGCCGCCCATGTCCAGCAGCGACCGGTTCATCCGGTCCTGGTCGTCGCGGAAGATGCGCAGCTTGGCCACCCGCGCGGCCAGCTTGTCGGCCGCGGCCTCGTCGTCGCCCGCCATCGCGCAGACCAGCACCAGAAGCCCCGGCCCGGTGCGGCCGATCACTGCGCCCTCGACCTCGACCGAGGCTTCGGTGACCCGTTGGACAAGCGCGCGCATCAGGCCAGCATGATCCCGGCAATCACCGCCATCAGCCCGATCATCGATGCGCCAAGGGCGGCCATGTTCACCGCCACGACCCTGCGCATCCGTTCGCGCAGCGCCGCGTCGTCCAGCCCGGCGCTGCGGGCGCGGGCCACCGTCGCGATGCACCAGATCAGCGCCGCGACCCCCGCCAGGGTCAGCGCGGCGCCCCCCCAGATCAGCCAGTCGAAAACCGTCATCGGACCATCCTTGCCAATGTTTCGGCCCGTGGCCTAGCGGCGATTGCGCGTTGCGGCAAGACCGCCTAACAGATGCCGCAAAGGACGGGCAGGATCAAACGGAAGGAAGACCCCGATGAAGGACGACCAGGCCTACAGCGTCGCCGCAGACGAGTTGCGCCAGTTCATCGAGCAGTTCGAACAGCTCGAGGCCGAGAAGAAGGACATCGCCGAGCGTCAGAAGGAAGTCATGGCCGAAGCCAAGGCGCGGGGCTATGACACCAAGGTGATGAAGAAGATCGTCGCCCTGCGCAAGCGCGACCGCGACGACATCGCCGAGGAGGAGGCGATCCTGGAAATGTACAAGCAGGCGCTCGGCATGGGCTGAGGCCCTTATTCCTTTGACTTCCCGTGTCTGATCCCTTATGGACGCCCCTTCGGCTTCGCATTTCCGGGGCGGCGGACCAAGGGAGATGTCTGTCGCAAGGATCGCGGTGCCTTCACGGGTGTCCGCACCCCCCATTCTGGCGATGACATGACAGACAAGACGATAGCCGCGCCCCTGGCCGCGGCTCTGGCGGCCAAGGGCTATGCCAGCCTTACCTCGGTTCAGCAGGCGGTCCTGGAAAGCGACGCGGAAGGCCGCGACATGCTGGTCTCGGCCCAGACCGGGTCCGGCAAGACCGTGGCCTTCGGCCTGGCCATCGCGCCGCAGCTTCTGGACGGCGACATCCTGCCCGACACGGATGTGCCGCTGGGCCTGGCCATCGCGCCGACGCGCGAACTGGCGCTGCAGGTCGCGGCCGAACTGACCTGGCTCTATGCCCAGGCCGGCGCCCGCATCGCCACCTGCGTGGGCGGCATGGATTACCGCAGCGAACGCCGTGCCCTGGAACGCGGCGCCCATATCGTCGTGGGCACCCCCGGCCGCCTTCGTGATCATATCGAACGCGGGTCGCTGGACCTGTCCGGCCTGCGCGTGGCCGTCCTGGACGAGGCGGACGAGATGCTGGACCTCGGCTTCCGCGAGGATCTGGAATTCATCCTGCAATCCGCGCCCGAAGACCGCCGGACGCTGATGTTCTCGGCCACCGTGCCCCCCGCGATCGAACAGCTTGCCGGCACCTTCCAGCGTGACGCCAAGCGCATCATGGCGCAGGGCGAATCGCGCCAGCACGGCGACATCGAATACCGCGCCTTCAACGTCGCCGCCCGCGACCGCGAACCCGCGATCTTCAACATCCTGCGCCTGCACGAGGCGCGCACCGCGATCATCTTCTGCAAGACCCGCGCCAACGTGAACCACCTTCTGGCCCGCATGGGCAACCGGGGCTTCAAGGCTGTGGCGCTGTCGGGCGAGTTGAGCCAGCAGGAGCGCACCCATGCGCTGCAGGCGCTGCGCGACGGCCGGGCACAGGTTTGCGTGGCAACCGACGTGGCGGCGCGCGGCATCGACCTGCCGGGGCTGGAACTGGTGATCCATGCCGACCTGCCCACCAATTCGGAAACGCTGCTGCACCGCTCGGGCCGGACGGGACGGGCAGGGGCCAAGGGCGTCTCGGCCCTGATCGTGATGCCCTCCGAGATCCGCAAGGCGCAGATGCTTCTGAAGCGCGCCCGGGTCGAGGCCGAATGGGGTCCCGCGCCTTCGGCCGACGAGGTTCGCGCCCAGGACGACACCCGGATGCTGGACCACCCGGCCCTGCGCGACGGGTCCGAGGACGACGCGGACATGGCCCGCACCCTGTTGGACCGGTTCGGCCCGGACCGGCTGGCCCAGGCCTTCATCCGCATGTGGCGCGAAGGCCGCCCCGCGCCCGAGGAGCTGACGGTCCTGACCGATCGCGCCCCTGCTGCCGCCCGTGAACGCCCGCCTTTTGGCGAGGCGGTGTGGTTCTCGCTTTCGGTGGGCCATAGCGGCCGGGCCGAGGCCCGCTGGCTGCTGCCCAAGATCTGCGACGGCGGCGGCATCAACCGCGACGCGATCGGCGCGATCCGCGTCCGCGAGCACGAGACCTTCGTCCAGATCGCCGTGGCCCAGGCCGGCAATTTCGGCAAGGCGATGGAGCTTGAGCCTGACCTGATGATGCGCCGGCTTGAAGGCGAGCCGAACCTGGACCGGCCCGCACCGCGCGCAACCGACACTCGTCCCGCCCGTCGCAAGCCCGAGGGGGATTGGCAAAAGCCCGCCCGCACGGACGATGCGGAAACGGCCGCCGCCAAGCCCCGCAAGGCCCGCTGGACCCCCGAGGATCGCGCGGCCAAGGGCGCCAAGCCCAGCCGTCCGGCCTTCGACAAGCCCGGCGGGTCGCGTTCCGGTGCGCCCAAGCCTGCGGGCGCCCGCGACCGCGGCGCCAAGTTCGCCGCGCCCCGAAAAGGCGGAAAGCCGCGCAAGGGCGATTACTGAAGCTTTGAAGGCGCCCTGACTGGGCGCCTTTTTCGCAAGCGGCCGTCGTATTCACGATTAATGTTGACCTTGGGTCAAACTAGTTCCACGCTGAACCCGTGTTTCCCGTTGTGGTGGAGTATGTGATGATTAAACGTGTTTCCCCCCCCGGCAAGGATCCTGACGCGGTTCCTCGCAATCCCCAGGCTGCGCATGTCCTGCAGAAGAAGGATTTCGTGGACAGGGTCGTCGCGGCAAGCGGCGCCAAGAAGGCCGACGCCCGCCCCATCATCGAGGCGACGCTGGCGCAACTGGGAAAGGCCTTGTCCGCAGGCGAAACCCTGGCCGTGCCGCCCTTGGGCCGCGCGCGGGTCAACCTTGAACGCGACCAGCGGGGCGGAGAGATCATCACCCTGCGCCTGCGCCGCCGCCCTTCCAGTATCCAGCAATCCGCCGACTGAATCCCGTCGATTCGCCCTTGCGATCCGTTTTTCCCCCTGCTAGATGCTGCGCCCACGGGTGATTAGCTCAGCGGTAGAGCGCTTCGTTCACATCGAAGATGTCAGCGGTTCAAATCCGTTATCACCCACCATTTCCCCTTCCGTTGCGTCGGCCAGATGTTGAACACTCCTGTCACAGACGCCGCCACCTTGTCCGTCGCCCCGATGATGGACTGGACCGACAAATAGAATAGTCTAGATAATACAATTTTCTAGACTATTCCGCAGGTCTCGAATCATACACTTTAGTCATACGTTCCTTTTGTCAGTCGCTAGATTGCGCGAATCAGCTGTGGAAATGTTCGCGCTCGCGCAGTGCTGCGGCATGTCTGGCGTCCAGATAGGAAGCCAAGTCGGTCAGGTGAATCGCCTTGGCTGACTTCTGCGAAGCTTCCACGTTCACCAAGGGCAGGGCGATGTGACCGTCAGCAACCTTCCGCAAGAAGTTCGTTCGGTTCAGATGGGGGAAGAAGTCTTCCACCACACGTTCCACCGGGATCAGGGGAAGACCCTGATAGCGCCCGGTCAGCATCCAAAGTGTATCCATTCAATGTCCTTTCTTGAAATGCCAGAAAGGGAAGAAAGGGCTTTGCTGTATCCATTCCGAACATGGTCAAGAATTGCTTCTGTCAGCGAAAGGGGCTTGGACGGCTCGGGGAAGGGGATGACTTCGGCAGTGGCGACAGTCTCTTGGACTTGCGGCTTGCCATCTGCTTTGGCAGTTTTCTTCGATTTCATCCTGGGTAGTTCGTAACCTTCCAGAAGATAGGCCATTGGACTATAGTGAAGGAAATCATCACCAACATCGCTTTTAGCACGGGCAATGCGTTCGGCTTCGTTCATCGTCTTGTGCTTAATCCTCGTCTTCTCTTTCTTTATGAAGATTTGGCTCAACCACATGCCACGATGAACCCTTGAGAACGCTCCAAGATAGGAAGCCAGCGTATGACTAGTTTTCTTTTCCTTTTTGGAGGGGTTGGTAAGGGCGCGGCGAAAATGAACACTAACCGCTTCCGGGTCATGGCGAATTTCTTCAAACAGGGTGGCAAGAAACATCTGTGCATGGGGAGTGCCAACGACTGAAAACTTTTCCTTAAACCGCTTTGTTATGTGTTCCAGGATTTCGGCTGCGATGCGAACGTTTTCAGCATCGGTTTGCTTGTCATGTGCGATTTTGCATGGCGGACAGTATTTTGGCGGTCTTCCTCCACCCTTTTTTGGGTGATAGTCTAGCCTTGTGCCGCATGAGCAAAAACGGAATCCTTGTGTCATCTGGTTTCCTTCCAATGTGACGATTTAAATTTTGGGGTCGTCTCCCTGCGGCGCTGAAAGGTTGGGCCAGTAGTGCTTTCGGGGCAGGCTCATGACTTCCTGTCCCTACGGCGGTCCCAAATATTCATCATCCGAAAGGATTGAATAATGTAGTTAGTTTATACCGGATTTACCAAACGCCAAAAATGGGCCGAAATGACCCGATAAGCTTTGATGTTTGGGAATTGCTGCCATGCGTAAAACGCAAAGAGCGAACATGGCAACGAATCGGTAAAACCGACTACGCTTCCTTATAGCATAAGGTTTATTGAACAGCAAGCTTCATGAGGCATGAAGGCGGCAAACCGTAGCCTTGATGACGGAACGATCATAGGAATGTTGAGCAACGAATCTGGATCGATAAGACAATTAAGAAGTATAGTGACTCTTAATGATTCATTAAAAACGTATAATGTAGATTTATCAACTGACACTAGGTCATGTTGACAAATGGCGGAGCCAGAGGCGGATCGACGTGATGTCGATGAAGCCCAGGAAGCTTTCGGCGGTCTTGTCGTAGCGGGTGGCGACGCGACGGGCATTCTTGAGCTTGTTGAAGCACCGCTCAACGAGATTGCGCAGGCGGTAGAGCCTGCGGTCAACGGCGACCCGTAGCTTCCGGGTTTTGCGCATGGGGATGACCGGCACCACGTCGCGCACCTCCATGGTCTTGCGGATGTTGTCGGAGTCGTAGCCGCGGTCTGCGAGCAGAACGCTTGGCTCGGGCAGGTTGTCAGGCATGACCAGATCGAAGCCGAGGTAGTCCGATGTCTGCCCGGCCGTGATCTCGGTTCTCATGGGCAGGCCTGCCGCATTGACCCGCAGATGGATCTTGGTCGTGAAGCCACCTCGCGAGCGGCCGAAACCTTGGCGCGGAGTCCCCCTTTTGCGCCCGCTGCCTGATGATGAGCGCGAACCACGGTGCTGTCGATCATCTGCAGCGCATCCGGCACGATCCGGCTCTCGTTCAGCGCCTCCAGGATCTGTTCCCACAGCCCCGCCAACGTCCAGCGCCGGAACTGCCGATAGACAGACGACCATTTGCCGAACTCTTCCGGCAGGTCGCGCCAGGGCGACCCCGTTCGGGCGATCCAGAAAATCCCATCCAGAACAAGCCGATGGTTCGTGGGCTTGCGGCCGTTCGGAGAACGGACAGCCAGGATGAAGCGTTCAAAGAACGCCCACTCGTCGTTCGACATCAGGTTTCGTGCCACGCTGGTCTCCATTGCAGATACCAGCTTGAATCACGATCACCGCGCCCGGTGAATCCCTTTTGTCAACACGCCCTATACTTTTTAATTCATGAAATTGGATGTATGGGTTCTCATGGGATGAAGGTAGACGGGCCTCTGGCCCTAAACTGAAATTCTCTATCAGGTCAGGGTTGACGGCCTTCGGCCTAAATGACTTCCTGATGAAGGATTCTCATCGGGTGACGGATCAGGGTCCTTCCTTCCTCGCCAAGGCTCGTCGGAAGGGCATCGGCCCGCGCTGCGGTCCGCTGGCCCATTCTCTTATAGTCCTTTATCAGGTTTCGACTAGAAACTTCAAAGATTGAAAACCTCTATGGGTTCGGTTATCCGCTGCCGCGTCTAACCTCACTGTCTCATGATCATTTCGCATCGTTTGCAGATCATCGGCGAAGGCGATTGAGAAATCTTCTTTCCTGATAATTCCGTATTCCGTTTGGCTCGGCGTTCCTCCTCACATCATATGTGCCGTTCCGCGCTGTCTTGCCGGTGCCGAACGACTGTCGGTAACGTTCTGACTACACAGCCCCGCACAGGCTCTAGGAAGGCCGCTGACGGGCCGTATCGTTCCGGGCAGGGGTAGGACCCTAAACGGGCTAAAAATGGCCCTTAAATCGAAGGAAATGTGCCTTGGAGGCCGGGAACGCTGACGGTCATGCCAGCAAACGTTGGGGATGACTAACGAAGACATCGCCCTTGCCGAATGAGGCTTTGTCGTGCCAGTCGTTGCTTGTCATGTATGGAGTCAGGATAAGGGCGTCTCTCACCCGTCTGGCCGCGTCTACAGCTTCCTTGTCGCGGATGAACCCATGCTGATGACCAACGATGTTCCGCGCCGCCCGATTCCAACATCCTGTAACGTTACCCATTTTGCCCAGCGAAATTCGAAACTGTTAGCATAGACGAGGTAGTCACCACTTAAGACCTTGCCGAAGCTGTCACGCCTCGGGCCGAACTAAAATTCGCAAAGCTTCCTGCCGTTATATCCCTGTCATCTTAAAAATTAGACTGGTGGTGTTGCGGCAGGCTCAATTATTTGATAAAAAAAGTGGTGCGGAATCGAATTGAGTTGAGGATGAAAAAGAATATTTCCAGATCAGAAGCGTTAGATATCCTGGCCTCTATGCGATTGGAAAGTCCTGAACGCGGGCAGCTTATTAGTATTGTCGGCTATGATCCAAATGAGAAATGGTCCCAGCCCCTTGGTGAGCATTCACGTTTCATAACGGAAATGATGCAGAAGCAAGGCATCAAGCCGAAACTTTGATCCGGAGGCGAAAAAAGATTGAGTATCAGAGATAAGATCAAAGCCCGCTTGGACACACTTGAAGCTGGGCTTCGGGAAGGTAGGCATCTTGCCGGGCTTGAGGGCCGGTCTGAAATGACAACTTTGGTGTGTAGTGTAGCGAAGTTCTATTCTGCCATGGATAATGGCGAGCGCGACTTTGTAACTAGTGCTCGGATGGCTATCCGAGAGCAGTTGCCATGGACGTAGGGCAAGATGGATCGCGCTCTATCGTTCATGACGTTATCAGTTTTGGTAAAACAGCTTGAATGTCTTCCATCAATACTAAGGCACACTCCACCGTCTCGTTGGTCATAGCAATCTGAAGCTGCCCCGCTGGCACGGTCTGATCCCAGGAAAAACTGTTGCTCAGGAAGTCCATCACGCCGCGCTTGTAGTCAGTATCTGGGTTTTGCAAATGATCCCCCTTCGTTTCTAAGACCACGATCCGCCCCGCGCCCTCGTCGCCGCGTGTGGCAAAGATGAAGTCGGGATAGATGCGCCCGCGTTTCCATCCTTGCAGGCCCATGCCGTATCCAGCTTTCGCCACATTTCGGTGCCACCATTTTACGGTGCCATCCCCGTCAAGGTGCACGGCCACATTCTGTTCCTGGCCGTTCAACTCGTCTCGGAAGACCGGTGAAAACAGGCTGCGCTTCAGAGCGCCACCGTCGCTGCCTGTCAGGTGGTAAGAGTTCGCTGCTTCAGAGGTCAGCATGTGGTCGGGCATCTGCCAGTTGTTCCCGTCCAGTCGCAACCGGAACTGAATGTCACCGGCTTTCACCGCTGCCCGAAACAAGGCCTCGGAACGTGCATCGCGCTCCTTGGTCAGCGCTAGCCGCAGCCGGTCTCTGGATCAGCAGCCGCACCACCTGAAGTCAGGCTGAGGCGGTCGCCTTCACCAACCCGCTGCCACATCCGTCGAAATGACTGGGATAAACCATCCTGCAGCTTTCTGAACCTCATTTGCTCCACCACTACTACGTCCTGTTTGACTTAGCTGCACAAATGCGGATAGATCACCGCTAGGTTGATACAAGGCGCTGATATGACTAAGGAAACGGCTGAATACGCTTATGACCTTCATTCAGGATTGGGCGGGTTTAACATAACCGAATACGACAATCTGCCCCTCCTGGGAATGGCAGCAACCCTTGCAGTGCACATCAAAGGCCTAGGGGCGATTGAATACGAAGTCCTTAGGAAAGTTTCAGACCACTTCATGTCTGTCTCTTCTCGGGCGCTCCCTCAGGTTCTCCAAATTCTGGAAGAAATCGAGTTCATTCGTTTGGTGTCTTCAGGACGAACCATAGAGAAGGTCATTCCGAATATCCCTATTTTCGACGACGTTTACGAGGGTTTAGGGGAATTTTCAAAAACTGAACTCAGAATGAACGAACATGAGCAAGCGACACTGCGAATTTTGCAGGCTTTGCGTCAGTCTCCGCAAAACAAGCATTCTTTCGAGGCGAAGAGCGGAATCGATCCGAACGTCCTTCGAAGATGCATTCAATTTGGTTCTCAGGCGGGTATGCTATCTGAACAAAAGGCACGCGGAAAAAGCATCCTGCTAAGCCCTTTCTACTACTCGGATAATCTAGATGGCCTCGCCGACACTGTTGCCGCCGTAGGGGCGCCAGCGCTGACGTCTGTGCTACAGAAGGTGAAGGACAATCAAGGCTGGCCTTTATCACTAGCAATCTCATCGGGACGTATCGGCTCCAGTTCAATCTCGCCCACTGAAAGAGATCTTCTAATAAAGCTGACAAGCGAAGGAATCATCAAGCCGCCCACCATCAATTTTGGCTCTAGAAGTGAGTCTTTTGTCTTTACGCCTAAGCCTGGCTCGGCTCGATTGAACGGTGCAAATAGAGAAATATATGAGAGAGCGATGGCTCTAGTCTCGGCAGTAAGGAAAGGCCAACTGCTTGCAGATCAGTATAAAATTAAGTATCCGTTGGCCATTCTAAGGAAGCTCCGGGACGTAGGTTTTCTGAAATCGAACTCAGAGGCGGACTCTCAGTATCGCAACCTAGTTGTTCTTCGAGTAGCTTATCTACAAGAGGTTTCCTCAGGCCGTTGGCAGCTTCACTTGCACAAGACTCCCGAAAACGAAGCAGCAATTGATCTTGCAATCGACGTCTTGCAAACGGGCGAGGTCGCCAATATGGAGTTTAACCAGGAGGCTAAAATAGCGCTTTCTAAGGACGAAACATATATACAGTCTTTAGTTGCTGCTGCTGAACTTAAGAAAAGAGAGCGCGACATTTCCGATCCGCAAGCTGTCGAAGAATATACCCAACTTATTATGAAGTTTGAATAATGGGAAAGTTTGATAAGGATCGGCACCAGAAGCAGATTGCGCTGCGGTATTGCCTTGCGCAAAATTATCTGCCCTGCCTTGAGGTCGTGGTGAATTCAGCATCAGACCTCACAAGTGCTCCGGAGGTTCTCACGGATATTGACGTCTTGGGGATTGAGAACGTCACTGATGGAAACTTAAGAAGAATAGTTTTTGATTGCAAAAGCAGCAGCAAGCTTAGTGCAATCGCTAGGGCCTTCTGGGCCTCCGGTCTGGTAAGTTACACCGGCACGGACGGCGCGTTTGTTATTCTGGGAAAACCCGCACTGTTCAATCATCGTATCTCCGCGCTTAAGATTAACGTTGATCTTCACGACGAGAAGTCTTTTGAGGAACTTGGTAGAACTAAAGCCCAGGATTTTGATTCTGATACCTGCTATCAGTCATCGATAGATCGCTGGAATCTGGTTTATGATGCTTTCGATAAGGCAGGCTGGTCAAAAGAACTTTTCGATTTGTGTAGAAATGTTGCGCCACTTTCGACTAGGCCAGAGCAAACTTTCCGGAAAATTTTAGTTGCGACGAGAAAAGAACGGGGTAACATCGATCCGGCAAAGGCAGAACATGTCTCCATCGTTTTTGATGTGATATCGTATATGTTCATTCTCTGGTCGAGGATGGGCCGTGATATACGTAGGATCTATAATCCTAATATGAAGCGTGAACAGTTTGAAGATGCGTTGCGTTTCTATGTCTGGGGAGGGCACGAGTCATTTTCAATCCGGCAAGCGCTCTTTGAAAATGCTATTCGATCTGGAATAGTAGCAGAAGCTGCGGCTGAACTTCAGGAATTTCCAGCGTGGAAGCGTTTAGTGGGATTTGCTGGCCTAGTGATTTCGGCCCCTGATGACATCTTTGAATGTGCTTTGTCATGCCGAGAGTTGTCGATTCGCCAAGTTGCCCGCGTCGACATTAACTTCGATCAGGCATTGCGAGCACGCTTTAAGCAGAATGATCGGCTTGCGCAATTCATAAGCGCAGCGATATCCTACGTGACGGAGGCATGTCGCTTGCCAAAGGATCTGGAAAAGAAAATGACGGAAGAAGTGCTGAGTTTTAGTTAGTCTTTCGATGTGCATCAAGCTGCGGATAGCCGCTCTTGATCTAACACAAAAAGAAACTGTCAAAGCTTTGGAAGGTAGGGGAGGCGAGCTTTATGCAGTGAGCCTTCCACTGCCTTGCAGAGGTCATCGTTGTAGTGGCTCGCGCCTTGCCGATCACGAAGTCACAGTAATATGCTCCGTTCCTTGCACTGCTCTGTTTTGTGTGATGCCTAAAGCGTCATAGGAGGCATAATTTAGTGCTGCGTAAGCTATAACTATTCGTCCTTATTCGCTTTTAGCGTTTTGCTCAATGATCTCCAAAACGCTTCAGCATCAGGGCTAAGCAGACTGCTTGGTCGAACTTCCATCTCTAGAGTGTTTTGAACGAAGCGATACACTGCAGTGGCGATCCCCTTCCGCCTATGGCACGGCAAAACCTCGCTTGTATCGCTTGTTATACATGATTGAGCGACTCCGAATGTGAACATTCCGCAAACGTTGCCGGGCTTTTTCGTTTCCTCAACGTATATCCAAAATGTTCCCATGTCTTTCGGAACAGCGACAGACAAGTCGCAGACGAAGATGTTGTGATCCTCAAGAAAAATGGGCTGTCCGTAAGGCTCTAGAAAGTAGCCCGTCCCGCTGTAGCCACTGGGTAGTGGACCTACATGCAGTTTTATAGCTTCCATCAGGTTATACTCAGCAGTCGTGTCCTCGTTGCGAGCTTCACGAGTAGATGTTGTCAGAGCGTTCACTCTGCCGGGTATTTCGCGTTTTCTGTGCTTGTCGCTCTTCCGTCGCGATGAGGTTCCTTCGTGGTAGCAGGTAACGCAGATCGGTCTCAAGATCCAACATCCCGCTCAGACCAAGCCGACACGTTGCTACTTATGTCGGTGTCCAATATCCCTGGGTCTCAGGCCTGCGGCTGCGCTTTGAAGCTGAGTTGCTGCAGTTTCTACGTGTCCTGGGGCGGCTACTAGTTGCTTGATGGCCTCCCTTGTCTATTTGTGGCGTGCCCATGTTGAACATCTACCAGGACGGCCATTTGCGTCCAAATAGAATGGATTTCCAATTATTAGACAAAGGTCTACTATAGTCTAAGAATCGTGCTAGACAAATGAGGCCAGTTCTTGCTCGTAGGTTACGCCCGCACCTCTACTCTTGACCAACTAGCGGGCATTGAAGCCCAAGAACGTGAACTTCTATCCGCAGGTTGCGAGAAAATCTTCCGAGAGCAAATCTCGTCAGTTGATGTGGTTAAGCGGGAGCAACTAGCCGCGGCTCTAGACTTTCTTCGAGAGGGGGACACCCTCGTCGTGACCAAACTCGACCGCCTAGCGCGGTCTGTCCCCCACATGCACGAACTACTGAAACGGATTACTACAAAGGGGGCAGCCCTCAACATCCTCGGGATGGGGATAGATACTAAGACCCCCACTGGAAAGCTTATGCTAAACATCCTAGGCGGCGTCGCAGAATTTGAACGAGAGATCATGTTGGAGCGGCAGCGAGAAGGGATTGCCAAAGCCAAGGCCGAAGGCAAATACAAGGGTCGCGCGCCAACCGCTCTTCGGAAGGTGGCGCAAGTCACGGAACTTCGAGCCGCTGGTGTAGGTGCATCCGACATCGCGCGACGCCTTGGTATTAGCCGTGCGAGTGTCTACAACATCCTGAAGTCAGACAGAGTGCCGGGGCGAGCGCGCGTATAGGTAAATTTAGCACACCAAAGAATCTGGCGTTTCCAGCAGCTATCATCTAGTAAGATAGATAGAAGCCCCTGACGGTCCTTATTTGGAAGCACCTTGCTGATTATGTCGTAAGTATATGAGTTTATCGTTTGATTGACTTGTGAGTATGAAAATGAAAATCAATTTTTTCAACGCATGGGATTCAGCTAAGCGTATCCCGATGTTCTTCGCACAGCTTGACGAAAAATTCCTTATTAAATTCGAGAGATTTATTAATTTTTCCCAAGGTGAAGAATCTGGGCGTTTGTATTTTCTGTTTCGCGCAGCGTTTCTGTTCGCTGTTCTTGTGTTCATTGTTAACTTATTCTCACTTGGTAAGTCGGGGTTTGGAGAATGGGGAGACTTCTTTGGTGGCGTTCTTAACCCAATACTCACGTTCCTTACGTTTATGGGACTCCTTATAACGATAACCCTGCAGCAGCGAGAATTAAGTGAGGCAAGAAAGCAGTTTGAAAGGACCGCAGACGCTCAAACCGGACAGAAAACTATACTAGAGAAGCAGACTTTCGAGACCACATTTTTCAACCTTGTTGCCTCTTTGAATAATTCAGTGAGTCAAATAGATCTTATTCCAAGAGATGGGCGGCCGCCCATTACTGGGCGAGATTGCTTCGCGGTTTTCTACACTAGATTAAGTGATAAATACAAGGACAAGGTCAAGAAGCATTCTTCAAAGTGCAGTGATAAAGAGATCCTAGATTGGACGGTGGATTCGTTTTTAAAAGAAAATGAGCAAGACCTTAGCCACTACTTCCGTCAGATCGAGGCTGTTCTAGATTTTACCTCGTCGGCTCCAAACGATGAGGGGAAGTTGTATGTTCGGTTTCTTATCTCTCAATTGTCTACTCGTGAACTCCTTCTTCTGTTTTACTACGTAGCAACGGACCAGTCTGATGTTTGTCGATTTATTATCGAAAAACATGCTGGCTTCGCCGGTTTTCCCACTAGTCACCTGCTTGATAGAGGTCATGCGGAATATGTGCCAAAAGGGGCATTTGGAGAACTGGCTTCGGTAAGTAAAAAGGTGCGGATTCCAAGAAGCATTCGGCAATGATCCATCCGTTGTGTCGGCTGCTCGCGGGGTGCCAAAAAAGGCCATTTATGGCAAGAGAGTGCTTTATTGATTTTCCACCGCAGAAATTCTAATTTAGAAGTTAATTTATATTATTCCTGCACCAAAATATTCACTAAATTGAAGTTAAATCATTGTTTTTGAATTTAAGATAGCGAATTTATTTCTCATTTTGATTTGTTTTCGAATTTTCTAGGCGCTTGCGATCTAGATTAGTATCTTTCAGCTTTTTAATCCATTCCCATCCTTCCCATTTATCGCCCGTCTTGTTTATATGGGAATACCGCTGCAGTGACTGCCAAGACTTGTGACCGGAAACCTTCGCTGCATGAGGAATGGAATAACCCATTTCCATCAGTCGGCTGATGCCCTCATGCCGAAGGTCGTGGAAATGCAAATCGGTGATTTCTAGAAATTTGCATGCGCGAGTGAATGCTGCAGAGATAGCATCAACGCCGTAAGGGAAGATGTATGTCCCAGTCCTCGGCATGGTATCGATGATGGCGCAGCAAGGATCAGGCAAATCTACAAACACATCATTGCCGATCTTTTCGCCCGGATGCTTCATATCTCGAACAAGAATGCGTTTGTGCTTTGGGTCATAGTCTGCCCAGTGTAAGCGAGTGATTTCTTCTTGGCGCCTTGTCGAAAATAGCGCGAAAGCAATGATCTTGTGCATTGGGTTTTGATTGGGGCGGGCAATCCGCTTTTCGAGAAAGTATTCCATCAATCGGTTGACTTCATCAATTGATGGTCTGCGAGTCCGAGACTTTGATTTTTTCGTGTAACCCATCTTTTTGCAGACGGTCATGGCATCCTTCATCGCCTTTTCGTCGAGCGGCAGGTTCCACGCCGGTCTGGCGATGGCAAAGATGGAAGACAGGTGAGACAGGTAGTTCAGGACGGTAGAGGCCGAAGTCACCCCGTCGCGGTCGTGCAGCTTCTTGGCGAAGTCTACGATGGTCTTGGACGTGATCAGGTCGCACCGGACGTTCGCGATATCGGGGCCGTAGTCCTTTTGGATTGTTCGCAGAACCTGCGTCTTGGTCTTGCCGATCTGCTGATGGCTTTCTGCGATATACAGGTCAATGGCATCCCCAAGGGTCTTCTGCGCTATCTTCTGGGAAGTGATGGGGCGTCCCGCGTCAATGTCTTCTTGTATCTCGCGCTCGCGCTTTCTGGCCCATGCCTCGGCAACGCGCCGACTGTCGAACGTCCGGGACTCCTTGAACCCATAACCGCGTTTGATGATCTGGACCATGTAGCTTATGTTGCCGTTCTTGCGCTTGCGTTCGGCTATCGTTGCCATGCGTATGACTCCATCGTGAAAGTATGACTATTACGTCATACATGCTGTAGTCATACGCAAAAACATGCAAGATCATACACGAAATTAGGGCTCTTGTGGGTAGTCGTAATGGAAGAAAAGGTAATAAGATCTGCGGTTTGTCACTCTGCTAGGCTTAGTATTGCCCCGATGATGGACTGGACCGACCGGCATTGCCGCGTCTTCCACCGCCTGATGACCCGCCGCGCGCTGCTTTACACCGAAATGGTGACCGCCCCTGCGATCATCCACGGCGACCGTCACCGGCTGCTAGACTATGATGCCGCCGATCATCCCGTCGCCCTGCAGCTGGGCGGATCCGACCCCGCGGAACTGGAAGCCGCTACCCGGATCGCAGCCGATTGGGGCTATGACGAGATCAACCTGAATGTCGGCTGTCCCAGCGACCGCGTGCAGTCGGGCTGTTTCGGCGCCGTGCTGATGAAGACCCCGGATCTTGTGGCCGAATGCGTAGGGCGCATGATCGCAGCCAGTCCGGTCGAAGTCACCGTCAAATGCCGCATCGGCGTCGATGACCAGATGCCCGAGCAGGTCTTGCCTGACTTCCTGGACAGGATGCGCGCCGCCGGCATCCGCCGCGTGACGATCCATGCCCGCAAGGCCTGGCTTCAGGGCCTCAGCCCTAGGGAAAACCGCGACATTCCGCCTCTGGACTATCCGCTGGTCCACCGGATGAAGCAGGACTTCCCCGACCTGCACCTGTCGATCAACGGCGGCATTGCCGACATGGACGCGGTGCGCGACCACCTGCAGGTCATGGACGGGGTCATGGTCGGGCGCGCGGCCTATCACCAGCCCTGGGACATCCTGGGCGGCGCCGACCGCCTCTGGGGCGACCGACCGCCCTTCGAGGCGCCTGATCAAGTGGCGCAGGCCATGCGCCCCTATATCCTGTCCCACCTTGCCGCAGGTGGACGGCTGCATCAGATCACGCGCCACATGCTGGGCCTGTTCCACGGAATGGCCGGCGCGCGCGGATGGAAACGCACCCTGTCCGAAGGCGCGTCCAAAGGCGGGATCGAGGTTTATGACGCCGCCCTGCGCCAGGTCACGCAACTGGCGGCGTGAGACTTCTTCTTCATCCAAATATCCTGGGGTGAGGCCCGTTGGGCCGAGGGGCGAAGCCCCTTACTCCGCCGCCCTTTCGGCCGCCTTGGCCTGATCCCACAGCCGGTCCATCTCGGCCAGGTCGCTGTCCTCCGGGCGGCGGCCCTCGGCGGCTAGCGCGGCCTCGATGGCGCGGAAGCGGCGGGTGAACTTGCTGTTGGCGCGGCGCAATGCCTGTTCCGGGTCGATCTCAAGATGCCGCGCCAGGTTCGCCATGACGAACAGCAGGTCGCCGAACTCTTCCTCAAGCGCGTCGGGTCCAAGGCTGTCGCGGGCCTCGACCAGTTCGGCAGTTTCCTCGGCGATCTTGTCCAGCACCTGGGCAGGGCCGGGCCAGTCGAACCCCACGCGGGCCGCGCGGTTCTGCAACTTGATTGCGCGGGTCAGGGCCGGCAGGCCCAAGGCCACGCCGTCCAGCGTGCCGCGCTCGGCCTTGCCGGCGCGCTCGACGGCCTTGATGGCTTCCCAATCCTTGACCTGCTGGGCGGCAGACTTGTCGCGGGATTCGTCGCCGAAGACATGGGGATGGCGGAAGACCAACTTGTCGGAGATCGCCGCCGCGCAATCGGCGAAATCGAACATGCCCTTTTCATCCGCCATCTGCGCGTGGAACACCACCTGCAGCAGCAGGTCGCCCAACTCGCCCGGAAGCTCGTCCCAGGCCTGCCGCTCGATGGCGTCGGCGACCTCGTGGGCTTCCTCGATCGTATAGGGCGCGATCGATGCGAAATCCTGCTCGATGTCCCAGGGGCAGCCCGTCTGGGGGTTGCGCAACTGGGCCATGATATCGACCAGTCGGGCGATCTCGGACTTGGGATCGCGGCGGATCGGTTCGGTCATTGCGATTTCCCTTCGCTTCTGTCCTGATGGGCCATTGCCACAGCCAAGGTGCTTAGTCCACATGCCTGTCCTGAACCGCATCGCCGAATTTTCGGATGACATGACCCAATGGCGGCGGCATCTGCACCAGCATCCCGAACTGGGCTTCGACTGCTTCGGCACCGCCGCCTTCGTGGCGGAACGCCTGCGCGACTTCGGCGTGGACGAAATCCATGACGGCATCGGCAATTC
The DNA here is from genome assembly GCF_011801365.1 of Paracoccus sp. AK26. Taxonomy (NCBI): domain Bacteria; kingdom Pseudomonadati; phylum Pseudomonadota; class Alphaproteobacteria; order Rhodobacterales; family Paracoccaceae; genus Paracoccus; species Paracoccus sp. AK26. The sequence goes on from NZ_CP041041.1 coordinate 886,475, forward strand.
CGGCATCGTCGGCATCATCGAGGGGCAAGGGCCGGGCCCCACCATCGGCCTGCGCGCCGACATGGACGCCCTGCCGATGGACGAGGCGACGGGCCTGGATTACGCATCCACCGTGCCGGGCCGGATGCACGCCTGCGGCCATGACGGCCATACCACGATGCTGCTGGGCGCCGCGCGATACCTTGCGGAAACGCGCAATTTCACGGGCCGCGTCGCGCTGATCTTCCAGCCGGCCGAGGAAAACGGCGGCGGGGGCGAGGCGATGGTCCAGGACGGCATGATGGACCGCTTTGGCATCACCCGCGTCTTTGCCATGCACAACAGCCCCGGCCTGCCCGTGGGCATGATGAACACCACACCCGGCCCGATCATGGCCGCCGTCGATACATTCGAGATCCATGTCCAGGGCCGTGGCGGGCACGGGGCGATGCCGCACCTGACCGCCGATCCCATCGTCGCGGCCGTGGCCGTGGTGAACGCGATCCAGACGATCTCCAGCCGCAACCATTATGCGCTGGACGACCTGGCACTGTCGGTCACGCAGATCCACACCGGCAGCGCCGACAATATCGTGCCCGACACGGCCTATATCTGCGGCACCGTGCGCACCTTCGCCCCCCATGTCCGCGAGATGGTCCGCCGCCGGATGGCGCAGATTTGCGACGGGCAGGCGGCCGCCTATGACGTCTCGATCCGCCTCGCCTATATCGAGGGCTATCCCGCCACGGTCAACGATCCCGGCCAGACCGCCTTCGCGGTGCAGGTGGCGCAGGAGATCGTGGGCCATGACAACATCTCGGGAGATGCGGGGCGCGAGATGGGGGCCGAGGATTTCAGCTACATGCTGAACGAACGGCCCGGCTGCTATCTGTTCATCGGGCAGGGCGACACGGCCAGCGTCCACCACCCGGCCTATGATTTCAACGATGCGATCTCGCCCATCGGGGCCAGCTTCCTGGCCCGGCTGGTCGAACGCGCGCAGCCCGTGGCGCGGTGACGTTCACGATCCTGTTCTAGACCCGAAGCCTTCCCGGCCTTTCTTGCCAAGCCGGGGCGGCGGCGATAGGTTGCGCGCCAATTCGGGCGGGGTCAGACCGCCGTGTCAGCCGAAAAGGGATAATCCATGTTCGTCACACCCGCCTATGCCCAGGCCGCCGCAGGCGGTGCAGGCCCTACTGCAGCCTTTGCGCAGTTCATCCCGCTGATCCTGATCTTCGCGATCATGTATTTCCTGATGATCCGCCCGCAGCAGAAGCGGATGAAGCAGCACCGCGAGATGGTCTCGGCGCTGAAGAAGGGCGATCACGTCGTCACCTCGGGCGGGATCATCGGCAAGGTGTCTTCGGTCCGCGACGACGAGCTGGAGGTCGAGATCGCGACCGGCGTCAAGGTCCGCGTGATCCGTTCGACCGTTTCGCAGGTTCTGAACAAGTCCGAGCCTGTCGCGGCAAACGCCTGACGCCACCAGAACAACAACAATCAAGGGCTTCGGCAAGATGCTTCAGATCGACCGTTGGAAACGCATCCTGATCGTCGGGCTTTGCGTCCTGGGCATAGGCTTTGCCGTGCCCAACCTCTTCTACCAGCGGGTCGAAAGCCATAACGACGCCGTGGCCGAGATCGAGCGCACCGGTGTCGAGACGCCCGAACTGGCCGCCGCGCGCGATGGCTGGCCGTCGTGGCTGCCTTCGTCGGTCGTGGCGCTTGGCCTTGACCTGCGGGGCGGGGCGCATCTGCTGGGCGAGGTCCGCGTGGCCGAGGTCTACAAGGCCCGCATGGACGCCCTGTGGCCCGAACTGCGCCGTGCGCTTGCCGACGAACGCGCCACGCTTGGCGCGATCCGCCGCCTGCCGTCGCCCGAAGGCACGCTGAAGATCGAGGTCGAGAACGCCGATCAGATCGCCCGCGCGACGGAAATCGTGCGCGGTTTTTCGACCCCGGTCGCCACCCTGACCGGCGCGGGCCAGCAAAGCCTGGCGATCCAGCAGCAGGGCAACACCATCACCATCCAGTTGTCGGACGCCGAAAAGGCCGTGACCGACGACCGCACCGTCCAGCAAAGCGTCGAGATCATCCGCCGCCGCGTCGATGAGGTCGGAACCCGCGAACCGACCATCGTCCGCCAGGGCGCCGACCGCATCCTGATCCAGGTGCCGGGCATCGGCTCGGCCGAGGAATTGAAGGCGCTGATCGGCACCACCGCCAAGCTGACCTTCAATTCCGTTGTCGGCACCGGCACCAATCCCGATGCGCGGCCGGGCGTGGGGCAGGTGGTCCTGCCGTCCGCCGACCAGGACGGCATCTACTACACGCTGGAAGAAAGCCCTGTCGTCACCGGCGAGGAACTGACCAATGCCGTGCCGGGAACCGACCCGAACGGCCAGCCCGCCGTCGATTTCAGCTTCAACCCGACCGGCGCGCGCAAGTTCGGCGCCTATACGGCCGCCAATATCGGCCAGCCCTTCGCGATCGTCCTGGACAACCAGGTGATCTCGGCGCCCGTGATCCGCTCGGCCATTCCGGGCGGAACGGGGCAGATTTCGGGCTCGATGGGCTTCGAGGAAGCGAACCGGCTGGCCGTGCTGCTGCGCGCAGGCGCGCTGCCGGCGCAACTGGATTTCCTGGAAGAACGTACCATCGGCCCCGAACTGGGACAGGACAGCATCGACGCGGGACGCCTGTCGTCCGTGATCGCGACGGCTGCGGTCGTGGCCTACATGATCGCCAGCTATGGCCTGTTCGGGGCCTTCGCGTCGATTTCCGTGATCCTGAACGTGATCCTGATCCTGTCGATCATGTCGATCATGGGGGCCACCTTGACCCTGCCTGGCATCGCCGGGATCGTGCTGACCGTGGGCACGGCGGTGGACGCCAACGTCATCATCTATGAACGCATCCGCGAGGAATTGCGGGCAGGCAAGCGCGTCGCCAAGGCCATCAGCGACGGCTTTGACGAGGCGATGAGCGCGATCATCGACGCCAACGTCACGTCCTTCATCGCGGCGGCGGTGATGTTCTTCCTGGGTTCCGGCCCGGTCAAGGGCTTTGCCGTCACGCTGACCATCGGGCTTGTCACCTCGGTCTTCACCGCGATCTTCCTGACACGGCTGATGATCGTGTGGTGGCTGGAATGGCGCAAGCCCAAAGAACTGATCCTGTAAGGGGACCGATATGGCATTCCGTCTGAAACTTGTCCCCGACAATACCCGGATCGATTTCTTCCGCTGGCAGTTCCTGACCTTCGGGGCGTCGATGGCGGCGATGGTGGCGTCTGTTATCCTGATCTTCACGATGGGGCTGAACTTCGGTATCGACTTCAAGGGCGGCACCACCATCCGCACCGAAAGCCCCACCGCCTTCGAGGTGGGTGATTACCGGGATGCCCTGAACGACCTGGGCTTCAGCGACCTTGCCATCACCGAGGTCTTCGACCCCAGCTTCGGTGCCGATCGCCACGTGGCCATGATCCGCATCGGCACCACGGACGAGACCGGATCGGTCAGCCCGGACGAGTTGAACCGGATCGAGGCTGCGCTGCACGAGGTCGATCCGCAGATCACCTTCGCATCCGTGGAATCTGTCGGGCCGAAGGTGTCCGGCGAATTGATCAAGACCGCCTTCTATGCGGTGGGCGCGGCCTGCCTGGGCATCATGGCCTATATCTGGCTGCGCTTCGAATGGCAGTTCTCGATCGGGGCCGTGGTGTCGCTGATCCATGACGTGCTGCTGACGGTAGGGCTGTTTTCTCTGTTCCAGCTGAAGTTCGACCTGACGACCATCGCGGCGCTGCTGACGACGTTGGGCTTTTCCTGCAACGACACGGTCGTCGTCTTTGACCGGCTGCGGGAAAACCTGATGAAATACAAGACGCGACCGCTGATCGAGCTGATGAACCTGACCACGAACGAGACCCTGTCGCGGACCATCATGACGGCGGTGACGACCGGGATTGCCCTCACGGCGATGCTGATCTTCGGCGGCGACGTGATCCGGGACTTCGTGATCGCGATGCTGTTCGGGGTGGTCGTCGGCTGCTATTCCACGATCTATGTCGCAAAGAACATCGTGCTGTGGCTGGGCGTGAAGCGGGACTGGTCCAAGAAGGATCCGAAGCTGGCCGCCTCGCCCTTTGAAAATGCGGAACGTCCCTGATGAAGCTGACCCCCAGCGATTTCGGCGGGGCCCTTGCGGTCGAGGGCTATGGCCCCGGCTTCTTCCGCATTGGCAGGACGGTGATGCAGGGCGCGGTTCTGGTCACCGCAGGCGAAGCGGATGCCTGGGGCGGCCTTGACGACCGCGCGGCGCTGCTGGCCCTGGGGGGACGGATCGATGTCCTGTTTCTGGGCATGGGCGCGGATGTTGCCCATGCCCCGGCCGATCTGGTGGCGGCCCTGCGCGAGGTCGGGATCGCCGTAGAATCCATGTCCTCGCCCACGGCCGCGCGCAGCTACAACGTGACGGTCGCGGAAGGGCGGCGGGTCGCCTGCGCCCTGCTGCCGCTGTGAGCCTGCTCTCCGTCCAAGGCCTGTGCGTTGCGCGCGGCGGGCTGCGGACGGTCGAGGGGGTAAGCTTCACCCTGGACGCGGGCCAGGCGCTGATCCTGCGCGGCCCGAACGGCATCGGCAAGACGACGCTGTTGCGCACGGTCGCCGGGCTGCAGCCCCCGGTCGCGGGCCGGATCAAGATGGATGACGACGCGGTTGCCTATGCAGCCCATGCCGACGGGCTGAAGGGCGCGCTGAGCGTGGCCGAGAACCTGGCCTTCTGGGCGCAGGTCTTCGGCGGCGGCGATGTCGCGGGCGCGATGGCGGCAATGGGTCTCGCGTCCCTGTCGGACCGGCCTGCGGCGGCGCTGTCGGCGGGCCAGAAGCGTCGGCTGGGTCTGGCGCGGCTGCTGGTCGCGCGGCGTCCGCTGTGGGTGCTGGACGAACCGACCGTGTCGCTGGATGCGGCCTCGGTCGCGCGGTTTGCCGACATGGTGCGCGGGCATCTGGCGCGAGGCGGCGCGGCGCTGATCGCCACCCATATCGACCTGGGGCTGGATGCGCGGGTGCTGGACCTGACGCCGTTCCGGGCCAAACCGTCCTCTGATGCCCAGCCCGCGGGCTTCATCGAAGCCTTCGCATGATCGCCCTGCTGCGGCGCGACCTGACCCTTGCCGTCCGCGCGGGCGGCGGCTTTGGTCTGGGCGTGGCCTTCTTCCTGATCCTTTGCGCGCTTGTCCCCTTTGGCGTCGGCCCCGACACTGCCGCGCTGCAACCCATCGCGCCCGGCATCCTGTGGCTGGGCGCGCTGCTGGCCTGCCTGTTGTCGCTGGACCGCATCTTTGCCCTGGATCACGAGGATGGCAGCCTGGACCTGCTGGCGACATCGCCGCTGCCGCTGGAAGGGGCGGTGGCGGTCAAGGCGTTGGCCCACTGGATCACCACAGGCCTGCCGCTGATCCTGGTCGCCCCCTTGTTCGGCATCCTGCTGCACCTGCCCGGCCAGGCGATCCCGCCGTTGCTGGTTTCGCTGCTGCTGGGGACGCCCGCGCTGTCGATGCTGGGCGCCTTCGGGGCGGCCATTACCGTGGGCCTGCGGCGCGGAGGGCTTTTGTTGTCGCTGCTGGTGCTGCCGCTTTACATCCCCACCCTGATCTTCGGGACCGAGATGATCCGGCGCGGGCAGGAAGGCGGCGCGACCGCGACTCCGCTGCTGTTCCTGGCCGGGATCACGGCGGGCACGCTTGCCGTGATACCTTTTGCCGCAGCCGCCGCGCTGCGGGTCAATCTGCGGTGAAGCGGCTTGAGCGGCAAGCCCGCGGACGCTAGGGAACAGTCATGTCGATCTGGGAATATGCCAACCCCGTCAAGTTCATGCGCACATCCGGCGCGATCCTGCCATGGGTGGTGGCAGGCGCGGCGGTCTGCACCGTCACGGGGCTGGTCTGGGGCTTCCTGACGCCCGATGATTTCCGGCAGGGATCGACGGTCAAGATCGTCTTCCTGCACGTCCCTGCCGCCATGATGGCGATCAACATCTGGGTGATGATGTTGGTGGCATCGCTGATCTGGCTGATCCGCCGCCACCATGTCAGCGCGCTTGCCGCCAAGGCCGCCGCCCCCATCGGCGCGGTGATGACGCTGATCGGCCTGATCACCGGCGCGGTCTGGGGCCAGCCGATGTGGGGCACCTGGTGGGAATGGGATCCGCGCCTGACCAGCTTCCTGATCCTGTTCCTGTTCTATATCGGCTATATCGCCCTGTGGTCCGCGATCGAGGATCCCGACAGCGCCGCCGACCTGACCGCGGTCCTGTGCCTTGTCGGATCGGTCTTTGCGCTTCTGTCGCGCTATGCCGTCTTCTTCTGGAACCAGGGGCTGCACCAGGGCGCCAGCCTTTCAGTCCAGTCGGGCGAGCGGATGAGCGCGGTTTACCGATACCCGCTGTATCTGACGATGCTGGGCTTCGGCCTGTTGTTCCTGTCGCTGCTGTTGATCCGCACCCGCACCGAAATCCGCAGGCGGCGGCTGGCCGCGCTGCAAGCAAGGGAAATGCGCGCATGATCGAGCTTGGAAAGTATGCGGGCGCCGTGATCGGCGCCTATGGCCTGTCGCTGGCCCTGCTGGGCGGGTTGATCTGGGAGACGCTGGCCGCCAATGCCCGTGCCCGCCATGCCCTGGAAAGGCAGGAAAGCCGTGGCTAGGATTTCTCCGCTTGTCGTGTTGCCACCCGTGGTCTTTGCCGCCCTGGCGGGGATGTTCCTGTGGGGAATGAACCGCGACGATCCGACGGCGCTTCCCTCGGCCATGGTTGGCCGCGAGGCGCCGGCAGTCCCGCAGACGACGCTGCCCGGGAAGACCCAACTGACGGACGAGATGCTGCGCCAGCCGGGGGTGAAACTGGTGAACTTCTGGGCAAGCTGGTGCCCGCCCTGCCGGGCCGAGCATCCGACGCTGACGGAACTTGCAGCGCAGATGCCGGTCTATGGCGTCGATCTGCGTGACACCGATGCCAATGCCCTGGCCTTCCTGACCGAGGATGGCGATCCCTTCGCGGCCATTGCAACCGATCCCAAGGGCCGGACCGCGATCGACTGGGGCGTCACGGCCCCGCCCGAGACCTTCATCATCGATGGCGAGGGCCGGATCCTTTATCGCTTTGCAGGCCCACTGGTGAGAGAGGATTACACCAACCGCTTCCTGCCCCAGCTTGAAAAGGCGCTGCAGGTCGAGGAGTGATCCCCCGGCGTCACGGCCCGTCGTTCAGATAGGGCGTCGATTCGCCCTTTGCGGCCTTGTCTGATTTAGCGGACTTGGCCCTGGGCGCGGCGGGTTTGCGGGGTTTCTTGGCAGCCTTGGGTGCCATCGCCTCGGCCACGTCCGGCATGGCCTGGTTCGTTGCCTGGGCGTTGTCGCCCGCCTGCATTCCGTCGCCTGACATGTCTCCGCTGCCCGACTGGTCGCGAAGTTCCTGTTCGGCCTGGTTCCAGTGATCCGAATCGCGGCCTTCGGGGCGGCCTTCGCTTTCCCAGATTTCGTGGGCGCGTTGCCTGATGCGTTCCTGATGGTCCTGATCCATTTACATCCTCCTTTGTTGGATTACGCCGCTTGCGGGCCGTTGCGCAGGAAGGCCATGACCGTTTGCCAGCCGACGGCAACGGTTCCGCTGACCGCGCTGTCCTGCGCGACCTCGTCGGCCGAGGTGTCGATGCGAAGGGTCCACTCCCCCTCGGGCAGGGCAAACTCTGCATCATCGCCCGCGTTGACAAGCACCAGCAGTTCCGTCCCGTCGGGCGAGATCTGGTGCAAGGCGAAGCAGCGCAGTTCCGCGTCCTGCCAATCGCCTTCTTCCATCGCCCCGCCGCGCGGGTGCAGCCAATGGAAAACCGGCTGCCGGTCCTGGGCGTCGTCCGGCGCGGCGCCAAAGCGCGATTGCGACAGCGGCACCTCGTGGCGGAAGGCCGCAAGGGCCTGGACCGCGTTCAGCACCTCGTCGCGGGCCTTGTTCCATTCCAGCCAGCTGATTGCGTTGTCCTGGCAATAGGCGTTGTTGTTGCCGTCCTGGGTGTTGCCGAAGTCGTCGCCCGCAAGGATCATGGGGACACCATGGCTCAGCATCACGGTCGCCAGCATGGCGCGGACCCGGCGGATGCGGGCGGCGATGATGCCCTCGTCCTCGGTCGCGCCCTCGGCCCCCATGTTGTCGGACAGGTTGTGGTCGTGGCCGTCTCGGTTGTCCTCGCCATTGGCGTCGTTGTGCTTGTCGTTGAAGCTGACGGTGTCCCACAAGGTGAAGCCGTCATGGGCCGCGACGAAGTTCACGCTCGAGGTCGCTGGCCGGTGGCTGTGGTTGAACTGCACCGGTGATCCCGACAGGCGTTCCGCCATTGCTGGCAGTAGGCCCGGATCGCGGCGCCAGAAGGCGCGGGTGTCGTCGCGGAACTTGTCGTTCCATTCGCGGAAGGGCCAGCGGTATCCGCCCACCTGATAGCCGCCCTCGCCGATGTCCCAGGGTTCGGCGATCAGCTTGACGCCCGACAGCACCGGATCCTGCCGGATGGCATTGAAGAACGACCCGTCGCGTTCGAAGCCCTGGGATTCCCGGCCGAGCGTCGAGGCTAGGTCGAAGCGGAAGCCGTCGACATGCATCGCCTCGACCCAGTAGCGCAGGGAATCCATGACCATCCGCAGCACCATGGGATGGGCGACGTTCAGGGTATTGCCGGTGCCGGTGGTATCAAAGGCGTGCCGGGGGTTGTCCGGCGACAGCAGGTAATAGGATGCGTTGTCGATGCCCCGGAAGGACAGGGTCTGGCCCAGTTCGTTGCCCTCGGCCGTGTGGTTGAAGACCACATCCAGGATCACCTCGATCCCGGCCTTGTGCAGCTTGCGGATGGCCTCCTTCACTTCCCGGATCTGGCCCGACTTGAGGTAGGGCGCATGAGGCGCGAAAAAGGACAGGGTCGAATAACCCCAGTAGTTCGACAGGCCCTTTTCGACCAGGTAGCGATCGTTGGCAAAGGCGTGGATCGGCAGCAGTTCCAGCGTCGTGACGCCGATGCGCTGCAGATGTTCGATCACCGCGTCGCTGCCCAGGGCCCGGAAGGTGCCGCGGTCGGCTTCGGGCACGCCCGGGTGAAGCTGGGTGAGGCCCTTCACATGGGCCTCGTAGATCATGCTGTTCTGCCAGGGCGTGCGGATCGCGCGGTCCGTATCCCAGTCGAACTTCGCATCGACCACCACCGCCTTGGGCATGAAGGGCGCGCTGTCGCGGGTATCGAAGCTGAGGTCGTCCTCGCCGATCGTGTAGCCGTGCAGGGCGTCGTCCCACTGGATCTGGCCCCGCAATTCGCGGGCGTAAGGATCCAGCAGCAGCTTGTTCGGATTGAAGCGGTGGCCCTGTTCCGGCTCATAGGGGCCATGCACGCGATAGCCATAAACCTGGCCCGGCTCGATCCCCGGCAGATAGCCGAACCAGATGCCGCCCTCCATGTCGGGCAGCTCAAGCCGGTGAAGCTCTTTCTGGCCGGTTTCGTCGAACAGGCACAGCTCGACCTTTGTGGCGTGGTCGGAAAACAGGGCGAAGTTCGTGCCTTCGCCCAGAAATTCGGCGCCGAGGATATCGGGGCGGGTGACGGAAAGATCGAAGGCCGGAGCGTCTTTGATGTCGCGCATATTCGATTGCACCTCAGGCGACATCGCGGGACTGCAGCACGGGGCGCGTCGCAACGTGCAGCGACACGGGCACGCGCACGGCCTCTCGCCGGTCAAGCATGGCCTGGGTGATCAGCACGGTGCCCCTGTCGCGGCGGAACCACAGGTCGTCTTCGTCCGGATCCTCGCCCACGACCAGCCCGGCCGGCACCTTTGTTCCCGGCGCCACCAGGCAGCGCGTCAGCCGGGCCGAGGCCGGGACAAGCGCGCCGGGCATCGCCACGCTGCCGCGGCCCAGATACCATTCCGACAGCGTGGAGGCGCGGGGCAGGCGGGCCGGCTGCTGGCCCACGAAGTCCAGGTGCGACAGCCGCAGCGATTCCAGGGTGCCGACATCGCGCCAGTAGGTGTGGCCCGACGGACCCGCCGGCAGGCGATAGGACATGGCCAGCCCCTGCGCCACGGCGGCGGGAATGACCTCGTGCCCGAAGTCCAGCGAGGCGATGTCGCGGCCGAACAGCGCATCGCGCAGCCAGTCGGCCTCGAAGACATAGATGCCCATCGACACCATCGCGTGGTCGGGATCGCCCGGAATGGCCGGCGGATGGGCGGGCTTTTCCAGGAAGGAAAGAATGCGGCCGCTTGTGTCGGTCTGCATGACGCCAAAGCCGCTGGCGGCAGTGACGGGCACCACATCGACGGCCACGGTGACTGCCGCGCCCGAGGCCTTGTGGGCCGCGATCAGCGGGGCATAGTCCATGTCATAGATATGGTCCGCCGCCACGACCAAGACCTGATCCGACCCCCAGCCCTCGACCTGCGCCCAGTTGTGGCGCACCGCATCGGCGGTTCCAAGATAGGTGTCGCGCCCGTCCTTCAGGATCATCGCACCCGATGCGAAATGCCCATCCCAGCGTGCCGGCAAGTGGTCGTGCAGGGTGGCAGGGGCGAATTGCGTGGCGACCACAAGCCGGTCGAGACCCGACCTGACGATGTTGGCCATCGCGAAATCGACGATCCGGTTGCGACCCGCGAAATGCACGGCGGGCTTGCTTTCGGCGGCGGTCAGTTCATGCAGGCGGGTGCCCTTGCCGCCCGCCAGCAGGATGGTGGCAACATTCAGGTCCGAACGGGTTTTCGAGACAAGATGGGACTGCAAAGCTGACACCGGCGCTATCCTTTGGTTGGAAATCAAGCAGCCCAATGGGCGACTCGCTTTCCAAACTGAAACAACGCGTGATTGTTCCAGTGGATATCATTTGTTAACCCGATCAGCGGCTGTTCCGGGTCCGGACGCTGACCATGCTGCCGTCGAAAAAGGCACGGGCCAAGAAGGCATCCGGCACATGCGCCCCACCAGGGGCAAACTCGACCGTCATGGTCCGGTCCTGTCGGCTGCGGATCAGGCGCAGGGCGGCGCCATCATCCTCGACCTGCACCTGCGCGTCTGCACCTTCCAGAAAATCTGCCTGGTCCCGCCGCAGCGCCAGCAGTTGCCGCGTCCAGTGCAGCTTGGCATCGGGATCATCGCCCTGCGCCGCAAGGGCGTCCCAGTCCACGGGCAGACGGTTGTCAGGGTCGGTCAGCGCCAGCAGCCCGTTTTCGTCGCCGCGATAAATGTCGGGAAAGCCCGGCATCAGCATCTGGATGGCCAGCTGGGCAAAGGACAGGGCCTGCCCCCGGTGGATCAGCGCCTGAAGGGCCAGGGGGTTCCTGGCCTGCCATTGCTGCATCAGCTCGCGGGCGAAGGTCTTGGCCGCGTTCTCGGCGGCCTCGTCGGGATTGGTCCAGAAGCTGGTCAGCTTGGCCTCTCGCATCGCCTTTTCGATGTGCTGGCTGACCCGGTCCGTGGTGTTTTCGGCCTGACCGTCCCAGACCGCCAGGGCCGCCTGCACGACATACCATTGCCACCGAGGCTCCAGGTCTTGGGCGGAAGGCAAGGCAGCCGCGTCCTGAAACAAGGCATGGAAATCGTCGGGCAGGTGGCTGATCGCGACCAGACGCATCCGGGAATCGCCCGACCGCTTGGTGTCGTGGGTCGAGACCAGCGTCATGTCCGACGCACGGCGCGCGGCCAGGAATGCATTGGCGTGATCGGCACTCACGGCGGGTTCGTCGGGTTCTGCGCCCACCTCGTTAGCGGGCAGATAGCGGGTCCAGCGGAACCCTGCGGTATCTTCCTGGGCCTTGGCCAGAAGCGCGCCGGAAACCTGCTGGAAGCGCCGCACAAAGGCGCGGGCCGCATCGCTTTCGGGATTGGCCATCAGGTCGGCCAGCAGATCAAGGACGGCGCGGTCACGCAGCCCCTGTGCCGCATCCTCGGCAATGGCGTGCAGAAGCTTCTGGTCCTCGGGGCTGGCGCTGTCGGTGACATAGGTGCGATAGCGGGGGGTCGCCACCAGCAGGGCGGTGACGGCCTCGCGCAGCGATTCTGGGCCCGGCTCGGCCAGGGCAGAGCCTTGGGCCGCAAGCGCGGCCAGGTCGCCAAGCTGGCGGCGTTCGGCGGCCAGTTCATTGTCCAGGACATCCAGCTTGGCCTGACGCAGTTCCTCGCGGAACTCGGTCGAGATGCCGGTGGCCTCGCGCCAGAAACCGTCCAGCCTGTCGATCCCCGCCGCGTCGGTCAGAAGCTGGGCGATCAGCCGCGCCGCCTCGTATCCGGTGGTCCCGACGGTGGGCCATTCCGGCGGCAGGGCTTCATCACCCACAAGGATCTTTTCCACCCAGACAGGCGTGTCGGGCAGCGCCTCGTTCAGCCACCGAAGGTAGGTGGCGGGATCGGCCAGCCCGTCGATATGGTCCACGCGCAGGCCCTGGACCTGCCCTTGGCGAACAAGATCGAAGATCAGGCTGTGGGTGTCTTCGAAGACGGCCCGGTCCTCGACCCGCATGCCGATCAGGCTTGTGACGTTGAAGAACCGCCGGTGGGTGATGCCGTCCCGTTCAAGCGCGTAATGCACCAGCCTCCAGTGCTGGTTGTCGTGCAGGGCGCGCAGGTCGCTGGTGACGGGGCTGTCCTCGGCCAGGGGAACGGCGACGTCCCCGAAATGCCACATCCCGTCGGCCACGCGGAAGGCGCCGTCGGACAGCATCTTCTCGAACGGTTCGGGCAGGAAGGGCAGGACCAGCGGACCGGCGGCCCAGTCGATGTCGAAGTGCCGGGCATAGCGGCTGGCCTGGCCCTGCTTCAGGACATCCAGCAGCCAGGGGTTTTCCAGGGTGAAGGCCGTGTGGTTCGGCACGATGTCCAGGATGATCCCAAGCCCCCGTTCGCGGGCGGCCGCGGCCAGCCGGTCGAACCCGTCCCGGCCGCCAAGCGCGGGGTCGATCCGGGTGGGATCGGTGATGTCGTAGCCGTGGGTCGAACCCGTGGTCGCCAGAAAGATCGGCGACAGGTAGAGATGCGAGACGCCCAGGTCCGACAGATAGGGCAGCAACTGCGTCACCCGTTCGAAATCGACGCCGTCGCGCATCTGGATCCGGTAGGTGGCGGTGGGGATGTTGGTCATGAGAGCCTTGCGCTGACAGAGATGGCAAAGGGGTCTTGGCCGATGCGGCCAAGCGAGAATCCGGCACCGCCCAGGGGCTGAAGCCCCTCGTCGGCCTGGCCCAGGGACAGGCGCAGGTCCAGCGTGCCGGCGTTGAAGAACCACGTCGCATGGGCCGAGGCCGCGCCGTGGCGCGCGACATGGGCAGGCCGGCTGCGGCCGCTTTTCAGCAGCGGCACGACGGCGTCGCGGCGGAAGGCCAGGGCACGGGCGGTCAGGTCCAGCCATTCGGCGGCATTGGCGCCCGCGCTCCAATCCAGCTTGGAGCGGGCGAAGGTATCGGGGGACAGCGGATCGGGCACCTTCGATCCAAGGCTGGCGATGCCCGCGAACTCGGCCGCGCGGCCTTCGCGCACGGCCTTGGCCAGATCGCCTTCGAAGTCGGCAAAGAACAGGAAGGGCGTGGTCGCACCCCGTTCCTCGCCCATGAAGATCATGGGCACATAGGGGGCCGTCAGCAGCAGCGCATAGGCCACCTTGACCCCCTGCGGGTCGGCAAGCGACAGCAGCCTTTCGCCAAGGGCGCGGTTGCCCACCTGGTCATGGGTCTGGGTCGAGTTGACGAAGCCCGTTGGCGGCAGATCGCCGCAAGGTTCGCCGCGCGGTTCGTCGCGGCCGGGGCGGGGCTGGCCTTCCTCGATATGGCCGCGTTCAAGCGCCAGGCACAGGTCGCCAAAGGGATCATGCGCAAAGCTGGCGTAATAGCTGTCGGATTCGCCGGTCAACTGGACATGGACGGCGTGGTGGAAGTCGTCGTTCCAGCTTGCATCATAGCCGTTCTCGCGCAGGAAGCGTTCGTTGCGCTCGTCCTCGACGATCAGGTGGATGGCGCGGCTTTTGTCCACGGCCCGGATGCGCCCCGCAAAGGTCGTCATGAAGTCGTTCGCGCCCGGCCCGCTGATCTGGTGGACCGCGTCCAGCCGCAGCCCGTCCATGCGGTATTCGCCGATCCAGTATTCGGCACATTGGATCCAGTATTCCCGCACGGCAGGCTGGGAAAAGTCGATGGCGGCACCCCAGGGGGTGTGGCGGGCCTCGTCGAAGAAGGGCGGTGCGGCGTGGTGCAGATAGGCGCCTTCGGGGCCGAAATGGTTCATCACCAAATCCAGGATCACCATGATCCCCAGCGAATGGGCCTGATCGACGAAGCGCCGCAGGTCGTCGGGCGTGCCATAGCTCGGGTGCAGGGCATAGGGCAACACGCCGTCATAGCCCCAGCCCCGATCCCCCTGCCATTGGCCCAGGGGCATCAGTTCCACCGCCGTGACGCCCAGGTCGGCCAGGTCCGCCAGCTTTTCGGCAGCGGCCCCCAGCGTCCCCTGCGGCGTGAAGGTGCCCAGGTGCATTTCATAGATCACGGCCTCGGACCAGTCGCGGCCCCTCCAGCCCGCCTGCGGGCGATCATCGGCAGGCGCCACCACGACCGAGGGCGCGTGGACATCACCCGACTGCAACCGGCTTGCCGGGTCGGGGATTTCCTGCCCGTCCACGCGCAGCAGATAGGTGTCGCCGGGCCGGGCCGGGGCGGTCGCCGTCCAGAAGCCGTCGGCATTGCGCGTCATCGGCTGCGCCTGTCCGTTCAGGATCAGGGCCACCTCTGACGCCCTGGGCGCCCAGGTGCCCAGCGTCCAGCCCTCGTCGGACCAGCGTCCGCCCCAGTCATGCACCATATTCTGTGTCCTCACATCATCGGCTTGCCGCCGGTGACGGCGATGGTGGTGCCCGAAACATAGCTGGACATCGGTTCGGCCAGCATCACATAGGCCGAGGCCAGTTCAACTGGCTGCGCGGGCCGGCCGATCGGATAGTTCGCGCCGAAGTTCGACACCTTCTCGGCATCCATGCTGGCGGGGATCAGCGGCGTCCAGACCGGGCCGGGGGCCACGGCATTGGCGCGGATCCCACGTTCGGCCAGCATCTGCGCCAGGCCCATGGTAAAGTTCTGGATCGCGCCCTTGGTGGTGGCATAGGCCAGCAGGTTGGGGCTGGGATTGTCCGAATTGATCGAGGCCGTGTTGATGATCGAGCTGCCCGGTCCCATATGCGGCACCGCCGCCTTGGTCAGATAGAACATCGCATCGATGTTGGTGGCGAAGGTATAGCGCCATTCCTCGTCCGGGATGTCCTCGATCTTGTCGAAAGTCAGCTGGTGGGCGGCGTTGTTGACCAGGATGTCGATCTTTCCGAACGTCTGCGCGGTCTCGGCGATGATCCTGCGGCAATGTTCGGGATCCGAAAGATCGCCCGGAAAGGTCAGGCATTCCCGCCCCGCATCGCGGACCAGTTGCGCGGTGGACTGGGCGTCGTCGGTTTCGTCCAGATAGGACAGCGCCACATCCGCGCCTTCGCGGGCAAAGGCGATGGCCACGGCCCGGCCGATGCCGCTGTCGCCGCCGGTGATGATCGCTTTCATCCCCTCCAGCCGGCCCGCGCCGCGCCAGCTTTCCTCGCCGTGGTCGGGCTTGGGGTCCATCTTCTGAAAGCTGCCGGGCAGTTCCTGCTGCTGTTTCGGAAACGGGGGCTTGGGATAATCACGCATCTTGCGGCCTCGCGGTCTGAAGGGTGGTCGGTGTTGCGGAGAACCCGCCCTTCCTGAACCGCCGGAACGCCATAGGGTTTCCGCCTTGCTGTTTATCAGCCGATGAAAGGGGCACGGCCGGCGCGGAACAACTGCCGCCGCGGCTTCGTTTGATCCCGAACCAAGACGGAGCAATGACATGCGCAACAGCGACATTCTGATAGCGGCGGGCGGCTTTCTGCTGGTGGGCGGGCTGGTCGCCCGGGCCTGCAGCACGACGGGCGGGTCCGGCGGCCGTTATGTCCGGTCTGCCGGACGGCGCGAGATGTCCGCACCCCCGCGCGACTGGGATCGCGTGGACGAAACCGCGGACGAATCCTTTCCCGCAAGTGATCCCCCCGGAAACTACTGAGGCAACCATGGCCGAGGATGCCGAACTGATCGCCTACCGAAAGCTGGTCGCGGCCTTGCCCGACCTGCTGTCCCCCGAGGCCCGCCAGCCGATCTGCGACTGGCTGATCGAAAGGCAGGTCATGCGCGACGGGCAGGAAGACCCCGGCGCCGTGATCGTCGAGGGCTTGGAAACCGAGCTTGCCATTGCCGAGACCTTCAGAAAGATCGTCGACAGCCTGGAATGCCGCCCGCGCTAGGACAGGGCGGCGATCAGGGCTTCTGTCTCGACCATCTCGATCTGCTGGCCGAAGCGCTTGGCATACATTTCCATCGCGGCATCATGGGTGTCGTCCGTCGAAGAGCAGACGGCATCCGATACCACGATGACGCGGTAGCCCAGATCGACGGCGCCCATGATGGCCGCCAGCAGGCAGACATCGGTCTCGCCGCCGGTCATCACGACCGTGTCGATCCGATCCTGTTGCAGCATCCCGTGCAGGCGGCCATCCATCCAGGGTGAATAGACGGGCTTGTCGAAAAGCCGCGCCGGCGGCAGGTGGATCTCGAGTTCGGGCAGAAGGCGCAGCAGGTCCGGCTCAAGGGTCCGGCGCAGCATCTGCGGCCATTTCTGGTAATAACGCCGCCATGCCCCCGGCGCATCCTCCAGGGTTTCGGGGGTGATGAAGCGCGTGAAGATCGTGCGGTCGGGGATCCTTTCGACCAGATTGCAGATGTTCGGCAGCACGCGCCGCAACCAGTCCACTTCCCAGTCCGAGCCCTTGTCGAAAAGGCGCTGCATGTCGATGCAAAGGTGGATGGTCCGTTCGCCGGGCGGGCCATAGGCCAGGCCTTCGCTGACCTTGGTGGCATCTTGCATGTTCATCCGGCTCTCCTTGCTTTCGGTCCGGGTCGGAAAACCGCGCGAGTGGGCGGAAGTTTCCGAAGCAGCGCCTGGGCAAACATTTGTTCGTTCAGGCCCTTGGCCGGCCGGGCGGGATGGGTGGCATGTCGCCGGGCAATCATGTTCCGCCTTTGTTTCCGGTCCAGCTTTCGGTAAACCCAAGGAAGGGCGGCGACAGGACGGGACGCGGATGGAAGGCGCGGATCAGGTGGGGGAAGACGCGCAACGGGTGATCCGCAAGATCATCCATGTGGACATGGATGCCTTCTATGCTTCGGTCGAACAGCGCGACAATCCCGACCTTCGCGGCAAGCCGGTGGCCGTCGGCGGGTCAGCCGCGCGGGGCGTCGTCGCCGCCGCCAGCTATGAGGCGCGGGTCTTCGGCGTCCGGTCCGCCATGCCGTCCGTGACCGCGAAACGGCGCTGCCCCGACCTGATCTTCGTCAAGCCGCGCTTCGAAGTGTATCGCGCCGTATCCCAGCAGATCCGGGAAGTCTTTGCCGAACATACCGACCTGATCGAGCCGCTGTCGCTGGACGAGGCTTATCTGGACGTGACGCAGAACAAGCGGGGGATCCCCATCGCCACCGATATCGCGCTGATGATCCGCGACAGGATCCGGCAGGTGACGGGGCTGAACGCATCGGCCGGGATTTCCTACAACAAGTTCCTGGCAAAGCTGGCCAGCGACCTGAACAAGCCGAACGGGCAGGCGGTCATCACGCCCGCCCGTGGCCCGTCCTTCGTGGCCGAGCTTGCGGTCGGCAAGTTCCACGGCATCGGCCCCGCCACCGCGGCCAAGATGCAGCGTCTGGGCATCGCTACCGGCGCCGACCTGCGCGACAAGCCGGTCGAGTTCCTGCGCCAGCATTTCGGCAAGTCGGGCGACTGGTATTTCCGCATCGCCCGCGGCATCGACCATCGCCCGGTCGAGCCCCACCGCATCCGAAAGTCCGTGGGGGCCGAGGATACGTTCGACCGCGACATCTTCGATCTCGACGCCGCCTGCCGTGAGATTGTGCCCCTGGCCCAGAAGGTGTGGCGTGCCTGCGAGGGGAAAGGGCTGACCGGCCGAACCGTGACGCTGAAGGTGAAATACGCCGACTTCCAGCAGATCACCCGCAGCCGGACGCTGGCCGGCCCCGTCGGGGGCGCCGAGGATTTGCGCGCCATCGCGGTCGGCCTGATGCAGCCGCTGTTCCCGGTCGAGAAAGGCGTGCGCCTGCTGGGTGTCACCCTGTCGTCGCTCGAGTCGGTGGACGAGGCGCAGGAACTACAGCTTCCACTGGGGCTTCCTGGCCTTTGATCGTGCTCAGTCCAGGAGGGACACGATCCGGCGCAGCGCAAGGCGATAGCCTTCGGTCCCGCAGCCCGCGATCACCCCGTCGGCGCGCAGGCTGACATAGGAATGATGGCGAAAGCCCTCGCGCTTGTGGACGTTCGAGATATGGACCTCGATCACCGGGCCGTCAAAGGCGTTCAGCGCGTCCAGGATCGCAACCGAGGTATGGGTATAGGCGGCGGGGTTGATGACGATGCCTGCGCCATCCTCTCGTGCCTGGTGGATCCAGTCGATGATCTGGCCTTCCGTGTTCGATTGCAGGAACCGCGTTTCCACGCCCAGTTCGGCTGCCAGCGCCGCGCAGTCGCCTTCGACATCGTCCAGCGTTTCGGACCCGTAGATATCGGGCTGGCGCTTGCCCAGCAGGTTCAGGTTCGGACCGTTCAGGATATAGACGAGCTTCGGCATGAAGAGACCTTACGACTAGAAATGCGCGGCGACAGACCCGCCCGCCGAGAATTGCTTGAAGGGGCGCCCGCAGCAGCGGTGGCACCCTGTTGATCCAGATGTTGCAGACATCTCGGGATATCTCGGGTGCCAAGAACCAGGACAAAACGATGGCCACGACACTGACCTGATGGATTTGAGACGAAGGCCTGTCGCGTTACCAGGCGCGTTGTCGCCTGAGGGCGACCATGTGCCGGGCTTCGGCGGCGCCGTTGGAATTGAAGCATGATCCTTCCCCCCTTCCGGCTGCCCCGCCCGTGTTAAAACCTATTCCTGCGCCATAGTGAAGCTGAAGCGCATCCCGCAAAGGGAAGCGACAATTCCAGACATTGGGTTATCGCGGGGCACAGGTGGGCGCGGCCTTGCCTTGTCGCGTAACAGGGCAAGGCGGAAAGCTTGGCTGCCCTATCCGACGGTCTGATGATCTGCCGAGAACCAATTGACGTGCCGTGGAAACTTTTGGTCACGTCGGCGATTGGCAAAGGCATAAGGGCGTGCTTCCCTTGTCGGGAAAGGTGGTGGCATGGCGTCGCTGATGATCATCCTGCAACTGGCCGGTGCCGTGGCCTTGCTGCTGTTCGGCCTGAACCTGGTGCGCGACGGCGTGACCGAAGGGTTCGGCATCCGGCTGCGCATGGCCCTGGGCATCGGCACCCGCACGGGGCCGGGAGCCTTCCTGGCCGGACTTGCCGCCACCCTGGGCCTGCAATCCTCGACCGCCACCGCCTTGCTGACCGCCTCCTTCGTGGACCGGGGCATGATCCGGGCGCGAATGGCGCAGATCGTCCTGCTGGGGGCCAATGTCGGCACCGCGCTGACGGCGTGGATCGTGTCGGCCGGGGTCGCGGCGGTGACGCCGGGGCTGCTTCTGGCGGGCTATGCCCTGTCCAAGCAGCGCAAGCCGGTTTGGACGGGAACGGGGCGGGCGCTGATCGGTGTCGGGCTGATGCTGCTGTCGCTGTCCCTGCTGGACCATGCCGCGATGCCCCTGCGCACGTCGCCCTTGCTGGCCGCATTCCTGCCCATGCTGGACCAGGCCTGGCCCGTGGCGCTGCTGATGTCCGCGGCCCTGGCATTCGCCTGTTCGTCCTCGCTGGCGGCGGTGCTGCTGGTCCTGTCGCTGGGCTTGCCGGCGGGGCTGACGGTGGTGCTGGTTCTGGGCGCGAACCTGGGCGGGGCCGTGGTGCCCGTCATGCTGACGGCAGGCCTTGGCGCGAACGCGCGCCGCGTCGCCGTGGGCAATCTTGTGATCCGGGCGCTCGGCTGCCTTGCCGCGCTGCCTTTCGCCGGCCAGATCGGCGGCCTGCTGCAGCAGGCGCCCTTGCCCTGGACCGGCCTTGCAGTCGAGGCGCATCTTGCCTTCAACCTGGCTGTCGCGCTTGCGATCTGGCCCTTTGCGGGAATGATCGCCCGCATCCTCGAACGCTTCGTCGCCACCGAGGAAGACCAGGCCGAACCTGCGCCCCGCTGGCTGGACGAAGCGGCGTTGCAGACACCGATCCTGGCCCTCACCGGCGCATCCCGCGAAGTCCTGGCCATCGGCGACACGGTCGAACGGATGCTGGCGCAGACCCGGCTGGCCTTCCAGCAAAGCGACCCGGCCCCCCTGGCCGAGGTTGCGGAACTGGAGCAGCGGGTGGACCGCCGCCAGCAAGAGGTGAAGACCTATCTGTCGCGCCTTGGCAGCCAGGCGACCGAGGATGAACGCCGCCGCGCGATCACCATCCTGGATTACGTCATCAACCTGGAACATGTGGGCGACATCATCGACAAGGGGTTATCCCCCGAGGTCCGCAAGAAGATCGGCCTGGGCCTGCGCTTTTCCGAACCGGGCTTCGCCGAACTGGACCGGATGTTCGTGATGACCCAGGAAAACCTGCGCATGGCGCAGACGGTCTTCATGACCCGCGACCTGGACATGGCCCGGCGGTTGATGGAGCTGAAGGTCGACATTCGCAATCTGGAACGGCAGTCCGCGCAGCGCCACCTGTTCCGCCTGCGCGAGGGGCTGGCAGCCAGCCGCGACACGTCGTCCCTGCACCTGGACATCCTGCGCGACCTCAAGCGGATCAACGCCCATGTCGCCTCGGTCGCCCATCCCATCCTGGACGAGGACGGGCTGCTGTTCGAAAGCCGCCTGCGTGGCAGGTAGGGCCTGGGGTTAATAAATGTCAACTCGGTCCCGACAATGGGGAACGGTCGCGGCGCGGGACGGTTGTGAAGGCAACGCCCGGCCGGCCAAACTTGGCCCAAGGCGGTTAAACCCGAGGAGTTTTCCATGGCTGAACAAACACTTGACACGCTGTTCCACGAAACCCTTAAGGACATCTACTATGCCGAGCGCAAGATCACGACGGCGCTGCGCAAGATGGCCCGTGCTGCCCAGCACGAGGAACTGAAGGCCGCGTTCGAGATGCATGAACAGGAAACCCAGGGCCAGATCGAGCGTCTGACCCAGGTCTTCGAACTGATCGGCAAGCGCCCGCGCGGCAAGACCTGCGACGCCATCGAGGGCATCATTGCCGAGGGCGAAGAGATCATGGACGAGTTCAAGGGCAGCCCGGCGCTTGACGCGGGTCTGCTGGCGGCGGCCCAGGCGGTCGAGCATTACGAGATCAGCCGCTATGGCACGCTGAAGGCCTGGGCGCAGGTTCTGGGCATGACGGAGGCGGTCGCCCTGCTGGATGAAACGCTGAACGAAGAAAGCGCCACGGACGAAAAGCTGACCGGCTTGGCGGATTCGGTCATCAACGCGGCCGCGACCGAAAAAGCGGCCTGATCTTTCCTGCAAGCACCTGTCATGGCGGCCCGAGAATCCGGGCCGCATTTTCTATTCCGCGGCAGGGTCGTGGCCGGATCTGCCGTTTTCCGCCCAGCTTGCCGCCGCCTTACATGATCGCGGGTTTGTGAACGAACGCAGGACAGCCGGATCGGTTGTCTTTCAACCTGATCGGCGGGGACGATCAACCACGGGGGGAGCAATGCCCGACGATCCGAGAACCGATATGCTGCCTCTGGTCGAGGAACAGCTATCCGTAACCAAGCAGAGGGTGCTGACCGGACGGGTCCGGATCGCCACCCAGACAGAAACCATCGACCATCTGCTTCCCGCAGAACTGACCCGAGAAGAGGTCGAGGTGGTCCGGGTGCCGGTCGATCGCCGCATCGACGGCGTGCCCGACATGACCACCGAAGGCGACCTGACCATCATCCCCGTGGTCGAGGAAAGGTTGGTCGTGACGCGCGAACTTTATCTTCGCGAGGAAATCCACATTCGCCGCATCACCCGGCGGGACAGCGTCGAAATACCGGCACAGACCCGCCGCCAATCCGTCCGGGTCGAGCGTTTCCCCGAAACTCTTGACCCCAACCAAACCAGCAGCAAGGACGATCAAGATGACCTATGACAACGAAGTCGGCGCCAGCAGCGCACAGCAACTGGGTACCACCGGCAATGCGTCGCTGTCGGCGATGTTCGACAGCCACGACGATGCGCAGCGCGCGGTCGATCGGCTGGTGCAGGCCGGGATCCCGATGGCGCATATCCGCATGGTGTCGGGCGGCTCGGACACGCCTTCAGCGACCCGCACGGACGAGGACAAGGGTTTCTGGGACAGCCTTGGCGATTTCTTCTTCCCGGACGAGGATCGCTATACTTATGCCGAGGGCCTGTCCCGCGGCGGCTATCTGGTCACGGTGACGGGCCTGGGTGCCGCGCATCACGACATCGCCCTGGATATCCTGGACGACGAAGGCAGCGTCGATCTGGACGAACGCGCGGAAACCTGGCGTTCCGAGGGCTGGGACGGCTACGAGTCCAGCAGCTATGCGGCCGCGGGCGGCAGCGCTTCCATGACCGGGGGGTCGTCGACCGCGGCGCGGACCGGCAACCTCGACACGCAGATGGAATACGGCGCTGAAACTGGCCGTCTGGACCAACGCTCGGACGACGAGACCATTCCGGTGGTCGAGGAACGCATCCGCATCGGCAAGCGCGACAACAGCCACGGCCGGGTCCGCGTTCGCGCCTATACCGTCGAGGAACCCGTCAGCGAAAGCGTCGACCTGCGCGAGGACCGCGTCGAGATCGAACGCCGTCCGGTGGACCGCGCCGTGACCGGCGCCGAGGCCGCCTTCCAGGACCGCACGCTGGAAGCCGAGGAATATCGCGAGGAAGCGGTGGTCCAGAAGGAAGCCCGCGTGGTCGAGGAAATCGGCATGCGCAAGACCAGCGAGACGCATCGGGAAACCGTGTCGGACACCGTGCGTCGGACCGAGGTCGAGATCGACGACGAGCGCGACACCCTGGACGCGGCGCATCGCAACCGGGACGACCGGACGCTCTGACGCAGTCGAGAACGGAAAGGGAAACGGCGCCCCCTGGGGCGCCGTTTTCATGCCGGCTGCCGCAGGCGCGCCTGCCGCAGCGCGGACAAATCCGCGCTGCCCGTGCAAAAGCAGGCAGTCCGCAACTGCCGCAGCACGATGTCCAACTGGCCCAGCAACGCCTCCGGCCCGTCGATGGCCGAGGCAAGCACCGCCCCCGCCAGCGACACCACATCGGCCCCCAACCGGATCGCGCGGGCGGCGTCCAGCCCATCGACGATGCCGCCCGATCCGATGATCGTGGCATCGGGCGCGGCCTGTCTTGCGCCGCGTATGGCCTCGGCGGTGGGGATGCCCCAGCCCGCGAAACAGGCAGCGACACGGGCCGCGGCGGGGTCGGGGGCGCGCGCGGCCTCGACCTTGGCCCAGTCGGTGCCGCCGGACCCGGCCACGTCGAAGACGCCCACCCCTTCGGCCGCAAGCCTTGCGACGACGGGGCCAGACAGTCCTGCGCCCACTTCTTTCACGACAACGGGCACGGGCAGGTCGCGCGCCAAGGCGCCGATCTTGGCGGCAAGGCCGCGCCAGTCGCGGTCGCCTTCGGGCTGCACGGCCTCTTGCAGGGGGTTCAGGTGCAGGATCAGCGCCGATGCGCCAATCGCCTCGACGGCGCGCATCGCCTCGTCCCGGCCAAAGCCGCGGTTCAGTTGCGCGGCGCCGAAATTGGCCAGGATCGGGATGTCGGGGGCAAGGCGGCGCAGGCTTCCGTCAAGGCCCGCGGCCTCGCCCCCCTCGATCACGACGCGCTGCGATCCGACCGCCAGGGGCAGGCGCAACTGCTGGCAGACCTGGGCCAAGGTGCGGTTGATCGCCCCGGCCCGCCGCGGCCCGCCGGTCATCGATCCGATCATCACGGGGGCGTCAATGCGGCAGCCAAGAAATCTGGTGGACAAATCCACCTCGTGCCACGAAACTTCGGGCAGGGCGACATGTTCGAACAGGACTGCCTCGAGCCCGGTCGTTACGGTTGCGCCTGCCTTTCCGGCAAGCACGACATCCAGATGTTGTTCTTTCCGCGAGGTGAGTGTGAGACCAGAGTCATTGTCTTTCCAAAGCGACGGATCGGGGTGGGTCATGCCTGTCAGCCCTTGTCATTTCGCACTGTGCCTGCTTGCACAACGCCCGTTCTGAAGGACAGTCTCATGCACCAGCAGGCAATAGACAAGGCGAAGGCCGCGCCCACACATTTCGACATGCAGGAGAGCTTTGTCCGCCAGCTTGACGCGCGCATCACCCATCACCTGTCCCAGCTTTCCCCCGCGCCCGCCCGCCTGATCGACGCCGCAAGCGACGCGATGGGCAGCGGCAAGCGGCTGCGGCCCTATCTGCTGCATCTTGTGGCAGGCGATGCCGCAGACCGCGACGCGGTTCTGGACATGGCCGTTGCCCTGGAAATGGTGCACACGGCATCCCTGATCGTGGACGACCTGCCGTCGATGGACAATGCCATGCTGCGGCGCGGAAGGCCCACGACCCATGCCCGCTTTGGCGAGGCGACGGCGATCCTGACCGCGATCGGGCTGCTGAACCATGCGATCTCGATCGCCAATGGCGTGGCTGGGCTGGCCGACGGGCAGCGTGGCGCGCTTGTGTCGATCCTGTCGGGGGTGATGGGATGGCAGGGACTGGTCGCGGGGCAGGAACTGGACCTGCACGGCTTCTCCGACAGGGACGGCGTCGACGACGGCCCGCTGGACCGCATCACTCGGATCAATGCGCTGAAGACGGGCGCCCTGCTATGCGCCGCGGTCGAGGCGGGGGCGATCCTCGGCGGACGCCCCGATGCCGAACGCAGCCTGCTGCGCCGCTTCGGCGAGGACCTGGGCCAGGCCTTCCAGATCGCCGACGACCTGATCGACATGCTGTCCGACAGCGCCGCCACCGGCAAGGACTGCCGCAAGGACGTTGGCAAGGAAACCTATCTGGCAGTCTATGGGGCCGAGGAGGCGCTGCGCCGGTGCCGCGGGCTGCTGGCCTCGGCCGATGCGGCGCTTGTGGGCGCGGGCCTGTCGCCCGAGCCGTTCCGCTGCATGATCGACGCGATCTTCACTCCGATGCTGGACCGCGTGCCGCAGGCGCAGGCGGCCAGTGCCGCGAGGTAGTTGCCCCCGCAGGGCGCGGGCCAGAACCCGCGCCTAGGGGCGGATGTAAAGCCCGTCGCGGCTGACCGGGTCTGTCCGGCGGCGCGGGGCCAGAACGGTTGACCCGACCGCCTTGGCCGCCAGCCGCAGCTTTTCGCCCTTGGTCGTGGACAGCCGCCCGTTCCAGGCATCCGGTCCCTGCGCCCGCAGCTTGACGCCGATCTGGCGATAGATGTTGCGGGCGGCAGCGATGGCCAGGGCCGGGCGGCGGGGCAGGGCGGCAATGCCCACGTCCGCGCTGCGATAATAGATCTCGGCATCGTCCAGCAGGCGCAGCGCGACGCGGTGCAAGGCAGGGCGTTGGGACAGGTCGTCGGGGTCCACAGCCTCGATCCCCTCGGCCCGCAGCAGATCGCGCGGCAGATAGGTTCGCCCGATCCGCGCGTCATCGATGACGTCCCGAGCGATGTTGGTCAGTTGGAAGGCAAGGCCCAGGTCGCTGGCGCGATCCAGGACAGCCTCGTCCCGGACGCCCATGATCCGGGCCATCATCACGCCGACGACCCCCGCCACGCGATAGCAGTATTCCAGCAGGTCGCCCATCGTGTGATAAACCTGTCCGTTCACGTCCATCGCGAAGCCGTCCAGCAGCTCATCGACATGGCGGTGCGGGATGTCGCGGGCTGCCACGACGCGGGCCAGCCCGGCATAGACCGGCGCGGCCGCATCGCCCCGCAGCGCCCGATGCGTCAGGTCGCGCAGTTCCGTCAGCCGGGCCGCAGGATCGCCCTGGGCCGTGGCCGCAAAGCCCGCCTCCTGCCCGTCGATCACGTCGTCGGCGTGGCGGCACCAGGCGTAAAGCATCACGCAATCCTCGTGCATCCCGGCGGGCAGGAACTTGGACGCCATGGCGAAGCTTTTCGACCCCACGGCGATGGATTGCCGCGCCTGGTCCAGGGTCGCGTCGCTCATGCCCGTTCCCCGATCATCAGCGACGCCGTGGCCTCGGCCGATCCGACGACGCCGGGAATGCCGGCGCCGGGATGGGTGCCCGCGCCGACGATATACATGTTCTCCAGCCGCTCGTCGCGGTTGTGGGGGCGGAACCAGGCGCTTTGGGTCAGGATCGGCTCGATGGAAAAGGCCGATCCCAGATGCGCGTTCAGTTCCGTCTTGAAGTCCTGCGGCGTGAAGTGGCGCACCGTCACAAGGTCGCGGCGCAAGTTAGGGATATAGCGTTCTTCCAGATAATCCAGGATGCGGTCGCGATAGGCCTCGGCCGCCTTGTCCCAATCCATGTCAACAGTGCCCAGATGCGGCACCGGGGCCAGGACGTAATAGGCGCTGCACCCTTCCGGGGCGAGGCCGGGATCTGTCACCGACGGCGCGTGCAGGTAAAGCGAGAAGTCATCGGCCAGTTGCTTGCCCCCGAAGATCTCTCCGATCAACTCGCGATAGCGGGGGCCGAACAGGACCATGTGGTGCCGCAACTCGGGGCGCAGGCCGCGCAGCCCGAAATAGATCACGAACAGCGACATGGAATGGCGCTTGCGGGCCAGCTTGTCGCCCTTGGGGTCGCGCAGAAGGTTGCGATAGGTGTGGACCACGTCGGCATTGCTGGCGACCATGTCGAAGGGATGGCGCTGGCCGCGCGCATGGACGGCGGTGGCGCGGTTGCCCTCGGTCTCGATCCGGTCGACGGGGCTGTCTAGGTGGAGGGTGCCGCCCAGGTCCTGGAACAGTTGCACCATGCCCGCGACAAGGGCGCCCGTGCCGCCCTTGGCGAACCAGACGCCGCCCTGGCGTTCCAGCGCATGGATCAGGGCATAGATGGACGAGGTCGTGAACGGGTTGCCGCCCACCAGCAGCGTGTGGAAGCTGAACGCCTGGCGCAGGTGTTCGTCCTTGATGTGGCGCGCCACCATCGAATGCACGGACCGCCAGGCCTGAAGGCGGGCCAGCTGCGGCGCGGCGCGGATCATGTCCGAGAAATGCAGGAAGGGCACGGTGCCCAGCTTTTCATAGCCCTCGCGATAGACGTCGCGGGAATAGGCCAGGAAGCGGCGATACCCCTCGACATCGGGGGGGTTGATCGCGTGGATCTGGCGCTCGATCGAGGGCTGGTCGTCGGCATAGTCGAAGACTGTCCCGTCTTCCCAGCACAGGCGATAGAAGGGCTCCACCGGCAGCAGGGTCACGTGTTCGGAAATGTCGCGGCCCGACAGCCGCCACAGCTTCTTCAGGCAGTCGGGATCGGTGATGACCGTCGGCCCGGCATCGAAGGTGAAGCCCGCGTCGTGATAGACATAGGCCCGCCCGCCGGGCTTGTCGCGCTTTTCGAAGACCGTGGTCGCGATGCCCGCGCTTTGCAGGCGGATGGCAAGCGCAAGGCCGCCTAGGCCCGCGCCAATGACGGCGGCCGTCTTGCCGGGAGAGTGTTTCATGCAGGCTTCACCTTGAAGGTTTCGGGCAGGCAGCGCAGCGCGCGCCCGACCGGGACGGGCGGTCGGCCCGTCAGGATGCGGGCCTTGTCGGCCCATGTGCTTTGCCCGGCATAGAACCGCTCGATCAGCGGCTCGGGCAGGCGATAAAAGCGTTCCATCACGTGGCGCCGTTCGTCGGGGGCGGCAGCCTCGAACAGCATCCGCGACAGCAGGCGATAGAAGCCCTGCGCCTTGGCGTCGGCCAGCGAATCGCCGCGCAGCGCCCCGGCCAGGACCTGTGCGCCCTGGCGCCAGTGCCGGGCGATCAGGTCGGCGCTGCGGACCGCGTGCGGCAGGCTGTATCCCGTCAGCGCGTGAAAGCGCATCGCGCGCAGCCCGATGGTCGGAAGGTCGGCGGGGATGCCCCGCCAGAAGGCGTCCGCGTCAAAGCGCAGGGCAATCGGAAGGACGCCGTTCTCCTCGCGCTCGACAGTGGCGATGCGCCAGCCTTGGCCCGCCGCATATTCTGCGATGCCCGCGCGTTGGTCGGCGGACGAAAGACTGGCGCCGTCGGAGTAATAGGTGGCCTCGACCAGCAGGCGGCGGTCGTCAAAGGGCAGCAGGTAGAAGAAGCGATAGCCGTCCATCTGCGGGACGGTTGCGTCCATGATGACCGGGTGCGTCAGCCCGTGGGGCGCTTCCAGCAGGATCTCCTGGCCCAGGAACTTCTGGAAACGCACCTCGATGGACGGATGGGGCGAAAAGCCGCGCGCGTCGACGGCAAGGTCGCCCTCGATCCGCTGCCCATCTGCCAGCGTCACGCCCCCTGCGTCGACCGATGCGACCCGCCCGGTGATCCGCGTCACCCCCGCCACGCCGGACAAGGCCGCGCCCAGGCTGTCCGCATCGATCGAGGCATAGCCCGACCGAAGCTGGCGGCCATAACCCGGGAAGCGCACGTCCTGCCCGTCCCACTGGCAGCGCAGGGCCGGTTGCAGCCAGGCACGCTGCGCCGAATCAACATCGCCCGAATGGAAGGACCAGGTGTGGCCGGCCAGGGGTTCGGGACGCTGGTCGATCAGCACCACATCCGCCGCGCCCGCCAGCCGCAACGCCGCCAGCGAGCCTGCAAGTCCCGCCCCCGCGACCACGATCCGGCCCGTCTGATTCGTCCTAACCTTTTGTATCTTGTGGCCCCTTGTCTTGGCGGGCTGCGTCTTTACCTTGGAGGAGATGACAGATGAAAACCGCCCGGCCCCGCTGATTTCGGACGAACGATCCGCCAGTCTGACGCTGGATGCAAGCAAATTGCCGCGGCCTTACGGCAGGGGGCGACAAGCCGTCGCACTGATCGTGCTGGCGCTGCTGGGCAAGCTGGTGATGCTGCTGATCCTCGGGCGGCCGCTGAACTGCGATTGCGGGCAGATCTGGGCCATGCCGGACCAGGCGGGCCTGAATTCGCAGACGGTGCTGGACCCCTACAGCCTGTTGCACCTGGTCTTTGGCGCGGTGCTGGCCAAGCTGGTTTTCTGGAAGCGGCCCGACTGGCCGCTGTGGACCATCATGGCGGCGGTCGTCGTCAGCGGCACTGTCTGGGAAATCGCCGAGAACCTGCCCGTCACCATCGACATGTTCGGCTATTCCTCGGGCGATCCGCTGGCCTATCACGGCGACAGCATCGTCAATTCCTTCAGCGACACGGCCGCCGCGGTTTTCGGAGCGGCCTTGGCGCTGCCCCTTGCGGGCTGGGTCGTTGCGGCCATCGCCGTCGCGGTGGAGCTGCTGTTGACCCTGTGGGTGGGCGACGGCTATGTCATCGGGCTCTGGCGCGTGCTGACGTCCTGATCATCGCCTCGACCCGGTCGATCGCGCCTGCCGCCCCCTGCCATCCCGGGGATTGGGCCGCGAACCGGGCTGCCGCTTGCCTGAAGGCGGGATCGGACAGCAGGTCGCGCACCGCTTGCGCGATCCGCCCTGTGCCGCGCTGCCAGGGCTGCAGCCGCAGCCCTGCGCCGCACCGTTCGATCCGCGCGGCCACCCCCGGCTGGTCATGCGTCAGCGGAATGGCCAGCATCGGCACCCCCGCGGCAAGGCATTCCAGCGTCGTGTTCAGCCCCGCATGGGTCACGCACAGATCCGCGCGTTCAAGCACCGCCTGCTGGGGCACGAAGGATCGCACCCAGTCGGCGGGAATGGCGCTGGCTTGATCCTCGGTCAGCGATCCCGCGTGCGACACCAGGACCTGCGCCCCCGCCTGCCGACAGGCCCGCGCGATGCGCGCAAGCAGCCGCGCGCGATGCCCCTGCAACGTCCCCAGCGAGGCATAGACAAAGGGCCGCTGCGGATCGGGACGGATGTCGTCGGGGAAATCCTGTGCCACCTGCCCCTTGCGGAAGGGTCCGACAGCCGCGATGTGGCCCCCGTTTGCCGGGCGCGGATAATCGAACCCCGGCGCCATCTGCGACAGCGCCAGGTCAGGCGACAGGCAGTCCTGCAGCCGCCCAAGATCGCCCAAGGCCCAAGCCTGCGCCCAGCGGCGGATCACCCGCGTTTGCGGCGTCATCAGCAGGTCGGCCACCCGTTCGCCCCCCAGATTGCGGCGCAGGCCATCGGCGGTGGGATCATGAGGCCAGCCCAGGAAGGGCAGGGGGATGCCGGGTTCAGGATCCATCGGCACCGCGCAGGCGACCGAAACCAGCGGCACGCCCGCCGCCCGCGCCAGAAGGCCCGAGGCAGGCTCCATCTGGTCGCCCAGCAGCAGGTCAGGGGCCAGGTTGCGGATCACCGACAGGCCGTCACGGTACAGCCGGTCGGTGCGGCGCGCGCCTGCCAGGATCTCGGGCAGCAGGCGGCGGGGCTGGGGGCGGGCAGCGGGGCCGGGCAGGGTGACCTGGGCCGCGCCGCCCTGCAGGACGATGCCCGGTTCGGTCACGAAGATCGCCTCGTGCCCGCGTCGCGTCAGTTCCTGGGCCAGCGCCTCGAAGGCGCGCAGGTGGCTGTGAAGGGGCGGGGTGATCAGGACGGCGCGCATGGGATCCATCGGTTGGGGCAGGGCATTCGTGACACAATTGACGGCCCGTTGCACGGGGTTCGCGCGGCCCGCTGCTTGTGCTATCGCAAGCCCTGTCGCAGGGGGCGTCGCAGGGGGGCGTCGCAGGGGGCAGGGCGATGGGCATCGGACTGATCATCTTCGATTGCGACGGCGTGATCGCCGACAGCGAGGTCCTGTCGGCATCCGTGCTGATCGACCAGTTGGCGGCCCTGGGCATTGCCGTGACGCCCGCAGACGTGCGCCGCGACTTCCTGGGCCGCAGCTTTCCCACCGTCGCGCAGACGATTCGCCAGGCGCATGGCCGCCCCTTGCCCGACAGCTTCGAGGCAGATTACCGCGCGCGCCTGCTGGACCGCTTTACCACGGAACTGCTTCCGACGCCCGGGGTCCGGGCGATCCTGGACGGCCTGCGGATTCCGGCCTGCATCGCCACATCCTCCAGCCCGCAGCGGGTCGCGCATACGCTGGAGGTCCTGGGCCTGGCCGGACGGTTCGCAGGCCGCGTCTTCACCGCCAGTCAGGTCAGCCGCGGCAAGCCCGCGCCCGACCTGTTCCTGTTTGCCGCCCAACGCATGGGCGCGGCACCGGAAGGGACACTTGTGGTCGAGGACAGCGCCCCCGGCATTGCCGCAGGTCTTGCCGCCGGAATGGCGGTCCTGCATTACGCCGGCGGCGCCCATCTGCGCGGGGCCGAGCCGATGGCCTTGCCGCCGGGCCTGCGGTCCTTTGACAATTGGGACGAATTCTCCCAACTGTTGGCAAGCCTACAGGAAGGAGCGTCGACCCCGTGAACGCCGGCAGATTCAGCCCCGAGGCGGTGCGCCTGGACGATGCGGCGCGGGCCGGCTGGCTTTATTATGTCGCAGGCAACACCCAGGACGAGATCGCGCGCAAGCTGGGCGTCAGCCGCCAATCCGCGCAGCGCCTGGTCGCGATGGCGGTCAGCGAGAAGCTGATCAAGGTGCGCGTCGATCATCCCATCGCGCGCTGCATGGATCTGGCCGAGGCCTTGGCGGATCGTTTCGGGCTGGCATCCTGCGAGGTCGTGCCATCGGACCCCGATGCCCCCGACCTGCTGACCGGCATTGCGATCGCCGCCGCGGTGGAACTGGAACGGGTGCTGAAATCGCCCGAACGGCGGGTTGTCAGCCTGGGCACAGGCCGGGCGCTGAAAGCCACGGTGGAACAACTGCCACGCATGGCCTGCCCGCAGCACGTGGTGGTGTCCCGGCTGGGAAACATGATGCAGGACGGCTCGGCCTCGCCCTATAACGCCACGATCAGCCTGGCCGAACGGATCGGGGCGCCGCATTACCCCTATCCCCTGCCGGTGCTGGCGCGCGATCCGGCCGAACTGGCGGCGATGCGCGGCCAGGATGCCGTGCGCAACACCATCCGCCTGTCCAAGCAGGCCGATCTGTCGCTGGTCGGCATCGGCCAGATGGACCGCAGCGCGCCCCTGTTCGTGGACGGTTTCGTCAGCAGGGCCGAGATGGACGAACTGGCCGCCCTGGGCGCGGTGGGTGAGATCACCAGTTGGGTTTACGACCGCGGCGGCCAGGTCATCGACTGCGCCTTCAACGCCCGCGTCGCCTCGGCCCCGCTGCCGCGCGCCTCGCAGCGCCCGGTGATTGCCGTCGCGACAGGTGAGGCAAAGGTGCCCGCCATCAGGGCGGCGCTTGTGGGCCGGCTGGTGAACGGGCTTGTCACCTCCGAGGCGACAGCGGAACGGCTGCTGGCCGACTGATCCCGGGACATCTTGTCTTTGATCCCCCGCCATCAGGCGGCGGTTTCGCCATGCAATTTTGGCGATTGACAGAATCTGCGGCCTTTGTGAATATTTGCCCGTCGGTTTGGCAAATGCCCAAACGACATGGGGAGGATAGCATGACCATCACTTTCCGCGCCTTGATGGGCGCGACGGCCTTGTGCGCATCTGCCGGCATCGCGGCAGCGCAGGACAACGTCACCCTCACGATCGCGACCGTGAACAACGGCGACATGATCCGGATGCAGGGCCTGACCAACGAATTCACCGCCGCCAATCCGGGCATCAACGTCGAGTGGGTCACGCTCGAGGAAAACATCCTGCGCGAACGCGTGACGACCGACATCGCCACTCAGGGCGGCCAATACGACATCCTGACGATCGGCACCTACGAGGTTCCGATCTGGGCCAAGCAGAACTGGCTGGTGCCGCTGGACCTGGGCGCGGACTACGATGCCGACGACCTGATCCCGGCGGTCCGCGACGCGCTGTCGGTCGACGGCCAGCTTTACGCCGCGCCCTTCTACGCCGAATCGGCGATGGTGATGTATCGCACCGACCTGGCCGAAGCCGCGGGCGTGACGATCCCCGAGGAACCGACCTGGACCGACATCATGAATGCCGCCCAGGCGATGACGGACAAGTCGGCCGAGCAATACGGCATCTGCCTGCGCGGAAAGCCCGGCTGGGGAGAGAACATGGCCTTCCTGACCGCGATGGCCAACAGCTATGGCGCACGCTGGTTCGACACCGACTGGCAGCCCCAGTTCGACAGCGAGGAGTGGAAGGCCACGCTGACCGACTACCTGACGATGATGAACGAATACGGCCCGCCCGGAGCGTCGTCCAACGGCTTCAACGAGAACCTGTCGCTGTTCCAGCAGGGCAAGTGCGGCATCTGGATCGACGCCACCGTCGCCGCCAGCTTCGTGACCGACCCCGAGGATTCGACCGTGGCAGACAGCGTGGGCTTTGCCCAGTTCCCCAACAAGGAAGGCGTGGACAACCACGGCAACTGGCTTTGGGCCTGGAGCCTGGCCATCCCGGCATCCTCGGACGCGCAGGACGCGGCCAAGACCTTTATCGCCTGGGCGACCTCAAAGGGTTATACCGAGCTGGTGGCCGAAAAAGAGGGCTGGCGCGCCGCACCTCCGGGCACGCGGACCTCGCTTTACGAGAATGCCGACTATCAGGCCGAGGCGCCCTTTGCCGCGATGACGCTGACGGCGATCAATGCGGCGGACACGCAAAAGGCATCCGTGCAGGACATCCCCTACACGGGCGGCCAGTTCGTCGCGATCCCCGAGTTCCAGGGCATCGGCACGGCGGTCGGCCAGCAGTTCTCGGCGGCGCTTGCCGGGCAGATGTCGGCTGAAGACGCCCTTGCAGCCGCCCAGGCCAATACCACGCGCGAGATGACCCGCGCCGGTTACATCAAGTAACGAGTTCCACCGTCACCTGTCAGGCACCGTCCGGCCCTCCTCCGGGCGGTGCCCCTTCGGGGCGCACATGCCCGGCCGACAAGGGAGCTTTCCGCCATGGCCACACGCCAGACCCAAGGGCTTGCCCGGCTGATGCGGGCGCCCGCGATCATCCTTCTGCTGATCTGGATGATCGTGCCGCTGTGCATGACGCTGTATTATTCCTTCCTGAACTACAACCTGCTGAACCCCGGCATGACCAGTTGGGCGGGGTGGTTCAATTACCAGTATTTCTACACCGATCCCGCCTTCGTCGAGGCGATCTGGAACACGCTGGCCCTGGTGCTGGGGGTGCTGTTCATCACGGTCGTCGGCGGCATCGCGATCGCCTTGCTGATCGACAAGCCAATCTGGGGACAGGGGATCGTTCGGATCCTGGTCATCAGCCCCTTCTTCGTGATGCCGCCGGTCGCCGCGCTGATCTGGAAGAACATGATCATGCACCCGTCATACGGCGTGCTGGCGGACGTGGCGCAATTCTTTGGCGCCAGCCCCGTGGACTGGTTCGCGCAGTATCCACTGTTCTCGATCACCCTGATCGTGGCCTGGCAATGGCTGCCCTTCGCCACGCTGATCCTGCTGACATCCCTGCAATCGCTGGACACCGAACAGATGGAAGCGGCCGAGATGGACGGCGCGCCTGCCTATGCGCGGTTCCTTTATCTGGTGCTGCCGCACATGGCCCGGGCGATCACCGTGGTGATCCTGATCCAGACCATCTTCCTGCTGGGCATCTATGCGGAAATCCTGGTGACGACCAACGGCGGTCCCGGCTTTGCGTCCACCAACCTGACCTTCCTGATCTATCGCGCGGCCCGGCTGAACTTCGACATCGGCGGCGCGGCGGCGGGGGGCATCATCGCCGTGATCCTGGCCAACCTGATCGCCATCTTCCTGATGCGCGCCGTCGGCAAGAACCTGGACTGAGGGGCAACACATGGCACGCGCAACATCCCGCAACGCCCGCATCGGCTGGACCGTCGCCGCCTGGTTCGTGGCGCTGCTGATCTTCTTTCCGATCCTCTACACGATCATCACCAGCCTGAAGACGGAACAGGAGGCCATCGCGGGCTTCGACCTGATCCCGTCCTTCACGCTGGAAAGCTTCCAGACGGTGCAAAGCCAGAACAACTACTGGCGGCCCTTCACCAATTCGGTGATCCTGGCGGTGGGGTCCACGTTGCTGGCGCTGATCGTTGCGATCCCGGCAGCCTGGGCCATGGCCTTCTCGCCCACGAAGCGGACCAAGGACATCCTGATGTGGATGCTGTCCACCAAGATGATGCCCGCCGTGGCCGTGCTGGTGCCAATCTACCTGATCTTCCTGCGCACGGGGCTGATGGACACGCGGATCGGGCTGACGGTCCTGCTGATGCTGATCAACCTGCCGATCGTGGTCTGGATGCTGTACACCTATTTCCGCGAAATCCCCGGAGAGATCCTGGAAGCCGCGCGGATGGACGGCGCCAGCCTGCGCGACGAGATCCTGTATGTGCTGACGCCCATGGCGATCCCGGGCATCGCCTCGACGCTGCTTCTGAACATCATCCTGGCCTGGAACGAGGCCTTCTGGACCATCCAGTTGACCACCACCAATGCCGCGCCGCTGTCGGCCTTCATCGCCAGCTTCTCCAGCCCGCAGGGGCTGTTCTGGGCGAAGCTGTCGGCGGCATCCGTCATGGCGATCGCGCCGATCCTGGTCCTGGGCTGGTTCAGCCAGAAACAACTGGTCCGGGGCCTGACCTTCGGCGCCGTGAAATAAGGGGAACATTCATGGGACAGATAACCCTGCAGGGCGTGGCCAAGCGGTTCGGCGAGGTCGAGGTGATCCCGCCCCTGGACCTGACCATCGACGACGGCGAATTCGTGGTCTTCGTGGGTCCCTCGGGCTGCGGCAAGTCGACGCTGCTGCGCCTGATCGCGGGGCTGGAGGATGTGAGCGACGGGCGCATCCTGATCGACGGGGCGGATGCGACAGAAGCGTCCCCGGCCAAGCGCGGGCTGGCGATGGTGTTCCAGTCCTATGCGCTTTACCCGCATATGTCGGTCCGAAAGAACATCGCCTTTCCGATGAAGATGGCGGGCGTGCCCAAGGCCGAACAGGAACGCCGGATCGAGGCGGCGGCAAAGGCGCTGAACCTGACCAACTACCTCGACCGCCGCCCCGGCCAGCTTTCGGGCGGCCAGCGCCAGCGCGTGGCCATCGGCCGCGCCATCGTGCGCGAACCGGCCGCCTTCCTGTTCGACGAGCCGCTGTCGAACCTGGACGCCGCGCTGCGGGTGGGGATGCGGCTTGAAATCAGCGAACTGCACAACCGGCTGAAGACCACGATGATCTATGTCACCCACGACCAGGTCGAGGCCATGACCATGGCCGACAAGATCGTGGTGCTGCAGGCGGGCCGGATCGAGCAGGTCGGGTCGCCGCTGGATCTGTATCACAGCCCCCGCAATGTCTTCGTGGCAGGCTTCATCGGCAGTCCGCGCATGAACCTGTTCGGGGGTGCGGCGGCGGCCGAATACGGCGCGCAGACCATTGGCGTCCGGCCGGAACATATCCGCATCTCGGCCACCGAAGGAAAGTGGAAGGGGCGCGTCGGCGTCAGCGAACACCTGGGATCGGACAGCTTCTTCTATGTCGAGGACACCGGCCTGGCCGAAACCATCACCGTGCGGTCCACCGGCGAGGTCGATCTTCACCACGGCGACACCGTCTGGCTGACCCCGTACGAGGGGAAAATCCATCGCTTCGACAAGAACGGAGACCGCATCTGATGCGACGGTTGGACGGCAAGCGCGCGCTGATCACGGGCGCCGCACGGGGGATCGGATTGGAATTCGCCCGCGCCTATCTGGGCGAAGGCGCCCGCGTGGCGATCTGCGACATCAACATCGACGCAGCGCGGACGGCGGCAGACGGTCTTGGCGAAGGCGCCATCGCCGTGCGCCTGGACGTCACCGACCAGGCCAGCATCGACGCCTGCGTGGCCGAGGTCGAAGGCGCATTCGGCGGCATCGACATCCTGGTGAACAACGCCGCCTTGTTCACGGCGGCCCCCATTGTGGAAATCACCCGCGCCGATTACGACCGCATCTTCGCGGTCAACGTCTCGGGCCCGCTGTTCATGATGCAGGCCGTGGCGCGCGGCATGATCGCGCGCGGGCAGGGCGGCAAGATCATCAACATGGCGTCCCAGGCGGGGCGGCGGGGCGAGGCCTTGGTGGCGGTCTATTGCGCCAGCAAGGCCGCCGTCATCAGCCTGACGCAATCGGCGGGACTGAACCTGATCGAACACGGCATCAACGTCAACGCCATCGCGCCCGGCGTGGTGGACGGGGAACACTGGGACGGCGTGGACGCCTTCTTCGCGAAATACGAGAACAAGGCCCCCGGCCAGAAAAAACGCGAAGTGGGCGCCGCCGTCCCCTTTGGCCGCATGGGCACCGCCGCCGACCTGACCGGCATGGCGATCTTTCTCGCCTCGCGTGATGCCGACTACATCGTCGCCCAGACCTACAACGTCGATGGCGGCAACTGGATGAGCTGAGGCTTGTCCCCCAGAAGAAAGGTTCCGGCCATGGCCGTTTCACTGAACGCATCCGCCCTTGATCACCTGCCGGACGCAGTGGGCCGCCCCGGCTATGACCGCGCCGCGCTGCGCCCCGGGATCGTCCATGTCGGCGTCGGAAACTTTCACCGCGCGCATATGGCCTGGTATCTGGACCAGCTTTTCGAGGCGGGCGAGGGCCATGACTGGGCGCTGATCGGCGCAGGCGTGCGGCAGGGCGATGCCGCGATGCGCGACCGGCTGGCCGCGCAGGACTGGCTGACCACGGTTGTCGAACTGGACCCGGACGGGCTGAATGCCCGCGTGATCGGGTCGATGGTCGATTTCGTGCCGGTCGATCCGCAGGCGGTGATCGCGGCGATGGCCGATCGGTCGATCCGCATCGTGTCGCTGACCATCACCGAGGGCGGCTATTACGTCGATGCCAAGACCAATGGCTTTGACGCCGCGCATCCCGACATCGCCCATGACGCGGCCCATCCGGACGCGCCGCGCACGGTCTTCGGCATGATCCTGGCGGCGCTGCGGCAGCGGCGGGACGGGGGGCTTGAGCCCTTCACCGTGCTGTCCTGCGACAACCTTCCGGAAAACGGCCATGTCTGCGCCCGGACCGTCGCGGAACTGGCGCAACTGTCGGACCCGTCGCTGGCCGACTGGGTCCGGCGCAAGGTGGCCTTTCCGAACTCGATGGTCGACTGCATCACGCCCGCCACATCCGACCGCGAACGCACGCTTGTCCGCGACCGCTTCGGCATCATCGATGCCGCCCCTGTCGTCTGCGAGCCGTTCCGCCAATGGGTGCTCGAGGATCACTTTCCCCAGGGCCGCCCGCCGCTGGAAAAGGTCGGCGCTGAATTTGTCAGCGATGTCAGCCGCCACGAGCTGATGAAGCTGCGGATCCTCAACGGCGGGCACGCGGCCATTGCCTATCCGTCCGCGCTGCTGGGGCACCATTTCGTCCATGACGCCATGGCCGACCCGCAAGTCGCGGACTGGCTGCGTGCGTTGGAGATGCGAGAGATCATCCCGACGCTGCAGCCCATCCCCGGCGTTAGCTATGACGACTACCTTGACCTGATCGTCAGCCGCTTTGCCAACCCCGAGGTGGGGGACACGATCCCGCGCCTGTGCCTGGACGGGTCGAACCGGCAGCCCAAGTTCATCCTGCCGACCCTGGCCGACGCGCTGAAGGACGACCGCGACATCGAGGGTTTGGCGCAAGAGGTGGCCTTCTGGTGCCGCTATTGCGAAAGGACGGACGAGGCCGGCCATGCGATCGCCCCCAATGACGACAACAGCGATGCCCTGCGCGACTATGCCCTCGCGTCGCGCCGCGACCCGCTGGCCTTCCTGGCGAATGAAGCCGTCTTCGGGCCCCTGGCCGCGAACCCGCGCTTTCGGCAGGCCTTCGCCCGCAGGCTGAAGATCGTGCAGGACCAGGGCGTGCGCGCGGCTATCCGGGACTACCTGGCCGCCGCATGAGAAACGGCCCCTCGCGGGGCCGTTCCTTCGTCAGGGGCGCAGCGTCTGGATGGTGACGTATCCCAGGGCCGGCCCGATCCATTGGCGCGATACCGCGATCTGCCCGCCCTGGACCATGTAGCTGTTCTGGAAGGTGGTGCCGTGGCCTTCGCAGTTCTCCACAGTCACGCCGGGGGCGGGGCCTGCACCGACGGTGCAGGTGAACTGCAACGGCCGTTCGATCCCGTCGCCCGCGAAATAGCGCATGATCCGGGTGCCGGTGCCAGCGGCGCCGGCGCGGATCAGCCCCTCGGTCGCGGGCTCGGCCACCGACAGGTCGTTGCCCAGGCCACGCGTGCCCACCAGCATCCCGCCGCGCAGGATCAGCGCCTCCTCGGCCGGCGTCATGTAGGTGCGCATGGCGCCGTTCTGTCCCGTCATCGCCATGACCTGCGTGCGGCCCAGGCTTTCGAACCCCGCCTGGATCAGCGGGCCCAGGTTGACGCGCAGCGCCTCGGCCGCGGCGTCCTGCGCCGATTTCGGCGGGGCGGCGGGCTGGTCGGGGGCACGGCGGTCGGCCATGACCTGCCCGGCCGTCTGCGACAGGACGCCAAAGACACCCGTGTCCTGGTCATTGCCGCAGGCTGCCAGCGTGCCCAGCAGCGACGCCGCCAGCGTGATCTTCAACGCGCCGTTCATCGCCAGAACCTCCCCCAGCCTTCATAGAGTTTGACGGAATGGCTGTCCCTGACGCGGTCATACAGGCGCCCGTTCACGTTCAACTGCGCGCCGCCGTCGCGCGACAGCGACCGAAGCGTGGTCTGCACCCGTTCCCGCGACGGCTGGCCCGAGGCCCAGCCCAGCGGGATCGACAGGGTCACGCCCTTGTCGAAGCTGCCCTCGCCGAACTCCTCGGCCGAGAGATCCGTCTTGGTCGCATAGGCCCCGATCCGCCAGCCGTTCGCGAATTCGCGGGTCAGCGTCAGCGTCGCGCCCTTGTCGCCCGCCAGGTACTTGCCCACGTCAAGCTGAGCGGTAAAGCCCTGCGTGAATTCGTAATAGGCCGAGACATGGCCCATCGTGACCTCGTAGTCGCGGAAATCGAACAACTGGTCGAAGTCGCGCTTGCGGACCCGGTTCACCTCGGCGCCGAAGGCCAGCGGGGAATTCGCGGGCTTCCAAAGAACCTCGGTCGAGACGCCGCCATAGGCGCGTTCCAGCAGGCCGGCGGTCACGCGGGTATAGACGGTCGGCGTGGGCTTGGCATACCAGGCCAGCGTCAGTTCCGGGATCACCGGGCTTTTGTTGCCCGTGTACATCCGCGTGTCCGAACGCACCCGCGGCACGCCTTCGGGTGTCGTCTCAAGCTCGGGGTTGTTCAGGTATTCATCGACACCGTAGAAGCTGCCGTCGTTGCGGCCCTTGCCCGGGCCACGCTGATAGATGTCGCCAAAGGCCCGCTGGCGCAGGGCGCCGGTCAGGATCAGGCCGGGCATGATCTCGTAGCTTGCGCGGGCTTCGGCGCCGACCTCGTGGGTCAGGCCATCCTCGGCGCTGAAGATCCCCAGGTCCAGATAAGGCTTGATGGCCCAGCGGAAGCGGGGATAGACGCCTTCGCTGCGCACCAGACCCGGTGCACCCGCCGGGGCATCGGACAGGGCCGAGGCGGCGGCGATCTGCCCGGCCTCGGTATTCTCCAGCCGCTCGATGTCGGACCGCCGCACGGTGACGGAGGACGTCGGCACCCCGTCCGCGGTCGAGGTGATGACGAAGGTCTCGACCGAGGGGGGCAGGGCGCGGGTCATCAGGCGCGCGGTGCGCCCGATCGCCTCGGCCTGGTTGATGTAACGCTGGTTGCGCAGGCGGACCTCGGCCCGGTTGGGGCCAAGAGCCATGCTTTCCAGGATCTGGCCTTCCTTGGCCATCGCATCGCCAAGCGCGGTCTGGATCGCGGGCTGCGCCGTCGGATCCTGCGACCAGACACCCGACCATCCGTCGGGATCGGCCTGGGGCGCGGGGCGCGGCCGGACCGGGGCGGGCGCCTTTTCCAGCCCTGACGGATAGGGCGCCTGGCGCGGGTTCAGCGCGACCGAGAACTGCGCGCCGAAGGTTTCTCCGCCGATGGAATAAAGGCCGACCTGGTAGCTGTCGCCAAAGCTGTAATAGGCGCCCAAGTTCAGGCCGTTGCCGGGCTCGTTGCCCTGCTGGGCCACCTGGCCGTCGCTGTATCTGGTGACATAGTCGTTGTTGGAATATTCGGCCACCAGGCTGAGGCGGTCGTTGACCTGCCAGCTGACCGATGCAAAGGGTCGTGCGCCGCCGCGGAACCAGTCATCGACATTCGGCGTGCCACCTTCGTCGCCTGAATCGATCGTGCGCGACTTGCCCGCCAGAACGCCCCAGCCCAGGCCCGCCGAGACGCGGATGGCCGGGGTGACCGACTTGGTCGCGACGATGTATTCGCCCGAATAGACGCCAGTGCCCAGGAAGTCCTGCAAGCCTATCGCGACGGCGGGGCGCCAGCCCTGTTCGTCCAGCACCTGATAGCGCAGGTCCAGCGAACGGTCCGAGATATAGTCGTCGCCGCGCCCGTCGTTGATCCCCTCGACCCGCGAATAGCGCAAGACCGTGGTCAGTCCCGGCAGCGCCTGGAACAGGACGCTGGACCGCCGCCCGTAGTCCGACCAGGAAACCGTCGCCCCCAGCGTGCCGTCTGGCAGCGTTTCGGCCGTGGGCGTGTCGATGCCGCCGGGCAGGCCATAGGTGGACATGGTGCGGCCGTACATCGGCTCGGCGATGGCGGTTGTGCTGACCGATCCCAGCACCATTGCGGCGGGCAGGGTCGTCGCCAGCAGGCGTCTCAGGATGGGGGATCGGCGCATCGGCTTGTCCTCGTTCAACATGGACCGGATCATAAGGGCAAACCGCCCTGCTGGCATCCCGTCGGCGCATCATGGCGGGCCAGATGCGTCATGGATGCCGCAGGACGGTCAGGCCGTCATTCCGCGGGCGGGGTGGCAGCCGGTTCGCCGGCGGGCGCTTCCGGGGTCGCGGCAGGGGCAGCGGGCAGGCGCGGCGCGGTGGTCGCGGCCGGTGCCGGGTCTGCGGGCGCTGCATCCGCCTCGGGGGCGGGGGGCAGGTTTGCCGTGCCCTCGGACGCCGGAGCGGTGGCCGCGGGTGCCGCCGGGGTCGCCGCCGCAGGCGCAGGCGCAGGCGCAGGCGCAGGCGCAGGCGCGGCCGGCGCCGGGGTGGCTGCGGGCGTTTGCGCGGGGGTCGCTGCCGGCGTTTCTGCCGGTTCGGCCTCGGTCGCGGCTGGCGTGGCCGCAGGGGCCGGCGCAGGGCGTGCGGCGGCGGGACGGCTGGCGACCGGGGCTGTACGCGGCGCTGCCGGGGCCGGGGCGCGGGTCGCGGCGACGGCCTGGGCCACCTCGGCCGCGGCGGGGCCCGCGCAACCGGCCTCGGTCCGGCCCGACACGGTCAGGCGCGCGGTGAAGGGGAACCTGTCGCCCGACATGCTATCCTGGCAGGCGGCGGCGCGGATGTTCAGCACGAAGGGACGGCCGGAATGCACGCCCACATATTCGACGCCCTGCGCGAAGTTCAGGCGGTTCACGCGGATCGGGCGGCCGTTCTGGTTGTCCGGGGTCTTGTAGATCGCGGTGCTGCCGGCGACGTCGACGGCCCAGAAGGGCTCGTTGCCGCGCGCGCTGAAGGCCGCGGTGTTGTAGGTGGCTGCCTCGGCCGTGGACACAGGCCGCGCCTCGGCCCCGGTTTCGATCGGCTGCTCCAGCGGCGACACGCCCGGAGGACCCTGGTGGCCCTGAACCTCGGGCTCGGCGCCGCCGATGGTGGGAAGATTGACGCCTTCGCAGGCGGCAAGCGGCAGGGTCATCAGCGCGATGAGTGCAAGACGCGGTGTCATCGGTCAGCCTTCTTTGGGATCACTGTCACGCCAGCGTTAGCAACCGCCGGGCGCGCGCACAAGCAGACAAGGCCCGGCTGCGGCGACAGCCCGCCGCCTGGCCCGATCAACAATTCGGCACGTTGACCGCCAGCCCCCCCAGCGATGTTTCCTTATACTTGTCCGACATGTCGCGGCCGGTCTGGCGCATCGTCTCGATCGCGGCGTCCAGGGGCACGAAATGGGTACCATCGCCGCGGAGCGACAGGCTGGCCGCGCTGACGGCCTTGATCGCGCCCAGGCCGTTGCGCTCGATGCAGGGCACCTGAACCAAGCCGCGCACCGGGTCGCAGGTCATGCCCAGGTGATGTTCCAAAGCGATTTCCGCCGCGTTTTCCACCTGTTCGGGCGTCCCGCCCAGCACGGCGGCCAGCCCCGCAGCCGCCATCGCGGATGCGCTGCCGACCTCGGCCTGGCACCCGGCCTCGGCGCCCGAGATGGAGGCATTGTGCTTGACCAGGCCGCCGATGGCCGCAGCGGTCAGGAGGAATTCAGGGATGTCCCTTTCCGACGCGCCGGGAACGTGGTCCAGCCAATAGCGGATCACGGCGGGCACCGTTCCCGCCGCGCCGTTGGTGGGCGCGGTGACGACCTGACCGCCTGCCGCGTTTTCCTCGTTCACGGCCATGGCATAGGTGGACATCCAGTCGTTGATGACATGGGGCGCGGTCAGGTTCATGCCGCGTTCGGCCAGCAGCTTTTCGTGGATGGCCTTGGCGCGGCGCTTGACCGACAGCCCGCCGGGCAGGATGCCGTCGGTGGTCAGCCCCCGGTCCATGCAGTCGCGCATCACCTGCCAGATCCGCATCAGCCCCTGGCGGATCTCGGCGTCCGAGCGATAGACGCGTTCGTTGTCGTGCTTCATCCGGGCGATGGACTTGCCGGATGACCGGGCCATCTCCAGCATCTCGGCCGCGCTTGCAAAGGGATAGGGCACGGCGGGCGCATTGTCGCTGCGCTGGTCGTTGCCCTTGCTCGCCAATTCCCCATCCGTCAGCACGAAGCCGCCGCCGATGGAATAATAGATGCGGTGGAAGATCACGTCGCCCTGCGCGTCGGTGGCCGACAGTGTCATGCCGTTGGCATGGCCGGGCAGGGGATTGTCATAGTCGAAGCGCAGGTCGCGGTCGGGGTCGAAGGCCAGGTCGCCCAAGCCTTCCGGCGACAGCAGCTTGCTGTCGCGGTTGCGGGCAAGCGCGGCTTCCGCAGCCTCCATGTCCAGTGTCGCGGGGACAAAGCCCGCCAGGCCCAGGATGGTCGCGCGGTCGGTCGCATGGCCCTTGCCGGTAAAGGCAAGGCTGCCGTGCAGGCTGGCACGCAGCCCATGGGCCCGGAAGGGCTGCTGGCGCAATTCGTCCAGGAACCGCGCCCCCGCGACCATGGGCCCCATCGTATGGGACGACGACGGGCCGACGCCCACCTTGAACAGGTCGAAAACCGACAGGAACATGCGTCCCCCTTGCATTTTGACCCTCATCTAAGCATCTGACCGGCTGAAGACCATTCCGATTGCGACAGTTGGGCAGGATGTTAGCGACATCGGTGCCGCTCAGGCTATGCTTACGGCATGGGCATGATGCCCGCAAATTAGGCATTCTGGCAGATGGTCGAAAAAGCGGCACCGGGTGTCCGTGACGCGATCTTGCGGGCCGCGGCAGGCAGGGCGAAGGAACAGGATATGCAACTGGGCGACCCTATCATTCTTGGCGACACGCGGCTTGGCCCGCCGGTGTTTCTTGCACCGATGGCGGGAATCACCGATCTGCCGTTTCGCCGCGCCGTTGCGCGATACGGCGCGGGCCTGATGGTCAGCGAGATGGTCGCCTCGACCGAGATGGTGACGCCCCGCCCGTCCACCCGCGCCGCC
Source organism: Paracoccus sp. AK26 (assembly GCF_011801365.1). Classification (NCBI taxonomy): domain Bacteria; kingdom Pseudomonadati; phylum Pseudomonadota; class Alphaproteobacteria; order Rhodobacterales; family Paracoccaceae; genus Paracoccus; species Paracoccus sp. AK26. The sequence goes on from NZ_CP041041.1 coordinate 931,311, forward strand.
GTCCGCGCCAAGGCCCTGACCGAGGGCGCGCTGCCCGTCAGCGTGCAGATCGCGGGGCGCGAGGCCGGCGCGATGGCCGAAACCGCCCGCATCGTCGAAGGGATGGGCGCGCGGATCATCGACATCAACATGGGCTGCCCGGCCAAGAAGGTCACGGGCGGGCTGTCCGGCGCGGCGCTGATGCGCGACCTGGACCATGCGCTGACGCTGGTGGATGCGGTCGTGGGTGCCGTGTCCGTGCCGGTCACGCTGAAGATGCGGCTGGGCTGGGACGACGATTGCCTGAACGCGCCGGACCTGGCGCGGCGGGCGTCCGACGCGGGCGTCCGGATGCTGACCGTGCATGGCCGCACGCGGGCGCAGTTCTACAAGGGACAGGCGGATTGGTCGCGCATCCGCGCGGTGGCGAACCTGCCGGGCCGCCCGCCGCTGGTCGCCAATGGCGATGTGGTGGACGCGGCCTCGGCCCGTGCGGCGCTTGCGGCTTCGGGCGCGGATGCGGTGATGGTGGGGCGGGGCGCGCAGGGCGCGCCCTGGCGGCTGGCGCAGATCGCGCATGACCTGGTGGGCAGCCCCGCGCCCGACCTGCCGCGTGGGGATGCCCTGGCCGATGCGGTGGCGGAACATTACGAGGATATCCTGGACTTCTATGGCACCGACCTGGGCCTGCGCGTGGCGCGCAAGCACCTGGGCTGGTATGCGGACGCGAACGGCGCGCCCTTGCGCGACCAGATGCTGCGCGCCGACAGCCCGGCGGCGACGCTGGCGCTGATCCGGCAAGCCTTCGGCGATGCTCGGGTGGCTGCATGACGCGCCCAGGCCCGGCTGGCTTCGACCAGGTGCAGCCGGGGCCGGGCTGGGATACGCTGCCCTTGCCGGCCCTTGTGCTGGACGACCAGGGCCGGGTCGCCGCGATGAACGACGCGGCCGAGGTTTGGCTGAACATGTCGCGCAACTCGACCCTGGGGCGCCAGCTTGACGGGGACGAGATGCGGACCCGGCTGCGCATCCAGCCCCCGCTGACGCCGCTGATCCGCCGTGTGCTGCGCGGGGACGAGGCGCTGTATCAGCCCAATGTCTGCTTCGAGATCGGCGACCGCGCCGGTGGCCACCAGGACCGCCACGCCGCGGTCCATGCCGGCCCGGCCGAGGCGATCGGCGGCGCGGTCTCGCTGCTGCTGGTCCCGCAGGACGAAGGCGCGCTGCAATCGCAAAGCCGCGCGGTCCGCACCGCCGCCCGCAGCGCCATTGGCATGGCCGAGATGCTGGCGCACGAGATCAAGAACCCCCTGGCGGGCATTCGCGGCGCGGCGCAGCTGATCGGCATGAATGCATCCCGCGAGGATCGCGAGATGGCCGAAATGATCGTCAGCGAATCCCGGCGCATCGTGTCGCTGCTGGAACAGGTGGAACGCTTCGGCGACACCTCGGCCCCGAACCTGCGGGCGATCAACGTCCATGACGTGCTGGAAAAGGTGCGTCGCTCGGCCGCCGTGGGTTTTGCCCAGAAGATCGCGATCGCGGCGGAATACGACCCCTCGCTGCCTGATGCGCTTGCGGATGCGGACCAGTTGACCCAGGTCTGCCTGAACCTGGTCCGCAATGCCGCGCAGGCGCTGAAGGATACCGCGCGCCCGGTGATCCGGCTGCGCAGCTTTTATGACCATACCCTGCGCCTGCCGCCCGACGACACCGACCCGACCGGCCGTCCGCTGCCCCTGCAGATCGAGATCGAGGACAACGGCCCCGGACTGCCCCCCGCCATTGCCGACCAGGTGTTCGAGCCATTCGTGTCGGGACGCGAGAACGGCACCGGGCTGGGGCTGGCGCTTGTCAGCAAGATCATCACCGACCACGGCGCGTTGATCCGCGTGGATTCGCGCCCCGGCCGCACCGTTTTTCGCATTTCATTGCCCAAGGCATAAGGACCCGCGCCATGGACGGAACCGTTCTGATCGCCGACGACGACCGCACCATCCGGACGGTGCTGACACAGGCGCTGACCCGCGCCGGCTGCCGGGTCCATGCCACGGGCAGCCTGGCGCAACTGTCGAAATGGGTCGAGGAAGGCCGGGGCGATCTGGTCATCACCGACGTGATGATGCCCGACGGCAACGGCATCGACCGGATCCCCGCCATCCGCGAGGTGCGGCCCGACCTGCCGGTGATCGTGATCTCGGCCCAGAACACCATCGTCACCGCGATCCGCGCGACCGAGGCAGATGCCTTCGAATATCTGCCCAAGCCCTTCGACCTGCCTGACCTGATGTCCAAGGCCAACCAGGCCCTGTCGCGCCGGCCCCGCAAGTCGGACCCCATCCCGGAAGCCCTGGCCCCGCGTCCGGCCGCCGATCCGGCCATGCCGCTGATCGGCCACGCCCCCGCGATGCAGGCGCTGTTCCGCATGGTCGCGCGCATCCTCAACGCCGACCTTCCCGTGCTGATCGCGGGCGAGCCGGGCGTGGGCAAGACCACCATCGCGCGGTCCTTCCACGACCTGTCTGACCGGCGCGACCAGGGGCTTGCGATCCTGACCTCGGCCGACGCGACCGAGGAGGCGATCACCCGCGCCGCCGACAAGGCCCGCAGCGGCACGATCATCATCGAAAACCCGGCAGGCTTCGATCCCGCCGCCCAGGCCCGGCTGATCGGGCTGATCGAATCGCTGGAAAGCGGCCCGGACCGGGCGATGGCCCCGCGCATCGTGGCGACCACCGGTCCCGATCCCCAGGCCGACGTGGCGGCGGGGCGGCTGCGGTCGGACCTGTATTACCGGCTTGCGGGGGTGACGGTCACGGTGCCGCCGCTGCGCGCGCGCGTGGACGACATCCTGCCCCTGGCCAATCACCTGTTGGCCCGCGCGGCGACGCAGGGCCTGCCCGACCGGACGCTGGGCGATGACGCGGCCGGCCTTTTGCGGGCCCACGCCTTTCCCGGCAACGTCCGCGAGCTTGAGAACATGATGCGCCGCCTGGCCCTGATCGCCAGCGGATCGGCCATCACCGCGCCCGAGATGCGCGAGGCGCTGAGCCAGCAGGGCAGCGCCCGTGTGACCCCCGTGGCCGTCGCCATGCCGGTCGCGCCCGTCCAGACGGACAGCCCTGCGCCCGGTTTTTCCCTGGGCAGCGGCAACGGCCCCTTGTCGGATTCGGTCGAGGCGCATCTGCAACGCTATTTCGACCTGCATGGCGACAGCCTGCCTCCGCCGGGCCTTTACGACCGCATCCTGCGAGAAATCGAGCGGCCCCTGCTGCAGGTGGCCCTGGACGCCACAGGGGGCAACCAGCTGAGATGCGCCGACCTGTTGGGAATAAACCGCAATACCCTGCGCAAGAAGCTGACCGAACTGAATATCGAGGTGACACGGCGCCGCAAACTGATGTAAAACCGCCACAGGGGGCGGCGCCAGCGTATCGGCGCTGCAACAGAAAGCCGCGTCAGACGGCAGGCGGGGGCAATGGCAGGTGCCGCTTCAGGGTTGAGCTGGGAAATGCTCGCTAAGGTCGGACTGCCGCGTCATTGGCGCGGCGCCATGGCCGCTGGCGTTCTGCTGGTGGGCGTCCTGCTGGCCATCGCGACGACGACCGTCCTCGGGCCGCTGGCGCAGGGCGCCGAAAGCCGGATGCTGCGGCTGATCCTGCTGCTGGATCTGGCCTATCTGATCCTGCTGATCGGAATCATCGTGCTGCGCATGGCCCGGCTGATCACGGCACGCCGAAAGACCGCTGCCGGATCCCGGCTTCATGCGCGTCTGGTGCTGGTCTTTGCCGGTCTGGCCCTTGTGCCCACGGTGCTTGTGGCGCTGTTCGCGGGCTTCCTGGTCAATATCGGGCTGGAGGGCTGGTTCTCGGGGCGGGTGCAGCAGGTCGTGACCACGTCCCAGGCCGCCGCCGAGGCTTATCAGGAAGAACATCGCAGCGACCTGACCGAGGATGCGCTGGCCCTTGCCAGCGTCCTGACCCAGGCGGGCCGCGCCAACCCCCTGATCGAGGACGGCGAGTTGCGCCTGCTGCTGGGGCAGGGACAGGCGCTGATCCAGCGGGGCCTGCGCGAAGCTTATATCATCAACGGGAACGGAGAGATCCGCGCCAGGGGCGAACGGTCCTACCTGTTCTGGTACGAGGCCCCCTCCAGCGGCGATCTGGACCGCGCCCAGGCCGAAGGCGTGGTGCTGATCCAGGATTGGCAGAACAACGAGTTCCGCGCTCTTGTGGCCCTGCCGCCGCTGGCCGACCGCTATCTTTACGTCACGCGCGACGTGGACGGCGACCTTCTGGGGCTGGTGGACGATACGCGCGCGACCGTCGGCAGCTATCGCCAGCTTGAACAAACCCGCAGCCAGGTGCTGTTCGAGTTTTCGCTGGTCTATCTGGCCTTCGCGCTGCTGCTGGTCGCGGCCGCGGTGCTGCTGGGGCTGTGGTTCGCCTCGCGCCTGTCGCGGCCCATCGGGCTTCTGGCGCAGGCCAGCGAGCAGGTGGGCCACGGCGATCTGGATGTGCAGGTGCCCGAACCCGACACGGGGGACGAGATCCAGACCCTGGGCCAGTCCTTCAACCGCATGACCCGCCAGTTGAAGGCGCAGCGCGAGGAATTGGTCGACAGCTACCGCGTCAGCGACGAACAGCGGCGCCTGTTCGACAATGTCCTGTCATCGGTCACGTCAGGCGTCATCGGCCTGGACGCGGCGGGGGAAATAGATTTCGTCAACCGATCCGCCAGCCGCCTGCTGGGGCTGGACCCCAAGCGCGACATCGACGCGCTGCTGTTCGAGGCGGTGCCGGAATTTGCCGCGCTGTTCGACCGGCTGTCGTCCTCGGTCGCGGAAACCGTGCAGGACGAGGTGCGGCTGATGCGTGAGGGTCGCGTCGAAAGCCTGCTGGTGCGCATGGCGGTCCGGCGCGGCACCGACGGCGACCTGGAAGGCTATGTGGTGGCCTTCGACGACGTGACCGAGCTTGTCACCGCGCAGCGCATGGCCGCCTGGGGCGACGTCGCCCGCCGTGTCGCGCACGAGATCAAGAACCCACTGACACCAATCCAGCTGTCCGCCGAACGCCTGCGCCGCAAGTTCGGCAAGCTGGCCACGCCCGAGGACAAGGCCTCCTTGGACCAGTATACTGACGTGATCATCCGCCAGACTGGCGACCTGCGCCGCATCGTGGACGAATTCAGCCGATTTGCCCGGATGCCCGAACCCGACCGGGCCGAAACCGACCTTGCCGCCCTGCTGCGAGAGGTCGCGCTGTTGCAGCAGGACGCGCTTAAAGGCGCCCTTGCAACCGACATTCCCGACGGTCCAGTGATCGTCGACTGCGACGCCGGGATGCTGCGGCAGGCCTTCACGAACCTGGTGAAGAACGCGGGCGAAGCCGTTGACGAACGTGCCGAAAACCCGCCCCCCGGGTGGCATCCCAGGGTCGCCGTGACGCTGCGGGCGGATCATGACGCGGTCACGATCCAGATCGCCGACAACGGTCCCGGCCTGCCCGCCGACCGGTCGCGCCTGTTCGAGCCCTACGTGACCATGAAGGCCAGCGGCACGGGCCTGGGCCTGCCCATCGTCAAGAAGATCGTCGAGGAGCATGGCGGCAGCCTGTCGCTGTCGGACGGCCCCGGCGGGCAGGGCGCCCTGGCCGAGATCCGCCTGCCGCGGGAACGCCATCCCGTGCGCGGCGCGCAACGCAAGACCAAAACAAAAGAAGATGAGGCAGCACCGATATGAGCGATATCCTGATCGTTGACGACGAACGCGATATCCGCGAACTGGTCGCGGATATCCTGAAGGACGAGGGGTTCGAGACGCGCCTTGCCGCGAACTCGGACGAGGCGCTGGCGGCGCTGAACGAACGCCCGCCTTCGCTGATGGTCCTGGACATCTGGCTGAAGGACAGCCGGATGGACGGGATCGACATCCTCAAGCAGGTCAAGCGCAACAACCCCGATGTGCCGGTCATCATCATCTCGGGCCATGGCAACATCGAGATCGCGGTCGCGGCGATCAAGCAGGGCGCCTATGACTTCATCGAGAAGCCGTTCAACATCGACCAGCTGATGGTGGTGGTGAACCGCGCCATGGAAACCAGCCGCCTGCGCCGCGAGAACAGCACCCTGCGGCGGGGATCCGATCGCGCGACCGAGATGCTGGGCCATTCGGTCGCCTTCAAGCGGCTGCGCGACAACCTGGACAAGGTGGCGAAGTCCAACGGGCGCGTGATGCTGGCGGGCGAACCGGGGACCGGCAAGGAGATGGCCGCCCGCTATATCCATGCCCACAGCCCCCGTGCATCGGCGCCCTTCGTCACCGTCCCCTGCGCCACCATCGAGCCCGAGCGGATGGAGGAAGTCCTGTTCGGCCGCGAAACGCCCGAACGCGGGATCGAGCCGGGGCTTCTGGAACAGGCCCATGGCGGGGTGATCTACTTCGACGAGGTGGGCGACATGCCGATGGGCACCCAGCCCAAGATCCTGCGCGTGCTGACCGAACAGCAGTTCGTGCGGGCAGGGGGCGCGGACCGGGTGCGGGTGGATTTGCGGGTCATCTCCTCGACCAACCGCGACCTGCCGGCAGAGATCGCGGCCGGCCGGTTCCGGCAAGAGCTTTACGACCGGCTGAACGTGGTGCCGGTGGCGGTGCCCTCGCTGATCGAACGGCGCGACGACATCGCCCTGCTGGGCCGCCATTTCATCGACCAGTTTCACCGGACCCAGGGCCTGCACCCGCGCGAACTGCCCGAGGAAACGATTGCCGCGCTGCAATCCATGCGGTGGCCCGGCAACATCCGCCAGCTGCGCAACGTCATCGAGCGGGTGCTGATCCTTGCCGAAAGCAGCGGCCCGATCCAGCCGGCCGAGCTTGAGCCGCAGGGGGCCACACCCGACAACAGCGACGCCCTGTCCCTGGGACCGCAGATCACAGCCATGGCCCTGCGCGAAGCGCGCGAGATGTTCGAACGCGAATACCTGGTGGCCCAGATCAACCGCTTCGGCGGCAATATCAGCCGCACCGCGCAATTCGTGGGGATGGAGCGCAGCGCCCTGCATCGCAAGCTGAAATCCTTGGGCGTGGTCGGCGGGATGCGGGCCGAGGACGAGTTCCTGATGGGCAAGTGACCACCGCGGCCCCGGCCCATCGCGGGCAGTTGCGCGATGCGTCCCGTCGTCATAGGCAGGGCGTGACGCGCAATCTGCGGGCAGCAGGGGAACGGGCATGAAGATCATCATCTGCGGCGCGGGCCAGGTCGGCTGGCAGATCGCCCGGCACCTGTCGGGCGAACGCAACGATGTCACCGTCATCGACAACAATGCCGAACTGATCCGCCGCGCGACCGACGCCCTGGACGTGCAGGGCGTCACGGGCTTTGCCAGCCACCCTGACGTGCTGGACCAAGCGGGCGCGCGCGATGCCGACCTGATCATCGCCGCCACCCATTCGGACGAGGTGAACATGGTCACCTGCCAGGTGGCCCATTCGATCTTCCAGGTGCCGCGCAAGATCGCCCGGCTGCGCAGCAACGCATATCTGGATGCGATCTATTCCGATCTCTACACCACGTCGCACCTGCCCATCGACGTGGTCATCAGCCCCGAACGAGAAGTCGCGAATGCCGCCCTGCAACGGCTGTCCGCGCCGTCCACCTTTGACGTCGAAACCTTCATGGGCGGCAAGGTGCAGCTTCTGGGCATCGTGCTGGAGGAGGACTGCCCGGCGCTGAACACGCCCCTGCGCCAGTTGAGCGAACTGTTCTCGACCCTGCGCGCCATCGTCGTGGGCGTGCGCCGCCAGGGGCGGCTTTTCGCGCCGGAACCGGGCGACCAGTTGTTCGCGCATGACCAGATCTATGTCTTCAGCTACCGCGAGGATGTGGGCCGCACGCTGGAAATCTTCGGCAAGCCGCCCTTGAAGCAGGAACGCATTGCCATCATCGGCGCGGGCAACGTGGGCCTTGCCGTGGCCCAGGCACTTGAAGCCCGCCCCGATCGCATCCGCGCCAAGCTGATCGAACGCGACCGCAGCCGCGCCGAGTTCGCGGCCGACCGTCTTGAACGCACCATCGTGCTGAACGGCGACGGCTTGTCCGCCGAACTGCTGGAGGAAGCGGCGGTGCCCAGTGCCGACGCGGTCCTGGCCGTGACGGACGACGACAAGACGAACATCCTGGCATCCGTGCGCGCCAAGCAGGCCGGGGCCAAGCTGGCCATCGCGCTGATCAACGACCCGACGATGGTGCCCCTGATGGAGGTGCTGGACATCGACGCCTATATCAACCCGCGCGCCACCACCGTGTCCACGATCCTGCGCCATATCCGCCACGGTCGGGTGCGCGACATCTATTCCATCGGCGACGCCGAGGCCGAGGTGATCGAGGCGCAGGCGCTGTCCACCTCGCCCATCTCGGGACGCACGATCCGCGATATCGAGTTTCCGGAAGGCGTGCTGATCGGCGCCGTGCAGAAGGGTGACCGGATCGTGAAGCCCGTCCCCGACACGCGGATCGAGGAAGGCGACGTGATCCTGATGTTCGCCCTGACCAAGGACGTGCCAGAGGTCGAGCGGCTTCTGCAGGTCTCGATCGACTTCTTCTGACGCGCGATGACCGGCCTTCTGCGCCTGCCGCTGTTCGTTCTTGTCGCCGCCCTGACCGGGCTGTCGATGATGGTTCCCGCGGCCTATGCCTCGGTCACCAACAATGACGAACTGGCGCGGATCTTCCTGTATTCGGGCCTTCTGGTGCTGGTTGTGGCGGGGCTGATCGGCCTTGCCACGGCAGCCAACCCGCGCCAGGCCCGGCCGCGCGACGCGCTGCTGACCATGCTGGCCGTCTATGCCGGAATGCCCCTGGTCATGGCGCTGCCCTTTGCCGAGGCCATGCCCGACACCGGCCTGTTCCATGCCTGGTGGGAAATGACCTCGGCCCTGACGACGACCGGGGCCTCGCTCTACTCGGCCGATCTGCTGCCGATGCCCCTGCATCTGTGGCGGGCGATGGCGGGCTGGATGGGCGGGCTGTTCATCCTGGTCGCCGCGACCGCGATCCTGGCGCCCCTGCATATCGGCGGGTTCGAGATCATGGCCCAGCCCTATGGGCGGCGGGAATATCACGAACGGCTGCCCCGCTCGGCCGATCCGCTGGACCGCAACCCGCATCTGTCCGGCCCGGCCTTCCGGACCGTCCTGACCCATCCGCATTACCGGCTGATGCGGTCGGCGGTGGCGGTGTTTCCTGTCTATGCGGGGCTGACGCTTGCCCTGTGGCTGATCCTGCTTCTGCTGGGGGATCCGGCGCTGATCGCGCTGTGCCGGTCGATGGGCACGCTGTCCACCAGTGGCATTTCTCCGGTCCTTGGCCCCGTCGGCGGCAGTTCGGGGCTGCCGGGGGAAATGGCCGTGTTCCTGTTCCTGATCCCGGCGCTGTCCCGCCGCTTCTGGCCAGGCGGGGGCGAGTTGCGGGCCAGCGATCGCCTGGCCGACGATCCCGAGCTGAAGATGGCCTGCGCCTTCGTCTCGCTGGTCGCGCTGTCCCTGTTCACGCGCCATTTCCTGGGCGCGATCGATGCGACGCAGGCACCCGCCGGAACGTCCGAGATGGTGTATGACCTGGAAAGCGGGCTTGCGGCCTTCTGGGGCGGGCTGTTCAACGGCCTCAGCTATCTGACCACGACCGGCTGGACCTCGATCGACTGGCAGGGCGCGCGGGCCTGGTCGGGGCTGACCTCGCCCGGCCTGATCCTGGCGGGGCTGGCGATGATGGGGGGCGGGGTCGCGACCACGGCGGGCGGGGTCAAGCTGCTGCGCGTCTATGCGCTGGCCCGCCACGGCCAGCGGGAGATGGAGCGGATCGTGCATCCCAATTCCGTCGCGGGCGGCGGCCAGATCGCCCGGCGCCTGCGCCGCGAGGGGGCTTACCTGGCCTTCATCTTCTTCATGCTGTTCGCGACATCCATTGCCGTCGTGGTGGCGCTTGTGTCGATCCAGCGGATCGAGATCGAGACAGCCACGATCCTGTCGATCGCCGCGCTGACCAACACCGGCCCCCTGGCCGCGGCCATCCCGCTGACGCCTGCATTCGAAGGCACGGCGGGCATCGCCTCGGCGCCCTGGGAAGGGTGGTCGGGGTTGCCCGTCTTCACCAAGGCGGTGCTGGCGGGGGCGATGATCGTGGGGCGGATGGAAACGCTGGCTGTTCTGGCGCTGTTCTCGCCCCAGTTCTGGCGCCGTTAGGCCGTAACGGTTTCGTGTCCGACCTGCTTGCAAGCGGTCGGTCAACGGCTTAGATGTAAAAACCACAGGGACAGTTCGAAAACGGAAATAAGAATGGCTGGCGACAAGCAGAACCTGCAGGACGCGTTTCTCAACCATGTCCGCAAGGCGAAGGTGCCCGTCACGATCTTCCTGATCAACGGTGTCAAGTTGCAGGGCGTCATTACCTGGTTCGACAATTTCTGCGTTCTTCTTCGCCGCGACGGCCAGTCCCAACTGGTTTACAAGCACGCCATCAGCACGATCATGCCGGGTCAGCCCATTTCGCTGTACGAAGGCGAGGATTGATTGGCAGAACTTACGGAAACCGAAGCAAGACCCACCCGCGCCTATGTGATCCATCCGGATCTGGCCAGCCGCACCCAGCGGCGCGAGCCCGAACATGCCCTGGCCGAGGCGGTGGCCCTGGCCCATGCGCTGCCGGGGATCGAGATCGTGGGCGACGAGGTTGCGCGCCTGCGCAAGCCTGATGCGGGTCGCCTGTTCGGCAAGGGCAAGCTGGCCGAGATCGGCGAGCGCCTGACCGAGGGAGAGGTCGATCTGGTGCTGGTGGACGGCCCTGTTAGCCCCGTGCAGCAGCGCAACCTGGAAAAGGATTGGGGCGTCAAGCTTCTGGACCGGACGGGGTTGATCCTGGAAATCTTCGCCGACCGCGCCCGGACCCGCGAAGGCGTGCTTCAGGTGGAACTGGCCGCGCTGTCCTATCAGCGCACGCGGTTGGTGCGCGCCTGGACCCACCTGGAACGGCAGCGGGGCGGGCTTGGCTTCGTGGGCGGCCCGGGGGAAACCCAGATCGAGGCTGACCGCCGCGCCATCGACGAACAGATGACGCGCCTGCGCCGCCAGCTTGAACGTGTGGTCAAGACCCGCACCCTGCACCGCGCCGCCCGCGCCAAGGTGCCCTATCCCATCGTCGCGCTTGTGGGTTACACGAACGCCGGGAAATCGACGTTGTTCAACCGCCTGACCGGGGCCGAGGTTCTGGCCAAGGACATGCTGTTCGCCACGCTGGACCCGACGATGCGGGCGATCCACCTGCCGGGTGCCAAGGGTGCTGCGGGCGGTGGACAGGGACGCAAGATCATCCTGTCGGACACCGTCGGCTTCATCAGCGACCTGCCCACCGAACTGGTCGCAGCCTTCCGCGCCACATTGGAAGAGGTGCTGGAAGCCGACCTGATCCTGCACGTCCGCGACATCAGCCACCCCGAGACCGAGGAACAGGCCGCCGACGTGGCCGAGATCCTGGAAAGCCTGGGCGTGGATGAGGACGTCGCCCTGATCGAGGTCTGGAACAAGATCGACGCGCTGTCCGCCGACACCCGCGCCGCCCTGCGCCGCACCGATGCGCGCACAGAAGGCATCCAGGCCGTCAGCGCCCTGTCGGGAGAGGGCCTGGACGACCTGATCGCCGCCATCGACGCGCATCTCTCCGCAGCCCTGGACGAGCCGAAGACATCTGCCACGGTGACGCTGCCCTTCTCGGACGGGCGGCGCCGGGCCTGGCTGCACGAGGCGGGTGTGGTCGAGCGCGAGGAGTCGGGCGAGAATGGCGTGACGCTTCATCTTCTGTGGACTGACCGGCAGAAGGCGGGTTTTGCAGCGCTGAACGCCCCGGACCAGGACGAAGAGGCGTAGGGTGCGTGCTTGCACGCACCGTTGTTGAGGCCGGTTCCGGTGCGTGCAAGCACGCACCCAACGGACGCAAAGCAGGTTTCAGGCTGCCCAATCCACTGGTTGCCGCCCTTGCTGTTCCAGCCATTCATTGATCCGTGAAAATGGCTTGCTGCCAAAGAACCCCCGCCGCGCCGACAGCGGCGAGGGATGCGCCGTCGCGATCACCAGATCCTCGGCGCGCGGCAGTCCTGCCACCGCCTTCTGCGCATGCGCCCCCCACAGCAGGAAGGCCAGCGGCCCGTGCTTCTGTGCATCAGTCACGGCATCGCGCGCCAGCCGGTCCCAGCCCCAGGAAGCGTGCCGCCCTGCATCCCCCGGCGGCACAGACAGGGATGTATTCAGCAGCAGCACGCCCTGATGCGCCCAACCCGACAGATCGCCCGTAGCCGGGGCCGCGCCGATGTCGTCGCGCAGTTCCGTGAAGATGTTCTTCAGCGACCGGGGCAGGGCCACCTCGGGCGCGACCGAAAAGGCCAGCCCGTTCGCGTGGCCCGGCGTTGGATAGGGATCCTGGCCCAGGATCACGACCCGCACCCTTTCCGGCGGCGTTGCCTCGAGCGCGGCAAAGACCAGGGCGGGGCCGGGCAGCCAGTCATCCAGGCCTTTCAGCCGGTCGCGGATCGCGGGCCAGTCCTGCCGGAAGAAGGGCAGGTGGTCCCAGGCCTTGGGCGGCTTCATGCCTCGGGCGCCCCGGTGACCTGCGCCAAGCGGGTCAGGCGGTCCATGGCCGCCCCGCTGTCGACGGATTCTGCGGCCATGACGGCCCCCTCGCGCAGGTCGCCCGCCTTTCCGGCGATCAGCAGCGCGGCCGCCGCGTTCAGCAGCACCGCGTCGCGATAGGCGCCGCGTTCGCCGCTCAGCAGCGCGCGAAAGGCCGCGGCGTTTTCATGCGGCTCGCCGCCGATGATCGCCTCGAAGGGGTGGCGGGGCAGGCCCGCATCCTCGGGGGTCACGGTGAACTCGGTGATCTCGCCATCCCTCAGCGCGGCGACATGGGTTTCGCCGGCGATGCTGATCTCGTCGGTGCCATCGGCGCCGTGGACCAGCCAGGCAGCCTCGCTGCCCAAGTCGCGCAGGACCTCGGCCATGGGGCGGATCCAGTCGGCGCTGAAGGCGCCCGTCAGCTGCCGCCGGACCGATGCCGGATTCGTCAACGGTCCCAGCAGGTTGAAGACGGTTCTTGTGCCCAGTTCCGCGCGTGGCGGGCCGACATGGCGCATGGCCGGATGGTGCATCGTCGCCATCATGAAGCAGATGCCCGCCCGGGCCACCGCCTCCTGCGCCACGGCAGGCCCGCCCAGCACATTGATCCTCATCGCGGTCAGCGCATCCGCCGCGCCCGATTTCGACGACAGGTTGCGGTTGCCGTGCTTTGCGACCGGCACGCCCGCGCCCGCCACCACAAAGGCCGTCGCGGTCGAGATGTTCAGCGTGCCCTTGCCGTCCCCGCCGGTGCCCACGATGTCGATCGCGCCTGCAGGGGCGGTGATGCGGTGCATCCGCTGGCGCATGGCGCGGGCGGCGGCGGCGATCTCGTCCACCGTCTCGCCGCGCACGCGCAGGGCCATCAGCAGCCCGCCGATCTGGGCAGGGGTCGCCGCGCCGTCGAAGAGCGCGGAAAAGGCGGCCTCGGCCTCGGTTCCGGTCAGGGGGCGGGTGGCGGCGATCCCGATCAGCGGGCGGATGTCGGTCCCGCTCATGCCGCGGCTTTCCGGGGGGTGCAGCGGGCAAGGAAGGTGCGGATCATCTCGTGCCCGTATTCGGACGCGATGGATTCGGGGTGGAACTGCACCCCTTCGACCGGCAGGGCTTCGTGGATCAGGCCCATGATCGTGCCGTCGTCCGAGGTGGCGGTGACGCGCAGGCAGTTGGGCAGGCTTTCGGGCTGGACCGTCAGCGAATGATAACGCGTCGCGGTCAGGGGCGAGGGCAGGTCTGCGAAGACGCCGGTGCCGTCATGGGTGATCGCGTCGGTCTTGCCATGCATGATCCGGTTGGCGCGCACGACCTTTCCCCCGAAGGCCTCGCCAATGGCCTGGTGGCCCAGGCAGACGCCGAACAGCGGAACGGCCCGGTCGGCGGCGGCGCGGATCAGGTCAAGGCAGATGCCCGCCTGCGCCGGATCGCAGGGCCCGGGCGAGATCACGATGCCTTCGGGCGCCATTTCCAGGGCTTCCTCGACCGTCAGGGCATCGTTGCGGCGCACGACGACCTCGGCCCCGGCCTCGGCCAGATAATGCACGAGGTTCCAGGTGAAGCTGTCATAGTTGTCGATCAGAAGGATCATGGTATGCGCCCTGATATGGTGGCGGTTTCCCCGCCCGGATGGGTCCGCTATAGATGGGGCAAAGCGCGCCGGGGGGTCAAGACCGGCACGGGCAAGAAGGGACAGATGGCACGCGGTTTCTGGACGGGTTTTCTGCATGGCGGGCTGGTCGGCGTCGCCGCCCTTGCGGCCCTGTCGCTGGCCGTGCCCCTGCCGCAGCCGGATGCCGAGGCAGGGGCGCAGCCCGCGCAGGCCACTGTTCTGCCAGTCGCCCCCGACACCCCCGCGACTGCCGAGGTCCCAGAGGCCAGCCCTGTGCCGCAGTCCGGTGAAGCAGAGGAAGCGGTTGCGGCGCCCGCGCCCGCCGGGACACCGCAAGCCGATGCGCCGGTGGCCGACCCCCCGCCCGCCGATGCCCCTGTCGCCGGTGCGGTCGATCTGCCCGTGGGGTCCGAGTTCGGGCGCGGCGGCGATCTCGCGCCCAGCCTGCCCGCGCCGCTTGCCTCGGATCGCCCGGCCGTGGCCGAGGCGCCTGCGGTCATGGCCCCCACCTCGGAACCCGCGCCGGTGGCGATCACCATGCCCGATCCGCGCCCGCAGCCAGCCGGCGACCAGGATGGCCCGGTCCAAGGGACCCCGACCGCGGGCGAGGATGCGCCGCAGCTTGACCGTCCCGCGACGCTGGCCCGCCCCGGCCTTCCCCTGCTGCCGGGTCGCGCCGCCGCGGAAGGCCCGGACGCCGCGCCGTTGATGCCGCTGGATCTGCCCGGCACCCCTTCCGCGCCGGGCCTGCCCGCGCCGGTGCTGGATCTTTCGCTGCCCCCCGACCTGTCGGATTTGCAAGGACTGTCGCGTGACTGAAGGCCTGACCCTGAACCCCGCCCTTGCGGCGACCTTTGCGCCCCCGGTGATGGAGGCGCGCCGCTGGCTGGCGGGCGTGACCTTTCCGGCGGATCGCCCGCTGATCAATGTCAGCCAGGCCGCCCCGGTCGAGCCTCCTCCCGTCGCCCTGCGCCGGGCAATGGCCGATGCGGCGATGGACCGGCCGGAAGCGCATCTTTATGGCCCGGTGCTGGGCAATCCCGACCTTCGCGCGGCGGTGGCGGCCGAGTTTTCCCGCAGCTATGGCGGAACAGTCGATCCGGGGCAGGTGGCCATCACCCAGGGCTGCAACCAGGCCTTCTGCGCAACGATCACGACGCTGGCGCGGGCCGGGGATCAGGTCATCCTGCCCACGCCCTGGTACTTCAACCACAAGATGTGGCTGGACATGCAGGGCATCGCGGCGGTGCCCTTGCCCTGCGGCGAGGGGCTGCTGCCCGATCCGGACCGTGCGGCTGCCCTGATCGGCCCCCGGACGCGGGCGATCGTGCTGGTGACGCCCAACAACCCCTCGGGCGCGGAATACCCAGCCGGCCTTGTGGGCCGCTTCTTCGACCTGGCGCAGGAACGCGGCATCGCGCTGATCCTGGACGAAACCTATCGCGATTTCGACAGCCGGGCAGGGGCGCCGCACGACCTGCTGGCGCGGCCCGACTGGGACCGCACGGTGATCCAGCTTTACAGCTTCTCCAAGGCCTATCGGCTGACCGGGCATCGGGTGGGGGTGCTGATCGCCTCGACCGCGCGGATGGCGCAGGTCGAGAAGTTCCTGGACACCGTGGCGATCTGCCCGTCCCAGCTGGGCCAGATCGGCGCGCTGTGGGGCATGGGCAATTTGCGCGACTGGCTGGCAGGCGAACGGGCCGAGGTGCTGGCCCGGCGCGACGCGACGGTGGCGGCGCTGTCGGGCCTGCCGGGCTGGCGGGTGAAAAGCGCGGGCGCCTATTTCGCCTGGGTGCAGCATCCGCTGGCCGAATCCTCGGCCAGCCTGGCGCGGCGGATGGTTGCAACCATCGGCGTGCTGGCGCTGCCCGGCACCATGTTCATGCCGCCTGACGATCCCGACGGCGCGCGCCACCTGCGCATCGCCTTTGCCAATGTCGACGCCCCACGGATCGCTCAACTGGCCGAGAGGCTGGCAGGGCTTTCGGGTTGACAGGCTTGTGGCAAGGCCGCGCGCGTCCTAAAGACAAGGCCGACACGAGAAGGGGAAGCACCGGGCCATGAAGAACCTGCGGACACATGGAAAATCGACGATCGTCTGGGTGCTGATGGGCCTGATGGTCCTGGGCTTGGGCGGCTTCGGCGTGACCAGCTTTTCGGGCGGCTCGACCTCGATCGGGTCGGTGGGCGACACGACGATCACCGCCGACGACTATGCCCGCGCGCTTCGCAACCAGATGAACGCCTATCAGCAGCAGACCGGCCAGCCGATGAGCATGGCGCAGGCCCAGGCGATGGGCCTGCCGCAGGCCGTGCAGTCGCAGCTGGTGACCGCCGCCGCGCTTGAGGAACAGGCCCGCCGCATCGGCGTGGCCGTCGGCGACGAGAAGGTGCGCCAGACCATCCTGGAGGCGCCTGCCTTCCGCGGCCCGACCGGCAGCTTCGACCGCGCCGCCTATGCCGAGGTGCTGCGCCGCGAGAACCTGTCCGAGGCCGAGTTCGAGCGCGAGGTCCGCACCGACGAAGCCCGCCTTCTGATCCAGCGGGCCGTGGCGGGTGGCGTCAGCGCCCCCGAAGCGGCTGTCGAGACCACGGCGAAGTGGATCCTTGAACGCCGCGACGTGTCCTGGCGCGAACTGACTGCCGACATGCTGCCCGCGCCAGTTGCCGAACCGGACGAGGAGACGCTGAAGGCCTGGCACAGCGCCAATGCCGACCGCTTCACCGCGCCGGAATTGCGCAAGATCACCTATGTCTGGCTGACCCCGGAAATCCTGGCCCCCGAGGTTCAACTGGACGAGGCCGCCCTGCGCGCCGCCTATGACGCCAATATCGACGAATACCAGCGGCCCGAGCGTCGCCTGGTCAGCCGCCTCGTCTTCCCCTCTGCCGAGGAGGCCGAGGCCGCGAAGGCGCAGATCGACGCCGGGACCGCGCCCTTTGAGTCCTTTGTCATCCAGCGCGGGCTTCAGCCCGAGGACGCCGAACTGGGCGAGGTCGCCCAGGCCGACCTGGGCGCGGCGGGCGAGGCCGTGTTCGGGCTTGAACAGCCGGGCGTCGTCGGCCCCCTGCAGACCGATCTTGGACCCGCGCTCTTCTCGGTCCACGCCATTCTGGATCCCGTGAACATCCCCTTCGAGGAAGCCCAGCAGGATCTTCGGGCCGAAGCCGCCTTGGACCGTGCGGCCCGCACCATCGAGGACCGCATGGCCGAATACGAGGATCTGCTGGCAGGCGGGGCCACGCTGGAACAGGTGGCCGAGGAAACCGAGTTGCAGCTTGGCACCATCGAATGGTCCGCAGGCGCCACGCCCGAGGAAGGCAGCATCGCCGGCTACCAGGCGTTCCGCGACCGCGCAGCCGAGGCCACGGAAGCCGATTTTCCGGAACTGGCCAGCCTGGATGACGGCGGCGTCTTCGCCCTGCGGCTGGACGAGATCGTGCCCCCGACGCTGCGCCCCTTCGAGGAGGTCCGCGACGAAGTCGAGGCCGATTGGCGCCGTGCCGAAACGCATCGCCAGCTTCTGGCCCTTGCCGCCGAACAGCGCCTCACCACCGAGGCCGCCGAGGGCCAGCCCGCGCCGGAATGGACCGAGGTGAAGGATATCACCCGCGACGGCTGGATCGAGAATGCCCCGGCGGACGCTGTCGCCCGCGCCTTCGCCATGGCCGAACCCGGCGAGATCGAGATCGTGGATGCCGATAACAGGGTGATCCTGCTGCGCCTTGACGCGGTTGATCAGGCCGACCTCGCAGGCGAGGATGCGCAGCGCATCACCGACGCGGTGGGCGACCGGCTGGAGCAGTCGCTGCAGTCCGACCTCTTCGACTATTACGCCCGCGCCGTGCAGCGCGAGGCGGGGATCAGCCTGGACCAGTCCGCGATCAACGCCATCAACGCGCAGGTCCAGTGATGGAACTGACACCCGACTTTGCCGCCTTCGAGGCGGCGTGGAACGCAGGGCAGAACCAGCTTGTCACCATCCGGCTGGCCGCGGACCTGGACACGCCGGTCAGCCTGATGCTGAAGCTGGCGGAAGCGGCGCCCATGTCCTTTATGCTGGAATCGGTCACGGGCGGCGAGGTGCGGGGGCGATACTCCATCGTCGGCATGAAGCCCGACCTGATCTGGGACTGCCGCAACGGCAAGGCCCGCATCAATCGCCATGCGCGCTTTTCGGACGACTTCCAGCCCGACGACCGGCCTGCGCTTGACAGCCTGCGGGCGCTGATTGCCGAAAGCCGGATCGAGACCATGCCCGATGGCGTGCCCCCGGTCGCGGCGGGCCTGTTCGGATACCTGGGCTATGACATGATCCGGCTGGTCGAACACCTGCCGGACGTGAACCCCGACCCGCTGGACCTGCCTGACGCGATGCTGATGCGACCCTCGGTCGTGGCGGTGCTGGACGGCGTGAAGGGAGAGGTGACGCTGTGCGCCCCCGCCTGGCACGACGGATCGGACAATGCCCGCGCAGCCTATGCACAGGCTGCGGAACGCGTGATGGACGCGCTGCGGTCGCTGGACCGCCAGCCGTCCGAACCGCGCGCCCTGGGTCACGACGCCCGGATCGGAGAGCCGGTTTCGAACTTCTCCAAGCCCGATTATCTGGCGGCGGTCGAAAAGGCCAAGGACTACATCCGCGCGGGCGACATCTTCCAGGTGGTCCCCAGTCAACGCTGGCGGATGGATTTCCCGCTGCCGCCGCTTGCGCTTTACCGCAGCCTGCGCCGGACCAATCCGTCGCCCTTCATGTTCTTCCTGAACCTGGGCGGCTTCCAGATCGTCGGTGCCAGCCCCGAGATCCTGGTGCGCCTGCGCGACGGAGAAGTGACGATCCGCCCCATCGCCGGCACCCGCCCCCGCGGCGCGGACGAGGCCGAGGACCGCGCGCTCGAGGCCGATCTGCTGGGCGACCAGAAGGAACTAGCCGAACACCTGATGCTGCTGGACCTGGGCCGCAACGACGTGGGCCGGGTGGCGAAGCCCGGCACGGTGAAGCCCACGGAACAGTTCGTCATCGAACGATACAGCCACGTCATGCATATCGTGTCGAACGTGGTGGGTGAGTTGCGCGAGGGCGAGGATGCGCTGTCCGCGCTGCTGGCAGGCCTGCCTGCGGGCACCGTGTCCGGCGCCCCAAAGGTCCGCGCGATGGAGATCATCGACGAACTGGAGCCGGAAAAGCGCGGCGTCTATGGCGGTGCGGTCGGATATTTCGCCGCCAATGGCGAGATGGACATGTGCATCGCGCTGCGCACGGGCGTGCTGAAGGACGGTGCGCTGTATATCCAGGCGGGGGGCGGGGTGGTCTATGACAGCGACCCGGAATCAGAGTTCACCGAAACCGTGAACAAAAGCCGCGCCCTTCAGCGCGCGGCCGAAGGTGCGGCCCGCTTCGTGCGCGGCAACTGACCCAAGATGAAACGGCCCCCGAAAGGGGGCCGATCATGTCGTGGTGCGACAGGGGGATCAGTTGGTCGCCGGGGCGGAGCCTTCGGTGGCGGCCCCATCGGCCGGCATCGTGCCATCGGCAGGCATTGCCGCGCCATCGGCGGGTGCGGCGCTTGGCGCCATCGGCTCGGTCGCGGTGGTCCCGGTCATCGCCGGGTCGGTCGTGGTGGCCGCAGCGTCCGGCGTGGTGGTCATCGTGGTGCTGTCGGTGGCCATGCCGCCGCCAGCCGCATCACCGCCGGCCGCATCGGGGGCCGCTTCCTGGTCACGGAACACATATTCCGGTGCAGCCTCGGCCTCTTCCTGGGTCAGGTCGCTGGTGATCTGCTGGGCATCATAGTTGATCGTCAGCTGGTCCCACGGAACCGCGATCTGCTTTTCGCCGATGCCCAGGAAACCGCCGACGCCGATCACGGCCGCCTTCACGGTCCCGGCGTCACCGTCGATGATCACGTCGTTGATCTCGCCGATCGAGTTGCCGTCGGGCGATGTGACGGTCGCGTCGGTGATCCAGTCGATCCGCAACTCGTTCGCGGCCTGCTCTTGCTCGACCTTGCCGCTGGCAGCGACCTCGGCTTCGGCGGCACCCTCGGCCGCCGCCTCGGCATCGGCTTCCATCGGCGCGTCGGCCGCAGGCGCGGTTTCGGTGCCCATCGTGGTCGTGGTGTCGGTCGCAGGATCGGCGGGGGCAGGCGTGGTCGCTGCGTCCTGCGCGAAAGCCTGACCCATGATCAACGGCATGACGACGGCGGTGCTCAACATCAACTTGCGCATGTCTTTCCTCCTGATATGCCGCGCATAACTTGCGATGCGCGATTGAGGAAATAATGCCCGATTGGCCCGCTGGTTCCGGCGGCAAGCCTAAAATCGGCCTTTGCGGCCCTAGTCCTCGCCGCGATAGGGCTGGACGTATTGCAGCGCCATGTCCCAGGGAAAGAAGATCCAGGTGTCCTGGCTGACCTCGGTCACATAGGTCTGGACCATCGGCTTGCCCTTGGGCTTGGCATAGACGGTGCCGAAGTGGGCCTTCGGATACATCTCGCGGATCAATTCCAGCGTCCGGCCGGAATCGACCAGGTCGTCGATCACCAGGATACCCTCTCCGTCGCCCATCAGGGCGGGGTCCGGCCTGTTCAGAACCTCGAGCTGGCCCTGGCCCGCCTCGGCGCCGACGCCCTTGTAGGACCGGATCGAGATCGAATCGATGGTACGGATGTCCAGTTCGCGCGCCACGATCATCGCGGGGACCAGCCCGCCCCGCGTCACTGCCACGACGGCGCGCCAGTCCGACCCGTCCAACCGCCAGGCAAGCGCGCGGGCGTCGCGGTGCAATTGATCCCAGCTGACGTGGAACCCTTTCTCGTGGGGCAGGCGGTCGATCATGGCAGTCCCTCTTTCAGTGGCGCAGGATCAGCGACAGGCCCAGAAGGCCGATCGCCAGGCCCGCCGCGCGGTCGATCCAGAATTTGGCGGCATAATACCTACGCCGCAGCCAAGGCAAAGCCATCAGCGACGCAAGGGCGGTATAAAATGCCAGTTCGACGGAAACTGCCGTAGCGTAAATCACCAGCTTGTCGCCCGCGGTCATCAGCACGGGAAAGATCGACAGCAGCACCGCCGAATAGAACAAGGCAGGCTTGGGATTGGACAGGTTCAGGATCATCCCGGCCAGAAAGCCCATCCCGCGGCTGCTCTCGGCCGGGTCGGGCAGGGGGTCGGGGGCGTGTTTCCAGATCTTCCAGGCGATCCAGACCAGATAGGCGCCCCCCAGGATCTTCAGCGCCACATAAGTCCAGGGCATTGCGCGGAAGATGACGGTCAGTCCCAGCAGCGCGAAGATGCACCAGATCGACGCGCCGACAGCCAGCCCCCATCCATAGGGCAGGGCGCGCCTGCGTCCCAGGGCGAAGGCGCTTTGGCTGACGGCAATGACGCCCGGTCCGGGCGACAGGATCGCCAGGGACAGGGTGCCGACGAACAAGGCAATCTGATCGGCCGTGATCGTCATGGCGGGGCAATCAGTCCTTCTTCACCGTCGCGATGTCTGGCGCGTCCACGGCCTTCATTCCCACGACGTGATAGCCCGCATCTACGTGATGCGTCTCGCCCGTGACGCCTGCGCCAAGATGGGACAGCAGATACAGGGCAGAGTTGCCGACGTCCTCGGTCGTGACGTTGCGGCGCAGGGGCGAGTTCAACTCGTTCCACTTCATGATATAGCGGAAATCGCCGATGCCGCTGGCGGCCAGGGTCTTGATCGGGCCGGCGCTGATCGCATTGACGCGGATCCGGTCCTTGCCCAGATCCTCCGCCAGATAGCGCACGCTGGCTTCAAGCGCGGCCTTCGCCACGCCCATCACGTTGTAATGGGGCATCACCCGTTCCGCGCCGTAATAGGTCAGCGTCAGCAGGCTGCCGCCGTTCGGCATCATCGCCGAAGCGTGCCGCGCCACCGCCGTGAACGAATAGACCGAGATGTCCATCGTCATCAGGAAATTGTCGCGCGTCGTGTCGGCATAGCGGCCGCGCAGCTGGTCCTTGTCTGAAAAGCCGATGGCATGGACCACGAAATCTAGATTGCCCCATTCCTGTTGAAGCGATTGAAACAGTTTCTCGATGGATGCCTCGTCGCTGACATCGCAGGGCAGGACCAGTGATGAGCCAAGCTGCGCGGCCAGCGGATCGACCCGCTTCTTCAGCGCCTCGCCCTGATACGAGAAGGCAAGTTCGGCACCTTCGTTTGCCACGGCGCGGGCGATGCCCCAGGCGATCGACTTGTCGTTCGCCAAACCCATGATGAGGCCGCGCTTGCCAGCCATCAATCCCTGCTTCTGCTCGCTTGACATGTGCTGCCTCTCGCGCTTTCAACCCTTTGTAAAAGGTGCTTAGGCCAAAGGGTTGCTAGCATCAAGCGCAAGGAAAGCACCATGGCTGATCGAGACGGATTGTTTGCGGGCGACGACCCCTTCGACATCGCGCGACGCTGGCTGTCCGAGGCGGAACGGACCGAGCCGAACGATCCCAACGCGATCGCCCTTGCCACGGTCGACGAGGACGGCCTGCCCGACGCGCGCATGGTTCTTCTCAAGGAGATCGAGGGGCAGGGCGCCGGCGGCGGCTTCGTCTTCTACACCAATTACGACAGCGCGAAGGGCCGGCAGATCGCGGCCACGGGCAAGGCGGCCTTCGTGATGCACTGGAAGTCCCTGCGCCGCCAGATCCGCGTGCGCGGCGATGTCACGCGGGTCGAGGGACCGCAGGCCGACGCCTATTACAACAGCCGCGCCCTGCAAAGCCGGATCGGGGCCTGGGCCTCGCAGCAGTCCCGCCCGCTGGAAAGCCGCGCCGCGCTGCTGGCCGAAGCTGCCCGCCAAGGCCTGCGCCACGGCACAAACCCGCCAAGGCCGCCCTTCTGGGGTGGGTTCAGAATCACCCCAAGGCAGATCGAGTTCTGGGCTGACGGCGCTTTCCGGTTGCATGACCGCTTTCGCTGGGACAAAGAGGCCTCTGGTGCGTGGATTGTACAGCGGCTGTCACCCTAGGGCTTGACGAACGGGCCTTGGTGGCTGACCATGAATGATAGGCGCGGGTTTCGCGCTTGTCTTCCGTGAACGACCGCCGCTTGCAGGCACAAATTGAACGGTTGGTTTGGTTGAATTCGGGGCAGGACAAGACGCGCTGAGCGCATGTGGTGGAAAGATGACGGATGAGAAGGGACTGAAGCTGGTATCTGGCCTGGTCAAGTGGTTTGACCCGACCAAGGGCTATGGCTTCATCCTGAACGAGGAAGGCGGCGCGGACATTTTGCTGCACGCCAACGTGCTCAGGAATTTCGGACGCAGTTCGGTCGCTGACCAGTCGCGCGTGACGGTCTGGATGCAGCCGACCCAGCGTGGCCTGCAGGCAACCGAGGTGGTGTCGATCGAACCGCCCATTTCGGACGGCTCGGCGCCCATCGCGGATCTGGACAACGGCGTGATCGAGCATCTCGAGGCGCTGCCCCTGCGTCCCGCCCGCGTGAAGTGGTTCGACAAGGCCAAGGGCTTTGGCTTCGCCAACATCTTCGGCCATCCCGACGATGTCTTCCTGCATGTCGAGGTGCTGCGCCATTCCGGCTTTGCCGACCTCTCCATCGGCGAGGCGATCGGCATCCGCGTCGTCGAAGGCCCGCGCGGCCTCATGGCGGCCCAGGTGACCAGCTGGGATCGCGGCACCGAACAGGGGGGCAGCAGCCTGGCGGCAGACCACCTTGGAGACCAGGTGCAGGACATCAAGGACTTCATGGCGCATGTGGCCGAATAAGGTCGCGCCAGCGGCCTTTTTCCTGTCCGTCCTGGCGGCGTTTCCCGGTGCCGCCGATGTCGCCTGCGCCCCCGACCGGGCGACTTTCCAGACCGATGGCGGCCCCGTCTCGTTCCAGGTCGAACTGGCTGATGACGAGGCCGAACGCGCCCAGGGACTGATGTTCCGCAAGTCCCTGCCACGGGGCGACGGGATGCTGTTCATCTATGACGAACCCCGCGCGGTCAGCTTCTGGATGCGCAACACCTTCATCCCGCTGGACCTGATCTTCATGGACGAAGCCGGGGTGATCCGCCACATCCACCGCAACGCCGTCCCTCTGGACGAGACTCCGATTCCAGGCGCGGCTGTCGGAGATCCATCACCCGAACGCCGGATGATCCTTGAGATCGCGGGGGGCGAGGCCGGCCATTTCGGGCTGGCCGTCGGTCAGGCCATGGCGCATCCCGCGCTGGATCAGGATTTGGCCGAACTGCCCTGCCGCTAGGGCTTTCCACCGGCGACGTGATCCGCTAAACGGATCGCGTCGGGGCGTAGCGCAGCCTGGTAGCGCGACGGTTTTGGGTACCGTAGGCCGGAAGTTCGAATCTTCTCGCCCCGACCACCGCCTTCATTCCGCCGCCTTCACCGCCATCGGGTTGTTCGGATGCGTGGTCCAGTTGGCATAGGTGCCGCGGCGGATGCCGGTGCGCAGGTCCATCTCGCCCACGGCCAGTTCGCGCATGTCGATGCAGTTCTCGACCGGGCAGACGTCCAGGCACAGGTTGCAGGCGACGCATTCCTCCTCGATCACCTCGAAGACGCGGCCGGGCTTCATGGCGATGGCCTGGTGGCTGGTATCTTCGCAGGCGGCATAGCAGCGGCCGCACTTGATGCACAGGTCCTGGTCGATCCGGGCCTTGGTGACATAGTTCAGGTTCAACTGGTTCCAGTCGGTGACGTTCGGCACCGCCCGCCCGATCAGATCCGACATCGCCATGTCATGGCTGTCCAGATAGTCGCGCAGGCCCGAGATCATCTCCTGCACCACCTTGAAGCCATAGGTCATGGCCGCGGTGCAGACTTGCACCGTGCCCGCGCCAAGGGCCATGAATTCGGCCGCGTCGCGCCAGGTCGTCACCCCGCCGATGCCGCTGATGGGCAAGCCGTATGTGGCGGGGTTGCGCGCGATCTCGGCCACCATGTTCAGGGCGATGGGCTTGACGGCGGGCCCGCAGTAACCGCCATGCGCGCCTTTGCCGTCGATGGTGGGTTCGGGGGCGAACAGGTCCAGATCGACACTTGTGATGCTGTTGATGGTGTTGATCAGGCTGACGGCATCGGCGCCGCCGCGCATTGCGGCCTCGGCCGGTTTGCGGACATCGGTGATGTTGGGCGTCAGCTTCACGATGCAGGGCATGCGCGAGTATTGCTTGACCCACCGCGTCACCATCTCGATGTATTCGGGCACTTGGCCCACGGCGCTGCCCATGCCGCGTTCGGACATCCCGTGCGGGCAGCCGAAGTTCAGTTCCACGCCGTCGGCGCCCGTATCCTCGATCCGGGCCAGGATGTCGCGCCAGGATTGCTCGTCGCAGGGCACCATCAGCGAAATCACCAGGGCGCGGTCGGGATAGTCGCGCTTGACCGACTTGATCTCTCGCAGGTTCACCTCCAGCGGGCGGTCGGTGATCAGTTCGATGTTGTTGATCCCCAGGACGCGGCGGTCCGGACCGTGGATCACGCCATACCGGGGACCGTTCACGTTGACGACGGGCGGGCCTTCGGCACCCAGGGTCTTCCACACCACGCCGCCCCAGCCGGCCTGGAAGGCGCGGCGGACGTTGTATTCCTTGTCTGTGGGCGGGGCAGAGGCCAGCCAGAACGGGTTGGGCGACTTGATTCCGATGAAATTGCTGCGCAGGTCGGCCATGATGGATCTCCTCAGCCGGGAATCTCGACCGGGCGTCCGGTCAGGTGGGCGTCGATGTCTTCGGCGGCGTCGCGGCCCTGGGCCACGGCGGTGACGGTCAGGTCGTCGCCGCCTGCCGCGCAGTCGCCGCCCGCCCAGACGCCGGGGATGCTGGTGCGGCCGGGGCCTGCGACGCCGATCTTGCCGCCGTCCAGTGCCAGCTCCTGCGGCACGCCGTCCAGCCGCTGGCCGATGGCGCGGAACAACTGGTCGGCCTTCAGGCGGAAGCGGTCGTCGGTCAGGTGCAGCCCGCCATCGGGATCGACCGCGGTATAGGCGAACTCGACCTCGACCACGGTGCCGTTGCCATGGACCTTGACGGGCGCGGCGTTGCAGATGATGCGGACGCCGCTGGCGGTGGCGTGGTCCTGTTCGTGGCGGCTGGCGCCCATCTGCGACTGGTCGCGGCGATAGACGATCGTGACGTTGTCCGCCCCCAGCAGACGGGCCTGCACGGCGGCGTCCACCGCCGTCATGCCGCCGCCGATCACCACCACGTCGCGGCCGATGGGCAGGGTGGTCAGGTCGGCTGCCTGGCGCAGGTCGCGGATGAAGCTGACCGCGTCCAGGACGTTGCGGCGTTCCTCGCCCTCGGCCCGCAGGGCGTTCACTCCGCCCAGGCCCATGCCCAGGAAGACCGCGTCATATTCTGCCCGCAGCATCTCCAGCGTGATTTCCTGCCCCAGACGCTGGTCGTGGCGCAGTTCGATCCCGCCTATGCCCAGGATCCAGTCCACCTCTGCCTGGGCAAAGCCGCCGACGGCCTTGTAGCTGGCGATGCCGTATTCGTTCAGCCCGCCAGGCTTGGGCCGCGCCTCGAAGATCGTGACGTCATGGCCCTTGGCGGCAAGTCTGTGCGCGCAAGCAAGGCCGGCGGGACCCGCGCCCACGACCGCGATGCGCTTGCCCGTGGGGGCTGCGCGGCGGAAGGGATGGCCTTCCTGCGCCATCAGCCCGTCGGTCGCGTATCGCTGCAACGCGCCGATCTCGACCGGGTCGCCCTCGGCATCCATGCGCACGCAGGCGCCTTCGCACAGGTTTTCCGTAGGGCAGACCCGGGCGCACATGCCGCCCAGGATATTGGCGTGAAAGATCGTCATCGCCGCCGCGTCGGGCGTGCCCGTCGCGATCTGGCGGATGAACAGCGGGATGTCGATGCTGGTCGGGCAGGCGGTGATGCAGGGCGCATCGTGGCAGAAATAGCAGCGGTCGGCCGCGACGCGCGCCTCGTGCCGGGTCAGGGGCGGCGCGACATCGGCGAAGTTGGCCGCCAGTTCATGCGGGGTGAGGCGACCGGGAACAACTCCGGCCACCAGCCTGGCTTGGGACATTTGCGTCTCCTGGCTCTCTCCTGTTGGTAAGAATCAGGCTGGCACAGGTCCGTTTTTTTATCAAATGGTAAAAGTTGGGACGCAGGCCTTTGCGGAACTTTCAGGCAGGCAGGTCCAGGATCGCGGCAAGACCGCCCAGGGCAGACCGTTCCAGCCGCAATTCGCCCCCATGCAGGGCGGCAAGATCGGCGACGATGGCAAGCCCCAGCCCCGACCCCGAGGCTCCGTGTTCGTCCAGGCGCCCGCCCCGGATCAGCGCGCGGGGGGCGTCGGTTTCGGCCATGCCCGGGCCGTCATCCTCGATGCGGATGATCAGGCGGTCGGTCTGGGTCACGCGGATCGCCAGCCTGCTGTGGCCCCATTTGACGGCATTGTCGGACAGGTTGCCGATCATCTCTTCAAGATCCTGCCGCTCGCCCGCGAAGCCTGCGTCGGGTGGGCAGTCGATGCCGGCCTCCATGCCCTTGTCCCTCAAGGGCCATCGCAGCACCATCAGTATGTCGTCGATGACCGGGCGCACCAGCGTCCGCTGGCCCAGCACGCGGGGTCCGGCGGATCGTGCGCGGCGCAGGTGCCAGCCGATCAGCCGGTCCATGCGGGTGATCAGGGTCTGGCCGTGATGGTGGGGGGGCAATTCATTCGCCAGCGCCGCCAGGGGCGTCTTCAGCGAATGGGCAAGGTTGCCAAGATGCTGGCGGGATCGGGCCAGAAGATCGGCGTTCTGGTCAAGGGCTGCGTTGATCTCGGCCGTCAGCGGGCGCAGTTCGCTGACATCGGGCCGGGCAAGGCGGTCCCTGGTTCCCGCCCGCACCCGGGCCAGATCGCGGCGCAGCCGGTCGAGGCTGCCAAGGCCCGCCGTCACCTGCACCACGCTGGCCCCCGCAAGCACGATCCCCAGCACCGCCAGGGCAAGGCCCAGCGGGCGGCTGATCTGGCGCAGGCTGTCGTCGATCTGGCCGCGCGGTGCGGTGACGGTGACCGCAATCCGCGAATTGCTGTCGGGCAGGGTGGCCTGACGGCGCAACACGCGCAGGGCCGCACCGTCCGCGCCAACCCCGCGCCCGCCCGTGATATTGCCGACCGGCCCCTGCAGCGACCCGTCCAGCAGCGATGCCGACCGGGCGATCACGCTGTCATCCGCCTCGACCTGCCAATACCATCCGCTGAAGGGCAGGCCGAAACGAGGATCCGTCGGGGCGTCGTCCAGTTCGATCCGGCCGCCATCATCGGTCTCGACCGAGGCGATCAGCCCGTCCGCGATCGCCGCCGCCTCGGCATCGAAGCGGTCCGTCACGAAATCTTCCAGCAGAGACGAGATGAACAGAAAGGCCGCCAGCAGGGCAGCGCCCAGCCAGACTGCCGCCAGCAGCAGCAGCCGCCCGCGAATCGAGCCGGTCATCCCGCTGCCCGCAGCAGGTAACCCTCGCCCCGGCGGGTCTCGATCACGCCCTCTCCGACCTTCCGGCGCAGCCGGCCGATCACCACCTCGATTGACTTGAAGTCGCGGTCGGTGTCGGTGTCATAGAGGTGGTCCGACAGTTCCGTGCGGCTGACGATCCGGTTCTGGTGATGGATCAGATATGCCAGAATGCGCTGCTCGAACGCGGTCAGCTTCAGCGCCAGGCCGTCGCGGGTGATGACGCCAAGCTGGCTGTCCAGGGACAGGACGCCTGCGCGGATCACGGGGCGCGCATGGCCGGCGGCGCGGCGGATGAGGGTCTGGCAGCGCAACACCACCTCGTCCAGGCGGAAGGGCTTGACGGCATAGTCGTCGGCACCCGCGCGGAAGCCCGCCACCTTGTCGGTCCAGTCGCCGCGCGCGGTCAGGATCAGGACGGGCGTCGTCACCCCCGTATCGCGCCAGCGGGTCAGAACCTCGATCCCCGCCATGCCCGGCAGGCCCAGGTCAAGGATCACCACGTCATAGGATTCCGTCGAACCCAGGAACTCGCCCTGCCTGCCATCCGCCGCGCAGTCGCTGACAAAGCCTGCATCCTGCATGGCGGCGGCCAGTTGAGCGGACAGGACGGGATCATCCTCGACGATCAGGGCGCGCATGGTGTCCTTCCTACTGCTGCGCCGCCTGGCGGGCGGCAAGCTGGCCCCGGCCGGACACCGACAGGAACCGTCCCGTGCGCGCGTCTATGCGGATGTCCAGAAGGTTCTGCTGCGGGGTCATCAGCCGGAACTGATAAACCAGCTCGGCCCCCAGATCCCGTTCGTGCGGATGGGGCGCGCGGGTGTCGGCCGCCAGCAGCCGCCCGGCATAGCGGTCCGACACGGCCGCCGCGACCTCGTGCAAGGGCAGGGGGCGGAATTGCTCGATCATCTCGGGCGCGACGTCCTGGGCCTGCGCGGGGGCGCAGGTCAGGCAGGCAAGGGCAAGGGCGCGAAGCAGGATCATGGCAGCAGCATAGCGGGCGAAAGCCAAATGGAAACCAAACGGACCATTGGCCATTCATTCGGTGTGGTTTCGATAGAACGTGATTCGTCGGGGCGGGTTGCCGCCCGGGAAATAGAAAGGAACGATTATGGCCATTTGCAGATTTTCAACTTCGGCCGCCGTGCTGGCGCTTGTTGCGGGCATCGGCACAGGCGCGCTGGCCCAGACCGCCGCGCCGGCCGAACTGCCCGCGCCGATCGCGGGGCTGAACCTGAACAACCTCGAGATCGAGACAAAGCGCGACGGAATGCGCGAGATCGAGGGCCGCACCGCAGATGGCGTCGACATCGAGGCGAAGGTGGACATGGCCGGCAACCTGGTCGAGGTCGAGGCCGATGACGGCGTCCTGCCGCAAGGTTTGATCGACGCCCTGGTGCCCGCGGCCGTGAAAGGAAACCAGGTCATGTCGCTGTTCGGATCGATCACCGAAGTCAAGCAGCGCCCCGAGCATCTGGAGGTCAAGGGCCGCCAGCCCACCGGCGCCGAGATCGAGGTCAAGTTCGACCGCCAGAACGCCCTGATCGGCGTCGAGGTCGATGACGCCGCCGTGCCCGCCGACCTTGTCAACGCGCTGCTGCCCCAGGCCGTGCGTAACAACGAGGTGATCGGCCAGTTCGACCGCATCGACGAGATCGAGAACCGCAATGGCCGCGTCAAGGTCGAGGGCGAGGATGCCAATGGCCGTGACATGCGTGCCGAGTTTGACGCCGATGGACGCGTTCTGCGCTTCGGCAGCGAGGACGGCCCGCGTGGCGACCGCCGTGGCCCGCCTCATCGCGACCACGGTCACAGGGACCATGCCGGACGCGCCGACGGTCCGGCCGAGCGACCGATGGGTGGCCCGCAGGCCCAGGGCCCAGCGGGCGACGCGCGCGGGCCGGCGCCCGTCCCGGCCGATTTCGACGCGGTCGCGCTTAATCAGCGCCTGACGCAGGCCGGCTACGGCAATTTCGGCTTCTTGCGCGCCGACGGACCCCGCCTGATGCTGGAAGCCACCAATCCGCAGGGCGAGGCGGTGACGCTTGAGTTCGACCCCCAGGGAGAGGTGGTTCGCGAGACCGCCCGGTAACTGCACGGCAACGGGCCGGGAAGGGGCGGGCGACCGCCCCTTTTCCCTCAGGCGATATAGCGGTCCCTGCGGTGGTTGAGCGCGATGGTCAGGTTCAGGATCACCGCGCCGAGGAAGCTCCACCCCACGGTTGCGGGATCGCGCAGGGCCAGGGCGACCGCGAACAGCACCGCGTCAAAGGCCAGTTGCACCCAGCCCGCACGGAAACCGGTTGCGTCCTGGACATAAAGGCCGACGATCCCGATGCCGCCCAGCGATGCGCCGTGACGGAACAGCGCGATCATCCCGGCCCCCGTCAGGCAGCCGGCGAGGACTGCACCCACGGCGGGATGGATCTGGCCGAAATGCAGATGGGCCGGCAGGACCACCGCCAGCGCCGAGACGATGGCCACGGCCATGAAGCTTTTGGCGACAAAGGTCGGGCCGAAGCGCTTCCATCCCAGCCAGTAGAAGGGCAGGTTCACGGCAAAGAACACCGGTCCGAAGGACCAGCCGGTGGCATAGGATATAAGGATCGCCAGCCCCGCCGTCTGCCCCGTGACAAAGCCCAGATGCGTCAGCAGCACCACGCTGACGGCCGCCATGAAGCTGCCGAAGGCGATGCCTTGCGTGTCGTCGAGGGTGCTGTGTCTGGCGGTCGGCGTGCTCATCCGTGGTGCTATCGCCTGCGGGACGCTGTGCCGCAAGGGGTGACGAAGAAGGGGGGCTGTCTGCCCCCCATCCCGTTCCGGGGTTCCTCCAAAGGATATTTCGGCACAGAAGATGGATCAGTCGAAGGCGCGGTCTGTGATGATGTGGTTGAACGCACCTTCCGGCGCCTTCGAGATCACCGGATCGGAACCCCCGGCCATCAGCGTGTCCACGGTGCGCTGATAATCGGCCTCGTCCAGGGTGCCGTCGGTGCCTGCGGTCAGCTTGCCGATCTCGGTGACCATGCGGACCTGATGGTCCAGGGTCTGGGCGCCGGTCTCGTCGTTGTCCAGCACGATCTGGGCAGCTTCCTCGGGATGTTCCTCGGCGTATTTCCAGCCCTTCATGCTGGCGCGGACGAATTTCACCAGGTCAGTGACCTTGGCGTCGTCCTGCAATGTGCTTTCCAGGACATAGAGGCCGTCTTCCAGCGTGGCGACGCCCTGGTCCTCGTATTTGAAGGTCACCAGATCCTCGGGCGCGATGCCGGCATCCAGGACCTGCCCGTATTCGTTATAGGTCATGGTGCTGATGCAGGCGGCCTGCTTTTGCAGCAGCGGATCGACGTTGAAGCCCTGCTTCAGGACCGTCACGCCGTCCGGTCCGCCTTCTGTCGACAGGCCAAGCTGGCTCATCCAGGACAGGAAGGGATATTCGTTGCCGGAGAACCAGACGCCCAGGGTCTTGCCCTTGAAGTCGGTTTTGGGATCGGTGATGCCGCTTTCCTTGAGGCAGGTCAGCATCATCCCGGACGCCTTAAAGGGCTGCGCGATATTGACCAGCGGCAGGCCCTTTTCGCGGGCGGCAAGGGCTGCGGGCATCCATTCGACGATCACATCCGCGCCGCCGCCTGCCAGCACCTGGGTCGGCGCGATATCCGGGCCGCCGGGCAGGATGGTGACGTCCAGGCCCTCCTCTTCATAGAAGCCCTTGTCCTTGGCGACGTAATAGCCCGCGAACTGCGCCTGGGTGACCCATTTCAATTGCAGGGTCAGTTCCTGCGCGCCCGCGCCGCCCGCCGCCAGGGCAAGTCCGGCGCCCAGCATCAATGTCTTCATCTTCCCTCTCCTGTGTTGGGGTCTTCAACCCCGTTGAGGACGCTGCGACGGGTGCCAGAACGTCACCTTCTTTTCGATCAGCGCCACGATGCCATAGAACAGCGATCCCGCGATGGCCGCCACAAGGATTTCCGCCCAGACCAGCGGCAGATCCAGCCGCCCCACTGCGGTCGAGATGCGAAAGCCCATGCCCTTGGTCGGGCTGCCGAAGAACTCGGCCACGATGGCGCCGATCAGCGCCAGGGTGGTGGTGATCTTCAGCCCGTTGAACAGGAAGGGCATGGCGGCGGGCAGGCGCAGCTTCCACAGGCTGGCCCCGTAGGGCGCGGCCCAGGTCGCCATCAGGTCGCGCTGCATCGGTTCGGTCGCCGCAAGGCCCGCCACCATGTTCACCAGGATCGGGAAGAACACCATCACCACGACCACGGCGGCCTTCGACTGCCAGTCGAAGCCGAACCACATCACCAGGATCGGCGCGATGCCGACGATGGGCAGGGCTGCGACGAAATTGCCGATGGGCAGCAGCCCGCGTTGCAGGAAGGGGCTGCGGTCGATGGCGATGGCGGTCAGAACGGCAGCAAGGGCGCCGATCAGCCAGCCGGTCAACGCGCCCTTGACGATGGTCTGCACGAAATCGGTCCAGAGGATCGCGGCATTGGCGGAGAAGCTGGCGCCGATCTGGCTGGGCGCGGGCAGGATCACGGGCGGGACGGCATAGATGCGGACCGCCATTTCCCACAGGATCAGGATCGTGGCGCCGAAGATCAGCGCCACCGCCAGCCGGGTCGCGCGGGTGTCGAAGCGCGACAGCCAGGTGTTGAGGCCGATCGCCCCGATCCAGACCGCGATGACGGGCAGCGCGCTCATCGTGCAAGCCCCATGCGCCGCAGGGTCAGCCGTTCCAGCGCGCCGATCAGCATGACCAGCACGGCGGCCAGGATCGCGGCGGCGAACAGCGCAGCCCAGATCTGCACCGTCTGCCCGTAATAGCTGCCCGACAGCAGCCGCGCCCCCAGGCCCGAGGTCGCGCCGGCAGGAAGCTCTCCGACAATCGTGCCGACCAGGGCTGCGGCAATGGCGACCTTGAGGCTGGCGAACAGGTAGGGCAGCGAGCTGGGCAGCCGCAGGCGCCAAAACTGCTGGGCGCGCGATGCGTTCCAACTGTGCATCAGGTCAAGCTGCATCGCGTCGGGCGTGCGCAGACCCTTGACCATGCCGACCAGCACCGGAAAGAAGGACAGCCAGGCTGCGATCATCGCCTTGGGCAGAAGCCCGGTCACGCCCATGCTGGCAAAGACCACGATCACCATGGGCGCGATGGCCAGGATCGGCACCGTCTGGCTGGCGACGGCCCAGGGCATCACCGACTGGTCCATCGCGCGGTTGTGGACGATGCCTACCGCCAGCAGGACCCCCGCCGCCGTGCCGATGGCAAAGCCCGCCAGCGTCGCCGACAGCGTGACCCAGCCATGCCAGACCAGGCTGCGCTTCGAGGTGATCTTCTGGCCTGCGATGCCTTCCCACAAACCTGCCGCTACCTGATGTGGCGCAGGCAGGACCGGACGTTCCAGGGTCAGCGTCTGGCGGATCAGGTCGCCTGTCGTCAGCACCGTGTCGGCCCGCGCCGCCTGATCGCGAACCCAAGTGGCGTTCATCCAGATGGCGGCCAGATACCAGATCGCGATGATTGCCAGCAGCACCGTCAGGATGGGCAAGGCGCGCCCAAGCCCGCGGCCCAGGACAGTGGACCCCGGCGAGGCTGTGGCCTCAGTCATAGCTGTGCCCTTCGCGCAGGCCATCGCGCACCTGTTGCGCCAGGGCGATGAATTCCGGCGTGTCGCGGATCTCCAGCGGGCGGTCGCGGGGCAGGGGGCTGTCGATGATGCGCGTGATCCGCCCCGGACGCGGCGACATGACGACGATTTTGGTGGAGAGATACACCGCCTCGGGGATCGAGTGGGTGACGAAACCGATGGTCTTGCCGGTCTTCTTCCACAGATCCAGCAGCGCCTCGTTCAGGCGGTCGCGCACGATCTCGTCAAGGGCGCCGAAGGGCTCGTCCATCAGCAGGATGTCGGCGTCGAAGGCCAGGGCGCGGGCGATGCTGGCGCGCTGCTGCATCCCGCCCGACAATTGCCAGGGGTACTTGCCGCCGAAGCCCGCCAGGTCCACCAGGTCCAGCACGCGGGCGATCCGTTGTTGTCGGTCGGCGCGGGGAAAGCCCATGATCTCCAGCGGCAGGCTGATGTTTCCGGCGATGGTCCGCCAGGGATAAAGCCCCGGCGCCTGGAAGACATAGCCATAGGCCCGCTGCCGCCGCGCCTGATCCGGCGTCATGCCCGCGACTTCCAGCGTCCCGGCCGTCGGTGTCTCCAACGCGGCGATGGCCCGCAGGAAGGTGGTCTTGCCGCAGCCGGACGGCCCGATGAAGCTGACGAAATCGCCCTGGTTGATGACAAGGGATACGTCCTTCAGCGCATGGACCGGGCCGTCGGCGGTGGGAAAGGTGAGGGAGACGTCGCGGGCCTGAATTGCGGTCAACTCACACCCCGCTCGCCGGAATGCCCGACCGTTCCACCGGGCGTGGCGCGGTCAGTTCCTTCCAGGCCGACAGCGCGCGGTTCACCGTGCCGCGCGGCTCTCGGGGCACGAACTCGCCATGGCCTTCGCGGCTGGTCAGCCTGCCGCCGTCCACCGCCACATGCCCGCGCGTCAGGACATAACGCGGCAGGCCCTTCACGCGCTGCCCCTCGAAGACGTTATAGTCGATGGCCGATTGCTGGCTGTCCGCCGCGATGGTCTTCTCGGCCTCGGGGTCCCAGACTACCAGATCGGCGTCGCTGCCGACCAGGACCGCGCCCTTGCGAGGATACATTCCCAGGATCTTGGCGATGTTGGTCGAGGTGACGGCCACGAACTCGTTCGGCGTCAGGCGGCCCGTGCCGACCCCGTGGGTCCACAGCATCGGCATCCGATCCTCAAGCCCCCCTGTGCCGTTCGGGATCTTGGTGAAGTCGCCGATGCCGGTCCGCTTCTGTGCCGTGGTGAAGGCGCAATGATCCGTCGCCACGACCGACAGAGACCCCGATTGCAGCCCCGCCCACAGGCTGTCCTGGTGCAGCTTGTTGCGGAAGGGCGGCGACATGACGCGGCGGGCCGCATGATCCCAGTCCGCGTTGAAATATTCGCCTTCGTCCAGCGTCAGGTGCTGGATCAGCGGCTCGCCCCAGACGCGCTTGCCCTGGGCGCGGGCGCGGCGGATTGCCTCGTGGCTGTCCTCGCAGGACACGTGGACCACATACAGCGGCACGCCCGCCATGTCGGCCACCATGATGGCGCGGTTGGTGGCCTCGCCTTCGACCTGCGGGGGGCGGGAATAGGCGTGGGCCTCGGGGCCGGTGTTGCCCTCGGCCAGCAGGCGGGCCGAAAGCTCGGCCACCACGTCGCCGTTCTCGGCATGAACCATCGCAATGCCGCCCAGATCGCCGACCCGGCGGAAACTGGCGAACAACTCGTCGTCGTTCACCATCAGCGCACCCTTGTAGGCCATGAAATGCTTGAAGCTGGTGATGCCGCGATCCACCACGGCCTGCATCTCGTCAAACACCTGCTGGTCCCACCAGGTCACCGCCATGTGGAAGCTGTAATCGCAATGCGCGCGGCCCGACTTGTTGTCCCACATCTGCAACGCGTCCAGCAGCCCCTGGCCGGGCGAGGGCAGGGCGAAATCCACCACCATCGTTGTCCCGCCCGCCAACGCCGCCCGCGTGCCGCTGTCGAAGTCATCGGCGGAATAGGTGCCCATGAAGGGCATCTCGAGATGCGTATGCGGGTCGATCCCGCCCGGCATCACATAGCAGCCGGTGGCGTCCAATACCCTGTCGCCGGTCAGGCCCTGGCCGATGGCCGCGATCCGGCCCCCCTCTACCAGCACATCGGCCTTGTAGCTGAGATCAGCCGTGACGACCGTTCCCCCGCGAATAACCGTGCTCATCGACTGGCTCCTTCTTCTTCACGAAAATATCCTGCGGGGGTCCGGGGGGCAAAGCCCCCGGCTTCGTCTGCGTCAGCGGACAACCTCTGCCGCATCCAGCACCGCGTGCAGCAGCACATCCGCCCCGGCGCTTGCCCATTCCGGGGTGATCTCCTCGGCCTCGTTATGGGACAGCCCGTCCACGCAGGGGCACATGATCATCACCGTGGGCGCCACCTTCGCGATCCAGCACGCGTCGTGGCCCGCGCCCGAGACGATGTTCATGTGGCTGTAGCCCAGCCGTTCGGCGGCATCCCGGACCTTGCCGACAAGGGCCGGATCGAAGGTCACCGGGTCGAAGTGGCCGACCGGCTCGATCTCGATCCCCAGACCCAGTTGGGCGGCGATCTGCGGTGCCTCCTCTTCCAGCCGGGCGCGCATCGCGTTCAGCTTGTCGAGGTCGGGCGAGCGGAAATCGACGGTGAAGACCGCGCGGCCGGGAATCACGTTGCGGCTGTTCGGCCAGACATTGGCCTGGCCCACCGCGCCCACGGCATCGGGCTGGTGGTCCATCGCGATGCGATGCACGGCCTCGATGATGCGCGCCATGCCAAGGCCCGCGTTCACTCGCATTGACATCGGCGTCGATCCGGTATGGGCATCCTTGCCGGTCAGCGTGACTTGCAGCCACCACAGGCCCTGGCCATGCGTCACCACGCCGATCTGCTTGCCCTCGGCCTCCAGGATCGGGCCCTGTTCGATATGGTATTCGAACATCGCATGGATGCGGCGTTCCCCCGGAACCTCGTCCCCCCGCCAGCCGATGCGGTCCAGTTCGTCGCCGAAGCGCTTGCCCTCGGCGTCGGTGCGGCTGTTGGCATAATCCTCGGTCAACACACCCGCAAAGACGCCGGACGCCAGCATGGCGGGGGCAAAGCGGGCACCTTCCTCGTTCGTCCAGTTGGTCACGACGATGGGGCGGCGCGTCACGATGCCCATGTCGCGGATGGACCGGATCACCTCCAGCCCCGCCAGCACGCCCAGCACGCCGTCGAACCTGCCGCCCGTCGGCTGGGTGTCCAGATGGCTGCCGATATAGACCGGATCAAGCTCCGGCTCGGCCCCTTCGTGGCGCATGAACATGTTGCCCATGCGGTCGAGGCCCATGGTCATGCCCGCATCCTCGCACCACCGGCGGAACAGGGCGCGGCCCTCGGCGTCGGCATCCGTCAGGGTCTGGCGGTTGTTGCCGCCGGCGATGCCCGGCCCGACAAGGGCCATTTGCATCAGGCTGTCCCACAGCCTTTCGCCGTCGATCTTCATGTTGGCAGCCGGAACCAGCCCGCTGGCGTCGGTCATCTGTCGTCCTTCCTGTCGGGCCGCCCCGTTCTGGCGCGAGGTCGGCTTGATGGGTCTGGCCCTGTGGGAAAAGGCCTAAAAACCCTTCCATTATTGACCAAATGGTCAGGATCACGCTACCACGGGGCATGGTTCAGTCAAGCGTTCAGACGCCTGTTCGCGGAACCGCCGGGGCGCTGCCCGAAATTGCACCATCGGACCGAGGCTGGAATGGCAGATCACACCGAACCGCCCTTGTCCCGCATCCAGCAGAAGAACCGCGAGCTGATCCTGAAGGGCGCGCTGACGGTCTTTTCGGCCAATGGCTTCCGGGGCGCCACCATCGACCAGATCGCCGAGGCAGCTGGACTGTCGAAGCCCAACGTCCTTTACTACTTCGCCTCCAAGGACGAGATCCACCGGACGCTGCTGACGACCCTTCTGGACATGTGGCTTGCGCCGATGTTGCGCATCAACCCGCGGGGCGAGCCCCTGGCCGAGGTGCTGGCCTATGTCCAGGCCAAGCTGGAGATGTCGCGCCGCTTCCCGCGCGAAAGCAGGCTTTTCGCCCACGAGATCCTGCAAGGCGCGCCCCACCTGACCGAGATCCTGGGCGGCGGCCTGCGCGAGGTGGTGGACGGGGCGGCGGCGATTCTGCAGGGCTGGATGGACGAAGGCCGCCTGGCCTCGGTCGAGCCGCGCCACCTGATCTTTTCCATCTGGGCGCTGACCCAGCATTATGCCGATTTCGACGTACAGGTGCGGGCTGTCCTTGGGCCAAGCCATGACCCCCTTGCCGAGGCGGGGCCCTTCCTGGACAACCTTTACCGCAAGATGCTGAGCGTCTAGCAGGGTTCGGTCAGCATCCCCGCCGCCGACTGGATCAGGGCCAGGTTCTCGCGTGCGGCGGCGATGAAGTCCTCGACCTCGCCGCTGGCCCAGTCCTTGGTTGCGGCATTCGTCGCGGCGACGATGGCGGCGGCCAGGATCTCGATCTGCGCGGGCTTCGTGTCGGGACAACGGCGGCGCAGCAATTCGCGCATCTGCGCCCGCCGCGACAGGATGGTCGAGTTGCGCAACGCGCCCAGCTTGGGATCCTGCGTGGACAGGTGCAGGATGTGCCCCAACAGCTCGCGTTCGTCCAGGAACCGGGCCAGATGGGCGGTGATCAGACGGTCCAGATCCTCGATCAGGGTGCCGCGGCCGGTCACGAATTCCTCGGCCGCGTCGGCCGGATAATCGGGGGCGGGCCCCATCATCGCGGCTTCCTTGTAGGGGTAATAGTTGAAGAAGGTGCGCGTGCTGATCCCCGCTTCCTTGGCGATCGCCTCGGTCGTGACATTGGGCAGGCCATCGCGGACCGCCAGCTGGATTGCCGTCGCCTGGATCTTCTTCGCGGTCCGGTAACGGCGCGTCATCTGCGGCATCTTGCGCTTTCTGATTGTCGTTTATTGTCACGAAAGGGTGTCAGCAATCATGCGTCGCCGTCAAGGCGCATTGCCCATCCGCCTGATTCGAAACAGTGGCCCATGAAAAAACGCCGCGCGCCAGGGCGAGCGACGTTGCAGGCAAGCGGTCTGAAAGCGGCGCGGGGCGCGTCAGGCGCCCCAGGTGCGGATCGGCCCGCAATCCATGTGGACGAAGTTCGACCGGGAATACTTGCCGACGCCGCCTGCACGGCAGGACATCGCGGCATTGTACATCTGGCCCACGGAACGCGACTTCAGCCGCAGGTCTGCCGCCTTGCCCACCATGTGCAGCGAGTTGCGCGCGACCCCGCCGGAACTGCGGCGCAGCATCGCGTTGGTGCGCGGCGAGCGATAGCCCGACAGCATCATGTAGGGTTCATTGGTCTGCAGCAACCGGTGCGAGGCAGCGGCCACGTCAACCGTGCGCGGGTCGATCCCGATCGCCTCGCCCGAGCGCCAGTCGCGCATGAAGATGTTGATCTCGTTCAGGGCTTCGCGGATGTACTTGCCATCCACCCAATAGACCGTGTCCAGGCTTTCGCCGGTGCGGCCCGAATACATGCGGATGCGGCGCATGTCGCCCGCGCCGCGCAACAGTCCGAAGGCGTTGCCCATTACGGGTGCTGCCGCCACG
The DNA here is from genome assembly GCF_011801365.1 of Paracoccus sp. AK26. Classification (NCBI taxonomy): domain Bacteria; kingdom Pseudomonadati; phylum Pseudomonadota; class Alphaproteobacteria; order Rhodobacterales; family Paracoccaceae; genus Paracoccus; species Paracoccus sp. AK26. Next base: position 971,270 of record NZ_CP041041.1, read on the forward strand.
GTTGTAGCCGCGAACACACCCAGGATGCCGCGACGTGAAAGAAGGTCGAATGTCATGTCAGATCGCCTGTCCCGCTTCGTCTTTTTTCCGCCGCATCCCGTGCGACGCCACCGAGGTTATCCCCGGTTGCCTAACAATATGTCAAAAGCCCGTGCGGTCGGGAAAGAGATTCCTGCCGCCCAGCCCAGTATCGGCGGAAATTAGGCGAAATTCTGCCGATACTTAGTCGCTGTGGCCGATCGGTCTCGTGGCTGTGGCGCGGCTGCAACCATCCGGCCCAGGTGCCCGTTTCCCTGCCTGCAATTGCTGGTGCCGGACCCGGCAAACTGGCAGAATCCGGGGCAGACGTTGGAAGGAACTGGAATGCGCGGCTGGACAGTCATCGCGGCTATTACGTTGATCTTGGGCGGACAATCGGCGGTTGCGCAGCCTCGGCTTGGACTGGCCCCGGCCTTGGGTGTTGCCGTGGCACCACGGCTGGATTTCAGCCCCGAGGAACTGGCCCTGGCAGAAGCCGCAGCCGGCCTGCCCGAGCTTGCAGCCTATTACGGGGCGAACGGCTTGCGGCCGATCTTCACCGGCGAGAATGCCGTGAAATTGCGCAGCGCCTTGATCGACGCCACGGCCACCGCGCCCCAGCACGGCATTCCCGCAAGCCGCTATGCCCTGGATGCGCGACCCGCCGATGCCGCGGATGCGAGGTCCGAGGTCGCGCAGGCGCGTGTCCTTGTCCGGTACATGCGCGACATGACGGGCGGGATGATTCGTCCGGGTTCCGTCGACCCCCTCATCAAGCGAGAGGTGAAGCGCCCGCCCATCGACCGGCTGATCCGGGACTTTGTCCAATCCCCCGACCCGCGCCAGTTCCTGCTGGACCTGCAACCGCGCCATCCGGCCTATCTGGCCCTGCAACGGGCCCTGACCGGCGGCCAGGCCTTGGCCATCCCCGCCGATCTGCCCCGTGCCCCCGAGGCGCTGTGGCGGCCGGGCGCCCGCGGTGCGGGCATCGTCCCCATCCGAGCGCGACTGGAGGCTGCGGGCTTTGCCGCGCCGGCCAGCGATCCGCAGGTCTACGACGCCGCCCTGGCCGATGCGGTGGCGCGCTATCAGGCGGCGGTGGGCCTTCCCTCGGACGGGGTGGCGGGGCCCAAGACCATTGCGCATCTGAACGGGGATGTGCCGCAGGACGGGCGCAATCGCGCGATCGTCGTGGCGCTTGAGCGGATGCGGTGGATGGGGTCCGAGGATCTGGACAGCCGTCACGTCTGGGTGAACATCCCCGAATATACCGCCCGCATCATGGAGAACGGGGCCGAGACCTTCCGCACCCGCACCGTTGTCGGCAGCACCGACCACGACCGCCAGACGCCCGAATTCTCGGACCAGATGGAACATGTGGTGGTGAACCCGCGGTGGAACGTGCCCCGGTCGATCACGGTCAAGGAATACCTGCCCAAGCTGCAGGCCAACCGCAACGCCGTGTCCCACCTGGACGTGGTGGACGGCAACGGCCGGGTGGTCGCCCGCGACCGGATCGACTTCGGGCGCTACACGGCAGCGAACTTCCCCTATCGGATGCGGCAGAAACCCAGTGACGACAATGCCTTGGGGCTGGTAAAGTTCATCTTCCCGAACCCCTGGAACATCTATCTGCACGACACGCCCACGAAGCACCTGTTCCAGCGGGCGTCGCGCGCCTATTCCCACGGCTGCATCCGCATCGGCGATCCGTTCGATCTGGCCCATGCGCTGCTGTCCCGGCAGACCCCTGATCCGCAGGCCATGTTCCAGCGCGCCCTGTCCCGCGACGACGAGGTCTGGCTGAAGCTGACGCCGGCGGTTCCGGTTCACCTGGTCTATTTCACGGCCTTTCCCGATGCCGATGGCACCATCCGCCGGTTCGAGGATGTCTATGGCCGCGACGCGCCCTTGTATGACGCGATCCAGAAGGCCGGGCTGGATTCATAGGCTCGAAAAGTCTAAGCCCCTTTCCGACAAGGGGGCGATCATGGCTATCACCATCGGACAATTGGCGCAGGCGCTCGAGGCGAAGGCCTGGGGGGATCTGGACCTGCCCGTCACGGGCGCGTCCGAACCCCAGGCCACCGGCCCGGTCGGTCCCGAGGGCGGGGTCATCGCCATGGCCATGGCGCCGAAATATGCGGATGCGCTGAAGCCCGGCAGCATTGCGATCCTGGCCGAGGGCATGGACCCCGAGGCCTATGGCCTGAAGGCCGCGATCTTCGCGCCGCGCCCGCGCCTGCTGATGGCGGGCCTGACGCGCGCCTTCGATCCAGGTCCCGACATCGCCCCCGGCATCCATCCGACAGCGGTCATCGATCCCTCGGCGCAGATCGGGGAGGGTGCCGCGATCGGGCCTTTCGTGGTGATCGGCGCGGATGTGCGGATCGGCCGCGGCGCCCGGATCGGCCCACATGTTTCGATCGGTCGCGGATCGCGCTTGGGGAACGACGTGCTGTTGAACGCGGGCGTGCGGATCGCGCATGGCGTGACCGCGGGCGACCGGCTGGTCGTGCAGTCGAACGCGGTCATCGGCGGCGACGGCTTTTCCTTCGTTACTCCCGAGGAATCGGGGATCGAGGAGATCCGCCGCACCCTGGGCACGCGCGCGGGGATCAAGCAGCAGCACTGGACCCGCATCCATTCCCTGGGCGGGGTCGAGATCGGCGATGACGTGGAAATCGGCGCCAATGCCACCATCGACCGCGGCACGATCCGCGCAACCCGCGTCGGCAACGGCACCAAGATCGACAACCTTGTGATGCTGGGCCACAACGTCACCGTGGGCGACGATTGCCTGCTGTGTTCGCAGGTGGGCGTCGCGGGGTCGGCGCGGATCGGCAACCGCGTTGTTCTGGCCGGCAAGGTCGGCGTGAACGACAATATCGACGTGGGCGACGACGTGATCGCGGGCGGGGCAAGCAAGATCTTCACCCGCGTTCCGGCGGGCCGCGTGGTCCTGGGCAACCCGGCGGTCAAGATGGAAACCCAGATGGAAATCCAGAAGGCCGTCCGCCGCCTGCCGCGCCATGCCGAGCAACTGGCGCGGCTTCAGGAAACCGTTACACGATTGTTGGACAAGGGCTAAGGCAGGAGGCTTCATGACCGACCAGATCAGGAACCGCATCCGGGCCATCATCGCCGAACAGGCCATGCTGGAACCCGACCAGATCACCGACCATTCCACCCCTCAGGACTTGGGCATCGACAGCCTTGGCCTGGTCGAATCGATCTTCGCCATCGAGGAGGAATTCGACATCTCGATCCCGTTCAACGCCAATGAACCGGACAAGTCTGACTTCGACATCTCGAACATGGGCACGATCATGGCCGCGGTCGAACGGCTGGTGGCGCAGAAGGCCGCATGAGTCCGAAGAAGACGGGAAAGAAGGCGGACGTCCCCGCCGCAGTGTCGCGCCCCAGTCCCACCCGACCGGACGGGCTGCGGCGGGTCGTCATCACCGGGGCAGGCACCATCAACGCCCTGGGCCATGACGTGCCCACGACCCTTGCCGCCTTTCGCGAGGGCCGCTGCGGGATCGGCCCGCTGGAGTTCCGCGATGTCGAGCGGCTGTCGATCCAGATCGGCGCGCAGGTCCATCCATGGCAGGCCGAGGATTACTTCAACCGCCAGCAAATCCTGCTTTACGACAAGTTCACCCAGTTCGCGCTGCTGGCCGCCAAGCAGGCCGTCGCGCAGGCGGGGCTGGATTTCCAGGGCGCGCTTGGCCTGCGGTCCGGGGTCGTGCTGGGCACGGCGGGCGGCGGGCTGAACACCTGGGACGAGAATTACCGCACCGTCTACGAGGAAGGGAAGAACCGCGTCCATCCCTTCGTCGTGCCGAAGCTGATGAACAATGCCGCCGCCAGCCATGTCAGCATGGAGTTTGGGCTGCGCGGCCCTGCCTTCACGGTTGCCACCGCCTGCGCCAGTTCCAACCACGCGATGGGCCTGGCCTTCCAGATGATCCGGTCGGGCGGCGCGCAGGTCATGCTGACCGGCGGGTCCGAGGCGATGCTGTGCTTTGGCGGCGTCAAGGCCTGGGAAGGCTTGCGCGTCATGTCCAAGGACGCCTGCCGCCCGTTCTCGGCCAACCGCAACGGCATGGTCCAGGGCGAGGGCGCGGGCGTCTTCGTCTTCGAGGATTACGAACACGCCCATGCCCGCGGTGCCGACATCCTGGCCGAGGTGGTGGGCTTTGCCATGTCCTCGGACGCGCAGGACATCGTCATGCCCTCGGCCCAGGGGGCTGAACGCGCGATCACCGCGACCTTGCAGGATGCCGGCCTGAACCCCGAGGACGTGGGCTATATCAACGCCCACGGCACCGGCACGGCGGCCAACGACAAGACCGAATGCGCCGCCGTTGCCCATGCCTTCGGGCACCACGCCGACCGGCTGATGATGTCGTCGACCAAGGCGATGCACGGCCACATCATCGGCGGCACCGGCGCGGTGGAACTGCTTGCCTGCATCATGGCGCTGCGCGACGGGGTGATCGCGCCGACGATCGGCTATCAGGAAGCGGATCCGGAATGCGCCCTGGACGTGGTGCCGAACGAGGCGCGCGATGCGCGGGTCGATGCAGTGCTGTCCAATGCCTTCGCCTTTGGCGGGCTGAACGCCGTGATCGCGTTGCGGCGCGTGTGACGCATGGAAAAACCGCGCCCGAAGGGGGCGCGGTTCATGATCGTGGTCGAAGGATCAGTTCGCCGGCGCCTCGGCAGGGGCCTCTGCAGCCGGTGCATCGGCGGGCGCCTCCGCTGCTGGCGCGGGTTCCGCGGCATAGGCGGTCAGGGCGTCAAAGGCGGCGGTGAAGCCCGCCAGCGACAGCGTCAGGCGCACGGGGTTTTCGCGGTCGCCGCCAAAGGGCAGCAGCGTCACGGTCGCGTTTGCGCCGCGCTTCAGCCCGTCCAGTTCCGCCTGGGTGAAGCCCATGCGGGATACGCAGCCCACGGGCGCGCAGAAGTTGAAGGGATAGCCGCGCGGCTCGGCGGTTCCCACGGCGAAACCCAGGCCCTGCACCAGGTCGGTTTCCAGCGGCGCCACCAGCGTCGCCCCCGCGGCGATCTCCTCGCTGTTGCGCAGCGGGATCAGCGTCATCTCGGCCACCGAATTGCCTTCGCTGTCTTCGAGCAGCTGGTACAGCTCGCACGGATCCTTGCCCTGGTCGGCCCTGAGGCAGCGGGTGGTCCAGTCCTGGTGCGTTTCCTTGACGTAATACTGCCCGACCTGCGGTTCGCCGTTGGCGGCAGGCGCAGCGCCAGCGGCAGGGGCTGCGCCAGCGGCAGGCGCAGCGCCAGCGGCAGGCGCAGCGCCAGCGGCTGCACCCTCGGCGGGGGCGGCAGGCGCGCCGGCGGGTGCCGCATCCGCTGCCGGGGCTGCCGGAGTTTCGGCGGCGGGTGCTTCCGCTGCCGGTGCTGCTGCCGGTGCCTCAGCCGGGGTTTCGGTTGCGGGGGGCGTGCTGTCCTGCGCGAAGGCCGGGGCCGCGATAAGGACAAGCGCCGCCAGAAGGGCCTGCGAGGGTTTGATTGGCATGGTTGTTTCGTCCCTTTGCTCAATGCGTTGAGCGGGCGTAGCATGTCCGATTTCGTTTGTCAGGCCGCATCGGAAAGGCTGCGTTCACCATGGCTTGACCCCGGATGCGACCGGCGGGCTTCTGCCTGTCGCAGGGCTGAAACGCCTGTGTCACACGGGCCAGCGGGAATTTCAAAGGGTCGTGGAACGAACCACGACCCCGACGCCGAACCTCTCCCTGCCGGACTGGCCGGTCATCATTGATCTGCACGCTAGTTGCGGCCCCGTGATCCGTCAACTGTCCAGATGGATAGGCTTGTCACAAAAAAGAACCGCGCCCGAAGGCGCGGCAGTTTCAACAGGGAGGAAGGTTCGCGCATCGACGACCATGATGCCGAACGGATCCCATACTGGCATGAAGGACTTAACATTGTATTGTTGGTGCGGACGCCGCAACGGGTCGGCGCGCAACAGGGGCAGGGGGCGGCATGGCGGGCGTTGTGGACGACGGGGCGAACACGATCTTCCTGGGCGGCGGCGGTCCCGCCTATGGCAGCCCGCAATCGCTGCTTCTGAAATACGCCAACCGGCACGGCCTGATCGCCGGTGCCACCGGAACCGGCAAGACGGTCACCTTGCAGACCCTGGCGGAAAGCCTGTCGCTGGCCGGGGTGCCGGTCTTCCTGGCCGATGTGAAGGGCGATCTTGCGGGCCTGTCGCAGCCAGGCGGGGCCGAGGGGCCGCTGCACAAGCCGTTCTCCGAGCGGGCAGGGCAGATCGGCCTTTCGCTGGACTACCAGGCCTTCCCGGTCACCTTCTGGGACGTCAGGGGCCAGAAGGGCCATCCGGTCCGCACCACCCCCGCCGAGATGGGGCCGCTATTGCTGTCGCGGCTGCTGGACCTGACAGATGCGCAGGAAGGGGTGATGAACATCGCCTTCCGGGTCGCGGACGAGGAAGGCCTTGCCCTGCTGGATCTGAAGGATCTGCAGGCGATGCTGGTCTGGGTGGGCCAGAATGCGGCCGATCTGTCGCTGCGCTACGGAAATGTCAGCGCGGCCAGCGTGGGCGCGATCCAGCGGGCGCTGCTGGTGCTGGAAAACCAGGGCGGCGACAGCCTGTTCGGCGAACCGGCGTTGGAACTGTCGGACATCATCCGGCAGGACGCTTCGGGCAGGGGGATGATCAACATCCTGGCAGCCGACAAGCTGATGCAATCGCCCCGGCTCTACGCGACCTTTCTTCTGTGGCTGCTGTCCGAACTGTTCGAGCAACTGCCCGAGGTGGGCGACCCCGACCGCCCGCGCGTCGCCTTCTTTTTCGACGAGGCGCATCTGCTGTTCGACGGCGCGCCAAAGGCCTTGGTCGAGAAGGTGGAACAGGTCGCGCGGCTGATCCGGTCCAAGGGGGTCAGCCTCTGGTTCATCAGCCAGAACCCGGCCGACATTCCCGAAGGCGTCCTGGGCCAGCTTGGCAACCGCATCCAGCACGCGCTGCGCGCCTTCACTGCCAAGGACCAGAAGGCGCTGCGGATGGCGGCCGACAACTATCGCGCCAATCCCGATTTCGACACTGCCGACGCGATCCAGCATGTCGGCACGGGCGAGGCCGTGACCTCGCTTCTGGAAGCCAAGGGCGTGCCGGGCATGGTGCAGCGCACGCTGATCCGCCCGCCCTTCAGCCGCATCGGCCCCGCAAGCGACGCCGAGCGCGCGCAGGTGATGAACGCGTCACCCATGGCGCTGAAATATGGCCGCAGCATGGACCGAGAGTCGGCCCATGAACTGCTGTCCCGCCGTGCAGAAGAGGCGGCAAAGGTGACGGCCAGGGCCAAGGACACCGACGACCTGTTCGACATGACGCGCGGCGAATACCGCAACGCCCGGCGATACCAGCCGCGGGACGAGGCGCGGCCCGAGCGCGGCCGGTCATCCCGCAGCGACACGATGGTCGAGGCTTTCGGCAAAAGCCTCGCTCGGCAGCTTGGCACGAAATCCGGCCAGGCGATCGTCAGGGGTGTGCTGGGCTCGCTGTTCCGGGGGCGCTGATCGCCAGTCCCACCTGCGCCAGCATCGCGGCGCCGATGCGCGCCCCCGCCCGCACGGGAACGGGGGCGTCCGCGACCGCCGCCCGCATCTCGGCCAGGATGGCGATCATCAGCAGGACATGGCGGTGCATGTCGTAATCGGCAGCCCGTTGCAGCCGAGCATCATTCTGCAAGGCTTCCTCGGCGCGCAGGCGGGGCAGGGCGGCGCCCGGCGCGGGCGTGTGGTCAAGCCGCAACAGGCGCCTGAGGTCGCGGTCCCGGCGCCAGCCCGACTGACCTTCGCGCGCGGCGCGGATCAGGATGCGGGGACGGCGCAGCGATTCCGTGGCGGACCGGGGGCGGAAGGCGATCACATTCGGCATGTAGCTCATTTTGAACTGTCCCATTCAAGTTGGTGAGACCAGCTTCACACAACCTTAACGGGTGTTGCCGTTGCGTTTATCGCAGCGTTCGCTGAGGCAACGTATCTTTAGGATTTGTTAGGGAATGTTGCGGCTAGCTGCTGGTGTCAGCCGCTCATTAACCACGTTTAACGCAACCCAAGGTAGTTCAGTTCCGCCCCCTGCTGCCTAGGATGACAAGGGACAAGACATGACGCTTTTGACCGGTGATTTCGCCATCGATCCTCTTGCTGCGGAGCACCGTTCGCCGACCGGGACCGCCAGCCTGCCCGCCAGCGAGCTTCCCGATGACGCCCGCCTTTACCTTCGCCATGTCGAGGAAGGCCAGTCGATCCGCGCCCTTGCGCGGTCCGAGGGATGTCACGCCTCGACCATCCTGCGCCGCATCCGCCGGTTCGAGGCGCGGCGCGACGACCCCCTTGTCGATGGCGCCCTGACCGAGGCCGCGGAACGGCCGCGCCAGTTGGACGACCGCCAGGTCCTGCGGATCCTGCGGCGGCTTGCCGAACCGGGGGCGGTGCTGGTCACTGCCGACGGGATGGACAAGGCCATCGTCAGCCGCGACGACATCAGGACCGCCGTCCTGGACCGATGGACAGCCGAGGTGATGGCGCTGAAGGGCTGGGTCGTGCCCTCTGCCGCGCCGGGGCGGATGCAGCGTTATGCCATTGCGCCTGCGGGCCGCGACGCGCTGCGGGCGATGCTGCAATCGCCCCGCCAGCGCAAGGCCGTGCCGGGACCGGCCGACTTCACCGAAGCCAGTCCCGTTGCCCCCGATACAGCCCCCGACACTGCGTCCGGCATGGCCGAGGCAGCCGCCGGTTTCGATCACGCCGACCGCCACCGCGTCTGGGAAAAGCGCGTGATCCAGGACCCCGAGGACGGCCGCCGCCGCCGGACCAGGGTGAACATCGCGGAAAGCCCCCTGCTGCTGCTGGCGCGCAGGCGGGACGGCGCGGGCAAGCCCTTCCTTTCCTCCGGCATGGTGGCCGCGGGCGAACGCCTGCGCGAGGATTTCGAACTGGCCCAGATGGGACCGCGCGTGACGCAGAACTGGACAGGCTTCATGACGTCGGGAATCGATGTCAGCCGCAGCGGCGGCGGATATCGTGGAGGGTCCGAATCCGCGCGTGATCGGGTGGCGATGGCGCTGCGCGACCTGGGGCCGGGCATGGGCGACATCGTCCTGCGCGTCTGCTGCTTCCTGGAAGGGATCGAGTTGACCGAGCGTCGCCTGGGCTGGTCGGCCCGGTCGGGCAAGATCGTGCTGCGCCTGGCCCTGATGCGGCTGGAACGGCATTATCAGGAAACCTATGGCAGCGGGTCGCGGCTGATCGGCTGAGGGGCAGAATGCAGGAAGGGGCGCCGCCTGGGCGCCCCTGTCCGCAACAACCAACTGGTTAATACGGTTAACAAATCACTGGTTACCCGGATAACAGGGGGACTCGTTAAAAGGGTCACAAGCAAAGTCGTGGATCCCTTGGCAGAACCCCGCTATTCGGCCGCGATCGACTGATCGGCCTTTTCTGCCCGAGCCGCCCGGATGCCTGCGCCATAGGCCGGGCTGATCCGGTCGAAATGAACCAGCACGCGTTCCAGCACATCCTCGTCCGCGCCTTCCAGCGCCGCGGCGATGTTCTTGTAAAGCCGCGCCCGTTCCTCGTCGTTCAGGACGCGGTCATGCAGCGCGCGCGGCTGTTCGTAATCGTCGATCAGCTGGCGATGCGGCTGGCGCGCGGCCACGCCCTGCAGGCGCAGCGGGGGTTCGGCAAAGGACGGATCCTCGGTCGCGCCGCCGCGGCTGTTGGGTTCGTAATAGGCATCCGTGCTGCCGGTCACCTGACCGAAGAAGTTCATCTGCCCGTCCTTGTGATAATGATGGACGAGGCATTTCGGTGCGTTTACCGGCAGATGTTCGTAATGTGTGCCAAGGCGATAGCGATGCGCGTCGGCATAGCTGAAGACGCGGGCCTGCAGCATCTTGTCGGGGCTGTAGCCGATGCCGCGCACCTTGTTCGACGGGCTGAAGGCCGCCTGTTCGATCTGCGCGAAATAGTTGTCGGCGTTGCGGTTCAGCTCGAACTGGCCGACCTCGATCAGCGGATAATCCCCATGCGGCCAGACCTTGGTGAGGTCGAAGGGATCGTAAGGGGTCTTTTCCGCATCCAGTTCCGGCATGATCTGGACATACATCGTCCAGCGGGGGAACTCGCCCCGCTCGATCTTGCCGAACAGCGCCTCTTGATAGCCCTCGCGGGTGTGGCCGATGATCTCGGCGGCCTCGCCGTTGGTGTAGAAGCGGTGGCCTTGCTGGGTCTTGAAGTGGAACTTGACCCAGAACCGCTCGCCGTCCTTGTTCCAGAAGGAATAGGTGTGGCTGCCGAAACCGTCCATGAAGGTCGGGTCCTGCGGCAGGCCGCGATCCGACATCAGGATCGTCACCTGGTGCAGCGCTTCGGGAACCTGGCCCCAGAAATCCCACATCGCGGTCGGGCTGCGCAGGTTGGTGCGCGGATGGCGCTTCTGCGTATGGATGAAGTCAGGGAACTTCAGCGGATCGCGGACGAAGAAGACGGGGGTGTTGTTGCCCACCAGATCCCAGTTGCCCTCGTCGGTATAGAACTTCAGCGCGAAGCCCCGCACGTCGCGTTCGTGGTCGGCCGCGCCCATCTCACCCGCAACGGTCGAGAATCGCGCCAGCATCGGCGTGGTCTTGCCCACCTGTCCGAAGATCGAGGCGCAGCTGTATTGCGTGATGTCATGGGTCACGGTGAAGCTGCCGAAGGCGCCCCAGCCCTTGGCGTGGACCACGCGTTCCGGGATTCGCTCGCGGTTCTGATGGGCCAGCTTTTCCAGAAGCTGATAGTCCTGCATCAGCACCGGACCGCGATCGCCCGCAGTCTCGGTATGCTGGTTCGAGGCGATGGGCGCGCCTGCCGTCGTGGTCATGCGCGGGCGGGTGGGATCCTGGGTCATCTGGCAGTCCTTCACTTAGCTTTTGTTGTATCTGACACCGGATCTGGATAAACGGAAATTGGATATTTAGATCGCGGCGATAAGGATTCCTGATGAACATAACCCTTCGCCAGTTGCGCTATTTCCTGGCCTTGGCGCGGGAAGGCCATTTCACCCGCGCCGCCGAGGCCGCGCATGTCACCCAACCTGCCTTGTCGATGCAGATCCGCGCGCTCGAGGTGGAGGTGGGCAGCCCCCTTGTGGAACGGACGCCCCAAGGCGTTGTCCTGACCCCGCAAGGCCGCGCCATGGAAGCCCATGCCCGGCAGGTCATGACCTCGATGGCGGGGCTGGAGCAGGCGATGCGGCAGCCGGGGCAGGGGGGGCGGCTGATGCTGGGGATGATTCCCACGGTCGCGCCTTATCTGCTGCCCGAGGCCTTGCCGATCCTGCGGGCACGCGATCTCAGCCGCGACCTGCACCTGCGAGAGGCGCAGACCGACCGGCTGATCGACGAACTGTCCCAGGGGCGGCTGGACGCGGCAGTCGTCGCCACCCCGCCGGATACCGACGGGCTGGTGGCAGAGCTGCTGTTCAGGGATCATTTCCTGCTGGCCGGAAGCAGGGACCGCATCGCGGGCCTTGGCACGGCCCGGCCCGAACCGCGCGACCTCGATCCCGGCCACCTGCTTTTGCTGGATGAGGGTCATTGCCTGGGGGACCAGGCGCTCGAGGTCTGCGGCCTGGGCCGCCGCACCGCCCGGCTTGACCTGGGCGCGGCCTCGCTGTCCACGCTGTGCAGGCTGGCCGCGCAGGGCATGGGGCTGACCTTCCTGCCGCAGCTTGCCGCAAGGCAGGAATGCGCGGCAGCGCCCGGCTTGTCCGTGGTCGAGTTTCCCGACCCGCAGCCGTGCCGCGACATCCTGCTGTTGCGGCGCGCCACGACCCCGGCCGGCGGCTGGTTCGACGAACTGGCCGAATCGATGCGGACGGCGGGGCGCGCCCTCATGCCCGCCTCGCCGGCTTTTCCCCATCCTCCCGCGGCTTGACAGGTGTCGCGGCATTGCGGCAGGTGCGGCGACAAAGGGGGACGGCGCGGAACCCAAGGTGCCGCAGCCGCCTTGCTAGGCAACGCCATCACATCAGGAAGAAAACTTCATGCAGGACATTCTGGCCCTTATGCAGCAACCCGAGGCCTGGGTCGCGCTTGGCACCCTTGTCGTGATGGAGGTCGTGCTTGGCATCGACAACCTTCTGTTCATCTCGATCCTGTCGAACAAGCTGCCCGAGGATCAGCGCGAACGCGCCCGCAAGATCGGCATCGGCCTGGCGCTGATCATGCGGCTTGGCCTTCTGGCGACGATTGCCTGGATCGTGCAGTTGACCCAGCCCGTATTCGCCGTCTGGGGCAACGAGTTTTCCTGGAAGGACATCATCCTGATCGTCGGCGGCCTGTTCCTGGTCTGGAAGGCCACGAAGGAAATTCACCACCACGTCGATCCCGTCGATCACGAGGACACGATGATCGGCAAGGCCGGCATCACCTTCGGCAGCGCGATCGCGCAGATCCTGATGCTGGACCTGGTCTTCTCGATCGACAGCATCATCACGGCCGTCGGCATGACCCCCCATGTCGAGATCATGGTGGTCGCCGTGGTGACGGCCGTCACCGTGATGCTTCTTGCCGCCAACCCGCTGGCCGAGTTCATCGGCAAGAACCCCACGATCGTGATGCTTGCGCTGTCCTTCCTGCTGCTGATCGGCACCACGCTGATCGCGGAAGGCTTCGGCGTCCATGTCCCGAAGGGCTATATCTATGCCGCCATGGCCTTCTCGGCCATTGTCGAGGGGCTGAACATGTGGGCCCGCAACGCCCGCGTCCGCGAAAAGGCCAGTTCCCGCTAGGGGCTGGCCATCGTCCTTGGGGATCATGTCAGGAAAGGCTGGTACCCGAGGTCGGACTCGAACCGACATGCCTTGCGGCGGCGGATTTTGAATCCGCTACGTCTACCATTCCGTCACTCGGGCCTCTCTGGTGCCTGCCCTAGCGCGGGGCAGGCGTCTTTGCAAGAGGGGTCAGGCGCGGCCCAGCTTGTGCAGGCGGGCTTGGCGCAGCCGCGCGAAGTCGTCGCCCGCGTGATAGGACGACCGGGTCAACGGCGTGGCCGAGACCATTAGGAAGCCCTTGCCGAAGGCCGCCTTTTCATAGCCCGCGAATTCGTCGGGCGTGACGAAGCGGTCAACGCGGTGATGCTTGGGCGTCGGCTGCAGATACTGGCCGATGGTCATGAAGTCGATGTCGGCCGCGCGCATGTCGTCCATGACCTGCAACACGCTGCTGCGATCCTCGCCCAGGCCTACCATGATTCCCGACTTGGTGAACATCGACGGATCCAGTTCCTTGACCTTCTGCAGAAGGCGCAGGGAATGGAAATAGCGCGCGCCGGGGCGGACGGTGGGATACAGCGCCGGGACGGTTTCAAGGTTGTGGTTGAACACGTCCGGCCGCGCCTCGACCACGATCTCGACCGAGCCGGGCTTCGACTTCAGGAAATCGGGCACCAGCACCTCGATGGTGGAATCGGGGCTGCGGTGGCGGATGGCGCGGATCGTCTGGGCGAAATGGTCCGCGCCGCCGTCGTCCAGGTCGTCGCGGTCCACCGAGGTGATGACCACGTGCTTCAGCCCCAGCTTCTGGACGGCGTGGGCGACGCGGCCGGGCTCGAACACGTCAAGCGCGTTGGGCTTGCCGGTGGCGACGTTGCAGAAGGTGCAGCCGCGCGTGCAGATCTCGCCCATGATCATCATGGTGGCATGGCCCTGCGACCAGCACTCGCCGACGTTCGGGCAGCCCGCCTCCTCGCAGACGGTGGACAGGCGGTTGTCCTTCATGATGTCGCGGGTGCGCTTGTAGCCTTCCGACGTGGGCGCCTTGACGCGTATCCAGGACGGCTTCTTGGGCTGGTCCTGATCCGGCCGATGGGCCTTTTCCGGGTGTCGCTGGTCGGGAATCCGAAGATCGCGCAAGGCCATGTCCTTTCGGTCGCGGTTCCGACTGAAATAGCCCTTCCGGCCGCCGAACGCAACGGAGGGGCGCGATGCGGGATCCGGCAGCAACTAACGGAATGCAAGGAAGGCCGCGCGGTTCCGCCGGAAAGGCCAACAAACTCGTGTCTTCCGATGCGTGGAACCACTGTCGGCTCAAGGGGTTAGTCCGTCAATCAGACCATGAACACATGATGGAGGAATACCAGATGTCTTTCAAGTCGCTTACCGCCCCTGTCGCCCTGGCTGCCGCCCTGGGCTTCGGCTCGACCGCATTCGCCCAGACCATGGTCGGCACGCAGGAAATCAGCGCCGCCGATCTGGCTGCCGTGACGGAACATTGCCGCACCCTGGCCGCCGGGTCGGATGACCAGGCTACAAGCGCGACCGATCCCGGCGGCGAGGCTGGCAATTCCGGCAATGCCGACAACGACTCGGTTTCGGGCACGATGCCGGACACCGATGCGGGCACCATGGACGCAGCCCAGCCCACGACGGGGAACGAAGGCAACCAGGACGACGACTCGCGCGATCCGGCGGCGGCTGCCATGGCCAGCGACAATTCCGCGACGGCCACGACCGGCCTGGAAGGCAACCAGGACGCCGACCAGTTCTCGGGCACGATCAACATGGAGATCATCACCCTGGCCGACTGCCAGGCGGCTGGCCTGTAAAAGCCACGCTGAATATCGGCATTGCCGGATGATCCAGAAAGGCAGCCATCGGGCTGCCTTTTCTTTGTTGCGGCGCGGAGCCTGCGACATTTTCTCCACCCCCGGCCGTCGCGTCATGCGCGCCTTGAAGACCCGGCCCCCGGGGCCCATCTGATGCCTGTGACGGCCGGGCCTTGCCTGACCGCCACGTCTTACCGCACTGCCAAGACGCCGCGAATTGCGCCCGTGCCTGTGGCTTTGCGCCCGTTGACCCCGCTTGCCCACAGGTCTAAACGGACGCTCAGCTAACCCGTCGCGGGCAGCCACAGCTTTTCCGCGGCCGACAAGGGGAACTTGCCCGTGGAAACCTTGCTTCAGGACTATCTGCCGATCCTCGTCTTCGCAGGAATGGCCTCTGCCCTGGCCTTGATCCTGATCCTTGCGGCCGTTGTGGTTGCCGTGCGCAACCCGGACCCGGAAAAGGTCAGCGCCTATGAATGCGGCTTCAATGCCTTCGACGATGCGCGGATGAAGTTCGACGTGCGATTCTACCTGGTGTCGATCCTGTTCATCATCTTCGACCTGGAAGTCGCCTTCCTGTTCCCCTGGGCGGTCAGTTTTGCCGGCCTGTCGGACGTGGCCTTCTGGTCCATGATGGTGTTCCTTGGCGTGCTGACCGTGGGCTTTGCCTATGAATGGAAGAAAGGTGCGCTTGAATGGGCGTGATGACCGGAGCGAATACCGCTGGTCCCGACCGCGAGGTCGCGACCGCCAGCCTGAACCGCGAGTTGCAGGACAAGGGTTTCCTGCTGACCACGACCGAAGACATTATCAACTGGGCGCGCAACGGCTCGCTGCACTGGATGACCTTCGGCCTGGCCTGCTGCGCGGTTGAAATGATGCAGGCTTCCATGCCGCGCTATGATATCGAACGGTTCGGGACCGCGCCGCGCGCCTCCCCCCGCCAGTCGGACCTGATGATCGTCGCGGGCACCGTGACCAACAAGATGGCCCCGGCCGTGCGCAAGGTTTATGACCAGATGCCCGAGCCGCGCTATGTCATCAGCATGGGAAGCTGCGCCAATGGCGGCGGCTATTACCACTACAGCTATTCGGTGCTGCGCGGCGTCGACCGCATCCTGCCCGTGGACATCTATGTTCCCGGCTGCCCCCCCACGGCCGAGGCGCTGCTGTACGGCATCCTGCAACTTCAGCGCCGCATCCGGCGCACCGGCACGCTGGTGAGGTAACCCGATGTCCGTCTATCCCGATCTCGACGCGTTGGAGCAACTGGCCGAGCATATCAAGCTGCGGCGCGGTGATGAAATCCTGGACACCCAGATCGCCTTTGGCGAGCTGACGGTGACCACCGACCTGTCCAGCCTTCTGGACCTGGTGGAGTTCCTGCGCAGCGACAGCAGCTGCCGTTTCACGACCCTGATCGACATGACGGCGGTGGACTATCCCGAACGCGCGCAGCGGTTCGACGTGGTCTGGCACCTGCTGTCGATGTACCAGAACCACCGCGTCCGGCTGAAGGTCGCGATCCGGGATGACGAGATCGTGCCGTCGCTTGTGCGGATCTATCCCTGCGCCAACTGGTTCGAGCGCGAGGTCTTCGACATGTTCGGGATCCTCTTCTCGGGGCACCCGGACCTGCGCCGGATCCTGACGGATTACGGCTTCACAGGCTTTCCGCTGCGCAAGGACTTCCCGACGACCGGCTATGTCGAGCTTCGCTATGACGAATCCGAGAAGCGGGTGGTCTATGAACCTGTGCGGCTGACGCAGGAATACCGCCAGTTCGACTTCCTCTCGCCTTGGGAAGGGACGCAATATGTCCTGCCCGGCGACGAAAAGACCAAGGGGTAAGGCCATGGACGGCGATATCCGCACCAACAACTATGACGACGGATCGTCCGACATGCTGGTCGGCGAACAGAAGATCCGCAACTTCAACATCAACTTCGGACCCCAGCACCCGGCGGCCCACGGCGTGCTGCGCATGGTGCTGGAACTGGACGGCGAGATCGTCGAACGTGCGGATCCGCATATCGGCCTGCTTCATCGCGGCACCGAAAAGCTGATGGAAAGCAGGACATACCTGCAGAACCTGCCTTATTTTGACCGGCTGGACTATGTCTCGCCGATGAACCAGGAACATGCGTGGTGCCTGGCGATCGAACGGCTGACGGGCACGGTGGTGCCGCGCCGCGCCAGCCTGATCCGTGTCCTGTATTCGGAAATCAGCCGCATCCTGAACCACCTGCTGGGCCTGACCACAGGTGCGATGGATGTCGGCGCGCTGACCCCGCCGCTGTGGGGTTTCGAGGCGCGCGAACAATTGATGATCTTCTATGAACGTGCCAGCGGCGCGCGCCTTCACGCGGCCTATTTCCGGCCCGGCGGCGTTCACCAGGATCTGCCGCCAGATTTGCTGGACGATATTGAGGCCTGGTGCGAAACCTTCCCCAAGGTCGTGGACGACCTGGACACCCTGTTGACCGAAAACCGGATTTTCAAGCAGCGGCTGGTGGGCATCGGCGTCGCCACCGAACAGGATGCGCTTGACTGGGGCTTCACCGGAGTCATGGCGCGCGCCTCGGGCCTTGCCTGGGACCTTCGCCGGTCGCAGCCCTACGAATGCTACAGCGAATTCGACTTCAAGATCCCGATCGGGAAGAATGGCGACAGCTATGACCGCTTCCTGATCCGGATGCAGGAAATGCGGGAATCGACCAGCATCATGAAGCAGGCGATCCAGAAGCTGCGAGCCGAAGGTCCGGGCGATGTCTTGGCGCGCGGCAAGCTGACCCCGCCCAAGAGGGGCGACATGAAGCGCGACATGGAAAGCCTGATTCACCACTTCAAGCTTTACACCGAGGGCTTCCGCGTCCCCGCAGGCGAGGTTTATGCCGCCGTCGAGGCCCCCAAGGGCGAATTCGGCGTCTATCTGGTCAGCGACGGCACGAACAAACCCTACCGAGCCAAGCTGAAGGCGCCCGGCTTCCAGCACCTGCAGGCCATCGACTATCTGGCGCGGGGGCATCTGCTTGCCGACGTGCCCGCCCTGATCGCCACCATCGACGTCGTGTTCGGAGAGGTTGACCGCTGATGCTCCGCCGTCTTTCGCCCGTCCAGCCGGACAGCTTCGCGTTCACCCCCGCCAACCTGGAATGGGCGCAAGTCCAGATGTCCAAGTATCCGGAAGGTCGCCAGCAGTCGGCGATCATCCCGGTCCTGTGGCGTGCCCAGGAACAGGAAGGCTGGCTGTCGCGGCCTGCCATCGAATATTGCGCGAACCTGCTGGGGATGCCCTATATCCGGGCTCTCGAGGTGGCGACATTCTACTTCATGTTCCAGCTTCAACCGGTTGGCTCGATTGCCAATATCCAGATTTGCGGGACCACGACCTGCATGATCTGCGGCGCCGAGGATCTGATCGCGGTCTGCAAGCGCAAGATCGCGCCCACGCCCCATACCCTGTCAGCCGACGGCAAGTTCAGCTGGGAAGAGGTCGAATGCCTGGGCGCCTGCACCAATGCGCCGATGGCCCAGATCGGCAAGGACTATTACGAGGATCTGACGCCCGCGAAGCTGGAAGAACTGATCGACGCCTTCTCGGCGGGCCAGGTGCCCTTGCCGGGGCCGCAGAACGGCCGCTTCTCCTCCGAACCCCTGGGCGGCCCGGTCGCGCTTGCGGATCTGCAAGGGCAGGGCGATCCGCTGAATGCAAGCGCCGCTCTGGCCCGCGACATTGGCGAGACCGTCAAGCGCATCGACGGGACCGAGGTGCCGACCCTGGCCAAGTGGCTGCGCAAGCCCGAGGCCGCCGTGGACGACCGCACCGGCGTGGATACCGCCCCCGAACGCGAGCCGCGTCCCTCGGCAGGCAAGCCTGCCGATGCGACCGGCGTGACCGAGCAGGAGGCGCAGGCCGCCTCGGCCGCGCGTCCGCAGTCGGATCGCGAACCCGCAGGCGCGCGCGCTGTCGAGCGGTCGGAACAGAAGGACGATGCAACCGACCGCTGATGCGGTCCAGCGACGGGAAAAGGCCATGCGCATGATGATCCTGACCGACAGCATCGCCTGCCCCGTACGGGCCTGGCGATGACGCGGCAGGGCGGCGACCGCGACGCGCGCCAGATGCGTCTGGCCGGTGCCGTGATTGCCGGGGCCATGGCGGCCTGGTTGCTGGTGCAATGGCTGGGCCAGCATTACGGCTGGGCTGGCAGATGGGCTTATCTGGCGGATCTGGCCGCCATTGGTGCTTTTGTCTGGTCGCTGATCGTGACCTGGCGTATCTGGCGGCGCAGGAACGCGTGACGCCCGGATGAGAGGATTGAGAACAGGATGCTGAAAGATCAGGATCGCATTTTCACCAACATCTACGGGATGGGCGACCGTAGCCTGTCCGGCGCGAAGAAGCGCGGCCATTGGGACGGCACGGCCGAGATCATCTCGCGCGGGCGCGACAAGATCGTGGAACAGATCAAGGCCTCGGGCCTGCGCGGGCGGGGCGGGGCAGGTTTCCCGACCGGCCTGAAGTGGTCCTTCATGCCCAAGGAATCGGACGGCCGCCCGTCCTACCTGGTCATCAATGCCGACGAATCCGAGCCCGCGACCTGCAAGGACCGCGAGATCATGCGCCACGATCCGCATACGCTGATCGAAGGCGCGCTGATCGCCAGCTTCGCGATGGGCGCGCACGCGGCCTATATCTATATCCGGGGCGAGTTCATCCGCGAGAAAGAGTCGCTGCAGACCGCCATCGACGAATGCTATGACGCGGGCCTTCTGGGCGCGAATGCCGCCGGGTCTGGCTGGGACTTCGACATCTACCTGCACCACGGCGCCGGCGCCTATATCTGCGGCGAGGAAACGGCGCTGCTGGAAAGCCTGGAAGGCAAGAAGGGGATGCCCCGCATGAAGCCGCCGTTCCCGGCCGGCGCGGGTCTTTATGGCTGCCCGACCACGGTGAACAACGTCGAATCCATCGCCGTGACGCCGACGATCCTGCGGCGCGGGCCGGAATGGTTCGCGGGCTTCGGCCGCCCGAACAACGCGGGCGTCAAGCTGTTCGGCCTGACCGGCCACCTCAACACGCCCTGCGTGGTCGAGGAAGCCATGTCGATCCCCATGAAGGAGCTGATCGAAAAGCACGGCGGCGGCGTGCGCGGCGGCTGGAAGAACCTCAAGGCCGTGATTCCCGGCGGCGCGTCCTGTCCGGTCCTGACGGCCGAGCAGTGCGAAAACGCGATCATGGACTATGACGGGATGCGCGAATTGCGGTCGTCCTTCGGCACGGCCTGCATGATCGTGATGGACCAGCAGACCGATGTCATCAAGGCGATCTGGCGGCTGTCCAAGTTCTTCAAGCACGAAAGCTGCGGGCAATGCACGCCCTGCCGCGAAGGCACCGGCTGGATGATGCGCGTGATGGAACGCCTGGTGCGCGGCGATGCCGAGGTCGAGGAAATCGACATGCTGCTGGACGTGACCAAGCAGGTCGAGGGCCACACCATCTGCGCCCTGGGCGACGCCGCCGCATGGCCCATCCAGGGCCTGATCCGCAATTTCCGCGAGGAGATCGAGGACCGCATCAAGGCCAAGCGGACCGGACGCATGGGGGCAATGGCCGCGGAATGATCGGGCGGGCGGCATATCACGCCGCTGTCGCGGGGTCGTGTGTCGGGCAAAGGGCCGGGCCGGTGGTTATGTCATCCGACATCAGCCATCGGAGAAATCTGCCATGATCCGCCAGACCCTTGCCGCGATTGCCGCCCTTGCCGCCTTGTCCGGGCCAGCCGCCGCCCTTCCGCCCTTGTCGCAGGAACGCCATATCAACGACAGCCTTGTGCAGGCCCGTGTGGCCGACATGCTGCGGAAGGGGTGCCCGACCTTGGACGCGCGGTTGATCCGGGCCTTCTCCGAGGCCCGCAAGCTCAAGCGTTACGCGCTTGACCAGGGATACAGCGATGCGCAGATCGACGCCTTTCTCGACAGCCGGGAAGAACGTCGCCGCATCTATGCCGAGGCCGACCGCTACATGGTCGCCAATGGGGTGGTGAGTGGCCAGCCCGAGACATTCTGCCGTCTGGGGCAGCAAGAGATTGAGCGGAAGACGATCGCCGGATCGCTTCTGGTTGCCAGGTAAGGAAGAAACCGATGGCCGATTTGCGGACAATCAAGATTGACGGGACCGAGATCGCGGTCGATCCCAACCTGACCCTGATCCAGGCCTGCGAACTGGCCGGGATCGAGATCCCGCGCTTCTGCTATCACGAACGCCTGTCCATCGCCGGCAACTGCCGGATGTGTCTGGTCGAGGTCGTGGGCGGCCCGCCCAAGCCTGCCGCGTCCTGCGCCATGCAGGTCAAGGATCTGCGCCCCGGTCCCGATGGCGCGCCTTCGGAAATCCGCACCAACAGCCCGATGGTCAAGAAGGCCCGCGAGGGCGTGATGGAGTTCCTGCTGATCAACCACCCGCTGGACTGCCCCATCTGCGACCAGGGCGGTGAATGCGATCTGCAAGACCAGGCAATGGCTTACGGCGTGGACTTCAGCCGGTATCGAGAGCCTAAGCGTGCGGCCGAGGAATTGAACCTGGGCCCGTTGGTCGAGACCCACATGACCCGCTGCATCAGCTGCACCCGCTGCGTGCGCTTCACCAGCGAGGTCGCGGGCATCAGCCAGATGGGCCAGACCGGGCGCGGCGAGGACAGCGAGATCACCAGCTACCTGAACGAGACGCTCGCATCGAACCTGCAGGGCAACATCATTGACCTGTGCCCGGTCGGCGCATTGGTCAGCCGCCCCTATGCCTTCAAGGCGCGCCCCTGGGAATTGCGCAAGACGGAAACCATCGACGTGATGGACGCGCTTGGCAGCAACATCCGTGTGGACGTGAAGGGCCGCGAAGTGATGCGCATCCTGCCGCGCAACCATGACGGCGTGAACGAGGAATGGATCAGCGACAAGACCCGCTTCGTCTGGGACGGGTTGCGCCGCCAGCGGCTGGACAAGCCCTATATCCGCGAGAATGGCAGGCTGCGCCCGTCGACCTGGGCTGAAGCCCTGTCGGTTGCGGCCACCGCGATGAAGGGCCGCAAGGTTGCAGGCCTGGTGGGCGACCTTGCCTCGGTCGAGGCCGCGTTCAGCCTGAAGCAGTTGATGGAAAGCCTTGGCGGGAACGTCGAATGCCGCACCGATGGCGCACGCCTTCCTGCGGGGAATCGTGGTGCCTATGTCGGCAACGCCACGATTGCCGATATCGACAATGCCAAGCGGATCCTGCTGATCGGCACCAATCCGCGCGACGAGGCGCCGGTCCTGAACGCCCGCATCCGCAAGGCGTGGGCGCATGGCGCACAGGTTGCGCTGATCGGCGAGGCCGTGGACCTGACCTATGACTATCACCATCACGGCGCCGATCGCGCGGCGCTCTCCGAACTGGTCAAGGGCGACTTCCAGTCGAGCCAGGGCACGCCGGGCATCGTGATCGTGGGCCAGGGCGCCCTGACCGAGGCCGATGGCGAGGCCGTGCTGGCCAATGCCATGCGCATCTGCGAACTGGACGACTGCAAGCTGCTGGTCCTGCACACCGCAGCGTCCCGCGTGGGTGCGATGGACGTGGGCGCCGTGACCGAGGGCGGCCTGACCGCGGCCATCGACGGGGCCGAGGTGATCTTCAACCTGGGCGCGGACGAGGTCGACATCGCCCCCGGCGCCTTCGTGATCTACCAGGGCAGCCACGGCGACCGCGGTGCGCATCGGGCCGACATCGTCCTGCCCGCCGCCTGCTATACCGAGGAAAACGGCCTGTTCGTGAACACGGAAGGCCGGCCGCAGCTTGGCATCCGCGCGAACTTCGCGCCTGGCGATGCCAAGGAGAATTGGGCGATCCTGCGGGCCCTGTCCGCCGAACTGGGCGCGACGCTGCCCTGGGACAGCCTGGCGCAACTGCGCCGCGCGCTGATCCAGGCCGTGCCGCACCTGGCCCGGATCGACGAGGTTGTCGAAAACGACTGGCAGCCCCTGCAGCGGCTGGACCTGGGCCGGGCGAGCTTCCGCAACTCGGTCAAGGACTTCTACCTGACGAACCCGATCGCGCGGTCATCTCCGCTGATGGGCGAGTTGTCGCGAATGGCGGCGGCGCGCAAGGCGCCCGCCCTTGCGGCCGAGTGACATCGATGCGGCCAGCGTTTCGCAAGCCCCGGATCCTGATCTCTGCCCTTGCCGGGGCGGTGATCCTGTCCGGCTGCGCGGATGATGCTGGCCGGGACGGACGGCCTCGGCCCAAGCCCGAGACAATGACCGCACGCGTTGCAACCCCCGGCGCCGCTGCCGGAGAGGCGCCGCTGACGCTGGCCCGCATCTCGACCAAGTCGGGCGAGATCCTGATCCTGGAACCGGACGGACAGGTGACGACCATGGCATTGGACAGCCCGGAAGGGCAGGACGCCTTTGCCGTGACCGAGGCGGACCTGATGGCGCTGAACGCCAATCTGGATCTGGACCTGGGCGGGATGGTGGCGGCTGACCTGCCGCCCCGGCAGACGGCCCAGGAAAAGGCGCTCGAGGCCTTTGCGGCGCGAACGCAACCCGCCCTGCCCACCTGGGCCGAGGGGACAGAGGTCGATCCCCAGGATTTCATGGGCGCGCGCGTGGCCTCTCTGGGGCCGAACGGATCATCGGATCTGGTCGAGGTGACAGCGAATTTGCGCGAGGGGGTAGACGCCGATATCGCCTTCTCGTATGCCACCTGCGCATTGGCCGGTTGGGCCCGGCAGAACGGCGAGCCCTATGGCCGCCATGTGCGCACGCTGCAAGATACCCGCGACGGCAAGCTGATGATCGGAGCCGCATTCACGCTGTCGGATCAGAAGCCGATGGGTCTGCGGGTGATGGAAACGGAAGACACCTTGCGTGAATGCAAGGCACGCGGCATTCCCGCGCTGTGATAGGATAGGGACGGGCGCATGGCTGAATTTTGGGCATCCTCTCTGGGCATGACGGTCATCCTGCTGGCGCAGGGTCTGGCAGTCATTGCCTTTGTCATGCTGTCGCTGATCTTTCTGGTCTATGGCGACCGCAAGATCTGGGCTGCGGTGCAGATGCGGCGCGGCCCGAACGTGGTCGGTCCCTGGGGCCTGCTGCAGACCTTCGCCGACGCGCTGAAATACGTGCTGAAGGAAATCGTCATCCCGGCAGGTGCGGACAAGTTCGTCTTCTTCCTGGCGCCCTTCCTGTCGATGACGCTGGCGCTGCTGGCCTTTGTCGCGATCCCCTTCGCGCCCGGCTGGGTGATGGCCGACATCAACGTGGGCATCCTGTTCATCTTCGCCGTTTCCTCGCTCGAGGTGTATGGCGTGATCATGGGTGGCTGGGCCTCGAACTCCAAATACCCGTTCCTGTCGTCGCTGCGCGCGGCGGCGCAGATGATCTCGTACGAGGTCAGCCTGGGCCTGATCATCATCGGGGTCATCATCTCGACCGGCTCGATGAACATCTCGGCCATTGTCGAGGCGCAGTCGGGCGCGGGCCTGCTGTCCTGGTACTGGCTCCCCCATTTCCCGATGCTGATCCTGTTCTTCATCAGCGCCCTGGCCGAAACCAACCGCCCGCCCTTCGACCTAGCCGAGGCCGAATCCGAACTGGTCGCGGGCTTCATGGTGGAATATTCCTCGACGCCCTATCTGCTGTTCATGGCGGGCGAGTATATCGCGATCTGGCTGATGTGCGCCCTGATCTCGCTGCTGTTCTTCGGCGGCTGGCTGTCGCCCATCCCGGGCATTCCCGACGGCGCGATCTGGATGTTCCTGAAGATGGTCTTCTGGTTCTGGATGTTCGCGATGGTGAAGGCCATTGTCCCGCGGTACCGCTATGACCAACTGATGCGCATCGGCTGGAAAGTGTTCCTGCCGCTGTCGCTGGGCTGGGTCGTGCTGGTTGCCTTCCTTGCCCGCTACGAAGTGTTTGGTTCCTTCTGGGCCCGCTGGGCAGGGGCATAAACCATGGCTTATTCGAACAAGATCGCTGAAATGCTGGCGAACGCCTCGGAAACCGACAAGGCCGAGTTCGCGCATTTCCTGGCAAACAACCTGGACAGCGCCGAGCAGTCCCGTGACGGCGCAAGGATCCGCGACTATGTCGCGGCCTTCGACCGCTTCGCCGCTCCCAAGCAAGGGGAAGATTTCTGATGGCATTCGACATCGCCCGCGCCACCAAGTATTTCCTGCTCTTCGATTTCCTGAAGGGCTTCGGGCTGGGCGTGAAATATTTCTTCGCGCCGAAGCCGACGATCAACTATCCGCATGAAAAGGGCCCGTTGTCGCCGCGCTTCCGGGGCGAACACGCGCTGCGCCGCTATCCCAACGGCGAGGAACGCTGCATCGCCTGCAAACTATGCGAGGCGATCTGCCCCGCCCAAGCGATCACCATCGACTCCGAACCGCGCGAGGATGGCAGCCGCCGCACCACGCGCTATGACATCGACATGACCAAGTGCATCTATTGCGGCTTCTGCCAGGAAGCCTGCCCGGTCGATGCCATCGTCGAAGGCCCGAACTTCGAGTTCGCGACCGAAACGCGCGAGGAGCTTTTCTACGACAAGCAGAAGCTTCTGGACAACGGCGCCCGCTGGGAAGCCGAGATCGCCCGCAACCTTGCCATCGACGCGCCCTACAGATGAGCGACGCCTTCACCAAGCTGTTCCAGCAGATGATGCAGTCCGGGCAGGAAATGGCCCGGGCCTTCAATCCTGCATTGGAAACCTTCGACCCGCGCGCCTTCGAGAAGATGATCCCGACCATGCCGGCGGACATGCTGGAAATGTGGTTCGGGCGCACCTTCAACCGCGACGGGCTGGACGCCAAGACCCGTCTGCTGGTGACGATCGCCGCGCTGACCGTGCAGGGGGCGCATGCCGAACCGCAGCTGCGCCTGACCATCCGTCACGCGATCGAGGCCGGGGCAACGGCGCGCGAGGTGGCCGAGGTCATCTACCAGATGGGGATGTTCGGCGGCATTCCGGCGATGCAGAAGGCCTTGGAGATTGCCCAGGGCGTATTCACCGAACATGAAGGGAAACAGGCCGAATGATCACCTTCGCCTTTTATCTGTTCGCCATCTCGGTCTGCACGGCGGGCTTCATGGTGGTGCTGTCCCGCAACCCCGTCCATTCGGTGCTGTGGCTGATCCTGGCCTTTATCGCCTCGGCCGGGCTGTTCGTTCTGCAGGGCGCCGAGTTCGTGGCGATGCTCCTGGTGATTGTCTATGTCGGCGCGGTGGCAGTGCTGTTCCTGTTCGTCGTGATGATGCTGGACGTGGACTTTGCCCAGCTTCGCGGCGAACTGGCCGGCTACCTGCCGCTGGCGGGTCTGATCGGCCTTGTGCTGCTGGCGCTGCTGGTGATCGCCTTCGGCGGGTGGGAGATGTCGAACCAGGCGGTCGACCTGCGCGCGGCACCCGTGGTGGTGCAGACGCAGAACACCAATGCCATCGGCACGATCCTGTATGACCGCTATATCCTGCCCTTCCAAGTGTCCGGGCTGATCCTGCTGGTCGCGATGATTGGCGCCATCACCCTGACCATGCGCCACCGTCGCGACGTCAAGCGTCAGGACGTGCTGGAGCAGATGTATCGGGACCCGGCCAAGACCATGGAACTGCGCGACGTGAAGCCGGGGCAGGGGCTGTAGGGCCCCGCCCGACGCTGCCTGCTGATATTTGACGGGTAAAAGACCCGGAGGGACGAAAGACGATGATCGGATTGACACATTATCTTGTCGTGGGGGCGATATTGTTCGTCGCCGGCATTTTCGGCATCTTCGTGAACCGCAAGAACGTCATCGTCATCCTGATGTCGATCGAACTGATCCTGCTGTCCGTGAACATCAACTTTGTCGCCTTCTCGGCCCATCTGGGCGATCTGGGGGGACAGGTCTTCACCATGTTCATCCTGACCGTCGCCGCGGCCGAGGCCGCCATCGGCCTGGCGATCCTGGTCGTGTTCTTCCGCAACCGCGGCTCGATCGCGGTGGACGACGTCAACGTGATGAAGGGCTAGGGACACATGGCGCAATTCATCCTGTTCGCGCCCCTTCTGGGAGCGCTGATCGCCGGTTTCGGCTGGCGCATCATCGGCGAGAAGGCCGCGATGATGCTGACGACGGGCATCCTGTTCGTGGCCGCGCTGTTTTCCTGGATCGTCTTTCTGGGCTTTGACGGCCAGACGCAGCACATCCCGGTCATGGACTGGATCGTTTCGGGCGATTTCAGCGCCGAATGGGCGATCCGGCTGGACCGGCTGACGGCGATCATGCTGATCGTGGTGACCTCGGTCTCGGCGCTCGTGCATCTTTATTCGATGGGCTACATGGCCCATGACGACAACTGGACCCATCACGAACACTACAAGGCGCGCTTCTTCGCCTATCTGTCGTTCTTCACCTTCGCCATGCTGATGCTGGTGACTGCCGACAACCTGCTGCAGATGTTCTTCGGCTGGGAAGGCGTGGGCGTCGCATCCTATCTGCTGATCGGTTTCTATTACCGCAAGCCTTCCGCCAACGCCGCCGCCATGAAGGCCTTCATCGTCAACCGAGTCGGCGACTTCGGCTTCCTGATGGGCATCTTCGGCCTGTGGTGGATGACGGGTTCCATCCAGTTCGACGCGATCTTCGCGCAGGTGGCCGATCTGGCGAATGTCCAGATGCGCTTCCTGTGGACCGAATGGAACGCGGCGAACCTGCTGGCCTTCCTGCTGTTCGTCGGCGCGATGGGCAAGTCGGCGCAACTGTTCCTGCACACCTGGCTGCCGGACGCAATGGAGGGCCCCACCCCGGTGTCGGCGCTGATCCACGCCGCAACCATGGTCACCGCCGGCGTCTTCCTGGTCTGCCGCATGTCCCCGCTGTTCGAATTCGCGCCGGAAACCAAGATGTTCATCACGATCATCGGCGCCTCGACCGCCTTCTTTGCGGCGACGGTGGGACTCGTGCAGAACGACATCAAGCGCGTGATTGCCTATTCGACCTGTTCGCAGCTGGGCTACATGTTCGTGGCGGCAGGCGTGGGCGTCTATTCGGTCGCGATGTTCCACCTGTTCACGCATGCCTTCTTCAAGGCCATGCTGTTCCTGGGCGCGGGTTCCGTGATCCACGCGATGCACCACGAACAGGACATGCGGAACTATGGCGGGCTGAGAAAGAAGATCCCCTTGACCTTCTGGGCCATGCTGATCGGCACGCTGGCCATCACCGGCGTCGGCATCCCGCTGACCCATATCGGCTTTGCGGGCTTCCTGTCCAAGGACGCCGTGATAGAAAGCGCCTATGCCTCTGGCGTCAGCTATGCCTTCTGGCTGCTGGTGATCGCGGCGCTGATGACCAGCTTCTATTCCTGGCGGCTGATGTTCCTGACCTTCTGGGGCGCGCCGCGCCCGCAAAAGGTCTGGGACGCCGAGATCAAGACCGAGGAAGAGGTCCAGCCCTCGGCCGCGCATGGCCATGGCCACGACGCGCATGGACACGGCCACGGCCATGACGCGCACGGGCATCACGACCCGCTGCACGCGCATCACCATGCCCATGAAAGTCCGCCCGTGATGACGGTGCCGCTGGGCATCCTGGCGATCGGCGCGGTCTTCGCCGGCATGATCTGGTACGGCAGCTTCTTCGGCGACGACGTGCAGCGCTTCTTCGGCCTGCCCGAAGCCGCCCACGAACAGGCCGAGGGCGGCCACGGCGAGGCGCTTGACGGTGCCGTGGCCGAGGCGCCGCATGGCGAGCCTGCGGGTTCCGCAACCCATGCCGCCGCCGGCGCCGCCAGCGACCCGGCCGAGGAAACCGCCGCCGACGGCCACGCGGCCCTTGCAGGCTTCGAACGGGGCGCGATCTTCATGCGGTCGGACAACCACGTGATGCATGACGCGCATTACGTGCCGACTTGGGTGAAGCTGTCGCCCTTTGTCGCGATGCTGATCGGCCTGGGCTTGTCCTGGCTGATGTACATTCGCTATCCCGATGCGCCGGCGAAGCTGGCCGCGCAGCAACCTGGATTGTACCGGTTCCTGCTGAACAAGTGGTATTTCGATGAAATCTATCACTTCGTCTTCGTCCGGCCCGCGCTGTGGATCGGCCGCAAGCTGTGGACGGGCGGCGACACAGCGGTTATCGACGGCGCCATCAACGGGGTGGCCATGGGAATCATCCCGCGCCTGACGCGCTTCGCCGGTCGCGTGCAGTCGGGCTATGTGTTCCACTATGCCTTCGCGATGGTCGTGGGCATCGTGGGCTTGCTGATCTGGGTGATGATGCGGGGCGCGCACTGACATGACGAACCTTCTTTCGATCATCACCTTCCTGCCGATCGTGGCAGCGGGGATCCTGGCCCTGTTCCTGCGGGGCGAGGACGAGGCCGCGCAGCGCAATGCCAAGTGGCTGGCGCTTATCGCCACCTCGGCTACCTTCCTGATCTCGCTGTTCGTGCTGGCGGGCTTCGACCCGGCCGACACCGGCTTCCAGTTCGTCGAGGACCACCCCTGGATCATGGGACTGCGCTACCGGATGGGGGTGGACGGCATCTCGGTCCTGTTCGTCATGCTGACGACCTTCCTGATGCCGCTGACAATCCTGTCCACCTGGGACGTGAAGACCCGCGTCAAGGAATACATGATCGCCTTCCTGGTGCTGGAAGGCCTGATGATCGGCGTCTTCACCGCGCTTGACCTGATCCTGTTCTACCTGTTCTTCGAGGCGGGCCTGATCCCGATGTTCCTGATCATCGGCATCTGGGGGGGCGCGAACCGCATCTACGCGACGTTCAAGTTCTTCCTTTACACCTTCCTCGGATCCGTCCTGATGCTGGTGGCGATGATCGCCATGGCGCGCACCGCCGGAACGACCGACATCGCGCAACTGCTGGCCTTCGACTTCCCGTCCGAGACGATGCGCGTCCTGGGCTTCACGGTGGTCGGCGGAATGCAGACGCTGCTGTTCCTGGCCTTCTTCGCCAGCTTCGCGGTCAAGATGCCGATGTGGCCGGTCCATACCTGGCTGCCCGACGCGCACGTCCAGGCGCCGACCGCAGGGTCGGTCGTGCTGGCGGCGGTGCTGCTGAAGATGGGCGGATACGGCTTCCTGCGCTTCAGCCTGCCGATGTTCCCGGTGGCCAGCGACATGCTGCAGCCGCTGGTCTTCTGGATGTCGGCCATCGCCATCGTCTACACCTCGCTGGTGGCTCTGGTGCAATCCGACATGAAGAAGCTGATCGCCTATTCGTCGGTTGCCCACATGGGCTTCGTCACGATGGGGGTGTTTGCCGCAAACCAGCAGGGCCTGGACGGGGCGATCTTCCAGATGGTGTCGCACGGCTTCATCTCGGGCGCGCTGTTCCTGCTGGTGGGCGTGATCTACGACCGGATGTACACGCGGGAAATCGACGCCTATGGCGGCCTGGTCAACCGGATGCCGGTCTATGCCCTGGTCTTCCTGTTCTTCACGATGGCGAATGTGGGCCTTCCCGGCACCTCGGGCTTCGTGGGCGAGTTCCTGACCCTGATGGGAACCTTCAAGGCCAATACCTGGGTGGCCTTTGTCGCGGCGACCGGCGTGATCCTGTCGGCGGGCTATGCGCTGTGGCTTTACCGCCGCGTGACGCTGGGCGCCCTGGTCCGCGAGAGCCTGCGGACGATCACTGACATGACCCCGCGCGAGAAGTGGATCTTCGTCCCGCTGATCGTGATGACGCTGTTCCTGGGCGTTTATCCGCGCGCCGTCACAGACATCACCGGCCCCGCCGTCCAAGCGCTGCTGGTCAATTATCACGATGCCCTGCCGCATGACGGACGCGACGGGCTGGCCGTGACCGCCCAGGCGGAAGCGGCCGACGCCAGCCATTGAGGAAAGCACGATGACCGCGCTCGATCTTTCGACCATCCTGCCGGAACTTGTGCTGGCGATCTATGCGCTTGGCGCGCTGATGGCAGGGGCCTACCTTGGCAAGGACGCCATTGCGCGTCCGGTCCTGTGGACGACCGTGGCGGCGCTGCTGGTGATCGGGCTTTACGTTGGCTTTGCCGACCGCCCGGCCCAGGTGGCCTTCCACGGGATGTTCACCGACGATGCCTTTGCCCGCTTCGCCAAGGTGACGATCCTCGTCTCCGCGGCCGCCGTCCTGGCGATGAGCGCGGATTACATGGAGCGGCACAACCTGCTGCGCTTCGAATACCCGATCCTTCTGACGCTGGCGTCCATCGGCATGATGCTGATGGTGTCGGCCAGCGACCTGCTGTCGCTGTATATGGGACTGGAACTGCAATCCCTGGCGCTCTACGTCGCCGCCGCCATGCGCCGCGACAGCGTGAAGTCGTCCGAGGCGGGGCTGAAGTATTTCGTCCTCGGCTCGCTGTCCTCGGGGATGCTGCTTTACGGTGCCTCGCTGGTCTACGGCTTCTCGGGGACGACCAGCTTTGCAGGGATCGTGCAGACCGTCGTGGGCGGGCAGCTTTCGGTGGGCCTGCTGTTCGGCCTGGTCTTCCTGCTGGTGGGCCTTGCCTTCAAGGTCTCGGCCGTGCCCTTCCACATGTGGACGCCCGACGTTTACGAAGGCGCGCCGACGCCGGTGACGGCCTTCTTCGCCACCGCGCCCAAGGTCGCCGCCATGGCGCTGATCGCGCGGCTGATGTTCGACGCCTTCGGCAACGTGCCGGGTGACTGGGGCCAGATCATCGCGGCGCTTGCGGTCCTGTCGATGTTCCTGGGCTCCATCGCCGGCATCGGTCAGCGAAACATCAAGCGGCTGATGGCGTATTCGTCCATTGCACATATGGGCTTTGCCCTTGTTGGACTTGCGGCGGGGACGGCCTTCGGCGTGCAGTCGATGCTGCTCTACATGGCGATCTATGCGGTGATGAACGTGGGCTCCTTCGCCTTCATCCTGTCGATGGAACGCGACGGCCGCCCGATCACCGACCTGGAAAGCCTGAACCGCTTTGCCCAGGCAGAACCCATCAAGGGCTTTGCTGTCCTGTTCCTGATGTTCAGCCTGGCCGGCGTGCCGCCCTTCCTGGGCTTCTTCGCGAAATATGGCGTGCTGACGGCTGCCGTTCAGGCGGGCATGTCATGGCTGGCGATCCTGGGCGTCATCGCCTCGGTCATCGGTGCCTTCTACTATCTGCGCATCGTCTACTACATGTTCTTCGGGGCCGAGAACGAGGGCGTTCAAAGCCGGATGGGCGCGGTCCAGTATCTGGCCCTGGTCGTTCCGGCCGCCATGCTGCTGATCGGCGCGGTTTCCATGTGGGGCATCGACTCCGCCGCGGCGACCGCTGCGGAATCGCTGGTCGGCACGACCCTTGTGCCTGCCGAGGCCGCGCTTCTGCCCGATATCTCGGCCGAGACCCCTGCCGTTGAGTAATGGGGCGCCGCTGACAGCCTGGCCCGAGGGCGTGGCGCGCCACGTCCTGGATCAGGTTGACAGCACGAATGCCGAGGCAATGCGGATGGCGCCCGCGCTGTCCGGGCCGACCTGGATCATGGCGCGCCGCCAGACGGCGGGCCGCGGCCGAAGGGGCAGGACCTGGACCGACCCCCCCGGCAATTTCGCGGCAACCCTGGTCCTGCGTCCCGAAGGCGGCCCGGCGGATGCCGCGCGCTTGTCCTTTGTCGCGGCGCTGGCCGTGCATGACGCGCTGCGCCAGCTTTGCGGGCCGCAGTTGAACGTGGCGCTGAAATGGCCGAACGACGTGCTGCTGAACGGCGGCAAGCTGTCCGGCATCCTGCTGGAAAGCATCGGATCCGGCGGAACCATCCAGGCCTTGGCCATCGGCATCGGCGTCAACCTGGCCGCCGCGCCGGATGCAGGTCTGCTGGAACTGGGCGCGACCCGCCCGGTCAGCCTGCTGGGCGAGACCGGCCTGACGGTCAGCCCCGACGACTTCCTGTCCGCCCTTGCCCTGACCTTCGACGACCGGCACCGGCAGATGCGGGCCTATGGCTTCGGCCCCATCCGCGAGGCATGGCTGGCCCGCGCCACCCGCCTGGGCGAGACGATCACCGCCCGCACCGGCACGACCGAGACGACCGGCCGCTTTGACGGGATCGACGAAACCGGCGCGCTGATCCTGTCCGGTCCGCGCGGCAGGCAGGCGATCCCGGCGGCCGACATCTATTTTGCGGGGGTATGACCCGTGCTCTTGTGCATCGACACCGGCAACACCAACACCGTGTTTTCCATCTGGAACGGCGAACGGTTCCTGGCCCATTGGCGCATCGCCACGGACCATCGGCGGACGGCCGACGAATACTTCGTCTGGCTGTCCACGCTGATCGATGGGCAGAAGTTCGCGCTCGACATCGACGCCTGCATCATCAGCTCGACCGCGCCGCGCGTGGTCTTCAACCTGCGCGTCCTGTGCAACCGCTATTTCGACACCCGCCCGCTGGTGGTGGGAAAGCCTGATTGCCTGCTGCCCGTCGCCCCTCGCGTGGACGAAGGCACCGTCGTCGGGCCGGACCGGCTGGTGAACACGGTTGCGGCTTTCGACCGGCACGGGCCGGATCTGATCGTCGTGGATTTCGGCACCGCGACGACCTTTGACGTGGTGGACATGGACGGCGCCTATATCGGCGGCGCGATCGCGCCCGGCGTGAACCTGTCGCTGGAAGCGCTCCACATGGGCGCGGCCAGTCTGCCGCATGTGGACGTGACCATGCCGGCCAAGGTGATCGGCACCAACACGGTCGCCTGCATCCAGTCGGGGATCTTCTGGGGCTATATCGGCCTTGTGGACGGCGTGGTCCGCCAGATTCGCGCGGAAAGGGGCCGCCCGATGAAGGTGATTGCAACCGGAGGGCTTGCGCCGCTGTTCGATCAGGGGTTTGACCTGTTCGAGGCAATCGAAGACGATCTGACGATGCACGGGCTGCGGCTCATTCACGATTACAACAAGGAGATGGGCAATGGCTGAGCGCCTGATTTATCTGCCGCTGGGCGGCGCGGGCGAAATCGGCATGAACGCCTATGTCTATGGCTATGGCCAGCCCGGACGCGAACGCCTGATCCTGGTCGACCTGGGCGTCAGCTTCGGCGACATGGACAGCAGCCCCGGCATTGACCTGATCATGCCGGACCTGACCTGGCTGCAAAAGAACCGCGACCGGCTGGACGCGATCTTCATCACCCACGGGCACGAGGATCACCTGGGCGCCCTGGGTCATCTCTACGGGCGGCTGGATGTCCCGATCTATGCCCGCCAGTTCACCGGCGCCCTGGTCCGGCTGAAGCTGGAGGATGCGGGCCATTCGCCCTCGGTCGTCAACATCACCGGGCCGCGCCCCGAGGTGACGCAGGTCGGCCCCTTCACCGTACAGTTCGTGCCGGTCAGCCACTCGATTCCCGAAAGCTCGGCCCTGATCATCGACACGCCTGCGGGCCGCGTCGTCCACACGGGCGACTTCAAGCTGGACGGAACCCCTGTCGTGGGCGATCCCTTCGACCCGATCGCCTGGCACGACATTTCCGCCGAAGGGCGGGGCATCAAGGTCCTGGCCTGCGACAGCACCAACATCTTCTCGACCCATCCCGGCCGGTCCGAGGCGATGCTGGCCAATCCGATCCTTGAATGGGTCGTGGCCCAGAAGAACATGGTTGTCGCCACCACCTTCGCCAGCAACATCGCGCGGCTGAAGACCCTTTCGGATGCCGCCATTGCCGCGAACCGCAAGGTCTGCCTGCTGGGCCGGGCCATGCGCAAGATGGTCGCCGTGGGCCTGGAAACCGGCGTCCTCACCGATTTCCCCGACACCATCGGCCCCGAGGAAGCCGCAAGCCTGCCGCGCAACCAGGTCATGCTGCTGGCGACCGGCAGCCAGGGCGAACGCCGCGCCGCCAGTGCGCAACTGTCGCGCGGCCGTTACCTGGGGCTGATGCTGAAGGAAGGCGACAGTTTCCTGTTCAGTTCCAAGACCATCCCCGGCAATGAGAAGTCCGTGGGCCGCATCATGAACTCGCTGAGCGAGTTGGGGGTCGAGGTCTTTGACGCCGATGACGGCCTCTACCACGTCTCGGGCCACGCGAACCGCCCCGACATCGAGGCGCTGCACGAACTGCTGAAGCCGCAGATCGTGATCCCGATGCATGGCGAGCACCTGCATCTGCGGGAACATGTGATGATGGCCCGCGCCAAGGGCATCGCGGCCGAAATCGTCACCAACGGCACGATGCTGGACCTGACGGGCGATACCCCTCGCGTTGTGGACCAGGTGGAAACCGGCCGGCTGTACCTGGACGGCACCGTGCTGATCGGCGCCATGGACGGCGTGGTCCGCGACCGCATCCGCATGGCGCTGAACGGGCACGCGCTTGTCAGCGTGATCGTGGACGAGGATGACAACGTCCTGCCCGACGCCTGGGTGGAACTGATGGGCCTTCCCGGCCGCACCCGGGGCGGCGAGGATCTGGGCGCCCATATAGAAGGCGAGTTGTCCGAGTTCCTGGAGGGCGCCGATGCCCGCGTGGTGCGCGACGACGCCAAGATGGACGAGGCGATCCGCAAGATCACCCGCCAGGTCGCGATGGAGGAGATCGGCAAGAAGCCCGAGGTCACGGTCATCATCAGCCGGCTGATGGGCGAATAGGGCAGCGGGCAGGGGGCTTGACCCGCCGCGACTTGCGGTGCAATCCCCCGGCCATGTCCGACACACCGAAAACCGCCTTCGACCCGAACCCGCCGCGCCGCAACTTCTATGGCCGGCGGCACGGAAAGACCCTGCGCCAAAGCCAGAAGGGCTATCTGTCCGAAGATCTGGGCGAGTTGCGCCCGCGCGGCATCACCGTGGGCGACAATCCCGACCGCACGCCGATCGACCCGGCCGCCATCTTCGGGGACGACCGCCCGATCTGGCTGGAGGTCGGCTTCGGCGGTGGCGAGCACATGGTCCACATGGCCGCTCGATACCCCGATATCGGCATCATCGGCTGTGAGCCCTTCATCAACGGCGTCGCCATGCTGCTGGGCAAGATCCGGGGCGCGGGCGTGACCAATGTCAGCGTGCATCCCGGCGATGCGCGCGACCTGATGGACGTGCTGCCGGATGCCTCGATCAGCAGGGCCTTCCTGAACTATCCCGATCCCTGGCCCAAGGCGCGCCATCACCGCCGCCGCTTCGTCACGCCCGAACACCTGATCCCGCTGGCCCGCGTCATGAAGCCTGGGGCCGAGCTCCGGGTTGCCACCGACATTCCCGACTACATGCGCCAGACGCTCGAGGAGGTGCCGCAGGCGGGCTTCGACCTTGTGGGCGACAGCCCGGTCGCCTGGGACGACTGGCTTAGCACGCGCTATGAACAGAAGGCCCTGCGCGAGGGCCGCGTGCCGCACTACGCCACCTTCCGCCGCAAGGGCTGAGGGCGAGGGTGACAGGGCCAAAAAAGCCCCTTGTCACCACCCTGGCCCATCCCTATACCGGCCAGCGGAGTGGTGGCCGAGTGGTCGAAGGCACACCCCTGCTAAGGGTGCAGGCGGGAAACCGTCTCGAGGGTTCGAATCCCTTCCACTCCGCCATTTTTCCTGAACAAACTTGTCTCCAGAGCCTGTACCAGCCGGATTTTTCCGTGTGTCTCGAGGGTTATGCAAGTGGGCCAGTTCACTAGTCACGGCGCAGGTTAGCCTCGAATTGCTCTCTAGCGCCCATGTTTCTCCGCAGCTGATGACTGCGCGGAAACGGTGAACAGCTTTCAAGCCCTTGAAATAGTACAATACTATAGGAGCTCTACGTGCCGTTGGATCTGAAGGGCTTCTGAGGCTGAAGGATCTGTAATCGAACCATATCTATCTACCACAGCACGCCTTCGGCAGATCGCGTGGATGCACGCTTCTAGGCAAACGTGACATCAACCTCACGTCCCTATGTCCCGCTGGACTTCCGGCCAATATCTGATGCGGAAAACGGGCAGCAAACCGGCAGCGACGCGAAGGCGGAAAGCAGACTGACGGCAGCGCAGCATAGCGCGCGCCTCATAACCAAGAAACCGGTCGTTCATTCGCAGCGCGATACGTCGTCACGCTCGGTTTGTTGAAAAAACCTGCGGAAAATTTTTCTCTTTGAGCCATGAGTAGTGCGGGACAAATCTAGCTCCGGTGGTCTAGCTTCTACTGCAAGCATACTTTCTCGAGTTGATCTGATGCATCTCCATTCGTATCGCCTAAAAAATTATCGTCGCCTTCGGGACGTAAGTATCGAACTAGCATCCGATATTTCGATCTTCGTTGGGTCCAATAACAGCGGGAAGACCTCTGCCACGCAGGCGATCATCATGTTCCTGTCAGGCGCGAAGGACAAATTCACGCTGTTCGATTTCAGCTCTTATACTTGGAAGCAGCTCAACGAGCTCGAGGCGGCTGATCCTGCCGAGGACACGTTGGCAGAACTGCCGAAGATCAGCCTGGATCTTTGGTTCGAGGTGGAGGCGGCGGACCTGTATTTGGTTATGCCAATCCTTCCAAGCTCAGCTTGGGAAGGCAACATGGTAGGGATGCGCATAGAGTTGGCGGCACGGTCGCCCTCGGAGCTCCTGCAGCGGTTCCGACAACGGAAGGCAGCGGCCGTGGAAAAGGCTAATGCGCTGCCAAACGGTCCGGGCGACTACAAGCCCTGGCCAAAGTCGCTCACCGACTACCTCGAGAAGGAGTTACACAATGAGTACGAGTTTCGCTACTCCGTCTTGGACAGGACCAGATTTGGTCCAACGCTAATAGAGGAAGCAGGATACGAGCCTGCTGCGTTAGCCGCGGAGTCGAGCGGGGCGGCGGTTTTGCGATCACTCATTCGCGTCGACTGCCTGAACGCCCAGAGGCATTTGGCCGATCCTGCCTCCCATTCGGAAGGTGGGGCGGGACGTTCAGAAGATCTCTCTCGGAGACTAAGCCGGTTTTACCAGCGCAACTTGGATCAGAGAGAGGAGGACCACACTGCACTCAGGGCTCTTTTCAATTCCGAGGTCGGCCTTAATGACCATCTCAAGGATGTATTCAAAGGAACGTTGGAGCGGATCGCGACCCTCGGTTACCCGGGCCTAAATAATCCTCGTCTCGAGATCAAGTCGGCGCTTAACCCTGCTTCCATAATGAGCCAAGACGCCAAGATACACTACATCCTTGGCGATGGCGACGACGCTAGCCGATTACCGGACAGCTACAACGGGCTAGGCTTTAAGAACTTGATCTACATGGTGGTCGAAATTCTGGACCTTCACGAGAAGTGGAAAGCCGAGGAGGAAAAGCGGGCACCCTTGCATTTAATCTTCATAGAGGAACCGGAAGCTCACCTGCACGCGCAATTGCAACAGGTGTTTATTCGGAACGTCCTCAGTCTGGTGGAGGAGAAAGGCGAGACTGCGTTTGCGAGCCAAATTGTCGTAACGACACACTCCCCGCACATCCTATATGAGCGGGGTTTTGCTCCAATCCGTTACTTTCGTCGGCATGCCGAGAGCGAGCAAACTACGCAGGTGTTAAACCTCTCTTCGTTTCAAGCAGGCGACGCGCCAAAGGACAGGGACTTCCTGCAGAGATATCTCAAGCTCACGCATTGCGACCTGTTCTTCGCCGACGCTGCAATCCTTGTCGAAGGCAACGTCGAACGGCTCCTGCTACCTCTTATGATCGAGCGTGAAGCGCCTACTCTGCGATCCGCCTGCTTGTGTATTCTAGAAGTCAGCGGTGCCTTCGGCCATCGCTTTAAGGAGCTGATCGAATTTCTCGGCATCACGACCTTGATAGTCACTGACATCGACAGCGTCACTGCAAAGCCGACCCCGGAGCCGGAAAATAAAGACTCCGAAGAGGAAGAGCTGGAATTTGAGATCCCGGGCGACGCTGCAGATGAACCTGCCAAGAAACGTTACGGCAAGGCATGCCTGCCTTCGGTCGATGGCGCGGAAACGTCCAACCAAACCTTGATAACGTGGCTGCCCAGGAAGCGGCTTATCGCCGAGCTGCTGGTTGCCGAAGATGCGGACAAAGCGGCAGACATCGTGGGCTCTGAACCGGCGAAGGTATTTGTAGCCTATCAAGTTGCCACCAACGTCAGCTGGGCCGGAGCCACGTCCTCCGTCTGCGGGCGGACGTTGGAAGAGGCTTTCGGTCTAGAAAACGCCGAATGGTGTCAGTCGGAAGACCACAAGAGTGTCGGTCTGAAGCTCAGGAACGCTCCATCGGACGTCGCGGCTCTGGCGAGTGGGCTGCACAAGCGGGTGGGGGGAAAGCACTTCGACAAGACCAAATTCGCGCTGGAGGTCATGGCCTCCGGCGTCGGAGGGTGGGTTACTCCCAGATACATCAGAGAGGGATTGGTCTGGCTTGCGGGTCAGGTCGCATTGGAGGTCGTGCAGGAAACGGAGGCGGTGGCTGGGGCGGCCGATGCCGTCGATATCATCGAGGCTGCCGCAGAATGAGTGGCGGCCGTATCGACAAACCCGACACGGAAGCGGACAAGCTTCTCAAGAAGTGTCTCACCGGCGAGGCAAAGCGTAGCTTCATCATGGTGGCCGGAGCTGGATCGGGCAAGACCACTTCGTTGGTGAAAGCTCTAGCAACTGCAATCCAAGTGCATGGGCAGGAACTTAAGCGCCGCCGCAGGAGGATCGCATGTATCACTTATACCGAGATCGCGGCTGGCGAGATCTGGGCTGATGTCGGCAACAACCCTCTCCTGCATGTCTCTACAATCCACAGTTTCCTGTGGTCAATCACCCGGTCGTTCCAAGCGGACATAAAGGCTTGGGTGCTGCAGCGGATCGCGGAACGGATCCTAGAACTGGAAGAGACGGCGGCCAGCTTCGGCCCCCGTGTCCAACAACGGACACGAGTAAAAAACCAGAGCGACATCGACAGGTATCGGGCCGATATTCCTGCCGTCGAAAAAGTAACAACTTTCCGTTACGGTACCGGAAGCGACTACCCTCGGGGTGTACTGGGCCATGACGATATTATCCGTATGGCCACCTACTTCATGTCGGTCCGCCCACTCTTTCGGACACTCATCGCACAGCAGTTCCCAATTGTTTTTGTGGATGAAAGTCAGGATACACAACCTCTTGTCGTGGAGGCTCTCAAGGCCGTTGCCGACCAGGCAGGGCCCGACTTCTGCCTAGGTTTCTTCGGCGATCCCATGCAGCGCATCTATGCCACAGGGATAGGCGATATACCGGCGGAGGTGGGCTGGGAGGAGATAGCTAAGAAAGAGAATTTCAGGTGCTCTGCAAAGGTGCTTTCCGTCGCCAACGCTATCCGGCGCGACGGCGACGACCTTGTTCAGACCGGGGGGCGCGTCATGCCGGACCCGGTCACCGGCACGCCGCAACTGGTTGAAGGCTCGGCAAAGATCTTCGTCCTTCCCGGAGACGACAGGCGTGACGAGAGATTAGCTGCAGTACGGCACCTGGTATCCGAACAGGTCGGGGATCCCAAATGGGCTGACGGAGCGGAAGCCGATTACAAGCTTTTAGTGATCGTCCATCGAATGGCCGCGAAAAGGTTAGGTTTCGGGGAGTTATATGCCGCCATGAACGATAAGGCGCCGAGCGCTTTCAGTGACGGCTTCCTCGAGGCGACGTCCTGGCCGCTCAAGCCCTTCATCTCTTTTATCCTGCCCATTGTCGAGGCGATGGAAACGGGGGACGAGTTTACGGCGATGTCGCTGTTGCGCAAGTCGTGTCCCAACTTGCATCCGGATGTGGTCCGGAAGTCGGGAGCTGCCCATCTGCTTGCCTCTTTGAGGGCTGCCGTCCTCATCTTGGTAAAAATGATGTCGGATGAGAAGGCCACGGTGCGGGACGTGCTGCTCCACATCGCTGAGAGTCAATTGATGTCGCTGGACCCAAAGGTCGCTGCATTCGTCGGACAGCCTCTCCCGGAAACGAAGGAGGCAGCGGCAGCGGACGGCGAGGGTGCAGAGGAAATCGAGAATGCCAATCAAGAGGAGGTGTCCCTGGAAGTGGACGCCATGGACCGTTTTCTTGCGTGCCCGGCGAACCAATTCTTCGGGTACCACTCATATATCCGGCAGTCGTCACCTTTCTCGACACAACAAGGTATCAAGGGTGCCGAATTTCAACGCGTACTGGTTGTGCTCGACGATGACGAGGGTACCCATGTACAGTTTTCCTATGACAAATACTTCGGTGTAAAACCGTTATCCAAGCGCGATCAGGAGAACATTGCTGAGGGCAAACAGACAGCGGTAGATCGGACAAGGCGCCTTTTCTATGTCTGCTGCACACGAGCGCTGAAGGATCTGGTCGTGGTTTACTTCACTGATGATCCCGAAACGGCGGAGCGCCAGGTCCGAAGTTCCGGACTGTTCCCAAATGAAGATGTCTTCACAGAGAAAGCGCTGCTGCTCTGATAAGTGGGTGTGTCTGACTTCCCGGCACAAAAATTAGTACATAAGGCCACGCTGCCGCCAGTAGCGAGGCACGCTCCTGCGCATCACTTGCAAGGAGGGAGGCCAGCCGCATACGCAGTTTAGTCCGTTTTGTTTGCGGTACCTCTTCTGCTTATGCACCGTAACCGCCCGGTTGCCACCGCCTGCCTGAGCGTGGGGTGATCGGCTAAGACACGTGCATAGCGACGTCGTTAACGACGTATCTTATGCGGGGCTTTCGATGCGTGGTGACATTCTGGGTCTGGAACGGCGTCGTCGCTGGAGCGACGAGGAGAAGCTCGGGATCGTGCTGTCGGTGGGGGTGGCGGGCGCGACGGTGACGCAGGTGGCGCAGCGCCACGAGGTAACCCGACAGCAGCTTTATGCCTGGCGGCATGAGCTGAAGAAGAAGGGGCTGCTTTCCCCGCTTCCGGAGACTGTGTTCTTGCCTGTGGAGTTGAGCGCGCCCGCCGAATTGGCGGTGCCTTCCTTGGCTGAAGATTTGACGCCGCAACGCCCCGCCCTGATTGAGCTTCAGCTGGCCAATGGCCGGTGCCTGCGCTTTGACCCGATGCTGGACACGACCACGCTGACGCGGTTGATCCGGGTGGTGGAGGCGGCATGATCGGGCCCGGCACCGGTGTCCGGGTTTATCTGGCCTGCGGGGTGACCGACATGCGCAACTATGCGGCGACCATAATTATGCGGAGTCGAGGACGTTGACGTGCGCATTTCCGGGTCTCACGACATCTGTCGACTCCACATAACTAGGCTATCGCGCAGCGAGCATTGCGATCAATTTGTCCGGCGGGCGGAATTTGCCTGGCTTGATGCCGAGCGGCGCCAAAGCGTCGAGCATCTCGAGTTTTTCGGCCGGATCAGCGCGCAAGTAGATCTCGGTGCTCTGGAGAGTGGCATGACCAAGCCACAGTGCTACCTTGCGGATATCCCGGGTGGCCTGAAGCATGTGCATCGCGCAGCTATGCCGCAGAACATGAGGCGATATTGACTTGGCGGTAAGCGAGGGCACGACGTTCGCAGCTACCGCGGTGTGCTTTGCCAGGATATATTCGAAGCCGGCGCGCGTCATCGCCCGGCCGGCCTTGTTGAGGAAGAGCGCGGTGTCGCCATCCTTGGGTCTGACCGCGACCCAGGCCCGGATCGCGCCGGCGGTCTCCTGCCAGAGTGGCAGCACGCGCTCCCGCCGTCCCTTCCCGATAATATGGATGCTGGCCGGCGACCGTCCCTCGAACTGGTCGAGGGCGAGACCCACCAGTTCGGAAACGCGCAGCCC
Source organism: Paracoccus sp. AK26 (assembly GCF_011801365.1). Taxonomy (NCBI): domain Bacteria; kingdom Pseudomonadati; phylum Pseudomonadota; class Alphaproteobacteria; order Rhodobacterales; family Paracoccaceae; genus Paracoccus; species Paracoccus sp. AK26. The sequence continues at coordinate 1,013,633 of NZ_CP041041.1, forward strand.
GCCGGCGAAGGCGAGATGCAGCATGGCGCGATCGCGAATGCCCGATGATGTCCTCCGATCCGGTGCGTCGAGCAGCGCTTGAACTTCGGCGCGCGAAAGGGAAGCGATCAGCGCCTCGTCGACCTTCTTCATTGGAATGGCGTGCACCCGAAGGGCCTGATCGAGAACCGCGGGGACGCGGTGCTCGAGATAGCGGAAGAAGGACTTCACGGCCGCCAGCCTTGCGTTGCGCGAACGGGCCTTGTTGCCGCGCGCCTCCTCGACATGTTCGAGAAAGGCAAGGATCATCGGCACGTCGAGGTCCTCGATCTGCAGCAGGCAAGGCCTCTTGCGCAATCGTCGCGCGGCGAACGTCACCAGCAGCTGGAAGCTATAGGCATAGGCATCGCAGGTATGCACGCTGGCGCGTCGTTCGCGGGGAAGGTGCTCGCGAAGGAACGCGGTGAGGTGCGGGGCGAGCTGGGTCATGCCGGCACTCTCCGATGCAAGGCCTCGCCGGCCGCCGCCATGTGCGCCATCAGCTCGGGCGTCGCCTCAAGATACCAGTAAGTATCGGTCACATGGGCGTGCCCCAGATAGGTGCTCAGGGCGGTGATATGCCGGGCTACCGCCTGGGCATCGTGCGCACAGCGTTCGAGAGAGCGAACGGCGAATGTGTGACGAAGATCGTGGATCCGTGGTCCTTGCGATCCTGGAGTGCCGCGCAAGCCGATCGATCGAATGATTTGCAGGAAGACAGTTATCACGGTCGGATAGAGGGGCGGCGTTCCCTGATGCGAAATGAAGAGTGCATCGCTCTGGCTCGAGGCCTTCAGGCGAATGGCGAGGTATCCGTCCAAGGCGCGCCGGGTCGTTGAATGGAGCGGCAGCAACCGGCTCTTTTTGAACTTGGTCTGGGCAATGATTAGCCCATCGTCGGTCACGTCCGGCAGCCGAATGGCGAGCGCCTCCGAAACGCGCATGCCGGTCGCCGCGATCAGCCCGAACATCGTGGCGTAGGTGATCGGTCGGATCGAACCGTCGGGACCAAGGCGATGCGCGGCATCGATCAGCCGTCGGATGTCGCGGGGATCGTAGACATAGGGTGTGCGGCGCCGGTGACTGGCGCGACCGAAGAGGTCAGCCGAGGGCACCTCATGGCTCGGATCTTCGGCATGCAGCGCGAGCGCGAAGCGGCGCACCGTCAGCAGACGGTTGCGTCGTTGCTCGGGCGATGGTGCCTGCAGTGCCCACTCGCGCACGGTCGCCGTCGTGACGACACGCTCCCCGCGATGCTCGGCGAAGGCGACAAAGTTGCGCAGCAGGATGCCCGGGGTCCGGAACTTGAATCCCAGTGCACGGTGCAGCGCTGCATGATCGGCGAGGAGTTGACTCAGCATGCCAGCTCCCCCGGCCAGGGCTGGGCAATCTGTTCCAGCATCGCAATGTCGACCTTGGCGTAATGCGCGGTCATATCGAGCGAACGATGACGCAGCACCGTGCCGACAGCCTCGAGCGTGGCGCCCGAGCGCAGCATCGAGGTCGCCGCAGAGTGACGCAGCAGGCTGGCTCCGGTCGATGGAGCATCGGAAATGCCCGCCCGCTTCAGCGCTAGTGCTACGATCGTGGAGATGTGGCTGGACTGCGAGAATGATCGGTAGGGTGCGACCATCATGAGAAAGACCGCCTCTTGATCCACGCGCGGCCGTTCCTGCTCGATGTAGGCGAGGATCGCATCGCCGACGTCCTGCGGGAGCGGCAGCCGAACCTGCCGGCGCGCTTTGCCACTCAAGCGCAGCATGCCAGACGTCCAATCGAGATCGCTGAGTCTGAGTCCAGCGACATCCCCGGCCCGCAGCCCCAGACGTGCGAGCAGGAGCAGGATCGCACGGTCCCGTAGGCGCCCCCTGGTAAGTTGATCGCAGGATGCAACGACGCGTTCGAGATCGGCGGCAGCAAGATACCGTGGCAAAGACGAAAGGCGCCATTGCACGACCGGCGGGATGGCGTGATCAAGGTTGGGGCGACAGAGGCCGGCACCCGCGAGGAAACGAAGATAGCTGCGCAAGGTGCTCGTTACGGTCCGCAGGTTCGCCGGCCCGGTTCGCTCGCGCCACTCGCGGACAACATTACGGACTAGGGCGGCATCATAGTCGTGGGTCGCCGTGCCAAGTTCCGACAACAACTTATGCAGGTGGCAAAGATGGCGGGCGATCGTCCGTTCCGACAGTCCCCGGTGGACACGCAGCCAGTTCCGATAATCGTCAAGCAGAGGATAGGTCGAGGCGACCTTCACGGATGGGTGCGCGACACCTTTCCTTTGCAGGAAAACAACGAACCGCCCGGCTCGGCGCGAATATTTTGATGAAACCCGCAGCCATCGCCGCCCACCAGGACATCCACACCGATGTTCGGCAAAGCGACGAACGACATCGTCACCAATGTCATCGATCGCGATACCTGCGCTACCAAGCCAAGCCGCAAAATGACGCGCCGAGGCCGTGTAGCCTTCAATCGTCAGCGGCGTATATCTCTGAGCGGCAAGCTCGGCCGCGAACTGATCGATCCACGACGACAACGGTCCCGGATCGAGGAACCAGTGATTACGACTATTGGCATCCATCTTTGCTCTCCTCACGATGATGAACCATCGCAAGGGAACATAATTATGCGGAGTAAAAGCCTGCTCTCTGGCTACCTAGGCATCTATAAAAACAACCTAATCTATAGATCGGCAACGCCAACTCCGCATAATTATGGTCGCCGCATAGTTCCTGTTATGTGGTGCACCACATAACCGCAAGGGCATCGAGGGTTTGGCGGCGCTTGCGCAGGATCAGTTGCGCCAGAAGCCGGCAGGCGGTGCGGTGTTTGCATTCCGCGGTCGGCGTGGCGACAGATTGAAGCTTTTGTATTGGGACGGTCAGGGCTTCTGCCTTTACTACAAAGTGCTGGAACGCGGCCGCTTTCCCTGGCCGGCGGGCGGCGATGGCGCGGTTCGTTTAACCTCGGCACAGTTGGCCATGCTGTGGGAGGGAATCGACTGGAGGCGGCCCGATTGGGGTGTGCCGCCAGCCCGCGTAGGGTGAATTAGCCGCTTGAATACCTTTGTTTTTGTAGTGTCTAGGCCTGACTTGTGGTAGTCGGGTTCATGTCGGATTTGACCGAGCCTCTTCCTGATGATCCTGCGCTTTTGAAGGCGCTAATCGCTGCTTTGCAGGCAGAGAACGCGAAGATCTCAGCCACGCTGCGGGCCCACGACCAACTGATCCAAACGCTTCGACTGCGCATCGCCAAGCTGAAGAAGCAGGTGTTCGGCCAGTCTTCGGAAAAGATCGAGCGCGAGATCGAACAGCTGGAACTGGCCCTCGAGGATTTGCTGATCGCGACCGCCGAAAGCGAGACCGGTGCGGCGGATGATGGTCAAGACGACAACGTGTCCGAACCCTCTGCCGGCGGTGATGCCGCTGATCGCCCGTCACGCCGTCGGCCCCGGGTCTCAGACGGCACGCCACGCGAGCGGCAGGAGCTTGATCCCGGCAGTTGCTGTCCCGATTGCGGTGGTGATCTGCACGTGGTGGGCGAAGATGTCAGCGAGATGCTGGATCTGATCTCGGCGCAGTTGAAGGTCGTGCAGATCGCCCGGCTCAAGAAGTCCTGCCGCCGCTGCGAACGAATGGTGCAGTTGCCCGCGCCCAGCCGACCGATCCCGGGCAGCATGGCCGGTGCTGGCCTGCTGGCCCACATCCTTGTCGCCAAATTTGACGACCATCTTCCGCTTTATCGCCAGAACGAGATCTTCGCTCGGATGGGTGCGGACATTCCCGACAGCACGCTGGTCGACTGGTGCGGCCGCGCCATGAAGGTGCTGCAGCCTCTCATCGATCGGATCGATGCCGTGGTGATGGCCAGCGACCTTTTGCATGCGGATGACACCTCGATCCGAGTTCTGGATCGTTCACTTCGCGACAAGGGTCTGGGCAAGGGCGTGAAGAAGGGCCGGATCTGGGCCTATGTGCGGGATCAGCGCCCTTGGGCGGGGGCCGCCCCGCCAGGCGTGACCTACCGGTTTGCTCCAGATTGGAAGGAAGGACATGTTCTCAAACACCTCGGCCAATCCAGCGGCATCCTGCAGGCTGATGCCTACAAGGGCTATGCCAAGCTCTACGATCCCGGAGCAGACGGCGCGGCCCGCTTCCGCGAAGCCGCATGCTGGGCTCATCTGCGGCGAGACTTCCATGATGCCTGGACCCTGACCAAATCCGAGATTGCGCGAGAAGCGCTTGACCGGATCGGTGCGCTTTACGACATCGAGCGCAACATATCGGGCCAGTCGGCCGATGTTCGTCTGGCCGCACGCCGGGCTCACACCAGGCCAAAGGTCGAGGCGTTCCGGGTCTGGGCCGAGCAGCAACTGACCCGCATTCCCGGCAAGAGCGACTTGGCCAAGGCCTTCCGCTATGCTCTCAGCCGCTGGCGCTCATTCTGCCTGTTTCTCGAAGACGGCCGGGTGGCGATCGACAACAATCCGGCCGAGCGAGCCCTGCGCCCGATTGGACTCGGAAGAAAAAATTGGCTCTTCGCGGGGGCCGATACCGGCGCCGAAACACTGGCCCGCGCCATGACGCTCATTGAAACCGCCAAGATGAACGGCCTCGACCCGCAGACCTATCTGGCCGACATCCTGGGCCGCATCCACGACCACAAGATCAATCGGCTTGACGACCTGCTGCCATGGAACTGGTCATCGCGGGCCGCCCCGCAGGCCGAGGCCGCCTGATGGCAACCGTCACTCACATCTGCACCCTCGACTACGTCGCCAAGATGCTGGGCGAAGATCCGGAGCTTCTGGAAGCCATTGTCTACAACGATGACAATCTGACCTATGGCTCCATCATCAGCGTCTACACCGGGCCGGACGAGGCCATCACGGCCCTGACCGACGACGGCATCGACGAACTTACGGACATGCTCAGAGACGCGCGCCTCACAGCAGAAACCTGGCACCAGTTCCTCGACGACTTCGTTAGCGATCCTGAACTCGCGCAACGCTTCAAGGCTCAACCGCCGCGGTAACAATCGGCCGGTTACTATGCACCGGGCAGATCGCTTTACGCCGCACCATCAATGAGCAAAGCTTCTGCTGCGCTGATCTTGTAAACCTTCGCAATCATGTTGTTAAGAGCCTCAGCGTCATTGCCTGGTATGGGGAAGCTGCAATGCGGCAGCTAACGCAGCGCAGGCCGTCCGTCGGCAAAGGGCCATTACAGCATCTCGTTACGGCGTAGGCCACCTCCAGCACGAAATGTTCCGAGCTCCTCCACCCGGTATCCTTCGGGATAAGTCCGGCGCCTCACCTTCGTAAGCAGGCGGGGTTGCCGTCTTGCCGGCAGAACGCGAAGCATCGCTTGACGAAGCCGCATTGCCATCATCACCGTGTACCGCAGCGAAGCCGAAGGGGCCGGAAATTCCATCCCTCGCAGCAAGGACGCATCCATGAAGGCATACGCCATAGGACGTCCGGCCCAGAACAGCCACCGGGGCAGATAGAAACTCAGCAAGAGGTCCCGTGTCTTCGAGCCGATCTTGCGGTTGCTTTCGGCATTTTTGAAACGCACTTCCTCCGCATGCCTAATTGATGACCTCGAGCGCGGCGCGATCTGCGGGTATGCCCGAAATGCCCATCCGGAGCCCGAGTTCGCGATGGTAGTGAAACCACGCGGTCATTTTGTGTTCGGTCATCGGCCGGCGTCCGAACCGCTCGACCTAGCGGATCGGCTCAATCACGAAGGTTGACAGCACATAGAGCATGTCCTCGTTCGCAATTCTGTAGCGGCTATGCATGTCGTTCATGCGCGCCAGGGCGCAGCGTGCTGGGGCAGAGTCAAAGCCGTTCTCGATCATTTCAGAGAGGATAAGCTCGGTGTCGTCATAGCGTTTGCGGGGGCGGCACTCGAACTCGCCGGTCCGCGCGAGGAGGCCCGAGATCGAGGGCACGGCATAGGTGCGGAAAAGCGCGAACTCCAAGGCCCGTTCGATGTCCCAGGAGAATTCGCAGGTCATTAGGAGACGCGCGATCTCCTGGCAATCCGTGACGGGGTCGAGGGAGGCGATGCGCTTTGCGGCGGCAGATGTCATTTTACTGTCCGTCTCTCGATCCATTGCGTCCGCTTTAGTTCAAGGCAATGTCGGTCCGCCACCGAGATAAGCACGATTGACACACATTATCGCGGGACGGGTGACCCTGGAAAGGAATGGCGCAGGTTTCATCGCTTGGGGCTGTGGCCGACGCCGTGCCGCAATGTAGGTCATACCTGACAGGCTGAATAACAGACCAGGCGAAACTATTCTTGTCCGATCCTGTGATCCAACTCAGACGCCGAATAGGCGACCGCATCGTTCCGCAGAGCGTGGAGTCGCTTCCTAGCTGAGGCTAGTTGATCAGCGCTCTATCCGGAGATCGCGCTCAACTCTGTCAACCAGCGCGAGAGCGGATTTTGTGTGTCCTTGCAGGTCTGGCATCCTACATGCCGAGGCAGTTCTTCCAAGATGTTGCAACCTACTTACACGGTGCTGTGGTGGGGCTTTACGGTTTTCGAGCTTGCCGGTTCGTGATCTGCCGGTCCGATGCTGCTTTCATAAGCTTGCGAAACGTTGGACATTCCAGATGCGACGGCGCCGGACAGTTGGCCACGTGTCGGATCAGATCACTCAGCAAGCGCAGCTCCGCGATCTGCCGCTGCAAGGCGTCTGCCTTGGCGTGCAGATCGGCACGGGGGATGTCGGGGCGGCCGTCCCGTCCGAACATCCGTGCAATCTCGGCCAGCGTAAAGCCCGCGGACTGCCCCATCGTGATGAGCGACAGCGTCATCAGAACGTCCGTGTCATACTGCCGGCGCAGGCCACGGCGCCCTACGGAGCGGATCAACCCAATTTCCTCGTAGTAGCGCAGCGTGGAAGGAGGAACACCCGAGCGTTCGGCAACCTTTCCGATATCAAGAATGATCATGCTTGACCTCAAGCTGGCTTGAAGTGGCACGATCTCCAAAGGCGATGATTCGAACAAGGGGATAGTCATGGAAGACGCAAGACGAGATGCAGGCAGACTGCTTGGGCAGGACAATCGCGCGGTCGTGCTCCTCATGGCAGCGATGCTGACGACCATGGCAAATGCCACCATCAGCCCAGCCCTCCCCGGGCTCGAGCGTTTGTTTGCGCAAGACCCGGATGCCGCGCTGCTGATACGGCTGCTTGTCACTGCCCCGTCCCTCAGCGTTGCAATCTTTGCCCCTCTTGCGGGACTGGCTATGGATCGGATCGGGCGGCGCCAGCCACTGCTGATTGGAATCATCCTTTTCGTGATCGCCGGGTGTGGCGGGGTTGTTCTTCCGAGCCTTCCGACCATCCTCGCCAGCCGTCTGGTTTTGGGCATTGCCGTCGCCCTGATCATGACGGCGCAAACAGCGCTGGTGGCAGATTACCGTTCGGGAGCCGATCGAAGTAAGCTGATGGGATTGCAGATCTCCGCCCGAAACTTCGGAGGCCTCCTTTTCATCACGCTGGCAGGTTGGGCCGCATCCCTGTCGCCGCGACTGCCATTCGCAATCTATGGCTTGGCCATTCTTCTGCTGCCGCTGGCATGGAAGGTCATCACCGACCACCCGCGACCTTCCTCGCGGCCCGGAACAGAACAGATGGCAGCCCCCGAAAAATGCCATTCTTGGATTATGCTCTTCTCCGCCGTGGCGTTCCTCCAGGCGCTGACCAACATGCTGTTCTTCATCATGCCGACGCAACTGCCGTTCTTTTTCGCCGTCGAAGGGCAAGACAGTTCCATCATGACGGGAACTGCCCTCGGCGTGCTGATGCTGAGCGGGGGCTGCGTTGCCCTGCTTTATTCACGTATCCGACCTGTTGTTGGCTATGCCGGGGTTTTCGCGACAGGTTACGGGTGCATGGCGGCAGGCTTCTTCGCACTGGCAGTGCATACGGCGATGCCGGCCTGCTTGGCCGGAGCGGCATTGATCGGTGCAGGTTATGCCTTGGTGTCGCCGACTTTCGTGGCCCTTGCGCTCGAGTTGTTGCCCCGCTCACGGCGAGGGGTTGGGGGCGGCATCCTGACGGCTTCGGTCTTTATCGGGCAGTTCTGCTCTCCCTTGATCAGCACGCCAGCGATCTCGGCTTTTGGCTACTGGGGTTTGTTCAGGGGAGCCACCGTGCTCCTGACGCTGACGGCTTTAGCGATCACAGCGGTAGTGGGTGTTGGCCGTCTGCGTTCAGCGTCTCGCGGACAACTCGGGACACCATGATTTGCACGGCCTACCGAAAAACCGCCCTCATTATTTGACACCGATAGGCACAAACATCTTTAGCATCTGCACCCTTTGCCGGGACTAAACGTGTGACGTACGGCAGTTTTGTCCGCGATAGGGAGAGTATGGACGGTATGGATAAAAGACATTCAGTACCTCTGCTTTGCCGGGATTACCCCGCGCACACCGCCATGGGGGTCACTGACGTCGCCATTGCGCCTCGGGATAAGATGCACATGAACGTGGAAGATCGTCTGACCGGCATCTGTGCCCGCATTGACCCCGATGTTGAAGCCGGTCACGGACGTGTCCTGCCGCAGGATATCGGCGCGCTGTTCGCGCAGCATTTGGGCGATCGCGTTTAACTCTGGCTGATAGAGGTCGAAGTAGTCGGCGACATGGCGCTTGGGGATGACAAGCGTATGTAGGGGCGTCACGGGAAAGCCGTCACGAATGGCATAACAGAGCTCGCTCTCGGCCACGATGCGCGAGGGTGCCATGGGGCAGAAAAGGCAATCATCAGCACGGTCCTGATATGAAGCCAGGACGCCGCGGAAATCCGTATCGTCCCTGTCGCGCTTGTTGGTGTTGCAAGTGACACAGAGCGCCTGAAAGTTGCTGATCTCGTCGCTGCCGCCCTTGGCTCTCGGAACGATGTGGTCAATGTGCAGGGCAGCCTGGCCTTCATGGGCGCCACACAGTTCACAGCGGTATCGTGCCCGCTTGAGAACCTCGTAGCGTACCGAGCCCGGTACATACCCGTCTGCGTTCTCCCGATGCTGCCAGATGGCATTGCCGCGCCTTTGCAGATACTCCGCCAGGCGCTGGTCGCAGAGCTCGAGGAGCGCGGCAGTCTGCTCATCGGTCAGGCGATCGCTTCTCAGCCTGTAACCACTGATCCGCCGTCCATCTCTCACGGGTTCTACAATGCCGCTTTGGGTGAGGATCCTGCCCACCATGGTTCTGGTGCGTAGCTCGTAGTACTCAACCTGGGAGCGATCATACCCGAGAAGAGCTTTCGCAATATCCTCGATCGCGGCTTGGCCACCCTGCGCCAGAAGGATGTGCAGCATGACGGGCTGGTAGATGTGCGACATCCGCATCTGATAACGGATGAAATTCTTGAGGTCAGAAAAAGCGAGAAGGTGACTCATAGTGCCAGAATGGACGATTGCGGCGTCGTCGGCCACCGGCAGCTGCGTTCGTTCCATCGCCTTCATATGAAGGAGCCTGCAGAGGCTGGAGTAAAGCCACACCCTGAGGCGTGGCTTTATCTAACTGGCAGCCAAACTCGTGCCACCAACCTGCAAAGCGTGCCCAGTCTCGGGTCAGATTGGGGTCCGGAGCCTAGTTGCGAGTGATGCGGGTTCCCCACCCTTTGATGGCGAGCATGTCCTCTTTCTCGATGAGCCAGCCCGCTTCGATAAGCTGAGATAGGACTGGTCTCGCCTTCCTCTCATTCATGCCTCTGGGGGCCGCGAGAATATGGATGGCGTAGTCATGGGAAATTTCACCGTTCGCTTCGGCAAAATCTGCCAGTTTCATCAGGGAACCCAACAACGCGGGATCTGGGGTACGGAGGAATTCTTCGACAACATCCTTTGTTGCCTGGGCAATAGGCTCAACTTTACTCATAGTCATGCTCCTGATTGATGTGGAACTGATTTTTGGGGTGATCGTGTCGGATGCTGACCTGCGTTCTCCGGCTCGGCGGCAGTGCTGATCTTCTCCAAGGGAAGCACGGCTTGGCTGAGCAAGACGAGAGGCGGTCAGGACGTTGGTCATGGAGGCGGACAGCCTAAGGTCTGCTAGATTGAAGCATTAAAGCAAACCGAGCGTTGGGCAGTCCACCCGGATGGAAACGGCTCCAGCAGGCGGGGCAGTGTCAGCTCGGGTCCGTGCCGGCCATCGAGAACGTCCTCGATAATGTCGGGTGCGAGTAGTGTCAGACGCAGAACCCGGGTCATGTAGGAATGCGTGATGGCCTCGTGCTCGGCCAGTTCGCTGATGGTTGCGAACTCGCCGCTCTCCAGCATGCGCTTCCAGCGGAAGGCCCTGCCCAGCGCTTTGACGAGGGTGTTGTCGCTCCGGCGGGTCTGCGGCGCGCGTTCCGGCAGCTGGAGCTCCTTGCGCCCGCCGCGCTTCACGACGCGAAAGGGGACGTGCAGGGTCATGGTCGCCGGGACAAGGGATGCGTGGATCATGCCGCACGCTCCACGTCCTGGACCAGCATTTCCTGCGCCAAGCCGCTCAGCCCATCGATGCGCAGCCGCACTGACAGCCCGCCCGGGCCCACATCGACCCGTTCGATCAGCAGTGCCGCAATACGCGCCTGTTCGGCCGGGAAGAGCTCGTCCCAGAGCGGATCGAGCTGGCCCAGCGCGTCGCGAACGTCGGCTTCAGTGATGGCACCCTGGCTTGCCTGTGCTTCCACCTGCGCCGCCTTCCACGTCCCCGCGACGATCTCCGGCTGCCGGAACACCGCGCGCAACTGGTCGATGACGGCAGCCTCGATCTCGCCGGCCGAGACGCGGCCGACGGGACAGGCCCCCGCACCATGCTTCAGCACGGTCTGGCTGACGTAGTAGCGATAGAGCTTGCCGCCTTTCCGGGTGTGGCTGGGCGAGAAGGCAGCGCCATCGGGACCATAGATCAGCCCCTTGAGGAGGGCAGGGGTCTGCGCCCGGGTGCGGGCAGCCCGGGTGCGCGGGCTGTCGGTCAGAATGGCATGGACCTTGTCCCAGGTGCCGCGGTCGATGATGGCCTCGTGTTCGCCCGAGTAGCTCTCACCCTTGTGCACCGCCTCACCGATATAAACGCGGTTGTTCAGCATTCGGTAGAGCGCCTTCTTGTCGATCCGGTTGCCCCGCTTGGTGCGGATGCCCTGCTTGGCTACGTCCCGGGCCAGTTCGGTGCAGGAGCCGAGCTCGAGAAAGCGGGCGAACATCCAGCGGAGGTGCTTTGCGTTCTCCTCCTGGATTACCAGCTTGCGGTCCTTGACCGCGTAGCCGAAGGGCGCCGGACCACCCATCCAGATGCCCTTCATGCGGGAGGCCCGCACCTTGTCGCGGATACGCTCGGCTGTGACTTCGCGCTCGAACTGGGCGAAGGACAGCAGGATGTTCAGCGTCAGCCGCCCCATGGAGGTCGTGGTGTTGAAGGACTGCGTAACAGAGACAAAGGTGACGCCGTTCCGGTCGAAGACCTCCACCAGCTTCGAGAAGTCCATCAGCGACCGGGACAGCCGGTCAATCTTGTAGACCACCACCACATCGACCAGCCCATCCTCGATGTCGACGAGCAGCCGCTGCAGGGAAGGGCGCTCTAGCGTGCCGCCGGAGATGCCACCGTCGTCATACTGATCACGCACCAGCACCCAGCCCTCGGAGCGCTGGGAGGCGATATAAGCTTCGCAGGCTTCGCGCTGGGCATGGAGCGAGTTGAACTCCTGTTCCAAACCCTCCTCAGAGGATTTGCGGGTGTAGACCGCGCACCGCAGTTTGCGGACATGGGGCTTCGTGTTCATCTTATCCGGAGCGCGCGTCATGTCCGGCTCCTGTGGTTCTTGAGGCCAAAGAACACCCAACCGTTCCAGCGCGTACCGGTGATGGCGCGGGCAATGGCCGACAGAGACCTGTAGGGCCGTTCCTGCCACTCGAAGCCGTCGGTGGTGACGGTCACCACATGCTCGACGCCCTGGTACTCGCGGATGAGGCGCGTGCCCGTGATGGGCATCAGATCGGCGCGGATGCGGCTCCTGGTGCGGTCGCCGCCGTCCAGTTCCTCGCCGAGCCGCTCCAGGCGGCGGATGGTGTCAGGCTTCAAGCCGCCATAGGCCAGTTCCTGGATGCGGTAGGCAAGGCGGCTTTCCAGATAGCGGCGGTTGAAGGGCGGCGGGGCGCTGTCGAAGAGCTCGCGCCACTGCTTCTTCAGTTCGGGCGCCGGCGCGGTCTTTAGTGCCGCCAGCCGTGCCGGGATGGGATCAACGTGGGTCATGGACATCTTCTCTGCTTCCGTCGTCCAGCACTACCGCTCTGTCCGGACCGGATGTGTAGCCATGCGATCTCCACGGAAGCGAACTGTCTCCGTAAAGTCGCTGTTGCGCACCCGGAGCCGGACAAGGCCCAGCCCGAGAAGGGCGCAGAGCTCCTGGCGGCGCTCGGTTGCGGTCATTCGGCCGGCGGGCAAGGGATTGGAGCCGCGAGTCATCTTACAGCGCTCCGTTCAGGTTGTGGCGAACCTGCTGCTGGCACTGGCGGACAGGGTGATGGCGCAAAGGGTGGGGCCGGAAACCGGCCTGGAAAGCCTTATCCCGTGTGGAAACCTGCGGAGCGGAAACCGAGCTTTCCAGGTGGAAACCCCGATCTTTTGCCTGCAACTGGAAAATGTACGGGACAATGCCCACCGCATGCGAAAGGGCGCCGGAGGGACCCAAGACCTCCGCTTGGCTTGTCTTATACACAAGAAGGTTCGACTCATAGCGACTGCCAAACATCATTCGGCTTCCCCTGTCGTACCTGCTGCTCGCTGCCTGCTACGCTCGAGATCGGCAAGCGCCTCATCGAGGGAATTCGGCTCTTCAGCCTTCATGGGACTGGCTAAAACTGGCTCCGCTGTCGTTGCAGGCACGGGCACTTCGTCGATAACGACTGGATGGCGATCAGCATAGTGGGCTAATGCTTCTGCAAAATAGTGCCAGCTTCGAATGCGCTTCGGCTTGTAGCGGGACGCAGCCTTTTCCCCAAGGACGGGAAGCACATGGGCTTGAAGTGAATACCCCTCCCCAAGCAGCTCGAACAGCGTCGGCCAAGCTCCCCTCAGCATCTCGCGATCATCATCACTTGCCCAGTCACCGAGCGCAACGATGCATGTCTCTAGAATTTCTTCCTCAGCCGTTATGTTACTTAATTGGTGATCTTTATTATGCGACGCAATTCTTGCCTTATCACGCAGCAGGGTTTGCCCTATCGCAAGTTGCCGCTGTACATTCTCATTTGGCTCTTTGACAAAGCGTCCGTAGACATCGTGGCCGGTTGGCGGCAGAAGTTTTCGGGGCCACCATGCAACCAGATGGTAGACGCTACTTGTCCTCTTAAACCCTTTCACGCGACCAATAGTCCGGACCAGACCGTAATGTTTCAACTCCCGAAGGTAGTTGGTTATGGTCCGTTTTGAACGCCGTAGCTGCTTTGCAAGGGTTGCCTGAGAATAGTTGCAGCAACCGTAATCGTCGCTGCGACGTGCCAGCAGCAGAAGAAGATCCATCGGGCCGCCATCAATTCCCTCGATCGTTTCTGCCCAGCGTAGGGGGGCCAGCCTGACGAAGAGAGGGCGGCGCTGTTCGCTCATAAAGGCATAGGATGTCATCACAGTGCCCTCCCGTGGCGGCTATCGAGCCAGGCCTGAACATCTCCATGCTTCCAGCCAACGGCGCGTAGGCCGAGCTTCAGAGGGGCAGGGAAGCGACCAGCGGCCACCTCTGAATAAAGCCAACTGCGGCTCATTCCCGTTGTGGCCAGGACGGCCGGAAGCCGCAGGATATCGTTGTGCATTCTTGCATCTCTCCGTGCATGACTGATGTGCAGGGGAGCTAAGCATTCGATGGGCCGATATCGTCAATGACTTGGTATGAAAACGTATAATATCAAATGCTTGTAGGCTACATGCGGCTCCGGCCCTTAAGCCTGTCGGACCACGTGCAGAGCCGGTTTGACCACGTGTCATGTCGGTCGGACCACATATGAGCTACGCCCGGCGCCGGTTTCTGCAATCTGAGGCTGTGTGACATTAATGACACGAATCTGGTCAGCTGGACAGCAGTTAGGTCGTTGAAGCCAGCGGAGTGAAGCGGTCCAAGCTATCAGGCCGTGTCATCCGACCTCGGCAGATAAAGCTGGGCAGCACATTGATTCCAGCTTGTGTGAAGCCCGATGGCGTCTCTCCCGCAGTGAGGGTATCGACCGACGTTCAGGTTCTCCTTCACCGTGCCGCCGCGGGGTGGGTGCCGAAATGTACCTGGTCAACGCATTTGCTCTCTGGGCATTTGCATGCAGTCCTGAGGATTGACAGTTGGCTTCGACAGCGAGGCATTGCCGCAACGTTGGTGCTATCGAAAATCCCGCCCCTTCACCCGGATCGCATTGTGATGCAGATCACGCATGTAGATCTCCCGCGGCCATGGGCTGACAGGTGCGACCTCCCACGGATCGCCTGCCGCGCTTCCATGCCGCGCCTCATCCCCGCGCCCCTGTTTCAGCGGAAACGCTGCGCCTTGTGGGCCGACGCTGGCCAGGTCTCGCGACAGTCCTCGACGCGATGAACGCTTAGGAAGGTCGTCCCATTTGCAACCTGTATAACCTGCCCACTAACCACCAGGTAGTCTGCGACGTCGCGCGGGTGAGCCAGGGCGATTGGTAGCCGATTAGGCGTAGCGTTCGAACGTCGTGCTGCCTAACGTAAGTCATTGAGTCGAACAAAACCTGTGCAGGTTCGACACCGTAGGAAAGCAAACTTGTCTCGCTTCAATCCAAGTCACAATGTTCTTCCGATCTATGACGCTGCTGCGGCATGGAAGGAGAGCTGTCTTCTCGCCGATGGATCGGCATTGGCGCAAGGCGGAAACCTTTGGACGAACACCCTGCTTGGCGAGCTCGACCAGCGCTTCGTAAAGAATCTAGACGCCGGCGGAGGGGATTTCCTCTCGAAATTGAAGGTGCAGCTTTCGGAGGGCTCCCCAGATTGCCGCCAGCTGATGGCTGAGAGCCTGTGGCTTACGCTGCTGTTCCCGTCGAACGTCGGCGCCGCCAAGAAGCGCGAAAACGTGCTGGAGATCTGGTCTTGGTCGGGAGAGGACCTGAGCGCGACCCACCCTCTTCTGGAAGACTCTGTTCTTGAAGGCATCGGCTCCGCCGGGACCGCCTACAACACGCACCGTTGGCGCGAGCTGGTGTTTCTCATCGGCGCCTTGCGCGATTTCAAGGCTCGCGATGCCGCCGACCGTGAGCAGATCGCGTTGGACCCGTGGGCATTCTCTGGCTGGCTGAGCGGCCTCCCGGAGGCGCGGCATAGGCAGCTGATCCACATCCTTCCACACCTTTTGTTTCCCGACACGTTCGAGCGGATCAGTTCCGAGGGCGACAAACGCCTGATCCTCGCCGGCTTCGGCGACACGACAGAGAAGGAGATCAAGAAGTGGAGCACTGTCGAGATCGACCGCGCCTTGCTCGAGCTGCGCCGCCGACTTGAAGAAGAGCATGGCGCGGACATCGATTTCTACCAAGAAGAGTTCGAGTCTCAGTGGAAGAACCAGACGAAGAACTGGCTCCTTAGCTGGAACCCCTCCAGATGGACCTGGGACACACTCGCGGCCGACCGCGCCCGGACGATCAGCGGGGAGAAGGCCGACAACCGATGGCGCTGCAGCTCGAGCAAACCGCGCGAGGGTGACCGCGTCTTTCTGATCCGCACCGGCAGCCCTCCGAAAGGCGTCGTTGCGGTTGGAAAGGTCACGCGCGCGCCCTACGAAGTTGAGCACTGGGAACAGGCCCGGGCCGACGCCGGAGAGACGATGCGTTTCGTTGACGTGGCGTTTGATTCCGTGCGTGATGCAACGTCGGATGAGATCATCCCTCTGACAGACCTGCAGAGCCGAGAACCCGGACAGGAATGGAACCCGCAGTCTTCCGGGATCGAAGTCAAAGACAAGGCCGCTCGGACGCTGGAGCGTCTCTGGAAGGCGCTGCCGCCGATCGTGGCGGGCGCCACCGCGTTGGAAGGCGGTCCGGCATCTGGAGAGGCGTCCGCGAAGCAATTCGCGCCACCACTGAACCTCATTCTCTACGGCCCTCCGGGCACCGGAAAGACTTATCGTCTTAAGAACGATTACCTGCCGCGCTACTACGACGAGGCTGGAGGTCGATTCGAGTTCGTGACGTTTCATCAGAGCTACGCGTACGAGGACTTCGTCGAGGGGATCCGTCCTGTCGCGGAGAACGGCACCGTTACCTACGAGGTGCGGCCCGGGGTGCTGAAGCGGCTATGTGATCGAGCCCGGCGCGCGCCGGACAAGCGGTTCGCGCTCTTCATCGACGAGATCAATCGTGGAAACGTCGCCAAGGTCTTTGGCGAGCTGATCACGCTGGTCGAGGTGGACAAGCGGATCCGCACTGACCCCTCGGGAAATCGATTGGCGAGCTGCAAGGGCCTGGAAGTGACGCTCCCATACTCTGGTCAGCGTTTTGGCGTGCCCGCGAATGTCGACGTGATCGGCACCATGAACACCGCCGACCGCTCGATTGCTCTGCTCGACAGCGCCTTACGGCGCCGGTTCCGTTTCGAAGAACTCACGCCGAAGCCAGAACTGCTTGAATCTATCGACGACGGCCAGGGCAACGCGATCGACCTGCGCCAACTGTTGCAGGCCATGAATGCGCGCCTGTCCCGCCTGCTGCACCGCGACCAGACCCTCGGACACAGCTACTTCTACCACGTGAAGTCGTTTGACGAGCTACGCCGTGTGTTTGCCAGGGAGATCCTGCCGTTCCTGCAAGAGGCTTTCTACGACGACTGGCGTCAGATCCGATACGTTCTTGCCGACCAGGCCGTGGTGGAGGAGCTGCAACTGGTCCGGGCGCGGACGCAAAGTGCCGCTGTGCTCTTTCCCAAGGCGGACCCGGCCGAAATCGGGGACGGTGAGGCGTTCGAGATCAGTCGGGAAGACGACATTACCGCCGACGCGATCCGCAAGATCTACGAGCCACCGGAATGAGAAGACTGACCTTCCGCGAGAGGGAGGGAGTCAGCATCGGCCATGCAGGCGCGATTAGCGAGCTTGAGGCCGAAGGCATAGCAAAACTCGCCGGGCGCCTCCCTGCCGGCGCCATCTCATGGGGTCACCGAACGTTGAAGTTCGGCCCGTTCTGTGGGGTGCTGCAGACCGAGCAACTGGCCATCGAGGTACTTCCCAAGGTCGACCATGGCAGCGATAGCAGCGAAGACATGCGGGGCCTTCTGGTGACCATGCTTGCGCGCGCAGGGCAGCTTGGATCGAAGCGGGTAGGGGATGCTGGCCTCGGGCAGCAGCACCGCCACCTCCTAGACATCTTCATCGAAGATTTCTGTAGCGAGGTGAAATCCGCGCTCCGAGGCGGGGCCATCGCCCAATACTCGGAGAGGACGGCGAACCTCAACGCCATCCGTGGACGGCTCGAGCTGACCGAGCATGTGCGCGCGAACGCGTTCGACCGTTCTCGTCTGCTCTGTCGCTTCGACGAGCGCAGCATCGACAATTCTTACAATCAAGCGCTTAAAAGCGTCCTTCGGATCCTGCGTGGGTTCGCATTGAGCCCGAGGACCCGAGCGATGGTGGCGGCGTTCCTCCATCGCTTTGACGAGGTGAGCGATCGTAGGGTAACGGCTCGCGACATTGACGGTCTCCGCCTTGACCGAACTATCAGGCACTGGGAGCCTGTATTTGCGCGGGCCCGATGGCTGCTGTCAGGCCTCTATCCGGATGTTCGCATCGGCGACGCAGCTGGTTCGGCCCTGCTGTTCAACATGGAAAAGCTCTTCGAGACGGTGCTCGGACTGCGCATCCGGCATGCCTGTCAGCTGCTCGGAAGTGGCCTCTCTGTCGGACTGCAGGGTCCGATGAAGAACCTCGCCAGGGCGGGCTTCCAGCTGCGGCCTGACATCACCATTCAGAGCGCAGATGAGAGCATCGCCATCCTCGATGCAAAATGGAAGCGCCTCGATCTGGGCGAACCGAACTCAGGCGTCTTGAGTGGCGATGCTTATCAGATGAATGCCTATGCCAGCCGCTACAGCTGTAAACGACTCGCGCTCGTCTACCCCGCCTCCAGCTGGTATGCGCCAGGAAAGATCACCGAGTTCGTGCTCCTAACCGAAGAGCGGCCGATACTTGAGGTCGTTGCAGTCGATGTTCGAGAACTTGCGTCTGGCAGCGGCATCCCTCGAGGCCTTGAGACACTATTTCCCACTACCAGCTACAGAAGTTGGAAGCGACTGTTGAGATCGTCATCTTGCGAACGGCTTTGGCCGGAAAAGAGATGACCAAGCTGGTTTAAGAACCACCCTTGGCGAAGTGGCAGGCCGACCAGCGCGGAGGACACCCGCATAGATCGCTAACGATGCTTTCGCGTTATCTGTTTAAGCAGAGTACCCAAACTAAGTTTCAGGGAACCTTCACCGCTCATCAACCGCTCCTCGTGACAAAGTGCTTAGTCACGGCTGTTGCAAAAGTGCTCACCGCGCGTTTCCGTCTCGGCGGCTTTGCTTCGGGACCTGAGCCTTGCCCGTACAGGCAGGGTAGCGAACGCATCCGAGAAACGCGCCAAAGGAGCCTTCCCGTTCGACGAGCCAGCCATCCTGGCAGACTGGACAACCGGGGTAGGTCGCGGAGCACTGACACTGGAGCCGCCCCGCCACGTCGGTGCGTCGCGGAAGGGACGAACTGCAGGAGGGGCAGACTGGCAGAAAATTGCCGCAGTGCTGAACATGCTCGCAGCGATACCAGATGCGCCCATCTTTGCCCCGCACGTCTAGGAGCCGCCCCCCGCATTCGCCGCATACATGAGTCTTCTCATCGGTGCTGGCCGCGGTGACTATGCCATACGCAGGATCGGTCCGGAGCTCGGTGACAAAAGAGGAGGGACGCGCGTTCGATGCCAAAATTGTTAGAGTATGCCGAGCTCGCGTCATTGCCACGTACATGACCCGGCGCTCTTCAGCGTTCTCGAATGCCTCTTCTTCAGGCGAAACAAGCGCCAGCAGGGGATCATCCACAATCTCTGACGGAAAACCAGTTCGGCCGCTGTCAGCATTCAGCAGGATCACGTGATCTGCTTCCAAGCCCTTCGAGGCATGGATGGTCTTGAAGCTGATCAGCAGCTTCGGAAACCGTCGCCTCAACTGCTGCATGTCAGGTTCGAGGTACCGGTACCGCCCGAGCAGCAGAACGCCGGCTTTTTGTGTCTCGTCGACCAGCGCGGCAGAGAATGCAGAAAGGACCTCAAGCAGTGTCTTCTCCTCTTCCCCCTTGGCAGTCGACAAGAGCCTGATGGCGGGTTCTGTCGCGAACCCGGCCGGAACAATCTGCTTCTGGATCTGGGCTGGGTTTCTAAGGACAAAGGTTCTGGCCGCGAAGGCGATCTGGTCGACAGAGCGGAACGTGCGGCCGAGATCGACCACCCTGTGAATGCCGGCCTCGCCATCAAAGCTGCCACCGAACTCCTCGCCGAAATGCCGCATCAAGTGTATGTCTGAACCGGCGAAGCGGAAGATCGATTGCCAGTCATCGCCCACGGCAAAGAGGCGGGCATCAGGATGGTGGGCTTTTAGGGCCTTCACCAACCGGGCGCGGCTTTGTGAGATATCCTGGAACTCGTCTACGAGGATATGACGGAAGGGGCTTACATAGCGGCCGGTTTCGACATACTGCGCCGCCCTCAGGATCATGTCCTCGAAGTCAATTCGTCGGCCCAGACGCTTCTGGTACTCCTCGAAGACAGGCCGGAACACGGCAAGGAAAGCAGTGGCCCGTTTGCCAAGTTTCATGCGCTGGGACTTGCCCTCGCAGTCGGCGAAGCTGTAGCCGCCGCCTTTGAACTTGCGCAGGAACGTTCCCAGCAGCTGCGAGAATGCGTCGACCTGTTTCATCTCGATGATACGATCGTAGATCGTGTCGACCGGGCGGGGCCTCAGGGTCACATGAGGCGCCAGCTTCTCGGCAAGGCTGGTCAGCAGTCGTCCTTCTTGCCGCTCATAGCTGTAGGTCTCGATCAGCGTGGTTTCATGGGCAGCATGAACCTCGCGCTTCCAGGCCATGCCTGCGAGATAGTCATCGCGGTCCACGAAGGGTGCGGCGGTTAGCCGCTCCGTGCCATCGGACATCTTCTCGCGCCGCACCCCGAAATGCTCGAGGTAGATGCCGCTCTCGGTCAGTCGGAAATCAGGCTGATAATCCCGCCGCCCGGTATTGCGCAGCTTGTGCTCGTAGTCAGGCTCGTATTCGTACTCGACGCCGTTTTCATAAAGCCAGTTGGCGATCTGCAGCTCTTCGTAGCTCTTGACCTTTTCGCCCTGCAGCGTGCGGAGGTCTTGTGACTCCATATGGGTGTAGAAGGCGTGTTTGCTTTCAAAATCCCACTCGGTCTTCGGCTCGACCAAGAAATGTGCGAACCACTGAACGATGGCGTTGGACACATCCGACAAAGCTTCGACGAGATCCTTCAGGATCTGCTTGATCATTGCTGTGAAGGCCGCATCGTCAGTCGCATGATCGGCCAGCGCCGGCTTTGAGCCCTCCACCGCCCCGATAATATCATAGGCAAGGGCGTGAAACGTCTGCGCTGCGATAGGCACGCCAGAACGTGCCTCCACACGCTCCGACATCTCTTTGGCGGCATTTTTGGCAAACGCCAGCAGAAGGATTTCCTCAGGCTGGCGGATGCCTACCTTGACTAGATAAGCGGCCTTGGCGGTAATCACGCTGGTCTTGCCGGAGCCCGCGCCAGCCAGCACCAGCGTCGCGTCTTCATCCACGACAACAGACAAACGCTGCTCTGCCGTCAGGGGCTTGCTTTCGATGGTATCGAAGAACCCCTTCCAGCGCTCCAGTTCGGCATCCACAAAGGCGGAGATGGCACGATGCCTTGCCCCTTTTGCATCGTCGACAAATGTCCTGACAGCCGAGATGCGCTTCATCCTCTCCGGTCCGATTGCTGCAGGCTGAAGCTTGGAGAGCACGGTCGAGTAGAGAGATGTCGCGTCCTGCAGGACAGGGGTCATCAGGCAAGCGGCAGGATATTGATCAGGGTGCTGCAGTCCAGCAATCGCCCCGTGCAGCCGATAAAAACGCGCGGCTTCTTTCTCGAGCGCGGTCAGATTGAAGGTAGCCCAAGCCTTGTTGAGCTGGTTCGAGAACATTTCAGCATCTGAGGGCCTTGTTGCCCTGAGAACGACGCTTCCGTTTTCTTCCAACGGAATGCGGAGCGACGTTCCTAAAACGCTTTTTCTCAGTTCAGCCTCACGGATCATTTGACCCAGATCAACCGTGGTGCTGCTAGCATGCCTCGTGATCAGCAGCGTGTCGGACGTTAGATCAATCGCTCGAGGTGCTCTTCCGAACGGATTGACTAAAAGTCCGAAGAGAATGCTTTGCTTTAATCGAATCAAAGAAATGCGCCTGAACAGTATTTTTTGATCGTCCTCCCAGCAGCAGTAGAAGCGCAACCCTGATTAAACCAGATTGCTTACCGGAGACGGCCAGGTTCACATGAGGTTCTGCCTTTGCGCTGTCATCCCGGTCAGGTGCGAACCTGCGAACCTCGGGTGCGAACCCCGATTTTGGAGGTGCAACTAGAAAATGTACGGGACAAAGCCCACCGCATAGGGAGCTGCCCTAGAAGGACCCAGGGTATGAAAGCGACTAGCCTAGAGTGGCATTTGCTTCGTCGACAAATACTCGAGCGGCATTTTCGTGATGCGTTGCGTCAGCAGACGCGTGTGGGCCGCACGTTGCAAGGTATAAAACTGCCTGTTCATCGTGCATTGACCTCAATGGTCTCACGGTCAAGAAACGGGCTATCATGTTTACCGGGGAATGCATGTCATGATGAATCGCCATAGCTGCCGCGCCGCCATCGCCGCTGTCATTGCCGGATGCCTATTGTCCTCCGCCGTAGTGGCGCAGGAATGGCCAACGGGACCCGTGCATATCTTTGTGGGCTTTCCCGCAGGGTCATCCCCCGATACGATCGCGCGGCTGGTGGCCGAGCCGCTGGCTAAGGCGCTTGGTCAGCCCGTTGTGGTTGAGAACCGGCCGGGAGCAGGAGGCGTGATCGCCGTGCAGCAGATGCTGGCGCGCGGGAGCGCTGGCGACAGTTTTGGTATTAACATCAACGGCCCGCTAACGACCGCGCAGCGGCTGATCCCGGATCTAGGTTATGATCCGGTCACCGATATCGCCCCGGTTGGGCTCATCGCGACCAGCCCGCTTGTGCTAGCCGTCGCTGCCGAGTTTCCGGCGGACGATCTTGCAGCCTTCATCGACGCTGCACGCGCCGAGCCCGAGGCAATAAGCTATGGCTCGGTCGGAGAAGGGTCAGGCGCCCATCTGACGGCCGAGCTTTTTGCCGATGCTGCCGGGGTCGAGCTTTTCCACATTCCGTTCCAGAGCTATGCCGAAGTGACGACCTCGATCCTCGGCGGAGAGATCGACAGCGGGTTCATGGCGCCTTCCGCCGCGCTGCCGCAGGTCGAGGCAGGCACGATGAAGATGCTTGGCGTCACCTCGGCCGAGCCGTTCGCGCAGGTCCCGGACGTGCCGGTGATGGCCGGGCAGGCAGGACTGCCGGAGGATTTCCGGGCCGAGCTGTGGAATGCCTTCATCGCCCCTGCTGGAACTGATCCTGCCATTCTCGACCGGCTGAACACCGAGTTGAACCAGATCCTGAAGGATGACGAAGTGCGCGAACGGCTGTTGGCAATGGGATGGCAGGCACAGGCAGGCACGCCGGGCGATTTGGCGCAGCGGATCGGGGAAGATACGGCACTCTGGGGCGGGGTAATTGACGCCACACAGGCGGCAGATTGAGGAAGTCTGGCAGCTCCATGCGCCGCGATTACCACGACATGACTTGGGGCGGCGTCCTGGTGCTGGCTGGGCTGGCGGTCGCGGGCTATGCCTGGATCAACTATGACCTCGGCAGCATTCGCCGGATGGGTCCGGGCTTCTTTCCCGTCGCGCTCGGCCTTTTGCTGGCGGCTCTTGGGGCATTGATCGTCATTCCATCCGCACGGCGTCCGGGGCAGCCAACTCCCTTTGCCTGGGTTCAAGCCAGCGGCGTCATCGGCGCGCTTCTGGCATTTGGGCTGCTTCTGGACAGGCTGGGTATCCTGCTGACAAGCGCGCTGACGGTCCTGATCTCCAGTGCGGTCGCGCCCCGCCAAGGCATTGTCTGGCGGCTGGCGCTGACCGTTGCGGTCACGGGGCTGGTATGGCTGGTCTTTGTGCGCGGGCTGAACATGTCGCTGCCGATCTGGCCTGAGGGGGTAAGATGACCGCGCTGGAAGGTCTTGGACACGGGCTTGCCGTCGCCCTGCAGCCGTCCATCCTGATCTACAGCCTCTTGGGTGCCGTACTGGGCACGCTGGTAGGCGTGTTGCCGGGCATCGGCGCGATGGCTGCGATCACCCTATTGCTTCCGATCACCTACTACATCTCGGCAGAGGCGGCGCTGGTGATGTTGGCCGCTGTCTATTACGGCGCCCAATACGGCGGGGCAGTGGCCTCGATCCTCTTGCGCCTACCAGGCACGCCGCAGTCGGTGGTCACCACGCTGGATGGCTATCCGATGGCGCAGCAGGGCAGGGCGGGGGTCGCGCTGTTTACCGCGATGGTGTCGTCCTTTGCGGGGTCAATGCTGGGGATCGTGATCTTGGTTTTGCTGGCCGGATGGCTAGGCCGTTTGGCCACCAGCTTTGGCGCGGCCGATTATGCAGCCATGATGGTAATGGGACTTGTGGCAGCCTCGACCATTGGCGAGGGACGGCCGGCGAAGAGCCTTGCCATGGTGGTCGTCGGCGTCATCCTGGGTTGCGTTGGTACGGACGTCAATTCAGGAACGCAGCGCTTTACCTTTGGACAGGTCCAGCTTCTCGACGGGATCAACCTTGTCGCGCTGGCGATGGGTCTTTTCGGCGTAGCAGAGATCATCGGCAATATCCGCAAAGCCGAGTTGAACGGCACGCCAGAGCGGGTCAGCCTGCGCCAACTCGTGCCCACGCGTCAGGACCTGCGTGTAGTCGTCGCTCCTATCACACGCGGTACCCTCTTGGGGGGCTTCTTCGGGGCGCTGCCAGGCACCGGATCGACGATCTCGTCTTTTCTCAGCTATGCGCTGGAGCGGCGCGTTGCCCGCCAGCCAGAGCGTTTCGGCAAGGGGGCGATCGAAGGCATTGCAGGGCCTGAGGCGGCCAATAACTCGGCCTCCATCACAGCCTTCGTTCCGACCTTGACCCTCGGTATCCCTGGCGATCCGATCATGGCGCTGATGCTGGGGGCGCTGGTCATCCACGGCATTCAACCCGGTCCAATGATGCTCGATGCACATCCAGACATGTTCTGGGGACTGGTCGTCAGCTTCGGGATCGGCAACCTGTTCCTTCTGATCCTGAACCTGCCGCTGATCGGGATTTGGGTGTCGATGCTGCGTATTCCGTTTCGTTTGCTATACCCCGCGATCATCATCTTCGTCTGCCTGGGCGTCTATTCCGTGCGCGGCTCGACCTTCGACATCGTTCTGGTCGCGGCGATTGGCGGCATCGGGTATGCGCTGTCGCAGGCAGCCTTCAACCCGGCGCATCTGCTGCTTGGATTTGTGCTGGGCCCATTGATTGAAACTAATCTCCGGCGCGCATTGCTCGTCTCGCGCGGCGATGCCATGACCTTCCTCGAGCGCCCGATTGCCTGCGGCTTTGTCATCGCCACGGTAGCGCTGCTAGGCTATGCCTTGATGAAGCGCGGAGACGCGAAGGCGTTGCAGTCTTAGGCGACACTGCCGGTGATGAGTCTTTTTCCATTTCCATGCGAACAGGCTTGTCGACTTGTTGCTGTCGGTCACAGCAGCTGTGAGGCATTGCAAATTTGCTTAGGTTGTCACGGAGACCGGGAAGCTATGGTTATAGTCCTAGGCTGGCGCGCCCTAGAAGGCGGCCAACCTAAACCAGGCGCTCTCTGCAGGCCTCGTCTACTCTTCGATACCTACATGAACCGCTGACCCACTACGCCGCGATAGCCACAGCGAAAGCGCCAGAAAAGCAACTGTGATGCCATAGATCACCAGCGCGATCGGGCTCTGGAACAGCACCAGGAAATCGCCCCCCGAGATCGACAAGGCCCGACGCAGATTGTTTTCCATGTCCATGCCCAGAAGTAGGCCTAGAACCACAGGAACCAGCGAGAAGTCTAGCTTCCGCAGGATGAAGCCCAGTACTCCGAAGCCTACCATGATCATCAGGTCGAAGGCTGCGTGGGTGATGGCGTAGACGCCCAGATAACTGATCGCGACGACCAACGGCATCAGGCCCCAGGCAGGCAAACCGAGCACGCGGGTGAAGATCCCGAT
Source organism: Paracoccus sp. AK26 (assembly GCF_011801365.1). Lineage (NCBI taxonomy): Bacteria > Pseudomonadati > Pseudomonadota > Alphaproteobacteria > Rhodobacterales > Paracoccaceae > Paracoccus > Paracoccus sp. AK26. Next base: position 1,039,071 of record NZ_CP041041.1, read on the forward strand.
CAGCGGCAGGTTGAGGATCAGCAGAACGAAATTGGCCAGATAGAGCGCGGCCACCAAGCCCCAGACCAGATCAGGGCTTCGCTCGAATAGCAGCGGCCCAGGCTGGATATTGAGAGAGATCAGCATTGCCAACATGACTGCGGTCGTGCCCGACCCCGGCACCCCGAGCGTGAGCATCGGGATAAGCGCCCCGCCACTGGCGGCATTGTTGCCTGCCTCGGGCGCTGCGACGCCGCGGGGATCGCCAGTGCCAAAGGTGCCCTTGTCGTTCAGGCGCTTCTCGAAACTATAGGCCATGACAGCACCCAACGAAGCGCCCGCCCCGGGCAGGATGCCTGCAATGAAGCCGATCACCGAGCCGCGCAGAGAGGCGCCGAGCCCTTCTTTCACACGTGACAAGCGAGGAAATACGCTGCCGGGCGGCACCAGCTTGGCATCCGCCACCTTCTGTTCCAGGAAGAACAGGATCTCGGAAATCGCGAACAGCCCGACCAGTGCCACGATGGGGTCGAAGCCGTCGTAGAGATTGAAGCTGCCAAAGGTATAGCGCGCCACGCCTGTCGAAGGATCGAGGCCGACCGTCCCCAGCATCAATCCGAGCAAGGCCGCCAATAGCGTTTTCCGCGGATCGGTGCCCGAAATCCCCCCTATCGTGGCAAAGGCCATCACGTAGAGCGCGAAGTAATCCGCAGGACCAAAATAGATTGCAGCCTTAGCCAGCAGCGGCGCGAACAGGGTTAATCCCACGGTTGCAAATGTTGCGCCGATGAACGAGGCCACGCCCGATATTGCAAGCGCATCCGCTGCCTGCCCCTTTCGGGCCATTGGATACCCATCAAGGGTTGTCATAATGGCCGGCTCGTCTCCGGGGATGTTCAGCAGGATGGAAGAGATCCGACCGCCATACATGCAGCCGTAGTAAACGGCCGACAGCAGGATCATTGAAGATGTGGGATTAAGTCCGAAGGCGAAGGTCAGCGGGATCAGGATGGCCACGCCGTTGACCGGGCCGAGGCCCGGCAGGGCGCCGATCAGCGTCCCTGCAAAACAGCCCGCAACGATCAGCGCGAGATTGATCGGAAGGGCAGCAACGGCAAAACCGTCCCAAAGGGAGGTGAGAATATCCATGTCAGCCAAACCATGTCCCGATCATTGGCAGGGGCAAGCCCATCAGCCGGTCGAACAAAAGATAAAGTCCTGGCGCGGCGATACCGGCCGTGAGCAACCCACGGACCGGAGGCGCGCCCATAAGCAGGCCCAGCCCCAGGACCGCGGCGAACGTAGATGGAACGAAGCCTACAGGCTCCAGCAGCAGTGCATAGCCTAGAAGCAGGCCAAGCGCCGCAGCCTGCCGGAGCAGGCCCGCCGGCCCTGCCCAAATTGCGTTGTGGCGCGGCCAGATCATTAAGGACAGCCCTAGAAGGATCGCCGGGATGCCGATCACGCGCGGAAAAATCGCAGGCCCCAGCGGATCGCCGAAGCCTGCGGTATATCCTGCAGATAGCCAGACATATCCGGCTGCCAGCAGGAAGAAGCAGATACCGGCCAGCCGGTCGGTCACTGAATGACCCCGATCTGACGCGAAATCTCGGCCATTTGTTGCTCTTGCTCGGCCACATAGGCGGCAAAGTCCTCACCGCCGCGCCAGACGGGCTCCAAGCCGCTGGCCTTGGCCGCTTCGTGCCACGCGGCAGAGTCGTACAGCGCTTTCAGCTTTTCGACCCATTCGGCATAGTCTTCGTCGCTGACCTGGCCGCCGGTGTAAAAGCCGCGCCAGTTATAGCCGGTAACGTCATAGCCTTGTGATTTCGCCGTTGGCAGGTCGGGGAATGCGGAAATTGGTTCATCCGCCAACACTGCCAGAATGCGAATGTCGCCGGACTCGACAAATCCCTTGATTTCACCCAGATCTGTGGAAACGACACCCACCTGTCCGCCCATCATTTGTGTCACCGCGGGACTGCCACCGTCGAACTGGACCCAGCGGATCTTTTCGATGGCATCGACGCCTGCTGCCTGGGCCAGCATCAACAGCCGAATGTGATCCCAACCACCGGCACCGGACGAGCCGGAAGTGACAACCGAGGTTGGGTCTTCTTTGAGCTTGGTCAACAAATCGTCCAAGGACTGCATGTCGCTGTCCTTCGCGACGGCGATCACACCCACATCAGCGCCCAGCATCCCCAACCAGCGCATCTGGTCGATGCCGCCCGGATATTTGCCCTGCGCAATCTGCGTAACGCCTACGGTCGAAGTCGCGACCAGCAGGTCACCGTCATCGGCGCGCTTGCCGGCGACATTGGCAAAGGCCACCGCACCGACACCGCCCGGCATGTTCGTCACCTGAACATTACCCTCGACCAGCCCTTGCTCCGCCAGCAGGCGCCCAACTTCACGGCAGGTGAAGTCCCATCCACCGCCGGGATCGGCAGGGGCGATGCATTCCGCCGCCAGCGCCGGCCCTCCCACCATGACTGCCAAGGTCACGCTTGCAGCACGCAAGCCATTCAGTCTCCAGATCATCCGTTCCTCCCTAGATGATGGTTGTTCTTATCCCCCAACGACGCCCCGCCGTCCCATAAAGCGCCGTGCTTTGTTGATCGCCTCCCGAACTTCTTGGCGCACCGCCGCTGAATGGGCAAGAACCGCACGAGCCGCACCGTCCTCGTCGCGGGCGCAGATCAGGTCCAGGATCTCGTTGTGTTCGCGATGCGTCCTGGACTGCCCCTCTTTCGAGGCAAATGACAGCCAGCGCGCCCGCACGGTGCGAAGGGTCACGTCCTGCATCGCCGCAGTCATGCAACGATTGCGAGACAGCGCGGCACAGCGCACATGGAAATCCAATCCTAGTTCCAGCCACCGCTCGGGCGTGAACTCCTGATACCCCAGGGTGATGCTGCGCCGGATCGCGTCGGTTTCAGCGGCCGTGGCCAACCGCGCCGCCAGCCTGACCGCTGCCGGTTCGACAATATCGCGGAAGGCGAAGACCTCGTCGATCTCTTCCATGTCGAAGGGGGCTACCGCATAGCCGCGCCCTTCGCGGATCACCAGGCCGTCGCGAACCAGATGGAATAATGCTTCTCGGATCGGGGTCCGCGACATCTTGAACTGCGTCTCCAACGAACGCTCGCTGACTGGCTCGCCAGGAACAAGCTCCAGCGACAAGATCGAAAACCGCAGCCGGGACAGAAGATTCCTGCCTTCCTGATGCTCCGGGACAGTTGCAGTGGCCGTCATTGACGCCTCCCTTGCCGTTGGTATACCAAGTTGGCATCCAGAAGAGAAGCCGTTTGTCGCCAGAGGGGGAGGGCATAATGAGCACCTTGATTCCGGGCTTTCCCGACTACGCTGTCGTTACGGAAGTCGGTCCCCGCGATGGGCTGCAGTCCGAATCAGTCTTTGTCCCGACATCGGACAAAATCGCGTTGATCCAGTCGCTGTTGGATGCTGGTCTGCGTCATTTCGAGATCACCTCCTTCGTGTCACCGCGCGCGGTTCCGCAGATGCGTGATGCAGCCGAGGTTCTATCTGCCTTTCGCGATAGGAAGGATGCTCATCTAACGGCGCTGGTGCCAAACATTCGTGGCGCCGAGGCGGCGATCAAAGCTGGTGTTGATGCAATGGTGCTATTTGCTTCTGCATCGGAGAGCCACAACCTCAAGAACGTGAACCGCAGCCGCGCCCAGTCCCTGCAGGGCTTTGCCGAAATTGCCAAACTGGCTGAAGGCACAGGCGTCAAGCTGCAGGGCGCCATTGCAACTGCCTTTGGCTGTCCCTTCGAAGGTGAGGTCGATGTTCAGGCGGTTGTCGATCAGGCCCGCGCCTATGTTGATCTGGGTATTGACTATATCACCCTTGGCGACACCACCGGCATGGCGACACCAGCGCTGGTGATCCAGCGCGTGCAGGCGTTGAGTCCTGTGTTGGGCGAAGCCGCGTTGGCACTGCATTTTCACAATACCCGCGGCGTCGGCTTGGCCTGCGCCTATGCCGGCCTCAGCCAAGGGGTCACACATTACGAGTCTAGCATCGGCGGCCTCGGCGGCTGCCCCTTCGTGCCTCGGGCGACTGGCAACATTGCGACTGAGGATCTGGTTTATCTTATGGAGGAAAGCGGCGTCTCGACCGGCACTAGTCTGGACCGGCTGATCGAGGCCGCCAAACTGGCGGAACGGATCGTAGGCCGCGAATTGCCGGGCCAGGTGATGAAGGCGGGACCGCGCCTAGCGACCGCTCCCATGGACAGTGTAAGGACTGCCAATGGCTGAAACATCGCATGGTCCTTTGGCCGGGCTTCGCGTCATCGACCTGACCCGAGTTCTGTCGGGGCCTTTCTGCACCATGATCCTTGGCGATTTGGGGGCGGACGTTGTCAAGATCGAGCCGCCGAAGGGTGATCCTGTGCGTGCCCAGGGTACGATGACAGAAGGACATTCAGGCTATTTCGCAGGCTTCAACCGCAACAAGCGCTCTGTCGTACTGGATCTCTATACCGACGACGGCAAAGCAGTGTTGCGCCGCCTGCTGGCCGATGCTGATGTGCTGGTCGAGAATTTCCGCCCCGGGACACTGGACAAGCTGGGTCTGGGTGAAGCAGCACTGAAGGAACTGAACCCGCGGCTGATCGTCGGCAGCATCAATGGCTATGGCAACGTCGGTCCCTATGTCGATCGGCCGGCTTTCGACTTCATTGCTCAAGCGATGAGCGGCTTTATGGGCGTCAACGGGGAACCAAACGGCCCACCGATGCGCGCCGCCGCCCCGGTGAGCGATTTGGTCGCTGGGATCTACGCGGCGTTGGGGATCCTTGCTGCCGTGCTGGGACGCGAGAAGTCAGGCCAGGGCCAGACGGTCGAGGTCGCGATGGTCAATGGACTGATCAGCCTGATGGCCTATCTGTCGTCCGAATACTTCGCTACGAACAAGGTCCCCGAACGGACCGGCAATGACCATCCTCTCGTCTACCCTTATGGGTTGTTCACATGCTCGGATGGACAGATCGCAGTGGCCAATTCGCACGATCAAATCCTGCGCCGCTTCCTGGACACACTAGATCTGGGCTGGATCATGTCGGATCCGCGCTATGACAGCAATCCCAAGCGCATGACTGCCCGAGAGGAACTGCGCGAGATGATCAATGCCCGCATGGCTGGTCAGAGCCAGCAGCACTGGCTCGACGTCTTGAATGCAGCCGGCGTTCCCTGTGGCGTCGTTCAAGACCTGCATCAGGTCTTCACCGATCCTCAGGTCATGGCGCAGCAGATGGTCCTAGAGGTGCCTTTTCAGGATGGACCATCCCTCAGAACGGTAGGTTTTCCGATCAAGCTGGGCAGCACTCCCTGCACCATCCGCCGGCCTGTGCCACGACTGGGCGGCGGAACCCGCGAGGTTCTGACGGAGGTTGGCCTGTCCGAGGGTGAGATTGACGCTTTGCTTCGCCGGCAAAATGCGAACAATTGATTTAGACGAAACGTAGCTTTTCGGAAATAGCAGTTCCTCAAGATCTGAGAGGCTTGAGCAGTGTGCGGCATGCCAAGTTCAGTAGCCGATGGCATCAGACAATCTATGCACCGCAAGACAATGTACCCAGGAGATGACGCGGATTGGTTGAGATGAACTACTGTTGAGCCGATCAAGCCTGACGCCGCTGCTGAGGCCAGAATCTTCAGGGATAGTAAGGTGGTCGCGGCAGAAATTGGAGCCACGACAGCCGCTGAACCGGCCACAATGCGAACCCGGGTACCTGGGGTGCGAACCCCGATTTTTGGTACCCAACTGGAGATCTGCCGCGACAACGCCCACCGCATAGCAAACGGCGCCGGAAGGACCCAATGCGAATGCCTGGATGCGTCTATTCGTAAAATGGAAGCGGTTTCAAGCTTCGCAAGTAGAGGATAATGGCATCAAGATCCTCAGGCGTTATCTTGGCCAAGTAAGCATAGGGCATCGGGGGCATCATCTGTTTTCCGTCTGGATGAACGCCTTGCGTGATCATCGCCTTCAGTTCCTCGTGGCTATATCTCGCAATGCCGTCTTCTGAATGAGGCGTTAGGTTGGGTGCGACCGAGACGCCCCAAGGCCCACGGAATTCGAAGCCGCCAGCGCCCGCGTGGGTATCCAGCATCGGCCCTTGTGGCCCATGCGGTGTGTGGCACTCCATGCAATGGGCAACCGGACCTGCAAGATAGGCGCCATACTCCACGGTTACGCCCCCCTGAGGGTGGGCTACGCTTTCCACCGGGGGGCCATAGGCATGCGGAAGGGGGATGTTGTAAACGCTCTCGGGCTGCTGGCTGTCCACGGCCGGGACGGTCCTGAGATAGGCCACGATCGATTGCACGTCATCGTCGGACAGACCGCGATAAAGTGCGAACGGCATCGGCGGTCCGATCAGCGTTCCATCAGGCCGCAGCCCTTCGCGGATCGCCCGGACAAGCTCCTCGTCCGTCCAATCCGCCACCCGCGATCCTGGGGTGATGTTGGGTGCATAGGCCGTGAAAGCAGGGTTCTCATCGACTAGGCGCCCACCAAGCGATTTCAAGAAATCCGGCCCCTCGGCGCCAAGCGGCGTATGGCAGTTTCCGCACCCTGCAGGACCTTCGACGAGGTATTCCCCACGCTCAACTGAAGGGGCCGCAACAACAGTATTTGCGCAGAGCATGGGGATGATCCCGACTCCGCCGAGCAACAAAACTCTTAACACGCTCAACCCTCCACTTTCGGTACAACACGCGCCGACAGCGGTAGTTTAGCAGATTTCGGGAGGTCAGTCGTCTGGATCATCTTTAATGCTGTTTAACTTGAACCTAACAAAAAGATGCACTTTGACCAGCGCCTACAATAATCAGAACGCCTTTCAGAACCTTCTGATGCGCAACCCATTCTATTTTTCAGCATATGCTACAGGCCCATTTAGTGGCTGGCTCCACTGGCTTTGAAACTGCCCTGCGGACAATCGCCGGCCCTCAACCGTCAGCTCTTCGCGGCTTTGTAGATCGGAGGCGCGCGTGGTACTGTTGCATGCGACCGCGTCAGAACGGCGCGCATTTAGGTGGTACAGTTATGGTTCAGCGTGCGCGAGAACCGCAGCACCAGTCTGCTGCTGACGCTCCGGCTGCCAGCACGCTGCCCTATAATCCTGAAGAATGGAAACAGCGGGTAGCGGCTGCGCGCGCGCAGCGAGAGGAAGTGCTGCGGCAGCGTGCGGAAGAGCAGCAGGCGGCCGAACGCGGAAGCGTCGGGCTTTCCGGACGCACCAATCCGCCTGTGATGATGCCGCTCCTAGGCGTGCCGGCACTCATAAGCACTGTGAAAGACGAGCAGCCTAAAGCCGCAGGCACTATACCCTATTTCAACAGTCCGCGTCAGGCTCTAGCTTCCTGGGCGCAGATAAAGGGCAAGACCTCCTTTGGTGGCCGTGTGCCTCCGATGCTGTTCGGGCTGGTGATTAGCGCCCTGGCAGGGGCCTCCCTTGTCAGCCTTGGCGCAACCCGCCCCGGCGGCATTGATCCTCAGAACGAGAGTGCCCCGCCTGTTGTCTCGGCTAGTCCTTCTGTGGATGCTGCGCCTTCCTATGCGACACCGGTCGCGGGGCCACCTCTGGTGACATCGCCTCTGGGCCTTGGCGTTGTACCGACTGCCGATGCACAAGAGACTGCCTTTGCATCACTCGATGTGTTGTCTGCCCCGTCAGCTCGTGGACTGGAGCTGCCTGCTTTAGCAACAGCGGCTGCTGCCCCCAGCATGCCAGCGATTGCCGCACTACCTGTCGCTTCCGAACAGCCCGGCTCGGGGACGAGCCCCGACACGGCCAGAGTGGCACTCAGCTTAGGCTCCCGGGAGGTCCAGCAGGCACCCTCTGTGTCACGGCTGCAGCTTGCCCGTCCCCCGGTGCCGGCGGCGGATGCCAGCCCTCAGCAACTGTTGTCGAATGCGGAAAAGCCAAACATGCGCTTGGCCGTCTATGTCCCCGAGCGGCTTGCGGCCGAACGTCGATATCAGACCATGACGCAGCTTTCGGAAACAGGATGGTCGCCCGAGGAGGCATCGACGCCATTCACGATCAGCGAGACGCATGTTCGGTATTACCACCCGCAGGATCGGGCAGCAGCCGAGGAACTGGCAGCTTCGCTGAACACCGAGGCGCGAGACTTCGTCAGCTTTACCCCATCTCCGGAGGAGGGCTACCTGGAGCTGTGGTTGGGCGGCCAAGGAGCGCCCCCCAAGCCCAAGCCTGTCGCTACGAGGACAGAAGCGCCGGCACCCGTCCAGGCCAGTGGGGCAGGGCGCGGCAGCGAGGTGCCGCGAATGACCTCTGGTGTCCGCAGAAGGGCGGCCTCAGGCGGAGATAACAACGAATGGCTGCGAACCTCGAACAGCCGCAATCTGGCCGGCATAAGGAATAGCACCGAAGGCAACAGCGGGAGCAGCAAGGGAGGCGTTAGCGAGGGTGGAGCCAGCAACCATGGAGGCGATAGCGGCAGCAGCGGGAGTGCAGGCGGCAGCTCGGGCAGCGGCGGCAGCGCAGGCGGCAATGGCAGCAGCAGTGGGAGCAGCGGCGGCAACGGCGGCAGCGCGGGCGGGAACGGTGGCGGTGGCCGCGGCGAAGGCAATGGGAACAGTGGCGGAAACGGTGGCGGCCACGGCAACAGCGGTGGCCACGGGAACGGCGGAAACGGCGGTGGCAACAGCGGTGGCCACGGCAACGGCGGTGGCCACGGCAACGGCGGTGGCCACGGGAACGGCGGCAACGGCGGCGGCAACGGAAACGGCGGCGGCAATGGCGACGGAGGAGGTGGCGGAAGCGGCGGCGGTAACGGAAACGGCGGCGGCAATGGCAACGGAGGAGGTGGCGGAAGCGGTGGTGGAAACGGTAACGGCGGCGGAAACGGAAACGGAGGAGGTGGCGGAAGCGGTGGTGGAAACGGTAACGGCGGCGGAAACGGAAACGGTGGTGGCAATGGCAACGGAGGAGGTGGCGGAAACGGTGGTGGAAACGGTCACGGCGGTGGCAATGGTAATGGCGGCGGTGGCAATGGCGGGGGAGGCGGCAATGGTGGTGGGAAGGGTGGCCGAGACTGACCCCAAAACTCGCACCATTGAAACCTCCTCATTGTAGGCGACCCTGACCAATCGCGACGCGGTAACCTGACGCATCTTGAACAGGAGGCTTTAGGTTTTGCGGGCGGACACGGCCCTGACCGCGCACGATCTCTCCATGAGCCGCCAGACCGGACAGGAGGCCTCGGTGCAGATCTGCTCTGCTACCGATCTCCCCACCCAGTCAGCAAGGGATAAAACTCTTGTATCGGTCCTGATACAGTTGTTAGCGTGATTGGCGCTCGGCACGATTCGTCATTCCGGTGGAGGGTGCATTCGCGCGGCGAGCGATTTTGGGAGGAGACTTCATGAACAAATTTGCCATGGGCTTGGCAGGGATAGCATTGGCGATGCCCTTTGCTGCCGTCGCGCAGGATGGCCCCGGAACCAGCACGAAAGACAGCTATCGCTTCCTGATTGTGCCAAAGGTGGTCCATCCGTGGTTTGACAAGGTCAACGAAGGGGCAGAAATGGCGGCGGCCGCGCTTGAGGCGCAGACCGGCGCAAACATCGAGATCGTCTATTCCGCACCACAGACGGCAGACGTCGTGCAGCAGGTGCAGATCGTCGAAAGCGCTATCTCGACGCGCCCCGACGGGATCGCCATTGATCTGCTGGATCCATCGGGCAATCGTGCTTCACTCGAGGCAGCGCAATCGCAAGACATCCCTTTGGTGATCTTCGACTCGGTTCCGCCTGAGGGAATGGACATCCCCTATATCGGGTCCGACTTCTGCGAGCAGGCCAAGATGGCATCTCGCCGGCTGGTCGAGGTTCTGGGCGGCGAGGGCGAGGTGGCGATCATGATGGGTGTTCCCACTGCCCCGAACCATTCGATCCGTGCCGAATGCCATCGCGAGGTTTTTGCCGAGCATGAGGGCATCACCGTCGTTGCCGAAGGCATAGATAACGACAGCATCGAAACCGCGCAGCAGCAGGCAGCTGCGATCATGCAGGCCCATCCCAATCTCGCGGGCTGGGTCGCATCCGACGCGGCCGGTCCCATCGGCATCGGCCAGGCCATCATCGAAGCTGGCAAGCAGGACCAGGTTACCCTGGTGGGCCTCGACAACCTGCCCGAGATGCTTGAAATGATCCGGTCGGGCGTGGCCGACAGTTCGTCCGCGTCGCAGCCTGAACTGCAGGGGTACTGGTCGGTCATGCTGCTCTGGGCGCAGGCGACGGGCGCGCCGGTTCCGGATTACCTGGACACCGGAAACGCGTTCCTGACCAAGGACAACCTCGACGGCTGACGCATCCGCCTCCTGCGGCCGCCATCGAACTGGCCGCAGGAGCACTCCCCCGGAGGAACAACATGGCCTATCTGGAGGCACGCGGCCTGGGCCGCGATTTTCCTGGCGTCACGGCGCTGGATGGGGTCGATCTCGATATCGAGCTGGGCCGCACGCACATCCTGGCCGGCGAGAACGGCGCGGGGAAATCGACGTTGGTCAAGATCCTGACAGGTTCGGACCGCGCATCGCGCGGGTCGATCCTGATTGATGGCATGGACCCGGTCGAACATCCCGAGATGTTCCGCAAGATCGCCTATGTGCCGCAAGAACTTTCGCTGTTCCCGGACGTCAGCGTTGCTGAAAACCTGTTCATGCCCTTCGACCGCACAGGTCATGGCGGGCTGGTGAACCGCAAGCGGATGGAGGCCGAGGCCCGAATCTACCTGGACCGCTTCGGGATAGAGGCTCGTCCCTCTGACCTTGTCCGCCATATCTCGGTTCCCGACCAGCAATTGCTGCAGATTGCGCGGGCGTCGACCAACCGCGACATGAAGGTGCTGATCCTCGACGAGCCCACATCAGCACTGACCGCACGCGAGGTCGAGCGCGTTTTCAACGTCATTCGAGGCTTTCTGGACCGCGACCACGCGATCGTCTTCATCTCTCACAAGATGGAGGAGGTGTTCGAGATCGGCGACGACTATACCGTCCTTCGCAACGGCGAAAAGGTTGCCTCGGGCGTGGTCTCCGACATCGATGAGCCGGGCCTGATCCGTGCTATGTCTGGGCGCGAGGTCGCCATCGACGATCACTTCCGCCCCAATGTGACCGCAGGCGAGACCCTGCTGGAGGTCGAGGGCCTCAGCGGAACGATGTTCGACGATGTCAGCTTTGCGCTGCGTCAGGGCGAGATTCTGGGTTTCGCCGGGCTGGTCGGTGCGGGACGGTCCGAGCTGATGCAGACCATCTTTGGCTTCCGCAAGGCCAGTGCCGGCCGTGTTCGCGTCGGGGGGCGCGACTGGCGGCTTGGCGATACGGCCAGTTCCGTGGCCGGCGGGATGCTCTACCTGTCCGAGGAGCGCAAGCATCACGGCATCTTCCCGCTTTTGTCCCTTCGCGACAATATCGGCGTGTCAGTGCTGTCACTGACCTCCGGGGCGGCGGGCATCGACTTCGCCAAGGAACGCTCTCTTGTCCGGCGGGTCATCGACGACTACGGCATCCGAGCCTCGGGTCCGGGTCAGCGCATGTCGACGCTTTCTGGCGGCAACCAGCAGAAGGCCATCATCGGCCGGGCTATGGCCACGACGCCGCGGATCCTGATCTTCGACGAGCCGACGAAGGGTATCGACATTCGCACCAAGACCGAGATCTACCGTATCATGAAGTCGCTGGCTGAGGACGGAGTGGGCATCATCCTCATCTCCTCCGAGATGACAGAGCTGCGCCGGTGCGCCAGCCGCATCGTTACCATGCACAGCGGCCGGATCACCGGCGATTTCGACGCCGCCACCACCGCCGCCGAGACGCTGGTTGGCGCGATCTTCGCGACCGGCAGCGACGGCGCGCCACTTGAACCGGAGACTGCCCATGTCCACTGACGCCACCGTAGGGGCGCGACAGCCCTCGGTCCTGTCTATCCTGATCCGCAACCCACTTGCCGGGGTCTTTGTCGCACTCCTGGCGATCTTTGTGGTCTCGGCGCTCATCTCGCCCTATTTCCTGACGGCCTACAACTTGTCCGTCATCGCGCGCGGTCTGGCCTTCGTGGGTCTCGTCACCATCGCGCAGGCTTCCCTGATGATCCTGGGAGAGCTCGACTTGTCGCTCGGCACGATAGGCGGACTTTGCGGCGTCGTGTCGGGGATGCTGATGGTGCAGGCCGGGCTGCCCTGGGGGGTGGCGTTGGTCCTGGCGCTGGTACTTGGCATGGCATTGGGGTTGCTAAACGGCTTCCTCGTCACGGCCCTAGGGCTGCATTCGCTGGTGCTGACCATCGGCACCGCCGGAATCTATGGCGGCGCCATACTGGTCCTGACCAAGGGGGTCGCCATCACCGGTATCCCGGAGGGGATCCAGTTCCTGGGCCGCGGTGACGTCCTCGGCGTACCGGTGCCGTTCGTCATTATGCTGCTGATCCTGGCGATCGCGCTGTTTCTGACGACCCGTACGCCGATGGGCCGGTATATGTACGCGATCGGCAATAACGCTGCCGCCGCGCGGATGCTGGGGATCCGCGTGGATCGCATCCGGCTACTGGTCTTCACTTTCGCAGGCATGCTGTCAGCTCTCGCGGGCCTCCTGATGGTCGCACGCCTCGGGACCGCGCAGCCGTCGATCGGGCAAGCCTGGGTGCTGGCACCAATCGCGGCATCGGTCATCGGCGGCGTGGCCACGACTGGTGGCGTTGGCTCTCCGCTCGGCGCCATCTTTGGGGCTGGCATCATCGCCATCATCGAAAACATCATCGTCCTCTTTGGCGTCTCGCCCTATTGGCAGGGCGTCGTCTCAGGCGTCATCGTGGTGCTTGCGATCTCGTTTGACGCCTTGTCCCGCCGCTACATCCGCCGCGCTGCGTGAACTCAAATTTCCGGAACAGACATGACCCGAACCAAGAAACTGATCAACGCGCCGGAAGACATCATTCCCCAGGTCATCTCGGGAATGGTGGCGGCTCATCCCCACCTACTGACCGTCGAGGGAGCAACGGGCCGGGCTATTGTGGCGGTCGATGGTCCGCGTGACGGCAAGGTGGGCATCGTCGTTGGCGGCGGATCTGGCCACGAGCCTGCCTTTGCAGGCTATGTCGGCCGAGGACTGGCCGACGCCGCGGCCGTGGGAAATATTTTTGCTTCACCCTCGCCCGAACAGATCTTGGACGCCGCACGGGCGGCCGATGGCGGGGCCGGCGTCTGCTTTCTCTACGGAAACTATACAGGCGACGTCATGAACTTCACGATGGCGGCTGAGGAACTTCAGGCATCGGGCGTTCGCGTCGCGCAGGTGGCAGTGTCCGACGACGTGGCCTCGGCACCCTCGGAAAGGCGGTCCGAGCGGCGCGGAATCGCCGGCGATTTCTTCGTCTTCAAGATCGCTGGTGCCGCCGCCGACCTAGGCGAGCCACTGGCCCGCGTCTATGCGCTGGCGCAGAAGGCCAATGACGCGACGCTGTCGATGGGCGTGGCATTGGGAGCTTGCTCACTTCCCCAGACCGGCAAGCCGAACTTCGAAATCGGCGACGACGAGATGGAAATCGGCATGGGCCTGCATGGCGAGCCCGGCATCCGTCGCACCAAGTTGGCAACTGCTGACGAGGTCACGGACGAGCTGACGCAGGCCATCCTAGCGGAACTGTCGGCGCAACCGGGCGATCGTGTAGCGGTGCTGGTAAATGGATTGGGTGCGACATCCCTCGTCGAACTCTACATCATCTTCGATCGCCTGAAACAACTCCTGGACGGCCAGGGCATGGTCATCCACCGGTCGTGGGTCGGGGAATACGCGACATCTCTCGAGATGGCCGGAGCCTCGATCACGCTGATGCGCTTGGATGACGAACTGGCGTCGCTGCTGGACCATCCTTGCCGATCTCCCGCGCTGACTGTGGGGGCGGTAGAGGCGAGCATGACCCGGTCTCCTCGGTCTACGCGGCGAACAACGCCAACACCGATGCAGAAAAACGATGCCGCTCTGATGGAGGGGCTGATCGACGAAGGCGCCATCACGCCCAAGATATTCCGGGAAATGATGCGCAGCGCGGGTGCCGAAATCATCGCGCAGCGCGACTGGCTGTCAGAGCTGGACGGTGTGATCGGCGACGGTGACCATGGCGTCACCATGGAGATCGGCTGGAAAGCCGTGCTGGCTGCTCTTAGCGGTGCGGCTGAGACGGAAACCATCGAGGCGAGTTGCAAGCGGATGGCCAAAGCCTTTCTCGATGCGGTCGGCGCATCGTCTGGTCCGCTCTATGCGACCGCCTTCCTCCGCGCCGGAGCGGCAGTGGCTGACCGGCGGAACCTGGACGCGGGCGCGCTTGCGGCATGGCTTGCCGGGGCTATGCAAGGGATACGGGACCGGGGCAGGGCCGAGCCGGGTGACAAGACGATGGTTGACGCGTGGTCTCCGGCAGTCGAGGCAGCGCTGGCCTTTTCGGGATCGGGAGATGAGCTCGCGGTGATGAGCGCCGCCAGGGACGGCGCCGAAGCGGGGATGAAAGCCACGGCGGAGCTTGAATCGCGCCGCGGTCGGTCAGCAAAACTTGGTACCCGCTCCAAGGGTCATATCGATCCCGGTGCCGCGTCGACATTCCTGATGCTCCGGGGGATGGCCCTGACGCTGGATCAGATGCGACCCTGACCTAGCGTGGCCCGGCAAGCAAGGCACGGGCCACGCCTTCATTCGTCACCAGACGGTTCACGTAGCCTGCGCGGAGGATCGCGCGGATGATCTGGATCTTGTCGATCCCGCCCGACACCAGCACGGACATCGGCTTCAGTTTCAACTTGGCAGGGCTAAGCGCCATCAACGAATCGTTCAGGAAGTGATCAACCGGCTGGCCCTGGGCATCCAGAAAGCAGCCTAGAAGCTCACCTACTGCACCCAGTCTCTGCACGTCATCCAGGTGATCCTTGACGGCCCGGATCTGTGTCAGCGTTGTATCCTCGGCCAGAGATCCGCATGAGGTGACGCCAAGGTCTGCAATTTCAGTCCTTGCAAGAACGTCTGCCAGCTCATCGATCAGCAGCAGCGTCTCGCGACCTTCCGGCGAAGCACAATATAGGGGAGCGGTCAGATAATGACACTCGACGCCCAGCTTGCGCGCAAAGCTCGTTGCAACTTCAAAAGTATTGGTGCCGGACGATCGGGTGACGCCGCCGGTCAGTCCTACGACCCAGCTGTCCGGGTGAGGCCGCTCTTGCAGGGCACGCACTGCAAAGCTCAGCGTCCGGCCGGTGGCGATCCCGATCCCGAGGTCACGCCCCTCGATTAATGCTCCGATCATCATCCCGGCAGCTTCGCCTATCACGCGCTTCTGCTCCAGATGGTCCGGCACGTCGGGCACCACGGCGGCATCGACTAGGCTATACCTGTCCGACAGGGTTTCTGCCAATGCGACACAGTCGGTCAGCGGCAGGGTCACGTCGATATGGACTGCGCCGTCCTCTCGGACTTGGCCGATCAGCTTGTTGACCCTGAGGCGGGTCATGCTCATCCGCGACGCGATCTCCTGCTGGGTGAGCCCGCCGACGAAGTAGTACCACGCTACCCGGGCGCGTTCATACTCCTCCGCCAGATTGGCCGAGACTCTCAGTTCCGCCGGCGCAACATCTTTCAGCATAGGCGCCTCCCTCATTGCCGGAGAACCGCCTCTCCGAGGTGAGATCCACTCCTACTTGTCGTAGTGGTCAATGGCTAGGGTGTCCTTGGAGCGTCGCTGTCAGGCCCCTGTTCGAATGTGTCGCGCAGCTTCGAGCAGGCAGCTGTAACTGTCATTTAAAATCAAAACCTGCTGCGGCAGCAACGGAAGCGGTGGCAGCAGCGGCGGAAGTAGTGGCAGTGGAAGCGGTGGCGGTGCTGCGGGAGGCAACAGTGGCGGCAACGGCAACCATGGAGGCAACGGGAACGGAGGCGGCAATGGTGATGGGAAGGAGGGCGGGGAATGATACCTACGTGTGCATCAGGGTGAGACAAGCCCGCAACGCTTCTCTCAACAAGATTGCTCTGCGAAGGATAAACTACTCACGGCACCAAAGGTGGTTTTTGGGATCAAATTGCGGGTTTGCGATGCTTCGTTAGCTGCTCATAGGCATATGCCTGGTTCAGCAATTCAGCTTCCGACCATTGCAGACCAAGGAAGATGAGACCGAAAGGCGCTCCTGATGCGTAATAACCAGCAGGAACGGTGATACCTGGGATCCCGGCAATATTCAGTTCGCCAACAGTGGTTTCATGGATTGCCACTCCGGAATGCAATTCAGGAAGTTCATTCAGCATCTGCGGATAAACTAAGCTGTCTAGATCATGCGCGTCGAATACACGGTCCAGCAGCTCTAGATACTGTCGTTTTAGCTCGGTGAAGGCGGGCAGGGCAGGAGGCGTTTCGGGGTTAGCAAGACATGGTGCAAAGTCCGGAAGTTCTTGCAGATAGCCAAGGATTGCGCCCTTCCCAAGGACGTTCTCGGACGCAGTGGCAGCAATGAAATCTTTCCAAGATCTCAGCGCGGCGTCAGGTCCAAGGCGACGCAGGTAACAGGTCACATCATAGGGCAGCGATTCCAAGCCGCGTCCGTCGAAGAAGGGTGTTCCAGGTGTAATCTGGCGTAGACGGGCGAAGTCGGTTCCAGCAAAGGGATCCTCAACAAGAATAGCGCCCGCCGCCGTGAGTTCCCGCTTCGCACGGTCATAAAGCTGAACAGCCTCGTGCGAGAGAGCGTCTGGTCGCCAGCCGGGGCCATAAAGCCCAAGCCGTTTTCCCCGCAGCCCGTCGACTGACAACCGTGCAGAGTAGCCACCTGTGGGAATTTTTCCTACGGCGGCCAATGTTTTTGGGTCCTCTGTTGTGAAGCCGGCCAGTGCCGTTAGACATTCGGCGGCATCTGCTACTGTGCGTGCAATTGGCCCCACCACGTCGCGATTGGAAGAGAGCGGCACGACGCCAGCGTTTGGCACCAGCCCGATGGTAGGTTTGATGCCCACCAGATCCTGTGCCGAGGCGGGGTTCTGGATCGATCCGCCCGTCTCCTCCGCCAGCCCGATCACAGCCATATGGGCGGCGACTGCAGCAGCCGAGCCGGCGCTGGATCCCCCCGGCACGCGGTCGGGTGCAGCGGGATTAATCGTCGGTCCGGCCCAACTGTCATTGGCATGGGTCCCGGTCCAGCTGAGGATCGGGACATTGGTCTTGCCGATGATGACGGCATCGGCGGCACGCATGCGGGCCACCACCGGACTGTCGCGCTCGGGCATAAGATCGATGCCGCCGGCACCGGAATAAAGCAGCCGCCAGCCTGCAGTCGACGGAAAACCGACCATGTCCATGGGATCCTTGACCACGATGGGCACACCGGCCAAGGATCCCACTTTCTCGCCTGCGGCAATGCGGCGGTCGATGTCGCGGGCTACCTCCAGCGCCGCGTCGTTTTCGAAGATCACCGCGTTATAGGTGCCGTTCGTCGCCTGCATCTGCGCAATTGCGGCCGATGTCACCGCTTCGGCGGTGAAGGCGCCGCTGGCCAGGCCCTCGCGTATGCTGGCCACCGTCAACTCGCCCAGGGAGGGAAGCATGTCCTTCATCGGGCAATTCCAATGATCGATTTCAGGACTGACGCGCCGACCGTGTATTTCGGATCCACCATGTTGCCCAGCCGGATGCGGCCGCACTGCGTCAGAAGCATATAGGCGTCGATCTCGTCAAAGCCGAAGTCGGCGGCCATCCAGCGGATCAGCTCGCGATAGGCGCCGCGGGCGGCGTCCTCCATCGGGCGCGAGGAGCCGATGGTCATGTAGAATTTGTCGTTCTCGAGCCGCGGGGTCTTGATGGTCCAGCCCTTGATCAAATCGACGCGGACGGTGGTGACGGTCGGATGTTCGATCGCGACACCGCACAACTCTCCGTCGCCTTGGGCGGCATGGCAGTCTCCCAGGAACAGGAACCCGCCCTCGGTCTGGACGGGCAAGTAGACGACCGCGCCAGGAGCTACGTCCGGCAGGTCCATGTTGCCGCCGTAATAGTCAGGCACTAGCGAGGAGATAGCCTCGATCTGGGGAGCAGTGCCGATGGTGCCGATGAAGGGCTCATAGGGCAGGATGATGCGATCGTTCCAGACTGTTCCTTCTTCGGCGGTGACATGCAGCTTGCGCACGCGTTCGGGCAAGGGCGCCGTAAGCAAGGCCGTGTCCGCCGTGGGCACCAAGCCGCCGAATTCGGGCATGATGACGGTGGTGCCGCGTGGCTGGGGACCACGTGGGACGATGCTGTCGATGTGAACAGCAATCGTATCGCCCTTTTCCGCGCCGTTGATCCAGACCGGTCCGTTCTGCGGATTGAGGAACGGGAAGTTCAGCTTTTCGGTAGGCTTGTCGGATTCAGAGGTGATCGCCCCCTCGAAGGCGTCATGGGTTTCGCAGGTCAGGACCGTGCCAGGGTCAATCTTCAGGACCGGCGGGATCGCCGCGCTGTAGACGTAGTGATAATTGCCCTGCTGCGCCTCGGTCAGCGATGCTTCGGCCCGCACTTCGCCCTTTGCGACGCCCTTGCGGGCCATGATGGAGTCTTCGAACCAGCTCATGGGAATACCTTTCTTGGATGGGTCAGACGGACAAATAGCTGCGGATGAGGTCCTGATCGTCCAGGTCGGCACGGGTCAGCGCGGCAGTGATGCGCCCCTTGTCCATGACATAGCAGCGCTGTGCCATGGCGCGGATCATGTCGATATTCTGTTCGACAAAGACGACGCTGAGGCCGGACTTCGCGTTTAGTTCCACCATGATCCGGGCGATCGACTGGACGATGTTGGGCTGGATGCCTTCCGAGGGTTCGTCCAGAAGGACCAGGGACGGCCCGCCCATCAGCACACGCCCGATGGCAAGCTGCTGCTGCTGGCCGCCTGACATCGTGCCTGCGCGCTGTTGGGCGCGTTCCTGCAGAATGGGGAAGTAGTGATAGACTTCCTCAAGCTTGCCATCCAGCTTGCGGCCGGAAATCGACTGGCCAACCATCAGGTTTTCCAGCACGGTCATGCGCGGGAACACGTCGCGGCCCTGGGGGACATAGCCGATGCCAAGACGGGCGCGACGATGTGCCGACAGGCCGTCTACCTGCCGGCCCTTCACCCGGATCTCTCCACACTGGCTTGGCAGAAGCCCGATCAGCGTTTTCATCAGGGTGGACTTGCCCACGCCATTGCGACCGATGATGGCGACGATCTCGCCTTCCCTCACGTCAATATCGACGCCCTGCAGAACTGGCTTGCCGCCATATCCGCCGTTCAGTGCAGATGTTTGCAGAAGCGGTTCAGGCATGGACCTCTCCCAGATAGATCTTGGCGACCCGTGGATCGGCTGTGATCTCGTTGATGCTGCCTTGGGCGAAAACCTTGCCCAGATGCAGCACGGTTACCCGATGGGCGATCTGGCGCACGAAGGCCATGTCGTGTTCTACCGCCAGCACGGTCATGCCCTCGGCGTTCAGCCGGTGCAGCATCTCGCCTGTGGCGTGAGTCTCGTCGGGCGTCATTCCGGCCGTGGGTTCGTCAAGCAGCAGAAGGCGGGGCTTCAACGCGATTGCCATTCCGATTTCCAGCCATTGCTTCTGGCCATGGCTAAGGTTGCCGGCAAGCTGGGTGTGATCCTGCGACAGCTTCAGGAACTCCAGCAGCCGATCAACTTCCTCAGTCAGATGGACGGCAGGAACATGGTGCTGTAGGGCGATGACGAGGTTCTGGCGGGTGCTGAGTTCCTTGAAGATGCCGGGAACCTGGAACTTGACGCTGATGCCCTTGCGGATGCGCTGAAACGACTTGGCGCGGGTGATATCCTCGTCCGCAAAAAGGATCTGGCCGCTGTCAGGTTGATGTTCGCCCAGGATCAGGCGGAAGAAGGTGCTCTTGCCCGCGCCGTTCGGGCCGATCAGGCAATGCATCTCGCCAGGTTGGAGGATGAAATCCACGTTTCCCGTGACATGCAGGCCGCCAAAATGCTTGTTCAACTTGCGGGTTTCCAAGAGGGACATCAGCGGGCCTCCTTCTGGCGGAAAAGGCGGTGTGAGACGTCCACAATGCCCAGCACAATGCCTCGCGGAGCAACAAGCACAGTGACGACAAGCAGAACACCCATGACGATCAAGGCATACTGGCTTCCATAGATCGTCAGCATCTGGAACACGATCAGCACGGCCAAGGTGCCCACGAGCGTGGTGGTCAGGTCGCTGCGCCCGCCGACCGCCACCCAGACAATGGGCAAGGCAGCGGCCGTCATCCCCATCGACGCGGGGGTGATGTAGTTGCCCCACGAGGTGTAAAGCACTCCCGAAAGTCCGGCGAGCGAGGAGCCGATGACAAACATGCCCAACTGGAACTTGCGGATGTCATACCCCAGCATCTCGGCGCGCTGGGGGTTTTCGCGGATCGCGACTAGCACGTTGCCGAAGCGCGAATTCACCAGCATTCGCAATGCCAGATAGACGACCACCAGCAGCGCAAGCGTCAGGTAATACAGCGGCAGGTCAGGGAACAGGACGATGCTTCCACCGGGCCACGGGATTGTCAGGGATGGCATGCTGCCCATGCCGTTGAACCCGTTCAGCCGCGCCGAGCCAATCGCCCACTGCGGTCCTGCGGTCTGCGCCATGAAGCGCTCCAGCACCAGGGTCACCGACAGCGACACGATGCCAAGAAACACACCATTGATGCGGCCGAAGAACAGGAAATAACCCAGGACCGCCGCGAAGAACGCGCTGAAGCCGACGGCCAATACAAGCGACAGCAGCGTCAGTCCGTAAGCATCGCCCAGGTTGATTGTCAGCACGCCGTAGCAATAGCCCGCGATGCCGAAGAAGGCGGTCTGCCCGAAGCTCAGCGATCCGCCATAGCCCCAGATCAGCGAAAGCCCCATGGCCATGAACAGCCAGTTGAAGAAGTAGACGTTGTTGCCAACGTCATAACTGTCAGCAAACATCGGATAGGCGCAGGCACAGGAAAGTACGATGGCGAAGCCCGCCCAGAACCTGGGCCCTCGGCCAATAGTCTGCGGCCCCTCGACCAAGCGCATGATGCTGCGCAGCCGGGATGTCTCGGCCATTGTCAGGCCCTTTCTTTCAGGATCTTGCCGCTGATCCCGCGGGGCAGGATGCGGATGACGACGATAACGGCGATCAACAGGCCGATCTGCCCGGCAAGCTGGCCCTGCCAGCCCGTCAACGCAGCCTTGATTATGCCGAGGATGGCGGCGGCAGGGGCCGTTCCCAGGAAGATGTCCGCCCCGCCGACGACGACGGTGACAAAGGCTTCGACCATGAACGACGCCCCCATGGTGGGAACCAGCGTCATGGTCGGCGCATAAAGCCCGCCTGCCAGCCCTGCCAGTCCGGCTCCCAGGCCGAAGGTCAGGCTGTAGATCAGGTTGGTGTTGACACCCATGGCCTCGGCCACATGGGGAACCTGGATCGTCGCGCGCGACAAGAGGCCAAAGCGCGTTCGCGTGAACATCAGCCACAACAGGGCCAGCGTGCCGATCGCGGCAATCATCAGGATAACGCGATAGAGGGAATAGGAATAGCCGCCCAGCGCGAAGCTGCCAAAGGGTGTGCCCACACCCTGCATGCTGGGGCCAAGGACGATCAGCGTTCCCTGGGTCACGATCATGGAGATCCCCCAGGTCGCCACGATAGTGTCCAGGGGGCGCTGATACAGGGGTCGGATCACCAACAGTTCCACGATCATGCCGGCAATGCCTGCAGCAACGGCGCCTGCGATGATTGCAAGCGGCAGGGGCAGGCCCGCATGGACCGCGCTGGTCGAGACATAAGCCCCACACATGATGAATTCGCCATGGGCAAGGTTGATGACGCCCATCATGCCGAAGATGACGGCCAGCCCGCAGGCGCTGAGGACCAGAAAGGCAAAGGCATCGCCGAACTGGTAGAGAAAGCTGAAGATCAGATTAAAGATGTCCACAAGGCGGCCCCTTTGGTCTGGTGGCGTCCGGGCGGGCAGGCCGCCCGGACAAATCAGGGATCAGCCGTTGGCCGGGGGCGGGTTCGACGGCGTGTACTGTTCGCTGGGGTCGCTGACAGTCAGGTCACAGCCTGCCTGGCCCAGCCAATAGGGCTGGATCGCCTCCCACTTGGTGGGAAACTCGACCGAATGGTCCTCGGTCACATGCGCCAAGTGGATGGTGTGCGAGACATGCTGGCTTTTCGGGTCGATGCACATCTGGCCGCCGGGTCCATCAACGCAGACATCCCCTTCGGCGATGACCTTACGGATATCGGCCAGTTCAGTCGACTTCGCGCGCTCGACCAATTGCTTGTAGAGATAGACAGCGGCGTAGGAGTTGCTGGCCTCCTGGTTGATATAGGGTTCGTTCGGGAACTTGGCGCGGAATTTCTCGACGAATTCCTTGCTGGCGGGGGTGTCGATTTCCTCGACATAGTTCACCGTCGCGTACATGTCCTTGAGGCTGGGGGGCGTGAAGCGCTTGTGTTCATAGCCTTGGCCCACGTTTACCGAGGATGCCATCGGCAGGGCTAGGTTCGCGGCGCCCGCCTGTTCGTAGTAGGACGCCTGCGCCGTACCAACCAGCAGCGTCACCACGAAATCGGGCTTTGCTGCCTGGATGTTCTGGATGGTCTGAGAGAACTGCGACACGCCCAGGGGGATGAATTCCTCCCCCACCATGGTGCCGCCATTTTCAGCGACGATGTTGCGCACCCATTCCGCCGAAATCTGGCCGAAGTTGTAGTCGGCCGCAATCGTATAGACGTTAGGCCCATAGTTCTCGATCATATAGGGCAGTAGGGTCGAGAACTGCTGTTCCGGGACGGCGCCGGTCACGATCATGTTCGCGTCGCAAACTCCGCCTTCATACTGGTTGTTATAGAAGGCCAGCCCGTCGAACTGGTTGACGATGGGCCGATAAGCCTCGCGCGAGGCCGAGGAAAATCCCGCGAAGACAGCATCCACCTTGTCGCGCTGCAGCACCCGGCGCATGAACTCCTGAAAGCGGGTATTGTCGGACTGGGTGTCGTATTCGACCAGTTCCAGCGGGCGGCCGTCGATGCCGCCAGCGGCATTGATTTCTTCTGCCGCAAGCTGGATCGCGTGGACCTTGCCGATTGTGGCGAGGGCAAAATCGCCGGACTGGTCTTCCAGAACACCCAGCTTGATCGGTTCGGCATCCTGTCCGAACGCGGCACCAGCAAGCAACAGAACTCCGAGCGCCGAAGCGGCGCTTTTCGATTTGATCAACATTGACAACTCCTTGTTGGTTCTCGACGTGGGAATCAGGCCCAGCGTCGCCTTTCATCAGTCGCCGAGGCTTCTTCGTCCTCGTTAAATCTTGAAGCTCGCAGGCCCTCGCAGAAGTCCTCGACGCTCTGGCGGGCGTGCATGGCACTGCGACGCAGGCGATCGTAGGCTTGGTCAGGGCCGATGCCCTCACGAAGCACCATGTCAGTCACCGCGCGCAGGACATGAACACGGCCTTTTCGCCGCTGCTTCAGTTCCTCGATCTGGGCCTGCATCGCCATGCTGCGGGTAAGGGAATTGACCGCTAGGAAGAGAGCGGAATAGACCGATCCGCCGTGGACGGGCTTGGTCAAGAAGGCCTGCGCGCCAAGGTTGACCAGCCCGCGCAGTCGGCTGGGTGCTTCGGATCCGACCAGCCCGACAATGGCGCAATCAGCCGGCACGTCAGGTTCCTCGCCCGCCGCAGGCAGAGCCATGTCGCCGTCAACGAAGGCCACGCGTGGTCCAGCCGATGGCTCAAACATGAAGGTCTGGTGGATTGCATCGACCGTCAATCCAAGGCGCGGCAGAACGATCTGCAGTGTGTTCGTGCTGCGGCTGTCGGATGTGATGATCGAAGCTCGGAAATCGCGGAAGTTCTGCGTCACGCGGGGCTGTTTCATTTCACAATCCTCAGTTGCGAGGGCAGGGAAGACGGCTCTGTGGTGCGCGACCATTGCACCAGGTATGGGTCCGGCTGCACCGGCCCCGGGCTTTCGATCAACACGTCGAATTCGAAATCTGCCCGGGAAATACCGATATGCGGCGTCAGGTAGGCGTGCATTGTCGCCGGATCGATCATCACCGGTCCCTGCGGCGCATCGAAGCGGCAGGTAGTTACAGCGGTACGAACCTGTGCAATGTCTTCGCCACCTGCCCGTGCAACGGCGCGGGCCAGTAGGTGGATGGCAATATAGCTGGACTCTGCGTCGGCGCAGGCAGCTGGTCCATTCGGAAAAGCACGGCGATATGCTGCGACAAAGTCAGCATTGCGTTCCGTCGGGATCGAAGAGAAATAGACGCTGGAGGTGATCTGTCCATCCGCCGCCTCGGCACCGATGGCGTGCAGTTCTGGTTCGGACAAGGTGCAGCTTGCCACCGGCATGCTTCGGGGCTGGTCAATTCCAGCAGCAGCGCTGGCTCGGCGCAAGCGCCGCAGGAACTCATAGGACGATGACCCGATCAGGGAATTGAAGATGTAGTCGGGCCGAAGGTCTAGGATCTCGGTGACATACTGGTCCAGGTCAGTTTCCCCGATGGGCACATAGCGTTCGGCTGCGATCTGTCCTCCCAGGCGCGTGATGCCTTCGCGGAAGACGCGGTTGCTTTCCCAGGCCCAGATGTAATTCGACCCGATGCAATAGGCCGTATTGCCGTATTCCTTGAACAGGAACCCAATAAGCGGCGTTAGATGCTGGTTTGGAGAGGACCCAGTGTAGATCACGTTCTGTGAGGTTTCGAAGCCTTCGTAATGGCTGGGATACCACAGCAGCGCATCGTGCTTTTCGATGATCGGAAGCACCTCCTTGCGGCTGGAGGAGGTATAGCAGCCGCAGATATGGACAATGCCTTGCTCCAGCATCGACTGGACCCCGTCCCGGTAGTTGACCAGCTGTCCGCGAGGGTTCACGTGCAATGGTTCTAGCTGCAGGTGCGCGGATGGATCCTCGTTCACTTCCTGGCACGCCAGCATCGCCCCATTCAGAAGTGCTTGAGCAACCGTGGCATAGGGCCCTTCGGTTGAGAACAGCAGGCCGATCTGGAGTGAAGTGCGTTCCAAGTTCATGTCCACGTGAAAACAGCCCTGAGGCAGCGAGTGCCCAGGGCGGAATTGCCATTATGTCGATGTCGTCAGATATGTGCGTGACGGCTCAGTTGCCTAGCACAGGTTTCAAGCTAGGGTCGCAGGAACTGACCTGTCAATCAGCAAAGAGGATGAGGGGCGGGGCGTGCCTTGATTTTCAGCAGCCACTGAGGGCAGATCGAGAGTTGCACAATAAAGGTGAAGGAGACCCGGGCGTTTGACGAAGTGCCGGAGATTTTTACCAGACCGCATCAGTATGCGGGGGTCAGAATTGGAGAAGGTTGGACAGCAGACCCCTTTCCTCCGCCACTTGCACATTGCAAACCCAAAAATAGGTTTCTCGTGGGGCCTTTTTCGCTCATGCATCACCGCGCTGGCGGTTGGTCCCGCTTCCCATGCCGGAACCGATGATCCCGGCCGGGTGCCGATCTGGAAATCCGCGAAGCCCAGCCCGGCCTATCTGCCTGCGTCCACGTCCCATGGCCTAAGACAAACGCTGATCGTTTCGGCGAAGTCGGTATAAGTGTCGGCACGCTGGGACGATCTCCGCCAGGCCATGCAGATGCTGCGGGTCGGGGCCGGTGGATTTAGCGGGATGGCGACCACCAGTTCCTCGCGCATGACCTCGGACCGGACATAAAGCGCGGGCAGCAGGGCGATGCCCATTCCTGCGGCGACCATCTGGCGCAGGGTGTCTAGGGTGGTGCCGACATAGTCGCTGGCCTGGATCGCGCCCACGTCGCGGCAAAGGCGGGCCACGTCGTCGGTCGCCCCTTCGCGCCGTTCCATCGTCAAGATCGTCTCGCCGGCCAGATCGGCGGCTTGCACGTGCTTGTGGCCGGCCAGGCGGTGATCCTGCGGCACCACCAGGTGCAGCGGCTCGGTCACCAGGACGTGGAAGGCGAAATCCTCGCGCACGGGGATCTCGGGCAGCAGGATCACGTCGTATTGGCCGTCGGCAAGGTTCCCCTGCAGTTCCTCGGACCGTTCCTCGCGGACATGGATGCGGGTTTGCTGGTAGGACTGGCGAAGCGTCGGCATGGCGATGGACAGGACATAGGCGCCGACGGTGTGGACGACGCCCATGCGCAGCAGGCTTTGCATGGCATGGGGATCCTCGCGCCGGGCGATGTCGCGGATGTCGTCGATCTCGGCCACGATGATGCGCGCCCGCCTTGCGATCTCGGCGCCGACGGGGGTCAGAAGCACGCGGGTCCGGCTGCGTTCGACCAGCTTCGTGCCCAGCCTGGCTTCCAGTTCCTTGACCTGGATGCTGAGCGTGGGCTGCGTCACATGGCATTGTTCGGCGGCACGGCTGAAGTTCAGCGTATCTGCGATTGCAAGAAGGTATCGAAGCTGCTGGAGCGTCGGCATCGGCATCCCTTATAGAGAACGGCTATCGAACATCGTCTGATTATCAATTTCCATACCTTGCCGATACCGTGATTAAAATCTGGCGAACAAGAGATAGCTTTAAGGAATTGCCATGCTCGACGGCGCGTCTGACGGCGCGGGCCGGATGCTGGGTTATGCAGCGTCGATTCTTGCCGCCCTGATCCTTGTCGGCATGGCGCTGATGGCGCCTGCGGTCGTCGATGACCGCCCTGTCCTGTTCGCTCTGGACTGGGCCCCCTCGCTGGGGATCTCGCTGGCCTTCATGGTGGACGGGCTGTCGCTGATCTTCGGGCTTCTGATCAGCGGGATCGGGTCGCTGATCTTTCTTTATGCCACCGGCTACATGGGCGATCACCCCCAGTTCGGGCGGTTCGTCCTGTTCCTGTTCGCCTTCATGGTGTCGATGCTGGGGCTGGTGCTGGCCCGCGATTTGATCACGCTGTTCCTGTTCTGGGAACTGACCAGCATCACGTCATATCTGCTGATCGGCTTTGATCACGACAATCCCCGCGCCCGCCGCAACGCCTTGCAGGCGATGCTGGTCACGGCGGGCGGGGGATTGGCGCTGCTGGCGGGCTTCATCCTGATCGGCACTGCGGCGGGCGGATACGACCTGGCGCAGATCCTGACGGGTCCGGGGCTTCAGGACAGCAGCCTGTACGGGCCGATCCTGGTGCTGGTGCTGCTGGGCGCATTCACCAAGTCGGCCCAATTCCCGTTCCATTTCTGGCTTCCGAACGCGATGGCGGCGCCGACCCCGGTATCGGCCTACCTTCATTCGGCCACGATGGTAAAGGCCGGGGTCTATCTGCTGGCCCGCCTGCATCCCGCCCTGGGCGGCACCCTGGCCTGGAGCGTGGCGCTGACAACCGCAGGGGCCATCACGGCGGTGCTGGCCTCGGTCCTGGCGATGCGGCAAAGCGACCTGAAGCAGGCGCTTGCCTATACCACGCTGATGGCCCTGGGCACGATCACGATGCTGCTGGCCGGGGCCCATCCCTACGCACTGACGGCGGCGGTGACCTTTCTGATCGTCCATTCGCTCTACAAGGCCAGCCTGTTCATGGTCGTGGGCGCCGTCGACCACGGCACCGGCACGCGCGAGGTGGCGCAACTGGGCGGGCTGGGGCGGGCCATGCCGCTGACGGCGCTGGCGGCGGTTCTTGCCTGCGCCTCGATGGCGGGCCTGCCGCCCATGATCGGCTGGATCGGAAAGGAGCTGATCTACGCGGGTGCGGAGACCATGACGGGCGCTCCCCTTGTCGCCGCCGCCGCCGTTGCGGCCAATGCCCTGATGTTCGCCGTGGCGGGGATCATCGCGCTGCGCCCGTTCTTCGGCGCGCCCATCACCACGCCCCATCACCCGCACGAGGCGCCGTGGCAGATGCTGGCGGGGCCGGTCATCCTGGCCCTTGGCGGGCTGGTCGTCGGGGTGCTGGCGCAGCCCTTGCTGGGGTCGGTCATCGGCAGCGCCCTGACGGGAAGCCTTTTGCAGGACCGCGCCGCCGGGCTGCACCTGTGGGCCGGGTTCAACCGGGCCTTTGTCCTCAGCCTGCTGACCTTCACGCTGGGGATCATGCTGTATCTGATGCGCGCGCGCTTTGCCGCCCTGGTGGATCCGGTCCTGCGGCGCCTTCCCTCGCTGGACGACGGATGGGACAGGGTGCTTGACGGGTTGCGCGTCCTGGCCGCCTGGCAGACCCGGATGCTGCAGACAGGCAGGCTGACGGCCTATCTGATGGCGGTCTTTGCCGTGGTTGCCCTGGCGCTTGGGCTGACCATCATCCGCGGCCGGCCCGAGATCGCGGTGGAACTGCCGCGCTCGGCCTTCCTGTGGCTGACGGCGATCTTTACCGCGGCGGGCGCGGTGCTGGCGCTGAACACCCATTCCCGGATTGCGGCGATTGCGGGGATCGGAACCGTCGGCATCGGCGTCGCCGTGATCTTCATCTATGCCGGCGCCCCCGATGTCGCCACGACGCAGTTGATGGTCGAGACGCTGTCGGCCGTCATGTTCGCCATCGCCGCCCTGCGCCTGCCGGGCATCACCGAGCGTCGAAGCCCCCGTCGCCAGATGGCCCATGGGGTGGTGGCCGTGACCACGGGACTCTGCGTTACCGCGATCATCCTGTCGGTCACGGCATCGCCCCTTGACCGCAGCATCACCAGTTACTTCGAGGAGAACTCTTATGCCTTGGCACATGGGCTCAACATCGTGAACGTTGTTCTTGTCGATTTCCGCGCCTTCGACACCTTCGGCGAACTGATCGTGGTGCTGCTGGCATCCTTTGGCGCTTATGCCGTCCTGAAGCGCAAGCGGAAGGCAGGGCCATGAACTCACTGATCCTTTCGGTCGGCGCGCGGTTCCTGACGGGTCTGTTCCTGCTGTTTTCGCTGTTCGTGCTGCTGCGCGGCCATAACAGCCCGGGCGGCGGCTTCATCGGCGGGCTGATCGGCGCCGCGGGCTTTGTCCTTTACAGCTTCGCGGCGGGGGTCGAGGACGCCCGCCGGGCCCTGCGCGTCGATCCGCGCGCCATCGGCGTCTGGGGCATGGCGATTGCGGTGCTGTCCGGTCTGGCCTCGGCCCTGGCAAGCCTGGATCCGTTCACGGGGCTTTGGCTGATCCTTGAGGATCTTGCCCTGTCCACCGTGCTGGTTTTCGACATCGGCGTCTACCTGGCCGTCTTCGGGGCGATCCTGACGCTGGTCTTCGCGCTCGAGGAGACCGTCTGATGGAAACCCTTGTCGCCTGCCTTGCGGGCTTTCTGGTCAGCATGGCGATCTGGTTGATGCTGTCGGGCAACCTGATGCGCTTTCTGTTCGGCCTGCTGCTGCTGTCCAACGGCGTGAACCTGGCGATCCTGGCTGCGGGCCGCCTGACCCCCGGCGCGCCGCCGCTGCTGGGTGCGTCAGGCGCGTTGCCGCCCGACACCATGGCCAACGCGCTGCCGCAGGCGCTGCTGCTGACGGCCATCGTGATCGGCTTCGGACTGTTCGCCTTTGCCCTGGCCCTGACCATCCGGGCCTATCGCAGCTTCGGCCACCTTGAGGTTGACAGGATGCGCAGTGCCGAACCGGCCGAGGACCGCCGATGAGCTGGGTTCTTGCGCTTCCGATCCTGGTTCCATTCGTGACTGCGGTCCTGGCCTTCCTGTTGCGCGGCTCGCGGATGGGGGATCTTGCTTCCGTCGCCGGCGCGGTCGCCTCGCTCGGCGTGGCCGTGCTGCTGGTGGGCGTAGTCCTGGACCGGGGGGTGGTCGCAGGGCAGGTGGGTGGCTGGCAGGCCCCCTATGGCATCACCTTGGTGGCCGACCATCTGTCGGCGGCGATGGTGCTGATCACCGCGATCATCGGGCTTGCCGTAGCCGTCTGGTCCCTGGCCGAGATCGGGCCGGAATCCTCCCGGCTGGGATACCACGCCCTGTTCCAGTCGCTGCTGGGCGGCGTCACCGGCGCCTTCCTGACCGGCGACCTGTTCAACCTTTATGTCTGGTTCGAGGTGCTGCTGATCTCGTCCTTCGGGCTGTTGGTGATCGGGGGCAGGAAGCAGGCGATCGACGGGGCGGTGAAATACGTCACGCTGAACCTGATCGCCACGGTGCTGTTCCTGGCGGGCGCGGGCCTGCTTTACGGCGCGACCGGCACGCTGAACATGGCGGATCTGCGCGGGGCCGTCGCGGCCTCGCCCGACCAGGGTCTGATGACGCTGATCGCGATGATGCTGATGGTGGCCTTCGGGATGAAGGCGGCGGTCTTTCCGCTGTTCTTCTGGCTGCCCGCGTCCTATCATACCCCCCATTACGCGGTCTCGGCGGTGTTTGCGGGGCTGCTGACCAAGGTGGGCGTCTATGCCCTGATGCGCGTCTTCACGCTGATCTTCGTGGGCGACATCGGCTACACGCACGAGATCCTGCTGTGGGTGTCGCTGCTGACGATGCTGACGGGCGTGCTGGGGGCGGCCGCGCAAAGCGATTTCCGCAAGATCCTGTCCTTCCACATCATCAGCCAGATCGGCTATATGGTGCTGGGCCTGGCGCTGATGACGCCCCTGGCCGTGATGGGCGCGGTCTTCTATCTGCTGCACCACATCATCGTGAAGACCAACCTGTTCCTGATCGCCGGCGTGTCGCGCCGCCTGACCGGGTCGTCGGATCTCTACGCCATCGGCGGCCTTTACCGCTCCGCGCCGCTGCTGGCGGCCCTGTTCATCATCCCGGCCTTCTCGCTGGCCGGCTTCCCGCCGCTGTCGGGCTTCTGGGCCAAGTTCGTCATCGTCCGCGCATCGCTGGACCTGGGCGAATGGCTGGTGGCGGGGGTCGCGCTGCTGGTCGGGCTGCTGACGATCTTCTCGATGACCAAGATCTGGGCCGAGGCCTTCTGGAAGGCCCATCCCAAAGGACGCCAGCCCGCCCTGGCCGATCTGCCCCTGTCCGCGCGGTGGCAGATGATGGTGCCGATCATCGCCCTGGCGGTGATGACGGTCGCCATCGGCGCCTTCCCCTCGGCCTTCCTCGACTTTGCGACAAAGGGGGCCGAGCAGCTTCTTGATCCCGCCGCCTATGTCGCGGCCGTTCTGGGCGAGGCGCGCCGATGAAGCTTCTTTCCATCAACGTCTTTCTGGCGCTCGCATGGTCGGCGCTGTGGAACGGGTTCTCGCTGCCGAACCTTCTGGCGGGCTTTGTCATCGGCTATTGCGCGCTGTGGTTCGCCCGCGACCTGATCGCCCAGGGGGACGAGCGGCGGTATTTCCGCGCCCTGCCGCAGACCCTGGTGCTGATCGCCTATTTCATCAAGGAACTGGTCAAGTCCTCGATCATGGTGGCGCGCGACTGCATCGCCCCGCGCCCGAACCTGCACCCGGCCATCGTGCGGATGCCGCTCGACGGCCAGTCGGATGCCGAAATCTTCCTGCTGGCCAGCCTGATCACCCTGACGCCCGGCACCCTCACGCTGGATGTGGCCGAGGACCGCAGCGCTCTTCTGGTCCACTCGATCTACGCCACCGACGAAGCCGCCCTGGTCGCCGACCTGAAGTCCGGGATGGAACGTCGCATCGGAAAGGTTTTCCGCCCATGACCCCCTTCGACATCATGCAGGCAAGCATCACCCTGGCCCTTGTCATGGTCGGGATCGCCATCAGCATCGGCTTCGTGCGGCTGGCCAAGGGACCAAGCCTGGCAGACCGGGTCGTCGCACTGGACATGATGACGACCGCCGTGATCGGCGTCTGCGGCCTTTACGCCGTGCGCACGGAATCCGAGGCTTTCCTGGACATCGCGGTGGCCCTGGCCCTTGTCAGCTTCCTGTCGGTGGTGGCCCTTGCCCGCTACGCCGAAAGGCTTGCCCGCAGGAGCGACAGCGATGACTGAGATCCTGACCGCGATACTTGCGCTTCTGGCCGGAGGCTTTGCCCTGGTCGCGGCCATCGGCATCCTGCGCTTTCCGGACGCGCTGACGCGGATGCATGCCTCGTCCAAGGTGGGCAGTCTGGCGGGGTCGCTGGCCCTGCTGGCTGCGGCGGTCGATATCGGCGGCGTCAGCGCGGCCAGCCGGGCGCTGATCGCCATCCTGTTCCTGCTGATGACCGCGCCGATCGGGGCGCATCTTCTGGGCCGGGCCGCGGCCTGGCGGTCGGGCCAGAAGCCCGATCTGCTGATCCGCCCGTCCGACCGGGGAAAGCCCGGGCCATGAAGCGGATCGCCCTGGTCACCACGAGGGATTGCGATGCGGCCGGGCTTTGGCAGGTCATGGAACGGCTGTCGCGCCGCGGACCCCTTCGGCTGGGGCTGTTTTCGTTGGAGCCGGGGCTGACCGACAGCCAGATGCGCCTGATGGAAGGCTTGGCCGCGACGGGGGCCACGACATCGGCCGTGGCTTCGGTCACCGCCGACTGCCTGCACGACCTGGACGCCGAACTGGTCATCGTCCAGTGCGACCCGGCGATCGGCGGTCCAAGAAGGCGGGAACAGGACTTGCGGCGCGATCTGTCGCGGCACTCGGCCAGGCCGGTCTGGATCATGAACGGCCATACCGGCCCCCCGGCATCGGTGACCGCGCTGATCGACCCGGACCGGGACGACAGCACAGACCCCGCCCTGGCGGCCGAGATACTGCGTGTCTCGTTCACCCTGGCGCGGGCCCTGGATGTTCCGCTGGATATCCTGAATGTCTGGTATTTCCTCGAGGAAGGGCTTTTGCGATCCCGCAGGATCAGGATGCCCGAGCAGGAGATCACCGAAAGAAGGCGCAGGGCGGCCTGGATCGCCCAGTCCTACTTTGCCAGGCTGGTGGCGAGGCTGCCCCCCGATCTGGCATGGCGCCGCCTTGCGCATGTGCAGGGACCGGTCCTTGACGCGGCAGTGGCCAATCTGCCGGAGGACACGCTTGTTGTCGCCGGATCCGAAGGCCGCGACGGTTGGGCGGCACGGCTGCGCCCCAACCTGGCCGAAGACCTGTGCGACCGGCGTAGGATAGGCGTCGTGATCGTCAGGCGCCCCGACGACGCATCTCAAAGATCAAGCGACCATACCGGCCCCGACACCGGCCCAAGCGACGGCACCGACCAATCCGATACCGAAGGTCCGAACCGGCAGCGCAACCTGGCATGAGGTATCGGCCCCCTGCCAGGACGGACGGCTGTCAGGCTTTCCCCTTGCGCCGGCTGCGAAGCGCGCCGAGCCCCGCGACCGACAGCCCCAGCAGCCAGACCGAGGCCGGCAGCGGCACCGGCGCCACCTGGGCATCCAGCACCTCGTAGCTCAGCCCCTCGGCCGCCCCTTCGGGGAAGCCCAGCCAGTAGGTGTGGTCATCCCTGAAGGCGCCGTTTTCGTCCACCGACCAGACGCCATCGCTGCCGTTCTGCTGCAGGTCCAGGTATCGCTGCATGGTCGAATCGCCCTTCAGCTCAAGATCCATCCAGGCAGTCACGAAATGCTGGCCGACATTGTTCATGAAGACCGTGTCCCAGACCGGGTCGGTGTAATGGCCCGAGACACCTGCCGCATAGCTTTCGACGGGGGCAGGGATGGGACCCACCGTGTTGTGGCCGCCGCCCTCGAAGGTCAGCAGGGCGCGGTCGACGCCGGTCGCGCCTTCCCAGATCTTGCGGATGCCGTTGTCGTAACCCGAGGTGCGGTCATTCGATCCGGCGATGAACAGCATCGGGATCTCGATCCCCGCCAGGCCTTCGGCATCCCACAGGCCCACATTCATCCCCCAGGGGCCGATCGCGACCGCGGTCTTGATGCGCGGATCGGGCAGGGCGTCATGGGTTTCGCTGCCCTCGCGATGGATCGCCAGCGTATCGCGGGGACCAAGGCGCATGGCGCTTTCGCTCAGCCCGCCGCCGGCCGAGACGATGGCGCCGTATCCGCCCATCGAATAGCCGATCAGGCCGGTGTTGTCGGTGTCGATCAGCCCGGCGAAATCCGAACCCGCATCCGCGTTCAGCCGGGCCATCTCGTCCAGCACGAACCGCTGGTCCAGAGGTCGGTTGACCAGGGTCGAGGCGAAGGCCCGCTGATCACGATAGGTCGAGTCCGTATGGTCGATGGATGCGACCACATAGCCCTTGGAGGCAAGGTTCTCGGCCAGGTGGGACAGCAGGAACCGGTTGCCCGGATAGCCGTGGCTGACCACGACCAGCGGGAAAGGGTTCGATTCCTTCGGAGGCGCCGCGTTGCGGATGGCGCGGCCTTCCAGCGTCACCTCGGTCACGCCGTCGCGCAGATAGGTGTTGAACGACGTGGCACCGATGGAATCCGTGGCTGCGGGATACCACATCTCGACCGTCAGCGGGCGGTCGTATCGCGGCAATTCGCCGGTGCCCGTGGGGTCGATGGCCGCGACGTCGATCTGGTTCCTGTTCACAAGATCGAACTGCCTGACGCCCACGGCATAGCTGCCATAGGCCGAAAGGGCGGGGGCGTTCGGTGCCTGCCCGTCAATCCTGTTCTGCGCCGCAAGCGGCGTGGCCGCAACAGCCAGAAGCGCGGTGCCGAGAACGAAGCGTAGCATTGGGTTTGCTCCTCAACTTAACTGATGACGATGAACCGCTTTTTCGGGGACGCCGGGGTGGCGACGGTTTCATCCGCCACGCCCGGCCTTGCCCACGGCACGAGAGGACGCGCCGCGGGCGGTTTCTGGGCCTGCCCGGACCAGCCTGGCCTTCTTCCGGCAATCCGGCGGCTCAGGCGGGATCCTGTCGCAGTGTGCGGCTCGTTAACCATTATTGACAATGGTTGAATGACGGTGGGGCGACAGGCCGGTGACAGATCGGCGACCGATGGGCCTTCCGCCGCGACAGCGGGGCGGGCCGATTGCAACTTCTCCCCTCCTTCGCTGTTACCCCTGGGACATTGAAAAGGAACATCGGAATGGCCAGAGAACCTGAACCCAAGCGCGGAATGCCGCGGTCGCTGCTGTATGCGCTGATCCCGCTGGGCTTCGTGCTGCTGGTGGCATGGATGGTGCTGTCGGGCCGCGACTCGGCCGAGACGGCGGGCGAGGCAGCGGTCGAGACAAACGAAACCGTGCCCGCGCCCGTGGACGGCGCGCCGGGGACGCAGGAGACGCAGGACCCGATCGGCGGAACAACGGCGCCCGCCAACTAGGCGTGGCACGGACGGGGCCATGTGGGGCGGTCGCCGCTTGACGGCAGGCCCCGCATCGGCCATGCCCCGCCCATGCTGCGCATCGATGACATATCCTATTCCATCCAGGGCCGCCCCTTGTTCGAAGGGGCCACGGCCACCATTCCCGAAGGCCACAAGGTGGGCCTTGTCGGTCCCAACGGTGCTGGCAAGACCACCCTGTTCCGCCTGATCCGG
The DNA here is from genome assembly GCF_011801365.1 of Paracoccus sp. AK26. Classification (NCBI taxonomy): domain Bacteria; kingdom Pseudomonadati; phylum Pseudomonadota; class Alphaproteobacteria; order Rhodobacterales; family Paracoccaceae; genus Paracoccus; species Paracoccus sp. AK26. Next base: position 1,074,436 of record NZ_CP041041.1, read on the forward strand.
GGCGAACTCAGCCTCGACGGCGGCGACATCAGCCTGCCTAGCCGCGCCCGCATCGGAGGCGTCGCGCAAGAAGCGGCAGGCACGGCAACCTCGGTCCTGGAAACCGTTCTGGCCGAGGACAAGGAACGCGCGGCCCTTCTGGCGGAAAGCCATACCGCCACCGACGCGCATCGCATCGCGGACATCCAGACCCGGCTGGCGGATATCGACGCCTGGTCGGCCGAGGCGCGGGCAGCGTCCATCCTGGACGGCCTGGGCTTTTCAACCGCCGACCAGGCCCGGCCCACCAGCGACTTTTCCGGCGGCTGGCGGATGCGGGTGGCGCTGGCGGGCGTGCTGTTCGCGCAGCCCGACCTGCTGCTGCTGGACGAACCGACCAACTATCTTGACCTGGAAGGCGCGCTGTGGCTGGAAACCTATCTGGCCCGCTATCCGCATACGGTCATCATCATCAGCCACGACCGCGACCTCTTGAACCGCGCCGTGGGCCATATCCTGCATCTCGAGAACCGCAAGCTGACGCTATACACCGGCGGCTATGACGACTTCGCCCGGTTGCGGGCGGAACGCCGCGCCCTGCAGGCGGCCGAGGCGAAGAAGCAGCAGGCCCGCCGCGCCCATCTGCAAAGCTTCGTGGACCGCTTCGGCGCCAAGGCCAGCAAGGCCCGCCAGGCCCAGGCCCGCGTCAAGATGCTGGCCAAGATGGAGCCGATCACCGCCCCCGAGGAAGCCAAGTTCCACCGCTTCGGCTTTCCCCAGCCCGAGGAACTGTCTCCCCCCATCGTCGCGATGGAAGGGACCAGCGTCGGCTATGACGACCGCGCAGTGCTGCGCAAGCTGACCCTGCGCATCGACCAGGACGACCGCATCGCGCTTCTGGGCCGCAACGGGCAGGGCAAGTCGACGCTGTCGAAGCTGCTGGCCGAGCGTCTGGCACCGATGGAAGGCAAGCTGACCCGGTCGTCCAAGCTGCGCATCGGCTATTTTGCGCAGCATCAGGTCGATGAACTGGACCTGGCCGAGACGCCGCTGGATCATATCCGCCGCCTCCGCCCGGCCGAGGCGCCGGCACGGCTGCGCGCGCGGTTGGCAGGCTTTGGCCTGATGGAGGCGCAGGCCGAGACCAAGGTTGGCCAGTTGTCGGGCGGCCAGAAGGCGCGGCTGTCGCTGCTGATCGCGACCATCGACGCGCCGCATCTGCTGATCCTGGACGAGCCGACCAACCACCTGGACATCGAATCCCGCGAGGCGCTGACCGAGGCGCTGAACGACTATACCGGCGCCGTCGTGCTGGTCAGCCACGACATGCACCTGCTGGGTCTGGTGGCGGACCGGCTGTGGCTGGTCAAGGATGGCGCGGTCGCCCCTTATGAAGGCGACCTGGACGATTACCGCCGCTTCCTGCTGGGCGGGGACGAACCCAAGGTCGTCGAGGAAAAGCCGAAACCCGCCCCCAAGCGCGCGCCTCGTGATGAAATCCTTGCCTTGCGCGCCGAGGTCCGCCGGGCCGAGGAACGCGTCCAGAAGCTGACCGAGATGCTTGAAAAGCTGGACGTCAAGCTGGCCGATCCTGCGCTGTATAACGACCCGCACGAGGCGAAACGCTGGTCCTCCAAGCGGTCCGAGGCCGTGCAGGCCATGGCGCGGGCCGAGGATTTGTGGATGTCCGCGCTGGAAAGCCTGGACGGGGCGGAACGGGGCGCGGGGCAGGCCTAGGCTGTTGCCCAAATGCGCCGCCTCCTCGATGATCGTCGCAGGCAGGCGCGGCGTGCCTTGTGCGACATCGCGATTCGACCCTAGGTAGCATCTACATCCCGCCGACCCCTCCGAAGGACCCGACCATGAAACATCTGCTGGCCCTGGCCGTTCTTGCCGCATCCGCTGCCACGGGTGCACAGGCGCAGGATCTTGGCTTTGCTGGCCGCGAATTCTCGGTCGATCTTGGGGTCGGCGTGGATGTCGGGCCGGAATATCCCGGTTCCGACGACGCCAAGGCGGGAACCTGGCTGATCTGGCGCAACGCGGGCTTCACCCAGCCGGGCAGCGACCTGCGCGAAGGCTTTGCGATCTCTCCGTCCTTCAACGTCGAGGGCGAGCGCGAGGCGTCGGACAACGACGATCTGGCCGGAATGCGCGACATCGACGCGGCCTATGAACTGGGCCTGCGCGCCAGCTACGGCATGGGCCCGCTGATGACATTTGGTTCGGTCCGCCGGGGCTTTGACGGCCACGAGGGCCTGACGGGGGAAGTGGGCGCCAAGTATCGCACCGACCTGTCCGAACGCGTGACGCTGTGGTCTGGCCTGTCGCTGGGCTATGGCAATGGCGACTACAACGACACGTATTTCGGCGTGGATGCCGACGAAGCGCGGCCCGGGCGCCCTGCCTATGACATCGGCGGCGGCTTCAACAAGGCCGCGATCACCTTCGAGGCGCGCGTCACCCTGACCGATAATCTGGCCGTCCTGGGCGAGGTCGAATACGGCAAGCTGATCGGTGACGCGGCGGATTCGCCGGTCGTGCAGGACGAATACCAGCCCGCGCTGAAGCTGGGCATCGTGCGGAAGTTCAGCTTCGGGTTCTGATCCCAAGCCGCAAGGACAAACCTGGGCCGCGGTTCACCACCGCGGCTTTTTTTCATGCGCAGCGGCAGCAGGATCGTTTGTCACGTTTTGGGGATTGGAGCGGGTGAAGGGAATCGAACCCTCGTATTCAGCTTGGGAAGCTGCTGCTCTACCATTGAGCTACACCCGCGTGGCGCCTTGGCTAAACGAAGGCGCGGGCCTCGTCAAGCATCAGACAAGGCCCATTTCGGCAAGTGCCGCGGCCATTTGGGGGGGCAGGGCGGTGTCGCCTTCCCGGCCGCGCGGCATGTCGGCGGGGGCGTCCTGGGCGGGCAGATAGCGCCAGCCCTGGAAGGGGCGGCGGGGCACGGCGGTCACCGGCACGATGTCGCGGTCAAGGATCAGCGCACATCGGCGGATGCCGTCGTCACGATGATGTTCGTCCAGCCGCACGATCCGCTGGCGGGCCAGCATGACCCCCTTGAACACCCAGAAGATCGAGCCCCCGGCCAGCAATTCTTCCTCGCGCTTGGGCCACATCCGGGTGACATGGATGGCATGGCCGTCGCCAAAGCGGCGCTGCCACTGGACCAGTTCGTCAGGGCCTTCGGCGCCGACGCAAAGCTTCATGAGGTGGAGTTGTGCTGACATGGCCACAAGATAGGGGGAGGGAAAAGCGGTCACAAGATCCGCAAATGAAAAGGCCGCGCGGGTGGCGCGGCCTTTCGGAATGGCGTCAGAAGACGATCAGAGTTCGTCCAGGGCCTCGACAGCCTTTTCCAGTTCTTCCTTGGTCACGGTCTTTTCGCTCAACTGCGCCTGCTCGGCGATGTGGTCGACGACCTTGTCTTCGAAGATGGGCGCGCGCAGTTGCTGCTGGACGGCCTGGTTCTGCTGGACGAACTCGAAGAAGGCGCGTTCCTGGCCGGGATACTGACGGGCGGCGCGCAGCACGGCCTGGGTCATCTCCTGGTCGGTGACGGTCACCTCGGCCTTCTGGCCGATCTCAGCCAGCAGCAGTCCCAGGCGGACGCGACGCTCGGCCAGCTTCTTGTGCTCGTCCGTGGGCTCGATGCTGCCGTGGTTGTGGTCGTGAACCTCAGGGTTTTCCTCGTGCCACAGCTGGTGGGCGATCTGGTGCGCCTCGGCCTCGACAAGCGATTCGGGCAGGTCGAACTTCACCTTCTCGTCCAGCTGGTCCAGCAGCGAGCGCTTCAGGATCGCGCGGGCGGCGCCGGCATATTCCTGCTCCAGCCGGCCGGCGATCTGCTTCTTCAGGCCCTCCAGATCCTCGGCGCCGAACTTCTTGGCCAGCTCGTCGTCCAGTTCGGCCGCCTTGGGCGCCTTCACGGCCTTCACCTTGCATTCGAAGGTGGCTTCCTTGCCCGCCAGGTGGGGCGCGCCGTATTCGGTCGGGAAGGTCACGGTGACGGTCACGTCGTCATCGGCCTTGGCGCCGACCAACTGGTCCTCGAAACCGGGGATGAAGCTGTTGGAACCCAGCACCAGCGGGTAATCCTCGCCCGCGCCGCCCTCGAAGGCCTCGCCATCCACAAAGCCCTTGAAGTCGATCACGACCTGGTCGCCGTCCTTGGCCTTGCTGCCCTTCTTGCGGTCTTCGAAGGACTGGGCCGACTTCGCCAGGTTTTCCAGCGCCTCGTTGATGGCGGCTTCCTCGGCCGGGACGGTCAGCTTTTCCAGAGTCAGGCTGGTCAGGTCAACCTCGGGGATCGCGGGCAGCGCCTCGTAGGAGACGTTGACTACAACGTCGTCGCCTTCCTTCCAGGTCTCGCCGTTCTGCATTTCCACCTTGGGCTGGGTCGCGGGACGGTCGCCGGACGTTTCCAGGTGGTTCTTCAGCGCGCCGTCGATGGCTTCCTGCATGGCGTCGCCCAGGATACGCTGGCCGAACTGCTTCTTCAGCATGGCCATCGGGACCTTGCCCTTGCGAAAGCCCTTCATCTCGACTTCGGGCTGCGCTTCCTTCAGCTTCGCATCGACCGTCGCGGCCAGATCAGCTGCCGGCAGGGTGAACTGATAGCCCCGCTTGAGACCTTCGTTCTGCGTTTCCGTGACCTGCATCATCGTCCTCATGCCATGATGGCCGCCAAAGCGTGGCGGCCCGAAAAAATTCCCGCCCTTCTAGTCGGGGGGGCGGTTCTCTGCAAGCGGAACCCGCGCAGCGGGCCGGGCGTTTTCCGCTGTCCCCATCCTGGAAAGGCCCGCCATGACCCGCTTCAGCGTCATCATTGCCACCAGCCTTCTGGCCGCAAGCGCCGCATGGCCGCAGGCCGCGCCCACGCCCGCCGCGCCTGACATGGCCCAGCCCCGCGCCGCAACCCCCGCGCCGGCGGCCCAAACGCAGGTGCAGGGCCAATCGGGCGAAGGCAACTGCCCGGCGCCCGACACGGTGGCCCAGCCCGCCACCCAGCCCCAGCCCGGTTCCGACAGCACCGAGGCCAACAACGCCGGCACCAGCGGGTGGAGCGGCGGCCTTGGCGGATCGCATCTGGGGACGAATGCGCAGGGCGCGGTGAACGCTTCTCCGACCTGGCAGCCGCCCACCGCACGCGGCCTGGACCTGGCCGGACGGGCCGAGCCGGTGGCGGCGCAGCCCGCCGCCTGCTGATCAGTTCAGCATCGGCGGCTGCGGTTCCGCATCGTCCAGCCGCAGCCTCAGCCCGTCGCGGTTCAGGAACTCTCCGTCGCGGATGAGGGTGCGATCGCCGTTCATCGCACGGACAAGCTGGTCCAGCCGGTCGCGGGCGATGTCGTCCTTGACCAACCCCTCGCGGCCGGCGCGGAACAGGACCACCGCGTCCCAGGCCACACCCGATCCGTCCAGATAGCCCGTCATGTCGGGCCAGCGGATCTCGTCCCCGATCACGTGCAGATAGGCCGACCGCAGCAGATCGACGCGCCCGCCGCCCAAGCCCAGAAGCACGATCAGCATCGTGAAGCCTTGGGTTTCGGCATAAGTCTGCTGCACCCAGTCGTCGAAATCGGTTTCGTTCATGGCCGGCCTTGGGATGATGGCGGAAGGGAATGGGAGTCGAACCCACCCGGGACAGTCTCGCTGCCCCAACCGGAGTTGAAGTCCGGCCGCCCCACCGGGGACGATTCCCTTCCAGGATCGCCGAACAGGTCGGCGCGATGAGGGTTGATGCGACGTAAATCGCCCCGGCGCAAGGTCAGCCCAAGGCGGTCGAAGAAGTCCAGGATCTCGATGGCGACCTTGCGGCCGTTCTGCACGCGGTCGCGAAATGCGGGCGCGGTGAACCAACCATCAGGGGCCCGCGCCGCGACATCGTGGATGATCGCCACCATCTCTCGCGTCACCTCGCGCGCGAAGAAATGGTCATGGGCGATCTGGTCGGTGCGGCCCAGTTTCTGCGTCAGGCGCAGGACGCGGCGCACGTCCTTTTCGTCGATGCCGAATTCGGTCGCGAAGTCGCGCACGCGCGGCGGGCGAAAGCGGGTCTCGCCCCCAAGGGCGGGGGCGATGCGGTCCCACAGCGCCTCGTCATCCGGCGTCAGGCGGACCTCGTGGCCGGGCAGGCGGACAAAGGCGCCGTCCAGGACCGCGCGTCCCGCATCAGCCTCGGCCCGCAGGAAGGCCAGGAAGGCGTCCTTCGGCAGGCGCGGGTGCAGTTGCAGGCGCAGGCGTTCGCGGCCCAGCCCCGCCAGGTCGGGATTGCCTTCGTGGAACTGCGTCAGGGTGTCCGTCAACTGGGCTTGCAGCGCGTCCAGCACCGGACGGCCAAGCGCCAAGTCGCCGATGGTCGCCCCATCCGCGCGGCGCAGCGCATCGGCCAGACCGGCGGGCGACAGGCTGCGGTCGCGGGCAAAGGCGGGCAGATCGACCGGCGCCACGGCCAGCATCGCGGCAAGGGCTGCCGCCGGATCCTCGGCGCGGGCGGCGTCCAGCAGCGCCAGCCGTTCGGGCGTGCGGCGCTTGCGGGCCGGGGCGCGCAGGTCCAGGAAGCGCCCGCCGCCGATGGTTCGGCTGGCCGACACGTCGCGCAGGATGAAGCGGTCATGCACCGCCGCGGCAATGGGCCGATCCAGCACGATCTGCACCGGGCCGCCTTGGCCCGGCTGGATCGGATCGCTCAAGGGCACGATGCGCGCGCCGGTTTCGACCGCATGGCTGTGCAGGCGGGCGGGGAACCAGGTGCCGATGGGCTTGGGTTCGGACGGCAGCACCGTCAGCCAGGCGTCGATCCGGTCGGTCGGCGCGTGCAGCGCGGGCGACAGCACCACATCGCCGCGATGGATGGCGTCCTTGCTGATCGCCTCGCCCGCCAGGTTCAGCGCGCATCGCTGTCCCGCCAGGCCTTCGGTTGCCGGGCGGTTCTGCGCGTGGATGGCGCGGATGCGGGCGGGCAGGCCGCGCGGGCTGACGATGACCTGATCGCCCACGGCGACTCGGCCAGTCAGCATCGTGCCGGTCACGACCGTCCCCGCGCCGGACAGGGTAAAGCTGCGATCCACCGCCAGGCGCATCGGGCCATCGGCATGGCGGTTGGTCGTTTCGGATTCAGCGGCGATCAGCGACGCCCGCAGGGCGTCGATCCCTTCGCCGGTCAGGGATGATACGGGCAGGATCGGCGCATCGGCCAGGGCGGTCCCTGCAAGGGCCTCGCGGATTTCGGCCGCGGCTTCGGTGCGCCGCGCTTCGTCCGCCAGGTCGGCCTTGGTCAGCGCGACAATGCCGCGCCCGATGCCCAGCAGGTCCAGGATCGCCACATGTTCCCGCGTCTGCGGCATCACGCCGTCGTCTGCGGCCACCACCAGCAGCGCCATGTCGATGCCGCCAGCGCCTGCCAGCATGGTGTGGATCAGCCGTTCGTGCCCCGGCACATCGACGAAGCCGGTGATGGTGCCGCCACCCAGGTCGGCATAGGCAAAGCCCAGGTCGATGGTGATGCCGCGCGCCTTCTCCTCGGCCAGGCGGTCGCCATCGGTGCCGGTCAGCGCCTTCACCAGGGCGGTCTTGCCGTGGTCGATATGCCCCGCGGTGCCGACGATCATGCCGACAAGGCCCCCAGCAGATCCTCGTCCCGGTCAAGGCAGCGCAGGTCCAGGATCAAGGCGCCGTCGCGGATGTGGCCGATGACCGGGCGGGGCAGGGCGCGGAACCGCGCGGCCAGCCGGTCGGGCGCGTTGCCCCCCGCACCCGTGATCCGCAGCCCGGCCGAGGGGATGGTGTCGGTGGGCAGCGCGCCCGAGCCGATCTGGCTGGCGCAATCCGTCGTGGTCACAGTGTAGTCTGGCAGCAGCGTACCCACTTGCGGGGCAAGGCGGGCGGCCTGCGCGGCGATGTCGGCTTGCGGGCGCGACAGGTATCGCAAGGTGGGCAGGCGTTCGGCCAGCCGGTCCGGGTCGCGGTAAAGGCGCAAGGTGGCTTCAAGCGCCGCGATGCGGATCTTGTCCAGGCGGACGGCGCGTTTCAGCGGGTTCCCGTTGATCTGGGCGATCAGGTCGCGCCGGCCGACGATGAAACCCGCCTGCGGCCCGCCCAGCAGCTTGTCGCCGGAAAAGGTGACCAGATCCGCGCCTTCGCCCACGGCCTCGGCCACGGTGGGTTCGCGGCGCAGCCCCCAGGCGGCCAGATCGACCAGCGACCCCGCGCCCAGGTCATTGAGAAGCACCACGCCGGCCTTTCGCGCGATCTGCGCCAGGTGCGGGGCGGGCACCTCGGCCGTGAAGCCCTCGATGCGATAGTTCGAGGTATGGACCTTGAGGATCAGGCCCGTGTCCGGCGTGATCGCGTCCTGGTAATCGCGGGGATGGGTGCGGTTGGTGGTGCCAACCTCGACCAGATGCGCGCCGGCACGGGCCATGATGTCGGGCATCCGAAAGGCGCCGCCGATCTCGATCAGTTCCCCGCGCGACACGATGGCCTGCCGCCCTTGGCCGAAGGTGTTCAGCGCGATCAGGACGGCGGAGGCATTGTTGTTGACGACGGTGGCGTCCTCGGCCCCGGTCAGCTCGCACAGAAGCCCGCGCAGGTGGTCGTCGCGCTGCCCGCGTCCGCCGCTGCCCAGGTCGAATTCCAGCGCCAGGGGCGCAGACATGGCTGCACTTGCGGCCGCGATGGCCTCATCGGCCAGGATCGCGCGGCCCAGATTGGTGTGCAGGACGGTGCCGGTCAGGTTCAGCATCGGCCGCAGGTTGGACTGCGCGGCGGCGGCCAGGTCGGCGGCCAGCAGATGCGGCAGGCGCGCGGCCTCGCCATCGCCGTCGGCGCCGTCGCGGATCGCGGCGCGGGCGGCGTCCAGACGGGCGCGCAGGCCCGCCGTCACCGCCGCGCGGCCGTGGCCGTCGATCAGCGTTTGGCCCATCGGGGACAACAGGAACTGATCGACCGAGGGCAGGGCCCGGAACCCCGCCATCAGTATCCCGCGATGAAGGGGTTGAAGCCGCCGCGCCGGAAGTCGGTGTCCTTCATCAGCATGTCTAGGCCCAGGCTGGACACGTCGTCGGCGATGGGATCCAGGCTCGCGTTCTTGACCTGATACAGGATCTTGACCCAGCCCTTGCAGTCGCCGCAAACCTCCGCCTTGACCGTCGCCTCGCCGGTTTCGGCGCTGCGATAGCTGATCGCGGCGTTCGATCCGCAGCAAAGGCAGACGACCCGCACCTCGTTCCACTGCGTCGCGCAGCAGCCGCAGGTGGCGTATCGCGTGCTTTCGATCCCCGCCTGTCCCATCACCGATGAGGTGGCGGGCTTGCCGCCGCAGGTGGGGCAGGTGCCGGTCCTGATCTTGACCAGCTTCGCCGCATCCAGCGTTCCCGCCAGCCGCGCCAGGTGCAGTTGCACCGCCGCGCCGACAAACAGATGCGGGGCCGCGCTGTCTTCCGGGATGCGGTCTGACAGGATGTTTTCCAGCAGCCAGTGCCGGTCGGCGATCCCCGACGCCGTCACGGCGGACAGCGCAAGGCGGGCCTGTTCCGGCATCTCCACGGCCGCGACCTCGGCCAGGAAGCGGTCCAGCGTGGCGTGCATTCCTTCGTCCGTGGCAAGCGCCATTCGGTCGATAGGGGGCATCCGGCTGGCGCGGGCCAGTTCCACCCGGTCCGATGGGATCGGAACCGGGGACGGCAGTTCGCGGGCCAGCCGCGCCTGCGAAGCGGTCAGGTCTGCCAGAAAGCGCATATAGGGCGCCAGATTGCCGCCGTGATCCGCCAGGAAGGCGAACCGGCCGGCCCGCTTGTCGAAGACGGCGGCGGCATCGGGCAGAAAGGCCAGCGGCGCCACAGGGACGCCGCCAATGACCGAAGGGTCGGGTTTCAGACTGTTGTTCATCGTCTCTCCGGGCCGGACGGCCTTTAGGTCCGGCCACTTGCCTTTGCGTTATTCTGCCGGGCCGTTCTGGCGGCGTCCAGCCAACTCGCGCAGCCACTTGCGGTGGTGGCGATAGGCCCAGCCACCGGTCACGGTGCCCCGCGTCATCGCCCGCAACGTGCCGCGCGTCCAGAAGGCCGCGTAGACGTGAAGGATGAAGACCAGGATGATCGCCACCGCCGCAAGCGCATGAGTCAGCACGGCCCAACGGCGCGTGGGGATCGAGACAAGCTCGCCGAAGAACTGTTCCCAGATCATGATCCCGGACACGATCAGCACCACGATCAGCAGCGTCATGCCCCAGAAGATGAACTTCTGCCCGGCATTGTATTTGCCAAGTTCCGGCAGGTTCTCCTCGTTGCCCTTCACCACGTCGCCGATCTGGTTCAGCCATTTCCTGTCATCCGGCGTGGGCAGGTTCAGCCGCCACAGCTGGATGAACATGACCATGAAGCTGACGAACAACACCACGCCGATGATCGGATGCAGCCACCGCGCCGTCTGCCCGCCGCCGAACAACCCGGTCAGGAAATACAGCGAGGGGTGGAAGAAGGCCAAGCCCGAGACCAGCAGCAGGATCAGGGACAGGGCCGTGATCCAGTGGTTTGCGCGAATGAACCCCCGGTAACGGCTGACCGTCACCGGGCGGGTCGATTCGATCCGGTCGCCCGGTTCGGAATAAAGAGGGCGCGGCATCAGACAGACCCCCTGTCATCCGAACCGCCGGAAACGACCAGCTTCTCGGCTTCCTTCTCCTCGTGCTCGTCGACCTTGTTGGCGCGGGCGAAGATGCCGTGGATCGCGGCGCCGACGGCGGCCACGCCCATGACGGCCAGACCGGCGGTCTTGGTCACGCCCTTCCAGCCTTCGACCACGGGCGAGATGCGCGGGTTCTCCGGCAGCTTGTCATAGATCGATGGCTTGTCCGCGTGATGCAGCACATAGAAGACATGCGTGCCGCCGACCCCCGCCGGATCATAGATCCCGGCGTTTTCATAGCCGCGCGACTTCAGATCCTCGACCCGTTCGTTGGCATGGGCGATCATGTCGTCCTTGGTGCCGAAGACGATCGCCTGCGTCGGGCAGGCCTTGGCGCAGGCCGGGCCCTGGCCCACGGCCACGCGGTCGGAACACAGGGTGCATTTATAGCTCTTGTGATCGACCTTGCTGATGCGCGGGATGTCGAAGGGGCAGCCGGTCACGCAATAGCCGCAACCGATGCAGTTCTCGTGGATGAAATCGACGATGCCGTTGGAATACTGCACGATGGCGCCAGGCGCCGGGCAGGCCTTGAGGCAGCCCGGATCCTCGCAATGCATGCAGCCGTCCTTGCGGATCAGCCATTCCAGGTTGTCGGTTTCCGGGTTCACCCATTCCGTGAAACGCATCAGGGTGAACATGTTGGGCGTCAGGTCGTGGGGGTTTTCGTAAACCCCCACGTTGGTCTCGACCTCGGGCTTGGTGTCGTTCCACTCGATGCAGGCGGACTGGCAGGCCTTGCAGCCGATGCACTTGCTGACGTCGATCAGCTTGGCGACCTTTTCCAGTTGCCGCGTGGGCTGCGGCACGTTCGGCGTGGCCGAGATTCGGACCACGTCGGACGGCAGCAGGTTCGACGCAATGGGCTGGACCGGGGGGTTCGAGGCCGCGGTCTTGGGTTGGGGCGCGGTTTCGCTCATGCCACCGGCTCCTCTGCCGAAGGTTCGATATTGACCATGAAGGCCTTGAATTCAGGCGTTTCCACGTTGGCGTCGCCCACCTGGGACGTCAGGCTGTTCGGCCCGAAGCCCTTCTTGGCGGCCCCCACGAAGCCCCAGTGCAGCGGAATGCCGATCACATGGACGGTCTTGCCGTCGATCTGCATCGGCCGCAGCCGCTTGGTCACCACAGCCTTGGCCCAGACCTCGCCCCGCTTGGACCAGACGCGGACGCTCCCACCGCGCGCAATGCCGCGCTCGGCCGCCAGTTCCTCGCTGATCTCCACGAAGAACTCGGGCTGCAACGCGGCGTTCACCGGGTTGTGCTTGGTCCAATAGTGGAAATGCTCGGTCAGGCGATAGGATGTCGCCACGAACGGGAACTCGGGGTCCCCGATGGCGGCGAACTGGTCGGCATCGCTTTCAAAGACCCGCGCCACCGGGTTGCCCCGCATGCGCGGGTTGAACACGTTGGCGATGGGCGCCTCGAACGGCTCCATATGGGTGGGGAAGGGACCGTCCCGCATCATGCCCCGGCTGAACAGGCGCGAGGCGCCTTCCGGGTTCATGATGAAGGGGCGAACCTCGCCCGGCCTGGCCGTGACCGGCATGTCGGGCACGTCATAGCCTTCCCACTTCTCGCCGGTCCATTCGATGATCTTGCGCGACGGATCCCACGGCTTGCCCTGCGGGTCGCAGGAGGCGGCGTTATACAGGATCCGGCGGTTCGCCGGCCATGCGAAGGCCCAGTTCAGGAACATGCCGGTGTCGTCGGGATCGGTGTTGTCCCGCCGCGCCATCATGTTCCCGGCCTCGGTCCAACTGCCGGCATAGATCCAGCAGCCGCCCATGGTCGAGCCGTCGTCGCGGTAATGCCCGAAGCTGGACAGTTGCTGCCCGGCCTCGGCCACGACCTTGGTGGGATCGGCGGCATCATAGACGGTCGCAAGGGCGCGGCCGTTCATCTCGCGCGCAAGCTCGTCTGCCTTGGGATCGTTGGGGTCGCGGTAATCCCAGGTCAGGTTCAGGATCGGGTCGGGGAAGACCCCGCCTTCGTCCTGATAGAGCTTTTTCACGCGCAGGAAGATCTGCGCCATGATCCATGTGTCGTGCTTGGCCTCGCCCGGCGGGGTCGCCCCCGGCCAGTGCCATTGCAGCCACCGCCCCGAGTTCACCAGGGCGCCTTCGTCCTCGGCGAAGCAGGTGGTGGGCAGTTCCAGCACCTCGGTCTGGATCGCCGCGCTGTCCACGTCGTTGTGGATCCCGTGGTTCTGCCAGAAATGCGAGGTTTCCGTCGTCAGCGGGTCCATGACCACCAGCATCTTCAGCTTGGAAAACGCCTCGGTCATCTTGCCGCGGTTCGGGAAGGACAGGATCGGGTTGAAGCCCTGGCAGAAGTACAGGTTCACCTTGCCGTGGTTCATCAGCTCGAACATCCGCATCCCGTCATAGGCGGGCACGTCGAGCTTCGGCAGATAGTGATAGGCCCAGTCGTTTTCGGCCGTCGCGGCATCGCCCCACATGGCCTTCATGAAGCTGACCATGAACTTGGGATAGTTCTGCCAATAGCTGACCTGGTTCGGCACGATCGGCTTGAAGCCGCGGGTGGACATGTAGGTCGCCCAGTCCGCTTCCTTTTCCGTCGGGATGTTGAGGTATCCCGGGATCAGGTTCGACATCAGGCCGATATCGGTCAGGCCCTGGATGTTGGAATGGCCGCGCAACGCGTTCATGCCGCCGCCCCGGACGCCGATGTTGCCCAGGATCAGCTGCAGCATCGCCATGCCGCGGATGTTCTGCGCGCCCTTGGAATGCTGCGTCCAGCCAAGCGCATACATCGAGGTCATGGTCTTGGTCGGCGACGAGCATTCGCCGATCATCTCGGCGATGTGGAGGAACTTGTCCTTGGGCGTGCCGCAGACGCGTTCCACCATCTCGGGCGTGTAGGCGTCCACATGGGCTTTCAGCAGGTTCCAGACGCAACGCGGGTCCTGCAGCGTGGGGTCGGTCTGGACAAAGCCGTCCTCGCCCATCTTGTAGTCCCAGGACGACTTGTCGTAGTCGCGCTTTTCCTCGTCATAGCCGGTGAAAAGCCCGTCGGACCAGCCGAACTCGTCCTTCACCAGGAAAGAGGCGTTGGTGTAGTTGCGGACGTAATCCCACTGAACCTTGTCGTTCTCGATCATCCAGCGGATCATGCCCATCAGGAACACGATGTCGCTGCCCGGACGGATCGGCGCATAGTAATCCGACACGGAGGCCGTGCGGGTATAACGCGGATCGACCACGATCAGCTTGGCGCCGCGATGGTGCTTGGCCTCGGTCACCCATTTGAAGCCGCAGGGATGCGCTTCGGCGGCATTGCCGCCCATGACGATGACAAGGTCGGTATTCTTGATGTCGGTCCAGGAGTTGGTCATCGCTCCACGGCCAAATGTCGGGCCCAAACTGGACACCGTGGGGCCGTGTCAGACGCGCGCCTGGTTATCGAATCCGACGATCCCCATGGACCGGACCGTCTTGTAGGTCAGCCATGCGGTTTCGTTTGTGGTTGCCGATGCCGCCAGGAAGCCGGTCGTCGTCCAGCGGTTGACCGGCACGCCGGCCTCGTTCGCCTGGATGAAGTTGGCGTCGCGGTCGTCCTTCATCGCGCGGGCGATCTTGTCCAGCGCCTCTTCCCAGGTGATGTCCTGGAAGTCGCTGGCACCGGCTGCGCGATAGCGCGGCTTGGTCAGGCGGGTGGGCGCATGGACGAAGTCCTTCAGCGCGGCGCCCTTGGGGCACAGCGTTCCGCGGTTCGTCGGATGGTCCGCGTCGCCCTCGATATGCAGAAGCTCGGCGGTCTCGCCGGCTTTCACATCGCCCTTGGAATACATGATGATCCCGCAGGCGACCGAGCAATAGGGGCAGGTGTTGCGTGTTTCCGTGGTCGTGGCCAGCTTGAAGGGGCGCACATGCGCCTGTTCCGCCGCCTCGGCCCCGCCGAAGCCCATGGCCCCAAGCGACGTTGCCGCAACCCCCGCACCCGCAAGCCGTAGGAAGCCGCGGCGCGAAAGGTCGATGTTCATAAGACCCCTCCTGCTGCCTGTCATGAATAAGATAGGTACGAGCGGAGTTTGCTGACCGGGCGGTCAAAAGTCAAGGTGGGCAGGTGTTCCCGCCAGACGCCACCATTGTAGACGGAAGTTAAAGCAAGGTAAAATTATCCTTTAAAAACATAATTATGTCGTGCTTGAGCGCTTACAACCTTTATGCGACTGAACGATCACTTTCATAATGAGGGACGTGATGTTCAAGCCGACTTTCCTAGCCTGCGCCATCTTGTCGGTCGCAGGATGCGCGACGATTACCCGTGGATCAAACGACACACTGGTGGTGAATTCCACACCTTCCGGTGCCCAGGTGAAGATGAGCGACGGGCAGACATGCAACAACACGCCCTGTACCTTCAAGGTGCCTCGCAAGTCCGAACTTAACGTCTTGATCACCAAGCAGGGCTGCAAGCATCAGCAGATCCGCGTGACCAACAAGGTCGCGCCCGGCGGAAGTGCGGCCATGGCCGGAAACGTCTTCGTCGGCGGGATCATCGGTGCGGGCGTCGATGCGGGCAGCGGCGCGATGCTGGATCTGGTGCCCAACCCGGTCGAGGTGACTCTGGACTGCCGCTGAGGCTGCGGAACAGGCCGCAGCGCGAACGTCTCGTGGTCCGATGCCATTCTGGTGCGCGGCGAGGGACTCGAACCCCCACGCCGAAGCGGTTGGACCTAAACCAACTGCGTCTACCAATTCCGCCAGCCGCGCACGCCGCAAGCCTTACGGCAGGACGGGCGGGGTGGTCAACGGGTCATCGCAATCGCGATCTGCGCCGCCAGGCGGGCGTTGTTCAGCACCAGTTCGATGTTGGATGCCAGCGAGCGCCCTTCGGTGATCTCGAAGATGCGCTGCAAAAGGAAGGGCGTGACCTGCTTGGCGGCGATCTGCCGGGCCTCGGACTCGGCCAGGGCCTGCTCGATCACGGGGGTGATTTCCTCGCGGGCGATCTCGGCCTCGGGCGGGATCGGGTTGGCGACAAGCTGGCCGCCCTTCAGGCCAAGACGCGCGCGCATGGCGGCTGCGGCGGCGATCTGTTCCGCGCTGTCCATGCGCAGGGGCGCCTTGATGCCGCTGGACCGTGACCAGAAGGCGGGCAGTTCGTCCTGGCCGTAGGCGATGACGGGCACGCCCAGGGTTTCAAGCACCTCCCAGGTCTTGGGCAGGTCCAGGATCGCCTTGGCCCCGGCGGCCACCACCGTCACCGGGGTCTGCGCCAGTTCCTGCAGGTCGGCCGAGATGTCGAAGCTGCTTTCCGCACCGCGATGCACGCCGCCGATTCCGCCGGTGGCAAAGACCCGGATGCCGGCCAGATGCGCGCAGATCATGGTGGCGGCGACGGTGGTGGCGCCGGTGCGGCCATTGGCCAGGCAGACGGCCAGGTCCGCGCGCGACAGCTTCATCGCCTGGTCCGAGGGCGTCTGCGCCAAGATTTCAAGCGCCTGGTCCGTCAGGCCCACATGGATCTGACCGCCCATCACCGCAATCGTGGCAGGCACCGCGCCGTTGTCGCGGATCACCTGTTCCACCTGCCGCGCCATCTCGAGGTTCTGCGGATAGGGCATCCCGTGGGTGATGATCGTCGATTCAAGCGCGACCACGGGGCGGCCCGCCGCAAGAGCGGCTTCGACTTCGGGCGAGAAGGTGAGGGGTGCGGTCATGGCCGGTGTCATGGGACGTCCTTTCCAGAAACATGCGCGGCGGCGGCGTCCACCGCCTGCCGCAGGGCCGCGTCGCGCGGCAGGTGGTTCAGTTCGGCGGCAAGATGCGCCGCAAGGAAGCAGTCGCCCGCGCCGGTGACGCGGGCCACGGTAACGGCGGGGGGCGTGACCGTCAGGGTGGGTGCCCCCGCCATCGCCTCGGCCACGGCATGGGGACCATCGGTCACCAGCACGCGGGCCGCGCCGCGCGCGACCACGGCCTGCGCGGCGGTCGCGGCGTCGGGGCAGGCGCGGCCGGCCAGGATCTCGGCCTCGAGGCGGTTCAGGTAGAAGCAGCCGCGCCGGGCGGCGATCAGGGGCTCCAGCCGCTCGGCCTTGCCGGGGCTGGCGGGGACGACGCGCAGGTCGGCGGCGGCCAGGCGGGGGTCGCGGGCGACGAAGGCCAGCAGATCCTCGGTCAGGTTCCCGTCCAGCACGACCGGCGCGGTCCAACCGGACAGCGCGCCGTCCAGCGGGGCGAGGATCGCGGTGCCGGCGTCCTCCAGGCTGTGGACATCGGCGATGGCGGCGATCAGCCCCTCGCTGTCCTCGATCCCCATATAGGTGTCGGTGGGCAGGCCGGTGTCGCGGGCTAGGTGGTCGGTCAGCACGCCCAGCCGGCGGGCCTGGGCCACCAGGGCCTCGCCCTCGGGGTCGCGGCCGACGGCGGACAGGACGGCAGGGCGCAGGCCCCAGCGGGCCAGGGCCACCGCGACGTTCAGCGCCACGCCGCCGGGAATGTGGCGGATGCGGCCGGGCACGTCGGCGCCCGGCGCCATGCGGCGGGGCGCACGGCCGATCACGTCCCACAGCATCGCGCCGATGCACAGGATGTCGGGGCGCGGGGTATCCGGCACGGTGGTCATTCCTTGGTCCAGTCCTGCATCTCGGCTTCCAGGAAGCGTTCGAAGTCGTCGAGGTCGATCGGGTCGAACTGCCCGAAGCCCTGCATCCAGACCGAGGCCGCGCGCATCCCGTCCGGATCCAGCTTGCACCAGGTGATCCGGCCGCGCCGTTCCTGCCGGATCAGGCCCGCCGCCGCAAGCACCGACAGATGCTTGGAGACGGCGGCAAGGCTCATGTCGAAGGGCGCGGCGACGTCGCTGACGGCCATGTCGTCCTCGAGCAGCATCGACAGGACCCGGCGCCGCGTCGGGTCGGCCAGGGCCGCGAAGATCAGGTCCAGCCGGTCGGGCAAGGGGGCGTTCATCGGGTATCCAGGCTGGGGAAGGGGCCGCAATGGTCAACTGTGCGGTTGAATAATGTCGCGTCGGAACTGCGAGCACAACCCGCAACCCGAAAATGGGGAAATCGGATTATGAAAGATTATCAGTTGGTTGGGAGGGCGGGACAGTTGCTTGACTTGGGGGGTGAACCACCCTAGACAGCCGCCAACCGATGACGGGGGCGTGAAACATGGCCGAGGAGCCCCGGAGCGACGCGAACAGAGAGGCGGATGCCGCCCGTTTGCGCGACCTGGAGCGGCGGCTGGCGGAGAAGACCCCCAGGCCCGATGGTCCCGGACCGATGGGCAAGTATGAACAGGCAAACCTTGCCTGGCGCATGGTGATCGAGCTCGTGTCCGGCCTGGGGCTGGGTTTCGGGATCGGATACGGACTGGACTATCTGTTCGGCACGACGCCGGTCCTGATGGTCCTGTTCATCTTCTTTGGCCTGGCGGCCGGCATCAAGACGATGATGCGCACCGCGGGCGAGCTTAACCGAAGCTCTGGCACGCCGCCAGAGAGCGACAAGAGGGACTGATCGTGGCGACCGAAGCGCATGGCGAAGCAACCGGCCTGTCTTTCCACCCGATGGACCAGTTCATCGTCCGCCCGCTGTTCGGCGACGGAGAGGTCCACTGGTACACCCCCACCAACGTCACCCTGTGGATGTTCCTGATCGTCGCCGCCACCCTGGCGCTGCTGGTGATGGGATCGCGCGGCCGGGCGATCGTGCCGACGCGCGGCCAGTCCGTCGCGGAACTGGCCTATGGCATGGTCCACAAGATGATCGCCGACATCGCGGGCAAGGACGGGCTGAAGTACTTCCCCTATGTCATGACGCTGTTCATGTTCATCGTCTTTGCAAACCTGCTGGGCCTGCTGCCTCTGGCCTTCACCGTGACCTCGCATATCGCGGTGACGGGCGTTCTGGCCGCGGCCGTCATCATCGGCGTCACCGTGATCGGCTTCGTCAAGAACGGCGTGCATTTCCTTGACCTGTTCTGGATCCGCTCGGCCCCCTTGGCCGTCCGTCCGATCCTGGCCGTGATCGAGGTCATCAGCTATTTCGTGCGCCCGCTGAGCCTGTCCATCCGACTGGCCGGCAACATGATCGCCGGTCACGCGGTCATCAAGGTCTTCGCCGGTTTCGCGGCCATCGCGGCGGTCGCGCCCGTCGCCGTCGTCGCCGTGGTCGGCATGTACGCCTTCGAGGTGCTGGTCGCCTTCGTGCAGGCCTATGTGTTCACCATCCTGACCTGCGTCTATCTCAAGGATGCGCTGCACCCGTCGCACTAGGCGGCGCGCAGCCTGGGGCGGCGCGTGTTCATGCGCCGCCGTCTTTCAACCCGAATTCCAAACTTCCAACCGCAAGGAGCATCATCATGGAAGGCAATATCGGAGAACTGGGCCAGTACATCGGCGTCGGCCTGACCGCATTCGGCATGGGCTTCGCCGCCCTTGGTGTGGGCAACGTCGCCGGCAACTTCCTGTCGGGCGCCCTGCGCAACCCGTCGGCCGCCGCCGGCCAGACCGCCACGCTGTTCATCGGCATGGCTTTTGCCGAAGCCCTGGGGATCTTCTCGTTCCTGGTCGCGCTTCTGCTGATGTTCGCAGTCTGATCCCTTTCATCCTTGCGGCGGGGTGGGGCTTCGGCCCCATCCCTTCGTGACCTGACAAGGCCAAGGGGTAGGACATGATCAGCCTGTTGCAAGAGGCCGTCACCATCGCGGCCGACGAACATACCGAAAGCGTGGCGAGTTCCGTCGCGCATGGCGAGGTCGAGACGGCGACGGGCCTGCCCCAGCTGGACGTCACGACTTTCGCGAACCAGATTTTCTGGCTCATCATCACCTTGCTGGTGCTGTATTGGGTCGTGGCCAAGATCGCCCTTCCGCGCATCGGCTCGGTCCTGTCGGACCGCCAGGGCGCGATGACGGGCGACCTGATGGCCGCCGAGGAATTCAAGCTGAAGGCCAAGGAAGCCGAGGCTGCCTATGACAAGGCCCTGGCGGATGCCCGGTCCGAGGCGGGCAAGATCGTCGCGGCGAACCGCGCCGAGATCCAGAAGGAACTGGACGCGGCCATCGCCCATGCAGATGCCGAGATCGCGGCGCGCACCGCCGAATCGGAAAAGCGCATCCGCGAGATCCGCGATTCAGCCGACGCCAACGCCCGTGAGGTCGCCCGCGACGTCACGGCCGAACTGGTCCGCAGCTTTGGCGGGACCGTCGATCAGGCTGCGGTCGATCAGGCCGTGGACAGCCGCATGAAAGGGGCCTTGAAATGAAACGTCTTGCCGTCATTGCTGCGGCCGCCGCCCTGGCTGCCGGTCCTGCCGCCGCCGCCACGGGGTCGTTCTTTTCGCTTCGGAACACGAACTTCATCGTTCTGATCGCGTTCCTGGTCTTTGTCGGCGTCCTGGTCTACTTCAAGGTTCCGGCCAAGATCGGCGCCCTGCTGGACCAGCGGGCCGCGGGCATCCGCCGCGACCTGGACGAGGCCAAGCGCCTGCGCGAGGAAGCGCAGGAGATCTATGCCAGCTATGAACGCCGTCAGCGCGACGTGGCGACCCAGGCTGACCAGATCGTCGCCAATGCCAAGCGCGAGGCCGAAGCCCAAGCGGCAAAATCCAAGGCCGACCTGAAGTCGTCGATCGAGCGTCGCCTGAAGGCCGCCGAGGACCAGATCGCCAGTGCCGAAAACGACGCGGTGCGGGCCGTCCGCGACCGCGCGGTGCAGGCGGCCGTTGCTGCGGCATCTGCGCTGCTGGCGCAGCAGGTGGGTGCGGGCCAGCGTTCTGCCGGGATCGACGAAGCCATCGACGAAGTGGCGCGCCGGTTGAACTGACAGGGGCGCGTCTTCAAGGACGCGGCCACATCATCGGACAGTGATAGAAAAGCCCCCGTCGCGTGAAGCGGCGGGGGTTTTTCCTTGGCGTTGGGCGGTTCAGTTGGTCGGGCGGATCAGGATCTCGACCCGGCGGTTCTGCGCGCGGCCGGCGGCGGTGTCGTTCGAGGCAACCGGCTGGTTGAAGCCCGCGCCCGTCGCGACCAAGCGCGAGGACGAGACGCCGGCGGCAGACAGGATGCCCGCGACCGACTGCGCGCGGCGCTGCGACAGGTCCATGTTCAATGCGGCGCTGCCAGTGTTGTCGGTATGGCCCACGACCTCGACCCGGCTGTTCGGATACTGGTTCAGGTTGCGCGCGACCGCGTAAAGGTCGTTCTGCGCGGCGCCCGAGACGGCAGCCGAGCCGGTGGCGAAGAGGATCCCCTCGGGCATCACGACCTGCAGGTAGGAGCCGCGGTTGATGACCTGGATGTTCGGGTTCGACAGCGACTGCTGCAGCGCCTGGGCCTGGCGGTCCAGGATATTGCCCGCGACGGCGCCCGCCGCCGCGCCCAGGATCGCGCCGCGCGCGGCGTCCCGGCCTTCGTTGTTGCTGTCGCTGTCGCGCGTCGCGCCCAAGACGGCGCCCACGGCAGCGCCTGCAAGCGCGCCCTGCTGGGTGCGGCTCATGCCGGAACCCATGCCGGTGCCGTCGGTGGGCGCGCAGGCGCCGAGGGCGACAAGGCCCGACACGGCAAGAATGGTTGTGACGCGAAGGTTCATGGGTTTCCCTTTCCTGGTCTTGCGACATTGATATCGCGGCAGATTCTCGGTTGCCGCTCAACGCGCCGAAGCTGGCCCAGTTCCGCCGGAAAGGAAAGTCACGGCTGCGTGGAAGCTGCTGGACCGGCGGGACAATCGCCTTGCATTGCAGCGGGCTTGCATTGGCGGGCGGGCGCAGTCAAAAGCGGGGCGTCATGGTCCAGCCCCGCCGTCTTGCCCAGCCCTTGCCCTTTGCCCAGCAGGTCGCGATCTTCTCGCGCCTGGCAAGCGCCAATCCGCAGCCGGTGACCGAGCTGGAGTTTTCCAATCCCTTCACGCTGGTCGTGGCCGTCGCCCTGTCGGCGCAGGCGACCGATGTGGGCGTGAACAAGGCCACGCGCGGGCTGTTCGCCATCGCCGACACGCCGCAGAAGATGCTGGATCTTGGGGTCGAGGGTCTGACCGAGCATATCAAGACCATCGGGTTGTTCCGCCAGAAGGCCAAGAACGTCATTGCCCTGTCGCGCATCCTGGTCGAGGAATTCGGCGGCGACGTGCCCGACAGCCGCGCTGCCCTGATGCGCCTGCCCGGCGTGGGCCGCAAGACCGCGAATGTGGTGCTGAACAGCGCCTTCGGCCATCCGGCGCAGGCGGTCGATACCCATATCTTCCGCGTCGGCAACCGCACCCTCATCGCGCCCGGCCGCGACGTGGACGAGGTCGAGCGCGCCATCGAGGACAACGTGCCCGCCCGGTTCCAGGACAACGCCCATCACTGGCTGATCCTGCACGGCCGATACATCTGCCAGGCCCGCCGCCCGCGCTGCGCGGTCTGCCCCATCTACGACCTGTGCCCATACGAGGAGAAGACCGCATGACCACCCCCTATGTGATCGGCATCGGAAATGCGGTGATGGACGTGATCTCGCCGGTGGCCGAGGACCGGCTGGCGGCGCTTGGCGTGCAGAAGGGGATCATGCAGCTGATCGAGCGCGAGCGGTCGGAATACCTGATGGCCGCGCAGGCGGACGATCACGGGCCGGGGCGCGCGCAGTCAAAGCTGGTGCCGGGCGGGTCGGTCGCGAACACGCTGGCGGGGATCGGGATGCTGGGCCTGCGCACGGCCTTCATCGGGCGCGTTGCGGACGATCCGCTGGGCCTGTCCTATGCCGAGCAGACCGAGGCAGCGGGGACGGTCTTCGTCAACCCGCCGGTCGTGGGGGACCAGTTGCCGACGTCCCGCAGCATCATCCTGGTGACGCCCGACGGCGAGCGGTCGATGAACACCTATCTGGGGATCTCGGCCGAACTTGGGCCGGAGGACGTGAACCCGTCGGTTTTCCAGGGTGCCGGCTGGCTGTTCCTGGAAGGATACCTCTTCGACAAGCCCAAGGGGAAAGAGGCTTTCCTGAAGGCCGCGAAATCCTGCCACGATGCGGGCGGGCAGGCGGGGATCGCGCTGTCGGACCCGTTCTGCGTGGACCGTCACCGCGAGGATTTCCGGCGGCTTGTGGCAGGGCCGATGGATTACGTGATCGGGAACGTCCACGAATGGACTTCGCTTTATCAGGTCACGGATCTGGAGGAGGCCTTGCGGCTGGCCCAGGCCGATTGCGGCACGGTGATCTGCACGCGGTCGGGCGAGGATGCGATCCTGATCCGCGACGGGGAGCGCGTGACGGCGCCCGTCCACCGCCTTGTTCCGGTCGACGCGACGGGCGCGGGGGACCAGTTCGCGGCGGGGCTGTTGTATGGCCTTGCCGTTGGCGCGCCGCTGGCGGTGGCGGGCCGGATGGGCTGCGTTGCTGCGGCCGAGGTGATCGGCCATGTCGGCCCGCGCCCCGAGCGTGACCTGCGGGCGGATTTCCGGGCCGAGGGGCTGATCTGAGGCTTTGCGTCCCGCGGCGGCCGGGGGACTTCACGTCCCCCGGACCCCCTGTGGGATATTTTCCCAAGATGAATGGCGCCGGTGTGAAAGCCCCGGCGTTGCGCGGATCTGCTGGCGCGTGTATCAGGGCCGCAACGAATTTGCAGCTTGAAGGACATCGCGGATGCGCAGGGTTGTAGTCACCGGAATGGGCATGGTCACGCCGCTGGCCTGCGGTGTCGAGGCGACGTGGGAGCGTTTGCTGGCCGGGCAGTCCGGCGCCGGGCGGATCACGCGGTTCGATCCAAAGGATGTCGTGACGAAATACGCCTGCGAAATCCCCTTCGGCGACGGCAGCGACGGAACGTTCAACCCCGATGACTGGATGGAGCCGAAGGATCGGCGCAAGGTCGATGACTTCATCCTGTATGGCATGGCCGCGGCCGAGCAGGCGGTGAAGGATTCCGGCTGGGAGCCGCAGACCGAGGAGGATCGCGAACGGACCGGCGTCATGATCGGGTCGGGGATCGGCGGGCTGACCTCGATCGCGGAAACGGCGGTGCTGATCAAGGAACGCGGGCCGAAGCGGGTATCACCCTTCTTCATTCCCGGCGCGCTGATCAACCTGGTGTCCGGGCAGGTGTCCATTCGCTTTGGCTACAAGGGGCCGAACCATGCGGTGGTGACGGCCTGTTCCACGGGCGCGCATGCGATCGGCGATGCGGCGCGGCTGATCATGCTGGGCGATGCGGATGTGATGGTCGCGGGCGGCGCGGAAAGCCCCATCAGCGAGATCGGGATCGCGGGTTTCAACGCCTGCAAGGCCCTGTCCACCAAGCGCGACAACGACCCGCAATCGGCCAGCCGCCCTTACGACGTCGACCGCGACGGCTTTGTCATGGGCGAGGGCGCGGGTTGCCTGGTGCTGGAGGAATACGAGCACGCAAAGGCGCGGGGTGCGAAGATCTATGCCGAGGTGCTGGGATATGGCCTGTCGGGCGACGCGTATCACATCACGGCGCCCAGCGAGGATGGCGACGGCGGCTTCCGGGCGATGCGGAACGCACTGAAGAATGCCGGGCTTGAGGCGTCGGACATCGACTATATCAACGCGCACGGCACCAGCACGATGGCCGACACGATCGAACTGGGCGCGGTCGAACGCCTGCTGGGCGATCACGCGCCGAATGTGGTGATGTCATCGACGAAATCCAGCATCGGGCATCTGCTGGGAGCCGCCGGCGCGGTCGAGGCGATCTTCTGCGTGCTGGCGATCCGCGACGGCATCTGCCCGCCAACCATCAACCTGGACAATCCGGCGGTCCAGCCGAGGCTTGACCTGGCTGCCAACGCGGCCGTTCGGCGCAAGGTGGATGTGGCCTTGTCCAACAGCTTCGGCTTTGGCGGCACCAATGCCAGCCTTGTGCTGCGGGCGGTCAAGGAATGATCTGGCGCAACATCGCCTCGAACTTCCTGACGCTGCTGATCGTGCTTTTGATCGCGGCGGCGGCGGCGGTGGCCTGGGGCAAGCACCAGTTCACCGGGCCGGGGCCAAGTGCGGTGGCGCAATGCGTGCAGGTGACGCCGGGCGCTAGCCTGAACGCCGTCAGCCAGCAACTGGCCGAGCAGGGGGCGATCAGCAATTCCTATGTCTTCCGCGCAGGCGCCGATTACATGGACAAAGCGCGCGACCTGAAGTTCGGCAGCTATCTGGTGCCGCCGGGCGCCAGCATGGAGGAGATCGTCGGCGTCATCACGGCGGGCGGGCCTTCCACCTGCGGGACCGAGGTGATCGTGCGCGTGGGCGTGCGGGAAAACACCGTGCTGCTGCGCGACATGAACCCCGATACCGGCGCCTTCGAGGAGATGGCGCGCTTCAACCCCGCCACCGAGACCGCCCCCGAGGCAATCATCGCCGCTGTCGACAAGCCCGGTGCGCGGCTGCGCGTCGCGATGGCCGAGGGGGTGACAAGCTGGCAGGTGGTCGAGGCGCTTAAGGCCGCGACCTTCATGACCGGTGAGGTCGAGGAAGTGCCGGCCGAGGGCAGCCTGGCCCCCGACACCTATGAGGTCGAGAAGGGCGCCAGCCGCAGCGCGCTGCTGGCCGAGATGGCGCAGCGGCAATCCGCGATCCTTGCCGCCGAATGGGAGGCGCGGCCCTTCGGCCTGCCCTATGAGACGCCCGAGGAGGCGCTGATCATGGCCTCGATCGTCGAGAAGGAGACGGGCGTGGCGGATGAGCGTCCGCAGGTCGCCAGCGTCTTCGTCAACCGGCTGGAACAGGGGATGCGGCTGGAAACCGACCCGACGGTGATCTATGGCATCACCAATGGCGAAGGGGTGCTGGACCGGGGGCTGCGGCGGTCGGAACTGGCCGCGACGACGCCCTATAACACCTATCGCGTCGACGGGCTGCCGCCCACTCCGATCGCCAATCCGGGCCGGGCCGCGATCAGGGCGGCGCTGAACCCGGACACGACCGATTACCTGTTCTTCGTGGCCGACGGGACGGGCGGGCACACCTTCTCTCGGACCCTGGCCGAGCATAATGCGGCCGTGGCCCGCTGGCGCGAGATCGAGCGCCAGCAAGGCGGCGACGTGACCAGCCCGGTCCAGGGCGACGGCTGAGTCGCAAGCCGTTCAAAGGGTTTGACAAAGCCCGTCCCCTTGCGCAGGCTGATCGCAAGGGGCGGGCTTTTTCCATGGCGTGATCCCGCGCCGGCCGTCGCCTTTCAGGAGATTGTGCCATGAAACTGTCCGACATGTTCTCGACCCTGGCGGAGAATGCCCGCACCTATGAAAAGCGCGTGGCGGAATGGCAGGACGAGATGACCTCGCGCAATGACGAGATGATGAACAGCGCCCGCAAGTGGCAGGAAACGGCCATGCAGCGCCAGGACGAGATGAACCGGCAGATGCGCGGCTACTTCGAGGAAGCGGGCGAGAATGTCCGCAACCAGTGGCAGGCGATGCAATCCGCATGGGAAGACCAGTTCCAGAAGATGCGCGAAAAGGGCGAGGAGATGCGCGCCGCTGCGATGAAATCGGGCAACCTGCCGGAATGGGCCGAGGCCTATGCCGCGCAGATGGTGGGCTTTGCCCAGAAGATGCAGGACGAGGCCGCCAATGCCATCGCCGCCGCCACGGAAGCCCGGGGCAAGAGCAAGGGAAAAGGCAGCCGCGACGCCTGAGAGGCGAATCCTGTTGCACCGATCCCGCCCCTTCGTTGGGCCAGACGACGGGGCCTGATGTCGAGGTGTTGCAGGGGGTGTTGCATCGGTCAACCCTTTGTTCGGGATCGTTAAACGTCCCTGTTGCGTGCGCCCTTGGGTTTAGCGATTGACTTACCGAACGCCCTGAAGTAGAACATTTACATGCTGGGAAAAGTGGGCAAGCGGCCGGGGGGCGACCTCTAGGGCCGCTTTTTCAGTTTTCGGCTCGTGCGGACAGGACACGAGGCGGGACAGTTTGCATGAACGATATGGAATGGCGCGGGATCGCTGATCCCGAAGGACCGTTCGCGGCCGGGGAAGCCCTGCCGCGGGGGGGCGTGAAGCCGGTTGCGAGTGCGGAGGCAGCGATGGATCCACATGAGGCCATCGCCGTCGCTGAAGGGTTGTTCTGGTCCTATGTCAAGGATCTCAAGCGTCACGAGGCCGCATTGGAGGCCCGGCAGAGCGGGGCCGTGGACCCGGCCGAGCTGAAGGAAGCCATGCAAACCGCGAAGGTCGTCCGCGAGGCGGTCGGCCTTCTCATGGCGGAAAGGAACAGGGTTGACAAGTTACGCAAGGATATCGCCGGAGGGGTCGGGTGCGGAAGCCTCGACCTTGGCCAGGCACGAGATGAGATCGGGCGCCGCCTGGCTTGCCTCCGCAGCGCCGGAGGACGTTGACGCATTCCTGGGCGGGCTGTCGGAGAACGCACTGATGGCGCTGCCCTGGCTGTTCGAGTTCTGGGCCCTGCCGCACCAGTTGCCCCCCGAGGGTGACTGGAAGACCTGGGTGATCATGGGC
Source organism: Paracoccus sp. AK26 (assembly GCF_011801365.1). NCBI lineage: Bacteria > Pseudomonadati > Pseudomonadota > Alphaproteobacteria > Rhodobacterales > Paracoccaceae > Paracoccus > Paracoccus sp. AK26. The sequence goes on from NZ_CP041041.1 coordinate 1,101,535, forward strand.
GGGCGCGGCGCGGGCAAGACCCGTGCCGGGTCCGAATGGGTGCGGCGGATGGTCGAGGGGCCGACCGCCGCCGCACCGGGGAAATGCCATCGCGTGGCGCTGGTGGGCGAAACCTTTGACCAGGTGCGCGAGGTGATGGTGTTCGGCGAAAGCGGGATCCTTGCCTGTTCGCCCCCCGACCGGCGGCCCGTCTGGGAAGCCGGGCGCAGGCGGCTGGTGTGGGCCAATGGCGCGACCGCCACGGTTTATTCCGCGCATGAGCCCGAGGCGCTGCGCGGGCCGCAGTTCGACGCGGCCTGGGCGGACGAGCTTGCCAAGTGGAAGAAGTCCGAGGATGTCTGGGACATGCTGCAATTCGCGCTGCGGCTGGGCGAGCATCCCCAGCAGGTCGTGACCACCACCCCGCGAAATGTGGGCGTGCTGAAGCGGATCCTGGGTAACGCCTCGACGGTCACGACCCATGCGCCCACGGATGCGAACCGCGCCTATCTGGCGGAGAGCTTTCTGGCCGAGGTGGCGTCACGCTATGGCGGGACGCGGCTGGGGCGGCAGGAGCTGGACGGGGTGCTGCTGGACGATGTCGAGGGCGCGCTGTGGACCACGGCGATGCTGGAAGGCGCCCGGGTGGAACGCGCGCCGAAGCTGTCGCGCGTGGTCGTGGCGGTCGATCCGGCGGTGACGGCGGGCAAGGCCAGCGACGAATGCGGGATCGTGGTCGCGGGTGTCGTGGCCGAGGGCGAGCCGGGAAGCTGGACCGCCTATGTGCTGGAGGATGCCACGGTGAAGGGCGGGCCGCTGGATTGGGCGCGGGCCGCCATTGCCGCGATGGACCGCCACGGCGCCGAGCGACTGGTGGCCGAGGTGAACCAGGGCGGTGACCTAGTGGAAAGCGTGATCCGGCAGGTGGATCCCCTGGTCCCGTTCCGCGCCTTGCGGGCGGGCCGGGGCAAGGGGCTGCGGGCCGAGCCTGTGGCAGCGCTGTACGAGCAGGGGCGGGTCAAGCACCTGCGCGGGCTGGGCGCGCTGGAGGATCAGATGTGCCAGATGACGGTGCGCGGCTTTGAGGGGCGCGGGTCGCCTGACCGGCTGGATGCGTTGGTCTGGGCGATCCACGAACTGGTGATCGAGCCGGGGGCAAGCTGGCGGCGGCCGCAGATGCGGCGGCTGTGAGGCAAGGCTGGGGGCCTCGCGCCCCCAGACCCCTGCGGGATATTTGGACCAAGATGAAAGGGCCGCCGTCTGGCGGCCCTTTTTCGTTGGCAAGGAGGCAAATGATGGCGTTTCGATTGTTTTCGCGGGAGGAGAAGCAGGCCCCCGTGCCGGAAAGAAAGGCCAGTGCGACGGGCCGGGTCGTGGCCTTTGCCAGCGGCGGCAGGACCGTCTGGTCGTCGCGCGACACGGCCAGCCTGACGCGCGGCGGCTTTGTCGGCAATCCGGTAGGCTTTCGCTGCGTCAAGCTGATCGCCGAGGCGGCGGCGGCGGTGCCTTTGGTCTGCGAGGATCGCGAGCGGCGCTATGACGTGCATCCGGTGCTGGATCTGCTGCGGCGACCCAATCCGGGGCAGGGCCGGGCGGAACTGTTCGAGGCGCTGTTCGGGCAGATGCTGCTGTCGGGCAACGGCTATGTCGAGGCTGCGGGACTTGGGGCGCAGGGTCTGCCCGAGGAACTGCACGTCCTGCGGTCGGACCGGATGAGCATCGTTCCCGGCGCGGATGGTTGGCCCGTGGCCTATGACTATTCGGTCGGAGGGCGCAAGCATCGTTTTGACATGACCGGAAGTCCCGATCCGATCTGCCATATCAAGTCCTTCCACCCTCAGGATGACCATTACGGTCTGTCGCCCATGCAGGCGGCGGCGGTGGCGCTGGATGTGCATAACAGCGCGTCGGCCTGGTCCAAGGCGCTGCTGGACAATGCGGCGCGGCCTTCCGGGGCCATTGTCTACAAGGGCGTTGACGGGCAGGGCGTCCTGTCGCCCGAGCAATACGACCGGCTGGTAAGTGAAATCGAGATGAACCACCAGGGCGCGCGCAACGCGGGCCGCCCGATGCTGCTGGAAGGCGGACTCGACTGGAAGCCGATGGGGTTCAGCCCCAGCGACATGGAGTTTCACGAGACCAAGCTGTCGGCGGCGCGGGAGATCGCCTTGGCCTTCGGCGTGCCGCCGATGCTGCTGGGGATCCCCGGCGACGCGACCTATGCCAATTATGCCGAGGCGCACCGGGCGTTCTATCGGTTGACGGTGCTGCCGCTGGCCACGCGGGTCGCGGCATCTGTTGCCTGGTGGCTGTCCGAGCATCTGGGTGCCGAGGTCGATCTGCGCCCCGACCCCGACCGCATCCCGGCGCTTGCCGAGGAGCGCGACCAGCAATGGAAGCGGATCGGCGAGGCGCTGTTCCTGACGGATGCGGAAAAGCGGGCGCTTCTGGGCCTGCCGCCCCTGGCCGGGGCGTGACCTTATGGAAGGGTCGCGTTTCGTCAAGGACGGCTTTGGCTGGCATGACCAGCGGTTCGAGGTCCAGGAGCGGATCATGGCGCTGCAGTTCGGCACCATGGAGAAGCGGCTGGAGCGGATCGAGGCGCTGATCGAGGGGCTGGAGCGGCGGCTGTGGATGACCGTCTATGGCGTCGTCGCGGTGATCCTGACGCAGGCGGTGCAGGGCATTCTGGAATTTGCGCCCAAAGGAGGCTGATGGATGGTTCCGGGACTTGAGGTGAAATTCGCGGGCGGTGCGCCCGTGCTGTCGGACGGGCAGGTGATCGAAGGCTATGCCAGCCTGTTTGGCCTGACCGACCAGGGCGGCGACGCGGTGGCGCCCGGGGCGTTCCAGGCGTCGCTGGCGCGGCTGGCGGCCAAGGGCGACAAGGTGCGGATGTTGTGGCAGCACGACCCCGCCAAGCCCATTGGCGTCTGGGACGAGATCCGCGAGGACGAGAAGGGCCTGTGGGTCAAGGGCAGGCTTCTGCCCGAGGTGGCCCAGGCCCGCGAAGCCGCGGCACTGATCCAGGCGGGGGCCATCGACGGGTTGTCGATCGGCTATCGCACGATCCGCGCTGAACGTGACAAGCAAGGTCGCCGGGTGCTGGCCGAGGTCGAGTTGTGGGAGGTGTCCCTGGTCACCTTCCCGATGCTGCCCGAGGCCAAGGTCGGTCGCAAGGAGGCGGACGACCTGCGCGAGGTGGCGGCGCTGTTCACGGCGGCAGCGGAAGCCTTGCGGAATTGAGATCGGCGGGTGCGTGCAGGCACGCATCCCAGGGTTTGGACTGCCAAGGCGGTCCGAAGGCAGGGGCGGCCAGAACGGGCGGCGACCCCGATCATCGTGATGAGGAGAAGATCATGACCGAGGTGAAAGCCGCGGAGGGTGGCGGCACGGCTGCCGACCTGAAGGGGGCCATGCTTGGGTTCGTCAGCGAACTCAAAGGCTTTCGTGATGACATTCAGAAGAAATTCACTGCACAGGAAGAGCGCATGAACATGCTTGATCGCAAGACCGCCATCCGTGGCCGCACCCCTCTGTCCGCCACCGCCGAGGTCGAGGTGCCCCACCAGAAGGCGTTCAACGCCTATCTTCGCAGCGGCGACGATGACGGCCTGCGCGGCCTTGTCATCGAGGAGAAGGGCCTGACGGTTGCCAGCGACGGCGGCTTCCTGGCGGCGCCGCAGGTTGCGGAAACGGTGCAGAACGTGCTGCGGTCGGGTGCGTCGCTGCGCAAGTTGGCAAACGTGGTGACGATCGAATCCGCCAGCTATGAGGTGCTGGTCGAGAAGGGCGAGACCGCCGCGGGCTGGGCCACCGAAACCGGTGCGCCCGAGACGGCATCCGGCCAGATCGAGCGCATCTCGATCCCGCTGCACGAGCTTTCGGCCATGCCCAAGGCCAGCCAGCGTCTGCTGGACGACGCGGCTTTCGATGTCGAGGCCTGGCTGGCCGAGCGTATCGCCGACAAGTTTGCCCGGTCCGAAGCCGCGGCCTTCATCACCGGCGACGGCGTGGCCAAGCCCAAGGGGATCATGGCCTATCCGACCGCGCCCAACGCCTCGGCAGGAGATGGCAAGATCGGCGTGATCGAGACCGGCACGATGGGCGGGTTCGACACGGGGGCCCCTGCGGATGCGCTGATCGACCTGATCTATGCCCTGGGGGCCGAATATCGGGTCAATGCCAGCTTCGTCATGAACTCGAAGACCGCCGCCGCCATCCGCAAGATGAAGGATGCCGACGGGCGCTTCCTGTGGACCGATGCGCTTGCCGCAGGGCAGACCCCGCAGCTGCTGGGCTATCCTGTCCTGATCAGCGAGGACATGCCCGACATCGGGACGGACGCCAAGGCCGTCGCCTTTGGCGACTTCCGCGCCGCCTATACGATTGTCGAACGTCCCGACCTGCGCGTCCTGCGTGACCCGTTCAGCGCCAAGCCGCATGTGCTGTTCTACGCGACCAAGCGCGTCGGCGGCGGCGTGACGGATTTCCGCGCCATCAAGCTGCTGCAGTTCGCCTGATCCCGGATCGCGGGACCAGGTGAGGGAAAGACCGCGCGCGGGTCGCTGGCCATTCCGGCTTTGCAACTGTCCGCGCGCGCTTATGGCCGGCGCGCGGGCGCGGTCTTTCCCGACTTGATGCGACGGCAAGGCCCAAGGGCGGCCTTGTCCCGGTGGATGACAAGCGGACAGCAGGACGGGAGGTTCGCGAGATGATGCTGATCGAGGAAACGGCGCCGGCAGCCGAGGCGCTGCCTGTCGCGGCGCTGCGCGAGCATCTGCGGCTTGGAACAGGGTTCGAGATTGCAGACGACACGGCGGAAGACATGGCCCTGGCAGGGTTCCTGCGGGCCGCGATCGCGACGATCGAGGCGCGGACCGGAAAGGTCCTGCTGACGCGGCGCTTCACGATGCAACTGGACGACTGGCGCGACCGGCTGGGCCAGACGCTGCCCCTGGCGCCCGTGACGCAGGTCGAGAAGGTCGAGATCGACGACGGCATGGGCACAGTGACTGAGGTTCCGCAGGAGAACTGGCGCCTTCTGCCGCACGGGCAGCGGCCGATGATCCTGCCGACCGGGGTGATCCTGCCGCATGTTCCCCGGCGTGGGACAGTCAGCGTGACCTTTGTCGCGGGCTTCGGCGATAGCTGGTCGCAGGTTCCGGCGGATCTGGCGCAGGCGGTTCTGATGCTGGCCGCGCGTTATTACGAGGATCGCGGACATGACGGCACGAAGGGCGGGATGCCCTTCGGGGTCAGCGCGCTGATCGAGCGCTGGCGTCAGGTCCGGACGCTGGCCGGGCGCGGCAGCCGCGAGGCGCGGCGATGAGCGTGCCGAACCTGAATGTCCGGCTGGAACTGGAAGGCTCGGTTCGCCAGGGGGACGGAATGGGCGGCTATCGCACCGTCTGGCAGCGGATGGGAACCCTGTGGGCCGAGATGAAGGCCGGCGCCGGCCAGGAACGCGGGGCCGAGGTCGCACCGGAAAGCGTGGTGTCCTGGCGGATCACGGTACGGGGCGCCAGGGCAGGCGATCCTCGGCGTCCTGCGGCTGGCCAGAGGATGCGGATGGGACAGCGCCTGTTCGTCATCGAGGCCGTGGCCGAGCGTGATGGGGCGGGCCATTGGCTGACCTGCTTTGCCCGAGAGGAGGCCCAGGCATGAGTTATGCAGCAAGCGTCGCCCTGCAGGGGGCGGTGTATCAGCATCTGCGCGCCGATGCGGCGCTGAGCGACCTGGTAGGCGATGCGATCTTCGACGCGATGCCTGTCGATGCGCCTTCGGGCGTCTTTGTCTCGCTTGGTCCCGAGGATGTGCGGGATGCCGGGGACATGACGGCGGCGGCGTCGCAGCACGATTTCGTCGTGTCGGTCCTGTCGGGCGCGGACCTCGGCGCGGGCTTTGCGGCGGTCAAGGCGGCAGCCGTGGCGGTGGCCGATGCCTTGGACCAGGCCCCCCTGGCGCTGAGCCGGGGGCGGCTGACGGGTTTGTGGTTCCAACGCGCAAGGGCGCGTCGGGTGGAAAACGGTGCTGCGCGGCGGGTCGATCTGACCTTCCGGGCGCGGATAGATCTGGGCTGAGGAGTAGAGCCAATGGCGGCACAGAATGGACGCGATCTTCTGATCAAGATGGACATGACCGGCGACGGGGCGTTCGAGACGATTGCCGGGCTGCGCGCCTCGCGCCTGTCGTTCAACGCCGAGACGGTCGATGTGACCAGCCTGGAAAGCGAAGGCGGCTGGCGCGAGCTTCTGGGCGGGGCCGGGGTCCGCAGCGCATCAATCTCGGGATCGGGCGTTTTCCGCGACGCCAATACCGACGGGCGGGCGCGCCAGATCTTCTTTGACGGAGAAGTGCCGCGCTTCCAGGTGGTGATCCCGGACTTCGGCACGGTGGAAGGCCCGTTCCAGATCACTGCGCTGGAATATGCCGGCAGCTATAACGGCGAGGCGACATATGAGGTGACGATGGCCTCGGCCGGGGCCTTGGCCTTCGTGGCGCTGCCATGACGAACCCGTTGCGCGGTGAGGTCGAGGTTGTGCTGGACGGCACGCCTTATGTCGCACGGCTGACATTGGGCGCCTTGGCCGAACTGGAACACGACCTGGGCGCAGACAGTCTGATGGCCATTGCCGCGCGCTTCGAGGCAGGCCGCTTCAGCAGCCGCGACGTGCTGGCGGTGCTGGTGGCGGGCCTTCGCGGCGGCGGCTGGCGCGGCGCGGCGGCGGACCTTCTCACTGTCGAGATCGGCGGCGGTCCGGTCGCGGCGGGCCGTGCCGCGGCCGAGCTTCTGGCGCGGGCGTTCCGGATCGCGGCATGAGCGGGGGCCTGGACTGGCCCGGCCTGATGCGGGCCGGGATGCGCGGGCTGGGGCTGCGCCCGGACCAGTTCTGGGCGCTGACCCCTGCCGAACTGGCGCTGATGCTGGGCGTCGAGGCGGGGCCGCCCGCCATGACACGCGACCGGCTGGCGGAACTGGCCGCGCGCTTTCCCGACCGCCCGCGTGACACTTCTGGATAAGGGGCAAGGCTTATGGCCAACAAGGACGGTTTCACCACGACATTGGACGAGCTTGACCAAGGCTTCGGCCAGACCAGCCGCATGACTGCCGCATTCGAGGCAGAATTGGAGCGGCTGCGGCAATCCATGACGGTCACTGCCCGCGAGGTCGGCTCGCTCAGTTCCGGCATCGAGGGGGGGCTGCGACGGGCCTTCGACAACCTGATCTTCGACGGCGAGAAGCTGTCGGACGCGCTGAAGGGCATCGGGCGGTCGATCTCGGACACGGTCTTTTCCATGGCGATGAAGCCGGTCGAGAATGCGCTTGCCGGTTCGTTGGCCCAGGGGATCGGGGGAATGCTGTCGGGCGCGGTGCCCTTCGCCGATGGCGGGGCCTTCGTGCAGGGGCGCGTCATGCCCTTTGCCAAGGGCGGGGTCGTCAGCCAGCCTACGCATTTCCCGATGCGCGGCGCCACCGGCCTGATGGGCGAGGCTGGCCCCGAGGCGATCATGCCGCTGCGCCGCGGCGCGGACGGTCGGCTGGGCGTGGCGGCCGCAGGTGGCGGGTCGCGGGCGGTCAACGTGACGGTCAACGTCTCGACCCCCGATGTCGCGGGCTTCCAACGCAGCCAGTCGCAGATCGCGGCGCAACTGGGCCGGGTTCTGGCCCGCGGCGAACGCAACAGCTGAAACAGGGACGGCAATGGCATTTCACGAGGTAAGATTTCCCGCAAACCTGTCCTTCGGATCGGTGGGCGGGCCGGAACGGCGGACCGAGATCGTCGCGCTTGCCAGCGGGTTCGAGGAACGCAACACGCCGTGGGCCCATGCACGGCGCCGCTATGACGCCGGGATGGGCCTGCGGTCGCTGGACGACCTGTCGGCCTTGGTTGCATTCTTCGAGGCGCGGGCGGGGCAGCTGCATGGGTTCCGCTGGAAGGATTGGTCCGACTACAAAAGCTGCCTTCCGTCGCGTGCGCCGTCCTTCAGCGATCAGGTCATTGCGAAGGGTGACGGCGTGACGAAAGTCTTTCAGCTGACCAAGACCTATTCATCCGGACCTGGCCACTATACCCGGCCGATCAACAAGCCGGTCAAGGACAGCGTCCGCGCGGGAATCGGTGGCAGCGAAGTGTTCCCCGGCGCCCACTATCAGGTCGATCACGCCAAGGGGCTGATCACCTTCAGCGACGCCCCCGATCCAGGAGCCGAGGTAACAGCCGGCTATGAATTCGACGTTCCTGTCCGCTTCGATACCGACCGGATCGCCGTCTCGGTTGCGTCCTTCCAGGCAGGCGAGATGCCTGCGATCCCGGTGATCGAGGTGCGGGTATGACGGTCACGACAATCGCACGCGCCTGGATGGTGCGCCGTGGCGACGAGATGGTTCTGGGATTTACCGATCATGACGCCGCGCTGACCTTTGGCGGGATAACCTTCCGGCCCGATCACGGCATGTCGGCCCGCGCCCTGGTTCAGGCGACGGGACTGTCGGTCGACAATTCCGAGGCCGAAGGCGCGCTGTCTGATGATGCCATCACGGAGAAAGATGTCCTTGCAGGCCGGTGGGATGGTGCCGAGGTCAAGATGTGGGAGGTCGACTGGGAAGATGTCGCCCGCCGCCGCCTAGTCTTCGCCGGCAGCCTGGGCGAGATTGCTCGCTCGCAGGGCGCCTTCCGCGCCGAACTTCGCGGTCTGTCCGAGCCGCTGAACATGGCGCGCGGGCGTGTTTTCCATCCGCGCTGCTCGGCCCGTTTGGGCGACGGCCGCTGCAAGCTGGCGCTGACGGGTGAGACATTCGTGGCCGAGGCCCGGATCACAACCATCGAGGACGGGCGCATCCTGCGCTTTGCCAATTTTCCGGTATACGAGGCCGGCTGGTTCGAAAGGGGCAGCCTGAATGTCCTGAGCGGCGAAGCCGAGGGGCTGAGAGCCACGATCAAGAACGATACAGCATTGCCGGGCGGGCTGCGCGAGATCGAGTTGTGGCAGGGCCTGAGCATCACGCCGGCGGCAGCGGACCGGGTGCGGCTTGTGGCGGGCTGCGACAAGCGTGCCGCGACTTGCCGCGAGAAGTTCGACAATTTTGTCAACTTTCGCGGCTTTCCGCATCTTCCGTCCGAGGATTGGATCATGGCGCCGCAAGCGGGGTATCGTCGTGGTTGAGGATGTGGTCCGCTTCGCGCGCGGGTGGATCGGCACGCCCTATCAGCACCAGGCCAGCACCAAGGGCGTCGCTTGCGACTGCCTGGGCCTGATCCGCGGCATCTGGCGTGAACGATACGGCGCCGAACCGGAGGCGCCGCCACCCTATACGCCTGATTGGGGCGAGGGCGGCGCACATGAAGTCCTGATGGAGGCCGCGCTGCGCCATCTTGTTCCCGTGGCGCGCGAAGATGCGATGCGGCCTGGGGACGTGCTGCTGTTCCGGATGCGCGCCGGAGCGGTTGCCAAGCACCTTGGCATCCTGTGCGAGGCGGGCGAGGCGCCGAGGTTCATCCATGCCTATAACGCCCATGGCGTCATCGACAGCCCGTTGACGACGCCCTGGCAGAACCGGATCGCTGGCCGGTTCCGTTTTCCCTGAATTCTGACCTTAGGAGGCCATCATGGCGACCATCGTGCTGTCCGCCGTAGGCGCGTCGATTGGCGGAAGCTTCGGCGGCGCGGTTCTGGGCCTGTCGGGTGCCGTGATCGGCCGCGCGGTTGGTGCGACCGTTGGGCGGGTCATCGACCAGCGGCTGCTGGGCAGCGGCTCGAAGGCCGTTGAAACCGGCCGGATCGACCGGCTGCGCCTGCAGACTGCGGGCGAGGGTGCGCCCATTCCTCGCATCTGGGGCCAGATGCGGCTGCCGGGGCACGTCATCTGGACCTCGCCGCTTGAGGAGATCGCGCGGTCCGAGGACGCGGGCGGTGGCAAGGGAACGCCGCGGTCCACCGTCACCCAGATCAGCTATCGCCTGTCAGTGGCCCTTGCACTGTGCGAGGGCCGGATCCTGGGGGTCGGCCGCGTCTGGGCGGATGGTGAGGAAATCTCGGCCGATGACCTGAACATGCGCGTCTACAACGGCGACGAGGATCAGCGCCCTGACCCTGCAGTCGAAGCGCATGAGGGCGATATGGCGCCGGCCTATCGCGGGCTGGCCTATGTCGTGCTGGAAGACCTGAACCTCGAGGCTTGGGGCAACCGCATGCCGCAGCTAAGTTTTGAGGTCACGTCGCCTGCGCAGGACGGAAGCGGTCTGTGCCGCGATGTGCGGGCGGTCGCGCTGATTCCGGGCACCGGCGAGTATTCCTTGGCCACCACCGCGGTCAATCAGGACCTGGGCCTGGGCGAGTTGCGCACGACGAACGTCAACACGCCGATGGGCGGCACGGACTTCACGGCCTCGATGAACATCCTGGGGCGCGAACTGCCCAATGTCGGTTCGGTGTCGCTTGTTGTGTCCTGGTTCGGAAGCGACTTGCGGATCAACCGCTGCACGGTCCAGCCGAAGGTCGAGCAGAAGGAGATCGACGGGTCCGAGATGCCCTGGTCCGTCGCCGGGATCGACCGACAGGCCGCAGCCCAGGTCGCGCGGGTGAACGACCGGCCGATCTATGGCGGGACGCCTGCTGACCTATCGGTCGTCGAGGCCTTGCGGTCCATCGCCGCATCGGGGCGCAAGGCGGTGTTCTATCCTTTCATCCTGATGGAGCAACTGGCGGGCAATGGCCTGGCCGATCCCTATGGCGCGCAAGAACAGCCGGTCATGCCCTGGCGCGGCCGGGTCACCACGTCGCGTGCGCCGGGTCAGCCTGGATCCGTCGACGGGACGGCCGCTGCCCAGGCGGAGGTAGAGGCGTTCTTCGGAACGGCGGCGATCAGCGACTTCCGGCGAGAGGGTGACAAGGTCTCGTATCATGGCCCCGATCAGTGGTCCTATCGCCGCTTCATCCTGCATTACGCCCATCTTTGTGCGGCGGCTGGAGGCATCGACGCCTTCCTGATCGGGTCCGAAATGGTTGGCATGACCCAGATCCGGGGCGCAGGGAACAGCTATCCTGCCGTTCAGCAACTGTGCCGCCTGGCCGAAGATGTGCGCGCGATCCTGGGGCCTTCGGTCAAGATCGGCTATGCCGCCGACTGGTCCGAGTACTTTGGCCACCACCCCGGCGGCGGAGAGCTGTTCTTCCACCTCGATCCGCTTTGGTCGCATCCGGACATCGATTTCATCGGCATCGACAACTACATGCCGCTGTCCGACTGGCGCGACGGAGAGGATCATCTGGACGCGAAGTGGGGTCGCATCAGCAACCCCGAATACCTGGCGGGGAACGTCTGCGGCGGCGAGGGCTATGACTGGTATTACGCCAGCGATGCGGATCGGGACGCGCAGATCAGGACGCCGATTACCGACGGCGGCTATGACGAGGCCTGGGTCTGGCGCTACAAGGACCTGGCCGGGTGGTGGCAGAACCTGCATTATAACCGTCCGAAAGGCGTCCGCTCTCGCGAAGCGACGGGGTGGGTGCCTGGGTCGAAGCCGATCTGGTTCACCGAATATGGCTGCGCCGCATTGGACAAGGCCACGAACCAGCCGAACAAGTTCCTGGACGCAATGAGTTCGGAAAGCACGCTGCCCCATTACTCCAATGGGCAGCGGGACGATGCGATCCAGGCGGCCTACATCCAGGCGGTGACCTCTTACTGGTCCAAGCCCGCCAACAATCCCGCACGGGCGGCTGGCGGCCGGATGGTTGTGCTGGACCGGGCGCATGTCTGGTGCTGGGACGCACGTCCTTATCCGGCCTTTCCGGGCAGGCCCGACCTTTGGTCGGACGGTCCGGCCTGGCAGAGGGGTCACTGGCTGAACGGGCGGGCCGGATCGGTCATGCTGGCCGCGGTCATAGCAGATATCTGCCGTGAGGCAGGCGTTTCCAACTTCGACGTAAGCGCCGTCACCGGCGTTGTTCGCGGCTTCCATGTCAACGGGGGTGAAACCGGCCGGGCCGCGCTGCAACCGATCCTGCTGGCGCATGGCATTGATGCGGTCGAACGCGACGGCTGCCTGTGCTTCATCCCGCGCGACGGGACGGTGAAGCGTGCCTTGGGGCGCGAGCATCTGGCGGTTGCAGACGAGGTTCGCGGTCTTGAAACCGTCCGGGCCGCGCAGGCGGAATTGTCGGGGCGGCTTCGGCTGACGCATGTCGAATCGGGCGGCGATTATGCCGCTGCCACAGCCGAAGCCAGCCTGGCCGACGCCCGGGGAGAAACCGTCAGCGACAGCGAGTTTCCGATGTCGCTGACCCGGGCTGAAGGCCGTGCCATCGCCGAGCGCTGGTTGGCCGAGTCAGTCGTGTCGCGTGACACGGCGCGCTTCGTCCTGCCGCCGTCCCAGGCCGATCTTGGGCCCGGCGACGTTGTCCTGATGGATGACGGCCGGGCCGAACCGAAGCGGTGGCGGATCGATCGGGCGGAAAGGGCGGGCGCCATTACGGTTGATGCCGTCCGTGTCGAGCCCGGGGTCTATCGCCAGTCCGCTGCGAACGAGGATGACGCCATTGTCACGCGCTACAGTCCACCGCTGCCGGTCTGGTCGCTGTTCCTGGACCTTCCGCTTCTGAAAGGGGATGAGCAGCCCCATGCCCCCTATCTGGCGGCAACGGCAAAGCCTTGGCCGGGATCGGTCGTCGCCTATTCCTCGGTCGAGGACGAGGGAGGGTTCGAACTGAACACCACCTTGCGGCGCCGCGCCTTTATCGGCCGGACCGAAACGGTTCTGCGTCGTGCCCGCGCTGGCGTACTTGACCGAGGAGAGCCCTTGCGCATCCGCCTGAAGGACGGCGCCCTGCGGTCGGTCGGTCTGAAGGCTTTGCTGGCAGGAGGAAACGCCTTGGCCATCGGCGACGGATCGCTGGAGAATTGGGAAGTCATCCAGTTCGCCAAGGCCGTCCCGGTCGAGAGAAACCTGTGGGAGATCAGCGACAGGTTGCGTGGCCAGGCTGGGACGGACGGAACCATGCCGGACGTCTGGCCGGAAGGCAGCATCGTCGTCTTGCTCGACGGAGCCGCGCAGCAGGTGACCCTGCCGCCATCGGCTAGGGGGCAAGACCGCTTCTGGCGGATCGGACCTGCGCGTCGGCCCTTCGACGATCCCAGCTATCGCGCGAAGACGACGCGGGTGCGGGGCATCGGGTTGAGGCCTTATGCGCCCTGTCACCTGCGGCTCGACGGTCGGGTGGTCAGCTGGATCCGGCGCAGCCGCATCGATGGCGACGGCTGGGACGGGGCCGATATCCCTCTGGGCGAGGTTCAGGAGCGTTACCGGATCCGCATCCTGCAAGGCGGCATCATCCGGCACGAGGCCGAGGTCGGGCGGCCCGACTATACACTGCCCGAGCAGGTTTGGGCCGATGCCCTTGCGGGTGGCACTTTCACTGTGGCCGTAGCGCAGCTGTCCGACCAGTTCGGGCCCGGCCCCTTTGCCAGGAGGATTTTCAATGACCAATGAAACCATGCGCCTTCAGTTGCCTTTGCTTCAGCCTGCACAGGCCCAGAAGCATGTCACGGTGAACGAGGCGCTGATGCGCCTTGATGGCCTGACCAATGCGGTTCTGGAAAGCACGGTTGTCGCGTCACCGCCAGCGGCCGTGATCGATGGCCAATGCTGGTGGGTGCCGCAAGGGGCGACCGGCGCCTGGTCCGGCAAGGGGGGGCGAATTGCAGTCGGATCGAACGGCGGCTGGGTTTACGTCGCCCCGGCTCGCGGGATGCGGGCCTTTGTGGCTGATCGCGGGGTCGAGGCGATCTTTGACGGGCAGGGTTGGTTCATGGGCGCGGCCAGCTTTGGCCCGATGGGGTCGGGCCTTTCCTTCGGCATGGCCGAGGGCGAGGTGACGGTCGCAACAGGCGCAAGCTTCAACACCGGGATCGCCATTCCCGCCGGCTCCATGGTCATCGGGGCCGTGGCGCGTGTCACGCAGGCGCTGACCGGGACCCTGGCGACCTGGCGGCTTGGCACGGCTGATTCGACGAACCGCTTTGGCCAGGGCCTTGGCAAAGGGGCCGGATCCTGGGCACGCGGGATGCTGGGCGCGCCGATGACCTATTATGACAGCGCGAACCTGCTGATGACCGGCGAGGGGGGCGGCTTCACCGGCGGCAAGGTCAAGCTGGCCGTCCATTGGCTGCAGCTTCGCCTGCCGGACTGAGCGGCATCCTTTCACCTGCCGACCATTCGCGCTAAGAAGATCCCGAGACTGATCTGGATCTGTGACATGAACATGCAAAGCAGCGGCAACAAGAACCTGGGACTGGATCGCGACGCGATTTGGTCGCAGCTGCGGGACGAGGCCCGGTCGGCGGTTCAGGACGAGCCGTTGCTGGGCGCGCTGATCCATGCGGGCCTTTTGCATCACCACAGCCTGGAAGGCGCCTTGGCCTATCGCTTTTCGCTCAAGCTCGCCAGCGGCGAGATGAGCGAGCAGATCCTGCGCGAGATCGCGGACCAGGCTTACCGGACTTCGCCCGAACTGGGGGATGCCGCGCGCGCCGATCTGATGGCGGTCTATGACCGCGACCCGGCCACACATCGGTTGCTTCAGCCGATCCTGTTCTTCAAGGGGTTCCAAGCCTTGCAGGCCTATCGCATGGCGCATTGGCTGTGGCAGCAGGGGCGATGCGACATGGCCTATTTCGTCCAGATGCGCTGTTCGGAATGCTTTGGCGTGGACATCCATCCGGCGGCAATCATTGGAACCGGGGTGATGATCGACCATGCCCATTCCATCGTGATCGGGGAAACAGCGACTGTCGGCAATGACGTGTCGATGCTGCATTCCGTTACCCTTGGCGGGACAGGCAAGGAAGACGGGGATCGTCATCCGAAGATCGGGGACGGCGTGATGATCGGAGCAGGCGCGAAAGTACTTGGCAATATCCGCGTCGGTCACCATTCGCGCATTGCGGCGGGTTCCGTCGTGCTGCACGAGGTTCCGTCATGCAAGACCGTTGCCGGGGTTCCTGCCCGTGTAATCGGCGACGCGGGCTGCCCCGAACCGTCGCAGAGCATGAACCAGTTGCTGGGCCTGGGGGAAGATTATCTCTGAGCCCAATCGGCCGCGCCAGTGCCGCGCAGGCCGTCCAACGTCGTTCCCGTTTCGCGCAGGCGTTCATCAAGGCCCCTCGCGATCCTGCCCACCAGCGAGAAGCCCTGGTAGATGAGGGCGGAGTAGATTTGGACGGCGCTGGCGCCGGCGCGGATCTTCTCCCACGCGTCATCCACCGAGGATACCCCCCCGACCCCGATGATCGGCACGGTGGCATCCGTGGCGCGGTACAGCTTTGCCAGGACGATGGTCGAGCGTTCGAACAGCGGGCGGCCGGACAATCCGCCGGCTTGGCCCGCATGGGGACCGGCAAGTCCTTCGCGCGAGAGGGTCGTGTTCGTCGCGATGATGCCGTCAACGCGGCAGTCGCTTGCGACCTTGGCAATGTCGCCAATCTCGGCGTCGGACAGGTCTGGCGCGATCTTCAGGAAGACCGGACGGTGAGACGGCAACCTGTCCCGCGCCTCGACGACGCCGCGCAGAAGGGCAGTCAGGGCATCGGCCCCCTGAAGGTCGCGCAGCCGCTCGGTATTCGGCGATGACACGTTGACGGTCAGGAAATCGGCCGAGGCTCCGGCGACGTCCACAACGGCCGCGAAATCTGCCGCCCGGTCCGCGCTGTCCTTGTTCGCCCCGATGTTCAGTCCCACGGGAATGCCCCGGGGTCGCCCGGCCAGCCGGGCGGCGACCGCCTGCGCGCCATCGTTGTTGAAGCCGAAGCGATTGATGATCGCCCCGTCCGGCGTCAGGCGGAACAGGCGCGGCCGGGGGTTGCCGGGCTGGGGACGCGGGGTCGCGGCGCCCAGTTCGATGAAGCCGAAACCTGCGCGCATCAGGGGCGCAACGGCCTTACCATTCTTGTCATACCCGGCGGCCAGCCCGATCGGATTGGCCAGTTCAAGTCCCGCCAGCCTCGTCCGCAGCCTTTCCGAGGTCACCGGCTGCCCCGGCAGGGGCACAAGTCCCGCCGAAAGCGCACGGATCGACAGGTCATGCGCGCGTTCGGGATCCAGGCGATGCAGGGCGGCCAGACCAAATCTCTCGACTAGTTTCATTCCAGTAGTCCCGTCTCATGCCCGTTCGCACCACGGCGGATGATCCGCCACCAAGTGATCTCCTGCATGGCAAGCTGGCGGTAAAGATGCGGGAACAGGTCGCCGCCGCGCGACGGTTCCCAGCGAAGATCGTCGCCAAAAGCTGAAGCATCGCAGGCCAGCAGCATTAGATCGCCCTCGCACGCGAAGTGCTTGGAGAGCGTCGTGCCAAGCTGCGTGGCGGTCGAAAAATGCACGAAGCCGTCGGCCAAATCGACCGGCGCGCCCGCCGTCGCACCGGCGGCTTGCAGATCGTCCCATTCCGCCGGGCGGAGAACCTTGTAGATCATCATGCGCGCATTTGCAGCGGGACCGGGTTCCGGGTCAAGCGGCGGCATCGTCATTTGACCCCTGCGGAAGCTTCGGCCAATCTTCCCCTCGTCCGACCCCGGGGAAGAAAGGAATCACCGATGTCTTGTCGTTTTCTGACCGCCGTTTCGGTAGCGGCACTGTTCGCGGGTGCAGCGCAGGCCGAAACGGTGCTGCATATCCTGCACACCAACGACCTGCACAGCCGGATCGAGGCGATCAACGCCTTTGACAGCACCTGCGATGCCGAGGCCATCGCCGCTGGCGAGTG
Organism: Paracoccus sp. AK26; assembly: GCF_011801365.1. Classification (NCBI taxonomy): domain Bacteria; kingdom Pseudomonadati; phylum Pseudomonadota; class Alphaproteobacteria; order Rhodobacterales; family Paracoccaceae; genus Paracoccus; species Paracoccus sp. AK26. Next base: position 1,118,281 of record NZ_CP041041.1, read on the forward strand.
CTTTGGCGGCGTGGCCCGGGTCGCGGCCAAGGTCAAGGAACTGCGCGACAGGATCACCGCCGAGGGCGGCAACGTGATCGTCCTGGATGCGGGCGACCAGTACCAGGGGTCGCTGTTCTATACGACCTACAAGGGCAAGGACGTGGTCGAGTTCATGACCGCAATCGGTTATGACGCGATGGCGGTCGGCAACCACGAATTCGACGACGGTCCCGAGGGGCTGGCGATCCTTGCGGATGGGGCGGATTTCCCGGTCCTGTCCGGCAACCTCGACTTGTCGCAGTCTAATGTGCTCAACGGCAAGGTGGACGATGTCCTCACGTTGGACATCGGCGGCGAGAAGATTGGCATCGTCTCGGCCCTTGCAATGGACACGCCGGAAACCGCCTCGCCCGGCCCCAACGTGATCTTCCAGGACGACATCGAGAGCCTGAAGGCCGATGTGCAGGAACTGACCGACCAAGGCGTGAACAAGATCATCGCCCTGACTCATGTCGGCTATCTGCGCGACCAGGACTTCGCCCGCGAGGTGCCGGGTCTGGACGCGATCATCGGCGGGCATTCCCATACGCTTCTTGGTGACATGGAGGATGCCGAAGGTCCCTATCCCACAATGATCGCCGGGCCGGACGGGACCGAGGTTCCGGTTGCAACTGCCTATGCCTATTCGAAATATCTGGGCCATCTTACGCTGACCTTTGATGACGAAGGCAAGCTGATCAAGGCCGAAGGCCAGCCGATCCTGCTGGACAACTCGGTCCCCGAGGATGAGGCCATCGCGGCTCGCGTCAAGGAAATGGCCGCCCCCATCGAGGAACTGCGCCAACAGGTCGTGGCCGAAACCTCGGCCCCCATCGACGGGGACCGCAACAGCTGCCGCGCCCGCGAATGCGAGATGGGCAACTTGGTGGCCGATGCCATGCTGGACCGCGTAAAGGACCAGGGCGTCACCATCGCCATCGCCAATGGCGGCGGCCTGCGCGCCTCGATCGATCAGGGGCCGGTGACGATGGGCGAAGTTTATACCGTCCTTCCGTTCCAGAACACGCTGGCAACCTTCCAGCTGAAGGGTGCTGACGTCATCGCCGCGCTTGAGAACGGGGCCAGCCAATACGAGGAAGCGGCAGGTCGCTTTGCGCAGGTATCGGGCCTGAAATACACCGTCGATCCCGCTGCCGAGGCGGGCAGCCGCATCAGCGACGTGATGGTGATGGCCGATGGCGAGTGGCAGCCAATCGATCCGGCGGCCACCTACGGCGTCGTGTCGAACAACTACATGCGTTCGGGCGGCGACGGATATGACGTGTTCGCGACGAACGCCCAGAATGCTTATGACTTCGGGCCTGACCTGGCCGAGGTCGTCGCCGGCTATCTGGGTGCCCAAGACGGCGCATACGAACCTGCACTTGATGGGCGCATTACCGTCAAGTGAGCAGGAAGGCTGGAATGGCTGCCGCTGTCAGAGCGGCTCGACCAGGCGCCGCTTGCCCAGGTTGCGACGCTGCCGGTCGGCCAATTGCCGCGCCTCTCGCCCGCTAAGGAATCGGCGGGCAGGGGGCGTGGCTGCCCCGGAGGCAAGTTTCGGGAACAGTGCAAAGATCTCGCGCCGGGCCGCGTCGCTGACCGCATCCAAAGCTTGGGGGCCGGTAAACAGGCTTTCGGTCCAGGCGCCGTCGGACATGACGATCTCGTGCCGATCGAACAGCAGATGGAAATAGGTGACGCCGCCGGGCGGCACCGTCACCTCGATCCCGGGCAGGCCCACCAGGTGCTTCGCGGCGACCAGGATCTCGCCGTCATCGAACAATCGGTGGGCAATGCGCGAGCGGACCAGAATGCGATGCTGCGGCGATACGGCCAGGTCGCGGCAGGGACATCCCTCGCCAAGCGCGCCGGCGCGGATCAGGATGGGCCGCAGGTTTGGCCGCATTTCCAACCCCTCGTCGGTTATATATGCCCCCCCTTGCCATCGCAAAGACTGGAAGCCGTGGTCTCGTGTCAGGATCCGGTCCTCCGGGCGAAGCGTCTCGACGGGGCGCGGGCCGGTGTCCGTCTCGATCAGCGAGCCCAGGACAAAGCAGGCAACCTTGGGATAGGCGATCGAAGGATAGCTGCTTCCGAAGGACGGGACGCTCACCGCCTGGTAGGAATTGGACAGGCTGAAGCTGGGAGAGGTCCCGTCAGCCCGTGGCACGGGCATCAGCAGGACGGAATAGCGGCCTCCCATTTCGGCTCCGAACCCGCCCGAGACGAGCTTGCGGGGGAAAAGGACCCGGAACTGGTCAAAGGTGCCATCTGGGTTCCTGGTCTGGCTTTGGATGAGGGTACCAAGATGGAAGGCAAGCTGCGTTCCTGCCGGCGTCGGTTGCGGATCGTTCCCGAATGTGAAGGCGGCCGTCAGGGCCTGGCCGGTTTCGCCCGGCGTATAGCGCCCGCTTTCGAAACGATCGTCATCGTCGCTGATCGTGATCTTGGACAGCGTCGCGCCGGGAAGCGGGATGGCCTTGCCTAGCAGGTTGGACCATGGCGCCTGTTCGTTCGCGCCTGAAGAAACCGAGGGAATGCGCTGCGCAAGTGTCAGCACCGTAAACTGGTAATCCATACGCCCGTCGCCCTGGCTTGATGACAGCCCGTCGTTCCGGGCTTTGGACGACCGGAAAGACAGCCGTCCCCAAAGGCATAGCGGCCGATGGTTAACGAAGCGTTAACAAGTGTTGCGGGCTTTTCAGGGTTGCCAGGTCAGGAAATTCGCGATCAACCGCAGTCCGACGACCTGCGATTTCTCGGGGTGGAACTGCGTCCCAACGATGTTGTCGCGCCCGATGACTGCGGTGACGGGCCCGCCGTAATCCACATGCGCCAGCAGATGCGCGGGGTCCGCCACCTTGAACTGCCAGCTATGCACGAAATAGGCGTGATCCCCCGTCGCGATCCCTGCAAGCAGGGGGTGCGGCCTGTCGATCACCAGGTCGTTCCAGCCCATATGAGGCACCTTCAGGCCGGGCGAGGCGATGGCCTGGACCTCTCCCTTGATCCAGTCCAGTCCGGCGGTCTCGCGGTATTCGTGCCCGGTCGTCGCCAGCATCTGCATTCCCACGCAAATGCCCATGAAGGGCACGCCGCGCCCAAGCACGGCCTCGCGCAGCGCCTCGGCCATGCCGTCCACCTCTCCAAGCGCGGTGCGGCAGGCGGGGAAGGCGCCGTCGCCCGGCAGGACGATGCGGTCGGCGCGGGCCGCGACCTGCGGGTCCGCCGTCACGACGATCTCGGCCCCCACGTCACGCCCCATCAGCTGGAAGGCCTTTTCGGCGGAATGCAGGTTCCCGCTGTCATAGTCGATCAGCGCGACCCGCATCACAAAGCCCCCTTGGTCGATGGCAGGACGCCCGCCATGCGCGGATCGGGCTCGACCGCCTCGCGCAGGGCGCGGGCGACGGCCTTGAAGGCGGCCTCGGCGATGTGGTGGCTGTTGATGCCGTGGATGCGGTCCACATGCAGCGTGATCCCGCCATGCGTGGACAGGGCTTGGAAGAACTCTCGCACCAACTGGGTGTCGAAGCTGCCGATCTTCTCGGTCGAGAAATCGACGTTCCAGACCAGGAAGGGCCGCGCCGACAGGTCAAGCGCCGCCCGGACCAGCGAATCGTCCATCGCCAGCAGGAAGCTGCCATAACGCCGGATGCCCTTCTTGTCGCCAAGCGCGCGGACCAGGGCCTGGCCGATGGCGATGCCCGTATCTTCGACCGTGTGGTGATCGTCCACGTGCAGGTCGCCCTTGGCGCGGATCGTCAGGTCGATCAGCGAATGCCGCGACAACTGGTCCAGCATGTGGTCGAAGAAGCCAACGCCCGTCTGGTTGTCGTAGACGCCGGTGCCGTCAAGGTTCAGCGCGACCTCGATCTGCGTCTCGGCGGTGGTGCGGGTGATGGTGGCTTCGCGCATGGGGGATCCTTTCGTCGCCCGCCTTATAGGGCGCGGCGTGCGGCGCGCCAAGTCGGCAGGCTTGTCATGAGGCAGGCGCAATGCCACAACCAAGGGGACGCCACGAAAGGACCGCCGATGAGCGATATCTCTGTCAGCGAACGCCGCCTCAGTGCCGCCCTGGACCGCATAGACCAGTTCCTTGACCGCGGCGGCGTGGTCACCGCCGGCTCTGGCTCGGATCTCCGGGCCGAGCTTGAGGCGGCGCAGGCGCAGATCGATGCGCTGACCGAGCGTCTGGGACAGGATGACATGGCCGATCAGGCCGTCCGCCTTGCCGCGGCCAATGACGAGCTTGCGGCCGCCAACCGCGCGCTGATCGAAGCCGCGGCCGAAGGCAACAATGCGGTCGAGGCCGTGAGCCAGGCGCTGGAGGCCGAGATCGAGGCCCTGCGCGCCGCCCGCGCCGCCGAGGCTGCCCAGCTTGGTGCCCTGATGGCCGAGGTCGAGCGCTTGCTGGGCGGAGACTTGGCCACCAGCCCCACCGTCACCACCCCCGAGATCGCGGGCGATGCCGGAGGCGTGCCGGAAACCCGGGACGGCCACATGACCGAGGAGAACCGCTGATGGCCGAGGTCGATTTTACCATCGGGCACAAGGAATACCGTCTGGCCGCACAGGACGGCGAGGAAAGGCTGCTGCAACGCGCCGCCGCCCTTCTGGACGCCGAGGCCCAGCACATCCTGGCGCAGGCGGGCCGCACGCCCGAGCCGCGCCTGCTGCTGCTGGCCGGGCTGATGCTGGCCGACAAGGTCGCCACACTGGAGGAGCGGGCCGAAAAGGCCGAGCGTCACCTGAACCGCCTGCAAGCCAATCCCACGCGGGTCGAGGTTCCGGTGATTCCCTCGGACCTCAAGGAGGCGATGGCCGAACTGGCGGCGCGCGCCGAATCATTGGCCGACCGCCTGGAAGAGCAGGCCGGCCGTTAACTGCTTCTTAAAGACCGGCATGGCAGGATCGCGCCATGCGATGCCTTGTCCTTCTGCTGATCCTTGCCGCCTGCGCCAGCCCCTCGCCCCAGATGGCGGGGGCGGTGCGCCATCACATCCGCCTGCAAGGGATCGACTTCGTCATCTTCCACAAGGAAGACCGGGCCGAGGTGATCCGCATGACTTTCGTGCCCCGCCCGAAGACGCGCAACATTCCCGCACTGATGGCCGAGGCAGCTGCCCGGACAACAGGCTGCGAGGTGATCGCCTTCAGCGGAAAGGCACTGGCGCCTGGCGATACTGGCGTCGCGCGGTTCGACCTGGATTGCTGGAACGTCCTCAGCCCTCGCCCAGGAAGCTGACCAGGATCTGGGCGACCGCTTCCGGCGCGTCGGCGTGCAGCCAGTGGCCCGCGTCCTTCACGCGGATCACACGCGCTTGGGGAAAATGCTCGCGCAGTGCAGCTTGACCGGCCTCGGACAGGTAATCCGACCGCTCGCCCGCGATTTCCAGCACGGGTCCGCCGAATCCGGCTTTCGGCAGATCCTCGGGCCAGCCCAGGATCTGCCCCATCTGGTCGCGCAGCGCGGGCAGGTTCAGCCTCCAGGCCTTGGGGTCCGACTTGAGGTCCAGCGACTGCAGCAGGAAAGCCCGCACGCCCGGATCGTCCACCCGTTCGGCCAGCATCGCATCGGCCGTGCTGCGACGATCGACGGCACCCAGATCCAGCGATTCCATCGCGTCAATCAGATGTTCCTGCGTATGGCCATAGGCGACCGGCGCGATGTCCATGATCGCCAGCTTGCGCACCAATTCGGGCCGGGTCAACGCCAACGCCATCGCGGCCTTGCCGCCCATCGAATGGCCCACGACATCGGCCTGTCCCCCCAGATCGGCGATGACATCGGCCAGGTCGCCCGCCATCGCCACATAATCGTGGACGGCATCGTGGAAGCTGTCGCCGTGATTGCGCATGTCCACGGTGACGACGGGGCGGGCATCGGACAGCCTGCGGGCCAGGGCGCCCAGGTTGCGCCCCTGGCCGAACAGGCCATGGGCCAGCAGGATGGGCAGGCCGACCTGCGGCCCGGTGATGGTGTGATTCAGTCTCATGCGGGCGATCCTAGATCGTCTGGTGCGCCCCTGCCAGTGCGGCTAGAGTGGCGCCATGACGCGACAAGCCACAAGCCCCGACGACATCCGCGACATGGCCGACGAGGTCGCCCGCCTGATCGCCGCCCGCTTTGGCGGGGCCCGCCGGGGCGAACGGCCTCCGCTCGGCGTGATGCTGCGCCGCCGGGGCGGGGCGCTGCCGCGCCGGTTGCGCAAGCAGGCCTGGATGCTGGCCCAGGCCGACCAGCAATCCGCCCAGCCCAAGATCGCCCGCCAGCTTGACCTGGCCCGCTTGTCGCGCGCCCATCAGGCGCTCATCGCCCATCTTCAGCCATTGGGAGAGTTTTCCCGCTGGCAGGGCCGCGCTCTTGGCTTTGCGGCCTCGGTCGCCTTCGGGCTTCTGGTGCTGGCCGCGGCCGTGATCTGGATCATGCTGCGTCGCGGATACCTATAAGCATTGCATTTTGTGCAACCGAGGGTTGCGCGCACCGGGCTTGCATTTGCTGCAACGCAGCATAATGTTAGGGCCAACATCCAGGAGAAAGCGCGTATGACACAGAACGGAAATCTCCGCTATGCCGTTCTGGCCCTGGCGCTTGGTGCCTTCGCCATCGGCACCTCCGAGTTCGCGGCGATGGGTCTCTTGCCCTATTTCGCGGGCGATCTGGGCATTACCGAACCCCAGGCGGGCCATGTGATCAGCGCCTATGCCCTGGGTGTCGTGATCGGTGCGCCGTTGACGTCGGTCATGGGCGCGCGGCTGCCGCGCCGCCGGTATCTTGCTGCGCTTATGGCCTTCTACGGCGTGATGAACCTGCTGGCGGCGGTCCTGCCGGGCCTTGTCGCGCTGACGGGGATGCGCTTTCTGGCAGGCCTTCCGCATGGCGGGTTCCTGGGCGTGGCGATGCTCTATGCCGCCGATGCGCTGCCGCGCGAACATCGGGCGCGGGGGGCAGCGCAGGTGGCAATGGGCCTGACCATCGCCAATGTGGTGGGCGTCCCACTGGCTGGCTGGATGGGCCAAAGCATCGGCTGGCGTTGGGGCTTCGCCCTGCCGGGCGTGATCGCGCTGTTGTCGGCCTGGCTGATCCTGAAGGTCGCGCCCCGTGTCGGTGGCGACCCGAATGCGCGGCCCTGGGACGAGCTTCAAGCCCTGCGCAACCCGCGCGTCTTGTGGCTGCTGGCCGTGGGCGCGATCGGCTTTGGCGGTTTCTTCGCCGTTTATGCCTTCCTGACCGCCGCGATGATTGCCACCACCCAGGCCCCTTCCTATGCGATCCCCCTGGCGCTTTGCGTCTTTGGCGTTGGCGGCACGCTTGGCACATGGGTCGCGGGCCGCATGACCGAACGGCTGGGCCAGATCCGCGCAGCCTATGTCAGCCTGGCGGCGATGGCCGTCACCCAGGGCTTTGCGTCCCTGGCCGTCGGGAATTGGCAGCTGATGGTGCTGTCCTCGTTCCTGCTGGCGGCGGGCGCGGGGCTGGTGATCCCGTTGCAGACGCGGCTGATGGATGTCGCGGGCCGGGCGCAGAACATGGCCGCGGCCATGAACCATGCGGCCTTCAACGCAGCCAATGCGCTTGGGCCGTTCCTGGCCGGGATGGCGCTGACGGCGGGTTGGGGCTGGGCCTCCAGCGGCTATGTCGGCATCGGGCTTACGGCTGCGGGGGCGGTGGTGCTGACGCTGGCAGTCTGGCATGATCGGGCAAGCGCGGCGGTGGCAGACTGCGCATGATCACCTGGCGCGAGGTCGAGGCGAACTCGCGCCGCCAGGTCACGAACAGCACGACCGCCGTTCCCAGCATCAGCGCCCATGATCCGGCCAGCCAGGTCAGCGATCCAAGCGCGAAGTAAACGCTGCGCAGGCCCGCGTTGAAGCTGCGCGCGGCGGTGATGTTCAGATCCGCCGCCTGCATGGCCCGGTCGCGAGTCATTGGGTCCCCCGGATCGTTCGGCACCGCCGCCATCATGATCGCGCAATACCCGAACAGGCGATGCGCCCAGACGAATTTCAGGAAGGCGTTTACGACGAAGAACATCGTCACCAGCAGCTTCAATTCCCACAGGATGCCGCCCGCGCCCTCCAGGGCCAGCTCCTCGGCCAAGCCGCGCAACTGATCCGTGTTGCCGATCAGGGCAAGGATGCCGCCGGTGGCGATCATGCAGGCCGATGCGAAGAAGGCCGTCCCTTCGCGCAGGCTGGCAAGGATGTTGCCGTCGAAGATGCGCGGATCGCGGGTGATGAAATGCAGCATCCATTCCCGGCGGAACCGCATCATCAGCACCGAGACGGACGGCTTTCCTGCTGGCGGACGCTCGGTGAACCAGCCGATCCCGAACCAGATTGCGAACAGCAGGACAAGCGCCGCAAGATCGGGCAGCGACAGCGAGGCGGGCAGGGACAAAAGCAGATCCATGCCCTGTTCTAGCCCCGATCACAGGTGGTTGAAAAGGCCGGGGCAGGGGTCTTGAACGGCCCTGTTGCGGCCCTAAATCAACCTTGCCGACGGCCAGACAGGCGTCGGCGGACCGCCCGCCCGGTTACCGGGGGGCACAGACTGCATCGCTTGTGAAGGATGTGACCAATGCGCAACTTTGACCTGACCCCCCTTTATCGTGCCTCGGTCGGCTTTGACCGTCTGGCCGACGTGATGGACCGCGCCCTGTCGTCCGATGTCTCGGCGCCGACCTATCCGCCCTACAACATCGAGAAGACCGGCGACGACGCTTATCGCATCTCGATCGCCGTGGCCGGCTTTGCCGCCGACGACCTGAACGTCGAGGTTCGTGACGGCGCCGTGATCGTCTCGGCCCGCAAGGCCGAGGAAGACGACGGCCGCACCTACCTGCATCGCGGCATCGCGACCCGCGCGTTCGAACGCAAATTTACCCTTGCCGATCACGTGCGCGTAGACGGCGCCAGCCATGTCGACGGGATGCTGCATATCGACCTGGTCCGCGAGATCCCCGAGGCGCTGAAGCCCCGCCGGATCGAGATCGCGAAATCCGCGGCCAAGGTCGAGCACCTGGACGCCTGAGGCACCCGGAAGGCTTCCGCTCCGTGAAGCCGAATGCCCGTCGGTCACCCGGCGGGCATTTCCTTTGCGTCCGCCCCTTGGCTGGCAACGGATGCCAGCGGGAAAAACTGCTTGCCCTTGGCAGTATTTCAACCGTTATATCCGAAAGGACATAACCGTCGGAGTTCGCCATGCCGTCCTTGCACGCGACATTGGTCACCTGCCTTGCCCTGGCGGTTTCGCCGCTTCCGGCCATTGCCGACGATGTGACGGTCTTCGCCGCCGCCAGCCTGACCGATGCCCTTGACCGCGTGGCTCGGGAATGGTCCGCCGAGACGGGGCAGACGGCCGTCATCTCCTATGCAGGCTCGCCGGTCTTGGCCAAGCAGATCGGGGAAGGCGCCCCTGCCGACATCTTCATCTCGGCCAGTCCAGACTGGATGGACGAACTCGATGCCTCGGGCGACATCCGGCCCGACACCCGTCGCGACCTGCTGGGCAACAGCCTGGTGCTGATCGCGCACGGAGCAGCCAGGCCGGTGACGGTGGACAAGACGCTTGACCTGCCCGCGATGCTGCAGGGCGGAAAGCTGTCCATGGCCATGGTCGACAGCGTTCCTGCGGGCATCTATGGCAAGGCGGCGCTGATCCAACTGGGCCTGTGGGACAAGGTCGCGCCGATGGTCGCGCAGTCGGACAACGTGCGCACCGCCCTGGCCTTCGTCGCGCGGAACGAGGCGCCGTTGGGGATCGTCTATGCAACCGATGCGGCTGCCCAGGAGAACGTGACCGTCATTGGCACCTTTCCCGCAGGCAGCCACGACCCCATCATCTATCCGGCCGCGATCACGGCGCAATCGGACAGCGATCAGGCGGAGGCTTTCCTGGACTACCTGTCCTCGGCCCCCGCGCAGGCGATCTGGCGCGACTTCGGCTTCACCGTGCCCGAGTGATCGAGGGCTTGGCGACCTCCCTCGGGCCCGCCGAATGGCAGGCGGTGCGGCTGTCCCTGCAGGTCGGGCTGGTCGCGACGCTTGGCAGCCTGCCGCTGGGCATCCTCGTCGCCTATGCCCTGGCCCGCTGGTCCTTCCCGGGCAGGCAGATGCTGAACGGGATCGTGCACCTGCCGCTGATCCTGCCTCCGGTCGTGACGGGCTATCTGCTGCTGGTGTTCTTCGGGCGGCGCGGGCCGGTGGGGCAGTTCCTGGACCAGTGGTTCGGGATCGTGCTGTCCTTCCGCTGGACCGGCGCCGCCCTGGCGGCCGCGATCATGGCCTTTCCGCTGATGGTGCGCGCCATCCGCCTTGCCGTCGAGGCAGTGGATCCCAAGCTGGAACAGGCCGCCGCGACACTTGGCGCCAACCCTGTCATGGTCTTCCTGACCGTCACTTTCCCGCTGATCCTGCCGGGCGTCGTCGCCGGTGCGATCCTTGCCTTTGCAAAGGCCATCGGAGAGTTCGGCGCGACGATCACCTTCGTGTCGAACATCCCGGGCCAGACGCAGACGCTGCCCTCGGCCATCTACGCCTTTCTTCAGGTGCCGGGGGGCGAGGGGGCGGCGGCGCGGCTGGTCATGATCTCGATCGGCATCGCCATGGCGGCGCTGCTGCTGTCGGAATACGTGGCGCGGCGGGTGGCGCGGCGGATGTCGGGCGCATGACGCTGCAAGTCCGTCTGTCGCACCGGTTTGCCGGCTTTGCCCTGGATGTTGACTTCCAGGCGCCGCCGGGGCTGACGGTGCTGTTCGGCCCGTCGGGATCGGGCAAGACCACTGTCGTCAACGCCGTGGCGGGCTTGCTGCGTCCCGACAGCGGGCGGATCGCGGTGGGGGACTGGCTGCTGCTGGACAGCGCCGCCCGCCATGCCTTGCCGCCACACCGCCGCCGCCTGGGTTATGTCTTCCAGGAAGGGCGGCTGTTTCCCCACCTTTCGGTGCGCCAGAACCTGCTTTACGGCCGCTGGTTCGCCCCGCGCGGCGCGTCCGGTCCCGACCTGTCCCGCGTGGTCGATCTGCTGGGCATCGGCCCGCTTCTGGACCGCCGCCCCGGCGCCCTGTCGGGGGGAGAGAAGAGCCGCGTCGCCATTGGCCGCGCCCTTCTGGCCGCGCCGCGCCTGATCCTGGCCGACGAGCCACTGGCCGCCCTGGACGAAGCCCGCAAGGCCGAGATCCTGCCCTATTTCGAGCGCCTGCGCGATGAAGGGGGCGTGCCGATCCTTTATGTCAGCCATGCCACGACCGAGGTCGCGCGCCTTGCCACGACGGTCGTCGCCCTGCGCGCGGGCCGGGTGGTCGCGGTCGGTCCGCCCGGGCAGGTGCTGCGCGATGCGGGGGCCATGGGGTCCGAGACGGCCTCGGTCCTGTCGGCAAGGGTGGCCGCGCATGACGACGACGGCCTGACGCGGCTGGAGACCGCGGGCGGGGCGGTTTTCGTGGCCCGCCTGGACGCCCTGGCCGGCACAAGGCTGCGCCTGCGGGTCGGGTCGCGCGACGTGATCCTGTCGCGCACCCGCCCCGAAGGAATCTCGGCCCTGAATGTCCTGCAAGGCCATATCGTGAATATCGCGCCCGAGGACGGCCCGAACGTCCAGGTATCGCTGGCCCTGGGTCCGGATCGCCTGACAGCCCGCATCACCCGCCGCTCGGCCACGCATATGTCCTTGGCTCCGGGTCAACCGTGTCACGCGATCCTCAAGGCCGTTGCCGTCGCGCCAGAGGATATGGGGCTGGCCTTGCCACCGGGGCAGGGGACTGGCCCATGAGGCAGCCATTGCAAGGCAGGATCGTCCGGCTGCGGTGGTAGGCCCGGAGGGACTCGAACCCCCAACCAAGGCGTTATGAGCGCCCTGCTCTAACCATTGAGCTACAGGCCCAGCAGCCTGTCCGGGTTAATCGCAGGCCGGCCGTCGGTCAAGCGCCGATCACCGTTGCCCCGGTGGGCGGGCTGCGCTATCGGGGCAGCAGCATTCAGCCGGGGGTCGCCATGACGAAGAACGGGATCAGCTATCGCGATGCGGGCGTCGACATCGACGCGGGCAATGCGCTTGTGGAACGCATCAAGCCCGCTGCCGCAGCGACTGCGCGTCCCGGCGTGATGGACGCGCTTGGCGGGTTCGGCGCGCTGTTCGACCTTCGCGCGGCGGGCTATGACGACCCGGTTCTGGTCGCGGCCACGGACGGCGTCGGCACCAAGCTGCGCATCGCCATCGACACCGGCCACCTGGACGGCATCGGCCAGGATCTGGTCGCGATGTGCGTCAATGACCTGGTCTGCCAAGGGGCCGAGCCCCTGTTCTTCCTGGACTATTTCGCGACCGGCAAGCTTTCGGTGGACGAAGGCGCCCGCGTGGTGGAAAGCATCGCACGGGGCTGCAAGGCCGCGGGCTGCGCCCTGGTCGGGGGCGAGACGGCCGAGATGCCGGGCATGTATCACGACGGCGACTTCGACCTGGCCGGCTTCGCGGTCGGCGCCATGCAGCGCGGCACTGCCCTGCCTGCGGGCGTGATGGAAGGGGATGTGCTGCTGGGCCTGGCCTCGGACGGGGTGCATTCCAACGGCTATTCGCTTGTCCGCAAGGTCGCGGATCACGCGGGCCTCGGCTGGGACGCGGCCTCGCCTTTTGGTGACGGCACCCTGGGCGCGGCGCTGCTGGTGCCCACGCGGCTTTACGTCAAGTCCGCGCTTGCGGCGATCCGGGCGGGGGGCGTCCATGCCCTGGCCCATATCACCGGCGGCGGCATCACGGAAAACCTGCCGCGCGTTCTGCCCAAGGATCTGGGCGCGGACATCGACCTGTCGTCCTGGACCCTGCCGCCGGTCTTTCGCTGGCTGGCCCAGGCCGGCGGGATCGACCAGGCGGAAATGCTCAAGACCTTCAACAGCGGCATCGGCATGATCCTGTCGGTCGCGGCCGACCGCGCCGACGCGCTGGCCGGCCTGCTGTCCGGGCATGGCGAAACGGTTCATCGCCTTGGCCGCGTGACGGCAGGGCCGGGCGTTCGCTACAGCGGGCAGCTTGCGTGAAACGCGTTGCCATTCTGATCTCGGGCGGCGGGTCGAACATGGTCCGCCTGGTTCAGGACATGGGGGCGGGCGACCATCCGGCGCAGCCGGTCCTTGTCGCGTCGAACGATCCGGCGGCCGGTGGTCTTGCCAAGGCCGCGGCCCTGGGCGTTCCGACTGCCGCCGTAGATCACCGCGCATATCCGGGCGACCGCGCCGCCTTTGAAGCCGCGCTGCTGGAACCACTGCTGGATGCGCGCCCCGACATCATCTGCCTTGCGGGCTTCATGCGCATCCTGACGCCCGCCTTCATTGACCGTTTCGAGGGGCGGATGATCAACATCCATCCTTCTCTGTTGCCCAAATACCCAGGCCTGCACACCCACAAGCGCGCCATCGAGGCAGGGGATGCCGAGGCAGGCTGCACGGTGCACGAAGTCACTGGCGATCTGGACGCGGGCCCGATCCTAGGCCAGGCTCGCGTGGCTGTCGAACCCGGCGACACGCCGGAAAAGCTGGCGGCACGCGTCCTTGAACGCGAACACCAGCTTTACCCGCTGATCCTGCGCCGCTTCGCGTCCGGCGCGCGCGAACGCTTCGACATCTAGCCCCAAAGCGCGGTCAGCGCCGCCACGGGATCCTCGGCCGTCCAGATCTCGGGTCCGATGGCGATGAAGTCGCTGACGGGCGACAATTGCTCCAGCAATTCGCGCGTGATCGCGCCTTCGGACACGACCGGCACCTCGATCATCTCGGACCACCACTGGAGCAGCTCCAGTTCCACCGGCTCGCCCCGATACAACGCCGAGGCACCGACTGGGCCGAAGCTGACGTAATCCGCGCCGGCCTCGCCTGCGTTCATCCCCTCGTGGCGCGAATTGCCGCAGAAGCAGCCGACGATGGCATCCGCGCCCAGTTCCTTGCGGGCATAGCGAACGGCCTTCGCACCGTCGGTCAGATGCACCCCGTCCAGCCCGTGCCGCTGGGCCAGGGCCACATGATCGTCGATCACCACCGCCACGTCGCGCGCATGGGCGATTTCGCGCGCCAGATCGGCAAGGCGGCCCAACTCGTCCTCCTCGGCCCCGGCGCGGATGCGCAGGCAGGCCACCGGAAAGGCATCCATGACCGCCGCCAGTTGCGGGCCCAGTGTCGACGCCTGCGCACCGGCGGGCGTCATCAGGTAAAGCTGCGGGGCGTCGGGGGTGGCGTCGGGCATGGCGGAACTCCTTTATGTCGCAGATAGCGCAGCTTGCCGCCCGCCGCCATACGGACTATCTGCGCCCCATGCAAACCGAACGCCTGCCCGTCATCATCCTGGTCCGCCCGCAGATGGGCGAGAATATCGGCGCCGCCGCCCGCGCCATGCTCAATTTCGGTCTGACCGAGATGCGCATCGTCGATCCTCGCGACGGCTGGCCCAACCCCCGCGCCGTTGCCATGGCATCCGGTGCGGCGGGGCAGGTGCTGGACCGCGCCCGGATCTATCCGACCCTGGCCGAGGCGATGGAAGGCGTGGATTTCGCCTTTGCCACGACCGCACGGGGCCGCGAACTGTCCAAGCCCGTGCATTCTCCGGCAACGGCGATGGAGATGGCGCGCGCCCATGAAGGGCGCTGCGCGATCATCTTCGGGCCCGAGCGCACTGGGCTGGAAAACGACGACGTTGCCCGCGCCAACGCCATCGTGACGGTGCCGGTGAACCCCGACTTTCCGTCGCTGAACCTGGCCCAGGCCGTCTTGCTGATGGGCTATGAATACGGGCGCGAGCTGCTGCCCGCCGAGCCTTCCCCCCATCACGGCCGCCCCGAGGCGATCCAGCCCGCCGACCGCCTCGAGATCGAGAAGCTGGGCGATCACTTCGAGGAGAGGCTGACCGAGGCGGGCTTCTTCTTTCCCGACACCAAGGCCGCGTCCATGCGGCTGAACCTGCGCAACATGTGGTCGCGGCTGGCGCTGACCCGGGGCGACGTGCGTGTCCTGCACGGGATCCTGCGGCAGTTGACCCGGCGCTGACCCCAACCTACCCTCCGCCCCACCTGAAGGAGCAAGCGATGGCCAAGCGCCCCGTCTTCGAGGAAGTCCTTGACCCCCACGCCAGCAGCCGCCCCGTGACAACGACCGGCATGATCGACGCGGCCCCCCGCGGCGCGCGGCGGGCGATCCGGGTCTGGCTGATGATCCTGTTCGTGATGGTCCTGGCGATGATCGCGCTTGGCGGCGCCACGCGCCTGACCGGATCGGGCCTGTCCATCACCGAATGGGCGCCCGTCACCGGCACGATCCCGCCCCTGAACGAGGCGGACTGGCAGGCAGAATTCGAGGCCTACAAGCAGATCCCCCAATATTCCCAGGTCAACCCGGACATGGATCTGGCAGGCTTCAAGGAAATCTATCTTTGGGAATGGGCGCACCGCTTGCTGGGCCGGCTGATCGGGCTGGTCTGGGCGGCGGGCTTTGTCTTCTTCCTTGCGACCCGGCGCATCCCCGTCGGCTGGACGCCGCGCCTGCTGGGCCTGGGCGCTCTTGGCGGGCTGCAGGGCGCCATCGGCTGGTGGATGGTCAGTTCCGGCCTGGTCGAGGGGATGACCCGCGTGGCATCCTATCGGCTGGCGACCCATCTGGGCCTGGCCTTCGTGATCCTGGGCCTGATCACCTGGTATGTCCTGCTGCTGGGCCGGTCCGAGGCCGATCTGCTGCGCGCCCGCCGCGCGGGGGAACCCAAGTTGTTTTCCATGTCAACCGGCCTGATGCACCTGGCCTTCGTGCAGATCCTGATCGGCGCCTTGGTCGCGGGCATCGACGCGGGCCGCACCTATACCGGCTGGCCGACCATGGGCGGCGAATGGATACCCGCGCTGATCTGGGATCCGGTGCTTGGCTGGCGCAACTTCTTCGAAAATCCCGCCCTTGTGCAATTCGTCCACCGGATGGTGGGCTATCTGCTGGCGATCTTCGCGGTCGTGGTCTGGCTGCGCGCGCGGCGTTCGCCCCATCCGGTCACGCGAGGCGCCTTCACGGCGATGATCGTGGCGGTGGCCGTTCAGGTGGCGCTTGGCATCATGAACGTGATCCATGCCTCGCCCCTGGGTCTGGCGCTGACGCACCAGTTGGGCGCGGTCGTCCTGTTCGCGCTGATCATCCGGGCGCGCCACCACGCGCGCTTTCCGCATGAAACTTCGGTCAGGGGGACCATCCGATGACGGCGATCAACGACCTGCTTGCCTTCCAGCGCCAGACCGAGGCGCTGTCCTCGGTCGCCGAGCGGCTTGGCTGGGACCAGGAAACCGTGATGCCGCGCGGCGCGGTCGAGCAGCGGGCCGAGGAGATGGCCGCAATGGAATCCGTGCTGCACGAACGCCGCACCGATCCCCGCATCGGCGAATGGCTGGACCTGGCCGAACCCCGGACCGAGGCCGAGGCCCGGTCGGTCGAACTGATCGCGCGCGATTTCAGCCGCGCGAACCGCATCCCCGCCAAGCTGGCGCAGGAACTGGCGCGGCTGACATCCTTGTCCCAGGGCATCTGGGCCGAGGCACGCGCCAAGGACGCGCCCGAGGATTTTCTGCCCACGCTGGATCAGGTCCTGGTCCTGAAGCGGGACGAGGCCGCGGCCCTGGCCGATGGCGGCGATCCCTATGACGCGCTCTTGGACGATTACGAACAGGGGATGACGGGGGCCGAGATCGCGGCCTTGTTCGATTCCATGCGCCCGCGCCTTGTCGCCCTGCGCGAGGAAGTGCTGGGGGCCGATTTCCAGCCCAAGCCGCTTTCCGGCCATTTCCCGCAGGAAACCCAGATCCGGCTGGCCCGCATCTGCGCCACCGCCTTCGGGTATGACTGGACGCGCGGGCGAATGGACATTGCGGTCCATCCCTTCAGCAGCGGCCGGTGGCAGGACAGCCGCATCACGACGCGCGTCGTGGAAACCGACCCCTTCAACTGCATCTATTCCACCATCCACGAGGTCGGTCATTCCAGCTATGAACTGGGCATCGACCCCGACTATGCCTTCACGCCCTTGGGGCGGGGCGTGTCGATGGGCGTCCACGAAAGCCAGAGCCGCATCTACGAAAACCAGATGGGCCGGGGCCGGGCCTTTACCGGCTGGCTGTTTGGCCGCATGTCGGACGCCTTCGACGGGCTGAACATCACCGACGCGGATGCCTTCTATGCCACCGTGAACCGCGTCACCCCCGGCTTCATCCGAACCGAGGCCGACGAGGTTCAGTACAACCTGCACATCATGATGCGCTTCGATCTTGAACGCGACCTGATCGCGGGTCGGCTGTCCACCGACGACCTGGTCGAGGCCTGGAACGACCGCTTCCGGCGCGACTTCGGCGTGGTGGTGGACCGGCCCGCGAATGGCGTCTTGCAGGACGTGCATTGGGCGGTGGGCCTGTTCGGTTATTTCCCCACCTATGCCCTGGGCAACGTCTTCGCGGGCTGCCTGAACCAGGCGATGCGCGATGCCGTGCCTGACCTGGACGCCTTGCTGGCCGCGGGCGACGCCGCGCCCGCCGTGGAATGGCTGCGCGAGAACGTGCAGCGTCATGGCGGGTTGAAGCGCCCGCGCGCGCTGATCGAGGAGGCGACGGGCGCCGACGTCTCGCCCGAGCCGCTGCTGTCTTATCTGGAGGCGAAGTTCGGCCAAATCTACGGGCTGTAACGGAAACGGCCGGGCGATCTGCCCGGCCTTTCACTTACCTGTTGGGCCACAAGGGCGCGTGGCGGTTCACGTCCTTGTAGAGCAGGTATCGGAACGGCCCCGGCCCGCCCGCATAGCAGGCCTGCGGGCAGAAGGCGCGCAGCCACATGTAGTCGCCGGGCCCCACCTCGACCCAATCGCGGTTCAGGCGATAGACGGCCTTGCCCTCCAGCACGAACAGGCCATGCTCCATCACATGCGTCTCGGCGAAGGGGATTGATCCGCCCGGCTTGAAGGTCACCACGGTGATGTGCATGTCGTGGCGCAGGTCGGCCGGGTCCATGAAGCGGGTGGTGCCCCAGGCCCCGTCCGTGTCGGGCATCATCGAGGGCGCGATGTCCTGTTCCTGGGCGATGATCGGATCGGGCCGGTCCACACCATTGCAGGGCTGCCAGCGCTTGCGCCACCAGTGAAAGCCGGTGTTGCCGGGCGTGGTGTTCCTGACCGACCAGGGGGTGCCGGGGGGCACATAGGCGAAGCCGCCGGGGGTCAGCAGATGTTCGGTGCCGCCGATGGTCACGGACATGGACCCGCCGGTGACGAACAGGGCGTGCTGGATCTCGGGGTCGTCGTCGGGGTTGTCCGAGCCGCCGCCCTCGGCCAGTTCGACGATGTACTGGCTGAAGGTTTCCGCGAATCCCGACAAGGGCCGGGCGATCATCCACATCCGCATGCCGGTCCAGCCGGGCAGGTAGGAGGTGACGATGTCGCGCATCACGGTGCGGGGGATGACGGCATAGGCCTCGGTGAAGACGGCCGTGTCGGTGGTCATGCCGGTCTGCGGCGGCAGGCCCGCCACCGGGCCGGCATAGGGGATGCGCTGCGGATCGGCCCGCGGGACTTCGGCCACGTCGCCCGTCGGCGCGCCGGCGGGGGGAAGGTCTGGGGTCATGTCGGTCATTTCAGGGCCTCTTTCAGGCGTAGTTCGCCGATGCGCATGACCTGGCGTTCGGCCTCGGCGCGCTCGGTCGGGGTGTCGTTGTCGATGCGGGCCTGCATGGCGGCCATGATGCCCGGCTTGTCGTGGTCGCGCACGGCGATGATGAAGGGAAAGCCGTGCTTGGCGACATAAGCGTCGTTAAGGCGCGTGAAGGTCGCGCGTTCGTCATCGGTCAGGCTGTCCAATCCCGCGCTTGCCTGTTCGGCGGTGCTGTCGGCCGTCAGCCGTTTCGCCTGCGCCAGCTTGCCCGCCAGATCGGGGTGCGCGTTCAGAACGCCCAGTCGTTCCTCGTCGGAGGCACTGCGGAAGACCTGCGCCATCCGCGCGGCCAGGCCGGACGCGCTGTCATGGACCGCGCCCATCTCGGCGTCCCAGACCCGTTCTGCAATGAAGGGGGAATGTTCGTAGATGCTGCCGAAGGCCTGGACGAAGCTGTTGCGATCCATCTGCGACGGACGCTGGCGCGGCTGATAGGGATGCAGCTCGGCCCAGTGGCGCGCGATGTCGAGGCGGCTGGCGAACCAGACGCCCTCGTGCTGGCGACAATGGTCCAGGAACCGCTGGATCGCCATGGCCCGGCCCGGACGCCCGGCCAGGCGGCAATGCAGCCCGATCGACATCATCTTGGGCGCGCCCGCCGCGCCTTCGGCATACAGGATGTCGAAGCTGTCGCGCAGATAGTCGAAGAAATCCGTGCCCGTCCCGAAGCCCTGGCCCGACGAAAAGCGCATGTCGTTGGCATCCATCGTATAGGGCACCATCAACTGCGGCTTGCCGTTGTGGACATGCCAATAGGGCAGTTCGTCCGCGATCGTGTCGGCCAGGTATTCGAACCCGCCTTCCTCGCAGCCAAGCGCCACGGTGTTCATCGAACAGCGGCCCTGGTAGAAGCCACGCGGGCGTTCCCCGGTGACGCGGGTGTGCAACTCGACCGCCTGGGCGATGTGGTCAGCCTCGACCTCTCGCGGGATGTCCCGATAGTCGATCCACTTCAACCCGTGGGTCGCGATCTCCCATCCCGCCGCCTTCATCGCGGCCACCAGTTCGGGGCTGCGCTCAAGCGCCGTCGCCACGCCATAGACCGTCACGGGAATGTCGCGCAGCATCCGGTGCAGGCGCCAGAAGCCCGACCGCGCGCCATAGTCATAGATCGATTCCATGTTCCAGTGCCGCTTGCCGGGCCATGGCTGGGCGCCGATGATCTCGGACAGGAAGGCCTCGGAGGCGGCGTCGCCGTGCTCGATGCTGTTCTCGCCGCCTTCCTCGTAGTTGAGGACGATCTGGACCGCGATCCTTGCGCCGCCGGGCCATTGCGGGTCGGGGGTGGTCTCGCCATATCCTCGCAGGTCGCGGCTGTAGCGCATCGGACATCCTTTCTGTGGCAGCGTGGTCACAGCAAACCGCGTGCCGGCCTGCACGGCAAGCGGGCAGAGGCGTAATTCTGTATCAACGAATCGGAAAAGATCGCTGCTGTTTCAATTCGCTGTTGAAAGACTTGCGGGCTGGCGATGATTGTTGGGCCGAACAAGGCCCCCATAAGCTGCGCGCATGGCGGCCGACATGAGCCGCGCGGGAGGGAAACCCATGGAACGCTACTTCAAGCTGTCGCAACACGGCAGCACGGTCAGGACCGAGGTGATCGCAGGCATCACCACCTTCCTGACCATGGCCTATATCATCTTCGTCAACCCCGACATCCTGTCAACGACGGGCATGGACCGCAACGCGGTCTTTGTCGCCACCTGCCTGGCCGCCGCCATCGGATCGGCCGTGATGGGGCTATGGGCCAACTGGCCCATCGGCATGGCGCCCGGCATGGGGCTGAACGCCTTTTTCGCCTTTACCGTCGTGGGCGCGATGGGCTTCACGTGGCAACAAGCGCTTGGCGCCGTCTTCATCAGCGGCCTGATCTTCCTGTTCCTGTCGGCGACCGGCATCCGCCGCTGGCTGGTGGCGGGGATCCCCGTGTCGATGCGCAGCGGGGTGGCGGCAGGGATCGGGATGTTCCTGGGGATCATCGCCCTGCAATCGTCGGGCATCGTGGTGGACAGCCCGGCCACACTGGTCACACTGGGTGACCTGACCAACTCCGGCACGCTGCTGACCATCGCGGGCTTCTTCATCATCGTGGCCTTGGATGCGATGCGGGTAACGGGCGCGATCCTTATCGGCATCCTGGTCATCACGGTGGCCGCGATCCTGCTGGGCGTCAGCCAGTTCGGCGGCGTCATGTCGATGCCGCCGTCGATCGCGCCGACGCTGATGCAGCTTGATGTCTGGGGCGCGCTTGGCTTTGGCATCTTCCACGTCATCCTGGTCATGGTCCTGGTCGAGGTCTTCGACGCCACCGGCACCCTGATCGGGGTCGCCAAGCGGGCAGGGCTGCTGAAGGAAGGTCCGGTTCACACCAATCCCGGCCTGTCGCGCGCGCTGATGGCGGATTCGACCGCGATCACCGTGGGGTCCATGCTGGGCACGTCCTCGACCACCGCCTATGTGGAAAGCGCCTCGGGCGTGCAGGCGGGGGGGCGGACGGGGCTGACCGCGCTTGTCGTGGCGCTGCTGTTCCTGCTGGCGATGTTCTTCGCGCCGCTGGCCGGGTCGGTGCCGGCCTATGCCACCGCGCCGGCGCTGCTGTATGTGGCGACGCTGATGGTGCGCGAACTGTCCGAAATCGAATGGGAGGACGTGACCGAATCCGCCCCCGCCGTCCTGACCGCCCTGGTGATGCCCTTCACCTATTCCATCGCCAACGGTCTGGCCTTCGGCTTCATCAGCTATGCGGTCATCAAGCTGCTGACGGGCAAGGCCAGCCAAGTCCATGCGGCGACCTGGATCGTGGCCGCGCTGTTCGTGATCAAGTTCGCCTTCTTCGGCGGCCACTGATCCCGAAGCCCGGGCGCAACCCAAGGCTTCGCGAGCGATCGCGAAGCCCTTTTTTATCCGCCCATCGCATGGCTCAGTTCCGCGGCCGCGGCCGCCACGACCGCGCCCAGCGTCTTGACATGCTCGTGCCCGATCCGGTGCGTGGGGCCGCTGACGCTGACGCCGGCAATCGCCTCGCCCGTCAGGTCGAAGACGGGGGCGGCGATGCAGCGCATCCCGCGGGTCCGTTCCTCGTCGTCGAAGGAAAAGCCGCGCGACCGGATGCGGGCCATGTCTGCCGTCAGGGCGTCGGGCGTGGCCAGCGTCCTTTCGGTGAAGCGGACAAGGCTTGCACCGTCCAGATAGGCCTGCAACGTCTCGGGCCTGCCAAAGGCCAGCAGCGCCTTGCCGATACCCGATGCGTGCAGGGGCGAGCGCGTGCCCGGCGGGAAGAAGGCGCGGATGGTTTCCTGCGTTTCGGCCTGGCTGACGAACAGCACCGCATCGCCGTTCAGGATCCCCAGGTTCGCGGTCTCGCCCGTGTGTTTCATCAGCGCCTGCAGGATGGGCCGGGCGCGCTCCACGATGCCGGACCGGCGCATGAAGGCCGAACCCAGCCGGAAGGTCGCAGGGCCGATATTCCAGGCCTGCGTGGCCGGGTCGCTTTCCACGATCCCGCGCGCGGCCATGGAATGCAGCAGGCGATGCACCGTCGAAGGCGGCTGGTCGATGCGCTCTGCCACTTCGGACAAGGTCAGGCCCGGATGGGCCGCCAGCAGGTCCAGCATGTCAAGCGCCCGGTCCAGCACCTGCACGGTCCCGGCCGCGTCCTTGGTGCTGCGAGGACGACCGCGGCGGCGGGTAGGTTCGGTCATTTTCGCCCTTTTCTTAAGAATACATAACGAAAACCGCAATAATCAGAAACATGGCCTGAAAAATGCCAAGATGATGATCAAGCGGCTCAATTCCGCTTTCTGGCCCATAATGGAAAACATTTCCAGAAAAATTGTGGCATCTGGTCGCAGGGGGTATGCTGGACGTATCAGAGGAGGAAGAGCCATGACCAGCCAGAATCCCGTGTTCATTCCAGGCCCCACCAACATTCCGGAAGTGCTGCGCAAGGCCGTGGACATGCCCACGATCGACCATCGCAGCCCTGTCTTCGGCCGGATCCTGCATCCTGCGCTTGAAGGGGTGAAGAAGGTGCTGAAGACCACGCAGGGCCAGGTCTTCGTCTTCCCCTCGACCGGGACCGGCGGGTGGGAGACCGCGATCACCAACACGCTGTCGCCCGGCGACAAGCTCCTGGCCACCCGCAACGGCATGTTCAGTCACCGTTGGATCGACATGTGCCAGCGTCACGGGCTGGAGGTGCAGGTCGTCACGCAGGAATGGGGCGAGGGTGTCCCGGCGGACCGATTCGAGGAGATCCTGACCGCCGACAAGGGCCACCAGATCAAGGTCGTCCTGGCGACGCATAACGAAACCGCCACCGGCGTGCGCAGCGACATCGCGGCCGTCCGCCGCGCCCTGGACAATGCCGGCCATCCGGCGTTGCTGTTCGTGGACGGGGTTTCTTCCATCGCGTGCTATGATTTCCGCATGGACGAATGGGGCGTCGATATTGCCGTGACCGGCAGCCAGAAGGGCTTCATGCTGCCCCCTGGCCTTGCCATCGTCGGCTTCTCGCCCAAGGCGATGGCGGCGGTCGAGACCGCGAAGCTGCAGCGCACCTTCTTCGACATCCGTGACATGGCGAAAGGCTATGCCAACAACGGCTATCCCTACACGCCGCCGGTCGGGCTGCTGAATGGCCTGAACGTCGCCTGCGACATGCTGCTGGACGAGGGGCTGGAAAACGTCTTCGCCCGCCACCACCGCATCGCCGAGGGGGTGCGCCGCGCGGTCGGTGCCTGGGGGATGCAGCTTTGCGCCAAGCGGCCCGAACTTTATTCCGACAGCGTCAGCGCGATCCGCGTGCCGGAAGGCTTTGATGCCAACAAGATCGTCAGCCACGCGCTGAACGCGTATGGCGTGGCCTTCGGGACCGGGCTTGGCGATGTGGCGGGCAAGGTCTTCCGCATCGGCCACCTGGGCAGCCTGACCGACGTGATGGCGCTGTCGGGCATCGCCACAGCCGAGATGGTCATGGCCGACCTGGGACTGCCGGTGACGCTGGGCAAGGGCGTCGCCGCCGCGCAGGACCATTACCGGCACAGCGCCACCGCAATGAAGGCTGCCGCGTGATGAAGGACGCCATGCAGATCCCGACCTATCAGGACATGCTGGACGCGCACGAGCGCATCCAGCCTTACATCCGCCGCACGCCGGTCCGTGTCTCGGACTACCTGAACGACCTGACCGGCGCGCAGCTGTTCTTCAAATGCGAGAACTTCCAGGAGCCGGGCGCCTTCAAGGTCCGCGGCGCCGCCAACGCCGTCTTCGGCCTGGACGAGGCGCAGGCTGCCAGGGGGGTGGCGACGCATTCCAGCGGCAACCACGCCTCCTGCCTGTCCTATGCTGCAATGCGGAGGGGCATTCCCTGCAACGTGGTGATGCCGCGCACCGCGCCGCAGGCCAAGAAGGACACGGTGCGCCGTTACGGCGGCGTCATCACCGAATGCGAACCCTCCACCTCCTCGCGCGAGGCGACCTTCGCCGAGGTTCAGGCGCGGACCGGGGGCGATTTCGTCCACCCCTACAACGACCCGCGCGTGATCGCGGGGCAGGGCACCTGTTCCAAGGAGTTCATGGAGCAGACCGACGGGCTGGACATGGTGGTGGCGCCCATCGGCGGGGGCGGCATGATCTCGGGCACCTGCCTGGCGCTTGCGACGCTGGCCCCGGAAACGAAGGTCATCGCGGCCGAGCCCGAGCAGGCCGACGACGCCTATCGCAGCTTCAAGGCGGGCCACATCATCGCCGACGACGCGCCCAAAACCATCGCCGATGGCCTGCTGGTGCCCTTGAAGGACCTGACCTGGCACTTCGTCAGCAACCATGTGTCCGAGATCTACACGGCGTCCGACGCCGAGATCGTCGAGGCGATGAAGCTGATCTGGAAGCACCTGCGCGTCGTGATGGAACCCAGCAGCGCGGTGCCGCTGGCCACCGTCCTGAAGAACCGCGACGCATTCGCCGGCAAGCGCGTCGGCATCATCATCACCGGCGGCAATGTCGATCTCGACAAGCTGCCCTGGATCTGAGGGAGAGGCATCATGAACGCACCCGTGAACTTCGACAACCTGGAGGTCGGCTTCGACGTGCCCGCATTGCCGGGCATGGATGAAAAGGACATCCAGACGCC
Source organism: Paracoccus sp. AK26 (assembly GCF_011801365.1). NCBI lineage: Bacteria > Pseudomonadati > Pseudomonadota > Alphaproteobacteria > Rhodobacterales > Paracoccaceae > Paracoccus > Paracoccus sp. AK26. The sequence continues at coordinate 1,143,145 of NZ_CP041041.1, forward strand.
CTGCCTGATCCTGGACCTGGACGCGCTGGAGCGGAACATCCGGAAGATGGGCGATTACGCCAAGGCGCACGGGATGCGCCACCGCGCCCACGGCAAGATGCACAAGTCTGTTGACGTACTGAAGCTGCAGGAAAGTCTTGGCGGCGCGGTCGGCGTCTGCTGCCAGAAGGTCTCCGAGGCCGAGGTCTTCGTGCGCGGCGGCATCAAGGACGTGCTGGTCAGCAACCAGGTGCGCGACCCGCTGAAGATCGACCGCCTGGCCCGCCTGCCCAAGCTGGGCAGCCGGATCATCGTCTGCGTGGACGACGTCGCGAACGTGGCGGATCTCTCGGCGGCGGCGCAAAAGCATGGCACGACCATCGAGTGCTTTGTCGAGATCGACTGCGGCGCGGGCCGCTGCGGCGTCAAGACCACGCCCGAGGTGGTGGAGATCGCCAAGGCCATCGACGCGGCACCGGGGCTGAAGTTCACCGGCATCCAGGCCTATCAGGGCGCCATGCAGCACATGGACAGCTACGAGGACCGCAAGGCCAAGCTGGACGCCGCCATCGCCCAGGTGACGGACGCGGTCGAGGCGCTGAAGGCCTGTGGGCTGGAACCGGAACTGGTGTCCGGCGGCGGCACCGGCAGCTATTACTTCGAAAGCAACTCGGGCGTTTACAACGAATTGCAGTGCGGCTCCTACGCCTTCATGGATGCGGATTATGGCCGCATCCAGGACAAGGACGGCAAGCGCATCGACCAGGGCGAATGGGAAAACGCGCTGTTCATCCTGACCTCCGTCATGTCCCACGCCAAGCCGCATCTGGCGGTGGTGGACGCGGGCCTCAAGGCGCAGTCGGTCGACAGCGGGCTGCCCTTCATCTATGGCCGCGACGACGTCAAGTACATCAAGTGCAGCGACGAACATGGCGTGGTCCAGGACGACAACGGCGTCCTCAAGGTCAACGACAAGCTGCGGCTGGTGCCGGGCCATTGCGACCCGACCTGCAACGTCCATGACTGGTATGTGGGCGTCCGGAACGGCAAGGTGGAAACGCTGTGGCCGGTCTCGGCGCGCGGGAAGGCCTATTGATGTGGGTCGTTCCTGAAAGCGAGATCGCCGGCCTGATGACCCCCGAGGCCGCGTTCGACGCGGTCGAGGCAGTCTTCGCCGCCATGGCGCGCGGGGAGGCCCGCAACTTCCCCGTCGTGCGGGAGGCCATCGGGCACGAGGATGCGCTCTATGGCTTCAAGGGCGGGTTTGATGCCAGCGGCTTGACCCTGGGCCTGAAGGCTGGGGGATATTGGCCGAACAACCAGAAGCACGGGCTGATCAACCACCAGTCCACCGTGTTCCTGTTCGATCCCGACACAGGGCGCGTGTCGGCAGCGGTCGGGGGTAACCTGCTGACTGCGCTGCGCACGGCTGCGGCAAGCGCCGTGTCCAGCAAATACCTGGCCCCCAAGGGCGCCAAGGTGCTGGGCATGATCGGGGCGGGCCACCAGTCCGCCTTCCAGATGCGCGCCGCCATCCGCTTCGGCAACTTCGAGAAGGTGATCGGCTGGAACCCGCATCCCGAGATGCTGTCCCGGCTGGCCGACACCGCCGCTGAACTGGGCCTGCCCTTCGAGGCCGTGGACCTGCCGCAGCTTGGTGCCGAGGCCGACGTGATCATCTCGATCACCTCGGCCTTCGAGCCGCTGCTGATGGACGGCCATGTCCAGGGTCCCACCCATATCGCCGCGATGGGCACGGACACCAAGGGCAAGCAGGAACTGGATCCCGCGCTTGTCGCCCGGGCGCGCCTGTTTACCGACGAGGTTGCCCAATCCCTCAGCATCGGTGAGTTCCAGCACGCCGCGGCGCAGAAAACCATATCCGCAGAGGACGTCACCGCGATAGGCCAGGTCATCATCGGCAATCATCCGGGACGCGGCGATGCGGAAGTCACCATCTTCGACGGAACAGGCGTGGGGCTGCAGGATCTCGCAGTCGCAAGCGCCGTGGTGGAACTGGCCAAGCAGCAGGGAAAGGCCACCAGGGTCGAGATCTGAACGAAACAAGGCATCCGTGGAAAGGGAGGTCCGCCATGTCTGACGCAACTTACCAAGGCAGCACGCATCCGGTCGATGAAGTGCTGCCCGCCCCCAAGCTGTTCACGCTTGGCTTCCAGCATGTGCTGGTCATGTATGCGGGGGCCATCGCGGTCCCGCTGATCGTCGGCCGCGCGCTGAACCTGCCGCCCGAGGAGGTGGCGTTCCTGATTTCCGCCGACCTGTTCGTCTGCGGCGTGGTGTCCATCATCCAGAGCCTTGGCGCGACCCAGTATTTCGGCATCAAGCTGCCGGTGATGATGGGCGTGACCTTTGCATCCGTAGGCCCGATGGTCGCGGTCGCGACATCCCTGCCCGGCCATGAAGGCGCGCGCGCCCTGTTCGGCGCGATCATCGCGGCGGGCATCATCGGCATCTTCATCGCGCCCTTCATTTCGAAGATGCTGCGCTTTTTCCCGCCCGTGGTCACAGGCACCCTGATCCTGACCATCGGCATCAGCCTGATGCCTATCGGCATCAACTGGATCTTCGGCCTGCAAGTCGGCCCCACCGCGCCCAAGATTGTCGACCCCGAGGCCGCTGCCTGGCTGGAGGCCGCGCGCGCGGCAGGCAACGTCCCCGCCAGCGTGACGCTGGCGCCCACGGTGCAGAACCCGCTTTATGCGGCGGGGCAGAACATCCTGATCGCGGTGCTGGTGCTGGGCACGATCCTGCTGGTGTCGAAATTCGCCCGCGGCTTCCTGTCGAATATCGCGGTGCTGGTCGGCATCGTCGTGGGCGGCATCGTCGCGGCCATGATGGGCATGATGAACTTCGACAAGGTCGGCGCGGCGGAATGGTTCGCGGTGATCAAGCCCTTCCATTTCGGGATGCCGACCTTCGACCCGATCATGATCGCCACCATGGTGCTGGTCATGCTGGTCACGCTGATCGAATCCACCGGCATGTTCCTGGCCCTGTCGGACATCTGCAAGAAGCCGCTGGACCAGAAAGCCCTGGCCGCAGGACTGCGCGCCGACGGCTTGGGAACGACCATCGGCGGCATCTTCAACACTTTCCCCTATACCTCGTTCTCGCAGAACGTCGGTCTGGTGGGCGTCACCGGCATCCGGTCGCGCTTCGTTTGCGTGGCAGGCGGCGCGATCATGATCGTGCTGGGCCTGATCCCGAAGATGGGCGCGCTTGTCGAAAGCCTGCCGACGACCGTTCTGGGCGGCGCGGGCCTGGTCATGTTCGGCATGGTGGCTGCGACCGGCGTGCGGATCCTGGCCCGGGTCGATTTTGCGAACAACCGGCACAACCTGTTCATCGTCGCGATCTCGGTCGGGATGGGGATGATCCCGCTGGTCGCGCCGAACTTCAACCAGTGGATGCCGCACGCGATCCATCCGCTGATCCATTCCGGCATCCTGCTGGCGGCGATCACGGCGGTTCTGCTGAACTGGTTCTACAACGGCGCGGCCCATGTGGACGAGGAAGAGCTGCGGGCGGCGGGTCATGTCGCGGACCACTAGGACGCTGTTCCGGGGCGCCGAGGTCGTCGTCACAATGGACGACGCCAGGCGTGAGATCCGGGGCGGCGATGTCCTGGTAGAGAACGGAAAGATCGTCGCGGCGGGTGAAAACCTGCCGCGCGATGGCGCTGAAATCATCAACGCTGCCGGCTGCGTCGTCACGCCGGGCCTGGTCAACACCCATCACCACCTGTTCCAGACCCTAACCCGCGCAGTGCCCGCCGCGCAGGATGCCGCGCTGTTCGGTTGGCTGCGCACGCTTTATCCCATCTGGTCGCGCATGACGCCCGACGACATCGGCCTGTCGGCCGAGGTCGGGCTTGCGGAACTGGCGCTGTCGGGCTGCACCTGTTCGTCCGACCACCTTTACCTGTTCCCGAACGGCTCGCGCCTGGACGACAGCATCGAGGCAGCCGGGAAGATCGGCATCCGCTTCACCGCCACGCGCGGGGCCATGTCCATCGGCGAAAGCAAGGGCGGCCTGCCGCCCGATGCCCTGGTCGAGGACGAAGCCGCGATCCTGCGCGACAGCGAACGCGTGGTGGATGCCTTCCACGACGCGGGCGAGGGCGCGATGGTGCAGGTGGCGCTTGCGCCCTGTTCGCCCTTTTCCGTCAGCCGGGAACTGATGCGGGATGCCGCGATCCTGGCGCGCGAAAAGGGCGTGCGCCTGCACACCCACCTGGCCGAAAATGACGAGGATGTCTGCTATTCGCTGGACAATTTCGGAATGCTGCCGGGCGATTACGCCGAAAGCCTGGGCTGGACCGGCGACGATGTCTGGCACGCCCATTGCGTCAAGCTGTCCGCGCCGGAAATCGACCTGTACGCCCGCACCGGCACGGGGGTCGCGCATTGCCCCTGTTCCAACGCGCGGCTGGCCAGCGGCATCGCGCCCGTCCGGGCCATGCGCGACGCGGGCGTTCCGGTGGGGCTTGGCGTCGATGGTTCGGCCAGCAACGATTGCAGCCATCTGGGGCTGGAGGCGCGGCAGGCGATGCTGGTCGCGCGGCTGAAGGATGGCCCCGCCGCCATGGGCGCGCGCGAGGCATTGGAGATCGCGACCCTTGGCGGCGCGCGGGTGCTGGGGCGCAGTGACATCGGGGCGCTGAAGCCGGGGACGCAGGCGGATCTGGTGTTGTGGGACGTGTCGGATCTGCCGCTGGCGGGGCAGTGGGATCCGGTGGCGGCGCTGGTTTTCTGCGCGCCGATCCGGCCCAGGGCGGTCTATGTCGGGGGCAGGGCGGTCGTCGATGATCACCGTTTGCTGACCGCTGATCCGCGCGATCTACGGGCGCGTGCCGAAAGGGCCGTGGCGCGCCTGGCGGAGTAGGCTGGGGGGCTGTCTGCCCCCCACGCGCTTCGCGCTCCCCCCGAGGATACTTGCGCCAAAGTGAACGGCGGATTTTCTACGAAATCTTAAGACTACCTTGCTTATGGTCCCTCTCGTGCGGATGCGAAGGGATCGGTTATTCAAGAAAACAGCGATAATGAGGGAGGGCGACGATGCCTGGATACCTGACCACCCATGTGCTGGACACGGCGCGCGGCCGTCCGGCCGAGGGGATGGAGGTGGTGCTGTTCCGTCTTGAAAACGGCCAGCGGACCGAAATTGCACGATTGAAGACCAACCACGACGGCCGCACCGACAGCCAGATCCTGCCTGCTGCCGATTTCGCGACCGGCCAGTATGAACTGGAATTCCACGCGGGCGCCTGGATGGACGCCACCGGCGTTGATCCCGAAAGCCCGCGTTTCCTGGACGTGATCCCGATCCGCTTCGGGATGTCGCAGCACGATCACTACCACGTTCCGCTGCTGGTCTCGCCCTTCGGCTATTCCACCTATCGGGGAAGCTGATCCATGCTGCATCTTGTCCCCGACCAAATAGTCCTCTGGGAATGGCTGGCATTCGCGATCCGCTGGACCCATGTCATCACCGCCATCGCCTGGATCGGATCCTCCTTCTATTTCATCGCCCTGGATCTTGGGCTGCAAAAGGCGCCGCACCTGCCGAAAGGTGCGCATGGCGAGGAATGGCAGGTCCACGGCGGCGGCTTTTACCACATCAACAAGTACCTGGTCGCACCTGAGCAGATGCCGGACCACCTGACCTGGTTCAAATGGGAAAGCTATTCCACCTGGCTGTCGGGCGCTGCGCTGTTGATGGTCACCTACTGGGCGGGCGCGAACCTGTATCTGATCGACACGGCCAAGGCCGACCTTGCGACCTGGCAGGCGATCCTGATCTCGGGCGGGTCGCTGGCGCTTGGCTGGCTGATCTATGACACGCTGTGCAAGTCCAGGCTGGGCGAGACGCCGACGATCCTGATGCTGCTGCTGTTCGTGGCGCTTGTCGTGATGGGCTGGGGCTATACGCAGGTCTTCACGGGCCGCGCGGCGCTGCTGCACCTGGGCGCCTTCACCGCCACGATCATGACGGCCAACGTGTTCTTCATCATCATGCCGAACCAGCGGATCGTGGTGGTGGACCTCAAGGCCGGGCGGGCGCCCGATCCGAAATACGGCAAGATCGCCAAGCTGCGTTCCACCCACAACAACTATCTGACGCTGCCGGTCATCTTCCTGATGCTGTCGAACCACTATCCGCTGGCCTTCGCCAGCCAGTACAACTGGCTGATCGCGGCGCTGATCTTCCTGATGGGCGTGACCATCCGGCATTTCTTCAACACCATGCACGCCCGCAAGGGATACCAGTGGTGGACCTGGGCGGTGACGGTGGTGCTGTTCATCATGGTGATGTGGCTGTCCTCCGCAGGCCTGAACCAGGACACGCTGGAACAGGCCGAGGCCCGGCCCCTGACCCCGGTCGAGGCCCGCTTCGCCGAGGCCGAGGGATTCGGGCAGGTCAGCGACGCCGTGCTGGGCCGCTGTTCCATGTGCCACGCGCGTGAGCCGGGATACGAAGGCATCCATCATGCGCCGAAGGGGGTCTTCCTGGAAACCCCCGGCGATATCGCGAAGCACGCCCGAGAGATCTATGTCCAGGCTGGCTTGACCGACGCGATGCCGCCCGCCAACGTCACCTACATGGAGCCGCAGGAGCGCGAGCAGATCATCCGCTGGTTCCGTGCGGCGGGCGGGGCAAGCCTGGCGGGGATGTAGGCCGTGTTCCGTATCCGGCCCGCACGGCCCGAGGATACGGCGTCCCTGTTCGAGGTGCGGACCTCGGTCCGGGAAAACCACCAAGGGGTCGGGGAACTGGCCGGACTGGGCATCACGCCCGAAAGCGTTTCGGCGATGATCGGGGCGGCCCCTTGCTGTTGGGTCGCCGTCGAGGACGACCGGATCGCCGGCTTTTCCATGATCGACGACAACGCGGGAACCCTGTTCGCGGCCTTTGTGCGGCCTGAATGCGAAGGGCGCGGCATCGGGGGCGCGCTTGTCGCCAGGGCCGAGGCCGCGCTGTTTCAGCGCCACCCTGTCATCTGGCTTGAAACCGGACGCGGCACCCGCGCCGCTGCCGTTTACCGCCATCTCGGCTGGGGCAGCGAGATCGATCTGGGCAACGGAAATATCCGCCTTTTCAAGACCCGTCCTGCCTAGCGGTCGAAGACCTTCTTCAATTCTCGCACCGCGAAGTCCGCGAACATCCGCACCTTCGGGTCCTGCAACCGCCGATGCGGCGTCAGGGCGCCGAACTGCGCAGGCAGGGGGCGGTTCTGCGGCAGGACCTCGACCAGGCGCCCGGCCTTGATATCTGCCGCGACCTCGTAGAGAGGCCGGTTGGCGATGCCTTCGCCGCCAAGCGCCCAGGTTGTCAGGACGTCGCCGTCATCGGTGTCGAAACGCCCCGAGACCATCATCTTTTGCGGGCCGTCATCGGTCTGCAGAACCCAGTAGAACTCGGGGCTGCGGGGATAGCGCAGCAGCAGGCAGTTATGGTCGACCAGATCCTCGGGCGCCTTGGGCGCGCCGTGCCGCGACAGGTAGTCGGGCGAGGCGACCAGCACGCGCGGACAATCCGCGATCTTGCGCCATTTCAGCGCCGAATCGGCAGGTTCGCCCAGGAAGAAGGCCAGGTCGATGGCGTCCTCGACGATGTTGACGTTCCGGTCCGACAGCCTCAGCCGGAACTCGACACCAGGGTTTTCCTTGCAGAAGGGCGGGATCAGCGGGGCGATCAGCCGTCGTCCCAGGCCCAAGGGCGCGGTCAAGCGGATCACCCCCTGCGGGCGGCCCGAGAAGCTGCTGACCAAGGCCTCGGCCTCGTCCAGGGTGTCGATCACGCGACGGGCATTGTCATAAAAGGCGCGGCCGATCTCGGTCGGGGTCAGCTTGCGGGTGGTGCGGTTCAGAAGCCTGACGCCGAAGCGGTTTTCAAGATCCTTGATGCGATTCGAGGCAACTGCCGGTGAAAGCCGCAGATCCCGCCCGCCGGACGTGATCGAGCCCAGTTCGACCACACGGACAAAGACGCGCAGGCTTTCAAGATAGGACATGGATGATAGGCCGTTTTCAAGGATTCGTGTAAAGTCTTCCGGGTCGGCACCAATTTCGCAACCGTTTTTTTCGGCCTAGCTTGATGACGGGTCCACAGCCACGAAGGAATGCCATGACACCCGCCCTGCGCTTTCTGCTGAACGGTCAGCAGGTTGAACTGACCGAGGTCGGTGCCTCGGACACGCTGCTGGATTTCCTGCGCATCAACCGGCGTCTGACCGGGACCAAGGAAGGCTGCGCCGAGGGGGACTGCGGCGCCTGCACTGTGCTGGTGGGCCGCCTGACCGACGACGGGCTGATCTATGAACCCGTGAACGCCTGCATCCGCTTCCTGGCATCCTGCCATGGCTGCCATATCGTCACGATCGAGCATCTGCGCGGGCCGGACGGCGGTCTGCACCCGATCCAGGCCGCGATGGTGGAACATCACGGCAGCCAGTGCGGCTTCTGCACGCCGGGCATCGTGATTGCGCTGTATGGCTTGTGGATGACCAATCCGGGCGCCACGGCCACCGATATCGAAGTCGCGCTGCAGGGCAATATCTGCCGCTGCACGGGATACGAGCCGATCATCAAGGCCGCGCTTGCAGCCGGACGGGCGGGCGGACAGGCATCCGACGCCCTGGCGGTGGAACGGGAACTGGTGACCGCGAAGCTGCGCGAGATGCGGGGCGAGAGGGTCGAGCTGTCGAAGGGTGGCGAGCGTGCCATCATCCCCGCCGATGTGGATGACCTTGCCGCCGTGCTGGAAGCCGAGCCGAAGGCCACGATCATCGCGGGCGCGACCGATGTGGGCCTGTGGGTCACGAAATTCATGCGCGACATCTCTCCGGCGGTGTTCATCGGCCACCTGATGAAGTCCAAGCGTGTGGAGGGCGAGGAGATCCGCCTGGGTGCGGGCGTCACTTATTCCGAAGCCGCGCCCCTGATCCGCCAGCACATCCCCGCCGCCCATGACTATTGGCTGCGGATCGGCGGCTGGCAGGTGCGCAACATGGGCACGATTGGGGCCAACATCGCCAACGGTTCGCCCATCGGCGACACGCCGCCCCTGCTCATCGCGCTTGGCGCGCGGATCGTGCTGCGCAAGGGCGCCGCGCGGCGCGAACTGCCGCTGGAGGATTTCTTCATCGAATACGGCAGGCAGGACCGGAGCGTTGGCGAGTTTGTCGAGGAGGTCATCATCCCGACCAAGCCGCAGGCCCGGATCGCCGCCTACAAGGTCAGCAAGCGCCGCGACAGCGACATCACCGCCGTGGCCGCCGGTTTCTGCCTGACCGTTGAGAATGGCACCATCACCGACGCCCGTATCTGCTTTGGCGGCATGGCGGGCATCCCCAAGCGCGCCGCAGGGGCCGAGGCCGCGCTGAAGGGCCAGCCCTTCGCCCGCGACACCTTCGAGGCAGCCGCCCGCGCCGTGGCCGACGATTTCCAGCCCCTGTCCGACTGGCGCGCCAGCGCCGATTATCGTCGCGCGGTCGCCGCCAACCTGTTCCGCCGCTTCTGGCTGGAGCAGACCGAGACCGGCCTGCCGGTGCGCCTGCATGAAGCCGTTGGAGCATGACATGAAAGACGATCTCATCATTCGCGGCCAGGCGCACCAGGACACGATCCACGACAGCGCCATCAAGCATGTCACCGGCCGCGCGGATTACACCGACGACCTGGCCGAACCCCATGGGCTTCTGCACGCCTATCTGGGCCTGTCGCATTGCGCGCATGGCAAGATCACCGGCATGGATTTTTCCGAAACGCTGGCGCATCCCGGCGTGGTGGGCGTGCTGACCGCCAAGGACATTCCCGGCGTCAACGACGTGTCCCCCAACGGCAAGAACGACGACCCGATCTTCGCCGAGGAAGAGGTCCTGTTCTGGGGCCAGCCGATCTTTGCCGTGATCGCGGAAACCCGCGACCAAGCGCGGCGCGCGGCGCACAAGGCGCGCATCACCTATGACGTGCTGCCCCATGCGCTTGATCCGATGGCTGCGAAGGACGCGGGCATGGGCTATGTCACCGATCCCCTGACGCTGCGCCGGGGCGATGCCGACGCGGGCATGGCCGCCGCACCCCGCCGCATCAAGGGCCGCTTCAACATCGGCGGGCAGGACCATTTCTATCTTGAAGGCCAGATCGCCATGGCCGTTCCGGGCGAGGACGAGGACGTCACGATCAACGTCTCGACCCAGCACCCGTCCGAGGTGCAGCACATGGTGGCCCATGTCCTGGGCTGCCAGAACAACGCGGTCGTGGTGAACGTGCGGCGCATGGGCGGCGGCTTCGGCGGCAAGGAAACGCAGATGAACCTGTTTTCCTGCGTCGCGGCCATCGCCGCGAAACGCTGGAACCGCGCCGTCAAGATTCGCCCCGACCGCGACGACGACATGACCGCCACCGGCAAGCGCCACGATTTCGTCGTGGACTACGAGGTTGGCTTCGACGACGACGGCCGCATCCGCGCCGTGCAGGGCGACTGGTATGCCCGCTGCGGCTTCTCGGCCGACCTGTCCGGCCCGGTCACCGACCGCGCGTTGTTCCATTGCGACAACGCCTATTACTATCCTGACGTGCGCGTCAGCAGCCATCCCATGAAGACCAACACGGTCAGCAACACCGCCTTCCGGGGCTTTGGCGGCCCGCAGGGCGTGATCGTGGCCGAACGGATGATCGAGGAGATCGCCTATGCCCTGGGCCGCGACCCGCTGGAAATCCGCAAGGCGAACCTTTACCAGAACGGCCAGCTGACCCCCTATCATCAGGAGGTCACCGACCAGATCCTGCCGCGCATCTTCGAGGATCTGGAGGCATCCAGCGACTATCAGGCCCGCCGCCAGGCCGTGCTGGACTGGAACGCCAAGGGCGGCGTGATCCGCAAGGGCATCGCGCTGACCCCGGTCAAGTTCGGCATCAGCTTCACCGCGACCTGGTTCAACCAGGCGGGCGCGTTGATCCATGTCTATAACGACGGCTCGATCGCGCTGAACCACGGCGGCTGCGAGATGGGGCAGGGCCTGAACACCAAGGTCGCGCAGGTCGTGGCCGAAGCATTCCAGTGCGACATCGGCAACATCAAGATCACCCGCACGACGACGGAAAAGGTGCCCAATACCTCGGCCACGGCGGCGTCGTCAGGGACGGATCTCAACGGCATGGCCGCGCTTGACGCGGCCGAACAGATCAAGGCCCGGCTGGTCGAATTCGTGTCCGAACGCTGGCAGCAGCCCAAGGATGAGGTGCGCTTCGTTCCCGGCCATATCCGCGCGGGCGATCACATGATCCCCTTCAGGGAAGTGATCGCGGCGGCCTACATGGCGCGCATCCACCTGTCGGCGGCAGGCTTCTACAAGACGCCCAAGATCCACTGGGACCGTTCGACGGGTCGGGGGCGGCCCTTCTATTACTACGCCTATGGCGCAGCGGTGTCCGAGGTTTCGGTGGATACGCTGACCGGGGAATACGTGATCGACCGCGCCGACGTGATCCACGACGTGGGACGCTCGCTGAACCCGGCCTTGGACAAGGGCCAGGTCGAAGGCGCCTTTGTTCAGGGCGCGGGCTGGCTGACCACGGAAGAACTGTGGTGGGACGACAAGGGGCGCCTGCGGACCCATGCGCCGTCGACCTACAAGGTGCCGCTGGCGTCTGACAGGCCGCGCGTCTTCAACGTCAAGCTGGCCGACTGGTCCGAGGCGTCCGAGCGCACCATCAAGCGGTCCAAGGCCGTGGGCGAGCCGCCCTTCATGCTGGGCATCAGCGTCTTCGAGGCGATCAACATGGCCGTCGCATCGTTCAGCGACTATCGAGAACCGGCCCGCCTTGACGCCCCCGCCACGCCCGAGCGCGTGCTGATGGCGATCGAGAAGCTGCGGGGATGATCCGCGTCCGGGTCATCCAGGCCTTGGGGTCCACGCCGCGCGATGCCGGGGCCGAGATGTTCGTCGGCCCCGCATCGGTCGAGGGCACCATCGGCGGCGGGCAGTTGGAATACATGGCCATCGACCGCGCCCGCGCCATGCTGTCATCGGGCGAGGCCGAGGCGCGCATGGACATCCCCCTGGGCCCCGAGATTGGGCAATGCTGCGGGGGCAGGGTGGTCCTGCATCTCGACCGCGAAGGCCCCACGCCCGAGGATCACCCGGACGTGCTGGTCTTCGGCGCGGGCCATGTCGGCCGTGCGCTGGCCCAGGCCATGCAGCCCCTGCCGGTCAACGTGACCCTGATCGACAGCCGCCCCGAGGAACTGGCCCAGGCCGCCCCTGGCATCGAGACCCGCCTGACCCCGCTGCCCGAGGCCGAGATCCGCGCGGCCCGCCCCGGCAGCGCCGTGGTGATCCTGACCCACGACCACGCGCTCGACTTCCTCCTGGCCGCCGAGGCGCTGTCGCGCGACGACCTGTCCTATGTCGGCATGATCGGCAGCGCCACCAAGCGCGCGCAGTTCAGCCGCTTCGCCCGCGAACGGGGCCTCGACCCTGCGCCGCTGGTCTGCCCGATCGGCGCGGGCTTCACCCATGACAAGCGCCCGGCGGTCATCGCCGCCTTCACCGCCGCCGAACTGATCGCGCGGCTGACCGCAGCTTCTTCGTTGAAAAAATACCCATGCAACAACTGATCCGGGGCCGCGTCCTTGGCTTCCATGCCGACCCCCACGACACCCAGGACAACCACCGCTACATCGAGGACAGCGCCATCCTGGTCGAGGACGGCCGCATCCTGGCCGTGGGCGATTACGCCGAGCTTGCCCGCGACGGCCTGGCCGAGATCGACCACCGCCCGCACCTGATCATGCCGGGCTTCATCGACACGCATATCCATTTCCCGCAGGTGCAGGTGATCGCAAGCTGGGGCGCGCAGCTTCTTGACTGGCTGAACACCTATACCTTCCCCGAGGAAGCACGCTTCGCCCAGCAGGGCCACGCACCCGCCATGGCCGACGCTTTCCTGAACCTGCTGACCGATCACGGCACCACCACCGCCGTCGCCTTCTGTTCCGTCCACAAGGAATCCGCCGAGGCGCTGTTCTCTGCCGCCCATGCCCGGAACATGGCCATGGTCGCCGGCAAGGTGATGATGGACCGCAACGCCCCACCCGAGGTGCTGGACACACCGCAGCAGGGATACGACGACAGCAAGGCGCTGATCGACCGCTGGCACGGCACCGGCCGCCTGCGTTACGCGATCACGCCGCGCTTCGCGATCACCTCGACGCCCGAGCAGATGGAAATGGCGGGGACGCTGGTCCGCGAACATCCCGACTGCCACATCCAGACCCACCTGTCGGAAAACAGGGACGAGATCGACTTCACGCTGAGCCTTTATCCCCAGGCGCGCGACTATCTGGACATCTACGAGACCTACGGCCTGCTGTCGGACAAGCTGCTGCTGGGCCATTCGATCCACCTGCGCCCGCGAGAGATCGCGCGCATGGCCGAGACCGGCAGCCGGGCAGTGTTCTGCCCGACCTCGAACCTTTTCCTGGGCTCGGGCCTGTTCGACGAGGCGGGCCTGCGCGAGGCAGGCGTGGTCAGCGGCATCGCCACCGATGTTGGCGGCGGCACCAGCTATTCCATGCTGCAGACCCTGAACGAGGGCTACAAGATCCTGCAACTGCGCGGGCAGAAGCTGACTCCGCTGTCGGCCTTCCATTGGATCACGCGCGGCAATGCGATGGCCCTGGGGATGGCGGACCAGATCGGCACGCTTGACCCCGGCAGCATGGCGGATCTGGTGGTGCTGGACGCCCGCGCGACACCCGCGATGGCGCTGCGCATGGACCGGGCCGAAACGCTCGAACAGGAACTGTTCGTCCTTCAGATCATGGGCGACGACCGCAGCATCCGCCAGACCTATGTTGCGGGCAAGCCGATGAAGGCACTGGGTTAAATCTGGCGGGTCAACCCACGAAATCGTGATCTTCGGGAACTTCTTCCATACCTTCCGGATTTTCCCGCAGACAAGGAAACGGAGATCACGATGAAGACCCTTCTGACCCTGACTGCCGCCACCTGCCTTGCAGCCGGTGCCGGCCTGGCCGAGACCACGATCATCCAGACCCAGCCTTCGACCACGGTGACGCAAGTCGAAAGCGACCCGAACACGACCGGCGGCGGCGCGCTTGGCGGCGCGACCACGGGCGCGGTGGCCGGTGCTGCCATCGGTGGCCCCGTGGGTGCGGCCATCGGCGGCGCGGCCGGCGCGATCGTGGGCGATGTCAGCGAAGACGCGATGACCCCGGAAACCCGCACCTATATCATGGAGAACCGGACCGAGTCCGTGGTGCTTGACAGCGACCTGGCGGTCGGGACGGTCGTGCCGGAAACCGCCACGATCCAGACGGTCCCGAACTCGAACGTGCAGTATGTCTATGTGAATGACCGCCCCGTGGTGGTGAACCCTGAAAGCCGCGAGATCGTCTATATCTACGAATAAGCGCCGGCTGACACTTTCGGTGAAAGGCCGGCCTTAGGGTCGGCCTTTTTCGGTGCAACCCCTCTTATGTGCGGGCTTTTCTGCCGCGTTGCGGCAGGTTATCCTTTGCGAAACAAGGCGGATCGCAAGGGACAGCTTCATGACCAAGATCACCCCCGTCCTGATGGCAGGCGGATCGGGAACCCGGCTTTGGCCCGTGTCGCGGCAAAGCTTTCCCAAGCAGTTCGCCCCTCTGATGGGGGATGAGACGCTGTTCCAGGCCTCGGCCCGCAGGCTGTCCGGCCCGGATTTTTCCGAACCGCTGGTCATGACCAATTCGGACTTCCGCTTCATCGTGGCCGAGCAGCTGGAACAGGCGGGCATCCATCCCGGCGCCATTGTGATCGAGCCTTCCGGCCGCAACACCGCGCCCGCGATCCTGGTCGCTGCCCTGATGGTGGCCGCCAAGGATCCCGAGGGGTTGCTGCTGGTGGCGCCCTCGGATCACGTGATTCCGGACAGCGCGGCATTTGCGCGTGCGGTGCGACAGGGCGTGGGCCCGGCATCCGAGGACCGGATCGTGACGTTCGGCGTCACCCCCGACCGCCCCGAGACGGGCTACGGCTATCTGGAACTGGCGGGCGAGGGCGAGGGGCCGCAACCCCTTGCGCGTTTCGTGGAAAAGCCGGATGCGGACTTGGCGGCCCAGATGCTGGCGCAGGGCAATTTCCTGTGGAACGCCGGCATCTTCCTGTTCCGCGCCGACACGATGATCGACGCCTTCCGCGCCCATGCGCCGGAATACCTGTCGCCGGTCCTTGCCGCCCTGGACGAGGCCAAGGACGATATCGGCTTCCTGCGCCTGGCGCGGGGGCCCTGGGACAGCCTGCCAGACCAGTCGATCGACTATGCCGTGATGGAAAAGGCTCACAACCTTGCGGTCGTGCGTTTTTCCGACCGCTGGTCGGACCTGGGGGGCTGGGACGCCGTTTGGCGCGAGGCGCTGCTTGAGGCGCCGTCCGAGAACGGCGTGGCGGCCGACGGCAACTCGACCGCGATCGACTGTCATGACGTGCTGCTGCGGTCCGACAGCGACGACCTGCAGGTCGTGGGCATCGGCCTGACCGACGTGATGGTCGTCGCAACCTCGGACGCGGTGCTGGTCGCGGACAAAAGCCGCGCACAGGATGTCCGCCATGCGGTTGGCGCGCTGAAGGCCAGGGGCCGCAAGCAGGCCACCGCCTTTCCCCGCGACCATCGTCCCTGGGGCTGGTTCGAGACGCTGGCCCTGGCCGACCGCTTCCAGGTCAAGCGCATCGTCGTGAAGCCAGGCGCAGCCTTGTCCCTGCAAAGCCATGTGCATCGGTCCGAACACTGGATCGTCGTCAGCGGCACGGCGCGTGTCACGGTGGACGACAAGGTGACGCTGGTGACGGAAAACCAGTCGATCTATGTGCCCCTGGGTGCCCGCCACCGAATGGAGAACCCTGGCAAGGTGCCGATGGTCTTGATCGAGGTGCAAACCGGCAGCTATCTGGGCGAGGATGACATCATCCGCTATGAGGATGTCTACGCCCGCAGCAGCACGGACTGATCATTCAGCCCGGGGGCGCTTCGCCCCCCGGACCCCCCGAGGATATTTGCGCCAAGGTGAAGGGATATGCCCCCCGTTCATAATCTTCTATAGGATTATGAATTTGCCGTTGGGGGCCTGCGTCCTTATATCTGCCGCTTCCTGGCAAGGGTGACATGATGACCGGCAGACTATCCCCATCCCCCGCATTTGCGGCGCTTGACGCTGCGGCGGCCGAACGGATCCTGATCCTCGACGGGGCGATGGGCACCCAGATCCAGCAGCTCCGCCTGGGCGAGGACGACTATACTGGCCGCGGGTCGGGCCATGCATGCCGCCACCATTCCGACCACCCGCAGCAAGGCAACAACGACCTTCTGATCCTGACCCAGCCCGAGGCGGTCGAGGACATCCATTACCGCTATGCCATGGCGGGCGCGGATATCGTGGAAACGAACACCTTTTCCGCCACGACCATCGCCCAAGCCGATTACGGGATGCAGGACGCCGTCCATGACCTGAACGTCGAGGGCGCGCGGATCGTGCGCCGCGCGCTGGACCGCGCCACCGCGCAGGATGGGCGGCCCCGTTTCGTCGCGGGCGCCATCGGACCAACGAACCGCACCGCGTCCATCAGCCCCGACGTGAACAATCCAGGCTATCGCGCCGTGACCTTCGACGACTTGCGCATCGCCTATCTGCAGCAGGCGCGCGGCCTGATCGAGGGCGGGGCCGACATCCTGCTGATCGAGACGATCTTCGACACGCTGAATGCCAAGGCCGCGATCTTCGCCTGCATCCAGGCGATGGAGGCCCATGGGCAGGCGCTGCCGCTGATGATCTCGGGCACGATCACCGATGCTTCGGGGCGCACGCTGTCCGGCCAGACGCCGACCGCCTTCTGGCATTCGGTCCGCCATGCCCGGCCCTGGTCGGTGGGGCTGAACTGCGCGCTTGGCGCATCCGCCATGCGCCCGCATCTGGCGGAACTGTCGGGCGTGGCCGAAACCAACATCTGCGCCTATCCGAACGCCGGGCTGCCCAATGCCTTCGGCCAATATGACGAAGGCCCCGACGACACTGCCGTGCAGGTCGCCGAATTCGCCCGCGAGGGCCTGGTCAACGTCGTCGGCGGCTGTTGCGGCACCACGCCCGACCATATCCGCGCCATTGCCGAGGCGGTGGCGCAATTCACCCCCCGAAAGGTGCCCGAATATGCTTGACCGTCACTTGCGCCTGTCGGGGCTGGAACCCTTTGTCCTGACGCCCGACATCCCCTTTGTGAACATCGGCGAGCGCACGAACGTCACCGGGTCCGCCCGCTTCCGCAAGCTGATCACCAACCGCGATTACGCGGCCGCCCTCGAAGTCGCGCGCGATCAGGTGGAAAACGGCGCGCAAATCATCGACATCAACATGGACGAAGGCCTGATCGATTCGAAGGCCGCGATGGTCGAGTTTCTGAACCTGCTGGCGGCCGAACCCGATATCGCGCGCGTCCCGGTGATGATCGACAGTTCCAAGTGGGAGGTGATCGAGGCGGGCCTGCAATGCGTCCAAGGCAAGCCGGTCGTGAACTCGATCTCCATGAAGGAGGGAGAGGAGCAGTTCCGCCAGCAGGCCCGCCTGTGCCTGGCCTATGGCGCGGCGGTCGTGGTCATGGCCTTCGACGAACAGGGCCAGGCCGACACCTGCGACCGCAAGATCGAGATCTGCGCCCGTGCCTACAAGATCCTGACCGAGGAAGTCGGCTTCCCGCCCGAGGACATCATCTTCGACCCCAACATCTTCGCCGTCGCGACGGGGATCGAGGAGCACAACAACTATGGCGTCGACTTCATCGAGGCGACGCGCTGGATCCGCCAGAACCTGCCCCATGCCCATGTCTCGGGCGGGGTGTCGAACCTGTCCTTCAGCTTCCGCGGCAACGAGCCCGTGCGAGAGGCGATGCACGCCGTGTTCCTGTATCACGCCATCCAGGCGGGCATGGACATGGGCATCGTCAATGCGGGCCAGCTTGCCGTCTATGACGGGATCGACCCCGACCTGCGCGAAGCCTGCGAGGATGTTGTCCTGAACCGCCGCGACGACGCGACGGAACGGCTGCTGGACATCGCCGAGCGCTTCAAGGGCGAGGGCGGGGCCAAGGCGCGCGAGAAGGACCTGTCCTGGCGCGAATGGCCGGTCGAGAAGCGGCTGGAACATGCGCTGGTGAACGGCATCACCGAATATATCGAGGCCGATACCGAGGAAGCCCGCCTTGCAGCCGAACGTCCGCTGCACGTCATCGAAGGCCCGCTGATGGCGGGGATGAACGTGGTGGGCGACCTGTTCGGCGCGGGCAAGATGTTCCTGCCGCAGGTCGTGAAATCCGCCCGCGTGATGAAGCAGGCCGTGGCCGTGCTGCTGCCCCATATGGAGGCCGAAAAGGCCGCGAACGGCGGCAGCGGCGAACGCCAGGCTGCGGGCAAGATCCTGATGGCGACGGTCAAGGGCGACGTCCATGACATCGGCAAGAACATCGTCGGCGTCGTGCTGGCCTGCAACAACTACGAGGTCATCGACCTGGGCGTCATGGTGCCCGCGCAGAAGATCCTGCAGGTCGCGCGTGAACAGAACGTCGATGTGATCGGGCTGTCGGGCCTGATCACCCCGTCCCTGGACGAGATGGTCCATGTCGCATCCGAGATGGAGCGCGAGGGCTTCCACGTGCCGCTGCTGATCGGCGGGGCCACGACCTCGAAGATCCACACGGCGGTCAAGATCGCGCCGCGCTATCACCAAGGTCCGGCGGTCTATGTGACCGATGCCAGCCGCGCGGTGGGGGTGGTGTCGTCGCTGCTGTCGCCCTCGCAGCAGGCGGATTACGTCGATGCGATCCGCGCCGAATACCTGGACGTGGCCGAACGCCACGAACGCGCCGAGGCCGCCAAGCAGCGCCTGCCCCTGGCTGCCGCGCGGGCCAATGCGCTGAAGGTGGACTGGTCCGCCTATCGGGCCACGGCGCCGCAGTTCACCGGCACCCGGATCATCGAGGACTGGGATCTGGCGGAAATCGCGCGATACATCGACTGGACGCCGTTCTTCCAGACCTGGGAGTTGAAGGGCGTCTATCCCCGCATCCTCGAGGATGAGAAGCAGGGCGAGGCTGCCCGCGCCCTGTTCGCCGAGGCGCAGGAGATGCTGGGCCGGATCATCGAGGGCAGGTGGTTCAACCCTCGCGCCGTGGTGGGTTTCTGGCCCGCCAATGCGGTGGGCGACGACATCCGCCTGTTCACCGGAGAGGATCGGCAACAGCCGCTTGCCACGCTGCACACCCTGCGCCAGCAGGTGACGAAACGCGGCGACCGCCCGAACGTGGCTTTGTCCGATTTCGTGGCGCCCGAAGGACGGCCCGATTACGTCGGCGGCTTCGTCGTCACCGCCGGTCCCGAGGAATCCGAGATCGCCGCCCGCTATGAACGCGCGAACGACGATTATGCCGCGATCATGGTCAAGGCACTTGCCGACCGCATCGCCGAGGCCATGGCCGAGATGCTGCACGAACGCGTCCGCAAGGAACTATGGGGATACGGCGCCGATGAAACCTTCAGCCCGCAGGACCTGATCGGCGAACCCTACAAGGGCATCCGCCCCGCGCCGGGATATCCCGCGCAGCCGGACCACACGGAAAAGCTGACGCTGTTCCGCCTGCTGGACGCGGAAAACGCTACCGGCGTCACGTTGACGGAAAGCATGGCGATGTGGCCGGGGTCATCGGTCTCCGGCCTCTATATCGGCCATCCCGACAGCTATTACTTCGGCGTCGCGAAGATCGAGGAAGACCAGGCCCGCGACTATGCCGCGCGCAAGGGCATGGATCTGGCCGAGGTCGAACGCTGGCTGGCCCCGATCCTCAACTATACGCCACGCAAGAAGGACGAGGCCGCGTAAGCCTCGTCCCTTCTTCGTTGCCGAAATACCCCAGGGGGCCCGGGGGACTGGTCCCCCGCTTCTTCGTCTCAGAACCCGGCCTTGATCTTCTCGAACTCGGCCAGTTGCTTTTCGCGCTGCGCCGGATCGTTCGGCGTCTGGGCCAGGATCGGGGCATCGACCTCGCCCAGACCCTCTTTCACCGCAGGTTCCTCGGCAATGGTCGCCATCGCCTCGGTCGAGGTGTGGCCATAGCCGATCGTGTCCAGCAGCGCCTTGCCCGCCGAAGGCTCCAGCCAGGCGTTGATGAAGTCATAGGCCTTTTCCTCGTTGCCCGGCCCGTCCTTCAGGTTGATGTATCCGCAGAAGAAGGTGGACGACCCTTCCTTGGGCGCCCGCTGGAAGGCGACGGGATAGTTGTCGTTCTGCAGATAGACCACGCCGTCGTTCCACGACCAGGCGATGTCCACCGCGCCGGACGCCATCAATTGCGCCTGTTCCGACGGATCCGCCCAGTAGGCGGCGACGTTCTGATGCGCCTGGCGCAGCCAGTCGGCGGCGGCCTGGAACTGTTCGTCGGTCACATTGGTCCAGTCGGTCGTCCCGGTTGCCAGATAGCCAAGCGCCCAGACATCATCCGAGGAATCCGGCAGCGAGGTGCGGCCCTGGTACTTCGGATCGACGAAGACCTGCAGCGTGGACACGTCCTCGGCCGGAACCGTTTCGGGATTATAGGCGATGGCCGTCGCGCCCCAGTCGGTCGGGATGTACCAGACACCCTCGTCGTCCTTGAACACCTCGGAGGCGAGGAACTGCGGGTCGATTTTGTCAAAGTTCGGGATCTTCGACGTGTCCCACGGTTCGATCAAGCCTGCGTCGCGATACTTGCTGACCATCTGGCTGCAGGGATGGGCCACGTCGGCCTTGAAGCCCGAGGCGATCTTCTGGAACGCCTCGTCATCGTCGCCATAGAAGGCATAGGTCGGGCTGTCGCCGTGCTTGTCGATATAGGCCTGGAAGATCGACGGTTCCTCGAACCCCGCCCAGTCGAAGACGGTCAGTTCCGGGTCCGCCGCCATAGCGGGCAGTGCGACAGAGGAAGCAAGGGCGGTGGTGATCAGCAAGCGCATGATTTCGGGCCTTCCTGTTGGGCGGTTTGATCCGAACGCTAGCGGCGGCATAACCATCGCGCAAGGGCATCGCGCGCCGGTCAAGGACCGCTGATCAGCGCATCCGCAACGCGCCGTCCAGCCGGATCACCTCGCCGTTCAGATAGGCATTCTCGACGATATGGGCGGCCATGCGGGCGAATTCCTGCGGATCGCCGAGGCGGGCCGGAAAGGTCACCTCAGCCGCAAGGCTGTCCTGCACGTCCTGCGGCAACCCGCGCAGCATGGGCGTGGCGAAGATGCCCGGCGCGATGGCGCAGACGCGGATGTTCAGCCCGGCCAGATCACGTGCAAGGGGCAGCGTCATGCCCGCAATCCCCGCCTTGGACGCGGCATAGGCCGCCTGGCCCTTCTGCCCGTCGAAGGCCGCTATCGAGGCCGTGTTCACGATCACGCCGTTTTCCGCGCGTCCGTTCCGGGCCATTTCGGCTGCCGCCAGCCGCAGCACGTTGAAGCTGCCAACCAGGTTCACCTCGATCACGCGGCGAAAGGCGTCAAGGTCGTGCGGGCCGTTCCGTCCAACGGTCCTTTCGCCGGTCACGACGCCCGCGCAGTTCACGCAGATGTCGATCCCGCCCATGATCCCAACTGCCTGCGCGATGGCCGCAGCCGTGCTGTCGGCCGAGGTCACATCCGCCTGCACATGATGCGCGCCGGTGCCCGCCTCGCGGTCCAGCACCACCACCGTCGCGCCCTGGCTGCGGAACCAGTCGACCGTGGCAGCGCCCAGGCCCGATGCGCCGCCGGTGACAATTGCGCGGCTGTTTCCCAGGTCCATGATCCCTCCCTACCTGTCCAGCAATTCCGGCCCGCCGGTGATCGCCGGGTCTGGGATGCCGATGGCGTCGGCGTCCTTGCCCGCGAAATCGACCGCGTTCAGGATCGTCTGGATCGCGGCAAGCCGCGCCCGGCGCTTGTCGTCGGACAGGATGACCATCCAGGGCGCGATGGGCGAATGGGACCGGTTCAGCGTGTCGCGAATGGCATGGGTATAGTCGTCCCATTTCGCCAGGCCGTCCACGTCGATCCGGGACAGCTTCCACTGTTTCAGCGGGTCGGCCTCTCGGTCCAGGAAGCGGCGCAGCTGTTCGGCGCGGCCCACGTCCAGCCACAGCTTGACCAGGATGATGCCGTCATCGACCAGCATCTGTTCGAAATCGGGTAGCTGGCGGAAGAAGGCATTGCGCTGATGTTCGGTGGAAAATCCGAAGACGCGCTCGACGATGCCGCGGTTGTACCAGCTGCGGTCGAACAGCGCGATTTCGCCCTGCGCGGGCAGCCAGTCCACGTAACGCTGGAAATACCATTGCCCTGCTTCGCGTTCCGTTGGGGTGGGCAGGGCGACAATGGCGGCAGAACGCGGGTTCAGGTTTTCTCGCGTGCGTTCGATCGTGCCGCCCTTGCCGGCGGCGTCGCGCCCCTCGAACAGGACGACCAGCCGCTTGCCGGTCGCCGCCACGTCATGCATCAGGCGCACCAGTTGCAATTGCAGCCGGTCCATCTGCGCCTCGTAGGACTTCTTGTCCATCTCGGTGCGATAAGGATAGGTCGGGTCCAGGACCTGATCCTTGGCGGCATTCTCCAGGGCTTTCCTGATATCCTTGGGCGCGGCCTTCAGCGCCTCGGTGATCTTGCCGACCAGGGGCAGGTCCGGGATCTCCGTCATGTTTTATCCTTCGCCGATGCGGGACAGGTCGTATTCGGTCGTCTGATAGATCTCGTTGATCCAGTTACCGTAAAGCAGATGCGCATGGCTGCGCCAGCGGTTCGAAGGCGCCCGCGCCGGATCGTCGTCGGGGTAATAGTTCAAGGGCACGTTGATCGGCTTTCCGGCCTCGACGTCGCGATCGTATTCCTCCTTGAGGGTCGTGCTGTCATATTCGAAATGGTTGAAGATATACAGTGCGCGATGGCCCGGATCCTCCAGCAGGCAGGGGCCGCACTGGTCGCTGGCCAGCAGCGTGCGCAGGGCGGGGCGGGCGTCAACGTCGGCCTGCCGGATCTCGGTCCAGCGGCTGACGGGCACCAGCACGTCGTCGGAAAAGCCCCGCAGATAGGGCGAGGCCGGGGCCAGGTTGCGGTGGCGGAAGCAGCCGAAGGCCTTGTGCTCCAGTGGGTGCTTTTCCAGCCGGTGGAAATGCCAGGCCATCGCCATGCCCCCCCAGCAGACGCCGAAGGTCGAATGGACATGGCTTTGCGTCCAGTCGAAGACGCGGGTCAGTTCGTCCCAATAAGTCACATCCTCGAAGGGCAGCAGTTCCACCGGGGCGCCGGTGATGACAAGGCCGTCGAACTTTTCGCCCGTGGCCTCGACCTCGCGGAAGGGGCGATAGAAGCTTTCCATGTGGTCGGCCGCCGTGTTGCGGCTTTCGTGGTCGGACATGCGGATCAACTGGAAATCGATCTGCAGGGGCGTGGCCCCGATCAGCCGGGCAAACTGGTTTTCCGTCTGGATCTTCTTGGGCATCAGGTTCAGAAGCCCGATCCGCAGCGGCCGGATGTCCTGCGTCGCGGCCCGGCCCGGAGACATCACCATCACGCCTTCGTCCGACAGGATGCGATAGGCGGGCAGGTTCTCGTTCAGGGTGATGGGCATCTGCTTATTCCTTGCGGTCTATGGCGCGGGCGATCAGGGCGTCGAAATCCGCCGGACTGCGGACTTCGGCCACCTCCTCGGCCAGGACGGTGACGCCGCGCCGCGCCATCGCCTGATAGCGCGGCTGGCGATGGGCCAGGGCGCGCGCATAGGTCCAGCGGATGAAGTCGTCGGGATTGACCTCGTCCCCGTCCAGGCCCTTTTCGACCCGATAGGCGATCCAGGCCTTTTCCAGGAACTGGGGCTGGTAATACATGGGCTTGGGCGCCCGGTCGAAGCGGCGCACCAGTTCGGCGGTATGGGCGTCCGACCCCTTGATCCAGACCATCAGCAGGTCGCGTTCAAGCGCGGACAGCACCGGATCGGCGGGATCGTCGGGGTCCACGACCTCGCAGATGGACCCGCCTGAATCGCAGACGAAATGCGGGATGGCGTAGATGTCGCGGGCGCGGTCCATGAAGTGCCGCGTGTCCAGCAGCGCCGCCATTTCCGCCCGCCGGTGCTGGTTCTGGCGCAGGCAGTATTCGTCAAAAGGCAGGCCCCCGCGCGACGGGCTGCCGGGCTTGCCCAGATAGGTGGACAAGGGCGCCAGGTTGTCGAAGGTGATGTTCGAGGCAATATAGACGCTGTCGGACAGCAGAAGCTCGCGCAGGAAGGGGACCTTCATCGCCTCGCGCTTGAAGTTGTCGGCGATGAACTCGCCCATGTAGCGGGTGCCGATGCGGTAATCGACGCTGTAGTGGAACCAGTCGCCCGCCTCGCGCAGCATGTTGGCCAGAAAGGTCTTGCCCAGGCCCGACATCCCGAACAGCACGACGCGCTTGGCGCTTGCCCCCAGCCAGTCGCTGCCGCTGCGATAGATCATCGGATGTTCCCTCGTTTCGGGCGCATAGGTAATGCGGGGTCCGTGAAAAGCAAAGGCCCCGCCGAAGCGAGGCCCTGTTGTCATGATAGATGCGGCGTCAGAAGCTGTAGCCGATGCGGACGCCGACGCCCCAAAGATCGTTGTCTTCCATGATGGCGCGTGCCTCGTCGGGCGTACCAGTCTCGGGACGAGCATCGCCCAGCTTGGAATAGTTGATGCCCGTCGTGATCTTGATGTTGTCCATGGTATAGATCGCGGCCAGCGTGATCCCCTTGCGACCGTTGGTCGGCGCCAAAGGGGACACCAGATCATCCCCCGTAGGTTCGTAGACGAAGGAGGCCGAACCGGACCAGTTTTCTGTGAATTTGCGCCCGATGCCGATTGTGTAGGTCGTGGTATTTTCTAGATCGACTAGTCCCGCGCCAGTGACGGCGGTGAAGACCTGGGGATCCACCCGAAACTCCGACCATTTTACCCAGCGGATCGATCCGAACAACAGCGTATCGGCGGCAATGCCGGTCTGTCCTTCAAGCGTTACCGATTGAGGAGTCTTGACGGTGGTCGTGCTTTCTAGACCCGGGGCGATGTTCTCGGATGTGTCGAAATCGTGTTCCACTGACGAATTGTAGGTCAGCGAGACGCGTGCTGCGATTTCCGGCATCTCATAGGCAGCGCCCAGAACATAGCCGACCCCCCAGGCATCATCCAGGGTGACTTCATAGCCCGACACGCCATTCGGAGGCGGGCCGCCATAGGCCAGACCGTTCAGACTGACCAACCCGCTTGCCTTGGACCCGCGAATACCGCCATGCACCGAAAAGTTGTTGTCGAAGCGATAACGTCCCAATGCGGTGAATGTCGTGGAGTCGACGGTCGCCCGCGTCCCGCCAAGAAGGGGCGAACCACCTTCTGCCACTGACGGATAGAGGATATCCGCCCCGAACGGCTGTTCGACAATGAAAGCGCCCGACAGGTTGTCCGTGAACTGATGCTTGTAAGCCAGTCCGACGAAGCCATAGCCCTGTGCCACATCCCCTGTTGGCGTCCCCCCTGGGTAAAAGCCTTCAATCGGCCTGTCAGTCCCCTCGACCGTTGGATCAGCACCGCCAAAGCTCAATTCCGCATAATTCCCCTGCTCGAACAGCACGGCCAGCGACTGGGGCGCGCGTTCGATGCCGCCGGCGACCAGCGGGGATGCGGTGATCAGCAGAACCGCGCTGCCGGACATTATTTTTTTCATAGGTTCCTCCCTTGGCAGCCATTCGACCGCTGGATTCGAGCTTACCGCCGATGTTCTTCGAATCAATTGAGGGTGCAATATGACGCGGCGTCCGGACCTCATGCGGCGTGCGCTAGTGGCATTGCGGCAACTTTCGGTTGCGGGCAATCGACGCGGCAGCGAAGATTTTCACCGGCCCGTACTGGACAAGCCGCCCGGCGCGTGAAAGGGGAAACTGCCAAACGAAATTGACGCAAGGATACCTCCCATGCAGATTCGTGAGGCGCTTACTTTCGACGATGTGCTTCTGGTTCCCGCCGCATCCACGGTCATGCCCTCGACCGCCGATGTGACGACGCGGGTGACCCGCGCCATCGCGATGAACATCCCGCTTCTGTCCTCGGCCATGGACACGGTCACCGAAAGCCGCATGGCGATCGCGATGGCGCAGGCGGGCGGCATGGGCGTGATCCACCGCAACCTGACCGCAGATCAGCAGGCCGACGAGGTCCGCCGCGTCAAGCGCTTCGAATCCGGCATCGTCTATAACCCGATCACGCTGCGGGCCGATCAGACCGTCGGCGATGCGCGGGCCTTCCAGGAACGCTTCAATGTCACGGGCTTTCCGGTCGTGGACGAACAGGGCCGCGTCGTGGGCATCGTGACGAACCGCGACATGCGCTTTGCCAGCGACGACCGCACCCCGGTGCGGGCCGTCATGACCGCCGACAACCTGGCCATGCTGACCGAACCCGCCGACCGCCAGCAGGCCATCGGCCTGATGAAGGAACGCCGGATCGAGAAGCTGCTGATCACCGACGGCCATGGCAAGCTGACCGGCCTGCTGACCCTGAAGGATACCGAGAAATCGGTCCTGAACCCGCTGGCCTGCAAGGACGACCTGGGGCGTCTGCGGGTCGCCGCCGCATCCACCGTCGGCGACGAGGGGTTCGAGCGCAGCCAGGCCTTGATCGAGGCTGGTGTGGACATGGTGGTGATCGACACCGCCCATGGCCATTCGGCCGGCGTCGCCAAGGCGGTGGAACGCGTCAAGATGTTCTCGAACGAGGTGCAGGTGGTCGCGGGCAACGTCGCCACGGCCGAGGCCACGCGGGCGCTGATCGACGCGGGCGCCGACGCGGTCAAGGTGGGCATCGGGCCGGGGTCGATCTGCACCACACGGATCGTCGCGGGCGTCGGCGTGCCGCAGCTGACGGCGATCATGGATGCAGCATCGGCCGCGGGCGAGGTGCCGATCATCGCGGATGGCGGGATCAAGTTCTCGGGCGATTTCGCCAAGGCCATCGCTGCAGGCGCAAGCTGCGCCATGGTGGGCAGCGCCATCGCCGGCACGGATGAATCGCCGGGCGAGGTGATCCTGTACCAGGGCCGCAGCTTCAAGTCCTATCGCGGCATGGGCAGCCTTGGCGCCATGGCGCGCGGTTCGGCCGACCGCTATTTCCAGAAGGACGCCGCGACCGACAAGCTGGTCCCCGAAGGAATCGAGGGGCAGGTGCCCTACAAGGGCACGGCCAATGCCGTCATCCACCAGCTGGTGGGCGGCTTGCGCGCGGCCATGGGCTATACCGGCTGCGCCACGGTCGAGGAGATGCGCCGGAACTGCCAGTTCGTGCGCATCACCGGCGCGGGGCTGAAGGAAAGCCACGTCCACGACGTGCAGATCACGCGGGAAAGCCCGAATTACAGGATGGGCTGACGATATGGAAAAGGCCGGTCGCTTGACCGGCCTTTCTTCTTATTCCTCGTCGTTGTCGGCGACGTCCGCGATGTCGTCCAGCGACACGTCGCCGTCGTCATCGTCTTCTTCCAGCAGGTCGTCGTCCAGTTCGCCCGCATCATCGCCCAGATCCTCGTCATCGTCGACCAGATCCTCGTCGTCGCGAACGGCGGTCTTTTCGGTGACCAGCGTCTTGCCGCGGCTATCGGTCAGGCTTTCCAGCGTGAACGTGTTCCCGCAGGCGGGGCAGGTCATCGGATTGGCGCGCAGGTCATAGAAGCGCGTCGCGCAGTGCGGGCACAGGCGTTTCGTGCCCCATTCCTCTTTGGGCATGGCTTTCTCCTTCCGCCGCGTTTAGGGAAATCGGTGGTCCCCCTGCCACAGGCGCGGGGGGGTGTCAAAGGCTTTTCTGACAGGGACGGCGGGGCAGGGCAAGGGCAGGCGGATGGCCGAGGCGTTCACCATCGCCAATGGGTTGCGGATCACGCTGCGCCGGTCGGCCCGGGCGCGGCGCATGGTGCTGCGGGTGCCGCGCGACGGCGGGCCGGTGGTGCTGACGCTGCCTGCCCATGTCGCGCTGTCCGATGGCGCGGCCTTCGCCGAGGCGAAATCGGCCTGGCTGATGCAGGCGACCCAGCGGCGCCCTGCGCCCAGCATCGTTCGACACGGCGCGGTCCTGCCGGTCGCCGGGGTGCCGCTGGTCCTGACCCCTGGCGCGGTGCGCGCCGCGTCGATCGAGGGCGAGGCCCTGCTTCTGCCCGCCAGCCGGCCGACAGGGCCTGTCGTTCAGGCTTACCTGAAGCACCGGGCGCTGGCCGACCTGCGCGCCGCCTGCGACCGCCATGCCAAGGCGCTTGGCCGTCCCTATCATGCCATCGTGCTGCGCGATACGCGGTCTCGATGGGGAAGCTGCACCTCGGACGGGCGGCTGATGTTTTCCTGGCGGCTGGCGATGGCGCCGCCTGCGGTGCTGGACTATGTCGCCGCGCATGAGGTCGCACATCTGCTGCATATGGATCATTCCCCGCGCTTCTGGGCAGCGGTGGCCAGGCTGATGCCGGATTACGCACGGCACCGCGACTGGCTGAAGCGGCATGGGGCGGATCTGATGGCCTGGCAGTTCCGTGAGCCTGCCGGGGATTGACGAGGACAGGATTTGTGATCACAA
Source organism: Paracoccus sp. AK26 (assembly GCF_011801365.1). Lineage (NCBI taxonomy): Bacteria > Pseudomonadati > Pseudomonadota > Alphaproteobacteria > Rhodobacterales > Paracoccaceae > Paracoccus > Paracoccus sp. AK26. Next base: position 1,171,805 of record NZ_CP041041.1, read on the forward strand.
CCGCTCCATGAACGCCCCCGCCCGATCCACCGATCCTTCGGCCCATGAAAAGCTGTATCGCAACCTGCGCAGCCGGATCATGCTGGGCGAGCTTCCGCCCGGCAAGCCGCTGACACTGCGCGGCATCGCCCGCGAATACCACCTGTCCATGACCCCCGCGCGAGAGGCCGTGCGCCGCCTTGTGGCCGAAGGCGCGCTGACCCTGTCGGCATCGGGCCGGGTGACCACGCCCGCCCTATCGGACGAGAGGATAGAGGAACTGGCCGCCCTGCGCGCCCTGATCGAGCCCGAACTGGCCGCCCGCGCCCTGCCGCGCGCGCATTTCGCGCTGATCGACCGGCTGGCGCAGATGAACGCCCGCATCGCCGATGCCGTGGAAAACCACGACGCCGTGGGCTATATCCGCTGCAACCTGGACTTTCACCGGATGCTGTATCTGCGGGCGCAGGCGCCGGCGATGCTGGCGATGCTGGAAACGATCTGGCTGCAACTGGGGCCGACGATGCGCGCCCTTTATGGGCGGGTGAAGCGGAACGAGCCTCCGCGTCACCACCGCATGATCCTGGCGGCGCTGCGGGCGGGCGACGAACCCGCCCTGCGGCTGGCCGTGCGCGCCGATGTCACGCACGGTCTGCGGCACCTGACTTCTGGTTAGGATCGGGGCTAGCTGCGGCCCATCTGGGGCATCTGCATCTGCGGCATCTGCGGCAGGCCCAACCCGCCAAAGCCCAGCGTCGGGATCTCGGACGGGATGATGCGGGTGTATTTTGTGCCCTCGATCGACGCGCCGGCCATCAGGCCCGCCTGGCCGAAGATCATCGCCACGACCGGAAGCTGTGCGGTGATCGTGTCCGCGCCAAGCGCCATGCCGCCCTGCGGGATCGCGTAGAAGGCGTTGGCCCCCGCTAGCCAGCCGGGCGAGGCACGGAAGGATGCAAGCGCCCCGTCGGTCTGGAAGATCAGCACATGCGCATATTGCTGGGCCCCCGCCTGAAAGCCCACCGTCGCGCGGGTGGCGGAATAGTAATCCACCGTCGCCCCGCCGATCCGCAGCGCGCCTTGGCCATAGGCGCCGCCCACGCCAAGCGCGGCCTCGGTCATCAGGGGCATGTACAGGACGCCGCGCGCGTTCTGCACCAAAGCTTGTGCGGAAGGATAGTTCTGAATCAGGTAGTTGTGCGTCTCATCCACCCGCGCATCCAGTTGCGCCCCTGCGTTGGTTCCGACCGCGTTGCTGCACCCGGCAAGCGCCAGGGCGGCGGTGCCGGCCGCGCCCTTCAACAGCAAGCGTCGGTCGATCCTGGTCTGGAAAAGGCTGCTCATCACTTGTCCCCACGTGTCGCGCCGGATGCCCGGCATTTTTCGGCGAATGTAGGGGATATGACGCGTCCTGTCACCCGCCCCGATGGGGCCGGGCGACGGATCGCCTGCGCTCAGGCGCGGGCCGCGATCGCCTCGGCCACAAGCGGCGCGAAATAGGTCAGGATGCCGTCGCAGCCTGCCCGACGGAAGCACAGAAGGCTTTCGAACATCGCATCGCGCGACAGCCAGCCGTTGCGGATCGCGCCTTCCAGCATCGCGTATTCGCCGCTGACCTGATAGGCGAAGGTGGGCGCGCCAAACTGGTCCTTCACGGCGCGGCAGATGTCCAGATAGGGCAAGCCGGGCTTGACCATGACCATGTCCGCGCCCTCGGCCAGGTCGCGGGCCACGCAGCGGATTGCCTCGCCCCGGTTGGCGGGATTGACCTGATAGGTCTTCTTGTCGCCCACCAGCCGACCCGAGGCACCCACCGCGTCCCGGAACGGCCCATAGAAGCTGGAGGCGAACTTGGCCGCATAGGACAGGATCGCCGTGTGCTTGTGGCCCGCCTGTTCAAGGGCCGACCGCAGCGCGCCGATGCGGCCGTCCATCATGTCAGACGGCCCCAGGATGTCGGCGCCGCTTTCCGCCTGGGCCAGGGCCATGCGGACAAGGGCCTCGACCGTTTCGTCATTCAGGATTTCGCCGTTCACGACGATGCCGTCATGGCCGTTGGCGTTATAGGGATCCAGCGCGATGTCGGTCATCACCGCCAGGTCCGGCGCGACCTCCTTGACGGCGCGGATGGCGCGGTTGCCGATATTGTCGGGATCCCATGCGCGTTCGCAGGTTTCCGTCTTAAGATCCTGGTCGGAATGGGGAAAGATGCAGATGGCCGGGATGTTCAGCCGGGCCGCCAGTTCGGCCGCCCGCTTGGCCCCGTCCAGCGTAAGCCGTTCCACGCCGGGCATGGAGGCGATCTCCCCTTCGGCCCCCGGAACCTCGGTCACGAAGATCGGCCAGATCAGGTTCGCGGGCGTGACGTCGCATTCCGACACCATCGCGCGGATCGCGGGCGTCCGGCGCAACCGGCGCAGGCGTGCGGCGGGAAAGGGGGCGATGATCGGCGTCGGCATGGCGGGCTTCCTTTTCGGGGCGGCTTTTCCTTCGGCAACAGCCGTTCTAAGGTCGCGCGCGATCAAGGACAAGGAAGCCCTCGTGCCGCAATTCGATAGCCTGGTGGGCTTTCTGGACAGCCGGTCCTTTGGCACGGTCTGGTATTGGCTGGTGGTGATCGGCCTGTGGTCCTTTACCGGCCGCGCCATCATCGGCGTCCCGGTCGAGGTCCTGGGCCGCGCGCGCACCGCCCTGGCCGAGGACAAGGCCGACGCGCCGGTCGTGCTGCACCTGCTGGACTGGCTGTCGCTTGTGCTGCCCCGCTGGCAGCTTGGGGGTCGCGAGGGCGCGGTGCTTCTGGCCGTGACGGGCTTCGGGCTGACCTCGCTTGCCATCATGGGGATCGGCTATGGGCTGGAACTGGCGCTTGCGGCCTTCCTGCTGCTGCTTCCCCTGGCGATCCTGTTCTGGATGCGGGTGCTGCTGGCCCGCCGCCTGATGCCCCTGCTGGCCGCCGCCGAACAGGGCACCCGCCCGGTCCCCGAAGCCGCCGCCGAGGCCGTGCGCCGCATGGTGATCCACCGTCGGCTGGTCACGCTGCTGTCGATGCTGGCCGTGGCCATCACCGCGATATGGGGGGCGCTGTGGTCGGTGATCCATCCCTATGGCTTCTGACCTTGACACCGCCGCGCGGCGCTTTACCTCACCCCCATGGCCGAACACCTGATCCTTTCCGGCGCGCCCGAGGGCTATGACGCCGCCCTGATCGCGCGCGAGGCTGCGCGTCCCGAAAACAACGCCAAGCCCGTGATCCACATCGCCCGCGACGACCGGCGCATGGCGGCGATGCGCGCGGCCCTGGCCTTTCTGGCGCCATGCCTTGCGGTGCTGGATTTCCCGGCCTGGGACACGACGCCCTACGACCGCATCTCGCCCTCGCCCGATATCCAGGCGGCGCGGATGGCGACGCTGGCCGGGCTGGCGCAGGGGGCGGTCAAGGGGCCCTTCGTGCTGCTGACCACGCTGAACGCGGTGATGCAGCGGGTGCCCCCGCGCAATCTGGTGGCCGCGGCCAGCTTCACGGCCCGCGTAGGCGACCGCATCGACGAGGGTGCCTTGCGCGATTTTCTGGTGCGCATGGGCTTTACCCAGTCGCCCACTGTGACGGAACCCGGCGACTACGCCGTGCGCGGCGGCATCATCGACATCTTCCCGCCCGGCGAATCCGGCCCGATCCGGCTGGACTTGTTCGGCGACGTGCTGGACGGCGCCCGCCGCTTCGATGCCGAGACGCAGCGCACCACCGAGAAGCTGTCGCGGATCGAGCTTGCCCCCATGTCCGAGGTGATCCTGGATCAGGACGCGATCACCCGCTTCCGCCAGAATTACCGCACGGAATATGGCGGCGGGACCAACGATCCGCTGTATGAAAGCGTCAGCGCGGGCCGCAAGACGGCGGGGATGGAGCATTGGCTGCCCTGGTTCCACGACCGTATGGAAAGCCTGTTCGACTATCTGCCCGGCGCCTCGGTCGTGCTGGACGACCACATCGGGCAGGTAATCGACGCCCGCCGCGGCATGATCCGCGAACAGTTCGAGGCCCGAAGGGCCGCGATGGCCGCCAAGGGTCGCAGCGACACGGTCTACAAGCCCGTGCCGCCAGACGCGATGTTCCCCACGGAAGGGGAATGGGCTTCCTGGGTGGCGGCGCATCGGGTGCTGCGGCTAGCGGTGCTGCCGCAGCCTCCGGGGCCGGGCGTGCTGGATGCGGGCGGGCGCGTGGGCCGCAACTTCGCGCCCGAGCGTCAGTCCGAAAGCGTCAACCTGTTCAGGGCGTTGGCCGATCATGTGAAGGTGCTGTCGAAGGACCACCGGGTGGTCGTCGCCAGCTTCTCGGACGGTGCGCGGGAGCGTCTTTCGGGTCTTCTGGCCGACGAGGGCCTGGCGGGCGCGAAACCGATCGGCGATCTGCGCGACCTGTCCGACAAGCCCGGCACTGTAGGCTTGGCCGTCTGGCCGCTGGACGAAGGTTTCGTGGCAGACGGGCAGGCGCTTGGCAAGCTGGCGGTGATTTCCGAACAGGACGTGCTGGGCGACCGGCTGATCCGGGGCGCTAAGAAGCGCCGAAAGGCCGACAACTTCCTGAAGGATACCACCAGCCTGACGCCGGGCGATCTGGTGGTCCATGTCGAACACGGCGTCGGCCGTTACACGGGGCTTGAGACGATCAAGGCCATGGGCGTGCCGCACGACTGCGTGGCCTTGGAATATGCGGGCGGCGACCGGCTGTACCTGCCGGTCGAGAACATCGAACTGCTGTCCCGTTACGGGCACGAGGAAGGCTTGCTGGACCGGCTGGGTGGGGGGGCTTGGCAGGCGCGGAAGGCGCGGCTCAAGGAACGCATCAAGCTGATCGCCGACAAGCTGATGCGCGTCGCCGCCGAACGCCTGCTGCGCCCCGCCCCCGTGTTGGAGCCAGAGGATCACGACTGGCAGGCCTTCGCAGCCCGCTTCCCTTATTCCGAGACCGAGGACCAGATGTCCGCCATCGAGGACGTGGCCGAGGATCTGGCGGCAGGGCGCCCGATGGACCGCCTGATCGTGGGCGATGTGGGCTTCGGCAAGACCGAGGTCGCCATGCGCGCGGCCTTCATCGCCGCCAGCCAGGGGATGCAGGTGGCGGTCGTGGCGCCGACCACGCTGCTGGCGCGCCAGCACTTCAAGACTTTTGCCGAACGCTTCCGCGGCACCGCGATCTGCGTGCGCCCCTTGTCGCGCTTCGTGTCGGCCAAGGACGCCGCCAAGACCCGCGAGGGGCTGTCTGATGGCTCGGTGGACATCGTCGTGGGCACCCATGCGGTGCTGGCCAAGGGCGTGCGCTTCAAGAACCTCGGCCTGCTGATTATCGACGAGGAACAGCATTTCGGCGTGGCCCACAAGGAACGGCTGAAGGAACTGCGCAGCGACATCCACGTCCTGACGCTGACCGCGACGCCCATCCCGCGCACGCTGCAACTGTCGCTGACCGGCGTGCGCGACCTGTCAGTAATCGGAACCCCGCCGGTGGACCGCCTGTCGATCCGCACCTATGTCAGCGAATTCGACAGCGTCACCGTGCGCGAAGCCCTGCTGCGCGAGAAATACCGTGGCGGGCAAAGCTTCTTCGTCGTCCCGCGTCTGGCAGATCTGCCCGATGTGGAACACTGGCTGAAGGAGAACATGCCGGAACTGAACTACCTCGTCGCCCACGGCCAGCTTGCGGCGGGCGATCTCGACAGCCGGATGAACGCCTTCTACGACGGCAGCCACGACGTTCTGCTGGCGACGACCATCGTGGAAAGCGGGTTGGACATCCCGACCGCCAACACCATGATCGTCTGGCGCGCCGACATGTTCGGCCTGGCGCAGCTTTATCAGATCCGGGGCCGCGTGGGCCGGTCGAAGACCCGCGCCTATTGCTATCTGACAACCAAGCCCCGCCAGCCGCTGACCCCCCAGGCCATGCGGCGGCTGAAGTTCCTGGGCAGCATCGACGGCCTGGGTGCAGGCTTCAATCTTGCCTCGCAGGACTTGGACCTGCGCGGCGCGGGCAACCTGCTGGGCGAGGAACAATCGGGCCATATCAAGGAGGTGGGCTTCGAACTTTACCAGCAGATGCTGGAGGAAACCATCGCCAAGCTGAAATCCGGCGAGATCGAGGGCACGCCCGAGGACGAATGGGCACCGCAACTGAACCTGGGCGTCCCGGTCACCATCCCCGAAAGCTATATCCCCGACTTGGACGTGCGGCTTGGCCTTTACCGCCGCCTGTCCGGCTTGACCACCAAGGTCGAGCTTGAGGGCTTTGCGGCCGAGCTGATCGACCGTTTCGGGGCGCTTCCGCGAGAGGTGAACACCCTGCTGCTGGTGATCCGCATCAAGGCGATGGCCAAGCGGGCCAACATCTCGCGCCTGGATGCCGGGCCGAAGGGTGCCACGGTGCAGTTCCACATGGACAAGTTCCCGAACCCCGCGGGCCTGGTCGAGTTCATGAACGACAATCGCTCGCGGGCGAAGATCACCGGCAACAAGATCTTTGTCGCGGAGGACTGGAAGTCCGACACGGACCGGATCAAGGGCGCCTTCGCCGTCGCCCGCGATCTGGCCGCCAAGGCCAAGGCCGCAAGGTGACGGAACAGGTCCGGTTCGATCGGGGGCCGCTGCCGGGCGGGACGCTGTTTGCCGCCCCCCGCATGGTGATCCGCGCGGACAGCCCTGTGGGCGTCGGGCCGGCGCTGCTGGCGATCGAGGCCGCGCGGGCGCAGGGCCTGTGGGTCGCGGGATACCTGTCCTATGAACTGGGCCACGCGCTGACGCCGAAGCTTGCCCCCCTGATGCCTGCCCAGCGGGGCTGCCCGCTGATCCTGATGGGCGTCTTCGACCGCCCGCTCCCCGCGCCCGCCTTGCCCGAACCGGCCGGCGTGCGGATAGGACCGGCCCGGCCGCTGTGGTCGCGGGCGCGCTATGACGCGGCCATTGACGCGGTGCGGGCCTGTATCGCGGCGGGCGACTGTTACCAGATCAACCTGACCTTTCCGATGCTGGCCGAGGTCGCGGGCGATCCGCTGGCGATCTATGCGGCCCTTGCCGCGCGACAGCCAGTAGGCGAGGGCGCCTTTGTCGATCTGGGCGGGCCGGTCGTGCTGTCGCGCAGCCCGGAACTGTTCTTCGCCGTCGATGCCGAACGCATGATCGAGACGCGCCCGATGAAGGGCACCGCCGCGCGGTCCCCCGATCCCGCCGAGGACGAGGGCAATGCCCGCAGCCTGCCGGCCTCGGAAAAGAACCGGGCCGAGAACCTGATGATCGTGGACCTTCTGCGCAACGACCTGTCGCGCATCTGCCTGCCGGGCAGCGTCCGCGTGCCGAAACTGTTTCACGTCGAAACTTATGCCACGGTTCACCAGATGATCTCGACCGTGACGGGGCAGCTTGCGCCTGGTGCCGGCTTTGCAGACATCCTGCGTGCGATCTTTCCCTGTGGCTCGATCACCGGGGCGCCCAAGATCCGCGCGATGGAGATCATCGCCGAACTGGAAGGGGCGCCACGCGGCGTCTATTGCGGCGCAATCGGCTGGATGGACCCGGCGGGGCCCATGCGCTTTTCGGTCGCGATCCGCTCGCCGGTGCTGGAGGCGCCGGACCGGCTGCGGCTGAATGTCGGCGGCGGCATTACCCACGACAGCCGTGCCGGTTCCGAATGGGAGGAAGCATTGTGCAAGGCCGCATTCCTGGACCTGTCCCCGAAGGCCTGACCGTCTTCGAAACCATGCGCGCCGAACCCGACGGGCGCATCGCGCTGTGGCCGCTGCATCTGGACCGGCTGCGGGCGGGCTGCGCGGCGGTGGGCTTGGCCCTTGACGACGCGCGGGTGATGGCGGTCCTGGCCGGGCTGCCGCGCGGCCGGGTGCTGCGGGCGCGGCTGGCGGTGGATGCGGCGGGCCAGGTCGCGCTGACTTATCAGCCATTGCCGCCGAACCCCGCGGTCTGGCAGGTCATCGTCTCGGATCACCGGCTGGACAGCGCGGATCCCTGGCTGCGGGTCAAGACATCGCACCGGCCGGTCTATGAGCGCGCCCGTGTGGCCCTTCCCGCAGGGGTGGACGAGGCGATCCTGATGAACGAAGGCGGGGAGGTCTGCGAGGGCACGATCACCAGCCTGTTCCTCCGGCGCGGCGACCGCCTGCTGACACCGCCGCTGTCCTGCGGGCTGCTGCCCGGCGTTTTGCGCCGGTCGCTGCTCGAAGCGGGCCGGGCCGAGGAGGCGCGGCTGATGCCCGACGATCTGCGCGACGGAGAGATCCTGATGGGCAATGCCCTGCGCGGGCTGATCCCGGCGCGGCTGCTTTAGGGCCAGCGTTTCACGCCCCCGTCGAGGGGGCCGGAAACACCAAGCCTTCGGCTTGCCGCCCGCCGCAAAAGGAAAGCCCCGCCGCGACTGGGTCGGGCGGGGCCTTGTTCTTGTAGACCGATCAGTCGGCGGTCAGAAGCGGTGTCTTGGACTTGCCGATCCGCGGGGCATCGGGGCCGGTGATGTCGAAGGCGGGCTTGTCGTCCTCGATCTTGACGCGGACCACGCCGCCCTTGGTCAGCCGGCCGAACAGCAGTTCCTCGGCCAGCGGCTTCTTGATGTGCTCCTGGATCACGCGGCCCAGGGGACGGGCGCCCATCTTGTCGTCGTAACCCTTTTCGGCCAACCAGTCGGCGGCTTCGGGGGTCAGCTCGATATGGACGTTGCGGTCCATGAGCTGCGCTTCCAGTTGCAGCACGAACTTCTCGACCACATGGACCACCACGTCGCGCGACAGCGCGGCAAAGCTGATGATCGCGTCCAGGCGGTTGCGGAACTCGGGCGTGAAGGTCCGCTCGATGGCGGCGGTATCCTCGCCTTCGCGCTTGTCGCGGCCGAAACCGATCGCGGCCTTCTGCATGTCCGACGCGCCGGCGTTCGAGGTCATGATCAGGATCACGTTGCGGAAATCCACCTGCCGGCCGTTGTGGTCGGTCAGCTTGCCGTGGTCCATCACCTGCAGCAGGATGTTGTAGACATCCGGGTGCGCCTTCTCGATCTCGTCCAGCAGCAGCACGCAATGCGGGTGCTGGTCCACGCCGTCGGTGAGCATCCCGCCCTGGTCGAAACCGACATAGCCCGGAGGCGCGCCGATCAGGCGGGAAACCGCGTGCTTCTCCATGTATTCCGACATGTCGAAGCGCAGCAGCTCGACGCCCAGGGTCGAGGCCAACTGCTTGGCAACCTCGGTCTTGCCGACGCCCGTGGGCCCGGCGAACAGATAGTTGCCGATGGGCTTTTCGGGTTCGCGCAGACCCGCCCGGGCCAGCTTGATGGCCGAGGACAGGGCGGTGATCGCCGCGTCCTGGCCGAAGACCACGCGCTTGAGGGTCGTCTCCAGGTCGCGCAGAACCTCGGCGTCGTCCTTGCTGACGTTCTTCGGCGGGATGCGGGCGATCTTGGCCACAACGGCCTCGATCTCCTTGGGGCTGATCGTCTTGCGCCGCTTGCTTTCGCTGACCAGGTGCTGGGCCGCACCCGCCTCGTCGATGACGTCGATGGCGCTGTCGGGCAGCTTGCGGTCGTTGATATAGCGGCTGGCCAGTTCCACCGCCGACTTGATCGCGTCATTGGTGTAGCGCAGGTCGTGATGCTTTTCGAAAGACGGCTTCAGCCCCATCAGGATCTTGATGGTGTCGGCCACGGTGGGCTCGTTCACGTCGATCTTCTGGAACCGGCGCGACAGGGCGCGGTCCTTTTCAAAATGCTGGCGGAACTCTTTATACGTCGTCGAGCCCATGCAGCGCAGCTTGCCGCCAGACAGCGCGGGCTTCAGCAGGTTCGACGCATCCATCGCCCCGCCCGAGGTCGCGCCCGCACCGATGACGGTGTGGATCTCGTCAATGAACAGGATCGCGTCCGGGTGGTTCTCCAACTCCTTCACGACGGCTTTCAGCCGTTCCTCGAAATCGCCGCGATAGCGGGTGCCTGCCAGCAGCGCGCCCATGTCGAGCGAGAAGATCGTGGCACCGGCCAGCACGTCGGGGGTTTCCCCACGCGTGATCTTCAGCGCAAGACCTTCGGCGATGGCGGTCTTGCCCACGCCGGGATCGCCCACCAGAAGCGGGTTGTTCTTGCGGCGGCGGCACAGGACCTGGATCGCACGTTCCACCTCGGCCTCGCGCCCGATCAGCGGGTCGATGTCGCCTTTCTTGGACTTGGCATTCAGGTCCACGCAGTACTTGCCAAGGGCGGTTTCATCCTTGGCTTCGGGCGCGGCCTCGGCCTGCTTCTGTTCGGGCTCGTCCGACCCCACAACCTTGCGGTTCTCGTTGAAGGATGGGTTCTTCGCCACGCCATGTGCGATGAAGTTGACCGCGTCGTAACGGGTCATGTCCATTTCCTGCAGGAAGAAGGCCGCGTTGGATTCGCGTTCGGCAAAGATCGCGACCAACACATTGGCGCCCGTGACCTCTTGCCGGCCCGAGCTTTGGACATGGATGGCGGCACGCTGGATCACCCGCTGGAAGGCGGCGGTCGGCACGGCCTCGGACCCTTCCACGTCGGTGATCAGCGTCGAAAGATCGTCCTCGATGAAGTCGATCAGCAGCTTGCGCAGTTCGTCCAGGTCGACATTGCAGGCCCGCATCACCTTGACCGCGTCCGGTTCCTCGGTCAGGGCCAGCAGAAGGTGTTCGAGCGTGGCAAGCTCGTGTCGATGTTCGTTCGCCAGGGCAAGCGCCTGGTGAATGGCCTGTTCCAGTGAGGTCGAGAAGCTTGGCACGGTCGTCTCCTGTCAGTCGACTGGCGGTATGGGCATATCTTGTGCCCACCTGCCCAGACTGTCACGATACAGTTAAGATTTGGTGGATTTCGGCTGGCATCAAGTGGTTTTTCGTCCACATGCCGCGTTTTTCCCACGGTTGAGGCAGATGTGATGCCTCGCCGTGCGGATTTCAAGCGCGGCGATGGGGGCGACGATTTCGCTTGCCTTCAGAAGCTGTCCTTCATCGCGCGAAGGCGGGCAAAGACCTCGGCATCGGGCGCATCTTCCATGCCCAGGCTGGCGCGGAGATGGCTGACGCGCAGGAAGGGATTCGTTTCGCGTTCCAGCGAAAGGGGCGCGGGGGCGCAGGGCTGTTCCTTCATCTGCACGGCCCCGAGCCGGTCCCGCAGCGCCTGGTTGTCGGGATCGACCGACAGGGCGAAGGCTCCGTTGCCCGCGCAATAGTCGTGGCCCGAGCAGATCAGCGTCTCCGGGGGCAGGGCGTTCAGGCGCGACAGGCTGGCCCACATCATTTGCGGCGTGCCTTCGAACAGCCGGCCGCAGCCCAAGGCCATCAGGCTGTCGGCGGTGAAGGCAAAGCCGGACTGAGGAAAGTGGAAGGCGACATGGCCGACGGTGTGGCCGGACACGTCGATGATCTCGACCGGCTCGCCCAGCACCTCCAGCGGCTCGCCGGGGGCCACGCGCAGGTCCAGCGGTGGCAGGCGGTGCGCGTCGGCGGCGGCGCCTATCACCATGGCCCCGGTTCCGGCCACGATCTCGGCCACGCCGTCCACATGGTCCGAATGGTGATGCGTCAGCAGGATCGCGGACAGGCCCCAGTCGCGGGCGGCCAGTTCGCGCAGGATTGGCATCGGCTCGGGGGCGTCGATCAGGACAGTGCCTTCCTCGCCGTGCAGCAGATAGGCATAGTTGTCCTTCAGGCAGCGCAGCGTGACCAGTTCCAGCGGCATTGGCAAAGTCCCTTTCCTGTGATGTGGTCGAGCCTGTCAAAACCCGGGCCGGGGCGCAATGCACCACGATATCACCGACCTTCGCCAGTTCTATTACCAGCGGTCCCTGGGCCGCGTGGTTCAGCGGATCCTGCGCGACCGGCTTGTCACCCGCTGGCCGCCGGGTGGCTGCACCGGCATGACGGTGGCGGGATTCGGCTTTGCAGCGCCGATGCTGCGCCCCTATCTGACGACGGCGCGGCGGGTCACGGCGCTGATGCCCGGCCCCCAGGGGGTCATGGCCTGGCCCGCCGGGATGCCCAACCACAGCGTCCTGTGCGACGAGACCGCATGGCCGCTGGAAGCCGGCAGCGTGGACCGGCTTGTCATCCTCCACGGCCTTGAGACCAGCGACGATCCCAAGGCCCTTCTGGCCGAGGCCTGGCGTGTGCTAGGGCCGGGCGGGCGGATGATCGTGATGGTCCCGAACAGGGCGGGGCTTTGGGCTGCGTCCGACCGCACGCCCTTCGGCCTTGGCCGCAGCTATACCGCCGGCCAGATCGAGACCCAGGCCCGGCGGGCGGGCTTTGTCCCCGAATGGCACGGATCGGCCGTCTACATCCCGCCGTCCGACCGCCGCTTCTGGCTGGGCAGCGCCCAGATGTGGGAACGGACGGGAAAGCGCATCAGCCGCGTCCTGATCGCGGGCGTGGTCCTGATCGAACTGTCCAAGCAGGTCCGCGCCCCCATCGGCCCCGAGATGCGCGTCCACGTCCCCAGCCCGCGCGAGATCCTGGACGGCGTCGTCGGCCCGCGCCCGGCGCGTGCCCCCTTTGGGCGGAACGTGCAGCATCTGCGGGACGGAAAGCAGGACCCGTCTCGAATCGTGTCCACCTGTCCATAAGGTGAACTGACGGAGGGCGCCCATCTGGCCTATAGCCGTAGGGGTAACGAGTTCGCTGCTTTTTGTGTCGCTCCGCCCTCCGTTCCCTATCGGCGTGGCGGAAAGTCGTCCAAGTATCGTTCCCAGTTGCGCCCGGCGCATGGGGGCAGTCTTTGGCTGGTCCCTGCGCCGGGCGGTTTTCATGTAATTGCAAAGCCCCGTGGCGCCCGTCTGCGCTGCGTTCAGCATGGTCCGGAAGGGGCTGGCCGGGGTGCGCTGCGACAGCCTGTCGCACCCTGCCGGGCCTGCCATGCGCGGCGATCGGCCGGGGCCGGATCCGAAGGTCGCAACCCTCTCATTTCCGTGCGCTATCCGGTTGCCCGGCCCGCATTCACCTGCTAGAGACGCCGCAGATTTCCGAACGGCCCTCCATAAGCCGTGCGAATGCGACCCGCACCCCGCGACAGACCGGCAGCAAACCGGCCCGCCAGTGGGGTTTGCGCAAACCGTAAAGGATGACCGTGGCCAACTCTGTTTCCATGTCCCAGAGCATCGCCGGGCGCTATGCGCAGGCCGTCTTCGACATCGTCAAGGAAGACGGGGGCCTGGACGCCCTGGCTCAGCAGACCGAGGATCTGGGATCGGCGCTGAAGGACAGCGCTGACTTGCGCGCCTTGATCAGCTCTCCCATCTATACCCGTGACGACCAGTCGCGCGCGATCGCAGCGTTGTCGCAGCGGATGGGCCTGTCGCCGGTGCTGGCCAACACGCTTCAGTTGATGGCCCGTAACCGCCGCCTGTTCGTGCTGCCGCAACTGGCGCGCCAGTTGCAGGCGCTGATCGCCGAGGAGCGGGGCGAAGTCACCGCCGAGGTGACAAGCGCCGTGGCCCTGACCGACGACCAGCAGACCCGCCTGCGCGACACCCTGGCGCAGAAGTCGGGCAAGAAAGTGAAACTGAACACCCGCGTCGATGAGGCTCTTATCGGCGGCATGATTGTCAAGCTGGGTTCGCAGATGATCGACAGTTCGATCCGCTCGAAGCTCGCTTCCCTCCAGAATGCTATGAAAGAGGTCGGATAATGGGAATCCAGGCAGCCGAGATTTCGGCCATCCTCAAGGATCAGATCAGGAATTTCGGTCAGGAAGCCGAAGTGGCCGAAGTGGGCCAGGTGCTGTCCGTCGGTGACGGCATTGCCCGCGTCTACGGCCTCGACAAGGTGCAGGCCGGCGAGATGGTCGAGTTTCCGGGCGGCGTCCGGGGCATGGTGCTGAACCTCGAAACCGACAACGTCGGCATCGTGATCTTCGGCGACGACCGCGACATCAAGGAAGGCGACACCGTCAAGCGCACCCGCTCCATCGTGGACGTGCCGGTCGGCAAGGGCCTGCTGGGCCGCGTCGTGGACGCGCTTGGCAACCCGATCGACGGCAAGGGCCCGATCGAGTACACCGAGCGCCGCATCGCCGACGTGAAAGCCCCCGGCATCATGCCGCGCAAGTCGGTGCACGAGCCGATGGCGACCGGCCTCAAGTCCGTCGACGCCATGATCCCGGTCGGCCGTGGCCAGCGCGAACTGATCATCGGCGACCGCCAGACCGGCAAGACCGCGATCGTTCTGGACACGATCCTGAACCAGCAGAACTACAACGGCCGCGAGGCCGAGGGCATGAAGACCCTGCACTGCATCTATGTCGCTGTGGGCCAGAAGCGTTCGACGGTGGCCCAGCTGGTCAAGAAGCTGGAAGAAACCGGCGCCATGGCCTACACGACTGTCGTCGCCGCGACCGCCTCCGACCCCGCGCCGATGCAGTTCCTGGCGCCCTATTCGGGCACCGCGATCGGCGAATACTTCCGCGACAACGGCATGGACGCGCTGATCATCTATGACGACCTGTCCAAGCAGGCCGTGGCTTACCGCCAGATGTCGCTGCTGCTGCGCCGTCCGCCCGGCCGTGAAGCCTATCCCGGCGACGTGTTCTACCTGCACTCGCGCCTGCTGGAGCGTTCGGCCAAGCTGAACGAGGCCAATGGCGCAGGCTCGCTGACCGCTCTGCCGATCATCGAGACGCAGGCGGGCGACGTGTCGGCCTATATCCCGACCAACGTGATCTCGATCACCGACGGCCAGATCTTCCTGGAAACCGAACTGTTCTTCCAGGGCATCCGCCCTGCCGTGAACACCGGTCTGTCCGTGTCCCGCGTGGGTTCTGCCGCTCAGACCAAGGCGATGAAGTCGGTCGCGGGTCCGGTCAAGCTGGAACTGGCCCAGTACCGCGAGATGGCGGCCTTCGCCCAGTTCGGGTCCGACCTCGACGCGGCGACGCAGCGCCTGCTGAACCGCGGTTCGCGCCTGACGGAACTGATGAAGCAGCCGCAGTATCGTCCGCTGACGAACGCCGAGATCGTGATCGTGATCTATGCCGGCACCAAGGGTTATATCGACAACGTGCCGGTGCGCGACGTCGTTGCCTGGGAAGACGGGCTGATCCAGTTCCTGCGCAACCAGAAGGCCGACCTGCTGGACGACATGACCCGCAACGACCGCAAGGTTTCGGGCGATCTGGAAGACGCGATCAAGGCCGCTCTGGACGCATACAACAAGACCCGCGCCTGAGAGGGGGAATAGATGCCCAGTCTCAAGGACCTCAAGAACCGGATCGGAAGCGTCAAGAACACGCGGAAGATCACGAAGGCGATGCAGATGGTCGCCGCCGCGAAGCTGCGCCGTGCGCAGGACGCGGCGGAAGCCGCGCGCCCCTATGCCGACCGGATGGCGGCGGTGATGGCCGGACTGACCGCGAATGCGGCCGGTTCGTCCTCGGCGCCGCGCCTGCTGGCCGGGACGGGCGCCGACCGCAAGCACCTGCTGGTCGTCATGACCTCGGAGCGCGGGCTGGCCGGCGGCTTCAACAGCTCCATCGTCAAGCTGGCGCGGCTGCACGCCGACCGCCTGCGCGGCGAGGGCAAGGAAGTCGCGATCCTGACCGTCGGCAAGAAGGGCCGCGAACAGCTGAAGCGTGAATACGGCAGCCTGTTCGTCAGCCATGTCGACATGTCCGAGGTCAAGCGCGTGGGCTATGACAATGCCCGCGCCATTGCCGAGGACGTGCTGGACCGCTTCGAGGCCGGCGATTTCGATGTGGCAACGATCTTCTACAACCGCTTCGAATCGGTGATCAGCCAGGTTCCGACCGCGCGCCAGATCATCCCGGCCGAAGTGCCCGAAGGCGAAGCGGCTGGCGGCGGGTCCGACCTCTATGAATACGAACCCGGCGAAGAGGCCATCCTGGCCGACCTGCTGCCGCGTTCGGTCGCGACGCAAATTTTCGCGGCGCTTCTGGAAAATGCGGCTTCCGAACAGGGGGCGCGGATGACGGCCATGGACAACGCCACGCGCAACGCAGGCGACATGATCGACCGACTGACGACCGAGTACAACCGCTCGCGCCAGGCTGCGATCACCAAGGAACTCATCGAAATCATCTCGGGCGCCGAGGCGCTCTGACACGTAGGGGTAGAGACATGGCAGAGGCCAATGGTAAAATCACGCAGGTGATCGGCGCCGTCGTTGACGTGCAGTTCGACAATCACCTGCCCGCGATTCTGAACGCGCTTGAAACCACCAACAACGGCAAGAAGCTGGTCCTGGAAGTGGCCCAGCATCTTGGCGAGAACACCGTCCGCACCATCGCCATGGATTCGACCGAAGGTCTGGTCCGCGGCGAGCGTGTGACCGACACCGGCGGCCCGATCACCGTTCCGGTCGGCGACGTGACGCTGGGCCGCATCCTGAACGTCGTGGGCGAGCCCGTGGACGAAGGCGAGCCGCTGGCTGTGTCCGAGCGCCGCGCGATCCACCAGCCCGCGCCCGAGTTCTCGCAGCAGGCGACCTCGTCCGAAATCCTGGTCACCGGCATCAAGGTCATCGACCTGCTGGCCCCGTACTCCAAGGGCGGCAAGATCGGCCTGTTCGGCGGCGCAGGCGTCGGCAAGACCGTTCTGATCATGGAACTGATCAACAACATCGCCAAGGTGCACTCGGGCTATTCCGTGTTCGCCGGCGTGGGTGAACGCACCCGCGAGGGCAACGACCTGTATCACGAGATGGTGGAATCGGGCGTCATCAAGCCGGACAACTTGGCGGAAAGCCAAGTGGCCCTGGTTTACGGCCAGATGAACGAGCCTCCCGGGGCGCGGATGCGCGTCGCCTTGACCGGCCTGACCGTGGCCGAGCAGTTCCGCGACGCCACCGGCACCGACGTCCTGTTCTTCGTGGACAACATCTTCCGCTTCACGCAGGCCGGTTCGGAAGTGTCGGCGCTGCTGGGCCGCATCCCGTCTGCCGTGGGCTACCAGCCGACGCTGGCCACCGACATGGGCGCGATGCAGGAACGCATCACCTCGACCAAGAACGGCTCGATCACCTCGATCCAAGCCGTCTATGTTCCGGCCGACGACCTGACCGACCCGGCGCCCGCCACGACCTTCGCCCATCTGGACGCCACGACCGTTCTGTCGCGCGCGATCTCGGAACTGGGGATCTATCCGGCCGTGGACCCGCTCGACTCGAACAGCCGTATCCTCGACCCGGCTGTCGTTGGCGAGGAGCACTATCAGGTCGCCCGCGACGTTCAGGGCATCCTGCAGAAGTACAAGTCGCTGCAGGACATCATCGCCATTCTGGGCATGGACGAACTGTCCGAGGAGGACAAGCTGACCGTGGCCCGCGCCCGGAAGATCCAGCGTTTCCTGTCCCAGCCCTTCGACGTGGCGAAGGTGTTCACCGGTTCCGATGGCGTCCAGGTGCCGCTGGAAAAAACCATCGCGTCCTTCAAGGCCGTGGTCGCGGGTGAATACGACCACCTGCCGGAAGCCGCCTTCTACATGGTTGGCGACATCGAGGACGTGAAGGCGAAAGCCCAGCGTCTCGCGGCAGAAGCCGCGTAAGGGGGCGAGATGGCCGATACCATGCAGTTCGACCTCGTGTCGCCGGAACGGAGCCTCGCCTCCGTTCCCGTGCGCGAGGTTCGCCTGCCGGGCACGGATGGCGACCTGACCGCCATGCCCGGCCACGCGCCGACCATCGTCACGCTGCGGCCCGGTCTGGTCACGGTGGTGGCGGCCGACGGATCGCAGACCGAGTTCGCCGTCACCGGCGGCTTTGTCGAGATCGGCCCCGATTCGGTCAGCCTGCTGGCCGAACGCGGCCATGCGCGCGACGAGATGACCCAGGACGTCTTCAACGACATGATGGCCGAGGCTCATCGCCGCCGCCGCAGTGCGGAAGCCAAGCGCGACACGGTTGGCGATGACATTGTCACAGCGGCCACCAAGCTGCTGGCCGACATGGAGGCCATGGGCACCCATATCGGCCTTGATCCGAACCAGTCCACCGTTCCCAGCTGAGAACGGCGTCAGCGCAAGAATTGCCCCGGTGCGACAGTCGCACCGGGGTTTTTCTATGCCTGGGGGGGCCGTCCGGTGCCCCGTTCGCGATAGGGCGTGCTGCCGTAGAGCGCCCGGTAGCATTTCGAGAAATGCGAAGGGCTGGAAAACCCCGAGGCGAGCGCGATCTCGATGATCGACATCTCGGTCTGCATCAGCAGGTTGCGCGCGCGTGCTAGCCGGGTTTCCATGTAATACCGCTTGGGGCTGCGGTTCAGATAGCGGCGGAACAGCCGTTCAAGCTGGCGGGTCGACATGCCGGCGTCTTCTGCCAGGCGGGCGGGACTGATCGGATCCTCCAGGTTGCCCTCCATCCGTGCGATGATCGCGGCCAAGCGCGGGTGACGGACGCCGATCCGCGTGGGGATCGACAGGCGCTGACGGTCCTGGTTGGTGCGGATCGTGGTGTGCAGCATCTGGTCGGCGACCTCGGTCGCGATGGCGTCTCCCTGCGCCTCGGCAATCAGGTTCAGCATCATGTCGATGGACGAGGTGCCCCCCGCCGCGGTCAGCCGGTTGCCGTCATTGACGAAGACCGACCGATAAAGATCCACCTGGGGAAAGGCCTCGGCGAAGCCGTCGTGGTTTTCCCAGTGGATCGTGGCCTTGCGGCCATCCAGAAGACCGGCCTCGGCCAGGATCCAGGTGCCGGTGCAGACGGCACCCAGGGTCGGGCCGCTGCGGGCCTGCTTGCGCAGCCAGTTCAGGACAGGCTTCGATGCCTCGCGCGCGATGTCGGTGCCGCCGCAGACGATGATCACGTCTTCCCGCTCGGGGGCCGGATCGGCATCGAGTCCCGCATCCAGGGCCACGCGCGTGCCGTTGGAACAGGCGGCCCATTCCTTGCCCGGTCCGACCAACCGCCAGGAATAAAGCTGCCGCCCGGCGGCGCGGTTGGCCAGCCGCAGCGGCTCGATCGCCGCGGTAAAGGGCAGCATGGTGAAACGGTCCAGCAGCAGGAACGTGAAGCGGCGGGGCTTGTCGGATGTCATGAGGGCAGTCTTCGCGCGAGATCGGGCGACATCATCAGGAAATAACGGCTGCCGCAAGGGGATCCGCCACCTTCCCCCCGGCGCCATTCCCGTCTATATCTGCCCGACCATTTTTCCAAGGAGTCCGTGCCATGACGCAGGAGAACCGCAAGACCGCCACCCAAGCCTGGGACAAGGCCGGCTGGCGCGCCTATCCCCGTGTGCAGATGCCGGACTATCTGGACCAGACCGCGCTTGCAGGGGTCGAGGCGCAGCTGCGCCGCTATCCGCCCCTGGTCTTCGCGGGCGAAGCGCGCCGCCTGAAGGCCCATCTGGCCGAGGCGGCGGCAGGCCGCGCCTTCCTGCTGCAGGGCGGCGACTGCGCCGAAAGCTTTGCCGAGTTCAGCGCAGACAACATCCGCGACACCTTCAAGGTGCTGCTGCAGATGGCGGTGGTCCTGACCTGGGGGGCGCAGCTTCCGGTCATCAAGGTCGGCCGGATGGCAGGCCAGTTCGCCAAGCCTCGCAGCGCGCCCACCGAGGTCCTGAACGGGGTCGAGTTGCCCAGCTATCGCGGCGACATCATCAACGGCTTCGACTTTACGGCCGAGGCGCGGATCCCCGATCCCCAGCGGATGCTGGCGGCCTATACCCAGGCAGCCGCTTCGCTGAATCTGCTCCGGGCCTTCTCGACCGGCGGATTCGCGGACATGCACCGCGTCCAAAGCTGGATCGCGGATTTCGTGGGCGGGCCAGAGGCCGCGAAATACCGCGACATCGCCGGCCGGATCAGCGATGCGATGGCCTTCATGCAGGCGGCGGGCGTCAATTCGGACACCGCGCACCAGTTGTCCAAGGTCGATTTCTACACCAGCCACGAAGCCCTTCTGCTGGAATACGAAGAAGCCCTGGCGCGCGTCGATTCGACGACCGGCCTGCCGGTGGCGGGATCGGGCCACATGATCTGGATCGGCGACCGCACCCGGCAAGTAGACGGCGCCCATGTCGAATTCTGCCGTGGCGTCCAGAACCCCATCGGCCTGAAATGCGGCCCGACCACCACGGCCGAGGATCTGAAGGTCCTGATGGCCAAGCTGAACCCGGAAAACGAACCGGGCCGGCTGACCCTGATCGCGCGCTTCGGGGCGGGCAAGGTGGGCGACCACCTGCCGCGCCTGATCCAGACCGTCCGGGCCGAGGGCGCCAATGTCGTCTGGTCCTGCGACCCGATGCACGGCAACGTCATCAAGTCCTCGACCGGATACAAGACGCGGGCCTTCGATTCGATCCTGCGCGAGGTGCGGGAGTTCTTTGCAGTCCACAAGTCCGAGGGCACGATCCCCGGTGGCGTGCATTTCGAGATGACCGGCCAGGACGTGACGGAATGCACGGGCGGCGTCCGCGCCGTCACGGACGAGGATCTGTCCGACCGCTATCACACCGCCTGCGACCCGCGCCTGAACGCCAGCCAGTCGCTGGAACTGGCCTTCCTGGTGGCCGAGGAACTGCGCAACCGGCGCGAGGCTTCGGTCCAGGCCCCGGACGCCATGGCAGTCTGAACCGACGACCCGCAGCCGCCCATATCGGGCGGCTGCTTTCTTCAGCGGAGGCTTTCGCGTTCAGGACACGCCCGCTCTGCAAGGCATTGCCGGATGTTGGTTCAAATAAGCCGGCATGGCGCAAAATGTGCCGGCCAACGATGATCCTGTGGTGAAACTGGTGGAGCCGAGGGGAATCGAACCCCTGGCCTCGTCATTGCGAACGACGCGCTCTACCAACTGAGCTACGGCCCCACTGGCGTCCTTTTTCCCGGCCAGCGGGGGAATGTCAAGCGGATGATGCAGCCTTGCGCGGGGTCAGGTGGATGGCGATGCCGTCGCGGGCACGGACGGTCAGGCGCGCGACTGGAATGGGTGGCACGGGACCAGGGCGCAGGCGGAAGGCGTCCAGGACGCGGGCCAGCATCACCACCCCTTCGATCATCGCAAGGCCCGCGCCGGGGCAGGCGCGTTCCCCGGCCGAGAAGGGGATGAACGCGTCGCGGATGCTGGGCCGGCTTTCGGGGCAGGACCAGCGGGCGGGGTCGAAGCGGTCGGGATCATCCCACAGGCGCCTGTGGCGGTGCAGATGCCAGGGCGACAGGACCATTTGCGCACCTTTCGGGATAGGGCGACCGCGCATCTTCTGCGGGCGGGCGGCCTCGCGCACCATCATGGGGACCGGGGGGTAGAGTCGCAGGGCTTCGCGAAACACCGCCCGCGTGACACGCAGGGCATTGACGCCGGCCATGTTTGGGGTCAGGGCCGCCGCCTCGGCCGCGACGGCTTCCTGCCATTGGGGATTGGCGGCCAGCAGCCACAGGGCCCAGGACAGGGCGGATGCGCTTGTTTCGTGGCCCGCCAGGAAGAAGATCGCTACCTGGTCCACCATCTGGGGTTCCGAAAAGCATTGCCCTGTCTGCGGGTCGGGGGTGGTCATGATGCGCGTGGCAAGATCGTCCGGCGCATCGCCCCGGCGGATCGCCTGCATCCGGGCCGCGACCAGATCGGTGATCAGCCCGCGGATCTGGGTGGCCGTCTGGCGGGTGCGGCGGGAATGGGGCTGCGGCAGCCAGCGGGGCCAGGGCAGAAGGCCGGCCAGATTGACGACGGGCTGTGCCTCCTGATGGGCGCGGAAGGCGGCAAAGACCTGCGTCGCCGTCTCGTGTTCGATGGGCATCGAGAAGAGCGCGCGGAAGATCACGTCGGCGGCGGCATGGCTGGCCGGTGGCTCGATGTCCTGGAGGCCGGGCTTCAGGCGCGCGACCATGGCATCGGCCGCGCCGAAGATGGCGGGCAGGGTTTCGTGCAGCCTGCCGCCCTCGAATGCCGGGTCGATGATCCGGCGCTGCGCGGCCCATTCCGGCCCGTTGGTCACGAAGACCGAATTTCCCAGCAGCGGCGCCAGTCCCGCGCGGAGCCGGTTCGATTTCGGGAACTCGCCAGGGCGGTCCTTCAGGATCAGCCGGATCAGCGCGGGATCGTTGCAAAAGAAGCTGTGGACCAGCGGGCTGCGAAACTCGGCCATCCATGCGCGGTACAGGCGGTCGGGCAGGGCTGACAGCAGGTCGCGGCGGAATGCGCGGGCGAAGCGCAGGACGCTGCCGCGTCCCTCGGTCGCCTGGGGGCGCGGCGGGATCATGGCAGGCCCGGTCCGGCAGGGGTGGCGATGCGTCCGGGCGAATGCTTGCGGCCCGCGAAACGGTCAGCCAGCGTCTGCGGCCCGGCGGTGATGGCGAAATAGTCATAGTCGCCCGGCCGGTCGAAGGCGCAGAGATATTGGAGGTGCAGCCGGAACCACCGCCACCGCATGTCGCGCTGCTGCTGCGGCGACAGCGTATGCGTGAAGGCCGCGGACAGGACCAGCGGCCAGCGTTGATCCACACCCGCCACGCCCGTGACCGCCACGGGATCGCACAAGGCGAAGCTGCAGGGATCGCCGGGCGCCGTCACGTCCACCCAGAAGATGTCCGTCTGTTCGGAGAGATAGGCCAGGTCAGCCCGCAGCCGCTGCGCGCGCGGCAGGAAGGCCGCCATCGGCACGACATGGCCCAGCGTCATCAGCGACAGGGCGGGGCCGTTCGGCCTCCGGCCCCGGCGCAGCAGGTCGGCCAGCATCGACACGGCCAGATAGGCGCCCGAGGAATGGCCGACCAGCAGGACCTCGTCCAGCTCGTCGTCCACGGCTTGGGCCAGCCGGTCCGTGAAACGCTTCAGCCTTTCTTCCAGCCCGGCCGGGTAGGCACCCTTCATGCTGGCAGTGAAGGCATAGTCGTGCATCAGGTAATAAGCGAACAGGCGGTGGTCCTGGGACCGGGCAAAGGCAAGAACGCCCCAAGCCAAGCCGGCGGCGGTCAGCAGGCCCAGCCAGAAGATCCCTGTCATGACGGCGACAGCCCAGCCTGCCAGCCCCGCCACAGTCAGCGCGCACAGAAGCTGCGTCAGCAGCATCGCCAGCGGATAAAGCGCCGCCAGAACCGGCCCCCGCCGCAGCCGCATCAGCCGCCGCAGCGCGCCCGAGCAGATATAGACCCAGGCCACCCGCAGCATCTGCCCGTAGGTGCCCCCGATCCCGGCCCGCATCGAGGCCTGGACCAGATCGGACCAGACCAGAACCTCGACCTGCGACTGCGCCTCGCCTTCGGGAAAGCAGGCGCGGGTGGCCCAGCCGAAGCCCGCCGCGCCGCCATGCCGCTCCATCGCCAGATCATAGCCGCAGATCGCGGCCTGCTTGCACGATTCGCGCCGATACAACTCTCGGTAGCGGCGCGGGGGCATGGGGTCGAAGCCCGGAACATACAGGACCAGGCGGCGGAAGGGTCGTGTCATGGGCAATCCGTCAAGCGCCGGACCAGAATAGGCAGGCCTGCCGAGCCCGCAAGGCGATTCAGCCCTGCCAGCGGTTCTGCAGCGCCTCGATCGCCGCAATCCGGCGGTCGACGGGGGGATGCGACAGAAGCCAGGCGGGGGCGGATCCAGAGCGGCTGCCTGTCAGCCGTTCAAGCTTGCGGAACAGCGAGATCTGCGGAGCGGTCCCCAATCCCGCCCGGATCATCAGGGCACTGGCGAAGCGGTCCGCCTCGAATTCGTCGTCGCGCGACAAGCGGGCGGCGACGGCGGTGGCGATCAGCCCGGCGATCCAGGCGCCAAGCCCCGGGATGATCCGGCCCAAAATCCCGGCAAGCGCCATGCGGATCGCGTTCTGCCCCGCAAAGTCGATCATCCGCCGCCGGGCATGGCCGTGGGCCACATGGCCCAGTTCATGGGCAATGACGCTGGCCAGTTCCTCGGGCGTGACCTCGCCCGCGTCCAGCTTGCGGATGAAGCCGCGGGTCAGGAAGATGCGCCCGTCGGGGGCGGCAAGGCCGTTGACGGGGTCCACCTCATAGACATGGGCGCTAACCGGGGGCAGGTCCATGGCCCGACCCAGCCGTTCCAGCATGGGCGTCAGGCGGGGGTGGTTCAGCGGGGTCGATTTCTGGTTCAGTTCCTGCCGCAGCCGCCACAGCGAAAAGAACCACATGGCGGCCAGATACAGAACCAGCAGGATGATCGGCAGGTATTTCATGGCACCAATATGGCCCCGCCCAGGCCCCCGCGCCAGAGGTCAGCCAAGGATCCGCATCGCCTGCGTCAACCCGTCCAGCGTCATGGGCATCATGCGGTTTTCGAAGATATTCCCGATCATCGCGATGGACTGGGTGTATCCCCAATGCGCCTGCGGGACGGGGTTCAGCCAGATGTGATCGGGCCAGGTTTCCACCGCGCGGCGCAGCCAGACATCACCTGCCTCGGGGTTCCAGTGTTCGTTGGCCCCGCCCGGCACCGCGATCTCATAGGGCGACATCGACGCATCGCCTACGAAGATGCATTTGTAGTCGCGCCCGAAGCGGTGCAGCACGTCCCAGGTGGGCGTCTGTTCCGTCCAGCGGCGGCGGTTGTCCGTCCAGACACCTTCGTAAAGGCAGTTGTGGAAGTAGAAATGCTCCATGTGCTTGAACTCGGCCCGCGCGGCCGAGAACAGCTCGTCCACGACGCGGATATGGTCGTCCATCGACCCGCCCACGTCCAGAAACAGCAGCACCTTGACGGCATTGCGCCGTTCCGGCCGGGTCTGCACGTCGATATAGCCGTGATCGGCCGTGGCGCGGATCGTGGCGGGCAGGTCCAGTTCGTCCGCCGCCCCATGCCGCGCCCATTGGCGCAGGCGCTTCAGCGCGACCTTGATGTTGCGGGTGCCCAGTTCGACATTGTCGTCGAAATCGCGGAATTCGCGCTTGTCCCAGACCTTGACCGCGCGGCGGTGGCGGGATTCGTCCTGGCCGATCCTGACGCCTTCGGGGTTGAAGCCATAGGCGCCGAAGGGCGATGTTCCGGCCGTGCCGATCCACTTGCTGCCGCCCTGGTGGCGCCCTTGCTGTTCGGCCAGCCTTTCGCGCAGCTTCTTCATCAACTCGTCAAAGCTGCCGCTGCCCTGAAGTTCGGCCTTCTCGGCCTCGGTCAGCAGTTTCTCGGCCAGCTTTTCCAGCCATTCGCGAGGGATGGCCTGTTCGGTGACAAGCGCCTCTAGGGGGATTTGTTCCATGCCGCTGAATGCCTCGGCGAAGGCACGGTCGAAACGATCGATGTGGCGTTCGTCCTTGACCAGCACCAGCCGGGACAGGTGATAGAAGCCGTCAACGGACCAGTCGGCAAGGCCCGCCTGCATCCCGCCCATCAGGTCCAGCCATTCCCGCAGCGAGACCGGAACCCCCTGCCGGCGCAAGCTGTCCAGGAACGGGATGAACATCACATCGTCCGGTCAAGGATGACGGTGGCGAACAGGCCCAGCAGGGCAAAGGCGATGCCGAAGCCCGCCGCGTATTGAGCGCGGTCGCGCCGCGTGCCGCCCAGCTTGCCGGCCCGGCGCCAGCCCAGGAATGCACCGATGATGGCGGCGGCGATGACGATCATGAAGGCCCCAGGCTTTGCTTCTGGCCTTTCAGATAGCCGCTGGCCGGGGACGGCGCAACCGACGGGCATGGGGAATGTCTATGGAACATGCGCGACGGCATCGGGTTGGATTGGATCATCCAAGCCCAGGAGGACGCCATGACCGACAAGGAAAACCCCGACGCCGTTCCGCCCGGCACAACCGGCGCAGGCGAAAACATCTGCCGCAAATGCGAGGGCAGCGGCCGGGTCGAAGGCAAGGAATGTCCCGAATGCGGCGGCACTGGCAAGGTCACGACAGGGATCGGCGGCGGCTGACTCATCGAGGCTCGCAGCGGCTGGCGTTGCGGTTCTGCTCAGGTTGCGGCGTTGCGGGTAACCGTCTGCCGCCAGAAGAAGACCAGCGTGAACAGCGCGGTCATCACCACCACGATGGTGGGCGCGGGGGCGCTGTCCAGCCAGAAACTGATCCAGATGCCCAGAAGGCTTGATGCGGTGGCAATCAGGACCGACAGGGCCAGCATTGCCTGCAAGCGCGTGGTGACAAGGAAGGCAATGGCCCCCGGCGCAATCAGCAGCGCGACCGACAGGATGATCCCCACCGCCGACAGCATCGCCACGACCACGGCCGAGATCATCGCCAGCATCCCGTAATGCAGCCAGCGGATCGAGAGGCCCGCCACCCGCGCCTGCACCGGGTCGAAGACCAGCAGCGCGAAGTCGCGCCATTTCAGGATCAGCACCAGCCCCACCACGGCCGAGATCGACCCGGCCGAGATGAAGTCGTCGCGACCGATCCCCAGGATATTGCCGAACAGAATATGGTCGAGGTGCACGTCGGTCGGGAATTGCGTGTAGATGACAAGGCCCAGCCCGAACATGCCCGCCATGACCACGCCCAGGGCCGTGTCCGGCTTGACGCGGCTGTTGGCGTCCAGCCAGCCCGCCGACAGGGCGCAGACCATGCCTGCGGCAAAGGCACCTATCAGCAGCGGGATGCCAGCCAGATAGGCCAGCACGATCCCCGGCAGCACCGCATGGCTGATCCCGTCGCCCATCAGCGCCCAGCCTCGCAGAACCAGGAAGCAGCTAAGCAGGGCGGCGGGGACCGCGACGATGACGGCGATCAGCGCGGCCTCGACCATGAAGGGAAAGGCGAAGGGGGCGGTGATCCAGGTCATTCGGTCGCCTCGCGGACCCGGCGGCGGCTGGCCAGAATACCGTGGCGCGGGGCCAGGACAAAGGCGGCAAGGAAGATCAGCGTCTGCAACACGACGATGATGCCGCCTGTCGCGCCGTCCAGGAAGAAGCTGACATAGGCCCCGGTCGCCGAGGTCAGGCTGCCGATGGCGACCGAGAGCGCGATCAGCCGGGGAAAGCGGTCGGTCAGCAGATAGGCGGTGGCGCCTGGCGTCACCACCATGGCGATGACAAGGAAGGCGCCGACGGTCTGCATGGCGGCCACCGTGGATCCGGCCAGAAGCGTGAAGAACAGGATACGAAGCCGCCCCGGATGCAGGCCGATGGTGCGGGCATGGCTTTCGTCGAAGAAGACCACCATAAGGTCGCGCCACTTTGCCAGCAGGATCACCAGCGACACGCCGCCGATGATCGCCAGTTGCAGCGTATCGCCGGGCGAAATCGCCAGGATGTTGCCCATCGTGATCGCCTGAAGATCGACCGAGACCGGGTTCAGCGAGATCATGAACAGGCCGATCCCGAAGAAGCCGGTGAAGATCAGGCCGATGATCGCGTCCTCCTTTAGCCCCGTGCGGCTGTTCAGGAACAGCATGGTCAGCGCGGCCAGTCCGCCCGACAGGAAGGCGCCAAGTGCAAAGGGCAGGCCCAGCATATAGGCCCCCGCGACACCGGGCACTATGGAATGGGACAAGGCGTCGCCGATCAGGCTCCAGCCTTTCAGCATCAGATAGGCCGACAGGAAGGCGCAGACTCCACCCACGAGGGCCGAAACCCAGATGGCGTTCGTCATGTAGCCATAGGTGAAGGGGACCAGCAAGGTGTCCAACATCAGGCGCTGCCCCTTGCGTCCCGCGACGGCCGGGGGGCCAGCCCCCCGGACCCCCCGGGATATTTTCGCCAAGATGAAGGGGCCTTGGTCATTCGTCCTTCCTGCGGGCGCGCTGGTCGTAGAACACCAGGGGGCGTTCGTCGTCGGTGAAGACATCCAGGCTGCGCTGGTCGGCATCATCGTGCAGTGCCGCGCCCCCCAGGACGAAGTGGCGCAGGACGCCGCCGAAGGCGTGGCGCAGGTTTTCCGGGGTGAAGGTCGTCTCGGTGGGGCCGTGGGCCAAGACGGTGCCCTTCACCATCACGACCCGGTCGCAGTATTCCGGGACCGAGCCCAGGTCGTGGGTGGAAACCAGCATGACCCGCCCTTCGTCCCGCATTGCCTTGAGCAGGGCGATGATCGCCTGTTCCGTCTGCACGTCCACGCCGGTGAAGGGTTCGTCCAGCAGGATGACCTGGGCTTCCTGGGCGATGGCGCGGGCCAGAAAGACGCGCTTCTTCTGGCCGCCCGACAGTTCGCCGATCTGCCGACGGCGGAAGTCGGTCATGCCGACGCGCGCCAAGGCCGATTCAACCGCCTGCCGGTCGGTCGCGCGGGCGCGGCGGAAGAAGCCCATGTGGCCGTATCGGCCCATCATCACGACGTCCTCGACCAGGACGGGGAAGGTCCAGTCCACCTCCTCGGCCTGGGGGACATAGGCGACAAGGTTGCGGGACAGGGCCTCGTCCACCGTGCCGCCCATGATGCGGACCTGCCCCGAGGCATGGGGCAACAAACCCATCAGCGCCTTGAACAGCGTCGACTTGCCTGCACCGTTCACGCCGACCAGGGCGGTGACGGATCCTTGCGGGACAGTGAAGCTGGCATCCCGCAGCGCGGTGACGCCGTTGCGATAGGCAACGGTCAGGTTCCGGACGTCGATCCCCTCGCTCATCCCCCAAGCCCGTTCACGATGGTTTCCGAGGTGACGCGCAGCAGGTCAAGGTAGGTCGGGACGGGGCCGTCAGCCTCGGACAGGCTGTCCACGTAAAGGACGCCGCCATAGGCGGCGCCGGTCTCGGACGCGATGCGGCGGGCGGGGCGGTCTGAAACGGTGGATTCCGAGAATACTACGCCGATGTCGTTCTGCCGCATCACGTCGATCACGTGGCGCACCTGCTGCGGGGTGCCCTGCGCATCGGCATTGATCGGCCAGAGGTAGAGCTCTTGCAAGCCGAAGTCACGGGCGAGATAGGAGAACGCCCCTTCGGATGTGACCAGCCAGCGGCGGTCAGGGGGCAGGGCGCGGGCAGCATCGCGCAGGGGGGCGATGGTCTGCGTGATCTGCGCCTTGTAGGCATCGGCATTGGCCAGGTAGGTCGCGGCATTGTCCGGGTCGGCCGTGGCCATGGCAGTGGCGATGTTGTGCACATAGACCAGGGCGCTGTCCAGGGCCATCCAGGCATGGGGATTGGGCTTGCCGTCGTAATCGCCGCCGGTGATCGACATCGGCTGAATCCCGTCGCTGACCACCGCGACCGGAACATCGCCCAATTGGTCGATGAACTGCTGGAACCAGCTTTCCAGGTTCAGGCCGTTCACCAGGATCAGGTCCGCATCCGCCGCGCGGATCAGGTCGCCCGATGTTGGCTGGTAGTTGTGGATCTCGGCCCCCGGCTTGGTGATGGATTCCACCGTGGCGGCCTCGCCCGCGACGTTGCGTGCCATGTCCGCGATGATCGTGAAGGTCGTGGCGACCTTCAACTGTTCGGCCTGGGCAGGCAGGGCAAGAAGGGCGGCAAGGGTGGCGACCAAAGGCAGTTTCATCGGTTCCGATTTCCAGCATCCGTCGATGGATGATCAGTGCGCGAACCGTTCTCAACTGTCAATAGTTGAGAACTAGTTGCAACTGAACGTCCGGTGGGGCATCAAGGTTGCGTGGATAATCGTGCCCTTCAGTTGGAGCAGGCCCTGCGGGATGCCGGAGTGCGGGTGACGCGCCAGCGCGCGGCCCTGCTGCGGGTGATCGCTGGCAGCGAGGATCATCCCGACGCGGCGGAACTGCACCGCCGGGCCGAGGCTGCGGGTGCCGGCGTGTCGCTGGCCACGGTGTATCGCACGCTGACCACGCTGCAGACCCAAGGCGTGATCGACAAGCTGGAGTTTCAGGGCGAGCCTGCCCGGTGGGAGGCAGCGGATCAGCGCCACCACGACCACATGATCGACGTGGACACGGGCGAGGTGGTCGAGTTCATCAACGACCGGATCGAGCGGTTGCAGGCCGAGATCGCGGCCGAGATGGGATACGAGATCGTCCACCATCGGCTGGAACTGTATGTGCGGCGGCGGGGCGCCTGACCCGCAATGCAGGTCTTTGACAAGATCATCTCGGATCGCGGATCGCGCTATGCCGTGGCCGGCGGGCCTGCCGCGACGCGCGCCGAGGCAGCGGCGCTGCTGGCCGGATTGAAGCGCAACAAGCGGTTTGCGAAGGCCACCCACAACAGCTGGGCCGCGATCCTGTCGGGCGAGCCGGTCAAGGACGACGATGGCGAGGCAGGCGCCGGCGCGCTGATCCTTCAGATGCTGGAGCGTGCAGGGCTGCGCGACCACGTGGTGGTCGTGACCCGCTGGTATGGCGGCAAGCAACTGGGCGGCGACCGCTTCCGCCATGTGGCGGATGCGGTCAGGCTTTACCTGCGCGAAACCGGGCTGGGCTAGCGCCAGCCAAGCGCCGGGGCCACGTGGCGCAGGATGTTGTCGAGGACGTGGACGTTGTAGTCCACGCCCAGCATGTTCGGCACCGTCAGCAGCAAGGTGTCGGCCTCGGCAATGGCCTCGTCCTCGCGCAACTGCTCGATCAGGCGGTCGGGTTCGTCGGCATAGCTGCGGCCGAAGACGGCGCGATAATTGTCGATGTTGCCGATCTGGTCGCTGTCCTTGCCGCCGCGCCCGAAGAAGCGGCGGTCCATGTCCGAGGTCAGCGCGAAGATCGACCGGCTGACGGACACGCGCGGCGCGTGCGAGTGCCCCGCCGCCGCCCATGCCTCGCGATAGGTCCGGATCTGGCGGGCCTGCTGGACGTGGAACGGCTCGCCCGTTTCGTCCACCTTCAGGGTCGAGCTTTGCAGGTTCATGCCCATCTGCGCCGCCCATTCCGCCGTGCCATTCGAGGCCGAACCCCACCAGATGCGGTTGCGCAGCCCTTCGGAATGGGGTTCCAGCCGCAACAGGCCCGGCGGGTTCGGGAACATCGGGCGGGGGTTCGGGCGGGCGAAGCCTCGGCCTTCAAGCTGCTGCAGGAAGACCTCGGTATGGCGGCGGGCCATGTCCTGGTCACTCTCTCCCTCGGCCGGTTGATAGCCGAAATAGCGCCAGCCATGGACGACCTGCTCCGGGCTGCCCCGGCTGATGCCCAATTGGAGGCGCCCGCCCGAGATCAGGTCGGCCGCGCCCGCATCCTCGACCATATACAGGGGGTTTTCATAGCGCATGTCGATGACGCCGGTGCCGATCTCGATCCGGCTGGTCCTTGCGCCGACGGCGGCCAGCAGCGGGAAGGGCGAGGCAAGCTGGCGGGCGAAGTGATGGACGCGGAAATAGGCGCCATCCGCGCCCAGTTCCTCGGCAGCTATGGCCAGGTCGATGGATTGCAGCAGCACGTCCTGCGCCGTGCGGACCTGAGACCCCGGTTCCGGCGACCAGTGGCCGAAGGACAGAAAGCCGATCTTCTTCATGGTTATCCCTTTGCTGCGCCAGACGCGTTGCAAGGGACATAGGGTCTTGCCGCACGGTCAGGCAAGGATCGCCCGCGCGCAGGCCCTGTGCGCGGACAAACAGCGGGCTGTTTATTTCCAGCGGCGATGCACCCAGAACCACTGGTCCATGTGGCGGCGCACAAGCATTTCCAGGTCGTCGTTCAGCGCCTGCATCATCGTGGCCGGATCGCTGTGTTCGACGGGCTCGCCCACATGGACACGGAAGCGCAGCCCGTCGGGGCAGCGGATGCCGTGGACCGGCACCAAAGCCGCGTCATAGCGTATCGCCAGTTCGGCTGGCGTCAGGACGGTGCGGCTGGGAAGGTCGAAGAAGCGCAGTTCCGGCGCGTGGCGGTCATACTGGTCAAAGCCAAGCGCCAGCCACCCGCCGCCCTTCAGGAAACGCAGCATCGAGGTCAGGCCCGACCGGCCGCGCGGGAACAGCGGTTCCGCGATGGCGGTAATGGCGGGGATGTAGTGGCGGTTGAAGGCTTCGTTGTTCATCGGGCGGTAAAGGGCGCCGACGGGCCAGCCTCGTGCGGCAAGTGCGGTGCGCATGGCGTCGTAGTTGCCGAAATGCGCGCAGGCGATGATGACCGGGCGGTGGGCGTCGAAGGCGGCTTCCAGGGCTGGCAGGCCGGGGCCTTCCAGCGGATCGGCGTCGCGGATGCGGCTGGTGAACTCCTCGCCCGAATAGATCTCGGCCACGGAACGGCCCGCATTGTTGGGGACGGCGCGGGTCAGGGCCTTCACCTCGTCCGCCGTCAGGTCGGGCCGGGCCAGGGCCAGGTTTTCGCGGATCCGCCGCCGCCAGCCGGCCAACGGACCAAGGACGTGGCCGAACAGCCAGCCCACTGCCGGGACGCGCCTTTCATAGGGCAGCAGCCGCGCAAGGCCGATGACCGAAAGGAAGGCCGCATTGGCGATGCGATCGGACAGGGGCGGGGTATCAGGTTGGCTCATCAGGTCCTTCGGGCCGCGCGGGCTTCTCGGGACCAGACGTAAAGCCCCGCGGCCACGATAAGCGCAGCGCCCGCAACCGTAAACAGATCAGGCAGCTGGCCGAAGAGCAGCCAGCCCCACAAGCCCGCCCAGATCAGCCCGGTATAGCCGAAAGGCGCCAGCACCCCCGCCTCGGCCACCGAAAAGGCGCGGACCAGCAGATACTGGCTCAGCGTGCCGAAGACGCCCAGCAGCGCAAAGGCCCACAGATCGCCAGGGGCGATGGGCTGCCAGAAGAACGGCACCACGGCCGAAGCCAGGACCGTTCCCACCACCGCCGACCACATGACCGAAGTCGCGACCGAATCCGACCGCGCCATCCGCGTCAGCAGCGCGCCTGCGGCATAGGTGAAGGCCCCGGCCAACGGCAAAAGCGCGGCTGGCTGGAAGACACCAAGGCCAGGCCGTATGATGATCAGCGCGCCGATCAGCGCGACGCCGATGCCGGCCAGCCGGCGCGGGCCGATGGGTTCCCCGAGAAACAGCGCCGCGCCAAGGGTGATGAGGACGGGGTTCAGGTCCATGATCGCGGTTGCCTCGGCCAGCCCGATCACTTGAAGCGAGGTGAAGAACAGCCCCACCGACGCCAATTGCATCAAGGCCCGCGCGAACTGCAGGCCGGGGCGGCGGGTGCGCAGCAGCGGGAACATCCCGCCCCGGAAGATCAGCGCGAAGATCGCCAGGTTGCCGACGAACCGCGCCCAGACGACCTGCGCAGGGTGATAGGTCTGCGTCAGGTGCTTGGCCGTGGCGTCCATCATCGTGAAGCCCAGGATCGCGGCCAGCAGCAGCATGATGCCTGCCGTCTGGGCATTGGCCGGCGGGCGCAAGGCTGTCTGGTCGGTCATTTGCTTCCCCGCATTCCCGTTCCCGCAACCTCTAGTGGCAGGAGCGGCCGGGGCCAAGCCCCCCTCAGCCCTTCCGGGCCAGCGGGTGATGCGTCAGGACGAGGTCGCGCATCCGGTCGTCAAGCACATGGGTATAGATCTCGGTCGTGCCTAGGTCGGCATGGCCCAGCAGCGTCTGGATGGAGCGCAGGTCGGCGCCGCCTTCCAGCAGATGCGTGGCAAAGGCATGGCGGATGACATGGGGCGTCACGCGTGACGGGGATACACCGGCCGCGACCGCCATGTCGTTCAGAAGCCGGCCAAAGGTCTGGCGCGGCATGTGGCCCGCAGCGCCCGGCGCGGGAAACAGCCACCGCGCACCCTTGCCGGCGACCAGGCGGCCAAGCGCGCTGTCCTTGTGCGCGGTGTCGCGGATCGCCAGCCAGTTGGACAGTGCGCGGCGCGCGGGCGGCGTCAGGGGAACCATGCGTTCCTTGTCGCCCTTGCCCCGGATCAGCAGCACGCGCGGGTCGCCCCGGCAGGCGGCCGCAGGCAGCGAGACCAGTTCGCTGACGCGCATTCCCGTGGCGTAAAGCAGCTCGATCAGGCAAAGGTTGCGGGCCCGGTCCGCATCCGTCCGGCCGATCATGGAAGCCGAAGCCAGCAGCGCGTCGATCTCGGCCCGGTCCAGCGTCTTGGGCAGGCGCTTGGACCGGCCCGGCCCGCTGATGCGGATCGCCGGGTCATTGTCGCGCCAACCTTCCTCGAGCGCAAAGCGCGTGAACTGCCGGATCGAGGACAGCCGCCGCGCCCGCGTCGCGCGCGACAGGCCCTGCGCGTCGCAATGGGCCAGGTAATCCTCGACCAGTTCACGCGTCAGGTCTGTCAGGGCCAGCCTGCGCCCGGACAGCCAGTCCGACAGGTCGCGCAGGTCGCGGCCATAGGCAAGCACGGTGTTGCGGGCGGACCCGGATTCGGCGGCCTTTGCATCCAGAAAGGCCGATATGGCACGGTGATCCGCGATCACGGCTCCGCCCGCATCACCGGCAGCAGCGAAAGCTGCGCGGCGGCCAGGTCGGCCTCGGCCGTCAGGCCAAGCGCGCGCAGCATGGCAAGACCGCGTCCGGCGCGGGGCAGGTCGCCGTCAAGGCCCGCGTCTATATCGGCCATCGCGGTCAACAGCGCCTCGCCCTGCTGGCTGGCGGGGGCTTCGACCGGATCGGCCTTCAGGGCGGGGTCCAGCTTCAGCGGCGTGGGCGTTGGCAGGCCCTGCCACTGGCGCAGCCATGTCGTGATCTCGCCCGACCGGCCTTCGCCCGTTTGCGTCAGGTCGGCGGCAACCATCGCGGCCAGAACGTCGGCCATGCCGGCACCCCGGAACTGGTCGAAAGCATGGGGCAGGGCGGGCGAGGGGTCACCGCCGGCAAGGGCCGCTTCGAGGGTCCGCATAGCGCCCGCGCGTTCCCAGACCCCGCCCGAGGCCGCAGGCTTCTGCTCGCTGTAAAGCGCGCGCAGCGTGGCAGGGGGAAGGGCGCCGGCCCTTGCCAGCCGCTCGGCCGCTTCCAGACGGGCCTTCCAGCCGTTGTTGGGCCGCAGGTCGGAATGGGCGAAGGCAATGGGCAGCGACGCGGTGGGCAGCGGCTGGCCGATCGCCTCGTGGATGCGGAAGTCCAGCGGCGTCATGCGGTCCGCGGCGGGCAGCATCTGGTCGCTGTCCACATAAGCGTCGTCCAGGAAATGCGTCAGCAGCACCGCCTGGTGCTGGTCCAGCAAGCCCAGGCTTTCGGCCCCGTGCAGACTGATTGCCGCTGCCGCCCAGTCCCCCGTCTGCGCCAGGCAGAAGATGCGCGCGGCAAAGCTGGGCGCGATGCCGGGCGTGTTGTTCATGATGTCGCAGGCCCGCCCCTCGTCGCCTTCCAGCAGGGCGATGTCGAACAGGCGGCGGAAGATCTCGGGGTTGCTGGGGCCTGCCGTGGTCAGCAGCGCTTGTGCCCGGTCCACCGCGCCCCCGTCCAGCAGCCGGTCGGCCCGGGCCAGGAACAGTTGTCCTTGCGGCGCACCGCTGGCGGGCGGGCGAAGCTGCGTGGTCAGGACCCGGTCCAGCAACGCGTTCATCGCGGGCAGGCGTGCCGGGGTCCGCAGGATCAGGTCGGCCAGGGTGGCGCTGTCGCTGCCTTCCCACAGGCTGGCGGGCAGGCCTGCCTTGCGCGGCGTCACCAGCCCGACCGAGTCGGGGTTGCCGTTGCCCAGCCGCGTCACCTGGACGGAACCCACCTCTCCGCTTTCCGCGACGGGCTTGGGGCCTGTGCCAGGAACGCCGGGAGGCGGCTTGTCGCCGGGCCGCCAGGCAGAGCTTTCGCGGTCGGGCCCCCGAACGCTGCCCGACAGCCAGTCGCTGGCCGACAGCGGCTGTTGGGCCTGGGCGGGCAGGCCCAGGGCAAGCGCGACGGCAACGGAAAGCAGGCGCGGGCCGATCACTGTGCCTCGGCCTGGGGTTCGGCGGCCTCGGCCGGGGCGGGTTCGGCGGGCGCGGGCGTGCCACTGACGGGGCTGCGCACCTCGGACCGGACAGGCTGCATGTCGCCGAAATAGGCATAGCCCGCCAAGCCGATCAAAGCCGCCAGAATCAGCACCACCAGAACCTTGAGCAGCCGCATCGAATCGCCTCGTTTTCTTCGTTGTTCGTGTCGTTCGGCCGGTCTTTCGCCGGCCTGGCCGGAATATATATGGCATTTTCCGAAAGATCACGCCATTCAGTCGGCCACAAATCGGGGGACGGACATGCGGCAGCGCCTGCGGCGCCATATCGTGCTGATCGGAATGATGGGGGCGGGCAAGACCGCGCTTGGGTCGGAACTGGCCCGCCGCCTTCATGTCCCCTTCACCGATTCGGATGTCGAGATCGAGACAGCGGCCGCCATGTCCATTTCCGAGATCTTCGCCCGCGACGGCGAGGCCTTCTTCCGCGACCGCGAAGCGCAAGTGATCGCGCGCATCCTCAAGGATACGCCGCGCGTCATCTCGACCGGCGGGGGGGCCTGGATGCAGGACCGCAACCGCTCGGCGATCAGGGCGTCCGGCTTGTCGGTCTGGCTGGATTGCGATCTGGAAACGCTGTGGCATCGTGTCCGGCAGCGCAGCACCCGGCCGCTTTTGAAGACCGCAGATCCCAAAGGCACGCTGGCCCGCCTTCTGTCGGAACGGAACCCGACCTATGCAACGGCCGAATTGGCATTCCCCGCCCGCGCGGGCGACAGCGTCGATGCAGCCACCACCCGCCTTCTGGCCGCCATCCGTGCGGCCGATCCGCAGCTTGTGATCTAGACGCCATGACCAGCCAAGCCAACCCCGTCACCGTCCATGTTCCCCTGGGCGATCGCGCCTATGACGTGCGCATCGGCCCTGGCCTGATCGATCGGGCAGGGACCGAGATCGCGCCCCTGCTGCACCGCTCGCGCCTGGCCATCGTGACCGATGACACCGTGGCGCGCCTGCACCTGCCCCGCCTGCAGGCGGCCCTGTTGGCCGAGGGTATTCAGTCCGAAGCCCTGGTCCTGCCGGCGGGCGAGGCCACGAAAAGCTGGCCCCACATGACGCGCACGGTCGAATGGTTGCTGGAACAGCGCATCGAGCGGCGTGACGTCGTGGTGGCCCTTGGCGGCGGGGTGATCGGCGATCTTGTGGGCTTTGCGGCGGCGATCCTGCGGCGGGGCGTCCGCTTCGTGCAGATCCCGACCACGCTTCTGGCGCAGGTGGACAGCAGCGTTGGCGGCAAGACTGGCATCAACAGCCCGCATGGCAAGAACCTGATCGGCGCCTTCCACCAGCCTTCGCTGGTGCTGGCCGACATCGCGGTGCTGGACACGCTGAGCCCGCGCGACTTCCTGGCGGGTTACGGAGAGGTCGCGAAATATGGCCTTCTGGGCGACGCGGATTTCTTCGAATGGCTGGAGGAAAACGCCCCCCGCCTGCGCGATGACATGGCGCTGCGCCAGCACGCCGTGGCCCATTCCGTAGCAATGAAGGCGGGGATCGTCACCCGAGACGAGACCGAACAGGGTGAACGGGCGCTTCTGAACCTGGGCCATACCTTCGGCCACGCGCTCGAGTCGGCGACCGGTTATTCCGACCGGCTGCTGCATGGCGAAGGCGTGGCGATCGGCTGCGCGCTTGCCTTCGACCTGTCTGCCCGCATGGGACTTTGCAGCCAAGAGGCGCCTTCGCGCGTGCTGGCGCATCTGCGTGACATGGGAATGCCTGCCGCGCTGCGCGACGTTCCGGGCGCCTTGCCGGACGATGCCGCGCTGATCGCGCTGATGGGGCAGGACAAGAAGGTGGTCGACGGCCGCCTGCGCTTCGTGCTCGCGCGCGGCATCGGAGAGGCTTTCGTCAGCGACGATGTGCAGACCGGTATGCTGGCCGCCGTGCTGCGGGACGCCCGCTAGGGCGCCCCACGACTGATCAGAACGGGATTTCGTCGTCGTAGTCGCTGCGGCTGCCGCCGCCCTGGCTGCCGCCGCCCGAGGACGAACCGCCCCGTTCGTAATCGTCATAGCCGCCGCCGAAGCCGCCGCCGCTGTCGCGGCCGCCGCCACCCGCGCCGCCTTCGCGGCCGTCCAGCATCTGCAGCGTGCCGTTGAAGCCGCGCAGCACGACTTCGGTCGTGTAGCGTTCCTGGCCGGACTGGTCCTGCCATTTGCGGGTTTCCAGTTGGCCTTCGACATAGACCTTGCTGCCCTTCTTCAGGAACCGCTCGACCACGTTGACCAGGCCCTCGGACATGATGGCGACGCTGTGCCATTCGGTCCGTTCCTTGCGTTCGCCCGTGTTGCGGTCCTTCCACTGTTCCGAGGTTGCGATCCGCAGGTTGGCGACCTTGCCTCCGTTCTGGAAGGTGCGGATTTCGGGGTCGCGGCCCAGATTGCCGATCAGGATGACCTTGTTGACGCTGCCTGCCATGACGTTTTCCTGCAAATGTGTCTTTGACCAATGGTCTAGCAGGGTCCCCGGCGATGCAAAAGGGAATCTGCGCCGCCGGTGGGCGCTTTGCCGCCACGTGCGACCTGCCCGAAAAGCGAGACTGGCGACGGACAGGCTTTTCTGTATAGTCCCGTCAAAACCCACAACAACGAGGGACAGGGAAAATGAAGATCATCCCTACCATCAAGGCGGGTCTGTGCGCGATGGTGATCGCAGGCCTTGCATTGCCTGCCGCGGCCGAAGGGCTTCGCCTGTCGGGCAGTTCGTCCAAATCCCGGGCCGAGCAGTTCGCCCGCCAGACCCGGCTGATGGATTCGCGCCTGGCCGGCCAGTATCAGCAATCGGCACGCCTGCGGCCAAATGCCCGCAGCGGCGGCGACAATTCTGTCGATATCCAGCTTTCCGCCAACATCCCCGCCTATCGCGGCAAGCGCAGCGACTTCATCCCCCACGCGCGAGAGGCCGCCCGCCGCTATGGCATCCCCGAGGATCTGTTCCTGCGCCTGGTTCAGCAGGAATCGGGCTGGAACCCCCGCGCGCGGTCGCACAAGGGCGCCACGGGCCTGGCACAGTTGATGCCGGGGACCGCCGCCAAGCTGGGGGTGAACCCGCATGACCCGGTGCAGAACCTGCATGGCGGCGCGCGCTATCTGCGGATGATGTACAACCAGTTCGGCAACTGGCGCCTTGCCCTTGCCGCCTATAATGCCGGGCCCGGTGCCGTGCAGAAATACAAGGGCATCCCGCCTTACCGCGAAACGCGAAACTATGTGCGGATCATCGCGGGGGGCTGACGCTTCATCTTCTGTGTGAAGATATCCTCGGGGGTGAAGTGCTTTGGGGATCGAGGGAAAGAGGGGGCGCGAGCGCCCCCTTTCTTTCTTACACCTCCTCGATCCTCAGCTCGACCGGATCGCCCGCCAGGACGCCGGTGCGGGGCAGGGCCTCGATGGCGAAGTCGATGGCTTCGGGCGTGGTCTTGTGGGTCACGACCAGGACCGGGACGCTTTCGGGGCTGTGCTGGCCGTATTGGCGCATCCGGTCGATGGAAATCCCCGCATCGCCCAGCACCGTCGCCACCTTGGCAAGCGCACCAGGTTTGTCCTGCAATTCCAGGCGCAGGTAATAGGCCGCGGGAACGGCCGTCCGGGCAGGCTGGGCAGCCTTCAAGGATGTCGCGGGCTGGCCGAAGACCGGCAGGCGGACGCCGCGGGCGACCTCTACGATGTCGGACAGGACGGCGCTTGCGGTCGGACCCTCGCCCGCACCTGCGCCGCGCAGCACGATCTGGCCCACGCTGTCGCCTTCGACCACCACCATGTTCGTGCCGCCGACCAGTTGGCCCAGCGGGCTGTCGGCGGGCACCAGGCAGGGCGACATGCGCTGTTCCAGGCCGCGCGGGGTCATCTGCGCCACGCCCAGCAGCTTGATCTTGTAGCCCATGTCGGCGGCGCGGCGGATGTCGTCGATGCTGACGCGCTCGATCCCCTCGATCTCGACCGCGTTGAAGTTCACCTGAGTGCCAAAGGCGATCGAGGACAGGATCGACAGCTTGTGGCCCGCGTCGATGCCGCCCACGTCCAGCGTCGGATCGGCCTCGAGGTAACCCAGTTGCCGGGCTTCCTCGAACACGGCCTCATAGGGCAGGCCCGCGCTTTCCATGCGCGTCAGGATATAGTTGCAGGTGCCGTTCATCACGCCCATGACCCGGCGGATCTCGTTGCCGGCCAGCGATTCCGTCATCGCCTTGATGACGGGGATGCCGCCCGCCACCGCCGCCTCGAAGCGCAGGGTGCGGCCCAGTCCTTCGGCCAGTTCGGCAAGCGCCTGGCCGTGGACGGCCAGCAGCGCCTTGTTGGCGGTCACGACATCCTTGCCCGACCGCAACGCTGCCTCGATGCTGTCCTTGGCGATCCCGCTGTCGCCGCCCACCAGTTCCACAAACACGTCCACGTCCCTGGCGGTGGCCACCGCCATCGCATCGTCTTCCCAACGATAGGCCGACAGGTCGGCGTCGCGGTTCTTCATGCGGTCGCGGGCGCAGATGGCGGTGATGGCCACGGGGCGGCCCGTGCGGCGCGACAGAAGGTCTGCGTGCTTCTGGACGATCTTGACGACACCGATCCCGACGGTGCCAAGCCCGGCGATGCCAAGTCTCAGGGGATCGGGGCGAAGGAGGGACGACATGAAATCCTCTTGTCCTAAGGTCGCCTGCTGTTAGCGCGGGCCGCGCCGTCATGCAACGCGCGAAAAGCCCGTGCGGCAAAGGCCGCGGCATGGGCGACGCATCGATCCCCCGCATCGGGCGGGCCACCCGCCGGACGTGCCCTGCGCCGGCGGCATCATCCGTCCCGGCCGATCCATTCGCCGTCGATGCCAGTGCCGCGCATGATCGACAGGACCTGGCGCGCTGCCCGCATCGTGTCGGCATGGACGGCCTGAACGGCGGCAGGGTTCATGTCATCCGGGTATCGTTCGCCCCGGGTATTGATGAAGGTCGGGTGCCAGAAGCCAGGCTGGCTGCCTGGCCGCCACGAGGCATGGCACAGAAGATTCCGCATCAGCCGTATGGCGCGCAGGTCGGCTGCAAGCGCTTCGCGTCCCGGGGTCCGTTCCTGGCGCATGGCGGCGGCGAAGCTGTCGATCAGCGTTCCCAGCGTGTCGTCGGCAATGTCCTCGATCCGGCGCAGCCAGGCCTGCAGGTCCCGCTCGTTCGCGTCCTCGCCCAGCTGCTTGCGGGTCAGCGAGAAGATCGCCCGCTTCAGGGCTTCTTCCAGAAAGCCGAAGGCGGAAACGGCATGGCCGATGGCTGCCGCCATGTCATCCGGCAGGCGTTCCGGGTCGTCGGGCCCAGCCATGCTATTCCCGCCACAGATCCCTGACCCATGAGGCAGGCAGCAGGTAGTGGCGCAGATGCTTGGACAGGCTTTCGCGCCGCCCGCCAAATGTCGCCCGCAGGTGATCCAGCGGCGGGCGGTGCTGCTCGTCCTCGGTCCAGCGTCCGGCGATTGCGTCCGGCGGGTTAAGGTTGCCCGCGAAGATCACGATGCGGCTGTTCTTCGGCACCTTCGGTTCGCGGATGTAGTTCAGCGGGAAGGGCGGGACCGAGTGCATCCGGAAATGCGCAAGCCAGCCGCGCGGCCAGAACCTGACGCCGCCGGGCGCGTTGCGGGTGACGAAACGCTGTTCGTATTTGTACCGGTCCGCCACGGCCTGGGGATCGGCACGAAAGATGTCCTGCAGCGGCTTCAGCTTGCCCACGCGCATCCGATAGACGGAGGTCTGGCCCAGCTTTTCGAAAGGGGTGTTCGGGTTGCGGCCCAGGATCGTGTCGTCTGGATCGCCGAAGGTGAAGAACGGATCCAGGTTGCCAGTCACGATCACGTCCAGATCGAGAAACAGCACCACCCCCGTCACGTCGCCCAGATCCCCCCACAGCCGCGACTTGGGCCATTTGCCCTTGGTCCCGACAGGCGCCTGATAAGTGAACTCTGGCAGCGGACGGACAGCGACATCCGGATGCAGGCCGCTGCCGTCGTCGGTGAAGCAGAACAGCCGGAAAGGGGGCGTGATGTTGCGCGCGATCATGCCGTGCAGGCGGTTGACATATTCCGGCCCGAACTTCGTGCCCCACTTGATGCAGATGATCTGCTTGATGTCCGGCGCGTCCATCAGCCTTCCCCTTTGCTTGCCGCACCGTTTCACAGCGGAAAAGCCAAGGCAATGTCATTCGCCTTGGGTCAAATATCCTTGGGGGCGAGGCGCGCCCGGAAAAAGGGCCGGTGGACCTTTGTCAGCGGCGAATGCCTGTCGTCATGCGGCAGGCTGGGGGGCGGACGCCCCCCTGTGGCCGCGGGACGCAAGGTTCAGGCCGCGCGGTTTTCCCGGATCAGCCGCAGGATGTCGGCTGCGGCCGAGGGGATGTTGGTGCCCGGCCCAAAGATCGCCTTCACGCCGGCGTTCTTCAGGTAATCGTAATCCTGCTGCGGAATGACGCCGCCGCAGATCACCAGGATATCCCCGGCCCCCTGGGCCTTCAGCGCCTCGATCAGCTTCGGGGCAAGCGTCTTGTGGCCTGCCGCCTGGGAACTGATGCCGACGACGTGGACATCGTTGTCCACCGCGTCCTGGGCCGCCTCCTCGGGCGTCTGGAACAGCGGACCGACATCCACGTCGAAGCCGATATCGGCAAAGGCCGTGGCAATGACCTTGGCGCCGCGGTCGTGGCCGTCCTGGCCCATCTTGACGACCAGCATCCGGGGACGGCGGCCTTCCTCGGTCGCGAAATCCTCGATGTCGCGCTGAATCGCGGCAAATCCTTCGTCGCCCTCGTAGGCGGCCCCGTAGACTCCGGCCAATGTCCTCACCTCTGCCCTGTGGCGCCCGAACGTGCCTTCCATCGCCAGGCTGATCTCTCCGACGCTGGCGCGGGCACGGGCGCATTCAATCGCGGCTTCCAGCAGGTTGCCGCCCTCGACCGTGCGCCGCCCCAGTTCCAGCAGCGCCGCGTCGCAGGCCGCCTGGTCACGGGTGGCGCGGATACGCTCCAGCCGCGCGATCTGGGCGTCGCGCACCTTCATGTTGTCGATGTCCAGAATGTCGATCGGGTCTTCCTTGTCCTTGCGGTACTTGTTGACGCCGACGATCACCTCCTCGCCCCGGTCGATCTGGGCCTGCCTGCGGGCGGCGGTTTCCTCGATCCGCAGCTTGGGCATCCCCGAGGCGACAGCCTTGGTCATGCCGCCCATTGCCTCGACCTCCTCGATCAAGGCCCACGCCTTCTCGGCCAGCTCGGCGGTCAGGCTCTCGATGTAATACGACCCGGCCAAGGGATCGACGACATGGGTGATGCCGGTTTCCTCCTGCAGGATCAGCTGGGTGTTCCGGGCGATGCGCGCCGAAAACTCGGTCGGCAGGGCGATGGCCTCGTCCAGGGCGTTGGTGTGCAGCGACTGCGTGCCGCCAAGCGCCGCCGACATCGCCTCGTAAGCCGTGCGAACCACGTTGTTGTAGGGATCCTGTTCCTGCAAGCTGACGCCCGAGGTCTGGCAATGCGTGCGCAACATCAGCGACGACGCCTTCTTCGGGTTGAACTCCGACATGATCCGGTGCCACAGCAGCCGCGCGGCGCGCAGCTTGGCGATCTCCATGAAGAAGTTCATGCCGATGGCGAAGAAGAATGACAGCCGCCCCGCGAACTGGTCCACATCCATGCCCGCAGACAGCGCCGCGCGGACATATTCGCGCCCGTCGGCCAGGGTATAGGCCAGCTCCTGCACCAGGTTCGCGCCCGCTTCCTGCATGTGATAGCCGGAAATCGAGATCGAGTTGAACTTGGGCATCTCGTTCGAGGTGTATTCGATGATGTCCGCGATGATGCGCATCGAAGGCTCGGGCGGATAGATATAGGTGTTGCGGACCATGAACTCCTTGAGGATGTCGTTCTGGATCGTGCCCGACAGGACTGCGCGCGAATGGCCCTGTTCCTCTCCGGTCACGATGAAGTTGGCCAGGATCGGGATCACCGCGCCGTTCATGGTCATGGATACGGACACCTTGTCCAGCGGGATGCCGTCGAACAGGATCTTCATGTCCTCGACCGAATCGATGGCGACGCCGGCCTTGCCGACATCGCCCACCACGCGCGGATGGTCGCTGTCATAGCCCCGGTGCGTCGCCAGGTCGAAGGCGACGGACACGCCCTGCTGCCCGGCGGCAAGCGCCTTGCGGTAAAAGGCATTCGACTCCTCGGCGGTGGAAAAGCCCGCATATTGGCGGATGGTCCAGGGACGCCCCGCATACATCGTGGCGCGCGGGCCACGGGTAAAGGGCGCGATGCCGGGCAGGCTGCCCAGGTGGTCCAGGCCCTCCAAGTCGGCCTCGGTATAGAGCGGCTTGACCGGGATGCCTTCCAGCGTGTTCCAGGTCAGGCTGTCAGGATCGGCACCCTTCAGTTCCTTTGCCGCCAGCTTCTGCCAGTCGTCCAGTGTAGGTTTGGTCATGATCCATCCTTTCGCACGGCGCGGGCTGCCCTATATTCAAGGCAGGAAGGGGTGCCGATGAAGTTGAAATTGCTGATAGTTGCGATGCTGGTCGCCGCCATGGGCCCCGCGCGCGAGGCGCCGCCCCCCGTTGTGGACGAGACGCCCCCGGCGGTCGAACCGCAGCCCGCCAGCCCCGAAGAGGTAGCAGACCCC
This sequence comes from Paracoccus sp. AK26, assembly GCF_011801365.1. Taxonomy (NCBI): domain Bacteria; kingdom Pseudomonadati; phylum Pseudomonadota; class Alphaproteobacteria; order Rhodobacterales; family Paracoccaceae; genus Paracoccus; species Paracoccus sp. AK26. The sequence continues at coordinate 1,216,035 of NZ_CP041041.1, forward strand.
CAGCCTGGGCCCCAGCCCGCGCGCCCGGAGTTGCGCATCCTGCCTGCGGCAGAAACCGACCCGGCCGATTTCCTGTGGAACGCCCGCCCGGTTGTCGTCTTTGCCGACACGCCCGACGATCCGGCCTTTCGCGAACAGATGCAGGTGCTTTCGGCGCGGAACGAAGCCTTGGCGGAACGGGACGTGGTGGTCATCACCGACAGCGATCCCCAATCGGCCAGTTCCTGGCGGCAGCAGCTGCATCCGCGCGGCTTTTCGCTGGTCATCATCGACAAGGACGGACAGGTCAAGCAACGCCGCCCGCTGCCCTGGGACGTGCGCGAGATCAGCCGCGCCATCGACAGGCTGCCCCTGCGGCGCCAGGAGATCGGCCGGGCGGGGCTTTTGCCATGAGCATTGAAAACGGCCGCGCACCCGACTATATTCAGGACGAAGGACAAGGAGGTTCGACATGAGCACGACATCCTACAACCCCCGCCCGATCACTGGCCGAACCGGCCCGATGCCGGGCTATTCCCTGCGCTAAGCCGCGTTTTTTCAGCCTCGATCCATGATGTGACGCCCGCTTTGGTTTCCGCAAGGCGGGCTTTTTGCAGCGAATCGCTCAAAGCCGTGACAGCCGCGCGCCCCCCGGTCAGATGGGTCACCAGAAAGGCCATCGCTTCCTCGCCCAGGGCGATCGCCTCGATCTTCATCTCGATGTAATGGCGATACATGCGCGCGGCGCGGACCGCGCCCATGCTGTCCAGCCTCAGCGCCCGCAGGTCCGCGATCATCGCGCCGATCGTGGACAACTGGTTGTAGTATTGCACCACCGGATCGACCACGCGAAAGGGCAGGACATGAATATCCTCGACAATCGCGCTGAACAGGCGGTCGTTGTGTTCGGTCGGGATGACCGGGAAGAAGCCGTCGTCCTTGAGGATCAGGGCCTCGACCTCGGCGCCATAGCGGGGCAGGTTCTGGCCCTTCAGCGTGGCGACATGGACCCGGATTTCGGCATAAAGCGCGCCCTGCACGTCGCGGACCCGTTCGGCCCGCGCCGCCCGGTCGCGCCGCGCGCTGAGAAGATGCGTCACCACCCAGCCACCCGCCACCACCGCGCCCCCGATCATGGCGGCCACGACGCGCGGGTCGGTCAGGGCGGTGGCGAAGGTCATTCGAACTCCAGGATCACGTCATCGACCTTGAGGCTTTGTCCGGCCTCGGCATTGACCGACTTGACCACGGCCTTGCGTTCGGCGCGCAGGATGTTTTCCATCTTCATGGCCTCGACGGTGGCAAGGGCCTGGCCTTCCTGAACCTCGTCGCCGGGGGCCACGGCGATCTTCACGACAAGCCCGGGCATCGGGCACAGCAGGAACCTGGACGTGTCGGGCGGCAGCTTTTCCGGCATCAGGCGCGCCAGTTCGGCGGTGCGGGGGCGGCGGACATGGACCTTGAGGTCGGCGCCCCGGCTGCGCAGGCGGAAGCCCGCGGGGATCTTGTCGACCTTCAGCACCAGCGGGCGGCCGTCGACCATCAGATGCGCCAGCGACTGGCCGGGCTTCCAGCCGCTTTCGACGCGCAGGTCGCGGCCGTTCACGGTCACCGTGGCCCCGTCGCGATCGGCCCGGATCCGGACCGGGATTTCGCGGCTGCCGATGAACACCACCCAGTTCTCGCCCACGCGCCGTTCGTGATTGTCCAACCGACCGCTGATCCGGGTGCGGCGGATTTCCGCGACGCGGTGCATGGCGGATGCCGCGGCGGCCACGCGGGCCAGTTCGTCGTCCGGCAGGGTCGCGCCCCCGAAACCCTCGGGATATTCCTCGGCGATGAAGGCCGTGGTGATGTCGCCCGACACGAATTTCGGATGATCCATGACCGCCGACAGGAAGGGCAGGTTGTGGCCGATCCCTTCGACCTCGAATTCGTCAAGGGCCACGCGCATCCCCTCGATCGCCCCCTGGCGCGTGGGCGCCCAGGTGCACAGCTTGGCGATCATCGGGTCATAGAACATGCTGATCTCGCCCCCCTCGAAGACGCCGGTGTCGTTGCGGACCACATGGTCGGCCGTGGCCACTTCGGCCGGGGGGCGATAGCGGGTCAGCCGCCCGATCGAGGGCAGGAAGTTGCGATAGGGATCCTCGGCGTAAAGGCGGCTTTCCATGGCCCAGCCGTTGATCTTCAGATCGCCCTGGGCAAAGGGCAGGGGTTCGCCGGCCGCCACGCGGATCATCTGTTCCACCAGATCAATGCCGGTGATCAGTTCGGTTACCGGATGTTCCACCTGCAGGCGGGTGTTCATCTCCAGGAAGTAGAAGTTCTTCTGCCCGTCCACGATGAATTCGACCGTGCCCGCACTGGTATAGCCCACGGCCTTGGCAAGCGCGACCGCCTGTTCCCCCATGGCGCGCCGGGTTTCCGGGTCAAGGAAGGGCGAGGGCGCTTCCTCGATGACCTTCTGGTTGCGCCGTTGGATCGAGCATTCGCGTTCGTGCAGATAGACAGCATTGCCATGCTTGTCCCCCAGCACCTGGATCTCGATGTGGCGGGGCTGGGTCACGAATTTCTCGATGAAGATGCGGTCGTCGCCGAAGCTGCTGGCGGCCTCGTTCTTCGATGACTGGAAGCCTTCGCGCGCCTCCACGGCGTTCCAGGCGATGCGCATCCCCTTGCCGCCGCCGCCTGCGGAGGCCTTGATCATCACGGGATAGCCGATCTGGTCGCTGATGCGCGCGGCTTCCTCGGCATCCGCGATCAGGCCCATGTAGCCCGGAACGGTGCTGACGCCCGCCTCCTGCGCGATCTTCTTCGAGGTGATCTTGTCGCCCATCGCCTCGATCGCGGGGGATGGGGGCCCCACGAAGATGACGCCCTCACGCTCCAAGGCCTCGGCGAACTTCATGTTCTCGGAAAGGAAGCCGTATCCGGGATGGACGGCCTCGGCGCCGGTCTGGCGGATCGCGTCCATGATCTTGTCGATCACGATATAGGACTGGTTCGCGGGGGGCGGGCCAATATGGACGGCCTCGTCGGCCATCTTCACATGCAGCGCGTTGCGGTCGGCGTCGGAATAGACGGCGACGGTCGCGATCCCCATCTTGCGGGCGGTCTTGATGACGCGGCAGGCGATCTCGCCCCGGTTTGCGATCAGGATCTTCTTGAACATGGGCCCCCCCGGCCGGTCATGAAAAAACCGCCCAGGGGCGCAGGCCCCGGGCGGCGATAAAGGTGACGCGGCGCGACGGGCGCGCCGAAATCAGGTCGTTACTGGCAGAGACGCACGTCGTTGCACAGCGCGCCGGCAGCGCCGCCGATGGCCGCACCCTTGAGGACGTTTTCGCCGCTGACGCTGGCAACGGTCGCGCCGACGCCCGCGCCGATAAGCGCGCGGTCGGTGTCGGTCGGGTTGATGCCCTGGGTGCAGCCCGCGATGGCCGTGGTGCCGACAAGCGCGGCAATGGCAAGGAATTTGGACATTCTTGTCTTCCTATGAAGTGAAAGGCTGGACCGGAACGCCGATCCAGCCGGTCAGGTTCGGATAAACCGAAACGATCAGTAGCGACGCTGGCAGACGCCGGCGTCGTCGCACAGCGCGCCGCCGACGGCACCGATGGCCGCGCCAGTGGCCAGATCCTCGTCCAGGGCCTTGGCGATGACGGCACCCGCGACGGCGCCGCCCGCTGCACGCTGCGCGTCAGGCGAAATGCCGCCGGCACCATAGCCTTGGTCACAGGCGGCCAGGCCGAGAAGAACGAAAGCGCCGGCTGCGACGCGGGTGAACAGCGAAGTCTGCATAAGGGATTGCCTGTATAGTGGGCCGCGTGAACGGCCGGTGATGGATGGTGACGGACTATCGCATAGCCAAGGGCCAGGTCAAACTGACATGGGTGTGACTTCAAGGCCCTAGGCAGCAAATTGCGCATCTTCAGCGGTCCGCCTCGTCCTCGTCCTCGCCCTCATCCCAGCCGTCGTCTTCCCAGCCGAAATCGGGCGGGCTGTCGGTGGCGAAAAGCTCGGGGAACGAGGCTTCTGCCGCGGCCATGTCGACCTGCAGCAACTGTTCGTAATCGGCGGGATCGAAGGCGCCGACGGGCTTGACCTCGCGCCCGATCAGCCAGCCCAGTCGGCCTGCGTCCAGGTTGCCGCGGACGAAGGGCTCGTCCCCGAAATGCTGGATCAGCGCGGCCAGGAAGCCCGCGTCGGCGCGGCGGTCGGCTGGCTTGCGGTCGCGGAAGCGTTCGCGCCGCGTGATGGGCGTCGCGCCCTTCTTGCGATTCTCGCGCCGGATGACGAACTGGAAGTCGGTGCCCGGAAGGCGGCCCGGAAAGCCTCGGTGCTTCAGCATGATGTGCCCCGTGATGCGTCAGGTTGACGGGGGCGTGGCTGGACCTGGCCGGGAAGGCGCGGGCAGCCGAACCGCCCACGCAAAGTCAGTCGGTTCGGCTTAGTTGGCGCCGTATTTGCCCTGGTAGACCGGCTCGGTCGTGACCGGGTTCGGGGCGGGCACAAAGACTTCGGGTTCGGCTGCCTGACGCTGGCACGCAGCGAAGGCCGAGACCAGCACGAGGCTGAGGATGATTTTCTTCGACATGTAGTCACGCTCCTGTAACGCGGGCGCGGCTGCGCCCGTCTGCTCGGGTTCAGGGGGATGTCTTGCTGCACCGCCCCGGCGGGCATGATAGCCGCGCCATCGTCGCGCAGACAGGCGGGCCGCGCCGGGCGGGGCAAATGTCCCGCGCCCTGTGGCTGGCCTGCATCATTCACGCGTTTGTGCAACAGCATGGAAATCCCGCGCCTTACAAGGGAATGTTGTCGTGCTTCTTCCAGGGGTTCGACAGCTGCTTGCCGCGCAGGCTGGCAAAGGCCCGGGCAACGCGCTTGCGGGTCGAATGGGGCTGGATCACCTCGTCGATGAAGCCCTTCTGCGCCGCGACGAAGGGATTGGCGAAGCGGTCCTCGTAATCCTTGGTGCGGGCCGCGATCTTTTCGGCATCGCCCAGTTCGCTGCGATACAGGATCTCGACCGCGCCCTTGGCGCCCATCACCGCGATTTCCGCCGTGGGCCAGGCATAGTTGAAATCGCCGCGCAGGTGTTTCGACGCCATCACGTCATAAGCCCCGCCATAGGCCTTGCGGGTGATGACCGTGACCTTCGGCACCGTCGCCTCGCCATAGGCGAACAGCAGCTTTGCCCCGTGCTTGATGACGCCGCCATATTCCTGTCCCGTGCCCGGCGGGAAGCCAGGCACGTCCACGAAGGTCAGGATCGGGATCTCGAAGGCGTCGCAGAAGCGGACAAAGCGCGCGGCCTTGCGGGAACTGTCGATGTCGAGGCAGCCTGCCAGCACCATCGGCTGGTTGGCGACCACGCCAACCGTGCGGCCCTCGATGCGGATGAAGCCGGTGATGATGTTGCCCGCGAAGTCCTTCTGGATCTCGTAGAAGTCGCCTTCGTCCGCGACCTTCACGATCAGCTCCTTCATGTCATAGGGCTGGTTCGGGTTGTCGGGGATCAGCGTGTCCAGGCTTTCCTCGATCCGGGCAGGATCGTCGAAGAAGGGGCGCACCGGCGCCTTGTCGCGGTTGTTCAGCGGCAGGAAGTCGAACAGGCGGCGGATCTCGGACAGTGCCTCGACGTCGTCCTCGAATGCGCCATCCGCGACCGAGGATTTCTTCGTGTGGGTGGATGCGCCGCCAAGCTGCTCGGCCGTCACCACCTCGTTTGTCACCGTCTTGACCACATCAGGGCCGGTCACGAACATGTAGGACGTGTCCTTCACCATGAAGATGAAGTCGGTCATCGCGGGCGAATAGACCGCGCCGCCCGCGCAGGGGCCCATGATGACGCTGATCTGGGGCACCACGCCGGACGCCATGATGTTGCGCTGGAACACGTCTGCATAGCCCGCAAGGCTGGCCACGCCTTCCTGGATCCGCGCGCCGCCCGAATCGTTCAGCCCGATCACCGGGGCGCCGTTCTGCATCGCCATGTCCATGATCTTGCAGATCTTCTGGGCATGGGTTTCCGACAGCGATCCGCCAAAGACGGTGAAGTCCTGCGAAAAGACATAGACCATGCGGCCGTTGATCGTGCCCCAGCCGGTCACGACGCCGTCGCCATAGGGGCGGTCCGCCTCGATCCCGAAATCGGTCGAGCGGTGGGTGACGAACATGTCGAATTCCTCGAAGCTGCCCTCGTCCAGCAGCAGCTCGATCCGTTCGCGAGCCGTCAGCTTGCCCCGCGCGTGTTGCGCATCGATCCGGCGCTGACCACCACCCAGCCGAGCCTGCGTCCGGCGGTCTTCCAGTTCCTGAAGAATGTCCTTCATCGCGGCCTTCCCCGATCATTTGCCGCAGCCTAGCCACGCGCTGCCAGCCGGGGAAGCAGAAACGAGAAAATTTGCAAACGGGGCGCGATGAGACGGCAGAAAATTGAAAAACTGCAAATTTCAGCGAGGGCGTGCTGCCGCCCGCGGGTTAGTTGGCAGGGGCTAGGTCGGCCACGACGCCTCTGGCTAGAACCACTGCCCCGGCTCCATCAATCCCAGGTCCATCAGTTGCTGCGCGCGCCACTGGAAGGGCTCCGAGTTCCTCCACCGGAAGCTGCCGATTGCTTCCCGGGAACCGGGATTGGTGGCCAAGGCCTTCGCCGCCCTGAACGAGGTGATCGTGGCGGTCAGGTTGTGGTGCCACGGGCAGGCATAGGTGTTGTATTCCGGCACGTTCAACTGGTGGTCCGGTTCCAGGCGAAGGCCGGGGGCTGTGCGGAACAGGCCGATCCGGTCGATGCGGCGGCGGGCAGGGGCGACATGTTCCTCGAACCGCCAGCGAAGGCCTCCGTGGAAATCAAGCTGGCGCTCCAGCGGCTGGCCGTCCGTGCCGCGCCTGCCAAGGGCGTAATACCCGGCCCGGTCGAACATCGCGTCGGAAAGGCTGACGGCATTCGGATCCCGCGTCAGATCCGGCGAATAGAGATCGATGACATAGGTCAGCATCGCCTCGCGCCGTTCCTCGGCGTGGAAGGCCAGAAGCTCTCCGACGCTGCGGGTTTCCGAAAAGGGGAAGAACAGGAATTCGGCGTTGTAGCAATAATAGAGCCAGGTCCCGGCAGGCACCGCCGTCATGACCGCGTTCACGGCGCCCTGATGGGCCAGCGGGTCGCGCGTCCGCCAGTGCAGGTTCGTGACGCGCGGCGCGTCCTCGGGCGCAACGGGGATCGGGTCGGGCGACAGGGCCAGGATGTGCCTGAAACCGATGTCCAGGTGATGGCGCAGGGTCTCAAGGACCGCCGCGTCGTCTTCCACCAGGATGAGCGCCAGCGGCCCGCGGGCCAGCACCGCAGGGCGGCCTGCCAGGAAGTCGGTCAGCGACGGATGCGAGGTCAAGGCATCACGGCCTTCACCTGGTCAAGGGCCTGGCGCAGCAGGTCGGGATTCGTCCCTGCCGTCTCGACAAGGCGCTTGAGGGTGGCCTTTTGCGTATCACCAATGGCCGCGCCGTCGATGATCCGGTTCACTTCGGCCGCGTCGAAGCCCTCGGGCGTCAGCAGCGTCTGGATGCGGGTCGCGGCGACGGCGGCGGATGCGGCCTGGTCGGTGGCGGCGGCAGCCTCGTTTGCGGCTTCCGCGGCATTGGCGGCGGCTTCCGCCACGGGGGCGGTGGCGCCGCTGGTGGCAAGGGCCGCGGCATCCGCTGCGCGGTCGGCGGCGTCAAGCGCGGCCTCGGCGGCAGCCTCGGCCTCGGCCGCGGCATCGCTGACGGGGGCAAGGTCCGTCTGCTCGGACGCCTCGACGGCTTCGGCGGCGACGTCGGCTGCAATGGCCGCCGCATCCGCTGCCGCGTCGGCGGCGGCTTCCGTGGCCTGGGTCGCGGCACTCGCATCCTCGGCAGGCTCGGTGGCGGCCGGCGCGGTCGAGGGTTGTTCTTGCGGGGCAGGGGCTTCGTCCGGGGCAAGTTCGGCGGAGGGCGCCGGGGGCAGGCTGTCCTGCCCGGCCTGGCGGTCTTGCCAGACCCACCACCCCCCAAGGCCGAGGGTAAGGACGACAACCAGGGCCAGAACAACGCGCATGACGACTTTCCTTGAAGATGTTTCCGCAAAGCTATGGCACAGGGGCCGGGCGCGGAAAAGGCATGGGCGCAGGATCGGGCGGACGGATTGCCGGAACAAGGCGGTTGCGGATATCAAATCCGGTTGAATTCCCCGGCCTTCACGCTTATTTTCCGTCTATTCCGATTTGGCTATCAAAGGAGCACAGCCATAGCCCGCCGACCGCATAACGCACCGCCCACCCGTGATACCGGCCCCCGCGTCAACGAACGCATCCGCGTATCCGAAATCCGCCTGATCGGCGCCGACGGAGAGAATGTGGGCGTGGTCCCGCCCTCGGTCGGGCTGCAGATGGCGCAGGAAGCCGGGCTTGATCTGGTCGAAATCTCGCCCAACGCCGTCCCGCCTGTCTGCAAGGTCATGGACCTGGGCAAGTTCAAGTACGAACAGCAAAAGCGCGAGGCCGAGGCCCGCAAGAAGCAGAAGATCATCGAGATCAAGGAGATCAAGTTCCGTCCAGGAACCGATACCCATGACTATGATGTGAAGATGCGCTCGGTCATGAAGTTCCTGGGCGAGGGCGACAAGGTCAAGGTCACCCTGCGCTTCCGCGGCCGCGAGATGGCGCACCAGGATCTGGGGCTGGAACTGCTGAACCGCGTCCGCGACGACGTGGGCGAGGCCGGCAAGGTCGAATCGATGCCCAAGCTGGAAGGCCGGCAGATGGTCATGATGATCGCCCCGAAATAGTTTTTTGTCCTTCCGACATTGAAAGGGCTGCGCAGGATCGCCTGCACAGCCCTTTTTTTGTTGTCGTGCAGCCAGTTTACCAGCGGCCGGTCATCAGCCTCTGCCGGATGACCGCCTGGTCGTTGCGGATCATGCCGGGGATCAGGAACAGGTCGATGAAGGCCCAGGCACAGACCAGGGCGATGGGAACCCAGCCGATCAGGATCGGCGCGGTCAGCCACCCCAAGGTCCACATCAGCAGCATGATGATGCCGCTGGCCCAGCGTCCCAGATACATGCGATGCACGCCGAAGCCCCACAACAGGATCGCCAGCAAATAGGCGACCAACTGGGATTTCGATTCATTCGCAACGCGTTGCTCGATCAGCAGCTGTTGCTGGACGTTGTCGGACACTGGCCTCTCCATCTGGGGGGCGGCGGGGCCGCCCGTTCGGATGATAGATAGGAAGGCCTGGACGCGGTGCAAGGATCTGACGTTTTCACTCGGCCCGCAGGAAGCGCTCGAAGATCAGGCCGATGGGACGGATCGGGCCGGTGCTGCCGTCGTTCCGGTTCACGTCGATCACGCCCAACTGGTGGCGGCCCGGCTGCAGCAGGATCGGACCTAGGCGAGCATCTGTTCCGCCATCGCTGTCGTCATTCTCGCCCGCAAGGGCTCCGTTCGGGGCAAACAGCACCAGCTTCGGATCGGCGCCCACCAGCCCGCCATAGGCGCTGATGATGACCACGGTCGGCTGGTCAAGGTCAAAGCCCACCCATTGCGCGGCGCCGTCATGCAGGACAACCGTCTGCTTCTGCGTCGCCAGGTCCAGATCCTGGACCGGATAGCTGCCGTCGGACGGTGGGTTCAACTCTCCCTTCCGATAGGCGTTGCGCAGGAAGGTCTGCGGATCCAGTCTTTCGGCCGAAATGGTCAGTTCGCCCGGCTGCGGTGCAAGCGCCCCGACTCCGATGCAATAGTCCCCGGGCGCAAGCGCCGTGGCGAAGTCGAGCCGGGCGTTCAGCCCGTCCGCATCGTCATTTTCCGCCAAGAGCCCGCCCTGGGCATCGAAAAGTCGCATCGCCGGATCCAGCGAAGGGCTGGTCGCGCGCAGGGTCAGCGACGTCGGCTGAGCCAGCGAAAAGCGGACATATCCCGTCTGCGTCGCGTCCTGCCGGGCATTTACCGGACCTTGTTCCAACCGGTCGTCCAGCGAACCTTCTGCAAGGGCAGCAGCCGGGGTGTCCGGGGTGCACGGGGTGATCGCCTCGATCCCTGAACTGCCCTCGCCCTCGGCTGCCAGCAGGGCAGGCTGGTCGGGACGAGAGACCTGGACGGTAGCGGCCATCGCCCCTTCTCCGACCGACGACAGGGCAAGGCAATAGGTGCCCGGACCCACGTTTGTCTCAACCGAGGAATTGAGCGAGGTCGGCGTGTCGTCGTTTTCGGCGATCACGTCGCCTTCCTCGGTCAGCAGCGCGATGGCCGGATCGCCTTCGTCCGCCCGTGCTTCGGCCCGGATGGCCTGGCTGTCGGCGGCGACGCGGAAGGCGAACAGCGACCGCGCGGGTCCAGTGACCTGCGCTTGCGCCGACAAGGGAAGCGAACCCGCCGAAATCTCTGCCCCGGCCTCTCCGCCAAGCCATTCAACCGTTCCGCCGCAGATCCGGCTGTTGTCCTGCGCCGATGACGGCGCCTGGTCCTGGGCCATCGCCGGCAGGGCCAGAGCCAAGGCGGCAGTGATGGTCAGGCTGGCCCGCGCGGGGCGGTGGCGATGGGGCATGATCCACTCCTTCTGCGGCGAATGTGCCGGATCCGCGCAAGTTCTGGCACTTGCGGCGGGCCTGGACAATCGGCTGCGGGATATTTTCGGTTTTCCTTGCGCCCCAGGAACGGCTTGCCGCTTGACCATCCGGCCCGGGATGGGTTCAACGCAGGCAAACGTCCGTGCTGGCGAAACCGGAAAGCGAGATCATGAAGTTCACCCTCTCCTGGCTCAAAGAGCATCTCGATACGAACGCGACCCTGGATCAGATCGCCGAGGCGCTGACCGACCTGGGACTCGAGGTCGAGGAGGTGCGCGATCCCGCGGCCAAGCTGCGCAGCTTCACCCTGGCCCGTATCCTGCAGGCGGAACAGCATCCCGATGCCGACCGCCTGCGCGTCTGCCGTGTGCTGACGGACGAGGGCGAGAAGCAGATCGTCTGCGGCGCCCCCAACGCGCGCGAAGGGATCACGGTGGTGCTGGCCAAGCCCGGCGACTATGTGCCCGGCATCGACGTGACGCTGGGGGTAGGCAAGATCCGCGGCGTCGAGAGCCACGGCATGATGGCGTCCGAGCGCGAGCTGGAACTTTCGGACGAACACAACGGCATCATCGAACTGCCCTCGGGCGAGGTGGGCCAGCGGTTCGTGGACTGGCTGGCGCAGAACGCGCCGGACAAGGTCGATCCGATGATCCACATCAAGATCACCCCCAACCGCCCCGACGCGCTTGGCGTCCATGGCATCGCCCGCGATCTGGCCGCGCGTGGCCTGGGCGTGCTGAAGCCCGTGGCGGATACCGTGGTTCCGGGGCGCTTCCTCAGTCCTGTCGGTGTGACCATCGATCCGGCCATTGCCGACAAGGCGCCTTATTTCGCAGGCCGGGTGATCCGGGGCGTCAGGAATGGCCCCGCGCCCGAATGGCTGCAACAGCGCCTGCGCGCGATCGGACTGCGCCCGATCAACACCCTGGTCGATATCACCAACCTGTTCACCTATGACCTGAACAGGCCGTTGCATGTCTTTGACATCGCCAAGATTTCTGGCGATCTTTCGGTTCGTCCCGCCAAGGCGGGCGAGGAGATCCTGGCACTCGACGGCAAGACCTATGCGCTGCCCCAAGGCGCAATGGTAATCGTTGACGCGAATGGCCCGGAAAGCATCGCCGGGATCATGGGCGGCGAACATTCCGGCTGCGACGAAGACACGACCGACGTCTTCCTGGAAAGCGCCTATTGGGATCCCATCGCCATCGCGGCCACCGGCCGCACGCTTAGGATCAACAGCGACGCCCGCTATCGCTTCGAACGCGGCGTGGACCCGGCCTTCACCCGCCAGGGGCTGGAACTTGCCACGCAGATGATTCTGGATCTGTGCGGAGGAGAGCCGTCCGAGGTGGTCGAGGCCGGTGCCGTTCCCGATACCGCCCGCGCCTATCGCCTGGACACCGCCCGCACCGCCAGCCTGGTTGGCCTGGACATCCCGGCCGAGGAACAGCGCGCGACCCTGACCGCGCTCGGCTTCCGGATGGAGGGCGACATGGCCCATGTCCCGTCGTGGCGCCCCGACGTGCTGGGCGAGGCCGATCTTGTCGAGGAAATCGCCCGCATCGCCAGCCTGACCAAGCTGCAGGGCCAGCCCCTGCCGCGTCCGAAGCCCGGCGTGCCGAAGCCGGTGCTGACGCCACTGCAGGTGCGCGAAAAGACGGCACGGCGGCAGACTGCGGCGCTTGGCTACAACGAATGCGTGACCTACAGCTTCATCGACAGCGCGGCGGCCGCGTTGTTCGGCGGCGGCACGGATGCAGTCCGGGTCGAAAACCCCATCAGCAGCGAAATGACCCATCTGCGCCCCGACTTGCTGCCCGGCCTTCTGGCCGCCGCGGCGCGCAACCAGTCGCGCGGATTTGCCGACCTGGCGCTGTTTGAACTGGGCCCGGTCTTCCCGGGCGGCGAGCCGGGCGAACAGGCGACACAACTGTCCGGGCTGATGATCGGCAACACAGCGCCGCGCGACCCCTTTGGCAGCCGCCGCAAGGTGGACCTTTACGATGCCAAGGCGGATGCCGAGGCCGTGCTGGCCGCCATCGGCGCGCCCGCCAAGGTGCAGGTCAACCGAAAGCTGGACCCCTGGTGGCATCCGGGCCGCGCGGGCAACATCGCCCTTGGCCCGAACGTGCTGGCGACCTTCGGGGAAATCCATCCCCGCATCCTGCGCGCCTTCGACATCAAGGGCGCTGCCGTGGCCTTTACCGTCCGTATTGCCAATGTGCCGTTCCCCAAGGCGAAAACCGCGACCCGCCCCGCGCTTGCGGTTTCCGAACTGCAGGCGGTCGAACGCGACTTCGCCTTCGTGGTTGACCCGCAGGTCGAGGCGCTGACCCTGGTCAATGCCGCCGCCGGCGCGGACAAGGCGCTGATCGACAGCGTCACCGTCTTCGACCAGTTCACGGGCCTTGAAGGCGGCCGGAAGTCCATCGCGATCACGGCCCGCCTGCAACCGCGCGACAAGACCCTGACGGATGCCGAGATCGAGGCCGTCAGCCAGAAGATCATCGACAAGGTCCAGAAGGCGACCGGCGGCACGCTCCGCGCCTGATCCTTCACTTTGGTCGAAAATATCCTCGGGGCTTCCGAACGCCCGGAAAAAGGTCCAGTGGACCTTCTTCAGGGAGGAAGGGGCCGGCAGGTCCGAGGGGGGCAGACAGTCCCCGGGCTATCGCCGCAACTCGGCGATCACGAACAGGCGCAGCGCCGTCGCCAGCCCCACTTCGGGCGGACGGGTATGGTCGATCTGGCCGATCAGTTGTGCCCGGGTCATGCCGCGCGCGCGGGCGGCATCCGCGATGCCGCGCCAGAACGCGTCCTCCAGCGAGACCGACGTGCGGTGCCCGTCGATGGTCACCGACCGCTTGGCCGGGGGCGTCATCGGCGGCAGGTCAATCATCGCCTTGCGGATCGTCCAGCCGGTGCGCGTCATGGATGCGGTTTGCGCGATCAGCCTCGGCCTGGCGGGCATCGCGCAGGGGCTTCGCCTCGCCGAACCTGGCGGCGTTCGCGTCGCCTGACGCGCGCTTGTCGTCGCGGGCGCGCTGCTTGCGGGCCTGCCGCAGGTTGATGATCTTGGTCATGGATCCAATGAAAAACCGGGACGCGTCAGCATAACGCGCCCCGGCCGTGGCAGGTCAAGCCCGATCAGCCCTTGGGGCTGATCATGTCCTCGGGGCGGACGACGCGGTCGAAAGTCTCGCCATCCACGAAGCCCAGGGCGATCGCTTCCTCGCGCAGGGTGGTGCCGTTCTTGTGCGCGGTCTTGGCGACCTTGGTGGCGTTGTCATAGCCGATGGTGGGCGCCAAGGCCGTCACCAGCATCAGCGATTCCTTCATCAGCTTCTCGATCCGCGGGATATTGGCCTGGGTGCCCACGACCATGTTGTCGGTGAAGCTGCCCGCCGCGTCCCCCAGAAGCTGCATGGATTGCAGCACGTTATAGGACATCATCGGGTTATAGACGTTCAACTCGAAATGCCCCTGCGACCCTGCAAAGCCGATGGCCGCGTCATTGCCCATGACATGCGCGCAGACCATGGTCAGCGCCTCGGCCTGGGTCGGGTTGACCTTGCCCGGCATGATGGACGACCCCGGCTCGTTTTCCGGCAGGATCAGCTCGCCCAGGCCGGACCGGGGGCCCGATCCCAGCAGGCGCATGTCATTGGCGATCTTGAACAGGGATGCCGCGACCGTCTTCAGCGCGCCCGAGAAGAAGACCATCGCGTCATGCGCGGCCAGGGCCTCGAACTTGTTGGGGGCGGTCACGAAGGGCAGGTCGGTGATCTTGGCAATCTCGGCAGCAATGGCCGTGTCCCAGCCCTTCTTGGTGTTCAGCCCGGTGCCAACCGCCGTGCCGCCCTGTGCTAGTTCGTAGATGTCGGTCAGCGCCAGCTTGACCCGCTCGATGCCTTTCTGGACCTGATGGGCATAGCCGCCGAACTCCTGGCCCAGGGTCAGGGGGGTGGCGTCCTGCGTGTGGGTCCGGCCGATCTTGATGATGTCCTTGAATTCCTCGGACTTGACCAGCAGCGCCTTGTGCAGCTTTTCCAGGCCGGGGATCAGCGTGTCGCGGGCCACCATGCCGATGGCGACATGCATCGCGGTCGGGAAGGTGTCGTTCGACGACTGGCCCATGTTGACATGGTCGTTCGGATGGACCGGCTTCTTCGAGCCCAGTTCGCCGCCCAGGATCTCGATGGCGCGGTTCGAGATGACTTCGTTCGCGTTCATGTTGGACTGGGTGCCGGACCCCGTCTGCCAGACGACCAGCGGGAAGTTGTCGTCGAACTTGCCTTCGAAAACCTCGGTCGCGGCCTGTTCCATCGCCTTGCCGATGGCCGGGTCCAGATCGCCATTGGCCTGGTTCACGCGCGCCGCCGCCAGCTTGATGGCGCCAAGGGCGCGGATGATCGCGACCGGTTGGCGTTCCCAGCCAATGGGAAAGTTCTGGATCGAACGCTGCGTCTGCGCGCCCCAGTATTTGCTGGCGTCAACCTCTAGCGGGCCGAAGCTGTCGGTTTCGGTGCGGGTCTTGGTCATCGAAAGGCTCCCTCGCAATTTCGCGCGGTTCTATCCGGCGCGGGGCCGATAGGCAATCGGTATGCAACGGTATGCTAATGCTGATGGGCGTCCAGGGTGGCGATAGCCGCGCGCAGTGCGTCGTCTTCGGCTTCCGGCAGGGGCAGGACGGGGCGCGGGGGCTGTGCCGTGGTCAGGTCCAGCAGGTTCGCCGCGCGATGGACGGTGCGAAAGCTGCTGCGCGTCTTGAACAGGGCCCAAAGGGGCGCAAGAGCCGCGTCGATCCGGCCGACCTCTGCCGCGTCGCTACGCTGCGCCGCGCGGACCATCCGCAGCATCGGATAGGGCCACAGCCCGGCCGCGACGCTGTAGAAGGCATCCGCCCCTGCCAGCATCGCGGGGGCGCAGCCCCAGTCGGCGCTGTAGCCTATTGAGAAGCCATCGGGCAGGGCGGCGCGCAGTTCGGCGATCTGGCCTGCGAAGTCGCCCGACGCCACCAGCGGCATCTTGACGGCCCTAACGGTCGGCAGCGTCGCCAGCCGGGCCAGCAGCGCAGTGGAGAAGGTGAAATGCGTCGTGCCGGGGTTGTTGTAGATGCAGATCGGCAGGTCGCTGGCCGCGGCGATGGCTGCGAAGTGGTGAAAGACCTCGTCCTCGGTCAGCGGGGTATAGGACATGGGCGCGACCAGCAGCCCTGCGGCGCCGATCCGGGCGGCGTGGCGGGCCAGGTCCACCGCCATGTCGGTGCGCAGCGCACCCACGCCTACGATGACCGGAACGCGGCTGCCAACCTGGGCCATCGCCGCCTCGGCCACCGCGCGACGCTGGTCGGGGTCCAGATAGGCATAGGCCCCCGTGCTGCCCAGCACGCAGATCGAGTCTGGCTGGCCGTCCGCGACACGCTGCAGGATCCGCCACAGGTCCGGCAGGATGACCCGGCCCTCGGCGTCGGCGGGCGTGATGGGGAATGCGGAAAGGCCCTTGAAGACGGTCATGATGCGATCCTGCCCTGATGAAGGGCAGGAGGTCACAGATGGCAAGCCGTTGCAAGATCAGGCAAACAGCATCCCGTCCAGTTCGTTGCCGAAGTCGTCGACGGCATGGCACCAGACACGGAAGCCCGTCAACGTATGGGTGCCGAAGGTGTTGATCAGGGGCACGTCGGCCGCGTCCAAGCCACGCGCAACGACGACCCGGCCGATCCGCCGCTGGTTGTTGCGCGGATCGAAGGTCCACCACCTGCCGCCCAGGAAAACCTCGATCCAGGCGGCGAAATCCATAGGCGCGGCGACCGCAGGCACGCCGATGTCGCCAACATAGCCGTTGACATAGCGGGCGGGGATGTTCAGCGCCCGCAGATAGGCCAGCGCCAGATGGGCAAAATCGCGGCAGACCGCCACGCCGTCCTGCCGGGCGCTTGCCGCCGTGCGGAACTGCGAGGCCAGTTTGTAGTCGAAGACCATGCTGCCGTGCACGTGATCCACGATATGCTGCACACGGTTCCATCCGGGCGCGACATGGCCGAACAACTGCCAGGCTTCGTTGCTGACCAGATCCACCTCGACATAGCGCGAGGCGGTCAGGTAGCCCAGAACCTCGGGGGGCAGCGCCTCGACGGGCCATTCGGCGGCGTTGACATCGGACTCGTCCCAAGTGCCGGGATCGTTCAGGGTGATGTCGCTGAAGATGGTGAAGATGCCTGCCGGCGCAACCATGCGCCGGCAGATGTTGCCGAAACGGTCGACATAGCTCTGGACCGGGACCGAGGGGATGGTTTTCGCATCCTCAGGGAAGACAAAGTCGCGGTGCCGCGCTTCTTCCGGTGTCGTGAGGGTGATCAGGGGCGTGTCCTGCGGCACCTCGATCGTCATCTCGTGCCCGATCCGGATCCGCATCAGGCGACCGTTGCGTCCATCGTGACCTCGGCGTTCAGCAGCTTCGAGATCGGGCAGCCGGCCTTGGCCTTCTGCGCCAGTTCCTCGATCTGCGCCTTGTCGCCGTCAGCCGAGATCTGGGTCACCAGATGCGCCTTGGTCACGGTAAAACCGTCACCGTCCTTCTCCAGCGTGATCTTGGACGTGGTCTTGATGTCGATATTGCCGATGCCTGCCCCGGACAGCATGTTCGACAGCGCCATGCTGAAGCAGGCAGCATGGGCCGCGCCGACCAGTTCCTCGGGGTTGGTGCCGGGCTCTTCGCCGAACCGCTTGTTGAAGCCATAGGAAAGTTCGTTCAAGGCGCCCGACTGGGTCGAGACCGTGCCATTACCGTCCTTCAGCCCGCCCTGCCAGGTGGCCGATCCGCTGCGTGTGAACATCGATTGTCCTTTCTGCGTTCATCCTTCGGCGAGCGGAACGCATGGAACGCAGAGAGGTTCGCGGCCTGCGGAAATATCAGCGGCGCGGAAACAGCCGCTGGTGTTCGGCGATGGCAAAGCGGTCGGTCATGCCTGCGACGTAATCAAGAACGATCCGCGCGCAGGCGGTCTCGTCGCCCGCCTTGCGGGCCAGGTCGCTCCAATGATCGGGCATCCGGCCCGGGTCGTGCAGGAACAGCGGGAACAGGTCGTTCAGCATTGCCGTGACCTTGGTGCGTTCAACCACGACCGCGGGCGCGCGATACATGCGCGTGAACAGGAAGGACTTGATCGCCTTGATGTTCTGGTAAAGCGGCTTGGAAAACCTGATGATCGGCCCGTCCATGTCGCGGATTTCCTGCGCCGATTGCGGCTGCAACCCGGCCAGCCGGTTCTGGGCCACGGCGATCACGTCCTCGACCATGACGCCGAAGACGCGGCGCAGCGCCTCGTAACGGCGGCGGGTCGGGTCCAGATCGGGGTAAAGATGGTCGACCTCGGCAAAGGCGGGGCCCACGACCGGCAGTTCGGCCAGTTCATCTTCCGTGAACAGGTCAGCCCGCAGCCCGTCGTGCAGGTCGTGATGGTTGTAGGCCACGTCATCCGCAACGGCGGCCACCTGGGCCTCGGCACTGGCATTGGTGTGCAGTTCCAGATCCCAGTCGGCATTCACCTCGGCCAGGGCATAGGGCAGGGAGCCGGTCACGGGGCCGTTGTGCTTGGCAATGCCCTCTAACGCCTCCCATGTCAGGTTCAGGCCGTCGAAGTCGGCATAATGCCGTTCCAGCCGGGTCACGATCCGCAGGGCCTGGGCATTGTGGTCGAAGCCGCCATAGGGCTGCATCAGCGCCGCCAGGGCATCCTCGCCCGTATGGCCGAAGGGCGGATGGCCCAGGTCATGGGCAAGCGCCACCGTTTCCGCCAGATCCGTGTTCAGGCCAAGCGCGCCGGCGATGGTCCGCGCAACCTGCGCGACCTCGACCGTGTGGGTCAGGCGGGTGCGGAAATAATCGCCGCGATAGGCCTCTCCGTCATGTTCGACGAAGACCTGGGTCTTGTGCTTCAGGCGCCGGAAGGCCGAGGAATGGATGATCCGGTCCCGGTCGCGCTGCCAGGGGCTGCGGAAGGTGGACATGCGTTCCGGGTGCAGCCGCCCGCGGCTGTCTTCGGGGTGGCAGGCATAGGGCGCGATCGCACTGGACATCAGGGGGCAGGGCCTTCCTTGCAACAGGTGCGGTGGACCTTATATTTAGGCACTCAAGACGAAAACGGGAACGCCCCATGAACCTGCCGCCCAAAGTCACCGAACGCGCCTTCGCCCGCCTGGCCGAGATCAACGATTCGGGTGAAACCCGCCCGCTGCGCGTCGCGGTCGCAGGCGGGGGTTGTTCAGGCTTCCAATACGACATCCGCCTGGACCAGGCCGAGGCGGATGACCTTGTGCTGGAGGGCGGGGGCCAGAAGGTCGTGGTCGATCCGGTTTCGCTG
This sequence comes from Paracoccus sp. AK26, assembly GCF_011801365.1. Taxonomy (NCBI): domain Bacteria; kingdom Pseudomonadati; phylum Pseudomonadota; class Alphaproteobacteria; order Rhodobacterales; family Paracoccaceae; genus Paracoccus; species Paracoccus sp. AK26. The sequence goes on from NZ_CP041041.1 coordinate 1,234,976, forward strand.
CCCTATCTGGCGGGGGCCACGATTGATTTTGCAGATGAACTGATCGGCGCGCGCTTCGTGATCGAGAATCCCAATGCCTCGTCCAGTTGCGGCTGCGGCACCTCCTTCTCGATCTAGCCGCAAACCCGGCTGCGGGTGTCCAGGTCGATATCCAGCCTGCGCAGGCCAGGGGTCGGCAGGCGGTTGAAGTCGCTGCGGGGAAAGGTGTCGAAGTCGTCGCGCAGGTCCTGAAGGCCCGGCGCGGGAAGAAGGTTCAGCGCCTGGCGGTCGTTCTCGTCGCGCTCCTCAAGCTCGGTCGTCACGGTCAGGCCCTGGCAGATGTCCAGGGAACCCGCCGTGGCGACGCGGACCTTCCCCTCGGTCTCGATCAGGCGGATGATGTAGCCGTGCTTGCGCGCGACCGAGGCGCCGAAGGTCATCGGCTCCTCGACCTCGGTCCATTTGGTGTCGGGACCGAACAGCGCATCCTCTCCCTGCCAGTCGGTGCCGTGGGCAAAGCGGACGACCCATGTTCCCGGCGGCACCAGCAGGCGGAAGAACTGCCCGCCATGGATATAGCCCGCCATCACCGGATCGCCCCCTGTTTCCGGCGACAGGAAGACCGCATAGTCCCGCCCCGGCAGGGTCTGGACGACAAGGGGAAGGGTCGCAGGCAGCCCGCTGCGGTTCCACATCAGGCCCGCGCGCGGCCGATCCTGCGCCAGCGCGGGCAGGGCCAGGGTCATCATCAGCAGAATGGCGATCAGGCGACGCATGGGGGAAGAACGTATCTGCCCCGCCCCCGGTTGCCAATCGCGGGGCGGCGGATAAAGATGCGGCCCATGAAAATCGCGACATTCAACATCAACGGCGTCAAGGCCCGGATCCAGGCGCTGACCGATTGGTTGGCCGGATCGGGGGCGGATCTGGTCGTCCTGCAGGAAATCAAATCCGTGGACGAGGGCTTTCCCCACGCCCATTTCGAGGATCTGGGCTGGACCGTCGAAACGCACGGCCAGAAGGGCTTCAACGGTGTGGCGATCCTGTCCAAGCTGCCGCTGGAGGATGTGCAGCGCGGACTGCCCGGCGACGATTCGGACGAACAGGCCCGCTATATCGAGGCGACGGTGGTGGGTTCCACGGCGGTGCGCATCGCGGGGCTTTACCTGCCCAACGGCAACCCGGCGCCGGGGCCGAAATACGACTACAAGCTGGCCTGGATGGAACGCCTGCGCCTGCGTGCCGCAGAGCTGATGGAAAGCGAGCTTCCGGTTGTGATGCTGGGCGATTTCAACATCATTCCCGAACCCCGCGACGCCGCCCGGCCGCAAGCCTGGGTCGATGACGCGCTGTTCTTGCCCCAAAGCCGCGAGGCGTTCCGGCGGATCGTGAACCAGGGCTGGACCGATGCGGTTCGGATCCGCGACCCTTGGGCCACGCGCGGGCCGTTCACCTTCTGGGATTATCAGGCCGGTTCCTGGTCGCGCGATGACGGGATCCGCATCGACCACCTGCTGTTGTCGCCGCAGGCCGCCGACCTTCTGTTGGAAACTGGCATCGACAAGGAGGCCCGCGCCGCCGAAAAGCCCAGCGACCACGTGCCCGTGTGGGTGCGGCTGGCCGCCTAAAGCACCAGCACGCCCGAATGCTTGGCCTTGTGTTCGGGTTCGACATGGATCGTGATCTGCGCGTCGTCCAGCCGCTTCTTCAGCGCGGCCTCGATCCGGTCGCAGATCGCATGGGCCTGGGCCACGGGCGTATCCCCGTCCACGACAAGGTGAAAGTCGATAAAGGTCATGCGGCCCGCGTGGCGGGTGCGCAGGTCATGCGCCTCGATCGCGCCATCCGCGTGGTCCGAGATGGTCGAACGGATGTCGCGCAGCAGGTCGTCGGACACCGCCTTGTCCATCAGCCCGCCCAGGGATGCCGACATCACCTTCCAGCCCGACCACAGGATATTGACCGCAACCAAACCGGCCAGGATCGGGTCCAGGATCGGACGGTCCGCGGCAATGGCTAGCACGACCCCCAGGATCACGCCCGCCGAGGTGATGACGTCGGACAGCAGGTGCTGACCGTCGGCCACAAGGGCCGGGGATTTCAGGCGACGGCCCTGCCGGATCAGGACCATGCACCAGACCGCATTGATGCAGCCCGCAAAGCCATTCAGCAGCAGCCCGCTGACCGGGGCATCCAGCGGCTGCGGGTTGCGGATGCCCTGATAGGCTTCTTCAAGGATCAGCAGCGCTGCGACGATGATCATCACGCCTTCAAGCACGGCCGACAGGAACTCGGCCTTGTGGTGGCCGTAAGGGTGGCTGCGGTCGGCAGGGCGTTGCGCGATGCGGATGGCGATCAGCGCGGCCACCGCGGTGGCGACATTGACAGTGCTTTCCAAGGCATCGGACAAAAGCGCAACGGACCCGGTGATCTGCCAAGCCACCGTCTTTAGGCCAAGGACGATGATCCCGATCACGATGCTGCCCAGTGCGATCTTGATGGTGCGGTTCATCGCGACGGTCCTTTTGCGTCATGGGCTCCCGTCGGGCGTCGTCTGACAGAATCCCCTTCCAGTTGCAACTGGAAAGGCGCTGTGGACCGCGGCTGCCGGCTTGGGTATCGAGGCGGGATGCAGAGCCTTGCCATCTACCTGTTCGCCGCATTCGCCGAAATTGCAGGCTGCTTTGCCTTCTGGGCCTGGCTCCGCCTAGACCGATCGGCTTTCTGGGTGCTGCCCGGACTGGGTCTGCTGGCGCTGTTTGCATGGCTTCTGGCGCAAAGCCCGGCGGATCATGCGGGGCGCGCCTATGCCGCTTATGGCGGGATCTACATCACCGCCTCGCTGTTCTGGATGTGGCTGGCCGAGGGGCGGCGGCCCGATCAATGGGACGCAATTGGCGCGTTGGTCTGCCTGGCGGGCGCGGCCATCATCCTGTGGGGACCGCGCGCCGCCTGATTTGCAAACGATTATCGGTCGCCTTCGTTTTCGTGTTCGTCGTCGTCACCGAACCGGGCATCGTCCGAATATTCGTCCTCGCCTTCGCCCACATACTTCGCGCTCAGCGCGATCGAGTGGTTGTCATGCGTGGGGTCCATGACGACGTCCGACGGGATTTCGCCCGCAAGCCATTCGCGCAGTTCCTCTCGGATCTCGGACGGTTCTTGTCCGGTCGCCTCGGCCAGATAGGACACGAAGGCACGCTGGTCGCCGTCGATCTCGTCCAGGTCGGCCTCGTCGACCTCGGGCCATTTTTCCACGATTGCATCGTAGAATGCGGCCCAGTTCTGCTGCACATGGCTCCATTTCATCAGTATCCGCCTCCCATCGACGACTGTGCCCAAGTGGCAATGCCCGTTATGTCTTCGCCCACGCCGGCGACCGTGTTGCAGCCAGCCAGCACCATGCAGGCCAGCAATGTGCCTATCACTGCTCTCATTCCTCTGCCTCCTGCCACCACAGCTCGGGCATGAAGCCCGGCCAATCTCCGTAAAGCGGCGTTGTTTCGGCAGGATACCGCAGGTCCGCAGCATGGGCCAGCCGCGAGACCGGCGAGAACCCTGCCGGTATCACGTAACGCCCCGCGGTCAGAATTCGATCCAAGGCCTGCACGGCCGCCGTGAAATCCGCTTCCGATCGCGCATTGACCATTGCGGCGATCACCGCTTCGGCTGCCGGGCTTTTCATGCCCATCCAGTTGCGGCTGCCCGGCTGGTCGGCGGCATCCGATCCCCAGTAGAGCAACTGTTCGTTGCCCGGCGACAGCGACAGCGCGCGTTCATACCAGGTCATGTCGAACTGGAATTCGTTGGTGCGCTGCACGAATTGCGCGGCGTCCAGCAGCGTGATGCGGACCTGCATTCCAAGGTTGCGCAGCGCCTGGACATAGATGTCGGCGATCTGCTGGGTTTCCGATGCCGTGCGCATCGACGTGCCCGACTGGTTCAGCAGGATCTCGAAGGCGAAGGGGCGGCCCTCGGCATTTTTCAAGACGCCCTCCTGCACCGTCCAGCCCGCCTCTGACAGCAGCGCGATGGCCCGGCGCAGCCCGGTCCGGTCCAGCACGCGGTCCGATCCTTCGGGCAGCGTGTATCCTTCAAGCGTTCCCGGCGGCAGGTCCGCCGCGAAGGGTTCCAGCAGGTCGGCAACCTTGCCTGCCGCAGGGCCGGGCTGCATGGCAAGGCCAGAATTGGCAAAATAGGAGGTAATGCGCCGATCCTTGCCCCCGTTCAGGGTGGCGTTGATGAAGCGGAAATTGAAGGCCTCGATCATCGCCTGCCTGACCCGCCAGTCGGCGAACAGCGGGTTGCGGGTGTTCATCACCAGCCCCATGATCCCCGAGGGCCGGCCATTGGGGATCTCGGCCTTGACCGCATCGCCGCGCGTCATCAGGGGGAAATCGTATTCCCCGTCCCACTTATGCGCCGACAGCTCGCGCCAGACGGTCACCTGGCCTGCCTTGAAGGCCTCGAACATGGCATTGGCATCGCCGAAATAGTCATAGCGTATGACGTCCAGGTTGTTGCGCCCGCGATTGACCGGCAGGTCCTTTCCCCAGTAGTCCGGGTTGCGGCGGAAGGTGATCATGCGGCCCGGATCGACCTGGTCCACGACATAGGGACCGGACCCGATCGGCGCCTCGAGGCCCGAGGCCGAGAAGTCTTGTCCTTCCCATTGGGCCTTTTTCAGGATCGGGCGCAGGCCCATCAGCATCGCCAATTCGCGGTCGTCCTCGGCGAAGGTGAAGCGGATGCTGCGTTCGCCGGTCTGCTCCATCTTCGTGACCTTGGCCCATGCCCCGTGATAGCGCGGATGGCCCTGCGTCCCCAGCACCTCATAGGACCACATCACGTCCTCGATGGTGACGGGGGTGCCATCCGAAAAGCGCGCCTCGGGTCGAAGCGTGAATTCGACCCATCGGCGGTCGGGGCTGGTTTCCATGCTTTCGGCCAGAAGACCGTAGAGGGTAAAGGGCTCGTCCAGGGTTCGGTACATCAGCGTTTCGACGACATGGGTGCCCACGCCCCATGCTGCATTGCCCTTGAGCACCCAGGGCTTGAGCGAGTCGAAGCCGCCCGGCTCGGCCAAACGAATCATTCCGCCCTTTGGCGCGTCAGGGTTGACGTATGGCAAGGCGGAAAATCGCTGGGGTAGAGCGGGCTCCCCATACATGGCCATGGCATGGGCCGGTTCGGCACCAACGGGAAGCGACATTGATGCAACACCCAGAAAACCAGCCAAAATCAGGCACAAGGGGCGGATACATGCCATTTCGTTAAGGTTTCTTAAGATTTTCATCGTCCGCCTGCCTGCTTTTCTTCTTTTCGATTCAGATTCAACTGACTTGGATCGGGATCGTCAATGGCAGGACAAACTTCTCGGTTGGACTCGGGCGGGGGTTGGCGTATAAATGACTTACTGCTCGATAGGTTTCTTGCCTGTATGAAACCTGCCTCATGACTTGCGCCCGCCTTGTGCGGGCGTTTTTTTTTCATCATGCTGCAGCTGCAAACGGCCGCGAAACAACATTGGCCGGTTAAAGCCGTCAGTCAGGAGGGGGGCGATGTTCCAGAAGTTTCTAGCCGGTAAAACCGCAGTCGTGACGGGTTCTAACTCGGGCATCGGGCTGGGGATCGCGCACCGCCTTGCCGCTGCCGGGGCCGATGTCGTCCTGAACAGCTTCACCGACCGGGACGAGGATCACGCGCTTGCCGACACGCTGTCGCGTGAACACGGCGTCACCGCACGCTACATCAAGGCGGACATGTCCAAGGGCCAGGAATGTCGCGCGTTGATCACGCAGGCAGGCCGCTGCGACATCCTGGTCAACAATGCCGGCATCCAGCATGTCGCCGCCATCCAGGACTTCCCGGTCGAGAAATGGGACGCCATCATTGCGATCAACCTGACTTCGGCCTTCCACACGACGGCTGCGGCCCTGCCGCTGATGCGGGGGGCCGGCTGGGGGCGGATCATCAACGTGGCATCCGCCCACGGCTTGACGGCAAGCGCCTACAAGTCGGCCTATGTCGCGGCCAAGCATGGAATCGTCGGCTTTTCCAAGGTCACCGCGCTTGAGACCGCGAAAGAGCCGATCACCTGCAACGCTGTCTGCCCCGGCTATGTCCTGACCCCCTTGGTCGAGGCGCAGATACCCGACACGATGAAGGAATACGGCCTGTCGCGGGAAGAAGTAATCCAGAAGGTGATGCTGGAACGACAGCCGTCCAAGGACTTCGTCACGGTCGAGCAACTGGGCGATACCACGGTCTTCCTGTGCAGCGATGCGGCAGCACAGATTACCGGCACGGCGATCAGCGTCGACGGAGGCTGGACCGCCCTGTAAGCACCGCCCAGCCCCGGCCAGTCAGGACAAGGCGTCCTCGATGGCGCGCAGGTCCGAGTTGGTCAGGTTCTTGTCGATCTCCTTGCGCAGGCGGAACTGCAACTCCTTGTGATACCGCTTGCGCAGGATCCCCAGGGTCGAGGGATCGGCGATCACGGCAATGTCGTCGACCTTGTTCTTCAGGACCATGGCGTTCAGGTAATCCGCAAGCTGGGCCACGAAGGCCAGCGGATCCTCTCCGCCCGGAAGGATCTCGGCCGCGGCCTCGCCCGGTTGACGCTGATTCAAGATTTCCGGCGTAACCTGTTCGCTTTCCTTCAGTTCCAGCCCATACTGTGCCTTGTTCCGGAACAGTCTAGCCGAATGGCTGTCGGCGACCACGACCAGTGCGTTTTGGGGCAGCATTCCTGTCTCCTGTTTCGGTGCTGCCTTTGAACGCGTGGTCGAAGAGGTCAGTTGCAGCTTTCGCAGAAACGCCTGATGCGGTCGATCGCCGTGACCAGCCGGTCGTCGCTGGTGGCATAGGAGATGCGGAAATGTGGCGACAGGCCAAAGGCCGCGCCAAACACCACCGCCACTCCGGTTTCATCCAGCAGGGCGTTGGCAAAGGCCTGGTCATCCGTGATCGTGGCGCCTGCGGCCGAGGTCTTGCCGATCAGCCCCTTGATCGACGGATAGACATAGAAGGCACCCTGCGGGACGGGGCAGTCGATGCCCGGGCAGGTGTTCAGCCCGGCCACGACCAGGTCGCGCCGGCGTTGAAAGACCGCGCGGCTTTCGCTGATATAGTCCTGCGGACCCGTCAACGCCGCTTCGGCCGCGAACTGGCTGATCGATGACGGGTTCGACGTCGATTGCGACTGCAGCTTGGCCATCGCCTTGATAAGGCTTTCGGGGGCCGCGCCATAGCCGATCCGCCAGCCGGTCATGGCATAGGCCTTGCTGACGCCGTTCATGGTCAGGGTCCGATCCTTCAGCGCGGGTTCGACCTGGGCGGGGGTGACGAACTCGAAGCCGTCGAACACGAGGTGTTCGTAGATGTCGTCGGACAGCACCCAGACTTGCGGATGGCGCATCAGCACATCGGTTAGCGCCTTCATCGCCGCGCGGTCATAGCCTGCCCCCGAGGGATTGGAGGGCGAATTGAGGATCAGCCACTTCGTCTGCGGCGTGATCGCCGCCTCGAGCGCATCGGGCATCAGGCGGAAGCCCTGCTCCAGCCCGCATTCCACGATCACCGGCGTGCCGCCCGCCAGCAGCACCATGTCGGGATAGCTGACCCAGTAGGGGGCCGGAATGATGACCTCGTCCCCGTCGTTCAGCGTGGCCATCAGCGCGTTGAACAGGATCTGCTTGCCGCCGGTGCCCACGGTGACCTGCGAGGGCGCATAATCCAGTCCGTTCTCGCGCGAGAACTTGTCGCAGATCGCCCGCTTCAGCGAAGGGGTCCCGTCAACGGCCGTATAGCGCGTGTGGCCCCCATCGATCGCGGCCTTTGCGGCCTCGCGGATATTGACCGGCGTATCGAAGTCGGGTTCGCCTGCCGAAAGGCTGATGATGTCGCGGCCCTGGGCGCGCAGTTCCGCCGCGCGGGTCGTCATGGCGATCGTGGGCGATGGCTTGATGCGGTTCAGGCGGTCTGACAACAGGTCCATGGCGGCCCTTCATGGTTTGAACGTCGTGCCTGCATGGCTTAGTCTGCGGCCCAAAGATCGGCAAGCGTGCCAGAAGGATGACAGAATGACCGAAGCCGCCGAAACCCGTTTGCGCCGCCTCAGGATTCGCAGCTGGCGCAGAGGCATGAAGGAGATGGACCTGATCCTGGGCCATTTCGCCGATGGTCCGCTGGCTCTGCTGGATGGTGCCGATCTTGACGCCTATGAGGCCATGTTGAACGAGAACGATCAGGATCTGTATCTGTGGGTGACCGCGCGGGTCAATGGCGGGACCAATCGCGGTCCCGACGACCTTGGCATGGTCCTTGACCGGATCGCGGATCATGCTGCCGAACGCCTGAAGCCGGTTCGCTAAAATTTTCCCCAATCTCTTGCGGAAGTTGCGTCGCATTAACTGAAGATTTTGGATTTTGCGGCAATGTCGGGTCATGACGAACAAATCAGGACCGCGAGACGCCATGATTTCCCCCGCGCCGCGCGATATGCGCCCCCAGGCCGATGTTCAGGCTCTGCCGGATCTGGCAGACACGACGGAAGCCTATCTAGAATCCCTGCAGCTTTTGGAACGGCTGCACCGGCTGATGCTGGATCTGGTCAAGGATGAATTCGAACGCCTTGGCCGGCATGACCTGACCCCGGTCCAGGCGATGATTCTCTATAACCTCGGCGGGGCCGAGGTGTCGGCGGGCGAACTACGGTCCCGCGGCATGTATCAGGGATCGAATGTCAGCTATAACCTGAAAAAGCTGGTGACGATGGGCTATGTCCACCACGAGCGCAGCGACATGGACCGCCGCTCGGTCCGGGTGAAGCTGTCCGAGGAAGGACAGGCGGTCCGCGACATGGTCCACCGCCTGTTCCTGCGCCATGCCGAGGGTCTGGCCATGTCCGGCGTGCTGGAAGACCCGCCCCTTGAGCAGGTCAACCTGCAAAGCCGCCGGATCGAGCGGTTCTGGCTTGAACAGATCCGCTACATCTACTGACGGCTGGACGTTTACCAGTGGCCGGTATTTTCCATGCTGGCCCAGGGTTCCGCCGGGGGCAGGTGATCTCCTTCCTGCAAAAGCTCGATCGACACATTGTCCGGGCTGCGCACGAAGGCCATATGCCCATCCCGCGGCGGACGGTTGATCGTGACGCCCGCGTCCATCAGCTTCTGGCAGAGGTCATAGATGTTGCCGACGCGATAGGCGAGATGGCCGAAATGCCGGCTGTCCGACGGCAGGCCTTCGTCGCCGTCCCAGTTGTAGGTCAGTTCGACAGGGCATTCCGGCTGGCTCGGAGGGGCCATGAAGACCAGCGTGAAGCGGCCCTTGTCGTTGTCGATGCGGCGCGTTTCCTCCAGCCCCAGCAGCTTGAAGAAGGCCATCGTCTTTTCCAGGTCGGCAACCCGGACCATCGTGTGCAGGTAACGTATGTTCATGAAGATCCTCCTGTCATGATCTATCGGCGGCGCAGGTATTCGAAGACTGTGCAGCGCGGTTCATTGCCGCGCAGAAGGATTGGGCCGAGGCGATCCCAGCTTGTCTCGTCGAACCGGGGGAAGAAGGCGTCAGCACCTTCGACGGCCAGATCCACCTCGGTCAACAGCAGCCGGTCGGCCAGGGGCATCATCGCCTGGTAGACGGCGGAACCCCCGATGCCATAGATGCGGCGGTGGCCTGCGCGATGGGCGTGTTCGACTGCTGCCTCTGGCGTGGAATGGACATGTTCGGCCACGGAGGGATCCGAGGACACCACCAGGTTCAGGCGGTTCTTCAGCGGCTTGAACGGCAGGCTTTCCCAGGTCCGGCGGCCCATGATCACCGCGCCGCCGGTGGTTTCCCGTTGGAAGAAGGCCAGATCCTCGGGCGCGTGCCAGGGGATCGTGTTGTTCTTGCCGATGGCGCCGTCGCGGTCGCGTGCTGCGATCAATGTCAGCATGGTCTAGACCGCCACCGGGGCCTTGATGGCCGGGTCAGGGTCATAGTTCAGCACCTCGAAGTCTTCGAAGCGGAAATCGAAGATCGACCCGACCTCGCGGCGCAGCCGCAACTGGGGCAGGGGTTTCGGGTCACGCGCAAGCTGCGTGCGCACCTGATCCAGATGGTTCGAATAGATATGTGCATCACCGATGGAATGGACGAAATCGCCCGGCTGATAGCCCGTCACATGGGCCAGCATCACCTGCAGCAGCGCATAGGAAGCAATGTTGAACGGAACGCCCAGGAACATGTCCGCCGACCGCTGGTAAAGCTGCAGATGCAGCTTGCCCCCCAGGATCCGCACCTGCCACAGCGTATGGCAGGGCGGCAGCGCCATCTCCGGCACATCGCCGGGGTTCCACGCGGACACGATCAGGCGCCGAGAGTCCGGCGTCCTGCGGATCGCATCCACCAGATCGGCGATCTGATCGACATGGCCCGCAAAGAACAGCGGGCGCCCCTCGGCGTCCAGGCCGCTGGGCACCAGCTTGGGAAAGTGGCGCCATTGCCGGCCATAGACAGGGCCAAGGTCGCCATTCTCGTCCGCCCATTCGTCCCAGATCGAGACGCCGTTTTCCTGCAGATAGCGAATGTTGGTATCGCCCGACAGGAACCACAAAAGCTCGTGGATGATCGACTTCAGGTGCAGCTTCTTGGTCGTGACCAGCGGAAAGCCGTCGGCCAGCGGATAGCGGCACTGCAGCCCGAAATGGCTGATCGTGCCGGTTCCGGTCCGGTCGGTGCTTTCCTGGCCCTGTTCCAGAACCGTGCGCAGGGCGTCGTGATACTGCCGCATCTCAGACGTCCAGCTCTTCTGCGAAGCGGGCGTTTTCCTGGATGTATTCGAAGCGCAGTTCGGGCTTCTTGCCCATCAGGCGTTCGACCAGGTCGCCGGTCTCGCCCCCTTCGTCGTCGTCGATGCTGACCCGGATCAGCTTGCGCGTCTTGGGGTTCATGGTCGTGTCCTTGAGGTCCTTGGCGTCCATTTCGCCCAGACCCTTGAAGCGTTGCACGTCGATCTTGCCGCGCCCGCCCAGGCCCTTGGCCAGCATCCGTTCCTTCTCGGCGTCATCCGCGACATAGACCCGGTGCGCCCCTTGGGTCAGGCGATACAGCGGCGGGCAGGCCAGATACAGGTGGCCCTTGTCGATCATCGGCCGCATCTGCGTGAAGAAGAAGGTCATCAGCAGGCTGGCGATATGCGCCCCGTCCACGTCGGCATCGGTCATGATGATGACCTTGTCATAGCGAAGGTCATCGACCTTGAACTTGGATCCCATTCCGACGCCAAGGGCCTGACAAAGATTGCTGATTTCCTGGTTGGCCCCCATCTTGGTCGAGGCCGCGCCCAGCACGTTCAGGATCTTGCCCCGCAGCGGCAGCAAAGCCTGGTTGGTGCGGTCGCGCGCCATCTTGGCCGACCCGCCAGCGCTGTCGCCTTCGACGATGAACAGTTCGGTGCCGTCCCGGCTGGTGGCGCTGCAATCGACCAGCTTGCCGGGCAGGCGCAGCTTTTTCGTCGCCGTCTTGCGGGCGGTTTCCTTTTCCTGCTTGCGGCGCAGGCGTTCATCCGCCCGCAGGATCAGGAAGTCCAGGATCGCGCCCGCCGATTTCGTGTCGGCCGCGAGCCAGGTGTCGAAGTGGTCGCGCACGGCGTTCTCGACCAGGCGGGCGGCCTCGGTCGTGGCGAGGCGGTCCTTGGTCTGGCCCACGAATTCCGGCTCTCGGATGAAGCAGGACACAAGCGCGCAGCCGCCGGTCAGCAGGTCTTCCCGGGTGATCTGCGCGGCCTTCTTGTTGTTGATCCGCTCGCCATAGGCCCGCACGCCCTTGAGGATGGCGGACCAGAAGCCCGCTTCGTGGGTGCCGCCCTCGGGCGTGGGGACCGTGTTGCAATAGGACTGGATGAATCCGTCGCGCGACGGGGTCCAGTTGATCGCCCAGTCGACTTTGCCCGGCGCGCCCTGGCGGCGGAAATCGACGCTGCCCGCGAAGGGCCGGTCGGCATAGGTGCTGGCGCCTGTCAGGGTCTCGGCAAGGTAATCCGCCAGACCGCCGGGGAAATGGAAAGTGGCCTCTCGCGGGGTTTCGCCGTCGTCTATTTCCGATTTCCAGCGGATTTCGACACCGCTGAACAGATAGGCCTTGGACTTGACCATCTTCAGAAGCCGCGCCGGCTTGAAGCGGTGATGGCCGAAGATGTCTTCATCCGCGTGGAAGACCACGGTCGTGCCGCGCCGGTTCGGGGCCGCGCCGATCCTGGCCACCGGCCCCTGCGGCACCCCGCGCGAGAACCGCTGCTCGAACAGTTCCTTGTTGCGGGCGACCTGCACGACCATGATGTCCGACAGCGCGTTCACGACCGAGGCGCCGACCCCGTGCAACCCGCCCGAGGTCTGGTAGGTATCACCTGAAAACTTGCCCCCCGCGTGCAGCGTGCACAGGATCACCTCGAGCGCGGACTTGCCCGGAAACTTGGGGTGCGGGTCGATGGGGATGCCGCGGCCATTGTCGCGGACGCTGACGCTGTAGTCGGCCAGAAGCTCTACCTCGATCCGCGTCGCATGGCCCGCCACCGCCTCGTCCATCGAGTTGTCGAGGATTTCCGCCACCAGGTGATGCAGCGCGCGTTCGTCCGTGCCGCCGATATACATGCCGGGTCGCTTGCGCACGGGCTCCAGCCCCTCCAGCACCTCGATCGAGGCGGCGGAATAGCTGTCGGTCGCATCGACTGCGGAAAGAAGGTCGTCGGCCATCGGTTCTGCTCTTGTTCTTGGTGCGGATGCGGCGGTTATCTCATGCGGCGAAGGCTTTTGCCAACCCCGCCGGCCAATTCGGCCGGTCGTCCCGGGACCGGGGCTATTCCGGTTCGGCCAGGCGCGCGTCCCACATCTTGCGGAAGGCCGGGCGGGCCTGGCAGCGTTCAAGCCATGCCATGACCGCCGGAAACTGCCCCATCAGCTCACCGTAGCCCTGGGCATAGCGCAGGATCTCGGCCAGGTTGAGGTCGGCCACGGTGAAGCGGCCCCCGACCAGATGTTCATGGGTGGAAAGATGCCCCTCGATCACCTTGAGGGGCCGGACCAGCCGTTCGGCGGAATTGGCGACAATGGCCTGGTCGTCTCCGGGCTGGAGGCGGGACGGCGCGTGCAGGAACAGAATCGTCAGCGCGTCGGGTTCGACGCTGGTGGCGGCATAGAAGCTCCACTGCATCATCTGGGCATCTTCGGCCAGATCGGCGGGGCCAAGATCGCCACCGTATTTGCGCGCCAGATACAAGGTCGCTGCCAGGGACTCGCCCAGGACCAGACCGTCATCCTCGATTACGGGAATGGTGCCGGCGGGCGACAGGGCCAGGAAGGCCGGGGAATGGGTGTTCAGCGGGGCGTCGGGCGCATCGGGATCGGCCAGCCGATAGGCCTGGATCACGGGCTTCTGGCGGAACTCCAGCCCAATCTCGTGGCAAAGCCAGATGATGCGGGACGCGCGCGATCGGGTGACGCCGTGGATGGTCAGCATGTGAAGCTCCTTTGCCGGTCGGACGGGATGCGACCTTCCTGCGACAGGAATGCCGGATCATCAGATGTGACGCAAGCGAGGGACGGGGACGGGCGGCCGCATTTGATGCAGGTCAAGGAATCCCGCTGCCGCCGGGTCTAGACCGGACCCGCGAAACAGGAGCGATTCTTAAGATGTCCAATCCCGAATTGGACCATCCCAGCCTTTACGCCAAGCGGGAGCCGATCTTCCCCAAGCGTGTCGCCGGGCGGTTCAGGACCCTCAAGTGGATCGTCATGGGCATAAGCCTGGCGATCTATTACATCCTGCCCTGGATCCGGTGGGACCGCGGCCCGACCATGCCGGACCAGGCCGTCCTGGTCGATCTGGCCAACCGGAGGTTCTTCTTCTTCTGGATCGAGATCTGGCCCCACGAGTTCTATTTCGTGGCGGGCCTTCTGGTGATGGCCGGACTGGGCCTGTTCCTGTTCACCAGTGCCTTGGGACGCGTGTGGTGCGGCTATGCCTGCCCGCAGACGGTCTGGACCGACCTGTTCATCCTGGTGGAACGCTGGATCGAGGGTGACCGCAACGCCCGCATCCGCCTGCACCGCCAGCACTGGGACGCGCAGAAGATCCGGCTGCGGGCGCTGAAATGGGCGGCCTGGCTGGTGATCGCGCTGCTGACGGGGGGCGCCTGGATCTTCTATTTCACCGACGCGCCGACGCTGCTGGGACACCTGCTGGCGGGGCAGGCTCATCCAGTCGCCTACATCACAATGACGATCCTGACCGCGACGACCTTCCTCTTCGGCGGCTTTGCCCGCGAACAGATCTGCATCTATGCCTGCCCCTGGCCGCGCATCCAGGCCGCCATGATGGACGAGGACACGTTGACCGTCGCCTATCGCGAATGGCGGGGCGAGCCGCGCGGCAAGACCAACGTCCGCCACCGGCCGGCGGCTGTCGCTGCTGCGGTCGAGGTTACCAGCCGGGCCGCGGGGCCGGCGGCAGGCGCCACCTATCCGGCCACGCCTTATCCGGGCCTGCCTGCCGGCGTCGGCGGACCGATCCCCGCCACGTCCGGCGGGGACTGCATCGACTGCCTGGCCTGCGTGAATGTCTGCCCGATGGGCATCGACATCCGCGAGGGCCAGCAGATGGAATGCATCACCTGCGCGCTGTGCATCGACGCCTGCGACGAGATCATGGACAAGATCGGCAAGCCGCGCGGGCTGATCGACTACATGGCGCTGAAGGACGAGACTGCCGAACGCGCGGGCGCCCAGCCCAAGTCGGTCTGGCGGCACATCTTCCGGCCACGGACGATCCTGTATTTCACGCTGTGGTCCGGGATCGGGGTGGCGCTGATCGTCGCGCTGTTCATGCGGTCCCCCTTCGACCTGAACGTCTCGCCGGTGCGCAACCCGCTGTTCGTGACCATGTCGGACGGGGCAATCCGCAACACCTACGAGGTGCGGCTGCGCAACAAGCAGCATGATGACCGCGACTTCAGCTTTGCGGTTGAAGGGGCGGACGGCCTGACCGTCGCGGTCGAGGGCGCGGCTGCGGGGATCGTCCGGGTGCCCGCGGACGAGACCCTCGGCAGCAGGCTTTATGTGACTGCACCGGCGGGATCCGATCTTGCCGCAAGGGCCACGACGCCCCTGAATTTGGTCGTGCGTGACGAAGTCGACGGAATGACCGCATCGGTCGGCACGATCTTCCACGGAAAGGATGAATAGGATGACACGGGAACTGACCGGACGCCATGTCCTGGCGATCACGCTGGCGGCCTTTGGCGTCATCATCGCCGTCAACCTGGTCATGGCTTTCCTGGCCGTGGGCAGCTTCCCGGGGCTCGAGGTGAAGAACAGCTATGTCGCCTCGCAGCACTTCGACCGGGACCGGCAGGCGCAGGAGAGCCTGGGCTGGACGGCCAGGGCCAGCTATGACGGCACCCGCATCACGATCGAGATCGTGGATGGGCAGGGCACCCATCCTGTCCTGCGGGATTTCACGGCCACCATCGGGCGCCCCACGCACAAGCGCGCGGATGTGACGCCGCATTTCGAAGTTGCAGGCGGCGGCATCTACCGCGCCCCCCTGGTGCTGGAGCCGGGGGTCTGGAACATCAACGTCCAGGCAGTCGCGCCGGATGGAACCACGTTCCGCCAGCGGCTGGATCATTATGCCGGTGCGATGGTGAACTGACATGGCCGACCTGACCGCTTCGGGCTTCAGCGCCTGTCCCGCCTGCGACGCGGCGCCCTTGGCGCAACGTCTGGCGGACCGGGCCGAAGTGGCGCAGGGAACGGTGATCCTGTCCCTGCCGACCGCCCATTGCGCGACTTGCATCACCGATGTCGAAACCGCGCTGACCGCTCATCCGGGCGTTCGCAACGCCCGCGTCAACCTGACCCTGCGCCGCGTCACGGTGGACGCGCCGGGTCTTGCCGCCGACGACCTGATCCCCGTTCTCGCAAGGGTGGGATACGAGGCGCATGAACTGGATCCCGACGCCCTGTCGGCCACCACGGCCGACCGTCAGGGGCGCGACCTGCTGATGCGGATCGGCGTGTCAGGATTCGCGATGATGAACATCATGATCCTGTCTGTGGCCGTCTGGTCGGGGGCCGAATCCGCGACGCGTGACCTGTTCCACTGGATCAGCGGCGCCATCGCTCTGCCCACCGTATTCTTTGCAGGGCAGCCCTTCTTCCGCAGCGCATGGGCTGCGATCCGGGTTGGACGGCTGGGCATGGACGTGCCGATCTCGCTGGCGCTGATCCTGGCCAGTGCGATCTCGGTCTATGAAACGATGGAATCGGGCCACCACGCCTATTTCGACGCGGCGGCGATGCTGTGCTTCTTCCTGCTGATCGGGCGCTATCTGGACCACCGCACGCGCGCGATCGCCAGATCCGCCGCGGCCGAACTGACCGCGCTGGAGGTTCCGCGCGCCGCGCTGCTGGTGGACGGGGCCGAACAGACCGTTCCCGTTGCCAGCCTGCGCCCCGGAGACCTGATCCGGGTCCGCCCCGGCGCGCGCATTCCCGCCGATGGCGAGATCGTCGAGGGCCGGTCCGAGATCGACCGCGCCCTGTTGACTGGCGAAACGCTGCCCGTGCTGGCCCAGCCCGGCCAGAGGCTGTCGGCAGGCGAGGTGAACCTGACCGGCCCCCTGACCCTGAGGGTGACGGCGGCGGGGCGGGATTCGTCGCTGGCCCGCCTGACCGCCCTGGTCGAGGCTGCCGAGGCCGCGCGCGGACGCTATACCTCGCTGGCGGAACGGGCGTCGCGGCTTTATTCGCCCAGCGTTCACCTGATGGCGTTGTGCAGCTTTGCGGGTTGGATGTGGGTGACGGGCGACTTGCGCCTGGCGGTGAACATCGCGGCGGCGGTGCTGATCGTGACCTGCCCCTGCGCGCTTGGCCTGGCGGTTCCAGCAGTGGCGACGGCGGCGTCGGGACGGCTGTTCCGGCGCGGGCTGCTGATCAAGGACGGCACGGCGCTTGAGCGGCTGGCCGAGGTCGACACCGTCGTCTTCGACAAGACGGGCACCCTGACCCTTGGCCGGCCAACGCTGGTCAGCGACGATCCGCTGCCTGCCGATCTGCGCCCGGTGGCGCGCGCCCTGGCGCAGGCCTCGGCCCATCCCCTGTCGGTCGCGCTTGCCGCGGCGCTGACGGATGAACCGGCCGAGCTGTCGGAGGTGACCGAGCATCCGGGCTTCGGCGTCTCGGCCCGCTGGGGGGGGCGTCCGGTCCGGCTGGGCCGTGCCGATTGGCTGGGCGTGTCGGATCACGAGGATCGCCCCACAAGCGCGACCTGGCTTGCGGTCGAGGGACAGGCCCCGGTGCGGCTGGAATTCACCGACGAGCTGCGCCCCGGCGCTGCCGATTGCGTGGCGCGCCTTCGCAAGGCGGGACTGCGGGTGCTGCTGATCTCGGGCGACCGGCCGGCGGCGGTTGCCGATCTGGCCGCCCGGCTGGGCATCGACGACCACCGCGCCGCGGTCGATCCCAAGGGAAAAGAAGCGATGGTGGCCGATCTTGCGGCACAGGGCGCGCATGTCCTGATGGTGGGGGACGGTCTGAACGATACGGCGGCGCTTGCCCGGGCCCATGCCTCGATCTCTCCGGCAAGTGCCCTGGATGCGGCGCGGGTTGCCAGCGACATGGTGCTGACCGGCAGCGACCTGGTGCCCGTGGCCGAGGCGGTCGCCTTGGCCCGGCTGGCGACGCGACGGATCCGGCAGAACTTTGCGATCTCGATCGCCTATAACATCGTGGCGGTGCCGCTGGCCGTGGTAGGGATGGTGACGCCGCTGATCGCAGCGCTGGCGATGTCGCTAAGCTCGATCACGGTGACGCTGAACGCGCTGCGGCTGCGCGATTGAAAGGACGGCCCCATGGAGATGCTCTCGATCCTCATCCCGGTTTCGCTGGGCCTTGGCGCGGCGGGCCTTGTCGCGTTCATCTGGGCCCTACGCTCGCGGCAGTTCGAGGATCCGAAAGGCGATGCCGAACGGATCCTCAGCGACAAGTGGGACGACCGGCCGAAGCCCGACTGACCGACATCTTGCAAGCAAAAGGGGCGGAAACTTACCCGCCCCTTTGTCCTGTTCTGCTTTTCCCGAAAGGTCAGCGGCCGACCACCTGGCATTCCTGGGACCGGCTGAGGAAGCGTTCGCAGATCAGTTCGGCATTGCCCTTGGTCAGGTTCGCGAAGCTGGGCTGAAAGCCGCGCTTCGTGTCCGCGACATGGCGCTGTGCACCGCCCAGGATCGCGCCGTCTTGCAGCGCGCTGCGCAGCAGCAGCTTTTCGGCTTCGGCCTTGGACGAGAACATGCCCAGCGTCACGCCCCAGCTGCGGCCGCTGTTGGCGGGGCGCGAAACGATCTCGAGCTCTTCGGGGTTCGAACGGTCGCCTTCGCCCATCGCGGCCAAGATGACCGTTTCCGACCGCGGCTTCGGCGCGGGCGAGGCCAGCAGCGACATCGAGGCGCCCCCGGCCTGCGGCACAGCCTCAGCCACGGCGCGCGCGATCGCTTCCGGATCGGCGCCGGGATTGCCTGCCTCGGACGCCTCGGCCACGGCGGCGATGCTGGCCGTGCGCGAACGCGGCGCCGGGGCAGGGCGGGCCGACGCAGCAAGGACCGGCGCGGCAAGGCTTGCCGATTGCGGTTGGGCTGCCTCGGGGGCGGCGGCTTCGGCAACTGCCGGTGCCGCGCGCCTGCTGACAGGTCGCGCACTGGCGGCAAGGGTCAACCCGCCGACGGCCACAGCCTCGGGCGCCGCTTGCGGGACCTGGGCGACTGCTGCGGTCGAGGCCTGGGCCGGACGGCTGACCCGTGCCGGGGGGGCCGATGCCGACAGCACCAGCCGCTGCGTCTGCGGCGCCGTCGCGGCGGCGGTGGGTTCGACCTGGGCACGACGGACCACGCGCTGCGCCAGCAGGCGCGGCGCTTCGGGCCGGACTTCGCGGACGCGGTTCGGCACCCGGGTAAAGCCTGAATCCAGCAACTGCGCCATCACCTGGTTGCGATGCGCCGTCGAGGTGCCGCCGAAGACCGTGGCCACCAGCCGCTTGTTGCCGCGCTGCGCCGAAGCCGTCAGGTTGAAGCCTGCCGCACGGGTATAGCCCGTCTTGATCCCGTCCGCGCCTTCGTAGGCGTCCAGGAACCGCTTGTTGGTCGACGATACCTGCGCAATCCCCGCATCCGCCGAACGGCGGGAGAAGATGTTGTAATATTGCGGGAAATCATAGAACAGCCGCCGCCCCAGGATCGTCATGTCATGGGCCGAGGAATAGTGCCCTTCCTGGGTCAGGCCATGCGCGTTACGGAAATTGCTGTTCCGCATCCCAAGGGCGCGCGCCATCTGGGTCATCTGCTGGGCAAAGGCCTCCTCGGACCCTGCCAGACCCTCGCCAATGGCGGTGGCGGCGTCGTTGGCCGATTTGATCGCGGCGGCGCGGATCAGATAGCGAAGCTCGATTCGCTGGCCCGCCTTCAGGCCCAGCTTCGACGGAGGCTCGGACGCGGCATTGGTCGAGACCGGGAACTGGGAATCCAGCCGGACCTGTCCACGCTCGATCGCTGTGAAGGCCATGTAGAGCGTCATCATCTTCGTGAGGGACGCGGGATGCAGCCGCGTATCCTCGTTCTGCTTGTAGATGGGCTGGCCTGTGCGGGCGTCGATCACATAGGCGGCAAAGGGCGCCGCCGTAACTGTGGCCGGGGCCAGGATGGCCAGCAAGAGAAAAGCCCACAGCCGGGCTGTCAGGGAAATTGGGATCACTGTCGCGGTCTCTCTGCCTCGGGACGGCATGTCGTTTGTTGCATGCCCTTGCTTAATATTCGGATAATAGCATGACATTCACGGCCATGTAACCGCTGATTTGGTATATTTTGCATGCCCTGCTCGCCCTTGGGCGGGGTTTCATCAGCGGTGAAATGGATTATATTGTGTCCGTAACGTGATCAGCATGACCAGACTGGACCTATGGCGCAGTGGATGACAGACGGCGACGGACCCGATGATCAGATTGAACTGGTTGTCAAACCGCGCACGCGCACGCAGCGCCCCCCGATGTACAAGGTGCTGATGCTGAACGACGACTTCACGCCGATGGAGTTCGTGGTCCATGTCCTTGAACGCCTGTTCAACATGACGCATGCCCAGGCGATCGAGATCATGCTGACCGTCCATCGAAAGGGTGTGGCGGTTGTCGGCGTCTTTTCGCACGAGGTCGCGGAAACCAAGGTCGCGCAGGTGATGGAACTGGCGCGGCGGCAGCAACATCCGCTGCAATGCACCATGGAAAAAGAATAACAGTGACAACGACACGCCTGGACCTTGCCCTTTCGGGGAACGCGCCCGAAGGGGAATTTCTCGTGATCGGCGCCAAGGGGTCCGATGATCTTTCGCCCCTGGATCCTGCGCGAACCCGCGTCCAGCAGGGCCATTTTCCCGATCATCGCGCCTTGGCCGCGCGCGGCTATCAGGTGGCGCCTGTGGTCGAGGGGCGGTTCGACGCGGCCCTTGTGATCCTGCCCCGCGCCAAGGCCGAGGCTCATGCCCGGATCGCCGATGCCGCCGCGCGCCTTTCACCCGATGCGCCCCTGTGGATCGACGGGCAAAAGACGGACGGCGTCGATTCGGTCCTGAAGGAATTGCGCAGGCTCGCCCCCGTGGACGAAGTTTACAGCAAGGCCCACGGCAAGATCTTTCGCGTGACCATTCCGTCGGGCGATTGGCTTCCACCTGGCTGGGCCAGCGCGGCGCATGAGGTGGTGCCGGGCTTCGTCACCCGGCCCGGGGTCTTTTCCGCCGACGGCATCGATCCCGGATCGGCCATGCTTGCGGCCGCGCTGCCCGACCGGCTGCCCACCCGCATCGTCGATCTGGGCGCGGGCTGGGGCTGGTTGTCGGCGCAGGCGCTTGCCCGCCCCGGTATCGAAGTGATCCACCTGGTCGAGGCCGACCATGCCGCCCTCGAATCCGCCAAGGACAACATCACGGATCCGCGTGCGGTCTTCCACTGGGCCGATGCGCGCGACTTCACATTGCCCGATCCCGTGAACGGCGTCATCATGAACCCGCCCTTTCACGACGGCCGCGTGGCGGATCCCCGGATCGGGGGCGACTTCATCGCGGCTGCTGCCCGATTGCTGACGGGTGCGGGGCGGCTGTGGATGGTGGCCAACCGACATCTTCCTTACGAAACCGTCCTGGCCCAGCATTTCTCGCAAGTGACCGAGTTGCGGGGCGACAACCGCTTCAAGGTGATCGAGGCAACGGGCGCGGGCCGGGGCGCCGCGCGCAAGGGCCGCCGCTGATGGGCCTGTCGATCCAGGGCAAGACCGCCATCGTCACCGGGGCCGGGCGCGGCATTGGCCTGGCCGTGGCGCGCTATTTCGTCGAACGCGGCGCCAATGTCATGTTTGCGGACACGGATGAGACCGCCCTGGCCGCCGCTATGTCGGATTATGACGAGCGTGATCCCCATGTCCGCTGCTTCGCGGGACGGATGACGGAAAAGCTGGCCACGGCGAATCTGCTGTCGGCGACGCTGGATGCCTTTGAGCGGGTGGACATCCTGGTGAACGCGCACCGGCTGGTAAAGGCGTCTGACCCCCTTGATACCGACCTCGAGGTGCTGGAGCAGCTTCTTCGCCAGAACATGATGGCCGGCTTGCGGATGACGCAGATCGTGGCCAAGCGAATGATCAAGCAGGCCGAGGCCGAGCCGGATTCGGGCACGGCAGGCGCCATCGTCAACATCTCGACCTTGGCTGCGCTGCATCCGGTGCCGACGATGCTGGGCTATTCCATCGCCTATGCCGCGCAGGAACAGGCGACTCGCGGCATGGCCCTGGCGCTTGCGCCCCATAGGATCCGCGTGAACGGCATCCGCTTCGGCAGCGTCATGTCGCACGAACTGAAGGATTCGCTGCGCGACAAGCCCGAACTGCGCGACCGCATCATCGCGGCCACGCCGATGGGCCGCATCGCCCCTGCGGACGAACTGGTGGATACGGTGCTTTACCTGGTCAGCGATGCCGCGCGCTTCGTCACGGGCCAGATCGTGACCGTCGATGGCGGGCGCAGCCTCGCCGACCGCGTGGCGGTGCAGACGGCCTAACCCTTCTGTTCGGGAAAGGCTGCCTTGCAGGCCTGGACAACCGATGCGGCCCGGTCGGCCAACTGGGCCTGCCGCCCTGCCAGGTTGTCGCGCTTGCGCTGCTCGGAAGCCGGGTCGATCGGCACCCGGTATCGTTCGGTCTCGACATAGTCCTGCCAGCACGGCTCGTATCCCACGACCGCGCGCCCGTCGCGGTCGCGCCAGACGCGCCGGCACTGGGTCAGCCGGTCCCGCACGACCTGCCGCTCCTCCCACGCATAACCCCGCGCCAGGTTCCCCTCGACCTCGGCCAGAAGGCGGCTGACCGTCCGGTATTCGCTGGTATTGTTGCTGATGCAGCGTTCCTGGGGGGTGCCGCAGGCCGCAATCAGAAGCGGCAGGGAAAGGGTCGCGGCAAGGGCGGTGTTGCGGGTCATGGCCTGTCTCATTACAGCGGGTGGTGGATGCTAGCGCCGCGCCCGACGGCTGGCAAATCAAGTTTGGGGAACGTCGATGGAACAGGAACGCAGCACCGCCGCCGCATGGTTCCGCAGCCTGCGCGACCGGATCGTCGCGGCTTTCGAAGAGCTCGAGGACCGGGGGCAGGGCCCTGCATCTGCGGGCCGGTTCGAGGTGACGCCGACCCTGCGCGACCAGGACGGCGGTGGCGGCCTGATGTCGGTGATGCGGGGCGGCCGCGTCTTCGAAAAGGTCGGCGTCAACTGGTCCGAGGTTCATGGCACGCTGGCCCCGCGCGCGCAGGCGGCCATGGCCTCGCGCGGGGTGCCGGGGATCGACGGCGACCCGCGCTTCTGGGCCAGCGGCATCAGCCTGGTCGCGCATATGCAGAATCCCCACGCCCCGGCGGTGCACATGAACACGCGGATGTTTTGGACCCCCGGCGCCTGGTGGTTCGGTGGCGGGGCGGACCTGAACCCCTGCATCGAATATGCCGATGACACGGCGCATTTCCACGCCACCCTGCGCGAGGCCTGCGATGCCCATGACGCGACCTATTACGACCGCTTCAAGGCCTGGGCGGACGAGTATTTCTTCATCCCTCACCGCGGCCGTGCCCGGGGCGTGGGCGGCATTTTCTTCGACGACCTGAACACCGGCGCTTGGCAAGACGATTTCGCCTTTACCCGCGCCGTGGGCGAGGCTTTCATGCCCGCTTTCCTGCCCTTGGCAGAGGCGCGGATGACGACGCCCTTCACAGACGCCGACCGCGACACGCAGCTGATCCATCGCGGGCTTTATGCCGAATACAACCTGGTCTATGACCGCGGCACCAAGTTCGGCCTTGAGACAGGCCACAACGCCGATGCCGTGCTGATGAGCCTGCCGCCGCTGGCGAAATGGGTTTGACGGCCCTTAGGCGGCGGCCACCGCCAGCAGCCAGCCTACTCCGGCCAGGATCAGGCCCATTCCCAGCAGTTGCAGGGGTGCGGCCCTTTGGCGGAACAGCCTGCCTGACAGAACTTGCGCCATCACCACCTCGACCAGGGCCAGGGTCCGGACATTGGCGGCGGGCGTCAGCGCAAAGCCGATGAACCAGAACAGCGAGGCAAAGGCCCCCAGGAAGCCTGCCCCCAGCGAGACCCGCCATTCCCGCATGATCCCCGACAGGCCGCGGCGGTCGCGAAGGGCCAGCCAGGCCATCATCACGGCCGACTGGATCCCCAGCGTGATCGCAAGGATCGTCACGGCGCGCAGGACATAGCCCCCATCCGGCAGCGCCAGAAGCGCGCCGCGAAAGCCGATAGCCGACAGTCCGAACAGCGCCCCGGCAAGAACCCCCGTCGCCACCGATCCCCAGCCCGCGCGGCCCCAGCTTACGCCGGATGCCAGGACGACGCCCAGCGTCGCCAGGCCGATCGCGCCCATCCGGGCGGCGCCCAGCGGCTCGGCCAGCACAACGGCGCCGATGACCGCCAGCGTCACCGGCTCGGTTTTCATCAAGGCCGTCGCGACGCCGAAGCCCTGCCCGCGCATGGTGACCAGCATGAAGACTGTCGCCGCGATCTGGGCCAGGGCGCCAAGGGTGGCCCAGCCCAGCACGGAAAGGTCGGGGCGAGGAATCGGCAGCCAGATCGCAGCAAGGCCAAGCGCGGCGGCCGCGAAAGGAAAGCCGAAGACAAAACGCACGGCCGTCGCGCCCATCGTGCCGACCTGCCGCGTCAGACCCGCCTGTGCGGCATTGCGCGCGGTCTGCGCGGTGGCCGCGATCAGCGTTGCCGCGACCCAGATCATGCGGTGCGAACAGCCTCGATCATGGCGGCGACATTGGCAGGATCGGCGTCCGGGGTGATGCCGTGGCCCAGGTTGAAGATATGCGGGCCGCCGCGCAGCGCGCGGGTGATCCGCTGCGCCTCGGCCACAAGGGCGGGGCCACCCGTGACCATGTGACGCGGGTCCATGTTGCCCTGCACGCATCCGTCAGGTTGGACATGCTGCGCCGCCCATTCCGCGCTGACCGAATTGTCGATCGCGACGCAATCCGCCCCCGTGGCGCGGGCGAAGCCGATATAGCGTTCGCCAGCCTCTCGCGGGAAGGCGATGATCGGGATGGTAGGATGGCGTTCCTTCAGGGCTGCGATGATGCGCCGGGTGGGGGTCACCGCGAAATCGTCGAAATCCGCGCCTTTCAGGCTGCCAGCCCAGCTGTCGAACAGCTTGACGGCCTCGGCCCCCGCCTCGATCTGCGCGGAAAGATAAAGGATCGTGGCCTCGGTGATGCGGTCGATCAGCGCGGTGAACGTCGCCCGGTCCTGGTCCTTCAGCTTGTGCGCGGGGCCTTGGTCGGGCGTCCCGCGCCCTGCAATCATGTAGGTCGCAACCGTCCAGGGCGCACCCGCGAACCCGATCAGGGTCGTCTCGCCCGGCAGCTCTCGCGCCAGGATCCGAACGGTCTCGTAGACCGGTGCAAGGCGTTCGTGGATCTGATCGGCGGGTTTCAGGCGTGCCATGCCCTCGGGGCCCGTCACAGTCGACAGCCGTGGACCCTCACCCGTCACGAACCAAAGGTCCGCGCCTAGCGCCTGCGGGACCAGCAGGATATCTGCAAACAGGATCGCCGCATCGAAGCCAAAGCGCCGGATCGGCTGCAGCGTGACCTCGGCCGCAAGATCGGGATTGTAGCAGAGCGACAGGAAATCCCCCGCCTGCGCCCGCGTCGCCCGGTATTCGGGAAGATAGCGGCCGGCCTGGCGCATCATCCAGATCGGTGGGGTGGGCAGGCT
Organism: Paracoccus sp. AK26; assembly: GCF_011801365.1. NCBI lineage: Bacteria > Pseudomonadati > Pseudomonadota > Alphaproteobacteria > Rhodobacterales > Paracoccaceae > Paracoccus > Paracoccus sp. AK26. The sequence continues at coordinate 1,260,310 of NZ_CP041041.1, forward strand.
TTCACCCGCCAGGGCGCGCAATAGAAGTTTGGTCATGGGGCCTCCTGCGGCCCGTTCAAGGCGAGGCGGGGGGCGTTGTCAAGCTGCCTGCCTGTCGCTATGCCGGAGCCATGATACGGATGCCCGACCCCACTCGCCCCCTCAAGATCGGAACGCGCGGCTCGATGCTTGCGCTTGCCCAGGCGCACGAGACCCGCGACCGCCTGGCCGCAGCCCACGGCCTGCCACCCGGGGCTTTCGAGATCGTGGTCATCAAGACGACCGGCGACCGGATCACCGACCGCCCCCTTAAGGAGATCGGGGGGAAGGGCCTGTTCACCCGCGAGATCGAGGATGCGCTTGTGTCGGGCGATATCGACATCGCTGTCCATTCGATGAAGGACATGCCGACCCTTCAGCCCACCGGATTGTTGATCGACTGCCTGCTGCCGCGAGAGGACGTGCGCGACGCCTTTGTCAGCCCGATCCATGCGTCGATTGCAGAGCTTCCGGCAGGCGCGGTCGTGGGCAGTTCCAGCCTGCGCCGCAGGGCACAGCTTGCGCATCGGAGACCCGACCTGCAGTTGGTCGAATTTCGCGGCAATGTGCAGACCCGTCTGAGAAAGCTGGAGGAAGGCGTGGCCACGGCCAGCTTCCTTGCGATGGCAGGCCTATCCCGGCTGGACATGCTGCACGTTGCCCGCAGTCCCATCGATCCCGCCGAGATGCTGCCTGCTGTCGCCCAAGGCGCCATCGGGATCGAGCGTCGGGCGCATGACGACTCGGCGGCTGCCCTTCTGGCCCCCATTCATCACCAACCAACCGGGGATCGCATTGCTGCAGAGCGCGCTTTCCTGACCCGCCTGGACGGATCCTGCCAGACGCCGATTGCTGGGCTTGCCGAAATCAGGGATGGCACGCTGCTGCTGCGGGGCGAGATCCTTCGTCCGGATGGATCGGCCGCGATCAGTGGACATCGCGAAGGCACGTTGCAGGACGGCCCGCAGATGGGTGCCGATCTGGCCGAAGAACTTCTGGGAAGGGCAGGCGCGGGGTTCTTCGATCACCTTTGATCCCCGCCCCGATCCTCAATAGCTGCGGATCAGCCCCACCAGACGGCCCTGGATGCGCACCCGATCCTCGGGCAGGATGCGCGGTTCATAGGCGGGATTGGCAGCTTCAAGCGCGATCATCCCGCCCCGGCGGCGATAGCGTTTCAGCGTCGCCTCCGACCCGTCCACAAGGGCCACGATGATGTCGCCATTATCGGCGGTGTCCTGTTCCCGGATCACGACGACGTCGCCGTCGTTGATCCCGGCTTCGATCATCGAATCCCCCTGCACCTCGAGCGCATAGTGGTGTTCGCGCCCCGAAAGCATCGTGCCGGGAACGGCGACATGGTGGGACACTTCCGAAATCGCCTCGATGGGCACACCCGCCGCGATCCGCCCCATCAGCGGCAACTCGACGGCAGGGCTGTCGACAATCGAGATCGCACCGCGTGGACGAGCGGGCTTGGGGTTGGCAATGACACGCGGGGTGAAGCCGCCCTGCGCCGCCGATGTGCCTTCGGTCTTCGTTTCGGCAAGCAAGGCATCAGGCAGCCGCACGATCTCCAGCGCGCGGGCACGGTGCGGCAGGCGGCGGATGAAGCCCCGCTCCTCAAGCGCAGTCACAAGGCGATGGATGCCGGACTTCGACCGCAGGTCCAGTGCTTCCTTCATTTCATCGAAGGAGGGCGGCACCCCGTCGCGTGCCAGACGCTTCTGGATGAAATCCAGCAACTGGATTTGCTTCTTGGTCAGCATCTGGTTCATCCCCGACATCGTATTGTTCCGTGTATGTTCTATCGCACAAGCAGAATCGCGTCAATGAACAGACCATGGGGAACTGAAAATTTCGTTAATCCCTCAACCGCGCAGCGGCAGGAACTCGACGATGTCTCCGGCCTTTCGCGCCGCCTCGCCTGGCTTGCGGACAAGCAAGGCGTCGGCATCGGCCATAAGGGACAGGCGCGCCGAATCCTGACTGGAAAACGGCCGGATCAGGGGAAGCCCATCACCATCTTCAATCGTGGCGCGAAGGTAGTGCTGGCGCGGCCCTTCGGCAGGCAGGTCGGTGGCGAGGCGGGCGTGGAATAAGCCAGGCCTGTGGCGCAAGCCCTGCATTCGCATGATGAGAGGCTGCATGAAGATGATGCCGCAAACCATTGCCGAAACGGGGTTTCCCGGCAATCCGATCATTGGCGTTTGGGCCAGCATTCCGGCCATCAACGGCTTGCCCGGACGCATTGCGACCTTGTAGAAGGCCTGCTGCATGCCCAAACCGTCCGCCACCTTTCCGATCAGATCGTGATCTCCGACCGATGCTCCGCCGATGGTCACCAGAAGATCAGCGTCCTGCGCGCCTTGAAGCGCCTGCCGGATGCTCTCCTCGGTGTCGCGGGCAATGGGCAGAATCACTGGATCACCGCCAACCTGCCGGACCAGACCTGCGATTGCCAGGTCGTTCGAGCTGATGATCTGGCCCGGACCGGGCATCGCGCCGGGCGGGACCAATTCATCGCCCCCCGCCAGGATCGCGACGCGCGGACGCTTGGCCAAGGTAACCTTTGGCACGTTCATCGCGGCCAGAAGGCCGATGTCGGCCGCGCGCAGACGACGGCCGGGCGCAAGGGTCGTGCCATCGCGGAAGTCGTCGCCCGCGGGCCGGATATTGTTGCCGCCCGACGGATCGGCAATGGTGATGCCGTCATTGTTCCGGACGACGTTTTCCTGCATGATAACGCGGTCGAAACCCGGGGGAACGGGGGCGCCGGTGAAGATGCGAACCGCCGTGCCGGGTGAGGCGGTTCCGGAATAGGGATGGCCTGCCGCAGCCTCGCCGACGACCGTCAAGGTCCGGCCAATGTCCTCGTTCCGGATCGCGTAGCCGTCCATGGCCGAGGCGTCGAAGGGCGGTTGCGTCATGCGCGACACCGCGGGCTTGAGCAGCACGCGGTCCCAGGCTTCTGCCAGAGGCACCTCCTCGGGCTGCGGGTCGGGGGCCAGCGCCAGGACCTTGGCAAGCGCCTCCTCGACCGAGATCACTCGCCTGCCTCGTAGTCGCCCGACTTTCCGCCGCTCTTGCTGCGGAGGCGGATATTGGTGATGACCATCGATTTCTCGACCGCCTTCAGCATGTCATAGATGGTAAGGCAGGCGACCGAGACTGCCGTCAGTGCCTCCATCTCGACGCCGGTCTGGCCGGTTGTTCGAACGGTTGCGCTGACCCGCAGGCCGGGCAGGGCCGGGTCGGGCACAAGGTCCAGCGATACCTTGCTGATCGGCAGGGGGTGGCAAAGCGGGATAAGGTCGGATGTTCGCTTGGCCGCCATGATCCCGGCCAGTCGAGCGACGCCCGTCACGTCGCCCTTGGCGGCGCCACCTTGGGCAAGGTTTAAGGCTTCGTTCGACATCATCACGCAGCCTTCGGCCACCGCCTCGCGCGCCGTGACGTCCTTGCCCGAGACATCGACCATATGCGCCTGTCCGCTGGCGTCGAAATGCGTCAGGCTCATGCTGCCAACTCCAGGATCTGGCGCGTCGCCGCCGTCACGTCGGCTTGGCGCATCAGGCTTTCGCCGATCAGGAACCGGCGCGCGCCGACCGCCATCATCGACGCCACGTCCCGGCTGGTGAACAGGCCGCTTTCGCAGACAATGTCACGGCCCGCAGGAATGCGAGGCGCAAGTTCACGCGTCACATCAAGACTAAGGTCGAAGGTCTTGAGATTACGATTGTTTATTCCAATAAGAGGCGATTTCAGAAGCAGCGCCCGGTCAAGTTCATGCGCGTCATGGACCTCTAGCAAGGCGTCCATGCCCCAGTGAAACGCAGCGTCTTCAAGCTCGGCGGCAAGGCCATCCTCGACCGAAGCCATGATGATCAGGATGCAGTCCGCGCCCAAGCCTCGCGCCTCGGCGACCTGGTAGGTGTCGTAAAGGAAATCCTTGCGCAGGACAGGCAGATCGCAAGCTTCGCGCGCCGCAGTCAGGAAATCGGGCGAGCCTTGGAAACTGGGACCGTCCGTCAGGACCGACAGGCAAGCGGCGCCGCCCGCCTGATAGGCCCGCGCCAAGGCAGGCGGGTCGAAGTCCGGACGGATCAGGCCCTTGGAGGGACTGGCCTTCTTGATCTCGGCAATCAATGCGGGACCGGTCTCGGCCTTTGCCGTCAGGGCGCGTGCAAAGCCGCGGGGGGCGGAGGCAGCGCGTGCCGCAGCCTCGACATCGGCCAGTGGACGGGCAGCCTTGGCGGCGGCGACTTCGTCCAGCTTGTAGGCCTTGATCTTGTCCAGAATATCCATGCGAGGGTTCTAGCGCCGTGGGAACGGTTGGGGAAGTGCGTTCAACCCGGCATTTCGTGTGACCAGGGCGGATTGGCACCGGGCCGTGACACGGTGATCGCGGCAGCCTGGGCGCCCAGCGTCAGGGCAGCGACGATTTGAGCGCCGTTAATCGAGGCAAGTCCGGCCTTGGACAACACGCCCTGGCGGCGCAGGCTGGCAAGGACGCCGGCGTTGAACGTGTCGCCCGCCCCGATCGTGTCGGCCACCGTGGTGCGGATCGCGGGCACCTGGATCATTTCGCCTGCCCAGTGCGCACGCGCGCCTTCTGCCCCGCCCGTTTGCAGGACCAGGCGCGGCCCTTCGGCCAGCACCTGCCGCGCCGCGTCCGCAGGGGCCATGTCCGGATACATCCATTCCAGGTCGTCGCCCGACAACTTGACGATATCGGCCCTTGCGATCAGCCGGGACAGGCGCGCCCGGTACGAGGCCGGATCGGCTATGAAGAACGGGCGGATGTTCGGGTCCAGCATCACCGGCAGGCGGTCGCCGTCACGCGCGATCAGCGACTCGATCGCGGCGCCGCAGGGATCGGGGACAAGGCTGATGCCGCCTGCGAACAAGGCCTCGATGCTGGACGGCAGGGCAGGAATGTCCTGGGGCGTCAGCATCCGCCCGGCCGAGCCTTCGTCATAGAACGAATACCGCGCCTCGCCACCGATCAGCGTCACAAGGGCCAGCGTGGTCAGACGGTCGGTTCGCGGGCAAAGGTCGGTGTTAACGCCTGCTTCCGACAAGGGGCGCAGCAGGACGTCGCCGAAGGGGTCGCGGCTGATCGGCCAGAGATAGGCGACATCCTCGCCCAACCGGCCAAGGGCGATGGCGGTGTTATAGACCGATCCGCCGGCCAGCGGGCGGAACGCGCCGTCTTCCGGCACCATGTCGATCAGCGATTCGCCCGCGCACAGGATCATCATTCCCTCCTAGTAACCTTGGACCACATCCCCCAATTGCAGGTCGACATAGCCGCCTGCCTCGGCCAAATACATGAAAGCCGTTATCGCTACCAGAGCGGCAATGACGGCCACGGCGATCTTCCAGGCGGACCAAGGCCGTTCGCCCATGACCCGGCCGGACTGGCCATTCACGACAAAGCGGTAGCCCTTGCCGTTGTAACGATAGGCGGCGGTCCAGATCGGCAGCAGGATGTGCTTGAACGTCTCGTCGCTGTGTTGCGTCTGGAGATGGTCGACGCGCTGTTCATCGCCGCCGATGTCGCGGCGCGCATCGTTCAGGATTACCCCGGCCATCTGTTCCCGGGCTGTTTGGTGGCCCTGCGCCAGGGGAATCGTATAGGCCTCGGACTCCAGGCCCGCCAGGTAATCGGGGCGATAGGGACGCAGGTGCGACAGGTCCCAGGGGGTCAGCGCGTCCACGAACCTTCGCGGCAGCGAGGCTGAGGCCAGCACCAGCACATCGTTGAAATCCCGTGCGACCTGTCCCGAGGCGGCTCGCCAGCGGGTGCGGCGGACCTGCTGGGCCACCCTCTGGCTGCGGCCGTTGATCTGCTGCGTGACCCAGACCGTTTCATAGTAGTGATCGCCGCGCTGCCCGACATAGCTGGACCGCGTGCGGGCATCGAAGGTCCAGTATGGCGAATAGACGCCGCGCATCTTGCGCCCGCGCCTGGCATAGGCCGTTAGGCCGGACGGCGCGAACCACAGGCTTCCCAGCCAGTCCTGCATGGCGCGGTGGGCCTGATCCTCGGTCAGGAGGAAGGGAAGGACGCCCTGCGGCTTGATCTTGCGGCTTGTGCCGGTGTCGGTGACGACGGGCGTTGCGCAGAAGGGGCAGGCGCTTGAATGGGTTGCGCCGTCACGTTCGATCTGCGCGCCGCAGTTCGGACAGGACAGCAGACGGACCGTCTGCGCCAGGTCGGACCCCGCGTCCAGCCGCAGGCCATGTTCCAAAGGGATCTCGGCCAGGTCGGGCGACTTGTGCCCCGCATCCCATTGCAGCGCCCGGCCCGTCTCGGGATCGGCCAGGATCGCATCCGCCGCCTCGGCCCCGCCATGAGGCTGACGCGCAGGGGCGCGGGTTGGGCCGTCGCCGATGGCTTGACGGTGCCCGCACCAGTCGCAGACCAGCACCTGCTGGCCCGGCTGGAAGCGCAGGCTGGCCCCGCATTGTTCGCAGGGATAGCGGTGTTCGGCCTGGGGCGTGGGCATCGCCTATCCGGGCAGGGGCGGCGGCATCGGGGGAAACAGGCGCGCAAGATCCGGAATGTCGCCAGCCTTGCGCCAGCCATCCTGGCCTGCCGTCCAGACCAAGGTCTCGGCGCCGAACCGTCCCTCGGACGCCAGCCGTTCTAGGCCCGCGCGGTCGAACGGTCCCTCGGCCTTGCCGTTCAGCGCCACGTGCCAGGCAGCATCGGCCTGCGTCAAGGGGGGCGGCGTTGCGCCAGCTTGCGGAATGCTGCCCCAAGGCCCGGATACGGGACGGCTTGCCATCCCCGCGCCAAGCGCCGCGCCCATTGCGGCCCCCATGCCGGCACCCGCGCCGCCGGGGTTCTGGCTTGCGTTCACCATCGCCTCGCTTGCCGCATATTTGCCGAAGCGGTCGAGATCGCCCAGGATTCCCATCGAGGTCCGCTTGTCCAGCATCTTCTCGACCTCCTGGGGCAGGCTGATATTCTCGATGTAGAACTCGGGGATCGAGATGCCATAGGCGGCGATGGTGGGTTCGATGGCCTGGGAAACCAGCTTCCCCAGGTCGCCGGTATTGGCCGCCATGTCGAGGACGGGGATCCCCGAGCCGGCGATCACGCGGGAAAACTCCTGCACGATCACGTTGCGGATCTGGAAGGCGATCTCGTCGCGGGTGAACTCGCCGTCGGTGCCCACGATCTCGGTCATGAAGCGGGCGGGGTCGCTCACACGCATAGAATAGGTGCCGAAGGCCCGCAGGCGGACCGGCCCGAACTCGGGGTCGCGGGCCATGATCGGATTGCGGGTGCCCCATTTCAGGTCGTTGAAACGCGTCGTGCTGACGAAATAGACCTCGGACTTGAAGGGGCTGCGGAAGCCGTGGTCCCAGTGCTGAAGCCGCGTCAGGATCGGCAGGTTGTTCGTTTCCAGCATGTACAGGCCAGGGCCGAAGGTGTCCGCAAGCTGGCCTTCATGGACGAAGACGGCCGACTGGCCTTCGCGGACGGTCAGTTTGGCGCCGTATTTGATCGCGTTGCCGACGGTGGGATAGCGCCAGACCATCGTGTCGCGCGTGTCATCGGTCCATTCGATGACTTCGATGAATTCGCCGCCGAGAATGTCGAAGATCGCCATGATCGCCTCCGCAGGATGTCAGTCATGTATGCGGCCAAGGCCGGGCGGGGCGCAAGTCAGATGCTTTGCGCCAGAAGCTCTCCGGCGATCTGGCGCACGATCGGCTCGGCCTCGGCCTGCGTCATGCCGGGGCGCAGGCGCGGGTCGTAAAGGATCTGCAGCAGCAGTTCGTCATGCCGCGTCAGCAGGGCAAATTCCTCGTCGTCATTGAAGACCGAGGGGCGCGCGGCCGGGCTGTCATTGGCCAGTCCCATGCCCTGGGCCAGTTCCTCGTGGATGCAAGAGGTCTGAAGCAGGGGCGGAAGTTCCGCCCGGATCAGGGCGACGGCGTTGGAATAGACCGGCTCGGCCCCCCGCGAATAGGCGAAAACCGTGCAGAAATTGTCGGGATCCAGCCCCTGCATCACCGCGATGTCCTGCGGGGGAATGCCCGGCACCAACTGCGCCAGCCTGGGCCCGATGGCGCGGCGTTCGTCATCGGACAGGACCATCACCACGAAGTTGCCGTTGCCTTCCGCCAGCGAGACGGGATGGCCGGTGGCCCCGGCAAGGCGGGCTGCGAACTGGCTGACCTCGACCCGATAGGCGCGGCGCGCGGCCACATCGACGACCGTGCCGAACTCCATCTGCAGGCGCACGGGTTCGCCCCAACGCCGCAAGGGCGCGGGACCGCCGCCGCCTGTCGCGCGCATCCCGCCCGATCCGTATTCGTCGCGCAGCGCGATGGCCACGAAGTTGCGGGTCAGGGTTTCCACGTCGATCGGCGCGTCCTGGGGCACGCGGTCGCGGCGAAGGCGGCCCCGGTCGCGCAAGGCAAGCTCGGCCCGGGCATAGAAGTCGCGTTGGGCATTGCTGGCAAGACTGGCCTTTGTCAGCGCCTCGGCCGCGGCGGCATTGGCGGCGCGATTGCGTTCCGCGCGGGCCTTGCGCAGTTCGGCCTGGCTGGCGCCCGCCTCCTCGGGGCGGGGCTGCGGCCGGGGCGAGGGCGTTGCCTGCGGAGCGGGCGCGGGCGCCTGGCAGGCGGCCAGGGTCAAGAGGCCCAGCAGCGGCAAGCTGCGCCAGAAGCCGGTCATCGTCGGTGCAGCCATCATCGCCGGGCGGGTCCTTCCTGCCGCTGCGCAGTCGCGCGGGCCAGGGTGTCGCGCAGGTCGGCCTCCATCTTCGTCAACTCGCTTTCGGCGGCGGCGCGGCGGGCGCGGCCTTCGTCGGCGATGCGCAGGCTGTCCTCGATCGTGGCGATCAACTGGGCGTTGGCCGCCTTGACCGAGTTGATGTCGAAGACGCCGCGTTCCGTCTGGGTGCGGATCTGCACGTTGGCCTGCCGCAGGTTGTCGGCATTGCGCGTCAGCAGATCATTGGTCAGGTCGCTGGCTTCCTTGACGGCGCGGGCAGCCTCGGCGCTGCGCTGGATGGTGACCGCCTGGGCAAGCTGGGTTTCCCAAAGCGGCACGGTGTTCACCAGGGTCGAGTTGATCTTGGTGACCAGCGACTTGTCGTTTTCCTGCACCAGCCGGATCGAGGGCAGGGACTGCATCGTCACCTGCCGCGTCAGTTTCAGGTCATGGACCCGGCGTTCCAGGTCGTCGCGAACGGCCCGCAGGTCGCGCAGGGCCTGGGCCTTCATCACCTGGTCGTCCTCCGGCGCGGCGCCGACGGTCGCCTCCAGTTCGGGAATGGCCTTGCTGTCCAGTTCCTGCAGCTTTTCCTCGCCCGCGGCGATGTAGAGGGCAAGTTCGTCATAGAAGTTCAGCGTGTGGTCATAAAGCTGGTCCAACGCCTTGATGTCCTTCAGCAGCGTCTGTTCGTGCCGCTCAAGCTCGACGGTGATGCGGTCGATCTGGGTCTGGACCTGTTCGTAGTTTGCCACGAACTTCGCGAAGGGGGCGGACCGGCCCAGCAGCTTTTCCCACCAGCTTCGGGTGCGCCGCATGTCCAGTTCGGAAGTCGAGAAGCCGCGGATCGTCGTGACGATGCCGCGCAGGCTTTCGCCCGCCGGTCCCACGTCCTTGCTTTTGACATCCGCCAGCATCTTCTGGCTGATTTCCTGCAATCCGGCCTGGGCGCGGGTGCCGAAACGGACGATCGAGCCGGAATCGCCCAGGTCGATCTCGTCCATGCGGCGCCTGATCTCGGCCTGAAGCTGGGGATCGGCGGCGCGGGCCAATACGGGTTCGGGCTGGGGTTGTGGCAGGACCGCAGAAGTCACCTTCTCGATTTCGCTGCGGATGTCTTCGGCACGGCGGCGTGTTTCATCGGTCATGGCGTTTCCTTCCTTGTCCCGGCTTGGGCAGGCATGTTGCAGCGCAGCATAGGCTGAACGCGGCGCAGTTCAACCAAACAGCAGGAGAAATAGCAAAGCGCCGTGCAGCCAGCCCGCATGGCCGGTTCCTGGCCCGAATCTTCCCCTGCATCTGGTCGCCGAAGCCGGGCGAAATTGGCCTTGTCATGTCCATCCTATCTAAAATGTCAGGTCATTAACCCAGTTAAATCAAACTTTATGCATGTCCATCCGGTTGCAGGGATGCTAGTGTCGATCTCGTTATCAGTGGCCGCCCTTGGTGTTTTCGGGGGCATTTTTAAAAAGTGTTAGTGCAGGTAGTGATGCAGGTTAAGACTCAGTCTGTTGCCCTGGCCCATGTTGCGGCTGCCCCCTCCATTGAAAATTCGCGTCCCTGGCTGTATCGCAGCCTGGTCAAGCGCCCGCTGGACGTGATTGTCGTCCTGCTTAGTTCGCCGGTGGTTCTTCCGCTGGTGCTGCTTTTGGCATTGATCGTCATGATGGACGGGAAGAATCCCTTCTATTCGCAACAGCGGATCGGCAGGAACGGCCGGGTTTTCCGGATGTGGAAGCTGCGCAGCATGGTCCAGGGCGCAGATCAGCGCCTGGAAGCCTATCTGTCCGAGAACCCCCAGGCCCGCAAGGAATGGGACGAAACCCAGAAACTGCGCGACGATCCCCGCGTCACGGCCTTTGGCAAGATGCTGCGCGCCAGTTCCCTGGACGAACTGCCGCAACTGTGGAACGTCGTTTCCGGCGACATGAGCCTGGTCGGCCCGCGTCCCATGATGCCGGACCAGGAAGTCCTGTATTCGGGCGAGGGATATTACCGCCTCCGTCCCGGCATCACCGGCTTCTGGCAGACGGCGGGTCGCAACAAGACCACCTTCGCCGCCCGCGCCTGGTATGACGACCGCTACGAACGCGGCCTGTCCTTCGCAAGCGACCTGTCGATCCTGGTCCGCACAGTGTCGGTTGTCCTGGGGCGGACGGGCTGCTGATCAGCGACGCTGCCTGAACGCCGCCATCGCCTCGGACGGGAGGATGGCGGCGCATTTCGCATAGCGGGGGACAAGGCGCTTGGGTGCCGACCCCATCCTCCATGCCCATTCCATCGCGATCCGCCGGACCCATCGCGGCGCACGGGTCTGATTGCCAGCCAGGAAATCCAGGCCCGCGCCGATCGAGGCGAAGCCCACTTCGGGCGCCACGGACCGGCCGCGTGCTGCCAGCCGTTCCTGCTTGGGCGCGCCAAGCGCCAGAAGGCACAGCCGCGCCCCGCTGTCGCGGACTTGCAGCAGTAGATCTCGGGCAGCCTCGCTGTCGGGATCAAAACCCATGGGCGGGGCGATGCGGGCCACGATCCGGCATCCGGGGGCGCGGCGGGCGATTTCGTCGGCTGCGGCGGTCAGCGCCGCCTCCGTCGTGCCGACAAGGGCCACGCCGACATCCTCGGCCGCGGCAAGCTGGGTCAGGGGAATGACCAGATCCGATCCCGCGACCAGTTGAACCGAATGCCCGGCCAGCCGGGAAAGCCAGACGATCGGATTGCCGTCGGCCACGATCAGGTCATGCTGGGCATAGGCGGCGCGAAACCCGGGATCCTGCCGCAGCTTGACCAGGTGGTCCAGGTTGATCGTCGCCAGGGCGAAGCCTTCGCCCGCGCGAAAGCGGCGGGTCAGTTCGGCCCGAAGACTGGGGTGATCGGGCATGTTGATCCTGACCACCGAGGATCCATAGGTAAATTGCATCGCGACCTGTCCTGCCAAGGGCCTGGTCCGGCCCAATGCCGTTTCCTTGCCGCTTTTGCGCAGGCCATGCAATCGGACAGTTCACCCCTTCGGCAGATAGGGGATGCCTCCGGCCAAGTCGGTGTCGTCGATCAGGTGGAAGTTGCTGATGCTGCCGGCCTTGCGTGCCTGCCCGAGGGGGACATATTCAGGATCGCTGGCAAAGGCGCGGGCCGCGTCCTTGGATGGGAACTCGATCAGCGCGACAAGGGTGCTGCCCAGCGGCTTGCCCTCCAGCGTGTCGATGTTGCCCGACCGCGAGAGGTATCGCCCGCCATGGCGTGCCGCGATTTCGTGCACGCGGGCCGCATATTCGGGCACCCAGGAATCGTCGGTCACCGTCACGTCAGCAATCAGATAGGCAGTCATCGGATCCTCCACCGTTCATCTGCGCGAATGAGACTGCCTGCGGGCTGTGCATGAGGCAAGTGCGCCGCCGCAACAGCGCCGCGAAATCGCATCAGACCCGTTGTCCTTTGCACCGCTTGACGATAGCGTGAGCGGCGGCGACGAACTGCCCTTCGCGAAGGGGCAGGCGCCGGCATCGGAAAACCTTCAGACGGACGGACAGCATGGCCAGGCTGACACGATTCTTTGTTCTTGCCGGCATGGTTGCGGCAACGGGTCCGGCTGCTGTTCTGGCGCAGGCGCCAGGCGGCGACATGCCGCCCCCTGCGGTTACGGTGGTGACGGTCCAGGCCCAGGACGTGACGCTGACGGCGACCTTGCCGGGCCGCGTCGTCGCCTCGGCCGAGGCCGAGCTGCGCCCCCAGGTCGGCGGCCTGATCGTCGAGCGCCTGTTCGAGGAAGGCAGCGTGGTGGCCGAGGGCGATCCCCTGTATCGGATCGACCCCCGCACCTATGAGGCCGCGCAAGCCCAGGCTGTGGCGTCCCTGGCGCAGGCCCAGGCCCAGGCCGACGCGGCCCGGCGCGATGCGGAACGCGTGGTTGCCCTGCGCGACCGTCGCGTTGCCAGCGAACAGAACCAGGACAGCGCCATCGCCGCCCGCGACGCCGCCGAAGCGGCCGTCAAGGCGGCCGAGGCTCAGTTGCTGGCCACCCAGATCGACCTGGACCGCACCACCATCACCGCCCCCATCGACGGGGTGATCGGCCTGGCGCAGGCCAGCCCCGGCGCCCTTGTGACGGCGGGGCAGGCCAATCCCCTTGCCGTCATCCGCCGCATCGACCCGGTGCGCGTGGACGTGACCCAATCCGCGGCCGAGATCGTCCGCTGGCAGCGGATGGGCCCCGAAGCCGCGCTGCCCACGGGGGCCGACCGCACCGTTTCGCTGCGCCTGGCCGATGGCAGCACCTATGAACATACCGGATCGATGACCGCCGCCGAACCCTACGTCGATGAGATGACCGGCGTGATCACCCTGCGGATGGAGTTCGCGAACCCCGACAACCTGCTGCTGCCCGGCATGTTCGTGCAGGCCGACATCCCGCAAGCCAAATTGAAGAACGCAATCCTTGCCCCGCAGGAAGGCGTAAGCCGCGACCGCCGCGGCCGTCCCATCGCGATGATCGTCAACAGCGACAACATCGTCGAGGAACGCGCTCTTGAAATCGCCCAGGACCAGGGCAACCAGTGGGTCGTGACAAAGGGTCTTGCCAGCGGCGACCGGCTGATCGTGTCCGGCCTGCAGCGCGTGGCGCCCGGTGCGCCCGTGACGCCGCAGGAACGAGGCAGCGAACCGGCCGCGACCGCCTCGGCCGATCAGGCCGCTCCGCCGGCCGACGCCGCGTCCACCAACTGACGCCCCCAGCACAAAGGCGCGACAGATCATGGCCCGTTTCTTCATCGACCGTCCGGTATTCGCCTGGGTGATCTCGATCATCATCATGGGCATCGGCATCCTGTCGATCCTGACCCTGCCGGTGGCGCAATATCCGCAGATCGCGCCGCCCTCGGTGACGATCCGGGCGACCTATCCCGGCGCCTCGGCCGAAACCATCTCGAATACCGTGACGCAGGTGATCGAGCAGCAGATGACCGGCCTTGACGGTTTGCGCTATATCTCGTCCGGCTCGACCTCGGCGGGATCGTCCTCGACCACGCTGACATTCGAGACGGGGACCGACGTCGATATCGCCCAGGTCCAGGTTCAGAACAAGCTGTCCCAGGCCACGCCGCTGCTGCCCGAACCCGTGCAGCGGCAGGGCGTGGTGGTCGAGAAATCGACCGCCGGCTTCCTGATGGTGATCGGCCTGATCGGCGACGACAACTACGACCAGACCGACCTGTCGGACTACATGTTCTCGAACCTGGTGGACGACCTGTCGCGGGTTGAGGGCGTAGGCAGCGTGCAGGTCTTCGGCGCGCCCTATGCCATGCGCATCTGGCTGGATCCCGACAAGCTGGCCGCCTATGAAATCGCGCCCTCGGACGTGGTGGCGGCGGTGTCGGCGCAGAACACGCAAATCTCGGCCGGGGCCTTCGGCGACCTGCCCACCGTCGAGGGGCAGCAACTGAACGCCACGGTGACCGCGCAGTCGCTGCTGTCCACGCCCGAGGATTTCCGCCAGATCGTCCTGCGGGCCGAGGAGAATGGCGGCCTGGTGCTGCTGCGCGACGTTGCCCGGGTCGAGATCGGCGCTGAAAGCTATGCGACCGAGGCGACCTTCAACGGCCGCCCCGCGGCGGGCATGGCACTGTCCCTGGCGCCGGGCGCCAATGCCCTCGATACGGCCGAACGTGTCAAGGAACGCATGGAGGAATTCGCCGAGTTCTTCCCCGAAGGCGTGGACTACGTGATCCCCTTCGACACCTCGCCCTTTGTCGAGATCTCGATCGAGGAAGTGGTGAAGACCCTGATCGAAGCGATCGTGCTGGTCTTCGTCGTCATGTATGTCTTCCTGCAGAACTGGCGGGCGACGCTGATCCCGACGCTGGCCGTGCCCATCGTGCTGCTGGGCACCTTCGGCATCATGGCGGCCTTCGGCTTCACCATCAACACGCTGACCATGCTTGCCATGGTGCTGGCGATCGGCCTGCTGGTGGACGACGCCATCGTTGTGGTGGAAAACGTCGAGCGGATCATGGAGGAGGAAGGCCTTCCCCCGCGAGAGGCCACCCGCAAGTCGATGGGCCAGATCACCGGCGCACTGGTCGGCATCGCCCTGGTGCTGTCGGCGGTCTTTGTTCCGATGGCCTTCTTCCCCGGCTCGACCGGGGTGATCTATCAGCAATTCGCGATCACCATCGTCTCGGCCATGGCGCTGTCGGTGCTGGTGGCGCTGACGCTGACGCCCGCCCTTTGCGCAACGCTGCTGCGGTCCAAGGACCATCACACCAAGCGCGGCCTGTTTGGCTGGTTCAACCGCAACTTCGACCGCACCACCAACGGCTATACCGGCGCGGTGGGCTGGATCGTGCGCCGCCCGCTGCGGGTGCTGCTGGTCTATTCGGCCATTGGCGCGGCGATGGTGCTGCTGTTCCTGCGCACGCCCGAAGGCTTCCTGCCCGACGAGGACCAGGGGATCATGTTCGTCCTGATCCAGGGTCCGACCGGTGCCACGGCGGAACGGACGGCTGCAGTCATCGATCAGGTGCAGGACTACTTCCTGAACCAGGAAAAGGACTCGGTCGATTCGATGTTCGGCGTGGTGGGCTTCAGCTTCGCGGGGCAGGGCCAGAACGTCGGCATCGCCTTCGTGCGGATGAAGGACTGGAAGGACCGGCCCGATCCCGCGCAATCGGTGCAGGCCGTGGCAGGCCGGGCCTTCGGCGCGCTAAGCCAGATCCAGGACGCGATGGTCTTTCCGATCGTGCCGCCTTCGGTGATCGAACTCGGCAACGTCTCGGGCTTCGACTTCTATCTGCAGGCGCGGGGCGGGCAGTCGAACGAGCAGCTGCTCGAGGCCCGGAACCAGTTCCTGGGGATGGCGGCGCAAAGCCCCCTGATCGCCCAGGCCCGTCCTTCGGGGCTGGAGGATGCTGCGCAGTTCCGGCTGGACATCGACTGGCGCAAGGCGGGCGCGATGGGCGTGACGGCGACCGATGTGGCGAACCTGCTGCAGATCGCCTGGACGGGCCGCTATGTAAACGACTTCGTGGATCGCGGCCGCATCAAGCGCGTCTATGTGCAGGGCGAGGCGACATCGCGGTCGACCCCGGCCGATTTCGACAAGTGGCGGGTCAGGAACGCGATGGGCGGGCTTGTGCCTTTCTCGAACTTCTCGACCGGGGACTGGACCTTCGGGCCGCAGGGCCTGAACCGGTATAACGGCATCCCCTCGATGCAGATCCAAGGCAGCCCGGCCCCTGGCGTCAGTTCAGGCGACGCCATGGCCGAGGTCGAGCGGCTTGTGGCCCAGATGCCCGGATTTGCCGTGGCCTGGACCGGCCTGTCGCTGGAGGAACGGGAATCCGGCGACCAGACGACGCTGCTTTACGCGCTGTCGCTGGCCGCGGTCTTCCTGTGCCTGGCCGCGCTTTACGAAAGCTGGTCGATCCCGCTGGCGGTGATCCTGGTCATGCCGATCGGCGTGCTGGGCGCCCTTGTCGGCGCCTACCTTGGCGGCTTCGACAACGGCGTCTTCTTCCAGGTGGGCCTGCTGACCGTGATCGGCCTGACCGGCAAGAACGCGATCCTGATCGTCGAGTTCGCCCGCGAGCAGTCCGAAGCCGGCGTGCCCTTGTTCAAGGCCGTGGTCGAGGCCGCGCGTCAGCGGTTCCGCCCGATCATCATGACCTCGATCGCCTTCACGCTGGGCGTGCTGCCCTTGCTTTTGTCGACGGGCGCAGGGGCCAATGGCCGCAACGCCATCGGGGCCACGGTGATCGGCGGGACCATTGCCTCGACCATTATGGGCATCCTGTTCGCGCCGCTGTTCTATGTGCTGATGCGTCGTCTGCTGGGCCGCAAGGACAAGTTTGACGAAGCGCAGGCCGCGCCTGCACAGTGATCCCGCAAGGGGGGCGGCATGATCGACAAGCTGGAGATGTTCCTGGCCGTCGCCAAGGAACGCCATTTCGGCCGCGCCGCCGAAAGCCTGGGGATCACTCAGCCCACCCTGTCGGCGGGCATCAAGCAGCTTGAGGAACAGCTTGGCGTCCTGCTGATCTTTCGCGGCTCGCGCTATGGCGGCCTGACGCCCGAGGGGCAGTCGGCGCTTGTATGGGCCCGCCGCATCGTGGGCGACACCCGCCAGTTGCGAGAGGAGATGCGGGCCACCCGCCATGGCCTGTCGGGCCAGTTGCGCATCGCCGTCATTCCCACTGCGCTGACCTGGGCCGCGCGGATCAGCGCGCGTTTCGGCGCGGCCCATCCGAATGTGGGCATGACCATCCTGTCGCGCACCTCGGTCGAGATCTTGCAGATGATCGACGATCTGCAAGTCGATGCAGGGATCTCGTATCTGGACAACGAGCCGCTGGGCCGGGTCAGCACGGTCCGCCTTTATGACGAACGCTATATGCTGGTCTGTGGGATGGACTCGCCCTTGGCGCGGCGCGACCGGGTGACTTGGGGCGATCTGGCGGGGCACCGGATGTGCCTGCTGACCAGCGACATGCAGAACCGCCGCATCATCAACCGCAACCTGATCGAGGCAGGCGTCGTCCCGCAGGCGCCCGTCGAATCCAGTTCCACCGTGGTGCTGGTCGCGCATGTGCTGGAAGGCGGCTGGATCACCATCCTGCCCGAGGACATCGCCGGCTTCCTCACCGAAGGCAAGCCGCTGCGGATGATCCCGCTGGACGGGGACGGGGCCAGCCATGCCGTGGGCCTTGTCGCCCCGTGGCGCGAGCCGCATACCCCCGTGCTCGAGGCGCTGCTGTCCGAGGCGCGTCGCATGGCCAACGATAGATGAACTCTATCGCCTGACGGAAGAACGATATTGATTTTGGTATGGCCGGGATGTCTGCTGGTTCAGCAAGACAGTTGAAAGGCCAGCCTATGCATCTTGATGCGCCAGCCCCGTCCGAGGAGGAAATCCGCGAGGTCGTCGCGCCGCTTTCCTCGCTGGAAGGGCCACTTCTGCCGATGCTGCACGCCTTGCAGGAAACATGGGGCTTTGTGCCGCAGGCCGCCGTGCCGGTGCTGGCGGATGTCCTGAACCTGGGGCGGGCCGAGGTGCATGGCGTCATCAGCTTCTATCATGATTTCCGCAGTCAGCCTGCCGGACGCCATGTCCTGAAGATCTGCCGGGCCGAGGCCTGCCAGTCGATGGGGGCCAATGCCTTGGCTGAATCGACCTTGCAGAAGCTGGGGATAGGCTGGCACGGCACGACCGCCAATGGTGCCGTGACGGTCGAGCCTGTCTATTGCCTCGGCCTCTGCGCCTGCGCGCCTGCCGCGATGGTGGATGGTCGCGTGCTGGGCCGTGTCGATGACGCCCGCATGGACCGCATCCTGGCCGAGGTGGGCGCATGAAGATCTTTGTTCCGCTGGACAGCGCCGCCAAGGCGCTTGGCGCCGATGAGGTGGCCGAGGCAGTTGCGCGTGAAGCGCAGGCGCGTGGCCTGGACGTGCAGCTTGTCCGCAACGGCACGCGCGGCATGGTCTGGCTGGAGCCGCTGGTCGAGGTAGAGACGCCCGAAGGCCGGATCGGTTACGGAAACGTGACCCCGGACCAGGTGGGGGATCTGCTGGACGGCAAGCTGAACGGCCTTGGACGGGTCGAGGATATCGACTGGTTCGCCCGTCAGACCCGCCTGACCTTTGCCCGCTGCGGCGTGATCGACCCGCTGGATCTGGATGACTACGCAGCCAATGGCGGCCTGGTCGGTCTGCGACGGGCGGTTGGGATGACCGGGCCACAGATCGTGCAGGAGGTCACCGACAGCGGATTGCGTGGACGCGGTGGCGCGGGCTTCCCCACCGGCATCAAGTGGAAGACCGTGGCCGAGGCGGAAGCCCCGCAGAAATACATCGTCTGCAACGCCGACGAAGGCGACAGCGGCACCTTCGCCGACCGCATGATCATCGAGGGCGATCCTTTCTCGCTGATCGAGGGCATGGCGATCGCAGGCTTGGGTGTGGGCGCCACGCGCGGTTATGTTTATCTGCGGTCGGAATACCCCGATGCGATCCATATCCTGACGCAGGCCGTGAAGATCGCCCGGCAGCGGGGATTGCTTGGGCCCGACGTGCTGGGATCGGGCCGCGCCTTCGACATGGAGGTCCGCACCGGCGCCGGCGCCTATGTCTGCGGCGAGGAAACCAGCCTGCTGAACAGCCTGGAAGGCAAGCGCGGGACCGTGCGCGCCAAGCCGCCTCTGCCTGCGCTGCAGGGCTTCCTGGGTCGGCCCACGGTCGTGAACAACGTGATCTCGCTGGCGACGATCCCGGTGATCTTCGAAAAGGGCGCTCAGCACTACGCCGATTTCGGCCTGGGCCGGTCTCGCGGCACCGTGACCCTGCAGATCGCGGGCAACGTCAAGCGCGGCGGCTTGTTCGAAACCGCCTTTGGCATGACCCTGGGCGAGGTCGTGAACGACATCGGCGGCGGCACGGCCAGCGGGCGGCCGGTCAAGGCGGTGCAGGTCGGCGGCCCCCTGGGCGCCTACATGCCGGTGTCCAAGTTCGACACGCCCATGGGATATGAGGAGTTCGACCGCCAGGGCGGGCTGATCGGTCATGCCGGACTGGTGGTCTTCGACGACAGCGCCGACATGCTGCGCATGGCCCGCTTTGCCATGGAGTTCTGCGCCGTCGAATCCTGCGGCAAATGCACTCCCTGCCGGATCGGCGCGGTGCGTGGCGTCGAGACCATCGACCGCATCGCCCAGGGGGACGCCGCCGCGATCCCGCTGCTGACCGACCTGTGCGAGACGATGAAGGATGGCTCGCTTTGCGCGCTTGGCGGCTTCACGCCCTTCCCGGTCATGTCCGCCCTGACCCATTTCCCCGACGATTTCGCCACCTTGCAGGAGGCAGCCGAATGAGAGACTTCATCATCCCACAATACCCGCCGGGCGACGACCGCGACATGGGCACGCCCGCCAAGCAGGGGGCCCCGGTCACGCTGACCGTGGACGGCTTTGCGATCACCGTCCCCGAAGGCACGTCCGTCATGCGTGCCGCAGCCGAGGCCGGGATCATGGTCCCGAAGCTGTGTGCCAGCGACAACATGGAGGCTTTCGGTTCCTGCCGCCTGTGCGTGGTCGAGATCGAGGGCCGTCGGGGCACGCCTGCGTCCTGCACGACGCCTGTCACCGAAGGCATGGTCGTCCGCACCCAGTCCGACAAGCTGCGCCGGATGCGCAAGGGCGTGATGGAGCTTTACATCAGCGACCACCCGCTGGACTGCCTGACTTGTTCGGCCAATGGCGATTGCGAATTGCAGGACATGGCCGGTGCGGTCGGCCTGCGCGACGTGCGCTACAAGGCGCCCGAGGAACGGTCGCTGCTTAACCACTTCGCGCCCCGCGACGGCGTGGGGGTAAACGCGCATTATACGCCCAAGGACGAAAGCAACCCGTATTTCACCTATGACCCGGCCAAGTGTATTGTCTGTTCCCGCTGCGTCCGCGCCTGCGAGGAAGTGCAGGGCACCTTTGCGCTGACCATCGAAGGCCGGGGCTTTGACAGCCGCGTGAAGGCGGGGGCGATTGGCGACGACTTCCTGACTTCGGATTGCGTGTCCTGCGGCGCCTGCGTGCAGGCCTGCCCGACCGCGACCCTGCAGGAAAAGTCGGTGATCGAACTGGGTACGCCCGAACGGTCCGTCATCACCACCTGCGCCTATTGCGGTGTGGGCTGTTCCTTCAAGGCCGAACTGAACGGCGACCAGCTTGTGCGCATGGTCCCCTACAAGCACGGCAAGGCCAATCGCGGCCATAGCTGCGTCAAGGGTCGCTTCGCCTATGGCTATGCCCAGCACAAGGACCGCATCCTGAAGCCCATGATCCGCGAGACCATCGACCAACCCTGGCGGGAGGTCGAATGGGCCGAGGCGATGGCCTTCGCCGCTTCGAAGATGAAGGGGATCCAGGACAAGTATGGCCGCAAGTCGGTCGGTGTCATCACCTCCAGCCGCTGCACCAACGAGGAAACCTATCTGGTGCAGAAGCTGACCCGCGCGGTCTTCGGCAACAACAACACCGACACCTGCGCCCGCGTCTGCCATTCGCCGACCGGCTACGGGTTGGGCAAGACCTATGGCACATCCGCCGGGACGCAGGATTTCGACAGTGTCGAACAGGCCGATGTGGTGATGGTGATCGGCGCGAACCCGACCGACGGGCACCCGGTCTTCGCCAGCCGCCTGAAAAAGCGCCTGCGCCAGGGTGCCAAGCTGATCGTGGTCGATCCGCGCCGCACCGACATCGTGCGCTCGCCCCATATCCAGGCGGCCCATCACCTGCCGCTGAAGCCCGGCACCAATGTGGCGGTCGTCACCGCGATGGCCCATGTCATCGTGACTGAGGGGCTGTTCGACCAGGATTTCATCCGCACCCGCTGCGATTGGGATGAATTCCAGTTCTATGTCGATTTCGTCAGCGACCCGCGCCACGCGCCCGAAAATGTAGAGATGCTGACGGGCGTTCCCGCGGCCGACCTGCGCGCGGCGGCGCGTCTGTATGCGACCGGCGGCAATGGCGCGATCTATTACGGCCTGGGCGTGACGGAACATTCGCAGGGCTCGACCACCGTGATGGGGATCGCCAACCTTGCCATGCTGACCGGCAATATTGGCCGTCCCGGCGTCGGCGTGAACCCGCTGCGCGGCCAGAACAACGTGCAGGGTTCCTGCGACATGGGCAGCTTTCCGCATGAACTGCCCGGCTATCGCCACGTCAAGCTGCCCGATGTCCGCGCGATCTTCGAGCAGGCCTGGGGCTGCGAGATCGACCCCGAACCCGGCCTGCGCATCCCGAACATGCTGGACGCGGCGGTCGAGGGCACCTTCAAGGGCCTTTACTGCCAGGGCGAGGATATCCTGCAATCCGATCCCGACACCAAGCATGTCGCGGCGGGCCTTGCCGCGATGGAATGCGTGATCGTCCACGACCTGTTCCTGAACGAGACCGCGAACTACGCCCATGTCTTCCTGCCGGGTTCGACCTTCCTGGAAAAGGACGGCACCTTCACCAATGCCGAACGCCGCATCAACCGTGTCCGCAAGGTGATGGCCCCCCGCAATGGATACGAGGACTGGGAAGTCACGCAGCTTCTGGCCAATGCCATGGGCGCCAACTGGCATTACACCCATCCCCGCCAGATCATGGAGGAGATCGCCGCCACCACACCCAGCTTCGCCGGCGTCACCTATGAGCTGCTGGAGGAGAAGGGTTCCGTCCAGTGGCCCTGCAACGAGAAGGTGCCGGACGGCACGCCCTTGATGCATGTCGATGGGTTCGTCTCCGGCAAGGGGCATTTCATGGTCACGGAATACGTCGCGACCGACGAACGCACCGGCCCGCGCTTCCCCCTGCTGCTGACCACGGGGCGGATCCTGTCGCAGTACAACGTCGGCGCGCAGACCCGGCGGACCGAGAACGTCGTCTGGCACGCCGAGGATGTGCTGGAGATCAACCCCCACGACGCAGAACAGCGCGGCATCAAGGACGGCGATTGGGTGCGGCTGGCGTCCCGCGCGGGGGAAACCACGCTGCGGGCGGTTCTGACGGACCGCGTGGCGGCGGGCGTGGTTTATACGACCTTCCATCACCCGACGACGCAGGCTAACGTGGTTACCACCGACTTCTCGGACTGGGCGACGAATTGCCCTGAATTCAAGGTGACGGCGGTGCAGGTCAGCCCCTCGAACGGTCCCTCCGAATGGCAGGAAAGCTATAACGAACAGGCCGAACGGTCGCGGCGGATCCTGACCGCCGCGGAGTAGGACATGGACCTGCCACAGCCCTTCGGGGCCACGGATGCGACCCATTACCGCCCCGGCAGCAGCGTCGCGGTGACCCGCGCGCTGCCCGAGGAAACGGCCATCGCCATGGTCTATGACGGATCGACCCATGCCGTGATGATGGCAACCCCTGCGGATGTCGAAGATTTCGCGATGGGCTTTTCCCTGACCGAAGGGATCGTGACCGGCACCGCCCAGATCGCCAGTTGCGATGTGATCGCCCATGACAAGGGGATCGAGGCGCAGATGTGGCTGGCCGAGGATCGCGGCGCAGCCCTTGCCGCCCGCCGCCGGTCGTTGGCCGGTCCCGTGGGCTGCGGCCTTTGCGGCATCGACAGCATCGAGGCTGCGGTCCGGTCGCTGCCCAGCCTTTCCGGGATGGGTCCGACCCTGTCGGTTCAGGAGATTGCCGCCGCAACCGACTCCCTGCGCGGCTGGCAGCCGCTGCATGATCGGACCCGCGCCGTCCATGCGGCAGGTTTCCTGCTGCCGGGGCAGGGGGTCGTCCTGGCGCGCGAGGATGTGGGCCGCCACAATGCGCTGGACAAGCTGATCGGCGCGATGGCGCGGCAGGGGATCAACCCCTCGCAGGGTGCAATCGTGCTGACCAGCCGCGTGTCCACCGAGATGGTGCAGAAATGCGTGATGGCGGGCTGCGCCGTCCTGATCGCCGTATCCGCCCCCACGCTGCACGCCCTGCGCCTGGCCGAAGGGGCGGGCCTGACCCTTGCCGCCTTTGCGCGTGGCGAAGGCTTCGATCTGTTCTGCCACCCCGAACGCCTGCGGGCAAAGGTTTACGATGTCGCCTGAAAAGATGGTCACCATGGCCAACCAGATCGCCACGTTCTTCGACACCCAGCCGGGCCACGCGCCCGACAAGATCGCGGCGCATCTGAAGGATTACTGGGAACCCCGCATGCGCGAGCAGTTGAAATCCTACATCGCTTCGGGCGGCGCGGGCCTGCGCCCCTCGGTCCAAGAGGCAGCCCTCAGCCTTTGATGCGGATGCGGTGAAACTGCCCGGCGGTCCGGGTGTTGATGAGGGCAACCGACATGGGGACCCCGATGCGTGACACCGCCGACAAGGTCGATCTTTCCGCCTGCAGGCTGTGCGTGATCCGCAACCGCGGGTCGGGCAAGCAGGATGCCGAAGCCCAGGCCAAGACCATCCGAGAGGCGCTGCAAGGGCGGGTGGCCGAATTTGCGCTGCGGGAAACCAGCCGGGGCGATCAGTTGCAGGACCTTGCCCGGCAGGCGGTCAGGGACGGTTTCGATGTCGTCGTGGCCGCGGGCGGCGACGGGACGCAATCGGCCATTGCGGGCGCGCTTGCCGGAACGGACACGCTGATGGGCGTGCTTCCGGGCGGCACCTTCAACTATTTCGCGCGCGACCTGGGCGTGGGCGAGACGATCGAGGACGCCCTTGAAACGCTGCTGGACGCCCGGCCGCGCGCCGTAGATGTGGGCCAGATCGACGGGCTTGTCTTCCTGAACAACGTCAGCCTTGGCGCCTATCCGCATATCCTCAAGACGCGCGAGGGGATCTACAAACGCTGGGGCCGTTCGCGGCTTGCGGCCTATTGGTCGGTGATGGTCGCGCTTCGGCGGCTGCGCCACCCCATGCGCCTGACCGCCACGGTCGAGGGAGAGGAGCAGCGATACACCACGGCCCTGGTCTTCGTGGCCCGCAGCGCCTACCAGCTTGATTCCTTCGGATTGGATGGGGCCGATGCGATCCGTGCCGGGAACCTTGCGGTGCTGATCGCCAAGGCGCGCAAGCCGCTGCCGCTGATGCGTTCGGCCGTCAGGCTGGCCCTTGGCTTCAGTGCCAAGGACAGCGACTTCGACCTGATCGTCACCGAAAGCCTGCAGATCGAGACCGACAAGGCCCAGCAACTGATCGCCCATGACGGCGAGAAGACACGGATGAAAAGCCCCTTCCACGTCCAGGTGATGCATGGTGCGCTGAAGGTTCTGGTTCCCGCCGATGGCAGCAACAAGACGCAGGACGCGGGGGCGTGACGCGGATCGCCCATCTGTCCGACCTGCATTTCGGCTTCCACCGGTCCGAACTGGTGGAGCCCCTGCTGGACCGGGTCAATGCCGCCCGGGCCGATCTTGTCGTGGTGACGGGCGACGTGACGCACCGTGCCCGCCCCGCCCAGTATTCCCAGGCGGCTGCGTTCCTGTCGCGGATCGAAGCGCCGGTGATGGTGATCCCCGGCAACCACGACGTGCCGCTTTACAACCTGCCGGTCCGGTTCCTGATGCCGTGGCGGGGGTTTCGCCGCGCCATTGGCCCTCAACTGACGCCCTGCCGCCAGATTGGCCGGGTCCGCGTCATGGGGCTGAACAGCGTCGATCCCTCGGCGGTGCAGCGCGGCATCATCCGCGACGGAGAGATCGCTCGGCTGGAACATAGCCTTGACCCGGAGGCGATGAACATCGTGGCCGTGCACCATCCCCTTGAACATCTGGCACAGGTCGACAAGGAGCTGTCGCGCCGCGCGCCCGAGGCATTGGCCCGGCTGGACCGCGCAGGCGCGCAGATCGCCCTGTCAGGGCACCTGCATGTCTGGGCGACCGGGGCCATGCTGGACCAGACGGCGCATCCCGGCCTTTTGCAGGTGCAGGCAGGCACGGCACTGTGCGGGCGGCTGTCCGACAGGCAGAACGAATTCGCGGTCCTGCAGATCGACGGCCCATTTTTGTCCATCGAACGGCACATCGCGCCGATGGGCCAAGCAGCTTTCCGGCCACCCGAGCACGAGTATTTCTCTCGTGAAAGCGGTGTCTGGGTGGCGCATCAGCCGGCGGAGGAACCGATCGTTCCGGGGGCGACGGAAACCGTTCTCAGCACGGCGTGACCCGCACAAGCGGCACTTTTGCATTGAGTTATGGGCAAAACACCTCTATATGCACGCCAGTCTTAGGGCGAGATGGTCAGAACAGACCGCAACGGAACGGGTCGGGCGTCACGCCGCGACCCTTTGTCGTTCCCGAAAGGCGTCATAAAGACCGGCGGAGCCAACCGCATGGCCAGTAAAATCGTCGTAAAGGAAACCGATCATATATGTGCGCTAAAGCGACCATGGAGGAATTCGAAGCCCTCCTGAACGAAAGCTTCGACATTGACACCCCGGACGAAGGTTCGGTCGTCAAGGGCCGCGTCATCGCCATCGAGGCGGGACAGGCCATCATCGACGTCGGCTACAAGATGGAAGGCCGCGTCGATCTGAAGGAATTCGCAAATCCGGGCGAAGAGCCTAGCATCAAGGTCGGCGACGAGGTCGAGGTCTATCTGGACCGCGTCGAGAACGCCCGCGGCGAAGCCAGCATCTCGCGCGAGAAAGCCCGCCGCGAGGAGGCCTGGGACCGTCTGGAAAAAGCCTATGCCGATGAAGAGCGCGTCGAAGGCGCCATCTTCGGCCGCGTCAAGGGCGGCTTCACGGTCGACCTGGGCGGCGCTGTCGCCTTCCTGCCCGGTTCGCAGGTCGATGTGCGCCCCGTGCGCGACGCCGGCCCGCTGATGGGTCTGAAGCAGCCGTTCCAGATCCTCAAGATGGACCGCCGCCGTGGCAACATCGTCGTGTCGCGCCGCGCCATCCTGGAAGAAAGCCGCGCCGAACAGCGCGCCGAGGTGATCGCCAACCTGACCGAAGGCCAGACCGTGGACGGCGTCGTCAAGAACATCACCGAATACGGTGCGTTCGTCGACCTGGGCGGTGTTGACGGCCTGCTGCACGTCACCGACATGGCCTGGCGCCGCGTCAACCACCCGTCCGAGATCCTGTCGATCGGCGAGACCCTGAAGGTCCAGGTCATCAAGATCAACAAGGACAGCCACCGCATCAGCCTGGGCATGAAGCAGCTGCAGGCCGATCCGTGGGATACGGTGGGCGACAAGTTCCCGATCGGCTCGGTTCATCAGGGCCGCGTGACCAACATCACCGACTACGGCGCGTTCGTCGAACTGGAAGCCGGTGTCGAGGGTCTGGTCCATGTCTCGGAAATGAGCTGGACCAAGAAGAACGTCCATCCGGGCAAGATCGTCTCGACCTCTCAGGAAGTCGAAGTGATGGTGCTGGAGATCGACGAAGCCAAGCGCCGCGTGTCGCTGGGCCTGAAGCAGACGCAGCGCAACCCGTGGGAAGTGTTTGCCGAAACGCATCCGACCGGCACCGTCATCGAGGGCGAGGTCAAGAACATCACCGAATTCGGTCTGTTCGTGGGCCTGGAAGGCGATATCGACGGCATGGTCCACCTGTCGGACATCTCGTGGGATGCCCGCGGCGAAGACGCGATCCAGGACTTCCGCAAGGGCGACGTGGTGAAAGCCGTCGTCCAGGACGTGGATGTCGAGAAGGAACGCATCAGCCTGTCGATCAAGTCGCTGGAAAACGAGCACATGGCCGAAGCCGTTGACGGCGTGAAGCGTGGCTCGGTCGTGACCGTCGAGGTCACCGCGATCGAGGATGGTGGCGTCGAGGTGGAATACAACGGCGTCAAGTCGTTCATCCGCCGCAGCGATCTGGCCCGCGACCGTCAGGACCAGCGTCCCGAACGCTTCCAGGTCGGCGACAAGGTCGATGCCCGCGTCACCAACATCGACACCAAGACCCGTCGTCTGGGCCTGTCGATCAAGGCACGCGAGATCGCCGAGGAAAAGGAAGCCATCGACCAGTACGGCAGTTCGGATTCGGGCGCGTCGCTGGGCGACATCCTGGGCGCTGCCCTGAACCGCGGCAACTGATCGCGGCCCAGGCGGCATGATATTGCCCGCTCCGCAGATGCGGGGCGGGCTTCTTGCTGCCTGGCGAACGGGCAGGGAATCTCCACCTCTCTTGCGTGATCGAGGCAAAACTGGCATCGCTATGGAAACTGGGAACCTTTTCCTGCGTTGCCTTTTGTCACAAGTCCTGCGGACGACATCTTGCAGCCGTTACGCCACCTGGGGGGATGATGATCCGGTCCGAATTGATCCAGCTTATCGCTGACGAAAACCCGCATCTGTTCCGGCGCGATGTCGAGCGGATCGTGAACACCGTGTTCGAGGAAATCATCAACGCCATGGCACGCGGCGACAGGGTCGAACTTCGCGGCTTCGGGGCCTTCTCGGTCAAGAAGCGCGACGCCCGCACCGGCCGCAATCCCCGCACGGGCGAGGCCGTGGATGTGGACCAGAAGTCCGTTCCCTTCTTCAAGACCGGCAAACTGTTGCGTGATCGGTTGAACGGGGACGCCTGAAGGGCTTATTAGGTTGCACAGCATCGTGCCGTGACCGGCGGCCGCAACCAAGGACATTCCATGCGCTTTCTTCGACTGATCTTCGTGGTCCTGCTGGCGGTCATCCTGATTGCCGTGGCCTTGGCCAATCGCGAGACGGTGACCCTGTCGGCCTTTCCGGCCAATTTCGGGCAGTTCCTCGGCGGCCGCTGGGCCGTCGATCTGCCCCTGTTCCTTGTGATCTTCCTGGCCTTCGCCCTTGGCATGATCGCCGGCCTGGTCTGGGAATGGCTGCGCGAGTCCCAGATCCGCCGCGAAGCCAAGGCACAGGCAAGCCGCGCGGCCAAGCTGGAAAGCGAAGTCGGCCACCTGCGCAGCCGCCACGCCGCCCCCAAGGACGAGGTTCTGGCGATCCTCGACAGCCCGCGGACCGGGCAGCAGCCGACGCTGCCGGCGGCTTCGGCGGAACCGGCGGCAGGCACCACGCTGCCCGCCCGGACCTGAGGCATGTCGCAGGTCAAGATCTGCGGCCTGCACCGGCCCGAGCACATCTCTGCGGCAGCCGAGGCCGGGGCGCGCTACGTGGGCCTGGTGTTCTTTCCGAAATCGCCCCGCGCGGTATCCGTTGACGAGGCTGCAATGCTGGCACCCCTGGTGCCGGTCGGGGTGGCGCGTGTCGGGCTGTTCGTCGATCCGGACGATGCCCTGCTGGACGAGGTTCTGGCCCGTGTGCCGCTTGACGTGATCCAGCTTCACGGCAGCGAAAGCCCGGATCGGGTGGCTGCGGTCAAGGCGCTGACCGGCCTGCCGGTGATGAAGGCGGTGGGTCTTTCCGACGCCTCGGACCTGCCGGCGCTGACGGATTACGGGCTGGTGGCGGACATGCTGCTGGTCGATGCCAAGCCGCCGCGCGACGCCGACCTTCCGGGTGGTAACGGCCTGTCCTTTGACTGGCGCCTGCTGGTCGGTCGCAAGTGGCTGCGCCCCTGGATGCTGGCGGGCGGGCTGACGGCCCAGAACGTGGCCGAGGCCATCCGCCTGACCGGCGCGCCCGCCGTGGACGTGTCCTCGGGCGTGGAGGCCGAGCCGGGCCTGAAGGACGAGGGGCTGATCCGCGCCTTTATCGCAGCCGCGTCATGACCGTCCTGTTCCGTCCTGCCGCGCGCGACGAGGTTCCGGCGGTCGTGGCTCTCCTGGCCGACGACATCCTGGGGCAGGCGCGCGAAACGACCGATCCCGCGCCCTATCTTTCCGCCTTTGACGCAATGCAGCGCCAGCGCGAAAACCACCTGATCGTCGGCCTGTCCGGCGACCGATTGGTGGCCTGCTATCAATTGATCTTCATTCCCGGCCTCTCGGCCAAGGCGACGCTTCGCGCGCAGATCGAGGGGGTGCGCGTCGCCTCTGACCTGCGGGGCCGGGGGATCGGCGCGCTGCTGGTGGCCGATGCCGAAGCGCGGGCCCGCGCCGCCGGCTGCGGGCAGATGCAGCTGACCACCAACCGGACCCGCATGGACGCGCATCGCTTCTATGACCGCCTGGGCTTCACCCCCAGCCATATCGGCTATAAGAAGACGCTCTGAGGCTTCTTCGTTGCCCAAATACCCATTCCAACCGTGAAGGCGATCCCATGGCCGATGATCTGGTGAACAGCTACAAGACCGGCCCCGATGAGCAGGGCCGGTTCGGCATCTATGGGGGCCGCTTCGTCAGCGAGACCCTGATGCCGCTGATCCTGGACCTGGAAGCCGAATACGAACGCGCCAAGACGGACCCTGAATTCTGGGCCCAGATGGACGACCTCTGGACCCACTATGTCGGGCGGCCCTCGCCCTTGTATTTCGCGGAACGGCTGACGGAACACCTGGGCGGCGCCAAGATCTACATGAAGCGGGATGAACTGAATCACACCGGCGCGCACAAGATCAACAACGTGCTGGGCCAGATCCTGCTGGCGCGCCGCATGGGCAAGACCCGGATCATCGCCGAAACCGGCGCGGGCCAGCACGGCGTGGCGACCGCGACGGTCTGCGCGCGCTTTGGCCTGAAATGCGTGGTCTACATGGGCGCGCATGACGTGGAACGCCAGGCGCCGAACGTGTTCCGGATGCGTCTGCTGGGGGCCGAGGTCGTGCCCGTCACCAGCGGTCGCGGCACGCTGAAGGACGCCATGAACGACGCGCTGCGGGATTGGGTGACGAATGTGCGCGACACCTTCTATTGCATCGGCACCGTGGCGGGCCCGCACCCCTATCCGGCCATGGTCCGCGACTTCCAGTCGATCATCGGCAAAGAGGTCAAGGAACAGATCCTGCCGCGCGAAGGCCGGCTGCCCGACACCATCATCGCCGCGATCGGCGGCGGCTCGAATGCGATGGGCCTGTTCTACCCCTTCCTCGACGACAAGGAAGTCCGCATCATCGGTGTCGAGGCCGGCGGCAGGGGCGTGGACGACCGGATGGAGCATTGCGCCAGCCTGTCGGGCGGGCGCGCGGGCGTCTTGCACGGCAACCGCACCTATCTGCTGCAGGACGACGACGGCCAGATCCTGGAAGGCCATTCGATCAGCGCGGGCCTGGACTATCCGGGCATTGGCCCGGAACATGCCTGGCTGAACGATACCGGCCGCGCCGAATATGTCAGCATCACAGACGACGAGGCCTTGGCCGCGTTCCAGTTATGCTGCGCGCAGGAAGGGATCATCCCGGCACTGGAGCCCAGCCATGCCCTGGCCCATGTCATCAAGATTGCGCCGAGCCTGCCGCGCGACCATCTTATCGTGATGAACATGTGCGGGCGCGGCGACAAGGACATCTTCACCGTCGCCAAGCATCTGGGCTTTGATATCAAGACGTAAGGCGCTGGAACCTCTGTCATGCGCCGCGGGTTGAGGCCCGACCGCATGACGGAGGACACCATGCTCAAGACATCGCAGAAGACATCCCTGGCCCTCGCGCTGATCGGCGCGACCGGGGGCTTTCTGGCCACGCCGGCCCTGGCCCAGACGGTGGTCGAGACGCCCGGCGGCAATACCGCCGTCATCGTCGATCCCGCTTTGCAGCCGCAGCCCCCGGTCGGCGCAGTCGCCGTTCCGGCCTTCCCCTTGCCCGAGCAGATCCAGAACGACCAGGTCGTGATCGAGACGCTGCTGTCCCAGGGCTTCACCGACATCCACATCCTGCGCGAAGGCGCGCTGATGACGGTGAACGCGCAGCGCAACGGGCAGCCGACCGAACTGGTCTACAGCATTGCGAATGGCAGCCTTGTCTCGGTTGATGGCGTCGAGATGCGCGCAGGCCCGGACACCAGCAGCGGAGGCGACGTGGCCCGGGACGTGCTTGGTGGCAACAATAGCGGCGGCACCACCGATGCCGATGACGGCGCGGAAGACGGCGATACAGGTGCGGACGCCGGAGCTGGCACAGGCAGCGACGGCGGGACTGGCACGGGTGGCGAGGCTGGGGCAGGCGGCTCTGACGGTGGTTCCGATGGCGGTGGCGCAGGATCGGACGGTGCCAGCGGTTCCGACGGCAGATCGGACGGCGGGTCCGATGGCGGATCGGATGGTGGGTCCGATGGCGGTTCGGGTGGGTCCGGCAGCAACGGGTAACACCAGGACACCGGGCCTTTTGGCCCGGCGTTTCAACGCGTCAGCAGCAGGATGTTGAAGCGCGATTCCAGCTGCGGGCTGGGGAACAGGATTCGCCCTTTGGTCTGCGAGACCATTTCCACAACACCCACTTCGGGCAGTCTTTGCGGGTCGGCCTGAATGTCGGCTTGTTCGGGCAGTTCCGCGTAGGCGGGCGGCCTATCGCCCGCAACGAAGCCCGTTCCCAGATAGACCAGCCGGTCGCCATCACGATAGATCTGCCCTTTGGTCCGCTGCGAGCCAGTCAGCTTTTCGAAGCCACCATCGGTCGTCATCCTGCAGCTGAATGGGCTATAGGCTGTCACCGGCAAAAGGCCGCCCACCTTGATCATCCGACAGGACCAGTCCCCGGCCAGGATCGAGACGGCCTGGTCCGCCGGCAGGGCCTTCCCGGACAACGCCTCGATCATCATGTCCAGATCCGCCCCTCCGCCCTCGGACAGGGCCTGAAGCAGCGCATCCCCGGCCGCGGCATGATAGCCGGCAAGCCGTTCCCGGTCCGCAGGCCTGATCGGCATGTCGCTGGGCAGATCCTGCGCCAGGACTTGCAGGGGCAGCACGCTCAGCGCAAGTGCCAGATGCTTAGCTTTGCGCATTGACGGCATGGGCCCGCAGCAGCTCGATCGGGATGATGTCAAGCGCCCGAGCATGGGTCGATTCCAGCACGACCTTCGGCGCCCCGAACTCTTGCGCGGCCTGGAGGAAACGCGCCGCGCAGAGGCACCAGCGGTCTCCAGGCTTCAGCCCTTCGAAACGGTATTCGGGGCGCGGCGTGCTCAGGTCGTTGCCCAGATATTTCGACAGCGCCAGGAACTCGGCGTCGACCACCACGCAGACGGTGTGGCTGCCGGCATCCTCTGGTCCCGTGTCGCAGCAGCCGTTGCGGTAAAACCCCGTCAGCGGCTTCATCGAGCAAGGCTCGAGCCGTGTTCCAAGGACGTTCAGCGACGGTTCCATGTCCGATCCTCCCAAGGGTCAGGCTAGCGCCAGGGACGGGCGAGGCCAACCCCGGATCAGCGGAAGCGGTCGGTCAGTTGCCGCAGCTTGTCCGTCAGGGTCGCGGGCTTGTCGGGCTCTGCCGGAGCGAGGGATGGGGGGGAGTCCTTGACGGGCGCGGGCGTGGCCAGGGCGGGCCCCTTCCCGCTGTTTCGCGCGGGCTGGGTTCGGGCCGCCACAAGGTTCTGGAACCGCGCGCCATCGCCTTCGGCCAAAGCCTCGGCCCCGTCCGAGATGCCGCGCAGCAGGTCGTCCAGCCAGTCCTGGTCGGCCTTCGCGAAGTCCGACAGGACATATCCCGCGACCCGGTCCTTGTGGCCCGGATGGCCGATCCCCAGCCGGACGCGGCCATAATCCGGGCCGATATGCTGGTGGATCGACCGAAGCCCGTTATGACCCGCATGGCCGCCGCCCTGCTTGACCCGGCACTTGGCGGGCGCCAGATCCAGTTCGTCATGCAGGACGATCACGTCTTCCGGGTTCAGCTTTAGGTATCGCATCGCTTCGCCCACCGATTGCCCTGACAGGTTCATGAAGCCCTGCGGCTTCAGCAGGGTGATCCGCATGGCCCCCAGCCGGCCTTCGGATACAAGACCCTGGAAGCGCGCCTTCCATGGGGAAAAGCCGTGATCCTGGGCGATCCGGTCCACGGCCATGAAGCCGATATTGTGGCGGTTTGCGGCATATTTGGCGCCGGGATTGCCCAGACCCACGATCAGTTTCACGTCCATCTCCTGCTGGCGGCGCCGTCGGGGACGGGCCGAACTTCGTTCCATGCCTTGCAGCGGACCTTGCCCGTTACTAAGACTCTGTCAACCTTTCGCGGCTATCGGTGGGATCAGCGCCCTGGCGAATCGCGGGAACAGGGACACAAGGCAAGGACAGACGATGACCGATCCGGCAGAATTCTACATGAACACCCTTGTCCCCATGGTGGTCGAACAGACCTCTCGCGGGGAACGGGCCTATGACATCTTCTCGCGCCTGCTCAAGGAACGGATCATCTTCGTCTCGGGTCCCGTGCATGACGGCATGTCCACCCTGATCTGCGCGCAATTGCTGTTTCTGGAAGCTGAAAATCCCAACAAGGATATCAGCATGTACATCAACAGCCCCGGCGGCGTCGTGACCTCGGGCCTGTCGATCTATGACACGATGCAATACATCCGCCCGCGCGTCTCGACGCTGGTGGTCGGGCAGGCCGCCTCGATGGGCTCGCTGCTGCTGGCGGCGGGCGAACCGGGGCTGCGCTATTCGCTGCCCAACAGCCGTGTGATGGTCCACCAGCCCTCTGGCGGGTTCCAGGGACAGGCCACCGACATCCTGATCCACGCACGCGAGACCGAGAAGCTGAAGCGCCGCCTGAACGAGATTTACGTGGCCCATACCGGCCGCAGCCTTGAGGAAGTCGAGCAGGCGTTGGAGCGTGACCGCTTCATGTCGCCCGAAGAGGCAAGGGACTGGGGTCTGATCGACGAAGTGGTTGCCCCGCGCGGCAAGGCGGAACCCGAGAAGAAATAGACTTGTTGGGGATTGTGACGCGCCTGCGTCATCCTTAACATAAGGAACACAGGCCTGCGGCGATCCTTTCGCCGCTGGACAATTCAGTTGCGGCCCCCGGCGCCGGGCCGCCCGCGGTTGGCAGACCTGCGGCAATCAAGGATCTTGGACGATGGCAAACCAGTCCGGCAGTGACAGCAAGAACACGCTCTATTGCAGCTTTTGCGGCAAGAGCCAGCATGAGGTGCGCAAGCTGATCGCAGGACCAACGGTCTTCATCTGCGATGAATGCGTCGAACTGTGCATGGACATCATCCGCGAGGAAACGAAATCCTCGGGGTTGAAGTCGGGCGACGGCGTGCCGACGCCCAAGGAGATCTGCGCGGTTCTCGATGATTACGTGATCGGCCAGGAACATGCCAAGCGCGTGCTGTCCGTGGCCGTCCACAACCACTACAAGCGGCTGAACCACGGCGGCAAGGGCGAGATCGAGCTTGCCAAGTCGAACATCCTGCTGATTGGTCCGACCGGCTGCGGAAAGACGCTTCTGGCCCAGACCCTGGCCAGAATCCTCGACGTTCCGTTTACCATGGCCGACGCGACCACGCTGACCGAGGCTGGCTATGTGGGCGAGGATGTCGAGAACATCATCCTCAAGCTCCTCCAGGCGTCGGAATACAATGTCGAGCGTGCGCAGCGCGGCATCGTCTATATCGACGAGGTGGACAAGATCACCCGCAAGTCCGACAACCCCTCGATCACGCGCGACGTCTCGGGCGAGGGGGTGCAGCAGGCGCTTCTGAAGATCATGGAGGGCACGGTCGCAAGCGTTCCCCCGCAGGGCGGCCGCAAGCATCCGCAGCAGGAATTTCTGCAGGTGGACACGACCAACATCCTGTTCATCTGCGGCGGTGCCTTTGCGGGCCTTGACCGGATCATCGCGCAGCGCAACAAGGGCACTGCGATGGGCTTCGGCGCCAGCGTCAAGGAAAACGACGATCGCGGCGTGGGCGAGCTGTTCAAGGAACTGGAGCCGGAGGATCTGCTGAAGTTCGGCCTGATCCCGGAATTCGTGGGCCGCCTGCCCGTGATCGCGACCCTGACCGACCTGGACGAGGAAGCGCTGATCATCATCCTGACCAAGCCGAAGAACGCCTTGGTCAAGCAGTATCAGCGCCTGTTCGATCTGGAAGGCGTGCAACTGACCTTCACCGATGACGCCCTGCAGGCCATCGCCAAGCGCGCCATCAAGCGCAAGACCGGCGCACGGGGGCTGCGGTCGATCATGGAGGACATCCTGCTGGATACCATGTTTGAACTGCCGGGGATGGACAGCGTCGAAGAGGTCGTGGTGAACGAGGAAGCGGTGGACAACGCCGTCGCGAAGCCCTTGCTGATCCACGCCGACCCCAAGAAGGAAGCCGCCTCGGCAAGCTGAAACAACTGGGCGCGCAGGGGGTGTCTGCCCATGTTCCCTGCGCCCTTCTTGCCGGTTGGTGCCGCGGTTGAAGGGTTTACCTGACCTCTCCACTAAGCGCGGCGGGCAAGTTTATCTGCGGCTTGCCAGTCGGGCAGGCTGGATCTTGGACGCAGTTTGGGCCATATCTGCGGCAGCCACGAATAAGAGGTTCCAGCCCCATGTCTTTCTTGCTCCGCGCCCTGACCTGGTGGAACAGCCAGACCGTCAACACCCAGTTCTGGACCTGGCGGAACGGGATAAAGGTTGGCGAGGATGCCGAGGGCAACGTCTTCTACCAGAACAAGGACGGATCGCGCCGCTGGGTGATCTTTAGCGGCGAATCCCAGGCAAGCCGGGTCAGTCCGGAATGGCATGGCTGGCTGCACCACACCTGGGACGAACCGCCGACCAAGGCCCCGCTGGCCCGCAAGTCCTGGGAAAAGCCGCATCGAGAGAACCCGACCGGAACTGTGGGCGCCTATTACCCGGAAGGATCGCTTTACCGTGCGGAACAACCCGCGCGCAGTGATTACGACGCCTGGCAGCCCGAATAGATGTCGGCAGGGGCAGAGCACCGGGCAGAGCTTCTGGCCGGAACCGCGGTTCTGGTCGTTGCCGCGGGATTTCTGGCCTGGGGGTTCGGCACGGACTTTTCGCGCGAAGCGGGTTACGAGGTCCGCGCATCCTTTCCCGACGTCGATGGGGTTTCGGTCGGGACCGAGGTCCGGCTGGCCGGGGTTCCGGTGGGCCGCGTCTCGGACGTGGCGCTTAATCCCGACACCTACATGGCCGATGCGCGGCTGACGCTTCCTGCCAATATCGCGCTTCCTTCCGACAGTGCCGCCCTGATCCAGTCGGATGGCCTGCTGGGCGGGGCCTATATCCTCATCCAGCCGGGCGGCAGCCCCGACAATCTTTCCCCCGGCGACGAGATCGAGGATGTGCAGGGTGCTGTCAGCCTGCTGCAGTTGATGATGAAGTTCGTGGACAGCCAGTCGCAGGACGAGGAAAACTCGTGATCCGGTCCCTGCTGGTCATGCTGGCCTTGGCCGCGCCTGCCGCAGCGCAAGAGGTTGCACGAGCCGACGGCGCCCTGCTGCGCGGATTGGACAAGATTTCGGGCCGCACCACGGATCTTCCGGTCGAGGTGGGGCAGGCGGTAAACTATGGCAGGCTGCAGGTCCGTCTGGGCGAATGCCGCTATCCGGCCGGCGATCCCAGCTCGGACGCCTATGCCCAGCTGACGATCACGGATACGGCGCAGAACGTGACCCTGTTCAGCGGCTGGATGATCGCGTCGTCCCCCGCGCTGTCGGCGCTTGACGACCGGCGTTATGACGTCTGGGTGATTTCCTGCCAAAGCTGATCCGCACCCGGCAACGGAGCTGACAGCAGGTCGGCCTGCCGGGGCAGGGCCTCGGCCAGCAGGGCGCGATATTGCGCGCGCGGTATTTCCCGCCCGCCCATGCGTTCCAGATGCGGCGTCAGGAACTGCGTGTCGAACAGGGTAAAGCCGCAGCGCGCAAGTTGGCTGGACATCCACAGAAGCGCCATCTTGGACCCGTTCGTCCGGGCCGAGGCCATGGACTCCCCGAAGAAGGCCGCCCCGATCGTTACCCCGAATATGCCGCCCGCAAACCTGCCATCATGGCGGATCTCAAGCGCATGGGCGCGGCCCGCCCGGTGCAACTGGGAATAAAGACGGGCCAGCGGCTCATTGATCCAGGTCGTGTCCCGGTCCGCGCAGGCAGCCACCACGGCCTCGAAGTCGCCGTCCAGATGCGCTGTCCATCCACCCCTTCGCAGATCGCGCAACAGCGACCGCGAGGCATGGACGCCGCCAACAGGCAGGATCCCCCGCAACGGCGGATCAAACCAGTGCAGCCGCGTGTCATAGGCGCTTTCGGCCATGGGAAAGACGCCCTGCGCATAGCCTTTCAGCAGTTGCGCGGGCGTCAGCACGATCCGGCCTCAGCCGAACTTCTGATCCAGCCAGCGTTCCAGCCAGTGGATCGAATAGTTGCCCGACCGGATATCGGGTTCCTGCAGCAGGGCCGTGAACAGCGGAACCGTGGTATCGATCCCGTCCACGATCAATTCGCCCAAGGCACGCTCAAGCCGCGCCAGGGCTTCGGACCGGTCGCGGCCATGCACGATCAGCTTGCCGATCAGGCTGTCGTAATAGGGAGGAATGGAATAGCCGTCGTAAAGCGCGCTGTCGATCCGAACGCCCAAGCCGCCCGGCGCGTGATACTGGGTGATCCGGCCGGGGCAGGGCGAAAAGCCCGGCACCTTTTCGGCGTTGATCCGGACCTCGATCGAATGGCCGCGGATCGAGAGATCCTCTTGCCGGAACTCCATCTCCTGACCGGCGGCGACCAGGATCTGCTGGCGGACCAGATCCACGCCGAAGATCGCCTCGGTCACGGGATGTTCGACCTGCAGGCGGGTGTTCATCTCGATGAAGTAGAACTCGCCGTCCTCATACAGGAACTCGATCGTGCCGGCGCCTGCATAGCCGATACGGGCCACGGCATCGGCGCAGACCTTGCCGATGCGGGCGCGTTCCTCGGTGCTGATGGCGGGGCCGGGGGCTTCCTCCAGCACCTTCTGGTGGCGACGTTGCAGGGAACAGTCGCGTTCGCCCAGATGGACAGCACGGCCCTTGCCGTCGCCGAAGACCTGGATCTCGATGTGGCGCGGCTTCTGGAGGTATTTCTCGATATAGACGTCGGGATTGCCGAAGGCCGCCTTGGCCTCGGCCCGCGCGGTGCGGAACGCGACCTCCAGGCCTGCTTCGTCCTGGGCCACCTTCATGCCGCGTCCGCCGCCGCCCGCCGTGGCCTTGATGATGACTGGATAGCCGATATGCGCCGCCACGCGCTTGGCCTGGTCCACGTCATCGACGCCACCGTCGCTGCCCGGAACGCAGGGCACGCCCAGGTTCTTCATCGTGTCCTTGGCGGTGATCTTGTCGCCCATGATGCGGATATGTTCCGCGCGCGGCCCGATGAAGGTGATGCCGTGGTCTTCGACCATTTGCACAAAGGCCGCGTTTTCGGACAGGAAGCCATAGCCCGGATGGATCGCCTGCGCCCCCGTGATCTCGCAGGCGGAAATGATGGCGGGCATGGAAAGGTAGCTGGCCGATGACGGCGCCGGGCCGATGCAGACCGATTCGTCGGCCATGCGGACGTGCATCGCATCGGCGTCGGCGGTGGAATGAACCGCGACCGAGGCGATGCCCATCTCGCGGCAGGCGCGAATCACGCGCAGGGCAATTTCGCCCCGGTTGGCGATCAGGATCTTGTCAAACATCCCCGCCTCACTCGACGACCATCAGGGGGGCGCCGAATTCGACCGGGGTGCCGTCGTCGATCAGGATGCGCTTGACGGTTCCTGCGCGGGGCGAGGGGATGTGGTTCATGGTCTTCATCGCCTCGACGATCAGCAGCGTGTCGCCTTCGGCAACCGCTTGCCCGATCTGGACGAAAGGCGTGGCTCCTGGTTCGGCGGACAGGTAGGCGGTGCCCACCATGGGCGAGGTAACGACGCCCGGCAGGCTGGCCGGGTCTTCGCTGACGACAGGCAATTGCGCGGCCGGTGCGGAGGGCGCTGCAGCGGGTGCAGGGGCCGCGGCGACGGGGGCTGCGGCATAGGCGATCTGCTTGCCCTGCTTGGACAGGCTGACCGTCAGCCGGTCATGTTCGCCATATTCCCGCTTGACCGACAGTTCCGACAGGTCGCTGGCATTCAACAGTTCCGCAAGCGACTGGATGAAAGCCACGTCGCCTTCGTGATGCTTGCCGTTTTGGGAATCGTTGCTCATGCGGTCCTCTGCCATGTTTATTCGGTTGCGGCCCTGCCGCAACAATTTGCCCGCTTATAGACCCCAAGGCACCCCAAGGAAAAGGGCAAGCGACACAAGGCCCAGCGATTACGGACGCGACGCCTTTTCCACCAGTCCCGAGGTCCCGGCCCGCCGTTCCAGTTCCGTCTCGACATCGGCCAGCGTCACGTCCCGCGCAGCCAGCATCACCAGCAGGTGAAAGATGACGTCCGCCGCCTCGCTGGTCAGGCGGTCCCGGTCGCCCTTGACCGCCTCGATGATCGCTTCGACCGCTTCCTCGCCGAACTTCTCGGCGCATTTCTCGGGGCCCTTCGCCAGCAGTTTCGCCGTCCAGCTGCTGTCGGGATCGGCAGCCTTGCGGGCGGCGATGGTGGCGGCAAGGTCGTGAAGCGCGCTCATGCGAGCCTCATCGGGATGCCGGCGGCGGCCATGTGGGCCTTGGCCTCGGCCACGGTGAAGGTGCCGAAATGGAAGATCGAGGCAGCAAGGACGGCGCTTGCATGGCCTTCGGTCACCCCCTCGACAAGGTGGTCCAGCGTGCCGACCCCGCCCGAGGCGATGACCGGGATGTTCACCGCATCCGCGATGGCGCGGGTCAGGGGGATGTTGAAGCCCGCGCGCGTCCCGTCGCGGTCCATGCTGGTCAGCAGGATTTCCCCGGCGCCCTTCGCCTCGACCGTGCGGGCGAACGCGACGGCGTCGATGCCGGTGGGCTTGCGCCCGCCATGGGTGAAGATTTCCCAGCGGCCATCCGCGACGGTCTTGGCGTCGATGGCCACGACGATGCACTGGCTGCCGAAGCGGTCGGCGGCATGGGCCACCACGTCGGGATCGGCCACGGCGGCCGAGTTGAAGCTGACCTTGTCGGCCCCCGCAAGCAGCAGCGCGCGCACATCCTCATGCGTCCTGACACCGCCGCCCACGGTCAGGGGCACGAAGCATTGTTCCGCCGTCCGCGTCACCAGGTCGAACATCGTGCCCCGGTTTTCATGCGTGGCATGGATGTCCAGGAAACAGATCTCGTCCGCGCCTGCGGCGTCATAGGCGCGGGCGGCCTCGACGGGGTCGCCGGCGTCGATCAGGTCCACGAAGTTGACGCCCTTCACGACGCGGCCGTCGGCCACGTCCAGGCAGGGGATGATGCGGGTCTTGAGCATGGGCTTCTCCTTGCGCCGACCGT
Source organism: Paracoccus sp. AK26 (assembly GCF_011801365.1). NCBI lineage: Bacteria > Pseudomonadati > Pseudomonadota > Alphaproteobacteria > Rhodobacterales > Paracoccaceae > Paracoccus > Paracoccus sp. AK26. The sequence continues at coordinate 1,300,702 of NZ_CP041041.1, forward strand.
CCTAAGCGCAAACCGCCCTTCGTTGAAGATGCGATTTTGGGGTGATAGCGTGGCACCAACCGAAGGAGACCCCGATGGACGACCAGCAAAAGACCGAACCCCGCCTGACATCCCTGTCCCACGGGGGCGGCTGCGGCTGCAAGATCGCGCCCGGCGTGCTGACGGGGCTGCTGCGCGGCACGGCGATGCTGCCGGTGCCCGAGGCGCTGCTGGTCGGGATCGAGACGTCGGACGACGCGGCGGTTTACCTGTTGAACGACCGGCAGGCGCTTGTGGCGACGACGGATTTCTTCATGCCCATCGTCGATGATCCGCTGGATTTCGGGCGCATCGCCGCGACAAATGCGATCAGCGACGTTTATGCAATGGGCGGCACGCCGATCATGGCGCTGTCGCTGGTGGGAATGCCGATCAACACCCTGTCGGGGGAAACCATCGCCCGCATCCTGGAAGGCGGGGCGATGGCCTGCCGCGAGGCGGGCATCCCCATCGGCGGCGGCCATACCATCGACTCAGTCGAGGCGATCTATGGCCTGGTGGCGCTTGGGCTGGTCGATCCGGCCCATGTAAAGCGCAACAGCGGCGCGCGGCCGGGCGACGTGCTGATCCTGGGCAAGCCGCTGGGCGTCGGCGTGATGTCCGCGGCGCTGAAGAAGGGCGCGCTGTCGGATGATGGATATCGTGCGATGGTCGGGGCCACGACGAAGCTGAACACCCCTGGCCCGGAACTGGCGCGGCTGCCAGGAGTCCATGCGATGACCGACGTGACGGGCTTTGGCTTGGCAGGCCACGCGCTTGAGATGGCGCGGGGATCGGGTTGCGCGTTGCGGCTGGACTGGGCAGCCGTGCCGCTGCTGCCGGGGGTGGGCAATCTGGCTGTCGCCGGCTACGTCACCGGCGCTTCCGGGCGGAACTGGGCCAGCTATGGCGCGGATGTCGTGCTGCCCCAGGGCTTTGCCGATACCCATCGTGCCCTGCTGACCGATCCGCAGACCAGCGGCGGCCTGCTGGTGGCCTGCGCCGAGGCTGAGGCCGAGGCCGCCCTGGCGATCTTTGCCGACCACGACTTTGCCGAGGCCGCCGTGATCGGTCGCGCCTTCGAGGGGCCGGGGCACATCGTCGTCGGCTGACTTGGCAGGCAAGCTCGCCATGCCTCCGGCGGGGACACTTGGATGAAAAAGAAGCGGCGGGTCAGGCCGCTTCGGTGGCGCGGGCGCGGGCGATTTCCTGTGGCGTGAAGGGGCCGGGGAAATGGCAGGCGGTCTGGTGGCGATCTCCGGCAAGGACCGGCACCTCGGCCGCGCAGTGGGGTGCCGCACGCGGGCAGCGGGTGCGGAAGACGCAGCCCGAGGGTGGATTCATGGGCGAGGGCAGGTCGCCTTTCAGCGGCACCACGGTCGCGGCGGGATCATGCGCGGGATCCGGCACCGGGACGGCTGACAGCAGCGCCTGCGTATAGGGGTGCTGCGGATCGGCATAAAGGTCTCGCGCGGGCGCGATCTCCATCACCTTGCCCAGGTAGAGGACCATCACACGGTCGCTGATGTGGCGGACCACCGACAGGTCATGGGCGATGAAGATCAGCGACAGGCCCAGATCGGCCTGCAGTCGCATCAGCAGGTTGATGACCTGCGCCTGGATCGAGACGTCGAGCGCGCTGACGGGTTCGTCGCAGATGATCAGCCGGGGTTCCACGATCAGCGCGCGGGCGATGCCGATCCTTTGGCATTGCCCGCCGCTGAATTCGTGGGGATAGCGGTTGATCTGGCTGGGCAGCAGGCCCACCCGGTCCATCATCGCCTTGACGCGGTCGCGAACCTGGGACCGGGGCAGAGCGGGCTGGTGGGTGACCAGCGGTTCCGCGATGATCTGGCCCACGGTCATACGCGGATCCAGGCTGGCAAGCGGATCCTGGAAGATCATCTGGATCTGGCTGCGATAGGCCATCATCTGCCGCGCCGACAGACCGATCAGGTCGGCGCCGTCCTGCCATTCAGCGCGCCCCGTTGCGGGGACCAGGCCGATCAACGCGCGGGCCAGCGTGGATTTCCCGCAGCCGGATTCGCCAACCACGCCCAGCGTCTCGCCCGGTTGCAGGGTGAAGCTGACGCCGCCGACGGCCTGAAGGTTGCGGGGGCGGGACCAAGGCATCGCGCCAGCCTGCCGGACGGAAAAGCTGACGCGAAGATCGCGCACGTCGAGAAGCGGCTTCGTCATGGGCGTGTCTCCGTTCCGGCGCGCAGTTCCGCCAAGGGGGCGAAGCAGGCCCGCCAGCGGTCGGGGGCGAAGGAGGCCAGCGGCGGGCGGTGGTCGCAGTCGCCGCGGCGATAAGCGCAGCGCGGCCCGAAGGCGCAGCCCTGCGGCGGGCGGGACATGTCGGGCGGCTGGCCCGGAATGACGGCCAGTTCGCCCTCGTCCGTGTCGATCCGCGGGATCGCCGACAGCAGCCCCTGGGTATAAGGATGGGCGGGATCGCCGAAGAGCGGACCCACCGGCCCCAGCTCTCGGATGCGCCCGCCATACATCACCGCGACGCGCGAACAGGATCCGGCGACGACGCCCAGGTCGTGGGTGATCAGCATCATCGCCATGCCGAAGTCGCGTTGCAGGTCCGACAGCAGCGTCATGATCTGCGCCTGCACCGTCACGTCCAGGGCGGTGGTGGGTTCGTCCGCGATCAGCAGCTTGGGCCGGCACAGCAGCGCCATCGCGATCATCACCCGCTGCCGCATCCCGCCGCTGAATTCATGCGGATAAAGCCGCACCCGACCCTTGGCGTCGGGGATGCGCACCGCATCCAGCATTCGCACGGATTCGGCCACGGCCGCGTGCTTGGACAGGCCCTTGTGCAGGACCAGCACCTCGGCCATCTGGTCCGAGACGCGCATGTAGGGATTCAGCGAGGTCATCGGATCCTGAAAGATCATCGCGACCTTCTCGGCCCGGACCCGGTTGATGACCTTGGGCGGGGCGTTCAGGATTTCCTGCCCGTCCAGCCGAACGCTGCCCGAAGCCTGGCCGTTGCGCGCCAGAAGGCCCATGACCGCGAAGGCAAGCTGCGACTTGCCCGACCCGGATTCGCCGACGATGCCCAGCGTCTCGCCCGGCTGGAGGGTCAGGCTGACATCGCTGACGGCGTGAACCTCGGCGTCGTGGGTGTGGAAGCGGACCGACAGGTCGCGGATGTCCAGAAGTGCCATGTCACCGTTCCTTGGGGTCAAGCGCGTCGCGCAGCCCGTCGCCCACGAAGAAGAAGCCGAACAGGGTGATGACGAAGAAGAACAGCGGGAAGGCCAGTTGCCACAGCGTGCCATAGCTCATGGTGCCCGCGCCCTCGGAAATCAGCGCCCCCCACGAGGTCAGCGGTTCCTGCACGCCAAGGCCCAGGAAGCTGATGAAGCTTTCGGTCAGGATCATCAGCGGCACCAGCAGCGTGGCATAGACCGCGACCACGCCCAGCAGGTTCGGCACGATGTGGCGGATGATGATCCGCCAAGTGGACACGCCGGTGGCGCGGGCGGCCTCGATGAACTCGCGGTTCTTCAGGGACAGGGTCTGGCCGCGCACGATGCGCGCCATGTCCAGCCAGGAAATCAGGCCGATGCCCAAAAACAGCATGGTCATCGACCGTCCGAACATCACCAACAGCAGGATCAGCACGAACATATAGGGGATCGACATCAGGATATCGACCGTCCGCATCATGATCTGGTCGGTGCGCCCGCCGACATAACCCGCCACCGCGCCGTAAAGCGTGCCGACGATCACCGCGATGCCCGCGCCCACGATGCCGACCAGCAGGCTGATCTGGGTTCCCTGGACGGTGCGCGCGAACAGGTCGCGGCCCAGGTCGTCGGTGCCGAAGTAATGCCCGTTTTCCAGCGAAGGCTGGCCCATCGTCGCGACCTGGCCCATGACGCTGAAGTCCAGTTCCTCGTTCGACCAGATGGCGATCTGGCCCCCGAAGATCGCGAACAGCGCGACCAGCAGCAGGATCACAAGGCCCGCCATCGCCGCCTTGTTGCGCAGGAAGCGGCGGCGGGCGTCGGCCCAGGGGGACCGTCCCCGAACCTCGGGCTGGGCCATCCGCGCGGCAAGCGAGCGCATCTTGTCGTGTTCGATCACCATGGGGTTAATACCGGATCTTCGGGTCGATCCAGGCGTAAAGGATATCGACGACCAGGTTGAACAGGATGGTCAGCGCGCCAACCAGGATGGTGACGCCCATCATCACCGCGTAATCGCGGTTCAGCGCCGAATCCACGAAGGCCTTGCCGATCCCGCCGGTGGAGAAATAGATGTCGATCACGACCGATCCGGTGATCATCGACACGAAGACCGGCCCCAGGTAGCTGACGACCGGCAGCATCGCCGGGCGCAGCGCGTGGCGCAGGATGACGCGGCGTTCGGGCATTCCCTTGGCGCGCGCCGTGCGGATGTGGTTCGACCCTAGCACTTCCAGCATAGAGGACCGTGTGATCCGCGCGATGGAGGCCATGTAGCTGGTGGACAGCGCGATCACCGGCATGATCCAGAACGAGGGATCCGAAAAGCTCCACCCGCCGCCGGGCAGCCAGCCCAGCCACAGGGTCAGGACCAGCACCAGCAGCGGTGCCATCACGAAGTTCGGCAGCACCTGCGCGCCGATCGAGATGCCGACCGCCAGATAGTCCAGCCACCCGTTCTGCCGGATCGCGGCCAGCGTGCCCAGCGTGACGCCGACAAGGACCGCCGCAAGGAAGGACAGCGTGCCATAGGTCAGCGTCACCGGGAAGCCGTCCGCGATCAACTGGTTCACGGTGCGGTCTGGATAGACGAAGCTGGGGCCGAAGTCGAAATGGACCAGGATGCCGTAAACATAGTTCCAGATCTGGCGCCACAGCGGGTCGTCCAGCCCGTATTTCGCATTGAGGTTCGCCAGCACCTGCGGCGGCAGGGCACGTTCCTGGGTGAACGGCCCGCCGGGCGCCAGATGCATCAGCACGAAGGACAGCACGATCAGCAGCAGCAGCGTGGGAACCGCTATTGCCAGCCGTCGCAGGATGAAGGCGAACATCGGTGGCGAACCTTACTCGGCCACCCGATACAGGTCCTTGGCATACCAGGCGTTCGTCACATTCTGGGTCGGAAGGCCCTTGATCGCAGGGTTGATCATGTCGACCTTGGAATAGTGATAGACGAAGGCCGCGGGCACTTCCTCGGCCAGGATCTCCTCGGCCCGCTTGTAGAGCGGCGCGGTATCCTCGGCCGTTTTCGACTCCGCCATCAGCTTGTCGTATTCCGCATTCGACCACTTGCCCGAGTTGTAGCCGTCGGTGCGGAACCAATCCAGGAAGGTCGTCGCCTCGTTATAGTCGGCGCACCAGGCATAGCGGGCCATGTCGAAATCCTGGTTCTGCATCCGGTCGGTATGCACCTTCCATTCGACATTGTTCAGCGTGATGTTCACGCCCAAGGGCTTCCAGAACTGCTGCGCGGCGATGGCCAGCTTCTTGTGGTTCTCGTCGGTGTTGTATTGCAGCGAAAGCGACAGGGGATTGTCGGGACCATAGCCTGCCTCGGTCAGCAGGGCGCGGGCCTTCTCGGTCCGTTCCTCCTGAGTCATGGTGGCGATCTCGGCATCAGGGGCCTGGAAGCCCTCGATGGCCCAGTGGGTCCAGCTATAGGCCGGCTTCTGGCCGCCCTGCAGCACCTGGTTCACGATGATGTCGCGGTTCAGACCCAGCGACAGCGCCTGGCGCACGCGCACGTCCTTCAGCGCCTCGGGGCCCTTGTCGGACACGTTGAAGACATAGGCGTAGGAACAGGAATACGGGATCGAGATCGCCTGGTCCGGGTATTCCTGCGACAGGCGCGGATATTGGCCCGCCGGGATCTGCACGCGGTCCAGTTCTCCCGCCAGGTAACGGGTCAGGCCGATGTTGTTGTCATTCACGGTGACGCCGCGCACGGTTTCCATCACCACATTCTCGGCGTCCCAATAGTTCGGGTTCTTCACCATCGTGATGTCGACGCCCAGGTTGTGGCTTTCCAGCATGAAGGCACCGTTGCCGACCAGGTTGCCGGGCTGCGTCCAAGCGTCTCCATGCTGTTCGACGACCTTTTGCGGAACCGGGAACGTGGTGGCGTGGGACAGCGTCTTCAGGAAATAGGGGGTGCGGGTGGTCAACGTGACCTCCAGCGTCTTGTCGTCCACCGCACGGACGCCAAGCTGGTCGGGCGCCATCTCGCCCGCGATGATCTGCGTGGCGTTCTGGATGTTCATCAGTTCCAGGAACCAGGCGTATTCGGACGCCGTCTCCGGGTTCACCACCCGTTGCCATGCAAAGACGAAGTCCTGCGCCGTGACCGGGTCGCCGTTCGACCACTTGGCGTCGCGCAGCGTGAAGGTGTGGGTCAGCCCGTCTTCGCTTTCCTGGTGTCTTTCCGCAACGCCCGGGATCATCGCGCCCGCCGCGTCTTCGTTCATCAGGCCTTCGAACAACTGGCGCAGCACGTCCGAACCTTCGACATCGGTGTTCTTCGCAGGATCCAGCGACTTGATCGCATCCAGCAGCCAATAGGTATAGGTCTGGCTGTCGGCCAGCGTCTCGCCCTCGGCGGGCTGGACGGCTTGGGCGGGCAGGGCCAGGGCGGCCAGAAGGGCGGTGGTCGTGAACAGCTTTGACATCGGCGTCTCCCCTTGTCGATGAAGGCTTTGGCTTGCGCGCAAGGCATTCAGACTATCCAAACCTCTTCGCGGGTAAAGGCGGATGACGCCCGGAATGGTTGCATCTGCGTGAAGGGAACAGCGGCCCAAGGGAAGGCGGCAAGATGTTTCCGCCTGAAAAACGGTCATAAATCCTGACCTTTGATTCGCCGCCGTCGATGATCGCGACGTGGCGTCACAATCAATCGCAAGTGGAATATGAAGCACCCAAAGCGTGGCCTGACGCATGGAAGCAGCCCGCACGGCAAGACGACTTGTGCAGATATGTCACGTCGGCCGCCGAAATTCTTGACCGGTTTTTCCGCATCGCGCATACCGCCACAGGAACGAACAAACGGTCAAAAGGCCAAAAAGGCCGACCCTTGGGGGAGTTTTCTTCATGAACGGCCTTTTGGCCCTTTCGCGCGGCATCGACCGCGTCAACACCGTGATCGGCAGGAACGTGTCCTGGCTGATCCTGCTGGCGATCTTCGTCAGCGCGATCAACGCCGTGATCCGCAAGGCGTTCAGCATGTCCTCGAACGCATGGCTTGAACTGCAGTGGTATCTTTACGGCGCGGCCTTTCTGCTGGCCGCGGCCTATACGCTGCTGGAAAACGAGCATATCCGGATCGACATCCTGTTCGGCGCCCTGTCGCGCCGGGTCCAGCACTGGATCGAGCTTCTGGGCCACATCTTCTTCCTGATGCCGATGGTCCTGCTGACGCTGTGGCTGACCTGGCCCTGGCTGGCCCGGTCCTATCGCACCGGAGAGATGTCGATGAACGCGGGCGGCCTGATGCTGTGGCCGGCCAAGGCGCTGCTGTTCACGGGCTTCCTGCTGCTGCTGCTGCAGGGCATTTCCGAGATCATCAAGAAGATCGCGGTGATGCGTGGGCTGATTCCTGACTACAACGCACCGTTGGGTCATCATGCGCCCCTGGATCTGGACGAGGATCTGCTGAAACAGGCGGGCTTTGCCGATCCCGACCACCCGCTGACCGACATTCCCGTCGACAAGACGCGTGAGGATGCCCGCAAATGATGGAACTCATCGCGCAGAACATGGCGCCGATCATGTTCGTTTCGCTGATCGTCTTTCTGCTGATCGGCTATCCCGTCGCCTTCGCCCTGGCCGCCAACGGGCTTTTGTTCTTCATCATCGGGGTCGAACTCGCGCCGCTGTCGGGCGGGTCGATCAACCTTTCCTGGCCGCTTCTGGGCGCGCTGCCCGACCGCTTCTTCGGGGGGTCGTCGCCAACGAGACATTGCTGGCCATCCCCTTCTTCACCTTCATGGGGATCGTGCTGGAAAAATCCGGCATGGCCGAGGATCTGCTGGACACGATCGGCCAGTTGTTCGGCCCGATCCGGGGCGGCCTTGCCTATGCGGTCATCATCGTGGGCGCGCTTCTGGCGGCGACCACCGGCGTGGTCGCGGCTTCCGTGATCGCGATGGGCCTGATCTCGCTGCCGATCATGCTGCGCTATGGCTATGACCGGCGCGTCGCATCGGGCGTGATCGCGGCCTCGGGGACGCTGGCGCAGATCATTCCGCCGTCGCTGGTGCTGATCGTGCTGGCCGATCAGTTGGGCCGGTCAGTGGGCGACATGTACAAGGGCGCGATGATCCCCGGCCTGGTGCTGACGGGCTTCTACATGCTCTACATCTTCGTGGTGTCGATGATCCGCCCGCAATACCTGCCGGCCCTGCCGAAAGAGGCGCGGACCCTGGGTTCGGGCGTCACGTCGCTGGTCGTGGCCCTTGCGGGGGCGGGCGTCATCTTCTGGCTGACGACCCGCTGGCTGGGGCCCGACCACGCGGCCGACGCGCCGATCTGGGGCCTCGTGATCGCGGTGTCGGTGATCTATGTCGTGGCGCTGATCGACAAGGCCACGGGCATCAACATGATGTCGCGGCTGGCCCAGCAGGTCATCATCGTGCTGATCCCGCCCCTGGCGCTGATCTTCCTGGTGCTGGGCACGATCTTCCTGGGCATCGCCACCCCGACCGAGGGGGGCGCGATGGGTGCGGTCGGCGCGCTGTTCATGGCGGGCATCAAGAAGCGTCTGTCGATGGACGTGATCCGCCAGGCGCTTTACGCCACGACGCGGCTGTCGGCCTTCGTGATGTTCATCCTGATCGGGGCGCGGGTCTTCTCGCTGACCTTCTATGGCGTGAACGGGCATCTGTGGGTCGAACACCTGCTGACCTCGTTGCCGGGGGGCGAATACGGCTTCCTGATCGTCGTGTCGATCATGGTGTTCCTGCTGGCCTTCTTCCTGGACTTCTTCGAACTGGCCTTTATCATCGTGCCCCTTCTGGCCCCCGCGGCCGAGGCATTGGGCATCGACCTGATCTGGTTCGGCGTGATCCTGGGCGTGAACATGCAGACCGCCTTCATGCACCCGCCCTTCGGCTTTGCGCTGTTCTACCTGCGGTCGGTGGCGCCCAAGGGCGAATACATCGACAAGGTCACGAAGAAGCGCATGGCGCCCGTCAGGACCGGGCAGATCTACTGGGGTGCGGTGCCCTTTGTCTGCATCCAGTTGGTGATGATCGGCGTGGTGATCGCCTTCCCGGGAATGGTCATGCATTACAAGGGCGCGCCGGTGGATACCTCGAACGTCCGGCTGGAAATCCCGGCGGGCGGGATGGGCGGCGGCACCGGCGGCGGCTTCGGGTCGCTGGGTGGCTTGGGCGCGCCCTTCGGCCAGCAAGCCCCGGTCGACGGCGGCACGACGGCCCCGTCGGGTGGCCTGGGCGGCACGCCCCCGGGTCTCGGCGCGCCTCCTCCGGGCCTTGGCGCACCGGCACCGGCGCCGGCCCCTGCCGAGGGCGCGGCCCCGGCTCAGCCTGCACCCGCACAGGGTGGGCTGGGCCTGGGCGGCCCGCCGCCGGGTCTTGGCGGCAGCAACTGACGACGAAAGGCCGGGTTTGACCCGGCCTTTTTCATTTCTTCACAGCCGCCGAAATGCGCCAATGAAAAAACCGCCGCGGATCATCCGCGGCGGTTCTGTTCCGTCAGAACGATCTCAGCCCTGGGTGGGGGCCAGCTTGCCGTTGCGCTGCTGGATCATCATGAAGGTGTCGAAGGTGTATTCCGCGGTCTGGTTGTACAGGTACCAGTCGTCGCGGAATTGCAGCTGCGCCTCGTACTGCCGCTTGAAGTGCTCGTTCTGGGCGGACAGTTCGGCATAGACCTCGTTCGCGGCGGTGAAGGCGGCGTTCATGATCTCTTCGCTGAAGGACCGCAGTTGCGCGCCCGACGCGGCCAGTTCCTTCAACGCGGTCGGGTTGCGATAGTCGTACTTGGCCAGCATGTTCTGGTCGGAGGCCTGGCAGCAGGTCCGCAGCAGCGCCTTGTAATGCTCGGGCAGCTCGTCGTACTTGCCCTTGTTGATGAAGAAGCTGACCGTCGGCCCGCCTTCCCAGAAGCCCGGGTAATAGTAGTAGGGCGCGACCTTCTGGAAGCCCAGCTTGTTGTCGTCATAGGGGCCGACCCATTCGGCCGCGTCGATGGTGCCCTTTTCGAGCGACGGATAGATGTCGCCGCCCGCGATCTGCTGCGGGACGACGCCCAGCTTCTCGACCACGCGCCCGGCCAGGCCAGAGATGCGCATCTTCAGGCCCTGCATGTCGGCGATCGTGTTCACCTCCTTGCGATACCAGCCGCCCATCTGGACGCCGGTATTGCCCGCGGGGAAGGCCACAAGGCCGACCGTTTCCAGGAACTGGTTGTACTGGTCGATGCCGCCGCCGTGGTAGTTATAGGCAGCCTTGGCGCGTGCGCTGAAGGTGAAGGGCAGGTCGGCGCCGCAGGCAAAGGCCGGATCCTTGCCCCAATTGTAGTAGCCCACCGAATGGGCGCATTCCACGGTGCCGTCGCCGGCAGCGTTGATGGCGTCCAGCCCCGGCACGATCTCGCCCGCTGCGAAGACCTGCAGGTTGAACTTGCCGTCGGTCGCTTCCTTCAGGCGGACCGAGATCTCTTCCCCGCCGCCATAGATGGTGTCCAGCGATTTCGGGAAGGACGACGCCACGCGCCAGTTGATGGTGGGTGCTTCCTGGGCGATGGCGGGCGCTGCCAGCGTGGCGCCGGCTGCGGCGGCGACACCGCCGACCGAAGCCGTTGTCAGGAACGACCTGCGGTGCAGCGTCTTGGAATCTTTCATGAACTCTCCTCCGATAGGGCTGTCGGGATGGCCTCCCACGGGTTCCCGGCCCGAATGGGGTGCAGTTTAGTGCTTGTCTGCCGTCTGTCGAGTAGTCTGCGACCCTGACAGGCAAAAAATAAGGCCGCCCTGCGTGACGCGGGGCGGCCTTGGCACGGTTGGCGGCAGGGATCAGCGCAGGATGCTGCGGCCGGCATATTCGGCGGTGGCGCCCAGCATCTCCTCGATGCGGATCAGCTGGTTGTATTTTGCCAGCCGGTCGGACCGGGCAAGGCTGCCGGTCTTGATCTGGCCGCAGTTGGTAGCGACCGCCAGATCGGCAATGGTCGCGTCCTCGGTCTCGCCCGACCGGTGGGACATGACGCTGGTATAGCCGTTGCGGTCGGCCAGGCGCACGGCGTCCAGCGTTTCCGACAGCGTGCCGATCTGGTTCACCTTGACCAGCAGAGAATTGCCGCAGCCGCGCTCGATCCCTTCGGCCAGGCGGGTGGGGTTGGTCACGAACAGGTCGTCGCCAACCAACTGCACGGAACCACCCAGCCGGTCGGTCAGCAGCTTCCAGCCATCCCAATCGTCCTCGGCGCAGCCGTCCTCGATCGACAGGATCGGATAATCAGCGCAGAGCGCGGCCAGATAGTCAACATTCTCGGCCGAGGTCAGTGACTTGCCCTCGCCCTTCATCTCGTACTTGCCGTTCTTGAAGTATTCGGTCGAGGCGCAGTCCAGCGCCAGCATGATGTCGTCGCCGGGCTTGTAGCCGGCTTTTTCGACCGCGCGCAGGATGAAGTCCAGCGCGTCGCGGGCCGAGGACAGGTTCGGCGCAAAGCCGCCCTCGTCGCCGATCCCGGTCGACAGGCCCGCCGTCGACAGTTCCTTCTTCAGCGTGTGGAACACCTCGGACCCCATGCGCACGGCGTCGCGGATGTTTTCCGCGCTGACCGGCATGATCATGAATTCCTGGATGTCGATGGGGTTGTCGGCATGTTCGCCGCCATTGATGATGTTCATCATCGGCACCGGAAGGATCCGCGCGGCGGTGCCGCCCACATAGCGATACAGCGGCTGGTTCGTCGCATCCGCCGCGGCCTTGGCCACCGCCAGCGACACGCCCAGGATGGCGTTCGCGCCCAGGCGACCCTTGTTGGGCGTGCCGTCCAGTTCGCACATCATCGCGTCGATGGCGCGCTGTTCAGTCGCGTCCTCGCCGATCAGGTTCTCGGCGATCTCGCCGTTGACGGAGGCCACGGCCTCCAGCACGCCCTTGCCCATGTAGCGCGCCTTGTCGCCATCGCGCTTCTCGACCGCCTCATGCGCGCCCGTGGATGCGCCCGAGGGCACCGCCGCCCGGCCCATCGTGCCGTCTTCCAGCGTCACGTCGACCTCGACGGTCGGGTTGCCGCGGCTGTCCAGGATCTCTCGCGCGTAGATGTCGATGATGGCGGTCATGGGTGCCCCTCCGTTGCCTGATGTCGGCGCCTTCATAGCTGCCGCAGGGGCAGGCCGAAAGCGGCAATTTCAGGGCTGCTCGATCTCGGCCCAGATGGGCAGGTGGTCCGAGGCGTCGCGGGCCTGCGCACCGGTAAAGACCCCGTGCCGCAGCAGCGTCAGGTGGTGCGACATGGCGATGCGGTCCAGCCGGAACTGGGGCAGGGGCGCGGGATAGGACGGCCCCGGCGCCACGATGCGAAACCCCGCCAATGATTCCAGGCCGCGGCTGTCATGCCATTCGTTGAAGTCGCCCATCAGGACGATGTTGTCGTCCGCGATCCGCGCCGCCTGCGCCGTGATCCGCGCCAGTTGCGCCCGTCGCGACGACCGGGCAAGGCCCAGATGTACGCCGATCACGGTCAGCCGGGGCAGGCGCAGCACCACCGCACCGCGCGGCTCGATCCCCGGCAGGGGCAGGCGGCGCAGGACCGCCTGTTCGGCCAGTTCGGGGCGCATCAGGATCGTCTGGCCGTGCCAGCCGAGCGAGTTTTCACCCGTCGTGGTCATGTTGGCCGGAACCAGGCCGGTGGCGTCGCGGATCATGCGGCGGGGCAGGGCCTCGGGGCGGGCGCCGTGGCGGAAATCGACCTCTTGCAAGGCGATGATGTCGGGCTTCAGCGCGGCGATGACGGCAAGGTTGCGTTCCGGTGCGTGCGGGCCGGTCAGCCCACGGCACTTGTGCAGGTTGTAACTTGCCAGTCTCAGCAATGACATATCGCCCTTGAGTTCACGGCGCAGGATAGCCGGCGCCCTTCGGGCCGCAAGGGACCATCTGCGCAAGGCCCGGCGGTGCCTGCGTTTTGATCAGGTGCCGCAGAAGGTCTGGCGCACGACCTGTTCGTCCAGCGGCGCGTCCGCTAGGCGGACCCATTCCGGCCGGGCCTCGCGTGGATGCGTCACAGCGTCGAACAGCGTCCGGAACGGAGCCATGTCGCCCGCCACGGCGGCGGCGATGGCTTCCTCGACCCGGTGGTTGCGCGGGATGCGCAGGGGGTTCGCGTGGCGCATCAGGTCCGCGTCCGGGTTCCGGGCCTGCCAGTCGGCGTGCCAGGCGTCGAAGGCGTCGCGGTCCAGGAACTCGTCGCGCGCGCTGCCGTCGGCCAGGCCCGCGAAGACGCGCGTGAAATCCGCCCGCTGCTGTGCCATCAGCGTCAGCAGGCGTTCGGCCAGGGGCTGCGCGTCCGAGGCTTCCGTCAAGCCCAGCTTTTCGCCAAAGCGCCGTGTCCAGGCCGCCTGATATAGGGGCGCAAAGGAATGGACCGACTTCGTCGCGGCCTCGATCGCCGCCTCGCGCTCGCCCATCAGGGGCACGAGGCAGGTGGCAAGCTGGGCAAGGTTCCACACCGCGATCTGCGGCTGCTGCGACCAGGCATAGCGCCCGCCCCGGTCGATCGAGGAAAAGACGGTGTCCGGGTGATACACGTCCATGAAGGCGCAGGGACCATAGTCGATGGTTTCGCCCGACACCGACATGTTGTCGGTGTTCATCACCCCGTGGATGAACCCAAGCGCCATCCAATGGGCGATTGTCTCGGCCTGCCGGGCGATCACGTGGTCCAGCAGCGACAGCGGCCCGTTCGCGGCCGGATAATGACGCGCCACGACATGATCCGTCAGGGCGGCAAGGGCGTCTTCCTGACCCCGGACGGCGAAATATTCAAAGGTGCCGACGCGGATATGGCTGGAAGCCACCCGTGTCAGGACCGCACCGGGCAGGCCCTGTTCGCGCCACACCGTCTCGCCGGTCGCGACGGCTGCAAGGGCGCGGGTGGTGGGAACGCCCATCGCGTGCATGAATTCGCTGACGATGTATTCGCGCAGCACCGGGCCGACCCAGGCCCGTCCATCGCCGCGCCGGGAAAAGGGCGTCGGCCCGCTGCCCTTCAGCTGGATGTCGAAGCGCACGCCGTCGGGGGCCACGACCTCGCCCAGCAGCACCGCGCGGCCGTCGCCCAACTGGGGCACGAAGCCGCCGAACTGATGACCCGCATAGGCCTGCGCGATCGGCTCGGCCCCCGCCGGCACGGCGTTGCCGGCAAGCATTGCCACGCCCTCGGGGCTCGCCAGCCATGCCGCATCAAGCCCCAGCCGCCGTGCCAGCCCTTCGTTCAGGGCCATGAGGCTGGGTTCCGCCACGGGCGTGGGCAACACGCGGGCAAAGAAGCCCTGCGGCATTCGGGCATAGCTGTTGTCGAAATGGATCATCGGGGCCTCCTGTCCCTTTCATCTAGGGTCAGGAAGCTCGCGGAAAAAGGGGCGGTGCCTCAGCCGCGCGGCTTGACGTGGGGCGAGCGGGTGATGCCCGCGCCGTGCAGCGCCCCTGCCAAGGCACCGCCCGCCAGGGGCGCCAGGATGAACAGCCACAGTTGCGACAGCGCCTGACCGCCCGCAAAGATCGCAGGGCCGATGGACCGCGCGGGGTTCACCGACACGCCCGTCACGTCGATCCCGACCAGATGGATACCCGCCAGCGTCAGTCCGATGGCCAGCCCCGCAAAGCCCGCCGGCGCGTCTGTCTGGGTCGCGCCAAGGATCACGGTGACGAACAGGAAGGTCGCCACGAATTCGAACAGCATGGCTGACATCAGGGTGTAGCCGCCGTTGTATCCCTCGCCCCAGCCGTTCTGCCCCAGGCCGTTCTGGGCGATGGAATAGTCGGCCTTGCCCGAGGCGATCAGATAGACGACCGCCGCAGCCGCCACCGCCCCCAGGATCTGCGCGATGCAATAGGTGACGAAATCGCCCGCGCCCATCCGTCCCGACGCCAGGAAGCCCAGCGACACCGCCGGGTTAAGCTGCGCGCCCGATATGGCGCCAAGGCCATAGGCCGCCGCGACGATGGACAGGCCGAAGGCCATGGCGATGCCGTGAAAGCCGATCTCGGCCCCCATCAGGACCGCCGAACCGACGCCGAAGAACACAAGGATGAAGATGCCGATGAACTCGGCCAGGGCCTTGCTGGACATGATCACGCTCCACACAGAATCGGGTCTTTCTGAACCGATTGGTTCAGTTTGCGGACCGTCCGGCCTTCTGGCAAGAATCTTGCGCCTCTTGAACGATGGGCCCAGTGGGCGTATCGCATCCCCTTGAACAGGAGCCTGCCCCATGAAATTTCTTGACCTCGCCAAAGTCTACATCCGCTCGGGCGGGGGCGGTGCGGGCTGCGTGTCCTTCCGGCGCGAGAAGTTCATCGAATATGGCGGTCCCGACGGCGGCGACGGCGGCAACGGCGGCGATGTCTGGGCCGAGGCGGTCGAGGGGCTGAACACCCTGATCGATTTCCGCTATCAGCAGCACTTCTTCGCCAAGTCCGGCCAGCACGGCATGGGCAGCCAGATGACCGGCAAGTCGGGCGACGACATCACCCTCAAGGTGCCGGTGGGGACCGAGATCCTGGAGGAGGACGAGGAAACCGTCATCGCCGACCTGACCGAACCCGGCCAGCGTGTGCTGCTGGCCAAGGGCGGCAACGGGGGCTGGGGGAACCTGCACTTCAAGACCTCGACCAACCGCAGTCCGCGCAATGCCAATCCGGGGCAGGCGGGGATCGAACGCACCGTCTGGCTGCGGCTGAAGCTGATCGCGGATGCCGGGCTGGTGGGGTTGCCGAATGCCGGGAAAAGCACCTTCCTGGCGGCGGTGTCGAACGCCCGCCCCAAGATCGCGGATTATCCCTTCACCACGCTGCACCCGAACCTGGGCGTCGTGGGCATCGACGGCTACGAATTCGTCATGGCCGACATTCCCGGCCTGATCGAGGGCGCCAGCGAGGGCAGGGGCCTAGGCGACCAGTTCCTGGGCCATGTCGAACGCAGCAACGTGCTGCTGCATCTGGTGGACGGAACCTCGGAAGATGTGGCGGCCGACGCCCGCACCATCCTGACCGAGCTTGAGGCCTATTCCCCGGTGCTGATGGACAAGCCACGCGTGACGGCGCTGAACAAGATCGACGCCCTGGACGACGACACCATCGCCGAACGTCGGGCTGCGCTGGAGGCCGAGATCGGCGGGCCGGTGCTGCTGATGTCGGGCGTGGCCAAGGTGGGCGTGACCGAGGTGCTGCGGGCGCTGTGGACGCAGATCGAGCCGACACGCCGCATGGCCAAGGACGAGCCCGAGGCGCCATGGCAGCCCTAGGCCCGTCGCTGACCGGCGCACGCCGGCTGGTCGTCAAGATCGGCTCGGCCCTGCTGGTGGACGAACGCGGGCTGCGCGGCGACTGGCTGCGCGGCTTGTGCGACGATGTGGCCCAATGGCGGCAGCGGGGCTGCGACGTGGTTCTGGTATCCTCGGGGTCGATTGCGCTTGGGCGGCGGACGCTGGGCCTGCAAGCAGGCGCGCTGCCGCTGGAACAGGCGCAGGCTGCCGCCGCCGTGGGCCAGATCCGTCTGGCCCGCGCATATGAGGAGGCGCTTGCGCCCCATGGCGTGACCACCGCGCAGGTGCTGCTGACGCTGGAGGACAGTGCGGACCGCCGCCGCTATCTGAACAGCCGGGCGACCATGCAGACGCTGCTGGGCCTGGGCGTCGTGCCCATCGTGAACGAAAACGATACAGTGGCGACGGACGAAATCCGCTTTGGCGACAACGACCGTCTTGCCGCCCAGATCGCCGTGACCTGCGGCGCGGACCAGTTGCTGCTCTTGTCGGACGTGGACGGACTCTACACCGCCAATCCCAAGACCGACCCCACCGCCCGCCACCTGCCGGTGATCGAGGCCCTGACGCCCGAGATCGAGGCCATGGGCGGCGATCCTGTGTCGGGCCTGTCAAAGGGCGGCATGAAGACCAAGCTGATGGCCGCCCGCACCGCCATTGCCGGGGGCTGCGCCATGGCGATTGCCGAAGGGTCGGTGATGCGCCCGCTGTCGGCGGTTGCAAATGGCGCGCGGTGCAGCTGGTTCCTGCCCGAAAGCGATCCCCAGCTTGCCCGCAAGCGCTGGATCGCCGCGATGAAGCCCAAGGGCGCGCTTGTCGTGGACGAAGGCGCGGTTCAGGCTCTGCGCCGGGGCAAGTCGCTGCTGCCTGCGGGCGTGCGGACCATCGTGGGCGATTTCGGTCGGGGCGATCCGGTTGCGATCACCGGCCCCTCGGGCGAGACGCTGGCGAACGGACTGACCCGCTATACCGCAGACGAGGCGCGGCGCATCGCCGGACACCGTTCCGACCGGATCGAGGCGATCCTGGGCTATACCGGCCGCGCGGCTTTGGTTCATCGCGACGACATGGCCTTGTAGGGCCCGCAAACTTTTCTCGAAGCGCTGGGAATAATCGCCAGGCTGATGCGTCATCATCCCGCAGGCAGGTTGGCCTGCGACAGATGAAGGAACGCAGCCATGACACGACACGGTTTCCTGCTTGCCCTTGCGGCCACAGCCAGCCTCGCCCTGCCGGGCGCGGCCCTGGCAGATGACGATGACGACGGCGTCAGCCGCGTCCTGCGCGGCTTCATTGCCCCGCACTACCACGGACCCTTCTGGGATCGTGACGATGACCACCGCCGCTGGGAATACAGCTATCGCATCCGTCACGATGACGATGATGACGATGATGATCGCTGGGACGACGACGATGACGATTACGATGATGACGACGACCGGTGGGACGACGACTGATCTGGAACAAGACCAACAATAACAACGTAGGGGCAGGATCAGGCACGCCCCGGCCATCAGGGCCGGGGCGTTTCGGTCGTGTCAGGCGGCCTTCTTGCCGCTGCCGAAGCGGTCGTAGAAGGTCTGGCCGCTTTCGGCCATGTCACGCAGCATCTGCGGCGCGGCGAAGCGGTCGCCATGCTCGGCCGTCAGGCGGTCGCAGATCTGCACGGCCCGCGCGGCGCCCAGCATGTCCAGCCAGGCGAAGGGACCGCCCGACCATGGCGCAAAGCCCCAACCCAGGATCGCGCCTACGTCGCCTTCGCGGATATCCTCCAGCACGCCTTGTTCGAACGCGCGCACAGCCTCCAGTGTCTGCGCGAACATCAGGCGGTGCTGCACGGTGGTCACGTCCGGCTGGTCGTCCGCATGGGGATAGCGCGCGGCCAGCCCGTCCCAGAGACCCTGCCGCTTGCCATCCTCGGCATAGGCATAGAAGCCCGCGTTCGACTTGCGGCCCAGGCGGCCCTGGTCGGCCATCCAGAACAGCACCTCGTCAACGTTGCCGTCGGGATAGGCGTCGCCCATGGCCGCGCGGGTGGCCTTGGCGATCTTCACGCCCAGGTCGATGCTGGTTTCGTCCACCAGTTGCAGCGGCCCCAGCGGCATCCCCACCATCTTGGCCGCGTTTTCGACCAGGACAGGGTTCACCCCCTCGGCCACAAGGCGGATGCCTTCGTTGATATAGGGGATGATGCAGCGGTTGGCATAGAAGAACCGAGCATCGTTCACCACAATCGGCGTCTTGCGGATCTGGCGCACGAAGTCCAGCGCCTTTGCCACCGCGCGGGCGCCGGTCTGCTGGCCCTTGATGATCTCGACCAGCATCATCTTGTCCACGGGGCTGAAGAAGTGGATGCCGATGAACTGGTCCGGGCGGCTGCTGGCTTTCGCCAGGTCGCCGATCGGCAGGGTCGAGGTATTGGTGGCGAAGATCGCGTCCGCCGGGATCGCGGCCTCGGCCTTCTTCGTGACCTCGGCCTTGACGGACGGGTCTTCGAACACGGCCTCGACCACCAGGTCGCAACCATCAAGCGCGGCATAATCGGTCGTCGCGGTGATGCGGCCCAGAACTTCGGCCTTCTTGTCCTCGGTCGACTTCTTGCGGCTGATCGCCTTGTCCAGCAGGCCTTCCGAATAGGCCTTGCCCTTGTCGGCAGCTTCCTGCTTGGCGTCGATCAGCACGACCTGGATGCCCGCCATGGCGCTGACATAGGCGATGCCCGCGCCCATCATGCCCGCGCCCAGGATGCCGACTTTCCTGACCGACTGGTCCGGCGCCTCGGGGCGGTTGGCGCCCTTTTCCAGGGCTTCCTTGTTGATGAACAGGCTGCGGATCATCGCGGTCGATGACGGGTTCATCAGCACGTTGGTGAACCACCGCGCCTCGATCTTCAGGGCGGTATCGAAAGGCACCTGGGCCCCTTCATAAACGGCGGACAGCAGCGCCTTGGCGGCCGGATAGACGCCCATCGTCTTGCCGTTGACCATTGCAGACGCGCCGACGAAGGTCATGAACCCCGCCGGGTGATAGGGCTCTCCGCCCGGCATCTTGTAGCCCTTCTGGTCCCAAGGTTTGACCAGATCCGCATCCTGGGCGTTCAGAACCCATTCGCGCGCGGCAGAAACCGGATCGGCCACCACCTCGTCCACCAGGCCCGCAGCCTTGGCTTTCTTCGGGTCCGACAGCTTGCCTTCCAGCAGGAAGGGTGCTGCGGCCATGGCACCCAGCTTGCGCGACAAGCGGATCGTGCCGCCGCCGCCGGGGAAGATGCCGACCATGATCTCGGGCAGGCCGATCTTGGCCTTGGGATTGTCCGCCGCGAAGATGCGGTGCGTCGCCAGCGGCAGTTCCAGCCCGATGCCAAGCGCGGTGCCGGGCAGGGCCGCCGCGACGGGCTTGCCGCCCTTGAGGGTCTTGGGATCCATGCCCGCGCGCTCGATCTTGCGAAGGGCGTGGTGCAGGGTCATGATCCCGTCGAAGACCTGCTGGGCGCCCCCCTGCTTCATCTGCGCGATGACATTCAGGTCCATCCCGGCGGCGAAGTCCTTCTTGCCGCTGGTGATGACGATGCCCTTGACGGCCTCGTCGGACAGCGCGTCGTCGATCAGGGCGTCCAGCTGCGCTGCACCTTCAAGCGACAGGACGTTCATGGACTTGCCCGGGACGTCCCAGGTGATGACGGCGACGCCATCGCCGTCCTTCTGCATTGTGAAATCGGTCATTCGTTCTCTCCCTCGGTCGGGTAGGGGGTGCCGTCAAGATGCGTGTACCCCCGGGGCGTCGACAACAGGTCGATGCCCGGATAATGGCAGATGTTGTCGGGGTTGCGGCTGCCCGCGATCAAATAGACGGCGGGCTGTCCCGTATGGTTCTTCAGGGTATGGGCAACGGGCCTGCCCGCCTTCCAGCAGCAGGCGTCGCCGGGATGGATGATCGTTTCGACCCCATCCTCGACGACCGTCAACGCGCCCTCCAGCATGTAGAGGAACTCGTCCTCATGCTCCTCCCAGTGCGGTTGGCTGGACTGCCTGCCTGGATGCAGGGTCTCGAGCGCGATCCCGAACTGGGTCAGCCGGCCCGCCTCGGTCAGGTGCCGATAGGACAGGAAGCCGCGACCCAGATTGAACGGCTCGGGATAGCCCGAGACGCCTTCGGTCGGCGGCACGCTGTCCTTGCGGATGATCATCAGACGCGCTCGATGATGGTGGCCGCGCCCATGCCGGACGCGATGCACAGGGTGGCGAGGCCCAAGGTCTTGTCCTGCCGTTCCAGTTCGTCCAGCAGCGTGCCGATGATGATCGCGCCGGTCGCGCCCAGCGGGTGGCCAAGCGCCATCGCCCCGCCGTTCACGTTGACCTTGCCGGGATCGACCTGGAAGGCCTGCATGAAGCGCAGGACGACGGCGGCGAAGGCCTCGTTCACCTCGAACAGGTCGATGTCGTTGATGGACATGCCGCTGTCTGCCAGGATCTTCTCGGTCACCGGGACCGGGCCGGTCAGCATGATGGTGGGATCGGTGCCGATCTTGGCGGTCGCGCGGATCCGTGCGCGGGGCTTCAGGCCGTGGGCATTGCCGAATTCCTCGTTCCCGATCAGCACGGCGGCGGCGCCATCGACGATGCCGCTGCTGTTGCCGGCATGGTGGATATGCTCGATCCGGTCCAGATGCGGATATTTCAGCATTGCGACCTTGTCGAAGCCGGGCATCATCTCGCCCATGTCCTTAAAGGCAGGCTTAAGCATAGCCAGATCCTCCATCGTGGTGCCGGGGCGCATGTATTCGTCGCGGTCAAGGATGGTCAGCCCGTTCTGGTCCTTGACCGGCACGATCGACCGCGAGAAGCGCCCTTCCTGCCACGCGCGGGCGGCGCGCTGCTGGCTTTCAAGGGCCAGCTTGTCGGCGTCTTCACGGGTAAAGCCGTATTCGGTGGCGATGATGTCGGCGCTGATGCCTTGCGGCACGAAATAGGTCTTCATCGCCAGCGACGGATCGACGGCAATGGCCGCCCCGTCGCTGCCCATCGGAACGCGGCTCATCATCTCGACGCCGCCGGCGATATAGCCGCTGCCCGCGCCCGCCTTGACCTGGTTCGCGGCCAGGTTCACGGCCTCCATGCCGCTGGCGCAGAAGCGGTTGATCGACAGGCCGGGAATGCGTTCGTCCAGATCCGAGGCCAGCACCGCCGACCGCGCCAGGCAGCCGCCCTGTTCCTTGACCTGGGTGACATTGCCCCAGATCACGTCCTCGACGGCGTTGCCTTCCAGGCCGTTGCGGTCCTTGACGGCATTCAGCAGCCGGGCAGACAGCGCGAGCGAGGTGACTTCATGCAGGCTGCCATCGGGGCGCCCCTTGCCCCGCGGCGTGCGGGCGGCGTCATAGATAAAGGCGTCGGTCATGTATCCTCCTTCGGTGCCCGGTCGGATGGATTGCCGGGCATCAGGTCATAGGGGTGTTTCCAGCCGGGCAGGGCAGCGATCGCGTCCAGCCAGCGGTCGATATTGGGCCAGTCCTTGCGGTCGAAGCCGAAGAGTTCGGGGTAGTAAAGGTATCCGCAGCAGGCAAAGTCGGCGATGGTGGGGGCGCTGTCCGCAACCCAGTCGCGGGTGGACAGGTGGTCGTTCAGAACCTTGTAGGCGGCTTTCAGGCGGCCTTGCAGGTATTCCACGGCGCCTTCAGGGCGTTTGTCCGCAGGCAGGAAGTTCAACAGGAACCGTACGGGACCGGCCTGGCCAGACAGCTTGTGGTTGTCGAACATCAGCCAGCGGAGGGTTTCGTTGCGGTCCGATCCCAGGAACTGTTCGGTCCGTTCCGCGACGTGAAGCTGGATGACCGCCGACTGCGACAGGGTCAGGTCGCCTTCGCGAAAGACCGGAACCTCGCCCATGGGGTTGATGGCCCGAAAGGCGGGGCTGCGCGCCTCTCCGTTGAAGAAGTCCACGTAAACGGGCGTCCAGTCATAGCCCGCCAGTTCCATGGTCAGGGCCGCCTTGTAGGCGTTGCCAGATTCGCCAAAGCACCAGAGTTGCGCGGTCATCCTGTTCCTCCACCGCCGGGGGCTTCGCGCCCCCGGACCCCCGCGGGGTATTTCTGCAACGAAGAAGGCGCGGATTAACCCTTCTTCAATATATAGGCGCTTATCATGGCCTCACGGTACAGGCTGGGGAGCCGATGACCGTCAACGGAGAAGTCGTCCCGGTTCTTGGCTGGGATATGCCGCACCGACCGGAAGGAAGGAGGGGCCGGGACGCATCCGCTTCTTCGTTGTGCAAATACCCACTCCGACCCTGCCTTCTCACACCCCGCTTCAGAATGCCTCTGCCTCAAGCTCCATCACCGGCGCGGCGCCGGACTGTATGCGCGCCAGATGCGTGGCGGTCATCGGCAGTTGCCGCTTCATGTAGTAACGCCCGGTCGCAAGCTTGGTCTTCAGGAACGCCGCGTCACCCTTGCCCGCATCAAGCGCTTCTTGCGCCGCCACGGCCATCTGCGCCCACATGAAGCCAAGCGCGACATGTCCGAACAGGTGCATGAAGTCATAGCTGCCCGACAGCGCGTCGTTCGGGTTCTTCATGCCGCGTTCCATGAAGAACATCGCCGCCGTCTGCAGATCCTTCGAGGCCGCCTTCAGCCGCGCGACGAAATCGGCTGCCAGCGGGCTTTCGCCATGCTGCTTGCAGAAGGACTTCACGATCTCGAAGAAGGCCATCACATGCTTGCCGCCATCCTGGGCAAGCTTGCGACCCACCAGATCCAGGGCCTGAACGCCGTTGGCGCCTTCATAGATCATGGTGATGCGAGCGTCGCGGACGAACTGCGACATGCCCCATTCCTCGATGTAACCGTGGCCGCCATAGACCTGCTGGGCCAGCACGGCCGTCTCGAACCCCTTGTCGGTCAGGAAGCCCTTGATCACCGGGGTCAGCAGGGACACGAGGCCTTCGGCATCGGCGTCGCCATTGTGGCCCTTGTCGATCAGATGCGCCCCCCAGAGCGCCAGCATCCGCGCCCCTTCCAGGAAGGACTTCTGGTCCATCAGGCTGCGGCGGATGTCGGGATGGACGATCAGGGGATCGGCCGGGCCCTGGGGATTGGCGGCCCCCGTCACGGCGCGGCCCTGCAGGCGGTCCGTCGCGTAGGCAACAGCGTTCTGATAGGCGGGCACTGCGCAGGCGTAGCCTTGCAGGCCGACGCCCAGGCGGGCTTCGTTCATCATCGTGAACATGGCCCGCATCCCCTTGTGCAGATCGCCCAGCAGCCAGCCCCTGGCGCCGTCATAGTTCATGACGCAGGTGGAGTTGCCGTGGATCCCCATCTTTTCTTCCAGGGCCCCAACCGACACGCCATTGCGTTCGCCCAGCGAGCCGTCGGCATTGACCAGGAACTTCGGCACGATGAACAGGCTGATGCCCTTCGTACCCTCGCCCCCGCCGGGGGCCTTGGCCAGCACCAGGTGGATCACGTTTTCCGCCAGGTCATGATCGCCGGCCGAGATGAAGATCTTCTGCCCCGTGATCAGATAGCTGCCGTCGTCCTGCGGTTCGGCCTTGGTGCGCAGCATCCCCAGGTCGGTCCCGCAATGCGGCTCGGTCAGGTTCATGGTGCCGGTCCAGTCGCAGCTGACCATCTTCGGCAGATAGGTCTGCTTCTGTTCGTCCGTGCCGTGGGCGTGGATCGCGGAATAGGCGCCGTGGGTCAGGCCCTGGTACATGTTGAAGGCCATGTTGGCCGACACGAACATCTCGCCCGTTGCCACGCCCATCACATAGGGCATCCCCTGGCCGCCATATTCGGGATCACAGTCAAGCGCGGTCCAGCCGCCGTCCTTCATCGCCTGGAAGGCCTTGTCGAAGCCGTCGGGGGTGCGGACCACGCCATTCTCCAGCCGGCAGCCCTGCTTGTCGCCCACCGCGTTCAGCGGGGCCAGAACCTCGGCCGCCAGCTTGCCGGCAGCGTCAAGAATGGCTTCCGTGAAATCGGGATCCAGATCCTCGTGGCCCGGCAGGCCCGATTGCGACAGCTTCAGCACGTCATGCAGCGCAAACTGCATGTCGCGGACAGGCGGAAGATAGATCGTCATGGCTTTACCCTGTGCTCGTGTCGTTGGACGCGGCGGCAAGTCGGATCTCTGCATCGGAAAGCTGGGACTTGAGCTCGGCGATCGCCTCGCTCAATTCAGCGTACTGTCGTTCCATGTCGCCAAGGCGTTGGCGCCCGACCGAGATGGTCGCGGCGATCTGCGCCTTGTTGGTGCCGCCCGGCTCGTAAAGCTCGAGCAACTGGCGGATCTCCTCGAGGCTGAAGCCGAACCGCTTGCCGCGCAGGATCAGCGTCAGGCGTGCCCTGTCCCGGCGGTCATACAGGCGGTGCTGCCCGCGGCGTTCCGGGAAGATCAGCTCGCGCGCCTCGTAGAAGCGCAGCGTGCGGGGGGTTACGCCGAACGCATCGCACATATGGCGAATCGTCATCAGCTCGTCGGACATGGATCGCGGTTCCTCCTCATTCACCGTCTGCCGTCCTTGACCACACTATAGGGGCAAGTTGACGCGAACGTAAGCAGGACGCCGCGTCACAGGCGAAGTCAAGGGCAACCGTGACGCAGGGTCAACCCATGTTGCTCAATTCCTGCGCCGCCGTTTCGCGCAGGGCCTTCAGGTCGTCGCGCGCGGCCTGAAGATCGGCGATCTGCCCGTCCAGAACCTTCAGCTGCCGGTCGGCCAGATCCAGCCAGACCTGATACTGTTCGCGCGACCCTTTCTGTTCGTAGATCAGGAGCCACTGGCGAATCTCCTCGAGGCTGAAGCCGAAGCGGCGGCCGCGCAGGATCAGCGTCATGCGGGCAATCTCTCGGGGTCCATAGAAGCGCGCGCGGCCTTCCTTCCGGGGATCCAGAAGCTCGATGTATTCGTAATAGCGCAGCGTCCGGGGCGTGACGTCGAAGCGCGCGCACATCTCCTTGAAGCTGATCGTCTGCTCGCCCGGCATCTGCCCCTCCGTCCTCATCTTGACGCAAGGCTAGCCGTTCGGCGCATCCTTGCGCAAGGGATGGGGGTTGAGTGGGCTGCCGGGTCGCGGATAGCGTGTCCCGACAGAAACGGGGCGAACAGGATGTCCGACATGAGCCAGACCGACCAGACCCGGATCGCACAGCAGTTCATCGAGGCGATCCCCCATGCCCGCGCCCTGGGGATGCGGGTGGACGAACTGGGCGAGGGTGCGGCGACCATCAGCATGCCCTGGGCTGCACATCTGGTCGGCGATCCGCGCAGCGGGGTCGTGCACGGCGGTGTCGTCTCGGCCCTGATGGACACCTGCTGCGGGGCTGCGGTCATGGCCCATCCGTCGGGGCCGGGTTCCACCGCGACGATCGACCTGCGCATCGACTACATGCGGTCGGCCAACAAGGGGCAGCGGATCACCGCCAAGGCCCGTTGCTACCACATCACCCGCACTGTCGCCTTTGTCCGCGCCGTTGCCCTGGACGAGGACGAGGAAAACCCCGTCGCCGCCGCGACCGGCGCCTTCACGGTGGAAAGGTGATCGCCATGATGGACCGCCGAGAGCCGCTGGACCAGATCAAGAGCCGCCGCGATTCGGCGCTGTCGGCCCTTGTGTCGGGCGTGCCCTACCTGACCTGGATGGGCATCCGCTTCGACCGGCGCGGGGACGAATTGACCGCGATCCTGCCCTATGACGAGAAGCTGATCGGCAACCCGCTGCTGCCCGCCATCCACGGTGGCGTCACGGCGGCCTTCCTGGAGACCGCGGCAATCATCGAACTGGCCTGGACCGCTATGTGGGAGGATCTGGAATCCGGTCGCATCGTGCCGGATGCAGCCGTCACGGACAGCCTGCCGCGCCTGCCCAAGACCATCGACTTCACCGTCGACTACCTGCGCAGCGGCCTGCCGCGCGATGCCTATGCCCGCGCGAGGGTCGTGCGGTCCGGCCGTCGCTATGCCAGCGTCCAGGTCGAGGCCTGGCAGGACAACCGCGCCCGCCTTCTGGCGCAGGCGACGGGCCATTTCCTGATGCCACAGGGCTGAGATGGCGGATGTCCAGACGGCGGCGCTGACGCACCGGCGGGTGCTGGCGATCGCCCTGCCGATCGTCCTGTCGAACGCGACCGTGCCATTGCTGGGGCTGGTCGACACCGGCGTCGTGGGACAGCTTGGCCGGCCCGAGCCGATCGGCGCTGTGGCCATCGGCGCCGTGATCCTGACCTCGATCTACTGGATCTTCGGGTTCCTGCGCATGGGAACCTCGGGCCTGGTCGCCCAAAGTCATGGGGCAGGGGATGCGGCCGAAACGGGCGCCCACCTGCTGCGCGGGCTGGCGATTGCCGCTGTGGCGGGGGTGGTCTTCATCCTGCTGCAAGGCCTGGTCTTCGGCGCGGCCTTCCGGATCGCCCCCACCTCGGCCGCCGTCGAAGGATTGGCGCGCGACTATCTGGGCATCCGCATCTGGGGGGCACCGGCCACCATCGCGCTTTACGCGATCACCGGCTGGCTGATCGCGGTCGAGCGGGCAAGGGCCGTCCTGCTGCTGCAACTGGTCCAGAACGGGATGAACGTGATCCTGTCGGTATGGTTCGTCCTTGGACTGGACCTGGGCGTGCCCGGCGTGGCCTGGGCGACGCTTCTGTCCGAATGGTGCGGGCTGGGGATCGGACTGTGGATGGCGCGCCGGGCCATCGGGCAGGGGCTGCGGGCGGCGGGCCTGTTCGGGCGCGACCGGCTGGTCCGCCTGGCGCGGGTCAACAGCGACATCATGATCCGGTCGGTCCTGCTGCAGGCCAGCTTTACCAGCTTTGTCTTCCTGGGGGCGGGCCAGGGCGACGTGACCCTGGCCGCGAACCAGGTGCTGCTGCAGTTCCTGTCGATCATCGCCTATGCCCTGGACGGCTTCGCCTTTGCCGCCGAAAGCCTGGTCGGGCAGGCCGTGGGCGCCCGGCGCCCCGACGGGGTGCGCCGCGCGTCGCGCCTGACTTCGGCCTGGGGAATCGGCGGGGCGGTGACGCTGGCGGTCGTCTTCTGGCTGGGAGGCGGGGCGATCATCGACCTGCTGACCACCTCGCCCGCCGTGCGGGCCGAGGCGCGGGTTTATCTGGTCTGGGTGGGCCTTGCACCGCTGATCGGGGTCGCGGCCTGGATGCTTGACGGCATCTTCATCGGCGCGACGCTGACCCGCGACATGCGGGTGGCCATGATCTGGTCCACGCTGGTCTTCCTGGCGGCCGTCCTGCTGCTGCCGCCGATCTGGGGAAACCATGGGCTGTGGGCCGCGCTCATGGCCCTGAACCTGTCGCGCGGCATCACCATGGCCCTTCGCTATCCGCGCGCCGAAACCGCCGCCATGCCGGCATGAAAAAGGGGACCGCCCGGCCCCCTTTCTGCTGCGATCAGCGTCCGGTCACTGGCCTTCGTCGACGATCTGCTTTCGCGCGACTTCGTTCAACTCTGCCATCTTGGTGCGGATTTCCGATTCGCCCGCCTTGCCTTCCAGGTCGACCGCCAGCTTGCGGAAGACGTCATCATCGCCCGGCTCCTCGAAGTCCGAAGTGACAACGGTCAGCGCATAGGCACGCGCATCGTCGCCGGTCTTGCCCAGAAGCCCCGCGGCCCATTCGCCCAGAAGGCGGTTGCGCCGCGCATCGGCCTTGAAGCGCAGGTTGGCGTCATGGGCAAACTTGTTCTCGTAACCGCGCTCGCGCTCGTCGAAGGTGGTCATCATGGCCTCCGTGTTGTCTTGGGACCGATGTTAGTCCGCGCACGGCCGCTTGCAAGCCTCTCGTATTGCCCCCGGGGCCGCTTGTGGGGTAAGGCGCATGGGATAAGGGACATGCGAAAGGACGCCCGTCATGGCACCGCGCCGGAAGAAAGTCTACGAAGGCAAGGCGAAGATCCTGTACGAAGGCACCGAACCCGGCACGCTGGTCCAGTATTTCAAGGACGACGCGACCGCCTTCAACGCGCAGAAGAAGGCCGTCATCGAAGGCAAGGGCGTCCTGAACAACCGCCTGTCCGAGTTCTTCATGAACGGCCTGACGAATATCGGCGTCCCCAACCATTTCATCCGCCGCATCAACATGCGCGAACAGCTGATCCGCCAGGTCGAGATCGTGCCCTTGGAAGTGATCGTGCGCAATTTCGCCGCAGGCTCGATCTCCAAGCGCCTGGGGCTTGAGGAAGGGACGCTGCTGCCCCGCCCCATCGTCGAATACAGCTTCAAGAACGACGAACTGGGCGACCCGATGGTGTCCGAGGAGTACATCATCGCCTTTGGCTGGGCGACCCAGCAGGACCTGGACGACATCGTGTCGCTGGCGCTGCGCGTGAACGACTTCCTGTCAGGCGTGTTCTACGGCGTCGGCATCAAGCTGATCGACTTCAAGATCGAGATCGGCCGCGTCTGGGACAACGACTTCATGCGCCTGATCGTCGCGGACGAGATCAGCCCCGACAGCTGCCGGTTGTGGGACATGAAGACCGGCCAGAAGCTGGACAAGGACGTGTTCCGCCGCGACCTGGGCAACCTGACCGACGCCTATACCGAGGTTGCGCGCCGCCTGGGCCTGATGCCCGCGAACACGACCAGCCTGAAACCGACCGCGATCAACTGAGAAGGACTGCCCGATGAAAGCCCGTGTGACGATCATGTTGAAGGACGGCGTTCTCGACCCGCAGGGCGAGGCGATCCGCCACGCGCTTGGCGGGCTGGGCCATCAGGGCGTCGCGGGCGTGCGCCAGGGCAAGCTGATCGAGCTGGACCTCGAGGCCACCGATCCCGAAACCGCCAAGGTCGAGGTCGCGCGGATGTGCGAGGGGCTGCTGGCCAATACCGTGATCGAGAAATACTCGGTCGAGATCGTCTGACGCAGCGGCAACCTGCGTTTATCGTCAGGTTGCCCCGCAGACCCCGTTGCAAAAGCGCCGGGATTATCGCCCAATGCGCCGATGATGAACAATAAAGCCGCACAGAACGCTGCCGCACCCGACACGGCCCCTGTCATCCGGATCGAGGGGCTGCACAAGGCCTATGGCCAGATCGAGGTGTTGAAGGGCGTGTCCCTGGCGGCCCCGCGCGGCCATGTCGTCAGCCTGATCGGATCCTCGGGATCCGGCAAGTCCACGCTGCTGCGCTGCTGCAACCTGCTGGAAAACAGCCAGGCCGGCGAGATCAGCTTCGAAGGCGAACCCGTCCGCTGGAAGGGGCAGGGCATGGCCCGCGTGCCTGCCGATCGGGCCCAGGTGATGCGGTTTCGCACCAACCTGTCGATGGTCTTCCAGCAGTTCAACCTGTGGTCCCACATGACCATCCTTCAGAACGTCATGGAGGCCCCCGTTACCGTCCTGCGCGAAGAACGCGCGGCGGTCGAGGCCCGTGCCCGGATGCTACTGGACAAGGTTGGCATCGGTGACAAGGCCGACGCCTCGCCCGCGCAGCTTTCCGGGGGCCAGCAACAGCGCGCCGCCATCGCCCGCGCCCTGTGCATGCAGCCCAAGGCGCTGCTGTTCGACGAACCGACAAGCGCGCTTGACCCCGAACTGCAGCAAGAGGTCGTGCGGGTCATCAAGGATCTGGCGGCCGAACACCGCACCATGATCATCGTGACCCATGACATGCGGCTGGCCGCCGATGTCAGCGACCATGTCGTGTTCCTGCACCAGGGCCTGATCGCCGAGGAAGGCCCTCCCGACCAGCTTTTCGGCGCGCCGACAACAGACCGGCTGCGCCAGTTCCTCAGTGCCTCGATGGCGCACTGAAAAAGACGACCAACAGGAGACGTAAGAATGAAGAAACTGCTGCTTGCCGCGACCGCATTGGCCCTGACCGCTGGAATGGGTACCGCCCAGGCCATCCGGATGGGGACCGAGGGTGCATACCCCCCCTACAACTTCATCAACGAGGCGGGCGAGGTCGCGGGCTTCGAGCGGGAACTGGGCGACGAACTGTGCCGGCGCGCGGAACTGGAATGCACCTGGGTCAAGAACGACTGGGATTCGATCATCCCGAACCTGGTGTCGTCGAACTATGACACCATCATGGCCGCCATGAGCATCAACGAGGAACGCAAGGCCGTCATCGGTTTCACGCAGGATTACCTGCCGCCCGCGCCTTCGTCCTATGTCGCGTTGCAGGACGGCGTCGATCTGGAAGGCGGGGTGATCGCCGTGCAGACCGGCACGGTGCAGGCCTCGCACATCGCGGAAACCGGCGCGACGATGCTGGAGTTTCCGAACATCGACCAGGTCTTTGCCGCCGTCCGCAACGGAGAGGCTGACGCAGGCTTTGGAGACCACGAGGTGATGCGCCCCTTCGTCGAGGAAAGCAACGATCTGGTCTTCGTGGGCGAACAGGTGAACCTGGACGAAGGCATCGGCGTCGGTGTGCGCCAGTCGGATACCGAACTGCGGGAAAAGCTGGACACGGCCATCACCGCCATGAAGGAAGACGGCAGCCTGAACGCGCTGATCAAGAAGCACTTCGGCGACGACGCGCAGACCTACGAATGATCTGACGGGCTGCGGGGCGACCCGCGGCCCTTACCGGGACGGATGATGTTTTCCTTTTGCAGCGACCCTTCGGTGCTGGACGGGCTTGCCTGGCTGTCGTGCTATCTGACGACAGGCACGCATATGCTGTTCTATGCCAGCTTCGGGGTGGTCCTGCTGTTGCTGGCGATCACCGCGCCCATTGCTTTGCTGTTCGGCTATGGCGGCGCAATGGCCTCGCGGTCGCGGATCGCGCCGCTGCGGTGGTTCGGCAAGGTCTATACCTCGATGGTGCGGAGCGTACCCGACATCGTGTTCTTCCTGTTCGTGCCGATCGCCCTGGACCAGGGACTGGAATGGCTGCGTCACCAGGCGCTGTGCGACAGCGACGCGCCGGTGCGCCAGGGCAACGATTTCGTCGTTTGCGCGGCGGCCAAGCTGCCGCTGTCCACCAGCCCGGAATGGGTCCATGACATCTATGCCATGACGCTGGCCGTCATCGCCTTCTCGGTCGTCTTCGGCGCCTTCGCGGCCAATGTGCTGTATGGCGCGATGCAGGCCGTGCCCCGCGCGCAACTGGAAACGGCCGAGGCCTATGGCATGACCCCCCGCCAGGTGTCCCGCCGGATCCTGGTGCCGCAGATGTGGACCTATGCGCTGCCCGGCCTGTCGAACCTGTGGATGATCCTCATCAAGGCGACGCCGCTGCTGTTCCTGCTGGGGATCGAGGACATCGTCTATTGGGCGCGCGAACTGGGCGGGGCCAAGACGTCGTCCTTTGCCTATCCGCATCCCGATTGGCGGCTGTATTATTTCCTGGCGGTGCTGGTTTTCTATCTGCTGATGACCTGGGTTTCCGAACGCGTGCTTGACCGGGTGATCCGCCGCCTGTCGGCGGGCCAGGCAACAATGGCAGGCGAGGCGCAGCGCAAGGCAGGTGCGCTATGACTTGCGCACAGACGATCATGGACTATGGCCTGCGGTCGCTTGGCTTCGGCGAACGGCTGCTGCCGCGAAGCGACTTCACGCTGTGCCAGCAGGTCACGCTGATCGGATCGGGCCTGATCTGGAACCTGTATTTTGCCTTTTTCGCGCTGCTGTTCGGCTTCTTCCTGGCGACCGGGCTAGCCCTTGCCAAGACCAGCACGAACCCCTGGCTGCGCAAGCCGGCCGAGGGCTTCATCTTCCTGTTCCGCGGCAGCCCCCTGTTCATCCAGTTCTTCCTGGCCTACGAGGCCCTGGTAATGCTGCCCCGCGCAGGGATCGAGGTCTTCGGCTTCACCGTTGCGACAAGCTGGCTGACCAAGGCCTGGGCCGGCGCGCTGATCGTGCTGACGCTGAACACCGCCGCCTATTCCGCGCAGATCTTCCACGGCGCGCTGATGTCGGTGCCCAAGGGCGACATCGAGGCCGCCGAAGCCTATGGCATGACCGGCTGGACCAAGTTCCGCCGCGTCCTTTGGCCCACCATGCTGCGCCTGGCCTGGCCGTCCTACACGAACGAGGCGATCTTCCTTTTCCACGCGACCACGCTGGTCTTCTTCTCGGGCTTCCCGGCCTTCCAGCAGCGCGGCGACAGCCTGTATTACGCCAGCTATTTCGCGGGCCAGACCTTCAACCCCTTTGTCGCCTATCCGATCGTGGCGGGTTACTTCGTGCTGGCGACCCTTGCGCTGATCGGCTTGTTCGGCATCGTGAACCGGCGCCTGAACCGTCATCTGCCCGGTGCGGCCCGGCGCCTCAAGTATCGTCCGCAAGTGATCCGGTGAGTCATGGACTGGCTGAAAGAACATCCCGAGGTCAAGACCATCCGCGTGGCCGCATCGGACCTGAACGGGGTCGCCCGCGGCAAGCGCGTCCCTGCCCGCTATGCGGGCAAGCTGCTGGAGGAAGGAACCAAGTTTCCCTTTTCCGTCCTGAACCTGGACATCTGGGGCGAGGATGTCGAGGACAGCCCCCTGGTCTTCGAGATCGGCGATCCCGACGGGCTGCTGCTGCCCACCGAACGCGGCTTCCTGCCGATGCCCTGGCTGGACGCACCGACCGCGCTGCTGCCACTGTGGATGTTTCACCTGGACGGACGACCCTATGAAGGGGATCCCCGGCAGGCACTTGCCGTCGTGGTCGAACGCTACAAGCAGGCGGGCCTGACGCCGGTCGTCGCGACCGAGTTGGAGTTCTTCCTGATCGACGATTCCGGCCGCCAGTTGCGCGTCCCGCCCAGCCCCCGGTCAGGCAAGCGCCGGACGGGCGGCGAGGTCTTGAGCCTGCGCGCCCTTGATGCCTTCGACCAGTTTTTCACCACGTTGTATGACGCCTGCGAGGCGATGGATATTCCGGCCGACACGGCCATCTCGGAGGCAGGGCCGGGGCAGTTCGAGATCAACTTGATGCACCAGCCCGACCCGATGAAGGCGGCGGACGACACCTGGCTGTTCAAGATGCTGGTCAAGGGGATTGCCCGCCAGTACGGCTTTGCGGGCAGCTTCATGGCCAAGCCCTACGAGACATTCTCGGGGAACGGGATGCACATGCATTTCTCGATCCTCGACAAGGAAGGGCGCAACATCTTCGACAATGGTGGGGACGAAGGGACAGCGGAACTGCGCCACGCGGTCGCAGGCTGCCTGCGCGCCATGCCGGGCTCCACGCTGTTGTTCGCCCCGCACGAGAACAGCTATGACCGCCTTGTCCCGAACGCCCATGCGCCCACCGGCATCGGCTGGGCCTACGAGAACCGGACTGCCGCGATCCGCATCCCGTCGTCAGGCCCGAAGGCGCGGCGGATCGAGCATCGGGTCGCCGGCGGCGACGTGAACCCCTACCTGACGGTGGCGGCGATCCTGGGGGCGGCGCTGAACGGCCTGCTGGAAAAGCTGGAAGCGCCCGACCCCTTCCGCGGCAATGCCTATGACCAGAAGCTGGCGCAACTGCCCGGCACCTGGGGCGAGGCCATCGAAGCCTTCCACCAATGCCCCGAGATGCGCCGGATATTCCCCGGCCACCTGATCGAGAACTTCGTGATGACCAAGCGGCAGGAACTGCACTACATGGCGGAACTGTCGGACGAGGAAACGGTCGAGCTTTACCTCGACACCGTGTAGGAAAGTGTTCCGGCTGGCATAAAACTTCCTTTCGGCCGGATCCGCTTCCTTTTTGACAACCATAAAACTTCCACCGCCTAGGCTATGCAATCAGTTTCCGAGAAAAGTCAAAGAGTTGCCCTCATTGGCGTCTGAGCCGGGTTATCGCCCTCGTGGTTCTTGTTCATCTGGCGCCCCGGCTTGACGGCTGCTCTGGCCGCTTGCATGACTTCCTGACAGACCCGGGTCCTTCCTGAAATTCAGCATCCGCGCCGCATGATCTGGCGGGAGGCTCGTCCGCCATGCGGCGGAGCGATCAGTTGAGGAACCCCGATGTCACGCTTTCCGATCATGAAGGCCACGTTTCCCGATCCCTCGCTCAATCCGCGACAGATCAGCTCTCACCTGGCCAGGCACCTGAAGTGGTTGCGCGCCCGACGTGCGGGTGTCGATTTGTCGAAAGAGGAGCGGCACTGGCCGATCGAAGGCGAGGAGAGCGAGAGGATTAGGCTGTCCCTAGACGACATGAAGCGCGTGGATCGACATGCGGTGCGCCTGCATGACGGGGTCCTGCGCAGAACGGGCCTAAGCCACTTGAATCGGGAGGATCGCCAGAACCTCTCGTCCTTGAAGAACGGTGTCGCCTTGGCTCGCATCTCCAGCTTGGATCATGCTGACGAACTGGCCGCACGCCTACACGGCGAGATGCCTTGGATGGCGCCTGCGACCGAGCACGCTTGGCATGCCATGCGTCGATCGGTGCGCGAAGGTTGGGCGGGCTTCCGCATGCCGCCAGTGATCCTCGACGGACCGCCGGGCATCGGGAAGACTTATTGGGTGCGTCGATTAGGAGCGCTGATCGGCACCGCTAAGGTGGACGTGGATGCGACGGGCGAGAACGCCTCTTTCGGTGTCGTCGGCTGTCAGCGTGGCTGGTCGAGTGCCCGGCCGGGGAGGGTCCTTGAGTGCATCATGGCTAAACTGACCGGAAACCCCATCGTCATGATCGACGAGTTGGAGAAGGCGGGTAGCGTCAAGTCCGGACGAGACCAATCCTTCGGCCTTGCGGAGGCGCTGTTACCGCTTCTTGAACCCAGCACCGCCGCTGACTGGAGTTGCCCTTACTACCGCGTGCGCTTTGACATGTCTTTTGTGAGCTGGATCTTGCTGACCAACAGTCTGTCGCCGCTTCCGGAACCGCTGCTCAGTCGCTGCATGATCCTCCGTCTCCAGGAAATCGGCCTGCCGGACCTGATCTCCTTCGCCCAGCGTGAGGGACAAGGGCGCGGTCTGTCTGAGACGTCAATCTGGTCCGTGACTGAGGCGCTTTCCAGGGTTGCACCCGCTGCACCTTCCCGCCCGAGCCTGCGCACGGTTCTGCGGATGCTCGAACGTGCAGCGGACCTGGAGAACAAGTCGGTCATGACATGACGAGCGGTTGCAGGGTCATCCGCCGCTCCTCAGTGTTCTACAGCGCCTGCCGAAGAGGTGCCTTAAGCGATCTTGCAACCATCATGCCCACCGCCGTTCTGGCAAGACAATGACGTCAAGCCTGCCTTGTTTACCGGTCAAGTTTGGCGCAATCTTCTTTCCAGCAGCAGGAGTTTAGCATGCGAGTGTCATTCTTTGATCCAGAGGAGCGTGCTCGACAGAAGGCAGCTTCGCGCGCCGCTGATGACGACGATCTGCGGTCCGGGCGTATCACCCGCGAGGAGCTCAACATTCGCAATGGCGGCTATGGGCTGATGAAAGGGTCAAAGCTGGTTCGGTTAAGCAAGAGAAAGCCAGTGGCCGGAAAGGACAGCTGACCTGCCCCCGGACGGCCCTCCTGCACAACGTTTGCCCTCGGGATTGATAGCGGTCGGTTGAGCGCTGGAACAGATGGCGAAGTTCAGCGTGGAATGCGAACTTTCGCTGCGATTTCTTCTAGCGGCCGGTTAAGGGTAGCTGCGTGCCTGACGTAAGGGCATAACCGGACGCTGCTTGATTCGAACAGTAGCTGATCCTGTTTGCGCTTCCCATTTGGTCTCTTTGTCGCGCAGAGATTAGGTCTGCTTCGACATAGCCACAGGCTGTGGCTGTGGTAGGGAGCGGCGCACTCTGCGCATCGGGCAGCAAGAACGAATACGAGCTAGATAGATCCATGGCCATCAAGAAAAGTGACATCTACAGGTCCCTCTGGGAGAGCTGCGATCAGCTGAGGGGCGGGATGGATGCCTCACTCTACAAAGATTACATTCTCACCCTTCTCTTCGTGAAATACGTCTCCGACCGCGCTGGCCAGGTTGATGCACTGATCGAAGTGCCGACTGGCGCGTCATTTGCCGACATGAAGGCCCTGCGTGGATCGAAGGACATCGGCGAAGGGATGGACAAGATCATCGCGCACATTGCCGAGGAGAACGACCTCAGCGGCGTCATTGACAGGGCTTTCTTCAACGACCCCGAGAAGTTCGGCCGCGGCCAGAAGATGATCAACACCTTGACGGCGCTGATCAACATCTTCAGCCGAGAAGAGCTGAACTTCACCAAGAACCGTGCCGATGGCGACGATATCCTGGGGGACGCCTACGAATACTTGATGCGCAACTTCGCGACCGAGGCGGGCAAGTCCAAGGGTCAGTTCTACACTCCTGCCGAGGTGTCGCGTGTCGTCGCCGCCGTGGCTGGCGTCAGCAGAGCTACAAGCCCCAGACAGTCGGTCTATGATCCTACATGCGGATCCGGCTCCCTTCTGCTGAAGGCCGCCGAAACAGCCCGCGTGCCCATCGGCATCTACGGGCAAGAGATGGACATCGCCACCCGCGGCCTCGCGCGCATGAACATGATCATGCACAACCGGGCCACAGCGGAAATCGCGCAAGGCGACGTCATTGCAGAGCCTGCCTTCCTGGCTGACGCGCAGAGCCTCGAAACCTTCGACTTCGTCGTCGCCAACCCGCCGTTTTCCGCCAAGGCCTGGGCATCAGGCCTGACAGCCGAAACACGTTACGGCCGCTTCGACGATGGCGAGCCGCCAGCCAAGAACGGCGACTTTGCGTTTCTGCTGCACATCCTCGCCTCCATGAAGGCCACCGGTTCGGGCGCCGTCATCCTGCCCCACGGCGTCCTCTTCCGCGGCAATGCCGAGGCGAAGCTGCGCGAGCGGATCCTGAAACGCGGCTACATCAAGGGAATCATCGGCCTGCCTGCCAACCTGTTCTACGGCACCGGCATCCCGGCCTCCATCATCGTCTTGGACAAGTCCGAAGCGACCGCCGAGCGTCCCGTTTTCATGATCGACGCCTCGCGTGGTTTCATCAAGGACGGCAACAAGAACCGCCTGCGCGAGCGTGACATCCACAAGATCGTTGATGCCTTCACACGGCAGCAGACGATCCCCGGCTATTCCCGCCTCGTGCCCTTCGACGAGATCACCCGCAACGACTTCAACCTGAACATCCCGCGCTATATCGACGGCTCCGAGCCCGAGGATCTGCAAGACATCACCGCCCACCTGCACGGCGGGGTGCCAGAGCGTGACATCGACGCCCTGAGCGAGTTCTGGGAGGTCATGCCCAACCTACGCGCGACGCTCTTCGGGCCGAACCCGCGCCAGGGCTATGCCGACCCGCTGGTCGCCCCCGACCAGGTGCGCGCGACCATCCGCAACCATCCAGATTTTGCGGCCTTCCGGACGCAGGTCACAAGCATCCTCGACCGTTGGATCACGGCGAACGAACGGCTGCTGACGAACATCCGGCAGGGCGATCATCCCCGCGACCTGATCCACAGCATCGCCGAGGACATGCTGACCCGCTTCGACGCCGCGCCACTGGTGGACAAATACGAGGCCTATCAGCGCCTGATGTCCTATTGGGCCACCAGCATGCAGGACGATGCGTTCATCATCTCGGGCGGTGGCTGGCTGGCGGCGCGCGAGCTGCGCGAGGCGCGCAAGGAAACCGGCGCGGACGGCAAGGTCAAATGGCTGGAAGATGGCGACCTGATGGTGAATAAGGTGCGCCTTGTGGCCGATGTGATCCCGCCGCGCCTGATCACTGCGCGCTTCTTCCCCGACCTCAAGCAGGAACTGGATGATGCCACCGCCCGGGCCGAGGAACTGGGCCGCGAGATCGAGGAACTGGCCGAGGAACACGGGGCCGAGGGCGGGCTGCTGGAATTTGCCATGACCGATACCGGCAAGCTGACCGCCGCCTCGGTCAAGGTGCGCCAGGCCTCGAGCGAGGCCGAGGCCGACGAAAGGCCGCTGCTGAAACAGGCCGCGCGCCTGATCACCGCCGAGGCTGCGGCGAAGAAAGCTGCGAAGGATGCCGAGGCGCGGTTGAACGAGGCGGTGCTGAAGCAATATCCGACCCTGACGGATGAAGAGATCTGCCTTCTGGTAGTGTATGACAAGTGGCTGGCCGACATCACCGCGGCCATTGGGGCCGAGGTCGAGGCGCGCACCGAGACCCTGACCGCCCGCGTGCGGGTGCTGACCGAACGCTATGGCCAGACCCTGCCGCAGATCATGGATGATCTGGCCGGGCTAGAGGCGCGAGTCGCCGGGCATCTCTCGGCGATGGGGTTTGCCGATGCCTGAAGTTTTGCCTTGGCCCGAAGTCCGACTGGGCGATGTCTGCAAGGTCGTTCGCGGAAGTTCGCCTCGGCCTGCCGGTGATCCTCGCTATTTCGGTGGAGATTTCATTCCCTGGCTGACAGTGGCCGCAATCACAAACGTCAGTCCATCCCAAATCGTGATCACTGAAACCGTCGGCTTCTTGACCGAAGAAGGATCGCGGCACAGTCGTCATTTCCAGCCAGGTATGGTCGTTATTGCGAATAGTGGCTGGAAATGTGGAGTTGCAAAGGTTCTTGGCTTTGAATGTTGCGGAAACGACGGCATCGCTGCACTCGAAAGTCTCACGGCAGCCGATCCTTTATTCTTAACCTACTGGATCAACTCGCAAACCGAACGGCTTCGGTCTCAGGCCGCTGCAGGCAACGAGCAGCCCAACCTGAACACCGATAGGATTGCAGGCCTTAGCCTTCCACTGCCAGTTATTGCCGAACAACAAGCCATCGCCGCCGCGTTGTCGGATGCGGATGGAGTGGTGGCAGGGTTGGAGCGGGTGATCGCCAAGAAGCGCCTGATCAAGCAGGGGGCGATGCAAGACCTCCTTACCGCCCGCCGCCGCCTCCCGGGGTTCTCGGGGGATTGGGAGGTGAAGAAGTTGGGCGAGCTGGTGACAATAATCATGGGCCAGTCTCCCAGCTCGACTGCCTATAACTCAGCG
The DNA here is from genome assembly GCF_011801365.1 of Paracoccus sp. AK26. Classification (NCBI taxonomy): domain Bacteria; kingdom Pseudomonadati; phylum Pseudomonadota; class Alphaproteobacteria; order Rhodobacterales; family Paracoccaceae; genus Paracoccus; species Paracoccus sp. AK26. The sequence continues at coordinate 1,340,069 of NZ_CP041041.1, forward strand.
GGAGATGGTTTGCCGCTAATCCAAGGAAACGCGGACATCAAAGACCGAAAAGCAATCACAAGGGTGTTCACGCGCCAAGTCACAAAAATGGGGAGGGCCGGCGACTATCTAATGACCGTGCGTGCTCCGGTCGGAGAGATTGCCACGACTGACATGGACGTATGTCTTGGCCGGGGCGTTTGCGCTTTGCGAACCGATCAGCGGATTGTCTACCATATCATGGTATCGAAAGAGCCGGAATGGGCCAAACTCTCGAAAGGCTCCACCTTCGACTCAGTCAATGGAGCAGAGATCCGGGCCTTCGAGGTGTTTTTCCCCGCAGACACGGCGGAAAGGAACGCCGTCGCTCAAGTGCTGGACGACATGGACGCTGAAATCCAGACCCTCGAAGCTCGCCTCGCCAAGGCGCGGGCGGTCAAGGAGGGGATGATGCAGAATCTTTTGACAGGGCGGGTCAGGCTGGTCTGACTAAGGCACGAGTATTTTAGGGGGTATTTCCATGGCCATCGGCGATCCGGAACGCGCCACGCAGAACCGCATGATCGCGCAGCTGTGCGGCGATACCTCCGGGCAGATCGGAGGCCTTGGCTGGCGATACCTCGGCGACTGGCAGAAGCGTGAGGGCAATGCCAACATCGAACCCTCCCTGTTGCGCCCCTGGCTGCTCTCCCGCGGTCATGACCCCGAGGTGGCAACAAAGGCCATCGCCGAATTGCAGCGCGCCGCCCGGATGGACGGGCTGAAGCTCTATGAGGCGAACCGCGCCACCTATGACATGCTGCGCTATGGCGTGCAGGTCACCCCCGGCCCCGGCGAGGCCCCGGTCACCGTGCGCTTCATCGATTGGGACGCCCCCACCGCAAACGACCTCGGCATCGCCGAAGAGGTGGCCGTCAGCGCCAAGAACGCCAAGGCCTACAACAAGCGCCCGGATCTGGTCCTCTATGTGAACGGCATCGCCATGGGCCTGGTCGAGCTGAAGAAATCCACCGTCGATCTGGCAGAAGGCATCCGTCAGACGCTGGACAACCAGCGCCCCGAATTCATCCGGCACTTCTTCACCACGGTGCAGATCACCTTCGCGGGCAATGACATGCAGGGTCTGCGCTATGCCGCGATCCAGACACCCCAGCCCTACTGGCTGGCCTGGAAGGAGGAAAGCCCGATCACCCTGCCGCTGGAGCGCGACGTCTCGCAGATGATGGCGCCTGCGCGGTTCCTGGAGCTGATCAACGACTTCATCCTGTTCGACGGGGGTATGAAGAAGGTCACGCGTCCCAATCAGTATTTTGCGGTCAAGGCCGCGCAGGATGCGGTCGCAGCCCGGAAGGGCGGGATCATCTGGCAGACCCAAGGCTCGGGCAAAAGCCTGATCATGGTGATGCTGGCCCGCTGGATTCGAGAGGCCCGGCCCGATGCACGCGTCCTGGTCGTAACCGACCGCAAGGAACTGGACGATCAGATCGAAGCGGTGTTCGGCAATACCGGCGACAAGGTCCGCCGCGCCAAATCGGGCGCCGACCTGCTGGCGGCACTGACCGATCCCAAGGACCGCGTTGTGTCCTCGCTTGTCCACAAGTTCGGACGGCGGGAAGAGGACGAGGTGGGCAGCATGATCACCGAAATCCAACGCGGGCAGATCGGTGCCCCTGTGGGCGATTTTTTCGTCTTCATCGACGAGGCGCACCGGACGCAGTCAGGTAAGCTCGCCAGGACTATGCGGATGATCCTGCCGGACGCGGTGTTCTTCGGCTTCACCGGCACACCTTTGTTGCGATCCGACAAGCAGACGTCGCTGGAGGTGTTCGGCCCCTATATCGGCACACCCTACCGCTTCAACGAAGCTGTCGAGGACGGGGTGGTCCTGGATCTGCGCTATGAGGCCCGAGACATTGATCAACGGATTTCCTCGCCTAAAAAGATCGACGACTGGTTCGAGGAACAGACGAGGGGTCTGACCCCGGTGGCAAAGGCAACGCTGAAACAGCGCTGGGGCACATTGCAGCGCGTGCTGTCCTCCAAAGACCGGCTGGGACAGATCGCCGCCGACATCATTTTCGACATGGCAAAAAAGCCGCGCCTGAAAGCAGGCCGGGGCAACGCCATGCTGGTTGCCGGCTCGATCCCCGAGGCCTGCCGACTGTTCGAGATTTTCCGCAATTCCGGCTCGGACCTCGCAGGAAAATGCGCGATCGTCACGTCCTACACGCGTAACGCCTCGGAGCTGACCGGCGAGGAAGCCGGGATGGGCGAGACCGAAAAGCAATACGTCTATCGCGTCTATGACCGGCTGATGGCCGACCTGGGCACGGACGAGGAAGCTTATGAAGCCGAAGCCTTGTGGAAATTCCGCAAGGAGCCTGCGCAGATGAAGCTGCTGATCGTGGTCAGCCGCCTGCTGACCGGGTTCGATGCCCCCACGGCGACCTACATCTACATCGACAAGCAGATGCGGGATCACGGGCTGTTCCAGGCAATCTGCCGGGTGAATCGCCTAGATGGGGACGACAAGGATTATGGCTATGTCGTCGACTACAAGGACCTGTTCAAGAACATCGAGACGGCTGTCGAAGACTATACCTCGGGCGCTTTCGATGCGTTCGAGGCGGCTGATGTCGCGGGGCTGATCTCCTCGCGGGCCGAGAAGGCGAATGAAGACCTTATGACCGCCCGCGATGCATGGTTCGGGCTACTTGATCCCGTTGAGCAACCCAAAGGGGACGAGCAGGTCCTTGAGTATTTCTCCAGCCCCGGAGGCTGGGAAAGCGATCCTGAGGCCGATGAGAAAGCTAGGCGTCGCCAGGCGCTCTACAAGCTGGCGGGTGCCTTTGCCCGCGCCTTTGCGGCCGTGGCAGACAACCCTGCCGCGTCAGGCGTCAACGATCTGGAACTGGCTCGATTTCGCAACGAGGTGGAGCGTGCGGTTGCGTTGCGCGACGCCGTGCGACTGCATAGCGGCGATGCTGTTGACCTGAAGCAGTTCGAGCCTGCGATGCGACACCTGATCGACACTTACATCAAGGCCGACGAGACCGAGATCATCTCACACCTGGACGACATCAGCCTGATCGACCTCGTGGCCAGCAAAGGGGCAGCGGCAGAAGAGGCGCTGCCGAAGACCCTCAAGAAGAAACGCGAGAACGTGGCGGAAGCCATCGAGAACAACCTGCGCCGCCTGATCACCAGCGAAACGCCGATCAACCCATCATTTTACGAGCGCATGTCCGAGTTGCTCAGAGACCTCGTCAAGAAGCGGAAAGACGACGCGATCGCTTACGCGGAGTATCTAGCGGAGATAGCGGACCTGATCAGGTCGGCAAAGGCAGGACACGGCGGCGAATACCCGTCAGGCATGATCACGCCGGGAAGAAAAGCTCTCTATGACAATCTCGGGCGGGACGAAGCCAAGGCCATGGCTGTCGATGAGGCGATCTGCAGCACGGCGCAGACCGGTTGGCGCGGGAACAGAATGAAGGAACGGATGCTGCGCCGAAAGCTGCTTGAGCTTCTCGAGACAGAGGACGCCGTTGACCGCACCATCGAAATCATCCGGTCGCATGATGAATACTGAGCTGATCGAAATCGCCGGGCTTTCGGTAGAGCTGGTCCGCAAACCGATCAAGAACCTGCATATTGGGGTCTATCCTCCGGCCGGTCGTGTGCGCGTTGCAGCGCCTCCGGCAATCAGCGAGGACGCGATCCGCGTGGCAGTCTTGACCCGGCTTGGCTGGATCAGGAAGAAGCAGCGCGAGTTCGAAGGTCAGGCGCGGCAAGCCCAACGCCTATATGTCTCTGGAGAAACCCATTTCGTCTTCGGAAAGCCGCTTCGGCTGCTGGTCCAGACGAACAGCAAGAACCATTGCGTGATCCAGTCAGACGCCGCCGATCGCCTGACGATGAGGGTGCCTGAGGGCTCGACGACAGACCAGAAAGCGCGCTGGATGTCGGAATGGTATCGGGGGCAACTTCGGGAGCGCGCGGCATCCCGGATCTTGAAGTGGTCGGAACGCCTGGAAGTCAGTGTGCCCAAATGGGGCATTCGCCTGATGAAAACGAAATGGGGCAGCTGCAATCCTGACCGGGGGATCGTTTGGTTGAACCTTGACCTAGCAAAGAAACCGCTGGCAGCCCTCGACTATGTCATTCTCCACGAAGTGGCGCATTTTGTGTCTCCGCGACACGACGAGGTCTTCTTGAGCGTCCTTGATCGATACATGCCGACGTGGCGGCAGATCCGCACAGACCTGAACGCCCTGCCGCTCTCGGCCTAGGGCGTCCTCCAACCGTATTTCCGCGCTATTTTCCGAAAAGGAGGGGCAACATGGGTGGGCCACAGTTAATCAAGAACCTGCCCTGTGTGAAGCGGTCAGCGAAGTTGCGAAGCAGCGGATGAGCTTTGATGCCTTCGCTGTTCTCAGCTCCTTCGCCAGCCAGAAAAGCTTAACCGAAAATTCCAGTTTTAAACTGTTCAGTTCTCAATGGGCAGCATTCGAATAGTTGATTGCGATCTGGCGCCGGCTTTGCTGTAGTTAGCCTTTAAGGCACTGACAGGGATAGCAATGACGTCTTACTGGAGCGACCGGCCTGCTCGAGCTGACAATCTCCGGCTGCTGACACCAGGTGGAACCTGGAAGGCTTGGGGCGACTCGGACGATCCGACCGTCGTGACGTCTGATCATCCATCCCGAGGGTGTCGCGCCACAATAACCCAAGCGCTTCAGGACTCCCTACACGCGACGAACGTTATCATCCTTCTCGGGTCCGGGGCCTCATTTTGCGCGCGGAACACCTTCGGCCCGAGCGCACCTGGGATGAAGGACCTTTGGATGGCCGTCAGGACAGCATGCGAAGAGAGCCAAGCCGGGTCCTTTGACGCGACAGTCAAATCCTTGGTGGGGACCGTTCCTGGAGAAGACCCGGAAGGCGGTCCGAAAGCGGGTAATATTGAGCGGCTACTCAGCCTCTGCAAAATGCGCTTGGAGCTTCTTTCAGTGATGAAGGAGACGCTGAAGAATGCGCCGGGGGCTGCTCCGCAGCTTGGTCCCGAGGAGGTGGCTACAGCAGCGGAGATGGAAAGGCTCTCGGACTTCGTGGAGCTTGCGGAGGAGACGATCCTTGGCAAGGTCGGATTCGTGAACGCCACAACGGAGTTGTCCGCGCATGCCGATCTGCTTGCGAAGTTCGGCCGCAGGAGTCCTGAGAAGCCACGGGTCAGGATCTTCACGACCAACTACGACCTGTGCGTCGAAGAGGCGGCCTTGCGGCTTAACGCGGTTCTCATAGACGGCTTTTCGCATAGTGCGCGGCAACGATATAACCGGGACAACTTCGATCATGATATTGTCCGCCGTCGCGTGGGCACCGCGAGGGCAGACTTCGTCGACGGCGTGTTCCAGCTCTACAAGCTTCATGGATCTGTTGATTGGAGGCGGTCAGGCGACGAGGTGTTCCGCAGCCTTGAAATGGACCGTTCACGCGGGGAACCAGTGCTGATCTACCCCCGGTCCACGAAGTATCAGGAGGCCTTCGACGCCCCTTACCTTGACATGTTCGCGGCCCTGCAGGCTGCCCTGAGAGAGCCCGACACGATGCTCATCATATCGGGGTTCGGTTTCGCGGATGATCATATCAGCTCCCCGATCTGGAGCGCACTGCAGTCGAACCTGAGCCTGAACCTCATCCTGTGCGATGTCTGCTTCGTGCCTGAGGATCTGCTCGAGGCCGGGCAGCACGAAATCCCGAACGACATGACGAAGCGCAATCTCCACCAGAAGCGGATTCTGCAGCTCGCGCTGCATAGCGACCGTCGTGTGACCGTCCTGAACGGACGCTTCGATGACTTGGTGGCGGCCATCCCCCAGCTCGAGGGGATGACCGATCGTCAGAGGCTTGAGGCGCTGCTCGCCAAGGTCAACGAGGCGGCCACCGAATGACAGAAGCCGCTGCACTGACGGATGCCGACCGCCGCATCGGCACGGTGATCCGCCTCACAGCGGCCATGGCTGAGATCACGATGCCGAATGCCCTTGCTGCAGCGGGAAGGCGCGGACTTGCGAAAGGGACTGTGGGGGACTTCGTGATCTTGGACTGCGACCAGCAGGCAGTTCTGGGCCGGATCGTGGAAACGGGTATCAGGCAGACGGACCGCGCTGACCTAGATCGTCAGATGGAGGTCACCGCGACGACATTTCCGTCGGGGCGGATCCAGATGTTGGCGTCAATCGACAAGACCAGCCAGAAGGTCGCACGCGGCATCAACTGTCAGCCGAGGATCGGCGATGCCGTGTATCTCGCCGATGGCGAAACTCTCGCGAAGACCCTGCAGGACGCGTTGACTGGGGGCCTTGCCGATCCGACCATGATTGATCTTGGAACGATCTCTGGCTTGGAGAATGCGCGGATCAGCATACCGCCAGAGAAGCTCTTTGGTCGACACTGCGGCATCTTCGGCGCGACGGGCGGCGGCAAGAGTTGGACTCTATCCCGGCTGGTGGGTGAGGTAGCGCGATCCGGCGGAAAGTGCATCCTCTTTGATCCGACAGGAGAGTTCGCCGGCAGGATCCCAAACGCCAGAGAGTTCGCCTTCTCGCGAGCGACAGGAGCGCAACGCCTCGGTCGTTTTCCGTATCGGTCGCTGGCCGAGGAGGATCTTCGAGCCCTCCTGACCCCGACTGCGCAGGCTCAGCTTCCCATGTTGCGGAACGCCGTGAAAAGCCTGCGGATGGTCGAGAAACTCTTGGATCCGGATGCGCCCCCCTACGAGTTGACCGATCACGGCACCCACTGGACCTTTCAGGTCATGAACGGTCAACGAATCGTGGGCGACATTCATGTCGAACAACGTGGAACTATCCTTAAGGCAGGCAAGTCCCGGGTTGCTTACGGCATGGCTGAACTGCAGCTCGGAGACATTGTCGGCTCCGAAATCTGCAATTTCGATATTCACCTCTTGGCGAGCCAGATCCGGCACGAATGTGTCGACCTGTTCAATCGGGATGACGATCGATCATTCGGCCCTCATGACCAGCGGCAGTTCACTTTTTGCAGCTCGCTGATCATCCGATTGGAAACATACCTCAATGCGCCGGAACTCGCCTGCATCTTCCAAGATGACGGGGATGATGTCTGCGCAGCCATCGAGGCTTTCATCACCGACCCTTCGGCTGGGGCGCTCGTCCTGTCATTCAAGGATGTCAGTTTTAAGTATAACACCCGGGAGCTTCTGTTGAACGCGATTGGGCGATACCTGCTGCGGCGCGCCCGTTCGGACGCATTTAGGAACACGCCGGTGGTCTGCTTCCTCGATGAAGCCCACCAATTCATCGGACGTTCGATCGGTGACGAGGCGAACCGCGTGACGCTGGATTCCTTCGGGCTAATCGCCAAGGAGGGTCGGAAGTATGGGCTGACTCTCACCCTCGCCACACAGCGGCCACGGGACGTTCCGCAGGACGTGCTGAGCCAGCTCGGCACCCTCATCGTTCACCGGCTCACTAATGAGGCGGATCGCGACACCATCGAAAAGGCCTGCGGTGAAATGGATCGAAGTGCAACGGCGTTCATTCCGGCGCTGTCTCAGGGAGAGGCGATCATCGTCGGGCCGGAGCTGCCAGCTCCCATGCCAGTGCAGATGACAGCACCACCGCCGGCGCAGCGCCCCAGTTCACTCGGACCCGACTATCAGTCGGCTTGGCAGCGTGTCACTGATGTCGCTGCTGCGGATGCATCGTGATGCGGACATTTTTCAGGATGTTTGCGGATGCCGTCGAGCGTGGCCCGAGGCAGTCGCGAACAGCAAACTATTCGCTCTGTAGCTTCGAGAATGTGCTTTCACCGATGCGCCAGCTACGGTCATACGGCAGCCTCCAGCGTTTCCACAGCTTAGACCGAAGATGAGAGATCAGCATTTGAAGTCAGGATTGAACAGAAGCTATGGAAGACGATGAGATCGAAAACCTGATCGTCGGGCTGCGCACCCTGCTGGACGATAACGGGTTCGGCTGGGCTCGGGAGCAGGCCGAGGCGGCCTTGGATCCAGGCTGGCAACGCCGCTGGCTGGCTCGTGCGCTTCTCGATGCGGCCGAGAGCGTAACTGTCGATCTGGCTCAAGCAGAACTCGCAATGCTAGAAACGTTAGGCACCGACGAGGTCGACTTCGAGCCCGATGGCAGTGTAGACGTCGATGGCGCGATTGTTGTCGCCGCTGAGCGTGGGTCGGCCAGTGAAATGATCGACCAACCGCGCGGTGCTTTGCGGCGTAAGACAATACAGGAGCTTGCCAGTAAGCGTTATGCTTTTCAGATGCTGAGGGAACAGCTTGGTAGTATCGACTAGCCTACTGGCGACAGTTCAAGCGGCTTTCGGAAGCGCGGTCACGCTCGGATACAATAGCAACACTGCCTCTCATGATATCTATGAGGGCTACGTTCTGACCTTGTTCCTACGTGCCGCGGCGAAAGAAGGCTGGGCGCACAAACTTCGAGACGGAATGGGAAATCCGACAAGTCGTGTTGTCTTTCGCCTTGGACCCGGTCGGCTGCCTTCGGTGAACTTCACGCACGTCCATCTTACCAAGTCCGGCAAGGCGGACCTTGAGGCACACATCGGCGTGAAGGTAATTGGCAAGGCACCGCATGTCTTCACTCTAAAAAAGAAGCCAGCAAACGTTCTGCATGAGTTTGACCTGCTGGTTCTATCCTCAGCCGCCGCGGACACATGTCGCCTACTCGGCACTGACCCAGTTCATGGCAGCGTGATTGCGCATGCCGAGGCGAAATTCTATGGTGGCAATCTTCCTCTGCCGCTCGGGCGAGCGGTGGTTGGATTGGCCGCAGAGTGTGATCTCGCCAAGAAGTCGGTGCTAGTCACCAATCGAAATGGTGCCACGGTGCAAGACCTGATCAAGTATTACGAAGTGGAGTTTAGGTTTCTCGTCACGCCATCTGGGAAGGGTGAGCATCACCTCGTTTCCCTCTTCGAGCACTTTCTGAAGGCCGCACCCTGAGGGTAATAAACTGCCGCGATCAGTGCCTCGGCCTTCTTTGTCGACCGCCTGTAGCGGGGCAGCGCTTTCGAACGCCATTCGGTGATCTTTCCGGCCTCGTTCTTGATCCAGGCACGAGGAACGCGCACCGTCTTGGTGCCGAATGTGCCGGTCAGTTGTCGGTCGCGATGCCCGTGGCGGTAGCCATTGACCCGCTCTTTGCCGCGGCCGTAACGCAGGCGTCCGAGAAAGTCGGCCAGTTCCTCTTCAAACATGGCCACAATGGTGACTCGGACATTCGCCCGCAGGCGATCCTCGATCGGATCATACCCGCTTGCATCAGGCAGTGGCGAAAAGGGCGAACTGCCGATATTCTGCTTCATGGCGTTCGGGCCGCGCCTCGAACCGTGTATGGATGGTTCCCGCGTGGCAAGAGGCTTGTGATGTTCGGAAACTGGTCGGGTGCGGCCATGTATTCGGCGTCTGAGCTGCGGTGATACCGCGCGCCCTGAGTGAGAGGTCCGCCTGAGGCCCGGGTCCCCATCAATGGCACGCGCTCGAGGCGCTCCGGTTCGAACGGGGTGTCCCTGCCTCATGTCCGTCAGTGTGCCATCATCTCACTCTGCCATCGCCACGTTGTTCAGGCCAGCAGCGGCCTGCAATCCTATCTGCTCAAGCCGGTCTCTAAGCTTCGCCCGTTTTCAGCATGGCCCAGATCGCCCGCGCCATGCGATTGGCCAAAGCGATGGCTGCAACCTTGAGCGGCTTTGTCGCGACCAGGCGCCCCAGCCAATCAGTGCCGGGTTCAGAAAGCCTGTGCGCGGAGATCACGCCCATGGCGCCAAGATAGAGCAGCCGTCGGATGTATCGGTTGCCCATCTTGGAAATGGAGCCCAGCCTTTCTTTGCCGCCATTTGATTGGGCTTGGGCGTGAGCCCCAGCCAGGCAGGCAAATCACGGGCTGACCGGAAGCTCGACACATCGGGCAGCGTTGCCGCCAGAACGCTGGCGGTAATGGGCCCGATGCCAAGCATTGTCTGGAGCCGACGGGCTGTCTCGTCCACTTCCGCATCGGCTTTGATCTGGGCCGTCATGACATCGATGCGCTGCTTGGTGTCGCGGAACTGGCCGGCGAGGAGGTCGAGCGGCATCCGTGCCTCCAGCGGCAGATCAACTGTCTCAGCCTCGGCAATGAGGCGACCCATGTTATGAACACCCTTCGGAACGACAATGCCGAACTCGCCCAAATGCGCCCGGATTGCGTTGGCGAGTTGTGTCAGCTGACGGACAAGAAAGTCACGCGTCCGGTGCTGCATCATGACCGCCTGCCGCCTCTCGGTCTTGACCGGCACAAAGCGCATGTTGGGGCGAGTGACGGCTTCGCAGATGGCCTCTGTATCGGCCGCATCAGTCTTGCCCCGCTTAACAAAAGGTTTGACATAGGAGGGCGGGATCAATCGCACCTCGTGGCCAAGCTTTGCCAGTTCCCGGGTCCAGTAATGAGCTCCCGCGCAGGCTTCAATGCCAATGAGACAAGGGTGCAAGCGTGAGAAGAACAGCAGGGGACCTGTGCCCGCCTGACCTGCCGCCGCACGAGGACAGCACCGTTCTCATCAACGGCATGAACCTGGAACACGTTCTTGGCCAGATCCAGCCCGACGGTAATCCTCCCCGTTTAACGGGGAGGATTACCAATAGGCGCTTTACCATTCACCAGTTGCCGCATTTGCCGGCTTAATGATCTTTAAGCAGGTGAACAGAACCATCGTCAAAGTTACCACCAGCTTATCTCAAGAGGAGGTAAGTTACCTCCAGATTCTGCGGAAGAGAGGTAAGTGCGTGATCGATTGTTACAACGGTGACAATTGAACTGAGCTCCATCCCCGCGCAAGATCGAAGCAAGTCAGCGCCTGAGGAAGGAAGCTCGTTAGCAAGGATGCCTCTTGCACTGCCGTTCCAATTTGCAGCGGACGATGTTCGAAGGGCAAAATGACGGAAGGACGGGATGAAAGCTTGCTCGAACGGCTTTTCTTTGCTTCACTTCGGATATGGACCGTTCCGTCGCCATGAGAATCGCATTGCTAGGGGGCTCTTGCAGCTCTCCTACAACTGCCTGCAAATCTCGGCGCCGCCTCACCAGCTGGAAATCACGGTCTTGCCGCCTTTATGTGACGTTGCTTCATACAATCGGCAACGACAGACCCTGAGCGGTCTCGTTCCGACCTGCGGAATCTTCTTACATAATAGATCCTGAACGGACGTGCCGCTGCGCGGCTCCAGGGTTCCGCTTTTCGACTTCATCATCCTCAACAGGGAGTTTCAGGTATGGACCTGGATCGTCGAAGCATGCTTGGCATGTTCGGCTCTGGCATCGTGTTGGCCGCGTCGGGGGCGTTTCCGACCTTGGCCCAAGGAAGCCGTGAGCTTGTCATCGTAACCTATCCGGGGGCGCTGTCAGGTCCTCACCGTTGGCTGGCAGACCAGATCGAAGCCAAGCACCCAGGCCTGCGGATCCGGCTGGTTCCATCGGACAGTCAGGACATCGTGGCACAGATAAAGGCTGCCCAAGGCTACGTTCCCTACGACGCGGGACCAAATGATGAGCCACCTCATCTGATCGGTCTGTCCGAAGGCTACCTGGCTGCGCGAGATGACGGACAAATTCCCAATCTTGCGAATGCCCTGCCGGATTTCGTGGCAAAAAGCCAAGGCGCCGGCGTGCCTGCGACGTATTCGCTGGTCGGACTTGCAGTGAATACCAACGTTGTGTCGGAACTTCCGCAGACTTGGGCCGATCTCTGGGCTCCACGTTTCGCAGGACAAGTCGGCATCGCACGGACGTCATCAAATTTGGGCTTGGCTACTCTCGTGCAGGCCGCCAAGACTTTCGGGGGCTCCGAGGATGATCTCGAGATCGGCTGGCAGAAGCTGAAGGAACTGCAGCCACGCGCCGCCAGGTCACCTGCGGCGCTGACACAGATGCTGGAGCGCGAAGAGATCGCCATTGCCCCGCTTTGGAACAACAACACGGCCGGTTTGGCCCAGATGGGCTTGCCGATCTCCTTCGTAAAACCTGCTGACGGGCCGGTCGCAATCCTGTCCTTCTTTTCGGGGTTCGCTAATTCGGCTCACCCTGAGCTTGTGGCGGAGTGGCTGAATGGGATCTTGTCGAAAGAATATCAGTCCCATGCAGCCGGCGCACCCTACTACTTCGGGCCTACGGTCACCGGAGTGGAGGTTCCTCCTGAGGCGGCGCCGTTCACTCCCAGTTCAGCTGAAGAAATTGCCGCGCTGCAGACGATCGACTGGACCCGGATCGTGCCGCAGCGGTCCGAGCTCGTCGACCGCTTCGATCGTGAATTCTCCGTCTGATCCTTCATGAACAGGACAAAACACATGACCCTTTCCCGTCGTCACTTCCTCGGAACCGGTGCGGCTCTTGGCGCCGCGACCTTTGCCATGCCCGGCATCCTCCGTGCCCAGGGTTCGCGCGAACTGATCGTCGTCAGTTTCGCCGGACAACTGCAGGAACCGCACCGTTGGCTGGCTGACCAGATGGAGGCGGACATATCCGGCCTCACTGTTCGTCTGGTGCCAAGCGAGAGTCAGGACATCGTGGCGCAGATCAAGGCGGCGCAAGGTTTCTCGCCCTATGACGTGATGCCCAATGGCGAGCCTCCGCATTTGATCGCCCAAACGGAGGGCTATATCGTGCCGCTAGATGCCGCAGCGGTTCCAAATGCGGCCAATGTCGATCCGAAGTTCATGGAACTTGCAAACGGGTTCGGCGTGCCGACCAGCTATTCGTTGATCGGGATCGCTTACAACGAAGCAATGGTCGACACGCCGCCGACCTCCTGGGAGGACCTTTTCGCGCCCGAGCTCAAAGGTAAGGTCGGCTTTCCCCGTGCCTCCTCCAACCTAGGCCTCGGAGCCTTGGTTGCGATGGCACGACTGCGCGGCGGATCGGAGTCCGATTTGGAACCAGGTTGGGCCGCGTTGGAGGAGTTGCAGCCCGTGATCGGCCGGTCTCCCTCGCAATTGATCCAGATGCTGGAGCGTGAGGAAATTGCCATGGCGCCGATCTGGAACAACGATGCTGCGGGGGCAGCGGGTAAGGGGCTGCCGATCCGGTTCGTGATGCCTGATCCAGGTCCGATTGTGGTGCTGTCGATGACGTCCCAGATCAAGGGCACGCAGCATCCTGATCTGGTTCACGAGTGGATGAACCGCCTTCTGTCGCCCGAATATCAGGCCCGCGCTGCCGATGCCCCTTACTTCTTCGGACCCACGGTTACTGGGGTAGAGGTTCCTAGCGCAGCCGCCGAATACACACCGACCACACCCGAGGCGATGGCCAAACTGCAAACTGTGGACTGGTCTGTCATCGCGCCGCAGCGTGGTGAAATCGTCGACCGCTTTGACAGGACCTATTCCTGATGCTGGCTGACCGCTTGTTCATGAAAGACGACATCGGGCGCCAGCCCGATGTTCTACGCGATCTCGCTCCGAGGTTGGTGGTTCTCCGAGATCATGCAGCCGGAATTGCCTCCCAAAATCCGTTGGGTCGTGTGTGGGTCATCGGCTGCGGTGACGGTCTATTTGCGGCCGAAACTGTCAGTCAGGCGGCTCGCCAAGCGGGTCTGGATTGGCAGGCCGTCGGCCCGATGGATTTGCTTGTAGAGCCAGAGCGCATCTGCGCAGGCGATGTCGCGGTTCTATTGTCGATGTCGGGCAACGTGGATCGCACTGTCGAGGCGGCCCAATTGGTTCACGATCGCGGGCTGCGCCTGCTGGCTATCGTGAACGGGACGGGCGGCCGCCTGGGGCAGTTGGTGCGCGACCGCTGGTCCATGGATGTAGCCGATCTGGCGCCTTTCCTTTGCGGAACGTCGAGTTTCGCGGCAACCATTGCCGCGCTTCTTGCCCTGATTTCGGGACTGTCGGGCAGACCCGGCCTCGATCTCGAGGAAAGTGCAGGGATCCTTGCCGAGGCTGACCGGACAGCTGGTGCTAAGTTGGGCGATCTCGACTTGGGCGGCGTGACCGGCCTGCGGTTCTTGGGCGCCGGAGCCGGGATCGGTCTGGCCCGCTATGGCGCGGCGAAATGTGTTGAGGTTGCCGCCCGGCCTGTTTGGGCCGCTGAGATCGAGGAATTTGCTCACAGCCAGTTCTGGACCATGCCCCCGGGTGATCTGGTGGTGCTGATCGTTACTTCGCCGGCACAGGCAGCCTATGCCGACGCTTCGGCGGACGCGCTGGCCCAGATGGGGACGCAGACACTGGTTCTGGACAGCGATGACGCGCCCGTCCTGCGCGCATCGTTACGCCTCACAGTCCCGCGGGTCGGACCGGCTGGCTTGTGTCATCTGCCGGGTCTCCAGCATCTGGCCTACGCGGTCGGCGTTGCCGACGGCCTCGACCCGAACCGCCGCCTGCACCTCAAGGCCGACGAGGCGCGCTTCCGCACCAGCCGCCTGCTGACCCGCCGATCCCTGTTGGGAACCGGCGCATGACCCATGTGAGCGTCCTGGGCTACTTGTCGATCGACAGCCTGTCGCATGACGGCCTTGCCGCAGGGCAGCAGCCCGGCGGTGCGGCGCTCTATGCGGCTCTTGGCGCACGGCACGCAGGAGCGGCCCCAGAGATCGTGGCAAGTGTGGGTCCCGATTGGCCTGAGGGCTGGACCCGTGCTCTGTCGGAGTGCGGCATTGTCACCGGTGGCGTGACACGTCGCCCAGAACTCACCCGCCGAACCCAGATCCTGCACGGACAGGGAACACGGAAATCGCCTCACTTCCAAAGATCAGAATGGATCGCTGCCACAATGGCCCATCAGCCCAATCCCGCAGGCGCTGTCGGCAAGGTGTTGGTTGCGGCCCCCATGCCGGTTTCAGGTTTGACGGCTGTGCTGAACGCGGCAGGTGACCGTCCTGTTGTTGCCGACACATCTGAATGGGTGTCGGCAAATGAGGCTGACGAATTGCTGGCCATTCTGGGGGGGCTGACCATTTTTGCGCCGAGTTGCGAGGAAACCCGGCTTCTCTGCCCAGGCTTGGGCGACGATGAGGCCGCACTGGCGCTGGCGGCGTCTGGCCCGTGCATCGTGCAGAAGCGCGGTGCGCAGGGGCTCGTGGTGGTGCAGGGAACTATGCTGCATCGACTTTCCGCCCATCCCGCTCGGGTCGTGGATCCTACAGGCGCCGGAGACGCGGTTGTAGGGGCCATTGCCGCAGGCCTTGCTCTGGGGCTGACGCCCCTTTTTGCCGCGCAGGCTGCCCTGACCACCGGAGCCCACGCGGTTTCGGATATGGGTCCCGTTGGACTTGGTCTGTCCGTGCCTGCGCAAACCATTCCTGAGGAGATCCTATGAGCGATCTGGAAATCGACCGCCTGTCCAAAAGTTATGGCAAGCTGCAGGTTCTGACTGAGTGCAATCTGGTGGCCGAAGGGGGTTCGGTCGTAACACTTCTGGGCCCTAGCGGCTGTGGCAAGACGACCTTGCTGCGCAGCATCGCGGGATTTGTTGATCCTGACGCAGGTCGGGTGATGGTAGGCGGCCGCGACATCTCGATGCTGCCGCCGAACCGGCGCGATGTGGCGTATGTTTTTCAGAATTACGCGCTCTTCCCGCATCTGACGGTGGCGCAGAACGTGGCCTATGGCCTGACAATCCGCCGCCGCCCCAAGGCCGAGATCGCCCGGCGCGTGGATGAGGCCTTGGGCCTCGTTGCCTTGGCCGATTTCGGCGGCCGCTATCCCAAGCAGATGTCGGGCGGCCAGCAGCAGCGGGTAGCAATTGCCCGGGCGCTGGTGCTGGAACCGCAGGTCCTTCTTCTGGACGAACCCTTCAATGCTCTGGACGCGCAGCTGCGCCTCACCATGCAGGTCGAGCTTCGCAAGCTGATCGACAGGATTGGTATCACCTCGATCTTTGTCACCCATGATCAAGCCGAAGCAATGATCCTCTCCGATAAAGTCGCCGTCATGCACGGCGGCCGGATTGAACAATTGGCAGCTCCGCTGTCGATCTATGATCAACCCTCTACCCCGTTCGTCGCAGATTTCATCGGCCGCGCAAATGTCATGCCGGTGCAGGTCCGGGGCGGGTGCACCGATACTCCGCAGCCGGTCGCTACCCAGCGCCCTGATGGGCCGGCCGTGATGATTGTGCGCCCCGAAAACTTCGAAGTGGTGCCAGGCACTTCCACTGGTTGGCCCGGACGCATCGGATTTGCCACCGCCTTGGGCGCAACAATCGAATACGAGGTGGACTGCGGCATGCCCGAGGCCTTGAGGGTTTCGATGGCACGTGCCCCGGGTGCAGGCCCGCTGGCCCCAGGGACGAATGTGACCCTGCGCGTGCGATCCCCTGAAGGCGCAATCGTGCTGGGTAGGGAGGGTGCACATGTCTGACGCAACCTTGGGCGCCTTGCCCGCCCGCCGCCCCTCCTGGCGCCGGCGGATCCTTGAAGGGGGCGGCATCTGGCCTGCAGTTCCGGCGCTGGTCTATCTTGCAGTGTTCTTGGTCGCGCCCATCGTGACGCTGCTGGGGTTCGGCTTTGTCACCCTCGACCGAGGACAGGTTGCAGACAACAGCTTCACCTTGCAGCATATGACGGGCGTGCTCACCGATCCGCTGGTCTGGCAATTGACCTGGCGCAGCTTCTGGGTTGCGGCCGTGGCCACGACTCTGACGCTGATCCTGGCCTATCCGGTTGCCTACGCCTTCAGCCATGTGCACGGCATCTGGAGGACGCTGCTGCTGGTGGCGATCATCTCTCCGCTGCTGACTTCTGCATTGGTCCGGGCCTACGCGTGGATCGTGATCCTGGGAGGGCGGCGAGGGCTACTCAACCAAACGTTGCTGTCAACAGGGCTCATCGAACAGCCGCTGCAGATCTTGAACACCTCAACAGCAGTGCTGATCGGCATGACGCAGATCCACCTTCCCTTCATGATCCTGCCGCTGCTGGCGGTTCTAGCCGAACGAGACCGCCGCTACGAGGAAGCATCCCTGAACCTAGGCGCGGGTCAGGTAGCCACATTTTTCAAAGTTGTCGTTCCCATGAGCTTGCCGGGCATCGTCGCCGGCTTCGCACTGGTGTTCGCGGTATCCTACACGAACTTCATCATTCCGCAGCTTCTGGGCGGGGGCAACTACTCGACCCTGGCAGTGCAGGTCTATGAACAGACGATCGTGGTGCTGGACTGGTCGCGCGGGGCCGCGCTTGCAACCCTGCTGCTAGGTAGCTGCTTCCTCCTGATCCTGTTGATCACCGCGGCCGGCGCACGCCTGACCCGGTGGAGCGAGGTTCCCAAATGACGCATTCCTTGGCTGATCGCATCGGCAAGGCAGTCCTGATCGGGCTGGCAAGCCTCTCGATCCTCCTGCTGGTCGGGCCAAGCCTGATCGTAATCGCCATCTCGTTCGAGCCACGCGGTTACATCGCCTTCCCGCCCTCCGGCTTCTCGCTTCGCTGGTATGGCGAAGTGTTCCAGAACCGGCAGTTGATGGATGCGCTGATGACCTCGCTGCGCGTGGCGGGGCTGGTGATGCTGGTCTGCCTGGTTCTGGGCATTCCGGCGGCCTTTGCCGCGATACGGGGACGGTTCGGCGGCAAGAGCGCGCTGAATGCGTTCCTTCTTTCGCCCCAGATGATGCCAGGGATGGTCATCGGTATCGCAACTTTGTTCTTCGGGGCGTATTTCGCATGGCGGCAGTCCGACCTGATGCTGGTCGTCAGCCTGTCGGTCTTCTGCCTGCCCTTCGTGGTGCGGATCGTAATGGCCCGGCTGGCCGCCCTTGATCCCGGTCTGGACGAGGCCAGCGCCAATCTTGGTGCAAATCGGTCAGAGACGTTCTTCCGGATCACGTTGCCGCAACTCGCGCCTTCTGCAATAGCTGCGGCAGCTTTCACCTTCATTGAAGCCTTCGACAACGTCACCGTGGCATTGTTTACTTCTGATGTGAGGGCACGCCCCCTTCCGGTCGAGCTGTATTACCTCGTGCAGTTCGAAAGCACCCCGATGATCGCGGCAATATCTGCGCTCCAGATCGGGTTTTCACTGGTCGTCCTGGTCATTCTTGCCCGCTCCATTGGGCTGGACCGGATCGGACGATAAAAAACATGGACAATACAATGATCGATTTCTCGGCGCGTCTTCGGGCGCTGACTTCGGAACCCTCACGCGATGATGCGCGTAACGAGGCGCGGCTTGGCCGCGTCCAGCGCACGCGCGACGAGATGGGGGGGCAGGGCAAGGCCATCCGCGACACGCTGGCAAGTGCGGCCGAAGGACTTGAGAAGCTGGCCTCTGCCGCAGCCCGGACGCCCTTCCGGCAGATTGCGGTATTCGGCTGCGGCGACAGCTGGTTTGCCGGCATGGCCATGCGCCATGCCATGGAGGCTGCGTCGGGCGTGCCCGTTCTTGCTGTGCAGGCCCTGGAGCATGCACATTACCCGTCTGTGGCGGTCGGTGCGGGCACATTGGCCATCGGTATTAGTTCGGGCGGGAATACACCCGCCGTGATGCAGGCCCTCGCCGCCGCTGCGCGGCAAGGAGCGGTGACAGTGGGGCTGACCAATACCCAAGGCAGTCCGATTACCGCCGCATGCGACATGTCGCTGATGGTCCAAGCCACACGGCGCGGCTGGCCCACGCAGGCAACCTCGGCGACGATGGCGCTGCTTGTGGAGATCGCCTCCCGGATCGGCGACGAAGGACGGGGCATCAGCAGCGCGGGGCTTCTCGGGGATCTGGCTTCTATCATCGATGAGCAGATCGTCGGGTTGGACGAACGGTGTCGGGTTCTGGCGGGTGGCATCGCTCCTGCCAGTTTGGTCCTGACCACGGGACTTGGACCAAACTTTGCAGCCGCCGGGATTGGCGCCGCAAAGATCCGCGAGCTTTCGCCCATTCATGCCTTCGCCTTGCCGCTTGAAGAGGTGCATCACTATCGCTCGTTCAAGCGTGGCGATCCGGTGGTCCTGATCGCCACGGATCCCATCGCAGAAGAACGCGCGCTCGACACGGTCCTGGTAGCCGAGGATGCCGGGGCTCCGGTCGTCGCACTATTGTCGCGCCCGGCATCCCAAATCGAAGCCCGTGCAGAGGTTCTTCATATCCCTGAGGTGCCAGCAGGGTTCGAAGCACTCGTGGCGATCGCGCCTCTGCATCTGCTGGCCTACCATCTCGCGGTTATTCGCGCCGAGCTGGGTCTGGGTGCGCCCGTCAACCTGGTGCCGGTTTCATGACTGCTCCGAAGGCCATCACTTGCGGCGGCATCCTGATCGACAGTGTGGTGACAGCCTGCGGCCGTGTGAATGAGAAGGCCTTGGGCGGCAATGCCGTCTATTCCGCCGCTGGCCTTCGCCTGTGGTTGGGGGCAGGGCAGGTCGGGATCGTGGGCCACATCCCCGTCAACTATCCCGACGACCTGCTATGCCAGCTGCAGAACGCGGGCATCCTGACCGATGGCATCCATCGGTCAGGGGTCTCGGTGCGGGGACCCGAGTGGTTCTATTATGCGCCGGACGGGTCGCGCCGGGATGAGATATCCTCGCCCGCAGACGGGGATGCAGAGATGGACTTCCCGGCATTTCGCCGAGCACATCCCGTCCGCCCTGACGACATTCCCGTCGTGTGGCGGGACATCAGGGGAATACATCTGACAGGCAATGATCCCGTCGCAACGCGGGATCTTGCAGCCACATTCAGGGGTGCTTCCATCACCTTGGATCCGGGGGCGCGCGCGGCTGATCTGGCGGCCTATCCTGATCAACCAAAGGTGCTGGCTGCCGTCACGGCGGTGATCCCGAGTCTCAAGGAGCTACAGCTGTTGGTCCCGGATCAGGCACCTCAGGCCGGACTTTTCCATCTTCACCAGCGGGGCGCGCCACTGGCACTGGTCAAGCGGGGTAGCGAAGGCGTCCTTCTGCGGCATCCAGACGGACTACTGACCGAAATTCCCGCCATTCCCGTCTCTGCGCTAGACCCCACAGGAGCCGGTGACAGCTTTTGCGGGGGTTTCCTTGCAGGCCTGCTGCTGGGCCGCGATCCGGTCACGGCAGCCTGCATGGGCACCGTGGCCGCCTCGTTTGCTGTCGAGAACTTCGGCCCCTCCAGCCTACTGGCTGCGCCACGCGAGCAGCGCGACGACCGCCTGGCCAACCTGATGGCACTGGTAGGGCGGCATTCTTCATCCCAGACCAAAATGAGATCTTCATGACCCATCCGACCCTTGCCCATTCCGCAGAAGATCCGCTGATCGTCGGTGCCCTGCATTTGCCCGATCTCTCGGTGAACCGAGACCTGACCCTGTCCCAGCTGGAGGATTTCGCACTGTCGAATGCCGAGGCATTCCTCGCAGGCGGCATGCGGCGCATCATGCTGCAGGACCAGACACGACAATTTGGGCCCGCCGTGCCGGAAACGATTGCCCTGACCGCCGCCATAGGCCGCAGCCTCAAGCGCGCCTTTCCTCAGATGTCGCTGGGCATCATCGTCCAGGCGCATGATGCCGAGGCACCTTTGGCCATAGCGCAGGCAGCGGGTGCCGATTTTGTGCGCCTGAAGGTCTTTGTCGGTGCAGCAATGACATTCGAGGGAGCGCGCGACCCGCTTGCAGTCCGTGCTGTTACCTATCGCCATCACCTGCGTGCGGCAGACATTGCGATCATGGCGGACGTGTTCGATCGAACTTCGCGCCCGATGATCGATGTGCCCCCGGCCGAGGCTGCAGTGGCTGCCCAGAAATATGGTGCCGACGCGCTGGTGCTGACCGGATCAAGCTTCGGGGACAGCTTGGCCCGGGTAGCCGCGGCACGCCAAGCCGGTGTCACACGCCCGATCCTGATCGGCGGCAGCGTAGACCAGGACAACATCGTGCAGGCCTTGGCCGCCGCCGACGGGGCCATTGTTTCGACGTCCCTGATGTCCCGCCAAGGCGGACTGTCGGCGCGTTGGGATCGCGATCTGGTCGGCCGCCTGATGGACACCGTTCGGGAAAGAGCGCCTGCATGATCAATCGACGCGATTTCGCACCCCCGGGCCATTCATCAGACTGGCGCTGGCCCGGGGGTGCCGGGCTGGCTGTGTCGGTGGTTGTGAACGTTGAGGAGGGCGCTGAACTAAGCCTGGGCGACGGCGATGAGGTGAACGAGTATATCTATGAAGCGGTTGAAGAGGTCCGTGGCGCCGTCGACCTCTGCATGGAAAGCCATTTCGAATACGGACCGCGCGCAGGCTGGCCTCGTATCCGTTCAGTGCTGGCCAAGCGCAATGTGCCAGCGACGCTGAATGCCTGCGGGCGCGCCATCGCGCGCACCCCGTGGATCGCCACCGAGGCGATAGCAGATGGTCACGAGGTCTCGGCACATGGCTGGCGCTGGGAACGTCACGTCGGCATGAACCGCGATGACGAGGCGGCGCTCATTGCCAAGACCGTCACCGCGATCACGCAGGCTGCAGGAGCACCGCCAGTGGGTTGGCACACCCGTTCCGCCACCTCGCCGCACACCCGCGCGCTTCTCCAGGAGCAGGGCGGGTTCCTGTATGACTCCAATGCCTACAACGACGACATACCCTTTCTGGAAGGCGAACATGTCGTGCTGCCTTATGCCTTTGACACAAACGACATGCGCTTCTTCAACCGGGGCGGCTTCGTCTTCGCCGAGGATTTCTCCCACTATTGCATCACGGCCTTTGACCGTCTGCTGGCGGAATCAGCCCATGCCCCGCGCATGCTGTCGATTGGACTTCATACGCGTATCATCGGGCGCCCAGCGCGCATAGCCGGGCTTGAGCAGTTTCTGGATCATGCGCTGTCCAAGAAAGGCGTCTGGTTCGCGCGCCGCGACCAGATTGCCCATCATTGGCGTGCTCTGAACGGACTGGCGGATTGGAAACCCAGGGTATGAGCCGCGATCTTGAAGGGTATGGCGGCATTTGGCCAGACATCGTGTGGCCGGGGGGACACCGATGCGCGGTGTCGGTTGTGCTGAACTATGAAGAGGGCGCGGAAATGCAAGTCGGCGATGGCGACCCCTGGTCCGAGCCGATGGGCGAGGTTCTGAGTGTTGTTCCAAAGGGCCGCCCTGATCCCGGCCAGGAACAAATCTTTGCCTACGGTCCGCGGGCGGGTTTGTGGCGGATGGCTGCGGCACTGCGTGATCATGCCATGCCAGCGACCATCTTTGCCTGCGGCAGGGCTGCCGCGCGCGCGCCCCGCGGTCTTGCGCGGTTGGCCCAGGACGGACACGAAATTGCCTCGCACGGCTGGCTTTGGCGCCCTCATGCCGATTTTGACAGTCCCGAGGATGAAGAAGCTGCATTAGTGCGCACCGAGGAGGCCATCCATGCCGCCACTGGGCAGCGTCCCGTGGGTTTCTTCTGTCGTGGAGCTGAAAGTCCCTGGACGCGAGATCTGCTGACGCAGAGAGGATACCTCTATGCCTCCAACGGTTTCGACGACGATCTGCCCTATTGGGATGCGGCTCCTGGCGGCCTGATCGTGGTGCCTTATGCGTTGGACAGCAACGACATGAAGTTCTTCCATCCCAACGGCTTTGTTCGTGCCAAAGACATGGTGGATTACGTCGGCGATGCGCTGGATGTGTTATTAGCGGAGAGCCGTGCTGGTCGGTCTCGTCTACTGAACATCGGCTTCCACCTGCGGATCTGCGGCCGCCCAGGGCGCTTTCCGGCTTTCACCGGGGTGCTGGACGAGTTGGCTCGCAGGCGCGATCAACTCTTCATCGGCACCCGAGCCCAGATTGCCAAGACATTCGCCGAACAGGTGCCAGCGTGAAGATCGCCTTGATCAATCCCAACACCAACGCAGACACGACTATGCGTATGGTCCGGATTGCCGCTCCTCACTTTGCCGGCCAGATAGACGGGCTGACTGCCGGCTTCGGATCGGCTCTGATCACCACAGAAGATGCGCTGAACACGGCCGGAAAGGCGGTCTTGGCCCTGCAGCCGCAGCTCGAGGGCTATCAAGCGGTCGTGGTCTCTGCGTTCGGAGATCCAGGGCAAGAAGCACTTGCCAGAGCCTTAAGCATGCCGGTGGTGGGCATTGCCCAAGCGGCTATGAGTGAGGCGTCCGCCATCGCATCCCGCTTCTGCGTTGTCACGACGACACCCGGGCTGGTTGCCCGAATAGCGCAGCGTGCCAGCGAACTTGGCCACGGGTCCGCCTTCGCAGGCACATGGATCACCCCAGGAGATCCGGTTGCCCTGACGACTGATCCGGATCGCCTGTTGGCAGCTTTGCATGATGCGACCGTCGCGGCTCTGTCCGATGATCCTGCCATTGAGGCGGTCATCATCGGCGGCGGTCCCTTGGCAGAGGCCGCCAAAGCTTTGGCAGCTCAGGTTCCGGTGCCGATCGTCCAGCCCATTCCTGCCGCGCTGCGTCTTGTGCAGCTTGGCCTTTCGACCCAGGACCTCCACACATGAGCGCGCCCCTGCTGATTTTCGCCGATACCATCCTGACCGGCTTCGACCCGGACGGGACGCCGATCCTGCTAGAACAGGCCGCATTGCTGATCCGTGACGGGCGGATCGCCGATGCAGGCACTGCGGACACAATGCGGCGCAGACATCCCGAGGTTGAAGCCATGGGGGGTCGAGGCAAGGCAGTCATCCCAGGCCTGATCAATGCCCATCATCATGTCGGGGTCACACCCTTCCAGATGGGCGCACAGGATCATCCGTTGGAGTTGTGGTTTGCCGAACGCCTCCGCATGCGCGATGTGCCGCCAGACCTCGATACGCTCTATTCGGCATTCGAGATGGTTGCCTCCGGCGTTACAACCGTCCAGCATCTGCACAGCCGAGCGCCAGGGGATGTAACTGCCGTCCTGGATCGCGCCAACCGCATCATCGGCGCCTATGACCGACTGGGTATGCGGGTCAGCTACTCCTTTGCGATGCGCGACCAGAACCGGGTCCTCTATGACGACGACCAAGTGTTCTTGGAGCTTCTGCCAGCTGCGATGAGGCCAGTCGCGGCACGCTATCTCGCTGGCTTCGGGCTGAGCCTCGACGAACAAGCGCAAGTCTTTTACGAGTTGCGCAATCAACATAGCGGCAAAGAACGGATCGCGATCCAGATCGCCCCTGCCAACTTGCACTGGCTCTCTAACGCAGGTCTGGAAATGGCTGCCCGTCTGCATGACGCAACCGGGGCGCCGATGCACATGCACCTGCTAGAGACACCTTACCAACGAGAATATGCAGCCCGACGCGGCCAAGGAAGCGCGGTCGAGCAGATACAACGGTTTGGCTTGCTGGGGCCTGACCTGACCATCGGCCACGGGGTCTGGCTTAGCCGGGACGATCTAGCTTTGTGTAAGGAAAACGGCGTCTGCATCTGCCACAACTGCTCCTCAAACCTGAGGCTGAAAAGCGGAACGGCTGACCTGAATGCCTTCTTGGCAACCGGCCTTCCCATAGCCTTGGGGATTGATGAGGCGGGGATCAACGACGACCGTGACATGCTGCAAGAGATGCGCATGGCTCTGACCTTGCACCGTCCATCAGGACATCACTCACCCGCACCAACGGCGGCACAGGTTCTACAAATGGCCACCCGCCACGGGGCCGCCACGACGCCGTTCCGCGAGCGGATTGGTGGGCTTGCGAAAGGACAGGCGGCGGATCTTGTTGTGCTCGATTGGGATCGGGTGACTTATCCATGGCAGGATTCACGAAACGGCTTTGCCGACGTGCTTGTGCGGCGTGCCAAAGCAGAGGCTGTCGCTCAGGTCATGGTTGCAGGGCGCACAGTCTATGCCGATGGAACCTTCGTGAACGTCGACCGCAAGGCTGAACTGGATCGTCTGAAAAAGTGGCAGAGCCGGCCACGGACAGCCCTAGACGAAGAAATGGCAGAGCTGGCGGATGCGGCAATCGATGTGGTCCACGATTATTATAAGAACTGGCGGTAGGTAGGTCGAACTGCGACTGGTCTCTGTCATCTACCTTCAGGGGCTGTGAGTGCCTCCCGCCAAGCTCACTTCATGCAAGTGTCCGCCGTGAGGTGGGTCGTAACACCGCTTGACCTCGACAGTGATTTCAAGACCCATCCGAAGAGGTAGCACAGACAATCCGGTTGAATCTCTGTCCCCGTGCGACGTATCGCCGTGCGTGCCGGGCTTTGGGCCCGGACCCTTCAAGAGAATGACCATGACTGATCTGCCCATGAGCTTTCCTTCCGACGGAGAGTTCCTTCGCAAGCGCGTGCTCCCCGTGTTTGGCCTGTCTGCAGCGATCTACGGAGGCTCGCTCGCGGCGGGCCTACACATCAACGCCGTCGTCCTGTCGATCGCTGTGATGATGACGCTCTGCCTGCTGCGGCTGCCCGTTGCCATCGCCTTGGTCTCGGCGGCCGTGCTGGGCGGCTTGCAAGCAGGCCTGTCGATGACCGAGACGATCACTGCGCTGAACGAGAACCTGCTCATCGGCTCACAAGTCGGCATGACCTACATCATGATCGGCGCCTTCGCCGTAGCGCTGGCGCGCAGCGGCCTGCTGGAACTGCTGGCCGCGAAGATCTCGGGACGGCTGGGGACGGGTGAGGCCGCCACTGGCAAGAGCATCAAGTGGACCTTGCTGCTGATCCTCTGCGCCGCCTCTGTCATGTCGCAGAACCTCATCCCTGTTCATATCGCCTTCATCCCGGTGCTGATCCCGCCACTCCTGGGCATCATGAACCGGCTTCGCATGGACCGCAGGGCCGTCGCCTGCGTGCTGGCCTGCGCGATCAGTTCCAGCTACCTGCTTTTGCCGACAGGCTTCGGGGCAATCTTCCTGAACGACATCCTTCTGACCAACTTGAACAATGTTGGCGCAGACCTTGGCCTGGTTGTTACAGCCGATATGGCGCCTAAGGCAATGTTTCTGCCGGTGATGGGGATCCTGGCCGGGATGTTCGTCGCCGTCTTCATCACCTACCGCAAGCCGCGCGACTATCACACGATCGAGAATGAGGCACCGGCTGCCGCCAAGGTCCCTGTCACCCTTGACCTCACGCAGCTGCTGGCAACGATCGCTGCGCTGCTGGTGGCTTTGGTGTGCCAGATCAAGTTCGACTCGCTCCTGATCGGGGCCATGGTCGGCTTCGTTATCCTCAGCTTTGCGGGCATCTTCCGCTGGCGGGATCAGGACGACGTCTTTACCGAAGGCCTGCGGATGATGGCGCAAGTCGCGGTAATCATCACTATTGCTTCGGGTTTCGCGGGTGTGCTTTCCGCCACCGGAGAAGTTCAGCCGCTGGTCGCTGCATCGGCAGCGTTCATCGGCGAGAACAAGGCTCTTGGCGCGGCGATCATGTTGCTTGTTGGCCTGTTCATCACGATCGGCTTCGGCGACTCTTTCGCCTCCGTCCCGATCCTCGCGCCTGTCTATGTGCCCCTGGCCCTCGCGCTTGGCTTCTCGCCGCTGGCGACAGTCGCCCTTCTCGGTGCAGCGGCGGCTCTGGGCGATGCAGGATCGCCCGCGTCCACCATCACGCTGGGCGCAACGGCAGGCCTGAACGCGGATGGCCAGCACGACCACATCAAGGACAGCGTGATCCCGACCTTCATCCATGCGAACTTCGGCATGGTGCTGTTTGCTTGGGCGGCGGTGCTGATGCTTTGATGATCAGCCCCAACCAAGCTGTTGTTTGACTGGAACATAGATGGCGGATCAACGTCCGCGGTGACAACGCTGAAGCTTGGCGTCGCGCATGTGGTTCATGGCTGGCCAGATTTCCTTCGGGTCGCTCCAATCCTTGGAGAGTTATGTCTGGCCAGCCATCTTCTGCGGAATGCAGCAGTGTCGTCTCCAGCACCCATGGCTTCTCCGCCCTAGGGCGCTCAATGGCGTCGACTGCATCTCCACCAAGGCGAAATAGCGGTCTCAATCGGTGCCGGACAGCCTGTTCATCTGCGCAACGGCAACGCAAGCAGGACAAATGTGGACGAGCCCGCCACTCGCTGCCTCTACGAAGGAATGCTCCGGAAGCTGATTGACCCTCCCTAAGTTTTGCCTCAAAATCTCATCATTCATTGAGGAGTTGATTCGATGAACGAGCATCAGGCTCTTGCGGCTTTTGCGGCCTTGTCCCAGGAGACCCGGCTGCGCGTGGTGCGGCTGCTGGTGCAGGCGGGGCCGGACGGCATGGCCGCGGGGGCAATCGGGGAGGCCCTTGGCGGCGCGACGACCTCGCGCCTGTCCTTTCACCTGACCCATCTCGAACATGCCGGGCTGATCCAGTCCCGTCGCGACGGGCGCTACATCATCTACAGTGCTGTCTATTCCGCCTTGGCCGGTCTGGTCGGCTTTCTCTTGAAGGATTGCTGTCAGGGCCATCCCGAGATCTGCGCCCCTGCTGTCGAGGCACTGACCTGTGCCTCCGGCTGCGACCCTGACCTGACCGAAAGCGCATGACCCATGGATGTCGTCATCTACCACAACCCGGACTGCGGAACGTCGCGCAACACGCTGGCGATGATCCGCAACGCCGGCATAGAGCCGCATGTCATCGAGTATCTGAAGTGCCCACCCTCGCGCGCCATGCTGGAACAGTTGATCGCCCGCATGGGGATCGCGCCGCGCGACCTGCTGCGAGAGAAGGGCACGCCCTACGGCGAACTTGGCCTGGGCGATCCGTCCCTGTCCGATGCCGCGCTGCTCGACGCAATGATGGCGCATTCCATCCTGATCAACAGGCCCATTGTGGTCAGCCCCAAAGGGGTGCGGCTCTGCCGTCCTTCGGAGCAGGTGCTTGATCTGCTGCCGCCCCCAGAAAATCGCCATCAGCAAGGAAGACGGTGAACAGCTCGTGGATGCCCAAGGCAACCGCACCCGCTCCGCCTGAGCAAAGGATATTTGCAATGACCTTTCCGCGTCCGGCGAGCCGGCTTTCCTTTCTCGACCGCTACCTGACGCTCTGGATCTTCGCGGCCATGGCGCTTGGCATTGTGCTTGGCACGATCTTCACCGGACTGCCGGATGCCTTGAATGCCATGTCGGTCGGATCGACCAACATCCCGATCGCCATTGGCCTGATCCTGATGATGTATCCGCCGCTGGCGAAAGTGCGCTACGAGGAGCTGCACCAGGTCTTTGCCGACAAGCGGGTTCTGGTGCTGTCGCTGGTGCAGAACTGGATCATCGGGCCGGTGCTGATGTTCGCCCTGGCCGTCATCTTCCTGCGCGACCAGCCGGAATACATGACCGGCCTGATCCTGATCGGCCTCGCCCGCTGCATCGCCATGGTGCTGGTCTGGAACCAGCTTGCGCGCGGCGACAACCAGTATGTCGCCGGTCTGGTGGCCTTCAACTCGATCTTCCAGATCCTGTTCTTCTCCACCTACGCCTGGCTGTTCCTGACCGTGCTGCCGCCTCTCTTCGGGCTTGAGGGCAGCGTCATCGACGTGGGCTTCTGGACCGTCACCGAGGCCGTGCTGGTCTATCTGGGCGTGCCGTTTGTTTCGGGCTTCCTGACCCGGCGCACCCTGATCGCCCGGAAGGGGGCGGACTGGTATCAGAATGTGTTTCTGCCAAAGATCAGCCCGATCACGCTAGTCGCGCTGCTTTTTACCATTGTTGCGATGTTCAGCCTCAAGGGCGGGGACGTGCTGCGCCTGCCGCTGGATGTGGTGCGGATCGCCATCCCGCTGGTGCTCTATTTCGCCATCCAGTTCCTGGTGAGCTTCGCCATGGGCCGGATGATCGCCCGGGACTACCCGCGCACCACGGCCATCGCCTTCACCGCGGCCGGCAACAACTTCGAGCTGGCGATTGCCGTGGCCATTGCCGCCTACGGCCTGGCCTCGCCCGTGGCCTTCGCCGCCGTGATCGGCCCGCTGGTCGAGGTGCCGGTGCTGATCCTGCTGGTCAACGTCGCCCTGCGGCTTGGCAGCCGCTGGTTTTCTGACACTGCCCTGCACAATGAGGCCCGCGCATGATCGCGGACCTGCCGAACCTCTCGGCCGTCGCTCTCCGCCAGCCGAGCCTGCCCCTGGTGCCGCGCACGGGCCACCCGCCGCGCATCCTGCTGCTCTATGGCTCACTGCGCGAACGCTCCTACAGCCGCTTCGCCACGCTGGAAGCCGAGCGCCTTTTGCGTCACTTCGGCTGCGAGACCCGGGTCTTCCATGCCAATGGCCTGCCGCTGCCGGACGATGCCGAGGCATCCCATCCCAAGGTGCAGGAGCTGCGCGAGCTGTGCCTCTGGTCCGAAGGCCAGGTCTGGACCAGCCCCGAGCGGCACGGCGCCATGACCGGCGTGATGAAGTCCCAGATCGACTGGATCCCGCTCTCTATGGGAGCCATCCGGCCTACCCAAGGCCGCACCCTGGCGCTGATGCAGGTCTCAGGCGGCTCGCAAAGCTTCAACGCCGTGAACCAGATGCGCGTCCTTGGCCGCTGGATGCGGATGGTCACGATCCCGAACCAGTCCTCAGTCGCCAAGGCCTATGACGAGTTCGACGAGGCCGGGCGGATGCGGCCGTCGAGCTATTACGACCGCATTGTCGATGTGATGGAAGAGCTGGTGAAGTTCACGCTGCTGACCCGCGACCTCTCAGGCTTCCTGACCGACCGCTACAGCGAACGGAAGGAAACGGCGGCAAAGCTGGAAGCCCGAGTGAGCTTGAAAGCCGCCACCTGATGAGCGCCACCCGCCGCTGGCCGGTCGTCTCAAGCCTCGGCATCGTCCAGATCCTGGCCTGGGGCAGCAGCTATTATCTCATGGCGGTGCTGGCGAAGCCGATTGTCACTGATACCGGCTGGCCCTTGCCCTGGGTGGTGGGGGCCGTCTCGGCAGCGCTTGCCTGTGCGGGAATGGTGTCTCCCTTTGTCGGTCGCATGATCGCGGACCATGGCGGACGTCCTGTTCTGGCGGCAGGCTGTGCGCTTCTGGCCGCTGGTCTCCTGATCTGCGCCGCCGCCCCTCATCTTCCTGGCTTTTATCTGGGCTGGTGCGTCATCGGCCTCGGCATGAGTGCCGGGCTTTACGATCCCGCGTTTGCAACGCTCGGCCGACTCTACAAGGAACAGACCCGAAGCGCGATCACCGCACTGACCCTGTGGGGCGGCTTTGCCAGCACCGTCAGCTGGCCGCTTGCAACCTGGCTGCTCGGGCAGTTCGACTGGCGTGGAACGGTTGCAGCCTATGCGGTTCTGCATCTGCTGATCAGCTTGCCGCTAATCCTGTGCCTGGTTCCCAAGGAGCCCCGGGCTCCTGTCAAAGCAGGTCGCGGGGTCCAGGACGGCATGCAACTCAAAGGCTCCGAGCAAGCGGCCTTTCTGATCATGGCGGCCATTCTCGTCACCTCTGGTCTGGCCGTCACTATGGTTTCAGTGCATCTGCTGACCTTGCTGCAGGCGCAGGGGCTATCGCTCACCGATGCTGTGGCAATCGGGTCGTTGTTCGGACCGGCCCAGGTTGTGGCACGCATGGTCGAGATGGCGGGACGGGGCCGTCATCACCCGAGCTGGTCCCTGCTCTTTGCCTGCGGCAGCGTGGCGGCTGGCCTGATCGTGCTGGCGCTCGACCTGCAGGTGCCCGCATTGGCCATGCTGCTTTACGGTGCCGGCAACGGTGTCTTCTCGATCGCGCGCGGGGCATTGCCCTTGGCGCTGTTCGGCCCGGAGCGATACCCGGCCTTGATGGGTCGATTGGCGCGTCCTGCGCTTCTGGCTCAGGCTGGGGCACCGGTGCTCGGTGGAGCGCTCGTAAGCGTGTTCGGACCCGGAAGAACGCTCGTTATCATTGCAGCACTGGCGCTGATCAACTTCCTCTTGGCAATTGCTCTGTCGAGAGCTTGTCTCACCGGTCGAAGACGCTCGCTAGGCTAAGCCTCCTGCTGCCGTTGCAAAATTTTTGATGCTCCACCGTGCTGGCCGTTCGCATGGCGCATATTGGCACTAACAGCGCGGCTTTCAGCATTAACGCTACACGAAGGCCATTTGATGATCGCCATAACGGTCCCCGTGAGCAAATTCTGCGGGAAGGATGTGCTCGATTTCGGCTGTGAACGGTTGCTTCGGAAAAGCTGCAGTGCTGCACGCGAAGAACTCGACCGTCCGGTATGGACCGCAAGCGAGTTTATCCCAAAGCGTCCCGCAGGCTTGTCTGGTTCGTCCTCTGGGTATCCTGCGGGGCAAGTGTTTCGACCGCATGAAAATGCCACAGGTGAACCTGGCCTGTCAGGTGTTGCAGGAAGTCGCTGCGTTCCAGACGATCCATGACCGGGACCTTGACTTCGGACAGGTGCAGCGCGATGCCTGCGTCGGACAGGCGGTGCATCACCAGTTCCAGGCTTTCAAGTGCGCTTGCGTCGATGCTGTTGACGGCGGCACAGTTCAGGACGACGTGGCGCAGTTGTGGGCGGGCGGCGACCTCTTGCTGGATGATGGTCTCGATGGCGCGGGCATTGGCGAAGAACAGGCTTTCGTCGATGCGCAGGCCAAGCACCTCGGGTGTGCAGATCACGCGGTGGCGCAGCACGTTGCGGAAATGCTGCGTTCCGGGCACCTGGCCGATCACAGCGACATGAGGACGAGAGCTGGCCCACAGGTGCAGAAGGACCGACACGGCGACCCCCGCCATGATCCCGGTTTCGACCCCGTCCAGCAATGTCACCCCAAGCGTGGCGGCAAGGGCCCAGAAGTCCGAGCGGGAGTATTTCCAGGTTCGCCGCAAGGCACCAACGTCCGCCAGGCTCAGCACGGCCACGATGATGGTGGCTGCCAGGACAGCGATGGGCAGGTGATAAAGAAGCGGCGTCAGGAACAGCGAGGCAAGGGCGATGCCGATGGCGGTGAAGGCCCCGGCGGCAGGGGTCTGTGCGCCCGCGTCGAAATTTACAACCGACCGTGCAAAACCACCGGTGACGGGATAGCCTGAGGAAAAGGCCGCAGCGAGGTTGGCCATGCCGAGGCCTATCAGTTCCTGGTCGGGGTTGATCGACTGGCGGCGTTTCGCGGCCAGCGTCTGCGCCACCGATACCGACTCCACGAAGCCGATCAGGGCAATCAGAAAAGCCGAGGGCAACAGCGCGGTCCACAGCGCCGGATCGATCACCGGCATCGACAGGGGCGGCAGCCCCTGTGGCACTTGCCCCACGACGGCAACCCCCGGTTCCAGCAGGATGACAGCGGCAATAGAGGCCGCAACCACTAGGATCGGCCCGGTGCGTGCAAGCAGGGCGGCCGCAGACGGAGGCACGCCCAGCCGGATCAGCATTGGCTTTAGAGAACGGCGCGACCAGAACAGGAATGCTATCGCCAAAGCTCCGATCACCAGCGTGGGCCAATGGGTTGCAGGCAGGTTCTCGAATAGCGAGGCCAGCATCTCGGGCAGGGTGGCGCCCTCGGCCTTGATGCCTGCAATGTGCTTCAGCTGTCCGGTGGCGATCAGCAGGCTGGAGGCTGTGATAAAGCCCGAGATGACCGGGTGCGACAGCAGGTTCGCCACAAAGCCCATTCGGAAGCTGCCGATGCCGACTAGGATCAACCCCGACAGCAGCGCCAGAAGCAGAGCTGCCGCGACATATTCCGGGCTGCCGGGCACCGCCACGCCGGACGCGGCGGCGGCGGTCAGCAGCGATACGACCGCCACCGGGCCAACCGACAGGGTGCGGCTGCTGCCGAACAGCGCATAGACCATTAGCGGCAGGATGGAGGCGTAAAGCCCTATCACCGGCGGCAGGCCAGCCAGCATGGCATAGGCCAGCGACTGCGGGATCAGCATGATCGTCACGATCACCGCCGCCACCGCGTCGCTGGTCAGGGCGTGCCGGTCATAGGTTCGACCCCATTGCAGGACTGGCAAGAAGCGGCCCAGCTTGTCCATGGCTCAGGTCTCGACCGGAAGGCCCTTGGCCTTCCAGGCCTCGAACCCGCCCTCGATCACGCTGGCTTGGTAGCCCATGGCGCGCAGGGTGTCTGCCGCCAGGGCCGCTCGGGCGCCTGAGCCGCACAGGACATGGACGCAGCCCGTCTCGCGCAGGTCGGTCAGCCGCGCTTCCGCCGTCTGCGCGGTGGCGTCCGCGCGGCTTTCCACCAAACCGCGCGGAACATGCAGGGCGTCCGGCACCCGCCCATGGGTCTCGAGTTCACCCGGCTCGCGCACGTCAAGGACCAGTGTGGCTGAGCCCTCGCTCGTGGCGGCATGCTCGGGCGAAACAGTTGCCACGCGGCCTTTCGCCTCGGCAACCAGATCCTTCATGGTCTTGGCCTTCTTCTGCGGTGCGGGAAAGCGGTTCACGGGGATCTTGAGGTAGCTGTTGCCATCATCCTCGGGGGCGGGCAGGCGGCCGCCGCGCAGGTTGATCTGGAGCGCGGCCAGGATCCGGTCAGGCAGGGCGAGGGTGGCATCGCGGGTGTCGCGGGTGCGGATCCAGTCCTCGCGCCGGGTGCCGTCCTTGACGTGCTTGTTGCCTGCACGATGCAGGGCCACAGTCGCCTCCCATTCGGGCTCGTCGCGGTCATCAGTGCCATAATCGTGGCCGACAAACAGGCGCGTGTCCTTTGGCAGGGCCAGGATCGCCTGTATCGTGTCCCACAGTTGTTCGGTATCGCCGCCGGGGAAGTCCGCGCGCGAGGTGCCGACATCGGGCTGCATCAGCGTGTCATGAGTGAAGGCCGCGTCGCCGCAGACATAGGTGATCGAGCCCAGCGTGTGGCCGGGCGACAGCATCACCCGCGCCTCCAGCTCACCGATGCGGAAGATCTCGCCAGGGGCGAACAGGCGGTCAAAGTCCCGCGCGGGGTCGAAGGCGCCTGGCAGGTTGTAGAGCTCGGCCCAGAGCCTGGCGATGTCATGGATCTTGTCGCCAATGGCGGCGGGGGCGCCGGTGCGCTTCTTCAGATGCGCCGAAGCCATCACGTGGTCGGCGTGGGGATGCGTGTCCAGCACCCATTCGACCGTCAGTCCGTTCTGCCGCACCAACTCCAGCACCTGATCCATGCTCTCGGTCGAGAAGCGATAGTTCTTGGGATCGAGGTTCCAGACCACATCGATCAGCGCGGCCTTCTTCGTTGCAGGATCGGCGCAGACATACTGGATCGATCCGGTGTCGGGCTCGTAGATGCCCCAGACATCGGGGCTGCCCGCACCGGTGGAGGGCGAATGGCGGACGACCCGTTCCTTCAGCTTGGAATTGCTCATGACGTCGCTCCTTTTCTTTGCGGTGAACTGCCTGCCTTGATCCGGGCGCCCAGCCACAGGCCTGCCAGCATCGCGGGCAGAAAGATCAGCGTGCCCGGCGCCAGCAGGGGCAGGGCGGTGAAGGCCGGGCCGGGGCAGAAGCCGCCGATCCCCCAGCCGATGCCGAACAGCGTTGCCCCCACCAGCAGCGGCCGGTCGATGGCGCGGTTCTTCGGGATGTCGAAGGTCCGGTCAAGCACCGGCGCCTTGCGCCGCCAGACCAGACGGTAACCCACGAAGGCGGTCAGGGTGGCCCCGCCCATCACGAAGGCCAGGCTGGGATCCCAGGTCCCGGCCAGGTCCAGGAAGTTCAGCACCTTGGCCGGGTTGGCCATGCCCGAGATCACCAGCCCCAGACCGAAGACCAGACCCGACAGAAAGCCCCACAGCACCCGCATCACGCACCCCCCAGAATATGGCGCAGCACGAAGACGGTGGCAAAGCCCGCTGCCATGAAGGTCACGACCGCCGCCAGGGACCGACCCCACAGCCGCGCCAGCCCGCAGACCCCGTGCCCCGAGGTGCAGCCCGAGCCAAGTGCCGTGCCCATGCCCACCAGAAGCCCCGCCACGGCCATGCCGGGTAGGTTCTCCGGCACCGTCTGCGCAACAGTCCCATTCAGAACCATCACCGCCAGCGGCGCCAGAACCAGGCCCGCGAGAAAGGCCCATCGCCAGTCACGGTCCTTCGCCGCGCCGGGCAGCGCCAAGGCGCCCTGGGTGATGCCCGCGATCCCCGCGATGCGGCCGAAGAGCCCCATCACCATCACCGCGCTCATCCCGATCAGCATCCCGCCCAGCAAGGATGCCCAGGGCGTGAAGGCGGTTTCGATCCCAATCTCCATTGGTGTTCTCCTTCCTCAAAGCAGCTTGCCCCAGCCGCCGTTATAGCTTATATATTATCCATGTCTAAATCAGTCAATGCTAATATAATGGATCTTCATAAAGCGACCCGTGCCCTGCAGGAGCGCGCCGATCACGTGGCCGGGCGGCTGGCCCTGGTCGCCAATGCCAAGCGCCTGCTGATCCTGTGCGAACTGACCAAGGGCGAACGCTCGGTCGGTGCGCTCCAGGAGGCCGTCGGCCTGAGCCAGTCGGCGCTGAGCCAGCACCTGGCCAAGCTGCGCGAGGCCGAGATGGTCGACACTCGCCGCGAAAGCCAAACCATCTTCTACCGCATCAGCGATCCCGATCTGGAGGTGCTGATGGCCGCTCTTTATGAGGCCTTCTGCAAGGACCTGTAATGCGGTCTGGGCCTTTCGGCCCCGCCTGTCGGGCGTTCAGATGATCCGCACCTGGGTGCCGACCGGACACAGGCCGAAGAGTTCCTCGATCTTCTCGTTGTAAAGACCAATGCAGCCGTCCGAGGACAGGCGCCCGATCTTGCGTGTGTCATGGGTGCCGTGGATCAGGTAGGCCGGCCAGGACAGATACATGGCGTGCGTGCCCAAAGGATTGTCCGGACCAGGGCCCACCGGGCGATAATGGGGAAAGCGTTCCATCATGGAGGCCGTAGGGGTCCAGCTCGGTCCCTCCTTCTTGCGCACGATCTCGGTGTAGCCGCGCTTGGTCAGTTCCTCGGAAATAGGCACCGAGGTCGGATAGGTCCGGTAGGTCTGTCCATCGCCCGACCAGAAATGCAGCGCGCGCGATGTGGTGTCGGCGACGATGGCGCCCAGGCCCAGCTCCTCGAAGTGATCCTGCCAGTGCTGCATGGCGAAGCTGCTCATGTTTCGGGCCGGCCCGGCTTGCGCCCTTGCCAAGCTGGGGGCGGCAAGCCCTCCGAGAGCGATCAGGCCGAGGGTGCGGCGGGATATGGTGGTCATGGTCTGCTCCTTCTTGGTTGTGAACGGCGGATCAGGCTCTGCCGCGCGCTGCAGCAATGGTTGCGCGCAGGCGGTCGCGATCGAGAGCGCCGGGCAGAAGGTTCTGGCCGATGATGAAGGCCGGCGTGCCTTGCAGGCCGATTGCTGCGGCCTGTCGGCCGTTGCGGGCCATCAACCCGTCCCATCTCTCGCGGTCCTGCCGGTAGGCGGCCAGCATTCCTGCGGGATCCAGCCCCGCGGCTGTCAGGGTGTCGCGGACCTCGTCTTCGGAAAACCGCGCGGGCGTGGCCATCAGGGCCGCCTGCGCCGCAGCGTAGGCTCCTTCCTCCACCGCGCCCAGAACCAGCTGGGAGGCGAGGACCGAAGCCCCGCCAAAGATCGGCCAATCCTTCATCACCAAACGGAGATTGCCGTCGGCCTCCACCTCGGCCATCAGGTCGGCATGGCCGCGCTTGCAGAAGGGACACTGGTAGTCGAAGAACTCGACAACGGTCACGTCGCCTGCCGGATTGCCCAGCACCGGCTGATCGGGATCGTAAAGGACGTCATTGAGGGTCAGTTCGGTGCCATCGGCTGGCTGGCGCAACAGGGTCCAGGTCAGGCCGCCAAGGGTTGTCAGAACGGCGCCGAGGCCGGCGGAGGCCAGAAGGGCTCTGCGGTGAAGGATCATGCGGGGTCTCTGGAGGTCTGTTTGGCCTTATCTACCGGGGGCTGCGTGGTGCCCTGTCCCGACTGTGCCTGGGTCAGGACCACGACCCTGGTCATGCTGTGGGTGTTCTCGGCCAGGTGGATGATGTCCTGGTTGAAGAGGCGGATGCAGCCGGCCGAGCTGGCGGTGCCGATTGACTGGGGATCGGGCGTGCCATGGATGCGGTAGAAGGTGTCGCCGCCGCTGTTGTGGATGTAGAGCGCGCGGGCACCCATCGGGTTTTCGAGCCCGCCATCCACACCATCTTTCGAGGGACCGTAGTGTTCGGGGTTCTCGGCCAGCATGCTGTCGGTGGGGGTCCAGCGGGGCCAGTCGCGCTGATAGGGAATATGCGCCTCTCCGGTAAAGCCGTAGCCGGCCGCCCCCACGCCCACAGTATAGCGCATGGCCCTGTTGCCGGGCCGGACCTGGTAGAGCCGCTTGGCATGAGGATCGACAATGATCGTGCCGGCCGGCTCATCGGTCCAGTAATCCACAATCTGCCGGGCCTTGTCTTCGGTCAGCAGATGCGCGGGGATGGCGGGGACGGTCAGTTCCCCATCGGGTCGGGCGGCATAAAGGGCTGCGGTCTCCGCGCTGACCGGGGCCAGCGCCGGCGCAGGTGGTGGCGCGGACACCGCCTGTGGCGAGGTCTCGCAAGCCGAAAGTGCCAGCAGGGCAGAGCCGGCCAGAAGTGTCCTTAGCAGATGGGTCATCCTTGTTCCTTTGCGGTCTCGATCAGGTCGCGCAGCGCGGCGCCTGAGATTTCGCCGGTTTGTGCAGCGACGAGGTCACCAGTCGCATCTAAGACGAGGGTCGAGGGCAGGCCCACCGCGCGTAACCGGCCCATCAGTTGCCCGCGCGGGTCGCGCAGCATCCCGTCCGAAGGCAAGCCCTCGGCCGCTAGGAAAGCGAGGATGCGACCCGCGCTTTCGCCCTGGTTGGCGAAGACGAAGGACACTTCAGGCATTTCGGCGGCCAGGGCTGTCATCATCGGCATCTCGCGGCGGCAGGGCGGGCACCATGTCGCCCAGAGATTGACCACCGTCACCCGGTCCTGTCCCGCCAGCTGGACAGGGCTGCCGTCCAGAGCCAGAAGCTCCATCACCGGCAGGCGCATCTGCGGGCGCGGCAGAGCCGCGGTGATGGTCTGATGAGCAACGGCAGTAATGGCGGCGGCGATCAGCAAGGGCCGAAGAACCGCGCCACGCCCTTTCAGGGCCGCAACACCCAAGGCCGCGCCCGCCGCAATCCAGCCGGCGCGAGCAGAAAAACCGCCCTGCCACAGCTTCAGTGCATCCAAGGGCGCTGCCGTGAAGTTATCCGCATGCGCGAGAACGAAGCCCAGGCGCGCGCCGAGGATCCAGGCCAGCACGGCCCAGCCGGCCCAGGCCTCGACAGCCCCGGCATGACCAGCGTGGCGCTTGGTGCGGGCCGCGATCCTGCTCGCGGTCAGGAACAACAGGACAGCCGCGACTGCCGCCAGGCGCGAGGCGTCGAAAACGAAAGGTCCAAGGGAGACCGCGTTCATCGGGTCACCTGCGCGATGGAGGCCAGCAGATCCGAGGTATCCACATCGCCGATCAGGCGGCTGCCTTGCGGCTCGGTCCCGCCTGCATCGACGAAGATCATGGTGGGGGGACCAGCAGCGGCGAGGGTCGTCATCAGCGCCTGCGCCTCGGCATTGAAGTCGCTCACATCGACCTTGATGCGGGCAAGATCGCTGAGCGCGGCTGCCACCTCACGGTCCGACATGGGCCCGCTCTCGATCGCGCGGCAGGTCACGCACCAGTCGGCGGTGACGTAGATCAGGGCGGGCTGTGTTCCGTTCAGAGCAGTTGCCAGGGTCGTCCGGCTCGTCACGGTCTGGAACGGCACGGGTTCGGCGAGTGCTTGGGTCGTGCGTCCAGCCAGGGGTGCCAAGGGACGGGTCGGATCATCGGCACCCAAGGCGGCGCCGATGCCCTGGATCAGGCCGGCGAAGACCAGAAGCAGGCCTGTTCCCGCAGCGACGCGCGCCGTCGGCGGCGCTTCCGGCATCAGACGGTCCAGGCCACCCATGGCCACGCCGCAGCCAATGAGCAGCATCGACCAGAGGAGCAGGATGACCGGTCCAGGCAGGATGCGCCCTGCCAGCCAGATCGCCATGGCCAGAAAGATGACACCGAAGGCCGTCTTCACCCGCTCCATCCAGGCGCCACGGCGCGGCAGGATCTGCGGGCCGAAGGCGCCAACGGCCAGCAGCGGCACTCCTTGGCCCAGGCCCAGGGCGAACAGCGCGGCCCCGCCCAGGGCGACATCCCCTGTCTGGGCAATATAGATGAGCGCTCCCGCCAGTGGGGCGGTCACGCACGGTCCCATGATCAGTGCCGAGCCGAAACCCAGAACCGCCGCTCCACCCAGTGATCCAGTGGCGCCTGTTCCCCGTGACAACCGCGCCTGCCAGGCAGCGGGCAACTGCAGTTCGAAGAGACCGAACATCGACATTGCCAGAATGACGAAGATTGCCGCGATGACGCCGATTGCCGCCGGCGATTGCAGCACCGCCTGCAGGTTTGCGCCCGACCAGGCCGCCACGATGCCCAACAGGCCAAAGGCCGTGGCCATTGCGAAGACATAGGCACCCGTGAGGGCCAGTCCGCGCCCTGCGGTCAGCCCCTGTCCCTGCCGGGTCAGCATCCCGGCGACAATCGGCACCATCGGCAGCACACAGGGCGTCAGCGACAGCAGCAGGCCAAAGCCGAAGAAGCCTGCGAGGACCAACAGAACGCCACCGCGGCCTGCGAGATCCGCGACAAGGCCACGGTCCTCCGCAAGGGTAAGTCCTGCATGCGGGGATGTGTTGGGGTCATCAGCCGACGAACCGGACGCTTGGACAGCATCAACATCGGCCTGCCAAGCGCCAAAAGGATCGTCTTCAACGGCCTCCTCTGGCCGGATCGTGCCGTCGGCTTCCAGCACCGCTTGCTGGGGCGCATAGCAGATGCCGTCCTGCTGGCAGCCCTGCCAGTGCAACACCGTTGGCCCCTGCGGATCGGCAATGGTGATCGCAACCAGTGCCCGGTAAATCTCGTCACGACCCATCCAGGGATCGTCGTAGACCTCCCCGTCGGGCAGGGTAAGAGGCAGGAACGAACCATCAGGTCGCTGTGCCTCGATCTTGCTGCGATAGAGATAATAGCCCGGCTGCACGTCCCAAGAGACTTGCAGATCGCCCGAGGGAGCGGGCGTGATCGTGAGGACAAAGGCTTCGGCGGGGTCGAGCGGCGGGCCGGGTTGCGCAAGCGCCATGCCTGTCGCCATGGTCCATGCGGTGAGTGCCGCCAAGAGGATTCGTATCATCATGGTGTTGCGGCTAAGGAGGTCAGCTTAAGCCAGTCTTAAGCTTGGCCCGACACATCCGGCCTCGGGGAACAGGAAAGGATGCCCATGCGGCTCTTGATCGTGGAAGATGACCCGGTGCTGTCCGAGGGCCTGGTGGTTGGTCTCGGCCTGGCGGGTTTTACCGTGGATGCTGTCGCGACACTTGCCGATGCCCGGGAAGCCCTGGCCCATAGCGAGTTCGGCGGCATGGTGCTCGACATCATGCTGCCCGATGGCCTAGGCACCGACCTCTTGGCCGAGATGCGGGCGGGCGGGAACACGTTGCCGGTGTTGCTGCTGACGGCGCGAGACCAGGTCCGCGACCGAGTCGCCGGGTTGGACACGGGTGCTGACGACTACCTGGGCAAGCCCTTCGATCTCGATGAACTGGCCGCACGGATCCGCGCCATGCTGCGCCGGCAGGGTGGCCGCGCCACGCCCGTCCTCAACTGGAACGGGCTGGAACTGGACCCAGCAGCGATGACGGCGACACGAGATGGCCAGCTCCTGCGCCTGTCGCGACGCGAGTTCGCCATCCTGCATGCCCTGGCAGAGCGCCCAGGGCGCATTCTGTCTCGCACGCAGCTCGAAGAACGCCTTTACGGCTGGCAGGAGGATGTGGAGAGCAACACGGTCGAGGTCCACATCCACCACCTGCGCGCCAAGCTGGGTCGAGAGGTGATCGAGACGGTGCGCGGCCTGGGCTATTGCATGCCTGTGTCCGGCGCGACGGCGGGCTGATGTCGATCCGTCTTCGCCTCATTCTCATCCTGACGCTGGCCACCACTGCGGTCTGGCTGTCGGCGGTCCTCTGGATCAACATCTCGACCCGCGCTCAGGTCGAGCGGGTGCTGGACGCCCGCCTGTCCGAGGCGGCCAACATGGTCAGCTCGCTCATGGGCGACCGCCGGATCGCGCTGAATGACGCCGCCGCGCAGGCCACGATCGCCCTGCCGAGCGAGAGCGGATACTCGCGCCAGCTGTCCTGCCAAATCTGGTCGCTGCAAGGCGACTTGCTGGGCGCGTCGTCGGGGGCGCCAGATGCAAAGCTGTCGGACAGCGAAGGCTTTGCGACGACGCAGATCGACGGGGAACCGTGGCGCGTCTTCACCGTCATCAACCCAGATGTCGGGGTCCGCGTCATGGTTGGCGACCGGATGGAGGTGCGCGATCGTCTGGTAAGCGACGTGGTGCAAGGCCTTCTCTGGCCGCTGGCGGTGATCTTTCCCGCACTCGCCCTGCTGATCTGGATCAGCGTCGGGGGTGGCCTTGCACCCCTGGTGCATCTGGAAAGCGCCCTGCGCCAACGCAAGCCCGACGACTTGCAGCCCTTGCCGGACAGCCGGGACCCGCGCGAGATCCGCCCCGTCCGCCAAGCGCTGAACAGCCTCTTTCAGCGGCTTGAGGATGTCCGGCGCTCTGAACGTGACTTCACCGCCTTTGCGGCCCATGAGCTGAAGACCCCTTTGGCCGGGTTGCGCACTCATGCGCAAATTGCCCGAATGGCCGCCGATCCGGCGGTGCGCGACCGCGCCCTGGCTTCCATCGCCACCTCGGTCGACCGAACTGACCGGATGGTGCGCCAGCTTCTGGACCTGACGGCCATTGATCAGGACGCGACGTCGGTCAACCGGCTGGACGTGGCGGAGTTGCTTGCCGATGTTGCCGATCAAGCCAAGGATCAGGCCGATGCCCGCCAGGTGCGCCTGCTGATCGAGGCTGACGATCTTCCCCCGCTTTATGCGCCGCGGATCCTGGTTCACAGCGCCCTGCGCAATCTGGTCGAGAACGCGATCCAGCATTCCCCCGCGGGTGGGGTCGTCCGCCTGATCGCGACCTGCAACGGATCATCTGTGACCGTCCAGGTTCGCGACCAAGGAGCCGGCATCCGGCCCGAGGACCGCGACCGCGTCACCGACCGGTTCTGGCGCGGTCCGGGCCGCGAGGTTCATGGCAGCGGCCTGGGACTTGCCATCGTTGTCGCCGCCGTTCAGCGCATGGGCGGACGGCTGGAGGTGGGTGAAGGAACAGGAGGGCAGCAGATGTCGATCGCCCTCCCGCTGTCGGATCTTGACGAAAGGTCCTGTTCTTAAGTTCCCCTTAAGCTTGGTGACCCATCAACCTTCCATGACGTGGCGCAGCACATGGCGCCGTTTGGTTCAAGGATGATGCATGCACCGTCGAAACTTCCTCGTCGCCAGCACCGGTTTGCTGGTCTTGCCCACCGTCGCGCTTGCGCAACGGAACAATCCCATGCCGGAGGAGCTGCGAAAGGCGCTAGAGCGTGATCCCACGGCACCCGTCCTCGGCAATCCCAACGGCGACGTGACGCTGACCGAGTTCTTCGACTACAACTGCCCCTTCTGCCGCGAGATGGTCGACCCGATCCATCGCCTGATCCTGTCCGATCCGAACCTGCGGGTGGTCTTCCGCGAATGGCCGGTGTTCGGGCCGGACTCAGAGGACGCTGCTCGGGTGTCCCTCGCCTCGCTTTCCCAAGGCCGTTACTGGCAGATGCACAAGGCCCTGTTCTCGATCAAGGGCAAGGCCAATGCCGATACTGCCCGGCAGGCTGCCGCAAAGGCTGGCGTTGACTGGACCCGCCTGGAGCAGGACATCCAGTCCGAACGCGTGGAGCGCCATATCACCTACAGCTTCCTCCTGGCGGAACACATAGGTCTGATGGGCACGCCCTCCTTCATCGCGGGCGACGAGGGTGCCTTTGGAAAATATAGCCTGGACGATCTGAAGGGCCTGGTCCGGCGAGCACGAGAAACACTCGGGTGAGTTCGGGTCGGCGAGTGCAAGTAATGAGTTCCTTTGCAAGAACGTTGAATGAGGAGGACCTTTCTGGCTCCCCAACGCGCAGATGGATCGCTTGCGGTCCTTCTTCTCCAATAGTCAGCGCTAACTACCCCTCGATGACCGGCGGGTGGTGCGCGGGATAATCGCTGGAAGCGGCCTGACGTTGTATTGGCAGCAGGCCGACTCTCAACGGCAGGAGCTTCCAACAACTGCACCGGTGCAGACATCGCCGTGCAAGATTAGTCTGGTTGCCGCGCACTTACTCCATCTTATCCAGCAGTGGAGTAAGTTACTCCAAGTTATCCAAAAACGGAGTAAGTCTGTGATTGATTGTCACAGGGCTGGAAGCCTTGGCGCGTGACGGTCTTCGCTGATTGAAATCATCCAAGGAGCTCAGAAAATTTTACAAAGCTCAGGAACGTGCTGAAGAAGGGAGATCAAGGTGACGACCATTGAGGCGGTGCTTCCCTTCTGGCTGTCGCTTTCGGTGCTGGTGTTTCCGTCGGCGTCTGACGAAACTTGCCAGACTCCCCTCCAACGCCGAACCCGACATGAAGCTCGTCGCCAAACTTGTTGCGTCAGCACCCACGGAAGATTTGCGCCGGGTGATGGACCCGAACAGCGGATCCGTCGTCATGGCTGCTGGCTCGCAGTCTCTGAGCGTCCATGTGACGCCCAATCCTATTCCAGGGGCGCAGACAGGAGCTACGGCCCCGCAGTGTTGATCGAAGCCGGAACTGTCTGCGAATTTTCGGCCTTGTCATCGGCTTACCAAACTTCCTATACTCTATACATGAACCTGACCTCGCCCACCAATCTGACCACTGCCCCACTTGTAGCGGATGCCA
The DNA here is from genome assembly GCF_011801365.1 of Paracoccus sp. AK26. Taxonomy (NCBI): domain Bacteria; kingdom Pseudomonadati; phylum Pseudomonadota; class Alphaproteobacteria; order Rhodobacterales; family Paracoccaceae; genus Paracoccus; species Paracoccus sp. AK26. The sequence goes on from NZ_CP041041.1 coordinate 1,383,797, forward strand.
GTGTTTGTGGTGAACCAACTCTGAGCCGCCGAATCAGCGCGAAAGAGATGGCCGGTCAGCATCATTTTGCCGGCGGCATCGCTTTGTCGATCCGTGTGCGGCAAGAAGTTCAGTCCCAGATAATATAATCTTCTCGGCTGCTTTCGCATTCGTCTGACGGCGGGTGCCGAAACGCGGCCGCACAGGCATTTGTGGTTGGCCAGCCTTGGCGAACCATCGCTATTGTGTGGGCCAGAGTTACGACACCTGAAAAATAGACGCTGTGCTTTATTTTCGCTTCAACTGATTGATTTGGAACAGTTTCTGTGAAGATGGCCTGAAACGTGCTATGCATTGCCAATGAACAGCATCCCAGGGAGGCACGATGATGAGGACCTGAAAACAAGGACGCCCGACCTGCGCCAACAGATCGAGCGTCTTTAGAGGCAGACCGAAATCCGCCAGTCATGTGGTTTCCGCTTAGCATTTCCCGCTCGGGAATGCAAGCCTTCGGACTGTCCTCTCGAAAACCAGAAGGCCCCTGTGCAGAGGCGAGCGAACCCGCAGTTGCGGGGCAAGCTTCGACACCCTCCGCGCAAGGCAACGCCATTTTCCTCGTCCACTTCCGGGCGAGGACGGGAAACTATTGTCGAGAGACAGATATGCTTGTTGATGAAAACGGCTTCGCCGTCCTGCACGAGCCCAGCCTGGGCAACCGCCGTCCAGCCACCGCCTCGAAGGGTCACTTCACCGGTCACCTGATGGTGGGCGAGTGGCCCGGGCGGTTGCTCTACACGGAAAGCCTGCTGGAGCAGAACTGGGCCCACTGCCTTGATGCCCATCCCATGACGAAGGTCCTCCGCGAACAGGTCGCTTTCGAATGGCAGGCAGCACCGCGCAAATTCCGGACGCACTACTTCGACCTTCTGGTGGAGCAGGTCGATGGCCGACGGATCGCCTATCCCGTCAAGCCCAAGGCGCGCCTTACCCCGAAGTTCATGGGGGAAATCGCCCAGGTTGCCCAACAGGCCAAGATGTCCGGGTTTGTCGATGATGTGCGGCTGCTGACGGATGTCGATCTGGATCCGACTGAGCTGTCAAATGCCCGGCTGACTTACGGCATGCGCAAGCCGGACGCGGAAGCCGACGCGGCAGCCGTCGATGTTCTCGGTGTAAGCGCAGGGGTCGCTTCGCTCGGCGAACTGACGGCCCGCATTGGCCTCGGGGCAAGGGGGTATCGAGCCTTGATCCGGTTGGTTCGGAAAGGCCGCCTTCGTTCCGTTCGTCATGAACGACTGACCCACGACACCGAAGTCTTCCATGTAGGAGAACCGGCATGAACATCCAGTTCGACACGAAGCGTCACCACTATGCGTTTGGCTTCTATGACCGTGTCATGATCGACAATCAGGCCTGGCGCCCCGTCAGCAGCAACGAGGTCGGCTGGGTCATGAGGCGTCCGGAGGAGGGTGGCATCGCTGTTCAGTTCACCCACGCCGAGCTGAGCCAGCTAGGCGCATCCGGTCGGATCCAGACCGAGCGCAACTACTTCACAGCTAAGTCAGCGCAGCGTCGCTCAGACGAGACGGACACGTTGATCTCTCTGCTGACCGACAAGCAGCAAGATGACGTCTTTGCTCGCGAGATCTGGGTGAAGTCATTTTTTGAATTGGAACGGAAGAGAAAAATCTGTCGAACGGATCTTTCGATCGAAACCAACATGGGTGAACTCAGAGGTATTGCTCTTGATCATGCAGAACATCTGAAAGGACCGAGTGCCTCCCATGCATCTGCCGGGTTCCAGTTCAGAAAGCGCCCGAGCTCAAGAACGCTGCGGAAATGGCTGAAGGCCTATGAGGCCGAAGGCTTGGCAGGGCTTGTTGATCGCGCGCGATTTCGTGGAAACCGCAGTTCCTCATTATGTCCCAGCGCTATCGGGCTTATGATGTCCGAAGCGCGAGGATACATGCACCCCGATAGGCCTACAATCCAAGTGATCGTCGAGCGTGTTCAGGGCGCTTTCGAGAAGAAGAATGCCGAACTTGCTGCCCAAGGCTTACCTGTTCTCGTCACTCCGAGTCGCGAAACCGTGCGCCGAGCCATTCGTGGGCTCGATCCGTATCATGTCGAACTCCGCCGGATGGGGGCAGCCGCCGCCCGCAAGAAGTTTGCGCCGGTCGGCAAGGGGCTGTCGCTGAGCCGGCCCTTGCAACGTGTCGAGATGGACGAATGGAACATCGATATCATCGTAAAGCTGGCCGAAGCCGGGTTGCTTGACTGGTTCACGTCAGATGAGCGTATGGCACTTGGGTTGGATCGTGAGTCTTTCCGGTGGACGGTGACTGGGGCGATGTGTGCAACAACCAGGTGTATTCTCGCCTTGGTCATGACACCCTCTGCGAAGGCCAGCGCAGCCATCCAGGCGGTCAAGATGGTGCTGTCTGACAAGGGGGCACTGTCCACCGCAGTCAAGGCTCATGGCCAGTGGTATATGCATGGGTTGCCGGAAGAGTTCGTCACCGATTGCGGGCCGGCGTTTCGCTCTCAGGAGTTTCAGACAGTCTGTGCGGATCTGGGTGTCTCCGCTACGCGGGCCGTCGCCGGGGTGCCGGAACTGCGCGGCCGGGTCGAGCGCCTGTTCCGGACGATGTCCATCAATCTCCTTCCTGAACTCGCTGGCCGCACTTTCTCCGGCATCGCAGAGAAAGGCGACAGCAACCCGTCGGATCGGGCTTGTCTGACAGTAAACGATCTGGCCTTCGTGCTGGTCCGCTGGGTTGTCGATATCTATCACAACACCGAACATGAGGGCCTTGGTGGCGAAACGCCTGCGCAATGCTGGGAGCGCCTGACGGCTCAGTTCGGCGTGACGCCACCACCCGACACCCGCACCAGCCGCCTCATCTTTGGCCAGAAAATCCGCCGGACCTTGGACAAGAGCGGCATCAGGGTTCTCGGTGCCCAGTATCACTCTCCCGGGTTGGCAGCCCACTTCATGAGCCGGCGCAATCGCGAACTCGAGATCCGCTGGCTGCCCAGCGACATCGGCGCCATCGAGGTTCGTATCGATCACGACTGGATCACCGTGCCTGCTGTCCTGGAGGACCTGCACGGTCTCAGTGCGCAGCTCTGGATGTCGGCCGTGCGCGAGGTCAGGGCTACAGACCCCGACCGGAAACGCCATGACGACGCGGTCATCCGTGCAGCGTTGCGCGACATTCGGGGCCGCTCCGAAGACGCGCAAGCGGCCAACGGTCTGATTGTGGATGACTGGTCTGATGATCGTCTGCGCCGCGAAGAGCAGAAGCTGATGATCGGCTTCGATGTCGGCCCAAATAAGCCTTCCGCACCCCGTAATGGCGGCATCGGCCGGTCCATCGACACCGCTGCCGTTTCCGATGAAAGCATCCCGGTGCAGAAACCTAGTGCTCCGACGGCCAAGCCCGCGCGCAGCGGCAAGTTCAAGCTGGAGGACTGAGCATGATCGATCACGCCAAGAACGCGCGCATCATGCTGTCGCTGCGCACCCGCCATGTCACGGGGCCTCGGGACGCCGAATTCCGGTCCCACCTCGAACGCCTTCTGCGTCGCGATGACGCCGGAAACCTGGCCGCTGAGGCGGTCAGGTATTCGGCCACCGGTGAAACCCGTGGTATTCTCGTGGTGGACGGCCCGGGCGGCGGGAAGTCCACAACTGTCGCCCATCAGCTTGCGACCCTTCCGGCTTTGCAGGTCGGGTCTCAAGGGACTCCAGCCTGGCTGCGGGTAAGCGTGCCCAGCCCGGCAACGCTCAAGAGCATGGGCTGCGAGATCCTTCGGCACAGTGGCTATCCGAACCTTTCGGACAGGCGGGAGGTATGGAGCATCTGGGATCAGATCAGGTCGCGCCTGAAGATGCTCGGGGTATGCGTGCTCTGGATCGACGAGGCCCACGACCTGTTCTGCAAAGACAGGGCCATGATCCTGCGGGCCCTCAAGTCGCTGATGCAAGGCGATGAGGCGGTGATCGTGATCTTGTCCGGCACTGAGCAGCTGCACGAGATCATCCGAAGCGATCCGCAGGTCCAACGGCGGTTTTCCACCATGCAGTTGCGGCCGGTCTGCGCCGCAACCGACGGGGAGGACTTTCACGATCTGATCGAGGCCTATTGTGCTCAGGCAGACCTGAAGTCCCACCTGTCCGCTGATCTCGTCGCAAGGCTGTTCCACGCATCGCGCCATCGCTTTGGCCGCAGCATCGAAACAGCACTGAACGCCATTGAGGCGGCGTTGGGTCGTGGTGACGCGAGTCTGACCAACGACCATTTCGCCCTGGCTTGGGCCATGCTGGAGGGCTGTGCACCTGGCCGCAACGTCTTCCTGGCTGATGACTGGAGCAGCATCGACCCTGACGGTGATGACAATGAGCATACGGTTCGGCAGCGCGGACGGAGGAACTGATCATGCCGCAGTTGTTTCCGCACCTGCCGTTCCAGCCTGACGAGACGCCGGCATCCTGGGCCGCTCGCCTTTCGGTGCTCCATGGCTGCTCGACCCTCAGGACGTTCCTGTCTGATCAGAGCATCGCTTCTCCGGACTTTCTGCACGGGCGCCGCAGCGTCATTGATCGCCTCTGCGAGGTTGCGGGGCAGGACGCCGCGCCAGTCTGGCACAACACTGCTGTGTCCGTGGGCAATCAGAACTTCACCCTCCGGTCCGAACCTTTTCCGGCGTCCATGATGGTGCGGGAGGAAACGCGGTTCTGCCCCCTTTGCCTGCATCAAGACGACCTTCTTGGTGGCGATCCGGGGATCTGCCGACGTGACCGGTTGGCTTGGAGCCTTCGTGTCGTGACAACTTGCCCGGAGCACGGCATCGCCCTGATCTATAGGGGCCGGGATCACCGGGACAAGATGCAGCGCAAGCTGATCGAACATGTTCCGGAACGGGGCGCCACCCTTGTCGCCTTGGCGGAAAACGGGATGCGTCGTGAGCCATCACCCCTACAAACCTACGTGCTGGGCCGCCTCGAAGGCCGGTCAGGGCCTCAGTGGCTGGATGGACAAACCCTCGAACAGGCGGTCAGGACAACACAGATGCTCGGTGTCGTCATGGCCTTTGGCACCACGATCAACCTGGGGTCTGTCGACCGAGACGGCTGGGACCTGGCGGGCCGCATGGGGTGGAGATGGGTGGCAGCAGGCGAGCACGGCCTGCACGCCGCCTTTGCAGAGCTCCAGGCTGCAGCCTTTGAGCGGGGGCAGGGCGGGCAGAACTACTTCACCGTGCTCGGCCAGCTCTATCGTTGGCTGCTCGAGCCCGGAAATCGCCCGGATCATGGCCCGATCAAGCAGTTGTTGCGCAACTACATCGTGCAGAACATGGATGTCTGCGTTGGGCGCGATCTGTTGGGTGAACGCATCGAACGCCGTCGGAAATACTCGGTGCAATCGCTTGCCCTGCAGTCCGGTTTGCATCCGCAGACCCTCGGCAAAGTCTTGGTCGAGCGCCGATTGATCGGGGCGGAGAATGCAGACAAGCCTGCCTCCATCCTGCTGGTTGATGCAGAAGAAGGTCGCCAAGCGGCGGCTTCGCTGAGCCGTTCGGTCCCGTTCGTGCAGCTGCCTGCGCTGCTAGGAGCAACTCGACCGATCGCCAGCTGCCTGATCGACCTCGGCGTCCTCACGCCGCTGACCCGAAGCCAGGGAGAGAACACCCGAGACAAGTGCGGTTTCGACGCCCTGGAAGTAGAGCAAGCTTTGGAGCAGATCCATGTCATGGTGCCGGAGATGTCGGATGTGCCAGCGGAATGGGTATCGCTGAACCAGTGTTCGAAGCGTGCGCGCATCCCGATGCGCGATCTGCTGCAGATGATCCTTTCGGGTAAACTTCGGCAGATCGGACGCGCGCAAGGAGAACTCGGGTTCAACTCGTTGCGAATCAGCATCGAGAACATTCGCCTCGTGGCCTCATAACTGGCCAAGGATCCGAAAAAATTCGGGAATGGCCGCCTCAGGCGGCCATTTTTCTTGAACTTTCGATGGCAGTTTTATGCGTGTCGAATGGCAACTTCGTCCGCCGTCTGAAGAGAGGCAGCCGCGTATACGCTGAACACGATGGTAGTTTTACGTGTGTCTGCACAGAAAGGCGGCGGACCGGCCGCCGCCTTCTGCTGTCAGTCGTGATGTTCGGGCAGGGCCTTCAGGTCCTCTTTCGACCAGCGGGATACGCCGTGAACGACCCCGTCGCCGTCGCGCATCAGGTCGAGGTCCGAGGCAGGCACCAGAACCGGCTTGGACCCGATGCCCAGAAACCCGCCCACATCGATCACCACCTGCGCGCTGCTTCCCGATCCATGGACATGGGATACGGTTCCCACGGTTTCATCGCCGGGGCCATAGATGGTCGCGCCCGTCAACACCGCGTCGGTCAGTTCGTCCGGCAGAAGCCGGGGATGTTCGGAATGATCCATGCCTTATCCTCCGTTAGCCTTGCTATCGCAAACCAACGTGCCGGATCGCGCCGCGTTCCGCAGGGTCAGTTGATGTATTTTTCCGGATCGACGCTGTCGAAGCCCTGGCGCACCTCGAAATGGACAAAGCCGCCGCGGCCGGCTGTGCCGATGGACTGGCCGCCCGACACCCGGTCGCCCTTGGCCACGTCCAGGCCGTCCAGCCCGGTATAGACTGTCATCAGGTTTCCGTCATGGCGCACCACCACGATGGGCGTTCCGGCGGTGTCCTGGGTGACGGCCGCGACCGTGCCGCTGCCCGCAGCCTTGACCGCCGTTCCCGCCGTGGCCGAGATGTCGATGCCGTCGTTCTTGCCCTTTTCATAGACGCGGATGATCGACCCCGACACGGGCATCTGGAACCGCCCCCCGGCCGAGGCCGCGGTCCGCGTCGCGCCCAGATCCGTGGCCGGCGCTGCGGGGCCCGGTTCTGCTGCGGGGGCCGTATCCTCGGCCGGCAGGGGCTGGGCGGCTGATGGCGGGCGTGGCGTCGGGCTGCCGGTGCCCGGGGCGGTGGTCACGGCTACGGCACTGGGGGCCTCCTGGCCCTTGACCGGCACGATCAGCCGCTGGCCGACCCGCAGCGTCATGGACTGGGGCAAGCCGTTCCAGGCGGCCAGGTCCTGAACAGTGACGTCATATTTGCGGGCAATCGACCAGGCCGTCTCTCCCGAGGCCACGACATGCTGCGCCGGGTTGGCTGGACTTGCCGCCGGAGCGGAGGCCTGTGGCGCGGCGGGGGCAGGGGCAGGGGCCGCCGGGCGACCGGCCTGTCCCGCGAAGGGATCGACCACGGCACCGGGGGAAGTGGCGGAGCCGGGCAGGCCGGTGCCGGCAGCGACACGTTGCGACAGGACCAGCGTCTGGCCTGCGGCCAGCGGGGCATTGGCCGGCAGGGCGTTGTGCTGGGCCAGCCGCGCCGCGTCGATGCCCAGCCGGGCCGCGACGCTGCCCACCGTGTCGCCACTGCGGGCCACCGCGACCTGATAGTTCGGAAAGGTGATGACGCCCCGGCGGTCGGGCTGCGGCCGCGGCGCGGCGCGGGCTGCCGCATCGGCCGTGCTGAGTGCCCCCGGCATCCAGCCCCGCAGGTCCGGATCAAATCCCGTCGCCCCGCAAGACGCCAGAAGAAGGGCTGCGGCCCCCATGCTGGCAAGCCGTTTCGTTGTCCTGCTCATTCCCGTCGTCCTTAACCTGCCTTGCCGCAGATCCGGGTCATGTCGGTCCCAACCCTTCGACCAGCGGCACAAATCGCACCTGTCGCAATTCGTCATAATCATAGCCGGCGTCGGTCCGGGTCACGCGGATCAGGGTCTGGACTGCATCGGACTGTCCCACCGGCACCACCATGATACCGCCGATCTTCAACTGTGCCAACAGTGACCCCGGCGGATCCTCGGCCGCGGCGGTGACAAGGATGCGATCAAAGGGTGCCTGGTCGGGCAGACCGCGCGATCCGTCGGCCACCTGCGCCGTGATGTTGTGCAGGCCAAGCTGGCGGAAGATCGCCTCGGCTTCCTGCACCAGGCGGCGGTGCCGGTCCACCGTATAGACCCGGCGGCACAGCCCCGACAGGATTGCCGCCTGGTAGCCCGAGCCGGTGCCGATCTCCAGCACGGTGTCGCGCGGGCCGGGGTTCAGCGACTGGGTCATCAGCCCCACGACCGAGGGCTGGCTGATCGTCTGGCCGCAGGGGATGGGCAGGGGCGTATCCTCGTATGCACGGTCCGCGAACTGGCCCCGCACGAACAGGCCGCGGTCGATCCGCTCCATCACGGCCAGCACGCGGGGATCGGTCACGCCGCGCGAGCGCAGTTGGAAAAGAAAGCGCATCTTGCGCTCGGCCGGGTCTTCCTCGTCGTCGTGGTGATCGACGGTCATGAAATCTCCGCCTTAGGGGTGTCGTCGTCGAAAAGCCCCGCCATGTCCTGCAGCGAGGCGTGGCAGGTCAGGTCCGCCCGCATCGGCGTGACCGAGATGAAGCCGTCCATGTTCACCGCGACATCGGTGCCGGGTCGGGCAGGGGCGTTCTGCGCGCCGCCCGCCGCCCACATGAAGCGGCGCCCGTTCGGCGCGGTATAGGGAACGACGCTGAAGTTCGTGCCCTGCCGACGCCCCTGCGGGACCATACGGGTGCCGCGGACCGCGGTCGCGGGGACAGGCGGAAAGTTGATGTTGTAGAACAGCCGGAAATCCGCGTCCGAGGTCCAGTCGCCATGATCCAGCAGCCGCCGGATCACGGCCGCGCCGTGCTGGCGGGCGCCTTCGAAGGGATCGGCGAGGCCCGCCGTCTTCGGTCCCAGATACTGCGACAGCGCGATGGCGGGCAGGCCCTGCAGGGCGGCCTCCATCGCGCCGCCGATGGTGCCCGAATACATGGCGTTTTCACCCGAGTTGTTGCCCCGGTTGACCCCCGACAGCACCAGGTCGGGCGGCGCGTCGGCCATGATGTCGCAAATGGCGGCCAGGACGCAGTCCGCAGGACTTCCCTCGGTCGCGTAGCGGCGTTCGTCCAGACGCGCGACCATCGTCGGATGCGAATAGCTGATGCAATGGGCCACGCCCGACTGCTCGAAGGCTGGGGCGACGGTCCAGACCTGACCCGACGGACCTGCCAGCGTCGCCGCGATCTCGGCCAGGACTTCAAGCCCCGGTGCGTTGATGCCGTCGTCGTTGGTGATCAGTATTCGCATTGCCTGGGCCCGCACCGTCCTGCGGCGCCTGAGACAGCGCCTGTTCACGTCTTCGTTCCTGCTTAGCCGGGCGATGGTCCCGCTTCAAGCGCCAGCATCCCGAGGGCGGCCGGGCCAAGGAAAGCGGTTTGACCTGCCTGCCGGGCCGTTGCATCCTTGCCCCTGACGCAAGCGGCGCGCGGACCATGCAGATCTATCTTCCCATCGCAGAAGTATCCGTCAATGCCTTCACGCTGATCGGGCTTGGCGGCCTTGTCGGCGTGATGAGCGGGCTTTTCGGCGTGGGAGGAGGCTTCCTGATCACCCCTCTGCTGTTCTTCATCGGCATCCCGCCCGCCATCGCCGTGGCCACCGGCGCCAACCAGGTCGTCGCCTCGTCCGTGTCGGGCGTCCTGGCACATGTCAAGCGCAAGAGCGTGGACTTCAGAATGGGGGGCGTCCTGTTGGCGGGGGGCCTTGTAGGATCCTGGATGGGTGTCTGGGTCTTCACGCTGCTGCAGGAACTGGGCCAGGTCGATCTGGTCGTGCAGCTTTGCTATGTCGTCTTTCTTGGCCTGATCGGCATGATGATGCTGCAGGAAAGCATCCGCGCCCTGCGCCGGTCAAGGAAGCCGGGGAACCGCAAGCGGCTGCACCAGCACAACTGGGTCCATCGCTGGCCGGGAAAGGTCAAGTTCCGCGCATCCGGGCTTTACATCAGTGTCATTCCCCCGCTGCTGGTGGGCGTCGCGGTGGGTGTGCTGGCGGCGATCATGGGGGTGGGCGGCGGCTTCATCATGGTGCCCGCGATGATCTATCTGCTGGGGATGCCGACAAGGGTGGTCGTCGGAACCTCTCTGTTCCAGATCACCTTTGTCACGGCCTTCACCACGCTGATGCACGCCGTTAGCTACAATACCGTGGACATCATGCTGGCGGTGCTGCTGATCGTGGGGGGCGTGGTCGGTGCCCAGATCGGCACCACTCTGGGCGCAAAACTGCGGGCCGAACAGTTGCGCATCCTGCTGGCGCTGCTGGTGCTTGCGGTTTGCGGAAAGCTGGCGCTTGACCTGTTCCTGACGCCCGACGACTTCTATGCCATCCAGCCGGGGATCGGCTGATGCGGAAACTGGCGGCCGCCTTGATGCTGCTGGCGCTGTCCTGCACGGCAAGCGCGCAATCCACCGTCCCGCCGGGCAATGCCGATGCCTTGCCGATCGAGGCCGCGCCACCTGACGAGTTTCAGCCGCCCGCGGAATCCGTGGTCGCGGGCCTGTCTAGCGACAGCGTGGCGATCACGGCCAGCTTCGACGGGTCGGACATCCTGATCTATGGCGCGATCAAGCGCGAAAGCCCCATTCCCGAAGGCCCGCCCCTGCAGGTGATCGTGACCGTCGAGGCCCCGTCCAGCGGCGTCACCGTTTGGCGCAAGGAACGCAAGGCGGGGATCTGGGTCAATGCCCAATCGGTCAGGATCGGCGCGGCCCCCGGCTTCTATGCCGTGGCAACGACGGCCGATCTGGACGACATCCTGCTGCCCGAATGGGACAACCGCTACCGGATTTCGCTTCCCCTGGCGATGCGGGCCTTTGCGGGTCAGGTCGCCGTGGAAAGCGCCGTTCCGTTCACCGAGGCCCTGATCCGCATCCGCGAGGACGAGGGGCTGTATCGCCTGGACGAGGGCAGCGTGTCGCTGATCGACCAGACCCTGTTCCGCGCAGATGTCAGCCTGCCCGCTAACCTGGTCGAGGGCGCCTACAAGACGCGGATCTTCCTGTTGCGCGACGGGCAGGTGATCGACGTCTTCGTCGCCCCGATCAATGTCCGCAAGGTGGGGTTGGAACGCTGGCTTTACCGCCTGGCCTTCGACCAGCCGTTTCTGTACGGCCTGATGTCGCTGCTTGTCGCTGTCGCGGCGGGCTGGGGCGCTTCTGCTGCGTTCCAGAAACTGCGACGGCCCTAGCGAAGGATCCCCCCTGATGACCCGCAGCAACCGGACCCCGTATTGGGGCGTCATTGCCCTGGTGCTGGTGGCGGCGGCCATCCTTCTGTGGGCGGGCCGCGTGCCCATCTGCGAATGCGGCTACGTGAAGCTGTGGCACGGCCAGACGAACAGTTCCGAAAACTCGCAGCACCTGATGGACTGGTATACCCCCTCGCATCTGCTGCACGGGATCTTGTTCTATGGTCTGCTTTGGCTGGTGGCGCGCCGGCTGCCCTTTGGCTGGCGCCTGCTGATCGCCACCCTGGTCGAGGCGGCGTGGGAGCTTGTCGAGAACTCTGACGCCATCATCGAACGCTATCGCAGCGTGACCATCTCGCTGGACTACTATGGCGACAGCGTTGTCAATTCTGTCGCCGACATCGGGGCGATGATCGTGGGCTTTTACCTGGCCCGCTGGCTGCCGGTCTGGCTGTCGGTCGCGATCGTCCTGGGCTTCGAGGCGCTGACCATCTGGCTGATCCGCGACGGCCTGGCCCTGAACGTGCTGATGCTGCTGTGGCCCCTGGAGGCGGTCAAGACTTGGCAGGCCGGTGGATAGGGGCGGCTGTCGGCCGCCCCCTCGGGTTTCAGCCAGCGATCAGTTCGGCCTGGCGCACGATCACCTCGGCCTGCTTGATCGAGGCGATGTCGACCAGCCGGCCCTTGTAGACGGTCGCGCCCGCGCCCTCGGCCTTGGCCTTTTCCATGGCGGCGAGGATCTCGCGCGCCTCGGCGACGGCCGCTTCGCTGGGAGAGAATACCTCGTTCGCCAGGGCTATCTGGCTGGGGTGGATCGCCCATTTGCCGACCATGCCCAGCGTCGCCGACCGCCGCGCCTGCGCCACAAAGCCGTCCTGGTCGCTGAAATCGCCGAAGGGTCCGTCCACAGGCAGCAGCCCGTGGGCGCGGCAGGCCGCAACGATGGCGGTCTGCGCCCAGTGCCAGGGATCGGGCCAGTATTTCTGCCCCTCGCGGATCATGTAATAATTCTCCTGCGTCCCGCCGATGCCGGTCGTGGCCATGCCCATCGAGGCCGCGAAATCCGCAGCGCCCAGACTGATGGCCTGCATCCGGGGAGATGAGGCCGCGATCTCCTCAACATGGCAGATACCTGCCGCGCTTTCGATGATGACCTCGAAATTGATGCGCTTGCTGCGGCCCTTGGCGCGCTCAACGGCCGTCACCAAGGCGTCCACGGCATAGATGTCGCTGGCGTTCCCGGCCTTGGGGATCATGATCTGGTCCAGCCTGTCCCCCGCCTGTTCCAGCAGGTCCACCACGTCGCGATACCAGAAGGGCGTGTCCAGGCCGTTGATCCTGACAGAAAGCGTCTTGTCGCCCCAGTCGATGTCGCCGATGGCCTGGATGATGTTGGCCCGTGCCCGGTCCTTGTCGGCGGGGGCGACCGAATCCTCCAGATCCAGGTTGATCACATCGGCGGCGGACTTTGCCATCTTCTCGAACAGGCTTTCGCGGGAACCCGGGCCAAAAAGCTGGCAGCGGTTCAGGCGGGCGGGGGGCAGGGGCTGGGTGCGGAAGCTCATGGGTCAGGTCCGTAAAGATTTGCGTCCCATAGAGCAATATTGTTTCGCACCCGCAGCATCAAGCCCGGACCTTGGTTTGTCTTGACGACGCGGCGCTTTGGGCGCAGGACCACGCCGACAAATGCGGACAAGGGGGACATCATGACGCGCACGGTCTTTGTAAACGGCGATTACCTGCCCGAGGATCAGGCCACCATCTCGATCTTCGACCGGGGGTTCCTGATGGCCGACGGCGTCTACGAGGTCGTCAGCGTCCTCGACGGCAAACTGCTTGATTTCGAAGGCCATCTGGTCCGTCTGAAGCGGTCGTTGGGCGAACTTGCGATGGACAACCCGCTTTCGGATGAGGAATACCTGTCGGCTTTTCGCGCCCTGGTTGACAAGAACGACATCACGGACGGACTGGTCTATCTGCAGGTCACGCGGGGCAATCCGGGCGATCGCGATTTTGCCTATCCCCCGGCGGGCACGCGGCCCACGGTCGTGATGTTCACGCAGTCAAAGCCTGGCCTAGCGGATGCACCCGCAGCGAAAACCGGCTGGAAGGTCATCAGCATCGAGGATGCGCGTTGGGCCCGCCGCGACATCAAGACGGTGCAGTTGCTTTTCCCGTCGATGGCCAAGATGGAGGCCAAGGCCCGCGGCGTGGACGACGCCTGGATGGTCGAGGACGGCATGGTGACCGAGGGCACCAGCAACAACGCCTATATCGTCAAGAACGGAACCATCGTGACCCGCGCACTGTCGAACGACATCCTGCACGGCATCACCCGCGCCGCCGTTCTTCGCTTTGCCGCCGAAGCGCAGATGCAGGTCGAGGAGCGCAGCTTCACCATCGCCGAAGCCCAATCGGCGGACGAGGCCTTCATCACCTCGGCCAGCGCCTTCGTGATGCCGGTGGTGGAAATCGACGGCGCGGCCGTGGGCACGGGGCAGGTGGGCCCCGTCGCGACCCGCCTGCGCGAGATTTATCTGGAGGAAAGCCGCAAGGCAGCGGTCTGAACTGGATTGCCTGTCCTTGCGGGGAGGCGAAGGCCGGGGGCCGACTGCCCCCGGTACCCCGTGGATATTTCCTTACAGAAGATGAAGCGGGTGAGCGGGCCGCGTCATGCCAGGCCTTCCGACCCGCGCACCAGCCTTGCCCCGCCCCGGTCCTGCATCAGGCGCGCAGCGTCGGGGCCGGGCGCGGGCAGGGACAGCACCGCGTCGCGCAGGACGTTGATCGCATCCTCGCCCTTGGGCAGGGTCGCGGGATCGATGGGCGCCCCTGCGGTCACGCGATAGGGCTGGCTGCGCTTGTTCAGCACCTCGTTGAACAAGGTCACGTCGCGCAGCGTCGGGTGGATCGCGTCCAGCAGGTAGAACAGCGCCGAATTGCGCGCCCGGATATTCAAGGGGATGATCGGCACGCCGAACTTGCGCGCGATCATGGCCGCGCTTGCCATCCAGGGACGTTCGTGCAGCGTCAGCCCTTGGCGTTTCGCCAGCCGGCCCGAAGGAAAGATCAGCCCGATCCGGCCCGCCGACAAAGCCTCGCGCGTGTAATCCATCGTGGCCTTGGTCTTGGCGTGGCTGCGTTTCTCGATGCGCCATTCCACGCCCGCGATCAGGTCGGCCACCTGCGGCAAGACGCGGATCATGTCATGGTTGGCATAGATGAACAGGTCGTCGCGCAGATGCGAGACCAGAGCATGGACCACGATGCCGTCGGCGATGCCGGTCGGATGGTTCGCGACAATCAGCGCGGGGCCGGTGGCGGGAATATGCTCCATCCCCTCGACCCGGACATCGCGGACGATCAGGTCGGTCATGCGGCGCATGATCTCGGCCGTGGGCAGGTCGCGGAACTCGGATCCCAGGCGGATGGTCGTCGGATAGCGCAGCAGGCCCATCATCGCCCATCTCGCGACGCGATGATGCGCCTTGCCCGAATAAAGCCACGGCGCCCGTTCTGCAATCAGCGGGTCCAGTCGGGCCTGCATCTCGGCCCTGGGATCGGCGTAACGGTCAGTCATCCCGGCCTTTCTGCCCCGCTGCCGGGGCGCCCGCAACCGCGATCATCGACCTGCGGCGATCATCCGCGACACCATCTCGCGGGTATTCTTGCTCAAACCCTCGGACGCGGCGATTCGTTCCAATGCCGCCAAGGCCTTGGCGCGGCGGCCGGGGTCATAGCGGGTCCAGGTCTCGAAGGCCGTGGACAGGCGCGCTGCCATCTGCGGGTTCAGCGCGTCCATGCGCAAAAGCCAGTCGGCCGTGAAGTCGTAGCCCGACCCGTCGGCGGCATGGAAACCCGCATGGTTCGCCGCAAGCCCCCCCAGCAGGGCACGGAAGCGGTTGGGGTTCTTCCAGTCGAAGTCCTTGCGCTGCGACAGGTCGCGCGCGACGGCGGCCGCCTGCAGGGGCGGGGCCGCCATGGGCTGGACGGCGAACCACTTGTCCATCACCAGCCGGTTGCCGGCGAACTGATCCTGCAGCGCCGCCAGTTCCGCCTGCCCGCGTCCGCGCCGCAGCAGGCAGGTCAGGGCGGCCATGCGTTCGGTCATGTTGCTGGCGATGCCGAACAGGATCTCAGCCCGCTCGCCGCCGTCGATGCGGGTCAGCAGCGCGAGAACAGCGTTGCGAAGGGACCGCTGGGCGGTTCCCGCCGCGTCGGGGATATAAGGGCCCTCGACCTTCATATCCTCGTAAAGCTGCGACAGCAGATCCAGATGCGTTTCAGCGATCTGGCGGGCCAGCAACTCCCGCGCGGCGTGGATGGCATCGGGATCGGGCGTCAGGCCCTCACTGGACAGGCGGGTGGCGATCTCCTCCTCTCCGGGCAGGTTGAGGCAGAGTGCGCGGAAGGCGGGATCGGCGGCATCGTCGGCGATCAGGCGACCGATCGCATCGACATAGTCGCCGGTGACGGTCTTGCCCTGCGAGGCCGCGATCAGCGCGGACAGGGCCAATTCCCGGCCTGCCTCCCATCGGGCGAAGGGGTCGGTGTCGTGGGCAAGCAGGAAGGCGCGCGTGGCATCGTCCAGGTCGCGCGACAGCATCACCGGGGCCGAGAAGCCGCGCAGCGCAGACACCACTGGACGCGCGCCGAGACCTGCAAAGGTGAAGGTCTGGCTGGCCTCGGTCACCTCCAGCACCTGGGTCGGCGTCACCTCGTCGCCGTTCGGACCGATCAGGCCCACGGCAACGGGGATCACGCGTGGCAGTTTCTGGGCCTGCCCCGGCGTGGGAGGCGTTTCTTGCGTGAAGGTCAGCGCAAGGGTGCCATCCTGCCAATCCTCGATCATGGTCAGGCGCGGGGTACCTGCGTCCGTATACCACCGCTTGAACTGCGCCAGGTCGCGGCCGGTCGCATCTTCGAAGACCTTCAGCCAATCCTCGATGGTGGCGGCGTCGCCGTCGTGACGGTCGAAATACAGGTCCAGCGCCCGGCGATAACCGTCGCCCCCGACCAGCCTTTTCAGCATCCCGATCACCTCGGCGCCCTTTTCATAGACGGTCGCTGTGTAGAAGTTGTTGATCTCTTCATAGCGGTCCGGGCGCGGGGGATGGGCAAGCGGGCCTTGGTCCTCGCGGAACTGGCGGGCGCGCAGCGCCTGCACATCCTCGATCCGCTTGACAGCCGCCGACCGCATGTCGGACGTGAACTGCTGGTCGCGGAAGACCGTCAGCCCTTCCTTGAGGCAAAGCTGGAACCAGTCGCGGCAGGTAATCCGGTTGCCGGTCCAGTTGTGGAAGTATTCATGGGCGATAACGGCCTCGATCCGCTCGTAATCGGTGTCGGTCGCGGTTTCCGGGCTGGCCAGAACCAGTTTCGAGTTGAAGATGTTCAACCCCTTGTTTTCCATGGCCCCCATGTTGAAGTCGTCGACCGCCACGATGTTGAAGACGTCCAGGTCGTATTCGCGGCCATAGACATCCTCGTCCCATTTCATTGACTTGATAAGGGATTCCATCGCAAAGCCCGCGCGGTCCTGATCGCCCGGCCGGACCCACACGTTCAGCGCAACCTTGCGGCCCGACCGTGTGGTGAAGCTGTCGCTGACGGCCACCAGATCGCCCGCGACAAGTGCGAACAGGTAGGACGGCTTGGGCCAGGGGTCGTGCCATTCGGCGCGGCCCTGCGACTG
Organism: Paracoccus sp. AK26; assembly: GCF_011801365.1. Classification (NCBI taxonomy): domain Bacteria; kingdom Pseudomonadati; phylum Pseudomonadota; class Alphaproteobacteria; order Rhodobacterales; family Paracoccaceae; genus Paracoccus; species Paracoccus sp. AK26. Next base: position 1,400,596 of record NZ_CP041041.1, read on the forward strand.
GCCGACCGGGTTGCCGTTCGACAGCAGGACCGGCAGGTCGCTGTCGATGGTGACGTGGAAGGTTGCCATCACGTCGGGCCGGTCAGGATAGAAGGTGATGTGGCGAAAGCCCTCGGCCTCGCACTGGGTGCAGAACATCCCGTTCGAGATATATAGACCCTCGCAGGCGGTGTTGGCCGAAGGGTCGATCTCGACCTCGGTTTCCAGCAGGAAGGGGTGGCGGGGTAGGGCGCCTGCGGTGATCGTCAGCGTCTCCTCCTGCCGCGTCACATGGGCGGGGTCCAGGGGCTGGCCGTCGATGGTCAGGGCCAGCAGCCTAACAGCCTTGCCGCCGTCCAGGACAAGGTCGGCCGCCTGTTGCGCATCGCGTGGCGCCAGGGACAGTTCTGCGTGGACCCGCGTGTTTCCGGGCGAAAGCCGGAACCGCATCCGCGTCGCCGACAGGACAAAGGGATAGGGGCGGTAATCGGCAAGTTTATGCACATTCTGCCCGTGAGTTTTGGTCATCGCATCCTCGGCATGAAGAAAGCTGCTCCGGCTCGCGGAACCTGTTCACGGCCAATGTGTTAGTCGCATGAAAGCCGGGTCGCAAGTCGGCTGATCTCGCCCATGCCCGGCCCGGTCGAATTGACAGGCGCCGGGGGGGCGGAACAGATCGGGGGCGACGCTGAGACCGGCGTATCAACACAGAACTCTGGAGGCCAGAAATGACCCATGATCCGAACGACCCCAACCGCACCCGGCCTATTGATCCCGCCCGTCCTGCCGACCCGACCATCCGGAACGAGACGTATGTCGAACCGGTCGAGCGTCGCTCGTCGCCCCTGCCGCTGATCATCGGCGTTCTTCTGGCCCTGGCCTTGGCATATTTCGTGCTTCAGCGCTTTACCGGCGATGACACGGTTGTCACGGAAGGCGATACCACCACCGTGACCACCACGACCGAAGCGCCCGAGGCCGGCGATGCCGCCAGCAGCGCTGCGGCCGATGCCGAGGCCGCAGCGGATGAAGCGGAAACGGCCGCTGAAAGCGCCGCTGCCGGAACCGAAGATGCAGCCGAGGATGCCGCTGCCGCCGCCGAGAATGCTGCCGAAAGCGCAGCTTCGGCTGCCGACAACGCTGCCGAGGCCACCGGGACTGCCCTGGAGAACGCTGCCGGTGCAGCCGCCGACGCGGCCGACGCCGCTGCGGAAACCGCGGCTGATGCGGCCAGCGATGCCGGCGCGGCCGTGGATGACGCGGTAACCGTTGACGAGACCCCTGCGCCCGCGACCACAACCCCGGCGCCGGCTACGACGACCACTCCGCCTGCGACGACGGCTCCGGCGAACTGATCGCCGCTTTCCAGCACCAGATGCCGCCCGGGGTCGATCGATCCCGGGCGTTTTCTTTTGTCGCGCAAGCCTTCCTTCGACCTTCGTCCTGCAAAGGCTACACACGCACTTGTGAAACTTTCTTTCGCGATGCTATCTGTCAGCCAAACGGGAACCGAGCGAACGGGGGACAACACAGCCATGAAGATTGGCGCGTTGAAGGAAAGTTTCGAGGGAGAGGCGCGCGTCGCGATCACGCCCTCTTCTGCCGGGCATCTCATGAAGCTGGGGCACCAGGTCTTCGTCGAAAGCGGCGCAGGGGCGCGGGCCGGGTTCTCGGATGACAGCTATCGCGCGGTCGGAATCACCGTGGTCCCGACGGCCGCCGATCTGATCGCGTCGGTCGATGTCGTGGCAAAGGTGCGCCAGCCGTCCGAGGGCGAGATCGGCCAGATGCGGGAAGGCCAGACGCTGATCTCGTTCTTCTATCCGTCCCAGAATGCCGAAATGCTGGCCCTGGCCAAGGAACAGGGCATCACCGCCATCGCCATGGACATGGTGCCGCGGATCAGCCGGGCGCAGAAGATGGACGCGCTGTCGTCCATGGCCAATATCGCGGGCTATCGCGCTGTGATCGAGGCTGCAAACAACTTCGGCCGCTTCTTCACCGGCCAGGTGACTGCGGCCGGCAAGGTGCCGCCGGCCAAGGTATTGGTCGTGGGGGCAGGGGTGGCGGGCCTGGCGTCCATCGGCACGGCCGTCAGCTTGGGCGCGCAGGTCTATGCTTTCGACGTTCGCCCCGAGGTCGCCGAGCAGATCGAGTCGATGGGCGCCGAGTTCGTCTACCTCGATTTCGAGGAAGCGCAGGACGGCGCCGCAACCGGCGGATATGCCGCGCCCTCGTCGCCCGAATTCCGCGAAAAGCAGCTTGCCAAGTTCCGAGAGCTTGCGCCGCAGATGGACGTGGTCATCACCACCGCGCTGATCCCCGGCCGCGATGCGCCGAAACTGTGGACCCGCGACATGGTTGAGGCGATGAAGCCCGGCAGCGTCATCGTGGACCTTGCGGCCGAACGCGGCGGCAACTGCGAGCTGACCATCCCCGACGAACGGCACGTGACAGAAAACGGCGTGACGATCATCGGCTATACCGACTTCCCGTCGCGCATGGGCGCCCAGGCGTCCGAGCTTTACGGCAACAATGTCCGTCACTTCGTGGCCGACCTGACACCCAAGAAGGACGGCGTCGTCTTCCACAACATGGAGGATGACGTGATCCGCGGGGCCACGGTGACGCGCGATCACGACATCACATGGCCGCCGCCGCCGCCGAAGATCGCGGCCATCGCGGCACAGAAGCCCAAGGAGAAAAAGCGCGAGCTGACGGTCGAGGAACGTCGCGCCGCCGAAGTCGCGGCCTTCAAGGCCGAGACCCGGTCGCAGGTCACGCTGCTGGTCGTCGGGGCAGCGGTCCTTTTGCTTATCGGGCTGTTCGCGCCCTTCAGCTTCATGCAGCATTTCATCGTCTTCGTGCTGGCCTGCTTTATCGGCTTCCGGGTGATCTGGAACGTCGCGCATTCGCTGCACACGCCGTTGATGGCGATCACCAACGCGATCAGTTCCATCATCATCCTGGGCGCGCTGATGCAGATCGGGTCCGGGTCCTGGTGGGTCGTCCTGCTGGGTGCCTTGGCGGTGCTGATGGCGGGGGTCAACATTTTCGGTGGCTTCATGGTCACCCGGCGCATGCTCGCCATGTTCCAGAAGTCGTAAGGGATCGCAGGAATGGAATACGGATTTACCACTGCGGCCTATGTGATTGCCGCTGTCCTGTTCATCCTGTCCTTGGGCGGCCTGTCGGGACAGGAAAGCGCCAAGCGCGCGATCTGGTACGGCATCGCGGGCATGGCCTTGGCCGTGCTGGCGACGCTGTTTGGGCCGGGCGCGGGGAACTGGCTGTTGTCGCTGGTGATGATCGCGATCGGCGGCGCCGTCGGCTGGGTCGTGGCCAAGCGCGTCCAGATGACCGAGATGCCCCAGCTTGTCGCCGCCATGCATTCGCTGGTGGGCCTTGCGGCGGTCTTTGTCGGCTTCAACGCGCAGATCGAGCTGGCCCGCGTGCTGCGCGCCAAGGCCGAGGGCGGGGTTCATGTCTTCCAAGGTTTCGCGGCCGTCCTGGCCGACAAGACCCCGGCCGAGATCGCCATGCTGAAGATCGAGGTGTTCCTGGGCATCTTCATCGGCGCCGTCACCTTCACCGGGTCGGTTGTGGCCTTTGGCAAGCTGGCGGGGCGCGTGGACGGCAAGCCGAAAAAGCTGCCGGGCGGACACATGCTGAATGCCGGCGCGCTTGCGCTGTCGGTGCTGCTGGGCATTCTTTATTTCACGGGCGTCGGGCCTGCGATCTTCTGGCTGATCCTGATCACGCTTTTGGCGTTCTTCATCGGCTACCACCTGATCATGGGCATCGGCGGGGCCGACATGCCCGTCGTGGTGTCGATGCTGAACAGCTATTCGGGCTGGGCCGCCGCCGCCATCGGCTTTACGCTGGGCAACGACCTGCTGATCGTGGTGGGCGCGCTTGTAGGCTCAAGCGGCGCGATCCTGTCCTACATCATGTGCAAGGCCATGAACCGCAACTTCGTCAGCGTGATCCTGGGCGGCTTTGGCGGCGAGGCCGGCCCCGCGGCCGAGATCGAGGGCGAGCAGATCGCCATCGACGCCGAAGGCGTGGCCGCCGCGCTGAACGACGCCGACAGCGTCATCATCGTGCCGGGCTACGGCATGGCCGTTGCGCAGGCCCAGGCCGCCGTCAGCGAACTGACCCGCAAGCTGCGGGCGGCGGGCAAGACGGTGCGTTTCGCCATCCACCCCGTCGCAGGCCGTCTGCCCGGCCACATGAACGTCCTGCTGGCCGAAGCCAAGGTGCCATATGACATCGTGCTGGAGATGGACGAGATCAACGAAGACTTCCCCTCGACCGACGTGGTGATCGTCATCGGCTCGAACGACATCGTGAACCCGGCGGCGCAGGACGACCCCAACAGCCCCATCGCCGGGATGCCGGTGCTGGAGGTCTGGAAGGCCAAGCAGGTGTTCGTCAGCAAGCGGGGGCAGGGCACCGGCTATTCCGGTATCGAAAATCCGCTGTTCTTCAAGGAGAACACCCGGATGTTCTATGGCGACGCCAAGGACAGCCTGAACAAGCTGCTGCCGATGATCGAGTGAAAGGGAAGGGGGAACAGGTCGCTGTTCCCCCTTTCTGATTCGTCCGTGGATCGCCCATGAACCGGGCAATCTGTAAATGCATTTTCCCGCAACATTGAATTCACGCATCCAAGGCTTGCCTTTGACTCGTCGTGCTTGGCGCAGCGTGAACTTTCGGATGTGATGCTGTTCAGAAACAACCATAATCGCAGGGACAGCATCATGAACCACCCGGACTATATCCACATCGCAGGCGGCGATCCATCGTTGTACAACGAGGACCTCGCCCCGGTCCCGCATGAGCGCCGCCACTGGGGCGCCTTCGAGATCTTCAACGTCTGGAACAACGACATCCAGAGCCTGTTCGGCTATACGCTGGCTGCCTCGCTGTTCCTGTCCTACGGCCTCAACGGCTGGCTGACCTTCACGGCGATCGTCGTGTCCGGCCTGATCGTGATGTGGCTGGTGAACCTGTCGGGTCGCCCATCGGTCCGCTATGGCATTCCCTATGCGGTGATGGCGCGATCCTCGATGGGGGTGAAGGGCGCGCGGTTTCCGGCACTGATCCGGGGCGTGGTCGCGATCTTCTGGTATGGCGTCCAGACCTACTTCGCCTCGACCGCCGTCGCGCTTGCGATCCACGCCCTGTTCGGGATCGAGGACACGGGCGGCGGCTTCCTGGGCCTGAACGGCGTGGACTGGATCGCCTATATCATCGTGGCGGGCTTCCAGATCGGATTGTTCCTGATGGGCATGGAGTGGGTCGGCAAGTTCCTCAACTGGGCCGGGCCGTTCGTCTACGTGGTGATGATCGTGCTGGCGCTGATGATCTGGTATCAGGCGGGCAACGGCATCTGGTCCGAGATCGGGGTCATCTTCCAGGGCGGCGACAGCGAATACGGCACAGTATCCGGCTTCATCGCAGTCGTCGGCACGATGGTCGCCTATTTCGCGGCCGTGGTGATCAACTTCGGCGACTTCTCGCGCTTCGTGAAGACCGAGGGGCAGATGCGGACCGGCAACTTCTGGGGCCTGCCGGTGTCGATGGCCTTCTTTTCGTTCATCGCGCTGTTCATCACCGCGGGCGCGGTGGTGCTGTTCGGCGAACGGCTGACCGACCCCACCGCCATTGTCGAGCGCGTGGACAGCCTGGCGCTGACGCTGATCGCGGCCGTCACCTTCTTTGCGGCCACGGTCGGGATCAACCTGGTCGCGAACTTCGTGCCCGCCGCCTATGACATCGCGAACCTGTCACCTTCGACCATCAGCGCGCGGACCGGGGGGCTGATCACGGCGGCCCTGGCCTTCATCATCGGCGCCTTGTGGGTATCGGTGATCTCGGCCATCGGGATCGCTGGCTTTGTCGATACGCTTGGGGCGATCCTTGCGCCGCTCTACGGGATTCTGATCGCCGACTATTACGTCATCAAGAAGCGGCAGTTGGATATCGACCAGATGTTCACTGCCCAACCCACGGGACGCTACTACTATCAGGGCGGTTGGAACCAGCGCGCGATCATGGCAGTGGGAATCGCGGCCGTCTTCTCGGTCGGGACGGTATGGCTGCCGGCGCTGCAGGCCCTTGCGGGCTTCGGCTGGCTGATCGGGGCAGTGCTGGGCGGGGTGTTTTACATCCTGTTCATGCGCAGGAATTGAAGGGAACAGGCGTGGGGCCGGACATCGAACATGCGCTGCGGTACGATCTTGTCAACGAACTGCATGCCCGGCCCTCGCCCCGCCTGTCCGCGCCTGCGACATGCACCTTCGTGGCCTTCAAGGAACCTCGCGACGCGGCCAATCGCGACCGGCGCAAAGATTTCGACCATTTGGCCGCACTGACTTCGCGCCACGGCGGGCCCCGGCCCGACCCCGAGGACAGCCATTACCAGGGCAAGCTGGGGCGCCACGACCTCAAGTGGGAAAGCCACACCGAGTTCGTGACCTACATGGCGACAACGCCGGGCTTGCCGATCCGGCCTTTCGATCCAAGCGCCGCCGCGATCTTTCCGACCGACTGGCAGGCCCAGGCACCCGGGCGGCGGGTGGCGGCCGTGATGGTCCAGATCGACCGGCTGCCCGACGATCCCGCCGAGGCTCTTGACCGCATCAGCACCTGGTTCGCGCGCGACAGCCTGACCGCCGTCTGGGTGCTGGAGGAAGCCGCAATGATCGCGGGGGATTTCCGCATCGACCCGGACGGCTGGATGCGCTTTGCGGTGTTTGTCGGTCCCGACGTGGGGGAAGGGCGGATCGGCCGCATCGTCCACCGGCTGGTGGAACTGGAAACCTATCGCGCGATGTCCATGCTGGGCCTGGGCCGGTCGCGCAGCCTGTCGCGCCGCCTGAACGAACTGGAGCCGCGGTTGTCGGCCATCGTCGAGGGGATGCATGACAACGCCCGGCCTGCCGAAGTCGTGCTGCACGAACTGCTCGAGGTATCGGCAGAACTGGAAGCGCAGGCGGTTCAGCATTTCTTCCGCTTCGGCGCCACCAAGGCCTATGAGGCGATCGTGATGGACCGGGTTTCCGCACTGCGCGAAAGCCGCTTCATGGGGCGGCAGATGCTGAACGAGTTCATGCGCCGCCGATATCGTCCGGCGATGCGGACCGTCGCCTCGGCCGAGGAAAGGCTGCGCACCATGGTCGAACGGACCCGCCGCGCCGCCGACCTGCTGCGGACGCGCGTGGATGTCGAACGGTCTGCGCAGAACCAGGCTTTGCTGGAACGGATGGACCGCCGTGCCGACCTGCAACTGCGCCTGCAGCACACGGTCGAGGGGCTGTCGGTGGTGGCGATCAGCTATTACGCCGTCGGGCTGTTGTCCTATGCGCTTTACCCGCTGGCTTCGGCGCTGAAGATCGACAAGGCCTATCTGATCGCGGGCGTGACGCCGGTCGCCGTGCTGGTCGTCTGGTGGGCCATGCGGCAGGTCCGCCGCAGTCTGCACAAGCATGGCCCGGGGGGCGATTTCTAACTTGCCGCCCGCCTGCGGCAGGGGAATAACCATGCCGAACCCGTCCTGCCGGAGCCTATCGTGAAGCCATTCATTGCCCTTGCCGCCCTTCTGGTCCTGTCCGCATGCGGAGTCCCGCTGGTCCCCTTTGTCTGATCGGAGCGTTTCATGAAGAAGCTGACCCTTTACGGCCTGGCCCATTGCTCGACCTGCCAGAAGGCGCAGGCCGATCTTGAACAGCATGGCTGGTCCGTCGATTTTCGCGATGTTCAGCAGCAACCGCTGTCGGATGAGGAACGCGCACAGATCGTGCGCGAGTTCGGCGACAAGATCGTCAACCGGGCCAGCCTGACTTGGCGCGGCATGTCCGAGAACGAGCGCGCGGCCGATCCGGCAGCGATGATGGGCGCAAAGCCCAGTGTGATGAAGCGCCCAGCCATCATGGCAGACGATCTGCGCCTGTTGGGATGGACCGCCAACGTCAAGCGCGCCTTGGGCGTCCCCGCCTAGGCCCTAGCGGCTGGCGCCTGCCAGCGAACGCATCAGGGGAACGACGCCGGAAAGGTCATAGCCAGCCTCGGCCGCGGTGTTCAGCACCTCGGCCTCGGACATCTTGCCTGCCTGCCCAAGCGCCCAGAGAACGGTCGAGCGGTTGCCAGACCGGCAGAAGGCGATCGCGGGCTTTGGCCCCTCCAGCGCGGCCGAAAACCCCTGGATCAGGTCCGGCGTGATCTGGCCGGGTCGGAATGGCAGATAATGATACTCCATCCCCGCATCGGCGGCGGCCTTGGCCATCACCTCGTGATCGATGGCCCCGTCTTCCTCGTCCGGGCGGTTGTTGACCAGGGTCTTGAAGCCCGACCGGGCAAGCAAGGCCACGTCCGACAGTTCAATCTGCGGCGAAACCGCGAGGTTCGGGGTAAGCTGACGCAGATCCATTGGGGGCCTTTCAGTGATACAGACACGGATTGGCGCATCCGCGCCTGAAATGTCAAGCAGAGGGGCAGGGGCGTGCAACAGTGTCAGGCGGTGGCGTGCCTCTCGACCAAATCAGGGAGGGATGCGAAGTCGTCGAACTGGGCAAGGTGAGGCAGCTGCTCGATCGGGGTCTGGCGATAGCCGCCCGAATAGATCAGGAACGGCACGGGGACGGCCGCAGCACAGGCGGCATCAAATTCGCTGTCGCCCACATAGATCGCCCGGGGGTCCGCAGGATCTGCCCCGAGGCCGGCCAGGGTGGCCTGCAGCGGCGCCGGATGCGGCTTGCGTTGGGCCACCGAATCCCCGCCGATCACGCAGCCAAAGAGATGCGCAATGTCCAGATGGGCAAGGATTGCCTGCGTCACGGCCAAGGGCTTGTTCGTGCAGATCCCCAGCGGATGCCCGCGATCCGCCAGGACCCCAAGTGCATGGACCACGTTCGGGAACAGGCGCGTCAGTTGCGTCGCGTCCTGATAGCAGATCATGAATGCCGCGACATAGTCGGCCTTGCGATCCTGGGGCAATTGCTGTGCCGCCATGATCTTTTGCCACAAGACATCAACGCCACCACCAATGAAGCTTCTGACTTGATTCAGGGTCAGCAGAGGCGAGTCATGCTGCGTCAGAACGCTATTCACGCAAGCATGGATGTCCGGCGCGCTGTCGATCAGGGTGCCGTCAAGGTCAAAGACAACCGGCCAGGGCGCCATGCAGACATTCATGCCGTTTTCCATTTCATTGAACAACCCGTTGATGAAGCCGGTTTTTGGCGCCATGTCCAGTGCTGGCGATCTGCAGCAATTGGTGCCGTGTCTCGGCTGGGCCTGCTGTCCGTGTGCCAGCGCATCGGCCTGAGGCTCGTCATAAAGACAGGGAAAGGTAAAGCCATGACGCCAATGCGCAGTAACATCTGCCAGACGACAGTTGCAGCCTTCGGCACCCGGCAGCGCAAAATCATCCTGCGACGCACCAACATCGCACACAGGTGGTGAGACTGGCATTGCAGCCTCCTGATGGTGACGCGATGTTGTGAAAGCAGAGGTGGAATGACAACCCGAGGAACAGTCAAACCTGCTACCGTTCCATAATACAGATTATCACTATACGACGTATAGCCGGGTGGATTCACAAACGAAGTGCAAATGCCAAGATAATACAGGTATTTGCATGAGGTTTACGAATGGCTTCCCACTACCAGCACCTGAGCTTTGAAGAACGCCGGAAGATTGCCCAATGGCGTGAAGGCAAGATGCCGGTGCCGGAAATCGCAGATCGGCTCTCGCGCCCAGCCTCGACAATCTATCGGGAGCTGAAGCGCAATACGTTTCTGGACACCGAGCTTCCGCAGTATAGCGGCTACTATGCGGTGACGGCCCAGGACAAGTACGAGCGCCGCCGCGCGGTTCATCGAAAGCTGGTCGCCTACCCGGAGGTGAAGGCAGCGGTCGAGGATGCGCTCAAGGCGGGCTGGTCTCCGGAACAGATCGCCGGCCGGATGCGGCTTGAGCAGCACCGCATCTGCGTCAGCCATGAAACGATCTACCGCTTCGCCTATTCAAAGCTTGGCCTCGCGGAAGCCTTCTATCGTCATCTGCCCGAGCATCGCAGACGTCGCAGGCCGCGAAACCACCGACGACATCAGCGTAGTCACATCCAGGACAGCCAGAGCTTGTGTCACCGGCCCTCGGCCGTTGCCGAGCGTCAGGAGTTCGGCCACTGGGAGTGCGATCTGATGATGTTCCGCAAGGAAAACGGCAAGGTGAATGTCACCTCCCTGGTCGAGCGGGTCAGCCGGTTTACGGTTGTCATGCGCAATGAGGATCGCCACTCCGAGCCGATCATGGAAGCACTGATCGCGGGGCTTGCCCCCTTGCCCGCCGAAGCACGCCAGTCAATCACCTTTGATCGTGGCACCGAGTTCTCGGCATGGCGACGGCTGAAGGACGGGATCGGCGCTGCGAGCTGGTTCTGCGATCCACAGGCGCCGTGGCAAAAAGGAACGGTCGAGAACACGAATGGCAGACTGAGAAAGCACCTGCCCCGCTCGACCGAACCGACGGCTCTGACAAATCGATACTTGAGGTCGATTTGTCAGAGCCTCAATTCCACACCGCGCAAGTGTCTGGGCTACCGAACACCCGCAGAGGTCTTTGAAAGCAACCTGATGGCTCTCAGAAACAGACTGGAGTAGAAGAAAAACAACGATTTGCGCTTCGGCGTGAGTTCACACCGCAAAGTTAAAATGTCTCACCTCTGCAATTCAGGAATGTCACACTCCCCTGGATGAGCATCGTGTCGATCCTTGGGAGCCGAGACATGGGATGGGTGATGATGAGTGAACGGGAACTGAACCGGGTCAAGGTTCTGAGCCAGGTGCTGCAAGGTGGGATGTCAGCCGTGACCGCGGCCGATGTTCTGGACCTGAGCCGCAGACAGGTTCACCGGCTGCTGAAGCGGTTCGGGGCTGACGGCGCGGCGGCGATCCGGCACCAGGCACGTGGACGGGCATCGAACAACCGGATCGACCCGACGATCCGGGAGGCTGCCATGTCGCTCGTTCGGGACCGCTATGCCGACTTTGGCCCGACCTTGGCGGCCGAGAAGCTGGCGGAGTGTCACGGGCTGACAGTGTCGCGCGAGACCTTGCGCAAGTGGATGCAGGATGCGGGTTTGTGGCTGTCGCGCAAGCAGCGCCGAACATTCCACCAGCCGCGCCTGCGCCGGGAGTGCCTTGGCGAGCTGATCCAGATCGACGGCTCGGATCATCGCTGGTTCGAGGATCGCGGGCCGGCCTGCACCTTGCTGGTGTTCATCGATGACGCCACCAGCACCCTGATGCACCTGGAATTCGTCAGCTCCGAGAGCACCTTCAGCTATTTTGGAGCCCTGGAGCGGTATCTGACGCTGCATGGCCGGCCCGTTGCCTTTTACTCCGACAAGCACACAGTGTTCCGGGTGCCAAAGCAAGGTGCCAGGACAGGCTATGGGATGACCCAGTTCGGCCGGGCCTTGAACGAACTGAACATCGAGATCCTGTGCGCCAACTCCTCGCAAGCAAAAGGTCGCGTCGAGCGCGCCAACCGCACCCTGCAGGACCGTCTGGTCAAGGAACTGCGGCTGGCCGGCATCTCCGACATGGAGACTGCCAATGCCTTTCTTCCCGGCTTCATGGCGCGCTACAACGCGCAGTTTGCCAAGGTGCCACGCCGTGCGGACAACCTGCATCGGCCACTGAATGTCGAACCGGATCGGCTGCGTGACATTCTGTGCTATCGCGACGAACGCTATGTCAGCAGCCAGCTGGCCTTTTCCTACGACCGGCTGCGGATCATCCTGGCCGAGAACGAGATCACCCGCGATCTGCCGGGCAAATACGTGGACAGCTATGAGTTCGCGGACGGCCGGCTGGAGTTCCGCTGGAAGGGTGTCTCGCTGCCCTACTCCGTGTTCGACAAGGATCAGCGGGTGACCCATGCGGCCATTACCGAGAACAAGCATCTGAGCGCGGTCCTGGAATACATCAAGGCCGAGCAGGACAAGGCTCCGCCGAAGGTGCACCGGGTCGGCAAGCAACGGACCCGCTACACGCCCACGGGACGCCGCAACAACGGCTGGAACTCCTCGGCAGCCCGCAAGGCAAAGGCGCATGCCGCTCCACCCCTGGAATGACGCTTCCCTGGCCCAGTTGCGGTGATACCCTGTGCTTTGATCGAGCACGCAGGGCAAGAACATGGCAGACAGCGCAGAGCCGGAGATCATCTTCTCGGATCTGACACAGGACGTGCTGATCGATGGCCACCGGTTCTCTGTCGAGATCTACCGGACATCGATCTCCCCTGGCTGGGTGCTGTCGGTCATGAACAGGTTCGGCACCCTGACGATTTCGGATAACCCGCCCTATCTTGTCGATGGTCTTGCCTGGCGGGATTTCGAGAAGCGGGTCGAAACGAAGGGCGTGCGCGCCTTCTACTCGCCAAAGGAACGTCGAAAGCTGCGGCTCTGACCGCATGGCCGGTCAGGGCTGCGATGGCGGATGTCTCCGCCCTGCCCGGCCATGCTTGCCCACCCTCGGTGAGACATTCCTACTTTGCGCAGCCAAGGACATTTCAACTTGGTTGCAACACGACGTATAGCCGGGTGGATTCACAAACGAAGTGCAAATGCCAAGATAATACAGGTATTTGCATGAGGTTTACGAATGGCTTCCCACTACCAGCACCTGAGCTTTGAAGAACGCCGGAAGATTGCCCAATGGCGTGAAGGCAAGATGCCGGTGCCGGAAATCGCAGATCGGCTCTCGCGCCCAGCCTCGACAATCTATCGGGAGCTGAAGCGCAATACGTTTCTGGACACCGAGCTTCCGCAGTATAGCGGCTACTATGCGGTGACGGCCCAGGACAAGTACGAGCGCCGCCGCGCGGTTCATCGAAAGCTGGTCGCCTACCCGGAGGTGAAGGCAGCGGTCGAGGATGCGCTCAAGGCGGGCTGGTCTCCGGAACAGATCGCCGGCCGGATGCGGCTTGAGCAGCACCGCATCTGCGTCAGCCATGAAACGATCTACCGCTTCGCCTATTCAAAGCTTGGCCTCGCGGAAGCCTTCTATCGTCATCTGCCCGAGCATCGCAGACGTCGCAGGCCGCGAAACCACCGACGACATCAGCGTAGTCACATCCAGGACAGCCAGAGCTTGTGTCACCGGCCCTCGGCCGTTGCCGAGCGTCAGGAGTTCGGCCACTGGGAGTGCGATCTGATGATGTTCCGCAAGGAAAACGGCAAGGTGAATGTCACCTCCCTGGTCGAGCGGGTCAGCCGGTTTACGGTTGTCATGCGCAATGAGGATCGCCACTCCGAGCCGATCATGGAAGCACTGATCGCGGGGCTTGCCCCCTTGCCCGCCGAAGCACGCCAGTCAATCACCTTTGATCGTGGCACCGAGTTCTCGGCATGGCGACGGCTGAAGGACGGGATCGGCGCTGCGAGCTGGTTCTGCGATCCACAGGCGCCGTGGCAAAAAGGAACGGTCGAGAACACGAATGGCAGACTGAGAAAGCACCTGCCCCGCTCGACCGAACCGACGGCTCTGACAAATCGATACTTGAGGTCGATTTGTCAGAGCCTCAATTCCACACCGCGCAAGTGTCTGGGCTACCGAACACCCGCAGAGGTCTTTGAAAGCAACCTGATGGCTCTCAGAAACAGACTGGAGTAGAAGAAAAACAACGATTTGCGCTTCGGCGTGAGTTCACACCGCAAAGTTAAAATGTCTCACCTCTGCAATTCAGGAATGTCACACTCCCCTGGATGAGCATCGTGTCGATCCTTGGGAGCCGAGACATGGGATGGGTGATGATGAGTGAACGGGAACTGAACCGGGTCAAGGTTCTGAGCCAGGTGCTGCAAGGTGGGATGTCAGCCGTGACCGCGGCCGATGTTCTGGACCTGAGCCGCAGACAGGTTCACCGGCTGCTGAAGCGGTTCGGGGCTGACGGCGCGGCGGCGATCCGGCACCAGGCACGTGGACGGGCATCGAACAACCGGATCGACCCGACGATCCGGGAGGCTGCCATGTCGCTCGTTCGGGACCGCTATGCCGACTTTGGCCCGACCTTGGCGGCCGAGAAGCTGGCGGAGTGTCACGGGCTGACAGTGTCGCGCGAGACCTTGCGCAAGTGGATGCAGGATGCGGGTTTGTGGCTGTCGCGCAAGCAGCGCCGAACATTCCACCAGCCGCGCCTGCGCCGGGAGTGCCTTGGCGAGCTGATCCAGATCGACGGCTCGGATCATCGCTGGTTCGAGGATCGCGGGCCGGCCTGCACCTTGCTGGTGTTCATCGATGACGCCACCAGCACCCTGATGCACCTGGAATTCGTCAGCTCCGAGAGCACCTTCAGCTATTTTGGAGCCCTGGAGCGGTATCTGACGCTGCATGGCCGGCCCGTTGCCTTTTACTCCGACAAGCACACAGTGTTCCGGGTGCCAAAGCAAGGTGCCAGGACAGGCTATGGGATGACCCAGTTCGGCCGGGCCTTGAACGAACTGAACATCGAGATCCTGTGCGCCAACTCCTCGCAAGCAAAAGGTCGCGTCGAGCGCGCCAACCGCACCCTGCAGGACCGTCTGGTCAAGGAACTGCGGCTGGCCGGCATCTCCGACATGGAGACTGCCAATGCCTTTCTTCCCGGCTTCATGGCGCGCTACAACGCGCAGTTTGCCAAGGTGCCACGCCGTGCGGACAACCTGCATCGGCCACTGAATGTCGAACCGGATCGGCTGCGTGACATTCTGTGCTATCGCGACGAACGCTATGTCAGCAGCCAGCTGGCCTTTTCCTACGACCGGCTGCGGATCATCCTGGCCGAGAACGAGATCACCCGCGATCTGCCGGGCAAATACGTGGACAGCTATGAGTTCGCGGACGGCCGGCTGGAGTTCCGCTGGAAGGGTGTCTCGCTGCCCTACTCCGTGTTCGACAAGGATCAGCGGGTGACCCATGCGGCCATTACCGAGAACAAGCATCTGAGCGCGGTCCTGGAATACATCAAGGCCGAGCAGGACAAGGCTCCGCCGAAGGTGCACCGGGTCGGCAAGCAACGGACCCGCTACACGCCCACGGGACGCCGCAACAACGGCTGGAACTCCTCGGCAGCCCGCAAGGCAAAGGCGCATGCCGCTCCACCCCTGGAATGACGCTTCCCTGGCCCAGTTGCGGTGATACCCTGTGCTTTGATCGAGCACGCAGGGCAAGAACATGGCAGACAGCGCAGAGCCGGAGATCATCTTCTCGGATCTGACACAGGACGTGCTGATCGATGGCCACCGGTTCTCTGTCGAGATCTACCGGACATCGATCTCCCCTGGCTGGGTGCTGTCGGTCATGAACAGGTTCGGCACCCTGACGATTTCGGATAACCCGCCCTATCTTGTCGATGGTCTTGCCTGGCGGGATTTCGAGAAGCGGGTCGAAACGAAGGGCGTGCGCGCCTTCTACTCGCCAAAGGAACGTCGAAAGCTGCGGCTCTGACCGCATGGCCGGTCAGGGCTGCGATGGCGGATGTCTCCGCCCTGCCCGGCCATGCTTGCCCACCCTCGGTGAGACATTCCTACTTTGCGCAGCCAAGGACATTTCAACTTGGTTGCAACACGACGCATCGCTGCTTCCCCACCTCCACGGAACTTTTGGGCCTGCAATTGCTTGTCCAATCAGTAACGTAAACGGGAACCAGAAAGGACAATCATATGCGAGCGATCACAGCAACTTTCTGCGGCGGCCTTCTTATTGCCCTGGCAGCTTGCGGCGACAATGCGACGGAACGTGCAGCAACGGGCGGACTGGGCGGCGCGGTTGTTGCGGGTCCTGCAGGCGCCATTGTGGGTGGAACAGTCGGCGCTGCCACTGCAAACTGAAATGAGCTTCAAGTCACTGTGAACGGCCGCGGAACACGCGGCCGTTTCTTGTTGGCCTTGCGGGCCCTTCCTGCTTCCCCTACATCTGAGAGGCAAAGGCAGAAGGACAGCCCCATGGCCATGGAAGCCCATGAGATTGAAGCCCTTATCCGTGTGGCATTTCCCCATGCTCGGATCACGATCACCGATCTTGCGGGCGACGGAAACCACTATGCGGCCGAAGTGATCGACGAGAGTTTCCGGGGCCAGAACCGTGTCCAGCAGCAGCGTGCCGTCTATGCCGCCCTTCAGGACAAGATGGCCGGCAAGTCGGGTGCGCTTCACGCCTTGGCATTGACCACGAAAGCGCCTGACTGAGGCCCCTGCCCCTTGGCCAGACCATCAGACACAGGATGAAAGACATGACCGAAGTTACTGACAAGATCCAGGAAATTGTGGCCGCCGCCCCCGTGGTCCTGTTCATGAAAGGCACCAAGGAAATGCCGCAATGCGGATTTTCCAGCCGGGTCGCCGGCGTGCTGAACTATATGGGCGTCGATTATCGCGACGTGAACGTCCTTAGTGATGATGACATCCGCCAGGGCATTAAGGATTTTTCGGACTGGCCGACCATTCCGCAGCTCTACGTGAAGGGCGAGTTTGTTGGCGGCTGCGATATCGTGACTGAGATGACGTTGTCGGGCGAACTTGACCAGTTGTTCGACCAGAAAGGCGTCGCTTACGACAAAGAGGCTGCCGACAAGATCCGCGAAGCGAACGCCTGATCTACCAGCCTTGCTGGACAAGAAACGGGCCGCATCTGCGGCCCGCTTCTTTTACAGGATATCGTCGCGATAATCATAGCCGTCGTCATCGTCCTGCTGTTCGCGCAGCTTTGCTGCCAATGTCACCCCGATCGCAAAAGCGCCCAACAACTTGGCCATGCTTGCAGCATTGCTGCTGTTAGCGCGCGACAACGTGTCGGTCGCATCTTCGACCCTTGAGCGCACAGCCTCCATGTTCGACGAACTGAAGCCCACCGCCTGCGCGGCATTGCGTGCCACACCGAAGACGCGGCGTTCGGTATCGTCGGCAAGCTTGGTGGCGCGGTGGCTGGCCTCGTCCATCAACGACGAAACCTTGTTGCCCGCCATGTCCATGACGCGTTCGGCTTCGGCCCGGGCCTTCTCGACTGCGGCATCCGCTGCAAGGGTCACCCTTGCCTCGACCTCGTTCTTCAGGTCCGTCGTGGTCGGCATCTCGTGCTGGGTACGCTTGGACATCCCCAAAAGGATCAGCGCGACCACCACGAACAGGATCGCAATTGCGAGCGAGGCCAAGGCAGGACCCCAGTCAAGGTTATGAGCCAGGAACGACCAGAGGGCCGCGATCAGAAAGCCCGCGGCGACGGCCAGGACAAGCCCGGCCACCGCCTTCATGGCCGACCTACGCGCCGTGTCCTTGAGAGCCAGTTGAAGACGCTGCGCATAGTCGAACATGGGAAACGTCCTCAGCGACGGGCCAGGATCAGGCCGACAAGGAAGCCGATGCCAGCAGCAATACCCAGGGCCTGGGCGGGGTTGCGGCGCACCATCTGCGAGACTTCGTCATAGCGTTCTTCGGCATAATGGGCGACTTCGGTGGCCTTCTGCTGGCCTGTCTGATACAGGCGCTCGGCCTCGGCTTTGGCGCGGCCGGCATATTCGCCGCCGACCTCGCGCGCACGCTCGACATATTCTTGGGCAGTGTCGCGCGCATTCTGCGCCATGTCCGCGCCACGATCCTTGAGGTTGTCCCCGCCGGTGCTCTGGGACGCCTTCCCGGCCGCGTCGCGCAGATCCTCGCCGGTCTTCTTGGCACCGTCGCGCAGGTCGTTCTTGGCCTGCTGGCCAGCAGCCGTCGCGTCTTTCTTCATGTCGTTCAGGGTCGGATTCTGTTCAGCCATCTTTATGTCCTCCGGTGTGATTGTCACCTTCACGGCCTAAACCCCGGCGCAAACGGGCTGGTTCCGCAAAGCGAAAGAATAATGTGACAAGAGTGGCTTAGGAGGATGGTACCGCCTCCCCGGCTTGAACGGGGGACCTCTAGATCCACAATCTAGCGCTCTAACCAACTGAGCTAAGGCGGCACGGATGCGTTCTCTAACGCCGGTTCCTTTCGGTTGCAAGCCCGTCTTGCCGGTAATTTCCATGCAAGATACAGAAAACCTGTCACAGAAGGATCACGGGCATGAGCATTAACAGCCAAAGCGACATTGCGGCCAACCTGCAGATCGGACCGACCGACCGCGGCATGGTCCGGATCTATGTCGAGGCCGAGGGGATTGACCTTCCCCTGGACTTCGATCCCGAGGAAGCGACCGAGATTGCCGAGGAACTGATGGCCGCGGTCGAAGCCGCCCGTCAGATGGGCACCGGCGGCGGCAAGCCTAAAAAGCCGCGGCGCTGAAGGCGTCAGGATCGGTCAAGCCCTGCAGCCGCAGGGCCGAGGCACGGGCAAAATCGCGCATGACCTTGCTGCGCCGGGCGCCCGCCAGCCGGGTTTCCGGCGCCATCCGCTGGATCTCGCCGCCATAGGCATCGGCGCAGATCAGGCCGGTATCAGCGGGCAGAAGCTCGGACGGGAAGTCGCAGTCGACTGCCCAGAAGTAACGATCGCACCATTCGACATAGCCCTGCCACTTCCGGTCCTGCATGAAATCGGCGCGGCAGCTTTTGCATTCGACGATCCAGAACTCGCCCTTCGGACCCAGGCTGATCACATCGACACGCAGGCCCCGGTGGGGCGTGAACTCGGTCAGGACGGCATGGTCCATGCTGCGCAACAGTCGCCCGACGCCGCGGGCAAGGCGCTGGCCCGGCATGGCGGGAAGGGACGGTTCCAGTTGTGTCATGCTGCGCTTATAGAACGAAGAGGCAACATCCCGCAACCTGCTTGAACTGCCCCTGCCCCGCCCCTATCTTGCGCTGTGGCGGGTTTCTGCTCTTCTCGCGAGCGGCCATTTTTCCACTGGCCTATAATCTTTCCGAGGGGGCTGGCTCTGGCGTGACCCTGGTCTCGTTACCCGGCGCCCACCTGGTAATCCAGGCTTTCGGGAAATCTCGTGCTGCCGCGGTTGCTGCGGTTCCCGCCACCTTCAACCGCCCTGCACCGCAGCGGCGGTTTTTCCATGCGAAAAGGGCGGCCTTGCGGGCCGCCCTTCGTTCGGTGATCTGTCGCTTGACTTAGAAGCCGTAGACGACCGACACGCCCAGGGTGTTGTCCGTGCGGATCGGACGGTTTTCCTGGTATTCGGTGGTGTAGCTGACGCGGGTCGCCAGTTGATCCGACATCTGGAAGTTCACGCCGAACTGGTTGGTGATCACGTCGTCCGAGTCTTCCGACGACAGGTAGTCGGTGTCGTTGGTGATGAACACCATGTCGTTGAAGCGGTGGTACAGGCGCGACGACACGATGTAGCCGACGCCGCTGTCCGAGGAGTCCGTGACTTCTTCGCGAACGAAGACGCCGTCGCCATCCGGATCCACCAGGTCAAAGCCCGACTTCTGGGCACCGGTCTGGGTGTAGCGGTAACCGATACCGGCCTGGACGCGCCACGCGGTTTGCTCGGTGTTGATCACGCGGTAGCCCGGGCCCACGCCGATGAAGCCGTCACGGGCGAAGTCGCCCAGCTTTTCGGCAATCTCGCTGTCGGGTTGGCCATCATAGTCCGGATCGCCGTTGGCAAGTCCGTCGATGCTGAAGCGACCCAGAACGAAGGCGTAGAAGCGGTCGTTGAAGTAGTAGGCGCCATCATAGATGGTCGACACTTCTTCCTTGTCCTTGTTGCCCTGCTGGTCTTCGCCGAATTCGATCAGCATCCCGACCGACTGCTGCCAGGGACCTGCGTTGTTGGACACGCGGCCCGCCAGCGAGAAGTCCTGGCTTTCCTCATTGCCGGTGCTGCCGGCATAGGTCAGCGCAACCGAACCGAACAGGCCTTCGCGGCGGTCCGGGTTGCCAAAGCGCGCGGCGTCGTTGTCACGATCGAAGTCGTCCTGGACAGCGTCCTCGACATCGATGATCCGGTCGTTGATGCCCGAAATCCCGGTAGCATCGGCGCCAGCGGCGATCTCGGTCTGGGCGAATGCCGGTGCCGAAAGGGCGGCCATCAGCGCAGCGGAGCCGGTCAGCAGCGTAATTTTCTTCATCTCATCCTCACGAGCTGAGTTTCGTTGTTCTGGACGCTTGAAAGGACGCCAGAGCATCTCTGCGAAAGATGAAGTAATCCCGCATCGCCCGGGTTCATAGGGCCGCGAAAAACGTGAGGAATGCGCGAAAATGTGAGCCAACAATGAACAGGGCGCATTGAGCGAAAACCTGCTGAAATAGGGTCTTGATCTTTTCCTGTGGAACCAAATTCGCCCGGAGGGAAGCAATTGGCGTAATTATGCTATTCGTTAAAAAATGTTAATCTTTCTGCCCTGGACAGGAATCCGAGCGCTGAAACATGTCCGTGATTGCCCAACTGATAGGCAGGTCAGCCCTGTGCCTTTGGAGCCGAAGATGTTGCACATTCGACACGCTTGCCAAGGCAATCTTAGCCTGCGTCAGCATTTGCGTTCTTGAGCGGTGTGCCGTGGTGGCGCGTTCGGACTTCAGCGGACGCGTCGGAACCTCGCGTTTCTTCGCGTTCCCATGCAGTCGTCGCGGCAATCATAGACTGGTTGCAGGTGCAAGACATCTGTCTGAAAGGCCAACAGATGCGGTGGCGCTGACCAGGAAAAACGCCAAGCTCGCGACACCAACATGATGCCGCCGCCACGAATTGATCGCCTTGCGGCAGTAGAAGGCGCAACAGCGCCGCGATCCCATGTCCACTGCCGGGTCCCGTGCCGTCAGAACGCCTCGGGACGAAGCTCCCGCGCCACATGGTCGAGAACGGCGTTCACGAATTTCGGCTCGCGCCCATCCGGGAAGAAGGCTTCGGCCAAGCGGACATATTCGGTGATGACGACCTTCGGCGGCGTCTGCGGGGTCACCAGTTCGGCGCCAGCGGCGCGGAACAGCGCCCGCAGCACCGGGTCGATCCTGTCGATGGGCCATTTCGCGACCAATCCGCGATCCGTGGCCTGGTCGATCCGCGACTGCCAGGTCACCGCCCCGTCGACGACGCGGTTGAACAGCGTCTCGTCGGCAGGAAGCGACTGGCCGTCCTCGTCATCGGCGCCCAGGCGAAACAGCTCGAACTCGCGCGTGACCCGCTCGGCCGACTGGCCCGCGGCCTCCATCTGATACAGGGCCTGAACCGCATAAAGGCGCGCCCCGCTGCTGAGCGCGCGGCGATCGGCGCGCTTGTCGTTCGGCTTGTCGTCGTTGGGGTTCATGGATCAGCCCTTGCAAAGAGACCGGCTGCAATGTCGCGAAAGCCGGCCCGCGTCAAGCCCCGGCAGTCGTGGGCGCGCCCATCGCCTCGGCCAGGCGCGCGACATAGCGGGCCATCGTATCGACTTCCAGATTGACGGAGTCGCCCTGGGCGACGGTTCCCCAGGTGGTGAAATGACGCGTGTGCGGGATCAGGTTGATGCCAAAGCGGTTGCCCGCCACCTCGTTCACCGTCAGCGAGGTGCCGTTCAGCGCGATAGATCCCTTGGGGGCGATGAAGCGCGCAAGCGCGGGCGGGGCCTCGAATGTCAGGCGCAGGCTGTCGCCTTCGTCATGCATCTCGACCACCTGGGCCACGCCATCGACATGGCCGCTGACGATATGGCCGCCCAGTTCGTCCCCCACGCGCAAGGCCCGTTCCAGGTTCAGCCTGCGGCCGACCTGCCAGCCGCCCGTGCCGATATTGGTCTTTGACAGTGTTTCGGCCGAGATATCGACGGCAAACCAGCCCGGCGCCTTGTCCACCACGGTCAGGCAGACGCCGTCGCAGGCGATCGAGGCGCCCATGTCCACGGTCGCCATGTCATAGCCGCAGGCGATCCGGGCGCGCATGTCGCCGCGCAACTCGACCGCTGTGACGGTGCCGATATCGGTGATGATGCCTGTGAACACGCAAAAACCCCTTTTCTTCGGCCCAGACCTAGGCGATAGCGTGGTGCAGCGCAAGCATCGCACGGTGTCATGCCGTCTGTTCCCCCCTTGTAGCAAGTACCCAAAGGAAAACGCCCCGCCGTTAGCAGGATGGTATGGTGCTACAGGATCGGAAGACTTCCACGCTGGCAGACATGCCTGGTCCGGACAAGCGGGTCTTTCTGCTGTTGCAGGGGCCGCATGGACCCTTCTTCGACCGGCTGGGCAAGCTGCTGCGGCGGGCCGGTGCGGAAGTCTGGCGATGCGCGTTCAACGCGGGGGACGAGTTCTTCTGGTCGGATCCGGCGCACCTGCTGCGCCATACCGGCAGCAGCGCCGAGTGGCCCGCCCACCTCGCCCGGAGCGTCGCCGACAAACGGGTGACCGACATCGTCCTTTACGGCGACGTCCGCCCGATCCATGCAGCTGCGCGCCGGGCTTCGCAAGACCGCGGCCTGCGGCTGCACGTCTTCGAGGAAGGCTACCTGCGCCCCTACTGGATCAGCTACGAACGTGGCGGATCGAACGGGCATTCCGCCCTTCTGGACATTTCCCTTGCCGAGATGCAGGCGACACTGCACCAGACCCTGGTCGAGGTCCGCCGCCCCCCTGCCCATTGGGGCGACATGCGCCAGCACAAGGCCTATGGGGCCTTCTATCATTTCCTGGTGCTCGTCGCGAACCGCCGCTATCGCCAGTTTGCCAGCCACCGCGCCCTGCCTATCTTTGACGAATTTCGCCTGAACCTGCGCCGGCTGCTGCTGATGCCAATTCATTCAGCCACCCGCCTTGTCCAGTGGCGCCATTTCCGGTTGTCCGGCGATCCCTACGTGCTTGTGCCCATGCAACTGGAACACGATTCGAACATGCTGGGGCATTCGCCGTTCCGGTCGAACCGCGAGTTTGTCGATCAGGTCGTCGAGGCCTTTGCCCGTTCGGCGCCGCAGCATCACCACCTCGTCTTCAAGGCGCATCCGCTGGAGGATGGGCGTGCAAGGAACCGCCGCTGCATCCGCGAAGCCGCAGCCCGGCACGGCGTGACGGACCGGGTGCATTATTTCCGCGGCGGCAAGCTGGCCGAGATGCTGGCCCATGCCCGGGCGGTCGTCACCGTGAATTCGACCGCGGGGCAACAGGCGCTGTGGCGCGGGCTGCCGGTCAAGGCCCTGGGCCGTGCCGTTTATTGCAAGCCGGGGTTGGTGTCGGACCAGACGCTGGCTGATTTCATGGCTAACCCCTGCCTGCCCGACGCCGCGTCCTATCGCGTCTTTCGCGACTACCTGCTTCAGACAAGCCAGGTTCCCGGCGGGTTCTATTCCCGGCGATCGCGTGCCCATGCGCTGCGCGTGGTAGCCGACCTGATCCTGGCGCCCGAGGATCCCTATCAGGCGCTTGCGGGTGGACGCTTCCAACGTCGCCAGCAGATCGGCGAAGTTCTGGACTGACGGTCAGGAAGGTGTGGCATCCCGCAGCGCCTCGGTCTAGATTGCGCGCACAACCGGACGGCAAGTCCGGGCCAAGGAACAGGAGTTTCGAGAGGTGACAGTGAAGCTTTCCCCCACCCGTCCGGTGGCGGCCCTGGCGATGCGCCTGACCCTGATCGCCGCGATGACGCTGCTGGCGGCCTGCAGCCTGCCGCGATCCGGCCCCAGCAAGAACGAGATCTATTCGGGCGCCGTCGAAAAGGGCGGCAACACCCATGTGATCTATGTGAACGACCACGTCGCGCGCGAGACGAACTTCACGCCGTCCTATGGCTTCTCGAACAGCTTCCTGCGGGCAGGCCAGGTCGGCGCGGACGAGATCCGGGCAGGCGACGTGCTGGGCCTGTCGATCTGGGAAAACGTCGATGACGGCCTGCTGTCTTCGCTGGGGGCCAGTTCGACCGCGCTTCAGGAAATCCAGGTGGACAGCGGCGGCTATATCTTCGTGCCCTATGCGGGCCGGGTCCAGGCCGCGGGCAATACCCCTGACCAGCTGCGCCAGATCATCACGGAACGCCTGGCGACCCAGACACCGGATCCGCAGGTCACCGTGGCCCGCGTCGCGGGCGACGGGGCCACGGTGTCGGTCATGGGCAAGGTCACGGCGCAGGGCGTCTATCCGATCGAACGCCCGACCCGGACGCTGGGGGCGATGCTGGCCCGCGCGGGCGGCGTCTCGATCGAGCCCGAGATTGCCGTGGTCACGGTCAAGCGCGGCAACAGCAATGGCAAGGTCTGGCTGACCGACCTTTACTCGAACGCCAGCAACGACATCGCCCTGCGCCCCGGCGACGTGATCCTGGTCGAGGAGGATCAGCGCAGCTTCACCGCCCTTGGCGCCCTTGGCGGACAGACCCGCGTGCCCCTGGGTAACGAGATGATCAACGCAGTCGAGGCCGTGGCGATGGTCGGCGGTCTCAATTCGAACTTGGCCGATCCGACGGGCGTGTTCATCCTGCGCGACGAACCCGAACAGGTCGCCTCGCGCGTGCTGGGCAAGACGGTGCAGGGATCGCAGCGCATCGCCTATGTTCTGGATCTGACCCGGCCCAACGGGCTGTTCCTGGCCCGCGACTTCCTGATCCGGGACGAGGATACGGTCTATGTGACCGAGGCACCCTATGTTCAGTGGCAGAAGCGGCTGGCCGCGCTGATCGGGCCGATCAACTCTGCGAACTCGCTCCAGAACCTGTCGCAGTGACCGGCTGATGGGGGAAGACCTAAAGGCCGCCGGGGCGCAAATCCGGCGGCTTTTCGCGCTCAACGCGGGCTTCTGGCGCAATCCGCGCCTGCGGCGGATCCTGGAACTGGCGGGATGGGATTTGCGGCTGGGGCTTCCCGGTCCGGGCGACCAGGTTGCCGTCTGGGGCGGCAGCCCGACCGCCTGGCGCGGCCGTTCCGTGGCGGGACAGCGCGGCGCGGGCCTTGTCACGGTCGAGGATGCCTTCCTGCGGTCTGTTCTCCCCGGCCGCGCCAAGGGTCGTGTCGCCCGGCGTGGGCCCGTCGGGCTTCTGATCGATCCGCTGGGGCTGCATTTCGATCCGGCCCGCCCGTCGCTGATCGAAAGCCTTGTCACAAGCGGCGCGACCGCCGGACAGGAAGGCCCGGCACGCCAGGGCATCGCCCGCCTTCGCGCCGTCGACCTGTCGAAATACAACGCCCACCGCCCCGACCTGCCCGCGCCCGATGCGGGCTATGTGCTGGTGATCGACCAGACGCGGGGCGACGCCTCGCTGATGGGGGCCGGACGCAAGCGGTTCCTGACCATGCTGGATGCCGCGCGCCGCGAACATCCGGGCCGACCGATCCTGCTGCGCAGCCACCCGGAAACCAGTCTGGGCCTGCGTCCGGGCCATCTGGACGCACAGGACCTGCGGCCCGGCGACGTCCTTTGCGACGCGGAAATTTCGCCCTGGCGGCTGCTGGACAACGCCCATGCCGTCTATGCCGTCAGTTCACAACTGGGATACGAGGCGATGCTGGCGGGCCACCGCCCCCGGCTGTTCGGCCAGCCCTTCTATGCCGGCTGGGGCCTGTCGGATGACGAGATGCCCCTGCCGGGCGGCCGCCGCGGCCACGCCTCGATCGAGGCGCTGTTTGCCGCCAGCCATCTTCTGGCGCCTGTCTGGTACGATCCCTGCCGCGACCGGCTAACGGATTTCGATGGCGCCCTGAACCAGTTGGAGGCCGAGGTGAAGGCCTTCCGCCAGGACCGCGACGGCCATCTGGCCTATGGGATGCGGCTGTGGAAGCGGCCCGCCATCGCCCGGGCCTTCGGCGACGGCGCCGGAGTGCGCTTCACAGACAAGCCTGCAACAACCGTGACGCTGGCCTGGGCCGGCAAGGCGGACGAGGTTCCAGGTGCGGCGCGAGTCGAGGACGGATTCCTGCGGTCGCGGGGTTTGGGCGCGGCTCTGACGCCGCCCCTTTCCCTGGTGGCAGACGACCTGGGCATCTACTACGACCCTTTGCGCGAAAGCCGGCTTGAAAGGCTGATTGCCGAAGGCCCGCCGCCCGGAGGCGTGGACCGCGCCGAAAGGCTGATGGCAGCGATCCGGTCCGCCGGTTTGTCCAAATACAACCTTGCCGCCGGCAGCTACCGCCCGACCCCGACAGGCCGCAGGCGGATCCTCGTGCCGGGGCAGGTCGAGGATGACGCCTCGATCAGGCTGGGCGCGGGGCGGGAAAGGACGAACCTGGATCTGCTGCGGCGGGTCCGGGCGAAAAATCCGGACGCCCACGTGATCTTCAAGCCCCATCCCGATGTCGAGGCTGGCCTGCGCCCCGGCGCCATCTGCGCGGGCAGGTTCGCGGATGAGGTGGTGACCGCCACCGATCCGGCAACCCTGCTCGGCCATGTCGATGAGGTCTGGACGATCACCTCGACCCTGGGGTTCGAGGCGATGTTGCGCGGCGTCCCCGTGACCACGCTGGGGGCGCCCTTCTGCCGGCTGGGGCCTGACCCGCGACCTGGGGCCGATACCTGCCCGCCGCACCGCGCGTCCCGAACTGGCGGCCCTGGTCCACGCCTGCCTGATCGCCTATCCACGCTATCGCGACCCGGTCAGCGGCCTTCCCTGCCCGGCCGAAGTTGCGGTGGACAGGCTGCGGGACGGGATCAGTCCCCGCCCGCCGGCGCTGCGCCTGTTGGCAAAGGTCCAGGGCAGCCTTGCCGGCCAAAGCTGGATCTGGCGGCGCTGAAACCTAGCGCCGTTTCAAAAAACCGATCAGCCGGGCCGACCGCCGCACCGCGGTCAGCCCCGCCAGCACCGCCACCGTCCACAGCGCCAGCCGCAGCACCCCGCCCCCACCGTCCCACAGCGGTTCCGCCGTCGACAGGACAGCCGCGCCGGTGATGACCGCCATCCGGTGCTGCTTGGCCATCGGCCCGCTGAAATCGGCCGGCGCGCCGCAGGTCACGCCCAGTTCGCGCACATAGGCCGTCAGCACCGCCAAGGCCGCCGCGGCCCAGCCAAGCGCAGGAAGCCCCGCTGCGATTCCGGCACCGGCCAGGATCAGGATGTCCGACACCCGATCCGGAAACTCGTTCCAGAAAGGACCGTCGGGCGCGCCCTTGCCGCCCTCGACCGCGACCATGCCGTCCAACAGGTTGCAAACCAGCCGCAACTGGCAGAACAGAGCGGCCAGCAGCAGCAAGGCCGGCCTGCTCCACGGACCTGCTTGCGGGACCAACACGAAGCACATCCCCGCAACCATTGCCGCGACCATTCCCGCGGCCGAGATCTGGTTGGGCGTCACCCCCGCATCGGCCAGCAGACGCGCGGCGCGATTGGCCCATCGGGTCTGCCTGCTGGCAAGCGGCCTGCGTTTCGACGTGTCGATCATCCCGTGGCCCAGAAATATCGCGTGAGGTGAAAGAAGATCGGCGCCGAGAAGACGACCGAATCCAGCCGGTCGATGAAGCCGCCATGCCCCGCGATGGCGTGGCCCCAGTCCTTGACGCCCCGGTCGCGCTTGATCGCGGACATCACCAGCCCGCCCAGAAAGCCCATGACCGTGATGATCGCACCCATCAGGGCCGTGTGCCCGGGCGAGAAGGGGGTCATCCACCACAGTCCCGCCGCGATCAGCGTGGCCGACAGCGCCCCGCCGACAAACCCTTCGACCGTCTTCGACGGCGACAGCAGAGGGGCAATCTTGTGCCGGCCGATCAGCTTGCCCCAGACATATTGCAGCACGTCGCTGATCTGCACCACAATGACCAGGAACGCGATCAGCAGGACGTTGCGCCCCTCGTATCCCGGAATGCGCAGGTTCAGCAGCGCGGGCACGTGGGACGCACAATAGACGCAGATCATCAGCGCCCATTGCATCTCGGCGATGCGCACCAGGAAGTTGCGCACCTCGCCCCGCAGGGCCGAGACGATGGGCAGCAGCAGGAAGACATAGACCGGGATGAAGACCGCGAAGATGCCGTATTGCTGGTGCCAGATCAGCGCATACTGGACCGGCAGCACGACGAAGAACGCCCCTACAAGTGTCCAGTGATCCGCCCGGGTGGCGTTCGTCAGCGTCATGAACTCGCGCAGCGCGGCGAACGAGCAGATGGCGAACAGCACCAGAACGCCGGTCTTGCCGCCCAGGAAGGCCAGGCCAAGCGCCAACACCATCACCCACCAGGCGCGGATCCGGTCGTTCAGGTTCTCGATCGCCTCGTTCCGGCCATCCGGCGACAGCTTGCGGCCCAGCACCCAGCCGATGGCCGAGGCGACGACCAGCACGCCGCCGACGCCGGCCAGCACCACCAGAAGATCGGATTGCACGCTCATGCGGCAGCCTCGCGGTTGGGACGCAGCGCCAGCAGCGCGTCGCGGGCACGGGTCAGGAAGGCGTCCTTGCCCTCGGCCGGATCAAGCCGCATCGGGGCGCCAAAGATCACCTTGCACATCAGCGGCACGGGGATAAAGGCGCCCTTGGGCAGCACGCGGTTCAGGTTGTCGATCCAGACCGGCACCAGGTCCACCTCGGGACAGGCGCGGGCCAGATGGTAAAGCCCGCTGCGGAAGGGCAGCAGGTCCGCGTCGGTCAGGTTGCGGGTTCCTTCCGGGAACAGGATCAGCGATGAACCCTGCCGCAGCGCCTGCGCCATCTGGCCTACGGGGTCGCTGGCCGCGTCCGTCCGCGTCCGGTCGATCAGCACGGCATTGAAGACATCGCGCCCGATGAAGCGGCGCAAGCCCGAACCCCAGTAGTCAGCGCCTGCCACGGGGCGGGTCCGACGCCGCAGCGGATCGGCCAGCACGGTCCAGACAAGGATGAAGTCTCCGTGGCTGACGTGATTGGCAAAATAGATGCGCTGGCGCATGTCCCCCGGATCGGCGCCGCGCCAGACAGCCTGCACCGCCGTGACAAGCCGGGCGAACAGCGCGATGGCGCGGCCGGACAGGATGGCAAGGTTCTGGCGGATCACGACATACCCGACTTCGGTCTGGACGCACGCTATCGCCGGAACCGACGGGGAAAAAGGAAAAAATCGCGCCTGTCGGCGGAGCTGGCAAAGGACGTGGGGCATTTGCAGCAGGGCCGAGACCACGGGTGCTGCCTTTGCGGACGTTGGTGGAACAATCTCCTGCGGCAGGGACGCGGCCTGCGTGCGGGGCTTCCTTGGCAAGGGCACAGGGGGTTGCTAACTGTTTGCGGCAAACAGGAAGGCTGCCCATGTCGCTTGTCATCTCGCATCTTGCCCGACGCTTCGGCGCGACCCAGGTCCTTCGCGGCATCGACCTGACGGTCGATCAGGGCGAACTGATCGCGCTGCTGGGGCCGTCGGGTTCGGGCAAGACAACGCTTCTGCGCATCATCGCGGGCCTGGACTGGCCGGATGCCGGCGGGCTGTCCTTCGACGGCGCGGACTGGCTGGCGAAGTCGGCGGCCGAACGCCGCATCGGCTTCGTGTTCCAGCATTATGCCCTGTTCCCGCACATGACCGTCCGCGACAACATCGCCTTCGGCCTGTCCGTCCTGCCGCGCAGCGACCGCCCCGCCAAGGCGCAGATCGCGTCGACCGTGGACGGGCTGCTGTCCTTCCTGCAGATCGAAGGCCTTGCCGACCGTTACCCCGCCGAATTGTCGGGCGGGCAGCGCCAGCGGGTTGCCTTGGGCCGCGCGATGGCGATCAACCCGCGCGTCCTGCTGCTGGACGAGCCTTTCGGGGCGCTTGACGCCCAGGTCCGCCGCGACCTGCGCCGCTGGCTGCGCGGCGTCCACGACAGCGCCGGCACGACCTCGATCTTCGTCACACATGACCAGGAAGAGGCCTTCGAACTGGCCGACCGCGTGGTGGTGATGAACGGCGGCGTGATCGAACAGACCGGCCACCCCGACGAGATCTATGACCATCCCGCCACGCCCTTCGTCGCCCGCTTCCTGGGCCTGACGGTCGAGGTTCCGGTGACAATGCGGGCGGGCCGCGCGCAGGCGGCGGGCCTTGACCTGTCCGCCCTGCCCCGCCGCGCCATGGCCGATGGACCGGCCACGCTTTTCCTGCGCCCCGCCGACATCCTGCCGGTGCCCGATCCGCAAGCGCCCTTCCGCGTGACCGAGATCGCCTCGACCGGGGCGCTGCTGCGTGTCGTGGCGCAGGACGATGCCGGCTGCCGGATCGAGGCCGAAGTGCCGCGCCGCGAGGGCCGCGATTTGCGGAAAGGCCAGCCCGTCGCCCTGCGCCCTGCCGCGGGACAGATTTTTCCCGGCGGCCCGCAAACCGCCGCCGTCCCGATCCAGACCCCGATGACCCTCAAGGAGGCCCGCCCGTGAAGACCCGCCTGACCACCGCCCTTGCCCTTGTGCTGGGCCTCGCATCGCCCGCAGCCGCGCAGGATGCGATCCTGAACGTGTCCTATGACATCGCACGTGAGCTCTTCGCCGAACTGAACCCCGTCTTTGCCCAGAAATGGCAGGAACAGACCGGCCGCACCGTCAGCATCGACCAGTCGCATGGCGGATCGTCCAAGCAGGCCCGCGCCATTCTGGAAGGGCTGCCCGCCGATGTGGTCACCTTCAACCAGGTCACCGACATCGACGTGCTGGCCGAAGGCGGGCTGGTGGATGAAAACTGGCGCGACGCCTTTCCGAATCAGGCCTCGCCCTATTACTCGCTGCCTGCCTTCCTGGTGCGCGAAGGCAACCCCAAGGGGATCGACGACTGGGACGACCTGGCGCAGGAGGGCGTGCAGGTTATCTTCCCGAACCCCAAGACCAGCGGCAACGCGCGATATACCTATCTGGCGGCCTATGCCTATGCGCTTGACAAGAACAACGGCGACCAGGCTGCCGCGCAGGAGTTCGTGAAGAAGATCTTCGCCAATGTCCCGGTCTTCGACCAGGGCGGGCGCGCGGCCACCGCGACATTCGCCGAACGCGGCCTGGGTGACGTGCTGATCACCTTCGAGGCGGAAACCGGCGGCATCGCCCAGCAATATGCGGATGCCAAGCTGGAACGCGTCACGCCCTCGCTGTCGCTGCTGGCCGAGTTCCCGGTCGCCGTCGTGACCGAGAATGCCGAGGACAAGGGCAGCGCCGAAGTTTCGAAGGCTTATCTGGACTTCCTTTATTCGCCTGACGCGCAGCGCATCCTGGCCCAGAATTTCAACCGCGTGCATGACGAGGCGATCAGCGCCGAATATGCCGCGAACTTCCCCGAAGTGAAGCTGGTCACGGTCGAGGATGTCTTCGGAGGCTGGGACAAGGTGCAGGAAGAACATTTCGCGGAAGGCGGGATTCTCGATTCCGTGTTCGTGAACCAATGAGCGTTGCGGCGGTCATCGACGCACCCGCCGGGCGGCAAAGGCGGGTCCTGCCCGGCTTTGGCCTGACCATGGGCGTGACGCTGACCTATGTCGGCATCATCGTCCTGCTGCCCGTCATCGCCCTGTTCCTGAAGGGGGCCGAGATCGGCCCCGTTCGGTTCTGGGAAATCGTGACCGCCCCCCGCACCCTTGCCGCGCTGCGGCTGACCGTCGCCGCCGCCGCCCTGGCAACTGCGTTCAATGCCCTCTACGGGTTGTTGATGGCCTGGGTGCTGGTCCGTTACCGCTTTCCCGGCCGCAGGCTGCTGGACGCGATGATGGACATTCCCTTTGCCCTGCCGACCGCCGTCGCGGGGCTTGCTTTGACCGCCCTGTTTTCCCAGAACGGCTGGTATGGGCAATTGCTGGCCCCTGCCGGTGTCTCGGTCGTCTACACGATCTGGGGCGTGGCGATCGCCATGTCCTTCACCTCGATCCCCTTTGTCGTCCGCACCGTGCAGCCGATCCTCGAGGATCTGGATCCTGGCCTGGAGGAAGCCGCAAGGACGCTGGGCGCCTCGCCCTTCCAGATCTTTGCCAAGGTGATCTTTCCGGCGATCCTGCCCGCCTTCCTGATTGGCACGACCATCGGCTTTGCCCGGTCCCTGGGCGAGTTCGGCGCTGTGATCTTCATCGCCGGCAACCTGCCCATGAAGACCGAGATCGCCTCGCTTCTGGCCGTGATCCGGCTTGAGGAATACGACTACAACGGTGCCGCCGCGATCGCCCTGACGCTGGTGGCCATAGCCCTGGTGCTGCTGGTCCTGTCCAACTGGCTGCAATCGCGCCTGACCCGGCGGAGGGTTCCCGCATGACGCCCGCGACCGCCCCCGCAGCGCTTGCGCCCCGTCCCGACCGCCGCGCCCAGTGGCTGCTGGTGGGGCTGGCCGTCGCACTGACCATGTTCATCGTCGTGGTGCCGCTGATCTATATCTTCTGGCGCGCCCTGTCCGAGGGGCTTGGCGTCTTCGCCCAGAACATCCTGGCCCCCGACACGCTGCACGCGATCTGGCTGACCTCGGTCGTGGCGGTCATCACGCTGCCGGTCAACCTGGCTATCGGCATCGCCGCCGCCTGGCTGATTGCCCGCTTTACCTTTCCCGGCCGCAAGCTGCTGCTGACGATCATCGAATTGCCCTTCTCGATCTCTCCGATCATCGCGGGCGTCTGCTACCTGCTGCTCTACGGGCGCCAGGGGCTGCTGGGGCCGGTGCTGGCAGCCGGCGACGTCAAGATCCTGTTCGCGCTGCCGGGCATCGTGATGGTGACGCTGTTCGTGACAAGCCCCTTTGTCGCGCGCGAAGTCCTGCCCCTGATGCAGGCGCAGGGGTCGGAACAGGAACAGGCTGCGTTGACGCTTGGCGCCTCGGGCTGGCAGATCTTCCGGCTGGTGACGCTGCCAAACATCCGCTGGGCCCTGCTATACGGCGCGGTGCTGGCGACGGCGCGCGCGGTGGGCGAATTCGGCGCGGTCTCGGTGGTGTCGGGCGCGATCCGGGGGCAGACCAACACCCTGCCCCTGCAGATCGAGCTTCTGTTCAACGACCTCAACACCGTCGGCGCCTTTGCCGCCGCGACGACGCTGACGCTGATCGCCCTGATGGTGCTGGTCGTGAAGACGGTGATCGAGGGGCGGACCCGCTGATCAGCGGCGAAAGTCGGCGGGCCTGATGCCATGCCGTGCAAGCTTGTCATAGAAGGTCTTGCGCGGCAGTTGCAGGCGGCCCATCGCGGCGGTGGCATTGCCCCCCTCGATCCGCAAGGCGTCGCGGATCAGTTCGGCTTCATAGGTGGCGACCAGATCGGAGAGGCCGGGCCGATCCGCGGTTCCGGTGGCGTCGAATGGCGTGACACCCACCGCCTGGCTTTCGGCCAGGCCGCGCAGTTCCGGCAGGTTTCCGGGCCAGCCATGCCCCGCCAGCCGCGCCCTGACCGCCCCCGTCATCGGCGGCGCGGGCCGATCCAGCCGGGCGCAGGCCGCCAACAGGAAATGCCGGTAAAGCGCAGGAATATCCTCGCGCCGTTCCGCCAGCGAGGGGACGGCCAGGATCGTGCCGGACAGGCGATAGAACAGCCGGGCGTCGAAATGCCCATCCCCCGCCAGCCGCAGCGGATCCGTGGCCGTCGAGGCCAGCAACTGCACGTCCATCGCGCGTGGCGCTGCGGCGCCCGCGGGCCAGAACTCGCCCGCTTCCAGGATCGCCGCCAACCGCGCCTGCATCCCCGGCGACAGCGCGTCCACGCGGTCAAGAAACAGCACGCCCCGCTGCGCCCGTTCCAACTGGCCGGTCTGGCGGGTGCCGCGCGGGCCGGGCGTCTCGCTGCCCAGAAGGTCCGCCTCGAACCGCGCGTCATCCATCGCGTCGCAGGCCAGATGCACGAAGCTGCGGGCACGGCGCGGGCCGCGGCGGTGGATCGCGCGCGCCACGACCAGCTTGCCCGCCCCGTCCGGCCCGGTCAGCAGCGCGCTGCCCCCAGCTTCGGCCACCCTGTCCAGGGCCGCCCGCAGATGGATCATCACCTCGCTGCCGCCTGCCAGTTCGGGAAAATCATCGGCCGCGTCATGGCGGACCTGCCGCAGGTCGCGGTTCTCCAGCACGAGCTGGCGGGCCGAACAGGCGCGGTTCAGCGCAGCCAGCAGCACGTCGCGGCCCACTGGCTTTGTGAGGAAATCATAGGCCCCCGCCTTCAGCGCGGCAACCGCCATCGGCACGTCGCCATGGCCGGTCAGAAGGATGACCGGCAGATCGGGGTCAATCTTGTGCAAATGCTCGAAGAACTGGAAGCCGTCCATCCCCGGCATCCGGACGTCGGACAGCACCACGCCCGGATAGTCGCGGGTGATGCCCTTCAGCGCCTGTGCCGCCTGGGCATAGTCCTCGACCTGCCAGCCCGCCATCTGCAAGGTCTGCACCTGTGCTGCGCGCAGGTCGTCGTCATCGTCGACAAGGCGAACCAGCCGGGTCATGCGGCTTTCCTCAGCGTCAGGCGGAAGGTCGCACCCTGGCCCGAGACGGGATCGTCCGCCGAAAGCTCTCCTCCGAAATCGCGGGCGATATCCCGAGAGATCACAAGCCCCAATCCCAAGCCCTGCGCCTTGCCCGTCGCGAAGGGCGCGAACAACTGCGCCATCTGGCCCGGCTGAAGGCCCGGGCCGTTGTCGGTGACGGTCAGCACCACCCGGTCCCCTCGGTGTTCAAGGCCGATGCGGATCCAGGGATCCGCCACGTCTTCCTGCGCTTCAAAGGCATTGGTCAGCAGGTTCACCAGGATCTGCTCGACCCGGACCTGTTCGCCTACCACGGCCAGCCCCGGGGGGATGTCAGGCAGGCGCACAGGAATGTCGCTAGCCTTGCGGCGGCTGGCGGTCAGCATCAGCGATGTCTCGATCACGTCGCGCAGGGCGACCGCCCCGACCTGTCCCGTGGCCTTGCGGGCAAAGCCGCGCAACTGGTCGGTGATCTGGCCGATCCGGTCGGTCATCCGGGTGATCCGGGCCAGGTTGTCCCCCGCCGGACCGCCGGGATCCATCGCCTGCCCGTTTTCGGCCAGCAGGCGGATCGTGGCCAGGGGCTGGTTGATCTCGTGTGCGACGCCGGCGGTGATCTGGCCCATCGTCGCCAGCTTGTTGGCCTGGACAAGATCGGCCTGCATCTGCGACAGCCGCAATTGGGCCGCCTGGCGTTCGCGGATCTCCTCGGACAG
The DNA here is from genome assembly GCF_011801365.1 of Paracoccus sp. AK26. Taxonomy (NCBI): domain Bacteria; kingdom Pseudomonadati; phylum Pseudomonadota; class Alphaproteobacteria; order Rhodobacterales; family Paracoccaceae; genus Paracoccus; species Paracoccus sp. AK26. Next base: position 1,435,485 of record NZ_CP041041.1, read on the forward strand.
GTCGCGGGTGCGTTCGGCTACGGCTTGTTCCAGTTCGGCACGATAGGCACGATCGGCGGCGGCCTTGCGGACGGCCCGGCCGCGCGACCGGCGGGCCTGTTCCGCCAGGGCGATGAGCAGGGCCATCGCCAGGCCCGCCGCGCCCGCGGCATAGGCCGCCGTCTGGCTTGCGTCGCGCATGGGCACCTGCATCGTGACATGCCAGGACGTGCCGCGCACTGGCAGGACAATGGGCAGGCTTCCCTCGGCAACCGGGGGCCGAGGCTTGAAGCGGTTCTGCCGCTGGGTCGTGATGATGACGCGGCCGTCAGCCTCGGTCACGTGCGTGGCGTTGGGGCTTCGCGACCAGGCGGCCTCAAGCGCCTCGAACTCGACCTTGACGACCACCACGCCCAGCAGGTCATCGCCGTCCCGCACGTCATGGGACAGATAAAGCCCAGGCTTGCCGCTGACCGTGCCCAGGGCGAATTCCATCGCGGTGGGCTGGACAAGCGCGCCGCGGAAATATTCGCGGAAGCTGTAGTCGTGCCCGACGAAGCTGTCGGGCTGGTCCCAGTTGGATGCCGCGATGGTGTAGCCGTCCCCGCGCATCAGGTAGATGACCGCGCTTTGCGTCTCGGACCGCAGCCGTTCCAGCTTGGCCGAAACCTCGTCCCGCGACTGCTGGGTTCCGGCACGCAGAGCGTCCTTGACGCGGTCGTCATCGGCCAGGATCGCAACCACTGCGCGCTGCCGGTCCAGCATGCTTTCCAGCGTCAGCGCCCGCGACTGCGCAGCGGCCAGCCCTTCGTTTCGCAGCCCTTCAAGAGCACCGGCGCGGACCCCCCAATAGGTGGCCAGGGGAACCACGACCAGCAAAGCCAGGGCCGCGACGGCCAGAAGCCAGCCCGCCACGCGCGGCACCGCCTGCGAATCGCGGGCTGGCGGCGCGATGTCGTTGATCTGCTGCACGCGACACATTCCCGCCAAGTGTTTCGACTTTCACACTAGCAGCTTTGGCCTGTGCGGAAAACCACACACATTTACAGGCTCTGCGGGCGAAAACAGCCATGATTTCAGCGCATTGCAGCCATGCTGCAAGTTTTTCGGGCTGCGCTGCCGTGGGCTTAGGATGACCGTCATCGCAGTGACATACACCACAAGGTTGGAGGAGACCTTCCGTGCAGCTGGACACATCCGCCCATCCCGTCGCCCATGAGAAGCGCCCGTTCTATCGCCACCTGTATTTCCAGGTGATCATCGCCATCGCGGCGGGCGCCCTGCTGGGCCATTTCTATCCCCAGACAGGCGAGGCGCTGAAGCCCCTGGGGGACGGCTTCATCAAGCTGGTCAAGATGATCATCGCGCCGGTGATCTTCCTGACGATCGTGACCGGCCTGGCCGGCATGGGATCGCTGCGGGGCGTCGGTTCCGTGGTGGGCAAGGCCTTCGCCTATTTCCTGACCTTCTCGACCCTGGCGCTGATCGTGGGCCTGATCGTCGCGAACGTCATCCAGCCCGGCGCGGGCATGAACATCGATCCCGCCAGCCTGGATGCATCGACCGTCACCGGCTATGCCGAGAAAGCCCATGAAACGTCGCTGACCGGCTTCGTGATGGATGTGATTCCCACCACGCTGGTGTCGGCCTTCGTGGAAGGCAACATCCTGCAGGTCCTGTTCGTGGCGATCCTGTTCGGCATCGGCCTGATCATGGTCGGCGAAAAGGGCAAGCCAATCCTGAACGTCCTGGAATCGGCCAGCTACGCGATCTTCCGCGTCGTGGACATCCTGATGAAGGCCGCCCCCATCGGTGCCTTTGGTGCCTTCGCCTTTACCATCGGCAAATACGGCATCGCCTCCATCGCGAACCTGGCGATGCTGGTGGGGACGTTCTACCTGACCTCGGCCATGTTCGTGATCGTGATCCTGGGTGCGGTGTGCATGGCCAACGGCTTCTCGATCTTCAAGCTGATCTCGTATCTGAAGGCGGAAATCCTGCTGGTTCTGGGCACCTCGTCGTCGGAAAGCGCGCTGCCTTCGCTGATGGAGAAGATGGAGAAGGCGGGCTGCGCCCGTCCGGTGGTGGGCCTGGTGGTTCCGACCGGCTACAGCTTCAACCTTGACGGCACCAACATCTACATGACGCTGGCCGCGCTGTTCATCGCCCAGGCCACAAACACCGACCTGTCGCTACAACAGCAGGTGCTGCTGCTGCTGGTCGCGATGCTGTCGTCCAAGGGTGCTGCGGGCGTCACCGGTGCGGGCTTCATCACCCTGGCCGCCACCCTGTCCGTCGTGCCGACCGTTCCGGTCGCGGGCATGGCGCTGATCCTGGGCGTCGACCGCTTCATGTCGGAATGCCGGTCGATCACCAACTTCATCGGCAACGCGGTCGCAACCGTGGTCGTGAGCCGCTGGCACGGCGCCCTTGACCGCGAGGCCTTCGACGCCGCCCTTGGCGGACGAGAGCCAGAGGGTCTGGACGTCCCGGTCGCAGGCCTGACCCTGGCCCCCGCGGGCCTGCAGCTGGGCGAACGCAACGCGGACTGATCCAGCCGACACATCAAGATCAAGGGCACCGCAGCGATGCGGTGCCCTTTTTCCATGTCGTCAGACCAAGATGTCGGTCGGGTTCGGCTCGCCTTCGTCCTGGATCGCTTGCAGGTTTGCCGCCATGCGACGGATCGAGGGGGCAAAGCCTTCCGCATCCAGGCCGCTGATATGCGGGGTCAGGACGACGTTATCCAGCGCCAGCAGCGGGTTGTCGGGCTGGATCGGCTCCACCGAGAAAACGTCGATGCCTGCGCCGCGCAGCCTGCCTGCGCGCAGGGCCTGGGCCAGGTCAGGTTCGACCAGGACGCCACCCCGGGCCGCGTTGATCAGGATCGCACCGGGCTTCATCAGCGCCAGCCGGTCGCGGTCGATCAGGTTGCGGGTGCTGTCGTTCAGATCGCAGTTCAGCGTGACCACGTCGGCCGAGGCTAGCAGCTCCTCCAGCGGGGCGTGGGACGCGTGCAGTTCGGCTTCCTGGGCCGCTGACAGCGGGGTGCGCTTGGCATAAAGGATCCGGCAGCCGAACCCTGCCAGCAGCCGGGCAAGCGCCTGCCCGATATGCCCCATGCCGACGATGCCCACCGTCTTGCCCGACAGGGTCGTGCAACTGGCGCTGACCTGCCCCTTGGGCCAGCCGCCGTCGCGGATCCCGACATGGCCGCGCACGATGTTCCGGTTGACGGCCAGGATCAGGCCCAGCGTCGTTTCCGCCACTGCCACCGCATTGATGCCCGTGGTGCGGAAGACGCGCACCCCGTGCAGCCGCGCCGCATCCAGGTCGATCCCGTCATAGCCCACGCCCCATTTGTGGACCGCCCGCAGCCCCGGCACCGCCATCATCGGCGCCGTGACCGGCGCGTCGCCGGTGATCGCGAAATCGGCGCCGCGCAGCGCGGCGATCTGGTCCGCCGGATCCCGCGAAGCCGCCGCGACCAACGTCCAGCCCTGGGGCAAATGCGGACGGATGCGGTCCAGCCGTTCGGGGGCCGCGGGGTCAAGAAGAACAACCTTGGTCATGGAATCCTCAGATCACGAAACGGATACCGGGACGTGCCAGTCCGCCGCCCTGGGCGATGACGGTGCCGTCGGCGCGCCAGCAGGCTGCGCCCGTCATGACGCCGTCGGGCGCGAAGGCGATGGCATTCATGCCGCCGCCGATGGTCTTGACCAGCCGCACGTCGTGCCCGCGCGCACGCATCGTGCCGGCCTGTGCGGCATAGGCCGGTTCCAGTTCCAGATGATGCCCCTCGGTCCAAAGTCGCGGTGCCTCGACCGCCTGTTGCAGGGTCATTCCATGGTCGATCAGGTTCACGATCGCCTGCATGGCCGAGGGGAAGATCCGCACCCCGCCGGGCAGGCCAAGCCCAAAGGCCGGCTGGCCGTCCCGCAGCACGATCATCGGCGCCATCGAGGTCGGCACCCGCTTGCCCGGCGCGACCGACAGGGCCAGCCCGGGCCGCGGGTCGTAGTTCAGCATGTAGTTGTTCGGGATGATCCCCGTCCCCGGCACCATGAAGCAGGCGCCCCACAGCCCGTTGATCGTATGGGTCGCGCTGACGATGTTGCCATCCGCGTCGGCCACGGTGACATGGGTGGTGTCGCGGCTTTCATAGGGCATCCGCTGCCGGGCGTAGTCCTTGGACGTGAAGCGGTCCACCGGCACATCCACGAAGTCCGGATCGCCCGAGGCCTGACGCCGATCCTCGAAGGCCAGGGCAACGGCCCGGGTCATCAAATCCATCGTGTCAGGATTGCCGAAGCCCATGCCGCGCAGGTCGTAGGGTTCCAGCATGTTCAGCATCTGGACGACATGAACGCCCGACGACGCGGGCGGCGGCGGTCCTGCGATGGTGTGGCCGCGATAGGTCCCGAAGATTGCCTGCCGCTGAACGGCGCGGGCCGCCGTCAGGTCGTCCAGCGTGACATGGCCGCCGCCTGCCGCCAGCCTGTCCGCCAAGGCGCGGCCCAGATCGCCACCATGCAGGGCAGCGTCGCCCTGGGACTGGATCAGGCGCAGGCTTTCGGCGTAATCGCCCATGACCAGCCGCGCGCCCGGTTGCAGCGGTGTTCCGCCGGGCAGGAAGACGCGCGCCATTTCGGGATCCGCCGCCAGGTCGTCGCGGTGTTCCAGGATCGCGCCATGCAGATAAGGGCTGACGGCGAAGCCACGGGCGGCGGCGCGGATTGCGGGCTCGACGACATCGGCCCAGGGCAGCCGCCCGTATCGCCGCTGCATCAGGAACCAGCCGCGAAGGTTGCCGGGTACCGCCACCGCCGAGGGTCCGACACGGTTCCGCCGCCCCTCGGTCTCCATATAGGCGTCGGGCTTGTCGGATACGGGGGTGAACATGTCGGGTCGCGCGCCCTGCCCGGCCGCCGACAGCGCGTCGATCACCACATGGCGCCCGTCCGCCAGCCGCAGATGCGCGATGCCGCCGCCCGCGATGCCGACCATCATCGGCTCGACGACCGTCAGCGTCAGCAGCGCGGCTACAGCGGCGTCCACGGCGTTGCCGCCTATGGCCAGCACCTCGGACCCGGCCGTCGCGCCAAGCGGCGCATTCGCGACCACCACCCCCCGCGAGCCGGAGGCGGGGCTTTTCTCGCAGGTGAAGGAAAGGGTCATACCGGGGTTCCGCTGTTCACGGCCAGCTTGGCCGCTGCGGATGGCGGGATCAAGCCCGCGCATCCTCCAGCATCATCCGCGCGGCCTTCTCGGCGATCATCATCACCGGGGCGTTCGTGTTGCCGCTGGTGATCGTCGGCATGATCGAGGCATCCGCGATCCGCAACCGCCCCAACGCCCGCATCCGCAGCCGGGTGTCCACGACGGCGCCGTCATCCGTGCCCATCCGGCAGGTGCCGACGGGGTGGAAGATGGTGGTGCCCACCGCGCCTGCCGCCTTGACCAGGTCGTCGTCGGTCTGGAAGGCGATGCCGGGCACATGTTCGCTGGGGTCATAGCGGGTGAAGGCCGGTTGCGCGGCAATCTTGCGGGTCAGGCGGATGGCCCGCACCGCCACGTCCCGGTCGCCGGGGGTCGATAGGTAATTCGGCCGGATCGCCGGATGCGCGCGGAAATCGGGGCCGGTTACATGGACCGAGCCGCGGCTTTCCGGGCGCAGGTTGCAGACGCTGGCGGTCATGGCCGGGAACGGGTGGACCGGATCGCCGAACTTGTCCAGGCTGACCGGCTGGACGTGGAATTCCAGGTCCGCCGTCGCCTTGTCGGGACGGGATTTCGCGAAGATGCCAAGCTGGCTGGGCGCCATAGACATGGGTCCCGACCGCTTCAGCAGGTATTCAAGCCCGATTGACGCCCTGCCCATCAGGCGCGATGCCTTCTCGTTCAGCGTCGGCACGCCCCGCACCTTGTAGACCAGCCGCAGTTGCAGGTGGTCCTGAAGGTTCTCGCCCAGCGACGGCACCTCGACCTGCGGGGCGATGCCTGCTGCCTGAAGAACCTCTCCCTGTCCGATCCCCGAGTTTTCAAGGATCTGGACCGATCCGATGGCCCCTGCGGACAGGACCGTCTCGCGCGCGGCGCGGACCTGCTGGCGGCGGCCCTGGTGATGGAAGACGACGCCCTGCACCTCGCCCCCCTCGATGACCAGGCGCTCGACCTCGGCGCCGGTCAGGACGCGCAGGTTGGGGCGCTTGAGGACGGGGCGCAGGAAGGCCTTGGCCGCGCTCCACCGCCAGCCGGCGCGTTGGGTCACGTCGAAATAGCCGCTGCCCTCGTTGTCGCCCCGGTTGAAGTCGGTCGTGCGCGGGATGCCCGCCTGTTCCGCAGCCTCCATGAAGGCGTCAAGGACGGCCCAACGCACGCGCGCGGTTTCCACCCGCAATTCGCCGCCGGCGCCATGGGCGTCGTCGGCGCCGCGATAGAAATCCTCTTGCGCCTTGAACAGCGGCAGGATGTCGTCCCAGCCCCAGCCGGTGCAGCCAAGCTGGCGCCAGTGGTCGTAATCGGCCGCCTGCCCGCGCATGTAGATCATGCCGTTGATCGACGAACATCCCCCCAGCACGCGCCCGCGCGGATACAGCAGCGACCGCCCGTTCAGCCCTGCCTCGGCCTGGGTCTTGAAGCCCCAATCGGTGCGCGGATTGCCGATGCAGTAGAGATAGCCGACCGGGATGTGGATCCAGTGGTAATTGTCGCGGCCCCCCGCCTCCAGCAGCAGGACACGGGCCTTGGGATCGGCGGACAGGCGGTTGGCAAGCACGCATCCGGCGCTGCCCGCGCCGATGACGATATAGTCGTAGCTTTCCATGGCAATCTCCGAAGGACGGCCCCGCATGGGGGCCGTCGGGGATCAGCTTTCGGACCGGAAGCCCAGCCTGCGGCCCAGTTTCGAGGCGAAGAACTCTCCGATCAGGCCGCGCCGGAAGACCAGCACGCAGACCATGAAGACGACCCCCGTGATGATCGTCACCGGAAAGTCGGAGGTGGCGAGGTAGTTCTGCAGCGTCACCACCAGTCCAGCGCCCACCACAGGTCCGGCCAGGGTGCCGATGCCGCCCAGAAGCGTCATCAGGATCACCTCGCCCGACATCTGCCAGGCCACGTCCGTCAGCGTGGCGAACTGGAAGATCAGCGCCTTGACGCCCCCCGCCAGACCGGCAAGGGCTGCCGACATGACGAATGCCCCCAGCTTGTAGCGGCTGACCGAATAGCCCAGCGAGATCGCGCGCTGTTCGTTTTCCCGGATCGACTTGAGGATCATCCCGAAGGGCGAATTAACGAAGCGCCAGATGATCAGCATTCCCAGGATGAACACGGCCAGGACGAAGTAATACATGGTCATCGGCTGGCTCAGGTCGAAGATGCCGAACAGGGTGCCGCGCGGCACCGACTGGATGCCGTCCTCGCCATGGGTGAAGCCCGCCTGCAGGCAGAAGAAGAAGAACATCTGCGACAGGGCCAGGGTGATCATGGCGAAATAGATGCCCTGGCGGCGGATGGCGATGGCGCCCATGACCAGGCCCAGGGCGGCGGCGCCCAGGACGCCCAGCAGGATTCCGGCCTCGGGCGGCCAGCCCCAGACCTTGACCGCATGGGCCGTGAAATAGGCCGCGCCGCCGAAGAAGGTCGCATGGCCGAAGGACAGAAGGCCCGTATATCCCAGCAGCAGGTTGAAGGCTGCGGCAAACAGCCCGAAGGCCAGCAGCTTCATCAGGAAGATCGGATACAGGAACTGCGGCGCCAGCAGCAGCCCGGCCAGGATGACCGCCAGCAGCGCAAGCTGGATGGTCCCCGCTTTCGGGTGGATGGCGATATGTTCAGAGGCGATGGGTTCGGACTTGCCGGACATGTCAGGCATCCTTTCCGAAAAGGCCCGCGGGCCGCAGGATCAAGACGATCGCCATGATGACGAAGATCACGATGTTGGACGCTTCGGGGTAGAAGACCTTGGTCAATCCCTCGACAACGCCCAGCATATAGCCGGTGATGATCGCCCCGAGGATGGACCCCATGCCGCCAACCACCACGACCGCAAAGACGATGATGATCAGGTTCGACCCCATCAGCGGGCTGACCTGATAGACCGGCGCAGCCAGCACGCCCGCGAATGCCGCAAGCCCCGCGCCAAGCGCATAGGTCAGCGTCAGCAGCAAGGGCACGTTCACGCCGAAGCTTTGCACGAGGGTCGGGTTTTCCGTGGCCGCCCGCAGATAGGCGCCCAGCTTCGTCTTCTCGATCATGAACCAGACGGCAAGGCAGGCGATCAGCGAGGCGATCACGACCCAGCCACGATAGATCGGCAGGAACATGAAGCCCAGGTTCACGGCCCCGGTCAGCGCCGCCGGTGCCGCATAGGGCATTCCCGACGCGCCGTAGAAATACCGGAACGTCCCCTCGATCGCCAGGGCCAGGCCAAAGGTGAACAAGAGGCCATACAGGTGGTCCAGCTGATACAGCCGCGACAGCATGGTGCGTTCGATGATCGCGCCGAACAGGCCCACGATCAGCGGCGCCGCGATCAGCGCCAGCCAATAGTTGACGCCGCCCACCGTCAGCAGCAGCAGCGCCGTGAAGGCACCCAGCATGTATTGCGCGCCATGCGCGAAGTTGATCACGCGCAGCAGGCCGAAGATGACGGCCAGGCCCAGCGACAGCAGCGCATAGAATGATCCGTTGATCAGCCCGACCAGAAGCTGGCCCATCAGGGCGGCAACGGGAATTCCGAAGATCATGGTCATGTCACACCCCCAGTTCCCGATGCAGCAGGTCCATCTGGTTCGGCAGGTCCGATACCGGAAACTCGGCGGTCATCGTGCCATGGTCCATCAGGTAGAAGCGGTCCGCGACCTTGGCGGCGAAGCGGAAGTTCTGTTCCACCAGCACCACGGTCATGCCGCGCTGTTTCAATTGGCGCAGGACATCGCCGATGGCATTGATGATGACCGGGGCCAGCCCCTCGGTCGGCTCGTCCAGCAACAGGCACCGCGCCCCCGTCCGCAGGATGCGCGCCATGGCCAGCATCTGCTGTTCGCCGCCCGACAGCTTTGTCCCGGGGCTGTTCCTGCGTTCCTGCAGGTTCGGGAACAAGTCATAGATCTCGGCCACCGACATGCCGCCATCGGCGACCTTGGGCGGCAGCATCAGGTTTTCCTCGACCGACAGGGTCGCGAAGATGCCGCGTTCCTCGGGGACGAAGCCCAGGCCGGCGCGGGCGGTCTTGTGCAGCGGCACGGACATCATGTCCTGGCCCGCGAAGGTGATGCGGCCCGTGCGCTTGCGCAGGATGCCCATGATCGTGCGCAGGGTCGTGGTCTTTCCCATGCCGTTGCGGCCCAGGATGCAGATCATCTCGCCTTCGTTGACGTGCAGGTCCACGCCGTGCAGCACATGGCTTTCGCCATACCAGGCCTGAAGCCCGGCAGTTTCCAGAAGCGGAGCCGCCATCATTCGGTTCCCATATAGGCGGTGCGGACGCGCGGATCGGCCGAGACGGTGGCATAGTCGCCCGTCGCGATGATCTCGCCTCGTTGCAGCACCGTGACGTGGTGGCAGATATCGGCGACCACGTTCAGGTTATGCTCGACCATCAGCACGGCACGGGACTGCGCCACGTCGCGGATGATCTCGGCCACCATGCGGACATCTTCCTGACCCATGCCGGCCATTGGTTCGTCCAGCAGCAGCACCTCTGGCTCCAGTGCCAGGGTGGTGGCGATCTCCAGCACGCGCTTGCGGCCATAGGACAGGTCGGCGGCACGGTGGTCGCGATAGGGCGTCAGGCCCAGGTGGTCGATCAGTTGATCGGCGCGGGCGTTTAGCCGGTCCAGCGAGGACAGCGGCTTCCAGAACTGGACAGCCAGCCCGGCCGGGCGCTGAAGCGCGACCTTGACGTTCTCGCGAACCGTCAGATGCGGGAAAACGGCCGAGATCTGGAAGGACCGCACCAACCCCATCCGCGCCACCTTGTCGGGCTTGGTCTGGGTGATGTCCTGGCCCAGCAGCGTGATCTTGCCGCGCGTGGGTTGCAGGAACTTGGTCAGCAGGTTGAAGACCGTGGTCTTGCCCGCGCCGTTGGGGCCGATCAGCGCGTGGATGCGCGCATGTTCCACGTCCAGGTCGACATCGTTGACGGCGGTGAAGCCGGCGAAATCCTTGCCGAGACCGCGGGCGGAAAGCACCACCCGCGGTTCGGTTTGCGTCATGGCAGGCGCAACATTCATCGTCGTGCCTTACTGGGTGACAAGCGGGCAGCCGCTTTCGGCCGGATCAAGATAGGCCTCGTCGCCCGGAATGGTGGCCAGGACGTTGTAATAGTCCCATTCCTCGGTGATGTCGGCGGGGGCCTTCACCTCCATCAGGTAGACGTCCTTGATCAGGCGGCCATTGGCACCGACCTTGCCGTCCTGGGCGAAGACGTCGTTGACCGGCAGTTCATGCAGCTTGGCGGCGACGGCCTCGGTTTCGTCCGTCCCGGCAGCCTCGATCGCCTTCAGATAGGACATGACCGTGGAATAGGTGCCCGCATGGATCATGTTCGGCATCGACCCGGTGCGTTCGAAGAAGCGGCGGCCGAATTCCTCGGACTGGGCATCGCGCTTCCAGTAGAAGCTTTCGGTCAGATTCAGGCCCTGCGCGGCCTCGGCCCCCAGGCCATGGACATCGGCCAGCGTGAACAGCAGCGCAGCCAGCTTCTGCCCGCCTTGGGTGATGCCGAATTCGGCGGCCTGCTTGATGGCGTTCTGCGTGTCGGCCCCGGCATTGGCCAGCCCGACCACCTTCGCACCCGAGGCCTGCGCCTGCAGCAGGAAGGACGAGAAATCCGTCGTCGCCAGCGGATGGCGCACCGACCCGGCGATCGTTCCGCCGTTTTCCGAGACGAAGCTGCCGGTCTGTTCCTCCAGCGAATAGCCGAAAGCATAATCAGCAGTCAGGAAAAACCAGCTGTCGCCACCTTCACGCACCAGGGCGCCGCCGGTGCCCACGGCCAGGGCGTGGGTGTCATAGGCCCAGTGGAAGCCATAGGGCGAGCATTGCGCGCCGGTCAGTTCCGTCGTCGCCGCGCCCGTGGTCATGGTGACCTTTTTCTTCTCGTTCGACAGCGCCTGAACGGCCAACGCCACCGAGGACGTGGTCAGTTCCATGATGCTGTCCACCTGTTCGGTGTCATACCACTGGCGGGCGATGTTCGACGCGATGTCGGGCTTGTTCTGGTGGTCGGCGGTCACGACCTCGATCGGCGCATCCAGAACGGTCCCGCCGAAATCCTCGACCGCCATCAAGGCGGCTTCATAGGAATTCTTGCCGCCGAAATCCGAATAAACGCCCGACTGGTCGTTCAGGATGCCGATCTTGACGATGCCGTCAGAAATCTCGGCCACGGCAGGGGCAGCCATCAGGCCGACGGACGCGGCCGACAACAACAGTTTACGCATTCAACCTCCCTTGGGCATACCCTTTGGCGCTGCGTGCAGATGCCGCAGGCCGGGATGATGTCCTGTCCATAATGACGGCGGCCTCTCCTCAAGCCGACGTTGGACGAAAGGATGACCTCAAAGTCACTTTGACACAAGCGTTCAATGCAGTCTAATTTCGTTCAGGTTCTGCACAGAAACGAACAATGCCGCTTAGTTGGGACGATCTTCAGTTCTTCCTCGCCGTCTCGCGCGAAGGGCAACTATCCCGGGCCGCGCGGGTGCTGGGCACATCCCATGTCACCGTATCCCGCCGGATCGACAGGCTGGAAAAGGCGCTGAACACGCGGCTGTTCGAACGCAACCCCCGCGGCTACGAGCCGACACCGGCCGGACGCCGCCTGATCGAGACGGCCGAACGGATGGAGGAGGCGGCGGACGACATTCCCGTGAAACAGGGCGCCGCGTCGCGCCAGGCTGGACCCTTGCGGCTGGCGGTGCCAGAAGGCTTTGCCAGCCTGTTTTCCACGCATCTCTGGCCGGACTTCATCGGCCGGTTCCCGCATATCTCGCTGGAACTGATCACCATGCCGCAGATCCTGTCGCTGTCGCGGCGCGAGGCCGATATGACGGTGACGCTGGACCCGATCTCCAGCGGGCCCTATCGGTCGGAACGGCTGGCAAACTATACCCTGCATCTTTACGCGACCGACGCCTATCTGGCGATGAACCCGCCCGTCACGCAGCGCGAGGACCTGCGCCAGCACCGCATCATCGGCTATATCGAGGAGATGATCTTCGCACCGGGCCTGGACTATCTGGGCGAGGTGCTGCCGCGCATCCGCGCCTCGATCAAAAGCTCAAGCGTCTTCAATCAATTAGCGGCAGTTCGCAATAACCTGGGGATTGCGGTCCTGCCGCATTACATCGCGATCAAGTATCCGGAATTGCGGATCATCCTTCCCCAGGAAGTAACGCTGACCCGCAGCTATTGGCTGACCTGCCACCGCGACGTGCGGGCGATGCGCCGGGAACGTGCCGTGATCGGTTTTCTGACCGACAGCCTGCGGGCTAGGATGTCGGATCTGGTGCGGCCTGCCTAACGGATGCCTTGATCGGCTTGCCACCACAGGAAACTGGCGATCCCGGAAGAACAGCCTTTTTTGATCGCAAACAAACCGTTGTATCGGAAATAGCTGCTCTTGCCGCTCATAATTTTTCAATGACTTACGGGAGGTGTTGGAAACCGCTGCAAGGCTCGTGTGAGCCGTTAGACTGGCTGAAGACAAGGCCTCATGCACCGCAGAAACGGCCGTTTGATTAAGCCTTAGAGGAAATCATGACGCAAAACCTTCTAGACCTTCTCGCCCAGATCGAACGGGCCGAAGCGGAAGCGGCCCGCCTGCGCCGTGAAATCGCGCAAGGGCCGTGCAGGGAATACGGACACGATTGGCAATTACATGGCGGGGCAAATGCCGGATGCGGCGATGACTGCGCCTGTTCTGTCCCTGTCCATGTCTGCACCAAATGCGGCGATTGCGACTATGGCGACAACGCCGAAGCCCGCGACATTCGGGCGTCCTGCACCGACCTCGCAGACTAGCCCGGCAGACGTTTTCAAACGGTCAGTTGACTGCAACATCAATTGCCTGGCCTGTAGCCCGGTCCTGGCACCGATCCATCATCCTGCGCCACCTGCAGCCACTCTGCGCCTTTCCTGCCGCACTCGCTGCATCTAGCGCGCGGCAGGATCCAATCCCTGTGCCGCCATGGCCCCTCAGGCAGCGTCACGGTCCCACGGTGGCCGCAAGAACAGGAGATGGTGACACGTTGCGCAGGCATAAGGCCCAAGCTAGCAGGCCCGCCGCGACCCGCAAAGATAAAGGCCCACCTGGCAGGGTGGGCCTTCTGCAGTTCCGTGGTGAACAAAGGTTAAGGGAAACGCTCGAGATGAACAACCCGGAGCCCTAAACGCGGCTGCCTCGGCGCCGTCGAAACGACCAGCGACGCCGGTAGTACCGAGGCTTGCGCCTCACCGTGGCTGCACTTCTGCATCAATGAGCGGTAGCACCATCCCGGACGCCCGTGCCCGCAATGCCCCTTCGACGATGGTAGCCAGCCGATCCCTGGTCATCCCACTTTGTGTGACAGCATCGGGACTGCCCGTCTGAACGTACTTGATACCCTCGGATACAAGGTCACCCAGATCGGGGTTCGACGACTTCAGGTATCGCGCCTGGAGCAGATCGATGTTGGCGTTGCCGAAGTTCGTCACGGCTTTCAGGATGGCGTCCCGGTTGAAGTATTCTACCACCTTGATTCGCAGCGTCTTGGCGATCCAGGCAAGGAAGCCGAAGAAGACTGCCACGATGATCTCGCTCAGATAGGCGACAAGGATGCTTTGGCTTTGGTCGATCACGGTGTTGGCGACCGGCGTGATGGTCTGCGCCGCCGCCGGCAGCGCGGCCGCTGCCAGGAAGGCCAGTGCCAGGACCAGCCCTGACCGCCACAGGATCAAAGCCAGGACGACAAGGGCTAGGACAGCAATCGTAAGCAATGCGAGACTAAGCATGGTCAATTTCCTTTCATCCATGCGGGGACATTGAAGCCGGGGCAGGCTTTGGCGGCGTATTCGTTGTGGCCGCTGACTCGCTCGATCTGCGTGCGCGAGCTGATCGCATCAATCATCTGACCGAGGGTGACATCCTGCTGGTGCGTGAAATGCGTGCTGAAGCTGTCGGTCTCGGCCGAGCCGTGGCCGCCGATCAGGCAGATCCCGATCGTGCCGCTGTTCTTGCCGACCGTGTGGGCGCCGATCACCGTCTCTGCCCTGCCGGCGAGAACCTTGCCGTCGCGATCGATGATCCAGTGATAGCCGATGTCGTTCCAGCCATTGGCCAGGTGCCAGCGGCGGATCTCGGCGACCTTCTCTGCGATCGGGCGGCCGGCCATCCAGTCGTGCCGGGTCGCGCTGCAGTGCACGATGATCTCATGCACGGGGTGCCGGGCGGCGCCCTGGTAGATCGTCGCCGTGGTCGAGGGCTTGATCACGCCGGCAGCGGGCTTGCCCGGTGCGCCCTGCCCAAACGCCAACGCGGCGGCGCGGGTCTTCGGCCCATCGAGCCCATCGATCGGGCCCGGTGTGTAGCCAAGCGCGTGCAGCGCGGTCTGGATCGACCGGAAGGCTTCTTTCGTCATGCTCTTCTCCATGAAAAAGCCCGCCGCAGGTGCTGACCTGGGCGGGCGAGATGGCTTGCTGCAAATCCGCACAATGGCTGTGCGAGATTAGTTCTTTTCCGTGCGCGTTAACTGTGGCTAGAAGACCCTCACAGCCGAGCAGCAGTGTTGTTGTTTTACGAGTGTCGCCGCTCGGCTGGAAAACTCCCCTCAGTACCCCGGCATTGGCCCGGTCCTGCCTGTGATGGGCCGGGCGGCGACCTGCCGCATGAATTCGGCGTCTGTCATCGCCACGGCAGCAGCCGGATCTTGGTGGGATGCAGCCAGGCCTTCCAGATCGGCCAATAATGCCGTTCGTCCTCGGGGATCAGCATCTGCCGGCACTTCAGCGCGCAGAAGAACGATGCCGCCTTCATCAGCCCGAAGACGATGTTCGCATAGCGGCCGACATGGTCCGCAAGCCAAGCGGCGGCGTCTGGCGCCCAGAGCCTCAGCAGAGGCATGAATACGTCCCAATAGAGCCCGCGAAGGATGATCGCACCGGCGAGGATCATGAAGCCCGTGGCGAACCACCAGGTGGCACTGCGCAATTCCCGGAAGCTGGCACGAAAGGCCCAGATCACGGCGAGGTAACCGATGGCGTTGATGACAGCGATGATGCCAATGGTCAGTGCCATGTCGATACTTCCTTCTCCAGCTGCTGCACGAGACGCTCGACGGCGGCCACCCGTGCCTTGATGGCGCGCTTTTCCGGAGCGGACTTCTTCAGGTGTTCGCGCATGATTTCCTCGGCCTTGGCCTCGCGTCGACCGTGGCCGGTCAGTTGCCTGATGAGCCGCCCCATCATCGCCGGTCCTCCAATAGCCGGCGCTCGTCCCGGCGGTCCTCGAGCAGTTGCACGGCGCGCCGCATGATCTCGGTATTAGCACTAGTGGTCTTGTTGGTGTCGGTCAGCAGGTCGCGGCTTTCCCTGACCGAGGTCTCAGCCATCGCGAGCATCTTGTCCTGCAGCTCGCTGTTGCGCTTGTACTGGATCCAGTTGAACAGGCCGGAGACGACGATGACGACGCCGGACAATCCGCCGCCCACCTCTTTGATGAAAGACGCTACATCCATCGGAGTGCAGTCCTTAGGCGATGCATTATCATCCCGGTCCTATCGTGCTGTTCGGAGAAGGGTTTCGCGCGCCGGTTGCTGCACGGTGTGCATATTCACGGAGACTCAAGCCCTGTTATGCGCAGATTATTCACGCGGTAGTGATTGATCCCCACTGAGAAGGTTAGTATGAGACTCGGTGGGTTTCTTGCGGCTGCCGGCGGCGGATCATCTGAACGGTATGATGATTGGGTTTTTGAGGGCCGGCTGGAAACGCGTCAAGTATATTACGGATTAGGGCTCTTCGCGATTTTTGGTGGGTCGTTTTGTTGTGAGTGAGATTTTGATCGGCAATAGTAATTTGACTTGGGCGCTGTGTATCGCGACACTCAACCGCATCGACATGTTGGAAAAGTGCATTACTTGTGCGCTAAGCCAGACGCGCCCTCCAAGGGAGATAGTAATTGTTGATGCCAGCGAAGACTGGCAAGCGAACCGCACCCGAATTGCGCATCTAATCGGTGGCCGTGTTCCTCTACAATATCTACCCGCGCCGGAGCGGTCTTCGACTGTTCAGCGAAATACAGCTATTAAAGCGTGCAGTTCGGACATCTGTATGTTGATAGATGACGACAGCCTTATGCACCCGGACTGCGCTGAGATAATCATGCAGGCCTACGAGATAGACGTGGATGGGGAGCTACTTGGCATTGCAGGCGTTGAAGGGCCGTCGCCAATGGATGTGTTGAGCGTTGCTCGAAAGGTCGGTTCGGCTAATCACGGCAGGCTAGCTTCTTTTCGCCAAACGCGCCTTATGCAGTTCCTTTGGCGGGAGCTATTCCTAATGAGCCGTGCAGTGAATTTCGTCCCATACGCGGGGCCTGCTGGTTCACGTTTACCCTCCTGGACTGCGGAACGTGGCCTTGATCTGGCTCCAACACTCCAGCTTCCTGGCTGTCGCATGACAGCGCGCCGCAGCGTGCTGTTGCAGGAGCCGTTTGAGCCGGCGTTCCGCAGTTACTCCCCGGGGGAGGACTTCGACATTTCCTACAGGCTGAGCCGCATAGGCACCATTTGCGTGGCCCGCAATGCCAAGATTTACCACCACGAGATCGCGGCCAGCCGCATCAAGCGCGAACAGGAGACTGTGCTTTCGATCTGCAACGCGGCGTTCCTACTTCGTAAACACAGTCCCAATCTAGGAAGAGATCGCCGCCTCTGGTCGCTTCTGATGTCGCGCCGTCTTTTGGCTGAGGCACTGAAAGATGGCCTATCGCGTCGATGGAAATTGCCGCAGATGCGAGCGGCATGGAGAGCCGCAGCAATCAGCCGGGGCATCCTCAAGCACGCGGATGACGATACTTTGGCAGGCTGCTATATTTCTATCCAACAGGGCATACTAACAAAGCCGACGCCGTCGCATTGACGCGAAGGCGCCGCAAGGCTCAAGCTGCTGTATAGATCAGCTTGCCACCGGTCAGCGTCACCCCTCCGGGCAGGGTTGCGCCCTCGTTGACCACAGTCACGCCCGGCCCGGTCAGGTCTTGCGACGGCAGGCCGGCCGGGATGACGATCTGCGCCGTGGACGCAAGCGTGACCGTGGCAGTCACGGTCGGATCGGTCAGGCCGTCCCCAACAGAACCTGACCGGAAAGGTTGCAGGGGCGTCACGCCCATCGAGTTGACTGAACCGATGGTGATGTTGTGCTTCGTCTCCGTTCCATCTGGCTTCCGAAGCGGCTGGACGGTGAAAACGTCGCCTGCTTGAGGCGTGCCGACCACATCGTCAAACCAGACCTTGTAAGTCTCTGCCCGTCCTGATGCCCGCTCGACTGCTGCAACGCGGCCTGTGAAGCCGCTGATGCTGCCAGTGACTTGCTGACCGATGTGCTTATAGACGAAGCGGATCTTTTCTTGACCTCCGTCCGAGGTCGTCACCTCCACGCCACGCCGGAACTCCAGCTTCCCGCCGATAGTCAAGGCGGCTGTGCCGGTGCCGTCCCAACCGACGCGCGCCCGCTGGCCGCTGACGACGAGGGACTTGCCCACAAGGACGGTGCAATTCGGCCCCAGCAAAGCCTGCGCCTGCCCGCCAGCGTAAAGGTCCAGATTGGAGGCTGCACCTTCCAAGGCAAGCCGGCCGCCCACCGCTTCGACGGACAAGGGTTGATCT
Organism: Paracoccus sp. AK26; assembly: GCF_011801365.1. Taxonomy (NCBI): domain Bacteria; kingdom Pseudomonadati; phylum Pseudomonadota; class Alphaproteobacteria; order Rhodobacterales; family Paracoccaceae; genus Paracoccus; species Paracoccus sp. AK26. The sequence continues at coordinate 1,453,340 of NZ_CP041041.1, forward strand.
GAGGCGCCGACCCAGACCTGACCCGCCTTGCGGATGATCATCTCGGCGGCATCAGACAGGGCGCCGATTTCCAGCTTGCCCGAAACCACGTCCAGCAATCCGCCATTGCTTTCCAGAGCGGCAATGTCCGCATTGGTGTTTCCGAACCGCACGAAGTTTCCACCCAGATCGACGGTATCTGCGATATTGGCACCGGGCAGGTCTTTCGTGGACCAGTTGTAGCGGTTGTCCCAACGGAAGCCTTCGATGCGTGGGTCAGGATAGAAGACCAGATCGGCAGGTGTGGTCCGTGAGGGGATCGGCGTTCCAAAACGATCTTTGGTCCAGCGGACTGCCTCGCGGACAATGTTGCCGATGCTAGACGCTGCGGCGACGTGCGCCACCAGTTCGGGGATTGTGCCGAAGGTCTTGCCCAGCTTGATCCCTGTGAAACGCTGGATTGTCGTTTGATCCAAGACCACAGGATCAATGCCTTCGACATTGCGGGCAGGGACAGACGTGCTCCACTTCCAAGCCTGGGTGTCTTCAACCAGATGAGGAAACTCAAGGTTGACCCCATAGGCCCAGCTTCCATTCGGTTTGGCCGCCATCTCTGCCGGGTCGTCAGGATTGGCTCGGTGTGCGATTACATTCCCGACCATTGAAGACTGTGGGCCTTTAACGTCGTATCCCCAGTTAAATCCGCCTTCTTCATAGGCTACGCGCCTATAGCCCGCCGAAAAGGCGACGTTATCGAGGAAGTTATTGAACTGGTCCTGGCCGGAGAAGCTGTTGATGGCTGCTTGGACATTGTTGTCCACCATCAGGTTGCCTTCGGCTTGTAGACCGGATCGCATTTGGAAACCACCCGCCGCTGCCCGAGAAAGCAGGCAATACCGGACGGTTACATCCAAGGTGCCAGTTTGAAGATAGACGCAGTGCGAATACTTGCTGACGGGATGCGGCATGGTCGCATCACCGTTATAGTCATAGCCATCTTTCCAGCCCGGATGATCAATCTCGCAGGAGTCGATCAGAATGCTGTCAGTTTCGAACGCATAAACACCGGCAACGTGGTTCCCATTGGCCAGCCATTTGCCATTGTCAATCTTGAGCGGAAAATCCTTATAGGCTGAAAGGATGGTGGCTTCTCTTATTGTGAAGAACGTCGTCCATTGGAAATCGACGCTATAGCCTACGTCGATATGGTCGTAGATGGCGCCGTATCCAAACCAAGCCTGCAGGGACTGGTGGTTCCCGGCATACATCCTGACAGCCTTTACGTCCTGAACCACGGAGTAGGGCAACATTACGGAGTTGCTCCATATCCTGACAACCGGGTCAGCGCCCGTGCCCCATGCAGCAACCTTGACAGGGTGAAGTTCGTCCTGACCGCCAAAACCACCCCAGTCCAGGTTGGTATAGTCATAGCCGCGCTCAAGGAACCAGTGATCTGATCGACCATTGACGCCGATGCCGGTTCGCAGCATTTCATGCATGTTGGCATTGATGGCGGTCTGCTCTGTTCCGCCATACTGAGGGCGAGTCAGCAGCCATTGTGCCGTGACAACGCTTTCCGCAACACCGGCATCACCGGCGATTTGCGCCTTGGTCAGCGCGGTCGGGGACTTGGACAGATACCATTTCCGATGCTTCACCCCCGGCTCGCAGATGAAACGGTCATCCACCCCCAACGGAAGCCACATATGCTCGCCAGAGGGGTGACCGCGCTTCTGCGCTGCTGCCTGCACGTGGATTTCAGCCTGGCCCCCGCCCGCAATGGCGGCCGATAGGGTCTGCGCCGTAGTAGTGTCCATCAGGTTCAGGGTGGTCTGTCCGGGGCCGCGCGGCGCTGCGCGTCCCGCCGAAGGCCCGGTGATCTCTGCCTCAAGGATATTAATCCGCGCCCCATAGGCCGCGAACTCAGCAACCTCCTGCGGCACCCCATGCGCAGCAATCTCGCGCACAGGACCATTGGGCAGCAGGCGGGCCTTTGTGAGCTTGCCAATCCAGCGAGTGGGCGGGGTCAGATAGATCGTTTTCATCATGCACTCTTTCTAAGATGCGCCATAACCATAACCCCCTGCCCGGTCACAGAAGGGGTAACACCGAAGATCCTTTCCGCAGCAGCGGTCGTTTCCTTGAACGCCCCAAGCCACATGCTCATATCCGTTCTGTTCGATGCGCGCTTGTCGAAGATCTTCGTCAAACCGCCCGAGACACCCGACACGAAGTCGCCATCAGACCCCGGCTGCATCAGCGCCAGCAGGATGACCTGATCGTCAGGCTGCGTATCGAGAGCCTTGACAGTCATTGGCGTGCCCGCAGTGGTAGCCGCACCGCCCCAGAACATGTGCGCAAAATGCGTCATGCCCTTGACTGCGAAGATCCCGAAATGGTGAGCGCCGGAAGAATTGCTCGTGTACTTGATGCGAAGGGTTGCGGCACCACCTTTCGGGATCGCGGCAGACAGGATCGCGCCGACGCCCGAAACCGACCCGCCCCTGCTTAGGTGGTTGTTCAGAATATATTCTGTGCCGTCCGTGATAATCGACATGGAGTCGTAGAAGTTCCCCGCGCGCAGGCCCGCCACGTAGATTACCTTGCCGGGGTCAGCAATTCCGAGGTCAATGGGAATATCGCGGGTTACATTGCCTTGGTTGGGACTCGTGTAATCGGCGAGATAGGTCATGCCCTGAAGAAGCTGCGTGGCTGCAACCGACATGCCCGGCAAAGTGAGGATCGTCTCATTCTGTCCGTCAATAGCGGTGATCCGACCGGCAAGGGTCGTTCCTTCATCGGCAGCTTGCTTCGTATAGCGCTCAAGCGTAGCGCCGGGAATGGGCGTCCCGTTGCGCAGGTGCTGGAAGTTGAATTGCACCGCGCCGATCTCGCTGGCCCAGCCGCCATGGTCGATGATGAACACATCGCCGTCGCGCGTATACTTCGGGTCAATATACGGCTTCGGCCCATCCGCAAGCGCGGTCGCGTCGATAGCGTATGTCTCCGCGTCTTCCACGGGTTCGATGATTTCAAAGTCCTGCGTGGCGGCAGTCATATTGTCGATGCGATAGGTCTGCTCCGGTGTCACGGCCAGATCAGGCGGCGCAGGCTGCACGTTCTCGATGACCGCGCTGTAGGGGGACCACCCTGCCTTGGTGGCGCTGATGCTGACGGGCTGCGTGGTCGCGGGGGTGAAGCGCCACTCGTTTGTGGTGCCGACGCGGGTAGCGGTCAGGGTAGAGCCGCTTTGGGTGATCGACAGGTCTTGCGCTTCAATGAGGACGTTGAAGGTAATGCTGGCCTGCTGGCCTGCGGTGAGAGCGGGGGGCGTGGCGGTGATGGAAGGCTGAACGGTGACCGTGATCGGGTCCGACCAGACAGTGATTTCGCCTTGGCTGTTCGACCAATGGACGCCGCCTCGGATTTGATCGCCTTCCACCAGTCCAGGCTTGCTAAACGTGCCGCCGCTTTGCCCATCCTGCACCTCGTCATTGACGCGCCAGAGGCGAGAGGAGCCGGGGGTGGGAATGCCCGTTGCAGACCCAATATTCAGGGTCCAGCTATCAGCAGCCGTAGTGCCTCCGGTGATGGCGGGGGGCGTCTGGACGGAGGGGGCTTGCGTCGTCTGCGCCACAGCGAACAGGAACGTGTCGCTGACAGACTGCCCGGTGCTGTTCGTGCCCGTAACGGTGATGTCGAGGCTGCGGACCTGGGCCGCCGACAGAACGAGGTTGCGCCCGCTGATCGTCGCCCCGTTTGCGGCAGGGCTGACGGAATACGACGCAACACCTGCGAAGAAGTCGTCCAGGGGGATCACGACGTTCGCTGCGCCGAAAGCCAAGTTGCGATCAGGCAGAGGCGTCGTGACAGTCGGGGCCACCGCGTTGACCGTCAGAGCGAAGGTCAAGGGCGTGCTATCGCCGCCGCCGTTTCGCCCGATGATGCTGATCGTGGTCTGGTTCAGCGTGGCGGTCGGGGTGATCGTCAGCGTGTTGCCGGACAGCGAAAGGTTCGCATTGGCCGGGGTCACGACATAGCTGTCCGCGCCACTGATCTTCTCGGAAAGGTTGATCGTGTAAGGCCCGCTGCCGACCTCGTAGACCCGGTCCGCAATCGTGCCGATGATCGACGGCGCGGAAGGCGGAGCAGCGCCGATGACTACTTGGCCCTGTGCGTTCAGGACAGTGATGGGCTGACCGTTGACGTAATAGGCCGTCGCGCTGTCCAGCAGCGCACGGTTGATTGTGCCGATGTACGCCATATCAGAGGCTCCCCGGAACGATCAGAACGTGATCGTTGTCCCGCCGCTGCCCAGCCGGGAGGGCAAGATAGACCTCGAAGTTGGGCGCAGTGATGATCCGCACCAGGCTGGCGTTCTTGGCCGCTTTGATATTATCGGCGCTCGTGACCTCCAGGTCGTTCAGCAACGCGGGCAAGGCCACAGGAATGAAGATGCCCTTCACATCGAAGACCTTGTTCACGCCCGGGTAATACCCCGCGAACGTCCACGTGGTCGCGGCGTTGCGTCCTTCGCCATTCACGATCAGGCTCAGCGACCACTGGCCGTTTGCGTCGGTCGTGGTGCTTTCCTCGCTCGTGACGATGCGCGTTCCGTCCTCCCAAGCGTCAGTGCCGACAAGGGTGGCGACGATTGTGCCGCCCTGAACTGCGTTTCCATCGGTATCCTTGAAGATGCCGCTGATCGTTGCTGTGCTGGGCATAGTCGCTCCATATGAAAAAGCCCGCCAGCGGCGGGTTGGGTCAAGTCTAGTTGTGGCTTGGTTCAGATGCCGAACACGGCGTCTATCTGCTCGTCCGTCAGGCCGAGGTAGTGGCCGGCGGCGATGACGAAGGGGTTGAGGCGATCGAACTGCGATGCGCCTTTCAGGTCCATGATGAGGTCGAACTGGTCCGCCGGCGGCAGGCTTCCGACCATAGGCTGCAATTCAGGCGGCACGTCACCATCCAGCAGGATCATCCCCGACGATGGCTGGATGATCCCGGTTTCCGGGTGGCTTACACGTTTTGCGAACTCCAGCCGAGTCAGGCTAGCCCCTGCCCTGCGGGCCTGCTGGGCGCCTTCCACTTCCGCGGCAAGGTCAGTCTGCGTGCGGGGGTCGATCCACCCACCGCCGTCCCATTTGGCCCACGGCCCAGGCTTCTCTGGCAGTGCTATCCACTCGCCGCTCGCCCAATCATATCGGTATTTTTCGTCTTCGACCCAGTCGGGAACGGGAGAAACCACGTCATCGTCGCCCACCAGAAGTGCCAAACATTCCGCATCGGTGCGCCCGGTCCCGATGACAATGGCATTCTCCGCGCTCACCACCGCGAAACTGACCATCTTGTCGTCATTTGTGGGCATTGAACGCTCCGATGAAACAATGGGTCAGGTCGATGAATTCTCCCGATGCGACAGGGTTTCGCATGACCTGCAACCTGAAGGTGACAGGGCCAGGGCCCGTATCCACGTCAATGAAGGTGAACTCGTTCGGACCAGCAACTTCCTCGCCCGGCGCCTGCCTGTAAAGCGAGTACATCCTCGCCTGGACGCCATCCCGCAGCAGCCGGATCTTGCCCGCCAGATCGGTAAAGGTTCCAGCGGCAACGTCTGCCCTGAAATAGACTGGCATCGGCCCGCCGCGCCCTTTCACGAAAGAAAGGGTGCCGACATTCGTCCACGACGATGTTGAGGAAACCCGGAATGCCGATGCCCTGTAGAAATTGGGGAAGGACGTGACCGCCTCGCCTGCAATCCTGATCCTGTCAACAGCCAGTTCCCTGATATTGGCGCGCGTGATTTCACCGACGCCGACCGTCAGGTTTGCCGCTTGCAAGCTGCTGAAACGACCCAGCATCGCCCGCACTTCCGTCGAACTGAACCAATCGGCGACCGCCCCGCCCGCGACGACGAGATTGGCCGCATCCATCACCCGCAGTTCCGGGTATCCGAACCATGCGCCGCCATTGTCGCCTGTCGTGACGCGGCGGTTGGCAAGTTCCAGCGCCATCCATGAGCAGCCGGATGGAACGTCAAACTCCCTGGTCAGTTTGGTGGCGGTGGTTTTGACCCAATCCGTCTGCGCCGTTGCGGTCGGGGATCCCGCCGCTTGGCCTTCCGTCTCATAGAAGAACAGTCGCGCCCCCGCCTCACGCCCATTTGTCAATGACCGAGCCGTGACTTCAAGCTTGACACGCTTGCCGGGCGGAACAGCGACCTTGCGGGTAAGAGTGCGCGCGTATTGTTGATTGTTGGCACCCAAGGTCAGGATATGCTCACCACCCCAGCCAGATACGCCTATGCCGCTGGTCGTGGCAGTGGTGGTTCCAAGAATGCCGGACGTGGCGACCCATGAATTGTCTAGATCCTTGTATGTCGGATCTGGGACCATCGTGGGAAGCCCGACAACAGCCACGGCGCCTGCATAAAGCGTGCCGGGGGCAATGACCTCCCGGGCGTCCAGCTTGATGATGGATGTCGGGCGTTTACCCGATCCATCTGCCGCAATTAGATCAATCAGCGCCACCTGACCGCCGGCCTTGGCTTCGATCAGATAGCCTGCGCTTGCGTTGCCCTTGAGGTCCACAAGGGCTGATCCCTGCGTGCGGATCGCAGCAGAAGTGCCGTCTGCCCCGACTTCCAACTGTTCCAGCAGGACGCCGAACGCCGTGCCTGCAAGGGCGTCCACATCCAGCCCCTTGATCGACGTGATTTCACCGGACAGTTCACCCGTCAGGCCTTTCGCTGCCGTGATGTCGTCAATGCGGACGAAAGCCACATCGGTTGATCTGTCCGGCAGATCTGCGGGGTTCGAGTAGACCCCGACCCGCAGCCACACTTCATCGGACAGCGCCGCTGGCAGGGTGTAGTCAACTGACAACGTCTGCCACTGGTTGCCCGCCGTGGGGGTCAGCAGGGTCGCCCCCAATCCGCGCGAAGCGGTCCAATCAGCGCGAACAGATGCGAAGTTTGCCCGCAAGCTGCCGGGGGTCGATCCATTTGTGCGCATCTTGACTGTGATGCGGATCGTCTTGCCGGGCGTGTATTCCGTCACCGCCTTGGACATGATGCGGATCGTATCGGTATTGCCCGTTGGAATGCGGACAAAATCCCCGACGCCTGTCTCCGTCAAGTAGGAAACGCTGGAGTGCAGCCCGGTTGTTGTCTCTGGGTTTCCCGATGTGTTCTGCGTCCAGAACTCCGCTTGATTTCGCATATCGGACGGGAAAATGCGGCCGGCAAGGCTGTTTGCCCGCGCCGTCAGCGTCCCGATTTGAGCAGCCCGTGCAGCGGTTTCGTCAACGATCGCCTGAGCATTCAGGGAGATCGACGCCTCAAGGTCGGCGGCAGCGGAATAATCCTCCAGGCGCACGCGGAAGAACCTCATCGTGCCGCCCGTCGTCACCAGCCAAGCTGGCGCCCAGTCTCCGGTGGCAACCGACACCTCGAACTTGAGGTCAATCTGTTGCCAGCCGCCCGTGATCGGGGCTGACTGCGCCAGGACCGCCTGTGTGTCGCTGACGAACGCCATGCGGGCCGTAGCGCCCGTGCTGACCCATACCCAGCCCCGGATGCGGAACGTGGATCCTTCAAGGTCTGCTCCGGTGTAGGCAGGCAGTTCATATGCGCCCGGTGCGCTGATCGTGATGCTGCGCCCAGTTTGGCCTGACGGAACGGCCGTTCCGGTGATAGGGGCGGGTGCCCCAGTCAGGGGCGTCCATCCCCCCAAGCTGCTGTCCGCGCCGTCTGTCTTGCGGATGTAGCTGGTGTTGCTGACGGACAGTTCCAGCAGGTTCATCCGCTGCTGAATGCCCTGATCCGCCGCCGTCAAATCCGTCAGCTTCCCGACGAAGCCTTCAACAAGCGCGTCGTGATCTGACCGAACCTCATCAGCTCGGTCGAGAGCATCCGCAGCAGCTTTCTGCGCCGCCGGGATCAGGGCGAGATCGCTCTCGATCTGTTCGCGCAGATCGGCGTCCCAATCCTCCCACGAAAAGCCGACATCCGGGGTGGTGACGGCCTTCCATGCGGACCAACCCGACTTGGGCGTCAGCTTCGAGAAAAGCCGGGCCTGAAACTCATAAGCGATGGCAGGCAGGACATTGAACGAACGCCATTGCTGCGCCTCGTTCCAAGCCCGTTCCGTGTCCACGACAATCGCCGTCTGTCCTTGAACCCGCGCCCGGATATGGATGTGCGTGACGCCGGCTTCTTCTCCGGTATAAGTCGCCAGCACATCAGGACGCCGTGCTTTCGTCGCCTGATCGGTGATGACCGCAGGCGCGACATTGAACCCCTCTGCATCCTGCACGAACGGGCGTGGGTTCTTCGGCGGCGTGATGACGACCGGCTTCTCGAAGTCCGACGACCAGTCGTAATCCGCAGGGTTCACTTCCCGCAAGCTGACAGCGACGTTCATCCCCGGCGTCTTGCTGACGCTCTCTACCATGAACAGCTTGTTGCCGTAACCGTTGCGGTCGCTGGTCCAGGAGATCAGGTCGATGCCCGGCTCAAGGCCATAAGCGTCCGGCGGCAGGTGGAACTGATGCCGGCGCATCCGGCGGAAGTCCCGCATTTGCGACCGCATCAGGCGCTGCACCTGGCGGGCGTAAGGCACGGCGCCGTAGGAAAGCGATGTCGGCAGATACTGCCCGTCCTCGGCCTGCGCGTCCGTGTCGATGTATTCCGGCGCGTCCTTGGCAGTCCATTTCTCGCCCGGCTCGGGATAGGTCGCGCTGATGGCGTTGAAGGTCTCGCTGACCGGATAGAACGGGTTGAACGACTGACCTTCGGAGATCAGGATGTCGCCGTCAGTGATGGACAGGACCGCCGATCCGGGAAGCCCGACGATGGGTTTCAGACGCCCGCCAACCTCGGCGAAGCGCATGTTGGCAGCCTTACCCAGTTCCTCCAGTACGCCCGCAGGCTCCATGTCGGCTGCGACCTCCATCCCGCAGCGATAGCGGGGCTGGGTGCCGCCTCCAGCCAGCGTGACGGTATCATCGCATTCGTTTGCCGCTGCGGTCCACTCCGCTACCGGCAGGCGCCAGGCCGCGAGGTTCTTGCCGCCGAACACCCACTCGGCGCCGTAATAGATCCCGCGCGTGATGTTATAGGCGATGACGGCCGGGTTGCGGGTCGCCTCATACTTCGAGCGGTTGCCCCAGCGGTGAGGCCCTACCCCGCCGTTGGTGCTGTCCTTGCGCCAGTCATACAGCGGCAGGGGCGCGGGCTGGAACAGATAGCGCGGGTAGCTGGTCAGCGAGTCGCTGTCGTAGCGGGTTGTGATGATTGCATAGGACTTGCCGCGCCCAACCATCGCGTCAGTCCAGGGGTAATCTTCGTCGTCACCGAAGATGAACTTCAGGTATGGGTCTGCCGCCGTCTGCGTGCCATCGACAACCTTGACATAAATCCGGTTGCCGTCATCGCTCATGTTTGAGAGAGGGCGACCGGCATCGATTGTGCCACCGGGGAGAGAACTGCCTTCGCTCAAACCTGTCGTGGTTTCGGGGCTTCGTGTCGGATAAACGAACGCCCGTTGACCAGGGACGAACTCCCCCTTCTCGTCGTTGACCCACACCGCATCCAGGCCTTGAGGTATCGCCGAATACTCGATGACTTCCGTGATGAAGCGGGTGTTCTTCCCCCATGAGCCGATGTATTTCCGCTGCCCGGCTGTGACATACTCTCCAACGATGAACCGCAGGGGCAGTTCGTCGCCAATCTCTACGTCGAACTTGACGTTGGCCTGCACCCGCTGCTGCTCAGGACGGAACAGCACCTGCCCAATGATAGAAGCCCCCAGGCCAACTGCCGCGTTCGCAATCGCGAAGGCCGTTGCAAGGCCGATGTTCGCGTTGACCGCAATCCAGGTGGCGATTGCCGATACCGGATCGGCATGGGCTGGACTGGCCGCTGAAATAACAGCGGCTGAGAGCAGGAGGATTTTCTTCAATCTCAGTCTCCGACCCGGAAGGCCCGATAAGCCGCATCCCGCGGCAGGCGCCCGTGGCCCTGATCGGTCATCACGACAAGGCCAGATGCATCGAACATGCAGACTCCCTCGCCCACTGCCCCGTCAGAGGCGACAACGCCAAGATCTCCGACACGCGCCTGCACCGGATGGACCTCCGGGAATTGCTGCGCCATAAAGTCGCCCAAGGTTTCCACCCCGGCATCGCGCAGCAGCCTCGCGGCACCCTTGGCAGTCCGATACCTGCCCCGATAGGGCGCGGCCACGTCCTCGCCGGTCAGGGCCAGCACGATGCCAGCAGCGAAGCCGATGGCGCAGTCATGCTCACCCCAGACGAACGGATCACGGCGCTGCCGGTCCATCTCTGCGGCCAGGCGCGCACGCCAATCGTCAAGACGCTTCATTCTGCTTTATACCACTGGATGCTGCGGGCCTTGATCGCGCCCGAATATTCGCTGAACCGATCGCCCGACTGCCGGCGCTTCTGGTGGCTGTCCGAGGACTTTGCCGGGTTGACCGCCGTCAGTTGAGCCATCAGGTCCGATCGGACGCTGAAACCCATCTGCCCCTCTCCCCCGACTTCCGGCGTGGCGATCAGCACGTCATCGATCACCCCCACCCATAGAAGTTGCGGCTGACTGGCAAATGCCCCGCCCACCCAGCTTGTCGCGTGGACCTCGCAATAGGCCAGCCGCACGTCATAGCCCCGCACGAGCTGCTGCGATGCATCTGCGATCTGCGACAGGCTCACGGTGACGGGGTTGTCCGTCAGGTCGGCGACATACTGGATGCCATCGACCCGCAGATTGCACCCGCCCAGGTAGGGCCGCGTCGTAAATCCGCCCTCGGGACTTTCAACCTGCTGCGAGATGTCCTCGTCCCCGGACCACAGGCCCATCGTTGCTGTTGCGCCGGTATCGCGGTTTTTGCCACGGACCCAGAAGAAATAGACCGGGGCAATGCCCGCGTCTCGGGACGCCGCCAGGGCGGTTATCAGGTTGGGGTGAAGGATCTGCATAGCTTACGGCTTCTGAAGGATGGTGATGGAGGCGCCGTCGCCCCAGCTGCCTTTGAAGCTGGCAAAAGGCGTGTATTCAGCCACGATTGCGCGGAAACGGGGCTGTATCAAAACGACAGGGGATCCCGGCCCAACGCCGAACGGCAGATAAGGCCGCAACTCGCGACCGCCTAGAAACCCCGTTTCGCTGGCCCTTCCGCCTTCCGCGAATTGCCCGAAATAGATGCGCCCGTTGCTATGCCGGATGGAGATATAATCTCCTGCCGACAGAACAAACCCGGCGGGCAGGTTTTCCAGGCTGATGGAGCCTCGTTCGGGGCTGATGCCGCCGATGGCGACGTTATCCAATCCTGCGGTGACGCCCGATGCTGGCCCCTTGTAATAAGGATCAGCCCAGAGGAAAGGCCTGCTGACCCCGTCCAAAGCATAGACCTTCGCGTTGATCTCCCGCGCATGGGCTGCGTCGTGGGCCGTCAAGGCATAGGACGCCCCCCAAAGCGGGGTCGCCATCTGCGCCGCCCAGAACCGGCCGTCGCCGGAACCGGACATTTCATCGAAGCGCCGCAGTTCCAGCGGAATGCGATCTCCAAGCAGGCACTTTGCCAGGAAGTCCAGAGCGTAGGGATGCGACAAAGCCATTAGCGGTGCCTCGGCTTGGCGTTGATCTTCTGGACGCGGGCAGGCATGGAATTGTTGATCTGCGCACCCATCCGTGCGGACGACTGATCCGCCACGTCCCTGACGTAGGCTTGCAGGTTGCCGCTCCTGTCCACCGTAACGCCGACAGTGACGTGGACGCCGCCTGCCGATCCTTGGGTAGAAGTGCCCCGGTGAAGTGCCTCCAGCGCAGGAAGGCCGATCCGCTGCACAGCCGGAGCTGACATGACATATTCGCCTTTATGGACGAACCCGCCGATCTGCGAGGGGCTGCCCGATCCGGTATAACCGCCTGACTGAAAGCCCAGGAGGCCGCGCAAACCCGACCAGGCCGCGCCGAGGATCCCGCCGCCGCTGCCACCGGTGGCGAGGGAGCCGGTGTTGAAGAGCGCGGCCTCGAGCGCCACCTTGGCGAACATCTGCGCCACATTCGCCAGCACGTCGGTGAAGCTGTTGCCCGCGACGATCGAATCAAGCAGCCCCTGCTTGGTGCGCTCCTGCATGTCGGCCATCAGGCGCTGCGACTCGGCAACCCGGCCTTCCGCAATCGCGTGTTCGTTGGTGGCGATGATGTCGGCGCGCTTGGCCTCGCCCAGGGCCTCGATCGCCTGCCGATAGCTCATCGAGCCGTCGGCCAGCATGGCGTCCAAGTCTACGTTGCGCCGCTTGGCATCCGCTAGCAGCATCATCACCGTGCGCTGCTGTTCGACTTCCGCCGTCACCTGGGCGATGGCGCGGGCTTCATCCTCCTCAGAGAGGCGCTGCGCCTTGATCGCCGCGATCTGCTCGGCCTGCCGGGCGGTCAGCTTGGCCTCTTCTTGCTGCGTGAGCAGGTTCTGCGCCAGCTGGGCGCCATATTCCTGCGCCTGCTTTGCCAGGCGCTCGCGCTCGCGGACCTGGTCCTTCAACGCCTGGTCAGCCTCGCGCTGCAGCTCTGGATCAAGGCGCGCGATCGACTGCTGGCCAAGCGCCTGCTGGATCACGGCCGGCGACACGCCGCGCAGGCCCTCCCATTCGTTGCGCAGGCCTTCGACGCCCTGCGGCAACCTGCGGCGCACCAGTTGGGTCGCCAAGCGGTCCTGCATCTCACGCGAGAAGAGTTCGTCGCCTGTCAGGCCCAGTTCCTTCATCAGGCCTTCGAGGGTCCGCCCGGTGATCTGGTAGCGGCCAAGCGCGGACGATCCCGCCCCGTTGCCGTACAGCGCCCGGTTCTCCGGGGTGCGCATCTGGGCCTGAAGCGCCTGGATCTCGCGCAGGGTCATGTTGACCAGGTTCTGCGGCCCGCCCGTCCAGCGGCCGTTGTCCAGCGTGGCGTTGTAGTCTCCGCCGCTTTCCCGGCTGGCGATCAGGTCCAGGATGCCCTTCTGGGATGCGGCCAGATCCTTGCCCCACTGCGTGAGGCTGGTCCCCGTGGCGGCCTCGACCGCTCCGTCCAAGAGCTGCGGGAAGCGCGCCTGCAGGCGCTTCTGCATCGCCTGGAACAGCTCGTCATTGGCAAGCGCCAGCTGCTGAGTCTTGCCGATCTCGGCGTCGATTAGCTTCAGCCGATCGTTCCAGGCGCGAACTGCCTCCCCGTTGCCGCTGCGGATCGCCTCATCGAGCGCCTTCTGAGCGACCTCGCGGTCTTGCGACAGCGCCTTCAGCTTGTCGGTGTCGGTCTGGTACTGGTCGGTGACCCGCTCCATCTCGCTGCGGGTGGCCCGCAGCTGATCCTGCGCGGCCTGCATGACCGCCTGGATCTGCTGGGACCATCCGGCCAGGAAGTCCTGGTCCGCGCCGGCGTTGCCCGACATCTCGCCAAGGATCGCCAGCAGGTTCTCGCTGTCCCGGATCACCGCGTCCAGGCTGTTGGCGCTGTTCGTGCGGTTGATCGCCATGCGCAGACGATCGGCCTGTTCGGCCGTGGCGCCGGTCTTGGCGCGCAGCCGGTCCATGGCCCTTTCCTGCTGCTCGAGGGCCATCCGCTGGCGATCCGCGTTCACTGTGCCATCCCACTGAACAGGCGCAGCGGCCGGGTTCAGGTCGGCGCCCAGGACACCGCCGAGCGCGCGGGCGGCGCCCAAGGCGTCCGAACGGGCGCGAATCCCCGCCATCAGTGCAAGGGTGCTGTTTGCCCGCTGCACCTCGTCGGCCAGATCGCCATAACGCTGCCGCAGCACCTCGATCGGAGCAGCTGCCGCTTCGGCCTTGGCGGTGTAATCGTCTGTGGTCTCGTTCAGCTTCTTGAGCCGATCCTCAAGCGTCTCGCTGTTGGTCGCCACGCGGTAGAGAGCGGCACCAAGCGGCACGGCAATGGCAACGCCTGCCCCGGCTATGGCGCCCCACGCCCCCATCGACCCCAGCAGCTGCGGCGCCTGTTGCGCGAACGCCTGCGCGGCCGAGGTGCCCGCCTGAACCTGCACAGCGAAGTCACCAACCTGCCAGCCCCACTGCTGCGCGCTGTTGCCACCGCCGGCGAACTTCCTGCCAGCTTCTTCAACCTGATTGGAGGCAGAGTTGAACTTCTTCGCCGCGGCACCGACCTGGTCGACGTACTGCTGCTGCGAGATCGCCCCGATGTCGAGAGCGCGATCAAGGTCCTTGACGGCCTTCTCATAGGTCTTGGCAGCCTTGTAGACGGGGTCATAGGACCGCGCCAAGCGGTCCAGTTCACGCATATGGGCCCGGGCGGCCTGTGTATCGGTCACCCGGCCTGCTGCGTCCTGGAACGCCTTCTGCGCTTGCTCCCCGCGCTTGCGGAACTCGGCCACGATCCGGTTGGCATCCTTGACCAGCTGCGCGTCGGAAAACCCGGCGGATATGACAAGGTCCGGTTCGGTCGCCATCAGAAGCCCTCAATCCCCAATTCGCGCAAGCGCTCGATGCTCATGGGCTTGTCCTTGGGGCCGGTGTCCCAGCCCTGCGAGCGGCCATAGCCGTCCAGACATGCCATGAATTCCCACGGGGTCATCTCGCCCACTTGGGCAGGCGAGAACCCCATCACAGCCCCTAGTCCGTAGTAGGTGCTGAACTTCCACTTGCCGTTTGTTCGGTCCCCGGTGTCGGCTTCACCGGCATGGGCTCCCCCACGGGATCATCCGCCGGCCCATAGAGGCAGTCGCCCAGGATCTCGAGCGCGGGAGCCTTGAAGCGGATGAAGACGCCGTCTTCAAGAACACGATCAACGAGTTGGACCGCCTCAACCTTGCCCATACCGCCACCGATCAGGCCGCAGCGGAAAACCTCGCGCAGATCGTCCACCATCCACTGTCCAGCAGCAATCCTGTTGGCCAGGTGTTCCGCCCCGCAGTCGGTGCGCTGCTGCAGCGTGCGCAGCTGCTCGATGCCGAGGCGGAAAGGATGCTCCCCGCCCGGCCACATGATAAGACGCGCTTCCATCAGGTCTTGTCCGTGAACTGGACACCCTTCTGGAACTGGATCGACAGCGACTGCAGCACCGGCTGGCGATCAGTGTTGCCGATGCCGGTGATGTTGTGCGTTGGCAGCATGGCGATCCCGTCGATGTATTCGACCTCGCCCGCCTCGGCGCCGACGAAGTGGAAGCGCAGCGGGATCTTGCGCTGATCCCGGGCCCAGCGAAGGATCTTGTCGCGGTTGCCCTTGGCCACCTGGGCATTGATGGTCGCGCTGACCGACTGCGCCCCGTATTCCCGAACCACCTGCGGCGGCAGCGTCCAGTCGTTGCAGGGCGCGACGGTCGTTTCCGACATGGCGTTATTGATCGACAGGTCGATCGAGGTCGCCCCACAGAAATTCGTATAGTCAGTCGGCGCCTCCGGATCGAGTGCGGCCATCACAATGATATCGCCGCGGTAGTGCAGCTCGGGAAGCTGTTCGTCAGCCATGTTTAGACGTCCTTCTTGCTGGTGTCGGCCGTGGCCGAGGTGGATTGCTTCCTTGCGACCCGGGTGGCGGCGCCGGCCTTTTCGGCACTGGCAATGACCCACTCCGGGCGACACTGAGGCTTTGAGTCGGGCCAAAGCCGGATCGAGACCCCTTTGGTGGTATCGGTTGCATCGTGAACTCGATGGACGATAGCCTTAGCCATTCCTCCAAGCCTCTCTGATTGCAGCGCGAACTCTGTCCCGGATCTTCTTGCGGAACTCGGCCCGCTTGGCTTTCCAGGCCGGGTAGAAGGTCGGACGGGCCGGCAGGCCGTGTTCGGTTCCGAATTCGTGGAACCGGAAATAGAAGCCGTCGCCCGCGCCGGCATAAATCCTGATCCGCAGGGTTGCGTACTGCTCGCCCTGGTTCTGCCCGCTCCGGATCTCGTCGATCATGAAGGTACCGGGCGGTAGGTCGCCCCAGGTCCAGCCGATCGAGCGGAGCATGTCCCCGCTGTCCGTGGTGAAGGTGGCGCGCACCAGGTTGCGGATGTATTCGCAGACCTCCTCGGCACCCTCTTCCATTGCCTGCCGGGCCGCGTTGACCGCAACATCCGGAATTTGCTTTAGCTTGGCGACGATGCGCGGGTTAAGCTGGGCCATCGCTGTCACCAAGGATTATTGGATGAAGAGTGTTCTATACGTATTGGGCCTGAGCTTGTTGCCATTCCCCGCTGCCGCATCGTTCCCGAAATGGTGTGCAGAGGCTTACAAGGCTGGCGATATCGCCACAGCCGAGCGGATGGCTAAAAGCTTGATAGGCCAGACCAGAGGGTACAATCGGGAGGATGCGGTTGCAGGCATTGAATGCCTGACCCGTTTTACTGGCGAGGCCTACACCTATCATCCACAGAGCCGGCGCTTCCTATCCCCTTCCGACCGCGAGGAACAGGCGGAGAAGGATCTCATTGAAGCTGAAGAACGCAAAGCAGCCTTGGAGGCAGAAGCCGAGCAAAATCGCCTCCTCGACGATCTCCGCGATAAAGCTGAAGCCGCGCAAGCCGGACGCCGAGAGGCCGTAGCGTCCCGGCTGCAGGAAGCATGCACCAATCTTTACGCCCGCCAGCCAGACGAAACTATAACGAACAAGGTCTGCCTGGACGTCTTCTGGGAGATTGGCCTCCCGGACTGATCCTCACCTTAATCTTCGACCCGCCCCTCGACCTGGACGATGCCGTGAAACGAGCCGTGCGGATCATCCATCACGCGGGCCAGCGACACATGCAGCGGCGGCATCTTCAGCCGGGTCGTGTCGTGCCAGCCATCGAGCGCCTCCCAGACAGCATCGGTCAGGGCCTCGCAGGTGCCTTTGTCGCTGTCGGTCCAGATGTCGATCTGCACCGTCCTGGCACGCACCCGGATGTCCTGCGACAAGTCAGGCGTCCCATAGGACGCGCCAAGTGTGGCATAGGGATAGGGCGTACTGTCCAAGGCCTGGTCATAGACGCGGCCCTCGAAGGCCGGCACCTGATCGTCGACGCGCGCAATGATCATCTGGCGCAGGATCTCGCCGCCGCTCATTTCCGCCGCCCCTCGGCCTGAAAGACTACGAACGCCCTGTCATCGGTCATCCAAGGATTGCCCTTGATCTCGAAGACACGATCCGCCGTCTCGACCCGCCATTCCGACGTCATGCGTTGGGTCAGCTTGGAGGCGCGGACCGCGATGGTTGCCGGGTCCTTGGCTTCCATGCGGGCCTGCTGGAAGGGCTCGCTGCCCGGGCGGTGCTGGATGTCGGCCCAGACCGTGCCTCGCGTATCATAGCGCTGCACGATCTTGCCGTTGGCGTCCTTCAACTGGATGGGCTCCTGGATCGTGATGCGGTCGCGCAGGCGGGCGGTTTTCATACGCGCCACACCCGAAACGGCGAGATCATCGCGTCCACCTCTGGCGGCACGCCCCGCCCGTCGGAGACGCCACCTCGGTTGTTGTAATAGAAATCGACCAGCATCAGCGCGGCCTGTTTGATGGCGGGAGGGACGTCCGACACGTTGCCGAACCCGGCGGTGATCGTCACGTTGACCGGCCGGCCCTGCACGCTGCGAAACTCAATTCGGTCGGTGTCACGAACGACATAAGTGGCATCCCCGCCCGCTTCGTCGGCGAACTCGGCCGAGATGCTGGACACATCTGGGAATGGGAAGCGCACCGTCCCCGCGCCGCCGTGGATGGTCCGGCGCCAGGATTGGGTCAGGATGCAGCGCCCGAGGACCCCACGATATCCATCCAACCAGGACATTGCGGCATCGATCGCGCGCTGCAGGACAGGGTTCTCGTCGTCACCGTCCACGCGGCATTGCTGCTTGGCCTCATTCAGCTCAATCAGCTGGCCTGCAGGCGGCGTGACAAGAACCCAGCTCATCAGGCTTTTGCCCCTTTGCCATAGACGGTTTCGTCGAGGCCCTGACCCGCAAAATCCGCATCTCCCGGTCGGCGGCGCTTGGCGTCGTTCCAGTCGATCGCGTTCTGCTCGCTGGTCGTGCCGCCACGGGGATTGGCGTCGACGCTCTCATGCGAGACATCAACGGCACTGGTGAGCTCCGGCTCGATGATCGCGCCCGACGGCTGATCCAGTTCGGTCGCGGGCGCAGGATCAGCCACGCCCTGGGCGGATGCAGCGGCTTCACCAGCAGTCGCGCCCGCTGCCTTGGTCCCGGTTGCCGGGGCAGCAGCGGCCTTAGCCGCTTCGTCCTTTTTCTTTGCCATGGTGACGGCTCCTCTGTTTCAGGGATGAACCAAGGCCCCCAAGGGAGGCCAAGGATAGATCAGGCCGCAGCCATGCGCAGGGTGCGCAGAGCCTGCGGATCGAGCAGACCGCCGCCGACGCGCTTCGTGGTATAGAAGTGCACGTAGGGCTTGTTGGTGAACGGATCGCGCAGGACGCGGACACCCGTGCGGTCAACGATCAGGTAGCCGCGCTTGAAGTCGCCGAACGCGATCGGATAGGCCCCCGCCGCGACGTTCGGCATGGCAGCCATTTCGGTGACCGGATAGGCCAGCAGGGTCTGCGGTTGACCGGCGCTGAAGGATGGCTGCCACAGGTAGTTGCCCTCGCCGTCCTTCAGCTTGCGCACGCGCGCGAGCGATGTGCGGTTCAGCGTGAAGCGGGCGTTCTGGGCCAGTGAGCCGGGCAGGCTGTAGACCAGGTCGATCAGCTCATCGCCGGTGACTTCCGTTGCCGACGCTGCGGTGATTGTCGGGATCGCCCCGAACGGATGGGCCGCTGCATTGGCCGCGCCTTCGGCATGGGTCAGGAAGCCGGTGGGCTTGTTGACGCCGTTGCCCGCCACGAAGGCCAGACCTTCCTGGTAGGCAAACTCGTTCTCGACCTCGTTGCCGATCCACGCTTCCAGATCGACGGCGGAGTCGTCCAGCATCTGCTGCGTGGCCGCCGGGTTGGCATAAATCTCGCCCGGTACGTAGTTGACCACGCCGAAGTCCGGGGTGTTGGTCTGCGGGCGGGCTGCCGTCTCGCCGACCCAGCCGGAGCCCATGCCACGGTTGTTGAAGACCTTCTTGAACCCGGCGGTCGATATGGTCTGGGTCGAGGCGATCTGGCGCATGGGCGAGATTTCGACCAGCTTGCCGGTGATCGTGCGGTCCCATTCCACAGGCGCCAGATAACCGCCTTCCTCGGCGGTGCCCTTGTTCAGCGCGGCCTGGACATCGCCCTTGCGGAAATGCGCGCTGAAGGCCTCAGTGTACTCGGCATCTACCGGCCCGGTCACGCCCGGCCCGCCCAGCTGAAGGGCCGTCATCTGCGCGGCCTGCGCGTCCACCGCCTTCTGCAGATCACCCAGGGCCGCGTTGATGCGCTCGACCTTCTCGGCCTTGACCACATCCTCCTGACCCTTCTTGAGGGCTTTCAGTTCCTCGGTGTGCTCGGTCTTGAACGCCTCGAAGGTCCGCTGCAGGTCCGCGAGGATCGTCTTCGGATCGGTGGCGCCATCGGCGCGCACCGCAAGAAGGGGGGCGCTCGATGCCAACATATTCAACTTCATCATGCCCATAGGTGTCTCCTACCGCTTGAGCGTTTCGGTGAGCGACCGCGCGAGGGCGGTCCAATCGTCATCAGCATCGCGCATGATGTTTCCGGCAGCGTCGCGCTTGCCGGTCTTCATTTCCGCAATCAGGGCCTTCGCCTCGGTGGCGGACTTTCCTGCGGCAGCCATCAGGGCGCGCTCGATGACGCGCTCAGCAGCAACGGGCTTCTGGCCGTCGGCCGAGACCCTGTTCTTGACCTTGGCCGGATCGAGCTTGCCGTCCGCCAGACCCTTGGCAATCGCCGTGGTGGGATAGAAGGACGTGCCGTTGCCGCGGTGCCGGTCCATCCAGTCCGCTGCCACCTTCTTCTCGACCTTGGCCCGGGCGGCGTAGATCTCCGCCATCGCGTCATCGATCTCCGCCAGGATCTCTCCGACCTCTTGGGTGTCGAACTTGTTGCCGATGACGATCGCCGAGGCGTTGTGCACCATGATCGAGGTGCCGTCCCCCATCAGGATCTCGTCGCCCGCCATGGCAATGACCGAAGCAGCCGAGCCAGCCATGCCGACGATGTTGACGGTCACCTTGGCCGGGTGCAGGCGCAGCTGGTTGTAGATCGCCAGCCCGTTGAAGAAGTTACCGCCGGGCGAGTTCAGGTTGACCGTTACGTCCCGCCGGCCGATCGCGCGCAGTGCGCCGCCGATCCGGCGTTCCGTGTTATCGACGGCCGTCATCGGATCGATGCCGATATAGCCGTAGATCGTGATGACCGCGTCGGCATCGTCTTCCGCCGACACCAAGGACGGATCAAACGACTGGACGGCCTCCGAGGGCAGTTCGAAGCCGAGCGCTTCGACCCTATGGAAAGCCCGGATTTCAGGCAGTTCGCGCAGGCTCATCTTTCTCGTTCCCTTTTCCGATCGGCTTTGGCAGGTCATCGCGCGGCGCGAGGTCCATCCAGCCGCGAACCTCGTCCTGGTGCAGCCAGGGCTGCTGGTTGTTGACCGACAGGCCCTTGGCGAAGAACTCGGCCTGGTCCTTCATGCTGCCCCGCAAGAGGGCCGCCGCATTGAACTTGGCGTAATACTCGTCCTGTTCGCGGTCGCTGAGCAGGCAGCGCCAGATCGCCTGCTCCCAGGCCTCGAACCAAGGATTGAGACCGTACCGGACGAACATCTGGCCCAGGACGTCGATGCCGGAACCCCAGGACGTGTCGTCGACCATCAGCAGCGGACGCGGCACACCGAAGACCCGCGCCACTTCCTCTACCTGGTGGCCACGCATCTCGTGGTGCTGGCTGCCTTGGGCAGTCTGCGAGAAGGGATGGGCTTCCATTCCCTCCTCGGTGATCAGCCACCGGTGGGCGTTTGCGGCACCCTCCCGCTCTTCCATGCTGGCCTTCAGCCGCTCATAGGCTTCCTGCGAGAGCTTCTTGCCCTGCGCCATCCGCAGTTCGCCACCGACGATCATGCCGTTTCGGAACAGGCGGGCGGCGGCGCGCTCGATCTGCAACGCCAAGCCGATCGCTTCGGCTGCCTGTTTCAGCAGGGACCGGCCGCGCAGCCCGTCGGTCGTGAACCCCCGCAGGTGGAACACGTCGCGGGCAGGCAGTGTCCGTTGCCCACCGTTCTTGGGCGTGAACTTGTAAACGACCGACAGATCATCCCGCTGCTCGACCACCGTTCGGCGTGGATCCATCGGCAGGAGGCCAATCACCTGGTCGCCCCGACGCACCTTGGCCGCGAAGGCATCGCCCTCGGTCAACGCCCAGGTCTGCATCAGCTGCCGAAACTCGAACGCTGTCTGCCAGTCATTCGGCTTGCGGTGCAGCACCCGGAACAGCGGGTGGTCCGTCGCCTTCTCCAGCTGCTGTCCGTCCCGGTGCAGGTGCAGCGGCAGCATGGCGATCGAGTACGAGATCAGCGACACGCACCGGAAGACCGCCGTGTTCTTCAACGCCGAGTCGGGCGTGACTGAGGCCCCGCTCTGCGTCACGCCTCCGTCGCGCAGGAATTGCAGCAGGTAGGGATCGCTGATGCCGTCGAAGAGTTGACCCTGATCCAGAGCCTGCGGCTGCGCAACCGGAACCGCACCGGTGCCGGCATCCCGACCCGAAAAGCCTAGCCAGCCAAGGATACCCATCACACCATCCTGATCCCGCGCGTCTCATAGACGGACGGGCCTTGGGCTTCAGGATTGCCCGACATCAACATCGAGGCGTTGAAGGTCGCCATCAGGGCGTCGATCTTCGCGCTTCCGGCTACCTGCTTTGTCACGACGTATATGCTTCCCTTGAGCTCTGTTTTGGCGTTGCCGACGTTCCACGCCATCATTTCGCTGGCTCCGTGCGCCATCCTGCCGTCCTTAAGCCGGCGGGGCAGGCTCACGACTGCCTGCTGCAGCTTCCAGCCCTGCCCGATGCTGATCCAGCGGCTCTCGTCGAAGCCCGCGAGATCGAGGCCGTCCAGCAGTTCGTCGATGCCGGCAGCGTCCAACCCGATTGCTGGGCTCTCCGTGGGCAGCAGGCTCGCCTCCTCAAGCCGCTCGATGATCGCAACGGCGCCGGCGACATCGTCTCCCACAGCCTTGCAGCGTGTCAGATCGCCCGCCTTCTCGAAGTCCAGCAGGCGCGGCGCGATGTCCTTGCGCTGCTCGAAGACCTCGTCGAAGGCCCAGACGTGCGCCCAGTGAAGCCACTTTCGCGTCTCGCGCTCTCGGCCGATTACGGCCAAGCCGAAGAGGTCATCCAGGCCGCCGCCGTCCACCCCGACGACGCAGACCTCGGACCGCTCGATCAGAGCGTCCAGCGTCAGCGTCCTGTCGCCGCATTTCGTCCAGTGATCTGCCCCAGGCCACCGGTTGGCATGCAGCCCCAGCCCGATCTCGATGTTGAGGTGCTGGGAGGCCCAGCGGATTTCCTCTTCGATCCCCTTTTCAACCGCGCCCTGGTAGTCCTGCACCAGGCGGTCGATAGTCACCGACCGCCCGAGATTGGGCAGGACCATCGGCCAGACCTTCGGATCACGCCAGACCTTGGCCTCGGACCGCTGCATCTCCTCCGGGAACTCGTAGAGGATCGGCAGCATGCGCACGCCGTTGGTGATCGAGCCGTCCCGCACCCCGCGGGCATACTGCAGCTCGGCCTTGAACACGCCGGCCGGCGCGATCTCCGACTGCGTGGTGATGATGATCAGCAGGCTTTCATCATTAGTGATCATCCCGCCCCTGATCTGCCCGATCACGCGAGAGGCGTGGTTCATCTCGGCCATCAGGTGCAGCTCGTCAATGATCGCGAAGGCCGGGATGGAGCCGGTCACAACCTTCGGGTCGAAGCTCTTGATCTTCAGCTTGGCGTTCATGCGAACGCCGGTCTCCTCGTCCTTGTGCAGGTCGAGGATAGTCTTCTTGTGCTCGATGACCTTGAAGCGTTTGCGCAGGTAGGGATCGGCATCGATCATACCGGCCGCCTGCGCAAAGCACTTCTCGGCCACTTCCTGCGTCGGCCCGATGATCACGCCATCGATGTTCGGGCGGCAATTCATCAGGAGCGCAATCAGCCCCAGGGCCGCCGCATTGGTCGTCTTTGAGTTCTTCTTCGGGATGAGGTTGAAGATCTCACCCACGAAGCGCTTGCCAGTTACCGGGTCGATCGAGCCGAAGGCGGCCCGCACGATATCCCGGATCCAGTCGCCCCCTGCCTCCGCCATTGTCGGCTGGCCCGGGATGTCCGGCACCCGCAGCAGGTTGAACAGATCGACAGCCGCATTCGCGACCACATCATCAAGCGGTAGAGCCGGGATAGGCGTCTGTCCCTGGCGCAGCTTGTCGGCCCAGTCCGGGCAGGCAAAGGACACGCCGTCGAGCGGCATCAGTGTCGGCCCTTCAACCGGCTGAAGATGTCGCCGTAATTGTCGGGCACCTTCTGCGCCTCCAGGACGGCCTGCTCTTTCTTGCCGAGCGGAGCGTCCTGCGCAGGGTCGTCGTCGTCCTCCTCGACCGCGCCACGATTGCGCGGCGCCGTCGGCGCGGTGTCCTCGTAGCGATCGAGAAGGACCTTGACCGAAGGCACGTGCCCCTCACGGGCGCGACGGTGCAGGATGTCCAGCATCTCGCCGACCATGAAGACCCGGCCCGAAGACAGCTCACGGGAAAAATGCTTGCGCAACGTCTTCGGATCGATCCCCATATCCTCAGCGATCATCTCGTGCGTCCAGCCGTCAGCCGCACGGCGCGACACAAACGCTTGGTTTTCCTTGTCTTTCTTGAACGACTTGCGGCCGCGACGATCCCGCATCGGCGACAGCGGCTGGCCGAACAGGTCAACCTCCTGTCCGGCCGGGGAATTTTCGTGATCCACAGGAAAAAAATCTCCGACTGAGGGGGACGCGGGTCCGGGCCGGACAGGCCCTCTGACTTTCGACCCACCCCCCCTTTCCGGGGTCCGAGGGGCCGATCTGCCCGGTTTTCGGGCATTTCAGGCCGATCCGCGTCGATTTCGAGGCCGGATCGAGGTGAACCGCTGGATTTTCGGGGGTGCCGCGCCCGACCCGCGGGATCAGGCGGGCGGCTGCCCGACTTCGAGCATCACAGGCGGGTGCTGGGTACCGATCACCCGCAGATGCACCGAGGCGCCCGCGTTGAGGCGGGCTAGTTCGTCCGGCGTCGGCTGCCATGCCGACACCATGGCCGGGGTGCCCTCGCCTGTGACGGCACAGTTCATCACCTCGTCGCGCAACGGCAGGCCCAGATAGCCCTGCGACTTGCCGATGATGCGGGTCACACCCTCAATCGCCGCGATAAGCATTGGCCCTCTCCTCTCGCTGCTTGTGCCGGTTGTGGCAGTCGGCGCACATGCACTGGACGTTAGTCCGGTCGAAGAATAGCTCACGGTTTCCACGGTGCGGGCGCTTGTGGTCCCCGACCAGGTTCGCGCTGTCATAGACCAGCCCGCACCGGACGCAGGTGAAGTAGGCCGAGACCAGGGCTTCCCATCGGATCGCCCGCCACTCTGCCGTCTTGTACCAGGCGCGCCAGGTATCAACACGATCCCGCGCCCTACCCGGCCCAAGACCAGACTGGCCGCGCGGCTTCAGTTGCCGCCCGCGCGGTGCGAGCTGCTTCATCCGTGCCATGCGATGTCCTGAGATAGGAAGCGCCCGCGAGGGCATCTGATCCCTGCGGGCGCAATTCCGGATAATAGTGATTCTGTTCTCACAGAGCGCCCTAAGGCGTCAAGAACTTTTTCTAACCCCGATAACCGATCATGGCATCCAGCGTCCCGCTGAGAGCCTCCAGTGCGGCCTTGCTGTTGCGCCCATTGTCCTGCCAATCGAACAGCACGAGCGCCTGCTTGATGGTCTTGCCCTTGAGACACACAGCATCGACCAGATCGCGCCGCGTGAAGATGTGCGGGGCGCGTTCGCCGGGCTGCAGATGACGGTGGCGCTGCGATGGCCGGACACGACGGAGCACGATCGCCGGGCCGATGCCAATGCGGCGGCGCATGCCTTCCAGCTCGGCAGAGAATTCTATGCGCCGATCCATCCAGTCGCGCCCCGCCCCGCCGCCGAACGACGACTGAAGGCTGGACAGCTTTGTGCCGTCTGCGGTCAGCAGCTCGACAAGGTCATGATAACGCCGGCCGACCGCGATCTGGCCCGGCGTCAGGGGCACAGGCCGCTTGGCACGCAGAGCGGCGGCGATCATGGCGTCGAACACATCCGCCCGCCGGATAGCGGCGCGGCCACCGAAACCCCGATGGACGGCCTCAACCTTGTCCGTCCCAACCGGCAGAAGTTCGATGTTGCGCTGCAGGACAAAGCCGCCCCTGGCAGGAGAAGGGGCAATGTCAGGACCGCATTCTTCCGGGATAGCCGCTGCAGCTTTGATCGCATGCAAACGAAGGGCCTCGGTCTTTTCAAACTGCTTGGCAGAAATCAACATCTTGTGGCCCTGTTCTTTCATTATTCTATCCGTTGTTTTCTTACGTTTCAGTTCAGGGACCATAGGGAGGATGGCAGAGATAAAGGGAGGTTAGAGGGAGGATGGTTAGGGAAGATAAAGGGAGAAAGATCAGAGAGTTGAGATGGTTAGGGAGGATAGGGATGATAATTCCCAACCACCGCACATGAGAGGCTTTCCCCCTGACCCCCTACTGACGCGCGCGCGCATGTGCGGAGGTCGGCATTTATGCTCCCCATGCTCCCTATACTCCCCATCCGCCCCCTAACCCCGTGATTTTTCAAGACCGGCCCCCGCACCCCATATCATCCCCAACCTCCCCGTAGGGACGATGATCCTCCCTGATCGCAGCAAGCGAGAGAGGGGTGCGGGGATCCTCAAGGGCACGGTATAAGGCTGGCCAGTAGCAGCGGCAGGCATCCTCCCTCGAGGACCGGACAATTTCCTCGGCCGATACTGTCGTAGATTGACTCCAAGCCTGCTTGCGTAACGCTGCAGGACGTTTGGATAAAAGGGAGGGAATCATGTCCGACGCAGCACGATCTGGCCAGTTTCTAGGCCAGCGGATGGGAGAGAAACAGGTCCATGAGCTTATGGGCCTCGCGCGCGGTCTTCTGGCTGATGGATCTCTGAACGACGACGAGATCAATTTCCTGCACCGCTGGCTTGCCGCCAACGACAGCGCAAGGGCCAATCCTCTGGTTTCTCGGCTGGTGGCCCGATTGGATGCTGCGCTGGCGGATGGAGTGATTGATGCCGAGGAACGTGCAGATCTCGTTTCAACTATGCAGGCCCTGACTCTTAATGACTTCGAACTTGGCGAGGTGCTGAAATCTTCGACTCTTCCGCTGTGCGATCCGCTTCCAACTATGGAACATGCGGGCAAGCGCCTATGCTTTACTGGCACCTTCACCTTTGGAACCCGCAAGGAATGCGAGGCGGCGGCATCAGCCTTGGGAGCTATCTGCGGATCGCTGACGCAAAAGACTGGGTATCTTGTCATAGGCGAATATGCGACTGAGTCATGGAAGCATTCGTCTTTCGGCAACAAGATCATGCAGGCAGTCGAATGGCGTGATGCGGGGCTTCCGATCCGCATCGTTTCCGAGCAACATTGGCGTCGCCATCTAGGCTGATCAGCCATTCCGAGCGCCCTTCCAGTTCACCCGGCCCGAGGTCGCGTCGATTGGCAGGTCGCGATAGAAGACGTCGCTGAAGCGGATGCCGTCATAGCGCATGATCCCGCTCGACTTGCGATCGGTGAATCCTTTCCCCGTGACGGCACTTCGCCAGGTGCGGGACTTGTCCTTCAGCCGCAGGCTGATGGTGCGGTCCTTCCACTGGCCCTCGCCTCTCTGGTCCATCCAGAAGTTGAAAGCCAGCACCAGGTCCTTCGTGGGCAGGCTGTCGGTTGACTCGCCCGTCACGACGCAGGCGCTGTCCAGGAACAGCCCGATCGGATCGGATTGCTCCCGATACTCGCGGGTGGCGTCCAGGACGGCTAAGGGCTCGCGCAAGCCGCCCTCGAGGTAATCCAGCAGCCCCTCGATCAGCCAGTTGAAGATGCCCGACCGTTCCGCCCACAGCTTCTCGCCAAGGGCGGGATCGCGTTCGGCCTTCGGGATCTGGACATCGAAGGGAACCAGCAGCACCCGCCGCCAGATGCCGTCATCGAGGCCGCGGATGTCAGGCTTGTGGTTGCCGCTGATCGTAAGCTTGAAATGCGGCTTGATCTCGAAGAAGTCCTTGTTGAGCGCGCGCACCAGGATCGGCTCGCCGCCGGTCAGTTCCTTGATCAGCCCTTCCTGCAGCTTCTCGCCCTCCTCGGGCTCAGAGGCGCGCACGAAGCGGGCACCGACAAGCGGGATGAGGTCAGGGGTGGCATCGCCGCCGCCGCGCCGGTTTCGCCCGGTCAGCGACTCGATCTTGGCCGTGCTGGCATAGTCGCCCATGATGCGGGCGATCAGGTCCACCAGAAGCGACTTCCCGTTGCCGCCGCCGCCGTGGAAGAAGCACAGCTTCTGTTCGCCGGTCAGGGCTGTCATCGAAAGCCCGAACCACCGCTTCAGGAAGCCCCGCATCTCCGGGTCCGGCATGATCCGGTTAAGGGTTTTTTCAAAGAGGTGGCGCTCGGCATCCGGCTCATAGCGCACCGGCATCATCTTGGTCATCAGCTGGTCGCGGGCATGGTCCAGGTGTTCGACCTCGGCCATGCGGCTGTAGCCCTCGCCCGGCCCGCCTGACACGGTAAACCGCAGAACGCCGCTTTCGCAGTTCACGTCCAGAACGGCCGCGTCAAGCAGCTCGAGCTTGCGGGACAGATCGACCGTTGATTCCTTCATGGCCGCGTCGATCTTGCCGCTGTTGCCCGACGACTTGGCGAACTTGCGATGCTCGCCCTTCTTTGACGACAGCAGCCGCTTCGTCGCCTCAATCTGGTGCAGCTTGGATTCGAGCTTGTCGCGTTCGGCCCGGGCTTCCTCGACCCCCTCGCCGCCGGCGTCGATCAGGTCTTCGACCTCGCGCAACCGGACGCGGACCTGGGGCGCTTCCGCCAGAAGCAGGTTCTGCCATTCGTCGAGGGCGAGATGCGGGATCTCCTTCTCGATCAGCCCGCCCAGCTGCTGGGCGTGGCGGCGTACCTCGATCTCGTCCGGATCCTGCTCCCACCGCTGACCGGACCAGACGAACCAGCCCACACGCGGCACGTAGATCACATCATCGCCGAAGTGCCGAACGAACCGCTGCCCGTTGCCGAAGTCGTTCAGCGGCAGGCTGGCGCATTCGCGGGGCAGATCGTCGCCCTCGGCATCAGGGGGTGCGGGGGATCCGTCATCCGGGCCGCGATCGTCAGGCTGCGGACCGGGATCGCTGCCATCATCTGCAGGCACGTCCATCCCGTCCGGCAGATCGATGCTTTCCGGCTCGGCCATGATGGCCCGGATCTCTTCAATTCCATCAGTCATTGGCCGATACGCTTTCCGTGCCGAGGGCGGCGCCCATCAGCAGATCATTCATGTCCTTCCCCTCGCCGGGGTGGACGATGCTGGCTTTCAGGCCGGGGCGCAGCGCCATGGCCCGGCGCAAGCCGGCAAGCAGCTTGGCGCGGGTCAACCGAGGTTCGCTGTCCCCGTCTTGGATGAAGATCAGGTGCCGCACCCATGCGGGCGGCACGAAGGCATCCTTGTCCGTCATATCGGGGATGCCGGCATAGCGCTGACCCCGCCCCAATTGGCGCTGACCGGCCATGTTGCCCAAGTCTACGCCGGCCCAATACGCCGTGCCGGACATGGGCGCGCCCCGAAGGGCGGACAGAGTGGATTCGATCCCTTCGCCCATGACCATGGTGTCGGCGCCGCGCGGGGTGAAGAGGTGGATCGCCCCACCCTTTTTTGAGCCATAAACCTTCTTGGTGGAAACCGTTTCCCCATCTTTGAACGGGTGGCGGATGACGGGCCTGCCCTTGCGCTGCGACAGGTCGATCCAGGTGCGATGCACACCGGTAAGTTGGCCGTCTGGACCATGGATCGCCGACAGCATCGCCGGACCCTCGTGCACCGTCTGGAATTCGTTCTGTCGGTTGGGCAGCGGCACGACCAGGCGCGCGGAAGGCTCGAACCGGCACCAGGAGGGCATAGGAATACCGGCCCGGGGCGGCAACCTGCGAAGCGTCAGGTAATCAACGACAACGGTATCATCCGAAGGCTGCGATGCGTCCCAAATCGCCCGGGCCCGCTTGATCGCCTCGAGACGGTGCCGATCGGCGTCTGCTTCGCGCTTGCGCTTGTTCTCTTCCTCACGGCGCCGGGCCGCCGCGCGCTGCTCCGGCGTCAGCTGCTGGGCCGGTCCGACCAGCCATTCGAGTGCAGCCGGAAAGTCCATGCCCAACACCAGCTGCACCAGGGCGATCTGGTCGCCCTTCGCACCGCAGACCCGGCAATTGAAGATCTGCTTCTGCAGGTTGATGCCGAACCGGTCTGTCCCACCGCAGCCGGCGCCGGGGCAAGGGCCGACGAGTTCACCGCTGGTGCGCACCAGACCGCCGATCTGCAGGCGATCGACCAGACTGGCCATGGGGATGCGGTGTGCGTCAGCAATGCGGGGATCGGCCTCGCGCATCAGAGGCGGGCCTTCTGCTGCAGCAGGCCCAAGGCCTTCGAGAGGCGGCGTCGTATATCCTGTGTGGCTGTGGATTTGGTGGCGCGGCAGGGGCAGTCTGCCAGGCAGACGCGCAACCCGTGAACTTCGGAGAGCGGGACGCGGATCACGGCGAATCCTTCCTCGATCCGAACGGTCGGCAACGGCTTCTGTTCTTCGATCGCAACCATGATCAGCCTTCGATATCGGCGCGGCCGGTCGGCATGGGCCAGCAAGCACGGATGACGGCCATGAACAGCTGTTCGCCCGCCTTCTGAAGGATCGAGGGGTTGCGGCGGGCCAGCGGGAAGGTGTCGGCGAAGTGCTTGACGGCAATCTGCATGGGGTCGTCGGCCGCAAAGGTCTCCCCGACAGCAATCACCGTATGACCCAGAACTTCCGGATCCGGCTCTCCCAGTTTGGACTTCATGGCAAGGCCGAGGGCGATCATCAGGGCCGCCTGCTTTCGTCTGTCATGTGCCATGGAAACGATCCCTTGTTCGTGATGTGCAGGGCGCCCAGAGGGAGGAGAGGCGCCCTGCACGACCGCCCGTGTCGGGACAGGCGGATGCGGAATAAAAAGGGCGGGACGGCGGACATTGCCGCCCCGCCAGTTACCGGCGGACAGGCAATGTCCCACACGGCAAAGATAGGTGCCCCGCCGCCCCAAGACGGCTCTCGGCCGGGCCAGCCGCAGGTTCCGCGATCAGGGATGTACGGTCCCGCCCGAGGCGGGCCCCAATCGCAGCGGGTTGAGGCCAGGTGCTGCGCCCCGACCATGTACCCCCGCCCCGGGCAACCTGAGACCCGTGTGCCATCAGCCGCCCCGCATGATCCGCTCGTACTCCGGCAGGCTGGCCTGCGCGAAATCGACATGGTCACCGGACGGGCGATGCATCCCTTCGCGCCAGTTGCAGGCGCAGGGCAGCGTCACGCTGAAATGCTCCGCGCAGTCCTCGGCGGTCCGGAAGCTGGCAATCATCAGCATCGACCACCGGCGCAGGAAGTCCTCGCGATCCGGGCGCCGCGCATGGGCGCGGCGCATCGCAGCGGAACTGCGGCCCCGGCCGCCAGGTGGAGGGGTCAAGGACATTTGCGCGGGCCTACCGCTATGCCGCGTCAGAGGCGCGGTTTTAAGAGGGATTGTCATGAGTACACTCTTGGTTGGGGTTGCTGGTCGAAATGGCCGCTTGAGGCATGGTGACCCAGGTCTCGAAGTCCACGGCCCCGCTGGTCGCCCGCTTGATTCGAGCAGCCAGTTCGATGCTCGGGGTCGCGAGACCCCTGACGAGGCGAGAGATGGTCGCCTGCGTCACACCGATTTCTGCGGCAAAATCTTCCTGCCGCGTATTTGTGTCGTCGAGGTAGGAGCGAAGGGTCATCATGGCTAGATATATACGTGTCAGGTATATACGGGTCAAGAATAAATATGCCCGGCGCTTATTCGACAGAACTTCGCTTAAGAAGCACTATCATTTCATGAACAACATTGCGCAAATCCGGAAGGTCAGAGGCCTCAGGCAGAACGACCTGGCTGAGATGGTGGGCGTTACCCAGCCTCACATCTCACGTATTGAAAAAGGCGACGAGGGGCCGCCCCTTTCGCTATTCCGCACCATCGCTGATGCACTGAACGTCCCTCTCGCTGCTCTGTTTTCAGACGAGCGAGCCGAGGCCGAACAAATGCTTATCGACGCCTTCCGCACGCTGCCCTCTGGGCGTCGCGAGGGATGGCTTGAGATGGCTCGCCTGATTCAGTCCGAAGCGAAAGCAGCTGATCAAGAAGACGATCGAAGTCGCGGTCAGGCAGACTAGCAACGATCTGAGCGAACTCGGCTACGTCTCTCTCTGGCATTTTCACTCCTCAGGCTTCAATAGAACATTAGGCGAACATTTGCCTGTGTGACAACCCTTGGCGGGTAAGACCTCTGTCGCAGCACCTGTTCCTTTGGACAGCCACATACGCGTCAAGCATATTTATACTTGACGCGTATATACCCTGCAAGCATATTTGGCCCATCGCAACCCGATGGAGCCCCGCGCTATGCGCCCCACCCTCACCGTCTCGCTTCCCGATGCGCATGCGGCCCTGACCGATGCCATCGCCCTTGTTTCCACCCCTGACATCGCTGCCCGCGCGCCGGTCTCGATCCGCCGCCTCGCCTGGGCGATCGTCGCCAGCCGCCATGGCCTCCAGGTCACGCAGCGCCACCGCCCGGCCAACTCCAGCGGAGGGCCGCGCTGATGCGCCCCGCCACGATGGCCTTGGCCTACCGCATCTGGGGTGACTGCCGCCTGCATGGCTGGGCCCGCACGGTGGCGGAGATCGCTGAAAGCCTGGGCGAGGATGCAGACCGGGTTCGCCGCGTCGCGCAACTCAAGGACTGGCTGCGCAGGATGCGGGCCACATCTGACCGCGATCGAGAGACGCCGCTGCTGACTGCGGACATCGACGCCCAGCTGGACCGCCTCGGCGGCGCCCGCCACTATGGCATCGAGGATCTGGCTGCATGATCCCGCCGATCGACATCACGCATGACACCCGCGACATCACCGGCTTGTGGCGTCGAATGACGGGCGATCAGGTCGACGCTGCAACCGCGCACCTGCGCAGCGGGCAGGTCATCACCGTCACAGTTTCCGGGCGCCGGCCCCTGGCAATGTGCCGGGCCGGCGCCTGCTTCCTCATCACCCCCCAAGCTGTCGCAGCCGTCGAATCCGAGGATCACGGCCGGCTGCACTGACCCTTCAAAAGGATTTGACCGCCATGACGCGCAGCTATCGCCCGTCCGACCACGACACGCACCGGACGTCCGTTCCAGGGCCGGACAGCCATTGGGCCTCCGTTCCAAGTCCGGACAGGCATCGGACCTCCGTTCCAATCGAGGGTTCCGAAGATAAGCCTCTGCCGATTGATCTGGCCGTCGCCCTCAACGACGATCCTGAGCCATGGCAGCAGCTGGCGCCTGCCTGTTGGGCGGCTGTCGTCGGCTTGGCCGTCGCGATCCTTGGCTCGTTCGCCATCCTGTGGGTGGTCTATGGGTGACCTCCGCATCATCATCGACGATCTGCGCGAGCGTCTGAACCAGCTGCCGAAGATCGATAGCCGCAGCGGCGAAGACGTGATGGACCAGCACCGTGTCCACCGTGCCGCCGCGCAGAAGCTGGGCGAGTACCTGACCGAGACCTACGGCGCCCTGGTGCGCGAACGGTCCGACGCGAACTCGATCACCATGAAGAAGATCCGGTCGTCCAGCACCGGCGGCCTGCATGGCGCATTCCGGAACTGGATCGCCGCTGCCGAGCGGAGGATTGAGCAGTGACCAAATCCCTCCGCCCTGTTTCCGATCTTGTGGATGCTTGGCTGCGCAAGCAGCACCCCGAAGGCCGGATCATTCACCCTGCAGATACTGTCGTCGAGTATCGGCTGGTGCCGGTCGAGTCTCTCGTGATCGACCGGCTCTATCAGCGCGCCCTTAGCGCCAAAGGCCGCAGCACAGTGGCTCGGATCATCTCGGATTTCTCCTGGCTGAAGTTCGGCGCGATTAGCGTTTCCCATCATGACGGCAAGCTTGCGGTCATTGATGGGCAGCATCGAGCAATCGCAGCGGCCGCGATCGGCATCAACCATGTCCCTGCCCTGGTCTCGCTGGCTGATGCATCGGGCGCAGCCGAAGCCGACGCATTTGTCGGGATTAACGATGTCAGAACCACTGTGACGCCGGTGGACAAGTTTCGGGCCAAGGTCGCGGCGGGCGATCCCCAGGCAGTGGAACTGGCCGACATCCTGCGTGAGCTGGATATCAGCACCGACATCGTGCCCGGCACGCCACTGCGGCCGCGCCAGACCCGATCGATCTCGGCACTCTACAAGCTGATCAAGGCGCACGGTCGAGGCATCGTGTTTACGTCGCTGGAAATTCTTTTGGATGGTCAGGAGGACAATCCTGAAGCCCTGTCCAGTCTGAACATCCAGGCTGTGGCCGAGGTCACCGAGCGCGTTGTGAAAGCGGGCGGTGACATCGATCGCCTCGCGCGGGTGATCGAGGAAACCGACTTCGACCCACTGGCCGAGTCGGCACGGCAGCTCAGGAAGATCAGCGGCGGGGCCATGAACTCGCACGCGGCAACCATGCTGATCCGCGCCTATGACAAGGGCTTGCGCAATTCCAAGCTGGGAAGTGCACCGGCATGATCCCGGCCGCCACCATCCCCCAGGTGCCGCAGATGCCCTGCACCGTAGACGAGGCCTGCTGGGTGGCGGGCACGGGCTTTCGAGTGATCGGCGACACTGGCGCCGCGTGCGCGGTCTTCGACTCGCCCTTGGCCGGAAAGATGCCCGTCGCCGATTGCGCCAGTCACCCGCTCCGCAGCCTGTTTCTCACGGGGACCTGCCCCGCTGAGGCGGGTGCAAGCCCTATGACCTTATCCGAGGTTCCGGCGGTCGCGGCCGTTCCGTTGCCCGCCACCGGAGCGCTCCTGGGAGGTGCTTTGGCCGTCGCAGTCATCGCCCGCCGCCTTGGCAACAACAAATCAGAAGGGAAATCGACATGAGCAAGTCGGCGAACGACCTTCCCATTCTTACGAATGACGAACGCCTCAAGCTGCAGGAGCTGCTTTGCACCCTTGCGCCGTTGATCGACGATCTCACCGAAGAGGCGACGGGGCAGTGCCTGCCCTTCATTCTGCTCACCTGGGACGGAAACGGCACCTTCCATGCCAGCAACGTAGACAAGGACTTCGCGAGCCAGGTCATGAGGATGCAGCTGGATCGGTGGAGCAAACAGCAGGACGTCCTGCCCACTATCGCGAGGCAGCACTGATGGCTAACCACCCCACGCTGCTCAGTGGCCTGATTGCCAGCATCCTCGCCGCCACCCTCGGCCGCCTGCGCCGCAAGCGCACCCTCACTTGGACCCGCACCAGCAGCGCCGAATTGCAGGCCGGGCCCTACAGCATCATCGACGAGCCGAACGTGCCCGAGGTCTGGGTCGTGATGGATCGTCGCGTGGTGTCGGAACATGACAGCAAGCGACAGGCCAAAGCTTGGTGCGAGCGGCACGCCAGCGAGGCGCGCCATGGCTGACCGCCCCATCCTGTTCAGCGGGCCGATGGTCCGCGCCATCCTCGAAGGCCGCAAGACGCAGACGCGGCGGGTGTTGAAGCTGCCGAAGCAAAAGACCCTGCGCGGGGAATGGGAAGCGACCACGATTGGCGGTCCCGGCGTGTGCTTGAAGGACGGCACTCCGGTCCCGGAACGCGCAGCGATCTGGCACACGCAGACCGGCTATTGCATGTCACCAGGATATGCCCCCGGCGACCGCCTTTGGGTTCGTGAAACCTGGGCAAAGGTAGGCGACGAGGCCGACGACATTCACGCCTGCCCCGATCTGCGCATCCACGCTTACTACCGCGCCGATGCGGTGGACCCGGAGCGGCAACGCTGGCGCCCCTCAATCCACATGCCCCGCTGGGCCAGCCGCCTGACGCTGACCGTGACCGATGTGCGCGTGCAGCGGTTGCAGGACATCAGCGAGGATGATGCGCGGGCGGAGGGATGCCCCTGCCAGACCGACGAGGAACTGGCTGGCATGGAGGCACACGGCTGGTTCCGCGACCTGTGGGACGGCCTGAACAAATCGCGCGGCTTCGGCTGGGGCACCAACCCTTGGGTCTGTGCGGTCTCATTCTCGGTCCAGAAGATTAACATCGATCAGTTGGAGGCAGCATGAGCCAGCTCAGCTTTGCTGAAGCTTCGCAGCTCCAGCGCGTCCAGATGATTGAGGAAGCTCTGGAAAAGGTACTCGATCGAGGTCCTGAGATGTCGGTCGAAAGCTTCCGATCTGGCGAGCCGATGCATGTCTGGGTGCTTACGCGACCAGGTCGCGATCAACGGACCGGCTACGACCTGAACCAGATGGCCCGCGAGATCGAGGCCCTGCTGCCATGACCCCGCTGCAGCAGTTCATTGCCCTCCGTCCGTTCGGCGGCTTCGACATGATCATGGCCGATCCGCCATGGCTCTATCAGCTGAGGTCGGAGAAGGGCGAAGAGAAGGCACCCCAGGCCCAGTACGCCTGCATGACGCTCGATGAGATCGCGGCCCTGCCCGTCTCTGCCCTTGCGGCCGATGATGCGGTGCTGTGGCTATGGGCGACCAACCCGCTGCTGCGCGATGCCTTCAAGATCATCGATGCCTGGGGCTTCCAATTCAAGACGGCTGGCCACTGGGTGAAGACGACGAAGAACGACAAGCTCAACTTCGGCACGGGCTACATCCTGCGCTGCGCCGGCGAGCCCTTCTTGATCGCCACCCGGGGCACACCGAAGACCACGAAGAGCACCAGGTCCGTCATCATGGGCCGGATCCGCGAGCACAGCCGCAAGCCTGAGGAAGCCTTCGCCGCGGCCGAGCAGCTGATGCCCGACGCCCGGCGGATCGAGGTCTTCAGCCGACAGAAGCGCCCCGGTTGGGTGAACTGGGGAAACGAAGCTGAAAAGTTTGGGAGCATCGATGGCACGGGTTGATATCTCTTACGCACCGCGCCTCCTGCCTACTCCGCAGGCCGCGGTCTACCTTGGCGTTAGCGAGACGAAGCT
This sequence comes from Paracoccus sp. AK26, assembly GCF_011801365.1. Lineage (NCBI taxonomy): Bacteria > Pseudomonadati > Pseudomonadota > Alphaproteobacteria > Rhodobacterales > Paracoccaceae > Paracoccus > Paracoccus sp. AK26. Next base: position 1,489,540 of record NZ_CP041041.1, read on the forward strand.
GCGCAGCCTGCCGATCCCCAGGACAATCCTGGATGGCAAGCGTCTATACGATCGGCTTGCTTTGGACGAATATGCCTCGGGCCTTCCCCGAGAGGGCGACGAGCCAGAGGCGAACACATGCGACGCGATCTTAAAGGCAATGCGGTGAAGCTTAAGCACGTCAAGACGATCACGAAGGCGAGCGGCACACGGCTTCATTACCTTGCCGTGCCAGGCCACAAGATGGTGCGCTTACCCGACGGACCGAAAGACACGCCAGAGTTTCTGATGGCTTATGCGGCAGCAATGGCCTCAAAGAAACCCGTTCAGGGGGGGCCGAAGCACTCGCCTGGCAGCATTGCAGAAGCACTGTCGGTCTATCAGCAATGCCCAGCATTCCTAGACTTGGCGCAGGCCACGCGAGAGCAGCGCCGCCGTCAGATAGACAAGATCGCGAAAACATGGGGGGCCGCCAAGCTTGCCGACCTTCGTGAAACTCACATCGAGGCAGACTTGGCGAAGCTTTCCGGGCATCCCGCAAACAGCCGGCTGAAAGTCTGGCGGGGGTTCTGCGCGTGGGCCAAAGCAACGCGACGAATCAGCACCGACCCTACATCCGGCGTCGATAAACGGGCGACCAAGAAGTCCGATGGCCATACCCCTTGGACAGCAGCGGATATCGAGAAGTTTCGTCAGCATTGGCCCTTGGACACACCGCAGCGGCTGGCGATGGAACTCCTGTACTGGTTCGGCTGCCGCGCATCGGACGTTGTGCGGCTAGGTCCCGGCATGGTCGACCGCGAAGGCTGGCTGACCTTTCGGCAGAAGAAGACAGGGGGCGAGGTATCTGTACCGTTCAACCGCGCGCTTCCTGCCTTCGCCAGAGGCATGAAGACAGACCTGGACATGCTTAAAGAAGCTATCGCTGCCGCGCCCAAGCATATGACTTGGCTTGTGACACTTTACGGCGCTGCTCGGTCACATAAGGCTTTCAGCAGTTGGTTTGCCGAGGCGGCCGCAGCCGCCGGAGTGCAGGATGGCAAGTCCGCCCACGGCCTCCGCAAGGCACGAGCAGAATCACTTGCTGAAGCAGGCGCGACGACGCACCAGATCGCCGCGTGGACAGGACACGAAACCCTGTCCGAGGTACAGCGGTACGCAAAGGCCGCAGATCGGCGACGGGTCCTCTCGGGACCGGATGAAGAACAGGAATTGGAAACCGGTCTGGAAACTGGACTGGAAACCGCAATAAAATGAAGCGAAAACAATGGTCTTCAGAAGTACTGGCGATCCCGGAAGGAATCGAACCCTCAACCTGCCGATTAGAAGTCGGCTGCTCTATCCAGTTGAGCTACGGGACCGTCAGGGCGATCTTTTGCGGGATCGCGCGGTGATGCGCAAGTCACAGCGTGCGGGTCATGAAGACGCTGTTGGGATCCAGCCGATAGCTGCCGAAGGGCGGGCATTCGGCAAAGCCGCCGCGGGAATAAAGCGCGCGGGCTGCGGCAAAGCTGGGCTGGGCGCCGGTTTCCAGCGACAGGCGCGACAGGCCCACCCGCCGCGCGTGGTCGATCAGTCGGTCAAGCATCAGGCGCGACAGGCCGCTGCCCCGCGCCTCGGCCAGGACATGCATGGACTTGAGTTCTCCATGCGTCGGATCAAGGCGCTTCAGCGCGGCCATTCCTACTGCCGCGCCGTCCTGGCGCAGCACGAAGAAGTCGATGTCGGGCGAAACAAGGTCCTCGCGCGGCATCATGTGGATGGATTCGGGCGGAGTGTCCGCCTGCATGTCCGCCGTGTGCCGGTGAAACAGCAAGGCCAGATCATCGGCCAGCGGGGATTCCATGGCAAAGGAGGGGGTACGGGTCACGGTGGCCTCTTGACGATGGACCATGATTACCTGTGATCGCGCGACCCGGCAACCGATTGAAAAAGGGCGGCCTTGACGGCCGCCCCTGATGCGCTGTGACTGTAATCACGCCGCGCGCGACAGCAGCACTTCCTCGACCCGCTTCTGGGCAGCGCCTTCGTCCAGGCCGTTGACGGCCGCGACTTCGCGGGTCAGCCGGTCAAGGGCGGCTTCGTAAAGCTGGCGTTCCGAATAGGACTGTTCGCGCTGATCGTCGTTGCGGTGCAGGTCGCGCACGACCTCGGCGATGGACATCAGGTCGCCCGAGTTGATCTTCTGGTCATATTCCTGGGCGCGGCGCGACCACATCGCGCGCTTGACGCGGGCCTTGCCCTTCAGCGTCTCCAGGGCGCGGTCGATCAGGTCGGGCGTGGACAGGCTGCGCATCCCGATTTCCGAGGCACGGGCGGTCGGCACCCGCAGGGTCATCTTGTCCTTCTCGAAGGAAATCACGAACATCTCCAGCCGCAGGCCAGCAACCTCTTGCTCGTCGATCGACACGATGCGGCCGACGCCGTGGGCCGGATAGACAACAAAATCGTCAGGACGGAATTCGTTTTTCTTGGTCTTGGACATCTGGCTTCCTCTAGGTAGTGCCTTTAGAAGGACACAAAGAACCGAAAGCAGCGAATGCCGCCTCCGGCCTGTCATCACTCATGTGTTTTGTCCTGGCCTGGCAGAAGGCAAGGTTCGGCAGATTCTGGGGGACGCATCTTCTGGGCCTCTGACTCCCATCAGATGCGAATGTTTGCTGAACATAACACAAATGAGACGCTAAAAAAAGCATCCTGTCGGGAACTTTCGTCGCACCTGTGGCAAGGGTGCTATGATCTGCGTTTCAAGCAGTTACGCCGCATCAAGCCGCCACAACGAGTGCGGCGGCCGCGAATCGCGACAATCAGTCGCCCTCGCCCGGCGCTTCCGAGAAATACTTGTCCAGCTTGCCCGGCACCCCGTCCATCTCGGCGGCGGTCGGCAGCGGCTCTTTCTTCTGGGTGATGACCGGCCAAATCTCGGAATATTTGCGATTGAACTCGACCCATTCCTCCATCGCCGGCTCGGTATCGGGACGGATCGCGTCGGCAGGGCATTCGGGTTCGCAGACGCCGCAGTCGATGCATTCGTCGGGATGGATCACCAGCGTGTTCTCGCCCTCGTAAAAGCAATCCACGGGACAGACCTCGACGCAATCGGTGTATTTGCACATGATGCAATTGTCGGTCACGACATAGGTCATTGCAGGCTCCATTCTCGACAGGCGCTAGTTACGCCCCGGTCGCCGATCATTCAAGGCCGTGCCGCCTGAAAAGACCGCCGTTTCGGGTCGGGGCCTTGGGCGCAAACCCTGTCCCGCCAAGCGGGCCCTCGGCTAGACGCCGGTTCCGCCACCCTCTGCGTCAAGGTCGTGGTAAAGGCCCTGCGCCTCGGTTGCGGGGCCGCGCCGCTGACCCAAGGCCGTCACCTCGAGTGCGCGGATCTGCCCATGGGCCGAGACGGTGACCCGGTCGCCCGGCCGGACCAGCTTGCCGGGCTTCTTGCAGGACTGGTCGTTCACCCGGACCCCGCCGGCCTCGATCCGTTCAACGGCAATCGCGCGGGACTTGAAGACCCGCGCGAAGAAAAGCCACTTGTCCAGGCGCAGCGCGCCGGCGTCTTCCGTCACTTCTTGTCCTTGAGCGCCGCCAGGATCGCGAAGGGGCTGTCCGGATCTGCCTTCTTCTCGGGACGCGAGGAGAAGGTAGCGGGCTTGTTGTGCTGCGGCTTGCCGCCCTTCTTGAAGCCGTCCTTGCCACGAGGCTTGCCACCTTCGCCGTGACCGCGATCCTCACGGCGTTCCCGGTTCGGGCGGCCGCCCTCGGGGCGGTCATGACGTTCGGCGCGTTCGGGCCGGTCAGCGCGCGGCTCGCGCGGGGCATCGGGCGCGTTGTCGCGGCGCGGACCGCCGCGCCGGCCCTGCCCTTCGCCCTGCGGGCGGCGGTTCTGCCGAGGCTTGGGTGCCCAGCGGAAGGTGTAGAAAACCTCCATCTCGGGCGCGGCTTCCTCGACGGGTTCGCCTGCGGCCTGGGCCTCGGCGCGGCGCTTCTCGGCCTGCTCGGCCTCCCAGCGGGCGCGGGTCTCGGCCGCGAGGACGCTTTCCTCCTCGGTCATCGGGGCGTCCGAGGTCGCCTCCGCCTCGGGGACGGGCGCTGCGGCCACAGGCTCGGCCGCCTTGACCTTGGCACGCTCGCCACGTTCGGCCGCATAGCCCAGACCGTCCATGAGGCGAGAGAACTGTTCCAGCGTCATGCCCGTGATCGACAGCATGTCGGGATTGGCCTCGAAGCCGCCGCGCGTGTCCTGCGTGCGCAGCAGGTCGGCCAGCCGTTCCAGCATGTCGATGCGGATGGCGCGTTCACCGGCGGGACGATAGCCCGACAGCGTGTAATGCTGTTCCGGCACGTCAGCGATATGCGGGATGGTGACCAGGCCGGGGGGCGGGCTTTCGGGGAAGGTATCCAGCCCCTCGGCCAGGGACCACAGGACCAGCCGCAGCCGGGTCGGCGCGGGTTTCAGCAGCGCAGGCATGAAGATCGTGAACTGACCGAAGCGGACGCCATGCTTGCGCAACGCGCCGCGCGCGTCCTGGTCCAGTTCCTTGACCTCGTGCGCCACGCCATCCCGCGGCAGGATGCCCAGCGATTCGACCAGCCGGAAGGCGAAGCCGCGGGCAAGGCCAGTCAGGGCTTCGTCCTTCTGCAGGGTCAGCAGGGGTTCGAACAGCGCGGCGACCTTGCGGTCGATGAAATGCTGCAGCCGGCGCTTCACCTTCTCGGCGATCTCGGGGCCGGCTTCCTCGTCCACAAAGACCTCGACGCCGGGATGCAGCGCGTCAGACCCGCGCACCAGCTTGCCGACGGCAGAGCTGCCCCACATCAGGCCACCCTGTTCGGTATAGTCCAGCTCGGTATCGGGCGCGTTATAGAACCGGTCCGCCCGCAGGTGGAACTCGGGGCGCAGCGCCTCGTAGCTGGCGCGGTTCAGCATCCGTGCCTCGTCGGCCGATCCGGTCTGGTCGGGGCGGAAGCGGAAACCTTCCAAGCGGCCGGCGAATTCGCCCTCGACCGTCACTTCGCCCTTATCGTTCACTTCGGCCACAAGGCTCTCCTTCTGCTTGAGCCGGCGCAGCAGCACCGAGGTGCGCCGGTCCACAAATCGTTGGGTCAGCGCCGCGTGCAGCGCGTCTGACAAGCGGTCTTCTACCGCGCGCGTCTCGCCGCGCCAATGGCTTTCGTCCTGAACCCAGCCAGATCTCTGCGCCACATAGGTCCAGGTGCGGATATAGGCCAGCCGTTTTGAAATGGCATCTATGTCGCCATGCGTCCGGTCGATCCGCTTGATCGCATTCCCCAGCCAGTCCGACGGGATCGCTCCATCCTGCAGGAATCCGAAGATTCGCGCCAGCAAGCTGGTATGTTCGGCAGGCGAGATGCCGCGGAAGTCGGGAACGCGGCACACGTCCCACAAAAGCCGCACATCCTGCCCGCCCTGGACGCGGTCGCGGATTTCGGGGATCTCACGCAGGGTCTTCAATGCCTGCACGTCATCCGCATCCCGACCCTTGCCCAGCAGGGCATGGCCGGACGGCGCTTCCAGGCTTTCGACCAGCCTGTCCATCGTGCCGAACTGAAGATCGGTGTTGCGCCAGGTCAGCCGCTGGATGGGGGCAAAGCGGTGGTTCTCGATCGCGTCGATCAGGCCTTCGTCCAGAATACCGGCTTCTCCGGTCACGCCAAAGGTGCCGGATTCGGTGTGCCGCCCTGCCCGGCCAGCGATCTGGCCCATCTCGTGCGGGAACAGCGGGCGGACGCGGCGGCCGTCGAACTTGTGCGTGGCGCTGAAGGCCACATGCCGGATGTCGAGGTTCAGGCCCATGCCGATCGCATCGGTGGCAACGAGGTAATCCACCTCTCCGGCCTGATACATCGCCACTTGGGCGTTTCGGGTGCGGGGCGACAGCGCGCCCATCACCACCGCGCAGCCTCCCTTCTGCCGCCGGATCAGTTCGGCCATGGCATAGACGTCATCGACGGAAAAGCCCACGATCGCCGACCGCGCGGGCATCCGCGACAGCTTCTTGGACCCTGACCAGGACAGTTGCGACAGCCGGTCGCGCCGCTGGAACTGGACGCCCGGAATCAGGGAGGCAATGGCGGGGCGCATCGTGTCGCTGCCCAGGAACAGCGTCTCGTGCAGGCCCCGCATCTTCAGCAGGCGGTCGGTGAAGACATGGCCGCGTTCGGGATCGGCGCAAAGCTGGATCTCGTCGATGGCCACGAAATCGGCGGCAATGTCGGGCATCGCTTCGGTCGTGGCGACCCAGTATTGCACCCGTTCGGGGACGATCCGCTCTTCCCCGGTCACCAGGGCCACGACCGAAGGCCCCCGCGCCTTGACGATCCGGTCATAGACCTCTCGTGCAAGCAGGCGCAGCGGCAGGCCGATCACGCCGGTGCGGTGCGCCAGCATCCGCTCGATCGCGTAATGCGTTTTCCCGGTGTTGGTCGGGCCAAGGATGGCCGTCACGCGGCCGCGTTCATGAATTGTCATGGGCTAGATATCGGTGCCGTCCTGCTGGCGTTCCAGACGCGCCGCGCCATCAATCGCCTCTTGCTGGTGGGGATGGATGGTCAGGCTTTGGCGATAGGCCCCAAGCGCGCGGTCAGTATCGCCCGTTTCCTCCAGCATCATGGCCAGTTGGGTCATGGCCTGGAAATGGCGGGGTTCCAGTTGCAGCGTCCGCGCAAGATCCTGCAAGGCTGGCCCGAACTGGCCAAGGGCCGCATAGGCTGCGGCGCGGGTATAGAAGCCGTTGGCGAAGTCAGGCGCATGGTCCGTCAACGCGGTCAGATGGCCCACTGCCGCCTGCGGATCGCCTTCGTCTAGGGCACGCTCTCCCCGTTGCAACAGCAGGTCCATCGCGGCCGATCCCGATTTCGACCACTCGCGCAGGATATCCGATTCGGCGATGCGCCAGCCCTCGCCCGCCGGATCGGCAAGGCGGCGGAACAAGTCGTCCATGTCGGGCCGTTCCTGCCCCATGGCCGCCCCTGCTGCCAGAAAGGCGGCAGGGATAAGGAAAAGCGTAACCATTCGGTGGCAGATTGCCGCGACGACATTATGGAAAATGTGGCGGACGGGGCGCATATGAAGGATGTTAACCAGCCCGCACCCCGGGCGCCAGCCCACCTGAAACGAAAGAGCTGAAAATGAGCAAAGTTGTGAACGCCGCCGTCGAGAAACTGAACGAGAAGATCGGCAGCTTCGGCTCGACCGCGAAATTCGTGATCGAGGATGAGGGTGCGATCATGATCGACGAAAATGGCGTCCGCGCAGGAGACGAAGAGGCCGAGGTGACCCTGTTCGCCAGCCGCGACACCTTTGAAGGCATCATGAACGGCAGCGTGAACCCTGCCACCGCCTTCATGACCGGCAAGCTGAAGATCGACGGCTCGATGGGCGTCGCGATGCAACTGGGCCAGGCCCTGTCCTGATCCAGTCGTGGCCACGCGGCAGGCCCCCTTCAGGCAGTTGCCGGGCGATCCCCTTCGCCCCGCAGAGGCCTTTTGGGCGCAGGCTGACGACGGCATAAGCTTGCGGCTGGCCCATTGGCCTGCCGCGACCGCCAGCCGGGGCAGCATCCTGCTGTTTCCCGGCCGCACCGAATATATCGAGAAATATGCGCGCATTGCCGCTGCGCTGACCCAGTCGGGCTACGATGTGATCGCGATCGACTGGCGCGGACAGGGATTGTCGGCACGTTTGCAGCAGAATGCCCGGTTGGGCCATGTGGCGCAATTTTCCGATTATCAGCGCGACGTGGCCCAGATGGTCGAGGCCGCTACAGACCGGAACCTGCCCCGCCCCTGGCACCTGCTGGCCCATTCGATGGGCGGCTGCATCGGGCTGGCGGCGCTGCTGGAAGGCCTGTCGGTCGCCTCGGCCGCCTTTTCTGCACCCATGTGGGGGATCAACCTGCGGCAGATGCCGCACGGCATTGCGGTTGGAATGGCCTATCTTGCCGGCCGGCTGGGCCGCGGCGGACAGTTGGCCCCCGGCAGCGGCGCGCTTGGAACCTATGTGCTGGATGAATCCTTCAGCGCCAATCTTCTGACGGAAGATGCGGCTGAATGGTGCCAGATGGTGCGCGAGGCTGCGGCTTGGCCCGACATGACGCTGGGCGGGGCCAGCTTCGACTGGGTGGGCAAGGCGCTGAACGAATGCCTGCGCCTGTCCAGGATCCCCTCTCCCGACCTGCCTGCCCTTGTCAGCCTGGGGACTGAAGAACGGATCGTCTCTCCTGCGGCCATCCGTGACCGCATGTCCCGCTGGCCACGCGGCACCCTGGTCGAGATGGCTGGCGCGCGACACGAGGTGATGATGTGCAGTCCCGAACGCCGGACTGCCTTCCTGTCGGCGGTCCTGGAAATGTTCGGCGAACAGGCCTAGCCTTCGTCGACGGCGTCCTGCGGGATGTGGATCGGCGTGACCTTGTCGGCCGAGGCCGCAGCAGGCAGCCGCAAACGCAGTTTCTTGATCCGCCGCTGATCGGCGTCCACCACCTCGAACTCGGCGCCCGAGCCATGGGGGATGATCTCTCCCTGCGCGGGCAGGTGGCCCGCCAGCACGAAGACCAGCCCACCAAGGGTGTCCACATCCTCGTCATCTTCGGGAATGGCAAGGGACAGGCCGGTCTCGGCCTCGACATCCGACAAAGGCGCGCGGGCCTGGATCAGCCACTGGCCGGGCTTTTCCAGCAGCCAGAGGCTGCCCTCGGCCTCGTCATGCTCGTCCTCGATTTCTCCGATGACCTGCTCGATCAGGTCTTCGATGGTGACCAGGCCATCCACCCCGCCATATTCGTCGATGACCAAGGCCATGTGGATGCGCTTCTGCTGCATCTGCTGCAGCAGCACGCCAATGGACATGGACGGCGGGACGTAAAGCAGCGGGCGCAGCATCGGGCGCAGTTGGAAATCGCCGCCCTGCCCGAAGCCGTGCTTCAACGCCAGGTCCTTGAGGTGGATCATGCCCAAGGGGCTGTCCATCGTCTCGCCATAAATCGGCAGGCGCGAAAAGCCGTGTTCGCGGAACAGGCCGACCAGGTCGTCCAGGCTGCTCGTCTCGGGGGCAGCCACCATCTCGGCCTTGGGGACGGCAACGTCCTCGACCCGCATCCGCCGCAGGTTCACCATGCCGGGCGCGACCTGCGCCGGGGCGCGGTCGTCTGCGTCCGCATCATCGTCCCCGCCCGTCAGGGCGTCGAAGAAGCGCCCCAGGAAACCCCGCGCGGCGGGAAGATCCCGTCCCTCCCCTCCGACACCGTCGGCGGCACTGGCCGCGTCGGCACCAAGGGGCGGGGCGGGTAATCGAGACTCGGAGTTCATCAGACCTTCTCTTGATAAGGGTCGGGAATATTCAGCCGCGACAGGATCGAACGCTCGGCGGCTTCCATTGTTTCCGCATCTGCGTCGTTCATGTGGTCATAGCCCAGAAGATGCAGCGTCGCGTGGACCAGCAGGTGGGTCACGTGGTCCGCCACCGGCTTGCCTTGCGCCGCAGCCTCGGCCAGGCAGGTGTCATAGGCGATGGCGATGTCGCCCAGTTCCTCCTCGTCCGGCAGGTCGGGCGTGGCGCCGGGTTCATGGGGAAGATGCTCGACCGAGGGCCAGGACAGCACGTTGGTCGCGCGGGGCTTGCCGCGGAAATCCGCATTCAGGCTTGCGATGCGACTGTCGTCGCAGCCCATGACGACAACTTCGCCGCCGATGCCGTGCCAGGTCAGCGCGGCCGCGACGGCGCGTTCCGCCAGGGCCTCAAGCCCCAGCGTTTCCCATCGGTCATCCTCGATGACGCAATCGGTGGATATGTCGTCAGGCATCGCCTCGCATTGCCCGGCGGGGTGCGTATTGTCCGCGCGGTCCCTCTGATTCGCCACGCGCCAGGGCGGCGGCATCCTCGGTGTCATACGCCTCGATGATGCGGGCGACAAGCGGGTGGCGCACGACATCCTTGGCGGTGAAATAGCTGAAGCTGATCCCCTTGACCCCGTCCAGGATGCGTTCGGCATCGACAAGGCCAGACTGTATCCCGCGCGGCAGGTCGATCTGGGTGCGGTCGCCGGTCACGACCATGCGCGACCCCTCGCCCAGCCGGGTCAGGAACATCTTCATCTGCATGGTGGTGGCGTTCTGCGCCTCGTCCAGAACGACAAAGGCATTGGCCAGCGTGCGCCCGCGCATGAAGGCCAGGGGCGCGATCTCGATCCGCTTTTCCTCCATCAGCTTCTGCATCTGCTTGGCGGGAAGAAAGTCGTTCAGCGCGTCGTAAAGCGGCTGCATATAGGGATCGACCTTCTCCTTCATGTCACCGGGCAGAAAGCCCAGCCGTTCGCCCGCCTCGACGGCCGGGCGGGACAGGATGATCTTGTCGACATGCCCGCCGATCAGCATCGTGACGCCGACCGCGACCGCCAGATAGGTCTTGCCGGTGCCCGCCGGGCCAATGCCGAAGGCCAGTTCGTTCTGGAACAGCGACCGGACATAGGCCTTTTGCGCATCCGTGCGCGGCTCGATGGATTTCTTGCGGGTGCGCAATTCGTAATCGCCGGCCGCGAACATCTCGAGCTGTTCGGCGGGGGTCGCAGGGGTCGAGCCTTCGACACCCATGCGCAACGCAGCCTCGATCTCGGCAAGCGAAACGGGGCGGCCCTGTTCCAGCCGCGCATAGAGCCCGCGCAGCAGCAGCGCGGCCTCGGCCTGGGCCTCGGGGGTGCCGACGACTGCCAGCTGGTTGCCTCGGCGCAGGATGTGGACGCCAAGCGCCTCCTCGATGCGGGCAAGGTGGCGGTCGTTCGCGCCGCACAGGTCGATCAGCAGCCGGTTGTCGGGAAGTTCCAGCAGGGTTTCGTTCGAAGGTGTCGCGACGGGGGGCGTAGGCGTAAGGCCCAAATCTCTCTCCTGCTCAGGTCGTGCTATTCATGGTGGCGATCCGAAGGGATTCGCACAAGGTCATGTTGCAGATTCATGTGGCATTAATGTCACATGTCCGGCCCAGGAACTCGGCCAGTGGGGGTGCGGAGTCCATCGCGACAACTGCCCCGTCCCAGGCGATCCGTCCGTCCTGCAGCAACGCCACCCGGTCGCCGATGGCCCGGACCGAGTCCATGTCATGGGTGATCGTGATCGCTGTCGCCCCTGTCTCGGTCACGATACCCCGGATCAGGTCGTTGATCCTGCGCGCCCGGATCGGATCCAGTCCGGTCGTCGGTTCGTCGAAGAAGATCACCGAGGGGTCGTCCGCGATGGCACGGGCCAGCCCCGCCCGCTTGGCCATTCCACCCGAAAGCTCCGCGGGCATCAGGTCCGCCGTTTCCGGTCCCAGACCGACCCGCGCTAGCTTTTCCACGGCGATGGCACGGGCCTTGCGGTCGGGCATCCGCTGGCGCAGGCGGAAGGCCACGTTCTGCCAGACGGTCAGGCTGTCGAACAGCGCCGCACCCTGGAACAGCATCCCGAAGCGGGCCAGGAAGTCCGGGCGCGCGGCACGGTCCAGCGGGCGACCCTGCCAGAGGATCTGCCCCCCTTCAGGCACGGTCAGGCCCAGGATGCACTTGAGCAGCACCGACTTGCCGGTGCCGGACTGGCCGATCACGCACAGGCTTTCGCCCTGCCCCACCGTCAGGTCCACGCCGGCCAGGACCGGTTTGCCGCCGAAGGATTTGCGCAATCCGGTGACCTGGATCATTCGAAGAACAGCCCCGTCAGGATGAAATTGGCCGCCAGGATGCCCACGGCCGCGGCAACGACGGCGGATTTCGTGGCTCGTCCCACGCCCGCCGCGCCGCGACCGGAATGGATGCCGAACCAGCAGCCGGACACTGCGACGATCAGACCGAAGACGGCGCCCTTCAGCAGTCCGGACAGCACGTCCCATCGTTCCAGATAAGCCGCGCTGTTGGACAGATAAGCGGCCGAGTTGAAGCCAAGCGACTGGGTGCCGACCAGCCAGCCGCCCATGATGCCGATGATGTCCCCGACCGCGACAAGTGCGGGAACAGTCAGCATCGCCGCCCACAGCCGGGGGGTCACCAGCCACCGCATCGGATCGGTCGACAAGGTCACAAGCGCGTCGATCTGTTCCGTCACCTTCATCGTGCCGATCTCCGCCGCGATGCTGCTGGCGACGCGGGCCGCGACCATCAGCCCGCCAAGAACCGGGCCAAGTTCCCGGACCATGCCAATGGCGACGATGGCGGGAACGACGTCGCTGGCCTGGAAGCGTGCGCCGCCTGAATGGATCTGCAGGGCAAGCGCCGCGCCGGTGAACAGCGCCGTCAGCCCCACAACCGGCAGGGACAGCCAGCCGATCTGGACCAGTTGCGCCGCAAGCCCGCGCACGTGGAAGGGCCGCAGCCGGAACAGCCCGCGCAGCGTGAACAGCGCAACGGCGCCGATGCCGCGCGTCATGGACAGCGTGGCGCGACCGATCAGGCGGACTGGGTTCACCGATAGGCCCGGTCGTAGCGATGACCAAGCGAGGTCAGGATCTCATACCCGATAGTCCCGGCATATTCCGCAAGCCTATCAACTGATTGCGCCGGACATATCAGGTCAAGCGTCAAGGGCACCTGCGCAAGATCAGTGACATCAGCCGTGATCAGGTCCATCGACACGCGGCCAACGATGGGGCAAGGCGCGTCGCCGGCATAAAGGCTTGCGCCCTTCGAGGAGATCGCGCGCAGAATGCCATCGGCATAGCCCGCCGCGACCGTGGCGATGCGGCGGGGCGCGTCGGCGGTCCAGGTCGCGCTGTAGCCGACGAACTCGCCCGGCTGGACGTTGCGCGTCTGGATCACCGGCAGCGACAGGCGCACCACCGGCTGCGCATCGGCAAAGGGCAGCGCGCCGTAAAGACCGATGCCCGGGCGCACCAAGTCGAAGTGGTAATTCGGTCCCAGCAGGATCCCCCCGGTCGCGGACAGGGACCGCGGCACGTCGCAGCCATCCGTCACCTGGCGAAAAACGGCCAGTTGTGCGGCATTGGCAGGATGACCGGGTTCGTCCGCGCAAGCCAGGTGCGACATGATGAAGTCGGGCTTGGCGGCCAGAGCTTCGGCCTTGATCGCAGCCCAGTCGGCGGGTTCCAGCCCCAGCCGGTTCATGCCCGTATCAAGTTGGATCGCGAAGGGCTTGCCCGGCCGCATCGTCCGGTCGCGGAAGAACTGCTCGAGGCTGTTCAGGACCGGGACGAGGCCCGTCAGGTCCGCGCCTTCCATATGCCCGGACAGGACGTTGATGCTGGCATCGATCGGCAGATGCGGGCGCAGGGCTCGGCCTTCGCCGGCCAAGGCCACGAAAAAGTCGCGGGCGCCGGCTTGGTAAAGCGCGGTCGCGACGCGGGCCGCCCCCAGGCCATAGGCGTCGGCCTTGACCACGGCTGCAGCGCGGGCGCCAGGGGCCTTGGCGGCAAGCGCCTTCCAGTTGGCGACGATGGCGTGCAGGTCGATATGCAGGGTCATGGCGGGCGTCCCGTTCAGCTTGGCGTCTTCAACCAGATATCCACCCGGGCTTCCACCTGTTTCAGACGAATTGCTCTCTCAGCAGGCGTTCATCCAGCCCATGGCCGTTGTCGAACAGCAATCGGTGGCGCACGTCTCCGGCGCTGCGGATGTGGACCCGCACCACATGGCGGACCGACCGCGAATCCGCGTCCGCCATGACCGGTCGGCGATCGGGGGTCAGCACCTCGACCTCGACCTCGGCACCCTTGGGCAGAAGCGCGCCGCGCCAGCGACGAGGACGGAATGGGGCGATGGCCGTCAGGGCCAGAACCTCGGAATTGATAGGAAGAATAGGGCCATGCGCGGAATAGTTATACGCCGTCGAGCCTGCGGGCGTGGCGATCAACGCCCCGTCGCAGACCAGTTCCTCCATCCGCATGCGCCCATCCACGTGGATGCGCAGCTTTGCGGCCTGCGGACCCTCGCGCAACATGCTGACCTCGTTGATGGCCAGCATTTCATGGACGGATCCATCAGCGCGGTAAGCCCGCATCCGCAGGGGATTGATGACGGTTTCCTCGGCTGCGGCCAGCCGTTCGACCAGCCCGTCCTCGGCAAAGCCGTTCATCAGGAAGCCGACCGTGCCCCGGTTCATGCCATAGACCGGCAGGTCGCGGTCCGTCAGCGCGTGCAGGGTCTGCAGCATGAAGCCGTCCCCGCCAAGCGCCACGACCACATCCGCGCGGTCCAGATCCACCGCCCCGTATCGCGCCGAAAGAACCGGCAGCGCCTGTTGCGCGATCTCGGCCTCGCTGGCCGTGAAGTGGATCTTCGGCGCCATGATGTCCCTGTCCCTTTGCCGGGAAGCATCGGACGGGGCATGAGCCATTGCAAGCCCCGTCGCCCCTGTCATGTCCTTCGTCGCATTTGTGACTTTCCGCACCGTCACCCATGGGATAAGAGGGCGCGGAAAAACCGCCCCTTGGCCTGTCGAAAGGACGCGAGACCATGAACGCCCCGACCCGCGAAACCGGATTCTTCACTGAAACGCTGGCCAACAGCGATCCCGACATCGCCAAGGCCATCACCCAGGAACTCGGCCGCCAGCGGGACGAGATCGAGCTGATCGCGTCCGAGAACATTGTGTCGAAGGCGGTGCTGGAAGCGCAGGGCTCGGTCCTGACGAACAAATACGCCGAGGGCTATCCCGGCAAGCGCTATTACGGCGGCTGCCAGTATGTCGACGTCGTCGAAACCCTGGCGATCGAGCGGGCGAAGAAGCTGTTCGGCTGCGACTTCGCCAACGTCCAGCCCAACAGCGGCAGCCAGATGAACCAGGCCGTGTTCCTGGCGCTGCTGCAGCCTGGGGACACCTTCATGGGCCTGGACCTGAATTCGGGCGGCCACCTGACCCATGGCAGCCCGGTGAACATGTCGGGCAAGTGGTTCAACGTCGTCAGCTATGGCGTGCGCCAGCAGGACCAGCTTCTGGACATGGAAGAAATCCGCCAGAAGGCCCTGGAAAACAAGCCCAAGCTGATCGTCGCGGGCGGCACGGCATACAGCCGCGTCTGGGACTGGGCTGCCTTCCGCAAGATCGCGGACGAGGTCGGCGCCTGGCTGATGGTGGACATGGCCCATATCGCGGGCCTGGTCGCCGGGGGCGTCCACCCCTCGCCCATCCCACACGCGCATGTCGTGACCACGACGACGCACAAGTCGCTGCGCGGCCCGCGCGGCGGCATGGTGCTGACCAACGACGCCGACATCGCGAAAAAGATCAACAGCGCGGTCTTCCCCGGCCTGCAGGGCGGCCCGCTGATGCATGTGATCGCCGCCAAGGCCGTGGCCTTCGGCGAGGCGCTGCAACCGTCCTTCAAGGCCTATGCCGCACAGGTCGTCGCGAACGCGCAGGCCATGGCGGATGAACTGATGAAGGGCGGCATCGACATTGTGTCTGGGGGGACCGACAATCACCTGTGCCTGGCGGACCTGCGTCCGAAAGGCGTGACCGGCAAGGCGACCGAAGCTGCCCTGGGCCGCGCCCATATCACCTGCAACAAGAACGGCGTGCCCTTCGACCCGGAAAAGCCCTTCGTCACTTCGGGCATCCGCTTGGGCGCGCCCGCCGGCACCACCCGCGGTTTTGGCGAGGAAGAGTTCCGCCAGATTGCCCGCTGGATCGTCGAGGTCGTGGACGGCCTTGCCGCCAATGGCGAGGAAGGCAACACCGAGGTCGAGGCGAAGGTCAAGGCCGAGGTTGCCCAGCTTTGCGCGCGCTTCCCGCTGTATTCCGGAATGTGAGCATCTGAACCGGATAACCCCGCCGCGTCATGCGCGGCGGGGTTTTTCATGTCTATTCGGCAGCCGTCGCTGCCACTGTGGTTCTGGCCCGTGCCCGCAGTTGCGCCTCGCGCCAGGTGATATAGCAGATCGCCCCGATCATCAGCCCGCCGCCCAGGATCACCCAGCCGTCCAGCGGTTCGTGGAAGATGAAAACGCCGACAAGGCTGGCCCAGATCAGTTGCAGGAAGGTGACCGGCTGCGTCACCGTCATGGGTGCCACCGCGAAGGCGCGGGTCATGGCATAATGGCCAGCCGTCCCGAATGCCGCCACCAGACCCAGCCATGCGACCTGACCCCAGGTCGGCGGCACCCAGACCGCCCAAGCGATGGGGGCAAGCCCGATCGAGACGGTCAGCGACATCATCGCGACCACGACTGCGGGCGCGACATGCTGGGTGATCCGCTTGGCAACCAGATAAGACCCGCCGAAGGCCAGCGAGGCCAGCACCTGCGAAAGGTGCCCCGGATCCAGTTCACGCAGCCCCGGCCGCAGCACGATCAGCGCGCCCACGACGGCCACGCCCACGGCCGCGATCCTCCGGGCCGCCAGCCGTTCGCCCATGAACAGCGCCGCGCCGATCGTCACGACGATGGGATTGAGAAAGCCGATGGCCGTCAACTCGGCCACGGTGATGCGGGACATGGCATAGAACCAGGCGATCACTGCCACGACATGCAGCGCCCCCCGCAGCGTCAGCAGCCCCCAGACATGGGGTGAAAAGCCTGTCCGCAGCGCCGGGACCAGCAGCGGCGCCAGGAAGACCAGCCCGAACAGAAAGCGGATAAAGGCGGCCTGCGGGGCGGGCACCGTGCCCTCCAGCCCGCGCACGATGCCGTTCACGGCGACGAAGCAGAAGCCCGTCACAAGCATCCATCCAATTCCCGCAAGATCGCGGCGCGTTTGCATGTCCATTTGCATGACGTGCAGTTGGACCGCTTTGCCGGGACGGCGCAAGCTCAATTCAGGATCAGCGCCAGGGCGATTGACCACATCAGGACACCGATGCCAAGTTCCAGGACCTGCCATGCGCGGGGCCGGGCGAAGACCGGCGCCAGTAGCCGCGCGCCATAGCCCAGCGTGAAGAAGAACAGGAACGACCCGGTCATGGCGCCAAGGCCGAAGGCCCCGGGATCGGGCCATTGCGCCGATACCGTGCCCAGCAGAACGACCGTATCCAGCCAGACATGGGGGTTCAGCCAGGTCAGCGCCGCGATCACCGCCAATGTCCGGCCCAGGGTGGCGCGGTTCCCTTCGGGCCGCAGAGCCTCGCCCCCCTGCCAGGCCGCGCGGAACGACCGCGCGCCATACCAGATCAGGAAGGCTGCCCCTGCCCACCGCATCGCCTCGGCCAGCATGGGGGCTTCCGAAAGAATCCGGGACATGCCCGTGACCCCCAGCAGGATCAGTGCCGCATCCGACAGGGCGCAGAACAGGCAGACCCAGAAGACATGGTGCCGCATCAGTCCCTGCTTCAGGACAAAGGCGTTCTGTGCGCCGATGGCGACGATCAGCGAAAGCCCGGTTCCCAGACCGGCGACATAGGACATCATGGCGGCACCTCCGGCCTGCCCTGTCGCATGACGGACGCAACAGCTAAAGTGAATTTGCCTTATCCTGATGAAGCGTCGCTAATGCTGGACTATCCTGCCCTTGCCGCCCTTGCCGAGGTCATCCGCCGGGGCTCTTTCGACGCCGCTGCCGCTGCTCTTGGCGTAACGCCGTCCGCCATATCGCAACGCATCCGCGTGCTGGAGGATCGTCTCGGGCGTGTCCTGATCGACCGCGGCCCCCCGCTAAGGTCCACGCCCGAGGGGCTTCGGCTTGCCGCCCATCTCGACCAGGTGCGGCTGCTGGAAAGCGGCTTGGCCGAGGCGCCCGCGGAAAGGCCGGTGCTGCGCCTGGCGGTGAATGCGGACAGCCTCGCGACCTGGGTCATGCCCGCCCTGGCCGCCGCGCCCGGGCTGGTGGACCTGATCATCGACGACCAGGACCATGCGCTTGGCTGGCTCCGCGGCGGAATCGTCGTGGCGGCGATCACCAGCGACGGCCGACCCGTCCCCGGTTGCGACAGCCTGCGACTGGGGGCGATGCGCTATCGCGCGACGGCCAGTCCCGATTTCGTTTCGCGGCACTTCGGCCACGGCGTCACCCCGGAAGGCCTCGCGAAGGCCCCGTCCCTTTCCTTCAACAGCAAGGACGCGCTGCAGAACCGTTGGGCGCAGGAACTGACCGGGCAACGCCCGACGCTGCCGATGCACCGCATCCCCGTCTCGCAGGCTTTTGCCGACGCCGCACGGTTGGGTCTGGGCTGGGGAATGAATCCGGAATTGCTGGTCCGTCGCGACCTGGCGGAGGGGCGGCTTGTGGACCTTGCGCCCGATCTGCCGCTGGACGTGCCGCTTTTCTGGCAGTTCAGCCGCATGACCGGCGCAATGCTGGCACCCTTGACCAATGCCATCAGGAAAGCTGCGCGCGCCGCACTGCTGCCCTGACCGGCCTTCATCTTGGAGAAATCTCCCGGGGGCGCGGGGGCTGGCCCCCGCCACCGCACCGGGAAAGCCCCTTACAGTTGCGCGGCAACCGCCTCGGTCAGGTCAAAATTGCCGGTGACGTTCTGCACGTCGTCGTCATCTTCAAGCGTGTCGATCAGCTTCATCAGCTTCTGCGCGGTTTCCACGTCGCTGATCTCGGTCGGGGATTGCGGCTTCCAGATCAGCTTCGCGGTTTCGGATTCACCCAACGAGGCTTCAAGCGCGGTCGAAACCTCGTTCAATGCGGTATCGGCACAATAGATCCAGTGGCCTTCCTCGTCGGTTTCCACGTCATCCGCACCCGCCTCGATCGCGGCCAGCATGACCGTATCGGCGTCGCCCGCCGACAGCGGATACATGATCTCGCCCACGCGGTCGAACATGAAGCTGACCGACCCGCTTTGGCCCAGATCGCCGCCTGCCTTTGTGAAATAGCTGCGCACGTTCGATGCGGTGCGGTTGCGGTTGTCGGTCATTGCCTCGACCACAAGGGCGATCCCGTTCGGGCCGTAGCCCTCGTACCGGATTTCCTCGTAGTTCTCGGCATCGCCGCCCTGCGACTTCTTGATCGCGCGGTCGATCACGTCCTTGGGGACCGAGTTCGACTTGGCTTCCTTGACCGCCAGGCGCAGGCGCGGGTTCTTGTCGGGATCAGGATCGCCCATCTTGGCGGCGACGGTGATTTCCTTTGACATCTTGGAAAACAGCTTCGCCCGGATCTTGTCCTGCCGCCCCTTGCGATGCTGGATATTGGCCCATTTGGAATGGCCTGCCATGGTCGGTGGTCCTTCGCATTTTCTGACATTTCAGGTCTGCGCCGCTTTTAGTCCAGTCCGCCCGCCTCTCGCAAGACACGCCGCGCCAAAAGCACAAGCGCCCGGACCCATGCGGGGCGGGCGCTGCCATGAAGATCAATCGGCGTGGTTCAGACTGCGGCCGAGATGCCCAGGATGCGGCGGACTTCACCATCGCGGGTCAGGCCGCGGGCGGCCAGTTGCGCATCGCTTTGCGCGTTCAGCCGCTCGAGCTGGCGCACCTTGGGCGAGGCTTCGGCGATCAGCACCAGGAACCGCCCGATGGCGAGAAACGGAGCCGCCAGAGATCCCCAGGAAAGACCGCGCGGTGCGTCAATGGTCGTGTTGGCCATGTGGAAACCCTTTCGTGCAACACAAAATGTTTCCTCCCTGCCCAATCATATCGCCGCCCTGCCCCCGCTTCTCAACCGCCAATGCCGCATGGCAGCGTTGCATCGGGGACAGGCCGGGTTAACCGGACATTAAAGCGGCCAGAACAGCGGGATCACCAGACAGGCCACCACGCCGCAGATGATGTCCAGCGGCACCCCCACCCGGACGAAATCGCTGAAGCGATAGCCGCCCGGACCGTAAACCATCATGTGCGTCTGATAGCCGATGGGCGTTGCAAAGGCGACCGTGGCCGAGAACATCACAGCCACCACATAGGCGCGCGGGTCATGGTCCAGGGACTGCGCCAGCGCGATCGCAATGGGCGTCAGCAGCACCGCCACCGCATTGTTGGACAGCAGTTCCGTCATCACGAGGCCAAGGAAATAGATCGCGATCAAGGTTGCGAAGGGCGGCATGTCGCGCAGCCAAGGGGTGACGAAATCGACGATCAGGCCGACGGACCCGGTATGCTCCAAGGCCTCGCCCACGGCCAGCATGGCGAAGATCATCGCCATCAGCCGCGCGTCGACAAAGGAAAAGGCTTCCTCGGCGTCGATGCAGCGGGTCAGCAGGATCACGGCCGAGGCCAGGAAGGACAGCACCATGATGGGCGCCACGTCCAAGGCCGCAAGCGTCACCACGGACAGCAGGCACAGGATCGCGATGGGCGCCTTTTCCCGGCGATAGGCCCTGACAGAAGGGCGCGAGACATCGACAAGCCCCATATCGGCGGCCAGTCGCGCGATATCCTCGGGCGCGCCCTCGACCAGCAGCGTGTCGCCCACGCGCACCACAAGGTCGTCCAATTGCCGTCCCAGGTTCTGGTCGCGCCTGTGCGCGGCCAGGACATAGATGCCATAGCGACGTCGCAGGCGCATGTCCCCCAGCCGACGCCCGATCAGCAGCGCGCCCGGCGAGATCAGCACCTCGACCGTGTCCGTGGCGACGGAACTCAGCTTGTCCACGACCTGCAGGTTCTTGTTGCCCAGCAGTTCCAGCAGGTTGACCATCTCGGACCGCAGCACCACGCGGTCGCCGGGCTCCAGCACCACCTCGGCCAGGGCGCGGCGCAGCGACGCATCGCCCCGCAAGACGTCGATCAGGCGCACGCCTTCGCGCTTGAACAAGGCCACGTCGACGGCCCGCTGGCCGACCAGGCTGGAATCCTGGGGAACGGCCAGTTCGGTGAAGTACTTCATCTCGCGCCGCGTGCCCAGGAAACCGGCCAGCGATGTCCGGTCCGGCAGCAGCTTCTTTCCCAGCAAGGCGAAATAGGCGATTCCCGCCAGGGTGATCGCGATGCCCACCGGGGCGATCTCGAAGATCGTGAAGGGGGCCATGCCCTGTTCGCGCGCCACCCCGTCGACCAGCAGGTTGGTCGAGGTTCCGATCAGCGTGATCATCCCGCCCATGAGGGTGAAGTAACTCAGCGGCATCAACAGCTTGGACGGCGATATCTTCATCCGGCTGGCCAGTTGGATGCAGATGGGGATCATCACGGCCACGACCGGCGTGTTGTTCATCACCGCCGATGCGACGATCACGAAGCCGAACAGCGCGCAAACCGTCATGGCGGGATTGCTGGACGCGCGCGAGGTCACGATCCGCGACATCATGTCCAGGGCGCCCGTCCGCAGAAGCCCGCCCATGATCAAGAACATGAAGGCGATGGTCCAGGGGGCCGAGTTCGACAGCACGCCCGCCGCGTCATCAACCGGCAGCAGTCCAAGAACCAGCATGGTCGCGGCGGAACCGATGGCAACGACCTCGGGCGGCTGCTTTTCGCGGATGAACTGGATGAAGGTGATCGTGACGATGACCAGCATTGCGATCGACGCATTGGTCCCGGTCAGTTCAAATCCAAGCATGAAGCCCCTGTGCGTGGGCGCCGGTCAGCGGCGGTCGTCGGGGGGTGATAGAATTGTTTTCCCCCCTGCCGCAAGCAAAAGCGGAAATGTGCTATGCCGGATGGGTCTGCGACAGCCTGCCGCCATCGCGCACCGGCTCGACCGCCGTGGCAAGACCGGTGCGGTCGTCGGTGACGACAAGGGTGCCCGACAGCGTGGCCTCGCCCTCGGCCGGGGTGAAGCGGTCGCGGCCCATGCCGGTGATGAAGCGGCGCAGGGGTTCGGCCTTGTCCATGCCGATCACGCTGTCGTAGTCGCCGCACATCCCCGCATCCGACTGATAGGCCGTGCCGCGCGACAGGATCTGCGCATCCGCCGTCGGCACATGGGTATGGGTGCCTACAACCGCACTGGCCCGCCCGTCGCAGAAATGGCCGGTCGCCATCTTCTCGCTGGTGGCCTCGGCGTGGATATCGACAAGGCAGGCCTGGATCATTCCCCCCGGTGGATGGGCGCGAAGAACGGCATCCAGGGCCGAGAACGGGTCGTCATAGGGACGCGACATGAAGACCTGCCCCAAGGCCTGCGTGACCAGCAGCTTGCGGCCCCGTGGGTCGCTGACGATGGTGCTGCCCCTGCCAGGTGCCTCTTTCGCGAAGTTCAGCGGGCGGACGATCCGGGGTTCGCGGTCGATGAAGGCCATCATGTCCTTCTGGTCGAACGCATGATCGCCCAGCGTCAGGCAGTCTGCGCCGGATTCCAGCAGCAACTGCGCATGGCCCGCCGTGCAGCCGCGGCCGCCGCTGGCGTTTTCCGCGTTCACCACGACAAGGTCGGCCTTCAGCCGCGCCCGCAAGGGTGCCAGCCGCTCGACAATCGCGCGCCGCCCGGCCCGCCCCATCACATCGCCAAGAAAGAGTATCCGCATAAGCGGTCGTTACGCCCAAGCCGCCCCCGCTTCAAGCGTCGTCTCTGGACAGGGGCGCAGGGGCCGACCATTTTGGCCGCAGCAGAGAGAGGCATTCATGCAACAGGACTGGGCAGCGGCGGAACTGGCAGGCGGCGAATTGCGGCTGCGCCTTGGGGACGAGGTGCTTGCCGTCCCCTGTGGCGATGATCCTGCCGGGGCGCTTTGCACGCTTCTGCTGCCTCGTCTGTCGCTTGGACAGGCCGTGACGGTGGTGGCGACAGGCTGGCCGGGCGTGGCACCCATCGCCGTGCCCTGCCCCGTCCCAAGGCCCGCCACCGCCTTGCGCCTTGATCCCCGGATCAGCCTGCGCCCGGTGCCGGGCCTGATGCAGGACCGGCCCCCGGACCTGATCCAGGCGCAAGTCCTTCTGGTCGCAGGCCATCTGGCCAAGGATCCCGATTTCGACGGCATCCTGTGTCTGCCGGGGCGGCAGACTGCCTGGGCGCAGGTCAGCGCCCAGGAAATCGTCAGCTTCCGAAGCTTCCTGACAGCCGAGATGCTGTCGACGCTTTCCCGCGATCCTGAAGCAGCCGTAACCGCCGGCTTCGACGACGCCGTGTCACAGGCCATGTCGCGCCCGGCGGCGCTTGCGGCTGAACTGTCCTCGGTCCGCGCGGGGCTGGCGCTTGGCCGGCTGGACGGGCCACAGGCGGCGGACCGCCTTGCGGGCCTGTTGATCGGGGCCGAACTTGCAGCCGCGCGACCCTGGTGGCTGGGTCAGAACGTGGTGGTGATAGCGGGTGGCTGGCTTGCCGACCGTTATCTGCGCGCGCTAGCGGCCCAAGGGGTCGCAGTGGCGCAGGCAGACCCGGCCCAAGCCCTGCAAAGGGGGATCAGGACCGTGCTGTCCCCCGCCTGAACCAGACGGAACCGCCGGGGCGGGCTGTTGTTCTGTTGCCGAACCAGCTGGAGAATGGAATGAACACCACCGCGCCCGACCTGTCCTGCGACGTGGCCATCATAGGCGCGGGAACCGCAGGACTAGCGGCCGAACGCGCCGCGCGGGGGGCAGGCGCCACAACCCTGCTGATCGACGACGGCTTTGCTGGGACATTGTGCGCCAACACGGGATGCATGCCGTCAAAGCTGCTGATTGCCGCGGCGCGCGCCCATGCGGATCTGGACAGGGCCCGGATGATGGGCATCGACATCCCCGCCGCCCGCGTCGATGGCCGCAGGGTGATGCAGCGCTTGCGGGCCGAACGCGACCGCTTCGTGGGGGCGACAAGGGCCAGCCTTGCCGACATGCCCGACGGGATCTGCATCGACAGCCGGGCACAGTTTATCGCGCCCGACCGGCTGAGGCTGGCAGATGGCCGGACCGTCGCGGCAAGGGCGGTGGTCATTGCGACCGGGGCGCGGCCCATGATTCCCGAGCCCTATCGCGACCTAGGCCCGCGCGTGCTGACCAACGAGACCGTCTTCGAGCTTGAGGATCTGCCGCAAAGCATGGCGGTGGTCGGGGCAGGTCCGCTGGGCGCGGAACTGGCCCAGGCCTTTGCCAGGCTGGGGGTCCGCGTCGCCCTGTTCGACGAAGGCGACCGGCTGGCCAAGATCCGCTGCGACAAGGTGCATTCGGCCTTCCGCGATCTTTACGCCCGCGACGTGGCCCTGCACCTGGGTGGCTCGCCGACACCGTCGAAGGGGGATCGGGGGATCCGCCTCGAATGGGACGGCGGTGCCGAGGATTTCGATCATGTTCTGGTGGCCACGGGCCGGGCGCCTGCGCTTGACGGATTGGCCCTTGAGGCGGCGGGGCTTGAGCTTGACGACAGGGGCGTCCCGCGCTTCGACCGCAACACGATGCAATGCGGCGGCAAGCCGATCTTCATCGCGGGCGATGCGGATGCCGACGCGCCGGTTCTGCACGAGGCTTCGCTGGAAGGGGCAATCGCCGGACGGAACGCCGCGCGCTTTCCCGATATCGCCCCGGCGGAACGCCCGCCCCTGTTCACGATCACCTTCACCGACCCGCCGCTGGCCGCGATCGGCATTGCGCCGGACAAGGACGAGATTGCCGGTTTCGCGGATTACGGCGATCAAGGCCGGGCCAAGGTCGAAGGAAAGCCGGGCGGGCTGATGCGCATCGGCGCCGATGCGCAGGGCCGGCTGGTCGGGGCGGATCTGGCCGTTCCGGGCGCCGAACATCTGGCGCATCTGCTTGTGGCAACGATCATGAACGGCGGCACCGCGCGCGACCTGCTGGACATCCCCTTCTATCACCCCACGCTCGAGGAAGGGATGAAGCCGGCCCTGCGCGCGATCTGCAAGGCTGCTGGCCTGGATCCATCCCAGACCCGCGACAGCGGCAACCCGCCGGGGGCATGACATGAGCGAACGCTTCCTGGACCTGGGCAACGGCTTCTGGAACATCCGCGGCAACCTGCGGATCGGCGGTGTGCTGAACGTCGGGACGCATTGTTCGCTGGTGCGTCTGTCCTCGGGCGGCTTCGCCTTTCTGGACAGCTACAGCCTGGACGACGATACGGCAGCGCAGGTCATGGCGATCACCGACCGGGGTCGCGCCGTCCGTGCGATCCTGAACCTGCATCCGTTCCACACGCTGCATTGCGGGCCGATGCACCGCATGTTCCCGCAGGCCCGGTTGTTCGGGTCGCAACGCCATCACCGGAAATGGCCCGACCTGCCCTGGCAGCCGCAGCCCGTCGAAGCACCCGAGGTCGCCGGACAGTTTCCCGATCTTCGCTTCTCGCTTCCCGACGGGATCGACTATATCTGCCAGAATGAACGGGTCCATGCCGGATCCCTGCTGGCCTACCACCCCGCCAGCGGCAGCCTGCACGTCGACGACACGCTGAACGTCCTGCCCCTGCCCGGCCTTCTGCGCCGCCTGACGGGGATGCCCCAGGTCACGTTCCACCCGACCCTGGGCAAGGCCTTGCAAGACAGGCCCGGTGCCGCGCGGGATTTTCGGGACTGGGCGCTGCGCATCGCGGGGGACTGGGCCGAGTCGAAAGCGGTCTGCGCCGCCCATTCGGCGACCCTGCCGATCCGGCCCGGCAGCTTTGCCGACCATATCCGCAAGGCCCTCCGCCGCGTCGAAAAGACCCTGATTCGGTTCGAGGAGAAGCGCCGCTAGCCGAGCCGGGCGATCAGCGAGGACGTGTCCCACCGCCCCCCGCCCATGCGCTGCACGTCCTTGTAGAACTGGTCCACCAAGGCCGTGACCGGCAGCGAAGCCCCTACCTCGTCCGCGGCGGCAAGGCAGATCGCCAGATCCTTGCGCATCCAGTCCACGGCAAAGCCATGTTCGAACTGGCCCTGGTCCATCGTCTTGTGACGGTTGGCCATCTGCCAGCTTCCGGCGGCGCCCTGGCTGATGACCTCGACCACCTTCTCGACCTCTAGGCCCGACTTCTTGGCGAAGGCCAGCGATTCCGACAGCGCCTGGACCAGGCCCGCGATAGCGATCTGGTTGCACATCTTGGTGATTTGGCCCGCGCCGACCTCGCCCATCCGGCGGCAGATCCGGGCATAGGTTGCGATGACGGGGGCGGCAGCGTCGTAATCGGCCGCGGATCCCCCGCACATCACCGAAAGCTGCCCGTTTTCGGCCCCCGCCTGCCCGCCCGACACGGGCGCATCGACATAACCCAGCCCCAGCTGTTGCGCGGCCTGCGCCAGTTCCCGCGTCACGGCAGCCGACACGGTCGTGTGGTCGACGAAGATGGCACCCGGCCTCATTCCCGCGAAGGCGCCATCCGGCCCCAGGCAAACCTGGCGCAGGTCGTCGTCATTGCCGACGCAAGCCAGGACAAAATCCGCACCCTCGGCCGCCTCGCGCGGGGTCTGGGCACAGGTGCCGCCGTGCCGGTCCGCCCAGGCCTCGGCCTTGGCAAGGGTGCGGTTGAACACCGCGACATCATGACCCGCGGCCTTCAGGTGACCCGCCATCGGCCCGCCCATCACGCCCATTCCCAGAAAAGCCAGCTTTGTCATTCGTCCCCCGATCCGTCGCGCAAGTTGAACTGACGCCCTGCCTGAATTATGCAGCACACCAGCATCCCGCTGCGCCGTGGTCAAGCGCATCGGCATCCCCCGAAAGACAGGCAGCCGACCAGGCCCAAGGATCATCCTCCGACATGCTGACCCTTTTCCGCTGGCTTTTACGGCTGACGATCGGCCTGATCGTGCTGCTGGTGATCGCCGCCGTTCTGGCCTGGTATTTCGCCATCCGCTCGCTGCCCGACTACAATGCGACGCTGCAGGTGCAGGGCATCTCTGCCCCGGTCGAGATCGTGCGCTCGACCGAGAACGTGCCCCATATCTTCGGCCAGACGGACGAGGACGTGTTCTT
The DNA here is from genome assembly GCF_011801365.1 of Paracoccus sp. AK26. Taxonomy (NCBI): domain Bacteria; kingdom Pseudomonadati; phylum Pseudomonadota; class Alphaproteobacteria; order Rhodobacterales; family Paracoccaceae; genus Paracoccus; species Paracoccus sp. AK26. The sequence continues at coordinate 1,516,167 of NZ_CP041041.1, forward strand.
CGCCCTTGGCCTGGCCCATGCCCAGGACCGGCTGTTCCAGATGACCCTGCTGCGCCGGGCTGCGCAGGGCCGCCTGGCCGAGGTTTATGGCCCCGGCGCCCTGCCCGCGGACGACCTTGCCCGGCGGCTGGAGCTGTACCGCAACGCCGCCGCCTCGTTCGACTCCCAGGATCAGGCCACCCAAGCCGCGCTGCGCGCCTATGCCGAGGGGGTGAACCAGTGGATCGGCCATGTGAACGACGGTGCCCTTGGCCGCGGCGCGCCAGAGTTCTTTGTCCTGCCGCAGGACATCGCCTACTGGCAGCCTGCCGATTCGCTGGCGATCCTGAAGCTGCTGGCGGCCGCAACCAGCAATTCCGCGGCCGAGGAAGTGCTGCGCGCCCGCCTGTCGCTGACCTGGCCCGAGCGGGGACCAGAACTGCTGCTGGGCGAAGGCCAGGCGCCGCCGATCCTGCCCCCCTATGCCAGCCTTTTTCCCGGCGCGCGCCTTGCGCCGCCCGAATCGCGGCTGGCCGATCCCTTGGCCCGCGACGCAGCAGGCTTCCTGAAGCCGAACCAGGGTCTGGGCGCGAATGTCTTTGCCGCCGCCGCGCCCCGGACGGCGGCAGGCGGCGCCATCCTGGCCAATGATCCGCAAAGCCCGTTGATCGCGCCGTCGCTTTACTACCTCGCGCGGCTGCAACTGACGCCGGGCGGGGTGATCGGCGCCACGATCCCCGGCCTGCCGGTGGTCTTCTCGGGGCGCAATCCGCAACTGGCCTGGGGCATCGCCCCCGCCGCCGTGGACGACGCCGACATCGCGATCGAGGAAATCCAGCCCGGCCAGCCCGAACGCTATCGCGGCGCGGGCGGCTGGACCGAGTTCACGACGCGGCGCGAAGTGATCCGGGTGCTGGGCGAACCCGCGCGCTCGATCACGCTGCGGTCAAGCCGCAACGGACCGCTGGTGCCGCTGCTGGATCCGGGCCTGGCCGATGTGACGCCGATGGGTCATGTGCCTGCGCTGCGGTGGTCGGGGCTGTCCGCGACCGACACCACCATGTCGGCGCTGATCGGCCTGATGCGCGCCACCGACGCCAACAGCGCCGCGACCGCCCTGGGCCGTGTCGTGGCGCCGGCCATGACGGTGGCCCTGGCCGATGCCGACGGCATCCGGCAGGTGACGGTCGGGGCAATGCCGCAGCGGTCGCCGGCCCATCCGACAGGCGGTGCGATGCCCGTTCCCGGCTGGCTGGCCGAAGGCGATTGGTCCGGCCTGATGCCCGTCACCCGGGACGGGCCGACCGAGGGCGACCTGGCCTTCGCGACCGAGGAACGCGGGCCCCTGGCCCTGCGCCGCGCCCGGCTGTCCCACCTGCTGAAGGACCGAGAGGTTCATTCGCGCGACAGCTTCATCGCCGCCCAACTGGATATCGTCAGCCCTGCCGCGCGGTCGCTGCTGCCGCTGGTGGGCGCGGATCTGTGGTTCACGGGCGAACCCGCGGCCCCCGGCACGCCCGAACGCCAGCGGCAGGATGCGCTGAACCTGCTGGCCGAATGGGACGGCGCCATGAGCGAGCATCTGCCCGAGCCGCTGATCTATGCCGCCTGGATGTCGGCCCTGCAGGATCGCCTGATCCGGGACGAGTTGGGACCCGTCGCGGACGACATCCGCAACCTGCACCCTGGTTTCATCGATTCCGTTTATCGCAACCGGAACGGCGCGGGTGTCTGGTGCGACATCGTCCAAAGCGCCCCGGCCGAGGACTGCACCACCATCGCCCGCCAGGCGCTTGACCGCGCGATCCTGGACCTGACCCAGCGGTTCGGACCGGACGTGACAAGCTGGCGGTGGGGCGATGCGCATCAGGCGCGCCACGTTCATCCCGGGCTGGGCCAGATCCCGGCGCTCGGCTGGATCGTGAACCTGTCGCAGTCGATCTCGGGCGGAGGCTTCACCGTATCCCATACCGGGATGCTGGGCACCGGGACCGAACGGTTCGAGGCTCGCTCGGGCCCCGGCTATCGCGGCGTCTATGACCTGGCCGATCCCGACAGTTCGGTCTTCATCGTCTCGACCGGGCAGTCGGGGCATCCGCTGTCGCGCCATTACGACGACCTGGCCGGGCTGTGGCGGCGCGGCGAATACATCGGAATGTCGCTGGACCCCGCCCTGGCGCGGGCCGCCGCGACCGGCGTGACGCGGCTGGAGCCGGCCCGTTGAAGGTCAGTCGAAGACCACGACCTGCCGGATCGCCTCGCCCCGGTCCAGCAGGTCGAAGCCCTCGTTGATCTCGTCCAGCCGCAGCGTCCGGGTCAGCAGACGGTCCACCGGCAGTTGCCCGGCGCGATACATGCGGATGAAGCGGGGGATGTCGCGCTGCGGGACGCAGGATCCCATGTAGCTGCCCTTCACGGTGCGTTCATCCGCGACAACATTCACCGCCGGAAGCCGGAACTCGGCCGTTGGCGCAGGAAGTCCCGCCGTCACCGTCTGTCCGCCGCGCCGGGTGATGCGATAGGCCAGTTCGAAGGCAGGCGCGGCCCCGGCGAGTTCCACGGCGTGATCGACCCCGCCGCCGGTATCGGTGCGGATGCGATCCGACAGCCCGTCCTCAGCCGCGTTATAGATGCGCGTTGCCCCAAGCTCCTGTGCAAGCGCCAGCTTGTCGTCGGACAAGTCCACCGCCACGATCTCGGTCGCGCCTGCTGCCACCGCCCCCAGCAGGGCGGCCAGCCCGACGCCGCCCAGCCCGACGATCGCCACGCTTTGGCCCGGCTGGACCCGACACGTGTTCAGCACCGCGCCCACCCCCGTCTGGACCGCGCAGCCGAACAGCGCGAGTTCCGAGAAGGGAATGTCTTCCGCATCCACTCGGACGACCGAATGGCGCGATACCACGGCATGATCGGCATAGGCCGACACGCCGCAATGGTGATGCACATCCGTGCCCCCATCGTGCAGCCGCATGTCGCCCGACATCAGCACGCCCCGGCCGTTCGCCTCGGCCCCCGGGATGCACAGGGCAGGCCGCCCCTCGGCGCAGGGCAGGCAGGCGCCGCAGGTCGGCTGGAAGGTCATCACCACGCGGTCGCCCGGCGCAAGGTCGCGGATCGCGCTGCCGACCTGCACCACGGTCCCGGCGGCTTCATGTCCCAGCACCATTGGCACCGGACGCGGGCGGTTGCCGTTGATGACGGACAGGTCGGAATGGCACAAGCCCGCCGCGCCGATCCTGACAAGCACCTCCTCGGGGCCGGGGGGATCCAGATCCAGTTCCTCGATCACCAGGGGGCGGCTTTCGGCGAAGGGTGCCTGGGCGGGCGAGGCCTTCAAGACAGCGGCGCGGATTTTCATGCATCTCTCCGGTTATCTGACCGGGGGATGTTCAGCGCCCGCGGCGCGACATTCAAGCCCGCAGCCAGCGGTGGAACAAGTCACCGCCCAGCCGGCGGGTCTCGACAAGGCGGAAGCGGGGCGCATCGGCCAATCGCGCCAATCCCAGCGATCCTGCCGCCGCGCGGCCATCGCCGCCCAGGACAACGCCGGCGGTATAGCCCATCACCTGATCCACAAGCCCCGCCCGCAGCAGCGACGCCGCCAGCATCCCGCCGCCTTCGCAGAAAACCCGTGTGACGCCCCGCGCCGCAAGGGCTTGCAGCGCAACCTCCGGGGGACCGTCCAGCCGCATCACCGGGCCATGAGCCGGGCCTTCGGCGGGCATGTCCGGCAAAGGCTGCGAGGACAGCACCACCCTCAGCGGCTGGCGCGTCGTCGTCAGCCCCCGCACGTTCAGCGACGGCCGGTCGGCGCGGGCCGTTCCGCCGCCCACCATCACCGCGTCATGGATCATCCGCATCGCGTGGACGTGCAGCCGCGCCTGCGGGCCCGTGATCCACTGACTTTCACCCCCGGCGGTGGCGATGCGTCCGTCAAAGCTGGTGGCCAGCTTCAGCGTGACAAAGGGTCGTCCGGTCAGGACGCGGGACAGGAAGCCCGCCTGCAATTCCCGCGCCTCGGCCTGCCGGAGGTCTTCGGTCACAGCGATGCCTGCGGCGCGCAGGATGCCGTGCCCGCGCCCGGCCACGCGCGGGTCCGGGTCGGTCATGGCCGATACGACGCGCGCGATGCCTGCCTGGACCAGCCCCTCGGCGCAGGGGGGCGTGCGGCCGTGATGGGCGCAGGGTTCCAGCGTGACATAGGCCGTCGCGCCACGGGCCAGCGGGCCGGCCTGATCCAAGGCAATCCGTTCCGCATGGGGACGGCCGCCGGGCTGGGTCCAGCCGCGCCCGACGATGCGGCCCGTCTGGACGATCACGCAGCCGACGGCGGGATTGGGCCAGACAGTGCCAAGCCCCCGCCGCGCAAGCCGCAGGGCATGGGCCATGTGGCGCAGGTCATGGGGATCGGCCACGGTCAGTCGTTGCCGGGGCGCAACTCGGACACGAACTTGTCGAAATCGTCCGCGTCCTGGAAGTTCTTGTAGACGCTGGCGAAGCGGACATAGGCGACGTTGTCTATGCGCGACAGCGCCTCCATCACGATCTCGCCGATCATCTTCGAGGGGATGTCGGTTTCGCCCGTGCTTTCCAGGCGGCGGACGATGCCGCTGATCATCTGCTCGATCCGCTCTGGTTCGACCGGGCGCTTCTGCATGGCGATGCGGATGGACCGGGCCAGCTTGTCGCGGTCGAAATCCTCGCGCCGGCCGCTGGACTTGACCACGACCAGATCGCGCAGCTGCACGCGTTCGTAGGTGGTGAAGCGGCCCCCGCAGGCGGGACAGAAGCGGCGGCGGCGAATGGCGACGTTGTCCTCGGCGGGACGGGAATCCTTGACCTGAGTATCCACGTTTCCGCAAAACGGGCAGCGCATCCAGTTGTCCCCTCGGCCGCTGAAATCGCCACCAGTATAGGACACCCGCAGGGATTGGGTAGCTTTATCCACAAGCCACAAGATGTTCTTCGCGCGTGATGTGACCCGAATGCCGCGCCGTCAGGACGGCTGGAAGATCGCCGCGACCTCGCGCCGATGGGGCGCGCGTCGATGTTCGACCAGGTAGATGCCTTGCCAGGTGCCAAGCATCATCCGCCCGCCTGCCACCGGAATCTGCAAGCTGACCGGCAGGACCGAAGCCTTGAGATGCGCGGGCATGTCGTCCGGTCCCTCGGCCGTGTGCCGCAGCCAGGACATCGAGGAATGGTCAGCAGGTGGCGCGATCCGGTTCAGCCAGCCCAGCAGGTCCGCCTGAACATCGGGATCGGCATTTTCCTGGATCAGCAGGGAACAGGAGGTATGGCGCACCATCAGCGTCACTAACCCGTCGCGGGCGTCAATGTCTGCAAGCCAAGACCGGACCTGCACAGTGAAGTCGTGGCAGGCCGGCCCGCGGGTGTTCAGCGTGATCAGGTGGTTCATTCGGCAGCCTCCGGCGGGTCCAGCATCAGCCCGTCGCCGTCATGGTCGGTGCCGATCCTCTTCTGCGTTCGCGCGCCCAGTTCGCGCAGCATCTCGACCTGGCGGATCACGTTGCCGGATCCTCGTGTCAGTCGGTCCATCGCCTGCCCATGCGCCCGCCCCGCCTGGTCAAGCGCGCGGCCTACCGCCTCCATGGATTCGACGAAGCCCGCGACCTTGTCGTAAAGCTGGCCGGCGCGGCGGGCGATTTCCGTCACATTGGCCTCGCGCCGTTCGACGGCCCAGATATGCTCGATCGTGCGAAGGGTCAGCATCAGCGTGGTGGGGGTGGTCAGGCCGACGCGGCGTTCCATGGCAAAGCTTGCCAGCGTCGGATCGGCCCGCAGCGCCTCGGAGAACGCGCCCTCGATCGGGATGAACATCAGCACGTAATCGACCGAATTGTCGTCCATCCGGTGATAGCCCTTATCGCCCAAGGTGACGACATGGGTGCGGATCGCAGAAACATGGCGGCGCAGCGCGGCCTGCGCCTCGGCCGGATCTTCGGCGTTCACGGAGGTTTCGTAGTCGACAAGCGACACCTTGCTGTCGATCACCATGACCTTGGCGCGCGGCATCCTGACCACCACGTCCGGCCGCCACCGCTTGCCGTCCTCGTCCGTCCAGCTTGACTGGGTGTCATAATGGGTGCCGGCAATCAGGCCCGAATCCTCCAGCAGCCGTTCCAGCACCATCTCGCCCCATGCGCCCTGGCGCTGCTTGTCGCCCTTCAGCGCGCGGGTCAGGTTGACGGCCTCGCGCGAGATGTCCTCGGACCGCTGGTGCAGAAAGGAGATCTGTTCACGCAGTCTGGCACCTTCTTCGTCCAAGACCTTGTTCCGGGCCTGCAATTCAGTCTGGAAGCGGTGCACCTGTTCGCGGAACGGGTTGAGCAGCGCCGAAAGCTGTTCGCCCTGTGCCCGCTGCATGTCGCCCTGCTGGGCGCGCAGGGTTTCCGTTGCCAGAAGCTTGAACTGTGCGGTCATTTCCTGGCGCAATTCGCGCAGCGTGCGGATTTCCCGGTCGGCGGCTTCGGCGTCCTTTTCGGCACGCAGGCGCGTTTCGGCCAGTTCGGTGCGGGCGGCAGCCAGAAGTTGGCGCGCCTGGTGCAGCGCATCGGCCAGTCCGTCCCGTTCCTCGGTCAGTTCGGACAGGCGGTCGGCCTGGGCCTCGGACCGCGCCTGTTGCTGGCCCATGCGCAGGGCGGTGGCGCGCGTTTCCTCGGCCAAGTGGCGAAGTTGGGTATCCAGATCGGCTGCGCGGGCCTCGGCCAGAAGACGCGCCCGGCGCCCCCCCAGCCACATCATCGCCAGCAGCCCGGCAAGGGCCAACAGGAGGATGCGAAGCACAGCGGGGTCTTCAAGCAGGCTTGGCATCGGCACTCCGGGGACAATCACATGCAGTGTTCGCGCTTTGTGCCAGAAATGCAAGGATCGACCCCACGGCCCCGCCCGACAAGGCAGGGCCGTGGGATTTGTGTCACTGGTCCAGGAAGGACCGCAGCTTGCGCGACCGCGAGGGGTGCTTCAGCTTGCGCAGCGCCTTGGCCTCGATCTGGCGGATCCGTTCGCGGGTGACGCTGAACTGCTGGCCAACTTCCTCCAGCGTGTGGTCGGTGTTCATGCCGATGCCAAAGCGCATCCGCAAAACCCGTTCCTCGCGCGGGGTCAGCGACGCCAGAACCCGCGTCGTGGTTTCCTTGAGGTTTTCCTGGATCGCGCTGTCCAGCGGCAGGACCGCGTTCTTGTCCTCGATGAAATCGCCAAGCTGGCTGTCCTCCTCGTCCCCGATAGGGGTTTCGAGGGAGATCGGCTCCTTGGCGATCTTCATCACCTTGCGGACCTTCTCCAGCGGCATCTGCAGCTTTTCGGCCAGTTCCTCGGGCGTGGGTTCCCGACCGATCTCGTGCAGCATCTGGCGGCCGGTGCGGACCAGCTTGTTGATCGTCTCGATCATGTGGACCGGGATGCGGATCGTCCGTGCCTGGTCCGCGATGGACCGGGTGATGGCCTGCCGGATCCACCAGGTCGCATAGGTCGAGAACTTGTAACCGCGGCGGTATTCGAACTTGTCGACGGCCTTCATCAGGCCGATGTTGCCTTCCTGGATCAGGTCCAGGAACTGCAAGCCGCGGTTCGTGTATTTCTTGGCGATGCTGATGACCAGCCGCAGGTTCGCCTCGACCATTTCCTTCTTGGCTTGGCGTGCTTCCTTTTCGCCCCGCTGCACCTGGGACACGATGCGGCGGAATTCCTCGATATCGACGCCGACATATTGGCCGACCTGCGCCATCTCGTTGCGCAACTCCTCGACCTTGTCGCGCGAACGTTCGAACAGCGCCTGCCAGCCGCGGCCTGCCTGCTGGGACATGCGGTCCACCCAGGCCGGATCCAGTTCGGTTCCGCGATAGGCGTCGATGAATTCGCGGCGGTTGATCCGCGCCGCATCGGCCAGCTTGACCATGCCGCTGTCAATGGTGACGATCCGGCGGTTGATGCCGTAAAGCTGGTCGACCAGGGCCTCGATCCGGCTGCTGTTCAGGTGCAGCTCGTTCACCAGCCCGACGATGCGCGACCGCAGCACCTGGTAGTCGCTTTCCGCCGTGGCCGAGAAGCTGTTGTCCTCGTTCAGGGTGGCCGACATCCGCTGGTCCTGCATCGCCGCAAGGGATTCGTAGTCCCGCGCGATCAGTTCCAAGGTTTCCAGCACCTTGGGCTTGAGGCTGGCTTCCATCGCGGCCAGCGACAGGTTGGCGCCCTCGTCCTCGTCCTCGTCCTCCTCGCCGCGCATGGGATTGCCATCGGCGTCCAATTCCTCGCGCTTCTGAGAAGATTCGGTGGGGGCGCTGTCCTCGGTCAGGTCTTCCTCGTCACCCTCTTCATCCTCCAGGCTCTGGCCGAAGGTGGTTTCCAGGTCGATCACGTCGCGCAGCAGGATTTCTTCGTCCAGAAGCTCCTCGCGCCACATGGTGATGGCCTTGAAGGTCAGCGGGCTTTCGCAAAGGCCCGCGATCATGGTGTTCCGGCCGGCCTCGATCCGCTTGGCGATGGCGATCTCGCCCTCGCGCGACAGCAACTCGACGCTGCCCATCTCTCGCAGATACATGCGGACGGGGTCGTCGGTGCGGTCCAATTTCTCGGTGTCCGAGCTGGCGACCGCGACTTCGCGCGAAGACGACCCGACCACGGCGACCGCGCCGCCTTCCGGTTCCTCGGCCCCGTCCTCGTCTTCGATCACGTTGATGCCCATTTCGGACAGCATCGACATCACGTCCTCGATCTGTTCGCTGCTGACCTGCTCGGGCGGCAGGACGGCATTCAGTTGATCATAGGTGATGTAGCCCCGTTCACGGGCATCCGCGATCATGCGCTTGACCGCAGCCTGGCTCATGTCCAGCGAATGGGCGTTGTCGTCCTTGTCCGTCTTGTCGTGATCGTCGTCCTTGGCGGCCATCAAGGGCTCCCTTCTTCAGGCGATGATTCGCGGGCAAGGCGAATCACTGACAGTGTGGTCTACATTTAGCGCGGCGCACCCCCGAATCAAAGGGCACGCGCGACAACTGATTCGGATAGCGCCGCGAATCACCCCGAGGTGGTCAGCGACGCGGCGGCTTGCGCCAGATCTGGCCATCGACGAACTGGGACAACTGGGCCGACAGGGCGTCCCGGTCCTCGTTCAGGTCCAGGCCGCCCTCCAGTTCCGGCCGTTCGGCCCGGTGGCGGGCGCGGGCAATCTGCTGCATCCGCCAGGTCAGGCCTTCGTCGGCCTCGCCCTGGATCTCGGCCTCGGCGCGGGCAAGTTCTGCGCCGATGGCGCGCTGCGCCTCCAGCCGGTCCAGAAGATTGGCCAGGATGGCGGCAACGGTCTCGGTATCCTGGGCGTCGATCACCGCAGGAGTCAGGCCCAGATGGGCGTCCCGCCGCAGCGTTTCAAGCCCGCGACGCCCGGCTTCGCTTTGGGTCTGGCCCATCAGATCGAAAAGCAGCGCCGCCCGGTCCGGGTCATGCGGTGTCAAGCGTTCAAGCCGCGTCTCGATCGGGCCGATCAGTTCGGGGCGCAGGGCGCAGATCAGCAGGCTTGCGCCCTCCAGCAAGGCTGCTGCGGCCTGAGGATCGGTTGCCATCGCGGGAATAGGCAAGACCGGCCGCGCAGGCATTCCCTGGCCGCCCCGGCCCTTGAAGCTCCGTTCGCCGCCTCGGCGTGCGCCGCCGCCGAACAGTTCCCACCGCTTGCGGCGCAGTTCCTCGGCGTAATGGTTGCGGGTCACTTCATCGGGAATCTTGCCGATCGCGTCCTGCAGCCGCTTGTCGAGCGCGGCCTTGCGTTCGGGACTGTCGAAGACCTGCCCTTCGGTTTCCCGCGCCCAGAGAAGATCGACCAGCGGCCTTGCGCCGTCCAGCAGGGCAGCCATCGCCCCCGGCCCGGCGGACTTGATCAGGTCGTCAGGATCCTGCCCCGCTGGCAGGATCACGAAGCGCAACGCCTGCCCCGGACCCGTCATCGGCAGCGCCAGGTCGATCAGCCGCTGCGCCGCGCGCTGCCCCGCCGCATCGCCGTCAAGAGCGATCACCGGTTCCGAGGACACGCGCCACATCAGGCGCAACTGTTCTTCGGTAATGGCAGTGCCAAGGGGGGCGACGGCGCCTTCGAAGCCCGCCCGGGACAGGGCGATCACGTCCATGTAGCCCTCGGCCACGACCAGGCGCTGCCGTTTGCCGACCGCCGCCCGCGCCGGTCCAAGGTTGTAAAGGCTGCGGCCCTTGTCGAACAGCGGCGTTTCCGGGCTGTTGAGGTATTTGGCCCGCGCATTCGGATCCATCGCGCGTCCGCCGAAGCCGATGCAGCGGCCCTGCCCGTCGCGGATCGGAAACATGATCCGCCCCCGGAAGCGGTCATAGGCCGCCCCGCCCCCGTCGGGCTTGGCCAACATTCCCGATTCGACAACCAGCGATTCGTCGAAGCCCTTGTCGCGGAGGGCCTGCGTCAGGGCCGTCCGACTGTCGGGCGCAAAGCCGATCTCGAACCGGTCGAGCGCCGCCTGATCCAGTCCACGCCGAACAAGGTAATCACGCGCCTCGGCGGCGGCGGCAGTCTGCAATTGCAGGCGGAACCAGCGGCTTGCGGCCTCGGTCACCTCGAACAGGCGGGTGCGGCGGTCGGTCTTTTCGCGTGCCCGGGGATCGGCCTCGGGCATCTGAAGCCCGGCCTCGGCCGCTAGCAGCTTCACGGCCTCGATGAACTCCATCCCATCGGCCTCGCGCAGGAACTTGATGGCGTCCCCTTTCGCGTGGCAGCCGAAGCAGTAGTAATAGCCCTTCTGATCATCGCAATGAAAACTGGCGGATTTTTCCTGGTGAAACGGGCATGGCGCCCACCAGTCGCCGCGCGCCTGGTTCGACTTGCGCAGATCCCACACGACCTTCTTGCCGATCACGCGGCTAATGGGGACGCGGTTGCGAATCTCGTCAAGGAAGCCGGGGGGAAGACTCATGGGGGGATTATCGCGCTGCGGGCGGCGTCAAGGAAGGGGGGTATTTGGACAACAGAGACGCGGCGGTCAATCCGCGCCCACCGCGCCGCGCGCAAGACCCCAGTAGATGTCGCCGATCCGCCGCCGGTCCAGCCGCCCGCCTTCGCGATACCAGTTGGTCACGCCCGTCAGCATCGCGATCAGCGCCATTGTCGCCAGCCGCGCGTCGTCGATCCGCATCAGCCCCGCCGCCATCCCGTCGCGCAGGATCGCTTCAAGCGCGGCCTCGTATTCGCCGCGAAGGGCCGCGATGCGGGCATAGTTTTCGGGCGTGAGGTTGCGCAGTTCCATGTAGGACAGGAAGACCGTGTCGGCGTGATCCAGACTGGTGTCGATGTGGAAGCGCACAAAGTGTTCCAGACGCGCCAGCGGATCGCCAGGCACGTCGGTCCAGGCGCCCAGCAATTCCTGCATGTGGCTTTCCAGCAGATCGAACAGCAGCGCCTGCTTGTCGGGCGTGTAAGCATAAAGCGCCCCGGCCTGCACCCCCACAGCCGATGCGATCTGGCGCATCGACACGGCAGCATAGCCCTGCCGCGCGAACAGGCGGCGGGCATGGGTGCGGATCAGGGGGCCGGTGACATCGGCGCGGGAACCTTGGGTGCGGGCCATGCGGTCTTCTAGCGCGTGGCGGCGGGCCGGGAAAGTCCGTTGCCGGGAACCCCTGCCCGCCGTAAGCATGACCGCATGAGACAGATGCTGATCATCCCCCTGGCGGCCCTGCTGGCTGGCTGCACCGGCGAGGCAGAGGACTATCCCCGCCTGCTGCCCACCGACCAGATCCTGGCCGAACCCACCCTGCCCGACCACGCGCCTGACGCGGCCCTTTCCCCTGCGGACGTCGATGCCGGAGCGCAGGCCCGTGCCGATGCCTTGCGCCAGCGCGCCGAGGCGCTGCGCGGCCCGGTCATCGAACCGGGAACGCTGGCGCGGATGCGTCCGCAAGGATGATTGCCCGGCGTCACCGCTTCTGGTAAAGAAATTTTACCAAACTGCGGAGAAGGCCATGCCCGTCGTCACCTCGATCGAAGACCTGAAGCGGATGCATCGCGCCCGTACGCCCCGGATGTTCTATGATTACGCCGAATCCGGCAGCTATACGGAACAGACCTTCCGCGAGAACACGACGGACTTCGCCCGGCTGAAGCTGCGGCAGAAGGTGGCCGTGGACATGTCCAACCGCAGTACCGCATCTGACATCGTGGGCCTGCCCGCCACGATGCCGGTTGCCCTTGCGCCGGTCGGCCTGACCGGGATGCAACACGCGGACGGCGAAATCCACGCTGCACGGGCGGCGGAACGGTTCGGGGTGCCGTTCTGCCTGTCCACCATGTCCATCTGTTCGCTGGAGGATGTCGCGGAACACACGACCAAGCCCTTCATGTTCCAGCTTTACGTGATGAAGGACCAGGACTTCCTGGCCGCCATCATCGAGCGCGCGAAGAAGGTGAATTGCAGCGCCCTGGTCCTGACGCTGGACCTTCAGATCCTGGGCCAGCGGCACAAGGATTTGAAGAACGGGTTGTCCGCACCCCCCAAGCTGACCCTGCCCACGCTGCTGGATCTGGCGACCCGCTGGCGGTGGGGGTTGGGGATGCTACAGACGAAGCGCCGCTTCTTCGGCAACATTGTGGGCCATGCCAAGGGGGTCGCAGACCCCTCCAGCCTGATGAGCTGGACCGCCGACCAGTTCGACGAACGATTGGACTGGGACAAGATCGCCCGGATCCGCGACATGTGGGGCGGAAAGCTGATCCTGAAGGGCGTGCTTGACCCCGACGATGCGCGCATCGCCGCCGACTTCGGGGCGGATGCGATCGTCGTCAGCAACCACGGGGGAAGGCAGCTTGACGGGGCGCTGTCCTCGATCCGGATGCTGCCGCATATCGTGAAGGCCGTGGGCGACCGGGTGGAAATCCACATGGACAGCGGCATCCGGTCCGGCCAGGACGTGCTGAAGGCGCTTGCGCTTGGCGCCCACTCCACCTGGATCGGGCGGGCATGGCTGCACGGTCTGGGCGCCATGGGCGAGGCGGGCGTGACCAAGGCCTTGGAGATCATCCGCAAGGAACTGGACATCAGCATGGCCCTGTGCGGCGAACGCGACGTCAAGCACCTGGGGCCGCAGAACGTGATGATCCCCCGTGGCTTCCTGGATGAATACGAGGTCGCCGCGCCGATGAGGGCTTCACAAATCGCCCCCATTGCCGTATAGGCCGCGACCTGTCGCCATGCACCCTTGGAGGATGGCGGCATCCACAACTGATAGGAACATATATCATGGCCAAAGAGATCCCTGATCTGGTGGCCGAGCCGCGCGCGGGGTCAGGCAAGGGGGCCGCCCGCCAAGCTCGCCGCGACGGTAAGGTGCCCGGAGTCGTCTATGGCGACCACAAAGACCCGGTCAACGTGCAGTTCGACTTCAACAAGCTGCTGACGCAACTGCGCGCCGGCCGCTTCATGTCCACGCTGTTCAACCTGAAGGTTGAAGGCCAGGACGACGTCCGCGTCATCTGCCGCGGCGTCCAGAAGGACGTGGTGAAGGATCTGCCGATCCACATCGACTTCATGCGCCTGCGCCGCACCTCGAAGGTGAACCTGTTCATCCACGTGGACTTCATCAACCACGACAAGTGCCCCGGCCTGAAGCGCGGCGGCACGCTGGTGACGGTGCGCCCCGAGGTCGAGCTGGTCGTGACCGCGGGTGACATCCCCGATCACATCACCGTCGATCTGGAAGGCCTGAACGTCGGCGACACCATCCACATCAACGACGTGAAGCTGCCGGAAGGCGTCAAGCCGACGATCGACCGCAACTTCGTGATCGCCAACATCGCCGCGCCGTCCGCGCTGCGGTCGGGTGGCGACGACGAAACCGAGGAAGCCGCAGCCGAGGAGTGATCCTTCCGGCCATGCGCGATTTGGGGCGGTGCCACAGGCGCCGCCCTTTCCATTTTCGGGGCGCTTTGCTACCCCGCCAGCAGGAGGTCACATGGAACCCATCCATATCATCGGCGCAGGACTTGCCGGGTCCGAGGCTGCATGGCAGGCGGCCCGCGCGGGCGTGCCCGTGATCCTGCATGAAATGCGCCCGGCCAAGGGCACCTTCGCCCACAAGACCGGCGACTGCGCGGAAATGGTCTGCTCGAACAGCTTCCGGTCGGACGACGACGTGATGAACGCCGTAGGCCAGTTGCATTGGGAAATGCGCGCGGCGGGCGGGCTGATCATGACCATGGCCGATCGCCACAAGCTGCCTGCGGGCGGCGCCCTTGCCGTCGACCGCGAGGCCTTTTCCGCCGCAGTCACCCAAGCCCTGCGGGCCGAGCCGCTGATCCGGATCGTCCCGGGCGAAATCACCGAATTGCCCGGCGACGGCAACTGGATCGTCGCCACCGGCCCGCTGACCTCGGACAGCCTTGCGCAGGCGATCCGGTCGGTGACGGGCACCGATGCTTTGGCCTTCTTCGATGCCATCGCCCCCATCGTCCATGCCGACACGATCGACATGACGGTGGCTTGGGAACAAAGCCGCTATGACAAGGGCGAGACCGAGGCCGAGCAAAAGGCCTATATCAACTGCCCGATGACCCGCGACCAGTATGAGGCCTTCATCGACGCCCTTCTGGCAGCCGAGAAGACCGAGTTCCACGAGGGCGAAACGGCTGGCTATTTCGACGGCTGCCTGCCGATCGAGGTCATGGCCGAACGCGGCCGCGAGACCCTGCGCCACGGCCCGATGAAGCCGGTGGGACTGACGAACGCGCACAAGCCCGATGAAAAAGCCTATGCGGTGGTTCAGCTTCGGCGGGACAATGCATTGGGAACGCTCTACAATATCGTCGGCTTCCAGACCAAGATGAAGTACGGCGCCCAGACCCAGGTGTTTCGCATGATCCCGGGGCTGGAAAACGCCAGCTTCGCCCGGCTGGGGGGCATCCACCGCAATTCCTTCCTGAACTCGCCCACGCTGCTGGACGACCGGATGCGCCTGCGTCAGCGTCCGAACCTGCGCTTCGCGGGCCAGGTGACGGGCGTCGAGGGCTATGTCGAAAGCGCGGCGATGGGCTTGCTGGCGGGCCGGATGGCGGCCGCGCAGGCACTGGGGCACGACCTGCCGCCGCCTGCGCCCACGACGGCGATGGGTGCCTTGGTCAACCACATCACCGGCGGGGCCGAGGCCAAGACCTTCCAGCCGATGAACGTGAACTTCGGCCTGTTCCCCCCGCTGGACGAGATGCGCAGCGGCCGCAAGGGCCGCAAGGACCGCTATCCCGCCTATACCCAACGGGCCAAGGATGATTTCCGCGCATGGCTGGCGGCGCAGTAACCCGCTTCGCCCCCTCTCCGACCGGGCTGCTGCATCTGGGCCACGCCTATGCGGCGCTTGTGGCGGAACGGCTGGCGGATCCCGGACGGTTCCTGCTGCGGATCGAGGACATTGACCGCGACCGCTGTCGTCCCGAATACGAGGCCGCGATCCATGAGGACCTGGCCTGGCTGGGGCTTTCCTGGCAACAGCCGGTCATGCGCCAGACGGATCGGATGCAGGCTTATCGCGACGCGCTAGCCCGGCTTGCCCCGCTGGCCTATCCCTGCCAATGCCGCAGGGGCGATATCCGCGCGGTTCTTTCGGCCCCGCAGGAAGGCGCCTTGCCGGCAGGGCCGGACGGCCTCGTCTATCCCGGCACCTGCCGCGCCCGCGGCCTGTCCGACGCCGGACCGGGTGATGTGATCCGCCTGGATGTCGCCCGCGCCTTCGACGCCCTGGGCATCGACCGGATCGGCTTTCGCGACGAGTCGATCATGCCGGACCAGGACCATGTCCTGACAAAGGACCAGTTCCTCGACGGCATCGGCGACGTGATCCTGTCGCGCCGGGGCATGGGGACGTCCTATCACCTGGCAGTCGTTGTGGATGACGCCGCGCAGGGGATCACCCTGGTCACGCGTGGAAAGGACCTGTTCGATTCGACCTTCATCCATGTCCTGCTCCAGAAGCTTTTGTGCCTTCCGACACCCGCCTATCATCACCACCGCCTGATCCGCGATGACGCGGGCAAGCGCCTGGCCAAGCGCGACGACGCCCGCGCCCTTCGCCATTACCGGCAGGACGGCGCCACGCCGCAGGACATCCGCCGCATGATCGGCCTCTAGCCCATCTTCTGGGTCGAATATCCCGGAGGGGTCGCCCGAACGGGGACGCGGGCAGCGCCCCTATTCGGCCATCGGCGCCATGATCTCGACCTCGGCCCCGTCGCGGACGGCGGTATAGAAGCAGCTTCGCCGATTGGTATGGCAGGCAGGGCCGGTCTGGCGCACCAGAAGCAGCAGGCAGTCCCGGTCGCAGTCGATCCGCAGCTCCACCAACTCCTGCACATGGCCCGAGCTTTCGCCCTTGGCCCAGAACGACTGCCGTGACCGGGACCAATAGGTGACGTGCCCGGTTTGCAGCGTGCGTGCCACGCTGTCGGCGTTCATCCAGGCCATCATCAGGATTTCACCGTTGTCAGCGTCCTGTGCGATGGCCGGGATCAGGCCGTTGGCGTCAAATTTCAGGCTGGCAGGATCGAACATCGGGTTTCCTTTCGCGGGTCGCGTCCCTATCTAGGGCAAAGCGCAGCGCAGGGGAAAGACCGATGGCCGACAGCGACCTGATGCAGCTTTATTCCCGCAGGATCCTGGCGCTGACGACGGCCATTCCGCATCTGGGCACGCTGCCGGATTTCGACGGCAAGGCCATGCGCCGGTCGCCGCAATGCGGATCCTCGGTCACCGCCTATGTCGCCATGGATGGCGACAGGATCGCGGATTTCCGCCAAGAGGTTCGCGCCTGCGCCCTGGGCCAGGCCTCGGCCTCGGTCCTGGGCCAGGCAGTGATCGGCCGCAGCCGGACCGAGATCGCGCAAGCGCGCGACGCCCTGAACGCGATGCTGACGGATGGCGGAACGCCCCCGGCAGAACCCTTCGCCGATCTCGAGGCGCTGCTGCCTGCGCGGGACTATCCCAACCGGCACGCATCCATCCTGCTGGCCTGGGATGCGACGCTTCAGGCTATGGACGCCGCCAGCCAGACATAAAAAGACCGGCCCTTAAGGGGGCCGGCCAGGTGCGCGTGCTGGGGATCGACGGTCGCACAGGCGGGGCGCCGTCACGGCAACGCGGGGCAGAGTTCAGGCCTGCAGGATGGCAGGCAGCCAAAGTGTGATGATCGTGGTGACGGTCAGGGCAGTGACACCCAGAAGATCGGACAAGAATTCGCGGGACATGGGCAACTCCTCTCTGTTGCCCATTTGTTCTCATTTTTGTTCCGATTCGTAAAGAACATTTTAAGAACTTCTAGCCGACTGCGATCAGGCGGATTGCTTCATCCTGGCTCATCAGCCACATCAGCATCCGGATTGCCTGCCCCCGCGGGCTTCCAAGCCCCGGATCCTGCTCCAGCAGGTTGCGAGCATCCTGCCGGGCGACCGCCATCAACCCCGCCTGATGTTCCAGATCGGCGATGCGGAACCGCGGCAGGCCGGACTGCGCCGTCCCGATCACGTCGCCCGCGCCTCGCATCTCCAGATCCACCTCGGCGATGCGGAAGCCGTCTTCGGTGTCGCGCAGCGTCGTCAGGCGCCGTGCGCCGGTCTCGTTCAGGGGCGGGTGATACATCAGCAGGCAGGTCGAGGCGCCCGACCCCCGCCCTACGCGGCCGCGAAGCTGGTGCAACTGCGCCAAGCCGAAGCTTTCCGCGCGCTCGATCACCATGATCGTCGCCTGGGGGACATCCACCCCGACCTCGATGACGGTCGTGGCGACCAGAAGCTGGGCGCGGCCGCTTGCGAAATCCGCCATGGCCGCGTCGCGCTGATCGGCAGGCATCTGGCCGTGGACCAGCCGCACCGTTTCCCCGAACAGGGCGCGCAGCGACTGAAATCGCGCCTCGGCGGCAGTCAGGTCCGTGACCTCGCTTTCCTCGACCAGCGGGCAGACCCAATAGGCCCGTGCCCCCTGATCCAGCACCCGGCGCAGCCGCGCCGTGACCTCGTCCAGGCGCTGATCGCTGATCATCACGGTGGTGATCGGCTGCCGCCCCGGCGGCTTTTCGTCCAGGATCGAGATGTCCAGGTCGCCATATTGCGTCAGCGCCAGCGATCGCGGGATGGGCGTCGCGGTCATGATCAGCATGTCGGGCGGCACCTGTCCCTTGGCCGAAAGCTCCAGCCGCTGGGCCACGCCGAAGCGGTGCTGTTCGTCGATGATCGCCAGGCGCAGGTCCTGGAAATCGACCCCCCGCTGGAAGACGGCATGAGTGCCGACAAGGATGTCGATGCGGCCCTGGGCCAGATCCTCCAGCAGTTGCGCGCGCAAGTCGCCCTTGTCGCGGCCGGTCAGGGCGGCCAGCCGAACGCCTGCCGCACGGGCCAGCGGTTCCAGGGCGCGGGCGTGCTGTCGGGCCAGGATCTCGGTCGGCGCCATCAGCACCGCCTGCCCGCCCGCCTCGACCGCCACCAGGGCGGACAGCATGGCGACCAGGGTCTTGCCCGACCCCACATCCCCCTGCAACAGCCGGTTCATGCGCCGGTCGCTGGCCATGTCGGCGGCAATTTCGCTGACCGCGCGGGTCTGCGCGCCGGTGGGCGGCCAGGGCAGATGACCCAGGATCGCACGGCGCAGCCGACCATCCCCGGGGCTGGGCCGCCCCTTCAGCCGCCGCCTTTCGCGACGGACCAGGGCCAGGGTCATCTGGTGGGCCAGAAACTCGTCATAGGCCAGTCGCGTCCGGGCGGGCGCATCCGGCGACAGATCGCGCAAGGACTGCGGGTCATGGGCCTGCCGCAGCGCCGTCGCGAAGTCGGGCCAGCCGCGCTGCGCGACAAGCTGCGGGTCGATCCATTCCTGCACCGGCGGCAGGCGCGTCAGCGCAGCCTCGGCTGCCTTCACCATCGTCTTCCGGGTCAGGCCGGCCGCGAGGGGATAGACCGCCTCGAATTCTGCCAGGGGCGGGTCTTCCTCGCGCTGGATATGATCGGGATGGACCATCTGCGCTATGCCGTCGAACAACTCGATCTTGCCGCTGACAATGCGGCGGGCACCTGTGGGAAGCTGGCCCTCGATCCATTCCTTTCGGGGATGGAAGAAGGTCAGCGTCAGGTCGCTCACGCCGTCGCTGCAATGGACGCGCCAGGGTCGGCCCTTCGACGCGGGCGGATGGTGGCGGCCGACCGTCACGGCCACCGTCACGATCTCGGGCGGGCGGGCATCGCCGATCCGGGCGATCCGGCGGCGGATGATGCCGCTGCTGGGCAGGGTCAGGATCAGGTCGCGCGGCCGCTCGATCCCCATCTGTGCCAGGGCGTCGCGCCCCTTTGGGCCAATGCCAGGCAGGGTGTCGATGGCCGCGAACAGCGGGAACAGCGCCGGGGGACGGCCCTTGGGCTGGGTCATGACCCGCCCGCGATGCGCAGCCATTCGTCCTCGTCGATGACCTTGACGCCCAGTTCGGCGGCCTTGCTGGCCTTGGACCCAGCCCCCGGCCCGGCGATCAGCAGGTCGGTCTTCGCGCTGACCGAGCCTGCGACCTTGGCGCCCATCGCCTCGGCTCGGGCCTTGGCCTCGGCCCGGGTCATGCGTTCAAGGGTGCCGGTAAAGACCAGGGTCTTGCCGGACACCTGGGTCTGCTGCACCTGGCGAGCCTTTGCCGGGATGACCTCGATCTGCGCGGTCAGGCGGTCGATGCTGGCCCGCTCGGCCTCTTGGGTCAGGGTGGTCACCAGCGACTGGACCAAGACCGCTCCGATGCCGTTGATGGTCGTCAACTCGGACCAGTGCGGGCTGCCGGCCATGGCCTGGCGGCGGGCCTTGTCATCGGGGACGGCGAAGGCAGGTTCCTTTGCTGCGGCGTCCACGGCCGCAATCAGCGCGTCCCAGGTACCGAAATGGCGGGCAAGGATGCCTGCCGCGACCTCGCCCACATGGCGGATGCCAAGGGCGAAGATCAGCCGCTCCAGCGGGATGCGGCGCTTGTCCTCGATGGCGGCGAACAGCTTTTCGACCGAGCGGGCGCCGAATCCTTCGCGGTTCTTCAGCCGCGCGATGCTGCGGGCGTCGCGGTCTGCCAGGGTGAAGATGTCGGCGGGTTCGCGGATCGGCAGGGCTGGATCCGCGAAGAACATCTCGATCTGCTTGGCCCCCAGGCCGTCGATGTCGAAGGCGGCGCGGCTGACGAAATGCTTCAACTTCTCGATAGCTTGCGCAGGGCAGACCAAGCCGCCGGTGCAGCGGCGCACCGAATCGCCCGGCTCGCGGATCGCGTCCGATCCGCATTGGGGGCAGGTTTCGGGAAAGCGGTAGGGCTGGCTGCCCGCAGGCCTGCGGGACAGGTCCACGTCGGCGATCTTCGGGATCACGTCGCCGGCGCGATAAACCATGACCCAGTCGTCTTCGCGGATGTCGCGACCCTCGCGAATGGGGGTGCCGCTGCTGTCGCGGCCGGCGATGTAATCCTCGTTGTGCAGGGTGGCGTTCGACACCACCACGCCGCCGACCGTGACGGGTTCCAGCCGCGCGACCGGCGACAGCGCGCCGGTGCGGCCCACCTGGATCTCGATCCGGTCAAGCCGGGTCCAAGCCGTTTCAGCGGGGAACTTGTGCGCCAGAGCCCAGCGGGGCGTGGTCGAGCGGAAACCAAGCCGCGTCTGATATGACAAGTCGTTGACCTTGTAGACGACCCCGTCGATGTCATAGCCCAGTGTGGCGCGCTGCTGCTCGATCTCGGCCCAGACCGCCAGCATCTGGTCCGCATCCCGGCAAAGCCGCGTCAGCGGATTGGTCTGGAAGCCGAGGGCGGCCAGCCGTTCGACGGCCCCCATTTGCGTGTCGGCCAGAGGCTCGCTCAATTCCCCCCAGCCATAGGCGAAGAACCGCAGCGGACGCGAGGCGGTCACGGCGGGGTCGATCTGGCGCAGCGATCCGGCGGCGGCATTGCGCGGGTTGGCGAAGACCCGCCCGCCCTCGGCCGCATTCAGGCGCTCGAAGTCGGCATGGCTCATGTATACCTCGCCCCGAACCTCCAGGATCCGGGGGGCGCCGTCCGGAAGCTTGTGGGGAATGTCGGCGATGGTACGGGCATTGGCGGTGACGTTCTCGCCTACGGTGCCATCGCCACGGGTTGCCGCCTGCACCAGAAGCCCGTCCTCATAGCGCAGGGACAGGGAAAGGCCGTCGATCTTGGGTTCGGCCGTGAAGGACAGGTCGTCGCCCCGCAGTCCCAGGAAGCTTCGGACGCGGGCCACGAAATCCGCGACATCTTCGGCGCTGAAGCCGTTTTCCAGCGACATCATCCGCTGGGCATGTGTGACCTTTCCAAAGCCTTCCGCCACCGCCCCGCCGACCGCCTGCGTCGGGCTGTCGGGTCGGGCCAGCTGCGGAAAAGCTTGCTCAAGGGCCAGCAGACGTTGCTTCAGCGCATCATATTCGGCGTCCGACAGGACCGGAGCGTCCTTGGTATGGTAATCCTCGTTAGCCTGGGCGACGCGCGCCGCCAGATCGGCGATTTCATCGCCAGCGCGCTTTTCGTCCAGAAGGGCGGGATCACTCCAGCCTGCCCCGCCCTCACCCCGATCAGTATCCGCCATCGCTGCCTCCGCCTTCCGTCTGTCCGTTCTATACGACGTCGGGCGGGGCAGTTTACAGGGGCTGCCGCAACGATGATGCGGCGCCCCGCCTGTCAGGCGCCGATGGCCAGACGTTCGGCGTTCGGGGCGGGCTCACGCAGGACATAGCCCCGGCCCCAGACCGTCTCGATATGGCTGTCGCCGCCGATCGCCTCGGACAGTTTCTTGCGCAACTTGCAGATGAAGACGTCGATGATCTTCAGTTCGGGTTCGTCCATTCCGCCGTAGAGATGGTTCAGGAACATTTCCTTGGTCAGCGTCGTCCCCTTGCGAAGGCTGAGCAGTTCCAGGATCTGGTATTCCTTGCCCGTGAGGTTCACGGCCTTGCCCTTGACCTGGACGGACCGGGCATCGAGGTTCACCACGATCTCGCCCGTCTTGATGATGGCTTGGCTGTGACCCTTGGAACGGCGGATGATGGCCTGGATCCGGGCCTGCAATTCCTCGCGGTTGAAGGGCTTGGTCATGTAGTCGTCGGCACCGAAGCCGAAGCCGCGCAGCTTGCTTTCGGTATCGTCAGAGCCCGTCAGGATCAGGATGGGCGTGTCCACGCGTGCCAGCCGCAGATGGCGCAGAACCTCCATCCCGTGCATGTCCGGCAGGTCGAGGTCCAGCAGGATCAGGTCATAATCGTACAGCTTGGCAAGGTCGATTCCCTCCTCTCCCATGTCCGTGCGGAAGACGTTGTAGCTGGCCGCCGTCAGCATCAGTTCGATGGCCCGAGCCGTGCTGGGATCATCCTCAACCAACAGAATTCTCATGAACATATGCCCCGATTCGTGTTTACGCTAATGAACCATCGACCGATAAGGTTAATATGTTGTTACCATGATGCGTCTTCCGCATTCGCGCAATCTATGGTTGCCTGAATCGCTGGATCGACGTGACCTTCAAGGCAACGGCCCCATGCGCCTTCATCGCCCTTGCCCAACTGTCCAGCTCTTCCTCGGACAGGCCATAGCGGCGCAGGGCCTCGTCCTTCTTGATGAGGCCGTAAAGGACGGCGTTGACCACGGTTTCCTTGCGGCTTGCCACCCACCGCGTGTCTTCCGGCGGCAAATCGGCCAGGCTTAGGACCCTGCCGTCGGGCAGGATCACGGTTCGGGGGGCATCGGTTTTCTTCAAGAACATTCCCATCTGTCCTATGTCGCCTGTGACCGACATTCCCCCAAATCCCCTAAGGCCTGATTGAGGATGACAGGTTTTTGCGTGCTTGGGCGCTTGAGAATAGACAGCATTTGCCTATATTTCGACGCAATCTTTATCCTTGGATCTGCCATGACCCTGCACCACCGCGCGCCCGCGCGCGCGCCTTCGTTGAACAGCCTGGGCTTTGCCAAGCCACCCGCCGAGACGCGGGTGGTGGTGGCGATGTCGGGCGGCGTGGACAGTTCGGTCGTGGCCGCAAAGCTGAAGTCCGAGGGTTACGACGTGATCGGCGTCACCTTGCAGCTTTACGACCATGGTGCGGCCCTGGCGAAAAAGGGCGCCTGTTGCGCGGGCCAGGACATCCATGACGCGCGACGCGTGGCCGAACGCATGGGCTTTCCGCACTATGTTCTGGATTACGAAAACAAGTTCCGCGAATCGGTGATCGACGAATTCGCCGATGCCTATCTGGCGGGCGCGACGCCGGTGCCCTGCATCCGCTGCAATGAGCGCGTCAAGTTCCGCGACCTGCTGGAAACTGCGCGCGACCTGGATGCCGACTGCATGGCGACCGGGCACTACATCCAGCGCAAGGACGGCGCGGCACGGGCCGAGCTTCACATGGCCGCGGACGCGAACCGCGATCAAAGCTATTTCCTGTTCTCGACGACCCAGGAACAGCTTGATTTCCTGCGTTTTCCCTTGGGCCACCTGGAAAGCAAGGCGGAAACCCGCGCCTTGGCGGCAGAATACGGGCTGGCCGTCGCGGACAAGCCCGACAGCCAGGACATCTGCTTCGTGCCGAACGGGAACTACGCCGCGGTGATCGAGAAGCTGCGCCCCAATGCAGCCGAGCCCGGCGACATCGTGGACACCGACGGCAACGTCCTGGGCCAGCATCGCGGCGTGATCAACTATACGATCGGCCAGCGGCGCGGGCTGGGGATCGGGGGCCTGGGCGATCCGCTTTACGTCGTGCGGCTGGATCCCGATGCCCGGCGTGTGGTGGTGGGCCCGAAATCGGCGCTTGCGACAACGGTCGTGCCCGTCAACGAGGTCAACTGGCTGGGCGACCAGCCTTTCGCGGGCGAGATCCCGGTGATGGTCCGCATCCGGTCGACCCGCCCCCCGCGGCCCGCGATCCTGCGCCCCATCGACGCCACCCGGGCCGAGGTCGAGTTGCTGGATGCCGAGGAAGGCGTCAGCCCGGGCCAGGCCTGCGTCTTCTACGAACCCGACAGCACCCGTGTGCTGGGCGGCGGCTGGATCACGCTGCGTCGGCGGAAAGCTGCCTGATTCGCTGGATCATCGCGCGCAGTCCGTTCGACCGCTGCGACGACAGATGCTCGTCCAGTCCCAGCCGTGCCAGTTCGGCCTGCGCGTCGATCTGGCCAACCTGCCCCACCGGAACGCCGGAATAAAGCGCGTGCAGCACAGCGATAAGCCCGCGCACGATCATCGCGTCGCTTTCGCCTTGGAAATCAAAAAGGCCATTCTCGATCCGGGGCATGATCCAGACCTGGCTGGCGCAACCCTCGACCTTGGTTGCGGGCACCTGCAGCGCCGGGTCCATTGGCGGCATGGCCCGACCCAGTTCGATCACGTGGCGATAACGTTCCTCCCAGTCGTCGAGGAAGTCGAAGGTCTCGGCAATGTCTTCGAAGGCTTGGGTTGCCATGGCGTGGTCCTTTTGTCCCGTGGTTACCGCGCCGGGCCTGCAAGGTCAAAGTGCCTTTATCCCGCACCGGATTTCGCCTAACAAACCGAAAACACCCGAGGGATGGTGACATGAGCAAACTGACCGCGCCCCTGCTGATCGCCGCCGCATTGGTCGTGACCGGCTGCGGAAGGCTTGGCGACAGCAGCTGGAACCCCCTGTCCTGGGGCGAGGCGCCGGCCCGGACCTTGGAACCCGAGGGCGGCTATGCCGAGGTGTCGGACAACCGTCCCGACATCCCCCAGATCACCGCCGCCCGGTGGGAGCCGCTGAACGAAGGCCGCCTGCTGGTCGTGAACGGCTTTGCGCCCGTGCGCGGCTATTCCTCGGTCGCGCTTGTCACCGCGCGTCCGATGCCGGGCGACCGCATCTCTCCCGACGCCGACGGCGTGCTGCGGCTGCGGCTGGTGGGCGTCCCGCCTGCGCCCGGCAGCGCCGCCGCCCTGCCCGCCCGCCCCGGCGTGGACGACATCACGGCGGCGATGTCACTGTCATCGGTGCAACTGTCGCGGATTGCGGCGGTGGAGATCACGAGCGCCAGCAATGTGGTGCGGCTGGGGCGGTAGGGAAAATATAGCGGCTGACATCGTGCGTGCGAGCACGCACCCGACATCTCCAGCATATCCTCGCAGGGTGCGTGACATCACGCACCTCTGTCAGTGGCGATGCGTGCAAGTATACTCCTTGTTCATTTTGGCCTATGCATGGCCTTTGGAATAAATGAGTATTCGGCCGAATGTGTTTGCAGCCAGAGCCTCATACCATCAAGCATCTCACTATATGAGGAACGCAAGTCGTTGTCATTGCCTCTACTGGCATTGATGATATCTGCATCAGTTTGGCCTACTTTTGGAAAATTGGCCTTCCATGTTCGAAAACATTGATCATGTTTCTTGACTAGCTCAACGATCGCTTCAGGCGCGAGCAAGTAGAGCTGATCGCGAGCAACGTACATTTCCTGTTCACGTTCTGAGATTGAAAAGAACCGTTCAACCCTCTCAGCATTTGTGAGATCATTCATATACGGTTGCTCAAAGTAGGCTCTGCGAGCCGCCGCTGTATAGTCAGCGCAGAGTTTTTTAATTTCAGCATAAACGGCAGTTTGGCGGTCGATTTGCTTTTGCCAACGGTAAATTACTGTGGCGATCATCAAACCGATAGCCAGTTGCAGGAAAATCATCGGCTCAATCCACCTGCCACACTCGGCACATCCCCTGCCGCGAAGCCATAATGCCGCAGCCACCGCAGGTCGCTTTCGAAGAAGGCGCGCAGGTCGGGGATGCCATATTTCAGCATGGCAATCCGGTCGATGCCCATCCCGAAGGCGAAGCCCTGCCACTGGTCGGGGTCGATGCCGCCGGCGCGCAGGACATTGGGATGCATCATGCCCGAGCCAAGGATCTCGAGCCAGGAATTGCCCTCGCCGATCTTCAACTGGCCGCCTTCCCAGGAACAGCGTATGTCGACCTCGGCCGAGGGTTCGGTGAAGGGGAAATGGCTGGCGCGGAAGCGCAGCTCGACCTGATCGACCTCGAAGAAGGCGCGGCAGAACTCCTCGAGCGTCCATTTCAGCTGGGCCATGCTGATGTCGCGGTCGATCGCAACGCCCTCGATCTGGTGGAACATCGGCGTGTGGGTCTGGTCCATGTCCATGCGGTAGACGCGTCCCGGCGCGATCACGCGGACGGGGGCGCCGTGCTGCTGCATCGCGCGGATCTGGACGGGGCTTGTATGGGTGCGCAGAACATGCGGCGGGCGGTTGTCGCCGGGCGCGCGGTGCATGAAGAAGGTGTCATGTTCCTGGCGCGCGGGATGTTCGGGCGCGATGTTCAGCGCGTCGAAATTGTACCAGTCGGCTTCGACCTGTGGGCCTTCGGCGACCGCGAAGCCCATGTCGGCGAAGATCGCGGTCACTTCCTCGGTCACCTGGCTGATCGGGTGGATGGTCCCCTGCGGGCGCGGGCGGCCGGGCAGCGTCACGTCCAGCCATTCGCCGGCCAGCCGCGCCTCCAGCGCCGCATCCTCAAGCGACAGCTTGCGGGCGCGCAGGGCGGCGTCCAGTTCGTCGCGCAACTCGTTCAGGGCGCGGCCGATGGTCTGGCGTTCCTCGGGCGACATCCGGCCCAGTTCGCGCATCTTCAAGCTGATCTCGCCCTTCTTGCCCAAGGCGGCCAGACGCACCTCCTCGATCGCCGAAGGATCGGTGGCGCCGTTGATGCGGTCAAGCCATTGCTGGCGGAGGGGGTTCAGATCATCCATCGTCATGCCTCGTCCTTGTCGGGACTTGCGTTAGCATTTGTGACGACGGTGGAAAAGCCTTGGCCGCGCCGCCGGCGGCCAAGGCGGTTGAGCTATTTCCAGATTTCGCGGTTCACGCCAAGGTCCAGGTCGGGATGGTCGCCGATGTGGAAAGTCGGCTGGTGGCCCGCCTTTCGCTGCGTAACGTAGTCGCGGGTCACGCGGATGACCGTGCGGGACAGCAGGACGATGGCGATCAGGTTGATGGTGGCCATCAGGCCCATGCTGGCATCGGCGAAATTGAAGACCGTGGTCACGGCCTGGATCGACCCCCAGATCACCATTGCAAGCGCAACGCAGCGCAGGATGATGATGCCGGCCTTGCCCCCGCCCAAATAGACGACCGAGTTCTCGGCATAGCTGTAGTTTCCGATGATCGAGGTGAAAGCGAAGAAGAAGATCGCGATCGCCACGAAGATGCCGCCGAATGACCCGAAATGTTCCGTCAGGGCGCTTTGGGTCAGCGCGGTGCCGGTCAGTTCGGCCGAGGGGATCGCCCCGGACAGCAGGATCATGATCGCGGTCGCGGTGCAGACCAGGATGGTGTCGATGAAGACGCCCAAGGCCTGAACGAAGCCCTGGCTGGACGGATGGTGCGGGTCAGGCACCGCGACCGCCGCGATATTGGGGGCCGAGCCCATGCCGGCCTCATTCGAGAACAGTCCCCGCTTGATGCCGTTCAGCGCCGCTGCCATGACGCCGCCGGTCACGCCCCAGGCGGCTTCCTGCAGGCCGAAAGCGTTTGCGACGATCATGCCCAGGACGCCCGGCACTTCGGAGATGTTCATGACGATGACGATGATCGCGGCCAGCAGATAGGCCCCCGCCATGAAGGGCACCACGAATTCCGCAAACCGGGCGATCTGCGGAATGCCGCCGAAGATGATGACTGCCGTCAGCGCGGCAACGCCAATACCGACGATCCATTTTTCGATCCCGAAGGCGCCTTCGACGGCCTCTGCGATGGAATTGGCCTGCACGGCGTTGAAGATCATCCCGAAGGCCAGGATCAGCGCGATGGCGAAGACCGCCGCAAGCCAAGGCTGGCGCAACCCGTTCGCGATGTAGAAGGCCGGGCCGCCGCGATACATGCCGTCGGGTCCATGGACCTTGTAAAGCTGCGCCAGCGTCGATTCCGCATAGGCCGTAGCCATGCCGACCGTCGCCACCACCCACATCCAGAAGATCGCACCCGGCCCGCCCAGCGTCAGGGCCACCGCCACGCCGGCGATGTTGCCCGTGCCAACTCGGCTGGCCAGCGACACGGTCAGCGCCTGGAAGGGCGAGATGCCGTCGCGGTCGCCCGAGCGCGATCCGGCAACGCAGCGAAACATTTCGGGGAAGTGGCGGAACTGGATGAAGCCCAGCGACACGGTGAAATAGATGCCGACCGCGATCAGCCCGTAGATCAGGACATAGCCCCAGAAAATATTGTTAAGGAAGTCGATGATGGTGTTCATGCCGCGCTCCTGGTTCTTCAATTCACGCGAGTGTAACACGCGCGTGAACCGCCCGCCTCAGGCCTTAACGGTTTCATGGCCGAACTGTTGCACGCAGGCCGAAACGGGGTTCAGCGCGGCCTGACCTTCAGCCAGACGCCTCCGTGCGGGCGCAGGGTCAGGATCATCCGCGGCTGCGGATTGCGGCCTTGTATCGGGTCGAACCGAAAGCGCGCCAGAAGCGTGGCAAGGATGATCACCGCCTCGTGCAGCGCGAAGCTGGCGCCGATGCAGATGCGCGGCCCGGCGCCGAAGGGCAGATAGGCATAGCGGTCACGGGTGATCAGGAAGCGGTCCGGGTCGAAGGCATCGGGGCGGTCCCACAGCAGATGGTGGCGGTGCAGCGCATAGATCGGCAGCATCACCGTATCGCCGGGCAGAACCTCTCGGCCACACAGGCGGTCGGCAACCTGCGCCGTGCGGGACAGGAAAGCGGCCGGCGGGTAAAGCCGCAGCGCCTCGGACACGATCCGCTGGATCAACGGCAGGCGCGGCAGGTCGGCCGCCGTCGCGGCCCGGTCGCCCAAGGTCGCCTGCGCCTCGGTCGCGGCGCGGTCCTGGATGCCCGGATCGAAGGCGCAGAGATACAGCGCCCAGGCCAGGGTCAGGGCCGTCGTCTCGTGCCCCGCGACGATGAAGGTCAGCAGGTTGTCGCGCAATTCGTCCCGTGTCATGGCGCGGCCCGTTTCGGGATCGCTGGCGTCCAGCAGCAGGTCCAGAAGGTCTGGCGCCCCGTTGGTCCGAGGCTCTGCCGCGCGCGCGTCGATGGCCCGGTCGGCGATCTCCTTCATCCGGTTCAAGCCGGGGCGAGAGAACATGCGGCCCGGACGGGGTATCCAGCCCGGCAGTCCCATCACGTCCAGCAGCGACACCTTGGCCGTCTGCGCGATATAGCCGTCGATGGCATGATGCACGGCGTCCCGGTCAAAGGCCCGGTCGCCGGACAAGGTCACGTCCGAGATCACCTCGAAGGTCGCGGCCACTGTTTCACTGAACAGGTCCACCGGGCCGCGCGCCGCTGCAAGACGGCGGGACGAGGCCTCGGCCGCGGCGGTCATGACCGGGCCCAGCCCCTCGACATGGCGCAGGGCAAAGGCGGGTGCCACGGCCCGGCGCTGCCATCGCCACTGCGCCCCCTCGGCCACGAACAGGCTGTCGCCTATGGCAGGTTCCAGGATCAGCTTGGTGACGTTGGACTTCGGATAATCCTCGACCCTGTCCTTGAGGATGTGGCGCAGCGTCGGCGGGTCCATGACCATGTGAAAGCGCACGCCCGTCTTGCCCGAAACGATCGGCTGCCGGGTGGCGATCTGCGGGATCAGTTCCAGCAGGTTGCGCCGCGCGGTCAGGGCGGTGCCGACGATGCCCAGCGGCTGCCGGGCAAGCGCCACTTTCACGGGTTCGCGGGCAGGATGGTGCGGCGCTTGATGGATGGTCATCCAGAAAGGATAGGAAGCCGCAACCCCCAGCACAACGCCGCGAACGAAAAAGGCCAGCACGTCATCGACGCACTGGCCCAGATACCGGCTTGCCCAATTGGATCAGGCAGCGGCTTTCGCTTTTTCCACGATCGCGCCGAACGCATCGGGTTCGTTCACGGCCAGGTCGGCCAGAACCTTGCGGTCAACCTCGATCCCGGCTTTCGCCAGCAGGTTGATGAAACGCGAATAGGTCATTTCGGCGTCCACCAGGCGGACGGCCGCGTTGATCCGCTGGATCCACAGCGCGCGGAAGTTGCGCTTGCGGTTCTTGCGGTCGCGGGTGGCGTACTGGTTCGCCTTGTCCACAGCCTGGGTGGCGGTGCGGAAGTTCCGCGAACGGGCGCCGTAATAGCCTTTGGCCGCGTCCAGGACCTTCTTGTGGCGGGCGTGGGTGACCTTGCCGGATTTAACTCGTGCCATTGTTCAGTCCTCGCGATCAGCGGTTATAGGGCATGTATTTCTTGACGATCTTAGCATCAGCGTCCGACAGGACGGTGGTGCCGCGCGCGTCGCGGATGAACTTGATCGTCCGCTTGATCATGCCGTGGCGCTTGCCGGCCTGGGCGGATTTCACCTTGCCCGAAGCCGTGAACGAGAACCGCTTCTTGGCGGCCGACTTGGTCTTCATCTTCGGCATTTTCGTCTCCTTGGATCAGAGTGAACGTGCGGCTCGGCAATGCCATGTGGCCGGCCGCACGGGCAGGAAGCGCGCCGTATAAGCGCGCACGGTGAATTTGGCAAGCCGTTATGGCGTCGTGGTCGCCCCGCCCGTCAGGCGCGCCCAGGCCTGCGGGATCTGTTCCAAGCTGAACGGCTGGGGCGACAGGTAGGCCGCGGCGAAGATTGCCGCGATGCCCAGGATCAGCATGATCGCAGCGGCCCGCGGCGGGCGGGTCTGCAGAAGCTGCACCACCGCGACGACGATGGACAGAAGGCACAGCGCAATGCCGCCCAGCAGCAGGTAATCGGACATGGATGTCCCCGTGATGAAATCGTTCGACCCCGGGCTTATTCTGGATCGGACGCGAAGATCAAGCGTTCGTCGCAGGGCGCGATGCGGACGATGTTCGTGCTGCCCGGCACGTTGAAGGGCACGCCGGCGATCACGACCACCTGGCGCTTCTCGTCGGCGAAGTGGAACTCGCGGGCGGCCCTTGTCGCGTTCACCACGGCTTCCTTGAAACGGCCGAGCTGCGGCGTGATCACGCAATGGGTGCCCCAAGTCAGGCACATGCGGCGCAGCACCGATTCGACATGGGTCAGCGCGATGATCGGCACACGGGGCCGTTCGCGGGCCACCAGGCTGGCCGTCTTGCCCGACTGGCTGAAGGCGCAGATCGCGGCGATGTCGGTCGTTTCGGCGATCTCACGCGCCGCGGTCACGATGGCATCGGCCACGGTGTGCAGCTTGTTCTGGCGCGACGCCTCGATGATGGCGCGATAGTTGCCATCCGCCTCGACCGAGCGGGCGACGTTGTCCATCGTGCGCACGGCCTCGATCGGATAGGAACCGGCGGCGCTTTCGGCCGAAAGCATCACGGCATCCGCGCCTTCGTAGATGGCATTGGCAACGTCGCTGACCTCGGCCCGCGTAGGCATGGGGCTTTCGATCATCGATTCCAGCATCTGGGTCGCAACAATGACCGGCTTGGCCGCCGACCGGCACTTGCGCACCAGCCGTTTCTGGATGGGCGGAACCGAATGGATGGGCAGTTCCACCCCCAGGTCGCCGCGGGCAACCATGATCCCGTCGGACACGGCAAGAATCTCGTCAAAGGCATCGACGGCCGCCGGTTTCTCGATCTTTGACAGGATCGCGGCGCGGTTCTTGGCCAAGGCACGGGCTTCCTCGACATCGGCGGCGCGCTGGACGAAGGACAGGGCCAGCCAGTCCACGCCCAGCTGGCATGCAAACTCCAGATCCGCACGGTCCTTGTCGGACAACGCGGCAAGGGGCAGCACCACGTCAGGGACATTCACGCCCTTGCGGTCGCTGATCGTGCCGCCGACGGTGACGGTGCAATCGGCGAAGTCGGGGCCGCAGTCATCCACGCGCAGGCGGATCTTGCCGTCGTTGACCAGAAGATTGCTGCCTGGAACAAGGGCCGCAAAGATTTCCCGGTGGGGCAACTGGACGCGATGTGAATCGCCCGTCGCCGGGTCCAGGTCGAAGCGGAAGCGGTTCCCTTCCTCCAGATCGCAGGCGCCCGAGGCGAACTGACCCACGCGCAGCTTCGGTCCCTGGAGGTCGGCCAGAATGGCAATGGGGCGGCCGGTCTCGGCCTCGACCTCGCGGATCGCGTCATAGCGGTCGCGGTGGTCGGCGTGGCTGCCATGGCTCATGTTCAGGCGGAAGACGTCTGCGCCGGTCTCGAACAGCGCACGGATCATGTCCTTGGTGCTGGAAGCCGGTCCCAGGGTTGCCACGATCTTGACGTTGCGATGTCGTCTCATTCCTGCGCCCTTCTTCTGTTTGCGCTAACTATGGTCCAGATCGCCTGTCGCTGCAACTGGCGTCCGCAGACACCTTCGCATAGACATCGCCGGACATGAAGGATCACCGACCGATGACTGAACGCGCCTTCTGGACCGAGGGCGAGGATCGCCCCTCCCGCTGGCTGATCACCTGCGACCATGCGACGAACCGCGTCCCCGACTGGATCGGCGGCGGCAGCCTGGGCATCGCGGCCCAGGACATGGCCCGCCACATCGCCTATGACGTGGGCGCTGCCGGCTTGGCGTCGCGCCTGGCCGCGCTGATGGATGCCCCTGCGATCTTCTCCGACTTCTCGCGCCTGGTGATCGACCCCAACCGGGGCGAGGATGATCCGACGCTGCTGATGCGCCTTTACGACGGCACGGTCATACCCGCCAACAAGAACGCCGACGCGGCCGAACGCCAGCGGCGGCTGGAACGGCTGCACCGCCCCTATCACGCGGCCCTGGGGCGGCTGGCCGACGGGCACCCGGCACGGTGCATCTGCGCCGTCCACAGCTTCACCCCGCAGTTGCGCGGGCGCCCGATGCGGCCGTGGCAGGTGGGCATCCTTTATTCCTGGCAAGACATCCGGCTGGGTCCGCCGCTGGTCCAGGCCTGCCGGCAGGCAGGATGGATCACTGGCGAAAACCAGCCCTATGACGGCCACCTGGAGGGGGATTCGATCGACCGCCACGCGCTGAGGCAGGGCCGGCCGAACGTGCTGATCGAGGTGCGCAACGACCTGATCGCGGACCAGTCGGGTCAGGCGGAATGGGCCGCGCGGCTGGCCCCGGTGATTGCGGCGACGCTGGCTGCTGGTGAACGTCAGATAGTTTTGCCACCGCCGGACTGAAAAGAGAAGATATTCTCGTGCAGTGTTCACGAAGCTTGCCCCTATGCTCAGTAAACCTTGCCGTTCGCATCTCAAAAATAAAGCCCGCTCCTGCGGGCTCTGAAAAATAGAAAGACAATCTTTATCGCTTCACCTTTACCTTTACTTCGTTTGGGGAGATCAAAACCTTCCGAACGCCAGAGATTCTCTCATCCAAATATACGTGTTCGAGCTTTTTTGATATGAGCGCTTTGATGATCTTTAATTTCGGCAACCTGAGCTTGTTGGCACATGTTGCAATGTCGACCACGTCGTCAACGGGTTTCTGTTTGCGGGCCAGCTGATAGAACTTTTTTAAGGAAGAATCCAACTGATCAGGGAGATAACGACGATTCATTCGGCATCTGCCCGGGAAACCTGCTGGGTTGATCACGAAAGCAGACTTCAGCGCTGTAACCAGAGGGCGGCTACAGTTCAAAATATCTGGAAGCTTACTCTCGGGGATGCTCCTTAGGTATTTCGCTGCATATTCTTCTACCCTACTTGGGGACGTTACGCCCCAGTCAGCACAATCCTGAATAATGTGCGCAGCGGTGCGATGATCCAAGCCCATCGCGGCTGCGAGGCTCCGAGGAAGATGTGACCGAACGTTCTTCACTCGTGCCCCAAGAACCCGTCTGTGATGTGCGACGTAATATCTTTCTGCAATCAGGTCGCGGACGATATCTCGGATAGGCCCAGCTTGTTGATTTCCACCCAGAACTGAGCCGGCATTTCCATCGAGAAGTGAGCCACCTCTGACTATGGATTTCCGGTCATTCAGTGGTCAAGGCGTGATCGTTCTCCTTCTTTTGGCGCGCTGCGGCGGCTGAACTGGCTTTGAAGCGGAAGCTGTCGTTTCCGGTCTCCAGGATGTGGCAGCGGTGGGTGAGCCGGTCGAGCAATGCGGTGGTCATCTTGGCATCGCCGAAGACTGTGGCCCATTCGCTGAAGCTGAGGTTGGTGGTGATGACGACGCTAGTGCGTTCGTAAAGCTTGCTCAGCAGATGGAAGAGCAGCGCCCCTCCCGAGGCGCTGAAGGGCAGGTATCCCAGCTCATCGAGGATCACGAGATCGAGGCGGGTCAGGCTTTCGGCAATCTGCCCGGCCTTGCCCTTGGCCTTCTCCTGTTCGAGGGCATTGACCAGTTCAATGGTGGAGAAGAAGCGGACCTTGCGGCGGTGATGCTCGATGGCCTGGACGCCGAGGGCGGTTGCGATGTGGGTCTTCCCCGTGCCCGGGCCGCCGATCAGGACGATGTTCTGGGCCCCGTCCATGAACTCGCAGCGGTGGAGTTGCCGGACTGTGGCTTCGTTGATCTCGCTGGCTGAGAAGTCGAAGCCCGAGAGGTCCTTGTAGGCGGGGAAGCGTGCGGCCTTCATGTGATAGGCGATGGAGCGGACCTCGCGCTCGGCCAGTTCGGCTTTCAGCAGTTGAGACAGGATCGGCACGGCTGCGTCAAAGGCCGGCGCCCCTTGCTCGATCAGGTCCGTCACGGCCTGCGCCATGCCATGCATCTTCAGGCTGCGAAGCATGATGACGATGGCGCCGCTGGCGGGATCATGACGCATGACGGCCTCCTGCAGCTTGGGTGCGCAGGCCGTCGTAGCGTTCGACATTGGCCTTTGGCTCACGGCGCAGGGCCAGGGCCAGCGGGGTATCGAGGGGCGGCCCGCCAATGACCTTGCCATCGACCAGCCGGTGCAACAGGTTCAGCACATGGGTCTTGGTCGCCACGCCCTCGGCCAGGGCCAACTCCACAGCCGTCAGCACGGCCTGTTCGTCGTGCTGAAGAACCAGGGCAAGGATGTCGACCATCTCGCGATCACCGCCGGGTTTGCGCAGCATCTGCTCCTGCAACTGCCGGAAGGCAGGCGGGAACTCGGCAAAGGGCGCGCCATTGCGCAACGCCCCGGGCTTGCGCTGAAGAACAGCCAGGTAATGCCGCCAGTCATAGATCGTCCGCGGTGGCAGCTTGTGGCTGCGCTGGATGATGCGGCAATGTTCGCACAGGATGTTGCCCTCGGCCGCCACGACCAGCCGGTCCGGATAGATCCGCAGGCTGACAGGCCGGTTCGCGAATGACGCCGGCACGCTGTAGCGATTGCGCTCGAAGCTGATCAGGCAGGTGGGCGAAACGCGCTTGCTGAGTTCGATGAAGCCATCAAAGGCGGGCGGCAACGGCATCAGCGCGGTCCGCTCCTCAGCCCAGACATCGGCAATGGTGCCCGGCAGCGTGCCGTGCGGGGTCTCTTGCCACACCTTCAGGCAGCGCTGTTCCAGCCAGGCGTTCATCATGGCAAGGTCGGGAAAGTCCGGCATCTCCTGCAGGATCTGGTGGCGGGAGTCCTGAACGTTCTTCTCGACCTGACCCTTCTCCCAGCCTGCGGCCGGATTGCAGAACTCCGGCTCGAAGACATAGTGATTGGCCATGGCCAGAAAGCGGAGGTTGACCTGCCGCTCCTTGCCCCGACCAACCCGGTCCACTGCCGTCTTCATGTTATCGTAGATGCCGCGCTCGGGCACACCACCAAAGACGCGGAACGCGTGCCAGTGGGCATCGAACAGCATCTCGTGGGTCTGGAGCGGGTAGGCGCGCAACAGGAAGGCCCGGCTGTGGGACAGCTTGATATGCGCCATCTGAAGCTTGGTGCGCTCGTCGGCCAGATGCCCGTAGTCTTCGCTCCAGTCGAACTGGAAGGCTTCGCCCGGGCGAAAGGACAGCGGAACAAAGGTGCCGCGTCCCGTGGTCTGCTGTTCGCGCTGGCGATCTGTCCGCCAGTTCCGCGCAAACGCCGCAACCCGGTTGTAGGAGCCGGTGAAGCCGAGCGCCACGAGATCGGCATGCATCTGCTTCAGCGTCCGCCGCTGCTTGCGCGACTTGCCGGCTTCCGTCTTCAACCAGCCGGCCAGCTTCTCGGCGAAAGGATCAAGCTTGCTCGGGCGATCCGGCGTGGCGAACTTCGGCTCGATCGTGTCTGCCGCCAGGTGCTTCGTAATCGTGTTGCGCGACAAACCGGTGCGCCGCGCGATCTCGCGGACCGACAGCTTCTGCCGCAAGTGCATGCGTCGAATGATGTTCAAAAGTCCCATGTGGATCACTCCCGTTACCCCCGCCGCTCATCGCTTTGGGGAAAGGTTCACATGGCTCAATTCTCAGTGGAAATTACCCGCCTATCCGGCTCAGTTCTGGGTGGAAATCAACAGCCAGCTTCCAGGCTGACGGCATCATCCTGATAAAGCCAATGATATAGTGGACCAAGGTGAGCTTGCGGGGCCCACTGCAATTTACGCCCTGTCTGAACACGATCCAGAAGGTGTTCCAGTGATTTTTTGATCGTTCCAGGACCGGCGGAGGCGACCTCAAATCCGACCTCTTTCGCTTCATGCCAGTCGCTTTCGGTCAACTTGCGCAGGTGTGCCTTTGGGCCATGAGCAAGGATCAGGCCTAGCATCTCGACAGCCTTAGACGCTTGGTCGATGTCCTGCGCATCTAACCAGCTATCCCCTTTTTCTCCGAGTAACCTCGAAGCAACCCAGCGCTGCAACGACGTAACCTTTCCTGGTCTCGTGGCGGCGATAAGGGACGGCAAACGGTCCCCAACCGCCTTTACGACGTCTTGCATTGGAACGAAACCAACCGACTTATCCCACGCGTTTACCAATTGGGTTTCATGAACAGTGCATACCGGGCAGAACTTGAACTGCCACAGCAGCTTGACTCTCCATCGCTGGAAACCTGGATACGGACTCAAGCCGCCCTCCTCCTCGAGACAGTGGGGACACACCGATCGCCGAGACCTGGTCAGAAACTGATAACCAAAGTTCTCCCCCCGAAAACGGAAACGACGGTTTGCCGTCGAAAACATATGGATCGCGGTCAGTTTATCGACTCTCTGCCCGGTCAGCTCCGCCAACCGCTCCATCGCGCCATTACTTCCGGTCTCCACATCCCGGACACGGACACGAAAATCGTTCAGGAAGGGGACCAGCTCGGTCTTGGCGTGGAACGCGGCCGATCTGCCGAGATAGGAAAAGAGGGTTTCCTCCGGCTCGATCAGGACTTTAGGAAACAGCTGGGTCACCGCGCCGACCTCCCCTTCCCTGTGAATTCCGCCTGCGCGGGTGTCCTGTCCAGCACTTTCCAGTCCGCCGCCAAAAAGTGGTTCTCGTGGATCATGACATCCGTTCGGTCCGCCCACGCATCTGCCATGATCATTGCGTCGAGAACGCCCGCGCCCTCCTCCAGTGCCAGTTCACAGGCTTCAGTCACCAGTTCGATCATCAGTCCGAACCTCCCGTCGCAAGCGGAGATTAGCCGGAGCGGCAACGCTTCTGAGGCATCCAGCCGCAAGCCGGCATCATGAGACTTACTGGCAAGCAGCCCCATAACCGCTTCGGCGTCACGGTCGGGGTCGAGTGAGCTGAGGTGGTAGAATGACATCCTGCGCGAAAGCTGATCGTCCTGCCTTACGAAGGATGAGAGGGTTTCCAGTCCCGATAGGACAACGGAAACGGCGCCGTCCCCTTTCATGAGGCTCTTGAGCGTGTTGGCGATTGCGCTCACCTCTGTTGGCTTCCCGGACCTGAATACGTCCTGCGCCTCGTCAAGCCACAAGACACGAACGCCCAGTAGTTGGAGCCGATGCCTCACCAAGTTCCAGAGGTTCCACGCCTGCCTCCGGTCGCTAACTTCGGGATAGCCGGACGCATTCAGGATCGCGATCGCCAGACTTTTCACGGTAGCCGGGCTCGGGACATCGACATGCAGCATCGGGAGTTCTTCCCCGCCTGCCTTAAGAGAAGGGTGCGTCATCAACGTGCGTTTGATCAGGGTCGTCTTCCCCTCGCCCGCACGACCCGTGACGATGATCCCTCGGGTCTCCCCGTCTGGCCCCATTCGGACCGGGCGGCAGAGGCCATCCTCCGAGGTGCGGAGGAGCTTATCGACACGGCGCCGTAGTTCCGGGTCCCGGGCGGTCCGTAGGTAGGTGGTGCGCGGATCAATCATGGCCGTCTTCCCTCTCGATACGCCCAATACCACCGGTTTCACCCCGGTTACGCCGCGGCGACTGTCGCTCGCCGGTTCCGGTTGGAATACCCATCGCGAGCGGGTCTGATGGGGGCGCCTCCGGGTCTTCACGGAACCGGATGAATGCGGTCAGCCGATCCTCGACCTGGGCGAGTCGATCTGCGTCC
Source organism: Paracoccus sp. AK26 (assembly GCF_011801365.1). Lineage (NCBI taxonomy): Bacteria > Pseudomonadati > Pseudomonadota > Alphaproteobacteria > Rhodobacterales > Paracoccaceae > Paracoccus > Paracoccus sp. AK26. Next base: position 1,554,491 of record NZ_CP041041.1, read on the forward strand.
CACCGGTCTTCGATCAGACCGCGTTCCAACCGCGCGCTGGTGTTCTTTTGATCGATGGCGCTGTAGGCGGCCCAGATCACCTCTGCAGCCTCCTCCTCCGTCCTGGCACGCTCACGGCGAACTGCGGCGGCTGCTCGCGCCCAGTGAGTCGCACTGACACCCTCGAACCGGCCATCCACCGCCTTCAATTCGCGCCAGGTCCCCTCATCTAAAATCTCGCTCGCGCCCAAGTTGGTCGGATCGAAGCGGACCTTGTAACAGTTGCCGATATTTCGGACAAAGCGCTGCGCGAGCACCACGTCGTGGTAGCGCACGTTCATTACCCGGATCCCGTCCTTGGCGAGTTTACGCTCCACCTCCACGCCGAACGCGATCCGCATCTGCCGTGCGCTGGGAGGCGGCAGGATATGATGCTACTCGGTTAGGGCTTTCCACATCTGTGCAGGTGACCTTCCGCCCAGCCCGGAATGCGGTCGGCGGTGATAGATGTCGACCACCCAGCGGACCAGCGCGAAGGCGAGGTCGTCGAGGGTGAGTGCCGCATTTGCTTCGCTGGGGTGATCGCCCCGTTCAAGGATGGAGCCGAACGTCCGGCCGGTGAGCCTGGCGATGAGATCCTGTGCGATGGTGGAGAAGATGCTTTCGATTGTCCCACGCATCTGCGGGACCTTTGCGACGGTCCGGGTGACGCGGATCCCGAGGTCCTCGGCCGCGGTCCGAAACGCCCAGCTGAGGTAGGCGCTTCCATTGTCCGAACAGATCTCTTCCGGGCGTCCGCACATAAACCAGGCGGACAGAGCCCCGACCGCATCTGCCCAGACGGACTTGTCCTCAATGATCATGCGCAACGCTTCTAACCCAGAGTGCTGGCTGGGGTTCAGGCTGATCTTCATCGCCAAAATACAGCGGGTGGCGCAATCGATCGCGATGGTCACCCAGACCCGGACCTTCTCGCCGGTCAGCCCCATCCGCTCACGTTCCTCCTCCGACAGCGCCCGGCCAGCCCCCGAGAGAGCCAGGATCACCATCAGGTCCATCTCGCACTCATCGATCTCGACGCGCTGCAGCGGCCGGAGGTGGGTCAGTCCGCTACCGACTGTCCGGGCATAACGCAGGGCGGCGTCCTCCCCGTAGCGCCCTGCATAGACCAGAAGCGGATCAATCTTGCGGATCGCCCGCTCCAATGTGCTTCGCGAGGGGGTGCGAAGAAGGCGCTCGCCGCTGTCACTGCGGCCTCGGTTCTCTTCCCGGATCCGGGCCGCCAGCCTCTGGTGGATCATCTTCTTGCTTGGACGCTGGGAAGACGCGTATTCCCGCGCCGCTTCGTGAAGCATGTCGACTTCGACTTTTAGGAGGTCGGGCCCTTTCTTGCCGGAACGAGAACGGTTGTCACGAAGGCCCGCGATCCCGTCGCGCTCGTAGTTCTTGATCCACGTGCGCAATGCGCGGGGGCTGGGACATCCCACCTGGGAGACCTTCTTGCCCGCCTTCCGGCGCTCGGGGATCCGTCCGTCCGAGTAGATATCGTTTGCTAGTGCGGTAAGGACGTTTCGACCGGCATTCATCGAGGCGTCGGTGCGCTTGATGGCGCGACGCGCCTCCAGCGTAAGGAACGCCTACACATAGCATTCTCGCAGCCGCGCTTGCTCGAGATCCTCGGCGCTCGCGCCGCGCATCATCGCCTCGGGAGAACGGGGTCGGTTTGCCTCCTGGGCCGGAGCGAAGTGTCCCCGCTCATGCTGCAAATCCCCTCTGCGCACGAACTTGGCAAGCTCCTCATGGGTGATCTCCTCGGTAAGGCCCCCGGGGAGGTCATTACGCACCATGAGGTAGCCGCTCGCACTTGGGCTGATCGGGCGATAAGGGACGTTGGCGATGCGGACGAGATCGTCCCGCTCCAACCTGTATTTGGGCAATACTGCGTTCATGAGACCTCTCCTTGCTGATGACGTTTTTGGGGAACTGCCCTGATGCGGGAGGACATGCCGATCCTCTCATGGGCGCAGAGGACAACCTCGCCAGCCTTGATCAGGCGGGCAACGCTGTGGATCACGCGGGTCCCCAAGCCGGTTGCGACTGACAGGTCCGCGATGGCGACGGAACCGAAGACTTGTGAGAGGGCTGCAGCGGTCCGCCCGTCCGCCTCCGGGTCAGGAAACCTTGCGGCATGGATAATTTCGCCGTTCGCAACCGCTACCGGGTGCAGATCCCGTTCCGTCACGAGAGCCACTCGATCTGCAACCGCGCGCGGCATCATCGCGGCAATTTGCGTCAGCTTGGCCCTGACGGCGTTCTTCTTGACGTAGATCTCCGGTTTGACCTCAACCGCGACGACGTCACCGTTCCGCATGGTCACTTCCATGTCGAAGGTGTAGATGCGCGGTTCCCCGTCGGGGCCGCTGTATTGGACCCGGGGACATTGGGTGAGAACCCGAGCAACATCAGGCCTCGCATCCATGACCAGGATGGCGTTCCGTTGTAACCGCCCGGTTGCCACCGCCTGCCTGAGCGTGGGGTGATCGGCTAAGACACGTGCATAGCGACGTCGTTAACGACGTATCTTATGCGGGGCTTTCGATGCGTGGTGACATTCTGGGTCTGGAACGGCGTCGTCGCTGGAGCGACGAGGAGAAGCTCGGGATCGTGCTGTCGGTGGGGGTGGCGGGCGCGACGGTGACGCAGGTGGCGCAGCGCCACGAGGTAACCCGACAGCAGCTTTATGCCTGGCGGCATGAGCTGAAGAAGAAGGGGCTGCTTTCCCCGCTTCCGGAGACTGTGTTCTTGCCTGTGGAGTTGAGCGCGCCCGCCGAATTGGCGGTGCCTTCCTTGGCTGAAGATTTGACGCCGCAACGCCCCGCCCTGATTGAGCTTCAGCTGGCCAATGGCCGGTGCCTGCGCTTTGACCCGATGCTGGACACGACCACGCTGACGCGGTTGATCCGGGTGGTGGAGGCGGCATGATCGGGCCCGGCACCGGTGTCCGGGTTTATCTGGCCTGCGGGGTGACCGACATGCGCAACTATGCGGCGACCATAATTATGCGGAGTCGAGGACGTTGACGTGCGCATTTCCGGGTCTCACGACATCTGTCGACTCCACATAACTAGGCTATCGCGCAGCGAGCATTGCGATCAATTTGTCCGGCGGGCGGAATTTGCCTGGCTTGATGCCGAGCGGCGCCAAAGCGTCGAGCATCTCGAGTTTTTCGGCCGGATCAGCGCGCAAGTAGATCTCGGTGCTCTGGAGAGTGGCATGACCAAGCCACAGTGCTACCTTGCGGATATCCCGGGTGGCCTGAAGCATGTGCATCGCGCAGCTATGCCGCAGAACATGAGGCGATATTGACTTGGCGGTAAGCGAGGGCACGACGTTCGCAGCTACCGCGGTGTGCTTTGCCAGGATATATTCGAAGCCGGCGCGCGTCATCGCCCGGCCGGCCTTGTTGAGGAAGAGCGCGGTGTCGCCATCCTTGGGTCTGACCGCGACCCAGGCCCGGATCGCGCCGGCGGTCTCCTGCCAGAGTGGCAGCACGCGCTCCCGCCGTCCCTTCCCGATAATATGGATGCTGGCCGGCGACCGTCCCTCGAACTGGTCGAGGGCGAGACCCACCAGTTCGGAAACGCGCAGCCCGCCGGCGAAGGCGAGATGCAGCATGGCGCGATCGCGAATGCCCGATGATGTCCTCCGATCCGGTGCGTCGAGCAGCGCTTGAACTTCGGCGCGCGAAAGGGAAGCGATCAGCGCCTCGTCGACCTTCTTCATTGGAATGGCGTGCACCCGAAGGGCCTGATCGAGAACCGCGGGGACGCGGTGCTCGAGATAGCGGAAGAAGGACTTCACGGCCGCCAGCCTTGCGTTGCGCGAACGGGCCTTGTTGCCGCGCGCCTCCTCGACATGTTCGAGAAAGGCAAGGATCATCGGCACGTCGAGGTCCTCGATCTGCAGCAGGCAAGGCCTCTTGCGCAATCGTCGCGCGGCGAACGTCACCAGCAGCTGGAAGCTATAGGCATAGGCATCGCAGGTATGCACGCTGGCGCGTCGTTCGCGGGGAAGGTGCTCGCGAAGGAACGCGGTGAGGTGCGGGGCGAGCTGGGTCATGCCGGCACTCTCCGATGCAAGGCCTCGCCGGCCGCCGCCATGTGCGCCATCAGCTCGGGCGTCGCCTCAAGATACCAGTAAGTATCGGTCACATGGGCGTGCCCCAGATAGGTGCTCAGGGCGGTGATATGCCGGGCTACCGCCTGGGCATCGTGCGCACAGCGTTCGAGAGAGCGAACGGCGAATGTGTGACGAAGATCGTGGATCCGTGGTCCTTGCGATCCTGGAGTGCCGCGCAAGCCGATCGATCGAATGATTTGCAGGAAGACAGTTATCACGGTCGGATAGAGGGGCGGCGTTCCCTGATGCGAAATGAAGAGTGCATCGCTCTGGCTCGAGGCCTTCAGGCGAATGGCGAGGTATCCGTCCAAGGCGCGCCGGGTCGTTGAATGGAGCGGCAGCAACCGGCTCTTTTTGAACTTGGTCTGGGCAATGATTAGCCCATCGTCGGTCACGTCCGGCAGCCGAATGGCGAGCGCCTCCGAAACGCGCATGCCGGTCGCCGCGATCAGCCCGAACATCGTGGCGTAGGTGATCGGTCGGATCGAACCGTCGGGACCAAGGCGATGCGCGGCATCGATCAGCCGTCGGATGTCGCGGGGATCGTAGACATAGGGTGTGCGGCGCCGGTGACTGGCGCGACCGAAGAGGTCAGCCGAGGGCACCTCATGGCTCGGATCTTCGGCATGCAGCGCGAGCGCGAAGCGGCGCACCGTCAGCAGACGGTTGCGTCGTTGCTCGGGCGATGGTGCCTGCAGTGCCCACTCGCGCACGGTCGCCGTCGTGACGACACGCTCCCCGCGATGCTCGGCGAAGGCGACAAAGTTGCGCAGCAGGATGCCCGGGGTCCGGAACTTGAATCCCAGTGCACGGTGCAGCGCTGCATGATCGGCGAGGAGTTGACTCAGCATGCCAGCTCCCCCGGCCAGGGCTGGGCAATCTGTTCCAGCATCGCAATGTCGACCTTGGCGTAATGCGCGGTCATATCGAGCGAACGATGACGCAGCACCGTGCCGACAGCCTCGAGCGTGGCGCCCGAGCGCAGCATCGAGGTCGCCGCAGAGTGACGCAGCAGGCTGGCTCCGGTCGATGGAGCATCGGAAATGCCCGCCCGCTTCAGCGCTAGTGCTACGATCGTGGAGATGTGGCTGGACTGCGAGAATGATCGGTAGGGTGCGACCATCATGAGAAAGACCGCCTCTTGATCCACGCGCGGCCGTTCCTGCTCGATGTAGGCGAGGATCGCATCGCCGACGTCCTGCGGGAGCGGCAGCCGAACCTGCCGGCGCGCTTTGCCACTCAAGCGCAGCATGCCAGACGTCCAATCGAGATCGCTGAGTCTGAGTCCAGCGACATCCCCGGCCCGCAGCCCCAGACGTGCGAGCAGGAGCAGGATCGCACGGTCCCGTAGGCGCCCCCTGGTAAGTTGATCGCAGGATGCAACGACGCGTTCGAGATCGGCGGCAGCAAGATACCGTGGCAAAGACGAAAGGCGCCATTGCACGACCGGCGGGATGGCGTGATCAAGGTTGGGGCGACAGAGGCCGGCACCCGCGAGGAAACGAAGATAGCTGCGCAAGGTGCTCGTTACGGTCCGCAGGTTCGCCGGCCCGGTTCGCTCGCGCCACTCGCGGACAACATTACGGACTAGGGCGGCATCATAGTCGTGGGTCGCCGTGCCAAGTTCCGACAACAACTTATGCAGGTGGCAAAGATGGCGGGCGATCGTCCGTTCCGACAGTCCCCGGTGGACACGCAGCCAGTTCCGATAATCGTCAAGCAGAGGATAGGTCGAGGCGACCTTCACGGATGGGGAGAGTGTCCGGTCTTCTGTGTAACGTAGATCCGGTCCATGCTTCATTGAAAGGAAGCATGCATGACGATCTCCAAGGAACTTCTGGATGAACTGCTGAAGGGCGTTGAGCGCCCCGAGGACCTGCTCGGCGACACCGGGCTGATGAAAGAGCTGAAGATCAAGCTCATGGAACGTATGCTGGGCGCGGAACTGACCGCGCACCTCGGCTACGAGGAGGGCAAGGAGGCCCCGCCGGGTCAGAGCAACCGCCGGAATGGCTCCTCGACCAAGGTGCTGAAGGGCCAGGACGGTGAGATGCCGGTGGCGGTGCCCCGCGACCGTGACAGCAGCTTTGAGCCGGAATTGGTGAAGAAGGGTCAGACCCGGATCGACGGGATCGACGACAAGATCATCGGGCTCTACGCCGCCGGGCTGACGGTGCGGGACATCCAGACCCATCTGCTCGATCTCTATGGCCTGAAGGTCTCGCCTGATCTGATCAGCCGCGTCACCGATGCGGTGCTGGACGAGGTTCGGGACTGGCAGAGCCGGGCGCTCGACCGGATGTATCCCATCGTGCTCTTCGACGCGCTGCGGGTGAAAATCCGCGATGCCGACAGCCGGACGGTGAAAAACAAGGCTGTCTACGTCGCCCTCGGCGTCACCCGCGACGGGCAACGCGAGGTTCTGGGGCTGTGGATCGCCGAGAACGAAGGGGCCAAGTTCTGGCTCTCGGTGATGAACGAGCTGAAAAACCGGGGCGTTCAGGACATCCTGATCGCGGTCGTCGACGGGCTGAAGGGCTTTCCCGAAGCCATCACCGCGGCCTTTCCCGAGGCCATGGTCCAGACCTGCATCGTGCATCTGGTGCGCCATTCCCTGAACTTCTGCTCGTGGAAGGACCGCAAGGCCGTGGCTGCCGATCTGCGCCGGATTTACAGCGCGCCGAGCACCGATATGGCCGAGGCCGAACTCGATGCCTTCGAGGAAAAGTGGGCCGGGAAATACGCATCAATCGCCCCGGCCTGGCGCCGGGCGTGGCAGGAGGTGATCCCGTTCTTTGCCTTCGATCCCGCGATCCGAAAAATCATCTACACGACAAATGCCATAGAAAGCCTGAACCGCGTGATCCGGAAGTCGATCAAGACGCGCGGCTCATTCCCGACGGACGAGGCCGCGACCAAGCTGATCTACCTCGCCATCCGCAAGTTCGAGAAGGATGGGCGCAACGTCAGGGAATGGTTTGCAGCCCGCAATCAGTTCGCCATAATGTTCGGCGAGCGCTTCGACGCTTGAGTATCCAAAACCGCATGGACCGGGACGGATACACAAAGTTCAGGACACTCTCCGGATGGGTGCGCGACACCTTTCCTTTGCAGGAAAACAACGAACCGCCCGGCTCGGCGCGAATATTTTGATGAAACCCGCAGCCATCGCCGCCCACCAGGACATCCACACCGATGTTCGGCAAAGCGACGAACGACATCGTCACCAATGTCATCGATCGCGATACCTGCGCTACCAAGCCAAGCCGCAAAATGACGCGCCGAGGCCGTGTAGCCTTCAATCGTCAGCGGCGTATATCTCTGAGCGGCAAGCTCGGCCGCGAACTGATCGATCCACGACGACAACGGTCCCGGATCGAGGAACCAGTGATTACGACTATTGGCATCCATCTTTGCTCTCCTCACGATGATGAACCATCGCAAGGGAACATAATTATGCGGAGTAAAAGCCTGCTCTCTGGCTACCTAGGCATCTATAAAAACAACCTAATCTATAGATCGGCAACGCCAACTCCGCATAATTATGGTCGCCGCATAGTTGCGCATGTCGGTCACCCCGCAGGCCAGATAAACCCGGACACCGGTGCCGGGCCCGATCATGCCGCCTCCACCACCCGGATCAACCGCGTCAGCGTGGTCGTGTCCAGCATCGGGTCAAAGCGCAGGCACCGGCCATTGGCCAGCTGAAGCTCAATCAGGGCGGGGCGTTGCGGCGTCAAATCTTCAGCCAAGGAAGGCACCGCCAATTCGGCGGGCGCGCTCAACTCCACAGGCAAGAACACAGTCTCCGGAAGCGGGGAAAGCAGCCCCTTCTTCTTCAGCTCATGCCGCCAGGCATAAAGCTGCTGTCGGGTTACCTCGTGGCGCTGCGCCACCTGCGTCACCGTCGCGCCCGCCACCCCCACCGACAGCACGATCCCGAGCTTCTCCTCGTCGCTCCAGCGACGACGCCGTTCCAGACCCAGAATGTCACCACGCATCGAAAGCCCCGCATAAGATACGTCGTTAACGACGTCGCTATGCACGTGTCTTAGCCGATCACCCCACGCTCAGGCAGGCGGTGGCAACCGGGCGGTTACGACTTCTCTCCGCTCTAAATCCTTTGTGAGAGCAGAAAGCGCATAATCCGTTTCTGGAACCATTAAGGCCATCTGATCAAACCGGTCAGACCATTTAGTATGGCGCCTGGTGACCAGAAACGTTCCGTGAATGGCGCAAATTCGAACCGGGCGCAATTTCCACATCAAACGGCCTCTCCGAAGTCTGTTTGATGAGCCAGCGCGATCATCTTCCAGCAAACAGGCAGGGCTGAACCGCCCCGGGTTTACCGGAGAGTAAAACACTCAAAGGATGAGCCCTATGTCAAAGCCGAGATTCACCCCCGCCTATCCGGCCGAGCTTCGCGAACGCGGTGTTCGACTTTTCCGAGAGAACCGCGGCGACTACGCGAGCGACACGGCCGCCTACAGGGCGATTGCGCCGAAGCTTGGCTGTTCGCCCGACAGCCTGCGCGTCTGGTGCCAGCAGGCCGAACGTGATGCCGGTCAGCGCGGCGGTCTGACGAGCGCGGAGAAGGACCGGATCAAGGAACTGGAGCGCGAGGTCCGTGAACTGCGCCAGGCCAATGAGATCCTGAAGAAGGCCAGTGCGTATTTCGCAGCGGCGGAGCTCGACCGCCCCTTCCGCAAATGATCGCGTTCATCGACGATCACCGTTGTGTCCATGGTGTCGGGCCGATCTGCCGGGTTCTGGGGATCGCACCATCGACCTATCATGCCTTCAAGGCCGTCGAGCGTAATCCCGATCTGGCGTCGGATCGGGCCAGGCAGGATCGCCTCGACATGGCTGCCATCAAGGAGGTTTTCGATGGCAGCCGGGGCCGTTATGGCGCGCGCAAGGTCTGGCACCAATTACGCCGCGAAGGGCACGATATCGCCCGCTGCACGGTGGAGCGGCTGATGAAGGCGATGGGATTGCAAGGCGTTGTGCGTGGCAAGAAGGTCATCACGACCCACCCCGATGCGGCTCAGCCTTGCCCAGACGACAAGGTGAACCGGGCCTTCGTTGCGGACATGCCGAACCAGCTATGGGTCAGCGACTTCACCTATGTCTCAAGCTGGCAGGGCATGGTCTATGTTGCCTTCGTCATCGACGTCTTCGCCCGGAAGATCGTCGGCTGGCGCGTCTCGAGCTCGATGACGACTGGTTTCGTGTTGGATGCTTTGAACCAGGCTATCTGCCAGAGGACCCCATCCGAGACTGACAAGCTGATCCATCATAGTGATCGAGGCAGCCAATACCTGTCGATCCGATATACCGAACGGCTGGCTGAGGCAGGCATCGACACCTCGGTCGGCAGCGTCGGGGACTCCTATGACAATGCCCTCGCGGAAAGCATCATTGGTCTGTTCAAGACCGAGGTCATCAAGTTCCTCGGACCCTGGAAGTCCGTCGGTCAGGTCGAATGGGAAACCTTGAAATGGGTCGACTGGTATAACAAGACGCGCCTGCACAGCGCCATCGGTTACGTCACGCCGAACGAAGCAGAGGAGGCCTTCTACGCAAGCTTGAACGCAGCCGAAAAAGCAGCCTAATCATTGAACCACAAACTCTCCGGTAAACCCGGGGCGGTTCAATGCGCGGATCGCTCATCTCCGCGAGCTTGTGCAGCTTCAGCGCGAAGCCGCGGATATCAGGGAATGGCTCGGTTCCTTGCCCGCCGAAGCCGCCGCCGATAACGCCACAGAACTCGGACGTATGGTTGCATGGGCGAAGGCGCGTCTCACTGCCCTTCAGGCCAAGACTACTATGGAGGGAGCGGCCGTCAAATTGGAGGGCAAGGCACTTTTCCCAGACGTAGACGAACTGCACGATCCATTCGGTGATCCGCCTGAGCCAAAGTCTCATTATTAACTGCCGTTAGATTGCCAGCCTCGAACTCCTGCTCGCACCTCCATCGAACTGGCACGAGACATTACTGACTTGAATGACGATCAAGCACGAAGTCTACGAAAGTGCTTGCCGCACCTATCGCCAACCGGGCATGCCGCGGCTGCAGCCCCTTGAAGCCTCTCCCCCGCCCATGCCCCTTACCATAGGCGTTCCTGAGAGGCGCCAGAGAATGAGCGATCCTGCCCAAGCTGGTCAGGATGTCACGGATTTCCGAAGCGCCTATAGTGGTATCCTCAATCCCTTCGGGCATGATCTTTAGCTCCTTGCGGAGGAGCTTCAGCAGGTCAGGAATTTCAGCCTTGTTGGAATACTCGACCTTTCGGTCGTCCAAGATCAGCTTGCAGCAGCTTTCCACGATCTCCTTCGCGAGGGCGATCGCCTCCCCAGGCTCACTGTCGCCTATGCGTTCAAGTCTGCGCAGATCCTCATACAGCGTTTCCGAGTTCAGGGTAGCGGCGACCGCTTTGATACGCTGCAGAGGCATCCCGAGAGCGTGAACCTTCCGCTGGGCTTCGAAGACAGCACGGCCAGCAAGCACCGTGTCTTCTACGAGTTCCCAGCCTTCTGCCGCTAGGTGTCCGTTGAACGCCTGGACTAGCGCGGCCTGCTCGTCAGCGTCCGTTCGCACAATCGGATGGACGACCTCACAGATGAATTTCAGCAACGTTTCCTGATCCGTTGCGTAAAGCCTGAAGCGCGGATCGCTATAGATCCAGTCCAGAGGCCAATCATCATTGTTGATACAATGCTGCCAGATGTCCCCTTCAGCCGTTTCGTATCGGCTATCGCGCGAGGGCATGGTGGTCAGGTCATAGATGCGACTGAGGAACGCGATCTCGTCCAGCGCCCCGAACCAGATGGTGCCGCGCGCCCGCATCTCGTCTAAGAGGGCAGCCCTGGTCCGTGGGCCAATCTTTCCGTCAGCAACCTTCGAGCTGTTCTGGGCAGTTCGGAGAAGAGCTATCTCGGCATGGACCCAGAACCCCTCATCCTTTCCGAACACAAGCTGGATGTTTGTGTTAATAACATCCGCTATTTCTTGCCGGAGCGTTTCGATCGAAACAAAGACAGACACGGGCAGCCTTATGTAAATGGTCCATAGCTCCGTTCCGCCGTTCCAGTTGTCCATGCCGGTTTGTTGGAGATCGATTTCGGCCTGCGTGACGACACGCAAAGCATCATCTTCACCTTTCGCCCGGAGCAGCTCGACAACCGTTGGAAGTGCGCCTTCGATTTGTCGCCTGATACTGAGATAGCGCATTCTTCGCCTTGCCTTTGAATCCCGACACACGCGATAGACGCGTCGGGTCGATAATGCTGATAGACGGGTCCATAGCAAGCTCCTATCGGAGAAAAACTGAGAAGCGATTTGTGACGGCCATAGGGCCCATTACGTTATCTTTGTGCCAAGTAAGAAAAACGGGCCAGCAACAATAATGACCAGAAAAGGGAAATCCATGCAGATCGACGCATTCACGTGAAATCAAGAACTCAACGATCAAGGCACTTTGTTCTATCCTGCGAGCTGCAAACCAAGATTTCTCCTAGCCGACCAACCTCGGTGACCGCTAGGGACAGCATAAAAAAGAGAGCCATTCTAAACACTAGCTGCTGAGTCACAATAACATAACTTATTTTATGGTTTACCGCTTGCCGATCGCACCTAACAGATTTCAGCAATTCTTTAACTAAATACTCTTGGGGATCGGGAGCGGATGCGCTCGCGACCAGTTCATCAACATCAACCCTGTTAAAGTTTCCCACATTGATGGAACGAAAAGCCGATACAAAGCCCCCTACTCCATAAATAACTGCAGCAAAAAACAGTAAAGCACCACAATAGTGATACCATGCCGAAAATGTAAAAATTTCTTTTATAAATTCTTTTTCTGTTAATGATACGATAATCGGGATTAACGCCAACAGCGCGCCTAGATAGATCTGACCTTTTGTTTCTGCAGACACTTTACGAGAAGTTTCGACGTCTCGCAGGCGCCTCGCTTCTTCAAGTGCAACTCCTGCTTGCCCACGCCACGATGCCCGAGTAATTCTATCCAAGTCATCCCGCAAGTTTCTGTCTGGATGCATGGCGGACACGTGGGGCCACAACAACTGATCGATATTCAACTTCCGATCCTCACCATGGCGTCTACGATGGATGCACTTATAGGGACCCCGGTCCGGTTTTCCAACCAAGCCCATTGGCCATTAGGGTTACATTCGAGAAACCAAATCTCCCCTGCCTTATCTACTACAAGGTCAATGGCGCCATACCGGAGGTTGAGCTTGGTTACGAGCGCGCAACAGCGATCTTTAATAGTATGCGGAAGAGCAAAAACTTCATGACGCAAATCAATAACAGAGCTATGCCTCCAATCAGTTCTCGTGATCTCAAAATCTTGAGAATGGATAGGTCATGTTGACAAATGGCGGAGCCAGAGGCGGATCGACGTGATGTCGATGAAGCCCAGGAAGCTTTCGGCGGTCTTGTCGTAGCGGGTGGCGACGCGACGGGCATTCTTGAGCTTGTTGAAGCACCGCTCAACGAGATTGCGCAGGCGGTAGAGCCTGCGGTCAACGGCGACCCGTAGCTTCCGGGTTTTGCGCATGGGGATGACCGGCACCACGTCGCGCACCTCCATGGTCTTGCGGATGTTGTCGGAGTCGTAGCCGCGGTCTGCGAGCAGAACGCTTGGCTCGGGCAGGTTGTCAGGCATGACCAGATCGAAGCCGAGGTAGTCCGATGTCTGCCCGGCCGTGATCTCGGTTCTCATGGGCAGGCCTGCCGCATTGACCCGCAGATGGATCTTGGTCGTGAAGCCACCTCGCGAGCGGCCGAAACCTTGGCGCGGAGTCCCCCTTTTGCGCCCGCTGCCTGATGATGAGCGCGAACCACGGTGCTGTCGATCATCTGCAGCGCATCCGGCACGATCCGGCTCTCGTTCAGCGCCTCCAGGATCTGTTCCCACAGCCCCGCCAACGTCCAGCGCCGGAACTGCCGATAGACAGACGACCATTTGCCGAACTCTTCCGGCAGGTCGCGCCAGGGCGACCCCGTTCGGGCGATCCAGAAAATCCCATCCAGAACAAGCCGATGGTTCGTGGGCTTGCGGCCGTTCGGAGAACGGACAGCCAGGATGAAGCGTTCAAAGAACGCCCACTCGTCGTTCGACATCAGGTTTCGTGCCACGCTGGTCTCCATTGCAGATACCAGCTTGAATCACGATCACCGCGCCCGGTGAATCCCTTTTGTCAACACGCCCTAGCAACACAGAAAACATCATTCTCTACAACAACTACCCTCAGATCGACAGATTTTTCAATTTTCCTTTGAAAGATTGCAGGAACAACTTTCAGGCTATCTTCCTCTATATCATCTATCGAATGAACCAAAGAAGTATAGATAACCTTTTCATTCTCACCTGATATAAGGGAGTGCTTAAGTGGCTTAGCAACAACATCGCCGCCGGAAAATAATTCAACTACATCATCCTTCCTGTTGGTGATAACTGTTTCTGGAACGAGAAATCCAATCTTCTGGGCATAATTAAGTTGCTTTGATTTATCTTCAGCTAGTTGGATATGGTTTGGATGATTCAGCCATCTTTTCCCTATCTCCAAGTATAAGGACCGAAGCAAGTAAATCCATTCCTCGCGGGCATACTGGCTCGAAGAGGGAGAAAGGTTGAATTTTTCTACTTCTGGTGGGAGAGGTCTTCGAAAGTAACCTGCCCGCACTTGGTTTAACTGGATCGTAGCGTCCGGAGTGGAGAGAGTAGTTTCTCCTTCTGGTTTTCTTAAGTAACCAAACTCTGGTAGATCCTCGGTATTAAGCCGAAAAAAAGACAGGCTTCTTTTCCGAAGTTCCCTAACAATATAATCACAAGTTAGATCGCGCTTGTTTGTGACTAAAAGAAAGAGTTCTAAACCGCCCATTACAAGAACAGATCATTCAGGTAAGGTGAAGTGTCATCGCTCTCCATCTGGGCATCTGTTTTTGTAGCAAGCTCCAAAATGACAGACCCTCTTGTATCGTCCTGCTCAGTGTGCGTTGAAGTTTTTGTAGATAGTTCCTGAACAGAACAGAAGGAATAGTGATCGTCGGACTCTTGGTTATTTCTCGTTTTCGTGGCCATTTCGGTGCTTACGTTGCTGCTACTGATTGTCGGGATTTCGGTTCCGCTTTCATCAGAAACCCACATTGACAGGACACCAGAATAGTATCCCCTCAAGGCCTCTCCCTCTGTCCTTTGCACTGCATGGGATATCAAGAAGGGAGTTCTTTGTCTTTGCGTCCGTGTGAGCTGTTGCATGTTACCCCTTCACGTTATGCTTCTTGATCGGTATTGTAACTATTTTCCGATATAGTGCCTCTCCTCCATATCGTCTAGTTTCTTGTAAAATTTGGAAGAAATTCTTCAATGTTACGATCTACTGCCATAGGCGGTTTCGGCAGGTGTCCAAGATATGCTGAGCCAGGACCTCCGGCCCTCAAACCTAGCAGTATTGGGAGAAAAATCCGGTTAGATCCTGCTCGGGATGCTCAGCCCGGGAGGCCGGAACCTGTCAGTGGCAACCTACAGTGACCATAAGTCATCCAACTTGCCGCAAAGGGCAAAACCATCTGACGTTCACCATCTACAGCCCTCAATACTCCAAATCAGATGTGATTGCATCCACCTGTTGCGTAAGCCGAATGCCCTGCTGGAGCACAAGAACTGGCGTGCCGTGAACGCCCAGTGCTCATCCTTGGACATCTCGAGGTTGAGGTTCGCCAGACTCGGCCTTCCGAAGCCAGGGGCCTTCACGTCTGACTTGCCGTAGATTTCAGCCATGACTCGCTCCAGCGTCAACGGAAGAAAACCAAAAACGTGCTTCCACATCAGGAAGGGAGCTGCATAATCAATAATGTGTTCAGACGCTTATAGAAGTTCCGGATTCTTAGACCGCGACACCCCCTTGCTCGAGGCGCAGCGCACACCCTATCATGTCTCTATGCAGCACCTTCGGTCCTTCATAAGCCGAATACGAGGCTAGTCCCTCACCTCGCCATCGGTGCGAGCCATTTCGTCACAACTTGAACCGGCCCGCCGGTGGGTCAGATGCGAACCGCGGCCTCGTCGCTCGGCTTGGCAGGGCCTCCCCGTTCCTAGTTAGCCCAGGTGAACGTATGCCCGAACAGTGGATTTCTCGCTTTCGTAGGGTTGCTGCAATTGACCCTCAACATTCTGCTCCGCCACCCCACCGCGAGATGTCTGAGACGGTCTTTCAGGCGCTACTGGAGGGCCGGCTTGCGGAGGTCGAGGATGAGCTTGAAGACCTTGATGATAACCCTTGGGCCCAAAGCTTACCTCTGACATTCAGTGAAGCGCCGGTCCGGGCAGTAGCACTAGCTGCGGTATGCAAAGCGCTCCCAACTGGGGAAGATTCGGCAGAACTGACCCGTCCAAGCGGGATCACTTTGATCAGGTGTCGTCCTGCTGCGCTGGCTTCCGAGGTGGGCTGGGCGCTGAAGCGCTTGCTCCTTTCCGATAACCCGGAGGGTAAGTTCGATGTGACCGTCAGCGTCCAGGGGGATCAGGAGCGCCGACCGAGCCCCTGCATGATTGAGAAGTGCTTGGAAAACGCTCTTGCCACCCGGACAGCGCAGATCCTAGTTAGTTGTGACGCAGGACCTTTTACCTCTCGGTTCGCGGATCTGCTGCCTACGCCTGTCTCCGTGGGTCCTCCAGATCGGGACATGCTCGCCGCCGCCCTCTCAGTCTCGACAGGACAGGAGTGCGAGGCGGCCGACCTGCCGGAAGACGCCGCGCTCAGGGCGCTAGGGCTGGACGGCCTCCGCATGGCGCTGCGGTTCGAGACGCTGGACCAGATCATGGCCGAGATGCACCGCCTCGCGAAAAAGATCGCTGCGCGGACTTCTAGCGTCACCCTCGACCACGTTGCGGGCTATGGCGAAGCTGAAGAGGTTGGCCGGAGACTGGTGTCCGATCTTCACGCTTAGGCACGAGGTGAGGTCCGCTGGGACGACATGACCCGCTCCGTCCTCTTTCACGGTGAACCCGGGACCGGGAAGACCTTCCTCGCAAGGGCGATCGCCGGCTCCGCTGGGTTGCCCCTTATTACTGGCAGCTTCGCCAGCTGGCAGTCAGCCGGACACCTTGGCCATATGCTGCGGGAGATGCGGCGAACCTTCGATGAGGCCCGTGATGCCGCCCCCTGCCTTCTCTTCGTGGACGAGATCGACGCTGCGGGGGACAGGGGGTCGAAGGACCTGCACGCGGAGAACTACAGGCGGCAGGTCATCAACGGGTTTCTGGAACTCATGGACGGAGCGGTCGGCCGACCTGGCGTCGCGGTGATCGCCGCCTGCAACGACGTCAGCGCGCTGGACTCGGCGATCCTCCGCCCCGGCAGGATCGACAGGATCGTCCAAGTTCCCCGCCCTGGCCGTGCTGCCGTCGAAAGAATTCTCACCTTTCACGCCGGCGGCTTGCTCGGGCCGGAGGAGGTCCGGTCGCTCGCGCGCCTGGCGACCGGTCGGACCGCTGCGGAACTCGACGGGGCTGTGCGGGAGGCGAAGGGGATTGCACGCGCCCTCCAGCGGCCGCTCTCCGCCGGTGTTGTGGCTGCCGCGCTCGGGTTTGACGACGAGGACCCGGACCTGCTCTGGCGCGTGGCTGTTCATGAGGCGGGACACGCTATCGTAGCAACCCGGCTGCGGCGGGGCGTGATCAGCGCGATCCGAGTCGGCACCGACGGAGGGCACGTTCACCTCGACCCGCCCGCACCGAACCTGACTGCGGGAGACATCACCGATCACATCGCCTTCCTTCTCTCTGGACGCGCGGCGGAAGAGATGATCTTCGCGGAGGCGTCGATCGGCGCTGGCGGGAGGCCGGACAGCGATCTGGCGATGGCAACTGAACTCTCGCTGCGGCTGGAACTGGCATACGGGCTGACCGAGCACGGCCTCCTCTATCACCCGGACTCGACGAGGGTCGGCATGAGGGATCCCGCGACACGTAGCCGAGCTGATCAACGGCTGAATGCGGGGAGAAGCCTCGCGACGGCAATCCTTCGCAAAGAGGAGCAGCGCCTTCGGAGGCTTGCGCAGATCCTTTGCCAGGAACGCGTTCTGGAGGCGACCCCGGCTGAACGGGACCTGTCCGGCAGGCTAATGCGGCTATGCGATCCAGAGGGTTAGAAACAAAGCGAAGGATGCGCATGATATTCGAGGACGATTCCATACCCGCTTATTAATGCAGTGAATAGAACGTCTGGCAGTCCCCTATGCAATTTTTAGCTAGAGGATTGGGTAATAACTCTAAGTATCAATCTGAATTCCAAACAGAGGTTTGTTGCGCCTAGATGTGCGTAAGCGCAGGAATGTTTAATCATCAAAAATAGCGCATAACCCAAAAGCCGCTGGCCATAGATAGTCGTTCCAACTCCTATGGATATGGAAATCGTTCTGGGCAAAAACTGCTCGGTAAACGTTTCGATCCATTTTCGATGCTAACGCCTTTATCGCTGAATGCATCTGCTCTATTTCACTAGCGAGCAGTTGTTCCCGTTGACTTGGATTCGCATGCCGCTCCGGCGCCTCCGGGGCGATATGGCACGAGAAAAAGACAACCGCCACCATTCTGGCTTGGAAATCCTGCGCTGCAGGACGGCATTGCCTTGCGTCGCCCCACGCATCCCACAGGGAGTTGACGAGGAAGGAGTGTCGGAGCGAATATTGGCTTTCTTCTGACAGCGCGAAAGCACGCCGTTTTGCCTCAACCCAGTATCTGATTCCGTTGATTTCAAGTTCAATATCCATGCGGCCTGCATACGACTTGGGTCTGCCACGGTCGCCAGTATAGAGTTTCTTCTCAACGTCCATTTCGCACAACGCCGGATATCCGTGTATCCAAGCCGCCGCCGAGAACAATGCTGAATTCGAGTTCTCGACATACCATGCAGGCAGGTCCCCATCTCTTTTGGAGTATTGGTTGTTCAAATCTCCCCACGTATCGACGACCTTTCGCCAGCCAGCAGGAAAATTATTGAACCGCTTCTGGAAGCTCATAGTCGGCCTTCTTCATCTGGACACATTCGCGATTAAACCGCCAGAACGTCTCTCTTGCGCTGGCTTAATTATGCATACGGAAGGGCGTAGAACAGGATACCGCAGCACGATTGTCGAAAAATGGCTGCCAAGTGGTCGTGCCAGCCATAACTTTTCCTCTCCCGGGCCGAAGGAAAACTTTTGCCTAGCGAAAGGAAAAATTATGGGCGGCAAAAGGAAAAGTTTTGGCTGTCAGGACAGCTGCGACCGGGCTTTGACAGCCTAGCCACATTTCGAATGGCCGCAATTCGGGCAAGTCATGCAGCCTTCGTTCATGCGCATCCCGTATTGGCCGCAGTTCGGGCAGGCCGGTCCCAGCGGCCGTTCGCCGACGGCCACGGCCTCGACCTGCGGATCCGACTTCAAGCCCATCCCCTCGCCTGCCAGGAAGCCTATGTCGATCATGTGCCGCTCGATCACGCCGCCGATCGCGGCCAGGATCGAGGGGACGTAGCGCCCATTCATCCAGGCCCCGCCGCGCGGATCGAAGACGGCCTTCAACTCCTCGACCACGAAGCTGACGTCGCCGCCGCGCCGGAAGACGGCGCTGATCATCCGCGTCAGGGCGACTGTCCAGGCGAAATGCTCCATGTTCTTCGAGTTGATGAAGATCTCGAACGGGCGGCGATGGCCCGACTGGATGATGTCGTTGATGGTGATGTAGATCGCGTGTTCGCTGGCCGGCCATTTCAGCTTGTAGGTCGCACCCTCAAGCGAGGCCGGCCGGTCCAGCGGTTCGGTCAGATAGACGACGTCGGCACCATTGTCGGCGTGCGGCGCGGCCTCGGCCGTTTCGCTGACCGACAGGACGCTGCCGGTGACTTCGTTGGGGCGATAGGTCGTGCAGCCCTTGCAGCCCAGATCCCAGGCTGACAGGTAGACGTCCTTGAAGTCCTCGAACGAGATGTCGGCAGGGCAGTTGATCGTCTTCGAGATCGAGCTGTCCACCCATTCCTGCGCCGCCGCCTGCATGGCCACGTGATCCTGCGGCGCAAGCGTCTGGGCATTCACGAAATGATCCGGCAGCTCTGCCTCGCCATGCATGTCGCGCCACATCTGGACGGCGTAGTCGACGACCTCCTCCTCGGTCCGGCTGCCGTCCTTTTGCAGGACCTTGCGGGTATAAGCATAGGCGAAGACCGGCTCGATGCCCGAGCTGACATTGCCCGCATAAAGGCTGATCGTCCCGGTCGGTGCGATGGAGGTCAGCAAGGCGTTGCGGATGCCGTGCCGCGCGACGGCCTCGCGCACGTCGGCGTCCATCCGTCGCATGAAGCCGGATGCCAGGAAGGCGTCGCGGTCGAACAGCGGAAAGGGACCCTTCTCTCGCGCCAGATCGGCGCTTGCCAGATAGGCGGACCGCGCGATGGCGCGCATCCATGCGCGGGTCTGGTCCACTGCGTCCGCCGCGCCGTAACGCAGCCCCAGCATCAGCAGCGCGTCGGCAAGGCCCGTCACGCCCAGGCCGATGCGGCGCTTGGCCTGCGCCTCGGCCGCCTGCTGGGGCAGCGGAAAGCGCGAGGCATCGACAACATTGTCCATCATCCGCACGGCCACGCGAACCAGGTCGTCAAGCGCCGCCATGTCCAGACGGGCCTGCGGGGTGAACGGGTCGGATACCAGCCGCGCCAGGTTGACCGATCCCAGCAAGCAGGCGCCATAGGGCGGCAGGGGCTGTTCGCCGCAGGGATTGGTGGCGCGGATCGTTTCCGCGTAGTGCAGGTTGTTCTGCTGGTTGATGCGGTCGATGAAGATCACGCCGGGTTCGGCATAATCATAGGTTGCGCGCATGATCCGGTTCCACAGATCGCGCGCCTCAACAGTGCGATAGACCTTGCCGCCAAAGACCAGATCCCATGCCCCATCGGCCTTGACCGCCTCCATGAAGGAATCCGTCACCAGCACCGACAGGTTGAACATCCGCAGCCGCGCGCGGTCCTGCTTGGCGGCGATGAAATCCTCGATATCCGGATGGTCGCAGCGCATGGTGGCCATCATCGCGCCGCGGCGCGAACCAGCCGACATGATCGTGCGGCACATCGAATCCCATACATCCATGAAGGACAGCGGCCCCGAGGCATCGGCGCCCACGCCCTTCACCTCGGCCCCCTTGGGGCGCAGGGTGCTGAAGTCATAGCCGATGCCGCCGCCCTGCTGCATCGTCAGCGCCGCTTCTTTCAAAGCGTCGAAGATGCCGCCCATGCTGTCCTGAATGGTGCCCATGACGAAGCAGTTGAACAGGGTAACCGACCGGCCCGTCCCTGCGCCCGCAAGGATTCGCCCCGCGGGCAGGAACTTGAAGTCCTGCAATGCGGCATAAAAGCGGTCTTCCCATTCGGCCGGGCTTGCCTCGACCTGGGCCAGATCGCGTGCGACGCGGCGCCAGCTATCCTCGACCGTCGCGTCGAGGGCACGGCCCTCGGTGTCTTTCAGGCGGTACTTCATGTCCCAGATCTGTTCGGCAATGGGCGCGGCAAAGCGGGTCATGGCGGCTTCCTTGGGGCGGCGGCGAAGTTATCCACAAGATATGGGCTTTCGCCACAGCTGATCAAGCGATCAGATCCGAAGCCCCTGGCGCACCGCATCCTCGGCGGCGGTGGAAAGCGTCTTTCGGCTTTGCCCCACGACCGGGATCGGGTCATGCATCACCACCGTCACGCATCCCTGCCGGCGCATGGCCAAGACCGCCAGCAGATGCGGGCCCAGATCCATGTCGCCCCACCAGCCGTAGAAGCGCGGATCGGCCCCCTGCGGGGCGCGATAGACGGCGCTGACCGGCTGGATGGCCAGCCCTTCCGGCAGCGCGGGGTCCAGAAAGCCCTGGAACAGCGTGGGCTTGAAGGGCAGCATCCGCAGCCCGTCGGTCGAGGTGCCCTCGGGGAAGAACAGCAGCCGGTGGCCAGCGCGGACGCGTGCGGCGAATTCCTGTGCCTGGGCCTGGGCAAGCCGGGGGTCGCGGATCACGAAATGGGTGTTGGTGACGCGCGTCAGGATGTTGATTCCGGGCCAGCCCGCGACCTCGGCCTTGCTGACGAAGAAGACCGGCATCGCGGCGTTCAGGACCAGGATGTCCAGCCAGCTTGAATGGTTTGCGACCACAGCACCGGGGCCGCGCATCGGGCGCCCGACGCGCCGCCAGCGGATGCCCATGCAGGCCAGGACCACGCGGCAGACCCATTGAACATGCGGCCCCGTCCAGGGACGGCGCTGACCGTGGAACAGCCGCTCGATCCCTCGCAACGGCAGGATCAGCAGCACGCCCAGCAGCAGAACGAGGATGGCCCCGGAACCGCGCCGCAGCACGCGCAGCCAGTCTCGCAGCCCTTCGGGACTCGACATCGGCGGCGGAACATCGTCGTGCCATGCAGGCACGGTCCCGGCAGGCTGGGGCTGGGCAGGTTCGGGTGACGGGGCGTTCATTGCGGCTGCCAGCGGCTTTCGTAGAACTGGCGGTGCTTGTCGGACATGGCCTTCGTGTCCATCAGCAGGAAGACGTCGGTCGTGTTGAAGGCGCGGTCGATGAACGCCCCCTCGCCCACCATGCCGCCAAGGCGGAGATAGGCCTTGATCAGCGCGGGCATCCCGATCAGCGCCTCTCGCCGGTCAAGACGGTCGGCGGGGATCAGGTCCATGCGGTGGAACCCCTGCGGCCGGGCGCGGGGGCGCAGGTCTGCGGGGGCGAGGTGGTGATGGTGCAGCCAACTGAGCGAAGGCGCCAGCATCGCCGGGTCGGTGCCGTGGAAACTGGCGACGCCGAACAGGATCTGGATACCGTGATCCAGCACGTAATCCGCGAGGGCGTTCCACATCAGGAACACGCCCGCCCCGCCACGGCAGGCCGGATCGATACAAGACCGGCCCAGTTCCAGCACCGGCCGCCCACTGTCGCGCAGAGGCGTCAGGTCATATTCAGCGTCGCAGTAGAACCGGCCGAACCGTTCGGCCTGGTCGCCGCGCAGCAGCCGATAGACGCCCACCACATGGTCCAGATCCTCGGCGGAACGGCGGTTGTCGATCAGGCACAGGTGATCGACGACCGGATCGAACTCGTCGCGTTCCAGCCGAAGGTCGTGATCGACCATCGCGCCATCGCCGCCCAGTTCCTCGATGAAAACGCGATAGCGCAGGCGCTGCGCGGCCAGAAGGTCCTGTTCCGACACCGCAAGGCGGATATCGAAGAAGGACGGTTCAGAGGTCGGGCGGGCGGCTGCGGCTGACATCGGCATCGGACCCTCTCTAGGGGCGGCGGCCGTGCATTGCAACAATGCAGCAGCGGAACCGTCGCGACGAGCCTTCCGTCAAAGACTGCTTGCGGAAAACAATCAATGGTTGCAATCGTTTCCGCATGACGCCCTAGCTGCCATGTGACCAGACGATATCCAGCGACACCCGCCTGCCGTCGATGACCTGCTTTCCCGCCTCGGCGAAATTGACCGTGATGCGGTCGCCGATGCGGGATTGCACCTGCCCCTCGCCCCATTCTGGCGCGCCGGGATGGCGGACGATCATGCCGGGTTCAAGGATCTCGTTCACGGGCAGCCCCCTTGTGACTTTGTGAAAGGTAATGCCGCATGATTCAGGATACAACGCGCATCGCGCAGCCCGATCTGGCGCAACTGCTGGGTTCGCGGCTGTGCCATGACCTCGTCTCGCCCCTGGGCGCGATCGGGAACGGGGTCGAGCTGCTGGAGATGTCGAACGACTTTCCCGGCATCGGGGCCAGCCCCGAGTTGAAGCTGATCGCCGAATCCGTGGCATCGGCGCGGGCGCGGATCCAGCTGTTCCGTGTGGCGTTCGGGCAGGCGCAGGGCGATCAGCGCATGTCGCGCGCGGGACTTGCGCAACTGCTGGACGGATTTTCAGGCCAGGGCCGCCTGCGCGTGACGCTGGAGGCCGAAGGCGACTTTGCCAGGATCGAGCTGCGCATGATCATGCTGGCGATGATGTGCATGGAAAGCGCCCTGCCCTGGGGCGGCAGGGTCACGATCACCCATGCTGGCAGCGCCTGGCGGCTGAGCGGCGAGGCCGAGCGGGTCAAGCAGGATCCGCCCCTGTGGGCCTGGTTGGGCGGCGCCGATCCGCGCAGCCCAGCACCGTCCGAGGTTCACTTCGCCCTGCTTGCCCAGGCACTTGCCGCTGCCGGCCGCAGGGCCGAGTGGGATCTGGACGAGAAAGGCGCCAGGATCGTCTTCTGATCCAGCCCCTTTCTTGGCCGGATCAGGCGCGGACCGTCCCGTCGCCCTTCACCAGATATTTGAAGCTGGTCAGTTGCTCGGCCCCCACCGGGCCGCGCGCGTGCATCTTGCCGGTGGCGATGCCGATTTCGGCGCCCATGCCGAACTCGCCGCCGTCGGCGAATTGGGTCGAGGCATTGTGCATCAGGATCGCGCTGTCCAGGCCGGCGAAGAAGCGCCGCGCAGTGGCCTCGTCCTCGGTCAGGATCGATTCGGTGTGCTGGCTGCCATAGCGGCGGATATGGGCAATGGCCCCGTCGACGCCATCGACCAGTTTCGCGGCCATGATCATGTCCAGGAACTCTTGCCCGAAATCATCGGGCTGCGCGGCGACGGTGCCGGGGATCCGGGCCAGATCGCCCTCGGCCCGGACCTCGACCCCGGCGGCCAGAAGCGCCTGCACCAGATCCGGGCCGTGGGCGTCGAAATAGCTGCGGTCGATCAGCAGACATTCTGCGGCGCCGCAGATGCCGGTGCGCCGCGTCTTGGCATTCAGGACCACGCGCCGGGCCTTTTCGGGATCGGCCTTTGCATCGACATAGATGTGGCAGATGCCTTCCAGATGCGCGAAGACGGGAACGCGCGCCTGCTGCTGGACAAGGCCCACCAGTCCCTTGCCGCCCCGCGGGATGATCACGTCGATCAGGCCTTGGGCCTGCAGCATGGCGCTGACGGCGGCGCGGTCGCGGGTGGGGACAAGCTGGATGGCAGCCTCGGGCAGGCCCGCCTGGCGCAAACCTTCGACCATGCAGGCATGGATCGCCTGGCTGGAATGCAGGCTTTCGGAACCGCCCCGCAGGATGACGGCATTTCCCGACTTCAGCGCAAGGGCGCCCGCGTCGGCGGTGACGTTGGGACGGCTTTCATAGATGACCCCGATCACACCGATGGGGGTGCGGACCCGCTGGATGTGCAGCCCGTTGGGACGGTCCCATTCGGCCACCACCTCTCCCACCGGGTCGGGCTGCTGGGCCACTGCGCGAAGCCCGTCCTCGATCCCCCTGAGGCGGCTTTCGTCCAGGCGCAGGCGATCCAGCATCGAATCGGCCAAGCCCTTGTCGCGTCCGAATTGCATGTCCCTGGCGTTCGCCGCCAGCACCGCCTCGTGGCTGGCTGCCAAGGCATCGGCTGCGGCAATCAGGGCGGTGCGCTTGGCTTCAGGGCTTGCCTGCGCAAGTTCGATCGCAGCGCTGCGCGCGGCATGGCCCAAGGTTTCGATCAGCGCGGTTGAATCAGTCATGCCCTATCCCCTGCCCGATGTTGCAGCGGCCTTGTCTTAGCGAAGATCGGGAGAGGGCGTTAGACCCAAAAGGCAATGAAATGGCGCGGTTGACGGGGCTCGAACCCGCGACCCCCGGCGTGACAGGCCGGTACTCTAACCAACTGAGCTACAACCGCGCATTTCATGGCGATGGTGTGTGTGGCGCGGTTGACGGGGCTCGAACCCGCGACCCCCGGCGTGACAGGCCGGTACTCTAACCAACTGAGCTACAACCGCACACTCACCACCCCGACCAGATCGCCCGCCGGGGTGAGGGGCGGTTTACGCAGACCGATCGCCCCCGTCAAGGGCGCGTCGGAAATAATTCGCGCCGCCTCCGCGGATAACTGATCCGCCCCCCGCAGCAAGGATCCGGAACGGCGGTGGTGGAGGGCCCCGAGGTCGGCAGGCCGCGCATGACGCGGGCGGCCAGCCAGCCGAAGGCCTGCGCTTCCAGCATGTCGCCGTCCAGACCCGCGGCTTCAACCGGCTGCACGTCGCAGGGCAAATCCCAGGCCAGCCGCGCCATGATCGCAGGGTTGCGCCGCCCGCCGCCGCAGACCAGCACCGTTGCGGGGATCTGCGGCAGCCAGCGAAAGCCCGCGGCGACCGATCCTGCCAATGCCGCCACCAGGGTCGCCGCTGCATCCGCATCGGGCAGGGGATCGACCGCGGGACCCAGGTCTGCGAACTGGTCGCGGTCCAGCGACTTCGGCGGTTGGCGGTCGAAGAACGGGTGGCGCAGGAACCGGGCGACGATGTCCATGTCCGCCGTCCCTGATGCGGCCAGCCTGCCGTCCCGGTCATGGCTTTGGCGCAGCCTGCGGCGCATCAGGTCGTTCAAGGGCGCGTTTGCCGGGCCGGTGTCGAAGGCAAGGCAGGCACCCGGCGTTTCCGGCGCGGGGGCTTGCGGATCGACCCAGGTGATGTTGCCGACCCCGCCCAGGTTCAGGAAGGCGACCGGCTGCGCGGGCAGCAACCCCTGCCCCACGGCCCAATGCACACAGGCCCAGTGGAAGAAGGGTGCCAAAGGCGCGCCCTCGCCTCCGCGGCGCACATCCTCGCTGCGAAAGTCCCAGACCACCGGGCGATCCGCCTGCCGGGCAAGCCAGGCGCCGTCGCCTGCCTGGTGGGTGCCCCTGCCCTGCGGATCATGGGCCAGCGTCTGGCCGTGATAGCCGATCAACTGCGCTTCGGGGAAACCCGAGGCCATTGCGGCATGGCTTTGGACAGATATCGCGGCTGCGTCCTCGACCCCTGGTTCACCGGGCCAGCGGCCAAGCGCCGCGTGCAGCACCGCCGATTCGTTGTCGGAATAGGTGCAAAAGGCGCTGCGGCCGAAGCCGGCGATCCGCACGCCGTCCGTCTCGATCATCGCCGCGTCCACCCCGTCCATCGAGGTGCCCGACATCATTCCCAGAACCCGGATCATCGCGCTTTTCCTTCCCTGTCCCAGCCGGTATATCCCCGGCGATCAGAAGGAAAAAGCCGATGACCTACAGCCCCAAGTCCGATTTCCTGCGCGTCATGTTCGAACGCGGCTACGTGGCCGACTGCACGGATTATGCGGCACTGGACCAGGCGCTGCTGGAAGGCTCGGTCACGGCCTATATCGGCTATGACGCGACGGCGGCGTCGCTGCATGTAGGGCACCTGCTGAACATCATGATGCTGCGGTGGTTCCAGAAGACCGGCAACCGTCCGATCACGCTGATGGGCGGCGGCACGACCAAGGTGGGCGACCCCTCCTTCCGCTCCGAGGAACGCCCGCTGCTGGACGAAGCTGCGATCCAGTCGAACATCGACGGGATGCAGCAGGTCTTCGCGCGCTATCTGTCCTATGGCGACGGCGCTGCGCTGATGTTGAACAACGCCGAATGGCTGGACGGGCTGAACTACCTGGAGTTCCTGCGCGACGTAGGGCGGCATTTCAGCGTCAACAGGATGCTGTCCTTTGAATCGGTGAAGTCCCGGCTGGATCGCGAACAGTCGCTGTCCTTCCTGGAGTTCAACTACATGATCCTGCAGGCCTATGACTTCCTGGAACTGCACCGCCGCTATGGCTGCCAGCTTCAGATGGGCGGGTCGGACCAGTGGGGCAACATCGTCAACGGCATCGACCTGACGCGCAGGGTGGACGATGCGGTGATCTGGGGCCTGACTTCGCCGCTGCTGACGACCAGCGACGGGCGCAAGATGGGCAAGTCGGCAGGCGGCGCGGTCTGGCTGAACAGGGCGATGTTGTCGCCCTATGAGTTCTGGCAGTTCTGGCGCAATACGACCGATGCCGATGTGGGCCGCTTCCTGAAGCTGTATACCGAACTGCCGGTCGAGGAATGCAACCGCCTGGGCGCGCTGCAGGGGTCCGAGATCAACGAGGCCAAGGTTCTGCTGGCCAATGAGGTGACGTCCCTGCTGCACGGCCCGGACGCTGCCGCAAGCGCCGAGGCCACCGCCCGCGAGGTTTTCGAGCAGGGCGGCGCAGGCGGCGACCTGGAGGTTGCGTCGATCGGTGCGAACGCCTTGGCAGGGGGCATGACGGTTGCGCAACTTCTGGTGCAGACGGGAATCACAGCCTCGGGGAAGGAAGCCAAGCGACTGATCGCCGAGGGCGGCTTGCGGTTGAACAACGAGCCGGTGTCCGATCCGCAGCTTGCAGTGGATGCGGCGCTGATCGGCGGCGGGCTGAAGGTGTCAGTGGGCAAAAAGAAGCACCGGATGGTCCGGATCGGCTGATGCAGAGGCTGCATGGCAGCCCTGCATCGCTGCGGCGCGGCATTGCGCCGCTGGACAGTTCGCGCCGCCATACCTATCTGACGGATCGGGAGGGGACACTCCGACCCGAAAGACAGGACAATGGCAGACAACACCGCTCAACCCCTCAGCATCACCGCCCGCAAGCTTGCGGCGCAGACAGATGCCGTGCTGGACCAGATGTTCGGCTATTTCACGCGCGAGGAAGCGCCCCGCGTGATCGAAACCCGCCGCGCCGCCTGAACCAAGGCCAGACCAGCAGGATTTCCCAGGGGCGTTCGCGCCCCCTTTGCATGTCCAGGGCTTATCGCGCGACTGAGCGGGGAAAGCCGTTTGCGCGCAACCGGTTCAGCGCCCTGACCAGTGCCTGCCGATCCGCGAATGGCCCCGCGAGAATCGCCTTGCCGGCCTTGTCCCCCACCTTCTGATCGCGCTGCGCCGTGCGAAAGCCCTGTTGCGACAGGGTTCGCAGGGCGGCCTGCGCGTCGGCCTGATCGGTGAACGTCCCTATCTCCACATAGCGCGCATTGGCGGGAATCACTTCGGCCGAGGAAGGGGGGGCAACTTGGGGGGCGGCTGGCCTGCGCGTCACTCCCTTTCCTTTGACGGCCTTTCCCGTCTTGTGGACGGGCGATGGATCAACCGGTCTGCGGGCCGTGGCGACGGGTTCGGGCAATGGCGTCTCGGACGCGGACTGTGGCTTCCTTGCGGCAACGGTCACCGGCTTCAGTTCGGGCGCGGTCATGCCGGGACACAGCCCCTGCGTGACATCGCCACCGATAACCGAGACAGGTCCATCGGCAGGCCGATAGCCGAGGCTTTCGCACAAACCCTTGGGTGCCGGACCAGCCAACAGGCTGCGCATTCGCCTTTCGACCGCAAGCTGGTCCTGCACCTGCGCGTCAAGCACCGCTTGTTCCGGGTCAGGCGGCACATCCGGCAGGGGCACCGCAGGCTGGCCGGAAGCAAGGTCGCCAGCCCGCAGGCCTTCGGCCAGCATATCTGCCAAGGCCTCCTCGGGCGAGGGGATCGCGGCTACGTCTGCGCCCGTTTCGGCGCCCTTGCTGGGGGGGAAACCGCAGATCGGCGTGCCTGCCTTGTCCAGGCGCGGCAGCCAGGCCTCAGCCTCTCGGACGAAGACGCAGCCGGTCCGGTCGATATACTGCGCGCCCGGGAAATCCCCGGGCGGGGGCGGCTCGGGCGCGGCCCGAACCTGCCCCGGCAGCAAGAGCACCATCACCAGCAAACCCAGGACCCACATCCGCCACCCGCGATTCTGTTTCGTGGGCCCAGCATTACGGGCAACGCATGAACCTGGGGTTAACGCCGCCTATTTCGTGCCGAACATCCGGTCGCCCGCATCCCCCAGACCCGGCACGATATAGCCGTGATCGTCCAGCCTTTCGTCCAGCGATGCGGTATAGATCGGCACGTCGGGATGGGCCTGGCGCATCCGCTCGACCCCTTCGGGCGCGGCCAGAAGACACAGGAAGCGCAGGTTCGTCGCGCCCCGCGCCTTCAGCATGTCGATGGCCGCCACGGATGAATTGCCCGTGGCCAGCATCGGATCGACGACGATCGTCAGACGCGCATCCAGTTCCTTGGGAACCTTGCAGTAATATTCGACCGGCATCAGCGTCTCGGGGTCGCGATACATGCCAACAAAGCCCACCCGGGCCGAAGGGATCATCTCGAGGATGCCGTCCAGCAAGCCGTTGCCCGCGCGCAGGATCGAGATCAGCGCCAGCTTCTTCCCTTCAAGCGTGGGGGCATCCATTTCGCAGATCGGCGTCTCGATCCGGGTCGAGGTCAGTTCAAGCTCTCGCGTGACCTCATAGGCCAGAAGCAGGCTGATCTCGCGCAGCAGGCGGCGGAAGCCCGCGGTGGACACGTCCTTCTTGCGCATGATCGTCAGCTTGTGCTGCACAAGCGGGTGGTCGATGACGGTCAGGTGCTGGTTCACGGAAACTCCTTCAAAAGCCGGTCGCGGGTGGCAGGGTCGCAGAACGCGGCCTCGGCTGCCCAGCGATTGATTTGCATGAACTCCGTATCGCCCCAAGCGAAGGTGTCGGCAAGCCGGTCGTATTCGTGACGCATCGTCGTGTGGAAGAACGGCGGATCATCGGTCGATACGGTGACCCGGACCCCTGCATCGGCAAGCCGCGCGACGGGATGGGACCGCCAGTCGGGATAAACCCCAAGCGTGACATTCGATCCCGGGCAGACTTCCAGGGTCACCGCCTTGTCAGCCAGTTCGCGGACAAGCCCCGGATCCTCGGTCGCGCGGACGCCGTGGCCGATCCGGGTGCAGCCAAGCGAGAGGGCATCGCGGATGCTCTCGGGGCCGCGCCATTCGCCTGCATGGCAGGTCAGGCCCAACCCCGCCTCTCGCGCGCAGTCGAAGGACCAGGCGTAATCGGTTGCGCGGCCGACGGATTCGGCCCCGCCCATGCCAAAGCCGGTTACCCAACCGCCCGCGGTTTCGGCGGCGCAGACGGCCGTCCTGCGGGCCCGATCGGGGCCGAAATGGCGGATGGCTGTCAGGATGGCGCGGCTGTCGATGCCCTGGGCGCGGGCCTTGTCCGCGACCTCGACCATGGCGGCAAGGTAATCGCGCCATGCGGACAGATCGGCCCCGCCGCAAAATTCGGGCGAGACGAAGAGTTCGGTATAGATCACGCCTTGCTCGGCCGAATGCTCCAGCACTTCGGCCAGCAGGCGGGCAAAGTCGCGCGGCGTCCGCAGCACGCTGGTGGCGGCTTCGTAGCAGCGCAGGAACCCCTCGAATCCGTCATAGGCATAGTTCCCGCGCTCGTCGAAAACGCCGGACAGGTCGGCGTGCTTTTCGGCCGCCAAGCCCCTGATGAAGGCAGGCGGGGCGGCGCCTTCCAGATGCAGGTGCAGTTCGATCTTCTTCACAGGAACGACCTTCCATGATCGGGCGGCGGCAGGCCCAGATGCTCCAGGACCGAGGCGCCGATGTCGCTGAAGCCGACCAGTCCCACGTCCTTTGCGCCCAGGCCATGACCCAGAACGGCGACACGCTCTCGGGTGTGGTCGGTGCCGTGCCAGGACGGGTCGTTGCCGTGATCTGCGGTGAAGATCGCCAGATCGCCGGGGCGCAGGCTGGCCATGAAGCGGCCGGCGATGCCATCGAACCATTCAAGCTGCGCGGCATAGCCGGGAATGTCGCGCCGGTGGCCGAAATTGGTGTCGAACTCGACGAAGTTGGCGAAGGTCAGGCTGCCGGGTTCGGCTTCCTTGCCAAGCCGGATCAGATGATCGGCAAGATCGGCATCGGACTTGCCTTTGTGCAGGTGGCTGATGCCGCGATGGCTGAAGATGTCGCCGATCTTGCCGATGGCATGGGTCACGCGTCCCGCCCCTTGCGCGATGTCCAGGATGGTCCGTCCGGGCGGTGCGATGGCGAAATCGCGGCGGTTTCCAGTGCGCCGGAACGCGCCAGGTGTCTCACCCAGGAAGGGCCGCGCGATCACGCGCCCCACGCGCATCGCGTGCAGCATGGGCGCGAGGGACTGGCACAGGGCGATCAGCCGGTCCAGGCCGAAATGGTCTTCATGCGCGGCGATCTGAAGCACGCTGTCCACCGACGTATAGCAGATGGGCCAGCCCGTCCGGATATGCTCGGCTCCGAAATCCTCGATCACCTGGGTGCCCGATGCATGGCAGTCGGCCAGGATCCCCGTGGTGCCCGCCAATTCGCAGATACGCGCCGTTACCTCGGGCGGGAAGGCAGGGGTGTTGTTGGGGAAATAGTGCCAGTCCCATGGGACAGGCACGCCCGCAATCTCCCAATGACCCGAGGGGGTGTCCTTGCCCTTGGAAATCTCGGTCGCGGCGCCCCAGAGGCCTTGGGAAGGGACCATAAGCCCCGGCGCATCCTGGCCCGAGGCCAGCCTGACGGCAGCCCCAAGACCCAGCCGGGCGAGGTTCGGCATGTTCAAGGGCCGCGCCTGCGCGATGTGACCCACGGTATTTGCGCCGGTGTCGGGGCGCGCGCCGTTGAAGAAGCGATTGGCATCGGGCGCGCCGCCTATGCCCACGCTGTCCATCACCACCAGGAAAGCCCGCCGTTCCGTCACGGCGCGATCCTGTCGCGAACAAGCGGGCCGGGATCTGCGCCCTCGCCAAGGCTGTAAGCGGCGGCAACGGCGGCAACCGCGACCTCGGCCGCGGTGTCGTCGGCGGCATGGACCAGGGCCAGGGGGCGGCCGGGGCCGACCTGTTCGCCAAGCTTCGCCAGCATCGACAGGCCGACGCGAGGGTCGATCGCCTCGCCCGCGCGGACACGGCCACCGCCAAGGGCGACGACGGCATGGCCAAGCGCGGTAACGTCGATCTGCGCAACCCGCCCTTCGGGCGCGGGAACCGGGCGGGTGACGGGGGCCGCCGCCAGATGCGCGTCGGGACGGTCCACCAGGTCCGATGGCCCGCCCTGGGCCGCGACCATGCGGCCGAACGCCTCGGCCGCGGCGCCGGAATCCAGCAGACCCGCAAGCCCTTCGTCGCCCTGCCCGACCAGGGCAAGCACTTCGGATGCAAGGGCCAGCGTCAGGTCGCGCAGCGCCCCGGCCTCTCCGCGCAGGACGCGGATCGCCTCGGCCACCTCCAGCCCGTTCCCGGCGCTACGGGCCAGGGGTTGGTCCATGTCGGTAATAAGTGCGGCGGTGGGGCAGCCCGCGCCGTTGGCGGTTTCCACCAGTGCCTGGGCCAGCCGATGCGACGATTCAGCCTTGCGCAAAAAGGCGCCCGAGCCCGCCTTCACATCCAGCACAAGCGCCTGCAGCCCCGCCGCCAGCTTCTTGGACAGGATCGAGGCGGTGATCAGGTCGATGGACTCCACCGTCGCCGATTCGTCGCGGATCGCGTAAAGCCTCCGGTCGGCAGGGGCGAAATCGCCGCTGGCCGCGACGATGGCGCAGCCCGTGGTGCGGACGATGCGGCGGAAGTCATCCTCGGGCTGGTCGCAGCGGTATCCCGGGATCGCCTCGAGCTTGTCCAGCGTGCCGCCTGTATGGCCCAAGCCACGCCCCGAGATCATCGGCACGAACATACCCCGTGCCGCCAGCAAAGGTGCAAGCACAAGGCTGACCGTGTCGCCGATGCCGCCCGTCGAATGCTTGTCCACCACTGGCCCCGGCAGATCCCAGTGCAGGACATGACCCGAATCGCGCATTGCGCGCGTCAGCGCCACGCGGCCCGGCACGCCGATGCCCCGGGTCAGGACGGCCATCGCGAAGGCGCCCGCCTGGGCGTCGCTGACGGACCCATCGGCCAAGCCCTGCGCCATCAGCGCAGCCCCCGGACCGTCCAGTCCGCGACCGTCCCGGATCGCCGCAATGACGGGCCGAGGATCGGTCATTCAGCCTTGGCCATGTGGCCGGCGTCGAAACGCCCCGGCAGTAATTCGCCAACGGTCGTCGCCAGCGTCGCGCCTTCGGTGGTGGCCAGAAGCACCGGCGTGTCATGCCGCCCGAACTCCGCCAGCTTCTGGCGGCAGCCGCCGCAAGGGGGCACGGGCGACGGACTGTCGGCGATCACCGCGACCTCGACCAACTCGGTCTCGCCCCCGGCGACCATTGCCGCAATGGCCCCGGCCTCGGCGCAGGTGCCTTCGGGATAGGCCACGTTTTCCACGTTGCAGCCGCGATAGACGGTGCCCGATGCGCCACGGATCGCCGCGCCGACCTTGAACTTGGAATAGGGGACATAGGCCATCTCGCGCACCTCGCGGGCGGCATCCAGCAGCGACATCGGCGGCTCCTTTATCTTCTGGCGGCAGTTTCGCGCAGGGTTGCCGCTAACGCAAGCCGAAGGCTCCTGTTCCCTGCCGAAGAAATGGTTTAACGCTGAACTAACTTGCAGACCGAGGGGGCCGAGATGGAAGAACGCAGACAGGACAACGCCCGGCAAGAGGCTTTGGATTATCACGAATTCCCGCGTCCGGGGAAGCTGGAGATCCGGGCCACCAAGCCGCTGGCCAACGGACGCGACCTGAGCCGCGCCTATTCCCCCGGCGTGGCCGAAGCCTGCCTGGAGATCCAGGCCGATGCCGCCAATGCCAGCCGCTACACATCGCGCGGGAACCTGGTGGCGGTGGTGTCGAACGGCACGGCGGTCCTGGGCCTGGGAAACATCGGCGCTGCGGCCTCAAAGCCCGTGATGGAGGGCAAGGCTGTCCTGTTCAAGAAGTTCGCCAACATCGACTGCTTCGACATCGAGGTGAACGAATCCGACCCCGAGAAGCTGGCCGACATCGTCTGCGCGCTGGAACCCACCTTCGGCGCGATCAACCTGGAAGACATCAAGGCGCCCGACTGCTTCATCGTCGAGAAGCTGTGCCGTGAACGCATGAACATCCCCGTCTTCCACGATGACCAGCACGGCACCGCGATCGTCGTCGGCGCGGCGGCGACCAACGCGCTGCATGTCGCGGGCAAGCGGTTCGAGGATATCAAGGTCGTCTCGACCGGCGGCGGGGCGGCGGGGATTGCCTGCCTCAACATGCTGCTGAAGCTGGGGGTGAAGCGCGAAAACATCTGGCTTTGCGACATCCATGGCCTTGTCTACAAGGGCCGGGTCGAGGACATGACCGTCCAGAAAGCGGCCTTTGCCCAGGAAACCGAGGCGCGGACGCTGGTCGAAGTGATCGACGGCGCGGACCTGTTCCTGGGCCTTTCCGGTCCCGGCGTGCTGAAGCCCGACATGGTGGCCCGGATGGCCCGCCGCCCGATCATCTTCGCCCTGGCCAACCCGACGCCCGAAATCCTGCCCGACGACGCCCGTGCCGTTGCACCCGACGCGATCATCGCCACGGGCCGCAGCGAC
This sequence comes from Paracoccus sp. AK26, assembly GCF_011801365.1. Classification (NCBI taxonomy): domain Bacteria; kingdom Pseudomonadati; phylum Pseudomonadota; class Alphaproteobacteria; order Rhodobacterales; family Paracoccaceae; genus Paracoccus; species Paracoccus sp. AK26. The sequence continues at coordinate 1,588,836 of NZ_CP041041.1, forward strand.
TTCCCGAACCAGGTGAACAACGTCCTGTGCTTCCCCTTCATCTTCCGGGGCGCGCTTGACGTGGGCGCGACCACGATCAACGCCGAGATGGAGCTTGCCTGCATCGAGGGCATCGCCGCACTTGCCCGTGCGACCACGGCGGCCGAGGCCGCTGCCGCCTATCGCGGCGAGACGCTGACCTTCGGGGCCGAATACCTCATCCCCAAGCCCTTCGACCCGCGCCTTGTTGGCGTGGTCAGTTCCGCCGTGGCCCGGGCCGCGATGGAAACCGGCGTCGCCACCCGTCCCATCGCCGACCTGGAAGCCTACAAGCGCAAGCTGGACAGTTCGGTCTTCCGGTCCGCCCTGATCATGCGCCCGGTCTTCGAGGCCGCCGCCACCGCCACCCGCCGCATCGCCTTCGCCGAGGGCGAGGAGGAACGCGTCCTTCGTGCCGCCAATGCCATGCTGGAGGAAACCACCGACGTGCCGATCCTGATCGGCCGTCCCGAGGTGATCGCGATGCGCGCCGAACGCGCGGGCCTGCCGATCCGCCCCGAGCGTGACTTCGAGATCGTGAACCCCGAGAACGACCCCCGATACCGCGATTACTGGGAAACCTATCACCAGCTGATGGCGCGGCGTGGCGTCAGCCCCGACATCGCGCGGGCGATCATGCGCACCAACACTACCGCCATTGCCGCCGTCATGGTCCATCGGGGCGAGGCCGACAGCCTGATCTGCGGCACCTTCGGCCAGTATTCCTGGCACCTGCGCTATATCCGCGAGATCCTGGCGCGCGACGGGTTGGCCCCGGTCGGCGCGCTGTCGATGATCATCCTGGAAGACGGGCCGCTGTTCATCGCCGACACCCAGTGCCACGACGACCCGACGCCGCATCAGGTCATGGAGACGGTCATGGGCGCGGCGCGCCATGTCCGCCGCTTCGGCCTGACGCCCAAGATCGCGCTGTGCTGCCATTCTCAGTTCGGCAACCTCGACACCTATACCGGCCGCAAGATGCGCGAGGCCATGTCCCTGCTGGACGCCCGCAAGCCGGACTTCATGTATGACGGCGAAATGCACGTCGACTCGGCGCTGAACCCTGCCCTGCGGGAACGCATCTTCCCCGGTTCCCGTCTGGAAGGGGTGGCGAACGTGCTGGTCTTTGCGGGCACCGACGCTGCCTCGGGCGTCAGGAACGCGCTGAAGATGCGCGCCAACGGGCTTGAGGTCGGGCCGATCCTGATGGGCATGGGCAACCGCGCCCATATCGTCACACCGTCGATCACGACGCGCGGCCTGCTGAACATGAGCGTGCTGGCCGGCACTCCGGTCGCCCATTACAGTTGAAGGGCTAGGCCGGGCGATTCGGATCCGCTTCGCCCGGCATGCTGCAGATGCAGTGCTGCATTTGCAAAGAAGTCCAGCCGGCATGGGTCGTTTTGCAGCGCCCATGAATTTGCAAATGGTCCTGCAGCGCATTTGCTAAAAACGCGGCCCTCACCCTCACCTTCTCCGCTAACATTGTTGCGCGGAAGCCCTGTCGCTGCGTAACACAGCGGCAGGAGTGAGGAGACACAACCATGTCGTATCGCGACACCTATGCCGGATGGCAGGCCGATCCCGAAGGCTTCTGGATGGAGGCGGCCCGCAAGATCGACTGGGAGCGCCCGCCCAGCCGGGCCTTCTTCGACCAGGGTCCGGCCGGGGAATGGTATGCCGACGGGATGCTGAACGCCTGCTGGAATGCCGTGGACCGCCATGTCGAGGCCGGGCGTGGCGACCAGCTTGCCATCATCCACGACAGCCCCATCACCCGGTCCTGCCGGGGCATCACATACGCCGAGTTGCGCGACCGGGTCGCCAGCCTTGCGGGGGCGCTTCGCGCGAAGGGGATCGAAAAGGGCGACCGGGTCATCATCTACATGCCGATGGTCCCCGAGGCACTCGAGGCGATGCTGGCCTGCGCCCGCCTTGGCGCGATCCATTCCGTCGTCTTCGGCGGTTTTGCCGCGCATGAACTGGCAGTCCGCATCAACGACGCCACGCCCAAGGCCATCATCGCCGCCTCATGCGGGCTGGAACCGGGCCGCATCGTTCCCTACAAGCCGCTGCTGGACCGCGCGATCGATGAAGCGACCCACAAGCCCGACTTCTGCGTGATCTTCCAGCGTGAACAAGAGGTCGCGCATCTGATCGAAGGCCGCGACGTGGCCTGGCACAGCTTCCAGTTCGGCGTCGAACCCGCGGAATGCGTTCCGGTCGAGGGCAATCATCCGGCCTATGTCCTCTACACCTCGGGCACGACGGGACAGCCCAAGGGCGTGGTGCGTCATACCGGCGGGCACATGGTCGCGCTCGCCTGGTCGATGAAGAACGTCTATGGCATCGACGCGGGCGATGTTTTCTGGGCGGCATCGGACGTCGGCTGGGTCGTGGGCCACAGCTATATCTGCTATGGCCCGCTGGCCGTTGGCGCCACCACCATCGTGTTCGAGGGCAAGCCCGTGGGCACCCCCGACGCCGCCGCCTATTGGCGCGTGATCCAGAACCATCGGGTCAAAAGCGTGTTCAGCGCGCCAACCGCGATCCGCGCCATCCGCCGCGAGGATCCGGAAGGAAAGCTGATCGAGGATTACAACCTGCGCCACTTCAAGACCCTGTACCTGGCGGGCGAACGCGCCGACCCGGACACGATCCAATGGGCCGAGGAAAAGCTAGGTGTTCCCGTCATCGACCACTGGTGGCAGACGGAAACAGGCTGGCCCATCGTCGCGAACCCCGTGGGGATCGAGCTTCTGCCGGTAAAGCGCGGCAGCCCGTCCGTCACGCTGCCGGGCTATGACGTGCAGGTCCTGGACGAGGCAGGGCACCCGCTTCCCGCCGGCACCCTGGGCGCAGTCGCCATCAAGCTGCCCCTGCCCCCCGGAACCCTGCCGACCCTGTGGAATGCCGAGGACCGGTTCCGCAAGTCCTACCTGTCGCACTTCCCCGGCTACTATGAGACCGGCGATGCAGGCTATATCGACGAGGACGGCTACCTCTACATCATGGCCCGCACGGATGATGTCATCAACGTCGCGGGCCACCGCCTGTCCACCGGCGCGATGGAGGAGGTTCTTTCCGCCCATCCGGCGGTCGCGGAATGTGCGGTCATCGGCGTGGCGGACAGCCTGAAGGGGCAGATGCCGCTGGGGTTCCTGTGCCTCAAGAAGGGCACGAACACGCCCAACCAGCAGGTCGTGAAGGAAGTCGTGGGCATGGTCCGCGACCAGATCGGCCCCGTCGCGGCCTTCAAGACCGCTTGCGTCGTGGACCGCCTGCCCAAGACCCGCTCGGGCAAGATCCTGCGCGCCACGATGGTCAAGATCGCCGACGGTCAATCCTTCAAGACGCCGGCCACCATCGACGATCCGGCAATCCTTGACGAGATCGCGACCGCGCTGCGGGCGGTGGGATATCCGCAGCACGCGAGCTAACAAAAGTTCCCTGAACCAACGGGGCGCCTTTGCGTTTCAGTCGCGGAGGCGCCCATGACCGAAAAAGCGACCCAATTCATTGATCATGTTCATCTGAGGGTGGCGCATTTCGACAAGGCCAGGACATTCTACCTGGCGCTGTTCGATGCCCTTGGCCGAAGCGATCAGGCCGACAGCGGCCGGGACTGGCTTGAACTGGACGGGTTCTACCTGGACCAGGCCGATGTTGATGCCCCGCCAAGCCGGATCCACCTTGCATTCCGTGCCCGGTCCCGTGCAGAGGTCCATGCTTTCCACAAGGCCGGGCTGCAGGCAGGGGGCACCGACAACGGCGCGCCCGGCCTGCGCGATTATCACCCCGGTTATTTCGCGGCGTTTCTGCTCGACCCCGACGGCAACAACATCGAGGCCAAGTTCGACGAACGCGAGACCTAGCCCAGGTCTGCGCCAAGCCCCTGCATCAGGGGCACGAAGGACGGGAACGAGGTTGCGATGGGCGATCCGTCGTCCACCGAAACTGGCGCGTCGGCCGCAAGGCCCAGCACCATGAAGGACATGGCAATGCGGTGGTCCAGATGGGTGACGGCCGTGCCGCCGCCGCGCACCGACGCCATGCCGTAAACGGTCATGCTGTCATGCGTTTCCTCGACCCGCACGCCATTGGCTTCCAGACCCCGCGCCATCGCGTCGATCCGGTCGCTTTCCTTGACCCGCAGTTCGGCGACGCCGTTCATCACCGTTGCGCCTTCGGCAAAGGCTGCGATCACTGACAGGATCGGAAACTCGTCGATCATGCTGGCTGCGCGTTCGGCGGGAACCGTGACGCCCTTCAGCGGGCCGTGGCGGACCACCAGGTCGGCCACGGGTTCGCCACCTTCCTCGCGCGGGTTCTCGAAGGTGATGTCCGCGCCCATTTCCAGCAGCGTGACATAAAGGCCGTCGCGCGTCGGGTTGCGGCTGACGCCGGGAACGCGGATTTCGGAACCGGGAACCACCAAGGCCGCGGCGACGGGAAAGGCCGCGCTTGACGGATCACGCGGGACGGCGACGGGCTGTGCCCGCAGTTCGGGGCGTCCTTGCAGCGTGATCACATGGCCTTCGGCCGTGGTTTCGGTGCGGATATCCGCGCCAAAGCCCGCCAGCATCCGTTCGGAATGATCCCGGGTGGGTTCGGCCTCGATCACCACCGTCTCACCCGGGACATTGAGGCCCGCCAGCAGGATCGCCGACTTGATCTGCGCACTGGCCACCGGCGTGCGGTAACGCAGGGGCAGCGGATCGGCCGCGCCCTGTATGGTGATGGGCAGCCGCCCGCCTTCCCGCGCGGTGATCTGCGCGCCGAACAGGGCCAGCGGATCTGTCACCCGCGCCATCGGGCGGCGCGACAGGCTGGCGTCCCCGGTGAAGGTCGCGGTGATCGGCGTCGTGGCCATGGCCCCCATGATCAGCCGCACCCCGGTGCCCGAATTGCCGCAGTCGATCACGCCCTCGGGTTCGGAAAATCCTCCGACGCCGACGCCGTGGACGCGCCACTCGCCCTCGCCCAGCCGTTCGACCTGCGCGCCGAAGGCAGCCATCGCCTTGGCGGTGTCCAGAACGTCCTGCCCTTCCAGCAAGCCTGTGATCCGCGTCTCGCCCACCGACAGCGCACCCAGGATCAGCGCCCGGTGGCTGATCGACTTGTCGCCCGGCACCTGGGCCGTGCCGCGCAGCGGTCCGCTGCGGCGGGCGGTCATCGGGCGGGGTTCGGACGAATGGGACATGGGCACACCTGTTGATTGCGCGGTTCTTTTAGCGCCACCACCCTTGTCCGGCCAGCCCGTTCTTGCACCCGGCCACCCGGCTTTCTAGAAGCGCGGGAACGGAGGTTCCCATGACCGAACTGGATGCGCTGAAAGCCCTGGCCGATCCCGAAAAGGCCGAACAGATGCTGACCTATCACAAGGCGCCCAGGGTCTACCTTGGGGTGGCGAACGCGCAACTGGACGATCTGGTCGCCGAATGGCGGGCGTCGCGGGATGTCGATGACCGCGTGGCGCTGGCGCGGGGCTTGTGGGACAGCGACATCCATGAAGCCCGCGTGGCTGCTGCCAAGCTGTTGACGCAGGCGCGCATCCGCCCCGACAAGGCCGTCTGGTCGCTGATCGCGGGCTGGGTGCCCGAATTCGACGGCTGGGCCATCGCCGACAGCGCCATGACCGCCGGACAGAAACGGCTTGTGGCCGATCCTGCAAGGCTGGACGAGGTGGAGGCCTGGCTGGCCCTCCCCAACAAGTGGACCCGCCGCGCCGCCCTGGTGGGCACCCTGCCCTGGGCCAAGATGAACAACCCCAAGCCCGCCGATCTGGCTGCCCGCGAACGCGTCCTCGGCTGGGCCGCGCAGCTTGCCGATGACCGCGACTGGTTCATCCAGAAGGCCATCGCCTGGTGGCTGCGCGACCTGTCAAAACGCGACACGCCCCGCGTGCAGGCCTTTCTGGCCGATCACGGGGCACGGATGAAGCCTTTCGCGCGCAAGGAAGCGCTGAGGCTGGTTCAGGACCGGTAAACCTCGATCGAGGGCAGGTCGGTCAGCGATACGCCCAGCAGTTGCAACGCGGGCAGCGATACCTGCGACCCACCGCTTTCTGGCCCGTCCAGCGGGATCAGGTCCACCTTGGCGGACTTGCCGGTGCTGGGATCGACGATCCGGCCCAGCCCGCGTTCCTTGACCAGCGGCGTCTTGATCCAGAAACCGCCCTCGGATGGATTGCCCAGCGACGCGATGGTGGTGCCCAGCCGGGTCTCGGCAGCCTCGGCGGGTCTTGCAGCGGCCGCGCGTTGTTCGGGCGTGGTCGTGTCAAGCTGCGCGGCGGTCGCGCGTGCTGCCGGCCGTGGCGCAGGGGCCCGGGTCACGGCGGTGGCGGCTGCGACCTGCTCGGCCGTCATCTGGGTAGCCGGAGCCTCGGCGGGGCGGCTGACCGTCATCGCGCCCGGGGTGCAACCCGCCAGCAGTCCCCCGGTCAGGATCAGCGTCGGAATGGCGGTGGTGATACGCATGGGTCGTCCCTTCTGTCCCGTTTCCGGGTCAGCCTAGCCTGCCCTGCGCGGCCGCACCAGACCATGGCGCCTTGCCTGCGGAAGCCCGCGCGCCTAGATTGGGACCATGCAGCAAGCGGCCCCCCTTATCGACCCCTTCGCCCGGCCGATCACCTATCTTCGGGTATCGGTCACGGATCGCTGCGATTTCCGCTGCGTCTACTGCATGGCGGAACACATGCAGTTCCTTCCCAAGGCCGATCTTCTGACGCTTGAGGAACTGGACCGCCTGTGCAGCGCCTTCGTGGACCTGGGCGTCCAGAAGCTGCGCATCACCGGGGGCGAACCCTTGGTCCGTCGCAACATCATGAGCTTTTTCCGATCGATGTCGCGCCATCTGGGCAAGGGCCTGGACGAACTGACCCTGACGACCAATGGCAGCCAGCTTGGCCGCTTTGCCAGCGAGCTGGTGGACTGCGGGGTCAGGCGGGTCAACGTGTCGCTCGACACGCTCGATCCGGACAAGTTCGCGGCGATCACCCGCTGGGGCCGCCTGGCGCAGGTGCTGGACGGCATCAAGGCCGCGAAGGCCGCGGGTTTAAGCGTCAAGATCAATGCCGTCGCGCTGAAGGGCGTGAACGACGCCGAGCTTTTCGACCTCGTTCGCTGGTGCGGCGACGAAGGCCACGACCTGACCTTCATCGAGGTCATGCCGATGGGCGACCTGGGGAACGAGGACCGGCTGGATCAATACTGGCCGCTGTCGGACCTGCGGGCACGCCTAGTCGAACGCTTCACGCTGATCGACATGGCGGAACGGACCGGCGGCCCTGCCCGCTATGTCCGGCTGCAGGAAACCGGGCAGAAGATCGGCTTCATCACTCCCCTGACCCACAATTTCTGCGAAAGCTGCAACCGCGTGCGCCTGACCTGCACCGGAGAGTTGTTCATGTGCCTGGGCCAGGAAGACCGCGCCGACCTTCGCGCCCCGCTGCGGGCGTCACCTGAAGATGCGGTGGTCAAGGACGCCATCCGCGCAGCCATTGCGCACAAGCCCAAGGGCCACGACTTCGACTATTCCCGCCAAACCGTCGCGGGCCAGATGTCCCGCCACATGAGCCATACCGGCGGCTGACGCGCTTCATCTTCTGTGCCGAGATATCCTCGGGGGTCCGGGGAGCGAAGCGCCCCCGGCCGCCGCGGCATCCATCACTCGGCAGCCGTCTGCGCGCCTGCTTCCGCTTCGATCTTCTCGGCACGGTCCTCGACCAGTTGCACGATATGGTCGATCATCTGCTCGTTCGTCATCTTGTGGCTTTGGCGGCCTGCCAGATAGACCATGCCGCTGCCCGCGCCGCCGCCGGTAAAACCGATATCGGTCATCAGCGCCTCGCCCGGACCGTTGACCACGCAGCCGATGATCGACAGCGACATGGGGGTCTTGATGTGCTCCAGCCGCTTTTCAAGCGCCTCGACGGTGCGGATCACGTCAAAGCCCTGCCGCGCGCAGGACGGGCAGGAAATGATCTGCACCCCCCGCGTCCGCAGGCCAAGCGACTTGAGGATCTCGAACCCGACCTTCACCTCCTCGACCGGATCGGCGGACAGGCTGACGCGGATCGTGTCGCCGATGCCCATCCACAGCAGGTTGCCAAGCCCGATGGCCGACTTCACCGTGCCGCCGACAAAGCCCCCGGCCTCGGTGATGCCCAGGTGAATCGGTGCATCCGTCGCGTCCGCCAGTTGCTGATAGGCAGCGGCGGACAGGAACACATCCGAGGCCTTCACGCTGATCTTGAATTCGTGGAAATCGTTGTCCTGCAGGATCTTGATATGATCCAGCCCCGATTCCACCATCGCATCCGGGCAAGGCTCGCCGTATTTCTCCAGCAGGTGGCGTTCCAGCGATCCGGCGTTCACGCCGATGCGGATGGAACAGCCGTGGTCCTTGGCCGCCTTGATGACCTCGCGCACGCGGCTTTCGTCGCCGATATTGCCGGGGTTGATGCGCAGGCAGGCGGCGCCCGCCTCGGCGGCCTCGATCGCGCGCTTGTAGTGGAAATGGATGTCGGCCACGATGGGGACCGGGCTTTCGCGGCAGATCTCGCGCAGCGCGCGGGTCGTCTCCTGGTCGGGCGCGCTGATGCGGACGATATCGGCACCGGCATCGGCGGCGCGGATCACCTGGTCCAGGGTCGCGCGCACGTCATGTCCGTTGGTATTCGTCATGGTCTGCACGCTGATCGGGGCATCGCCCCCCACAGGCACATTGCCGACCATGATCTGTCGGGACTTCCGCCGCTCGATATTGCGCCAGGGACGGATCGGGTTCAGCGACATGCAAGGCCTCCGCGGGTTCGCATCTTGCAGATAAGCCATCCGGGCCAAGGCGGCAACCGCTGCACGGGGCTTTGATCGGCTTCAGGCCGGCAGGCGCAGCGCCGTCATGACGGATGCCAGCGTGCTGCGCGGCAGCATCAGCAGCATCTTGCCTTCGATACGCAGGGTGACGACGCCCTTCGCCATGTTCGAGGTGCCGACCCGCCCGCCCGGCGCGAACTCGATCCCCTCGATCGGCCATTCCAGCCCTGTGCTGATCCCGCGCGCCGGTCCCATGGGATACAGCGACACCCGCGTTCCCGGCATCAAGGGCAGCGTCAGCCGGGGCGGCGCCACGAAGACCACGTCATCGGAAGCCAGCAGGATCACGAAGGGCCGGGGTGTGCTGGCCATGGTGGTCAGCGCCGACAGCGTGTGATCCAGCCGCAGACCGGCAAAGCCCACCGCCATGACGAAGGGCGCGGCAATGCGCGTCAGGCACTTGGCGAAATCGGTGCTGTCCTGTTCGGCCACATGATGGATGCGCCCCGAGGGGATCAGCTTCTGCGCCTGGGGCGTGATGCTGTCCAGATCCCCTATGACCCAATCCGGCGGCTGCCCCAAGGCCAGTGCCCGATCCGCGCCTCCGTCCGCAGCCACCAGCATCGGTGCCACCGCCAAGGCAGTCTGCAGGTCATAGGGCGAAGCCGTGCCGCCCCCGATCACGGTAACCCCCCGGTCTGAAATGACCAGGGGCGGAATCATTCCCCGCGACCGACGCCAGAGAAGACGCGCTTGAAGGGCAGGATCCAGAGAATGCCAAGCCCCACGTACACGGCGACCTCGACCAGGATCGGCTGGCGGCCCAGGCGGGCGTCCATCCAGTTCACCAGGGTGACCGCCGCCACGATGTAAAGCGGCAGGCCGATGACCAGGATCAACAGCGACAGGCGTTTGCGTGTCTTCAGGTTCATCGCGTGCCCTTTCCTGCCCGCCCGCCTCAGTCCGAGAACGGATCCGTCACAAGGATCGTATCCTCCCGCTCGGGACTGGTCGAGAGCAGCGCAACCGGGCACTGGATCAGTTCCTCGACCCGGCGGACATACTTGATCGCCGCCGCCGGAAGATCGGCCCAGCTGCGCGCGCCCTGCGTCGATTCCTGCCAGCCTTCCATTTCTTCATAGATCGGCTTTACCTTGGCCTGCAATGCGGCCGCCGTCGGCAGGTAGTCATATTTCACGCCGTCGATCTCATACCCCACGCAGATCTTCAGCGTGTCGAACCCGTCCAGCACGTCCAGCTTGGTCAGCGCGATGCCGTTCACGCCGCTGATCGCGCAGGTCTGGCGCACCAGCACGGCGTCGAACCAGCCGCAGCGCCGCTTGCGCCCCGTGACGGTGCCGAATTCATGCCCGCGTTCGCCGAGACGCTGCCCGTCTGCGTCATGCAACTCGGTCGGGAACGGACCTTCGCCCACGCGGGTCGTATAGGCCTTCACGATCCCCAGCACGAAGCCGATGGCCGACGGTCCCATGCCGGTCCCCGAAGCCGCCATCCCCGACATGGTGGTTGAGCTGGTGACATAGGGATAGGTGCCGAAGTCGATGTCCAGCAGCGACCCCTGCGCGCCCTCGAACAGGATGCGCTTTCCGGCCTTGCGGGCATCGGCCATGATCTTCCAGACCGGCTGGGCATAGGGCAGCAGCTTCGGCGCCACCTCCATCAGCTTGGCCTTCAGTTCCGCCCGGTCGATCGGTTCGGCGCCCAGACCCTGGCGCAGCGCGTCGTGATGGGCCAGCAGGCGGTCCAGCCGCGCGTCCAGCGTTTCCTCATCGCCCAGATCCGCCACGCGGATGGTGCGGCGGCCGACCTTGTCCTCGTATGCCGGTCCGATGCCGCGGCCGGTGGTGCCGATCTTGGCCTTGCCCGCCGCTTCCTCGCGCAGCTTGTCCAGATCTTGGTGCAAGGGCAGGATCAGCGGCGTGTTTTCCGCGATCATCAGGTTTGCCGTCGAAATCGCGACGCCCTGCCCAGCCAGCTTGTCGATTTCCGAAAACAGCGCCCAAGGGTCCAGCACCACGCCATTGCCGATCACGGCCAGCTTGTTCTCGCGCACGATCCCCGAGGGCAGCAGCGACAGCTTGAAGACCTTCTCGCCGATGACCAGCGTGTGCCCGGCATTGTGGCCGCCCTGGAAGCGGGCGATCACATCGGCCCGTTCCGAAAGCCAGTCGACGATCTTGCCCTTGCCCTCGTCGCCCCATTGCGCGCCGACAACCACCACATTGGCCATGAACGGTCCTTCCATTCCCCGAAAAATGTCCGGTGCAGGGTCTAGCGCAGGTCATGTCCGGGGGAAAGCAGCGATTTGCCCGGTACGGCTGGCCCGGCTGCCCTTTTCCTTTCGGGCCGCAGGGATTAGGTTCGCCGCTGGGCTGAAAAGGTGCAAAGCATGTCGTTCTTCTCGAAACTGCGCGAGCGGCTGACCCGGTCTTCCTCGAAGATCGGCGAAGGGCTGGACGACATCGTCGATGCGCCCGCGTCTTCGCCCGAGACCCCGGCCGATACCCTGCTTTCGGCCCCCGTTTCGCCCGCAGCACCTGCCACCCCATCCGCGGGGATTGTCGGGCGGCTGTTCGGCACCGCCCCCGCCCGCCCCGAGGAACCGCGCCGCGCCCTTGACGACGCGATGCTCGAGGAGTTGGAGGACATGCTGGTCCAGGCTGATCTTGGGGTGGACACGGCGCTGCGCGTGACGGCCAACATTGCCGAAGGACGCATGGGCCGCCGCCTGTCTGCCACCGAACTCAAGGAGCTGCTGGCCGGTGAAATCACTCGCATCATGACCCCGGTCGCGCGCCCGCTGCCGCTTTACCCGAAAAAGCCGCAGGTCGTGCTGATCGTGGGCGTCAACGGCGCAGGCAAGACCACCACCATCGGCAAGCTGGCCAGCCAGTTCCGCGCGGCCGGAAAGTCGGTGATGATCGCCGCGGGCGACACCTTCCGCGCGGCGGCGGTCGAACAGTTGCAGGTCTGGGGCCAGCGCGCGGGCGTGCCGGTGATGGTCGCCGCGCAGGGCAGCGACCCCGCGAGCCTCGCTTTCGATGCCATGACGCGCGCCGAAGCCGAAGGCGCGGACCTTCTGATGATCGACACCGCCGGCCGGTTGCAGAACCGCCAGGACCTGATGGAGGAACTGGCCAAGATCGTCCGCGTGATCCGCAAGAAGGATCCTTCGGCCCCGCATAATACTCTGCTGGTGCTGGACGCGACCACGGGCCAGAACGCGCTGAACCAGGTGGAAACCTTCCGGCAACTGGCCGATGTCTCGGGCCTGGTAATGACGAAACTTGACGGCACCGCGCGCGGCGGCGTGCTGGTGGCCCTGGCCGACCGTTTCGGCCTGCCGATCCACGCCATCGGCGTAGGCGAACAGATCGACGACCTGGATGCCTTCGACGCCAATGATTTCGCCCGCGCGCTCGTCGGCCTCTGACGCTTCTTCGTTGCCCAAATATCCTCGGGGGAACGCGCGAAGCGCGTGGGGGCAGACAGCCCCGGCTACGCTTCCACCCCAAGCTGCGCCAGAAACGGCCGCACATCACCAAGCGCCGCGCGGTTGGCGAACAGCGTGGCCTGCGACCGCAGGATTGGCTCCTCTCCCAGGATCTTCAGGTTGTTGGCCCGCAGCGTTTCTCCGGACGAGGTGATGTCGGCCACGGCTTCGGCGGTCTGGTTGGCGACCGTGCCCTCGGTCGCACCTTGCGAATCAACCAACTGGTAATCCGCCACCTCGTGATGGGCCAGCCAGGCGCGCACCAGGCGGTGATACTTGGTGGCGATCCGCAGCCGGAAGCCATGGACGGCGCGAAAATCACGGGCGATAGACGCAAAATCGTCCAGATCCTCGCAATCGCGCCAGCATTCCGGCACGGCCAGGATCAGGTCGGCATGGCCGAAGCCCATGGGCGCGATCTCGACCACATCCGACCGCCATCCCGCCAGCTTCTCGCGCACAAGGTCGGTGCCGGTGACGCCCAGTTCGATCCGTCCTGCGGCAAGCTCTCGCGGGATCTCGCCCGCCGACAGCAGGACCAGCGACACCCCCTCCGCGCCCTCGACCCGGCCCGCATATTCGCGATCCGAGCCGCTGCGCGACAGCGCCACGCCGCGTGAGGCAAACCAGTCAAAGGTCTGCTCCATCAGCCGCCCCTTGGACGGCACCCCCAGCCGTATCATCGCGCGGCCTCCAGTTCGGCGACAAGGCCGGGGCGGATGATGCCGCCCACGGCGGGGATCGCACGGCCGCCGCGCCCCAGGACGGCCGTCAGCGCGTCATAGCGCCCGCCCGAGGCGACAGGCGGCCAGGCCGGGCGATCAGGTGCGACGAAGCTGAAGGTAAAGCCGTCATAGTATTCCATTGTCTGCCGCCCATGGCTTGCGTCGAACAGGATCGCGTCAGGGGCGACGCCCTGGGCCGACAACATCGCCATCCGCTCCTCGATGCGCAGGACCGCCGGCCCCAGCTCGGTCCATTCCGCAACCAGGTCCCGCAGCTCTGCCAAGGCCCCTGGCAGCGGCGCACGAACCGCAAACAGCCGCTCGAGCCGCGCGATCCAGGCTGGATCAAGCGGCTGCGCGTCCCGGTCTGCCAGCAGCCGGTCAATCCGGGCCTGCATCTCATCCTCGCCCCGAAGCCCGGCCCACGGCGCGCTTGTCGAGGGAAGATCACGCGCCTCGGCGGGCCGAGAGACCCGCGCCAGCAGCCGCGCAAAGCGGCGGGGCCGCCACAGGTGATGCAGCAGGGCATCGCGACGGGCGTTTGACAGCGGCAGCGCCCGGACCGCATCCATCAGCAGCCCCGTGTCGCCCGTCACGGCCTGCAGGCCATAGGGGACCAGCAGCCGGTGGAACAGTCCGAAGACCTCGGCATCGGCCTGACGGTCATGAGCAAACAGTTCGAACCCCGCCTGCAGGTATTCGTTGTCACGCGGATTGGCAGGGCGCTCCTCGCCCGGATCCTGCTTGCGAAAGACCTCGCCCAGATAGCAGTATCGCGCGGGTTCCGCCCCGCCCGCCATGTGCATCTGCACCACCGGCACGGTGAAGTCGGGCCGCAGCATCACTTCGCCCCGCAAGGGATCGGTCGAGGTATAGGCGCGGGCGCGGATATCCTCGCCATACAGATCCAGAAGCGTGTCGGCAGGCAGCAGGATGTCGGGCGCGACCTCAACCGCCCCCGCCTCGCGGAAGGCCTGCAGAAAACGCTGGCCGATGGCCTGCTTGTGGCGCTTGGGGATCATCCGACGATCCGCCTGACTTCCGCAACCAGACCGGCGCGCGGAACCTCGGTCTGGGCGGGCTGCGCCTTCCATTCGTCATGGCTGGCTTCTGCCGCAATGCGCGCACCCAGGACCAGATCCTTCACCTGCACCACGCCCCGCGCGGCCTCGTCGCCGCCCTGGATGATCGCCACCGGCGCGCCGCGCTTGTCAGCATATTTCAACTGGTTGCCGAAGTTCTTGGGATTGCCCAAATAAACCTCGGCCCGGATGCCAGCGGCGCGCAGTTCAGATGCCATCGCCTGGTAATCCGCCATCCGGTCGCGATCCATGACTGTGACAACCACCGGCCCCTGCGCTTCGCTGCCCGCAAGCCCCTTGGCCCGCAGCGCCGCCAGCAGCCGGTCCACGCCGATGCTGATGCCCGTTGCAGGCACCTTCTGGCCCGTAAACCGCTCGACCAACCCGTCATAGCGTCCGCCGCCCGCAACCGATCCGAACTGCCGCTTGCGGCCCTTCTCGTCCAGGATCTCGAAGGTCAGTTCCGCCTCGAAGACCGGCCCGGTGTAATAGCCAAGCCCGCGCACGACCGAGGGGTCGATGACCGCGCGATCCTCGGCCACGCCCATGGCGGCGAGCATCCCGGCGATCTCGGCCAGTTCATCCACGCCCTCGGCCCCGATGGCCGACGCGCCAACCGCCGCGCGCAGGTTGGCCAGCGTCGCCGCGTTGTCCGCGCCTTTCGAGGTCAGGAAAGCCAGCACCGGCTGGGCCTGCGCCTCGCTCAACCCAACCCCCTCGATCATGGCGCCGCTGTCGTCCTTGCGGCCCGTGGTCAGCAGCGCCAGCACGCCCTCGCGGCCGACCTTGTCGAACTTGTCGATCTGGCGCAGCACATCCTCGGCCTGGTCCGCGCGCACCTCGGCGGCCTCTAGCACGCCGTTCAGAACCTTGCGGTTGTTGATGCGCACGATGTAGTCGCCGCGCGCAATCCCCACGGCCTCCAGCGCATCGGCCAGCATCGCGCAGATCTCGGCATCCGCGGCGACGGAAGCCGACCCCACCGTATCCGCATCGCATTGATAGAACTGCCGGAACCGCCCCGGCCCCGGCTTCTCGTTGCGCCAGACCGGACCCATAGCATAGCGGCGATAGGGCGACGGCAGGTCGTTGCGGAACTGCGCCGCCACTCGCGCCAGGGGTGCCGTCAGGTCGTATCGCAGCGCCAGCCAGTCGCCAGAACCGCCGCCGGGCACGGCTTCCTCTTGCCAGGCAAAGACGCCGGCGTTGGGGCGATCCACGTCGGGCAGGAACTTGCCCAGGGCCTCGACCGTCTCGACGGCGCTGGTTTCCAGGGGATCGAAGCCATGGCGGTGATAGATTTCGGCGATCCGGTCCAGCATCGCCTTGCGTTCCGTCACATCCGCGCCGAAATAGTCGCGAAAGCCCTTGGGCGTTTCCGCCTTGGGACGGGGTTGTTTTTTCTGATCTTTCGCCATGGTCCTGCCTTTCCGGCCAAATCCGTGGCTGCCTTAACCGAAGGGGCCGATATGGACAAGGATAGCGAAACGCGAATCCGCCAGCTTGAAGAAGCGCTGGCGCACCTGACACGCGTGACCGACGACCTGCACGAGGTCATCGCCCGCCAGGACGGGGAAATCGCCCTGCTGACCCGCCGGGTCGAAATGCTGATGCGTTTCGCAGCCGAACAGCAGGCCGATGCCGAAGGCACGATCCCCTTGGCCGATCAGCGCCCGCCGCATTGGTAACATCTTCTGTGTGAAGTTATCCTTGGGGGCCTGGGGGCAGACAGCCCCCAGTTCCTTCTACCCGCGCATCTCGCGGAACAATTCTGCCAGATGCTCGGTGGACGCATCATGCCCGGGCGCGTCCTCGCCCTTCAGCAGGGGTTCGACCTTCAGCGCCAGTTCCTTGCCCAGTTCCACACCCCATTGGTCGAAGCTGTTGATCCCCAGGATCACGCCCTCGACGAAGACCCGGTGTTCGTAAAGCGCGACGATCTGGCCCAGAGTAAAGGGCGTCAGCTGTTCGATCAGCAGCGTGGTCGAGGGCCGGTTGCCGGGGAACACGCGGTGTCGCGCCTGACGGTCCAGTTCCGCGCCTTCCAGCCCCTTGGCCTGCATCAGCGCGCGCGCTTCCTCCAGCGTGCGGCCGCGCATCAGTGCCTCGGACTGGGCCAGGCAGTTGGCGGCCAGCAGGATGTGGTGATGCGCCAGGTCGGGCTCGTGCCCCTTGGCGGCGAGGATGAATTCGCAGGGAACAGGGGTCGTGCCCTGGTGGATCAACTGATAGAAGGCGTGCTGGCCGTTGGTGCCGGGTTCGCCCCAGACGACCGGGCCTGACACCACCGTCAGGTCGGTCCCGTCCATCGCCACCCGCTTGCCGTTCGACTCCATCTCAAGCTGCTGCAGATAAGCGGGCAGCCGCAGCAGGCGGTTGTCATAGGGCAAGACGGCGCGTGTGGGATAGCCGCAGATCTGGTGGTGCCAGATGCCGACCAGTGCCAGCAGCACCGGCAGGTTTTCCGCCAAGGGCGCGGCGCGGAAATGGGCATCCATCGCCGCACCGCCCGCCAGGAATTCGTCAAAGCGTTCGTCGCCGATGGCCAGCATCAGCGACAGCCCGATCGGCCCCCAGACAGAATAGCGCCCGCCGACCCAGTCCTCGAAGCCAAAGACGCGCGACGGATCGATCCCGAACTCGGCCGTCTTGCCCGTGGCGGAGGACAGCGCCACGAACTGCGCGGCCGGGTCGGTCACGATGCGGCCCATCCAGTCGCGGGCGGTCTGGGCATTGGTCATCGTCTCGATGGTGGTGAAGGTCTTGGACGCGACGATGACCAGGGTGGTGGCGGGATCCAGTCCCTTCAGCGTGTCGGCGATGTCGGCGCCGTCCACGTTGCTGACGAAATGGCAGCGCGGCCCGTCATGATAGGGCGCCATCGCCAGAACCGCCATGTAGGGGCCAAGATCCGACCCGCCGATGCCGATATTGACCACATCGGTGATCTTTCCCCCCTGCCCCGTGAAGGCGCCGGACCGGACGTCGCGGGCGAAATCGGCCATGCGGTCATGCGTCTCGCGCACGGCGGGCATCACGTCCTGGCCGTCCACCACCACGCTGCCCCGCAGGTTGCGCAGGGCGGTGTGCAACACGGCACGGCCTTCGGTCTCGTTGATCTTCTCGCCCGTGAACATCGCCTCGCGGCGGGCCGCCACATCGGCACCTTCGGCCAAGGCCATCAGCAGGTCGCGCGCCCCCGCATCGATCAAGGTCTTGGACCAGTCGAAGACCATCCCGTCAGCCGTGGTGCAGAACGTGCTGGCACGGGCGGGATCGGCGTCGAACAGGTCAGAGATCCGGCTGTCGCCTTGCGCCTGACGATGAGATTTCAGGCGGGTCCAGATGTCGGTCATTTTGAAGGCTCCTTCGGGCGCCTATTCGGCCCAGTGAACGGTCGCGATATCCAGGAAGGCACGGATCGGCGCCTCGATCGGATCCAGCTTCTGCGCCCGTTCAAGCGCCTCGCGCTTTTCCGGGCCCATGATCAGGACATGCACGTTCATCGCGTCGGCAAGCGCAGGCCGGGTCAGGGTGATGCGCGGTTCCTCGGCCCCTTCCGCCCGGATCGGCAGGACAAGGGGCGCGTCGGCCGCCAGCCCCTCGGCCAGGCGGTCGGCGCCCGGAAACAGGCTGGCCGTGTGCATGTCGTTGCCCATGCCCAGCAGGACGACGGTAATCGGCAGGTGCGGCCGGATCGCGTCGGCCAGCGAAGGCGCGGCCTCGTCCGGGGTTGGATCCCCGGTGTACAGGTCTATATACCGGGCGGCCGCTGCCCGGTCGCGCAGCAGGTGGCGGCGCAGAAGGCGGCCGTTCGACCGCTTGTGTTCCCCGTCCACCCAGCGTTCGTCGCCCGGAAAAACCGTCACGCGCCCCCAGTCGATATCCGCCCCGCTCAGCGTCTCGAACACCAGCGTCGGTGACGTGCCGCCTGGCACGCAGAGGCTGGCCTTCTCCCCCGTCCGCAGCTGCTGCGCAAGTTGCGATGCCATCTGGTCGGCCAACGACAGGGCCAGCATCTCTCGGTCGGGGTATTCCTTGAGTTCCATCGTCATGCGCGGATTTCCCTCCATCGGCGGTTGTCGCGATGCAGCAGACGCAACGCTTCTTCGGGCCCCGAGGATCCCGCGTCATAGGGTTCGGGCCGCCGCTTGCTGTCTTCCCAGGCGGCGATGATCGGATCGGTCCAGGCCCAGGCGGCCTCGACCTCGTCCCCGCGCATGAACAGCGTCTGGTTGCCGCGGATCACGTCCATGATCAGCCGTTCATAGGCGTCGGGCATATCGCTGCCATCGGCGCCCAGAGCATCGGCGAAGGACATGTCCAGCGGCACCTGCACCAGCCGCATCCCTCCCGGCCCCGGTTCCTTGATCATCACCTTGAGGTTCATACCCTCGTTCGGTTGCAGGCGGATGACAAGCTCGTTCGCCTTGGGCGCGCCGCTGTCGTCGAAGATCGAATGGGGCGGTTCACGGAAGACGATGGCGATCTCGCTTGTCCGGGCCCGCAGTTTCTTGCCGGTGCGCAGATAGAAGGGCGTGCCCTGCCAGCGCCAGTTCGAGATGCAGACCTTCATCGCGACATAGCTTTCGGTCTGCGAATCCGGGTTTTCCGAATCTTCGATGTAGCCGGTCGACTTGCCGTCCGCCTGATACTGCCCCCGCACGATGTCGCCCGGTTCGACGGGCTGCAGGGCGCGGATCACCTTAAGCTTTTCATCGCGCACTGCATTGGGGTCGAAGTGATAGGGTGGCTCCATTGCGATCAGGCACAGAAGCTGCATCATGTGGTTCTGCACCATGTCCCGGATCGCGCCGGACTTGTCGTAATAGCTGCCGCGCCCGGCCACGCCCACGGTTTCCGCGACCGTGATCTGGACGTGATCGACGTATTGCGAATTCCACAGCGGCTCGAACAGGATATTGGCAAATCGGACGGCCATCAGGTTCTGGACGGTTTCCTTGCCCAGGTAATGGTCGATCCGGTAGATCTGCTCTTCCCGGAAATGGCAGGCCAGCGTCGCGTTCAAGGCGCGCGCAGTTTCCAGGTCGCGGCCGAACGGCTTTTCCACCACGATGCGGCTGTTTTCATCGGCGATCCCGTGGCTGGCAAGGCGGCTGGCGATATCGCCAAACAAGGCGGGCGCGACCGAGAAGTAGAAGGCATGGACTGCACCGGGGCGCATCCGCGACTTCAGATGGGCCCAGCCGCCGTCGCCCTTGGCGTCGATGGGCGTATAGCCCAGCAGATCCAGGAACTGCTTCAGATGCGGGTCGTCGGCCGCGACGCCTCCGAACTCCTGGACGGCCTTTGCGGCTTCGGCTTGGAAGGCCGCGTCATCCTGTTCCGTGCGGGCCGCGCCGATGATGCGCGAGGTCGAGGGGATTTGCCCTGCCACGAAACGGCGGTACAGGCCGGGCAGGATCTTGCGCTGCGCCAGATCGCCGGTGGCACCAAAGATGACCAGATCGAAATCATCGACCGGAATTACGCGTGAAACCATGCTGTCCTCCTTGCGGTTGGGGATCGCCATATCTTTCGTTAGCGTTAACAGCACCTCGGATCAACCTTTCAGCGTCTTGGCCAGCCGTGGCAGTCGACTGCGTTTCAGCATGACCGGCACCGTCATGTCACCCCCCATCGCCGCAGCCTTGTCGCGCGCGGCAACCACGGCCGCAGTCACGGCGCTGCGATCTTGGGCCAACAGGTCCAGCAGGAAGGCATCGGGATGGATCGCCCGCAGGCCCAGCCCCGCCATCAGGCCTTGCGGAAAGTCACGCAGGTTCGCGGTCACCACCAGCGACGCACTGCCAGCCAGGGCGGCTTCGACAACATGGCGGTCGGCGGGGTCCGGAAAGTGCAGATCGATCGCGCGTATCCCGTCATCGGGAACCTGGGCTGCGGGAAAGCGGGTTCGCAGCAAGGCGATCTCGGCCCCCGCCACGGCGTCCGGGTCGGAACCCAACCGCGCGGCTGCGTGGCGCCATTCGTCCAGGATCCGCGCCGACCACAGGGGCGTGAACAGGCCCGCCCCTGCAAGATCGGTCAGGATCTCTCGCAGGATGGTCGGGAACAGGACATTGGCGTCAAGAACCGCGCGCATCAGTCCAGCCGGAAGAACAGCGCCTTGAGATAGCCCGTCTCGGCCAGTTGCGGCAGCATCGGATGATCGGGACCGGCCTGCCCGGTGTGGATCAGCACGCCCCTGCGCCCGCCGCGCCCGATCCCGCGCGCGCTGACATTGCGAAAGGCCGTCAGGTCGGCGGCGTGCGAGCAACTGCACAGCACCAGATAGCCGCCGGGCGCGACCAGCGGCGCAGCCAGCTTGGCGACGCGTTCATAGGCGCGCAGACCAGCCTCCAACGCAGGTTTTGCGGGTGCGAACGCGGGCGGGTCGCAGACCACCACGTCGAAGCGGCGGCCCTCGTCGGCCATCTTCTCCATCGCCTTGAAGGCATCGGACTGGATCGTCTCAAGCCGGCCTGATGCATCCATCCGCGCCGCGCCGCCCTTGGCCAGGTCAAGCGCCGCCGCGCTGCCATCGACGCAGGTCGCCCGCGCCGCACCGGCCGCGAGGGCGGCCAGGCCGAAGCCGCCGACATGGCTGAACACATCCAGCACGGACGCGTCCTTCGCCAGCCGCTGCGCAAAGGCTTGGTTCGGGCGCTGATCAAAGAACAGGCCTGTCTTCTGCCCGCCCATCAGGTCCGCCAGATAGGTCGCGCCGTTCATGGGCACCGCCACGGGTTCTGTCGGCGCCTCTCCGCGCAGAACCTCCATCCGTTCCTCAAGCCCTTCCAGCCCGCGCGCGCGACCCTGCCCGTTCAGGATCACCGTCGTCACACCCGCAACCTCGGCCAAGGCATCGGCAATCTGCGGCGCCATGCGGTCCGCCCAGGCTGCATTCGGCTGGATCACGGCAGCATCCCCGAAGCGGTCGATCACCAGGCCCGGCAAGCCGTCCGATTCGGCGTGGACCAGGCGATAGAAGGGCGCGTCGTAAAGCCGCTCGCGCATCTGCAACGCGCGCGCCAGCCGAGTCTTCAGCCAGTTCCCGTCAATCAGCGCCTGCGGATCGGCATCCATCATCCGGCCGACGATCTTCGAGTTGGGGTTCACCGTGACCAGCCCAAGCGGCTTGCGCTCGGCATCCTCCAGCACGGCAAAACCCCCTGCCGGGATCGCGCGACTGCGACGATCCAGCACGGCCTCGTCGGCAAAGACCCAAGGGAAGCCGTGGCGGATCGCCTGGGGCTTGGACTTCGGGCGCAGGCGCAGAACAGGCAGGTCGGTCATGGGGTGATCCTTTCGCGCAGGGATCTGGCACGCCACCCTGCCCTGCACAAGGCCGCACGCGGCGGCATGGCGGTGGAAAGACGCAAGGCGACAAGGAATGTTGAACCGTTAACGCTAACAGACTATATTCCCGTCAAGAAGGAGCCAGCCATGACCATGCACGCCACCATCGACCGCGTCACCGACCGGATCCGCGCCCGGTCCCGCCACAGCCGTGACGCCTATCTGACCAAGATCGCCCGCGCGGCCGAGGAAGGCCCCCGGCGCGCGCATCTGTCCTGTGGCAACCAGGCCCATGCCTATGCTGCAATGCCCGACAAGGACGACCTGGCGCTGTCGCGCAAGCCGAACATCGGGATCGTCACGGCCTATAACGACATGCTGTCTGCCCATCAGCCCTATGAGCGTTATCCAGACCTCATCCGCCGCGCGGGCAACGCCGCGGGCGCCACGGTGCAGGTCGCGGGCGGCGTGCCCGCGATGTGCGACGGCGTTACCCAGGGCCGCGCGGGGATGGAGTTGTCGCTGTTTTCCCGCGACGTGATCGCGCTTGCTGCAGGCGTGGCGCTGTCCCACGACTGCTTCGACTCGGCGATCTATCTGGGCGTCTGCGACAAGATCGTGCCGGGCCTGGTCATGGCGGCAGCGACCTTCGGCCATATCCCGGCGGTGTTCCTGCCTGCGGGCCCCATGCCCTCGGGCCTGCCGAACGACGAGAAGTCCCGCGTGCGCCAACAATTCGCGGCGGGCGAGGTCGGGCGTGACGCGCTGATGGCGGCCGAGATGGCATCCTATCATTCCCCCGGCACCTGCACCTTCTACGGCACCGCCAACAGCAACCAGATGCTGATGGAGTTCATGGGCCTGCACCTGCCCGGTTCCAGCTTCGTGAACCCGAACACACCCCTGCGCGAGGCGCTGACGGTGGCGGGCGTCCAACGCGCGGCAGCGATCACCCGGCTGGGCAACGACTACCTTCCGGCGGGCGAGGTTCTGGACGAAAAGGCCTTCGTCAACGGCATCGTCGGCCTGATGGCCACGGGCGGGTCCACGAACCTTGTCATGCACATTCCCGCCATGGCCAAGGCCGCAGGCATCCAGATCGACATCGAGGATTTCAACGACATCTCGGAATCCGTGCCGCTGATGGCGCGGGTTTATCCCAACGGGCTGGCAGACGTGAACCACTTCCACGCGGCAGGCGGCATCGGCTACATGATCGGGCAACTGCTGGATGCGGGTCTGCTGCATCCCGACGTCAAGACCATCAACGGCACCGGGCTGGACGGCTATACGGCGGAACCCAAGCTGGACGGCGGCGGCATCCGCTGGGACAAGGGCGCGCGCGAGTCGCTGAACGACCGCATCTTGCGCCCCGCCAGCAATCCCTTTGCCGCGACGGGGGGGCTGAAGCAACTGAACGGCAACCTGGGCCGGGGCGTCATCAAGATCAGCGCCGTGGCCGAGGAACGCCATGTCATCGAAGCAAAGGCCCGCGTCTTCGACGACCAGGAACAGGTGAAGGCCGCCTTCAAGGCGGGCGAGTTCACCGAGGACACCGTGGTCGTCGTCCGCTTCCAGGGCCCGCGCGCGAACGGCATGCCGGAACTGCACTCGCTGACCCCGGTACTGGCCGTGCTGCAGGACCGTGGCCTGCGCGTGGCCCTGCTGACGGATGGCCGCATGTCCGGCGCCTCGGGCAAGGTGCCCGCAGCCATCCATGTCTCGCCCGAGGCTTCCGTTGGCGGCCCCCTTGCCCGGCTGCGCGACGGCGACCTGATCCGCCTGGACGCCAGGACCGGCCGGATCGACTGCCTCGCCCCCGATTTCGAGGATCGCCCGGCAGTGGCCCATGATCCCGCGCCCAGCAGCGAGGGCATGGGCCGCGAACTGTTCGCCGCCTTCCGCGCCGTGGCCGGCCCCGCGACCGAAGGCGCGGGCGTCGTCGTCTGAACGATGGACCTTGGCATTCGCCATGCCAGGGTTTAACCCGTCCCGACGGAGCAGTGGCCGAGTGGTCTAAGGCAGCGGTCTTGAAAACCGCCGGGCCAGTGATGGTTCCGTGGGTTCGAATCCCACCTGCTCCGCCATATGCCCAGGCCGTACAATCAGGTCCAGATCAACCGAAGCCAGGACCGCAGGCTTCCACACACCCGTATCCGGCCCATGGCCCCGAACGTGCGGCTCAGCCTTCGCCCGTCGCCACAACCACTCGGGTTCCACCTTGGTCGCAGACCTGCTGCAGCCTGTCGGGCAGCGGGCGGTCGATGAAGATGGCGTCCAGTTGGGCGACCGAGACGACCCGTATCGGTGCCTTGCGCAGAAGCTTGTCTGAATCGGTGACCAGCCAGCATTCGCGCGCCTGTCGCAGGATCGCGCGGCTGACCCGTACTTCGGCCAGGTCGAAGTCGAGAATGTCGCCGTCCTCGTCCAGGGCAGAACAGCCGATGATGGCGTAGTCGGTCTTGAAGTTCGCCATGAACTCGCTGGTAAGGTCGCCGACAAGGCCGCCGTCTGACCGGCGCAGCAAGCCGCCGGCGACCAGCACCTCGCAACTGTCGTTTGCGGCCAGGATGTTGGCTACGTTCATGTTGTTCGTCACCACCGTCAGGTTGCGATGGCGCAGCAGGGCCCGCGCCACGGCCTCGGTCGTGGTCCCGATGTTGAGGATGACCGAACTGTTGTCGGGGATCTGCGCCGCGCAGGCACGGCCTATCGCCGCTTTCGCATCCTCGTTCATGCGGCGGCGTTCGTCATAGGCGATGTTGCTGGCGCCGCTGCGCAGGATCGCGCCGCCGTGGACACGGTCAAGGACGCCCTGGTCGGCAAGTTCCGCCAGATCGCGCCTGATCGTCTGCGGCGTCACTTCCAGCTTGGCCGACAGCTCCTCGACGCTGGCCCGGCCGGAAGCGCGCACGACGTCCAGGATCTGCATCTGCCGGATGTTCATCGCGATCTTGCCCCCTGAAGTGCATGTGGCCTTTCCAGAAGAACGCGTGGTGCATAAGTGTCAAGCGAAAGAAAATGCGCGAAAACGAACATCCATGTTGACAGAATCCGTGCGCGGATGTTCGACTTCATCACAGGGGAGTGAGGCAGCCATGTCGCAAGCGACGGACCTGTTCATCATCGGCGGCGGGATCAACGGCACGGGAATCGCCCGTGATGCCGCTGGGCGCGGCCTTTCCGTGCGGCTGGCCGAACAGGGCGACCTTGCCGGGGCAACCAGCAGCGCCTCGACCAAGCTGTTTCACGGCGGGCTGCGCTATCTCGAATTTCTCGAACTGCGCCTTGTCCGCGAATCTCTGCGCGAGCGAGAGGTGCTGCTGCGCGCGATGCCCCATATTTCATGGCCGATGCGCTTCGTGCTGCCGCTGGATCCGAAGATGCGCTTTGCGGGCAGGACGCCGGTATCGCGGATCCTGTCGGTGCTGATGCCTTGGGGCCGCGGCCATCGCCCGAACCTGGTGATCCGGGCAGGGCTGTTCCTGTACGACAACCTGGGCGCGCGGGAAATCCTGCCCGGCACCTCGACCCTGGACCTGCGCCAGGCGCCCGAGGGCGCGCCGCTTCAGGACCGCCTGACCCGCGCCTATGAATATTCCGACGCCTGGGTGGACGATGCCCGGCTGGTGGTCCTGAATGCCCGCGACGCGGCCGCGCGCGGGG
This sequence comes from Paracoccus sp. AK26, assembly GCF_011801365.1. NCBI lineage: Bacteria > Pseudomonadati > Pseudomonadota > Alphaproteobacteria > Rhodobacterales > Paracoccaceae > Paracoccus > Paracoccus sp. AK26. The sequence continues at coordinate 1,613,962 of NZ_CP041041.1, forward strand.
CGGACATCATCGTGGGATCAAGAGTGACCGAGGCCCGGCGCGAGGGCGACGGCTGGCTGGTCCGCCTGTCCGACGGCCGAGAGTTCCGCGCCAAGGTGCTGGTCAATGCGGCCGGCCCCTGGGTCGGCCGGGTGATCCACGACGTGGCGCACCTGCCATCGACCGAAGGGGTGCGGCTGGTGCGCGGCAGCCATATCGTCACGCGGCGGCTATTCGATCACCCCAAGGCCTATTTCCTGCAGGGCCAGGACGGCCGGATCATTTTCGCGATTCCCTATGAACGCGACTTCACGCTGATCGGCACCACCGATGTGGACCACGACGGCCCGCCCGACCGCGCCGTGTGCACGCCCGAGGAGGTGGACTATCTGTGCCGCTTCGTTTCGGGTTACTTCAAGAAGCCCGTGACCGCCGATGACGTGGTCTGGACCTATTCGGGGGTCCGGCCGCTTTACGACGATGGCTCGTCCTCGGCCACGGCGGCAACGCGGGATTACGTGCTGTCGCTGGACGACAAGGGCGCGCCCTGCCTTCATGTCTTCGGCGGCAAGATCACCACGTACCGTCGCCTGGCCGAAGCCGCGATGGCGAAGCTTGCGCCCCACCTGCCCGGCGCGGGCGCGGCCTGGACCGCCGGCGCGCATCTTCCGGGCGGCGACTTTCCCGTGGACGGGGCCGAGCCCCTGGCCCAGACGCTGCGGCGCGATCATCCCTTCCTGACGCCCGACTGGTCGATGCGCCTTGTCCGCGCCTATGGGACCGAGGCCGCTCAGGTCCTGGGCGGGGCGCGCACGGCAGCCGATTTGGGGCGGGATTTCGGGGCGACATTGACCGAATCCGAACTGCGGTGGATGATCCGCAACGAATGGGCCCGCGACGCCAAGGGGGTGCTGTGGCGGCGGTCCAAGCTGGGCCTGCGCATGACGCCCGAACAGGTCGCCGCGATCGAGGACTACATGGCTCGCGAAAGGGTCGCCGCATGACGCTGGAGCTTCGGGGGGTCACGAAAGAGGTCGCGGGCCAGAAATGGATCCATCCCACGGATCTCTCTGTGGCGCCGGGCAGCATGAACGTGCTGCTGGGGCCGACGCTGTCGGGAAAGACCACCCTGATGCGGCTGATGGCGGGACTGGACCAGCCGACGGCCGGGCAGATCCTGTGGCAGGGCCGCGACGTGACGGGCCAGCGGGTGCAGGACCGCGGCGTGGCGATGGTGTATCAGCAGTTCATCAACTATCCCTCGATGTCGGTCTATGACAACATCGCCTCGCCCCTGCGCCTGCAGCGTGTTGCGCGGTCGGAAATCGACCGCCGCGTGCGCGAAACGGCGGCGATGATGCGCCTGACCCCGATGCTGGATCGCCGCCCGCTGGAACTGTCGGGCGGCCAGCAGCAGCGCACGGCCCTGGCCCGCGCCTTGGTCAAGGGCGCGGGGCTGGTGCTGCTGGACGAGCCGCTGGCGAACCTCGACTACAAGCTGCGCGAGGAATTGCGGGCCGAAATCCCCCGCATCTTCGAGGCATCAGGCGCGATCTTCGTCTATGCAACGACCGAGCCCGAGGAGGCGCTGCTTCTGGGCGGCAACACCGCGACGCTGTGGCAAGGCCGCGTCACGCAGTTCGGTCCCACGCCGCAGGTGTATCGCCGCCCGCAGGACGCCACGACCGCACGCGTCTTCAGCGACCCGCCCATGAACTTCAAGACGGTGCAGGTCAGCCGTGGCGAGGCCGTGCTGGACGACGTCCGCTGGCCTGTGGACGTGCCGGATGGCCGCTATACCGCCGGCTTCCGCGCACCCCACCTGACGCTGGACCCCGCACCCGGCGCCGTGGCGCTGTCTGCGCAGTTGGGCGCGACCGAGATCACCGGGGCCGAGACCTTCCTGCATCTGCTGCACGGGCAGGACCGCTGGGTCGGGCTGGTTCCGGGCGTCCGCAGGCTTTCCGTCGGTGCGCCCCTGGCGGTGTGGCTGGATCCGGCGCATGTCTATTTGTTCGACGAAGGCGGCAGGCTTGCCCGCGCCGCCCCTTATTCACGGGCGGCGTGATGGCGCAGATCACCTTTGACAACCTTGCCCACAGCTACCTGGCCGCGCCCAAGGCGGACCCCGACTGGGCGCTGAAGCCGATGTCGCTGACATGGCGCGATGGCGGGGCCTATGCGCTTCTGGGCAGTTCCGGTTGCGGCAAGACCACGCTGCTGAACATCATCTCGGGCCTGCTGCATCCCAGCCGGGGTCGCGTGCTGTTCGGCGACCGCGACGTGACGGACCTGCCGACGGCCGAACGCAACATCGCGCAGGTGTTCCAGTTCCCGGTCGTCTATGACACGATGACCGTCCGGCAGAACCTGGCCTTCCCGCTGAAGAACCGCGGCCTTCCCGCCGACCAGATCGCCGCGCGGGTCGATGCGGTGGCCCGCATGATCGGCATGACCGATACGCTGGATCGCCGCGCGCGCGGGTTGACGGCCGATGCCAAACAGAAGATCAGCCTGGGCCGCGGCATGGTCCGCCAGGACGTGAACGCGATCCTGTTCGACGAACCCCTGACGGTGATCGACCCGCAGATGAAGTGGGAATTGCGCACGCAACTGAAGGCGCTGCACCGCGAGTTCGGGCACACGATGATCTATGTCACCCATGACCAGACCGAGGCGCTGACCTTCGCCGACGAAGTCGTGGTCATGTCCGAAGGCCGCATCGTCCAGGCGGGCACCCCGCAATCCTTGTTCGACGCACCGGCCCATACCTTCGTTGGCTATTTCATCGGATCGCCCGGCATGAACCTGCTGGAGGCACGGGTCGAGGGCGCGACGGCCCATGTGGCAGGGGTCTCTGTCCCGCTGGCCGCGCCTTATGCGACGCCGTCGGGCCGTGTCCAGATCGGCATCCGCCCTGACGCCGCCCGGCCCACCACCGGCGACGGGCTGCCCTTCCGCCTTCTGCGCACCGAGGACGTGGGCCACCACCGCATCCTGCGCGGCGAGGTTGCGGGCGCGTCCTTCAACCTGACCGTCCCCGAAGACGAGCCGATCCCCGCCACCTTCGACCGCATCACGCTCGACCCCGCCCGGATCGGCGTCTTCGTGGACGACTGGCGCATCGAGCCGCTGGAAAGGGCTGCCTGATGGACAAGCCCGTCAACAACCGCGCCTGGTTCCTGGTCCTGCCGGTGCTGGTGCTGGTCGCGTTTTCGGCCGTGATTCCGCTGATGACGGTGGTGAACTATTCCGTGCAGGACACCTTCGGGAACAACCAGTTCTTCTGGAACGGCCTTGGCTGGTTCCAGGAGGTGCTGGAAAGCGACCGCATCCGCGCAGCCCTGGGCCGGCAGCTTCTGTTTTCCGCCATCATCTTGGCGATCGAGATCCCGCTGGGCATCTTCATCGCGCTGAACATGCCCAAGCGCGGCTTCTGGGCCAGCCTGGTTCTGGTGCTGATGGCGCTGCCGCTGCTGATCCCGTGGAACGTGGTGGGCACGATCTGGCAGGTCTTCGGCCGCGTGGACATCGGGCTTCTGGGCCATACGCTGGCGATGCTGGGGATCGACTACAACTACGTGAACGACCCTTGGGACGCCTGGGCCACGATCATCGTGATGGATGTCTGGCACTGGACCAGCCTTGTCGCGCTGCTGTGCTATGCCGGCCTGCAATCCATCCCCGACGCCTATTACCAGGCCGCGCGGATTGACCAGGCCAGCCGCTGGGGCGTCTTCCGCTATATCGAGCTGCCCAAGATGCAGGGCGTGCTGCTGATCGCCGTGCTGCTGCGCTTCATGGACAGCTTCATGATCTATACCGAGCCCTTCGTCGTCACCGGCGGCGGTCCCGGCAACGCGACCACCTTCCTGTCAATCGACCTGGTGAAGATGGCGATCGGGCAGTTCGACCTGGGCCCGGCGGCGGCCTTCAGCCTGATCTACTTCCTGGTAATCCTGCTGATCTCCTGGGTGTTCTATACCGTCATGACCGCGCAGAGGGACCGCACATGACAACCACGCGCGCATCCCGGGGGTCCGCTGTCGTCATGACCCTGTATCTGCTGTTCCTGCTGGTGCCGATCTACTGGCTGGTCAACATGAGCCTGAAGACCAATGCCGAGATCACAGGCACCTTCAGCCTCTGGCCGCTGAACCCGACGCTGAACAATTATCGCATCATCCTGACCGATCCCAGCTGGTACATGGGCTACGTCAACAGCCTGATCTATGTCTTGCTGAACACCGCGCTGTCGCTGGCGGTGGCCCTGCCTGCCGCCTATGCCTTCAGCCGCTATCGCTTCCTGGGCGACAAGCACCTGTTCTTCTGGCTGCTGACGAACCGCATGGCCCCGCCCGCGGTCTTCGCCCTGCCCTTCTTCCAGCTTTATTCCGCGGTGGGCCTGTTCGACACGCATATCGCCGTGGCCCTGGCGCATTGCCTGTTCAACGTGCCGCTGGCCGTCTGGATCCTTGAAGGCTTCATGTCCGGCGTCCCGCGCGAGATCGACGAGACCGCCTATATCGACGGCTACAGCTTCCCGCGCTTCTTCACCCGCATCTTCATGCCCCTGATCGCCAGCGGCATCGGGGTCGCGGCCTTCTTCTGCTTCATGTTCAGCTGGGTGGAACTGCTGCTGTCGCGCACGCTGACCTCGGTGAACGCCAAGCCCATCGCGGCGACCATGACCCGCACGGTCAGCGCATCTGGCCTGGACTGGGGCGTACTGGCCGCGGCGGGGGTGCTGACCATCGTGCCCGGCGCCTTAGTCATCTGGTTCGTCCGCAACTATATCGCCAAGGGCTTCGCCCTGGGGAGGGTGTGATGCGCGGCCGTTCGCTGAACACGGGTTTCCTTGCCGCCGCCCTGCTGATGCTGGCCGTGCTGGCCTGGCTGTTCATGCTTGTCCCGTCCGAGGACGGGGTGCGGGAATGGACCGAAAGCCTCAATCCCGGCGGCTGGATGGCCTGGACCCTTCCGACCGCCCTGTTCTTCTGGGTGATCGCGGCGCTGCTGCTGGTCTTCACCTGGCTTGCCATCCGGTCCCCGGAAACGCCTCGTAAGGGCATCCTGGGGATATGGACGACCCGGGGCGACCGGCTGTTCATCAGCCTGCTCGGCTCGGCCTTCATCAACCTTGCCTGGCTGGGTTTCGGAGGAATGCCCGCCTGGGGAGGCTTGATCCTGTCACTGATCTACGCCGCGGCGGTGTTCCGCTGGGTGTGAAAACGGGCCGCCAAGGCCCATCCTGGGGAGGAGAAGACATGAAGTTCTACCTGACGACGGCCATGAGCCTTGCGCTGATGGTCACCGGCGCACAGGCCGGGATGGAGGAGGCCAAGGCCTTCCTCGACGCCGAGATCGGCGACATGTCCAGCCTGGACCGCGCCGCGCAAGAGGCCGAGATGCAGTGGTTCATCGACGCCGCCCAGCCCTTCGCGGGGATGGACATCAAGGTGGTGTCTGAAACCATCACGACCCACGAATACGAGGCCAAGACGCTTGCCCCCGCCTTCACGGCCATCACCGGCATCAGGGTCACCCATGACCTGATCGGCGAAGGCGACGTGGTGGAAAAGCTGCAAACGCAGATGCAGTCCGGCGAGAACATCTATGACGCCTATGTCAACGACAGCGACCTGATCGGCACCCATTGGCGTTACCAGCAAGCGCGCAACCTGACCGACTGGATGGCGAATGCCGGGGCGGACGTGACGAACCCGAACCTCGACATCGACGACTTCATCGGCAAGTCCTTCACGACCGCGCCCGACGGGAACATGTACCAGCTTCCCGACCAGCAGTTCGCCAACCTTTACTGGTTCCGCAAGGACTGGTTCGACGACGAGACGAACAAGGCCGAGTTCCGCGAGCGTTACGGCTATGACCTGGGCGTGCCGGTCACCTGGTCCGCCTACGAGGACATTGCCGAGTTCTTCACGGGACGTGAGATCGACGGCAAGCAAGTCTATGGCCACATGGACTATGGCAAGAAGGACCCATCGCTTGGCTGGCGCTTCACCGATGCCTGGCTGTCGATGGCCGGGAACGGCGACAAGGGCATCCCGAACGGCCTGCCGGTGGACGAATGGGGCATCCGGGTGGATGAGAACAGCCGCCCCGTCGGTAGCTGCGTCGCGCGCGGCGGGGACACCAACGGCCCTGCCTCGGTCTATGCGATCCAGAAATACCTGGACTGGATGACCAAATATGCGCCCCCCGCGGCCCAGGGCATGACATTCAGCGAAAGCGGCCCGGTCCCCAGCCAGGGCGAGGTCGCCCAGCAGATGTTCACCTATACCGCCTTCACCGCTGATTTCGTCAAGGAAGGCTTGCCGGTGGTGAACGAGGACGGCACGCCGAAATGGCGATTTGCCCCCTCGCCGCACGGCGCCTATTGGCAGGACGGGATGAAGCTGGGCTATCAGGACGCCGGGTCCTGGACGCTGCTGAAATCCACGCCGGACGACCGCGCCAAGGCGGCATGGCTTTACGCGCAGTTCGTGACCTCGAAGACGGTGGACGTGAAGAAAAGCCATGTCGGCCTGACCTTCATCCGCCAGTCCACGCTGGACCACCAGTCCTTCACCGACCGCGCGCCCAAGCTGGGCGGCTTGATCGAGTTCTACCGCAGCCCCGCCCGCCTGCAGTGGTCGCCCACGGGCACCAACGTGCCGGATTATCCGAAGCTGGCGCAACTGTGGTGGCAGGCGATCGGCGATGCCGCCTCCGGCGCCAAGACCGCGCAGGAAGCCATGGACAGCCTGTGCGCGGAACAGGAAAAGGTGCTGGAACGCCTGGAACGCGCGGGCGTGCAGGGCGACATCGGCCCCAAGATGGCCGAGGAGCATGACCTGGAATGGTGGAACAACTTCGCCAAGGAGCATGGCGGCATTGCCCCTCAACTGAAGCTGGAGAACGAGGATCCCCAGCCCGAGACCATCAGCTATGACGAGCTGGTGAAAAGCTGGCAGTGACCGAACGACAAGGGGGAACCCGGCCTGCCGGGTTCCCCGCCATTGCGCTGCACTCTCCATGTCGGTTCGTGCAGCGGCATGATCGGGCAAAGGGGCGGAGCGGTTTGGCCCGCAGGCCACGGAAGGAAGGCAGGTCGGTCGCCCAGGGGGTTGCGGCCGGGTGGAACTGCCGCGAATATCCCTCGAACAGGACAGGAAGCCCCGCCAGCGGGGTGATTCTGCTGCGTCGCGCGATCAGGAAGACCAGATGAATATCGAAACGCCCCCGGCTGACTGGCTGTCCGCCTATGACAGTCGTGTGGCGCGCGAGATCGCGGCACGAGACTGGTCCGCAACCGGCCTGGGCCCGGTCAAGGCCTGGCCCGCCGACCTGCGGGCGATCCTGTCCACCATCCTGGCCTGCCCGACGCCCATGTATCTGGCCTGGGGGGCGGACCTCATCTCGTTCTACAACGATGCCTATATCCCGATCCTGGGCTATCGCGCCCCGAATGCGATCGGCAGACCCTTCCGCGACCTGTGGGCAAGCATCTGGGACGACATCTCTCCTCTGGTCGAGGGCTGTTTGCGCGGCGAAAGCCAGAAGGTCGTCGACATGCGGCTGGACCTTGGTCGCGCGGGCCTGCCCGAGGAAAGCTATTGGACCTTCACCTATTCACCGGCAATCGACGCTTCGGGCCGCATCGCGGGCCTGCTGTGCGTCACGGGCGAGACGACGGACCGCGTCCTGGCCGAACGCGCACGGGCAGAGGTGGCGCAGCGGCTTGAACTGGCCATGTCGGCAGGCAACAGCGTGGGCATCTGGGATTGGGACGTGGAAACGAACCGCGTCACCGTCGATTCCCGTTTCGCAACCATGTTCGGCGTGGATCCCCAACTTGCCGCCCAAGGCGCCGCGGTCGAGGAATTTCTCAAAGGCATCCACCCCGAGGATCGCGCCCGTGTGCAAGCCAAGATCGCCGAGGCCGTCCAGTCGGTCGGGCCGTTCACCGCTGAATACCGTCTGCTGCACGACGATGGAACGATCCGCTGGATTTCCGCCCAAGGGCGCTGCATCCCCGGCCCCGATGGCAAATGCGCTCGCCTTCCGGGCATCACCTACGACATCACCCGCCTGAAAGAAGCGGAAGCCCAATTGCGGGTCGCGAAGGAAGAACGCGAATTCGTCCTGGATCAGATCGGACGTCAGCGCCTTCAGTCCGACCCGCAAGAGATCCTGCGCGCGTCGTCCGAAGCCCTGGGCAAGCGGCTTGGTGTGAACCGGGTCGGCTTCTATCGCCTGACAGGCCCCCAGAACATCTGCCACGAAGCGTCCTGGTCCGACGGCAGGCTGCCGCCCCTGATGGGAATGCAGGCGACATACCATTATGGCGCCTTTGCCGACACCGAACGTCGCGCAGGGCGGGCGCTCGTCTTCGGGGACAGCCGGACGGACAGCAAGGGTGACCTGGCGCCCTATGCCGACGAAGGGGTTCTGGCAGGCATCTGCGTGCCTTTGCTGACCGAAGGGACTTGGGCGGCTGGCATCTATCTGCACCAGGCCGATGTCCGTGCCTGGACCGAACCCGAGATCGCCCTTGCAAAGGAGATCGTCCAGCAGACCTGGCTTGCCATCGAAAGGGCCGAGGCGCTGCAAAGGCTGAACCGCAGGATCGCCGAACAAGAGGCAGCCCTCGAGCAGCGCGAGATCGTGCTGCGCGAAGAGTTCGAGCGCCGCGAGGCTGCCGAACGCCAGCTTCGCCAGTTGCAGAAGATGGAGGCGGTCGGCCAGTTGACGGGCGGCATCGCGCATGACTTCAACAACATGCTTGCCGTGGTCATCAGCGGGCTGAACCTGACGCAGCGCCAGCTATCGCGCGGAAACAGCGACGTGGGCCAGTTCATCGAGGGCGCCCTGGAAGGCGCCAATCGCGCTGCCGCCCTGACGCAGCGATTGCTTGCCTTCTCGCGCCAGCAGCCGCTGGAACCGGTCGTGATCGATGCAAATGCCCTGCTGACGGGTTTGTCGGACATGCTGGCCCGATCGCTTGGGGAAACGATCGTTCTGGAAAACCGGCTGGAACCCGGTCTTTGGCCCACCAAGGCCGACCCCAACCAGTTGGAGAACGCGATCATCAACCTGGCCGTCAATGCCCGCGACGCGATGCCGGACGGGGGACGGGTCATGCTGGAGACGACCAATCTGGACCTGGGCCAGACCACGTCGCGGCCCCTGGGGGTAGAGGCGGGGGCCTATGTCCGCATCCGGGTGCAGGACACCGGCGCGGGAATGACGCCCGAGGTCCTGGCCAAGGCCTTCGACCCCTTCTTCACGACCAAGCCCACCGGGCGCGGCACGGGCCTTGGCCTCAGCCAGGTTTACGGCTTCATCCGCCAGTCGGGCGGCTATGTCGCGATGACTTCGCAACTGGGGGAAGGAACCACCGTCGATCTCTACCTGCCGCGCAGCCAGGACCATGCAGCTGAAAAGCAGGGCGACCTGGCGGCGGACGTGCCGATGGGACGGGCAAAGGACGTGATCCTGGTCGTCGAGGACGAGGACCGGGTCCGTGCCTTCACCGTCGCCTCGCTGCGCGACTTGGGCTATACCGTGCTGGAGGCCGCGTCTGGCCCCCTGGCCCTGGATATCCTGGGACAGCGGCCAGACATCGCACTGTTGTTCACCGATGTGGTGATGCCGCAGATGACTGGCCCGCAACTGGTCGAGCAGGCGCGCACCATCCGCAGCGATCTGCGGGTCGTCTTCACCAGCGGCTATACCGGCAGTTCGTCCGAGGCGGACGAGCGGATCAAGGCAGGGGGCAACTTCCTGGCCAAGCCCTTCAGCTTCGACCAGTTGGCCCGCAAGATCGGCGCGGCGCTGGCTTAACGCCGCCGCTTGGACCGCTTGTTGCCGCCGCGCTGCCCTGCCCTGCCCGCCGTGGACCGACCCGAGGCCTTCACGGCCTCCTCGGCCGCTTCCTCGATCACGGACTGGCGCGCCAGGGGATCGTCCGAAACGGCAAGCTCGACCGCTTCCAGCCGCTTCACCTCGTCGCGCAGGCGGGCGGCTTCCTCGAACTCGAGGTTCTCGGCGGCCTTGCGCATCTGAGTGCGCAGCGCGTCGAGATGCACCTGAAGGTTTCCGCCGACCATCGGGCGGTCCACCTTGGCGGTGATGCGCGACTGGTCGGTATCGCCCTGCCACAGGCCCGCCAGCACATCCTCGACATTCTTGCGGACTGTCTGCGGCGTGATGCCATGGGCCTCGTTATAGGCCATCTGCTTCTGCCGGCGGCGTTCGGTTTCGGCCATCGCGCGTTCCATGCTGCCGGTGATGTGGTCGGCATACATGATCACGCGTCCTTCGGCGTTGCGCGCGGCGCGGCCGATGGTCTGGATCAGCGAGGTTTCGGACCGCAGGAAGCCTTCCTTGTCCGCATCCAGGATCGCGACCAGCCCGCATTCGGGAATGTCCAGGCCTTCGCGAAGCAGGTTGATGCCCACCAGCACGTCAAAGGCGCCAAGGCGCAGGTCGCGCAGGATCTCGATCCGCTCGATCGTGTCGATGTCGCTGTGCATGTAGCGGATGCGGATGCCCTGTTCGTGGAAGTATTCCGTCAGGTCCTCGGCCATGCGCTTTGTCAGGGTGGTGACCAGCGTGCGCAGGCCCGCCGCGCTGACCTTGCGGATCTCGTCCAGCAGGTCGTCCACCTGCATCTCGACCGGGCGGATCTCGATCTGCGGGTCCAGAAGGCCGGTGGGGCGGATGATCTGTTCGGTGAAGACGCCGCCGGTCTGGTCCATCTCCCACTGGGCAGGGGTGGCGCTGACGAAGACCGACTGCGGGCGCATCGCGTCCCATTCCTCGAACTTCAGCGGGCGGTTGTCCATGCAGCTTGGCAGGCGGAAGCCGTGTTCGGCCAGCGTGAACTTGCGTCGGAAGTCGCCGCGATACATGCCGCCGATCTGCGGCACCGATACGTGGGATTCGTCGGCGAAGACGATGGCATTGTCGGGGATGAACTCGAACAGCGTGGGGGGCGGCTCGCCCGGCGCGCGGCCGGTCAGGTAGCGGGAATAGTTCTCGATGCCGTTGCAGACGCCGGTGGCCTCCAGCATCTCGATGTCGAAGTTGGTGCGCTGTTCCAGCCGCTGCGCTTCCAGCAGCTTGCCTTCATCGACAAGCTGCTTCAACCGACCCTGAAGTTCCGCCTTGATCCCCTTGATCGCCTGCTGCAGCGTCGGGCGCGGCGTGACGTAATGGCTGTTCGCATAGATGCGGATCTGGCGGAAGTTGTCGGTCTTCTGCCCGGTGAGGGGATCGCATTCGGTGATCGCCTCAAGCTCGTTTCCGAAGAAGTCGAAGCGCCAGGCACGATCGTCAAGATGCGCGGGCCAGACTTCGACCACGTCGCCCTTGACGCGGAAACCGCCCCGCTGGAAGGCCGCGTCCAGCCGCCGATACTGCTGGGCGACAAGTTGAGCGATGAATTCCCGCTGGTCATAGCTGTCGCCCACGATCATGTCCTGGGTCATGGCCGAATAGGTCTCGACCGAGCCGATGCCGTAGATGCAGCTGACCGAGGCCACGATGATCACGTCGTCGCGTTCCAGCAGCGCCCGGGTGGCCGAATGGCGCATCCGGTCGATGGCCTCGTTTATCTGGGATTCCTTCTCGATATAGGTATCCGACCGCGCGACATAGGCTTCGGGCTGGTAATAGTCATAGTAGCTGACGAAGTATTCCACCGCGTTGTCGGGGAAGAAACCCTTGAATTCGCCGTATAGCTGGGCCGCCAGGGTCTTGTTGGGCGCCAGGATGATGGCCGGGCGCTGCGTCGCCTCGATTACCTTTGCCATGGTGAAGGTCTTGCCGGTGCCGGTGGCCCCCAGCAGCACCTGGTCGCGTTCCCCCGCCTGCACGCCCTGGGTCAATTCGACGATCGCGGTGGGCTGGTCGCCCGCCGGCTGGAATTCGCTTTTCATCACGAAACGCCGCCCGCCTTCCAACTTGGGGCGGGTGACTTCGATCGGACGCGCGACTGGCGCGTTGGTATTGTTATGGCCCATCAGGCACCCTTCATGCGGCAGAACCAGTAAGGTGTGGTGGTTCCTGGGAAAGTCAACCTTGGGTCAGAAGAAGGGGCATCACCGCTTGAACCGGGCCGGTCGCATTTCAGCCCAACCCTGCCCGCCGTCCATTTCCTCGGCCAGGATTTCTGATGTCACCGGACCCAGAGTGAAGCCCTGGTGCCCGTGGCCGAAATGCGCCCAGAGGTTCGGCTGGTCCGGCACCCTGCCGATCACCGGCAGCATGTCGGGAATGCAGGGGCGGCGGCCGGTCCAGGGCTCGGCCTCGACCGGGCTGCCGATGTCGAACAATTCGCGCGCGGCCCTTTCGCCGTGCTTCAGTTGCGGGGGCGACAGGCGCGGATGGCTGGTCAGTTCGGCGGCGGTGGCGATGCGCAACCCGCGCCGCATCGGCGACAGCACGACCGAATTGCCGAAATCCGCGATCGGGTGGTTCGGCGGCGTCTCCATCCGGTAGTGACGATGGTAGCCGCGCTTGAAGACCATCGGGACTGTCAGGCCGAAGCGTTGCAGCAGCATCGGCGACCAGGGGCCAAGCGCGACGACTGCGTGTTCGGCGGTTTCATCCCCCACCCGCCAGCCGCTGCCCGCGCGCTGCAGGTCGCCCGCATCGGCGTTGACGATCCGCCCGCCCTGCCTTTCGAACAGCGCTGCATAGGCCGCGACCAACCCGCCGGGATCGGAGCAGGTCCAGGCATCGGCCCAGTGGGTCGCGCCCTCGACCTCGATCTTGATGGCGGGTTCGAGCGCGCGCAGCGCCTTGCCGTCCATTAGCTTGGCCTCGACCCCGAATTCCTCCATGAAGCGCTTGGCCGTGACCCGTGCCTTGTCCATGCGGGCGGAGTTGCGATGCACCTCGATGTAACCGTCGCGGCGGATGATATTGTCGGCGCCCGCCGCCTGGACCAGCGGCGCGTGGCGGTCGGTGGACTGGCGGATCAGCTTGCCCCAGGTCAGCGTGGCCCGGCGGTGGCCGGCGGGAAGGGAGTTGACGGCATAGTTCCAGACCGCGCCCAATTGCGACAGCAGGCCCGGAATGTTCCACTTGACGTCATAGCCCATGCCCAGGGCGATCTGGATCAGCGCGGCGGGTGCCAGCGGCATCGCATAGGGTTCCACCGCTTCGGTCTGGATCAGGCCGGCATTGCCATAGCTGGTTTCCCGGCCCGGCACGCCGCGTTCGATAATCGTGACCTGATGCCCCCGCGCCTGAAGCGCCAGCCCGGTGGTGACGCCGACCATGCCTGCACCCAGAACCAGAATCTCTGCCATATCCATTCCCTGAACGACGACTTTGGATCAGGGATGCAGACAATAGGCCCAGCGACAAGACGATCTTCGGCGACACTGCCGAACTTTGCAAGATTCAGGCGAAAAGCTCTCGGCAGAAGGTCAATCCTTCGACCAGGGCATCCACATCCTGCCTGGTGTTGTACATGGCGAAGGACGCCCGCGCGCTTGCGGTGATGCCGAAGAACTCCATCAGCGGCATGGCGCAATGGCTGCCGGCCCGGACGGCGATGCCGCGCTTGTCCAGGATGGTGGACAGGTCATGCGCGTGGGCGCCCTGCATGGTCATGGAAAAGATCGCGCCCTTGTCCGGCGCGTCGCCCTGGACCTGCAGCCAGTTCAGGCTGCGCAGACGGTCGCGGGCGTAATCGCGCAAGCCCCGCTCATGGGCCGCGATATTCTCCATCCCCAGGTCCATCATGTATTCAAGGGCAGCACCCAAGCCGACCTGGTTGACGATGCCGGGGGTTCCCGCCTCGAACCGCAGGGGCGGGTCGGCATAGTCGACGGCATCGCGGGTGACGGTGCGGATCATGTCGCCGCCGCCCAGGAAGGGGCGCATCTCGGCTTGGCGGTCGCGGCGGATCCAGATCGCGCCGGAACCCGAGGGGCCGTAAAGTTTGTGGCCGGTGATGCAGTAGAAATCGACGCCCAGCGCGGCCAGATCGACCGGCATATGCACCGCTGCCTGCGAGCCGTCGACCAGCACGGGAACGTCCGTCCCCCGCGCGATGGCGCCGACATCGACGATCGTGCCGGTGACGTTCGACATATGCGTGACCGAGATCAGCCTGGTCTTCGGACCCACTGCGGCCAGCACCTTTTCGGGCGGCAGGCTGCCGTCGGCTTCGGGTTCGACCCATTTCAGCACCACCCCCTGCCGTTCGCGCAGGAAATGCCAGGGAACGATATTGGCGTGGTGTTCCAGGACGGACAGCACGATCTCGTCCCCCGCCTGCAGGCGCGGCGCGGCCCAGCCATAGCTGACCAGGTTGATCCCCTCGGTCGAGCCGCTGGTGAAGATCACCTCATCCTCGTGCGGGGCGTTCAGGAAGCGGGCGATGATGGCGCGGACGCGTTCATAGTTGTCGGTGGCCAGGTTCGACAGGAAATGCAGGCCCCGATGAACGTTGGCATATTCGCCTTCATAGGCGCGGGTGATCGCGTCGATGACCTGGCGCGGCTTCTGGGCGCTTGCGCCGCTGTCCAGATAGACCAGCGGGCGGTTGTTCACCTGCCGCGACAGGATCGGGAAGTCGGCACGGACCTTGTCGATATCGAAGCTCATTGCGGCATCTCCGGCATGATTCCTAGGGCGGCGGCAAGCAGGGACAGAACGAAACCCGCCACGAATACGGTTCCGATCATCCCCAGGACCACTTTGGGCGTGCTGTGAAAGCCGTGCAGCGCCTTGGTGAACTGCACGGTCAGCCACAGGAACAGCGCGATCGCCAGCAGCCCGAAGATGCCCGCCACGCCCGGCAGGATCAGCGACAGGACCACCTGCGCGGCCTGCACGATCAGCAGCAGCACCTCGATCCAGACGGTCAGCAGCAGGGCATCCTCGAACCGGCCGCCGCCGCCGAACATGCGGCCCACGCCCGACATCAGCCCTGCCGCCAGCACGATGGCCCCCATCTGCATCACGGCCAGCACCATCGGCTGCTGGCTGAGGACGACAACCCGGTCGCCCTCTGGCCCGGGGGCGCTGAACAGCGCGGCGGCCAGCGAGGCCAGCAGCGCCGAGACCGAAACGGCTGCCAGAAGCGCCATCCACCGCGCCTGGATCGGCCAGCCCTGCGCCATCAGGTCGCGCGCCGCCGCCTGCGGATCGCGGAACGACAAGCCGACCAGGGCCTTGAAGTCATCGAACGTCATTTTCGCCTCGCCAGCGCCGCGATACCGGCACCCCAGATCATCAGGAAACCCAGCCCGGAAACCGCCTGGACCAAGGCAAGGGCGGACCCCTGCCCCACAAGCCCGGCCACCAAGCCTGCCAGCAGCATCGCGGGCGCAACCGCCAGCAAGGCCCAGAACAGCGCCAGCCGGGAATCCTCGGGGGTAAGCCGCCAGGGTGTCAGACGGGACAAAAGCGATGCCAGCGCCGCCAGGCCATAGGCCAGGATCGGCATCATGAACATCACGGCCAGCAACGCCCCCCCCATCCGGGCCTGGAACGGCACCGCCGGGTCAATCTGGGCCATCCGCGCATGACCGGGGGCCTGGGCGATCAGGAAGATCAGCATCGCCGACATCAGCACGCCCAGCTTGGACCCTTCCGGCATGTCGGAAAGACCCCGCACCACCCGGCGCGGGGCCACCCAGCTTTGCAGCACCCGGGGAACGATGCCCCGCGGCGCGGCCCCTACTGAACCGCGTTGAGGGTCAGCCACACGTCGAGCCGTTCATAGATGCAATCGCGGATCGCCTCGTCCTCGACCTCGGCCAGGGCGTCGGCCAGGAAGGACAGGACCAGGAAGACGATGGCCCGTTCACGCGGCACCCCGCGGGACCGCAGATAGAACAACGCCTCGTCGTCGATCGCGCCGGTGGTCGAACCATGCGAACATTTCACGTCGTCGGCGTAGATCTCCAGCTCGGGCTTGGCCAGGAACTGGCTGCGTTCGTCCAGCAGCAGCGCCTGGCTGATCTGGTAGCCGTCGGTCTTCTGCGCGCCGGGCTTGACCAGGATCTTCCCCTGGAACACGCCCTCGGCCCCGTTTTTCAGCACCTTCTTGAAGACCTGGCGGCTTTCGCAGCGTTCGGCCCCGTGGGTGATGAAGACGGTGTCGTCCTGATGGAAGGGCGCCTTGCCCCCGTCGCCCAGAACGGCCGCCGCGATATGGGCCACCGCATCGTCGCCCGCGATGTCGATCACCGCCTCGTTGCGCATCATCGTGCCGTTCACCGCCAAGGTGAAGGACTTGAACTGCGCCCTTGCGGCAACGCGCGCGAAGATATGGCCGATGCCCACCTTCGCCTCGATCGCGCGCTTGGACGCGACATGGTGGAACGCGGCGCCTTCGGCCAGATCGACCTCGATCACGCTGTTCGACCGGGCGCCCGACATGCCGGTTTCCAGCAGGGTCAGTCCCGCACCCGGCTCGACCCGGATCAGGTGGTGCCACATGGCGTCCGCCCCATCCGACGCACGGCGATGCACGACATGGATCGGCTTCGACGGCTTTTCGGTGACGCGGATCAGCAGCCCGTCGGGGGCGGCGGCAGTGTTCAACGTCGCAAAGGGACGGCGGACGGGATGCTGGCCCGCAGCCTCCAGCTTGCCATAAAGTTCGGCCGCCCATTCCGCCCCGTCAGCCTTTGCAAGCGTCAGGATCTCGACCCCGTCCAGGGCCAGGTCATCGGATGCGGCCTCGTCGAACCGGCCGTCGACAAAGACCAGCGTCAGCTTGTCCAGCGTGTCGAACAGCGGGGTCTCCTGCCCATCAGGCACGGCAATCGCCGCCGCTTGCGGTGCGTTGAAGGGACGCGGGTCCGTATAGCGCCAGTATTCGTCGCGCGGACCGGGAAGCCCCATGTCCTGCAGGCGCGCCAAGGCATCGCGACGCGCAGCAGCGGCAAAGCCGCCCTGCGGCAGGGTCAGGGCCGCAAGCCGCGCGTCAAGCGCACCGGCGGGTTTGGGCGTGCCCTCGACCGTCGGGGTGTGGTCCTTCGCCTGGACTGCGGTGTCCGCCATCAGCCGACCTCCGCCAGAAGATCGCCATAGCCTTCCTGTTCGACCTGCAAGGCCAGTTCCGGCCCGCCCGATTTCACGATCCGGCCGTTCGCCATGATATGCACCACGTCCGGCTGGATATGGTTCAGCAGGCGCTGATAATGGGTGATGACCAGGAAGCTGCGGTCGGGCGAACGCAGCGCGTTGACGCCGTCGCTGACTAGCCGCATCGCGTCCACGTCCAGGCCCGAGTCGGTTTCGTCCATGATGCACATGCGCGGTTCCAGCATGGCCATCTGCAGGATCTCGTTGCGCTTCTTCTCGCCGCCCGAGAAGCCGACATTGACCGGACGCTTCAGCATCTCGGGGCTGATCTGCAGTTCGGCCGCCTTGGCGCGAACCAGCTTCAGGAAATCGCCCGAGGACAGCTCGGCCTCGCCACGCGCCTTGCGCTGCGCGTTCACGGCGGTGCGCAGGAAGGTCATGTTGCCGACACCCGGAATTTCCACCGGATACTGGAAGGCCAGGAACAGGCCGGCGCTTGCGCGTTCCTCGGGTTCCATGTCCAGCAGGCTTTCGCCGTCCAGCGTGGCCGAGCCTTCGGTCACTTCATAGCCGTCGCGGCCCGACAGGACATAGGACAGCGTGGATTTGCCCGACCCGTTCGGACCCATGATCGCGTGAACCTGACCGGCCGGAATCTCCAGCGACAGACCCTTCAGGATCTGCTTGTCCTCTTCTTCAAGTTTCACGTGCAAGTTGTCGATTTTCAGCATCTTTTCCTCATCAGATGGTGGCGGCGGTGCCGAAGCCACGGCACCATCATCAAATCCTTCGCGGCCTTTAGCCGACCGAGCCTTCCAGCGAAATGGCGACCAGCGACTGGGCCTCCATCGCGAACTCCATCGGCAGCGCCTGCAGAACCTCGCGGCAGAAACCGTTGACTACCAGGGCCACGGCCTCTTCCTCGTCCATGCCCCGCTGGCGGCAATAGAACAGCTGGTCGTCATCGACCTTGCTGGTAGTCGCCTCGTGTTCCACGCGGCTGCTGGTATTCTTGACCTCGATATAGGGCACCGTATGGGCGCCGCACTGGTCGCCGATCAGCAGGCTGTCGCACTGGGTATAGTTGCGGCTGTTCGTCGCCCGCGGGTGCATCGTCACCAGGCCGCGATAGGTGTTCTGCGCGCGGCCCGCCGAGATCCCCTTGGACACGATGCGCGACCGGGTATTGCGGCCAAGATGGATCATCTTGGTGCCGGTATCGGCCTGCTGCATGTTGTTGGCGATGGCGATCGAATAGAACTCGCCCTGGGATTCATCGCCGCGCAGGATGCAGGACGGGTATTTCCAGGTGATCGCGCTGCCGGTTTCCACCTGCGTCCACATCACCTTGGCGCGGGCCTCGCGGCAGTCGGCGCGCTTGGTGACGAAGTTGTAGATGCCGCCCTTGCCTTCCTCGTCTCCGGGGAACCAGTTCTGGACGGTCGAGTACTTCACCTCGGCATCCTCCAGCACCACGATTTCCACGACCGCCGCGTGAAGCTGGTTGGTGTCGCGCTTGGGCGCGGTGCAGCCTTCCAGGTAGCTGACATAGCTGCCCTTGTCGGCGATGATCAGCGTGCGTTCGAATTGCCCGGTGTTCTCCGCGTTGATGCGGAAATAGGTGGACAGTTCCATCGGGCATCTCACGCCCTTGGGGACATAGACGAATGAGCCGTCGGAAAAGACCGCGCTGTTCAGCGTCGCGAAATAGTTGTCCGACTGCGGCACGACCGAACCGAGGTATTTCTTCACAAGGTCGGGATGCTCGCGGATGGCTTCGCTGATGGAACAGAAGATCACGCCGGCCTTGGCCAGTTCATCCTTGAAGGTCGTGCCGACCGACACGCTGTCGAAGACCGCGTCGACCGCGACCCGGCGGCCATCGGCGGGCGCGGCCTCGGCCCCCTCGACGCCTGCCAGGATCAGTTGTTCCTTCAGCGGGATCCCTAGCTTTTCATAGGTCGCCAGCAGCTTGGGATCGACCTCGTCCAGCGACTTGGGCTTGACCGCCATGCTTTTCGGGCGGGCATAGTAATACTGGTCCTGATAATCGATTTCAGGATAGTTCAGCATCGCCCATTTGGGTTCGGTCATGGTGACCCAGCGGCGATAGGCTTCCAGCCGCCATTCGGTCATCCATTCCGGCTCGTTGTTCTTTTCCGAGATCAGGCGGACGATATCCTCGTTCACCCCCTTGGGGGCATAGTCCATCTCGATCTCGGTATCCCAGCCGTATTTGTAGCTGCCAATGCTTTGCACGGCCTCGACCGTTTCGCGGTCGACACCCTCGCGCACATCAAGATCGGTGGTTGCAGTCATCCTTTGTCCTTCCTCGGGCCTGGCAATTGCCTAGCCGTTCCGTTCGCGCCATCGTGAATACGCGCTTTCCCACGCATCCGCAAATCGGTTCACCTGATCCTCGCCCAAAGCGGGGCTGATCGAGATCCGGATCGCCGATTGCGCGGCCTTGTCATCGAACCCCATGGCCTGCAGCACGCCGCTGGCGCGGACCTTGCCAGAAGAACAGGCCGACCCTGCCGAAATCGCAAAGCCCGCCAGATCCATCTGCATGACCTGGGTTTCACCCTTCCAGCCCGATGTAAGAATGCAGGTCGTGTTCGGCAAGCGTCTGGCGCCCTTTCCGGCAACGATTGCGCCGGGCGCCGTGTCCAGCAGCCGGGCCTCCAGGGCGTCGCGCCTTGCGGCAACCTCGTCCCACAGGCCTGCGTCCAGTTCCTTTTGCGCGGCAGTGGCGGCGGCGGCAAAGCCCAGGATGCCGATCAGGTTCTCGGTCCCGCCGCGCCGGCCCTGTTCCTGGCCGCCGCCGCGGATCATCGCCTCGACATCGGTGCCGCGCTTGACGACCAGTGCGCCGATTCCCTTGGGACCGCCCAGCTTGTGGGCGCTGACAAAGCCTGCCGTGATGCCAAGCCAGTTGAAGGCGAAGGGGATCTTGCCGAAGGCCTGCGTCAGGTCACTGGACCCCAACCCTTCGGGCAGGGACTGGATCACGCCGGTTTCGTTGTTGGCCAGTTGTAGGCTGGCGTTTGCGGGATCGGGCACCGTGACGGTACCGTCCGCGTCCACCGCCAGATCCTGGTCGCACCAGACCTTGATCGCGCTGTGTTCGACCGGCGCGCAGTGGATGCCCCTGCCCGCCAGAACCATGGCCGCCGCCTCGGTCGTGCCGGATGTGAAGATCACGTCCGCGCCTTCGGCCCCAAGTGCCGCCGCGACCTGTTCGCGCGCGCGCTCCATCGCCATCTTGGCGGCGCGGCCTTCGCTGTGGACCGAGGACGGGTTGCCCACGATCTCCATCCCCTCGCGCATCGCGGCCTTTACCTCGTCGCGCAGGGGCGTGGTGGCGTTCCAGTCCAGATAGGTTCTCATGCCAGCGCCTCGCCGATCTTCTGCGCCAGGCGGCGGGCGACGGCGTCCTTGGCCATGCGCGGCCATTCCTCGGCGCCTTCGTCGGTGATGACCGTCACCGCGTTTTCCGAGCCGCCCATGATGCCGGTCCCCTCGCTGACGTCATTCGCCACGATCCAGTCGCAGCCCTTGCGCCGCCGCTTGTCGGTGGCATGGGCCAAGACATCATTCGTTTCGGCCGCAAAGCCTACGACCAGCCGGGGGCGGCGTTCGCCGGGCTGGCTGATCCAGGCCAGGATGTCCGGATTCTCGGTCATTTCAAGCGAGGGCGGCTTGCCAGACCCGTCCTTCTTCATCTTGGTGGCGGATGATTTGGTGACACGCCAATCGGCCACCGCCGCGGCCATGACCGCCCCGTCGGCCGGCAGCGCGGCTTCCACCGCCTCGCGCATTTGCCCGGCGGTCTGGACGCGGATCACATGGACCCCCTCGGGCGGGGCAACCTCGGCCGGGCCGGTGACAAAGCTGACCCTTGCGCCCAGGTCGCGCAGCGCGGCTGCGATCGCTGTGCCCTGTGCGCCCGAGGACCGGTTGGCGATGTATCGCACGGGATCGATGGGTTCATGCGTCGGACCCGAGGTCACGATCAGGTGCCGCCCTGACAAAATGCCGGTGCGCACCTGCGCCTCGGGCAGCAGTTTCAGCGGCTGAGGGGCGAGTTCCTTGCCGATGGCGTCCAGGATCGCCTCGGGTTCCGACATGCGCCCGGTGCCGTATTCGCCGCAGGCCATGTCGCCGTCCTCGGGGCCCACGAACAGGATGCCGTCCTCGCGCAGGGTCCGCAGGTTGCGCTGCGTTGCCGCGTGGTGCCACATCCGCACGTTCATCGCGGGCGCGACCAGCACTCGCTTGTCCGTCGCCAGCAGCAGGGTAGAGGCCAGGTCGTCCGCCAGCCCATGCGCCATCTTGGCCAGCAGGTCGGCGGTGGCGGGCACCACCACCACCAGATCCGCGTTGCGCGACAGCTGGATATGGCCGATCTCGGCCTCGGCGGCGATGTTCCACAGGCTGTCATGCGCGGCCTCGCCCGCCAGAACGGACAGGGTCATGGGCGTGGTGAACTGCGCGCCGGCCTTGGTCAGCACGGGGGTCACGGCCGCGCCCTCGGCCCGGATCAGCCGGATCAGTTGCGGCACCTTCATCGCCGCGATGCCCCCGCCCACGATCAGCAGGATACGCTTGCCGTTCATCTTGCCCCCATGACCTTGCGCCCCCGTCACATAGCCCCCCACCCCCCGCGTCGCAAGCAATGGCACCTGTTAACCTTTCCTTAAGCCGCCTGCCGTTAACGATTGCGGGGACAAAGGGGGCTTCATGGTCGCAATCGCCTATTCCGTTGCCTTCGAGGGGATCGACGCGCGCCTTGTCGAGGTCCAGTGCTCCGTGGCGGCGGGCCTGCCGGGCTTTGCCATCGTGGGCCTGCCCGACAAGGCCGTCAGCGAGGCGCGCGAACGGGTCAAGGCGGCCTTCGGCGCGCTGTCCATCGCCATGCCGAACCGGCGGCTGACCGTGAACCTGTCGCCGGCTGACCTGCCCAAGGAAGGGTCGCATTTCGACCTGCCCATCGCGCTTGCGATCCTTGCCGCGCTTGAGATCGTCCCCGGCGAGGAACTGTCGCGCTGCGTGGCCCTGGGCGAACTGGCCCTGGACGGGCGGCTGGTCGCCGTCGCCGGCGCCCTGCCCGCCGCCATGGCCGCGGCCGAGGATGAGCGCGCGCTGATCTGCCCCCGCGCCTGCGGCCCCGAGGCCGCCTGGGTGGACGCGGTTCCGGTCCTGGCCCCCGCCACGCTGCGCGAGGTGATCGACCACCTGACCGACCGCGCGCCCATCGCCCGTGCCCAGCCTGGCATGATCGATGCCGCGCCCCTTGGCGGCTGCCTGTCTGAAGTGAAGGGCCAGGAACGTGCCAAGCGCGCCTTGGAAATTGCCGCCGCCGGTCGCCACCACCTGTTGATGGTCGGCCCGCCGGGCGCGGGCAAGTCGATGCTTGCCGCCCGTCTGCCCGGCTTGATGCCGCCGCTGGGCGCGGCCGAGGCGTTGGAAACCTCGATGATCCACTCGCTGGCCGGCACCCTGGACGACGGCGGCATCTCGCGCCGCGCGCCGTTCCGCGAACCCCATCACACCGCGTCCATGGCCGCCATTGTCGGCGGCGGGCGCGGCGCCAAGCCGGGCGAGATCAGCCTTGCCCATAACGGCGTCCTGTTC
Source organism: Paracoccus sp. AK26 (assembly GCF_011801365.1). Taxonomy (NCBI): domain Bacteria; kingdom Pseudomonadati; phylum Pseudomonadota; class Alphaproteobacteria; order Rhodobacterales; family Paracoccaceae; genus Paracoccus; species Paracoccus sp. AK26. The sequence continues at coordinate 1,636,642 of NZ_CP041041.1, forward strand.
ATGGACGAGTTTCCCGAATTTCCCCGGCAGGTTCTGGAAACCCTGCGCCAGCCGATCGAGACGGGCGAGGTCGTGGTCGCCCGCGCCAATGCCCACATTCGCTATCCCTGCCGCTTCCTGCTGATCGCCGCCGCCAATCCCTGCCGCTGCGGCTATCTGGCCGATGCCGCCCGCGCCTGTTCGCGCGCGCCGGTGTGCGGCGGGGACTACATGGGCAAGATCTCGGGGCCGCTGATGGATCGCTTCGACCTGCGGCTCGAGGTGCCGGCGGTCAGCTTCATGGACCTGGAACTGCCCTCGGGCGGCGACACGTCGGCGCAGGTCGCGGCGCGGGTGGCGGCGGCGCGGGATGTGCAGGCCGCGCGTTTCCGCAACCACCCGCAGGCACGGGTGAATGCCGAGGCTTCGGGCAGTCTGCTGGACCAGATCGCCGCCCCGGATGAGGAAGGACGGGCGCTGATCCTGAAAGCGTCGGAACGGCTGGGCCTGACCGCGCGGGGCTATCACCGCATCCTGCGCACCGCGCGCACCATCGCCGACCTGGCCGGTTCCGCCACTGTCCGCGCACCCCATCTGGCCGAGGCGATCAGCTATCGCCTGCCCTTCGTCGCGGGCGGGTGACGAATTGCGCATTGTGCAAGGCGCGGCTATGGCTGGGCGACCCTCTAGACGGATCACCTCATGCCCCCCAGAAGCGCCCGGATCGGCGGCATCCTGACCGCTTGCGCCCTGCTGGCGATGATCCCGCACCAGTTCGGGGCCGGATCTGGCTTCGCGATGGCTGCCGACCTTCTGCTGGTGGGGGCGCTTGCGATGTTTTCGCTGACGGCGCGGGCGTCTCGGCTGGCCTTCGTGGCCGTGGGCCTGGCCCTGGTCGCCTGGGCGGCCGCCACCCGGCCCGACTGGGCGCAGGCGGTGCTGACCGCCCTGACGCGGGGGGGCTTCATCATCGCGCTGTTCACAGCGCTGTCCGCGTTGCGCAGCGCGGCGGTCGGGTCGCAGGACATCCTGGACTGTGGGCGCTTCCTGGCCCGCCAGCCTCCGGGGCGGCGCTACCTTGCGCTGACGGTCGGCGGGCACCTGTTCGGGTTGATCCTGCTTTACGGATCCATCTCGCTGCTGGGCGGGTTGGCCGCCGAAAGCACGGCGCGGGAGACGAACCAGGAATTGCGCCGCCACCGCCTGCGCCGGATGCTGGTGGCGATCCAGCGGGGTTTTGCCTCGACCCTGTGCTGGTCGCCAATGGCGCTGTCGATGGCGGTCACCATGTCTGTGGTCCAAGGCGCGTCCTGGCCTGCGGCCGTCGGGCTGTGCCTGGTCAGTTCGGTGCTGATGATCGGCATCGGCTGGGCCTTGGACGCACTGTTCAAGCCGCAGCTTTCAGCGCCCGCCCCCACCCGTGCGGCCGAGACCGAAAGCTGGCTGCGGCGCCTGCGACCGCTGCTGGTCCTGCTGGCGATCGTGGTGGGCGGTGTCTTCCTGCTGCACCTGACGACCGGCGTGGCGGTGACCGGGGCGGTCATGACCGTGGTGCCGCTGGTGGCGGTGGCCTGGACACTGATCCTGCCGCCCATGCGCGGCGGGCGGGCTGCAACGCTGGCCGCGCGGGTGGGGCAGTTCGCCACCCGCGACCTTGCCGGCTATAGCGGAGAGATCATCCTGCTTTTCATGGCGGGATTCATCGGCAGCCTGGGATCATGGCTGCTGGTGCCGATCATGCAGGCGCAGGGTCCTGACCTGGCGGCGCTGCCGCCGTTGCTGATCCTTGCGGCGCTTGTCTGGGTGATCCCGCTGACCGGCCAGATCGGCATGAACCCGATCCTGGCTGTTTCGCTGCTGGTGCCGCTGCTGCCCTCGCCCGCCGATCTGGGCGTGCATCCGACAGCGATGGTGATCGCCATCACCGGCGGGTGGGCGATCAGCGGCAACACCTCGCCCTTCACGGCTTCGGTCCTGCTGGTGGGCAAGCTGGGGGGTGTCGAGGCACGCCATGCCGGAACGCAGTGGAACGGGCTTTATGCCCTGTCCACCGGCGCGGCGCTGACCCTGTGGGTGCTGCTGGCCGCAACCCTGCTCTAGCGGCCGCGGCCAGGGTTTACTCCACCTCGACCAGCAGGTCCTTGGCGTCGATCTGTTCGCCGGGGCGGACATGGATGGCCTTGATGGTGCCGTCGCGGTCGGCGTGGAGGCCGGTTTCCATCTTCATCGCCTCGATAGTCAGAAGCAGGTCGCCCTGGCGGACCTTGGACCCGGTGGATGCCGCGACCGAGGCCACGACGCCCGGCATCGGCGCGCCGACATGGCCCGCATTCGACGGGTCTGCCTTGGGACGCGCGGCCTTGGTGCCGGTGGCCTTGCGGTTCGGCACGCGGACCTGGCGGGGCTGGCCGTTCAGTTCGAAGAAGACCTTGACCTCGCCCTTCTCGTCCGTCTCGCCCATCGTCAGCAGACGTACTTCCAGCGTCTTGCCGGGGTCGATCTCGACGCTGATCTCGTCGCCCGCCTCCATGCCATAGAAGAAGTTGCGCGTGGGCAGCGCGCGGACCGGGCCATAGGTTTCGTGCCGCGTCATGTAGTCCGTAAAGACCTTGGGATACATCAGGTAGCCGTTCAGATCCTCGTCGTCGATCTCGACGCCCAGATCCTCGGACAGCTTCGCCCGCGTGGCCTCGATGTCCACGGGGGGCAGATGTGCGCCGGGGCGGTCGGTGATGGGCGCCTCGCCCTTCAGGACCTTGCGCTGCAGCGCCTCGGGCCAGCCGCCGGGGGGTTGGCCCAGGTTGCCCTTCATCATGTCCACGACGCTGTCAGGGAAACTGACGTCGGTTGCCGGATCCAGCACCTGCTGGGGCGTCAGCCCCTGGGCCACCATCATCAGCGCCATGTCGCCCACCACCTTGGACGACGGCGTGACCTTCACGATGTCGCCGAACATGCGGTTCACATCGGCATAGGCCTGCGCCACCTCGTGCCAGCGATCCTCCAGCCCCATGGACCGCGCCTGCGCCTTGAGGTTGGTGAACTGCCCGCCTGGCATCTCGTGCAGATAGACCTCGGACGCGGGCGACTGCAGGCCGCTTTCAAAGGCCGCATAGTTCTCGCGGACGCGTTCCCAGTAGTTGCTGATCTGCCGGATCGCCGCGATATCCAGGCCGGTATCGCGCTCGGTGCCTTCCAGCGCCTCGACGATGGAGCCAAGGCAAGGCTGCGAGGTGCCGCCCGAGAAGGCGTCCATGGCCGCGTCCACCGCGTCCACGCCCGCATCGGCGGCCGCCAGGATCGTCGCCCCCGCAAGGCCCGAGGTGTCGTGGGTGTGGAAGTGGACCGGCAGGCCGACCTCCTCCTTCAGCGCCTTGATGAGGATGCGCGCGGCGGCTGGCTTCAGCAGGCCCGCCATGTCCTTCAGGCCCAGCACATGCGCGCCGGCGGCCTTCAGATCCTGCGCGGTCCTGACATAATAGGCCAGGTCGTACTTGGACCGGTCCGGGTCCAGCATGTCGCCGGTATAGCAGACCGTGCCTTCGCAGATCTTGCCGGTCTCGATCACCGCGTCCATGGCGACTCGCATGTTCTCGACCCAGTTCAGGCTGTCGAAGACGCGGAACACGTCCACGCCGCTTTCCGCCGCCTGGCGCACGAAGGACTGGACCACGTTGTCGGGATAGTTGGTATAGCCCACCCCGTTCGAGGCGCGCAGCAGCATCTGCGTCATCAGGTTGGGCATCCGTTCGCGGATGTCACGCAACCGCTGCCAGGGGCATTCCTGCAGGAAGCGATAGGCTACGTCGAACGTCGCCCCACCCCAGCATTCCACGCTGAACAGCCCCGGCAGGTTGGCGGCGTAAGATGGCGCCACGCGGATCATGTCGATCGACCGCATCCGGGTTGCCAGCAGCGACTGGTGGCCGTCGCGCATGGTGGTGTCGGTCATCAACAGGCGCGTCTGCGCGGCCATCCAGTCGGCCACCGCCTGCGCGCCCTTTTGTTCCAGCATCTGCCGGGTGCCCGGCGCGGGTTCGGCCTTGGGCGCGGGCGGCACGGGTGGACGGGCCTGGGCGGGCGGCATGGGGCGGCCCGCGGTCTCGGGGTGGCCGTTGACGCTGATGTCGGCCAGATAGGTCAGGATCCGCGTGGCCCGGTCCTGCTTCTTGTCGAACTGGAATAGCTCTGTCGTCGTGTCGATGAACTTGGTCGTGTAGGAGTCATCGAGGAAGGTCGGATGCTTCAGCAGGTTGATGACGAAGTCGATGTTCGTGCTGACGCCCCGCACCCGGAACTCGCGCAGCGCGCGGTCCATGCGGCGGATCGCCGCCTCGGGCGTCTGCGCCCAGGCCGTGACCTTGACCAGCAGCGAATCGTAATAGCGCGTAATGACGCCCCCGGAATAAGCGGTGCCGCCGTCCAGGCGGATGCCGTTGCCGGTGGCGCTGCGATAGGCGGTGATCCGGCCATAGTCGGGGATGAAGTTGTTCAGCGGATCCTCGGTCGTCACGCGGCATTGCAGCGCGTGGCCCGACAGCGTGACCTGATCCTGCGACGGCACGCCCGTCGCCTCGGCCAGCGTTGCCCCCTCGGCAATGCGGATCTGTGACTGGACGATGTCGATGCCGGTGACTTCCTCGGTCACGGTATGCTCGACCTGGACGCGCGGGTTCACCTCGATGAAGTAGAACTGCTGGCTGTCCATATCCATCAGGAACTCGACCGTGCCGGCGTTCTGGTAGCCCACGGCGCGGCCGATCTTCAGCGCCAGTTCGCAGACCTCGGCACGCTGTTCGGCAGTCAGATAGGGCGCGGGGGCGCGTTCCACGACCTTCTGGTTGCGGCGCTGCACCGTGCAGTCACGCTCATACAGGTGATACAAGCCGCCATGGGTGTCGCCAAGCAACTGCACCTCGACATGGCGGGCGCGCAGGATCATCTTTTCCAGATAACCCTCGCCATTGCCAAAGGCGGCCTCGGCCTCGCGACGGCCCTCGCGGACCTTGTCCACCAGTTCCTCGGGACCGTTGATCGGGCGCATCCCGCGCCCGCCGCCGCCCCAGGAGGCCTTGAGCATCAGGGGATAGCCGATGGAAGCCGCCTCGGCCTTGATGGCCTCGAAATCCTCGCCCAGAACCTCAGTCGCGGGGATGACGGGCACGCCCGCGGCGATCGCCACGCGACGCGCCGACGCCTTGTCGCCAAGCGCGCGCATCGTGTCAGCGCGGGGGCCGATGAAGGTGATCCCGGCTTGCGCGCAGGCGTCCACGAAGTCGGGGTTTTCCGACAAAAGGCCATAGCCCGGATGGATCGCATCCGCGCCGCTTTCCTTTGCGACCCGGATGATCTCGGGGATGGACAGATAGGCCGCGACCGGCCCCAGCCCTTCGCCGATCCGGTAGGCCTCGTCCGCCTTGAAGCGGTGCAGGCCCAGCTTGTCCTCCTCGGCATAGACCGCGACCGTTTTCTTGCCCAATTCGTTGGCGGCCCGCATCACGCGGATCGCAATCTCGCCACGGTTGGCGATCAGGATTTTCTGAAACATCGCGCGGTCCCCCTTCGCAGTTGCGCGAAAGACTAGCGATGCCGCAGCGCAGCGCAAGCGCCACCGCCGCCCCTCTGCAACAAAAGGTTTACGCAAGGTCGTGTTCTCGGGATGTTCCCATTTTGCGGTTGCTTTTTGGAACCGCGCGCCTATCTGATGCGCTTGGTCGGCCGGGGGCACGTCATGGAACAGAAGTTCATCGAAGTACGCGGGGCGCGTGAACACAACCTCAAGGGCGTGGACATGGACATCCCGCGCGACAAGCTGGTGGTCATCACCGGGCTGTCGGGCAGCGGCAAGTCGTCCCTTGCCTTCGACACGATTTATGCCGAAGGCCAGCGCCGCTATGTCGAAAGCCTGTCGGCCTATGCGCGGCAGTTCCTGGACATGATGGGCAAGCCGGATGTGGACCACATCAGCGGCCTGTCCCCCGCCATCAGCATCGAACAGAAGACGACCTCGAAGAACCCGCGCTCGACCGTCGGCACGGTGACCGAGATTTATGACTATCTGCGGCTGCTGTTCGCCCGCGCGGGCACGCCCTACAGCCCCGCCACCGGCCTGCCGATCGAGGCGCAGCAGGTCCAGGACATGGTGGACCGGATCATGGAGATGCCCGAGGGCACGCGTGCCTATCTGCTGGCGCCCATCGTCCGCGACCGCAAGGGCGAATACAAGAAAGAGTTCCTCGAGCTTCGCAAGCAAGGCTTCCAGCGGGTCAAGGTGAACGGCCAGTTCCATGAGCTGGACGAGCCGCCTGTCCTGGACAAGAAATTCCGCCACGACATCGACGTGGTGGTGGACCGCATCGTCGTGCGCGAGGGGCTGGAAACGCGGCTTGCCGATTCGCTGCGCACCGCGCTGGATCTGGCCGACGGCATCGCCATAGTCGAGACTGCGGCAGACGAACCAGAACGGACCACCTTCAGCGAAAATTTCGCCTGCCCCGTCAGCGGCTTCACCATCCCAGAGATCGAGCCGCGGCTGTTCTCTTTCAACGCCCCCTTCGGCGCCTGCCCGGTCTGCGACGGGCTGGGGATGGAACTGTTCTTCGACGAACGGCTGGTCGTGCCCGACGCCGCGCTGTCGGTCGAAAAGGGCGCCATCGCGCCCTGGGCCAAGTCGAAATCGGCCTATCTGACGCAGACGGTCAACGCCCTTGCCAAGCATTATGGCTTTGACAAGAAGACGCCGTGGAAGAACCTGCCCGAGGACGTGCAGGCGATGTTCCTGCGTGGGTCCGGCAAGGAAGAGATCGAGTTCCGCTTCGACGACGCGGGCCGCGTCTACAATGTCCGCCGCGTCTTCGAGGGCGTGATCCCCAACATGGAACGCCGGTTGCGCGAATCCGACAGCGCATGGGTGCGCGAGGAGTTCGAGCGCTATCAGAACAACCGTCCCTGCGGCGCCTGCCACGGCTATCGCCTGAAGCCGGAAGCCCTGGCCGTCAAGATCGCCGGCAACCACATCGGCGAGGTGGTTGAACTGTCGATCAAGGAAGCGCTGGCCTGGATCGAAGCCGCGCCCGGACACTTGTCGCGGCAGAAGAACGAGATCGCCGTCGCCATCCTCAAGGAAATCCGCGAGCGGCTTGGCTTTCTGGTCAACGTCGGCCTGGACTATCTGACGCTGTCGCGCGCGGCGGGAACGCTGTCGGGCGGTGAAAGCCAGCGGATCCGGCTGGCCAGCCAGATCGGCAGCGGTCTGACGGGCGTGCTGTATGTGCTGGACGAACCCTCGATCGGGCTGCATCAGCGCGACAACGACCGTCTGCTGGACACGTTGAAGGGACTGCGCGACCAGGGCAACTCGGTCATCGTCGTCGAGCATGACGAGGACGCGATCCGCCATGCGGATTATGTCTTCGACATGGGCCCCGGCGCGGGTGTCCACGGCGGCACCGTCGTCAGCCACGGCACCCCGGACCAGATCGCAGCCGACCCCAACAGCCTGACAGGCCAGTATCTGTCGGGCCTGCGAGAGATCGCGGTGGGCGAAGAACGCCGAAAGGGCAACGGCAAGGCGGTCAAGGTCGTCAAGGCGACGGGCAACAACCTCAAGGACGTGACGGCCGAGTTTCCTCTGGGCAAGTTCGTCTGCGTCACGGGCGTGTCGGGCGGCGGCAAGTCCACCCTGACCATCGAGACACTTTTCAAGACTGCGTCGCTGCGCCTGAACGGCGCCCGCCAGACCCCCGCCCCCTGCGAGACGATCAAGGGGCTGGAACATCTGGACAAGGTGATCGACATCGACCAGCGGCCCATCGGCCGCACGCCCCGGTCGAACCCCGCGACCTATACCGGCGCCTATACCCCCATCCGCGACTGGTATGCGGGCCTGCCCGAATCCAAGGCGCGCGGCTACAAGCCCGGCCGCTTCAGCTTCAACGTCAAGGGCGGCCGCTGCGAGGCCTGCCAGGGCGATGGCGTCATCAAGATCGAGATGCACTTCCTGCCCGATGTCTATGTCACCTGCGAGACCTGCAAGGGCAAGCGCTACAACCGCGAAACGCTGGAGGTCCAGTTCAAGGGCAAGTCCATCGCCGACGTGCTGGACATGACGATCGAGGAAGGACAGGAGTTCTTCAAGGCGGTGCCCTCGATCCGGTCCAAGATGGACGCGCTGATGCAGGTGGGGCTGGGCTACATCAAGGTCGGGCAGCAGGCCACGACCCTGTCGGGCGGCGAGGCGCAGCGCGTCAAGCTGGCCAAGGAACTGGCTCGCCAGTCCACCGGCAAGACCTTGTATATCCTGGACGAACCTACCACCGGCCTGCATTTCGAGGATGTGCGCAAGCTGCTCGAGGTGCTGCACCACCTGGTGGACGAAGGCAACACGGTCGTGGTGATCGAACACAACCTGGATGTCATCAAGACCGCCGACTGGATCATCGACATCGGTCCCGAGGGCGGCGACGGCGGCGGAGTGATTGTCGCCGTCGGCACGCCCGAGGACGTGGCGAAGGTTCCCGAAAGCCATACCGGCCGCTATCTGGCGCCGATGCTGAAGCCTGCGCGGATCAGGGCGGCGGAATAGTCAGCTCACGCTGATCCGCTGCACGATGCATCCCGATTCGTCGGGACTGAAGGGCTGGTCCGACGCGGGCAGTTCAAATCCCGCGCAAAGCCGCAAGCTGTCGGGCGGCACCAGATCAATCCGGTAGGGTGCGCCGGTGAAGGGGTCAGCGAGGCGTGGCGTCATCGGGCAGGCTTCGATTGGCGTCGGATCGGTGCCCACCCTGCCCGCCTGCTGGGCCTTGCAGGTCAGCAGCATCTGGATCTCTGACAGATCCTGCGCGCGCACCTGGTCGCGCCGTTCCGCGCGCCCTTGCGCGGGCCCGCCAGTCGCGATGATCCCCGCAACCGCAACCGACACGGACAGCGCCGTCAAGGCCAGGACAGCCCAGTGCCTAGCCATCCAGATCCTCGCGATAGCAGGCCGCCACCAAAAGCCCCGTCACCGCAACAAGCGCCAGCTTTGCACCAAGGCGCAGCGTCAGGTCGCCCGACAGGAAGGCATAGATCGCAGCCACCACATCCCCCAGCAGCACAAGCGCCGCCGCGAAGACCGTCACCGACGCGAAGATACGCCGCGCCCTCGACCGGCGGGGCTGCGCGGCGGCCAGCACCTGGCGGGTCATGCGCCTGTCCAGCCAGACGAACAACGGCAGGAACGCGATGATCGAGGCGATGGAAAAGCGCATGGCCCAAGGATCCGGCGCCTCGCGGCCGGCGACATCGGGCAAGATGCCGTCGATCACCATGAAGCCCAGCCTGGAGACGTGAAAGCAGACCAGGACAAGGGCGATCATCAGCAGCGCGTAAAGCATCCCTTCGCGCGCCGAGACATAGGGTCTCGGGCACGGCACCGGTGGCAGATCTTCGGAGGCGATCCAGCGTGACAGGGCATCGTCGATCTCGGGTGGCGACCAGCCGGCATGGGACAGGGCTGCGCGTATGCGGGGTTCCGTCTGCCCACGGGCCATCGCGCCATGCACGAAATCAGACAGTTCTTCGGATCCAGCCACGTATCTTCCCCGTTTCTCGGCCAAGGTCACCCAGGATCCACGGCCCTGTCAACGCCTGCGGAATTTTCGTCGGGAAACATCATTTTTCCTCTTGCACGCCCCGACGCAGTCCCATAAATCACCGCTCACCGAAGGCGAGACGGTCAAACGAAGCGCTGACGGACGGATGCGGGCGTAGCTCAGGGGTAGAGCATAACCTTGCCAAGGTTAGGGTCGTGAGTTCGAATCTCATCGCCCGCTCCAAACAAAAAGGCCGGGCCTGATGGCCCGGCCTTTTGCTTGGCGCCTGGTTATGTACACTCAAAAAGTTGATAATGGTTGCAGTGCCTGCAAGCATCGTTAAGATGCCAGGAAAGGCTCTGGCCGAAACGTTCAAACGAAAAACTGAAAAACAGGCCAGAGCTTGAGCGACGGCCCAGCACCACATACCAGACTTGGGTCAACACAACCGCTCGGGGAGGTGTTGTTAACCAACTGGGACGATCCACATTCCGATATTGGCTTTACACTGTCAAGATGACCTTCAAGGGGTAAGATGCCTTTACGGGGCGAAGTTCCACAACTGCTGATCAGCGCCGGTCTGTCCTTGCTGGATGAAGAAGGGACGCCCGGTCTGACACTGCGGCGAATTGCCGCGCGCGCCGGGGTGTCCCATGCCGCGCCCGCGCATCACTTTGGTGGGCTTCCCGGCCTGCGCGATGCCATCGCCACTCACGGCTTTCGCAGCTTCAGGCATGAACTGGTCACTGCCCTGGAAGGCGTTCCTGCCGATGCCGACCCGTTCCAGCACCTGCTGACGGTCAACCTGGCCTATATCGGTTTTGCGCGCCGCCGCGCGGCGTTGTTCCGGCTGATGTTCGATCAGTTGCCGACCGAGGACAGCACCCTGAGAGAGATCGCCCGTGCGACCTATGTCGTCTTGCGGGATCGCTGCACGCCCTTCGTCCGCGACCGCCCGGCCGCACCCTTGCAGACGTCGGTCTGGTCCATGACGCATGGCTTTGCCATGCTGAACATGGACCAGCCCTATCCTCCGGAATCACCCGTGCAGGTATCGTCCTATGAAGATGCCCTGCGCCTGCTGGTCGGCTGACCGGCGGCGCAGGGCGCAGGCCTAGCCGTCCTGGCGGATGCGGACGTTGGTTGGATCGTAGGGGCTGTCCTCGGTCACCTCGGCGTCCCACAATTCGCGGAACATGCGGACCTTCAGCCTGGTCCCCGGCTGGGCCAGGTCCGGGCGGACATAGCCCATGCCGATCTGCTTGCCGAAGGCCGCCGAATATCCGCCCGAGGTCAGGCGCCCCACCTTCTGGCCGTCCAGGAAGATCCCCTCGCGTCCCCAGGGATCGGCGTCCTGCGGCCCGTCGATCAGCAGGGTGACGCACAGGGACCGGATGCCCTTGGCCTCCATCGCCGCCTTGCCGCGGAAGTCCTTGGACAGGTCCACGAAACGGTCCAGCCCGGCTTCCAAGGGCGTCGCGTCGCGGCCCAGTTCGGTGCCGAAGGCGCGATAGGACTTTTCCTGCCGCAGCCAGTTCTGCGCCCGTGCGCCGACAAGCTTCATGCCCGCCGGCTCACCCGCCTCCATCAGGCGGTCGAACAGATGGTTCTGCATCTCGATCGGGTGGTGCAGTTCCCAACCGAGTTCGCCCGTATAGGCCACGCGGACGGCGTTGACCGGCACCATGCCCAGTTCGATCTGCCTGGCCGACAGCCAGGGAAAGCGCTTGTTCGACAGGGCGGTGTCCGGCTGCGCGTCACGGATCAGCTTGGCCAGGATGTCGCGCGACGCCGGCCCGGCCAAGGCGAAGACGCCCCATTGGGTCGTCACGTCGTGGATGCTGACATACCCCCCGCCGGCCGCCATGAAATCCTCGGCCGACTTGACCAGATGGTCGCCGTCATAGGCTGCCCAGGCCCCGGCGGACACCAGGTAATAGCTGTCCTCGGCCAAGCGGACGATGGTGTATTCGGTCCGCGTCGTGCCTGCATCGGTCAGCGCATAGGTCAGGTTGATGCGGCCCACCTTGGGCAGCTTGTTGGTCGTCAGCCAGTCGAGGAAAGCCGTCGCGCCCGGTCCCTTGACGGTGTGCTTGGCGAAGGCCGTCGCGTCGATCAGGCCCGCCGCATTGCGGACAGCCTCGGCCTCGGCCTTGGCATATTGCCACCAGCCGCCGCGACGGAAGCTGCGGGACGCATGGTCGTCGAAGCCTTCGGCACCGTAGTAGTTCGGGCGTTCCCATCCGTTCACCTGCCCGAACTGCGCCCCCCGCGCCTTCTGCCGGTCATAGGCAGGCGAGGTGCGCAGGGGCCGGCAGGCTTCGCGTTCCTCATCGGGGTGGTGCAGGACGAAGACGTTTTCATATGCTTCCTCGTTCTTGCGCGCTGCATATTCGGTTGTCATCCAGCCGCCGAATCGCCGCGGGTCGAGCGAGGCCATGTCGATCTCGGCCTCGCCGTCCACCATCATCTGGGCAAGGTAATGGCCGATGCCGCCCGCCGCGGTGATGCCGAAGCTGAAGCCTTCGGCCAGCCAAATGTTGCGCAGGCCCGGGGCTGGGCCGACCAGCGGGTTTCCGTCGGGCGTATAGCAGATCGGGCCGTTGTAGTCGTCCTTCAGCCCCACCGTTTCCGAGGTCGGGATCCGGTGGATCATCGACATGTATTCTTCCTCGATCCGCTCCAGGTCCAGCGGGAACAGGTCCGCGCGGAAGGATTCCGGCACGTCATAAAGGAACCGCGCCGGGGCATTGCGCTCGTAGGGGCCAAGGATCCAGCCGCCGCGTTCCTCTCGCACATACCATTTGGCGTCGGCATCGCGCAGGACGGGGTGTTCCGGGTTGCCTTCGGCGCGCCATTTCACCAGGGCAGGGTCGGGTTCGGTGACGATATACTGATGCTCGACCGGTATCGCGGGGATCTTGATGCCCAGAAGGCGGGCTGTGCGCTGCGCGTGGTTGCCGGTGGCGGTCACGACATGCTCGGCCCGGATTTCGAAGACCTCGCCCGATCCGACCAGGTTGCCGCCCTTCTCGACCAGCTTCTCGCAGGAAACGATCCACTCGGACCCGGTCCACTTGTAGCCGTTGACCTGGATCTTTCGCTCGATCGTGGCGCCTGCCATGCGCGCGCCCTTGGCCATGGCCTGCGTCACGTCGGCGGGGTTGATATAGCCGTCGGTCGGGTGGAACAGCGCGCCCTTCAGATCCTCGGTGCGGACCAGCGGCCAGCGCTCCTTGATCTGCTGCGGGGTCAGGAACTGATGCTCGATCCCGACCGTCTCGGCAGTGGCGGAATACAGCATGTATTCGTCCATCCGGTCCTGGGTCTGCGCCATGCGCAGGTTGCCGCAGCGGGTGAAGCCCGCATTCAGGCCGGTCTGCGCCTCAAGTTCCGCATACAGCTTGACCGAGTAGTCGTGGATATGGGTCGTCGCATAGCCCATGTTGAACAGCGGCAGCAGGCCCGCCGCGTGCCAGGTGGATCCGGCCGTCAGCTCGTCACGCTCGACCAGCATCACCTCCCACCCGGCACGGGCCAGATGCAGGGCGATGCCGCAGCCGACCGCGCCGCCTCCGACGACAAGAACCTTCACATGCGACTTCATTCGCGCGACTCCTTGGTATGTTATGGGACGTTACTGCCACGGACGCCGCCATGGGTTCGGATGGGCCCGACCTAAACGGTCCAAAAACGACATGCTGCAACGCAGCGCTTGTGCGAATCCGCTGACGTCCAGTAGGGTGCGCCACCAACGGGGGGACGGGATGCAGATTTGCCGCGACAGGCAGGCGATGCGCGCATGGCGGCAGGGCGCGGGGCGCGTGGCCCTTGTGCCGACGATGGGCGCGCTGCATGACGGGCACCTGTCGCTGGTGGCCCGCGCCCGCGACTGGCTGGACGCCCAGGGCGGCGGCCGGGTCGTAACCTCGATCTTCGTGAACCCCACCCAATTCGGCCCGAACGAGGATCTGGCGACCTATCCCCGGGACGAGGAAAACGATATCGCGCTGCTGCGCAACGCGGGCTGCGACGCGCTGTTCCTGCCGACCGTCGCGGACATCTATCGCCCCGGCGCGCAGACGGTGGTTGAGGTCGTGGGTCTGTCGCGGATGCTGATGGGCCGGCTGCGGCCCGGCCATTTCCGCGGCGTGGCGACGGTGGTCACCAAGCTGTTCAACATCGTCCAACCCGATGCGGCGGCTTTCGGCGAAAAGGACTTTCAGCAGTTGGCCGTCATCCGGCAGATGGTGGCCGACCTGGATATCCCGGTCGAGATCCTGCCCGTGCCCACGATGCGCGAAGCCGACGGGCTGGCCATGTCGTCGCGCAACCGCCGCCTGTCGCCCGCCGAACGCGCCGCTGCCCCTGTCCTGTCCCGCGCACTTGACCGGGCCGAAGGGATGGTGGGCCAAGGCGCGGGCCTGTCGGCCGTCCGGGCCGAATTGCGCCGCATCATCGGTGCCGAACCCCTGGCCCATATCCGTTCGATAGACATCCGCGATGCGGCCGACCTATCCCGCATCGCCCTGATCCAGCGTCCGGTCGTGATCCTGCTGGCCGTCCGCTTTGGCGAGGTGCTGCTGATCGACCAGCGTGTCGCCCATCCGAAAGGCTGAAGATGTCCGCGCAAGCCCCTGTCAAGCGCATCACCGCGCCCCAGATCGCCGCCCGAAAGGGCGCAACGCCCATCGTTGCCCTGACCGCCTATACCGCACCCATGGCAGCCCTGGTCGATTCCCATGCCGAGGTGATCCTGGTGGGCGACAGCCTGGGCATGGTGGTCCACGGCCTTCCCTCGACCATCGGCGTCACGATCGAGATGATGATCATGCATGGCCAGGCCGTGATGCGGGGCAGCCACCGGGCGATGGTCGTGATCGACATGCCTTTCGGCAGCTACGAAGAAAGCCCCCAGCAGGCTTTCCGCAACGCTGCCCGTGTCATGGCGGAAACCGGAGCCGGCGCGGTCAAGCTGGAAGGCGGCAGCCGCATGGCCCCCACGGTCCGCTTCCTGACCGAACGCGGCATTCCGGTGATGGGCCATGTCGGCCTGACCCCGCAGGCAACCCACACGATGGGCGGCTTCAAGACCCAGGGGCGGGAAACCAATAGCTGGCCCGCCCATCTGCAGGACGCCGTGGACGTGGCCGAGGCAGGCGCCTTCTCGATCGTGGTCGAGGGCGTGGTCGAGGCCCTGGCCGACCGCATCACCGACGCCGTCCCGGTGCCCACCATCGGCATCGGCGCCTCGGCCCGCTGCGACGGGCAGATCCTGGTCCTGGACGACATGCTTGGCATGACGGGCCGGGTGCCGCGCTTCGTCCACCGCTTTGCCGACCTTGGCCGGGCGGCCGATGATGCGATTGCCGCCTATGCCGCCGCCGTGCGCGACCGCAGCTTCCCGGCCGAGGCAAATGTCTATCGCTGACTGATCCAGATCAAGGCCGCGCCTATGGGGCCGGGATAATCCCTGGCCGGACAAACGCGACGGACGATCATGACCCTTGCCGCCTTTCTTGCCGCCATCCTGGGGCTGCTGCTGACCCCCGGCCCAACGAACACGCTTATGGGCCTTGCAGGTGCGCTGTCAGGCTTTCGCCGGATGACCCGCCTGATCCCGGCCGAGGTTCTGGGCTACCTGTCCACGATCCTGCCACTTGCTTTCATGGGGCAAGGGATCCTGGCCGCTGTTCCCGTGGCCGGACATGGCATCAAGCTGGCCGCGGCGGCCTGGGTCATGCTGCTGGCGGTCCGGCTGTGGGGCCGGGGTTCGCTGGCGCAGGCCGGCGGACCGATCACCGCGCGCCGGGTCTACGTGACGACCGTCCTGAACCCGAAGGCGCTGATCATCGCGCTTGTGCTGCTGCCTGCCCCCGATGCGGACCAGTTTCCGCCACGGCTTGCGATGTTCTGCGCAGCAACGGTGGCGGTGGCGCTCATCTGGGGCGGCGCGGGCAGTTTCGCCCGCCGCGGCAGCGGGGCGCAGGGGCGGATGCAGGTGATCCAGCGGGCAGCCTCGGTCTGGCTGGCCCTGGTGTCGGTGATGCTGGTGGCGGGCCTTGTCCGTCCCTAGGCTGCAGCCTCGAAATCGGCCGTGCGCGCCAGACGCGACAGCAACAGCGGCACGATCAACAGCAGTGACAGCCCGACATAGATGACCGAGAAGCTGGTCCGTTCTGCCAGGAACCCGATGCTGCCGGGTGCCAGCAGGATGCCTGAATAACCCATCGTCGTGACCACCGACAGGCCCACCCCCTGCGCAAGGCCCGGCACGTTGCCCGCAGCCGAAAAGGCGATCGGCACCATGTTCGCGATGCCGATCCCGGCCAGCGCGAATCCTGCCAGCGCCATCGGGGGGGATCCGGCAAGTCCCGCAAGCCCCAGCCCCGCCATTGCGATCAGCGTGCTGACCCGCAGCGTCCGCACCGCCCCGAAACGGCGACGGATCTCATCGCCCAGGAAGCGCATCACGGCCATCGTCCCCGCGCAGGCGGCAAAGCCCCAGCCCGCCACCGTCAGCGATGCGCCCATCTCGCGCTGCAGATAGACCGCGGCCCAGTCCAGGATCGCGCCTTCGGGGATCATGCAGGCAAGCGCCATGACGCCGATCAGATAGGGCAAGGGCGTGCGCGGCAGGCGCAGCGGCTGGCTTTTCGCCTCGCCCCCGGGATGGTCGCGCAGGATGCGGGGAAAGGCCACGGCCAGAATCGCCGCGACGATCGCCGTCACAAGAACGGCATGTCCCGTTTCCCCCATGGCCTGGATCGCAGCCCCGCCGACGCCTGCCCCGGCCAGCCCGCCCAGCGACCAGAAGCCGTGGCAGGACGACATGATCGCCCGACGCCGTGCCTGCTCGACCGCCACGGCATTGGCGTTCATCGCCACATCCATCCCGCCGATCAACGCGCCGAAAACCAGAACCGTGGCCGCCGCAGCCCAGACCGTCGGCGCCAGCGAGATCCAGATCAGGCTGGGTGTGAACAGCGCCGCCGCCCGCTTGACCGCCCAGGCCGATCCGCGCCGGGCGACCAGGGCGCCAAAGACCGGCATCAGGCAGATCGAGCCCAGCCCAAGCGCCAGAACCAGCAGCCCGGCCACCGATTCGCCGATCTCCAGCCGGGCCATCATCGCCGGCAGCTTCGGTGCCCAGCTTCCCACCACCAGCCCATTGGCGAAGAACAGCGCCGATACCGCCCACCGCGCCTTGATCCCCACGAGGCCCGTCCCCGCCATGACCCGTCCCTTCTTCTGTGCAGAAATATCCCCGAGAGTCCCCGGCACGGGGACGGGGCAGCGCCCCCTGCCCCCTTTACAACATGCTGGGAACGACCAGATCCGGCGGGCGGTGCCCGTCGGCGAAGGTCTTGATGTTGATGATGACCTTCTCGCCCATCTCGGCGCGGCCCTCGACCGTGGCCGATCCCATATGCGGCAGCAGCACCACGTTCGGCAATTCGCGCAGGCGGGGGTTGATCTCGTGCCCGTGCTCGAAGACATCAAGGCCCGCGCCCGCGATTTCCCCCGCACGCAGCATCCGGGTCAGGGCGTTCTCGTCGATCACCTCGCCGCGCGAGGTGTTGACGACCACGGCGGTCGGCTTCAGCAGCTTCAGCCGCCGCGCGTTCAGCAGGTGGAAGGTCGATGGCGTATGCGGCGCGTTCACGCTGATGATGTCCATGCGCGCCAGCATCTGGTCCAGGCTTTCCCAGTAGGTCGCCTGCAATTCCTCCTCGACCTCGGGGCGAAGGCGGCGGCGGTTGTGGTAATGGACCTGCATCCCGAAGGCATTGGCCCGCCGCGCGACGGCCTGTCCGATCCGGCCCATGCCCAGGATGCCCAGGCGGCGTCCGCCGACGCGGCCGCCCAGGTGCGATGTCGGCGCCCAGCCCGCCCAGCGGCCCGCCTGCATTTCGGCCATCCCTTCAGGAATGCGGCGTGTGACACCCAGGATCAGCGCCATCACCATGTCGGCCGTGTCCTCGGTCACGACCCCGGGGGTATTGGTCACCAGGACGCCCCGCTGCCGGGCGGAATGGACGTCGATGTGATCGACCCCCGCGCCATAGTTGGCGATCAGCTTCAGCCGCTCGCCCGCCTGGGCCAACATGTTGGCGTCGATCTGGTCGGTCACCGTCGGCACCAGCACATCCGCGCCGCGCATCGCCGCCGCAAGATCGTCGCGCGACATCCTGCTGTCTTCGTCGCGCAGCACCACGTCGAACAGTTCCTTCATGCGCGTCTCGACCGCCTCGGGCAACCGGCGCGTCACGACGACGCGCAGTTTCTGGCGCGAGGGCTGCGGGCTGTGCATGATGGCCTCACTTTCTCGATGTCGTGTCCGCGGCGGCCTTTCCATATGGCGCCGCCTTTGGCAAACTGCCCGCGATATGGGGCAGGCACAAGACCCCATGGGGGTCCGCTTGCGGCCCCTTCAAGGGGCAGAGGGACCGCTTGACCGGCGGTCGGCAGGAACGGACGGAACATGAGGATACGCACGGTTTTCAGTGGCGGGGCGGCGATCTTGGCCGCATCGGCAAGCCTGGCGCTTGCCCAGGTCGAAGGGGTGCCGCAATCGGCGGACGCCCAGATCGTCCGGGTTCAGGACGGGGGCGGCGAGACGCGCGGTCCGGTGACCAACCTGCCGGTCCCGCGCTATGTCAGCCTGAAGGGATCCGAGGGCAATGCCCGGCGCGGCCCCAGCCTGTCGCATCGCATCGACTGGGTGTTCCGCCATGCCGGAATGCCGCTGCGCGTCGTGGCCGAGTTCGGCCACTGGCGCCGGGTCGAGGACAAGGACGGCGCGGGAGGCTGGGTCCACTACGCGCTGCTGTCGGGCGTGCGCACCGCGCTTGTGACGCAGGACATGGTGGAACTGCGCAGCCGCCCCCATCCCGACGCCGATATCGTGGCGCGGGCCGAGATGGGCGCGATCGTCCGCCTGGGCGAATGCGAACCCGGCTGGTGCCGCATCTCGGGCGGCGGCCAGCGGGGCTGGGTGCCCAAGACCTCGATCTGGGGCGTGGACCCGGACGAGGTGCGGGACTAGCGCCTAGGCCAGGCCCCGACCCCGCAGCAGCGCATCCACGCCCGGCATCCGCTGGCGGAAGGCCAGCCACAACTGGTCCGCCGGGGCCGATCCGCCGCGCGACAGGATCGTTTCCTCCAGCCGCCGCGCGGTTGCGGGGTCGAAGATGTCGCCGGTTTCCTCGAATGCCGCGAAGGCGTCGGCGTCCATGACCTCGGACCACATATAGCTGTAATAGCCGCTGGCATAGCTGTCGCCGCTGAAGACATGGCTGAAATGCGGGGTCGCATGGCGCATCGGGATCGCCGTTGGCGCATCCAGTCCGGCCAGCACGCGCGCCTGAGCGGCCATCGGGTCGGCAGGCGGTTCGCCCCGGTGGAAGGCCAGATCCACAAGCGCGCTTTCCAGGTATTCGGTGGTCGAAAAGCCCGCATCCGCCTTTCCGGCCGCCAGCAATCGGTCGCGCAGATCGGCGGGCAGAGTCTCGCCCGTCTGGAAATGGCGCGCGTGGGCGTCCAGGACGGCAGGCTGTTCCAGCCAGTGTTCGTAAAGCTGGCTTGGCAGTTCGACGAAGTCCTGCGCAACCGCCGTGCCGGAGATCGAGGGCCATGTCACGTCCGACAGAATGTGATGCGTCGCATGGCCAAATTCGTGGAACAGCGTGCGGGCGTCGTCCCAGGACAGGAAGGCTGGCGCGCCGGGCTCCTCGGGCGGGGTGAAGTTGCAGACGTTCACCACGATGGGCCGCTGCCCCGGGCCGATCTTGTGCTGGACTTGCAACGACGAACACCATGCCCCCGACCGCTTCGTGGGGCGTGCGAAGTAATCGCCCACGAAGATCGCCATCAGCCGCCCGTCGCGGGTAATCCGCCACGCGCGGGCGTCAGCCGACCACAGAGGCGCGTCGACGGGCTGGAACTCCAGCCGGAACAGGCGATGCGCGACATCCATCATCGCCCCCAGCATCGCGTCCAGCGTCAGGTAAGGCTTGACCTGATCAGCGTCGAAATCATGGTCCTGCCGCCGCAGCCGTTCCGCGTAAAGCCGCCAGTCCCAGGCCTCCAGCGCGCCGTTCACACCGTCCTGATGCGCCATGGCGGTCAGCCTGGCCTCGTCCTCGGCCGCGCGATTGCGGGCTGGTTCCCAGACCTGGGCCAGCAGTTCGGCCACGCGGTCGGCAGTGCCCGCCATCTCGGGTTCCAGCTTGTAGGCGGCGAAATCGGCATAGCCCAGCAGCCGGGCGCGTTCGTGGCGCAGGGCTAGGATCTCGGTCACCAGGGGCAAGTTGTCGGTCGCCTTACCCCCCGCGCCCTCGCCCGACCCGCGCGCGGCCCAGGCCTTGAAGGCCACCTCGCGCAGCGCGCGGTCGCCGGCATGTTCAAGGAAGGGCACGATCAGCGACCGCGACAGCGTGACGACCTGCCCCTCCATCCCGCGCGCCTTGGCCGCCGCGCGCATGGACCGAACCAGCCAGTCGGGCAGGCCCGCCAGCCGGTCATCCGGGATCGGCAGGACGTAATCGCGTTCGTCGGCCAACAGGTTCTGCGAGAACTGCGTGGTCAGGACCGCCATGCGGGCGCGGATCGCGGCCATGCGTTCGCGCGCCTCGCCCTCCAGCCCCGCGCCGGACCGGGTCAGGCCGCGCAGGGCCAGTTCGGTGATGCGCCGATCCTCGGGCGGCAGGGTGTCGGCGGTCGCGGCCACCGCCTTGACGCGGGCATAAAGGCGCGGGTCCATGCCGGTCTTGCTGTTATAGGCCGCAAGCCGGGGGGCGAAATCGCGTTGCAGCGCCTCTCGGGCGGGGTTCGAATCGACATTGGCCAGCGTGTAGAAGATCGACAAGACGCGGTTCAGTCCGTCCTCGGCTGTTTCCAGGGCGGCGACGGTATTGGCGAAGGTCGGAGCTTCGGGATTGGCAGCAATCGCCTCCATCGCGGCCTCGGCTGCGGCCAGTTCGCGGTCGAAGGCGGGGGCAATGTCGGTGTCGGCGATCAGGTCGAAGCGGGGAAGCCCCTCGGGTCCGGTCCAGCGGGTCAGTTCAGCGTTCATGGCGTCTCCTTTGCCATGAACCTAAGGGGCGGTCGCGCCGCCTTCCAGTGCCGATCCGCAGACCGGGCAATCCGCCCGCCGCGCCGTGCCGATCATCCGGCTTTCGCCGTAAAGCGCGTCGAAGATCATCATCCGCCCGCGCAGGCCCTGCCCCGCGCCGGTCAGATGCTTTATCGCCTCGAGCGCCATCATGCTGCCGACCACGCCCGGCAAGGGGCCGACCACCCCAGCCTCGGCGCAGGGCGGGGCAAGACCAGGCGCGGGGGCCGTCGGGAACAGGCAGGACAGGCAGGGCCCGCCGCGCGCTGGATCATAGAGCGTGACCTGCCCTTCCCATTGCGCGATAGAGCCCGCGATCAGCGGCACGCGGGCCGCGACACAGGCGCGGTTGATCGCCTGCCGTCCCGCGAAGTTGTCGGTGCCGTCCAGGACCAGGTCATGCTGGGCGATCAGGTCGGCATCGGCTTCCGTGACGCGGCGCGGCAGGGGCGTCACCTGGACCAACGGGTTCAGCGCGCGCATTGCGCCTGCGGCGGCCTGGGCCTTGGGCCGCCCCTGCTGGTCGCTGCGAAAGATCACCTGGCGTTGCAAGTTCGACAGGCTGACCGTGTCGTCATCGGCAAGCGTGATCCGCCCCACCCCCGCCGCTGCAAGATACAAACAGACCGGCGCGCCAAGACCACCCGCGCCGATCACCAGCACGTTCGCGTTCCGCAGGCGCATCTGGCCCGGTCCGCCAATCTCTCGCAGCACCAGATGGCGGGCATATCGGTCCAGTTCGACATCGGCGACCGGCACCGGCGCAGGCTTGTGCTGTTCCGGTGGCGCGGCGCGCGCGCGCAGCCATCGCAGACCGGCTCGATAGGCAAGAACCAGTCCCACCAGGCCGCCCGCGACCAGCCAGCCCCGTGCGGATCCGCCAAAGACCGCGCCCATGCCGGACAGATGCGCCAGTTCGATCACCGCCCAAGCCGATGCCAGCGCCGCCAGCAGCCACCGGCGCGGCAAGCCGAAGATCCAGCCTGCAACTGCGACCCCGACCAGCAGCCAGAAGCCCAGCATCGCCCTTATGCCCCTGTCGAGCCAAAGCCGCCCGCCGCCCGTGCCGTGCTGCGGCTGAAGCTGTCAACCACTGTGAAGGCGGGTCTTATCACCGGCACGAAGATCATCTGCGCAATCCGTTCGCCCGGCTGGATCATGATCGGATCCGATCCCGGCGGATTGCGGTTCCAGGTGCTGATCAGGATCTCGCCCGTATAGTCGGGATCGATCAGGCCGGTGGAATTGCCGAGGACCAGCCCGCGCTTGTGACCCTGGCCCGACCTGGGAAGAACCAGACCCGCGAAGGAGAAGTCGTCGAAGGACAGCGCGATCCCGGACGGGATCAGGACCGCCGGGGCCTGCGGGTCAACCTCGATGGTCTTATCGAGGCAGGCGAACAGGTCGATCGCCGCCGAGCCCGCCGTCTGGTAATCCGGCAGACCCCATTCGTGGATCCGCGCATCCAGTATCCTGACTTCCATGCCTGCCGCCCTTGCTGTCCTTCGCCAGCCTTAGCGGATGCGAGTCAGACCTGCCAGCGGGGCTTGCGCTTGTCGAAGAAGGCCGCGATCCCCTCGGGCGCCTCGTCACCTTCCCAAACGGCGACAAGCCGGTCGATGCTGTCCTCGATCACCGCCTGGTCGATGCGCGGTCCAAGGGCGCGGCATTGCGCCTTGGCGGCAGCGACCGCGCCCGGGGCAGCCAGCAGGAAGGGGGCGACCTCGGCCTCGATAGCGGCATCCAGATCCTCGGGCGCGACGGCGCGCGCGGCCAGGTTCAGCGTCACAGCCTCGTCCGCGCCGAACAGCCGGGCCGAGAAGAAGACGCGCCGGGCCTTGTCCTCTCCCATCCGGGCCAGGACATAGGGGCCGATGGTGGCGGGGATCAGGCCCAGCTTCACCTCGGTCAGCCCGAACTTCGCGGTGCTGGCGGCAATGGCGATGTCGGCCACGGCCATCATGCCGACGCCGCCGCCGAAGGCGTTGCCGTGAACGCGGGCGATCAGCGGCTTGGGCAGCAGGTTCAGCGCCGACAGCATCCCGGCCAGCACCCGCGCGCCGGCCCGCCGCGTTTCCGCATCCGCATCCATCTGCGCGCGCATCCAGCCCAGATCGCCGCCCGCGCAGAAACTGGCGCCCTCGCCCGCCAGGACCACCACCCGCACAGCGGGATCCGCGCCAAGCTGGGCTGCGGCCTGGGTCAGTTCCTCCATCATCCGCTGGGACAAGGCGTTGTGCTTGTCGGGCCGCGCCAGCCACAGGGTCGCCACGCCGCGCGCGTCGGTGTCGATGCGGATTGTCTCAGGCATGGGTCATTCCCCGCAATCCGCGCGCGAAGGCCGCGGCCTTTTCGATGATGGTCATGTCGAGGCCGTGGGCATGGCCCCGCGCGGCCAGATGCGCCGCGACCTTTTCAGTCGCGACATTGCCCGCAGCGCCGGGGGCATAGGGACAGCCGCCCAGGCCCCCCACGGCAGCGTCAAAAACCCGCAGCCCGCGCGCAAGGCTGGCATCGATGTTGTCAAGAGCGCGGCCAGCCGTGTCGTGGTAATGGCCGGCCAGGCGGTCGGCGGGCATCTCCTCCAGCACGGCGGCCAGCATGGCGTCGATGGTTTCCGGGCGTCCCTGGCCGATGGTGTCGCCCAGGCTGATCTCGTAACAGCCCAGGTCGCGCAGGGCCGCCGTGACGCGGGCGACATTTACGGGGGGCGTTGGGCCGTCGAAGGGGCAATCGGTAACCACGCTGACATAGCCGCGCACCGGGATGCCGTCGGCCTTTGCCGCCGCAGCCACAGGGGCCAGCCGTTCCAGGCTTTCGCCGATGGTGGCGTTCAGGTTCGCGCGGCTGAAGCCCTCGGACGCGCTGGCGAAGATCGCGACCTCGCTGGCCTGGGCGGCCTTGGCGCCTTCGTAGCCCTTCATGTTGGGCGTCAGGACGGCGTAACTGACGCCCGGCGCGCGGGCAATGCCGGCCATGACCTCGGCCGCGTCGCCCATCTGCGGAACCCATTTCGGGCTGACGAAGCTGGTCACCTCGATCCGCCGGAAACCCGCCCGGGACAGCAGGTCCACCAGCGCGATCTTGTCGGCGGCGGGGATCAGCCGCTTTTCGTTCTGCAGCCCGTCGCGCGGGCCCATCTCGAAGATTTCGACGAAATCAGGCATCGGGAAGCTCGTAGAAATCGCGTTCGTAAAGCTGCGGCTCGCCTTCCTGCGGCAAGGCGCGTCGGAAGGCGGGGCGCGCGGTGCAGCGGTCGGCATAGGCCTGCAACGCTGGCGTCAGGCGCACGAAGCGGCCGGCGGTCCAGACCGACCAGCCGACGGCGCAGTCCACGCCCGAAAAGCCGCCGGCCATCAGCCAGTCCTGCCCCTTGACGGTCTGTTCCACCATCCGCAAGGCCCGGCCCAGACGCGCAGTTTCAAGCTTCATCACCGTATGCGACCGCATGGACGGATCGCGCAGCATCAGGTGGCTTTGCGTCAGGTTGGCAATATGCTGGCCCAGGGTTTCCGCGAAATGCAGCCAGTCGAGCCAGCCCAGCCGCCCCTCGGCCCCCGGCCCGCGCCACAGATGCGGGCCGCGCGTCTCGCAGAGGTATTCGATCATGGCGCCGGATTCGTGGATCACGCTGCCGTCGATCTGCAAGGCGGGCGCGCGGCCGACGGGGTGGATCGCCTCGTATTCCGCGCCGCGCATGTCCTTGCTGCGCAGGTCCATCACCCGCAACGCGAAGGGCAGTTCCAGTTCATTGAGCAGCCACAGGATCCGCATGGATCGCGACAGCGGGACGTGCCACAGAATGATCCCCTGACCGTCGTCCACCGGCCCGCCCTGGGCGGGGGGCGGCGCGTCGGTGGGTACAGGTTCGGGGGGCGTGTCAGGCATCCTCTTCCTCCAGCCGGATCAGGGGGGCGCCGGCTTCGACCTGATCGCCCGCGCTTGCCAGCACCTCGGCCACCATGCCGTCGCGGGCGGCGGTCAGGCTGTGTTCCATCTTCATCGCCTCCAGCACGCACAGCCGGTCGCCGGCCTTGACGGCCTGGCCCGCGCTGACATCGACCGATTTCACCAGTCCCGGCATGGGCGAGAGCGTCAGCGCCGCCCCTGCCCCGGCATCGGCCTGCCGGTCCAGCGGGTCCAGCGGCGCCAGATGCAGGCTGCCCGCGCCAAAGACGCTGACGCCGCTGTCATGGCCGGTGATGCGGTGGCGGCACAGGCTGCCATCCACCCACCAGCGGTCGCCCTGCCAGCGGACCTCATGCGGCTGGCCGTCCAGGGTGACGCGGGCTGCGCCGGGACCGAGGACTTCCAGCACCGCCTGCCCGCCCTGCCAGTGGATCGTGCGCCGCAGGGGCTGCCACAGGGTCATGCCGCCCTTGACCTGGGGATCGGATAAACCCGCCAGGCCGATGACGGCAAGGGCGCGGGCCGCAGGCTGGGGCTCGGATGCCGCGACAAGCGCGTCGAGGTCGCGGGCGATCAGGCCGGTATCGACCTCGCCCTTGCGGAAGCCGTCGTGCCGCGCAAGGGCGATCAGGAAGTCGATATTGGTGACAGTGCCTGCGACCTCGGTATCGACAAGGGCTGCTTCCAGCTTGCCCAACGCGATGGCGCGGGTCTTGCCCCAGGTGACGACCTTGGCGATCATGGGATCATACCAGGGGCTGATCGTGTCGCCCTGCCGCACCCCGGTTTCGTTGCGGGCATCGTCGGCAAAGCGCAGATGCGCCAAACGCCCGGTGGCGGGCAGGAAGCCCGCGGGCACGTCCTCGGCGTAAAGGCGCGCCTCGAAGGCGTGGCCGTTGATGGTCAGGTCGTCCTGCCGCGCGGGCAAGGGTTCGCCGCTGGCGACGCGCAGCTGCCATTCGACCAGATCGATGCCGGTGATGGCCTCGGTCACCGGGTGTTCGACCTGAAGGCGGGTGTTCATCTCCATGAACCAGAAGCCGTCGGGGCGCAGGCCCTGGCTGCCGTCCACGATGAATTCAATGGTGCCCGCACCGGCATAGCCAATGGCCTCGGCCGCGCGGACGGCGGCGGCGCCCATGGCGGCGCGGACCTCCGGCGTCATGCCGGGGGCCGGGGCTTCCTCGATCACCTTCTGGTGGCGGCGCTGCAAGGAACAGTCGCGCTCGAACAGGTGGACGGCCTTGCTGCCGTCGCCGAAGACCTGCACTTCGATATGGCGGGGTTGCTGGATGTATTTCTCGATCAGGACGGCAGGGTTGCCGAAGGCGGTCGCGGCCTCGCCCTGCGCAGATTGCAGGGCGGCGGCGAAATCCTGCGGGCGTTCGACAAGGCGCATCCCCTTGCCGCCTCCGCCTGCCACGGCCTTGATCAGCACCGGATAGCCGACCTGGCCCGCCTGTTCCTCAAGATAGGCGGGATCCTGGTTTTCCCCGTGATAGCCGGGCACGACCGGGACGCCGGCCTGGGCCATCAGCGCCTTGGCCGCGTCCTTCAGACCCATGGCGCGGATCGCATCGGCCGAGGGGCCGATGAAGACCAGCCCCGCCGACGTGACGGCATCCACGAAGTCGGGATTTTCGGACAGGAAGCCATAGCCCGGATGGATTGCCTGTGCCCCGGTATCAAGCGCGGCCCGGATGATTGCATCGCCGCGCAGGTAGCTGTCCTTGGGCGCAGGACCGCCGATATGCACGGCCTCGTCGGCCATCGCGACATGGCGGGCGGCGCGGTCGGCGTCCGAGAAGACCGCGACCGTGCGGACGCCCAGCCTGCGGGCGGTGTCGATGACGCGGCAGGCGATCTCGCCCCGGTTGGCGATCAGGATTTTCTGGAACATGGCGGCACCTGCGTGTTGCGGGCCAAGCCGGGGGCTTCGCGCCCCCGGACCCCCGCGGGATATTTGGTCCAAGATGAAAGAGCCATGCGCGTCACATCCTGAAGACGCCGAAGCGCGTCGGTTCGATGGGCGCGTTCAGGCTGGCGCGCAGCGACAGGGCCAGCACGTCGCGGGTCTTGCGCGGGTCGATGATGCCGTCGTCCCACAGCCGCGCAGAGGCATAGAGAGGGTGGGATTGGCGGTCGAACATCTCGATCGTGGGGCGCTTGAACTCGGCCTCCTCCTCGGGCGTCCAGGTGCCGCCCTGACGCTCGATCCCCTCGCGGCGCACGGTGGCCAGCACGCCCGCGGCCTGTTCGCCGCCCATCACGCTGATGCGCGAATTGGGCCAGGTCCAGAGGAAGCGCGGGGAATAGGCGCGGCCCGCCATGCCATAGTTGCCCGCGCCGAAGCTGCCGCCGACCAGCATGGTGATCTTGGGGACATTGGTCGTGGCGACTGCCGTCACCATCTTGGCTCCGTGGCGGGCGATGCCTTCGTTCTCGTATTTGCGCCCGACCATGAAGCCGGTGATGTTCTGCAGGAAGACCAGCGGAATGGACCGCTGGCTGCAGAGTTCGATGAAATGCGCGCCCTTCTGCGCGGCCTCGGAGAACAGCACGCCGTTGTTGGCGACGATGCCCACCGGGCAGCCTTCGACATGGGCGAAGCCCGTGACCAGCGTCTCGCCGAAGCGGGCCTTGAATTCGTCGAAGCGCGAGCCGTCCACGACCCGGGCGATCACTTCGCGGATGTCGTAGGGGGTGCGCAGGTCAGCGGGGACGACGCCCAGAATCTCCTCAGGGTCGAAGGCCGGGGGTTCGGGGGATTGCCACTGGACGCAGTCAGGCATCCGGCGGTTGAGGTTGCCGATGGCGCGGCGGGCCATCGCCAAGGCGTGTGCGTCGTCTTCGGCCAGGTAATCGGCCACGCCGGACAGGCGCGTGTGGACATCACCGCCGCCCAGATCCTCGGCGGTCACGACCTCTCCGGTGGCGGCCTTCACCAACGGCGGGCCGGCGAGGAAGATCGTGCCCTGGTTGCGCACGATGATCGTCACGTCGGACATGGCGGGAACATAGGCGCCGCCTGCCGTGCAGGACCCCATCACCACGGCGATCTGCGGGATGCCCTTCGCGCTCATCTGCGCCTGGTTGAAGAAGATGCGGCCGAAATGGTCGCGGTCGGGAAAGACCTCGTCTTGGTTGGGCAGGTTGGCACCGCCCGAATCGACCAGATAGACGCAGGGCAGATGGCATTGTTCGGCGATTTCCTGGGCGCGCAGGTGCTTCTTGACCGACAGGGGGTAATAGGTGCCGCCCTTCACCGTCGCGTCGTTGGCCACGACCATCACATCCTGGCCATGCACCCGTCCTATGCCCGCGATCACGCCCGCGCCGGGGGCCGCGCCGTCATACATACCATGCGCCGCCGTGGCGCCGATCTCCAGGAACGGGCTGCCAGGATCGAGCAGGTTCGCCACCCGCTCGCGCGGGGGCATCTTGCCGCGGCTGGTGTGCCGCTCCATCGCCTTGGGGCCGCCTCCGGCGGCAGCGGCAAGGGCGGCTTCGCGGGCAACATCCAGCAGCGCCAAGTGCGCCTGCCGGTTCGAGCGGAAGGTGTCGGACGTCGTCAAGGCGGATGATTTCAGCTTCATGGGCAGGCTTTCCCAAGAGGGGCGCGGCGCATTGCCGCAACCGAGCTTGTCTTCACAGCAGTTTGATCCAGATCATGTTTTTGGCAAAGCGCAAGGTTCATGCGGCGACCTGTAACCTTCGAAGGAGTCGCATGATGAAAACCTGGTGCCTTGCCGCCGCCATTATTGCCGCCATGTCCCCAGCGGCTGCCCAGCAGGCGGGGTACCTGACCATTGGCCTTGGCATCGCCAATGTGAACCCAAAGTCGGACAACGGCGCCTTGGCCAGTGGCGCGGTTCCGATCAGCATCGGTGACAACACCCGCCCGCAAATCACGGCCGAATACTTCATCCGCGACAATATCGGCGTCGAACTGCTGGCCGCGCTGCCCTTCAAGCATTCGATCAAGTCGAACGGGACCGAGATCGGCACGGTCAAGCACCTGCCGCCGGTCCTGTCGCTGCAATATCATTTCGACGCCACCCCGCAACTGAAGCCCTTCCTGGGCGTCGGCGTGAACTTCACCGGCTTCTTTGACGCGGAATCCAAGGGGTCCTTGGCGGGCAACGAGTTGCGCGTGAAGAACAGTTGGGGCCTGGCTGCCCATGTCGGCACCGATTACTGGATCAACGACCGCTCGGCCCTTCGCGCCGATCTGCGCTGGATCGACATCGACGCCGACGTGACCCTGGACGGCGGCGACATCGGCAAGGCCCAGATCGACCCCGTCGTCGCGGGCGTCAGCTATGTCATGAAGTTCTGACGGCGCGGCGGGGCGTCCCCCGGCGGGGTTGCGGCGCCCCCCCATCATCCGCGCAGCGCCTTTAATTCCAGCGCGCGCATCGCCGTCATGCTCATCTTGCAGTTGGCGGCCGCGATGGATCGCATGGAGCCGCCGCCGTATCGGTCATACTGGAAGGCGCATTTCGCATCCCGCCAGGCGATCCATGCCCGCTGCGCCGCAAGCAGGCTGGCGGCGGCGGTTTCGTCATCGGCAAAAGCCGCGCGTGTTTCCCCGTATTCGCGGTTCAGCGCCTCGTCCCAGGCAGCGTGTTCGGCCATTGCACATTGCACGATGCCGATGGTGGTGTCGCCGCCGGGCGCCTGCTGGCATTGCTGCGAGGCCGCACCGATGCAGGCCGGCGTCAATTCGCCCGGCGGAGTGTCGGCTATGCAGGCCTCGACCACCGAAAGATCCACGGACAGGTCTGCCGGTTCCTGCGCCAGGGACGGCGCAGCGGAAAGCGCCAAGGCCAGCAGGATCCGCATCATGCCAGGCTCATCAGTTCGCGGCCGATCAGCATCCGGCGGATTTCGCTGGTGCCCGCGCCGATCTCCATCAGCTTGGCATCGCGGAACAGGCGGCTGACCACGCTGTCGTTCAGGAACCCGGCCCCGCCAAGCGCCTGCACGGCCTGATGCGCCTGCACCATCGCCTGTTCGCTGGCATAAAGCACCGCGCCCGCCGCGTCCTGGCGCGTCACCTTGCCCGCATCGCAGGCGCGGGCGACTTCGTAGACATAGGCACGGGCGGTGTTCAGCGCGACATACATGTCGGCGATCTTGCCCTGCATCAATTGGAACGACCCGATGGGCTGGCCGAACTGCTTGCGGTCGCGGACATAGGGCATCACCTCGTCCAGGCAGGCCGCCATGATGCCGGTGCCGATGCCCGACAGCACCAGCCGTTCGTAGTCCAGGCCCGACATCAGCACGCGGACGCCGCGACCTTCCTCGCCCAGGACATTCTCGAAGGGGATCTCGCAATTCTCGAAGATCAGTTCGCCCGTATTCGACCCGCGCATCCCCAGCTTGTCGAAATGGGGGCTGGTGGAAAAGCCCGCCATGCCGCGCTCGACGATGAAAGCGGTAATGCCCTTAGACCCCGCATCAGGGTCGGTCTTGGCATAGACGACCAGGGTCTGGGCGTCGGGGGCGTTGGTGATCCAGTATTTGCTGCCGTTCAGGACATAGCGGTCGTTCTTCTTTTCCGCCCGCAGCTTCATCGACACCACGTCGCTGCCCGCGCCTTCCTCGGACATGGCAAGCGCGCCCACGGCCTTGCCGGAACACAGGTCGGGCAGGTATTTCGCACGCTGTTCGTCCGTGCCGTTCAGCTTGATCTGGTTCACGCAAAGGTTCGAATGCGCGCCATAGGACAGGCTGATGCTGGCGGATGCGCGGGCAATCTCCTCGGTCGCGATGACATGGGCCAGATAGCCCATGCCCGCGCCGCCGAACTCCTCGGGGACGGTGATACCCAGCAAGCCCAATTCGCCCATCTCCGTCCAGAGATCGTTCGGAAAGGCGTTGGTCCGATCCACTTCGGAGGCGATGGGCTTCACGCGCTCCTGCGCCCAGCGATGAACCATGTCGCGCAGTGCGTTCACATCCTCGCCCAGATCGAATTCCATACCCCGCGTGAACATCCGCACCCCTCCTCCGGTTATTGAACGACCGTTCATTTATTCTATAGATGCGCGACCCCCCGGCCGTCAAGGCGGAGCCTGCGCCCGAACGCAGGGCTGGTCAACATCGGCGGGGATCAGCGTGCCTCGGTCACGATGACGGTCTGGGTCAGAAGCTCGGTGCCGGTGAAGGTCGTCAGGAAAGCCACGTCCACGGCGTCCCGGCCAACCGCGATCAACGCCATTTCGTCCGCGGTGGCCATTCCGGTCGGGTCGATGAGGTGCCAGGCACCGTCCAGGTGGACCTCGGCTACCGCATGGAAATCGGGGGGATCGACCCGCGGGGCAAAGACGCTGGCGATCCGCGCGGGGATCTGGGCCGCGCGGCACAAGGCCACCATCAGGTGGGCGTAGTCGCGGCATACTCCGCGCCGCTCGATGAAGGTGTCGGCGGCGGTGGTGTTGGCATCGCTGCTGCCCGCGACATAGTCCAGCCGCTGCTCGATCCAGTCACGGATCGCCAGAACCTTCGCTCCGCCTTCGTAATTGCCGAAGCGCTGGCCCACGAAGGGAACAAAGCGTTCGGCCTGACAATAGCGCGAGGGCAGAAGATAGCGCAGGGCATCGCCCGACATCTCGTCCACCTCAAGGGCCGACATCCGGTCAAGCAGCGGGCGCGGCCGGGTGACGACGACATCGGCCGAATAGCGGCAGCGCAGCTCGTCGGCGGTGCGGATGATGATCTTCTCGCCGATCCCCTCCTCGCCGGGGACGCGGGCGAAATGTTCCACCTGACCTAAGTCGATGCTGGCATTGCTGATGTTCTGCCCGAAGGCCCCGGCAGCCTCGACCGCCAGGATGGCAGGCCCGGGCGTCAGGACCTTGTAGTGAAGGTCAACCTTGATCTTGATCCGCATGTTTGCCTGCCCGTTGGTGACGGCAGGAAACGGCGCACGGGCAACATCGGATCCCTGGTCCCGGAAAGATCCTCACTTTCGACCCAAGGCCGCAGCCAGGGCATCCCCGAAACCGCCCTGCTCGCCTGATTTCGCGGCAGTCGTCACGGGTTTCGCCCCCGGCTTGCCCTGCGACCTGGATGCGGGCCTTGCGGCATCGGCATCGGTCCGCATCGTGAGGCCGATGCGCTTGCGGGGCACGTCCACCTCGGTCACGCGGACGCGGACCACGTCGCCGACCTTCACCACCTCGTTGGGATCCTTGACGAAGCGATTGGCAAGCTGGCTGACATGGACCAGCCCGTCCTGGTGCACGCCGATGTCCACGAAGGCGCCGAAGGCCGCAACATTGGTGACAGTGCCTTCCAGGGTCATGCCGGGCTTGAGGTCGGTGATTTCGTTCACCCCTTCGGCAAAGCTGGCGGTGACAAAGCCGGGTCGCGGGTCGCGGCCGGGCTTTTCCAGTTCGGACAGGATGTCGCGGATGGTGGGCAGGCCGAAGTGGTCGTCCACGAACTGCTCGGCCCGGATGGATTTCAGCGCTGCCCCGTCGCCCATGATCGCGCGGATGTCGCGGCCGCAGGCGGCCACGATCCTGCGCGCGACTCCGTAAGCCTCGGGGTGGACGGAGGATGCGTCCAAGGGTTCCTTGCCGTCGCGGATGCGCAGAAAGCCCGCGCATTGCTCAAAGGCGCGCGGCCCAAGGCCCGCGACCTTCTTCAGCGCCGCGCGGGACGGGAAGGCACCGTTTGCGTCGCGCCAGGCGACGATGTTCTGCGCCAGGGACGGTCCCAGTCCCGCGACGTGGGCCAGCAGGGGGGCCGAGGCCGTGTTCAGGTCCACGCCCACGGCGTTCACCGCATCCTCGACCACGGCTTCCAGCGTTTTTGCAAGCTGCCGCTGGTCCACATCGTGCTGGTATTGACCGACGCCGATGGATTCGGGCGGCACCTTGACCAGTTCGGCCAGCGGATCCTGCAGGCGCCGGGCGATCGACACCGCGCCGCGCAGCGACACGTCAAGCTGCGGAAACTCCCTCGCGGCCAGTTCGGACGCGGAATAGACCGAGGCGCCCGCCTCGGACACGATCACCTTGGTCGGCGCCTTCACGCCCTTGGGCAGGCGCTTCAGCACCTCGGCCACCAGGCGCTCGGTCTCTCGGCTGGCGGTGCCGTTGCCGATGGCGATCAGGTCCGTGCCGTGTTTGGCGATCAGCGCCAGAAGCGTCGCTTCCGCGCCGCGCAGGTCGTTCTTCGGCTGGAAGGGATAGATCGTCGCGGTGTCCAGCAGCTTGCCGGTCGCGTCAACGACCGCGATCTTGCAGCCGGTACGGATGCCGGGGTCGATGCCCAGCGTCACCCGTGCCCCGGCGGGTGCTGCAAGCAGCAGGTCGCGCAGGTTGCGGCCGAAGACCCGGATCGCCTCGTCATGCGCCCGTTTGCGCAGCTCGGTCATCAGGTCGATATACATCGTGTTCGACAGCCGGACGCGCCAGGTCCAGCCCGCCACCTGCCGCAGCCATTGATCGCCCGGCGCACTGCCCCGGATGCCGATGGCCTGTGCCACGATGCCTTCGGCCCGCTGGGCGCCGGTTTCGGGATCGGGCGCGATGTCGATGGTGACGACTTCCTCCTTCGCCGCGCGCAGGATCGCCAGCGCCCGGTGCGAGGGGATGGCCGACCATTTTTCCCGATGGTCGAAATAGTCGCTGAACTTGGCCCCCGCCTGTTCCTTGCCCGCGATCAGCTTGGCGGCGATAAAGGCCTCGGCCCGCATGAAGTCGCGCAAGGCGCCCAGCAGCGCGGCGTTTTCCGACAGTTCCTCGACCAGGATGTCGCGGGCGCCGTCCAACGCGGCCTTCACGTCCGGCACGGCGTCGGTGACATATCGGGCCGCAAGCGCCGCCGGGTCGGCAGCGCGGTCGTCCTGGATCGCGCGCAGCAGCGGCTCCAGCCCGTTTTCCCGTGCGATCATGGCCTTGGTGCGCCGCTTGGGCTTGAAGGGCAGGTAGATGTCCTCAAGCGCGGATTTCGTCTCGGCCCCGACGATGGCGCGGCCCAGGTCGTCGGTCAGCTTGCCCTGATCCTTGATCGACCCGAGGATCGAGGCCCTGCGCGCCTCGAGGTCGCGTAGATAGGCCAGTCGCTCGGCCAGGGTCCGCAGCTGCGTGTCGTCCAGCCCTCCGGTCACCTCCTTGCGATAGCGCGCCACGAAGGGCACCGTCGCGCCGCCGTCCAGCAGATCGGCCGCTGCCGTGACCTGGGCGGGGTTGGCGTTGATCTCGGTCGCGATGGTGCGGGCGATGCGGGCGGCTGTGTCCATGGGATCCTCCGGAAACGGAAGCAGGTTCTAACCGGCCAAGGCGCGCAGGCCAAGGCTGTCATGCAAAAGCAGGATGTTGACACCGGCCTTGCCCATACACAGTTGCAGACGACGCAAGAATTGAAAGGAGCTTTCATGCCAACGCTTTTCGATCCCCTCCAGATCGGGCCGCTGACTCTTCGCAACCGCATCGTCATGGCACCCCTGACCCGCGCCCGCGCCGGGGAAAAACGGGTGCCGAACGCCATGATGGCCGAGTATTATGCGCAGCGCGCCGGGGCCGGGCTGATCCTGTCGGAAGCGACCAGCGTGACGCCGATGGGCGTGGGCTATGCCGACACGCCCGGCATCTGGAACGAGGAACAGGTCGAGGGCTGGAAGCAGGTCACCAAGGCCGTCCATGACGCGGGCGGGCTGATCTTCCTGCAATTGTGGCACGTGGGCCGTATCTCGGATCCGCTGTTCCTGGACGGCCAACTGCCGGTCGCGCCAAGTGCGATCAAGCCTGCGGGCCATGTCAGCCTGGTCCGCCCGATGAAGGACTACGAGACGCCCCGCGCCCTTGAAACCGCCGAGATTGCGGAGATCGTCGAGGCCTATCGCCAGGGCGCCCAGAACGCCAAGCGCGCAGGCTTCGACGGGGTCGAGATCCACGCGGCCAACGGCTATCTGATCGACCAGTTCCTGCAGGACAGCACCAACCGCCGCACCGACCAGTATGGCGGCCCGATCGAGAACCGCGCCCGCTTCCTGACCGAGGTCGTGGATGCCGTCACCGCCGTCTGGGGCGCCGACCGCGTGGGCCTGCACCTGTCCCCGCGCGGCGACAACCACGACATGGGCGACAGCGATCCCAAGGCGCTGTTCACATATGTCGCGCGTCAGATGAAGCAGCGCGGCCTGGCCTTCATCTGCCTGCGCGAATACCTGGGTGCAGACAGCCTGATGGACGACATCAAGGCAGCCTTCGGCGGCGTCGTCATTGCCAATGAAAAGCTGACCCGCGACAGCGCCAGCGACCTGGTGCAATCGGGCCGCGCCGACGCAGCGGCCTTCGGCAAGGACTTCATCGCCACGCCCGACCTGCCCCGCCGCTTTGCCCAGGATCTGTCGCTGAACCAGCAGGATCCCTCGACCTTCTACGGCAGCGGGCCGAAAGGCTATGTCGACTATCCGGTCGCCGAGGAAGTCTGAAACATGCCGGGGCAGGCCATTGCGCCTGCCCTGTCCTCAAGATCGGCGAGATCGAATTTGGATACCACCTCGAGCGCCTAAGGGTCCACTCCAAAAGTCAGATTCAGTTCGTGATCCCCCGCTATAGGGCGAGCGGCCTCGGCTAGGGCCGTCTTAAAAGGACCGGTGGGGGTTGTCAGACCTTTTCAAGGTTTCCGCCCCTCCCAGCTTAATTCCAGAGCCAAACGGTAACACCCGGTCAAAAAAGCGGTTTCGAGCAACATGGGACGCAGCAGTTCTTGTTCCTGCTCCTTTGTCACTGCAGTCTGTCCAACTTTTTCCATTTCCCAAAGTTTGCGTAGGGTGGCTTGGCGCAACTCATACCGTTGTCCTGCCTGCACGCTTTCTTCGTCGCGGAGGATACGCAGGGATTCCGCCTTGTCAGGTCCCCCAACCGAAAGCGCCTTGGTCATCAAAAGCACCTCAGCTTCCTTTGCGAAGCTGTTGTTCTCATCCATGCGAACGGCGTGAAGATAGAATCCAGCGCAACGCGCGTAGCTGTTCGCCGAGCGATCCACCGCAGGTGGGGGCGAAAGAGGCCTGACATCGAACTGCTCCATCGGAGTGAACCGAGAAGCGTCCTCGGCCCATGCACCTGAAACCACAGCCACCACCGCCAATGACGCGGTGGCAGCCCCGACGCGCATCACTTTGCTTTCGCCGCCGCGCTTTCGGGCAGCTCCTCGTCGAACAGGCGCTGATAGAATTCGGCCACGGTCTGGCGTTCCAGCTCGTCGCACTTGTTGAGGAAGGTCAGCCGGAAGGCATAGCCGATGTTGTTGCCGAAGATGCGGGCGTTCTGCGCCCAGGCAATCACCGTGCGCGGCGACATGACGGTGGACAGGTCGCCCTGCATGAAGGCCGTGCGCGTCAGATCCGCCAGCGTCACCATCTGCCCGATGATCTTGCGGCCTTTTTCCGTGTTGTAGGTCGGGTTCTTGGCCAGCACGATCGCGGCCTCGGCGTCGTGGGACAGGTAGTTCAGCGTCGAGACCAGCGACCAGCGGTCCATCTGGCCCTGGTTGATCTGCTGGGTGCCGTGGTAAAGCCCCGTCGTGTCGCCCAGGCCCACGGTGTTCGCGGTCGCGAACAGGCGGAAGCAGGGATGCGGGGTGATCACCTCGTTCTGGTCCAGCAGCGTCAGCTTGCCGTCGGTTTCCAGAACCCGCTGGATCACGAACATCACGTCCGCGCGACCCGCGTCGTATTCGTCGAAGACAATGGCGGTGGGGTTGCGCAGCGCCCAGGGAAGGATGCCTTCGTGGAAGACCGTCACCTGCTTGCCGTCTACCAGCTTGATCGCGTCCTTGCCGATCAGGTCGATCCGGCTGACATGGCTGTCCAGGTTGACCCGCACGCAGGGCCAGTTCAGCCGCGCGGCCACTTGTTCGATATGCGTGGACTTTCCGGTGCCGTGATAGCCCTGGATCATCACCCTGCGGTTATAGGCAAAACCCGCGAGAATCGCCATCGTGGTGTCGGGATCGAACTTGTAGGTGCTGTCGATCTCGGGCACGCGGTCGGTCCGTTCGGCGAAGCCCTTGACCTTCATGTCGCTGTCCAGACCGAACACCTCGCGCAGGTCGATCTCTTCGGTGGGTTTGACGTTCGTGTCCAGCATCACGGGCCCTTTCCTCGCATCGCCCGCCTTGATCGCGCATAAGTCCGCCACGTGCAAGCCGGGCTTGCGTTGACGGGCGCGGGGCGGCTGCTAAGTTGTCCCCGCAACCACGAGAGGAAATCCCTTGCCGGATGCCCGCACGACACCCGCCGACAGCCTGATCGCCCTTGTCGCCAAGGGGGACCGCCGCGCCTTCGATACGCTTTACGAAAGCAGTTCGGCCCGGCTGAACGCCCTGTGCCTGTCGATCCTGAAGGACCGTCGGGAAGCCGAGGAAGTGCTGGAACAGGCCTATGTCGCCATCTGGAAGGAAGCCCCCCGCCAGGCCGACAGCGGGCTTTCGCCGATGGCCTGGCTGGTGACCCAGGCCCGCGACCGCGCGATGGGACGGCGTGCTGCACTGTCCGGCGTGGCCGCGCCGGATGGCTGGGCGGTGGGACTTCTGCGGGGGGCTTATCTCGAGGGGCTGGATTACGCCCAGCTTGGCCGCCGCCATGGCCTGTCCGCCGACGAGGCCCGCCACGGCCTGCACGAGGAACTGGAGCATCTGTCGGGCCACGCCGCGGACGAAGGCGTCAGCTTCGCCGCCGCCGAACAGGCGCTTGGGCTGCGGCCGTCGTCGGGCGGCGTGGACGCGGCGCAGGTCGCCGAATGGCAGGAACGGCTTGCCCGGTTGGCGAACGAGCTGACGCCGGTCATGGCCCCGGCCCGCGCACGTCAGCGGATCCGTGAACAGCTTGGCCACGGCGCCGCACCCCTGTCCGTCGATCCGCTGGAGCGCAGGCCCTGGTGGCGCGGCCCGATGGGGATCATCGCGATCCTGCTGGTGGCCGTTGCAGCGTGGTATGTCTGGCTGCGCTAGGCTTCAGGCGTTGAACAGGAAGTGCAGGACATCGCCGTCCTTGACCTGGTAGGTCTTGCCCTCGACCCGGAACTTGCCCGCCTCGCGCGCCCCTGCCTCGCCCTTGTAGGCGACATAGTCGTCATAGGCGACGGTTTCGGCCCGGATGAAGCCGCGTTCGAAATCGCCGTGGATCACGCCGGCGGCCTGCGGGGCCAGGGTGCCCTTGTGGATGGTCCAGGCGCGGGCCTCCTTGGGGCCGACGGTGAAATAGGTGTCCAGGCCCAGCAGCTTGTAGCCCTCGCGGATCAGGCGATCCAGGCCCGCCTCGTGCAGGCCCATCTCCTCGAGGAACATGGCGGCTTCGTCGGCGGGAAGCTGGCTGATCTCTTCCTCGATCTTGGCCGAGATCACCACATGGCCCGCGCCCTGCTGGGCGGCCATCTGCGCCACGCGATCGGATTGGGCATTGCCGGTCGAGGCCTTGTCTTCCTCGACGTTGCAGACGAACAGGACGGGCTTGGCGGTCAGCAATTGCAGCATCGACCAGGCCTTGCGGTCTTCGTCGGCCACGGTCACGGTGCGCGCGGGCTTGCCGGATTCAAGCGCGGCCTGCGCGGCCTTCAGCAGCTTTTCCTGGGCCACGGCCTCCTTGTCGCCGCCCTTCAGCTTGCGCGCGATGTTGGCCAGCCGACGCTCGACCGACTCAAGGTCGGCGATCATCAGTTCGGTCTCGATGGTTTCCGCGTCCGCGATGGGATCGACGCGGCCCTCGACATGGGTGACGTCGCCATCCTCGAAGCAGCGCAGGACATGGGCGATGGCGTCCACTTCGCGGATATTGGCCAGGAACTGGTTGCCCAGGCCCTCGCCCTTGCTGGCGCCCTTCACAAGGCCCGCGATGTCCACGAAGGTGATGCGCGTCGGAATGATCTGCTTGCTGCCGGCGATCTGGGCCAGCGTGTCAAGCCGGGGGTCGGGCACGGCCACGTCGCCCACATTGGGTTCGATGGTGCAAAAGGGGAAATTCGCGGCCTGCGCGGCGGCGGTCTTCGTCAGCGCGTTGAACAATGTCGATTTGCCCACGTTCGGCAAGCCGACAATTCCCATGCGAAAGCCCATGACGCGCCCTTTCCTGCCAAGTCAGGGCGCGTTCTAGGCAAGCGGCCGGAGTTCTGCAAGCGTCAGCGGAACAGGACCAGCGATCCGGGCGACCAGGCAAGGCGGGTGCGGGTTCCCACTTCCTGCACGTCGCGGCCGAAGACGTTGCGCATCGAGATGCGCACCGGGCGCGCCCTGCCGTCGATCGCCGCCGCCCCGTCCAGCCGCAGGTCATAATAGGTCATGTCGCCGTAATAGACGACCTCGTCGATGGTGGCGCTTGTTTCGCGCGGCTGGCTGTGGGTCTGGTTTGCGCCGACAAGGGTCATGGTTTCCGGTCGAAAGCCGATGCTCGGGCCTTCATCGTCGGGGTTCGCGCGGCTGACCTGCCGGGCAGGCAGGTCCACCACGCCCAGGCCCGGAGCCTCGACCGTGACGGTTCCATCGACCTCTGCCAGGATCCGCGCAGGCAGGAAGTTCATCACGCCGATGAAATCCGCGACCCGGCGGTTGGCGGGGCGGGCATAAAGCGCCTCGGGCCCGTCAAGCTGGGCAATCTCGCCCTCGAACATGACGGCAATGCGGTCGGACATGACCAGGGCTTCTTCCTGGTCGTGGGTCACCAGGACGAAGGTGATGCCGACCTGGCGCTGCAGCTTGATCAGTTCGACCTGCATCTGCTCGCGCATCTTGCGGTCAAGCGCCGACAGGGGTTCGTCCAGCAGCAGCACCTTGGGCTTCAAGATCAGCGCGCGGGCAAGCGCCACCCGCTGGCGCTGCCCGCCCGACAGGGCATGGGCGGCGCGGTTGCCGAAACCCCGCAGGCCGACCATCGCCAAGGCTTCCTCGACCAGGGCCGCTTTTTCCGCCTTGCCGCGCGGGTCGCGGCGCAGGCCGAAGGCCACGTTCTGCGCGACCGTCAGATGCGGGAAGATGGCATAGGACTGAAAGACCATGTTGGTGGGCCGCTTGTTGGCGGGCACCTCCTCCATGTGCTTCTGGTCGATCAGGATAACGCCGTCTGAGATATCCTCGAAGCCTGCGATCGTACGCAGCAGCGTGGTCTTGCCGCAGCCGGACGGTCCCAGCAGAGAAAAGAACTCGCCCGCCCGGATGGTCAGGTCGATGCCGCGCAGCGCGTGATAATCGCCATAATGCTTGTGAACGCCCCGGCATTCGATCATCGGCTTTGCGGCGTCCAGCCGATCGAATCGAGTCTCGCTCACAGGAACCCTCCGGTAGGATTGCCGCCCATCCGGGCGTTGCCCCGGCGGCGGAAATATTCGCCAAGCGCCAGCAGCACGATGGACAGTGCGACCAGCACGGTGCCAAGCGCCATGATCATCGGGATCTGCTTGGGAAAGCGAAGCTGGCTGAAGATATAGGTGGGCAGCGTCGGCTGGTTGCCCGCCAGGAAGAAGGCGATGATGAATTCGTCCAGGCTGATGGTGAAGGAGATCAGCAGCGAACTGATGATCCCCGGCATGACCAGCGGCAGGGTGACCAGTCGGAACGCGCTCCACCGTGTTTCGCCCAGGTCATAGGCCGCTTCCTCCAGCGACTTGTCGAGGCTGGAAAACGCGGTGGTCAGGATCGCGATGGCATAGGGCATGCAGATCAGGACGTGGCCGACGATCACGGTCAGGATCGACAGTTGCACCCCCGCGCCCAGCAGCACCACCAGCAGCGACATCGCCACGATGATTTCCGGCAGGACCATCGGCAGCAGGATGAAGCCCATCATGCCGCCCTTGCCCGGAAACTCAAACCGCGTGGAAGCGCGGGCGGCGAAAATGCCCAGGCAGGTTGCCAGGATCGCCGCGCTGACCGCAATGATCAACGAATTGGTCAGCGCGGTGCGCAGCGTGGCATTGGCCCACATCTGCGAAAACCAGTCGGTCGTAAAGCCCTGCAGCGGAAAGGCGATGATCGTGCCGGAATTGAAGGCAAACAACGGCAGCAGGATGATCGGCGCGTAAAGGAACAGCAGATACAGCAGCGCATAGGCCTGCAGGCCGCGCCCCTGCCCCTTCACGACCGCACCTTCAGGAAGCGGCGGTTGATCAGCAGGAAGACGATGCTAACAAGGGCGACAATGGCCATTGCGGTGACGGCCAGGGCCGATCCCAGCGGGCGGTTGTCCAGCGCCAGCATCTGCACCTGGATCAGGTTGGCGATCATCGGGATCTTGCCGCCGCCAATCAACTCGGGCGTCACATAGTCGCCGATGGTCGGGATGAAGACGATCAGAACCGCCGCCAGCACACCAGGCATCGCCAGGGGCAGCGTGACGCGCCAGAAGGTCATCGCCCGGCTTTCGCCCAGGTCGCGGCCAGCTTCCAGCAGGGATCGGTCGATCTTTTCCAGCGCCACGAAGATCGGCAGGATGGCGAAGGGCGCATAGGCATGGGCCAGCGTGATCACGATCGAGTTCACGTTATAGAGGATAAAGGTCAGGGGCTCGTCGATGATGCCAAGCCCGGTCAAGCTGGAATTGATGACGCCGTTATAGCCCAGGATCACCTTCCACAGGAACACCCGGATCAGGTAGCTGGTCCAGAAGGGGATGGTGATCAGGAACAGCCAGGTCGCCTTCTTCTCGGGCCGAACCATGAAGCTGACGTAATAGGCCACCGGAAAGGCCAGCAGCACCGTCACCAGCGTCACAAGGGCCGACACGGTCAGGGATCGCAGCATGACGGTGCGCACGATCGGGTCTGTCCAGACCTGCGCGTAATTGGCCCAGGTGAAGTCGCGAACGACTTCCAGATAGCCATCTGTCAGGAAGCTGTAGGCCAGGATGGTCAGCAGCGGCGCCGCCAGGATCAGCAGCGCGTAAAGGAACGGCGGCGCGATCAGGGTATAGCCCTGCCTCGCCTGTGCATCCAATCCGCCCTTGGCCATCCGTCCGTCCCGCCGTCCCGTTCGGTTCAATTCCTTTCATATCAGCCAAAGCATGAAAAGAGGGTTTATGGCCGCGGCCAGACCGGTAGCCTAGCGCCACCACCGTCCGGTCAGCGCCAGCCTGGCGAGGGAGGCACGACGCTGGAATGGCGTGATTACAACCTCTTCCTCAAGGATGTTCACCTTGTTTTCAAGAATGCCGGACAGCAGCCGCCCCACGCTTGGCCCGGAATACAGTGCCGCCGCCGCCCGTTTCGGCAGCAGCCTGCGCGAACCCGCGGCACGCTCGAAGGCGTCACGCGCCAGCCGGGCCAACCGGGCCGCGTCGGCGGGATCGCCGCTTGCCAGGCCCAAGCCGATGGGTTGCAGTTGCGGCAGCGCGCGCAGCCATGCCACCAGCCCTGCCCCCAGCCCCTGGTCGGCAGCGACCGCCTGTCCCTGCGCATCGGCACCCAGCCGTGCCACAGCCCGTGCCATCAGGCGCCCGCTGGTGTCGGCGACGTATTCCGCCACCTCCTCGGGTGTCGCGAAAGGTTCGCGAAAGCAGTCGCGGCGGCGGGCCTCGGCCAAGGGGGTCAAGTCGCCAGCGGCGCTGCCCCAGGCCTCCCACAAAGGGGTCAGCACGTCATGCAGGGGGGGTGGTCTGCCCGTGCCCATCTCGGCCAGCCGGTCCACCCACCATTGCAGCCGCATCTCCGCCAACAGCGGTTCGCCCGACTGGAACGGAGCCCGCGCGATTTCGAGGTTCAGCGCGTACAGCGTTATCAGCGCAGGGCGATCCTGCGGGTTGGCGACCAAGGCCGCACCGAAGCGGTCGGGATCCTGGGACCGGACCAAGTTGGTGCAGGCTTCAAGGGTCATGTGCCGCCACCGTTGTTTTGGAAGTCAGGGGCGACCAAGATCATCCAACACCGCTTCATCAAAGTCAGGTCCAAGTTCGAAGGTCCACCCGCCACCCGGGGTGTCTCTTACCTCGACTCCGGCCCTTTGAAGATGGTTCCTGATTTCATCGGCCCTTTGGAAGTTCTTGGCCCGCTTCGCTTCCTGCCGATCCAGCAGCAGCGCAGCCACCCGGTCCCGCGCAGGGTGTTCACCAACAGACCCGACACCGACCCTGGCGAAGCTGCCGATCTCATCCCAGTCTGGAACGAATCCCAGCATTTCCAAGGATGCCGCGAAGGGGGCGCTTTGGACGGCAGATCCGCCAAGCGTGAAGTCATGCAAGGCGGCAATCGCCCCTGGCGTGTTCAGATCATTCGCAAGGGCATCCACAACAGCGTCGAGGGGTCGCCAGACGCCGCCATTCTTCAGCGTCTCGACCATGCTCTTGCTGTAGCCCGCCTGAACAAGCGCGAAGAACCAGTTTTCCAGGTGGCGCTCGGCTTCCTTCGCCTTGGTTTCAGTCCAGTCCATCGGCTTGCGGTAATGGGTGGACAGCATCACGAACCGGATCACCTCACCGGGCACACCCTTGTCCAGCAAGTCCCGAACCGTGAAAAAGTTGCCCAGCGACTTGGACATCTTCTTTCCCTCGACCTGCAGCATCTCGTTGTGCAGCCAGACATTGGCGAAAGAGGCCTCGGGATGGGCGCAGCAGCTTTGGGCGACCTCGTTCTCGTGGTGCGGGAATTGCAGGTCGATGCCGCCGCCGTGGATGTCGAAGCTGGGGCCCAGAAGCGCCGCCGACATGGCGGAGCATTCGATATGCCAGCCGGGGCGGCCGCGGCCCCAGGGGCTGTCCCAGCCGGGCTGGTCGGCCTCGGAGGGTTTCCACAGCACGAAATCCATCGGATCCCGCTTGAAGGGCGCCACCTCGACCCGCGCGCCGGCGATCATGTCGTCCACCGAACGGCCCGACAGGCGGCCGTATTCGGGAAAGGACCGCACGTCGAACAGCACATGGCCCTCGGCCTCGTAGGCGTTGCCGTTCGCGATCAGGGTCTCGATCATCGCGACCATCTCGACGATGTATTCGGTCGCGCGGGGCTCGTGGTCGGGACGCGCGGCGCCCAGGGCGTCCATGTCCTGGTGATACCAGGCGACGGTTTCCTCGGTGATCTCGCGGATGGTGCGGCCGGTGGCGGCGGCGCGGGCGTTGATCTTGTCGTCCACGTCGGTGAAGTTGCGGACATAGGTGACGTGATCCGCGCCATAGACATGGCGCAGCAGGCGCACCAGCACGTCGAAGACCAGCACCGGCCGGGCATTCCCCAGATGCGCGCGGTCATAGACCGTCGGCCCGCACAGGTAGAGGCGCACGTTCCCGGGGTCGATGGGCGTGAACGCCTCTTTCCTGCGGGTGCGGGTGTTCGTCAGCCGGATTTCGACCATGATGCGCCTCATTCAAACGTCGGCAGGGCTTAGCCCATCGGCACGTGGCTTTCCACCCATTCGATCTGGCGCGGCAGGCTGTGGCTGTGCAGGTCGTAGCCGTCGGTGATGGTCTGCCGCGCGGCGCGACGCAGCCGGTCGGCCTCGGGATCGCCGGCCAGCCCGCGGATCAGGGCGGCCGATAGCGCAGGGCCGTCGAAAAAGGGCACCA
The DNA here is from genome assembly GCF_011801365.1 of Paracoccus sp. AK26. NCBI lineage: Bacteria > Pseudomonadati > Pseudomonadota > Alphaproteobacteria > Rhodobacterales > Paracoccaceae > Paracoccus > Paracoccus sp. AK26. Next base: position 1,680,725 of record NZ_CP041041.1, read on the forward strand.
GGCGGCCATTCTGGCCGTCGCGGATCAGTTCGCGCACCGGCTCGGTATCCGATGCAACGACATAGCCCCCCGCCGCCATCGCCTCGGTCAGGGACCAGGACAGCACGAAGGGATAGGTCAGGTAGCAATGGACGCGCGCCAGCTGGATCAGCGACAGATAGTCGTCATAAGCCACCCGCCCAAGGAAATGCACGCGCGACAGATCCAGCCGGTCGCCCAGTTCGGCCAGCATCCGCGCCTTCCAGCTGCCGCCGTCCTTGGGCACGCTGCCATAGCTGACCCCCTCGGCCCCGACGATCACCGCTTGCGCCTGCGGGCGGGCATCCAGAACCTCGGGCAAGGCGCGCATGAAGATGTGAAAGCCGCGATAAGGTTCCAGCGAGCGGCTGACATAGGACAGAACCTCGTCCCCCGCGCGCAGCACCCGTCCGCCCGGCAGCGTCATCACGGCCTGGGGGTTGGGGCAGACCTTCGCGGTGTCGATGCCGTCATGGATCACGGTGATCTTGCCCCGCAGTTCAGGGGGAAAGCTGCCGGCCTGATAGGCGGTCGGAGAGATCGCCGCGTCCGCCTGCACGATCCCCTGGATCAGGTGGGCCGACCGGGCAATGGCCAGCATCCGCGCCTCGTCGCTGTCCTGCTGCAATTCGGGGTCGAAGCCCACGTCATGGCCGCGCGTGCGATACAGAAGCTCGGCATAGACCAGCAGCTTGGCGTCGGGCCAGATCTCGCGCAGGAACAGCGTCTCGCCCCAGCCGGTATGGCCGATGATCAGGTCGGGGGTGAAGCCGTGGCGGTCGCGCAAGGCCCGGGCCCCGCGCGCGGCTAGATAACCGCGTTCGGCATGGGTCGCATAGCTGCGGCCGAAACCGTTCACCTGGACCGCCTCGGGCGTCTTGTATCGGACGGTCGACACCGGGCTGGGCCGCTGGTTCTTTTCGTCCGTCAGCGCCAGGACCTGGTGCCCGCGCGCGGCAAGCGCCGGGGCCAAGTGGGGAAACTGACCGGGAAAGTTCTGGTGGACGAACAGGATCTTCATCGGTGGTGGTCGCGAAACGCCGCTGCCAGCAGCGCACGCGTGTAGTCCTGTTGCGGAGCGTCGAAGATCTGGGCGGTAGAGCCCTGTTCCACCACCTCGCCCGCGCGCATCACCATGATCTTGTGCGACATGGCGCGCACGACGCGAAGGTCGTGGCTGATGAACAGGAAGGCCAACCCGTATTTCTGCTGCAACCCGCGCAGAAGCCCGACGATCTGCACCTGCACCGTCATGTCAAGCGCGCTTGTCGGTTCGTCCAGAACCACGACCTTGGGCCGCAGGATCATCGCGCGGGCGATGGCGATGCGCTGGCGCTGGCCGCCGGAAAACTCGTGCGGATAGCGGTGCATCATTTCGGGGTTCAGCCCGACCTCTGCCATGATGTCGGCGACCATCTGGCGGCGGTCGCGGCCCTTTTCAACCCCGTGGACGGTCAGGCCCTCGGCGATGATCTGTTCGACCGTCATCCGGGGCGACAGGCTGCCGAAGGGATCCTGGAAGACGATCTGCATGTCGCGGCGCAGCCTTCGCAACTGGCGCGACTGCCAGCGGGCGATGTCCTGGCCCATGAACAGGATCGGCCCGTCGCTGGCGATCAGCCGCATGACAGCCAAGGCCAGCGTGGTCTTGCCAGACCCGGATTCGCCCACGACGCCCAGCGTCTCGCCCGCCCGCACGGTCAGGGTCGCGCCATTGACGGCCTTCACATGGCCGACTGTCTTGCGCAAAAGCCCCCGCTGGACCGGGAACCAGACCTTCAGATCGCGTGTCTCGACCATCACCGGCGCGTCGGGGGCCACGGGATCTGCCATGCCCTTCGGCTCGGCGGCCAGCAGCCTGCGGGTGTATTCGTGCTGCGGATTGGCGAACAGATCGGCGACCGGGCCTTGCTCGACGATCTCTCCGTCCTTCATGACGCAGACGCGGTCGGCGATCCGGCGCACGATGCCCAGGTCGTGGCTGATGAACAGCATCGACAGCCCCTCGGCCGCCTTCAGTTCCGCCAGCAGATCGAGGATCTGCGCCTGAATCGTCACATCCAGCGCGGTCGTCGGTTCGTCCGCGATCAGCAGCTCGGGACCGTTGGCAAGCGCCATGGCGATCATCACGCGCTGCCGCTGCCCGCCGGACAGCTGGTGCGGATAATCGGCCAGGCGCGACTCGGGGTCGCGGATGCCCACGCGGGTCAGCAGTTCCACGATCCGCGCGCGCGCTCGTGCGCCCGTCAGTCCCTGGTGCAGCGCCAGGCTTTCGCCAAGCTGCTTTTCCAGCGTGTGCAACGGGTTCAGCGAAGTCATCGGTTCCTGGAAGATGAAGCTGATGTCGTCGCCCCGGATGTCGCGCAGCACCTTTTCCGGCGCGTCCACCATCTCGCGGCCGGCGTATTTCACCGACCCCTCGACCACGGCGGAATCGCCCAGCAGGCGCACCGTTGACAGCGCGGTCACCGACTTGCCGGACCCGGATTCGCCCACCAGGGCCACCGTCTCGCCCTTGCCGATCTGGAAGCTGACGCCCTTGACGGCGGGCACCACCCTGCCCTCCTGGCGAAAGCTGATGCGCAGGTCCTGGACCGACAGAACGGCTTCGGTCATTTGAAGGTCTTTCGGGGGTCAAAGGCATCGCGCACGCCTTCGAAGACGAAGACCAGAAGCGACAGCATGATGGCAAAGGTGAAAAAGGCGGTGAAGGCCAGCCAGGGCGCCTGCAGGTTCTGCTTGGCCTGAAGCGCCAGTTCCCCCAGCGAGGGCGCCGATGCAGGCAAGCCATAGCCCAGGTAGTCCAGCGCGGCCAAGCCGCTGATCGTGCCGGTGACGACAAAGGGCAGCATGGTCAGCGTGGCGACCATCGCATTGGGCAGGATGTGGCGGAACATGATGGTGCGGTCGGAAACGCCCAGGGCACGGGCCGCGCGGACATATTCGAAGTTCCGCGCCCGCAGGAACTCGGCCCGGACCACGCCCACAAGCGCGGGCCAGCCGAACAGGATGGTGACGAAGACCAGCAGCCAAAAGCTGCGTCCCAGGATCGCGAACAGGATGATGATGACGTAAAGCGACGGGGTGGAGGCCCAGATCTCCAGCACCCGCTGGAACACCAGGTCGGTGCGTCCGCCGAAATAGCCCTGGATCGCCCCTGCCGCGATGCCCACGACGGATGCGACGACCGTCACGATCAGCGTGAACAGGATCGAGATGCGGAAGCCATAGATCACGCGGGCCAGCACGTCGCGGGCGGTGTCGTCCGTGCCAAGCCAATGCGTGCCGTCCGGCGCGCTTGGGGCGCTGCCCACGTTGTTAATGGTCGAATAGTGGAACGGGATCGGCGGCCAGATCATCCAGCCCTGCTCAGCCTCGGGGATATCGCTGGTGCCTGCATCCACGGCGGCGATCAGATCCTCGGGCGTGTCCCAGCAATCCTGGCTGCCGCCGGTGACGATCAGGCATTCCACGGCCGGGTCGTTATAGATCGCCTCGGTCCCGAAATCGCCGCCGAAAGCGGTTTCCGGATAGAAGTTGTAGGCAGGGAAATACAGTTCCCCGCGATAGCTTGCGACGATCGGCTTGTCGTTGGCCACCACCTCGGCGAACATCGCGATCACGAACAGGATCGAGAAGATCACCAGCGACCAGAAGGCCCGGCCATTGCGGCGGAAGTTGCGCCAGCGGCGGCGGTTGAGTTCCGAGAGCGCCATCAGCCGGCCCTCGATTCAAAGTCGATGCGCGGATCGACGAAGACATACATCATGTCCGACAGGATCCCCACCACCAGGCTGAGAAGCCCGAAGACGTAAAGCGTGCCGAAGATCACCGGATAGTCGCGCTGCACCGCGGCCTCGAAGCCCAGGCGGCCAAGGCCGTCCAGCGAAAAGACCGTCTCGATCAGGATGGAGGCGCCGAAGAAGACGCCCAGGAACACCGCCGGAAAGCCCGCGATGACGATCAGCATGGCGTTGCGGAAGACATGGCCGTAAAGGACACGCCCCTCGGTCAGGCCCTTGGCGCGGGCGGTCATCACGTATTGCTTGTTGATCTCTTCCAGAAAACTGTTTTTGGTCAATAGGGTTAGCGTGGCAAAGCTGGAAATTGTCGAGGCCACCACCGGCAGCGTCGCGTGCCAGGCATAGTCCTTGATCTTGCCCCACAGCGACAGGTCGGCGAAATTGTCGCTGGTCAGACCGCGCAGCGGGAAGATCTGCCAATAGCTGCCGCCCGCGAACAGAACCATCAGTAGCACGGCGAACAGGAAGGCCGGGATCGCATAGGCCATGATGATCACGCCCGAGGTCCAGGTGTCAAACCGCGTCCCGTCGCGAACCGCCTTGCGGATCCCCAACGGGATCGAGATCAGATAGGCCAGCAGCGTGGACCACAGGCCCAGCGTGATGGATACCGGCATCTTCTCGATCACCAGGTCGATGACGCTGATCGACCGGAACCACGATGTGCCGAAATCGAAGGTCAGGTAGTTGCCCATCATCGTCAGGAAGCGTTGAAGCGGTGGCTTGTCGAAGCCGAACTCTTTCTCGAGCTGAGCGATGAATTCGGGCGGCAGGCCGCGCGCACCCTCGTATCCCTCGACCACGCCGGTATCGGCGCCGGCGCCCCCGCCGGATATGTTGCTGAAGGCGTCGCCCGAACCCTGCACCTGCGCGGCGATCTGTTCGATGGGACCGCCCGGCACGAATTGCGTCAGTGTGAAGTTCACCACCATGATCCCGATCAGGGTCGGGATGATCAGCAGCAATCGCCGCAGGATATAGGCGCCCATCGGATTGCCCTTGCCCCTTCCGGGCCTTTGCGGCCCCTTTTCCTTTATCCCGCCCTTGTCGGGCGGGATCGCCGCGAAATCAACCCTGCCGTCAGCGGATCGCGCCCGCCGCCTTCAGTTCCGCCTCACGCACGGTGTCGGCCCACCAGAAGTCCAGCGTGCCAAGCGCATAGGGCGGCATCTGTTCGGGATGGCGATACATGTCGTAATAGGCCAGCGTGTATTCGGCCTTGAACCATTTCGGCACCCAGAAGCGCAGGCTGCGCAGCGCCCGGTCAAGCGCGTTGATGGCGGTGATGTTGTCCTCCATCGTTTCGGCCTGCTGGCCCAGTTCCAGAAGCCGGTCGATGGCCGGGTTGGCAAGGCCCATCGGGTTGAAGACGTCGTCGGCGTCCTCGGACCCGAAGACCTGGCCTGCATAGCCGCCGATGGCATAGGCCTGGCCCAGGCTGTCCTCGACCATGTCGAAATCCTTGGACCGGGTGCGCAGCTCCATCTCGGCGTTGTCGACGCGGCGGTTCACGGCGTCGATGCCGATGGCACGCAGGTTCTGGACAAAGGGGTTGAGGATGCGGTCGTTGCCCACGTCGTCGTTCAGGATCTCGATCCGCAGGACCTCTCCGGCGGCGTTGCGGCGCATCCCGTCGCTGCCCACGGCCCAGCCCGCCTCGTCCAGCAGGGCCATGGCCTGGCGCATGTTCCGGCGATCCTGCTGGCGTTCGCCCGAGGTGGGCTGGACCACCGCGTCCTCGGTCAGGATGCCTTCGGGAAGATCGGCGGCAACGGGTTCCAGCAGCGCGACCTCCTCGGGCGTGGGGGGACCGTCGGCACGGAATTCGCTGTTGTCCCAGAAGGAATTGACGCGGGTTTCCAGGCCATACAGCAGCGTCTGGTTGGTCCATTCGAAGTTGAACATCAGCCCGACCGCCTCGCGGACGCGGATGTCCTGGAACTTTTCGCGCCGCAGGTTGAACACCCAGCCGTCGCCGCTGGCGATCTGGCCGTTAGGCAGTGTCTCGCGCACCACCGCGCCCGAGGCGAGCGCCGGAAAGTCATAGCGCGTTGACCAGTGCATCGACGATGTCTCGTTGCGGAAGGTGTATTCGCCTGCCTTGAAGGCCTCGAATGCGCTGTCGAAGTCGCCGAACATCTCGTAGCGGATGCGGTCGAAGTTGAAGCGGCCCTGGTTGATCGGCAGGTCCTTGCCCCAGTAATCGGGGTTGCGCTTCACGACCAGCGTGCGGCCCATGTCGGCGCGGTCGAACATGTAGGGGCCGGACCCGATGAAGGGGGTGTTGGTGCTCTGCTCGAGATCGCGGTTGTTCTCCTCGAAATCCTTCTTCGAGAAGACGATCTGGTTGCCCATCTGCGAAATCACGTCGCGCCTGGGATAGCCTTCGGCGAAGGTGAACTTGATGCGATGGTCGTCAAGAACCTCGGCCTTGGAGATCATCTGCTGCATCGCCATCCGGAAGGACGACAGGCCCTTGTCGCGCAGGGTTTCAAAGCTGAACAGCACGTCATGGGCGGTCAGCGGCGTGCCGTCGCTGAACCTGGCCTCGGGGCGCAGGTTGAAGATCACCCAGTCCTTGCTTTCGGGATATTCCAGCGTTTCGCACAGCAGGCAGTAGTACACGCCCAGCTCGTCCGCCGGGCTGTCCATCAGCCCTTCAAGCTGGATCACCGAAAGTGCGATGGCCCGGCCGCGGTGGGTGAAGGGGTTGAAGCTGTCAAAGCCCCCCACCGCACCAAAGGAAATCTCGCCCCCCTTGGGCGCGTCGGGGTTCACGTAAGGGTAATGGGGGAAATCGGCGGGCAGCGCGGGTTCGCCGAACAACGCGATGGCATGGGTCTTGATGACGGACTCATCGCCCCCCGCCGCCTCGGCCTCTTGCAAAAAGGCGGCGCCGGCCGGGGCAAGCGAAAGGGCAGCGATCAGGGCAAGGCGACGCATGGGCGAACTCCGGCTGTGGTGTCTGCTGCACGCTAGGCAGCGCGGAGAACACGATCAAGCCGCGATTTCGTGAGGCGGGACCGCGCCTTGCCACAAAAAAAGGCGCATCCGGGGATGCGCCTTCTTGTGGACCAGGTTTGCTGTCTTACTGCTGGGTTTGCAGATAGGCGATGATGTCGGCGCGATCCTGGGGGTCCTTCAGGCCGGCGAAGGACATCTTGGTGCCGGGCACGTCGGCCTTGGGGTTGGTCAGGAACTCCTGCAAGGCCTCGGGCGTCCACTGGGGCGCCTCGGCGCGATGCTCGACCATGGCGGGGGAATAGCTGAAGCCAGCAACGGAGGCGACTTCGCGGCCGACAACGCCGTTCAGGTGCGGACCGACGCCGTCGGTGCCGTCCAGCTTGTGGCAGGCCTTGCACTTGCCGAAGTCCTTCTCGCCTGCGGCCGCATCGGCCGAAGCCAGCAGGGCTGCAAAGTCGATCTGCTCCTCGGCCGCTTCCTCGCCGCCCGCGGCCTCCTCGACGGGGATAGAATAGGCCTGGGCAACTTCCTCGCCCTCGCCGTGGTGGGTCGCGCCGACGTGATACAGCGATCCCGCCGCCCAATTGGCCAGCATCAGAAACAGCAGCGCGCCGATCAGCGCGCCTGCGGCCTTGGTCACGGTCATGGTGTTGAACATCGCGTGCGATCCCCGCATTGGTAAGCTCGTCAATTCGTGGGGTATCTATCCGCTTTCGCTTTGAGGGATCAAGGTATAGTTGACCCCGCGAGTCTTCAAAATTCGGACAGCGGCCCATGACGACCACGACCAACCGCATCGCCTTCCAGGGCGAGCCCGGCGCCTACAGCCACGAGGCCTGCCGCAAGGCCCGCCCCGACATGGAGGCCCTGCCCTGCCGCACCTTCGAGGACGTGATCGAGGCCGTGCGCAGCCATCAGGCCGACCTGGCGATGCTGCCGGTGGAAAACTCGACCTATGGCCGGGTGGCCGATATCCATCACCTGCTGCCTGAATCCGGCCTGCATATCGTGGACGAGGCCTTTGTGCGCGTCCATATCAGCCTGCTGGCCGTGCCGGGCACCCCCCTGTCCGAAGTGCGCGAGGCAATGAGCCATACGGTCCTGCTGGGCCAGTGCCGGGGCTTCATGCGCAAGCATGGCATCCGGGCCGTGACGGGCGCCGATACGGCCGGTTCCGCGAAAGAGGTCGCATTGCGCGGCCAACCGTCGCTGGCGGCATTGGCCGCCCCCCTGGCGGGCGAGATCTATGGCCTGGACAGCCTGGCCGATGAGATCGAGGATCGGCAGAACAACACCACCCGCTTCCTCATCATGTCGCGCCAGCCGGATTTCAGCCGCCGGTCCGACCGGATGCTGACCAGCTTCGTCTTCCGCGTCCGAAACATTCCTGCCGCGCTCTACAAGGCGATGGGCGGGTTTGCGACAAACGGGGTCAACATGACCAAGCTGGAAAGCTACATGGTCGACGGCGTCTTCACCGCGACGCAGTTCTATGCCGATGTCGAAGGCCATCCCGAGGATCCGGCCCTGCAGCGCGCCCTGGAGGAACTGCGCTACTTCACCTCGTCGCTGGACATGCTGGGCGTCTATCCCGCCGACCCCCTGAGAGAGGCGCAGCGCAGCGCCGACTAGGCGGCGGCGCGCAGGTGGGTCAGGAAATCGGCGATCCGCTGGTCGTATTTCCGGTCCAGTTGCGCCTTGCCCAGCTTGGCCGTCTGCAGCAGCAGTCGCGCACGCATGTTGCGGGGCCTGACCTCGGTTTCGAACAGCAGGCGCGACTTGACCCGGCTCAGGGCAACGACCGTCAGGGTGATCGACAGGTCGAACTGGTCAGAATGGCCGTCCAGCGTGATATGGGACGGCCGATCGAACCGCGTGACGTCCAGGCGGACATTGCGACGCTGGCCGCGCCAGTTGAAATCGATCATCCAGCCAAGCCCGGTGCCCGGCTCCTGCGACGGATCGATCCGTCGGACCTGTGCCCCACGGGCAACAAGGGCCCTTTCGCTGCGGACGAAATCGCTGATGATGTCGAAAAGTTCTGCCGATGATTTGTCGGTATCGACGCGGGTTGAAAATTTCATAAGGGTTTGACCATTCCAGTCACGGCCACGGCTGGGCAGCCTTGGCCTGTCAATGTCGTAATGCATGGAAGGCAATGTATTCATCCAAGTGGAAAGCATTCTACCGCCGCCTGCCGATCCGTGATCCGGGCTTTGCCATTCTGGAACTGCCCTGTCCCATTGTGCGCAAAATGCCCGCCCAAGGCAATTAAACTTCTGCTCTTGACAATCTGTGGTTGAGAAGGTGCGATCCGGCTGATTAAGCTGTTAAGGGGTCGGCGCACATTGCCCGACTCGTGGTCAGGGTTGTGCAATGCGGGACGCACCGGACGATATCGGAGAGCGCGATCCGCAGGCCCTTGCGGTGGTCAGCGTCAACCTGCGCATCCTGGCCACGACGGACATGCACATGAAGCTGCTGCCCCATGATTATCTGGCGGGCAGGCCTTGCGAGCGTGGAAGCCTTGCGCAGATCGCCTCTCTGGTCGAGCGGCACAGGACCGAGAATCCCAATACAGTGCTGGTCGACAACGGCGATTTCCTGCAGGGCACGCCCCTGGGCGAGCAGGCTGCCCGGGCGGGGGGCAAGCCGCATCCCGCGATCGCGTCCATGAACCTGATGGGCTATGACGCCGCAGCCATCGGCAATCACGACTTCGCCTTCGGGATCGAGGCGCTGCAGGCCGCGGCGCGGCAGGCCCGCTTTCCCTTTCTGGCCGCGAATCTCCGCCTGCGGGGTCGGTCCGATTTCCGGGGCTTCACGATCCTGGAAAAGACGGTGCTGACCGACAGCGGCAGGCAGGCGGTCTTGCGGATCGGGATCGTGGGCTTTCTGCCGCCCCAGACGACGGCCTGGGACAGCGACCTGTCGCGGCAGATGGCCTGCGACGACATCATGGCGACTGCCGCCCGGATCCTGCCCCGGATCTGGGCGGCAGGTGCGGATCTGGTGATTGCCCTTGCCCATAGCGGCATCTCGGACCGCCCTGCCACCGGGGGGGCCGAGAATGTGGCGGTCGACCTTGCCGCGCTTGATGGGATCGACGTGGTGGTGGCAGGACACACGCACGAGGTCTTTCCGGGCCGCATTGCCGTGACCGACCCGCGCCGGGGCCGGGCGGGCATCGATACGGCAGGCGGCAGACTGGCGGGGAAGCCTGCCGTGATGCCGGGCTTTTGCGGATCGCATCTGGGCGTGGTCGACCTGTCCCTGATCCATGACCCGCAGAATGGCTGGCGCGTCGCGGAAGCCGTTGCCCGGTGCGAGACGGTCGGGGTGGATCTGCCCCCTGCCCCCGCGATCCTGCGCAGCGTGGCCCCCGCACATCGCCAGACGCTTAGCCACCTGCGCCGGCGCATCGGCCACAGCGATGACCGCATCAGCAGCTATTTTGCCCTTGTCGGATTTGATCCGGCGCTGAGGCTGGTGAACATGGCGCAACGCTGGTTCGTGCGCAAAAGCCTGGTCGGCACGCGGCTGGCCGGCGTGCCGGTCCTGTCGGCGGCAGCCCCCTTCCGGGCAGGCGGCCGGGGCGGGCCACAGCATTACACCGACGTCGCGCCGGGCAGGCTGCGGCTGGCGAACCTGACCGACATCTATTCCTTTCCCAACCGCATCTGCGCCTTGACCCTGACCGGTGCGGACCTGCGCGACTGGCTTGAACGCTCGGCCAGCCTGTTCCGGCAAATCCGTCCGGGCCTGCCTGACCAGCCGCTGACCGATCCGGGTTTCCCCGCATACCAGTTCGACGTGATCCAGGACGTGAACTGGCGGATCGATCTTTCCCGCCCTCCGGGCTACGGTCCCGACGGCAGCCGGACGGGCAGCAGCCGGGTCCGCGACCTTTCCTGGCGCGGGGCGCCAGTGCGGGCCGAGGACCGGTTCGTGCTGGCCACCAACTCTTATCGACTGGCCGCCTGCGGGCTGTTCGCGCCGCTCACTGCCGGCACCACTGTCGTGCTGGAACCGGGTCCCCAGACGCGGGACGTGATCCGCAACTACCTGCGGCAGCGCCGGCGGCTGTCCCTGGATGCCGCGCCAGGCTGGCGCTTCCAGCCGATGCCCGGCACCTCGACCCTGTTCGAGACCGGTCCGCAGGGACTGTCCCTTCTGCCCCAGGTCGCGGAACGCTGCGGCTTGCGGATGGAGCATCTGGGCCAGACCGACCAGGATTTCGCCCTGGTCCGCCTTCATCTTTGACGGGTTGCATCGGGCGCGGCGGCAGACTATCTAACCGCTCGAGAGGTTGGCGCGGGCAGGCGCCTCGCCAACCCGGTCAGGTCCGGAAGGAAGCAGCCGTAACGAGCCCCGCTTGGGTCGTTGTCCAACCTCTCACCCTTCCACCTTCGATATGAGCATGACCGGAAGGCGGCAGCGTTCTCGTTGCTGGTGAAGGCGCAGAGGGTCTGCGGTTCATCAAAGGTTGAAAACGCGCGTCTTATCCATGCTGCGGGGTCGGTTAGCCGCGGCGCCAGAAACACGCGACGCCCTTGCTTTGCCGTAGCTGCATCTGGGCTTTGTCAACCGGGGCATCACGACAGCAACGCCCCGGCCGGTCAGATCAAACCTTCACGTAGTTCCGCCACGGATGCGCTTCACGAAATCCCAGCACTTCGCGGATCTTGCGATTGGAAAGCGGAGCTTCGTCCTTGCCCATCGGCCGGGTGATTGGCGTATTCGGCGCGTATTTCGCCAAGAACTCTGCCGTCGGCATGGTGGCGGTGATGGTGTCATTCACGGCGTTGAACACCTGATAGCCCAGCCCGTCCTTTTGCAGGCAAAGATGCACGATCTCGCCCAGATCGCGTGCGTCGATATAGCTCCATGCGTTGCGCTTGCGGCTCATCGGGTCGGCCAGGTAGCCGGGGAAGTTGGCGTATTCATGCGGTTCGATGACGTTGCCGATCCGCAGGCCGTAGACATCGGCACCGTAGCGCATCGCGAAGGCACGGCCGGTCTTTTCGTTCACCACCTTCGACAGGCCATAGCTGTCCATCGGATCGATGTCGTAATCTTCCTCCAGCGGGAAGGAATGATAATCCTTGTCACCTTCGGCAAAGCAGACGCCGTAGGTGGTTTCCGAACTGGCAAAGATCACCTTGCGCACGCCCAGCTTCATCGCCGCTTCCAGCACGTTGTAGGTGCCCACGGTGTTCTGCGCGAATGTGGTATTGTCCGGGTTGATCATCACGCGCGGCACGGCCGCGAAATGCACGACGGCGTCGGGGGCCTTCGGCGGCGCGCCGTCATCAAACCCATCAAAGCCGAAATGGGTGGTGAGGGCGTTGAAGACCTGGCCGCTGTCGGTGATGTCGGCGATCAGCGTGTTCACCCCCGGAAGGTCGAGCGGCTTGAGATCGACGTTCAGGATCTTGTAGCCCTTCGCCAGCAGATGGGGCACGGCATGGCGACCGGCCTTGCCGGTGCCGCCAGTGAAGATGATGCGTTTGGTCATGATGCTTTCCGATTCCCTTGATCCGTTCCATTGTCCTGCTTGATCCGTCGCGACCAGCGTCACCCGGTCCCTAAGGGGCATTCGCGCAAGAAAACGCCCTGGTGATGCGCCCGTCTTCCAGCACCACCACCCGGCCGCCAACAGCAAGCACTTCCAGCAAATCCGACGGCACTACAAGGATCGACATGCTGTTTGCGTTGCTGCAGGATCATGCGCTGCGCTTGCCGACGCCCGACCAGATCGCCGATCCGCGCTGCCGCATCAATGTTTTTGACACACCCGGAGAATGACTATGACGCAAGAAAAGGTTGGTTTTGTCGGACTTGGCCTGATGGGCCACGGCATGGCAAAGAACATCGTCGAAAAGGGCTATCCGCTGACTGTCGTGGCGCACCGCAAACGCGCAGCGGTCGATGATCTGGTGTCGCGTGGTGCCGTCGAAGCTGCATCGCTTGAAGACCTTGCGCGCAATTGCACCGTGATTTTCATGTGCCTGACCGGCTCGCCCGAGGTTGCGGCCGCGGTGGCGGCACTGAAGCCCGGTCTGGCACCGGGTGCGGCGGTGGTGGATTGCTCAACCTCTGACCCGACCGTCACTCTGCGCCTGGCGGCGGAACTGGCCGAGATCCGCGTGGATTTCATCGACGCGCCCCTGTCGCGCACCCCGAAAGAGGCTTGGGCCGGAACGCTTGATTGCATGGTGGGGGCCAGCGACACCGCCTTTGCGCGGGTGCAGCCGATCATCGCCACCTGGGCTGGCAAGATCGTGCATGTGGGCGCGGTTGGCGATGGCCACAAGATGAAGCTTTTGAACAACTTCCTGTCCCTGGGCTATGCCGCGCTTTATTCCGAGGCGCTGGCCCTGTCGCGCAAAGTCGGCATTCCAGTGGCCGAATTCGACAAGGTCATCCGGGGCGGCCGGATGGATTGCGGCTTTTACCAGACGTTCATGGATTATGCGCTGCATGGCAACCGCGAGGCGCACAAGTTCACCTTGGGAAATGCCTACAAGGACATGCGCTATGTCGAATCCATGGCAAACGGTTCCGTGGTCGCCACGCCCATGGCCAGCGCCGTGAAGAACTCCTTTGCGCTGGCGATGGCTACAGGGGGCGACGGCCCGGAAGACTATGTGCCGCATCTGTCTGACTTCGTTGCCAAAGCCAACGGTCTTTGAATGCCACCCGCGCCCCCATTATCCTTGTGGTGGGGGCGTCATGGACGCTGGCGCGTCGAAACATCGCGCGCCGACGCGCTGCTTTCGCTTTGCCATCAGGTGCTTCAGTGAGAACAGCGCCTTGGTGGTCCGAAGGTGTTGAGGATGCTTGCCTGACAGCGAGATCTCTTTTCCCTGTTCCGCAGGCCTAAGGCGGCAGGATTGCAGGAAACCGCATCGCCTAGTCCTTGTAAGGGTCGAACTCATCCCCTCCGGCCATGCAGACGATCAGCGGCCTGAGCATGTGGATGATTTTGACGGTGCTGCCATGGTGGGCAAGCACATCGCCAAGCTTCTTGTAGACTTCCGGCGCCTCATCGGCCCCGGCGCCGCGCAGATGCGTTCCTGCCTGGGCGATCCTGAGCCGCACCGCCTCGAAATCCACCGCGCCCCCTTCGGTATACCACTGGGTGATCTTCTTCATCTTGCCGTTGGGCTGCTTCTCTTCGACAACGCGCTTGCGCCGCTTGCCAGCGGCCTTTGTCCGCGACATGATCCGGCCCGCACCATGGATGGTCGAGTAGAAGGCCACCCGCGAAAGATCGCTGTCCACGCCTTCGACGATGACCGAGACATCGCCCATCGAGGATCCGATGAAGCTGCGCTGTCCCGGGAAAGCCGGTGTGGCGCCTTTCCGGACGACCCAAAAACTCTCTCCGCCATGGGTCTCGTGCCAGGCGAAGTTGTGGTGGTTGTGCACTTCCTCGATGATCGTGCCGCCCAGGATGCCGACCACCGTCTCGCAGACCCAGTCGCGACCGGCATAGGCATAATCGCCGGCCAGCCGCATCGCCCTGATGTAGTCGCGCCCGTGACGGCTATCGGTTTCCAGCGTATGCGGCGTCTCGTCCACGATGTTCGGATTGTCGCCGGCACGCTTCATGAAATGCGTGGCGATGGCGTGCCCCAACCCGCGCGAGCCGAAATGCGCCCCGACCCAGATGCGATCGGCCTCGTCGGCAAAGACGTCAACGTAATGGTTGCCCGAGCCGATCGTCCCCAGCTGTTCCAGTGCCTTTTTCTTGAGATCAGGATGGCTTCTGAGGAACCCGACCTCATCCCAGGCCGGATCCTCGAAAACATGGTGAACGACAGGTGTGGCGTTCTTGCGTCCGACGCCGAAGGAAAGGCTTGCAAAGATCTGGTCGGCGAGGCTCGACAGGCGGCCTTCGATGTCCCCCAGTCTGAGGTTCGTCAAGACAGCCTTGTTCCCGCAGGCAATGTCGAAGCCCACACCGGCAGGGGGAACCTTGTCCTTGTAGACCGCGACGCCGCCGACAGGCATCCCGTAGCCCTTGTGGTTGTCTGCCATCAGCAGCATCGCCTCAGCCTCGACGGCGCAACGCTCGGCCTGTGCCAGCGTTGCCTTGTCCGCCTCACCGAAAACCCTGACGGTCATGCCTGCCGCTCCTGCCGTGGTGCTGGTGTTTCAGCGTTCTCAGGAGGTGTCCGGTTCCAGAACCCGCGACAAGCACCGCTTTTGGTGCCAGTATCCTGGCGCGGCAAGGGGCCGGGGATCGGCAACGGTCATCAGTCCCCCGTATGGGCCAGTGCCGGCCGGGACAGCCAGCCCTCCCATCCCTCCACGCGGACCTTCTGCCAATCCTCCACCGCGTAAGGAAGCGGTCGGATGCCGCATTGCGTGTTCGGAAACTCGGCCAGAACGCGTGATTTCTCTGACGGCCATGCGCGAAGGCTCCGCCCGTCGCGGTTCGCCGCCGCCGTGAAGCAGAACTCCGCCTCGGGCAGTGCCGCGATATAATGCCGATGCACCCAGCCGGCATGATGTCCGTCCTCGACCGGACACCACGAGCCCTCGCAGGCAGCAGTCACCATGACCCCGCAAGAGCCATAGGCAAGACGGTCGCGGATTGCGGCACCCGCAACCGGTTCGGCCCTGAGGTTCAGCCGGTCGTCGGCGCGGACGTTCACGACGCAATGCTCTGCGCCCTTTACGACAGGGTCCGCGGCCGATGGCGTGGCGGTGGCGGTGGCGGTGGCGAAAGAAAGAACAAGAGCGGCGAGCGGCAGGGCAAGTCTAAGCATGGTTGGCCTCGTGCAGTGGGAACCCGAGCTTCTCGACCCGAGCACAGGCATCGTCAAGCCGCTGGCCCAGCGAATCCTTGTCATTGCCGGCGCGACAGGCGGCCTCGGCCTGGCTTCGACACATGAAGCCAACAAGCAGCGCTGCGATACGTGCGGCAAATGTGGCCCAGAAAGCAGGTATGGGTGAATAGCCGAGACCGCCCGTCGCGGGTGCCGGGGGCGGCGCCATCATCAACCCGGGCCTTGTGCCGCCGGACCGGGGGTTCATGGACAGGGCGCCTGCTGCGTCACCTGGCCCCAATAAACCCAGTCATGTCCCCATTTCCTAATCTCGAACGCCTGGCTTTTGACAACGGATTGCACAGGTGTCGCGCAGGTTAATACTAAAGATGCAGACAGAAAAATGATTGTCGTCAAGTCTCTGAATGCAGTTACACTGATCGCGGGGAACAATACAAAATCAGGGAGGATAGAATGCCAGCCAAGGAAAGCCGGGCGAAGGTCAACCGCCGTTCATTCCTGAAAACGGGCGTCATCGGCGGAGGCGCAGCCGCGACAGGCTCGCTTCTCGCGGCGCCGGCAGTGCTTGCCCAAGCGCCGCTTGTCATGAAGATGCAGACGTCCTGGCCCGCGTCCGACATCTGGCAGACGATGGCCCAACATTACGTCGAGCGTGTCGAGGCGATGTCCGGCGGCCGGCTGAAGATCGACCTGCTGCCCGCAGGCGCCGTGGTCGGCGCTTTCCAGGTGATCGACGCCGTGAACGATGGCGTGCTGGATGCGAGCCATTCGGTGTCCGCCTATTGGTATGGCAAGAACAAGGCGGCATCGCTGTTCGGCACGGGCCCTATGTTCGGCGGGTCGCCCACCACGATGCTGTCCTGGTTCTACGCCGGCGGCGGAGAGGAGTTCTTCCGCGAGCTTCTGCAGGATGTGATGGGCATGAACGTGGTCGGGCTGATGGCCTTCCCGATGCCCGCGCAGCCCTTCGGCTGGTTCAAGAACGAGGTCACGGCCCTGTCCGACATCCAGGGCATGAAATACCGCACGGTGGGCCTTGCCGCGGATGTCATGCAGTCGATGGGGATGTCGGTGGCGCAGTTGCCCGGCGGCGAAATCGTCCCGGCAATGGAACGCGGCGTGATCGACGCCTTCGAGTTCAACAACCCGTCCTCGGACATGCGCTTTGGCGCGCAGGACGTGGCGAAGAACTATTACCTCGCCTCGTATCACCAGGCGCAGGAAACCTTCGAGTTCCTGTTCAACCGCGACTTCCTCGAGGATCTGGAACCCGACCTCCAGGCGATCCTGCGCCATGGGGTCGAGGCCGTCTCGACCGCGAACACCGCCTTTGCCTTGGACAACTATTCATCGGACCTGCAAAAGCTGACGGCTGAAAACGGCGTGGTCGTTCACCGGACCCCTGCCGATGTCCAGCAGGCGCAGATCGATGCCTGGGACCAGTTGATCCCGCAACTGGAATCCGACGACCTGATGAAGCGGATCCTGGACAGCCAGCGTCAATGGGTCGAACGCGTGACCTATTACGAGCTGATGAACGCCCCAGATTACACCCGCGCCTACCAGCACTACTTCCCGAACAAGATCAGCCTCTGACACATCCGGCGGGGCAGTGGCTGCCCCGCCCCTGAACGGGAACAGTCCAGATGCTGCGCTACATAGACTTTGCCGACCGACTGTCCGGCTGGTTCGGCAAATCCTTCGGCTGGCTCGTCATGCTGATGACAATCGGCATGAGCTACGAGGTCATCGTCCGATATCTGTTCAACAGCCCGACCCCCTGGGCCTATGAACTGTCCTACATGATGTATGGCACGCTGTTCATGGTGGGCGGCGCCTACACTTTGTCGCGCGGCGGCCATGTGCGGGGTGACTTCGTCTACCGGCTGTGGCCCGTGCGCGTCCAGGGTGCCCTGGACCTGGTCCTGTATATCCTTTTCTTCTTTCCCGGCATCACCGCGCTGATCTTTGCCGGGTGGAAATATGCCTCGCGCTCGATCGGATACGGTGAGGTCAGCTCCTCCAGTCCGGCGGGCATTCCCATCTATCAGTTCAAGACGATCCTTGTTCTGGCAGGCGTCCTGCTGTTCCTGCAGGGCATTGCGCAGGTCTTCCGCTGCATCATCGCGATCCGCACCGGCGTCTGGCTGGAACCCGCACCCGATGTCCAGGAAACCGAAGTCCTGCTTGCCCAAGAGCATGGCGAGGAAATCCTGCACCACCCCGACCACATCGACCCGCCGCAGGGCGGAGCGGTTCGCTGACAGGAGAAACCGAACGTGACCGATCCGCAAATCGCCCTGACGATGCTGGGCGTCTTCATTCTGTTCGTCTTTCTGGGCTTTCCCATCGCCTTCACCCTGATGGCCCTGGGCATCGGGTTCGGCTACTACGCCTACTATGACCCCAGCCGCATGTGGCGCAGCTACAACCGCCTGACCGAGGACGCCGACGGCTGGACAAGCACGACGACCTGGCTTGAAGGGTTCTTCAACAACCGGATCTTCGACCTGTTCGTGAACCAGACCTACACGGTCATGTCCAACGAGGTCCTGACCGCGATCCCCCTTTTCCTGTTCATGGGCTACATCGTCGAGCGGGCGAACATCGTCGACAAGCTCTTCGGCTCGCTTGCCATCGCGGCGCGCAACGTCCCGGGTTCGATGGGGGTCGCGGCGCTGATCACCTGCGCGCTGTTCGCCACCGCGACGGGGATCGTGGGCGCGGTCGTCACCCTCATGGGCCTTCTGGCGCTGCCGGCCATGCTGAAGGCCCGCTATGAGCCCAGCTTCGCATCAGGCATCATCTGCGCCGGCGGAACGCTGGGCATCCTGATCCCGCCGTCGATCATGCTGATCGTCTACGCGGCCTCCTCGGGGGTGTCGATCGTCCGGCTTTACGCCGCCGCGATGCTGCCGGGGCTGCTGCTTGTCGGCCTCTACCTGATCTACGTGATCGGCAGGTCGATCCTCCAGCCCTCGGTCGCGCCGAAGCTGAGCAAGGAGGACGTGCCGGACATGCCGCGCGGCGCCGTCTTCCTGATGCTGCTCAAGTCCTTCTTTCCCTTGTCGATCCTGATCCTTGCGGTGCTCGGCTCGATCCTGTTCGGCCTTGCGACCCCGACCGAGGCCGCCTCGATCGGCGCGCTCGGCGGGCTGGTGCTCGCCGCGGGCTATCGCGCACTGCGCTTCGACCGCCTGCGCGAGTCGGTGTATCTGACCGTCAGGACAACCGCGATGGTGTGCTGGCTGTTCGTCGGCAGCTATACCTTCTCGGCCGTCTTCTCGTATCTCGGGGGCGAGCAGGTGATCTCCGAGTTCGTCGGCAGCCTGGACCTTTCGCCGATCGCCTTTCTGCTGCTGGCGCAGGTCATCATCTTCCTGTTGGGCTGGCCGCTGGAATGGTCCGAGATCATCATCATCTTCGTTCCGATCTTCCTGCCGCTGCTGCCCCAGTTCGGGATCGACCCGCTGTTCTTCGGCATCCTCGTGGCACTGAACCTGCAAACCTCGTTCCTGACGCCCCCCATGGCCATGTCGGCATATTACCTCAAGGGCATCGCACCGTCCGAGGTCAAGCTGACCCATATCTTCAAGGGGGTCATGCCCTTCCTGTTCATGGTCATCCTTTCGATGCTGATGGTCTATGTTTTCCCCGGCCTGGTCTTCACACTGCCAGAGGCGGTCTATGGCAACTAGTCCACAGGACATCCTTGCCCTGCCCGTCGTCACGCTGCGCGACTGGCTGGCAAGCGGCGCGCTGCGCGCGACCGAGCTGGCCGACGCGCTGATCGCCCGCATCGCCGAGGTCGAGCCCCATGTCGGCGCCTTCGCCTGGTTCGATCCCGGCTTCCTTCGGGCACAGGCGGAACAGGCGGATCGCCATCGGCAATCGGGCCGTCCCATCGGGCCGCTGCATGGGCTTCCCATCGGCCTGAAGGACGTGATCGACACCAAGGGCATCCCGACCGAGAACGGGACCGTGCTCGCCGGGGGCCGGATGCCTGCGGCCGACGCGACCGTCGTGGCCCGGCTGCGCGCCGCGGGCGGGCTGGTGCTGGGCAAGACCACCACGACCGAACTGCAGTTCCTCCATCCCTCCGCAACCCGGAATCCTGCCAATCCCGAACACACGCCGGGCGGTTCCTCTGCGGGATCGGCGGCGGCCGTCGCGGCGGGCATGGCGCCGCTTGCCGTCGGCACGCAGACCGGGGGGTCGGTCATCCGGCCCGCGTCGTTCTGCGGCTGCGTAGGCTTCAAGCCCAGCTTCGGCGCAATCCCGCGCCGGGGCATCCTGACCCAGTCGCCCAGCCTTGACACAGTCGGCGTCTTTGCCCGCGATGTCGAAGCCGCGGCCTTGCTGGCCGAGGTGCTGATGGGCACCGATCCCGCAGATCCCCAAGCGCAGCCGATGCCGCCCCCCGCGCTGCTGGCAACGACGATGGCAGATGTGCCCGTGGTCCCGACATTCGCCTTTGTCGACCTGCCCGGCTTTTCCGACGCGCATCCCGATCTGCGCAACGCCATGGCCGATCTGGTCGAACGGCTGGGCGAGCAGGCATGGTCCACCCCTCTGCCCCGCCTGTTCAATGACGCGGCCGCAACACGTGGCCGGATCAACGATGTCGAGATGGCCCATCATTATCGCGGCTATGCGTCAAGGGGCTGGGATCGGCTGTCGCCGCAGACCCGCGACGCCATCGAGCGGGGCCGGACCGTCAGTGCGCCGGATTACCTGGCCTCGCTCGAGACGCGGGGCGTCCTGGCCGCGGGCCTCGACGAGATATTGACCCGCTGCGACGCCATCCTGGTTCCCGCAGCGCCTGGTCCCGCGCCCCAAGGCCTGCACAGCACCGGCGATTCGATCTTCAACGGCCTTTTCACCTTCACGGGCCATCCCGCCGTGACGCTGCCCCTGTTCACCGATACGGCCGGGATGCCGATGGGCCTTCAGCTTGTCGGCCGCCGGGGCGAGGACGGTCGCCTGCTGCGGACCGCCCGCTGGCTGCATCACAGGTCCGCGTCAGCAGACCGCCATGCCACAGGAGAACACGATGTCTGATCTTATCCCCAAGGTCCTGGCTTTTGCCGCGCTTGTCGTTTTCCTGGGCATCCTTCTGTGGCACGTTCCGCGCATCGATCTTGGCGCGGTGCTTCTTCTGTCCGTAGGGCTGGCCGCCTGGGATTTCTTCGCCCCGGCGCGGGGAAAGTGACTGGCCGCACTCAGCCATCGGTCCCAGTTGCCTGACGGGCTGCTGATCGGATCGGGCAGGATACGCGGCCGTCACCGTTGGCGCATCACTCCGGAAGCTGGTAAGTTGCCGTGATCGAGGCGTACCAGTCCGCCAGGGCCTTGATCTCCTCGTCGGTCAGGTCGCTTGCGATGATGCTCATCTGAGGGTCCTCGCGTCGCCCCGCACGAAAGTCCTGCAACTGCTTGGACAGGTATTCCGCGCTTTGCCCGCCGATATTGGGGATCATCGGGTTGGTCCCCACGCCGTCAAGCCCATGGCAGACGCGGCATGTCTGCGTCAGGCTTGCGGCAGCGGCGGGATCAGCAGTCTGCGCGGCAGCGGCACCCGCGCCCAGACTGAACGCGGCGACAAGGGCCGCGCCGAAACGTGATTTCATGATTTGCAGCTTTCCTGATGGGACTCCGGGGCGGATGGCCGCCCCGGATGGACCTAGTTGGCAGGCGCGGCGCCGGCATCCTCTGCCGCATCGGCCTCGGGTGCAGCAGCCGGCGTCATGGCCCCGTCCGACGATCCGCCGCCGACATAGGCGATCCGCCAGATCGCCCCGGCGAAATCGTCCGAGACCAGCATCGAGCCGTCACGCAAGAACGCGACATCCATGGGACGGCCCCGGTATTCGCCAGTCTGCTCGTCCAGCCAGCCGTCGGCGAACACCTCAGTACCCGCGGCGTTGCCGTCGGCGTCCAGTCGGGTGAACATGATCCGTGCGCCCACAGGCGTGGTCCGGTTCCAGCTGCCGTGCTGGGCCGAGAAGATGCCGCCGCGATACTCCTCGGGGAAGGAGTTACCGATATAGAACCTCATGCCCAGATCGGCGGCATGGGCGTCCATCTCGACCTGCGGCTCGACGAACTCGACGCCCTCGGGCCTGGGCACGTCCTTGTATTCGGCGATCTCGACGCTGGCATTGGTCCAGGGAAAGCCGAAATGCTGCCCGGCTTCCGTCTGGCGATTCAGCTCGCCCGGCGGGATGTCGTCCCCTAGGCCGTCCACCTGGTTGTCGGTGAACCACAGTTCGCCCGTAGCCGGATTGAAGTCATGACCGACCGAGTTGCGGACGCCACGGGTATAGACCTCGCGCCCCGTGCCGTCGGTATTCATGCGGATGATCCCGCCGATGCCGATCTCGTCATAGCTTTCCAGCTTTTCGCGTGGCTGCACGTTGTAGGGCTGGCCCAGCGAGATATACAGCTTGCCGTCCGGACCGACGCGACAGACCCGGGCGGTATGGTTGAAGCTTTCCTCCTCGGCCGGGATCAGATCGCCCTTGGCGACGACGGTGCCCACGGCAGGGTCCGGCCCCTCAAAGAAGAACTCGGCGGCCGGGAAGGAAAGAACGCGGTTCCGTTCGGCGATATAGAGAAACCCGTCGGGCGAGAAGCACGGCCCGTTGGGGATGTCGAAGGTCAGGGACGGCGCGAAATCCATCACCTCGTCGGCAACCCGGTCGCGGTCCCGGTCCACGACGGACCAGACCTTGTCCTTGCGGGTGCCCACGAAGACCACCGTGCCTTGCGGCGCGACCGCCATGGACCGGGCATCGGGCACCACCGCGTAGAGGCTGGCCTCGAAGCCGTCGGGCAGGTTGATATGGGGCACGATGGCCTTCAGCGCCTCGGCAGTCGGGCCGGTCTGTTCGACGCGGGTGAAGGTGGCGTCGGTGCGCTGCATTCCCTGCAGCGTTTCCAGGTTGTCCTGAGCGAAGATGGGCGTGGCAACAGCAGTCGTCAGAAGCAGTCCGCAAAGTCCTGTACGTCTCATTGTCTCCTCCCTTATGCAGTCCCATTTTCAGGCAAGATCAAGCGCCCTTCCCTCCAAGGGCACAGGAACAGGTCGGTCAGGGCCGACCCGACTGCCAAGGACGACGCCGCAAGGCTGGCCTCGCACAGGCTCGTCGGTGCCTGAGCATGGATAATCATTGATTGCCTGGGCTTTTCAACAGGCTTGTTCAAGTGATCAGACCAAATGATGCCTATCGGATAGGTTAGTCTGGGGGCGGTGTTGGAGGAGCATAGGTGCAGGAAAATTGCGGCGTTCTGCGAAGCCGAAAGTCAGCGACGCCCTTCTTGGTTGCTGCCCAAGCAGGTCGTTATGCCATGGGCGTCATCGCTGGTTACACCTCCGTATCTGAACGGGGCATGTGTCGGCAGATAATGCAGTGGTACAGATGGACGTGAAATTACATCAACCTCAACCTGGACATGGGTGTTAATGACCTGCGGGAGGTCCAGAGGGACGTGGTTTGACACAATCAGTCAGCCTAAAGATCGATTATACCCTAATAGCCTTGGAAGCCGGCCACCGTTTCTTCGCAGTCATTTTCTTCAGGGTGAAGGACAGCCAACTGACACTCCCCTGTGCCGTGATCGGAGAGCAGGCTCAAAACCATCCAGTCTTTCCAACATCCGGCCGAAGCCGAGTAGAGAGAAACTCATGAAGGTGATGGCGGACAGTGAGGGATTCGAACCCTCGAGACGGTTCCCCGCCTACACACTTTCCAGGCGTGCGCCTTCGACCACTCGGCCAACTGTCCGTGGGCGCGGTCTAACCGCTGTCCGCGCGCTGTGCAAGTCAGAGCTTTGAAATACGCTGCTGAAGTTCGGCAAGTTGGCGCCGGATTTCGGCCATGTCCTCGGTGCCTTCCTCAGGGGCAGCGGCGGGGCGTCGCTTGGGATCCGTCTTGCGCGCCGGCGTGCCTTCGGGTGATGCGGCGCTGCCCTCCAGTTCCTCGGGTTCGGGGCCGGATGTGCCGGTCCAGCCGCCCAGCATCGCCTTGAGAAAGGCCTGCTGCTGGCGGTGCATGGCGTCAAAGCCGGGGACGCGGGTCATGGGGTTGGGCATGACGGCCATGTTCTCCATCAGCTTCGACTGGCTTTCGCGCAGCATCTCGAAGCTGGCGGCCAGGAACTGCGGGACTACCGAATGGGCGCTTGTGGCATAGCTGCGCACCAGGTCGGTCAGGACGTCGATGGGCAGGACGTTTTCGCCCCGGCCCTCGTGTTCGGCGATGATCTGCAGAAGGTATTGCCGCGTCAGGTCATCGCCCGACTTCAGGTCGACGATCTTGACCTCTCGCCCGTCGCGGATAAAGGAGGCGATATCCTCGAGCGTGACGTAATCGCTTGTTTCGGTGTTATAAAGGCGCCGGCTGGCATAGCGTTTGATCAGAAGCGGCGTAGAGGCTGCGGCCATGACGGACCCCGGGCTTTCGGTTTCCGTCATGATGGGTGCTGCAACCGCAAAAGGCAAAGCAATTTTCTGCACCTGCCAAGGACATGGCGCGCAGACATGAAAAAAGGGGCCGTGGCCCCTTTTCTCGATCCGGTCCTAAAGCGCGATTACTTCGCGGCGACGGTGGTCGCGGCGGCGGCTTTCTTCACGGCAGCCTGGTTGTCGCGCACGACGGTTTCGGCGACGTTGCGGGCGTCGGCGGCCACGTCCTTGCCAGCGGTCAGCATCAGGTCGACGGTGTCCATCTGGACCTTCTTCGCGACTTCGGCAAAGGCGGCCATATGCTCGGCCGCGACTTCAGCGGAAGCGGAAGCGAAGTCGGTCATCGACTTGGCGTAATCCGAAGGCTCGTGCTTGACGACGGCCAGTTCGCCCATGCGGGCCAGCGTGTCCTTGGCCCACTGGGCCGAGATCTCGGTCGAACGCTCGGCCGCGGTCAGCGCAACGCGGGCCAGCTTTTCGCCCATCATGCCCTGCGACTTGAACGCTTCCTGGAACGACGAGGTGTCGATCGGGAAATTGGCCATCATGTCCTGGAAGGTCTTTGCAAAATCGGGGGTCTTCGCCATTGTCAGTCACTCCTGTCAGCGCGGCGGAAGGGAACCTTTAGTGAAAGAGCTTTCCGCAGCTAGAACCATTCTCGTGACTGGAATATGAATGCTGCGGCGCGGCATTTCAAGTATTTTATGCTGCGCCGCAGAAAAACCGCGTGCCCTATGGCTTAATTCCGCCAAGCCTTTGATTAGCCGCTTTTCACGCCGCCCTTTCGTGGACATAGGTTCCGGGCGCAGGCCCCAGGCCATCGCCGGGGCTGCGCGCCGGGACCATCCTCCCTGCCCTTTCCGCCAGCCAATCGGCCCAATGGGTCCACCATGTTCCGGGGGCGAAGCTGGCTGATTCCTTCCAGGCCTGGTATCCGCCGCCGAAATCGCTGCTGCCGATGTAATGGCCGTATTTCTTCTTGGTCGGCGGATTGACTATGCCCGCGATATGGCCCGATTCGGACAGGATGAACGTCTTGTCCTTGGACCCCATGCCGGCCACCCCGCGCCAGCAGTCCTTCCAGGGCGCGATATGATCGGTTTCGCAGGCGATGGCGCAGACCGGCACGGTCACGTCGGACAGGTGCAGCTTGTGGCCCATCAGGTCGAAACCCTCGGTCGCGAAGGCGTTCTGCTGGCAAAGGCCGCGCAGATACTGCATCGCCATCTTGCCGGGCAGATTGGTGCTGTCGCCGTTCCAGAACAGCAGGTCGAAGGCGGGGGGCTCTTCTCCCATCATGTAGCTGCGGATCGCTGGGCCCCAGACCAGGTCGTTCGGCCGCAGGAAACTCATGGTGCGCGACATCAACTGCGCGCGCAGCAGGCCGTGGCGGCTGACCTCTTCGGCAATGCCGTTGACGAAATCGTCCTGGAGGAAGCTGACGAACTCGCCTTGGTCCGAGAAGTCGGTCAGGGTCGTGAAAAGGGTGGCCGATTTCACGCGATCGTCGCCGCGCTGTTTCAGCAGTGCCAGCGTCAGCGACAGCGTGGTGCCCGCGATGCAATAGCCGACCACGTTCAGGCGGGGCTGCGCAGTCAGGTCGCGGACCTTGTCCATCGCCTCGAGATAGGCTGCGACATACTCCTCCATCCCCACATCGGCATAGGAAGAGTCGGGGTTCTTCCAGCTGACCACGAACAGCGTGTGGCCCTGTTCCAGCAGCCACTTGATGAGGCTGTTCTGCGGCTTGAGGTCAAGGATGTAGAACTTGTTGATCCAGGGCGGAAAGATCAGCAGGGGCGTTTCGAACACCTTGTCGGTGGCGGGCTTGTACTGGATCAACTCGTAAAGCGGTGTCCGGTCGACGACCACGCCTTCCGACGTGCCGATATTCTCGCCCACCGAGAAAGCCTCGCGGTCCGCCAGCGACACGACGAAGTCGCCGCCATTCCGTTCGACATCGCGGACCAGGTTCTCGAGGCCGCGGACAAGGCTTTCCCCCTCGGTCTGGACGGCGCGCTCAAGGGCGTCGGGGTTCGTGGCCAGGAAGTTCGTGGGCGCCATCATGTCGACCATCTGGTCGGTCAGCCAGGTGATGCGGCGGCGCGCGACGTCGTCGGACAGCTTCAGATTGCCGGCCGCGTCCTTCAGGGCCTTGGCGTTGATCAGGTACTGCCGCTTGACGAAGTTGAAATAAGGGTGGCTTTGCCACAGGGGATGGCCGAACCGCTTGTCCGATCCCGCGTCGTCTTCTGCCGGCTGGACCTGGCCCAGGGCGATGGCCCTTTGGGCATCGGCATAGTTCTTCAGGGTCTCGCCCCAGTAGTTCACCTGGTTTTCCAGGACGCGGCCCGGCTGTTCGGACAGCGTCTTGGCCCAGGCACTGGCAGCCGTCAGGAACAGGTCCGGACCGGGTGCCTCGATCCCCGGATTGAACCGTGGCCGGGACGACAGCGCGGCCATCAGACGTTGGCCCAAGGCCTCGATCCGTTCGATATTCTCGGCCAGCTTTCGCGCCGTCGCGCCCGAGGAACCCCTGGCCAGCGCCTCGGCCATGGCCTGGGGCGCGCGGCCCCGGTCCGTCGAATCGGGCATCGGCTGGGCGTCCTTTTGCAAAGGGGGCGAAGCGACGGCGTCCTGCTCTGCCCCCTGCGTTGCTTCGACCTGTGGCCTGGGGGACGGGACGGCCTTTGTTCTTGTTCCGGTGGGCTTCTTGCCTGCAGGCCGGGCTTCCTCCTCGCCTGTGCCCGCTTTCCGACCTTTGCCGGCAACGTTCTTGCCGCCAGATCCTGCAGTTCTTGCCATGATCCCGGTTCCCCCCTATTACCCGGACAATGATATGCGCAGGGCGGCAGATGCGCAAACAGGGGTTTCGGACCCTTCTGCCGCAGCACAGCGTTCGTCGTGACGCAGCAACGAAAGGATGGCCCCCGTGGCGATCAAGGGTATCAAGGGCATCGTGTCTTATGATGCGATGGAGACCATTCGGAACACGAACGAGTGGATGGGGGCATCGGCCCGCGCGATCGCGTCCTATCCGATCTTTGCACTGAACCCCCACCCCATCTTCAAGCTGATGAGCGCCTGGGGCCGCGTAACCGAGCGCAGCTATGCCCGCATGGTCATCAAGCCGGATTGGGAAATCCCCCCCATCGCCGGCGACCAGGGGCAGGACCACATCGTCTATGTCGAGCCGGTGATGAAGCGTCCCTTCGGCGACCTGATCCATTTCCGCGTCGCCCGCCGCGCCGCCCAGCCCCGCAAGGTGCTGCTGATCGCGCCCATGTCGGGCCATTACGCCACGCTGATGCGCTCGACCGTGACCTCGCTGCTGCCCGATTGCGAGGTTTACGTAACCGACTGGCACAATGCCCGCGATATCCCCGTCAGCGAGGGCAAGTTCGACATCGAGGATTATACCCAGTATCTTGTGGACTTCATGCGCCACCTGGGTCCCGATACCAACGTGATCGCGGTCTGCCAGCCCGCGCCCCTGGCCCTGGCCGCGACCGCGATCTTGGCCGAGGACGATCCCGCGGCCCAGCCCCGCACCCTGACCCTGATCGGCGGCCCGGTCGATCCCGATGCCGCCGCGACCGAGGTGACCGACTTCGGCAACCGCATGACGATGGGTGAGCTGGAGCATCTTGTGATCCAGTCCGTCGGCTTCAAGTATCGCGGCGCGGGCCGCATGGTCTATCCGGGCCTCGCGCAGCTCAGTTCGTTCATCGCGATGAATGCCGAAACCCATGCCCGCGCCTTCATCGACAAGATCTGGAACGAGGCCCGCGGCACGGCGTCCGAAGGCGACAAGCACTACAAGTTCTACGACGAATACCTGGCCGTGATGGACATGACGGCCGAGTTCTATCTTTCGACCGTGGACCGTATCTTCAAGAAGCTGGAAATCGCCCGGAACGAGTTCGTCGTGAACGGCCGCCGCGTCGACATCGGCAAGATCACCGATGTGGCGATCATGACTGTCGAAGGGGCGAACGATGACATCTCGGCCCCCGGCCAGTGCGTCGCGGCCCTGGATCTGTGCACCGGCGTCCCCGCCGATCGCAAGAAAGAGCATCTGGAACCGGGCGCGGGCCATTACGGCATCTTCGCGGGCAAGTCCTGGCGCCTGAACATCCGCCCCCTGGTTCTTGACTTCATCGACGAGAACATCGACCTGCCCGAGGCAGGCCAGCCCCGGAAGCACCGGGTCCGGGGCGGTGTGGCGGCCGATTGCGGCGCGACCGACCCCTTTGCGGACAGCAGCAAGATCGCGATCTGAGAGGATCCCGCAAGGCGGTCAAGATGCGCTGATCCCCCGGGTCAGCGCAAGGTCGCGATCCAGTCGGCAATGGCGGGCACAAGCTGACGCGTCAGGTCGGGCGACAGCGCCTCGCCCGCGATGACGTGGGCGTCGGGGTCGTCGTTGATGCCGGGCGTCTGCTTCAGAACCGTCGCGCCGCCGCCCCAGCCCGACGCAATCCTGGCGGATGCGGAATGGTCCACGATCCGGTCGTCGTCCGACCAGATGAACAGGGCGGGCGCGGTTGCGGCGCCATAGTCGCCGCGCCGCGCCTGACGCAGCAGCGCCCCCACAGCCAGCGTCGCGGAAAGGGGATAGCAGCTTGTCCAGCGGCTGCGATGCAGGTCGTTGCGGGTGGGGAAGCACCGTTCGGGATCACCGGCCATGCCGACGATCTGCCGGGCGAAGGGCAGGTCCAGCAGCCAGCTTTGCCGCGCCCGCAGCCGGAAGTTCGGCGACAGCAGCACCACCCCGTCCATCACCCTGCCCAGTTGCGGATCGCGCGCGGCCAGGGCTGCAAGCGTGCCGCCGGTCGACATGCCCATCACCACCACCCGCCGGCCCATCTGGCGGGCCGCCGCCAGCCCCTGCGCCAGGTCCTGCCACCAATCCTGCGCGCGTGCCGCAGCAAGGGCCGGACCGTCCATCCCGTGCCCTGTCAGCCGGATCGCCAGAAGATTGGCCCCAAGGCGCACGGCCACCTGTTCGGGCAAGGGCCGCAATTCGGCAGGGCTGGCCGAGAAGCCATGGACATAAAGGATTGCGACCTCGGTCGCCTCTCCCTCTTGTCCCGCCCATTGCAGGACCGTGGCACGCTGCCCGTCGATCCCCGCCTCGCGGTCGTCAAGCCAGGCCTGCAGGTCGGCGGGCACGGGCTCTGCTGCCTGGTCCGTCCGCAGCCGATCCCTGGGCCCGAAGACCCACAACAGCGCAAGCGCCGACAGCAGGCCAAGCGCAACCCTATGCCAGAACATCGTCGATCGACGCCGCGATCAACTGCAGGCATTCCGGCGTGGAAAAGCGGTGATCCGCGCCCTTCACCAGCGTCAGCCGGATATCGCCGCCCGTCGCATGATCCAGCAGCCGCACCGCCCAGTCGGCAGGCACGTCCTCGTCTGCAGTCCCCTGCAGCATCCGGACCGGAAACGGCAGCCGCAGGGGTTGGTTCATCACCAGGTGGTCGCGTCCGTCCTCGATCAGGCGGCGGGTGATGACATAGGGCTGGTCGCTATAGTCGCTGGGAAGCTCGACCCGGCCGGCACGCATCATCGTGTCGCGCTGCGCATCGTTGAAGCCGGCCCAGAAGCCCTGCTGGGTGAAATCCGGCGCGGCCGCGATCGTCACCAGCCCCGCGACCCGCTGCGGCATGGCACGGGCCAGCAGCAGCGCGATCCAGCCGCCCATCGACGATCCGACCAGCACCTGCGGCCCGTCGGTCAGCGCATGGATCACGTCGCGCGCGTCCCCAAGCCAGTCGCCGATGCTGCCTTCCTCGAAACAACCGCTGCTGTCGCCATGCCCGGAATAATCGAAGCGCAGGAAGGCGCGGTTTCGTTCGCGCGCCCAGTCATGCAGCCAGGCGGCCTTGGTCCCTGTCATGTCGGACTTGAACCCCCCAGAAAGACCACGCCAGGGCCGCGCCCGTTGCTGCGCTGAAAGGCGATGCGCCGCCCGCCCGGGGTTTCCAGATATTCGCTCATGTCCCACCTGTCGCTGTCGTGCCGCTTATCTTGACAGTTTTCCCGGCGGCGTCCAATGGAGGGCACCGATAACCCGCAACCGGGCGTTCCGTGGGCGCCAAACCGACGAGGAGGACAGATCATGTCCCAGATTTCCCTCACCTTCCCCGATGGCAATTCGCGCGACTATCCCGCAGGCGTCACCGCCGCGCAGGTCGCGGAAAGCATCGCGCCCAGCCTGGCCAAGCGCGCGATCTCGGCCAGCCTTGACGGGCGGCATATCGACCTGCAATGGCCGATCAACGACAGCGGCGCGATCAGCATCAACACGATGAAGGACGAAGCCCCGGCGCTTGAACTGATCCGCCACGACTTCGCCCATGTCATGGCGCGCGCCGTTCAGGAAATCTGGCCCGACGTCAAGGTCACCATCGGCCCGGTGCGCGACTATGGCTGGTTCTACGATTTCGACCGCGCCGATCCCTTCACGCCCGAGGATCTGGGCCGGATCGAGGCGAAGATGAAAGAGATCATCAACGCCCGCGATCCCGTCCGCACCGAGGTCTGGGACCGCGACCGCGCCATCGCTTATTACAAGGATCGGGACGAGCCGTTCAAAGTCGAACTGATCGACCGCATCCCCGAGGGCGAGGACCTGCGGATGTACTGGCACGGCGACTGGCAGGATCTGTGCCGCGGCCCGCACCTGCAGAACACCGGCCAGCTTCCCGCCGACGCCTTCAAGCTGACCCATATTGCAGGCGCATATTGGCTGGGCGACAGCAGCCGGCCGATGCTGCAGCGCATCTATGGCGTGGCCTTCCGCAACCGCGACGACCTCAAGGCGCACATGACCATGCTGGAGGAGGCCGCCAAGCGCGACCACCGCAAGCTGGGCCGCGAGATGGACCTGTTCCACATGCAGGAAGAAGCGCCTGGCCAGGTCTTCTGGCACCCGAACGGCTGGAACATCTATGTCGCGCTGCAGGACTACATGCGTCGCAAGCAGCGCGCAGACGGCTATGTCGAGGTGAACACCCCGCAGGTCGTCAGCCGCAAGCTGTGGGAAGAATCCGGCCACTGGGACAACTACCAGGAAAACATGTTCATCGTCGAAGTGGACGAGGAACATGCCAAGACCAAGACAGTCAACGCGCTGAAGCCGATGAACTGCCCCGGCCATGTGCAGGTCTTCAACCACGGCCTGAAATCCTATCGCGACCTGCCGCTGCGCATGGCGGAATTCGGATCCTGCAACCGCTACGAACCCTCGGGCGCCCTGCACGGGATCATGCGCGTGCGCGGCTTTACCCAGGACGACGCCCATATCTTCTGCACCGAAGACCAGATCGAATCCGAGACCAAGAAGTTCATCGAGTTCCTGGCGGGCGTCTATTCCGACCTGGGCTTCACCGACTGGCGCATCAAGCTGTCCACCCGGCCCGAAAAGCGCATCGGCAGCGACGAAAGCTGGGACCGGGTCGAGGCCGCGCTTGGCAATGCCTGCCAGGCTGCCGGATACAACTATGAACTGTTCCCCGGCGAGGGCGCCTTTTATGGCCCCAAGCTGGAGTTTGTCCTGCGCGACGCCATCGGCCGCGACTGGCAATGCGGCACGCTGCAGGTGGACCCTAACCTGCCTGAACGGCTGGACGCGGATTATGTGGGGGCCGACGGTGCCAAGCACCGCCCGATCATGCTGCACCGCGCCGTGCTGGGCAGCTTCGAACGCTTCATCGGCATCCTGATCGAGAACAGCGCGGGCAAGCTGCCCTTCTGGCTGGCGCCGCGCCAGGTCGTCGTGGCGTCCATCGTATCGGACGCCGATGCCTATGTGGCCGAGATCGTGGCGACCCTGCGCGCGGCAGGGATCCGGGCCGAGGCAGACACGCGGAACGAGAAGATCAACTACAAGGTCCGCGAACATTCCGTCGGAAAGGTCCCGGCGATTCTTGCCATCGGCATGAAAGAGGTAGAGGATAGGACCGTATCGGTTCGGAGGCTCGACCAGCAGGGCTCACGCCTGTTACCGCTAGCCGATGCCGTAGCCATGCTGAAAGACGAAGCGACACCGCCCGATCTGCGGTGAATCCGGAACGGAGTGGTCCATATCGCGTGCAGGCCCCGGGCCTGTGCGCGTTTCATGCTTGCGTTTTTTAACGATTCGTCCATCCTCTCACTTGCGTGAGCGAAGCCTTTCTACCGCCTCCCTTTTACGGGCAGCCGGAATACCGAAAGCGGGCTGCACGGCCTGGCGCAATCCTGCGTCGGGATGACTTGAAGGAGAGGACGGTTATGGCGACCGGAACGGTTAAATGGTTCAACGCCACCAAGGGCTATGGCTTCATTGCCCCCGATGACGGCGGAAAGGACATCTTTGTCCATATTTCGGCCGTCGAACGCGCCGGGCTGACGGGACTGAAGGACAACCAGAAGATCGCATATGAACTGCAGTCGGGCCGCGATGGCCGCGCCTCGGCCAGCGATCTGAAGCTGCTCTGATACAGCTTCGACAAGGTTGCGAAACGGCCCGTTCGCGGGCCGTTTTCATTTTTCGACCGAAAGGACCGCCCATGATCCCGCTGGACATCTTCGCGGATCCCGTCTGCCCCTGGTGCCTGATCGGCAAGCTGGAACTGGACCGCGCGCTTGAAAGCCGCCCGCTGCACCCGTTCCAGATCGCCTGGCACCCCTTCCGCCTGAACCCCCAGATGCCCCGTGGCGGCATGGACCGGATTGAGTACCTGCACGCGAAACTTGGACCGCGCTCCCAGGAAGCGTCGCGGGCTGTGGCGGAACGGGCGGCAGCCCTTGGGCTGAACCTGAACCCCTCGCCCCGCGAACCGGACACCACCGATGCCCATCGGCTGATGCATTGGGCGGGCCTGGAAAGCGCGCAAACCCGCGTGATGTCGGGCCTGATGCGCGCCCATTGGCAGGAAGCCCGCGACATCGGCGATGCAGCGGAACTGGCACTCATCGCCGGCGCGGCAGGCATGGACGCGGACATGGTGGCGCGCCTGCTGGCCAGCGATGCGGACCGGGATGAAATCGCCGCGCGCGAACAGCATGCGCGAAACCGCGGCATCTCGTCCGTGCCGACCTTCATCGTCGCCAACCAGCATGCGATCAGCGGCGCCCAGCCTGCCAGCCTTTGGCAGCAGATCGTCGATGAACTTGCCACCGCGCCGAAGTAACTTGCACAGAGTGCAATTATCGGATAAAGGGGCTGCCTGACGAAAGGCTCCCTGAATGTCCGTGACTGCCCCTGATGCCGGTGCCGCGCCGCGCCGCCTGCCGCTGCCCGAGTTCGTGGCAATGCTGGCCTTCCTGTTCGCGACGGTCGCCTTTTCGATCGATGCGATGCTGCCGGCGCTGCCCGACATCGCCGCCGAACTGACGCCAGACAACGTCAACCGCGCCCAATTGATCCTGACGGCCTTCATGGCGGGCATGGGCATC
This sequence comes from Paracoccus sp. AK26, assembly GCF_011801365.1. Taxonomy (NCBI): domain Bacteria; kingdom Pseudomonadati; phylum Pseudomonadota; class Alphaproteobacteria; order Rhodobacterales; family Paracoccaceae; genus Paracoccus; species Paracoccus sp. AK26. Next base: position 1,714,222 of record NZ_CP041041.1, read on the forward strand.
GGAACGCTGTTCGCCGGCCCGATCTCGGATGCCATCGGCCGCAAGCCGGCGATCTATCTGGGTGCGGTGGTCTACATCGCCGCAACGATCGCAGCCCTTTTCGCCGACTCGATCGAGTTCCTGCTGGCCGCCCGCTTCGTCCAGGGCCTTGGGGCCGCAGGTCCGCGGATCGTCGGCATGGCGCTGATCCGCGACCTTTACGAGGGCCGCGAAATGGCCCGCATCTCCAGCTTCGTGATGATGGTCTTCATCCTGATCCCGGCACTTGCCCCGTCCATCGGCGCAGGCATCATCTGGTTTTCGGGATGGCACGGCGTCTTCGTTGCCTTCATCCTGTTCGCCCTGATCGGCTCGACCTGGCTTGGCCTGCGGCAAGAGGAAACCTTGCCGCCCTCTGCCCGCCGGCCGCTGCGCATCGCGCCCCTCAGCGCCGCCGCGCGCGAGGTGCTGTCCGACAGGCAGGTGATGCTCTGCACGGTGGTGCTGACGCTGGGCTTCGGGCAGATGTTCGGGCTGCTTTCCTCGGCCCAGCAACTGTTCGGCGAGACTTATGGCAAGGGCGACAGCTTCCCGATGTGGTTTGCGCTCATGGCCCTGCTGTCCGGTGCGGGAACGCTGCTGAACGCCACCTTCGTGATGCGCTTTGGAATGCGTCGCATCGCCAAATGGGCCTATGTCATGCAGACCTGCGTGTCGGCCGTGATGTTGGCGCTGACGCTGACGGATGTCCTGCCCGACAGCCTGCGCTTTCCCGCCTTCTTCTTCTGGGCGGTCAGCGTCTTCTTCATGGCGGGCGTGACCTTCGGCAACCTGAATGCCCTGGCCCTGCAGCGCATGGGCCATATCGCCGGTATGGCCGCGTCGATCATCGCGGCGCTGTCCACGATCGCCGCGACCCTGATCGCTGCGCCCGTGGGCCTGCTTTATAACGGCACGGCCATCCCGGCAATGACGGCCACGCTGATCTGTTCAGCCCTGGCCTGGTTCCTGATGCGCAGCCTGCGGGACTGAGATATCGGCGGGGCGTGACCGCCTCGACACCCACCGGGCATTCGCAAGGTCGTTTCGCAGATGCGCCGCGACCTGGTCCGCATCCTTGCCAAGACCCTGCCAGCGTGCAGCCAGACGACGCTCCAGTTCGGGCACCGGAACATCCAGGAAGATCGTCAGGTCGTAGCGCAGCCTGTTCCAGGGTGCGGCATCCAGCAGCAGGTAATTGCCTTCGATCACGACGATGCGATGGTGCGGCATGACGACTCCCGCGCCGCCAACCGCGATTTCTCGGTCGCGGTCGAATACAGGAAAGACGACCTCGCTGTTCGGCACCGCCAGGCGCTCGACCAAGGATGCGAAGCCTTCGGAATCGAACGTCTCGACCGCACCCTTGCGCGCCAGCAAGCCCCGCGCGGACAAGACCCGGTTGTCCAGGTGAAAGCCGTCCATCGGCACCAGCACGGCATCGTCCAGCCTTGCCGCCACCGCCTCGGCCAGGGTCGACTTGCCCGACCCCGGCGCCCCTGCCACCGCAACCAGAACCCGGGCGCCCTGCAGCCCCCGGATCCGCGCCAGCAAGTGCCGGCCATCTTCCGTGTCGAAATATCCGGGGGGAAGTCCGAAGGATTGGGGGCGACGCCCCCCTTCCCCCGCCGTCATGCCGCAATGCCTTCCGGCACCCGCGCGCCCGTCATGTAGGCCACGGCATCGGACATCGTGTGTTCCTTGGGATTAATGACGCAAAGGCGCCGGCCAAGGCGGTGGATGTGGATGCGGTCCGCCACCTCGAAGACATGGGGCATGTTGTGGCTGATAAGGACGATGGGAATGCCGCGCGACCGCACGTCCAGGATCAGGTCCAGCACGCGGCGGCTTTCCTTGACGCCAAGCGCTGCCGTCGGTTCGTCCAGGATGATGACGCGGCTGCCAAAGGCCGCGGCGCGGGCGACGGCAACGCCCTGGCGCTGACCGCCGGACAGGGTCTCGACCGGCTGGTTGATGTTCTGGATCGTCATCAGGCCCAATTCCGACAGCTTCTGCCGGGAAAAGGCATCCATTGACGGCTTGTCCAGCATCCCGAACCACTTGCCCATGATGCCGCCGCGCCTGATCTCGCGGCCCATGAACATGTTGTCCGAGATCGACAGGGCAGGCGACAAGGCCAGCGTCTGGTAAACGGTCTCGATCCCCGCCTTGCGCGCCTCGAGCGGGCTGGCGAAGCTGACCGGTTGGCCGTCCAGGCGGATTTCGCCCTCGTCGGGCTGGACCGCGCCGGAAATCGCCTTGATCAGGCTGGATTTTCCCGCGCCGTTGTCGCCGATCACGGCCAGAATCTCGCCCGGATACAGATCGAAGTCGGCATGGTCCAGGGCGGTCACGCGGCCATAGCGCTTGACTAGGTTGCGGGCATAGAGAAGCGGCTGGGTCATGACGAGATTTTCCTGATCCATTGGTCAATGGCGACGGCGACGATGATCAGCCAGCCTGTCGCGAACAGCTGCCACAGCACGTCAACGCCGGCCAGTCGCAGCCCCGAGTTGAAGACGCCCACGATAAGCGCACCGATCAGCGGCCCCAGGATCGACCCGCGCCCCCCGAACAGCGAGATGCCCCCGATCACGACGGCCGTGATGGATTCAAGGTTCGCCTCGAAGAACGAGGTTGGGCTGACCGACCCCACCCGGCCGATCGACGACCAGGCGGCAAGCGCGCAGATCGCGCCCGACACGATATAGACCGACATCAGCACGCGCTTGGTCTGGATGCCGGCAAGGGCCGCGGCCTCGGGGTCGTCGCCCACGGCATAGACCCGGCGCCCCCAGGCCGTGTGGTTCAACGCGTACCACAGAACCGCAAAGACCAGGATCATCAGCAAGACGCCATAGGTCAGGACGGCGCCCCCCAGGTTGAAGCGTTCGCCAAAGAACTTCAGCAGCGGCGCCTCGGCATCCAGGGTCTGGCTGCGGATCGTCTCGCGGTTCGACAGGTAATAATTCAACGCAAGGAAGATATTCCAGGTGCCCAGCGTCGTGATGAAGGGCGGCAGCTTCAGCCGCGTCACAAGCGCGCCGTTCAACGCGCCCGTCGCACCGCCCACGGCTAGGCCGATCAGGATCGCGATGGGCACCGGGATGCCGAAGTCCACCGACAGCTTGCCCATGATGACCGACACCATCACCATGACGGCCCCGACGGACAGGTCGATCCCTGCGGTCAGGATCACCAGCGACTGCGCAGCCGCCAGCGTGCCCACGACCGCCACCTGCTGCAGGATCAGCGACAGGTTGAAGGCCGAGAAGAAGTTGGGCGAGATCAGCCCGAAGGCCAGCACCGACAGCACCAGCACGATGACCGGGACCATGGTGGGATAGCGGTGCAGGAAATGCTGCACCCGGTCAAGCGCGCCGCGCGAATGATGATCGAAGCTCGCGACTTTCTCGGACGGATTGCGCGCGACCACGGGGTCGGGGGTGTCAGACATCGGGCCCTCCGGGGTTCAGAAAAGGGCGGCCGCGGGTGCAGCCGCCCGGATGTCGATGGTCAGCCCCAGCACTGGGCCAGGCCTTCCTCGACGCTGATCGAGGAGACGCCTTCGACCGGCTGGTCCGTGACCAGGTTCACGCCGGTATCGGTGAAATCCAGACCCTCGCTTACCTGCGGCTTGGTGCCGTCCTTGGCGAAGGCCGCGATCGCCTCGATTCCCATCGAGGCCATCTTCAGGGGATACTGCTGCGACGTGGCGCCGATCACGCCGGCCTTGACGTTTTCGACGCCGGGACAGCCGCCATCGACCGACACGATGGTCACGTTGCCTTCCATTCCGAAGGACTTCAGCGCCTCATAGGCCCCGGCGGCAGCGGGTTCGTTGATGGTATAGACCAGGTTGATGCCCGGATCCTTTTGCATCAGCGCCTCCATCGCCTGGCGGCCGCCTTCCTCGTTGCCCGAGGTGACGTCATGGCCGACGATGCGCGGGTCTTCCTCGTCGCCGATCACGTTGTTGTCCTTCACGTCGACGCCGAAGCCTTCCAGGAAGCCCTGGTCGCGAAGAACATCGACCGACGGCGCACTGGCCGACAGATCCAGCATCGCGATCTTGGCGTTCTCGGCCTCGGCCCCCATCTTGCCGGCGGCCCAGGCACCGATCAGGCGGCCTGCCTCGCGGTTGTCGGTGGCGAAGGTCGCATCCGCTGCGTCGATCGGGTCCAGCGGCGTGTCAAGCGCGATGACGAGGATGCCTGCATCGCGCGCCTGCTTGACGGATTCGGTGATGGCCTTGGTGTCGGACGCGGTGATCAGGATGCCCTTGACGCCTGCAGCGATGCAGCTTTCCATCGCCTGCTGCTGCGTTTCATGGTCGCCGTCGATCTTGCCGGCAAAGCTCATCAGCTCGATGCCCAGTTCCTGCGCCTTGGCGGTCGCGCCTTCCTTCATCTTGACGAAGAACGGGTTGATGTCGGTCTTGGTGATGATGCAGGCCTTGACCGGATCCTGCGCGGCGGCAAAGCCTGCCGACATGGCCAGAACGGACGCGGCCAGCGACAAGCGAAGCGAAGACTTGATGATCATTCCGATAACTCCTCCGAATGGCGGCACCTCCTCCGCCCTGCCTTTTCAGAAAGCATGAAGCGTTTCTTCTTGTCAATAAGTCAATCATGTTGATTAATGCGTCTCAGGAGGCAGTCCCATGCTGAATGACCCACGCGATCGGCTGGACCTCAGCCGGAACGAGCGGCTGATCCTGTCGCTGATCCGCAGGCGCGGGCCCCTTCCGCGCGCCGCGCTTGCCCAGGCAACGGGGCTTTCGCCGCAAGCCATCACGAACCAAACCAGGAAATTGATCCAAAATGGTTTCCTGGACGAAGGCGCGGTCGTTCGGGGCAAGGTCGGCCAGCCGTCCACCCCGCTGTCCCTGGCACCCGGAGGGGCATTGTTCCTGGGCCTGAAACTGGGCCGCCGCCTGGTCGAACTCGCCCTGGTGGATTTCACCGGGGCGATAAAGATCCACCGGCAAGAGATATATGCCCATCCCACCCCCGATCGGATCATCGCCTTTGCGCGCCACGGCATCGCCACGATCCTTGCTTCCCTGCCAGACCCCACTCGAATCGCTGGGCTTGGCGTGGCTACGCCCTTTCGCCTCTGGGACTGGGGCGCCGAGATGGCGGACTGGCACGACTTCGACCTTGCCGCCCGGCTGGCCGAGGAACTGCCCTTTCAGGTATTCCTCGAGAACGATGCAAGCACGGCCTGCGCGGCCGAACTGATCTTTGGGCGGCTGTCCCTTCCACCGGATTTCGTGCATCTCTACGTCGCGCACTTTGCCGGCGGCGGAGTGGTCCTGGACGGCCGGCTGCGGGTCGGCCCGGCGCGCAACGCCGGGGCGCTCGGCTCGATGCCGGTGCCGGGCGGGCGACAGTTGCTGGACGTCGCTTCGGTTTCCACGCTCGAGGCACGGCTGGGTCATTCGCTGCCGCCGGACGATTCCGGCTGGGTGGTGCCTGCCGAGGTCGAGCGACCTTGGATCGAAGAGTCTGCCCAGGCCATGGCCTTCTCGGCCCTGGCCGCGACGGCGCTTCTGGACATTCCGGTCGTGGTGATCGACGGGGCCGTTCCGCCGGCGACGCGCCATTCGCTGACCGAGGCGACACGGGCCGAGATGACAAGCCTTCCCGCGGCAGGCATCGACCGGCCAAGGATCCTGGAAGGCAGCTTGGCCCGCAGCGCCCGCATCCTGGGGGCCGCCGCCCTGCCCCTTGCGCATTTCTTCGAACCCGACGGATCCTTGACTTGACAGCGGCGCGGCTGCGTCTATAAGCGCCGCTTCCATTGGTGTTGGTGGACCCCGCAAGGGGAATCCTGTCGGGCCAGATCGCAAGATCACGGCCAAAGGACAACGCCCTTCGATAATGCAATGAAGGAGATCAGCGGTGACGAAACGCACCTCTGCCAAGTACAAGCTTGACCGCCGCATGGGCGAGAACATCTGGGGCCGCGCCAAATCCCCGGTCAACCGCCGCGAATACGGCCCCGGCCAGCACGGTCAGCGCCGCAAGAACAAATTGTCCGACTTCGGCACCCAGCTGCGCGCCAAGCAGAAGCTGAAGGGCTATTACGGCGACCTGACCGAAAAGCAGTTCCGCCGCATCTATGCCGAAGCCGAACGCGTCAAGGGCGACACGGGCGAAAACCTGGTCGGCCTGCTGGAGCGCCGCCTGGACGCCGTCGTCTTCCGCGCCAAGTTCGTCGCGACCATCTGGGCTGCCCGCCAGTTCGTGAACCACGGCCACATCACCGTGAACGGCCAGCGCGTCAACATCGCGTCCTACCGCGTCAAGGAAGGCGACGTCATCGCCATCCGCGAACGTTCGCGCCAGTTGGCCATCGTGCTGGAGGCTGTCGGCCTGACCGAGCGTGATGTTCCGGACTACCTGGAAGTGGACCACAACAAGATGACCGCGACCTTCGTGCGCACCCCGGCCCTGGGCGACGTGCCCTATGCCGTCGTGATGGAGCCGAACCTGGTCGTCGAATACTACGCCAAGAACTGATCCTTCGGTTCTGCAGCAAGATCGGGCCGCATCCCTCGGGGTGCGGCCTTTTTCGTTTGGGGGCCAAGAAAGGATTTGCGTTCCGCGATTTGGTTAAGCTTAGTTAATATGTCCATTTACTCGTCCGCATGTTTCTCGCGATCCCCTTATCGATTCGGTCGCGTGACCGAGTCTGCCCAAAGGAAGACAACATGCCCTACACGACACCGGTCCCCGGCAGTCTTATTGATCTAGAATCCGACCTTCCCGTTCTGACGATACCCCCCACCAGTGTCCTGAACGACCTCGACGCGCCGACCGAGTTTGACCGCTATGACGTCGAGGCCAACTCAGCGACGACATTGGATCGGGGTGACCAACTGACCCTTGTCAACGAGACCGGCGGCGCAGTGGGCAGCGGCACCTTTGCCGGCACGGCGGAATTGTCCACCGAGGCGATATCCTCCGATGTCGAGATACCGGGTATCCCGCCGCTTGTTCCTCCCGTTCCACTGGGAAGCCTCAGCGTGCGGCTGAATCCCGTTGAAGTTGGCGTCTATGTTGACGAGTCAAACGGGGCCTTCCTGCTATCGGATGAACCGCTTAACGAAGATAGGCTGAGCATCATCGTCGATTTCAGTCTTTTAGGCATTGACCTAGATCCCCTGACCGTTCCTCTCAACAACATCGAGGGAACTTTGGCCGGGGTGCCCGCTCTGGGGGGGATCCTCGGACCCGTTACCGATGTGGTCACTGATCTTGCACAGCAGACGCTTGATGTGGCTTTGCTGACTATTGATTACGACCCGGCGGGCACCCTGCCCCTTGACGACGCAGAGGTTGTCCCCTGCTTCCTGCGCGAGACCATGATCCTGACGACGGACGGTCCTGTCGCAGTCGAGGATCTTTCGGTCGGCACATTGGTCGTGACGCGCGACAACGCCACTCAGCCCGTCCGCTGGGTCGGGCATGTGGCCTTGTCGGCGGAACGGCTGCGGGCCCAGCCGAACCTGCGCCCGATCCGGATCGCGCCGGGTGCGCTTGGCGCGAACCTTCCGGCACAGGCGCTGCTGGTGTCGCCGCAGCACCGGATCCTGGTCCGGTCTGCCATCGCGCAGCGCATGTTCGGCGCACCCGAGGTTCTGGTCGCCGCCAAGCAGCTTCTGCCGCTTGAGGGGATCGACATCGCGGACGATCTGGAAACCGTCGAATATTTCCACATCCTGTTCGACCGGCACGAGATCGTCTTCGCCAACGGGACCGAGACCGAGTCGCTCTATACCGGTCCGCAGGCGCTGCGGGGCGTGGGTCATGCCGCCAGGGCAGAGATCTTTGCCCTGTTCCCGGAACTGGAGCGGCTTACCGGCCTGCCGCCCTCGGCGCGGGAACTGGCAAGCGGCCGCATGGCACGCAAGCTTGCGATGCGCCACCTGCAGAACGGCAAGCCCCTGGTGGGGATGCATTGACCCAGTGACATCCGGCGGCCACGGCTGCCGGATTTCCCGCGCATGACACTTCCTAGGCGCGCCCCGATGGACTAGACGGGGCGCGCAAAGGATATGAACATGACGCAGATCACCCCCAGGCCCGGCATCATGGACATCGCGCTTTACGTCAGCGGCGAAAGCAGGCTGCCGGGGCGCGGTAAGGTGCTGAAATTGTCCTCGAACGAAAACCCGCTGGGTTGCAGCGACGCGGCGCGGGCCGCCTATGCCGCGGCGGCGGATGACCTGCATCGCTACCCCAACACCGACCACGCCCCCCTGCGCCGCGCCATTGGCGAGGTTCACGGCCTGGACCCCGACCGGATCATCTGCGGTGTGGGGTCGGATGAGGTCTTGCAATTCGTGGTCCATGCCTTTGCGGGCGCGGGGGATGAAGTCATCACGACGGAACATGGCTTTTCCATGTATCCGATCCTGGCGCGGATGGTCGGCGCGACACCCGTCACCGTCCCCGAGACCGAGCGGCGGATCGACATCGACGCCATCCTGGCCGCCGTGACGGACCGGACGCGGGTGGTCTTCATCGCCAATCCCGCCAACCCCACCGGCACGATGCTGACCCAGGACGAGGTTCAGCGCCTGGTGGACGGGTTGCCGCAATCGGTGCTGCTGGTCCATGACGGCGCCTATACCGAGTTTGCGGCCGGTGCCGATGGGGGCGCGGGGCTTGTGGACCGGCATCCGAACGTGATCATGACCCGCACGTTTTCCAAGATCCACGGGCTGGGCGGGCTGCGGATCGGCTGGGGCTATGCCCGCGGCCAGATCATCGACGTGCTGAACCGCATTCGCCAGCCCTTCAACCTGTCAAACGCCCAGATGGCCGCTGCCGAGGCCGCGATCCGCGACACCGCCTTCCGCGACCATTGCGCCGACCTCAACGCCCGGATGCGGGAACGGCTGCGCAATTCGCTGATCCAGATGGGCATCGGCTGTGACGAAAGCTTCGCCAATTTCGTGCTGGCCCGCTTTGCCGACGCGCCCGAGGCCGAGGCCGCGGATGCCGCGTTGCGCGCCGACGGCATCCTTGTGCGCCGCGTGTCCAGCTATGGCCTGCCCGCCGCCCTGCGCATCACGGTCGGCGACGAGGAAGGCGTCACTCGCGTGATCGACAGCCTTGGCCGCTTCAAGGCCGACCGGAGGGGCGCATGACCGTCATCTACGACCGCGTGGCGCTGATCGGGCTGGGACTGATCGCCGGGTCCATGTCCCATGCGATCCGCGAAAAGGGGCTGGCCGCCGAAGTGGTGGGATTTGCCCGCAGCGCCGAAACCCGCGATGTCGCCCGCGACATAGGCCTGTGCGATCGCATCACCGACAGCGCGGCCGAGGCCGTGGCGGATGCCGACCTTGTCGTGCTGGCCGTTCCGGTGGGTGCGATGGGCGCCGTCGCGGCCGAGATCGCACCGCATCTGAAGCCAGGGGCGACCGTGACGGACGTGGGTTCCGTCAAGCAATCGGTGATCGACGCGGTGGCGCCCCATCTTCCGGCGGGCGTGCATTTCGTTCCCGGCCATCCCCTGGCAGGGACCGAACATTCCGGCCCGCGCGCGGGCTTTGCCAGCCTGTTCCAGAACCGCTGGTGGCTGCTGACCCCCCTGCCCGACACCGACCCCGTCGCCGCGGCCCGGCTGTCCGACCTCGTGCGCGCGATGGGCGCCAAGACCGACAACATGGAACCCGCCCATCATGATCTGGTCCTGGCGGTGACCAGCCATGCGCCGCACCTGATCGCCTATACGATGGTGGGCGTCGCCGACCACCTGCGCCGCGTCACGGACGAGGAGGTGATCCAGTATTCCGCCGCCGGTTTCCGCGACTTCACCCGGATCGCGGCCAGCGACCCGACCATGTGGCGCGACGTGTTCCTGCACAACAAGGAGGCCACACTGGACATCCTGGGCCGCTTCACCGAGGAACTGTTCGTCCTGCAGCGCGCGATCCGCATGGGCGACGGACAGCAGTTGTTCGATTACTTCACCCGCACCCGCGCCATCCGCCGCGGCATCATCGAGGCGGGCCAGGACACCGCCGCCCCCGACTTCGGCCGCGTCGCTCCGGTGCGTTAGGGCGTGGGCCAGGCGGGGGCCTGCCCGACCTGGATTCCGCCCAGCAGCATCTGGCCGTCGCGCATCTCGACCGGGATGCGCAACTGCCCCTGGGGCGCGGGGGGCATTGGCGGCTGGCCCGGCAGCAAAGGATCGGTGAAATCGGCCTGCCCGATGCGGTTCAGCATGGCCCCGACCAGCAGCCGCGCTTGCGGGGGCAGCAGGCCATGATCCACCGCATTGTCCAGAAGCGCCCCCGGATCGCTGGCATATATTGCCAGCCGCCCCTCGGCTCGGCCATCCGGCGCCTTCTGCAGCAGCCCGGCGACGCGCAAGGCAAGGCCGCGGGCGTCGATATCCAGCCCCTCTGTCATGATGCCCTGAACCAACGGGGTCTCGGGGCCGGCGTTCAGCCCCAGCGGTCGGTCCATCCAGATGCGCAACCCTCCCGTCGCGGCGGCGATCTGCGGCAGGCGCAGATCGGCCAGGTCAAGCTGCGCCTGATAGGCCGCGCCGGGCACCCGGTCGTCACCCACGGCCCGGATCGTGACCCGTCCCGGCCCCGACAGATCAACGCCGTCCAGACCAAGGGCGTCGAACTGCGCCTGCATCTGTTTTAGGGTGCCGCCCAGGGGCGACAGCTTGATCCTGGCCTTGGCGCCATTCATGGAAATCTGCCGCCGACCCGCAGCGTCCTCCAGCACCGCGCTATCGGGCAGGACGGCACGCAGTGTCAGCGGCGCCAGCGGCGTCACCCAGGCATCAAGCGACGGCAGCGCGACCAGCCCGGTCTGCGTCGGCAGCATGACCCCATTCAGCGTCAGGCCCAACCGTCCCGGCCCGGGCTGCGCGGCGATGCTGTCTGCGGGAACGCCTTTGCGGGCCTGGGACACCAGCAACGGCTCGGCCGCGAACCAAAGGCCTGTCAGCAGCAACAAAGCCAGCAGCAGCCAGCGAATGATCCTCATTGTCCCCCTCATCCCCTGCGACCCTTTCATCCTGCCCCGCGCTGCCCTAGTTTTCACGCAATGAACGGAATCGGGCAGATGCGAAAGATAGATTGGGTCTTCGGTTACGGTTCCCTGATCTGGGATCCGGGTTTTGCCCCGGCCGAAACCGCCCGGGCCTGGCTGACCGGCTATGCCCGCAGCTTCTGCCTGCGGTCGATCCAGCATCGCGGCACGGCCAGCCTGCCCGGCCTTGTGCTGGGCCTGGACGTGCAGCCGGAGGCGGAATGCGGCGGCCTGGCCTTGCGGATCGCGGACCACGACCACGACGAGGTGTTGGCCTATCTGCGCGCCCGCGAACTGGTCACCGACGCTTACCAAGAAGCGATCCTGCCCCTGCGGCTGGAGGACGGCCGCCGGGTCGAGGCCCTGGCCTATGTGATGCGGCGGGATCACGTGCAATATGCGGGCGGCCTGCCCGTGGACGAACAGGCAAGGATCATCGCGCAGGCGCATGGCGGGCGCGGGCCCAACGCGGACTATCTGTTCAACACGGCCGCTCATCTGGCGCAGATCGGACTGGGCGACAGCGACATGGACCACCTGTCGGACAAGGTGCGCAGGCTTCTGGAACAAGGCATTAACAGGACAAGCTGAGCGTCGGATCGCTTGGCAAGTGAAATGCCGCGCCCTACACTTGGCCCCGAACAGTTCTGGCCCAGGGGAAGGCGTCCAGTTGAGCGAACCATCGAGCAACCACCGGGCCGACGCCTCGACCCTGACTGGCCGGACAGGTCCGGCAAATCGTCGGATCACCGCCACCCGGTCAGGCGGCAGCGGGCCGACGAACCCGCATTTCTCGCAGCCGGTGCGCCAGATCGTCATGATGGTGACGGTCCTTGCCCTGGTGCTGGCAGGCGGATGGGTCGCCTATGGCCGCATCCTGCCGATCTTCCAGGCCAACTTGTGGCTGAACGGCGTCATCCTGGCCGTTTTCGCGCTTGGGGTGCTGGCCTGTTTCTGGCAGGTGGCGCAACTGATCCGCTCGGTCAGCTGGATCGAGCGTTTCGCGCAACGCCGCCGCAATGCGGTTGAAAAGGGCATCGCCGCGCGCGGCGAATCCGACAGCGGCGACAAGCCCCCGCGCCTGCTCGCGCCCCTGGCTGCCCTTCTGGGAACAAGGGGACCGGCCGGGGGGGTGATATCCACCGGCGCGGCAAGCTCGATCCTCGACTCGGTCGCCACCCGAATCGACGAACTTCGCGACATCACCCGGTATCTGACCAACCTGCTGATCTTCCTGGGCCTTCTGGGGACCTTCTACGGCCTCGCCACGACCATCCCTGCCGTTGTCGAGACGATCCGCACCCTCGCCCCGCAGGAAGGCGAAAGCGGCATCCAGGTCTTCGACAAACTGATGAGCGGACTTGAAGCCCAGCTTGGCGGGATGGCCACGGCCTTTTCCTCATCGCTTTTGGGCCTGGCGGGATCGCTGGTCGTGGGGATGCTGGAACTGTTCGCGACGCACGGCCAGAACCGCTTTTACCGCGAGCTCGAGGAATGGATGTCGGGCTTTACGCGCGTCAGCCTTGCCGGATCGGAAGGGGACGCGGTCGATCAGGCGGCGCTTGCCGGTTTCCTCGAACAGATGGCGGGCCAGATGGACCGCCTGCAGCAGATCCAGGCCGATCGCGACCTGCAGCGGGACGAGGCAGCCGCCATGGCCGATGAACGCGTCGTGGTGATGGCACAGGCGGTCGAGGCCCTGGTCCAGCAGACCGAGGCCGCGCGGGACGTGACCCGGGCGGGCACCTCGACCCTGGCCGAGGCGCTGTCGCGCCTGGCAGCGGGCCAGGACCGGCTTGTGGAACTGGCGCGCGCGCAGTCGGACCGCCCCGCATCGGCGCCCCCCGACATGTCGGGCATCGAGGCGGCCCTGAACCGCCTGGCCCGCGACCTGGCCGAGGGGCGCGACGAGATGGTGGCCGAACTGCGGTCGGACTTGCTTGTGCTGACCCGCGCAGTGCGGGCTGCGCGCTTCAACGATCCGTTCCGCGACGACCTGCTGCGCGATCCGCTGGTTCTGCGGGACAGGAGCTAGGCCATGGCCCTGCGCCGCGCCGCCTCGGGGCATCGCTTCTCGACCAATATCTGGCCGGGCTTCGTGGATGCCCTGGCAACGCTGCTGATGGTTCTGGTCTTCGTCCTGACCATCTTCACCGTCATGCAATCGGTGCTGCGCGACCAGATCACCAACCAGGACGACACGATCACCGAACAGGATCAGGTCATTTCCAGCCAGGAACGCGTGATCTCGGGCCAGGAACGCCGCCTTCAGGAACTGGGCCAGCAGGTCGCGGCCCTGGGCCAGGCCCTGACCGCATCCGAAGACCGCGAGGAAACCCTGCAAGGCCAGCTTGCCGATGCCGAGGCCGAGGCACGCGACAGGGCGGCCCGGATCACCCGGCTGTCCACCCAACTGGAAAGCAGCCAGGGCGAACTGGACCAGGCCCGCAGCCGCCTGACCGACTTCGAGGCTGAGGTTGCGGCGTTGATGGCCGCGCGCGTGGCGGATCGCGAACAAGCCGATGCGCTGCAGCAGCAGATGCAGTCCCAACTGGCGCAACAGGGAAGCCGCGCAAGCGCCGCGGAACTGGCGGTGGCAGCGGCCCGCAGCGAGATCGACGCCCAGGCCGAACAGGCCCGCCTTGCCGCCGCCCGGCGCGACGCGCTCGAGGCGCTGACGGCCGACCTGCGCCGCCAGAACCAGGAAACGACCGCCAGGGCCAACGCCCTGCAGGCACAACTCACCGAAGCCGAGGCCGCGCGCTTGACCGATGCCGAGGCCGCCCGCGCCCTGCGCGAGCGTCTGGAGCAGGCCGATGCCGAACTGACCGCCATGACCCTGTCGCTGGAGGAAAGCCGCAAGCGGGCCGAGGAGACCTTGACCCTTCTGGCCGCAGCCGAGGCCGCGCGCGATCAGGCCACGGCCCAGGCCCAGCAAACCCTGACCGAGGTCGAACGCCAGGCAGCGCTGCTGGCCACGGCGGAAAAGGCCTTGGCCGACCAGCAGGGCCTGACCGAGGACGGGCAGCGTCGCGTTGCGCTGCTGAACGAACAGGTGGCGTCCCTGACCGCGCAACTGGGATCGCTGCAGGCGCTTCTGGATGCGGCGGGCGACGAACAGCGGCAAGCCGAATTGCGCGTCGAAAATCTGGGACAGCAGTTGAACGCGGCCCTTCTGCTTGCGGCCGAGGAGAAGGACCGGCGCCTGAGCCTTGAAGAACAGGCACGCCAGCGGGCCGAGGAAGAGGCGCGCGACCTCGCCCGCTATCGGTCCGAGTTCTTCGGCCGCCTGTCGCAGATCCTGTCGGGGCGGGAAGGCGTGCAGGTCGTGGGCGACCGCTTCGTCTTCCAGTCCGAGGTGCTGTTCGCGCCGGGCGAGGCGACGCTGTCAGCCCCCGGGCAGGACCAGGTGGCGCGGGTGGCCCGGATGCTGTCCGAAATCTCGGGCGACATCCCGCCCGAGATAGACTGGATCATCCGCGTGGATGGCCACACCGACAGCACGCCCCTGTCGGGCGCGGGACGTTATCGCGACAACTGGGAACTAAGCCAGGCCCGCGCCCTGGCCGTGGTCCGATACATGACCGAACAGCTCGGCTTCCCGGCCAACCGCCTTGCGCCGGCGGGATTTGCGGACACCCGGCCGGTCTCGGCTGGAAACACGCCCGAGGAGCTTGCCGCGAACCGGCGGATCGAATTGAAGCTGACCGAACGCTGATCAGTGCCCGACGGTGCGCGAGAACAGGTTCACCACCAGCACCCCCAGCACGATCAGGGCAAGGCCGATCACGGCAGGCAGGTCCAGGCGCTGCCCGAAGACGAAGAAGCCGATCAGGGCGACCAGCACGATGCCAAGCGCGCTCCAGATCGCATAGGCGATGCCCAGGGGCAAAGCGCGCAGGCTGAGCGACAAGAGGTAGAAGCTTGCCAGATAGCACAGGGCCATGCCGACGGTCGGCGCCAGCCGCGTGAACTGTTCCGACCGCTGCAAAAGGGATGTGCCGACGACCTCCAGGCCGATCGCGGCAACGAGGGGAACATAGGGAGAATAGGTCACACCGCCGCCTTCTTTCTTCTGTCGGGAACCCCGGCCAGCTTTTTCAGGTGGCTCTCGATTTCCGAGTTCACCTCGGCCCCGACCAGGACGATCATTGCTGCCAGCCACAGCCACATCATCAGGGCAACGACGGCGCCAAGCGAGCCATAGGTCTCGTTATAATTGGCGAAGTTGGCGGCATACCAGCTGAAAAGAACCGACGCGATCACCAGCAGGATCGCCGCAAGGACGGCGCCGGGCGATATCCACCGCCACCGCGAGTTCGGCGCATCCGGTCCCCAGCGATAAAGCGCCGCAAGCGCCAGGATCAGGACGCCGAACATGATGGGCCAGCGGATCATCCCGACAAACGTGCTGGTCGTTTCCGCCATGGGCAGCATCTGCAAAAGGATCGGGATCACGGCGATCATGCCCAGCATCAGGATGATCAGCACCAAGCCGCCAAGGGTGAAGGCCATCGCCACGATGTTCAGGCGCAGGAAGGTGCGCGTCTCGGTCTGGAAGAAGGCGACGTTCAGCGCGGACAGCAGCGCCTTCATCCCGCCATTGGCCGAATAGAAGGCAACCAGCAGCCCGCCGATCCCCGCCACTGACAAGGCTGTCTGAGGTGATGACGTAATGGCCTGCACCTGGTCGCGGATGATCCCAAGCGCGCCCTCGGGCAGCAGCGTTTCCAGCATGTCCAGGTGACCGGAAATGGTGGCCGGATCGGCCACGAGGCCATAGATCGACACGAATGCGGTCAGGGCGGGAAACAGCGAAAGAAGGCCGAAGAAGGTAATACCGCCGGCCACAGCCGTCACGCGGTCGGTACCGATCTGCGCAAGCGTCGCCTGCGCGATCGCCCACCAGTCTGACCTGCGAAGATGGCGCAGCCCGATATCCTCGGGCCGCATCCCCCGCATGGGGGGCGCTTCGTCCGGCGCCTTTGGCTCGGCGCCCTGGGTCTTCAGGCCAAAGCGCCGGCGAGTGGTGTCATCCAGATCTCCGAAAAGCGCATCGAGAACGCGGGGCTTGTCCTGCTGCATCCACTTCGCCCCGATCAACGGCTACAGCCGGTGGGTTCGTTCATCGTCCTTGGTCCGCCGGGTATCCGAAACCGGCTCTCCGCGCAGGGCCGCACGCAACTGTTCGGCCGTGCCTGCGAATTCCTGGACGATGCCGGTCGCCTGGGTCGCGACCCCGCGGAAGCTTTCGACCGCCAGGGCCATGGACTTCGCGACACCTTCAAGGCTTTGGGACAGGCGGGTCGAGGTGTCGATCAGGCTTTCCGCGAAATTGGCCTTCTTCCGCTTGATCCTGGGCGCGGCCGTTGACCGGGCCTGAGAGGCTTCGGCGCGCAGGCGGGCGATTTCCTCTCGGTCCTCGCGATCCTGGGCGCGGACGCGACGACGCATTGCCTCGCGCTCATCCTCGTCCAGCCGGGCAAAGCGCGGTGCGGACGAAGGGGCCGCATGGTGGCGGGTCGACGACAATGGACGCGGATCGTCCGACAGCGCCTCGGCGATCTTGCGGATCGCCAGGACCGCAGCCGCCGTGCCGCCCGCGACGCCAAGGCCAATCCCGCCCCAGACCGCGATCTTCGCCCCGGTCGAAGAATACGGATGGGCCGACCGGCCATCCGACGATGCGTCCCCCGAAGGGATCACCCGGCGCGGCTGCGGGGCACCGTGGGGCACGCGATGCCCCTGGGGTACGGGGCGGGGGCCAAAGCGGGTTTCGCTGGTATGGTCGGCTTCTGTCTGGGGACGGTCGTCGTCGTTGGTCGGCTTCATCGCTTGTCTCCGGCTTTGTCGGATCGGTTTGCTTCCTCAACAGCCTGCCCGGCCCGAATGTTCCCATCCGCCCCGGTGGGGCAATCGAAAACTTGCCCCCGCGTCAGCACCCCGCTATGCCCGCCCCAACCCGAAAGGAGCCCGCCATGATCCCGCGCTATGCCCGCCCCGAGATGACCGCCATCTGGTCCCCCGAAACCCGTTTCCGCATTTGGTTCGAGATCGAGGCCCATGCCTGCGACGCCCAGGCTGACCTGGGTGTCATCCCGCGCGAGAACGCCGAGGCCGTATGGCGCGCCAAGGACGTGGACTTCGACGTGGCCCGCATCGACGAGATCGAGGCGGTGACAAAGCACGACGTGATCGCCTTTCTCACCCACCTGGCCGAACATGTCGGGTCGGACCAGGCACGCTTCGTCCACCAGGGCATGACCAGCAGCGACGTTCTGGACACGACGCTGAACGTGCAACTGGTGCGCGCCGCCGACATCCTGCTGGCCGACATGGACCGCGTCCTGGCCGCGCTGAAGGCCCGCGCCTATGAACACAAGGACACAGTGCGCATCGGCCGCAGCCACGGCATCCATGCGGAACCCACCACCATGGGCCTGACCTTTGCGCGCTTCTACGCCGAGATGAACCGCAACCGCGCGCGTCTGGAGCGCGCCCGTTGGGAAGTCGCGACCGGCGCGATCAGCGGCGCGGTTGGCACCTTCGCCAATATCGACCCCGCGGTCGAGGAACATGTCTGCACAAAACTGGGCTTGCGCCCTGAACCCATCAGCACGCAGGTGATCCCGCGCGACCGTCACGCGATGTTCTTCGCGACGCTTGGCGTGATCGCGTCCAGCATCGAGAACGTCGCCATCGAGATCCGGCACATGCAGCGGACCGAGGTTCTGGAGGCCGAGGAATTCTTCAGCCCCGGACAAAAGGGCAGTTCGGCGATGCCGCACAAGCGCAACCCGGTCTTGACGGAAAACCTGACCGGCCTCGCCCGCCTTGTCCGCATGGCCGTGATCCCGGCGATGGAAAACGTCGCGCTGTGGCACGAACGCGACATCAGCCATTCGTCCGTCGAACGCGGCATCGCGCCGGACGCCACCATCACGCTGGACTTCGCGCTGAACCGCCTTGCCGGCGTGATCGAGAAGCTGGTCGTCTATCCCGACAACATGCTGGCCAACATGAACAAGTTCAAAGGCCTGGTAATGTCGCAGCGCGTGCTGCTGGCACTGACGCAGGCCGGCGTCTCGCGCGAGGATGCCTATCGCCTGGTGCAGCGAAACGCCATGAAGGTCTGGGAGCAGGGCGCTGACTTCAGGGAAGAACTTCTGGCCGATGCCGAGGTGACTGCAGCCCTGTCCCCCGCCGAGATCGAGGAGAAGTTCGACCTTGGCTATCACACCAAGCATGTGGACACGATCTTCCGCCGCGTCTTCGACGAAGACATGAAATAGGGTCGCGTAAACCCGATGTTAGGGAAGCTCTGCCAGATTGGCCGCACGAACGGTCGATCTGGACAGGGTTTATGACAATACAAACGGGATTGAACCAAAGGCAGAAGGCGGCGGTGATCGTGCGGCTTCTGCTTGACGACGATCAGGCATCCGGCCTGTCGCGGCTGGACAGCGAAAGCCAGACCCTGCTGGCCGAGGAAATGGCGGGGATGGAACTGATCGACCGCCAGACCCGCGACGCGATCATTACCGAGTTTTGCGACCGGCTCGAATCCGTAGGCGTGACCTTCCCGGGCGATCTGGACGGCACGCTGGCCATGCTGGGCGCACAGCTTTCCGAAGACAGCACCGACCGGCTGCGGCGGCGGGCAGCCGTATCCGGCCGGGGCGACCCCTGGCCGCGCATTGCCGCCCTGCCCGCCCCCGCCATCACCGCGCTTGCCAATACCGAAGCCGTCGAGATGGTGGCCCTGATGCTGTCCAAGCTTCCGGTGGAACGGGCATCCGAACTGTTTGTGGCCCTGCCCCGCGAACGCGCCCGCGCCGTGGCGCAGGCCATGTCCATGACGGCGGGCGTGACGCCCGAATCGCTGAACCGCGTCGGCCTGATCCTGCTTCAGGCGGCCGAGGCCCTGCCGCGTCCCGCCATCCCCACCCCCGCGACCGACCGGATGGGCGCGATCCTCAACTTCGCGACGGCCGATCTGCGGGACGATGTTCTCAGCAGCCTCGACAGCCATGACGCGGATTTCGCGGGCAATGTGCGGAAGGCAATCTTCATCTTCGCCCATATCCCCGCCCGGGTCCTGCCCCGCGACATCCCCCGCATCATCCGCGAGGTCGAGCAGCCGGTCCTGGTCCGCGCCCTTGCCGCGCAGGGTGAAGCGGAAGCCGCAGCGGCCGAGTTCATACTGTCCAACCTGTCGCAGCGCATGGCGGACGGGCTGCGAGAGGAACGCAACGATCTGGGCAAGCTGCGCGCCTCCGATATCGAGGAAGCCATGAACGAGGTCGTCGCCGCCATCCGCCGGCTGGAGGAAGCAGGCGAGATCACCCTGATCCTGCCCCAGGACGAGGACTGAGCAGGCTTGCGCAGCCGGACGCCGGGGCCGATAAGCGGGTCATGACCAACGCGATCGCCGTTGCCCTTGTGATCCTGATCCTGGCGCTGTTTGCCGCCGACCAGCTGTGGCTGCATTGGGATCTGCCCTTGCTGGTGGCGCGCTCGATGGACGGCTTCATCGAGCATGTCAGCTTCTGGCGCTAACACCGCGCAGCCTGTCAGGGGCAGCCTGGACAGGCACCACGCGGCATTTGCATCACCCGGAATGGCGCGCTAGAGGAACCCAACGTCACTTGGTCGGGAGAGAGAACCATGGCTGTCAAAGTTGCGATCAACGGTTTCG
This sequence comes from Paracoccus sp. AK26, assembly GCF_011801365.1. Taxonomy (NCBI): domain Bacteria; kingdom Pseudomonadati; phylum Pseudomonadota; class Alphaproteobacteria; order Rhodobacterales; family Paracoccaceae; genus Paracoccus; species Paracoccus sp. AK26. The sequence goes on from NZ_CP041041.1 coordinate 1,734,010, forward strand.
GACGCATCGGGCGCAACGTGCTGCGCGCCATCGTCGAATCGGGGCGCACCGATATCGAGGTCGTTGCGATCAACGATCTGGGGCCGGTCGAAACCAACGCGCATCTGCTGCGCTATGACAGCGTCCACGGCCGCTTCCCGGCCACCGTCACCGTGAACGGCGACTCCATCGATGTGGGACGCGGCCCGATCAAGGTGACCGCGATCCGCAACCCGGCCGACCTGCCCTGGGGCGACGTCGATGTCATCATGGAATGCACCGGCATCTTCACGTCCAAGGACAAGGTCCAGCCGCACCTGTCAACCGGCGCCAAGCGCGTCCTGATCTCGGCCCCCGGTGACAATGCCGACAAGACCATCGTCTTCGGCGTGAACGACGACACGCTGACCGCCGATGATCTGGTCGTGTCGAACGCAAGCTGCACCACCAACTGCCTGTCGCCCGTCGCCAAGGTCCTGAACGACAGCATCGGGATCGCCAAGGGCTTCATGACCACGATCCACAGCTATACCGGCGACCAGCCTACGCTGGACACGATGCACAAGGACCTGTACCGCGCCCGCGCCGCCGCACTGTCGATGATCCCGACCTCGACCGGCGCCGCCAAGGCCGTGGGCCTGGTGCTGCCGGAACTGAAGGGCAAGCTGGACGGCGTGGCGATCCGCGTGCCCACGCCGAACGTGTCGGTCGTGGACCTGGTCTTCGAAGCAGGCCGCGACACCTCGGTCGAGGAAGTCAATGCCGCGATCAAGGCCGCGGCCGACGGCCCGATGAAGGGCATCCTGGGCTATACCGAGGAGAAGCTGGTTTCGACCGACTTCAACCACGACCCGCATTCGTCGATCTTCCACATGGATCAGACCAAGGTGATGGAAGGCCGCATGGTCCGCATCCTGACCTGGTACGACAACGAATGGGGCTTCTCGAACCGCATGTCCGACACCGCGGTTGCGATGGGAAAGCTGATCTGAACCGGCGAGCCGGGTGAAACAGAGGCGGCGGGTCGAACCTGCCGCCCTTTCCTATGCCGGATAGATCATCCGCGCCGACATCCCGCCATCGACCACGAATCGCTGGCCGGTGATGAAGCCCGCCTCGTCCGTGGCGAGATAGGCCACCAGCCCTGCGATATCCCCTGGTGTCCCGATCCGCCCGACCGGATGCTGCGCCTTCTCGGCCTCGCTGTGCTGGGGGGTGCTGCGGCTGGCGCGCTTCTGGTAATCGGCTGTCTCGATCCACCCGGGCAGGACGGCGTTCACGCGGATATCCGGTCCAAGGCTGACCGCAAGCGCGTGCGACAGCGCCAGCAGCGCACCCTTGGACGCCGCATAAGCCTCGGTTTCAGGTTCCGACTGCAGCGCGCGGGTCGAGGACATCAGGATGATCGACCCCCTGGCCCGCCGCAGAAGTGGCACTGCGGCGCGGACCATCAGGAAGGCGCCGGTCAGGTGGCTATTCAGCATCCGCTGCCAGTCCGACAGGGACAGAGCCTCGATCGGGCCGGTTTCAGGGTTCGCGATCCCGGCATTGGACACCAACAGGTCCAGCCCCTCCGCCTCCAGCCAGTCGCGCAGCTGCGCAAAGCCATCTTCAACGGCATCCTCGTCAGCAACATCCACCGTCAGCGCCAGCAGGTCGGGGTCGTCCCCGGCCATTTCGGCCACCGCCTCGGGGTCGAGGTCGAACAATGCCACCCGCCAGCCGTCGGCCCGCAGCCGCTGAACGATGCCCCTGCCGATGCCCTGTGCGCCGCCGGTGATCAGTGCCGTCTTCATGCCATGCCTCCTGCCATCAGGCAGCAGAACGGCAGGACCGGCGGTTCGTTCCGTCAGCGGGGCTTGGTCAAGCGGCGCGAATTGGCGCGGGTGCGCTTGCCATAGGGCCGCAGCGCGGCGGACATGACCCGTTCGGCGCTTGCGCCCCTGCCCGCCGCCTGCGCCATCGCGAACAGCGATTCGGTCGCCGCGGCCTGCTTTTCGGCGACCATGCGGAACGGCTCTCCTGGTGCCTGGGCCATCATGCCCATCATGCCCGCGGTCCGCAGGCCGATCACCGTCTGCGCCTCGATCGTCATGCGGGCGAATTGGGCCCAGAGGCGTAGGGGGTTCTTGGGCATCGTCGGGAACATCGGGCTTTCCTTGCGCTATGGGACCAGTCTGGGCTGACGCAGGCGTCAACACAAGTCGGACATTCGGATAGGTCCGTGCAATTTTCGGCGGGCCTGCTTGGCAAGCCAGGCCTGCCATGTATAGAGGCAGGCCATGACCGACCGCATCACCCTTCGCCGCCCCGACGACTGGCACCTGCACCTGCGCGACGGCGCGATGCTGGCGGCTGTCGCCCCCCATTCCGCGGGCTTCGGCCGCGCGATCATCATGCCGAACCTGGTGCCTCCGGTGGTGACAGGCGCGCAGGCCGCAGCTTATCGCGACCGGATCCTGGCGGCCCTGCCCGAGGGGGCAGTGCTGCAGCCGCAGATGACGCTGTATCTGACTGACGCGACTGATCCCGCCGATGTGGTGGCCGCGTTCAGGGATGGCATCATCCGCGCGGTTAAGCTGTATCCTGCGGGCGCCACGACCAACTCCGCCAGCGGCGTCACCGATTTCGACCGCGTCCGGCCCGTGCTGGAGGCCATAGCCGAGGCTGGCGTCACGCTGTGCGTCCACGGAGAGGTCACCGACCCGGCGGTGGACATCTTCGACCGCGAGGCTGTCTTCATCGACCGCGTGCTGGACCCGCTGCGCCGCCGCACGCCCGGCCTGCGCGTGGTGATGGAACATATCACCACCAGCGACGGCGTGGCCTATGCCCGGTCGGGCGGTGACGATCTGGCCGCCACGATCACCACCCATCACCTGGTCATCAACCGCAATGCCATTCTGGCCGGCAGCATACGCCCGCATTACTACTGCCTGCCTGTCGCCAAGCGCGAATCGCACCGCCTGGCGCTGCGCGAGGCTGCAACCAGCGGCGAGTCGCGCTTCTTCCTGGGCACCGACAGCGCGCCCCATGCGGACAGCGCCAAGCTGCAACCGTGCGGCTGTGCTGGCTGCTTCACCGCGCCGAACACCATGTCGATCCTGGCCCAGGTCTTCGAGGACGAAAACGCCCTGGACCGGCTGGAAGCATTCGCCAGCCTGAACGGGGCCGCCTTCTATGGGCTTCCCCCGAACGACGGCCGGATCACCCTGACCCGCCGCGACAGGCCTGCCGACTACCCGGCCCAAATCTCCGCAGGCGGCGAAACCGTCACCGTATTCGACCCCGGCTTCCCCCTTTTCTGGCACCTGGAGGACAAATGAGCCTGACTTTCCCCGCGCGCGAGGAGATCGCCCGCCTGTCCGCCCGGATGCTGCTGGAAATCAAGGCCGTGGACTTCAACGCGGCCCAGCCCTTCACCTATGCCTCGGGCCTCAAGGGTCCGACCTACGTGGATTGCCGCCGCATCATCAGCTTTCCACGCGTCCGCGCGACCCTGATGGACTTCATGGCTGCGACGGTGATGCGGGACGCCGGCTTCGAGGCCTTCGACAACGTGGCTGGCGGCGAGACCGCGGGCATTCCTTTCGCCGCCATGGTCGCGGAACGGCTGGGCCTGCCCATGACCTATGTGCGCAAGAAGCCCAAGGGTTACGGCCGCAACGCCCGGATCGAAGGCGCCATGACCGAGGGCCAGCGTGTCCTGCTGGTCGAGGATCTGACCACCGACGGCGGCAGCAAGCTGTCCTTCGTGGACGCGATTCGCGATACCGGGGCCAGCTGCGCGCATACCGCGGTGATCTTCTATTACGGCATCTTCCCAGAAACGACGCAACGCCTGGCCGATCATGGTGTAACGCTGCATCACCTCTGCACCTGGTGGGACGTCCTGGCCGAGGCCCGCGCCCAGGCGGCGTTCGACGAGCAAACGCTGGCCGAGGTCGAGACCTTCCTGACCGACCCCCGCGCCTGGCAGGCAGCCAACGCCTGACTTATCCACAGGCAGTCCACAGAACCGCCCCCCGAAAACGAACCGCGCGCCGTTCCCCGCGCGGGACTTCGGGTGTAGAACGGGACCGAAGACCAAAGGGGGCAGTCCATGACCAATCTCCGCGCCATCATTCCGGGCCAGCCCGTCAGCGCCGAAGAGACGCCCTCGATCCCCTTCTCGCTCGAGGCCGAACAGCAGCTTCTGGGCGCCCTTCTGACCAACAACGACGTTTTCGACCGCGTCAGCCAAATCATCAAGCCGGATCACTTCTATCATCCGGTCCATGCCCGCATCTTCGACATCTGTTCCGAACGCATCCGCAAGAACGCCCTTGCCAGCCCGGTCACGATCAAGGCCTTTCTGGAACATGACGACGGGCTGAAGGAACTGGGCGGCCCTGCCTATCTGGCGCGGATCGCGGGGGCCGCGATCAGCGCCTATGCCGCGCGCGATTACGCCCAGATGATCCGCGAATTCGCCCTGCGCCGCGAACTGATCCAGTTGGGCCAGGACATCGCCGCCCGCGCCGCCACCGTCGAGGTCGGCGACGAGGCCGAGGAACAGATCAAGGCGGCCGAACAGACGCTGTACAAGCTGGGCGAGGCCGGCACTGCCGAGCGTGGCTTCCAGTCATTCCTCAAGGCCGTGACCGGGGCCGTGCAAGCGGCCAACGCCGCCTATCAGCGCGACGGCAAGCTGTCGGGGATCTCGACCGGGCTGATCGACCTGGACGGCAAGATGGGCGGGCTGAACAACTCTGACCTCATCATCCTTGCAGGCCGTCCCTCGATGGGGAAGACCTCGCTTGCGACCAACATCGCCTTCAACATCGCCAAGGCCCACAAGACCGGCGAACGGCCCGACGGCACCATCGGCACGGTCGAGGGCGGCGTCGTGGGCTTTTTCAGCCTTGAGATGTCGGCCGAACAGCTTGCAGCCAGGATCCTGTCGGAAGCAGCCGAGGTGCCCAGCGAACGCATCCGCAGCGGCAACATGGACGAGGCCGAGTTCCGCCGCTTCGTCGAGGCGGCGCACGCCTTGCAGAACTGCCCGCTTTACATCGACGACACGCCCGCCCTGCCGATCAACCAGCTTGCCGCCCGCGCCCGCAAGCTGAAGCGGACGCATGGGCTTGATGTGCTGATGGTGGACTATCTTCAGCTTCTGAAGGCAGCCTCCGCCAAGGACAGCCGCGTGAACGAAGTGTCCGAGATCACGCAAGGGTTGAAGGCCGTCGCCAAGGAACTGAACATCCCTGTGATCGCCCTGTCGCAGTTGTCCCGCCAGGTCGAAAACCGCGATGACAAGCGCCCGCAGCTTTCCGACCTGCGCGAATCCGGGTCCATCGAACAGGACGCGGACATTGTGATGTTCGTGTTCCGCGAGGAATACTACAAGGAACGCGAGAAGCCGTCGGACAGCGATCTTGACGCCATGGCCAAGTGGCAGCAGGTGATGGAACAGTGCCATGGCAAGGCCGAGGTGATCCTGGGCAAGCAGCGCCACGGACCCATCGGCACGGTCGAGTTGTCCTTCGAAGGCCAGTTCACCCGCTTTGGCAACCTTGCAAAGGACCGGCAGTCGCAATGGGACTAGGTCTGCCGGTCCCCGTCGCGACCATCGGCCTGCTGATTGCCTCGAACGTCTTCATGACGGTGGCGTGGTATGGGCACCTGAAGTTCAAGACTGCGCCCCTGGTGACGGTGATCTTCGTCAGTTGGGGCATCGCCTTTTTCGAATACGTGATGCAGGTGCCCGCGAACCGGATCGGCTATGGGCATTTCAGCGCCGCACAGTTGAAGACCATACAAGAGGTCATCAGCCTGTCAGTCTTCGCGCTGTTTTCCTGGATCTACCTTGGCGAACGCATCGGCTGGCAGCACGGCGTGGGCTTCGGCCTGATCTGCCTGGGCGCCTGGTTCATCTTCCACGACTTCGGCTAGGCGCGCCGGCGGCCGGCGCGCCTGTCGGTCAGTGCGTCCAAGGGCCGCGGCGGTCGGTCGCGAAGTTTTCGCCATAGCCGCGGGGGCGGATATTGGCGGCGCGGCTGTGGGGTGGCTGGACGACATATTCCAGGCCACGCTCGCGGGCGTAATCCTCGGCCTGCTTCTGGGTCTCGAAGTGCAGGCGGACCTGGCTTTGGGTGTCGTCGCTGCTGATCCAGCCCATCAAGGGGTCGATGTCGCGCCCCTGGGGCGGAAACTCCAGCACCCATTTCTTGGTCCGCGCATTGCCGGACTGCATGGCATTGCGGGCAGGTTGATAGATGCGAACGCGCATTGGGCAGCCTTTCGGTCGATATCGCGCGACTTATCGCCAATCGCGGGCCGCTGATCAAGGGCCGGAACGGCTGGTCCCGGCTTGCGTTGACCCGCGATACCGCAACAATGCAGGAGGATACGATGCCGTTTCGCACAGCAGCCGCCCTTGGGCTGATGATGGCCTTTCCCGCCGCCGCGCAGGATGCCGCATCCCCCCCACCGGCCGAGGGCGCAGCACCCCTGATCGCCGAACTGAAAACCGCCGAGGGCGAAAGCCTGGGCACCGCGACTGCCGTCGCCACGCCGTCGGGGATGATGCTGGTCACGCTGGAGCTCGAGGGCCTGCCGCCCGGCATCCACGGCGCCCATATCCACGAGACTGGCGAATGTTCGCCGCCCGATTTCGAATCGGCGGGCGGCCATCTGGCGGGCGACAAGGAACATGGCGTCATGTCGGCAAACGGGCCGCATCCGGGCGACCTGCCCAACATCCACGTCCCCGACAGCGGGGCGCTGACGGTCGAGCATTTCGTCGCCGGCCTGACGACCGAGCTGATGATGGACGACGACGGGGCGGCCATCATCATCCATGAACAGCCCGACGACTATGTCGGCCAGCCCTCGGGCCATGCCGGGGGGCGGGTGGCCTGCGGCACCTTCGCGCAGGCAGGCTGATCCTATTCGACTGGCGCGGCGTCCGCGAAGGGCGCCGTGACCTCGGCCGTTGCGGCCTGCTTGTCATAGATGCAGATCATCCTTTCCTGCGTCCCGCCCTGGCCCACCGTGATCAGGGCTGCGCCATAGCTATCGGAACCGAAGGGGTTGACCTCGACGGTGACGGTGGCGTCGGGCGCGGTCTGGACGAGGCTGCGGCAGCTTTCCTCGACCGAGGCGCGGAAATCGTCCCAGGCCTCGTCGGACGATCCCCAGGCCGCCAGCGGCAGGATCAGAAACAGTCCTGCAAGTGCTTGTTTCATCGCTTTTCTCCTTTTGCGAAAGGAACGCGCGGGCGCCCCGTTCGTTCTGCTTGAAACAGAGAGGTGATCGAATGCCGTGGGCCCGCGCAATCCTTTTCGTCATCGCTGCAACAAGTGTCGGTGCCTGCGCATCCGGCTATAGCCTGACGGTCGCTGCCACCCAATGCGATCTGACACAGCACCAGCGGCTGGTCGGGATGAACATCGGAGAGGTGACCTTGCCGCCCCAGCTCCACTATCGGGAAATCAGCCCGGGGCAGCTGGTGACCCAGGAATACCAGCCGGGCCGGCTGAACATCTTCCTGGACCCCAAGGGCTGGATCGCACGCGTGACCTGCGGCTGATCAGCCCCTCGCCCGGTCCACGACAGCCACGGCCTGGGCAATCGCATCCGTGATCGTCAGGTTGCTTGTGTCCAGCACCACCGCGTCCTCGGCAGGCCGCAGCGGCGCTGTCGCGCGTTCGCGGTCGCGCCGGTCGCGTTCCTGCAATTCGGCCAGCATCTGGACGGGATCGGCCCCCAGTTCCGCCGCCCGCCGCTGCGCGCGGACCTGGTCCGAGGCCGTGACATACAGCTTTACCGGCGCACCGGGGCAGATCACCGTGCCGATATCGCGACCGTCCAGAACCGCGCCCGGTTCTTGACCTGCGAAGCGGTGTTGGAAGGCCAGAAGTGCTGCGCGGACTTCGGGAATGGCGGCGATGCGGCTGGCGGCCTGCCCGGCCTCGGCGCTGCGCAGATCCGGGCGCGCAAGGTCTGTTGCTTCAAGCGTCCGCGCTGCCGCGATCGGATCGCCCCCCTTCGCCCCTACGGCCCGATACAGCAGGCCGGTATCAAGGTGATGAAAGCCGAAATGGGCGGCCAGGGCGCGGGCGATGGTGCCCTTGCCCGAGGCGGCGGGTCCGTCAATGGCGATGATGAATGGCATGGTCACGCAACACTGGTTTCGCGCCCTCCATCGCACGGCGCGCGGCCCCAGGTCCACCGCCTTGCGCAAAAGAAAACGCCGGCCCAAGGGGACCGGCGTTCGTCGTCTTGATCGTGACGGAAAGGATCAGGCGTTGCCCAGGGTCTTGGCGACCTCGGCGGCGAAATCCTCTTCCTTCTTCTCGATGCCTTCGCCCACGGAAACGCGGGCAAAGCCGGTGATCTCGACCCCGGCTTCCGTCGCGGCCTGTTCGACGGTGACATCGGGGTTGATCACGAAGGGCTGGCCCAGCAGCGTGTTTTCAGCCACGAACTTCTTCATCCGGCCGGGGATGATGTTGTTCTGGATCACGGCTTCCGGCTTCGGCTTGGCCGATGCGGCGTTCTCTTCCAGGGCCTTGGCGGTCTGGACTTCCAGCTCGCGCGCCAGCAGGGCCGGGTCAAGCGTGGCTTCCGACAGCGAGACCGGGTTGGTCGCGGCGATATGCATCGCGAACTGCTTGCCGACGGCCTGCGCCTTGTCCTTGTCGCCCTTCAGCGCGACCAGCACGCCGATCTTGCCCATGCCCTCGCCCGCGGCGTTGTGGACATAGGAAACGACGGTTTCGCCTTCCAGCAGGTGCATCCGGCGCAGGGTCATGTTCTCGCCGATGCGGGCAATGGCGTCGGTCAGCACCTCGGACACGGGCTTGCCGTTCAGTTGCGTGGCCTTCAGCACCTCGATGTCATCCGCCGTGGTCAGCGCGATGTCGGTGATGTCACGGACCAGTTGCTGGAAATCGGCGTTCTTGGCAACGAAATCGGTTTCCGAGTTGATCTCGACGGCGACGCCGCGGCCATCGGTCACCTGCACGCCGATCAGGCCTTCGGCGGCCACGCGGTCGGCCTTCTTGGCGGCCTTGGCAAGGCCCTTGGTGCGCAGCCAGTCGATGGCGGCTTCCATGTTGCCGTCGGTTTCGGTCAGCGCCTTCTTGGCATCCATCATCCCTGCGCCGGTCGTTTCGCGCAGCTCTTTCACCATCGCGGCGGTGATAGCCATGATCCGTCTCCTTTGATCAACGCGTCAGGCGGGGCATATCCCCGCCTGACGACAGTTCCGTAAATATCCGGTTCGCGGCGACGATCAGGCGTCGGCGGTTGCCTCTTCCTCGGCGGCGGGCTGGTCCAGCAGCTCGTCGGGGGCGTCGGACAATGCGCCCACGTCCACACCGGCCGCACCCATCTGCGCCGACATGCCGTCAAGCGCCGCACGGCTGGCCAGGTCGCAATACAGCGCGATGGCGCGGGCCGCGTCGTCGTTTCCGGGGATGATGTAGTCCACGCCTTCGGGCGAGCAGTTGGTGTCGACCACGGCGACGACCGGAATGCCCAGCTTCTTGGCTTCCAGGATGGCCAGGTCTTCCTTGTTCACGTCGATGACGAACAGCAGGTCCGGCAGGCCGCCCATGTGGCGGATGCCGCCCAGCGAGGCTTGCAGTTTCGCCTGCTCGCGTTCCAGCTGCAGACGCTCTTTCTTGGTCATGCCTTCCGCGCCGCCGGCCATCGTCTCGTCAATCGCCTTCAGGCGGTTGATCGACTGGGACACGGTTTTCCAGTTGGTCAGCGTGCCGCCCAGCCAGCGGTGGTTCATGTAGAACTGGGCCGAACGTTCGGCGGCGTCCGCGATGGGCTTCTGGGCCTGGCGCTTGGTGCCGACGAACAGCACGCGGCCGCCCTTGGCAACGGTGTCGCGCACGACCTGCAGGGCCGCGTCCAGCATCGGCAAGGTCTGGGTCAGGTCCAGGATGTGGATGCCGTTGCGGTCGCCATAGATGAACTCCGCCATGCGCGGGTTCCAGCGTTGCGTCTGGTGACCATAGTGAACGCCAGCTTCCAAGAGCTGACGCAGATTGAATTCGGGAAGCGCCATTCCATGTCCTTTCCGGTTTGCGCCTTGGCAGGGGATTCAGGGCATCTGCCCCAACCGGTGGACCTTTTGCGGATTTCTCCCGCAAGGGCCCGCCCCTGCCTGTGAAGTGTCGCGCAGATAGACCCTGCGCGGGCGATTTGCAAGGGGCTTCAATGCGGCCGATCACGCGGGACCTGACCAACCTGTCAATTGCCGCGCCCGCCCCGTTCAGGCAAGATCGGCTCATCAGGGGACCAGCATGACCGACAGCCGCTTCCGCTTTGGGCGACATTACGATTACTATGAACTGCTTGCCGACGGGATCGTGCACGGCATCGGTGTCGTGCTTGCGCTTGTCGGGGTGACCGCGCTGATCTTCCACGCCGCCACCTCGGCTGGAACGGCCGAGGTCTTGGCCGCGACGATCTATGGCACCGGGCTGATCCTGTCGCTGGGGGTGTCGTTCCTTTACAACATGCTGCCCCATTCGACCCTGAAATGGCACCTGAGGCGGGCGGACCATTCCGCGATCTTCGTCCTGATCGCCGCCACCTATACCCCGTTCCTGCACAAGGCGTCGTCGGACCCGGTGGTCTTCGCGCTGCTGGTCTGCATCTGGACGATGGCCGCGCTTGGCATCGCGCTGAAATGCCTGCTGCCCGGCCGCTATGACCGGCTGGCCATCCTCCTCTATATCCTCATGGGGTGGAGCGGACTTGTCGCCTTCCGTCCCATTGCCGACCACCTGCCGCCGCTGTCGATGCTGCTGATCGTGATTGGCGGCATCGTCTATACGGTCGGCGTGATCTTCCATGTCTGGGAACGGCTTCGCTTCCAGAACGCGATCTGGCACGGCTTTGTCGTGACCGCTGCCGCCATCCACTATGTCGCCGTCCTTTCGGCCATTTAGTTAGCGGTATCGGAATCGGCCAGCCGGGACGGCAAACCGCTTGCATCGCAAGGCATGACCGGGCAGGTTGCGCGCGAATTGCGGAACAGAAGGTGGCGCCATGAACCCCGAACTCCAGTCGCAAAAGACCCGTGCACTGTGCAGCCTGGCCCCTGTCATCCCGGTCATCGTGATCAAGAACGCGGAACGCGCGGCGGGCCTGGCGCGGGCCTTGGTCACAGGCGGGCTGCCGGTGCTGGAGATCACCCTGCGCTCGGACGCGGCACTGGACGCGATCCGGGCGATGTCCACCGTGTCCGGCGGCCATGTCGGCGCGGGAACGGTGCTGACGCCCGATGACGCACGGCGGGCCAAGGACGCAGGCGCGACCTTCGCCGTCTCGCCCGGCCTGACGGATCGCCTGATCGCCGCCTGCGAGGAACTGGAACTGCCCCTTCTGCCCGGAACCGCCACCGCATCCGAGGTGATGCGCGCGGCGGACGCAGGCTATGACATGGTAAAGTTCTTCCCGGCCGAGACAAGCGGGGGCGCACCAGCCCTCAAGGCCCTGGCCGGACCCCTGCCCAGGATCAGCTTCTGCCCGACAGGCGGCATCACCACCGCCAATGCCGGCAGCTACCTGTCCCTGCCCAATGTCGTCTGCGTCGGCGGAAGCTGGATCGCGACGGATGGCGATGTCAATGCCGAGAACTGGGGGGCGATCCAGGAACGCGCCCATGCCGCCGCACGGCTGAGCCGGGGCTGACCTTGCCCGCCGACCTGGCGCGCGCCCGGCGCAACGTGATCGTGCTGGTCGCCGCGCAGGCGATCCTGGGATCGCAGATGTCGGTGATCTTCATCGTCGGCGGCCTTGCGGGCCAGATCCTGGCCCCCAATCCCTGCATCGCCACCCTGCCCCTGTCGATGATCGTGCTTGGATCGGCGCTGACTGCGCGTCCCCTGGCGCGCTTCATGCAGGATCACGGGCGGCAGGCCGGTTTCCTGCTGGCCGTCCTGGCCGGGGCGACGGGTGCTGCGCTTTCCGCCTGGGGCCTCTGGGCCGGGTCATTCTGGTCCTTCATGGCCGGCTCGCTTCTGACGGGCGTCTACATGTCCGCTCAGGGCTTCTATCGCTTCGCCGCGACCGACCTCGCGCCCGAGGATTACGCCCCCCGCGCGATCAGCTGGGTCATGGCGGGCGGCCTTGCCTCGGCGATCATCGGTCCGGCCCTGGTCCGGGCGACCGACGGCCTGACGGCGGTCCCTTTCCTGGCAACCTATCTGGCTGTGATCGGGCTAAATGCCATGGGCCCTTTCCTGTTCGCCTTTCTCCAAGACCCCAAGGCCCTAACAGACGGCGCCCCTGTCGCTTCGGGACGGCCGGTCCGGCAATTGCTGCGCCAGCCGCAGATCGCGGTCGCAATGATCTGCGGAATGGTGGCCTATGCGCTGATGAACCTGGTGATGACCTCGACCCCGCTGGCGGTCGTGGGCTGCGGCTTCGCGCCGACCGACGCGGCCAATATCGTCAGCGCCCATGTGCTGGCGATGTTTGCGCCCAGCTTCTTCACCGGCCACCTGATCGCCCGCTTCGGGGCCGAGAGGATCGTTGCGATCGGCCTGTTCCTGCTGGCCCTGGCGGGCGCGGCGGCCCTGTCCGGGGTCGGCCTGTCGAACTTCTTCGTCGCGCTGATCCTGTTGGGGATGGGGTGGAACTTCGGCTATATCGGCGCCACTGCCATGCTGACGCGGGCCCATACGCCCGAGGAACGCGGCAGGGTCCAGGGCCTGAACGATGCCGTCGTCTTTGGCGGGGTGTTCCTGGCCTCGCTGTCCTCGGGCGGATTGATGAACTGCAGCGGCGGATCGACCGTCGCGGGCTGGAACGCGGTCAACCTTGCCATGCTGCCCTTCCTGGTGCTGGCCGGAGGCGCACTGATCTGGCTGATGCTGCGCCCGCGCGAGGCGTAGAGGCAGGGGCCGCCCCGTGGCACGTGGGTGCTCTCGAACCACTGCCGCACCAACCGGCGATCCCAGGATCCTTGAACCAATGTGAAGGTTAGAACAAGGATTTCTGTTCGGGCGGCTTGGGCTTCCGCGTGGTCTTCGGAGGCGCACCTTCGGGACGTGCCGCGACCTTGCCATCGGCGAATTCCAGTTCGACCTGGGGCATCTGCCGCGCCGCCTTGGCCGAGGTGACGACGCCATCCGGCCCATGCACGACCACGAAACCGCGCTTCAGCGTCTCGGTATAGCCCAACGACAGCCGCATCCGGTCCGCGCGCTGAAGGGCTTCGCTGCGGGTGCGAATTGACCTTTGCAGGGCCAGGTCCAGCCGTCGGGCCAGATCGACGACCTTCTGCCCCTGCTGCAGGATCGACCGCCTGGCCGTCGTCATGACCCGCGCCAGCGACGCGTCCAGCCGTTCCCCCATCGCGGTCATCCGGTCGCGCCGCCGTTCGAGCCGGCGGACCGAGGCAGCGTCCAGCCGATGCTCCAGCCGATGCAGCGCGTGGCCCTTGCCGTCCATGAAGCGGCGCAGCAATGCCACGGGCATCGGCCGCACCGCCAGTTGATGCCGGCGCGCGCGGACCAGCCCGTGCAGCGCCGGGTCCAGCCGTCCGGCCCACAGGTCCAGCCGCTGCCGCGCCCCTTCGGTCAGCGCCGCGGGACGGCCAAGCGCGCGGGACAGATCGCGCAGCCGCTGCCGGGGCCGTTCGACATGAACGGTCGCACAGCGCGTCAGCCGTGCTTGCGATTCGGCAAGGCGCGCCGCCAGTTCGGCCAGCACCGGCACTGCCATTTCCGCCGCAGCCGTCGGGGTCGGCGCGCGGCGGTCCGATGCAAAGTCGATCAGGGTCGTATCGGTCTCGTGCCCCACGGCCGAGATCAGCGGGATCCGGCTTTCGGCTGCCGCGCGGACCACTGCTTCCTCGTTGAAGCCCCATAGGTCTTCCAGGCTGCCGCCGCCCCGCGCGACAATCAGCAGGTCAGGGCGCGGGATCGGCCCGCCCACGGCGAGGTCGTTGAAGCCACGGATCGCGGCCGCCACCTGCGGCGCGCAGCCTTCGCCCTGCACGGCCACCGGCCAGATCAGCACGCGGGTCGGAAACCGGTCGCGCAGCCGGTGCAGGATGTCGCGGATCACCGCCCCCGATGGCGAGGTCACGACCCCGATCACCCGCGGCAGCGACGGCAGCGGACGCTTGCGCCCCTCGTCGAACAGTCCCTCGGCCGCCAGCGCCTGCCGGCGCTTTTCCAGCATCGCCATCAGCGCGCCAAGGCCCGCAGGCTCGATCTGGTCGACGATCAGCTGGTATTTCGACTGGCCCGGAAAGGTGGTGATGCGGCCGGTGGCGATGACCTCCATCCCCTCTTCGGGGCGCTGCGCCAGACGGGACGCCTGCCCCTTCCAGGTGACGGCGGCCAGGACCGAGCGGTCGTCCTTGAGGTCGAAATACAGATGCCCCGACGACGGGCGCGACACGCGGCCGATCTCTCCGCGCACGCGGACGCGGCCGAACTGATCCTCCAGGCTGCGCTTGACCGCGCCCGACAGTTCGGAAACCGTGAATTCATGCGCGTTGCTGCCCGGCGCGTCTTCCAGCAATTCCATGCGGCTTGTTCCCTTCGCCGCGCCACACTAGAACGCCGCGACTAGAAGCGAAAGGGCGGCCCATGAACATCCTGATCCTCGGCGGCGGCGGGCGCGAACATGCGTTGGCCTGGGCGATCCGGCAGAACCCGAAATGCGACCGCCTGATCGTCGCGCCCGGCAATGCAGGCATCGCCAATGTCGCGGAATGCGCCGACCTGAACATCCTGTCTCGGGCCGAGGTGCTGGAGTTCGCCCAGGAAAACGCCATCGACTTCGTGGTGATCGGACCCGAGGCACCCTTGGCCGCAGGCGTGTCCGACGCCCTGCGCGATGCTGGCTTCCTGGTCTTCGGCCCGTCGCAGGCCGCAGCCCAGCTCGAGGCGTCGAAGGCCTTCACGAAGGAGATCTGCGACGCCTGCGACGCCCCCACCGCCGCTTGGGCCCGCTTCACCGACGCAACATCGGCCCGCGATTACGTGACCGCGCAGGGCGCCCCGATCGTGGTCAAGGCCGACGGCCTGGCAGCCGGCAAGGGTGTCACCGTGGCCGAAACCATCGATCAAGCCCACCAGGCCATCGACGCGATCTTCGACGGCGAGTTCGGCGAGATGTCGGTCGTGATCGAGGAGTTCATGGAGGGCGAGGAAGCCAGCTTCTTCATCCTCTGCGACGGCACCGACTGCCTGGCCCTGGGCACCGCCCAGGATCACAAGCGCGTTGGTGACGGCGACACCGGCCCGAACACCGGGGGCATGGGTGCCTATAGCCCCGCCCCCGTGCTGACGGATGCGCTGCAGGATCAGGTGATGGCGCAGATCGTCCGCCCCACCGCGGCGGAAATGGCCCGCCGCGGGATGCCCTTCCAGGGCGTCCTTTATGCCGGGCTGATGATCAAGGACGGCCGGGCCCGGCTGGTAGAATACAATGTCCGCTTCGGCGATCCCGAATGCCAAGTGCTGATGATGCGTCTGGGGGGGCAGATCCTCGACCTACTGCTGGCCTGTGCCGAGGGACGGTTGACCGGGATGTCCGTGAACTGGGCCGACGATCATGCGCTGACCGTCGTCATGGCTGCCCAAGGATACCCCGGCGGCTACCAGAAAGGCAGCATCATCAAGGGGCTGGACAGCCTTTCCGAGACCAGTTTCGAGATGACCTTCCACGCCGGCACGGCCGCAGAGGACGGGCAGGTCATCGCGACCGGCGGCCGCGTCCTGACCTGCACCGGCCGCGGCGCCACGCTTGCCGAAGCCCATCGCCGTGCCTATGCGCAGGTCGATGCGATCGACTGGCCGCAGGGTTTTTGCCGCCGCGACATCGGCTGGCGCGCGCTCTGACCCATCTTCTGTGCCCAGATGTTCCCGCCGGAGGCATCCGACGAGGCCACAGGTGCCAGCGTCACAGGCTGGAATACAGCCCCTCGTAAATGGGCAGCAGGGTATCCGTCTCGAACAGGCTGCTGACCGAGGTGCCGTTCCAGATGTTCAGGATCGCCTGGGTGAACATCGGCGCGGTCGGCACGATGCGGATATTCGGGGCCGCCTTGACCGCGTCGGTCGGCTGGATCGAATCGGTGATGACCAGCGATTTCATCACGGATTTGCTGACCCGTTCCACAGCGGGGCCTGACAGGACGCCGTGGGTGATATAGGCATGGACCTCGGTCGCGCCGCTGTCGATCAGGGTCTGGGCGGCCTTCACCAGCGTGCCGGCCGTGTCGCAGATATCGTCGACGATGATGCAGACCTTGCCTTCCACATCGCCGATCACGGTCATCTCGGCCACCTCGCCGGCCTTTTCCCGGCGCTTGTCCACGATTGACAAGGGCGCGCCGATCCGGGTCGCCAGTTCGCGCGCCCGTGCCACGCCGCCCACGTCGGGCGACACCACCATCAGGTCCTGCATCCGCCCCTTGAAATGATGCTGCACGTCAAGCGCGAAGACCGGCGCGGCATAAAGGTTGTCCACCGGAATGTCGAAGAAGCCCTGGATCTGGGCTGCGTGCAGGTCCAGCGTCAACACGCGGTCGATCCCCGCCTCGGTCAGCAGGTTCGCGACCAGCTTGGCGCTGATCGGCGTGCGCGCCTTGGCCCGGCGATCCTGCCGGGCATAGCCGAAATAGGGAATGACCGCCGTGATCCGCGCGGCCGAGGACCGGCGTAACGCGTCGGCCATGACCATCAGCTCCATCAGGTTGTCGTTTGCCGGGTTCGACGTCGGCTGGATGATGTACATGTCCTCGCCCCGGACATTTTCATAGACCTCGACGAAGATTTCCTGGTCGTTGAACCGCTCGACCCTCGCGTCGCAGAGGCTTACATTCATGCCCCGATGCATCGACATCCGCCGGGCGATGGAGGCGGCAAGGGTCCGGTTTGCATTGCCGGAAATCAGCTTGGGTTCGGTCATGACGGGCATGGAGGGGGCCTTTTTCGGGGGATTCGCCAGATTGCGCCCGCCTTACC
The DNA here is from genome assembly GCF_011801365.1 of Paracoccus sp. AK26. Lineage (NCBI taxonomy): Bacteria > Pseudomonadati > Pseudomonadota > Alphaproteobacteria > Rhodobacterales > Paracoccaceae > Paracoccus > Paracoccus sp. AK26. The sequence goes on from NZ_CP041041.1 coordinate 1,750,989, forward strand.
ACCCGGCTAGCCTGCGGGCAAATCGCGAAGGATCGTCTTTATGGCCAATATCGACTACTATCTGGGGACCATCAGCCCTTGGGCCTACCTGGCCGGGGACCGACTGGAGCGGATCGCGGAACGCCACGGCGCGACGATCACCTACAAGCCGCTGGACCTGTTGCAACTGTTCGACCGGACGGGCGGCGTGCGGCCCGCGAACCGCCATCCCAGCCGCATGGAATACCGTGCCCAGGAACTGCCCCGCTGGGCCGCGCATCTGGACATGCCCCTGAACCTGAAGCCCGCCTTCTGGCCGGTGAACATGGCGCCCTCGTCCTATGCGATCATCGCGGCGCAGCAGGCGGGCGGCGGCGACATCGGCGGGCTGGTCCAGGGCTTCCTCCGCGCCGTCTGGGCCGAGGAGCGCGACATCAGCGACGACGCGACCATCCGCGAGGTCCTGTCGGCGCATGGCTTCGATGCCTCACTTGCGGACAGCGGGTTGTTCGTGGGCGCCGAGACATACGGCCGTAACCTTGAACAGGCGGTCGAGGCCGGGGTCTTCGGCGCCCCCTTCTATGTGGTCCGGGAAAGCGGCCAGAAGTTCTGGGGGCAGGACCGGCTCGACTTCCTCGACCGTCACCTCGCCTCGCTATGACCGGCATCTACAAGCGGCATTGGGCGGGCGCCCGGGATCGCCCCGCCCTGGCCCTGCATTGCATGATGGGCAACGGCGCCTATTGGGGCCCGATCGCAGATCGCCTGGAAGGACGGATCGATCTGGCGGGTTTCGACATGCCCGGCCATGGGCGCAGCGATCCGTGGGAGCCCCAGCCCCAGGGGCCGGACTTCCACACCTCGGTCACCCGGATTGCGGCCAGCTTCATCGACCGGCCGCTGGACCTGATCGGGCACAGCCTGGGCGCGACGGTCGCCCTGCGCATCGCCGTCGCCGCGCCCGAAGCCGTGCGAAGCCTGACCCTGATCGAGCCGGTGCTCTTTTCCGCAGCACCCGACGCCGAGCAAATCGCCCGCGACCAAACGATGGCCGAAATGATCGCCCAGGGGCGTGACGACGATGCCGCGCGCGCCTTTATCGACATCTGGGGCGCAGCGCCCTTCGACAGCTTGCCCCCAGCCACCCGACGGGCCATGGCAGATCAGATCAAGCTGGTGGTCGACACTGACGAGACCCTGACACGGGACCGCGCAGGGATCCTGGACGAGGGAAGGTTGGAAACCATCGACGCCCCGGTCATGATCATCCTAGGGCAGGACAGCCCCCTTGTCATGCACCGGATCGCGGATGCCCTGGCGCCACGCCTGGCCGATGTGGGACGAGCGGTTGTGCCGTCGGCAGGGCATATGCTTCCGCTGACCCATGCGGACCAGACGGCGGGGCTGATCGCCCTGAACCTTGACCGGGCCTAGAGGCTGAAATCGTCCAGATGCGCCACCGGACCGATGGCCAGCCATTCGGCCCGGATCCGCGCCACGCGCGTATCGCCCCAGGTCTGGAAAAGGATGTCGAAGCCCGTCCGGGAAACGGCCTCTGCGCAGATGTCGGCACGCTGGTTGGCCTGCCCGTCGATATCCCACATGGCAATGGAGACATGCACGACCGGCGGGCCGGCAAAGGCCTCCTCGAATGTGACGGCATGGCGAACAAGTCGATGCCCATGGCCGGACCACATTTCGCCCTGGTCCTCGAACGCCGAGAACAGCAGCGCCGAGCCTTGGCAGACCCCCACGGCATGATGATCGAAGCGCCTCATCCCTGACCTTTCGCGACAGCACCCGCAGATGATATCCTTACGCCGTGCAAGGCAGCTAAAGTAAGTGGATGCATCATCAATGCCGCCGTTGCTGATCAGGCACAGCATTCCTCGAAGGCGCGCTCTAGGATCTCGATCCGGCCCTGCGCGTCGACCAAGGCAGCATCAAAGCGCATTTCAGGCAACAATTCCTGTCTCAGCGACTCGCAATACTCCAATGCCGCGCGCATGATGCGCCCCTGCTGCGCGGCCCCCAGCCTGGCTGCGGCTGCCTCATGTGTCGAAGATTGCTTGACCTCGACGAATACCAGGCAGGATCCATCGCGGGCAATCAGGTCGATCTCGCCTGCCTTGCCACGCCAGCGGCGCGCAAGGATCGACATGCCCCGCCGTTCCAGCAGGCGCGCAACGCTCTCCTCCGCAAGGCTGCCGGACAGGTTTGCCATGTGTCCCCGCGCCTTCCGCAAGGGCGATGCCTGCCTGGATGGGACAGGCAATGCCCATGGAAGATCCAGCGGTCTTTCAATGTGACCCATCACCGATTCCTATCTTCAGCCATACCCAGCGCGATCTGATAAACATCGCGCCGTGCCATTCCCAGTTCCCCTGCCACCTCTCGGGCGGCGTCTTTTACCGTCATAGCCCCCAGCCGCGCCTGCAGCGCGGTCCTGACCACATCGTCATCGGCCTGTACCGCCGTGGGGCGGTCCAGCAGCATCACCACCTCGCCCTTCAAAGCGGCCATGCGCGGATCGGCGGCCAAATCGGCGGCGGATCCCCGGATCACTTCCTCGAACTTCTTGGTCAGCTCGCGTGCCACCACTGTAGGACGATTCGGGTCAACCTCGCACATCTCCTTCAATGTCTGGTTAACGCGCCGCGGGCTCTCGAACAGGATCAGCGTGGCGTCGACCGCCATCCAGTGCCGCAGCCAGGTCATCCTTGCACCCTTGGTCGAAGGCGGAAACCCCAGGAACAGAAAGCGGTCGCTGGGCAGTCCCGACAGGCTCAACGCCGCCAAGGGGGCCGAGGGGCCGGGAACCGCATGGACGCGATAGCCCGCCTCGGCCACTTCGCGCGCCAGGCGATAGCCGGGATCGGCCACCAGCGGCGTCCCGGCATCCGAGGCATAGGCGATGCTTGCCCCCTCTGCCAGGGCGGCCATCAGCCCGGGCCGGGCGCGTTCGCCGTTGTGGTCGTGATAGGGGACGATCCGCCGCCCGCGCAGGGGAATGCCATGGATGTCCAGAAGATGGCGCAGCACCCGGGTGTCCTCGGCCGCTAGAACGTCCGCGCCGTTCAGCACGTCCAGGGCGCGCAACGTTATGTCACGCGCCGTGCCAATGGGCGTCGCCACGAGGTAAAGCCCGTTGTCCAGCCTGGGCACCTCGACATGGGCCACAAGGCGATGCGCGGGCTGAATCTCGTCGCGTTTCTCGGTCATCGCCTTCTCCTTCCGACTGATTGCCAAGCCGGACCGATGGTCCTAGGCTGGCCCAAGCTCGCCCGATATCCTACAGCAGGGAAAATTCATATGGTCGTTTCCGCAACAACCCGGCCTGGCACCGGATTGCGCCGCATCGTCGCGCGCACCGCCGCGATCCTGTCGGCCTTCGTGCTTGCCGCTTGCGAACCTACCGGCGGATCGCAGCAGGCAAGCGGGCCGGCTATTGGCCCGCTGATCAATCCAGGAGAGCCGGTGCGGGTCGCGCTTCTGGCGCCCGGCGGCAGCGGATCGGCGGATCTGGAATGGCTGTCGCGCAGCCTGAAGAACGCGGCGCGGATGGCTGCGGCCGATGCCCAGGGCGCCAGCATCGACCTACGCGTTTATGATACCGGCACCAGCACGGAACAAGCCGTGGCCCAGGCCAATGCGGCCGCCGACGCAGGCGCGCAGATCATCGTCGGCCCGCTGTTTGCCGAAGGCGCGAATGCCGTGGGCAACGCCATGCGGCCGCGCAACATCAACGTGCTGTCCTTCTCGAACAATGCCGAGATCGCGGGTGGCAACGTCTTCATCCTGGGCAACAGCTTCGCCAACATCGCGGATCGGCTGGTGGGCTTCGGCGTCCGCCAGGGCAAGCGCAACGTCTTTGTCGTGGCCGAGGATGACGTCGCGGGCCAGATCGGCGGCCGCGCGATCGAGACCGCGATCGCCCGCAACGGCGCGCGGATGGCAGGCCGGATCAACCACCCGGTCTCGGTTACGGGGATCGACGCCGTGGTCCCGCAGATCGCTGCTGCGGCGCAGTCGGGTCAGGTCGATGCCGTCTTCATGACCGCCAACAACCAGGCCGTTCTGCCCTATCTGACAGAAAAGCTGGCCGCGGCCGGCGTCCGTTCGCCGGTCACGCAGATGATGGGCCTGACCCGCTGGGACCAGCCCCCTGCCCGGGCTTCCCTGCCGCAGTTGCAGGAAGGATGGTTCGCGATCCCGGACCAAGGCCTGCGCGCGCAGTTCGACGCCCGCTATCGCAGCGCCTATGGCGAGCAGCCGCACGAACTGGCAAGCCTTGCCTATGACGGCGTCGCGGCGATCTCGTCCCTGGTGCGCGGCGGGCAGCGGAATGCGCTGACGACGACAGGGCTGACGCAGCGCGCAGGCTTTGCCGGCGTCGGCGGCGTCTTCCGGTTGCGGCCCGACGGCACGTCGGAACGGGCGCTTGCCGTTGCGACGCTCCGCGGCAACCGGCTTGTGATCCTCGATCCCGCACAGCGCGGCTTTGGTGGCGCCGGGTTCTGATCTTGGCCCAACGCATCGACACTGCGATCCTGCAAAGCGCCCCGGCATTGTCCGGGGCGCATCCCCTCTTCGACCCCGACAGCTTCCTTCCGATACTGGACGCAGCGCTGAACGGCCTGACCGACCGACGCGACATTCGCGCCCGCACCGTGGCCGTCCTTTCGGACGCGCGGGCCGAGGCCATGCGCGCGATCGAGGCAGGCTTGGCCAGCCACCCTCGCGCCGCCCGCGAAACCGTCCGCGCCATCGCCAGCCTGACCGACGGCATCGTGATTGCCACCCATCATGTGGCGACGGTCTGGCTGCATCCCCAGCGATCACAGTCCGAGGCCGAGCGGCTGGCCGTGCTGGGCGTCGGCGGCTATGGCAGGGCCGAAATGGCGCCCGCCTCGGATCTGGACCTGCTGTTCCTGACGCCGTGGAAGATCACGGCCTGGGCCGAAAGCGTGGTCGAATCCATGCTGTATGTCCTGTGGGATCTGAAGCTGAAGATCGGCTATTCGATCCGCAGCGTGGACGACTGCATCCGCCTGGGCGCGGGGGACATGACCATCCGCACCTCGCTGGTCGAACACCGGCTGGTCACGGGCCACGCCCCCTTGGCCGAGGAACTGCGCGAACGTCTTTGGGTCGAGCTTTTTTCAAGAACCGTGCCGGAGTTCATCGAGGCCAAGCTCGAGGAGCGTTCGGCCCGCCATCAGCGCCAGGGCGGGCAACGCTATGTCCTTGAACCCAACGTCAAGGAAGGCAAGGGCGGGCTGCGCGACCTTCAGACCCTGTACTGGATCGCGAAATACATCCATCGCGTCGACCGGGCCGTCGAACTGGTCGACCTGGGCGTCTTCACGCGGGAAGAACACCTGGCGTTCTGGCAGGCCGAGGATTTCCTTTGGGCCGTGCGCTGCCACCTGCACCTGATCGCAGGCCGGCCGGTGGATGTCCTGTCCTTCGACATGCAGGTCGAGGTCGCGCGCCGCATGGGCTATCGCGACACCTCGGCCCGGCGCGGGGTCGAGTATTTCATGCAGGATTACTTCCGGCACGCCACCCATGTGGGTGAACTGACCCGCGTCTTCCTGACCGAGCTCGAGGCACGGCACGTTCGCAGCGCCCCCTTTCTGGGCCGCCTGTTCCGCCGCCGCCGCAAGATGCACGAAGGCTTCACCGACAGTCACGGCCGCCTCAGCATCACGGACGATGCCGAATTCCTGCGCGATCCCCTGAACATCCTGCGCCTGTTCGAGGAAGCCCTGCGCACCGGCATCCTGATCCACCCCGACGCGATGCGGCTGGTGGCCGCCAATCTGGACCTCATCGACGACAAGGTCCGCAGCGACCCCGAGGCGATCCACATCTTCATGGATCTGCTGCTGAAGCACGGCAATCCCGAGCGCGGGCTGCGGCGCATGAACGAACTGGGGGTGCTTGCCGCCTTCATCCCCGAATTCGAGCCGGTCGTGGCGATGATGCAATTCAACATGTATCACCACTATACCGTCGACGAACATTCCATCCAATGCGTCGCCGCCCTTGCCGAGATCGAGCGGGGCGAGCATCCCGATGACCTGCCCCTGTCCAGCGAGATCATGGAGTCCGGCATCAACCGCCGCGTCCTTTACCTGGCGGTGCTGCTGCACGACATCGGCAAGGGCCGGCGCGAGGATCACTCGATCCTGGGCGCGCGCCTGGCGCGGCGGATCGCGGCGCGCTTCGGCTTTCCGCAGGACGAGATCGAGACAGTCGAATGGCTGGTCCGCAACCACCTGCTGATGTCGGACGTGGCGCAGAAGCGCGACATTGCCGACCCCCGCACGTTGCGCGACTTCGCCAAGGCCGTGAAGACGCGGCGGCGGCTGGACATGCTGCTGGTGCTGACGGTCTGTGACATCCGCGGCGTGGGTCCGGGCACCTGGAACAACTGGAAGGCGGCGCTGCTGCGCAGGTTGCATACCGAGACGGCGCTTGTGCTGGAAAACGGTCTTGAGGAACTGAACCGCGACCGCCGCCAGAACGAGGCCAAGCGCAGCCTGCGCCATCTTCTGGTCGCCAAGGGCTGGGAGCCCCGGGAGATCCGCGCCGAACTGGGACGGCATTACGACAACTACTGGTCGGGCTTGCCGACCGAGACCCAGGCCAGCTTTGCCGAACTCTTGAACGGCATCGGCCCGGACGAGATCCGCATCGACCTGCGGGCCGATCCGGACCGCGACGCGACCCGCGCAGCCTTCGTGCTGGCCGACCATCCGGGCATCTTCTCGCGCCTCTGCGGGGCGCTGACGCTGATGGGGGCGAACGTCGTCGATGCGCGGACCTATACAACCCGCGACGGCTTCGCGACGGCGGTCTTCTGGGTGCAGGATCCCGACGGCAGCCCCTTTGACGAGGACCGCCTCCCCAAGCTGCGCCAGACGATCCTGCGCACGCTGAAGGGCGAGATCGTGGCGCGCGAGGCCTTTGCAACCCGCGACAAGCCCAAGAAGCGCACGCGCGAGTTCAGGTTCCCGACCCATGTCACCTTCGACAATGAAGGCAGCGACATCTATACTATCATCGAGGTAGATACCCGCGACCGTCCGGGCCTGCTTTACGACCTGACGCGGACCATGGCCGCAAACCACATCCAGATCGTCAGCGCCGTGATCGCCACTTTCGGCGCGCAGGTGGTGGACAGTTTCTACGTCAAGGATATGTTCGGCCTCAAATTGCACAGCGAAGCCAGGCGCGACGCTTTGGAAAAGAAATTGCGCGCGGCGATTGCCGACGGGGCGAAACGGGCAGAGGCTTGAAATCATGAGATCGGGATTGGTGCGCGGGTTCCTCTCGGTAGGGATCTGGACCTTCGTGTCGCGTTTGTCGGGCTTTGTCCGCGACATCCTGATGGCCGCCTGGCTGGGCAGCGGCGCGGTGGCCGACGCCTTCTTCGTGGGCCTCTCGCTGCCCAACATGTTCCGCCGGTTCTTCGCGGAAGGGGCGTTCAACACCGCCTTCGTGCCGATGTTCGCCAGGAAGCTGGAAGACCGCGAGGATGCGCAGCGCTTTGCCTCGGAAGCCTTCTCGGGCCTGCTGATGTCGGTCCTGGTGCTGTCTGCGGTCGCGATGGTCTTCATGCCAGGGCTGGTCTGGCTGATGGCCGCGGGCTTTGCCGGCGACGAACGGTTCCCGCTGGCCGTCCAGTTCGGCCGGATCATGTTCCCCTATATCCTGCTGATCTCGCTGGCCTCGATGATCTCGGGCGTCCTGAACGCCAACGGCCGGTTCATGGCTGCCGCGGCGGCACCCGTCTTGCTGAACCTGCTGTTCATCGCGGCCATGGCGGTGGCCTGGTGGCGGGGATGGGACGTGGGCCTGACGCTGGCCTGGGCCACGCCGCTGACCGGCATCGCGCAGCTTGCGCTTGTCTGGTGGGACGCGCATCGCACCGGCTGGTCCTTCCGCCCGCAGCGCCCGCGCCTAACGCCGGACATGCGCCGGTTGCTGGCCGTGGCCCTGCCCGCCGCCTTCGCAGGGGGCGTGGTGCAGATCAACCTGCTGGTCGGCCGCCAGGTCGCCAGCCATTTCGAGGGCGCGATTTCCTGGCTGTCCTATTCCGACCGCCTGTATCAGTTGCCCCTGGGCGTCGTTGGCGCAGCCGTGGCCGTCGTCCTGCTGCCAGAATTGGCGCGCCGCCTGCGGGCAGGCGACCATGCGGGGGGCCAGTCGGCCTATTCCCGCGCAACCGAGTTCGGGCTGTTCCTGACCCTGCCCGCCGCCTTCGCCATCGCCGTGATCGCGGAGCCCATGGTCCGCACCCTGTTCGAACGTGGCGAGTTCACGGCATATGACACAGCCCAGACCGCCCGCGCCCTGATCGTCTATGCCTTCGGCCTGCCCGCCTTCGTGCTGCAGAAGATCCTACAACCGCTGTATTTCGCGCGCGAGGACACGAAGACACCCTTCCGCTATGCCCTTTGGTCGATGGTGGTGAACGCGATCGTGGCCTTTGGCCTGATGCCCTGGCTAGGCTTCCTGGCGGCAGCGCTTGGCACCACCGTCGCCGCCTGGATCATGGTGGCGCAACTGTGGTGGGGCACGCGGGCCATGGGCGACGCTGCACGCGCCGATGACCGACTGCGCCGCAAGGCGCCGCTGATCATCCTGTCATCGGCACTGATGGCGGGCGCGCTGTGGCTGATGATGGGCTGGCTGGACGGCGCGGGCATCGGCCGCGTGCCGGGCCTGCTGATCCTTGTCTTCGGGGGCGCCGCGATTTACTTCGCGCTCAGCTTCGCGACGCGGGCCTATCGGCTGTCGGACCTGAAGGCGGCAGTCCGGCGCGGCTAGCGCGCCCGGATCTGGCGCAGCACCCGTTGCACGCCCCCGTCCACCAGCACGAAGCTGAGAAGAAAGCCCGCTCCGAACCCTGCAATCTCGGCGATCCAGCCATAGCCCGCGCCGCCGAAGACGATGCCGAAGACCAGTTGAAAGGCCAGCAGCATCCCGATCAGCGTGAAGGCCCGCATCCGGTTGGCGTGCACCGCCCCCAGCCGGGACCACAGCAGGAAGGTGAAGGCGCCCACCAGCCCATAGACGGCTGGATAGCCCCCGATCAGCGGTCCCACCCGGCCCGGCAGGACGGATATCGCCGCCGTATAGACCAGGGCACCCCCGATGGCCGAACCCAGGAACAGCGCGACGACCGCCCAGGGGCGGAACTCGCGCGCGATCATGTTGCCAAGCGCCAGGGTAAAGACGACCACGAACAGCGCGTGGGTGAAGGACGTGTTGACGAAGCTGTAGGACAGGATGCGATAGGCCTGGTCCCAGTCCACCGCGCCAAGCTGCCACATGCGCTGCACCATCTCGGGCGCAAAAGCGGTCATCTGCATCGCGGACAGCCGCAGCCCCACGCCCTGCGCCCCGCCGATCAGGCCCGTCTGGCCCAGCAGGAACACGATCTCTCCGGCGATGGCAGGCAGGGCCAGGACCCAAAGCACGACGGGCAGCGGGTTGAGGGGCGAAACAGGATTGGCCTGGCGCATCGGGATTCCTTCGCGGTTGCGGTCGCTTTGGGCAAGGGCTAAGCCACTGGCAGCGAAAATCCAAGCAGGCCCGACATGACCGAGACGACGAAAACCCGTTTCACCCCGCGCATCTTCTCGGGCATCCAGCCGTCAGGGGGGTTGACGCTGGGCAACTACCTGGGCGCCCTGAAACGCTTCGCCGCCCTCCAAGGGGGCGAGGCCGAGACGATCTACTGCCTGGTCGACCTGCACGCGATCACTGTCTGGCAGGAACCCGAGACCCTGCGCCTCAACATCCGCGAAGCCGCCGCCGCCTTCATGGCAGCGGGCGTCGATCCCGCGCAATCGGTCCTGTTCAACCAAAGCCAGGTGTCCGCCCACGCTGAAATGGGCTGGCTTTTCAATACTGTCGCGCGGGTCGGCTGGATGTACCGGATGACCCAGTTCAAGGACAAGGCAGGCAAGAACACCGAGAATGTAAGCCTGGGCCTTCTGGCCTATCCCGCGCTGATGGCCGCCGACATCCTGACCTATCAGGCAACCGCCGTGCCGGTGGGCGAGGATCAGAAGCAGCACCTTGAGCTGACGCGCGACATCGCCGCCAAGTTCAACCACGACTACGGCGTCGAGCAATTCCCGATCACCGAACCGCTGATCGAGGGCGTCGCCACGCGGGTCATGTCGCTGCGGGACGGGTCAAAGAAAATGTCGAAATCCGACCCCTCGGACGCCAGCCGGATCAACCTGACCGACAGTGCCGATGCGATCGCCCAGAAGATCCGCAAGGCACGCACGGATGCCGACCCCCTGCCCGGCACGACCGACGGCCTGAAGGACCGGCCCGAGGCGCGAAACCTGGTCAACATCTATGCCGCCCTGGCCGACCAAACCCCCGACCAAGTCCTGTCGCAGTTCGAGGGTCAGGGCTTCGGCGCCTTCAAGCCCGCGCTTGCCGATCTGGCGGTCGCCTCGCTGGAACCGATCACAAAGCGGATGAACGACTTCATGGCCGACCCGGCCGAGATCGACCGCATCCTGGGCCAAGGCGCGATCCGCGCGGACGAGATCGCAACACCGATCCTGGAACGCACGAAAGAGATCATGGGCCTGCTGCGCACCCGGCCCTGACCTGACACGAAAAAGGCCGCCCCGCGATCACCGGGCGGCCTTTCGATATGTCTCAGCGACTTCGGCCCTGACTACAGCGCCTTCATGACATCTGCCGCGATCTGGAAACTGCGCAGCCGCGCCTGGTGATCGTGGATCTGGCCGGTCAGGATCACTTCATCCGGGCGATAGGTAGAGATCAGGTCGCGCAACTGGACGCCGACTTCGTCGGCATTGCCCACCGCGCTGATCTTCAAGGCCTCATCGACCATCCGGCGCATCTGCGGGCCGATCTCGGCATCGAGATCCTGCACCGGACGCGGCAACTTGCCGGGCATCCCCGTCCGCAGCCGCGCGAAGGCCAATTGCATCGAGGTCCGCAGATAGCGCGCATCATCGCCATCGTCGGCGGCAAAGACGTTGATCGCCAGCATCACCTGCGGCCGGTCGTTCCACGGCCCCGGCCGGAACCGTTCGCGATAGATGGCGATGGCCCGATCCAGATCCGAGGGCGCGAAATGGCTGGCAAAGGCATAGGGCAGGCCCAGATGCGCGGCCAGTTGCGCGCCGAACAGGCTGCTGCCCAGGATCCAGACCGGAATATTCGTCCCCTCTCCCGGCAGCGCGCGGACCGGGGCGCCCGGCCGCTCTGGCCCCAGGTAATCCAGCAACTCGACCACGTCTTGCGGAAAGCTGTCGGCCATCGGATCGCGGCGCAATGCGCGGATCACGGCCCCGTCCCCGCCGGGCGCGCGGCCCAGGCCCAGGTCGATCCGATCAGGGAAGGCAGTGGCCAGGGTGCCAAATGATTCCGCCACCGTCAGCGGCGCGTGGTTCGGCAGCATGATGCCCCCGGCACCCACGCGGATGCTGGATGTCGCCTGCGCCACCAGCCCGATCAGCACCGCCGTGGCGGCACTGGCGATGCCCGGCATGTTGTGATGTTCGGCCAGCCAGAACCGGCGATAGCCCCAGCCCTCGGCATGGCGCGCAAGATCAAGGGTGTTGCGGATCGCATCGGCGGGCTCGGAACCCTCGGGCACCGGCGACAGATCGAGAAGGGAAAAGGGAATGCTCATGGCAGACGAGGTATGGCGGCCGGTCAGGAATGCAATGCCGCAAGATGCAGAAACTGCAACGCCCTATCTTCTGTGCTCAAACATCCTCGGGGCATGAGTGGCGCCCGAGGGTGCCGGAGGGGGCGCGAGCGCCCCCTGCCTTACATCTTGCGCAGATAGGTCCAGGTCGGAACGCGCGCGTTGCGGGCGACCGACCAGCTTTCCGCATCACCCAGATAGACGAATCCGCAATTCGTCAGCACTCGCGCCGAACCCGGATTGTCCTGGAAAGCCTCGGCGAACAGGGTCCGGGCGTTGTGCGGGTTGGCCCGGACCAGGGCGTCCACGGCCTCGGTCGCGAAGCCGGTGTTCCAGAACCCGGCGCCGATCCAGAAGCCCAGTTCCGACTGGTCGTCCTCCATCCGGGTCAGAGAGACCACGCCCAACAGTTCCGCCAGCTTGTTGGCCGAACCGTCGATGGCCCAGACATCCTCGGCCCGGTCGGCGGACAGGGCACGCGCGACAAAGCCTTCCGAGGCGCCGGGCGGCAGCGGATGCGGGATAGCCCGGGTGCCTTCGGCCACGCGCTTGTCGGCGGTGTAATGGGCGATCATCCCCGCATCCGACGGACGCAGGGGACGCAGGACGAAGCGTTCTGTGGCGATGACGGGCTGGTTCAACGTGGCGTCCGTGACGCTGAGGTCGTCCAAACGCGTACCTTCCCTCATCGGTGCTGACATGACCAATTTTCCCTCCCCGGAAAACAGGCGGGGGACCGGCTTCCGCCGATCCCCCTGTAACAGTGAAATGTTAAGCTCGGGTTACTCGGCTGCTTCGAGAGTCGCGGGAATGACCGAAATAAAGGTGCGGCCCTTCAGACCCTTCTTGAAGGTCACGTGGCCGTCGGTCAGGGCGAACAGGGTGTGATCCTTGCCCATGCCCACATTGGCGCCGGCCCACCATTTGGTGCCGCGCTGACGCACGATGATGTTGCCGGCGATGGCTTCCTGACCGCCGAACAGCTTGACGCCAAGACGGCGACCAGCCGAATCGCGGCCGTTGCGGGACGAACCGCCTGCTTTCTTATGTGCCATGGCTCAGTCTCCTTACGCGTTTTCTTTGGTGCGCGCGCCGACGGCGGTCTTCACGCCGGTCGATCCTGCGCCTTCGGCCAGAACATCGGTCACACGCAGCAGGGTAAGCTGCTGGCGATGCCCGCGCGTGCGCTGCGAGCTGTGCTTGCGGCGGCGCTTGACATAGGTGATGACCTTGTCGGCCTTGATCTGGTCGATGACCTCGGCCTGCACGCAGGCGCCATCCACCAGCGGCGCGCCCAGGGTCGTGCCGACCATGAGGATTTCGTTGAACTGGACCTTGTCGCCAGCCGCGGCATTCAGCTTTTCAACGCGCAGGACATCACCCGCCTGCACCTTGTATTGCTTGCCGCCTGATTTCAGAACCGCGAACATCGCTTCGACTTCCTTCGTTTCCGCGTCCTTCGGCCCCAGATCGCTCTGGCGTTGGGGTTTCCCGCCTTCGGACTGCGCATCCCGCGCCGCGGGATGTCATTGAAAATAACATGCCGGCCAAGGGCAGTGGCCCGGCCGGTTGACGCGGATATGGCGGATCCCCCGTCCCAAGTCAAGCATTCCCGCAATGGCAATTTTCAGCGGGATCAGGGAACCTTGGCGCCCGGCGCGCCTTCCTTCGCAGCCCTTGCCCGGAACATACTGGAACCGATCATGCAGAGTTTCACCTGCCCCGCCTGCGACTCCCGCGTTTATTTCGAGAACCTGTTCTGCGCCTGCGGCGCCGCGCTGTTCTATGACCCCGAGGCGCGCGCCATGCTGAACGAGGCTGACCCCTGCGCCAACCGCGACGCGATCCAGTGCAACTGGGTCGCCATTCCCGGCGAAACCCTGTGCCGGTCCTGCTGCATGTCCGATGTCGTTCCCGCCCTGCATATCGGCGACAACCAGCAGCTTCTGGAACGGGCGGAACGGGCGAAGCGGTGGGTTCTGGCCAACCTGTCCAACTGGCAGTGGTTCACCGATGCCGACGGAGGAATGCGCCCGCGCTTCCAGATGCTGTCGGAAAACACTGGCGCCGGCCGGGCCGAGCAGATCATGATGGGCCATGACAATGGCGAGATCGTCATCAATGTCACCGAGGCGGACGAGCTGATCCGCGTCAAGCGCCAGCAGGAACTGGGCGAGCAGTATCGTTCGATGGTCGGACACTTCCGCCACGAGCTGGCCCATTTCCTGTTCGACCGGCTGACCGCCGCGCCAGGTTTCCAGGACGAGTTCCGCGCCCTGTTCGGGGACGAATCCGCCGATTATGCGGCAGCCCTGCAAGAGCATTACAACAACCCCAAGGATCCCGGAGAGGACTTCATCACGGCATATGCCACCTCGCACCCGCACGAGGACTGGGCCGAAACCGTCGCGCATCTGCTGCACATGGTGGATTTCACCGACAGCTTCGTCAGCGCGGGCCTGATGATGAAGGGCATTCCTGCCAACTATCAGCCCTATGCGGAAACGGACGCGGACCATCTGCTGACGATTGCGGCCGAGGTCGCCATCGCCATCAACGACATCAATCGCGCCCTGGACAATTCCGACCTGTATCCCTTCATCCTGACCCCGAAGATCCGCGAAAAGATCAAGTTCGCGCATGGCTGGATCAGCCAGCACGGCGCGCGAGGAGCCTAGCCCTCGGCCTTTTCCTCGAGAGCCAGCCACTCTTCCTCGGCGGCTGCCAGGGCCTGCTGGCGTTCGGCCAAGGCCTCGGTCGCCTTCTGGAACTTGGCGGGCGCCGTCGTGAACAGGTCGGGTTGGGCCAGGAACTGGATCAGCTTGCCGATCTCGGCCTCCAGCCGCTCGATCACGGCGGGCAGCGCGTCGAGGCGGTGGCGCTCGGTGAAGGACAGGCCCGACTTGGCGGCCTTGGGGCGGTCGGCGGGCGCCGCTGCCTTGCGGGCTGTTTCGGACACGGCGTCGGGCGTATCCTCGCCCCGCTGCGCGCGGTAATCGGACCAGCCTCCGGCATAGACCGTCGCCCGGCCGTCGCCTTCCATCGCGACGGTGGTGTCGGCCACCCGATCGATGAAATCGCGGTCGTGGCTGACCAGCAGCACGGTGCCGTCATATTCGCCCAGCAGATCCTGCAGCAGGTCCAGCGTTTCCACGTCCAGGTCGTTGGTGGGTTCGTCCAGCACCAACAGGTTCGACGGACGCGCCATCAGCCGCGCCAGCAGCAGCCGCGCCTTTTCGCCACCTGACAGGCTGCGCACGGGCGCGCGAGCCTGCGCGTCGTCGAACAGGAAATCCTTGAGATAGGCCACCACATGCTTAGGCTGGCCCCGCACCATGACCTGGTCGGCCCGGCCCGAAACCCGCATGTCGGGATCGCCGGTCAGCGATTCCCACAAGGTCTGGTCGGGGTTCAACTGCGACCGGGTCTGGTCGAAGACGGCGACTTCCAGGTTGGTGCCCAGCGTGACAGTCCCGTCGTCGGGCGCGACCTCGCCGGTCAGCATCTTAATCAGCGTGGTCTTGCCCGCGCCGTTGGGCCCGACAAAGGCCACCCGGTCGCCACGGTTCACCAGCAGGTCGAAGGGGCGCAGGATCGTGCGGCCGCCAAAGGCCTTGGCGATGCCCTTGGCCTCGATCACCTTCTTGCCCGACTGTGGCCCGGAATCGAGCGCCATGGCCGCCGTGCCCTGCCGCCGGATCTGGGCGCTGCGTTCGGCCCGCAGCGCGGCAAGGGCGCGGACGCGGCCCTGGTTGCGCTTGCGCCGGGCGCTGATGCCCTCGACGGCCCAGCGGGCCTCGGCCTTGATCTTGCGGTCCAGCTTGTGGCGGGCCTCATCCTCGGCGGACCAGACGGATTCGCGCCAGTCCTCGAACCCCTCGAAGCCCTTTTCCTGGCGGCGCACCTCTCCTCGGTCGATCCACAGGGTGGCGCGGGTCAGGCGGCGCAGGAAGGCCCGGTCGTGGCTGATCAGCACATAGGCAGCCCGGGTCTGCGACAGGTGATCCTCGAGCCAACCGATCGCCTGGATGTCCAGGTGGTTGGTCGGCTCGTCCAGAAGCATCAGTTCCGGCGCCTGCGCCAGAAGGCGTGCAAGCGCGGCGCGGCGGCGTTCCCCGCCCGAGGCGGTGGCGACGGGACGCGCGGGATCGAACTTCAGCCCCTCGGCCGCCATCTCGACGCGGTAGGCTTCAGATTCGGGCAGGCCAGAGGCTGCGAACTCGCCCAAAGTCGCAAATCCTGACAGGTCGGGGTCCTGCTCCATGTAGCCGGTCGATACGCCCGCGCTCAGGACGACCTCGCCCCGGTCGGCCTCGACCAGGCCGGCCATGACCTTCATCAGGGTCGATTTGCCCGATCCGTTCCGGCCCACCAGGGCCACCCGGTCGCCGGGCTGGATCGTCAGGGAAAGCCCGTCGAAGACGGGGTCGCCGCCAAAGGTCAGCGAAATCTCGGACAGTTGAAGAAGGGGTGCGCGTGCCATGCCTGCGCCCCTATCGCGGGGCGGGCAGGCGGTCAATGGCGGGCCTGTTCTGCATGATCTGCAAAGGGACTTGCGCCGCATGATTTTCCCTTTCACAAGAACCCGACGGTTCACGAGGTTGGCATGACGCGCAAGATCATCATCGACACGGATCCCGGCCAAGACGATGCCGTGGCGATCCTTCTGGCCCTTGCCAGCCCCGAGCTTGAGGTGCTGGGCCTGACCGCCGTGGCGGGCAACGTGCCCCTGGCGCTGACCGAGCTGAATGCACGCAAGATCGTCGAACTGGCAGGCCGCCCCGACATCCCGGTCTTTGCCGGCTGCGACCGCCCGCTGGTGCGCCCGCTGGTCACGGCGGAACATGTCCACGGCAAGTCCGGCCTGGACGGGATCGAGCTGCCCGCGCCCACGGTCCCCCTGCAGACGCAGCACGCGGTTGACTTCATCGTCGACAGGCTGCGCCGCGAAGACAGCGGCACCGTGACCTTGGTGCCCATCGGCCCCCTGACCAACATCGCCCAGGCCTTCCGCCAGGCCCCCGACATCGTCGAGCGGGTGCAGGAAATCGTCCTGATGGGCGGCGCCTATTTCGAGGTGGGCAACATCACCCCCGCGGCCGAGTTCAACATCTTCGTCGATCCCGAGGCCGCGGCCGAGGTTTTTGCCGCAGGCGTCCCGCTGGTCGTGATGCCGCTGGATGCCACCCACGAGGCGGTGACCTCGCGAGACTGGGTGGAGGGAATGCGCGCCCTGCCCGGCCGCTGCGGTCCCGCGATCGCCAGCTGGACCGACTTCTTCGAACGCTTCGACAAAGAAAAATACGGCAGCGAAGGCGCGCCCTTGCACGACCCCTGCACCATCGCCTGGCTGCTCCGGCCCGACCTGTTCACCGGCCGCCATATCAACGTGGAAATCGAGACCACCGGCAAGTTCACCACCGGCATGACCGTCGCCGACTGGTGGCGGGTCACGGACCGCCCGGCGAATGCCAACTTCATCCGCCACGTGAACCGCGACGGGCTGTTCAGGCTGCTGGCCGACCGGCTTGCCCGCCTGCCGTGACTACTTCGGGACGGGCGTGTTCAGCGGCACGGTCCCTGCCCCGTCGCCCAGTTCGGCGTTCAAGCGGCTGACCAGATCCTGCGTCATGTCGATGGCGTCCATCGACACGAAGACCGTGCGCCGGTCCAGGACCGCAACGGCCCCGCGTTCCTGCATCATCTCGCCCATCAGCGGCAGCGCAGCGCGATAGAAGACGGCGCGGTCCGCCTCGGCCCAGGCGTTCAGATCCTGGACCACCTGCGCGCGCTGGCGGCGGACCTCGGTCGCGCGGGTGTCGAAGGCCTCGGCCAGTCGGCGGAACTCGGCGGGGTCAAGGGTGCCGCGCTGCTGGGTCAACGCCGACTCCTCGTCCGACAGTTGCGCGGCCAGGCGTTCATTCTCGGTCTCGATCTTGCCGCCTTCTTCCTCCAAAATCCGCTGCGTCCGCTTGCCCCATTCAGAGGCCGCGAACAGCACGTCCTGATCGACCGTCAGGATCGGCGCCGCAACGGGCTTGGCGTCGCGCGGGCTTTGGATCGTGCGCGAAGGCAACGGCGGCG
Organism: Paracoccus sp. AK26; assembly: GCF_011801365.1. Lineage (NCBI taxonomy): Bacteria > Pseudomonadati > Pseudomonadota > Alphaproteobacteria > Rhodobacterales > Paracoccaceae > Paracoccus > Paracoccus sp. AK26. Next base: position 1,768,777 of record NZ_CP041041.1, read on the forward strand.
CCTCGGGCGTTGCCGGGGGCGCCGCGGCGGGGGGCTGGTCCCCCGGCACCGCCTGCCCCAGGGCAAGGCCCGGCAAGGCCAGCAGCGCGACGACCGCCAGTCCCCGCGCCAGCCACATCAGAACCGCGTCGAGATGGTCAGGTCGAAGTTCTGTTCCTCGTCATAGTCTTCCTTCTTGACCGCCTTCGAGAAGTTGAAGCGCAGCGGCCCGATGGGCGTGGTCCAGAAAATCGACGCGCCGACCGAGGCGCGGACATACATTGAATCGTCAATCTCGCCATTCGGGCCAGGGGTTCCGACTGTGGTGTCCAGACCCCAGATCGAACCGACATCGGCAAACAGACCGCCCGAGATGCCGTATTCCTCGGGCAGGCCGATGGGGAACTGGGCCTCGGTCCGGACGACCCAAAAATAGTTTCCGCCCAAGCCGTCCTGGTTTTCGGCATTCAGGTCGCGCGGACCGATGCCGTTGGGTTCAAAGCCGCGGATGCGCGTGCCGCCCCGATAGCGGTCGAGGATCCATGTGGAATAGTCGTCATAGGAAAAGATCCCGCCCGCCTCGAACTCGGCGCGCAGGGTCACCTCCTCGCGCCAGGCGTTGCTTTCCACCCCGGCCAAGGCGCTTGTGGTCACGCTTTTCGTGTCGCCGCCCAAGCCCGCGAAATCCTGCGAGAAGCGCAATTTGTAGCTGGTCAGCGGGTCCAGCCCGGTGATGCGCGTGTCCCACAGGTAGCTGTAGCCAAGCGCCGAGGTGACGCGCTGTCCTTCCTCGTTCTGCAGCAATTGCGAGCTGTCGTCCTCGACCCCGCCCAGGGTTTCCTTGGACAGGCGATAGCGCAGTTCCAGACGGCCGTTCTGCGAGATCGGAAACTCGATCGACGGACGCACGCCGACGGACCGGGTGTTGTAGTCCGAGTTCAGGCTTTCGGTGACGTTGTAATAGGTGTTGAAACCGAAGCGCAGGTCGCGGCCCAGGAAATACGGCTCGATGAAGGTCAGCGACGATGACTGGTCGCCGTCAGCGGTCGAGATGGACAGCCCGACCGTCTGGCCGCGGCCCAGGAAGTTGTTTTCCTGCAGGGACGCATTCAGGCCCACGCCCGAGGCGACGCCATAGGACGCGCCAAAGGACAGCGATCCGGTCGGCTGTTCTTCCACGTTCACATCGACGATCACCTGTTCGTCGCTGCTGCCGGGGCGGCTGTTGACCTGCGCGTCGCTGAAATAGCCAAGCGCGCGGATGCGTTCGGCTGCGTTGCGGATTTCACGCGGGTTGAAGGGATCGCCCTCGACCGTGTTGAACTGGCGACGGATCACCTGGTCCAGCGTGGTCGTGTTACCCTCGATGTCGATGCGTTCGACAAAGACGCGCGGGCCGCGCGTCAAGGCGAAGGTCAGGTCCAGCGTCTGGTTCTGCGGGTTGCGCGTCACACGGGGCTCGATATTGACGAAGTTCAGCCCCTGCTGCAGCGCGATCGTCTCCATCCGGCGGATGGTGTTGTCGATTGCGGCAGGGTTGTAGACGTCGCCCCGGCCCACGCGGTTCTGCGCCGCGAAGGGCGCCGCATCCACGCCCGGAATTTCGGACACCGTGTTGACCTGCGCAAAGCGATAGCGCGGGCCTTCCTGGATGTTGAAGGTGATATAGAAGGCGTCGCGTTCCCGCGCGATTTCAGGCGCCACGGCCTGAACGCGGAAGTCGGCATAACCGCGCGAACGATAGAAGTCGGTCAGCAACTGTTCGTCAAGCTGCAGCCGTTCCGGCGCAAAGGTGTCGCGGCGGATGAAGGTGCGCAGGATGCCTGCCTGCTTGGTATCCAGCACGTTGCGCAGCCGGCGGTCACTGAAGGCGCGGTTGCCGGTAAAGCCGATGCGCTCGATTTCCGTGACGTTGCCTTCGCGAATCTCGAAGACCAGGTCAACGCGGTTGTCGCTGCGGCGGATGATGCGCGGGTCGACGCGTGCGGCCAGGCGGCCCTGCGCCGCATAGGCCTGGGCGATGTTGTTGGCGTCCTGGATGGCCTGGCTGGGCTGATAAACGCGGCGCGACTGGCTTTGGACGACCTGGGACAGTTGCTCGTCGTTGATGCGGCGGTTGCCCTCGAAGCTGATCTGGTTGATCGTCGGGTATTCGCTGACGCGGATCACCAGGACATTGCCCTGTGGCACGATGTCGACCGTCTCGAACAGGCCCGAATTCTGCAGGCGTTGCAGCGCGTCGTTCAATTCGCCCGCCGACACGTCCTGGCCGCGCGCGATGTTGGCATAGGACAGGACCGTGGCCGGTTCGACCCGTGACGATCCTTCGATCCGCACGTCGTTGAAGACATAGGCCGAAGCCGCGGCAGGGATCAGAGCCGCAGGGGCTGCGATCGTCAAGGCCGTCACCAGGGCGACCGCGCCCCTGCCCAGTTTCCGTGTCATTGCTGCCCCTCTTGTCGTCAGCCTGCAACGGCGCTGCTTGCGGCGCCTTCTTTTGCGTCAAGCTTGTGCATCAAACCGCCTGCCCTGTCAAAAGCGCATCGCGCCCTAGGGGCAGAAAAGATCGTTGCTGAGACCGAAAATCATCAGGGACAGCACCGCAGCCATCCCGATGGCCGTCAGCAGATTCAGCGCCTTGTCCGACGGCGGGCGGCCTGTCAGGGCCTCCCAGGTGTAGAACATAAGGTGCCCGCCATCCAGTACGGGGATCGGCAGCAGGTTCAGGAACCCGATGGCCGCCGACAGGACCGCGATCCACCACAGGAAGTTGCCGCCCCCCGCGCTTGCCGCCTGCCCGGTGCTTTCCGCGATGCTGATCGCCCCGCCCAGGTTGCAGCTGTCGATCTGCCCCGAGATCATCGCCCACATCCCCGACAGGGACGAGGTGATGATCCCCCAAGTTTGCACGACACCCAGCCACAGCGACTCCAGCGGCCCGGCGCTGCGGGTGGCGGGCGCAAAGAAGCTTTCGCCGCCTGTCACGCCGATCAGCCAGCGGCGCTCGTATCCGCCGCCCTCGGCCGGAAGATCCTGCATCTTCGGGACCAGCGTGTAATCCGCCACCCCCGCACCTGGCCGCCAGACCTGAAGGGCCACCGGTTGGCCTTCGGCGGCCTCGACCGCCGCGCGCAATTGCGAAAAGCGGCTGACAGGCCGGCCTTCGATGGCCATGACCACATCACCCGCTCGCAGCCCGGCATCGGCTGCCGCACTGCGCGGGGCCACGCCGCTGATCCGGGCGGGAACAGGGTCGGGGCCACGGACGGTGGTTTCTGCGCCGTCGCGCAGCACCGTCCAGTCCTGGTGATCGGCCAGCGGCAGCGTTTCAGCGATGCGGCCAATGTCGCGCCAGGTCTCGACGGGCTGGCCACCCAGGGCCAGGATCCGGTCCCCCGGCTGCAATTCGTTGACCACGCCCGGCGGAGCCTCGGCAATGGTGCCAACCTGCGGCTCGTCCGCCGGAATGCCCTGGAACAGCGCAAAGCCGCCAAAGACCAGGATCGAGAGGATGAAGTTGAAGACCGGACCGGCCAGCAGCGTGGCAAACCGCGCCCACAGCGGCGCGCCGGTCAGCGTCTGCCGCCGCAAGGCGGGATCGACGGCTTGTCCCGGTCCTGCGCTTGCGGCATTGGCGTCGCCCAGGAAGCGCACATATCCGCCCAGCGGGATCGCCGCCAATTGCCACAGCGTTCCCCGCCGGTCGCGGCGCGAGATCAGGCGCGGACCGAACCCGACCGAGAAGACCTCGGCCCGGATGCCCGACAGCCTGCCGATATAGTAATGGCCGAATTCGTGGACCGTGACGATCACCGCCAGGGCCACGAAGAACGCGGCCAGCGTCCACAGCGTGCCTCCGAATTGCGGGATCAGGTCGGTCATGCGGCGGCTTCCTTGCGTGCTTCGTGGTCCCAGTGCAGGACGGTGTCCAGATCGGCCGGATCATGGCCGAAACCGTCCCGCCCCGACAGGGCCTGCAAGGTCATTTCCACGCGAGGCGCCATGGCGGTGAAGCGGATCCGCCCGGCAATGAAGTCGTCAAGCGCCTGTTCCTTGGCGGCGTTGAACACCGCGCCCGCCATGCCGCCCGCGGCCATCACCTCTCGGGCAAGGCGCAGGGCCGGCCAGCGGACCTCGTCCGGCGCGCGGAAGGTCAGGCTGCCAAGCGCGGCCAGATCCAGGGGCGCGACCGGAAGGGGGGCGCGGTCGGGCCAATGCAGGGCGTATCCGATGGCGTGGCGCATGTCGGGCGCGCCGAGATGGGCGATGGTGCCGCCGTCCACATGGCTGACCATCGCATGAATGATCGACTCGGGGTGGACCAGCACCTTGATCCGGTCGGGCGGGAGGCCGAAGAACTCCTTCGCCTCTATCACTTCCATCGCCTTGTTGAACATCGAGGCGCTGTCGATCGTGATGCGCTGCCCCATCGCCCAGTTGGGATGGGTCGATGCCTCGGCCACCGTCGCGGCGGCCAGCCGTTCCAGCGGCCAATCGCGGAACGCCCCGCCCGAGGCAGTAATGGTAACGTCCTTGACGGATTCCAGCTTTTCCAGACCAAGCGCCTGGAAAATTGCGGAATGTTCGGAATCGACCGGCAGGATCCTGGCGCCACTGGCGGCGGCGGCCCGGCGCAGCAATGTCCCCGCGCAGACCAGCGATTCCTTGTTGGCAAGTGCCAGAATGCCCCCTTGGGCAAGCGCCGTCAGGCCCGGCACAAGCCCCGCCGCGCCGACGATGGCCGACAGCACCCAGTCGGCTGGCCGTTGCGCGGCCTCGACCAGGGCCTCCGGTCCGGCGGCCGCCTGAACCCCGCTGCCGGCCAAGGCGTCGCGCAGGTCGTCCAGCAGTTCGGGATGCGCGGTCACCGCCACCTCGGCCCGCAGGTCGCGCGCCATGCGGGCAAGCCTTGCGATGTTGCGCCCGCCCGTCAGGGCAACGGTGTGATAGGCGTCAGGCCCGCCCGCGCGGCGGATCAGGTCGACGCCGTTCGCGCCCACGGACCCCGTGGCCCCGAAGATCGAGATCCGCCGCATGGGTCAGTTCACCGCCGGAAGGGCGGTCAAAAGGCCGATCAGCATAGTCGCCAGCACCGCGCCCGTCACTGCGTCAAAGCGGTCCATGAAGCCGCCGTGCCCCGGGATCAGGTTCGAACTGTCCTTGACCCCCGCCCGCCGCTTCAGCCAGCTTTCGGCGATGTCCCCCATCTGACCCGCGAAGCAGACGATGGGCGAACACCAGATCAGCATTGCGTCGCCCCGCCCCAGCCGCCACAGCAGAACGCCCAGCAGCAGCGCGCCGATCCAGCCCGCGATCGTCCCCGACCAGGTCTTCTTGGGACTGAGCGAGGGCCAGAACTTCGGCCCGCCGATCATCCGCCCGAAGAAATAGCCGGCCGTGTCCGAGATGATGACGATTCCCATCAGCCACAGCACGAAGTTGAGGCCATAGGTTTCCCGAAATCCGACCAGTCCATAGGCGACCAGCATGATCGCCAGCCCGAAGATGGCATAGGTCCAGCGGTCACGCGTCGCAGCGCCGGGCAGCCCCGCGACCAGCGGAAACAGCAGGGCCAGGAAGGCGACCGGATGGTCGAACATCTGCGAGACGAATTGGGACATGAAGGCGATGACGGCCAGGGCAAAGGGACGCCAGGCCCCGAAGATGCCCGGATGAAGGCGCGGGTTGCGCCAGCCGGTCATGGCGGCCAGTTCCCAGAAGGTCACGGCCGAGATCAGCGCCATCGACAGCCGCAGCCAGACGCCCGTCGCCACCGCCAGCATCACGCCGATCCCCAGCAGGACCAGCGTCGAGGCCACGCGCCGCGACAGGTCGCCCCATTTCCCTGGCGGAGGCCTCAGCGCCTTTGCGCGTCCCGCGCTCATGCGCCCCCGAAACGCCTGTCGCGCATCCCGAACCGGTCGAGGATCTGCGCAAGATGGTCGGGCGTGAAGTCGGGCCACAGCACCGGCGAAAATTCGTATTCGGCATAGGCCGCCTGCCAGGGCAGGAAGTTCGAGGTCCGCGTCTCGCCCGAGGTGCGGATCACCAGGTCGGGGTCGGGATGACCCGCCGTGTCGAGGCAAGCCGCCAGGTCGGCCTCGGCCGGCCGCTCGACCTCGCCGCGCGCGATCTTCTCGGCAAGGCGCGCGGTCGCGCGGGTCAATTCGTCCCGCCCGCCATAGTTGATCGCCACCGTCAGGTTCAGGCGGCTGTTGCCGGCCGTCCGGGTTTCGATCGACGACATCAGCGCCTGCAGCTTGGCATCTAGCCGTTCCCGCCCCCCGATGAAGCGAAGCCGCACGCCCTCGGCGGCCATGCCCTCGGCTTCGTACTGGATATAGCGGCGGAAGATCTTCATCAGACCCAGGACTTCCTCGGTCGTGCGCTTCCAGTTCTCGGTGGAAAAGGCATAGACGGTCAGCCAGTTCACGCCCAGGTCGGGACAGGCGCGAACGATCTGCTTAACGCGTTCCGCCCCCCGCCGGTGGCCGACAAGGCGCGGCCAGCCCTTGTTGGTGGCCCAGCGACCATTCCCGTCCATGATGATGGCGACATGCCGGGGCCGCTGATCGACCCCGCCCGATAGCAGCAGCGGTGCGGTTTCAGCGGCCATGTTCGTCCCTCAGACCTGCATGATTTCGGCTTGCTTGCCTTCAAGCGCCTGATCGACCTGCCCGATCATCTTGTCGGTCAGTTCTTGCACGGCGGTTTCCCAGAACTTCTGGTCATCCTCGGGCATGCCGTTGGCCTTGCCCTTCTTGATCTGGTCCATGCCGTCGCGGCGGACGTTGCGGATGGCGACGCGGGCGCTTTCGGCATACTGGGCCGCGACCTTGGTCAACTCGCGGCGGCGTTCCTCGTTCAGTTCGGGGATCGGCAGCATGATGATGGTGCCGTTCAACTGCGGATTGATCCCCAGCCCGGATTCGCGCAGCGCCTTTTCGACCTTGCCGACCATGCCCTTGTCCCAGACGTTGATGGTGACCATGCGCGGCTCGGGGACGTTGACGGTGCCCAACTGGTTGATCGGGGTCATCTGGCCATAGGCGTCGACCTGGACCGGGTCGATCATCGAGGCCGAGGCCCGCCCCGTCCGCAGGCTGGAGAATTCGTGGCGCAGGCTGTCCATCGCGCCCTTCATCCGCCGTTCCAGATCGTCGATGTCGATTTCGATGTCCTCTGCCATGGGGAACTGCCTTTGAATTGAATTTTGATTGCTTGTAGCGAGAGAAGCATGGCTTGGCAAAGACTTTGCCCCCCTTGCGGGCAAGCCCTTGCCGGCCATCACGCGCGCGGTGGCGGGCGTCAGTTATGCACGCGGGTATAGGTGCCGCGGCCTTCCAGGATGCCCCGGAACCCGCCAGGTTCGTCCAGCGAGAAGACGATGATCGGCAGGCGGTTGTCGCGGGCCAGCGCGATGGCGGATGCGTCCATCACGCCCAGGTGCTTTTGCAGCACCTCGTCATAGCTGACCTCGCCGTAGCGCTTGGCATCAGTGTGCTTTTTGGGATCCTTGTCATAGACGCCATCGACCTTGGTGCCCTTGAAGATCGCCTCGCAGTTCATCTCGTTCGCGCGCAGGGTGGCTGCGGTGTCGGTGGTGAAATACGGGTTGCCGGTGCCGGCCGCGAAGATCACGATCCGCTTCTTTTCCAGATGGCGGATGGCGCGGCGGCGGATATAGGGCTCGCAGACCTCGTCCATGCGGATGGCGCTGATGACGCGGCAATGCAGGCCCTTGGCTTCAAGCGCGGATTGCATCGCAAGCGCGTTCATCACCGTGGCCAGCATCCCCATGTAGTCGGCCGTCGTCCGCTCCATCCCCTGGGCGCTGCCTTGCAGGCCGCGGAAGATGTTGCCGCCGCCGATCACCATGCAGACCTCGACCCCCATCTTCTGGACCGATTCCACCTCGTCGGCGATGCGCGACACGGTTGGCGGGTGCAGGCCATAGCCCTGATCGCCCATCAGCGCCTCGCCCGAGATTTTCAGCATCACCCTGCCGTATTGCGCGGGTGCCGTGCCCTGATGATCGGTCATGTTGGTTCCTTCGTGTCCGCGCCGGTCGCTTTTATCGCCGCGCAAAATGTCGCAAAAGGCGGCCGTGTTCAACCGCCCGAAAGCTGCCTGCCCGTGATCCGTCTGGACCAGATCGACCCCAAGCGCCACCTGCTGATCGCAGGACCGACCGCCAGCGGCAAATCGGCGCTTGCGCTGCGTGTTGCCCGTGCGCAGGGCGGGCTGATCGTGAATGCCGACGCCCTGCAGATCTGGTCCTGCTGGCGGGTCCTGACGGCGCGACCTTCCCCCGAGGACGAGGCAGCGGCACCCCATGCGCTTTACGGCCATGTCGCGCCGGGGGTGACTTATTCCGTCGGCGACTGGCTGCGCGACCTGGCCGGGCTGCTGGAGCGACGGCTGATCGTGGTAGGCGGCACCGGGCTTTACCTGACCGCGCTGACGCAGGGGCTGGCCTATGTGCCCCCCACCCCGTCCGAAATCCGGGCGGAAGGCGATGCCCGGCTGGCGGCGGAAGGGGGGCTGGCACGCATGGTGGCCGACCTGGACCCCGCCACCCGCGACCGGATCGACATCCAGAACCCCGCCCGCGTCCAGCGCGCGTGGGAGGTCCTGGCCGCGACCGGACGCGGCCTTGCCGACTGGCAGGCTGACACGCCCCCGCCCCTGGTCGCGCCAGACCAGGCGCAGCGCCTTGTGGTCACGGCCGATCGCGACTGGCTGGCCCGTCGCATCGCCCTGCGCTTCGGCCAGATGATGCAGCACGGCGCCCTGGAGGAAGTCCGCGCCATGCTGCCCCATTGGGATCCGGGCCAGCAATGGGCGCGGGCGATCGGGGCACCCGAACTGGTGGCCCATCTGCGCGGACAGATGGATCTGCCCACCGCCACTGAACGCGCGATCATAGCGACCCGCCAATACGCCAAGTCGCAGCGCATCTGGTTCAGGGGGCGGATGAAGGACTGGTCTCCGGTTTGGGCTGATGCAGAAAATACACGTAATGATTGATCTTTTTGCCGCCTGATTGAGTTATATCTGCCAATAGGCAACAATCCGCTTAGTTGGTGCGGTGTCAGGCGGTGCTCATGTCGTCATTCGAACAGACACAATGGGATGGCTTCCCCTTCTCGGCCAGCCGGATCAGGGCGGGCCGACGCCTGAGCGACAGCGAAGTAACCGCCCCTTCCATTCCCGAAGCTGTGCCAGCCGGCCCCGGCCTTGCTGCAAGCGCCCCCGCCAGGCCGGTCTCGGCGGCTTTCGGAATGCGCCCTGCGCTGCGCGAGGGACGGCCGGTCGCACGGCAGGCGGGGATGCGGCTTCTGCCGCTGCAGGCCTTCATCTGGGGCAGCCGGGCCATGCCGCCCCAGCCGCGCACGCGCACTGACCATACGCTGATCTGGGTGACCGAGGGGCGGGTGCAACTGGACTTTCCGCGCGACCACTTCGTGCTGCGGGCGGGGGATCTGCGCCACATTCCCGCGGGCACCGCCTTTGCCGCAATCCCATCCGCCGGGGCGCGGGGGCACGTAACCCTGATCTCCGTGGCCCTTGCAGCCGGGGCGCAGCCTCCGCTGCCGGAACGCGGGCTCGGTGCCCATGTCGGCACCCATGCCGCCCAGTTGGAGGCCACGCTGCACGAACTGGCGGTCGAAACCGCCAATCCCGATCCTGGCGCCCTGTCATGCCTGATGAACCTGCTGTCGCTGCGCCTAGGGCAGCTGATGCCCGACCGCCCGCCCGAGACGACTGACGAGGTGGCCCCCGACCTTCCGTTGATCGAACGGTTTCTGGCGCTTGCGGAACAACAGTTGGGATCGGCCCGGTCGGTGGCCGAGCTTGCGTCGGACCTGGGCAGCACCACCGGCACGCTTGACCAAGCCTGCCTGGCGGCACGGGGCAAGCGCGCGGTCGAACTGATCCACGACCTGCAACTGGAACGCGCGGCGGATCTGCTGCGCCACAGCGACCGGCCCACCATGCGCATCGCGGCCGAGCTTGGCTATTCCAGCCACGCCCACTTCATCCGCAGCTTCGTCGCCGCGACCGGACGGACGCCCGACGCGTTCCGGGCGCAAGCCTGCTAAAGGTCGTCCTGTTCGGCATCCCTAGGCTGGCGTCCGCGGAAGCCCGTGGCAACCACGAACTTTTCTGATGAATCGCTGCGGCTGGCGGGCGGCTTGACGTTCGCGACCTTGTCGAAGTTGCGCTTCAGCATCGCCTGCATCTCGGTTTCCGCGCCGCCCGCCAGGACCTTGGCGACAAACGTCCCGCCCGGTTCGAGAACATCAAAGGCAAACGCCGCCGCAGCCTCGACCAGGGCCACGATCCGCAGGTGGTCGGTGCCCTTGTGACCAGACGAGGCGGCGGCCATGTCGGACATCACAACATCGGCGGGACCGCCCAGCCAGTCCTTGACCTTGTCTTCTGCCCCTTCGGACAGGAAATCAAGCTGGTGGATTTCGGCCCCGGCGATCGGATCGACCTCTTGCAGGTCGACGCCCAGAACCTTGCCCACGGCCTTGCCACCCTTTTCCCCAAGCGCGTTCACCCGCTGCACGGCCACCTGGCACCAGCCGCCGGGCGCGCAGCCAAGGTCGACGACACGGGCGCCGGGGACGAGGAAGCGGTACTTGTCGTCCAGTTCCAGGATCTTGTAGGCCGCGCGGCCCCGGAACCCCTCGCGCCTGGCGCGGGCGACATAGGGGTCGTTCAACTGCCGTTCCAGCCACAGCTTGCTGGACAGCTTGCGGCCCTTGGCGGTCTTGACCCGCACGCGCAGGTCGCGGGCGCCGCGACCGCTGGATTTCCCTTCGCGGCTGCCTGGTGCTTTCGTCATCTCATGCCACTCCGTTCAGTCCATCCGAGGCCAGCACCCCATCGCGCACCATCTGGGCATAAAGCAACCCCTCGCGCAGGCCACGGTCGGCGACCGACAGCTTGCTGGTGGGCCAGATCCGCATCAGCGTCTGCAGGATCGCCGCCCCCGACATAATCAGCGCATGGCGTTCGCGCCCGATACGGGGGTCGGCGCGGCGGCCTTCCGGGCCAAGCTGCAGATAGGAATGGATCACCCGGTCGATCTGGTCGCTGGTCATCTCCAGCCCGTCCACCTTGGTCCGGTCATAGCGGCGCAGGCCCAGGAAGCTGGCCGCGACCGTCGTCACCGTCCCGGAGGTGCCGATGATTTGGAACCCCTCGTCGGGCGACCCCTGCGCATAGGGGGTGAAGCCCGACAGCATTTCCTCGAAATACCAGGACATCAGGGCAAAGCGGCCCCCGTCGTCCTCGACATCGGCAAACTGGTCGCGCAGCGTCGCCACGCCCAGGGGCACGCTGATCCAGTCCACCACGCGCGCCCCGCCGGGCTGCGGGTTGCCGAAGCCGTCCGACAACCGCATGATCGCGCGGGGACGTTCCTTGGGTTCCACGTCTTCCAGGTCGATCCAGACAAGTTCGGTCGATCCGCCGCCGATATCGACGACCATCAGCGTCTCGGTCTTGTGGCTGACCAGCGGCGCGCAGGAAATCACCGCAAGCCGCGCTTCCTCCTCGGCGCCGATGATCTCGATCGGCAGGCCGGTCTCGCGCCGGATGGTGCGCATCAGGTCGCGGCTGTTCCTCGCGCGCCGGCAAGCCTCGGTCGCGACAAGGCGCATGTTGCGGACGCGGTGCTGTTCCAGCTTGCGCCGGCAGACCTGCAACGCATGGACCGTGCGCGCCATCGAGCTGCGCGACAGGCGCCCAGACGCTTCCAGCCCCTGGCCAAGCTGAACCGGCTTGGAGAAGCTGTCGATGACCTGGAACTGACTGCCCTTCGGTCGGGCAATCAGCATCCGGCACGAGTTTGTGCCAAGGTCGAGGGCAGCATAAAGCGCCCCCTCCTCGGGTTGGCGGGCGACGGACGGCTCTACCGCAATTTTCGGGAACGCGTCCGCACCCGCAGGACGCTTGGGCGTCATGAGAACACGCCCTCCGATGTCAAGTTGAACAAAACGTAACGCGCCCCCCTGGCACGTTCAAGGGGCGGCGAAAGGGTGATTGCCGAAGGGGGCGCAGTCGGTTGATAACGGCTGCAAGTTTGCCTTCGGATGACCATGACACTGACCGTGCTGACCGGACCCGCCGCGCCCCTTGCGGGCAGCCATGCAAAAAGCGCCATCGCAAAGACGGCCGCTGACCGGCCGCTGCCGCTGACCGCCACCGGATTCGAGGGCGACGAGCAGGCTGACCGCAGGGTCCACGGCGGGCCGGAAAAGGCTGTCCATCACTATCCCCGGGACCATTACGACGCATGGCGGGCCGATCTCGGCGACTTGCCGCTGTTGGACCATCCGGGCGCCTTCGGCGAGAACATCTCGGTCGCGGGCCTGACCGAGGACGCGGTGGCCGTGGGCGACATCTTCCGGCTTGGTGGCGCCCTTGTGCAGGTGTCGCAAGGCCGGCAGCCCTGCTGGAAGCTGAACCACCGCTTCGGTGTTCCCGACATGGCGCGGCGGGTTCAGCAGACGGGCCGCACCGGCTGGTATTACCGCGTCCTGCAGCCGGGCACAGTGGCCCCCGGCGACGGTCTGGACCTGATCGACCGGCTGGCACCCGACTGGACACTGCGACGCCTGTGGCAGGCGATGTATGTGGACCGCCTGAACCGCGACGAATTGCGGGGCATCGCCGCCCTGGACGTGCTGGCCGAGGGATGGCGCAAATATGCGCAGCGCCGCCTGGACAGCGGCCGGGTCGAGGATTGGCGCCCCCGGCTGGAGGGCCGGACATGAAGCCGCCGTTGGTGATTTCCATCCAAAGCCAGGTCGTCCACGGCCATGTCGGCAATTCGGCCGCTGTCTTCCCGATGCAGGCGGCGGGACTGGAGGTCGCGGCGATCCCCACCGTGATCTTCTCGAACACGCCCGATTATCCGACCCTGCGCGGCGCGCCCCTGCCGCCGGACCTGTTCGCCGACCTTCTGCTGGGGGCTTGGGAACGCGGCCTGCCGCAGCGCGCCGAATGGCTGATGACGGGCTATATCGGCTCGGTCGAGGTGGCGCTGCTGGCGGCGGATTTCGTAGCCCGCGCAAAGGCCGCGAGCCCTGCGCTGCGATACCTGTGCGACCCCGTGATGGGGGACCACGGGCCGGGCCTTTACGTTCCGGCTGAACTGGCGGAGGTCATGCGCGACCGGCTGCTGCCGCTGGCCGACCTGGCGACGCCGAACTCGTTCGAACTGGGCCACCTGACCGGCTCTGCGATATTAGGGATGAGCGACCTTCACGCCGCCGCCGCCGCGTTGCGGATGGCCCCGGGCGCGACGTTGATCGCAACCGGCTGCGTGCTGGACGACACGGCGCCCGATCATCTGGAAAGCGTGATCCTTGGACCCGGCGGCGCGACACGTCACCCGATCTGCCGCCTGCCCGTGGCCCTTCCCGGCACGGGCGACCTGTTCGCGGGCCTGGTCATAGCCTCGCTGGGCAGGGGCCGCAGCCTGCAGCAGGCCGTTGACACCGCCCAGCAGTTGACCTCGGCCGCACTCGCCCATGCCGAGCGCATTGGCGCGCAAGAGGTCGTGCTGTCCGAACCAGCCTTCCGCGCCGCCCTGCTGACCCTGTAGAACCGGAGGAACCATGGAGATCGGCAGCGACCTGCCCGACCCGATCGTGGATCGCATCACCAAAAGCTTCGCCCGGCAGGGCCTGATGCGCCACCTGGGCGCCGAACTGGCCGGGGTGAAGGCGGGCCTTGTCACGATCCGCCTGCCCTTTCGCCCCGAACTGACCCAGCAGCACGGCTATTTCCATGCGGGCGGCACCTCGTCCATCGCGGATACCGCCGGAGGTTATGCCGGGTTCACGCTGTTCCCCGAGCAAAGCTCGGTCCTGACGGTCGAGTTCAAGCTGAACCTTCTGAATCCCGGCCAGGGCGACTGGCTTCAGGCGGTGGGGCGCGTCGTCAAGCCGGGCCGCACCCTGACCGTCTGCCAGCTGGATGTCTGGGGCATCGGGCCAGATCGGCGGGTCCATGTGGCGACCGGGCTGCAGACGCTGATCTGCGTGAAGGACCGGCCCGCCTGACGGCACCGTGACAACCGCAGGACGTTAGCGTAAACAGCCCGCGAACTTGCATTTGCGGAAGGACGGCAAGATGACACAGGCTCGGATCGGGTTGATCGGACTGGGGACGATGGGCGCGGCACTGGCGCTCAACATCGCCGAGAAGGGGTTCCCGATCGCGGTCTGGAACCGCACGACCGAGGTGACGCGGGCCTTCGCGGCGGGCGCGGGCGTGCTGGCCCCACGGGTGATCCCGACGGAAGATCTTGCCGGCCTGGTGGCGGCGATCGCGAAGCCCCGCGCGATCATCCTGATGGTGCCGGCGGGTCAGCCGGTCGATGACCAACTGGCCGCGCTTGCGCCGCTGCTGGACGCCGATGACCTGGTGATCGATGCGGGCAATGCCGATTTCCACGACACCAACCGCCGCAACGCTGCCGGGCTGCCCTTCCGCTTCCTTGGCATGGGCGTTTCCGGGGGCGAGGAAGGCGCGCGCCATGGCCCGGCCATCATGGGCGGGGGCGATGCCGCCGATTGGGACCGGGTGGCCGACGTTATGTCCGCGATCGCCGCCCGGGCCGAGGACGGAACCCCCTGCGCCGCGCGGATGGGCGACGCCGGTGCCGGCCATTTCGTGAAGATGGTCCACAACGGCATCGAATACGCGGACATGCAGATGATCGCCGAGGTCTATGGCCTGATGCGCGACGGCATGACCATGGACGCCGCCACGATCAGCGCCGCCTTTGCCGCCTGGAACGAAGGCACATTGAAGTCCTACCTGATCGAGATCTCGGCCAAGGTCACCGCCGCGGCCGATCCCCACAGCGGCAAGCCGATGGTAGACGTGATCCTGGACCGCGCGGGGCAGAAAGGCACCGGACGCTGGACCGCCATCGAGGCCCAGCACCTGTCCGCCCCCATCCCCGTGATCGAGGCCGCGGTGATGGCGCGCAACGTCTCGGCCCGGCTGGACGAACGGATGGCGGGCGAAGCCCGTTTCGGCGCCGCACCGCAGCCCTGCACCATCCAGCCGCAGGTGCTGGAGCAGGCGCTGATCGCAGGCAAGATCCTGTGCTATGCCCAAGGCTTCGCGATGATCGCGGGGGCGTCCGAACGCTTTGGCTGGACGCTGGATCTGCCCGAGATCGCGCGCGTCTGGCGGGCGGGCTGCATCATCCGGTCGGCCATGCTGAACGACATGGCGGCAGCCCTGGCCGAGGATCCGTCGCGCAACCTCATCATGGCGCCGTTCTTTGCCGACCTGATCGAGACGACCATGCCCGCCTTGCGCCAGGTGGTCTCGCAAGGCGCCGCGGCGGGGCACGCCCTGCCCGCCCTGGCGTCCGGGCTGATGTGGTTCGACCTGATGCGCACCGGGCGCGGCACAGCGAACATGATCCAGGCGCAGCGCGACTTCTTCGGCGCACATGGCTTCCAGCGTCTGGACGGGATCGACGACGCGCACGGTCCGTGGGGGCGTTCGGCCTGACGAAAAAAGGGGCAGCGCGAGGCTGCCCCTTCTGACTGATACGCGGTTACTGCCGCACTTCGCCGGTGGCGGGATCGACGCGGATCTCGACCTCGCGGTTCTCGGCGTTATGGTATTCGACTTCCCAATAGCCGTCGTCATCCCAGGAAATGTCGGTGATATGGCCCAACTCGGCGCCCAGGTCGGTTTCCAGCTTGGTGACCACCTGCGACAAGGGCATCGAGCCTTGGGGTGGCGTGTCCTGCGCCATCAGCGCCGTCGGGGCGGCAACCAGCGTCGCCAGTGCAATCATGCGGATCGTCATGGGGTCAACTCCTGTGCGGTGCGCGACCCAACGGCTGCGGCCCCCCGCGGTTCCGCCCTTGCGGCAGGCGAAACGCCCGCCTATATTCCACCTGTCCCGAGCAATCGGGACTATGGACATAAACGCGCATGTAATAAGCGGATCGGACCCGGGGGCGGTACCCGGCGACTCCACCAGATCACCCTCGTTGGGGGGCCTTGGGGTCGAAACAGGATCGACGAACGTCTAAAGATGTTTGCTTTGTCTCGGTGAGCTACCACCGTTATCGGTGCAAAATGTACAGTTGCCAACGACAACCGTGCTCCGGTCGCTCTGGCTGCGTAAGCAGCTCGGGTAACCGAAAACTAAGTCCTTTCGCCTAGCAGCGTAAGGCGGGGCCCGCAGGAGCCTGGCAACAGAATCCTGCACTTTCAATCCATTGTCTGATATGCCTGCCCTGCGCGTTTTTGTCTGCGCCGCAAGGGGGACGGGTTTATGTCGCCAGTGCCACCCGCCCCCCTTTTCAACAGCGGTCATATCCCTATGCTGGCCGGGATTCGAAGGGGACGGGCATGGCGCGATCGGGAATTGACTACGGCGGAATGATGCATCGCGCGATGCAGGGGCTGATTGCCGACGTGCTGGACCGGGTGTCCAAGCATGGCCTGCCGGGCGACCACCACTTCTTCATCACCTTCGACACGCGCGACGAAGGCGTCGAGATGGCCGACTGGCTTCGCGAACGCTATCCCGAGGAAATGACCATCGTCATCCAGCACTGGTTCGACAACCTGACCGTGGACGACCTGGGCTTCACCGTGACCCTGAACTTCGGCAATTCGCCCGAACCGATGCGCATCCCCTTCGACGCGCTGCGCACCTTCGTGGATCCCTCGGTCGAGTTCGGCCTGCGCTTCGAGACGCAGGAAGCGGACGATGACGACAACGAAGATGACGAAGACGACGAGGGGGGCGACGACAGCCCCGACGGCGGCCCGAATGGCGGCGGAGAGGTCGTTCAGCTGGACCGCTGGCGCAAATAGCAAAAGGGGCGCCTGACGCGCCCCTGTTCTAGACCATCATTTCTTTTGTCGCGGTCAGCCGCAGTTCCGGATGGTCGCGGCCCACGCGGTCGATGTCCCATTGCAGCCGCGTCAGATAGACCATGTCTCCGTCATGGTCCTGCGCGATATGGCCCTTGTTCGCCTGGACGAAGGCGTCGACCTTGTCCTTTGGTCCCGCCACCCAGCGGGCACTGGTGAACTGCGATGCCTCGAAGCGGACGGGGATGCCGTATTCGATCTCGATCCGGCTGGCCAGGACTTCGAACTGCAGGGCGCCGACGACGCCGACGATGAAGCCCGACCCGATCATCGGCTTGAAGACCTTGGCCGCGCCTTCCTCGGCGAACTGCATCAGCGCCTTTTCCAGGTGCTTTGCCTTCATCGGATCGGTGGCGCGCACCGATTGCAGCAGTTCCGGCGCAAAGGACGGGATGCCGGTAAAGCGCAGCGCCTCGCCTTCGGTCAGGGCGTCGCCGATGCGAAGCTGGCCGTGGTTCGGGATGCCGATGATGTCGCCGGCCCAGGCTTCCTCGGCCAGTTCGCGGTCGGCGGCCAGGAACAGGACCGGGTTGGACACGGCCATCGGCTTTTTCGACCGCACATGGGTCAGCTTCATGCCGCGCTCGAAATGCCCGCTGGCAAGACGCACAAAGGCCACGCGGTCGCGGTGCTTGGGGTCCATGTTCGCCTGGACCTTGAAGACAAAGCCCGTGACCGGTTTTTCCTCGGGCGCGATTTCGCGGTCGGCGCTGTTCTGGGGCTGCGGCTGCGGGCCGAATTCGCCGATGCCGACCATCAACTCCTTAACGCCGAAGCTGTTGATGGCGCTGCCGAACCAGATCGGCGTCATGTGCCCTTCCAGGAAGGCCTTGCGATCGAAGGCGGGCAGCAGCTCGCGCGCCATCTCGATTTCCTCGCGCAGCTTTTCAAGCTGGTCGGCAGGAATATGCTGGGAAAGCTTGGGATCGTCCAAGCCGCTGATCTTGATCGATTCGGCAACCCGGTTGCGGTCGGCGCGGTCCATCAGTTCCAGCCTGTCGTGCAGCAGGTCGTAGCAGCCCACGAAATCGCGCCCCGACCCGATCGGCCAGCTTGCCGGGGCCACGTCGATGGCCAGGTTTTCCTGGATCTCGTCGATGATCTCGAAGGTGTCGCGGCTTTCGCGGTCCATCTTGTTGCAAAAGGTCAGGATCGGCAGGTCGCGCATCCGGCAGACCTCGAACAGCTTGCGGGTTTGCGATTCGACGCCCTTGGCCCCGTCGATCACCATGATCGCCGCATCCACGGCAGTCAGGGTGCGGTAGGTGTCCTCCGAAAAGTCGCTGTGCCCCGGCGTGTCTACCAGGTTGAAGCGATAGCGGTCGAAGTCGAAGGACATCGCCGACGCGCTGACCGAGATCCCCCGGTCCTGCTCCATCTTCATGAAGTCCGACCGCGTCCGCCGCGCCTCGCCCTTGGCGCGCACCTGCCCGGCCATCTGGATCGCCCCGCCGAACAGCAGGAACTTTTCGGTCAGCGTGGTCTTGCCGGCATCCGGATGCGCAATGATCGCAAAGGTGCGGCGGCGGGCGATTTCGGGCGGAAGTTCGGGGCGGTTTGTCATGGGGCGGCCTGTAGCCTGCGAAACGGAAATGCGCAATCGCCAAGGGCTTTGCGGCATGGTCGGAGGCATTCTGGAAGATGGTGCTGTGAGAGAGGATTGAACTCTCGACCTCACCCTTACCAAGGGTGTGCTCTACCACTGAGCTACCACAGCATCGTGAGGGGGCGTTTAGACAAAGCCTTTGGCCCGCGCAAGGGGGTGCACCATAAAAAATCCGCCGCGTCCCGACCCTGACCCGGTGCGGGCTTTGCTGGACTGTTGCCGAACCGGACGCTAACAGGTTTCGGATGAACGACCGCCCGGACGACAAGAAAAAGCAGGAAACGCGCGAAGAACGGCTGCGGGCCGCGCTGCGCGCCAATCTGCAACGCCGCAAGGCGCAGGCGCGCGCCCGCGCGGCTGACGACAAGACCGGACGGCAGGACAGCGACACAGGCAAGGACGACGCTTAAATGGACCAGATCATCGTTCGCGGGAACGGCCCGCTTCAGGGCGAAATCCCGATTGCGGGGGCCAAGAACGCCTGCCTGACGCTGATGCCCGCGACGTTGCTGACCGACCAGCCGCTGACGCTGACCAACGCGCCGCGCCTGTCCGACATCCGCACCATGACCGCCCTGCTGCAAAGCCTGGGGGCCGAGGCTGCAAGCCTGCAGGACGGCCAGGTCCTGGCGATGTCCAGCCATGCGCTGACCAGCCACCGCGCGGATTACGACATCGTGCGCAAGATGCGCGCCTCGATCCTTGTGCTGGGGCCGATGCTGGCCCGCGACGGCCGGGCCGAGGTGTCGCTGCCCGGCGGCTGCGCCATCGGCGCGCGGCCCGTGGACCTGCACCTGAAGGCCCTGGAGGCGATGGGCGCGGAACTGGATCTGCGGGAAGGCTATGTCCATGCCAAGGCCCCGATGGGCGGGCTGCGCGGGGCGGTCTTCGATTTCCCGCTGGTTTCCGTCGGCGCGACCGAGAACGCGCTGATGGCCGCGACCCTGGCAAAGGGCACGACCGTCCTGAAGAACGCCGCACGAGAGCCCGAGATCGTGGACCTGGCCCGCTGCCTGCGCGCCATGGGCGCCCAGATCGAGGGCGAGGGCACATCCACCATCACCATCCAGGGCGTCGATGCGCTGCACGGCGCGACCCATCCCGTTGTCACCGACCGGATCGAGCTTGGCACCTATATGCTGGCGCCCGCCATCTGCGGCGGCGAGGTCGAATGCCTGGGCGGCCGGATCGAACTGCTGTCGGCCTTCTGCGAAAAGCTGGACGAGGCCGGGATCGACGTCACCGAAACCGCGCGCGGGATCAAGGTCAGCCGCAGGAACGGCATCCGCGCCGTCAACGTCACGACCGAACCCTTCCCCGGCTTCCCGACGGATCTTCAGGCGCAGTTCATGGCGCTGATGTGCGTGGCCGAAGGCACCAGCGTGCTGGAGGAGACGATCTTCGAGAACCGTTTCATGCACGCGCCCGAACTGACGCGCATGGGCGCACGGATCGAGGTCCACGGCGGCCATGCAACCGTGACCGGGGTTGACGGGTTGCGGGGTGCGCCAGTGATGGCCACGGATCTGCGCGCCTCGGTCAGCCTGATCCTTGCGGGACTTGCCGCCGAAGGCCAGACGACCGTCAGCCGGGTCTATCACCTTGACCGGGGCTATGAACATGTCGTGCGCAAGCTGCGCGGCGTGGGCGCCCATATCGAACGCGTGAAAGAGGAATAAGCCATGCCACAGGACGCCCGTTTCGCCGATGCCGATCCCGCCCCCCTGGCGCTGATGGCCGAGGACGAACAGGATCTGCGCATCCTGTCCGCGCTGCTGCAGGACGCGATCCTGCCCGCCTCGGAAATGTCCTATGATCCGCGCGGGCGGTCCCTTGCGCTGCTTCTGAACCGCTTCCGCTGGGAGGACGCCGACCAGGCCGCGGCCGAGGGTCGCGACTATGAACGCGTCCGGTCGGTCCTGCTGATCCGCGACGTGCTGCGGGTCATGTCGGACGGCATCAGCCGCGATGCCGACACCGTGCTGGAACTGCTGGCGATGGTCTGGCAGCCCGGCCCGGACGGAACGGGTCGGCTGCTGCTGGAATTCGCGGGCGACGGCACCCTGTTGGCCGAGGTCGAATGCATCAATGTCGACCTGCGCGACGTTACCCGCCCCTATCGCGCCGTGTCTGGCAAGGCCCCGGTTCATCCCGACTGATCACCCCGCCGCGCCGCTTGAGGCGCGCCCGGCTTGACGCTAACAAGACGTGATTGCAGGGGACAGATCATGCCGGTCACGTTGAACACATCGGATGCCGATTTCGAGGCGCGCTTTGGAGAGATGCTTTCGGCCAAGCGCGAGGATTCGGTCGATGTGAACGACGTGGTGGCCGGTATCATCCGCGACGTGCGCCACCGCGGCGACGCGGCGCTGTGCGACCTGACCAGCCGTTTCGACCGCCTGGATCTGACCCCCGCCACCTTGCGCTTTTCGGCAGACGAGATCGCGGCGCAGGTCTCCAAGGTATCAGTTGAGGACCGCGCGGCGCTGACGCTGGCCGCCGACCGCATCCGCGCCTATCACGAACGGCAACTGCCCGAGGATGCCAGTTGGACCGATGTCCAGGGCGCGACGCTGGGCTGGCGGTGGACGGCGGTGTCTGCCGCTGGCCTCTACGTGCCGGGGGGCCAGGCGGCCTATCCGTCATCCGTGCTGATGAACGCCATCCCCGCCCGCGTCGCCGGGGTCGAGCGGTTGGTGATCTGCGTGCCGACGCCGGACGGCGTGGTCAACCCGCTGGTGCTGCTGGCCGCGCAACTGTCGGGCGTGACCGAGATCTATCGCATCGGCGGCGCTCAGGCGATCGCGGCCCTGGCCTATGGGACTGACACGATCGCGCCGGTGGACAAGATCACCGGGCCGGGCAACGCCTATGTCGCGGCGGCCAAGCGGCAGGTCTTCGGCAAGGTCGGCATCGACATGATCGCCGGCCCGTCCGAGGTTCTGGTGATCGCCGAGGGCGACCAGCATCCCGACTGGCTGGCGCTCGACCTGCTGGCGCAGGCGGAACATGACGCCGACGCCCAGTCCATCCTGATCACCACCGATCCTGCCCTGGGCCATGCCGTGGCGGGCGCGGTGGACCGCATCCTGCCCAGCCTGCCCCGCGCCGCCATCGCGGGGGCAAGCTGGCGCGACTATGGCACGATCATCATCGCGCGCGACCTGGACGAGGCGGCCGGCCTTTCGAACAGAATTGCACCGGAACATCTGGAACTGTGCGTGGACGACCCCGACGCCCTGGCCGCGAAATGCGTCCATGCAGGCGCGATCTTCCTGGGCCCCCACACGCCCGAGGCAGTGGGCGATTACGTCAGCGGACCGAACCATGTCCTGCCCACCGCGCGCTCGGCCCGGTTCTCGTCCGGGCTGTCGGTGCTGGATTTCCTCAAGCGGACCACCATCGCGAAGCTGACGCCCGGCGCACTGGCCGCGATCGGGCCTGCCGCGATGCGTTTGGCGGCGTCCGAAGGGTTGCAGGCCCATGGCGCCTCGGTCGAGGCGCGGATCCGGATCCTGAACGAAAGGCCTGCGGAATGACCCGCATCATCCAGATCCAGATCGACGATTCCGAAGCCCCGCCCGCCACCGCCGAGATGGAGCAGGAACGCCGCGTGGCGATCTTCGACCTGATCGAGGACAACAGCTTCAGGGTGCCGGGCCGCGACGGCCAACCTGCGCCGGACGGTCCTTTCCGGCTGGACCTGTGCATCCGCGAACGTCGTCTTGTCTTTGACGTGACCGCCGAACAGGGCGACAAGGTGGCCGAGTTCCACCTGTCGCTGGGGCCCTTCCGGCAGGTGACCAAGGATTACTTCCAGATCTGCCAAAGCTATTTCGACGCTGTGAAGCGCCTGCCCCCTGCCCAGATCGAGGCGATCGACATGGCCCGGCGCGGCATTCACAACGAAGGCGCGCGGACCTTGCAGGAACGGCTGGAGGGCAAGGCGGAACTGGACATCGACACCGCCCGGCGCCTGTTCACCCTGATCTGCGCCCTGGTGCCGCAGGGCTGACGATGGTCCAGAACGCGATCCCTGCCTCGGTCCTGTTCTGCTGCGATCACAATTCCATCCGGTCCCCCATTGCCGAGGGGATGATGAAAAAGTTCTACGGCCGCGCGGCTTATGTGCAGTCGGCGGGGGTCAAGAACGACATGGAGGTGGACGGCTTCGCCATCGCCGTCTGCGACGAGATCGGCGTCAGGATCGAAAACCACCGCAGCCGCAGTTTCGACGAGATGAAGGACTGGGGGGACGACCTGGGCGGCTTCGACCTGATCGTGGCCCTGTCCCCAGCCAGCCAGCGGCAGGCCCTGGAACTGACGCGGGTCTTTCACCTGGACGTGGAATATTGGCCGATCATGGATCCGACCGGGCTGGCGGAAGGCCGCGATGCCCAGCTTGCCGCCTATCGCCAGACGCGCGACCAGATCCGGACGCGGATGATCGAACGCTTCGGCCCCCCGACCGAACCCGCCGACGACGCAACACGGTCATAAAAAAGCCGCGCCTGCCCGAAGGCGGCGCGGCAGTATGGCATTCGTGATGGGGTAGAATCAGCGACGCCAGTTGGACGGCACGTCCCAGATGGGGCGCGCGATTTCATCCGCGACCTGGTCGCGGGTCAGGCCGATGTCGCGCAACTGCTCGTCCGTCAGACTGGCAAGGTCAAGGCGAGAGCGGCGGAGGCTGATCAGGTTCAAGATACGCTTGCCCAGTGACGGGCGCGACTTGCCGAGCCCGGCAGCAAGGGAAAGCGAAGCGGCTGTCTTGACAGACATCGTTCGTCTCCGATGATGAAACGCATCATCCGATGTGATGCGTTTACGGTTTCCAATTTCCGTTATTGATAGATAACGCGGCCTGTCGTATGTTTGAAACGAATGTTTTTGATCGCTTGCATCATGGAAACCGAACGATGCGTAACCTGGACATCGCCACCCTCCGCTCGCTTCAGGCCGTGGCAGAATATGGCGCGGTCACCCGCGCGGCCGAGGCGCTGAACATGACGCAAAGCGCCCTGTCGATGCAGATCAAGCGCCTGGACGACCTGTTCGGAGAGGCGATGTTGCAGAAGCATGGCCGGGGCGTGATCCTGACCGACTTCGCCACCGAACTGCTGGTCGAGGCCCGCAAGCTGGTCGCGCTCAACGATGCGATCCTGTCGCGCTTTACCGGCCACCGCCCCGAGGCGCGGCTGCGCGTCGGGCTGACCAGCGACTGGCTTTTCACCAAGGTTGCCCAGGCGGTGCGCGCCTTCCGCCAGGCCAACCCGCGGATCGAACTGATCATCAACGACGGCCGCAGCAAGGATCTGCGCAGCCAGATGAAGCGGGGCGAGCATGACGTGATCCTGACGACCGAGTTCGAGACGCCGCCGGGTGCAATCCACCTAGCCAAGGTCGACCTCGCGTGGTTCGGCGCCATCGGCGGCACTGCCTGGTCGCAGCGGCCGGTGCCGCTCGCGAACTCGCCCCATTGCGCCTATTACCCGGTGGGGCTGACGGCGCTTGACCGGGCGGGGATCGAATGGGTGCAGGGGGTGGCGGACGGCGGCAGCGATACCTGGCGGGTGACCGCGGCGGCCGACCTGGGGATCACCATCCTTCCCCGCGGCATCGCCCAGGCGGGACTTGAGCCGGTCGATCACGGCGGCGCCTTGCCGCCCCTGCCGCCGACCTGGCTGAACGTCTATGTGGCCGACGGCCCGGCGCGGCGGGAAGCGGCCGAGTTTGCCGGCTATCTTCGACGAGCCGTCTGCGAAGTGGCCGCCATGGCGGCTTGATCCGCCCGGCTGATTGACAGCCCGCGCCCGGCGCTGCAGTTAGGCACCGGCAAAGCGGAGTGGACGATGACCAGGATCGATGAAACCTTTCAGCGGTTGCAAGACCAGGGCCGCAAGGCCTTCGTGACCTATATCATGGCATCGGATCCCGATGACGCCACCACGCTCGAAATCATGCGCGGCCTGCCGGAAGCAGGCGTCGACATCATCGAGCTTGGAATGCCTTTCACCGACCCGATGGCCGACGGCCCGACGATCCAGTCCGCCGGTCAGCGCGCGCTTGCGGCAGGGGGCAGCGTGTCGCGGACCTTGGCGATCCTGCGCGAATTCCGCAAGACCGACAACACGACCCCGGTCGTGCTGATGGGCTACTACAACCCGATCTATGCCCGCACAGGCGGGGTCGAGGGCTTTCTGGTCGATGCCAAGGAGGCGGGCGTCGACGGCCTGATCGTCGTCGACCTTCCGCCCGAGGAAGACGAGGAACTGTGCATTCCCGCCCAACGCGCGGGCCTCAACTTCATCCGTCTGGCCACGCCCACGACCGACGACCGCCGGCTTCCGGCTGTGGTCAAGAACACCTCGGGCTTCGTGTACTACGTCAGCGTGACCGGCATCACCGGCGGCCCCGCCGCCAACGCCGCCGAGGTCGCCCCCGAGGTCGCGCGCATCCGCAAGGCGGCCAACCTGCCGGTCGTCGTGGGCTTCGGCATCTCGACGCCCGAGGCGGCCGAGAAGATCGCAAGCGTCGCCGACGGCTGCGTGGTGGGCAGCGCCATCGTCAAGAAGATCAGCGAGGGCCGCCCCGTGCCCGAGGTGCTGGACTTCGTGCGCGACCTGGCCGCCGGGGCGCATCGCGGCTGATGGTCCTGCTGCGCGACGCACGGCCGGACGACGTTCCAGCCATCGCGGCGATCTGGAACCCGATCATCCGCGACACCGTCGTGACCTTCTGGCCGACCGAGCGGACCGAGACCGAGATCGCGGCCCTGATCCGCGACCGCCAGGCCGAAGGCCGCCCCTTCACGGTGGCCGAGGCGGGCACCGGCATCATGGGCTTCGCGACCTACAGCCAGTTCCGCAACGGCGGCGGCTATGCCCGCAGCATGGAACACACGATCTATCTGGCGCCCGAAGCCCGGAACAGCGGAACGGGCAGGCTGTTGCTGGACGCCCTTGAAGATCATGCCCGCGCCTGCGGGCATCGGCTGATGATCGGCGGGATCACCGCCTCGAACGAAGGCTCGCTGCGCTTCCATGCGCGGCAGGGCTATGTCGAATGGGGCCGCATTCCATGCGCCGGCTGGAAGTTCGGGCAGTTCCATGACCTGGTGCTGATGGGCAAGGATCTTGGCTCCGACCTTGGTCTTGCGACACCCTGACACTACCCATGCGTTCCGTTAGCGGATAACCTAAGGGCATGGACATGCGCGCGACTGACATCCCCTGCCCCAGCCTGCCGAAGCCCCGCAGCTTCTGGCAGCGCATTGCCGACCGCCTGGCAGCCTTCCTGGGCAGCACGCGGCCCGCGATCCCGCCCGAACGCTCGGTCGCCTTTACCATCGCCGTGATCGCGCTTGGCGCGAAGCTGGCGAAATCCGACGGCACCGTCGGACGGGCCGAGGTTGCCGCCTTCCGGCGCGTCTTCATCATCCCGCGCGCCGAGGAAAAGAACGCAGCCCGCGTCTTCGACCTGGCCCGACAGGACGTGGCCGGCTTCGACGCATGGGCACGCCGCATCGCCGCGATGTTTCCCGCAGGTGACCCGGTCCTGGCCGACGTGATCGAAGGGCTTTGCATCATCGCCGTCGCCGATGGCGGGATGCACGAGAACGAGATCCTGTTCATCGACGAGGTTGGCCGCATCTTTGGCCTGCCCTCTGAACAGGTGGTCGCGATCCGCCTGCGCCACGACCGCCAGACCGACTGCCCGCCTTGCGACGTGCTGGGCATCCCCCTGGACACCCCCATGCCCGAGGCACGCAAGCGGTTCCGCGCCCTGATCCTGGAATCCCATCCCGACCGCGCGATCGCCCGCGGCCTGCCCCCCGAAGCCGTGCGCCTGGCCGAGGCGCGCACCCGCCGCCTCAACGAGGCGTGGGAGAAGTTCAGGCAGATGCGCCGGGGCTCGGTTCCCCAGCCTGCCGAATAGCCGCCCTTGCCGCGCAGGGGCGCAGCGACTAGGTTCGCCCTGACCCTGCGACGGACCCCGTGATGCCCCAAGACGCTGCACCTGCCTATCAGGTCCTGGCCCGAAAATACCGGCCCGAGACCTTTGCCGACCTGGTCGGCCAGGACGCGATGGTGCGCACGCTGAAGAACGCCTTTGCCGCCGACCGGATCGCGCAGGCCTTCATCATGACGGGCATCCGCGGCACGGGAAAGACCACCACGGCGCGGATCATCGCCAAGGGCATGAACTGCATCGGCCCCGACGGACAGGGCGGCCCCACGACAGAACCCTGCGGCACCTGCGAACATTGCGTGGCGATCAGCGAAGGCCGTCATGTCGACGTGCTGGAAATGGACGCCGCGTCGCGCACCGGCGTGAACGACATCCGCGAGATCATCGAAAGCGTGCATTACCGGGCGGCATCCGCGCGCTACAAGATCTACATCATCGACGAAGTCCACATGCTGTCGACCAGTGCGTTCAACGCGCTGTTGAAGACGCTGGAGGAGCCGCCCCCGCATGTGAAGTTCATCTTCGCCACGACCGAAATCCGCAAGGTTCCGGTCACGGTCCTGTCGCGTTGCCAACGCTTCGACCTGCGCCGGATCGAGCCCGAGGTGATGATCGCCCTTCTGCGCCGCATCGCCGGGGCCGAGGGCGCGCAGATTACCGATGACGCGCTTGCGCTGATCACCCGCGCGGCGGAAGGATCGGCCCGCGACGCGACCAGCCTTCTGGACCAGGCGATCAGTCACGGCGCGGGGGAAACCACCGCTGAACAGGTCCGTGCCATGCTGGGCCTTGCAGACCGGGGCCGGGTCATCGACCTGTTCGAGATGATCCTGCGCGGTGACGCTGCATCCGCACTGACCGAGTTGCAGTCGCAATATGCCGACGGCGCCGACCCGGTGGCCGTGCTGCGCGACCTGGCCGAGATCACGCACTGGATTTCCGTGGTGAAGATCACGCCGGATGCGGGCGAGGATCCGACCATCGCGCCCGACGAACGGGTGCGTGGCAAGGAACTGGCCGAGAAGCTGGCGATGCGGGTGCTGACCCGGCTTTGGCAGATGCTGCTCAAGGCGCTTGAGGAAGTTTCAGCGGCGCCCAACGCTATGATGGCGGCGGAAATGGCGATCATCCGCCTGACCCATGTGGCCGACCTGCCCGACCCCGAGGCACTGATCCGCCGCGTTCAGCAGGCGCAGGCGGCGGGTGATTTCACCCGCTCTGCCGCACCCGCGGCGCCCTCGCAGGCCCCTCGTGCCGCACGTCCTGCGCCGGTGATCGCGCAGCGGTCGGGCGCGGCGACGGCGCTTGCCGTCAGCCCCGACGCCTTCGCGGCCTGGCCCGACTTCGCCTCGGTCCTGGAACTGATCCGGCGGATGGGGGACATGCTTCTGCTGGTGCAGGTGGAACGGCATGTGGGCCTTGTCCGCTACAGCCCCGGCCGGATCGAGTTCGAGCCGAAGGGCAACGCGCCCCGCGATCTGGCGCAGAAGCTGGCCGAACGCCTGCGCGGCTGGACGGGCGGGCAACGCTGGGCCGTCACCGTCACGAACGACGGCGGCGCGCCGACCATTGCCGAACAGCAGGCCGCCGAACAGCGCGAACGCGAGGAACGGGCCATGCAACTGCCCATCGTGCAGCAGGTGCTGGCGACATTTCCAGGCGCGAAACTGCGCGACGTGCGGCGCGTTGCCCCCGAGGTCGAGGCCGTCGAGGCGGAAGGCGCGGCCAACCCGCACGAGCTGACCCAAGGCCCCGTGGCCGAGGTCGAGGAATGGGATCCCTTCGAGGACGAGGAATAGAGACATGATCAAGGGTTTGGGCGGCTTTGGCGACATGGCCAAGATGATGAAGGCCGCAAAGGACATGCAGGACCGGATGGCTCAGGTGCAGGCCAGCCTGGACACGATCACCGTGACCGGCGAATCCGGCGCGGGCCTGGTCAAGGCCACAGCCACCGCCAAGGGCGAATTGACCGCCCTTGACATCGACCCGTCGATCTTCGTGCCCACGGAAAAGGAAGTGGTCGAGGATCTGATCCTGGCCGCGATCAAGGACGCGCAGCGCAAGGCGCAGGAAAAGATGCAGTCCGAAATGGCCCGCGTGACCCAGGAACTGGGCCTGCCCGCCGACATGAAGCTGCCCTTCTGAGCATGGCCGACGGCAGCGACGACATCCAGGCGCTTGTCGGGCTGATGGCGCGGCTGCCGGGGCTTGGCCCCCGGTCGGCCCGTCGTATCGTGCTGCACCTGATCCGCAAGCGCAGCGGGCAGATGTCGCAGCTTGCGGGGCTTCTGGACCGCGTGGCAGTGAACTCGCGCGAATGCGTGACATGCGGCAACATCACCGACCGCGACGAATGCGCGATCTGCACCGATCCCGCCCGCGCGACCGGCGAACTATGCGTGGTCCAGGATGTGGCGGACCTTTGGGCCATGGAGCGGGGCCGCGCCTTTGGCGGCCGCTATCATGTGCTGGGCGGCACGCTTTCTGCCCTGGACGAGATCGGGCCGGACGACCTGGGCATCCCGTCCCTGATCGACCGGGTCGAGCGCGAGAAGATCCGCGAGGTGATCCTGGCGCTGAACGCCACCGTGGACGGCCAGACGACGGCGCATTACATCGCCGACGCCCTGGCCGAGACCGGCGCGACCGTCACGGGTCTTGCGCAGGGCGTGCCGATCGGCGGGGAACTGGATTACCTCGACGACGGCACGATCAGCGCAGCGTTGCGGGCGCGGCGGCGGCTCTAGGCCGCCACCAGCTCTCCGGCCAGCGCCTTTTCGATTAGCGCGCGCGTCTCATCGATTCCATACAGCGCGATGAACCCGCCGAAGCGCGGCCCCTGGTCCGCCCCCAGCAGCACCTGATACAGCGCGGCAAACCAGTCGCGCAGGGGTTCGAAGCCGTGATCCTTGCCGATGGCGAAGACCATCGACTGCAAGGCCTCGGCATCGGCGGGCTGGTCCCAGGCGGCCAGGCGGCCGGCCAGAGCCTCCATCGCGCGGCGCTCGATCTCGGTCGGTTCGCGGAACTGGCGGGTTGGCGCCACGAAGTCGGTGAAATAGCGCACGGCAAAGCCCGCCGCCTGGTCCAGCCCCGGATGCGTTTCGGGCGAAGCCTCGGGCGCATAGCGGCGGATGAAGCCCCAGAGGCCGTCCTTGTCCTTGGCCCCCGCGACGGATGCCAGGTTCAGCAGCATCTGGAACGGCACCACCATATCGGATGCCGGCACCTCGCCGCCGTGGATGTGCCAGACCGGGTTCGCAAGCTGCTGGTCCGGCGTCTGGTCGGGATAGGCGCGCAACTGCTGGTGATATTCATCGACGGCCTTGGGTATCACGTCGAAATACATCCGCTTGGCCGTCTTGGGCTTCTGATACATGAAATAGGACAGGCTTTCGGTCGCCGCATAGGTCAGCCATTCGTCGATGGACAGCCCGTTGCCCTTGGACTTGCTGATCTTCTGGCCGTGCTGGTCCAGGAACAATTCATAGGTGAAATGTTCCGGCGCCCGCCCGCCGAGAATGCGGCAGATGCCGTCATAGATTGGCGTATTGGTGCTGTGGTCCTTGCCATACATCTCGAAGTCGACGTCAAGCGCGGCCCAGCGGGCGCCAAAATCGGGCTTCCATTGCAGCTTCACCTGCCCGCCCGTGACCGGCAGGGTCAGTTCCTGCCCATCCTCGTCGTCGAAGGTGATGGTGCCGTTCTTCGCGTCCACATGCTTGATCGGGACATACAGGACCTTGCCCGTCTTGGGGCTGATCGGCAGGAAGCAGCTATAGGTCTGCTGGCGTTCCTCGCGCAGGGATGCCAGCATCACCTCCATGATCGCGTCGTAACGCTCGGCCGCCAGCAGCAGCGTGTCGTCGAACCGGCCCGACTTGTAGAACTCGGTCGCGCTGATGAATTCGTATTCGAACCCGAAGGTGTCCAGGAAGCGGCGCAGCATGGCGTTGTTGTGGCTGCCGAAGCTGTCATATTCGCCGAAGGGGTCGGGCACCGTGGTCAGCGGTTCCTGCAGATGCTGGCGCAGCATGTCCTGGTTCGGGACATTCTCGGGGACCTTGCGCATCCCGTCCATGTCGTCGGAAAAGCAGAACAGCCGGGTCGGGATGTCGCTGATGATCTGGAACGCGCGGCGGATCATGGTCGTCCGCGCGACCTCTCCGAAGGTGCCGATATGGGGCAGACCCGAGGGGCCATAGCCCGTCTCGAACAGGACATAGCCCTTTTCGGGGTCCTTCTTCTCGTAACGTTTAAGCACCCGGCGCGCCTCCTCGAACGGCCAGGCCTTCGATTGCATTGCGGCGTCGCGCAGGGTGGTCATCGCATACTTCTCCTGTTCCAAGCCTTGACGCCTTATTGAAAGCGGGGTGAATGGTCAATAATTTGCGCCCCAGGCGTCTATCCAAGGAACAGACATGACCATCGACCTGCCCTCGTTCTCGCCCTGCGATGCCTTGGTGGCGGTCATGGTTGCCGTGTCGGCGTCCGACCAGACCTATCGCACGTCGGAACTGGTGGCGATTCAGCGCAGCGTGGACCACACCCCGGTCTTCGCCAATTACGACGACGACCGCATCCGCGCGGTCAGCCAGACGGTGATGACCCTGTTCGAGCATGAGGACGGCATCGACGCCCTGTTCGGCCTGATCCGCGACGCCCTGCCGGAAAAGCTGTACGAGACCGCCTATGCCCTGGCCTGCGACGTGGGCGCCGCCGACGGCCGCCTGTATGAGGGCGAGGTCGCGATGCTGGCCGAGATCCGGCACCAACTCAACATCCCGCGCCTGCATGCCGCCGCCATCGAGCTGTCGGCGCAGGTCCGCCACCGGGTGCTGTAGGTCAGCCCCAGCCGTTCAGGATATCGCGCTGCAGCCGCTTGGCATCGCGCGTCCAGGACAAGACGCCCGACGGCAATTCCTGTCCCGAGGTTGCCGCCTGACGCGCTGGCTCCGCGCAGAGGATCGCGAAGGCGCGCGGTTGTCCGCCCGGTCCCATGACATAGCCTGCCAGGTTCGATACGAAGTTCAGCGTCCCGGTCTTGGCGCGGACGCTGCCCGCCGCAGTCGCGCCTTGGCCCAGGTCATCGTCCAGCGGATCGGCCTTCAGCAGCGCGGGCAGGCCCGCCGCCAGGCCCGGCCCCGCCAGCAGCCGCGCCATCCCCTGCGCCGTGACCCGGCTGGCGGGTGACAGTCCGGAATGATCGGCCAGCGTGAAATCCAGCCCCTGCCCCTGCGCCACAAGCCAGGCCCGCATCCCCTGGGCCGAGGCTGCCGGATCCCGCGCGCCGCTGGCGTGCAGGCCCACCACCTCGGCCGTAAGGTTGGTCGAGAAATACAGCATGTCGCGCAGAATCCGGTCCAGCGGTGGGCTGGAATGGCTGGCAACGATCTGACCCTGCGGCAGGGTGCCGATCACCTTGGGGGCGGGCAGCACCAGCCCCTTGGCGCGGCACAGCGTCTGGAACACGTCGCCCGCATAAAGCTCGGGCTTGCGGACAGGCAGCCAGCGGCTTCCGGGGCGGCTCATGGCACTGCGGGATACCGTCCAGGTTTCGCGGTCCTCGCCCTCGCGATAGGTGAACAGGTCGGACTGGTCGCCCGGCGCGGCGGTGATCGTATAGGCGCGCGGCGAATGGGCCGATCCCCGCGCTTCTATCGACATCTGCGCGCCGCCCTGCCGCCAGCCCAGGTGGACGCGGTTGAAGTTGAGGATTATGCCCGACAGCGCGGGGTTGTAGGCCAGGTGATCGGCCTGCCCGGGCGCGATTTCCTCAAGCTGCGGCAGCGCGCCGCCCCAGACGGCAAAGCGGGCGGGAGCAGGCTGTCCGGTTGCCACCAGTTCGCCGGCAAGCGTCGCCAAATCGTCGGTGGACAAGACCGGATCGCCTCCGCCCGCCAGGACCAGCATGTCGCCTGCGCGAATGATCCTTGTGGTGAAGCGATGGGCGGGGCCCAGCCGCGACAGGGCGTAAAGAGCCGTCACTGCCTTAAGGGTGCTGGCAGGCATCATCGGCGCCGCCGCTTGCGCCGCATCCGCCAGCGGCCGTGTCGGATCGTCCAGCAGCGCAAAGGCGACAGTGCCCGGCAGCCCTGCCGATGCGACGATGCGTCCCGCCGACAGTGCCGGCCGGGCGGGCGGGCGCCGGTCCGGACCCTGGCCCCAGCCCGCGCCAGGGGCCAGAGGCAGGGCCGCAAGCCCCGCCAGCAGGTTGCGGCGCGACAGCATCATGTCCCCGCCCCCAGTGCCCGGCGCAGCGCGGTCGATGATTGCGGGGACATCGGCAGGTTCACCTGCACCCAGGCAGGCGGTTTCCGCTGCGCAAGCAGTCCCGCCTGCGATGCCGGCAGCCGGTAATCCGCAAGCGCCTGTGCCGCCACCGAGCGCCGGGATGCCAAGCGCGATCCGGGGCGGGCCAGCACGCCGATGGGCACAGCTTCCGCGATCTGGCGCCAGCGGTCCCATTGATGGAACTGGACCAGGTTGTCCGACCCCATCAGCCAGACAAATCGCACGCCGGGATAATGGCGACGCAGGGCGCGAATCCCGTCGGCGGTCTTGCGCGTGCCCAGCCTTGCCTCGACATCCGTGACGACGATGCGCGGGTCGGACAGGATCTGCCGGGCATTGGCCAGCCGGCGAGCAAGCGGTGCGGGACTGCGCGCCTTCAGCGGGTTGCCGGGCGAAACCAGCCACCAGACACGATCCAGCCCGAAGCTGCGCAGGGCGGCGCGGGTGATGGCGACATGGCCTTCATGTGCGGGATCGAAGGATCCCCCCAGAAGGCCGATGGTCATCCCGGGCAGCGCAATGGGAAGCCCCGCCCGGATCAAAGCGTGATGGCCGAGATCAGCCTGCCGTAATCGACCTGCCCCTCGTGCGTGGCGCGGCGATAGCTGAAGAACTTGTCGGGGTCGGAATAGGTGCAATGGCCGGACCATTCGGCATCCACGCCCGCATCCCGCAGGCGCATCAGGCCAAAGGACGGCAGGTCGAACATCGGCCGCCCATTTGGCCCACCGCTGAAGAAGCGGCCATGGGCAGGATCCTCGGCCAGGAAGCTGTCCATGAAGTCGGGGCCAACCTCGTAGGCGCGCTGGCTGATCGTGGGTCCGATCACCGCCCTGATCTGCGTCGCGCCAAGGGCACGCATGGCGTCCACCGTTGCTTCGATGATGCCGCCCAAGGCGCCGCGCCATCCGGCATGGCAGGCGCCGATCACGCCCGCCTGCGCGTCGGCCAGCAGGATCGGCTGGCAGTCGGCCGTCAGCACCGCAAGCGCCACGTCGCGCCGTGCCGTAACGATCCCGTCGGCCTCGGTATTGGCGACGGTGGGGATATCGTCGCCGTCGCGCAGCGTGATCACATCGGCCGAATGAACCTGCTTCACCGTTGCCAGCGCATCGGCGGGAACGCCCATCGCGGTGGCGACCCGGCCACGGTTCAGGGCCACCATTTCGGTCTGGTCGGTCGACCTGCGGCCGCAGTTCAGCCCCGAGAACAGGCCCGAGGATGCGCCACCCTTGCGGGTGAAGAACCCGTGGCGGACATCGCGAAGAAGGGGGTGTGTCAGGATCTCAAGCGTGGTCTGCATGAAGCCTCAGCGCGTCAAATCCGGGCACCGGGGGCGCCCCTTTCGGCCAGATGGCCATGGCCTTGAACAGGTGACCCATTTCATCCGGGTGGGTCAAGCGCCGAAGCGCCGCCATCGCGCCTGCGTCCCCGGCTGCTGTCAGCCGTTCTGCCCGCTGCGCCGCGCCCAGTGACAAGAGCCAGTCGCCCTGCCGCATCGGGCGCGAGGCAATCGCGCCTGCCCGGATCGCCGCTGCCGCCAGCGGCGCGAAATCGACATGAGCGGTCAGGTCGGCTTCGCCCGGACGCGCCAGCGGATCCTCGGGGGCGTGGTTGCGCAGCGCCTGGAACGTGTCGCCATAGCCGTTCCAGCCGCCGTAATCGACGAAGATCGCCGCCCCGCCATAGGCGGCGATGCGGCGCGCGATGGCTTCCACGATCGCGGGTGCGGCGGGACATTCCTCGACCACGTCGCCCGGCCGGCCGTTGCGCGGCAACTGAACGACGGGGCCGAGGCCGAGGCGAAGGCCGGTGTCGGACAGCCCCACCATCCGTTCGCACCAGCCGTCATTGGTGCGCTGATACTGGCGGATCGGCAGGGCATCGAAGAACTCGTTCGCGATCAGGAACAACGGCTTGGAGGGCAGTTCCTCGACGCTGTCGAGATGTGCGACTGCGCCCAGCCGGTCCCGCTGGACCTGCCGCAGATGGGCCGAGGCCTCGATCAGCGTGACCTCGGCCGCCTCGGCCATGCCCGGAGCCTTGCGGATCGCGCGCAGGATGTCGGCCATCAGGGTGCCGCGGCCCGGCCCGGCCTCGGCCAAGGTAAAGGGCGCGGGACGCCCTTGGTCCATCCAGGCCTGGGCGAGGGCCAAACCGCAGAGTTCCCCGAACATCTGGTGGATTTCCGGCGCGGTCGTGAAATCGCCCGCCGCGCCAAAGGGGTCGCGCGTGGTATAATAGCCGTGGCGCGGATCCAGCAGGCAAATCTCCATGTAGTCCGCCAGCGTGATCGGACCCGTGGCACGGATCCGCTGCACGATGATCTGGGCCAGGGGCGTCATGTGGCAGCGGTCACGGCCGGTCGGCGCCGGGCGCGCAGGATGAAGAACAGCCCGATCAGCACCATCGGCAGCGACAGAAGCTGGCCCATCGTCAGCCCGACCACCGGCCCGCCGATGACATGGCCCAGAGGGTTGTCGGGCGTGATGAACTGGGCATCGGCCACGCGGAACAGTTCAACGAACATCCGCGCCAGGCCATAGCCGGCCAGGAAGGTGCCGAAAGCCAGGCCCGGCCGTCGCAGCCCGCCTGCCCGGACCAGGGCCAGCAGGATCAGCCCCAGAAGCAGGCCTTCCAGCCCCGCCTCGTAAAGCTGGCTGGGGTGGCGGGCGCAGGGGCCGACCACGCCGGGGCAGGTCTGCGCGGCCTGGCCGGGGAAGATCACGCCCCAGGGCAGGTCGGTGGGGCGGCCCCACAATTCCGCGTTGATGAAATTGGCGATGCGTCCGAAGAAGATGCCGATGGGCGCCACCACCGCCATCGCGTCCGCCAGCCGCAGCGGCGGAATGCCGTTGGCGCGGCAAAAG
The DNA here is from genome assembly GCF_011801365.1 of Paracoccus sp. AK26. Classification (NCBI taxonomy): domain Bacteria; kingdom Pseudomonadati; phylum Pseudomonadota; class Alphaproteobacteria; order Rhodobacterales; family Paracoccaceae; genus Paracoccus; species Paracoccus sp. AK26. The sequence goes on from NZ_CP041041.1 coordinate 1,804,447, forward strand.
GCCCAGGTCGCGACAATCACGCCCACAAAACCGCCGTGAAAGCTCATCCCGCCCTGCCAGACCTTGATGATCTCGGCCGGGTTCGACAGGTAATATCCCGGTTCGTAGAACAGCACGAAGCCCAGGCGACCGCCCAGGATCACGCCCAGGATCACCCAGGTCAGCAGGTCGTCCACCCTGTCGGCGGGCATGGGCGCCCGGTCGCCCCACAGCCTGTCGCGTCGCATCATGGCGGCGATGATCTGCCAGCCCAGCAGCAGCCCTGCGAGATAGGCAAGCGCATACCACCGCAGCGACAGCGAAACACCGCCCAGGTTGATGGTGAAGATTTCGGGCGCGATATCGGGAAAGGGGATCATGGGGCCTCAGGTTATGCGCGGCGCACGCTAGTCGGCGCGCGGGCGGTGTCAACACGACAGTCCGGCCGCCAATCCTGCGCTTGCGGCATGGCGCGCATTGAACCCGGCCGCCGCGCGGCCCATATAGGCGGGCAACCACGTATCGGGGGCAAAGGCCAAATGACCACGCAGAACAAGTTCTTTGACGACATCTCGAAGCTGATGACCAATGCCATGGGCGTGGCGCACGGCGCCCGGTCCGAGGCAGAGAACGCCATGAAGGGCTGGATCGACCGCTGGCTGGCTGATCGCGACTTCGTGACCCGCGAGGAGTTCGAGGCCGTGCGCGAGATGGCGATCAAGGCCCGCACCGAGAATGCCGAGCTGAAGTCCCGGCTGGACGCGATGCAGGCGGGCCGTCAGGGCTGAAGCGTGTCGCGCAGCGCGCCTGCCCGGTCGTAAAGCAGCACCTCGCCCGCGTCGGTGACGACGACGATCCAGTCGCGGGCGAAGGTCACGGCCTCGGGTGCGGCGCCATCCGGCAGAACGATCGCCTGGGGCAGGTCGGGCAGCATCGGCTGGCCTAGCCGCATCCACAGCAGTGCCACCACGGCAATCATCCCCAGGCCCATCACCAGGGCCAGGCCCGTCACCAGCCACCGCAGCAGCCGCAGTTCCGGCACCGCTTTCGCCGCCGTTTTCCAGTCGCTATCATCCGTGCCCATGTCGAACCTTGTTGTCACCATCCCGGCCAACCCGCCTGACCGGCTTGATAAGGCGCTTGCCCTGGCGGTGCCAGAGGAAGCGGCCCTGTCGCGGTCGCGCCTGTCGCGGCTGATCGCCGACGGCGCCGTCAGCGGCCCCGACGGCATTGTGCGCGACGGCAAGGCCCGCGTGGCCGAGGGGCAGGACTACAGCATCGCGATCCCCGACCCCGAGCCGGTCGACACCCGCCCCGAGGCGATCCCCCTGTCCATCGCCTTCGAGGATGAGGATCTGATCGTCATCGACAAGCCTGCCGGGATGGTCGTCCACCCTGCCCCCGGCTCTCCGCGCGGGACGCTGGTCAATGCGCTTCTGGCCCATTGCGGCCATACCCTTTCGGGCATCGGCGGGGAAAAGCGGCCGGGCATCGTGCATCGCATCGACAAGGACACGTCGGGCCTGCTGGTGGTGGCGAAGTCGGACCGCGCCCATCACGGCCTTGCCGCCCAGTTCGAGGCGCACAGCGCCCAGCGGCGTTATCTCGCCCTGGCGCACGGCGTGATCGACGGGGCCGATGCGCGGCTGCGCGGCACGCCCGGCGTCACCTTCGAAGAGGGCGGGATGCTGAAGATCACATCCCGCCTGGCCCGTCACGCCACCGACCGGCAGCGGCAGGCGGTCTATTTCGACAAGGGCCGCCATGCCGTCACCCGCGCGCGCATGCTGGAACGCTTTGGCACGCCGCCCGTCGCCATGCTGGTCGAATGCCGGCTGGAAACGGGACGCACCCACCAGATCCGCGTCCACATGGCCCATGCCGGACTGGGGCTGATCGGCGATCCGGTCTATGGCGGGGCGCGCAAGGCATCCGTCAAGGTGCTTGGGCCCGTGGCCGAGGCTGTGGCAACCTTTCCCCGGCAGGCACTGCACGCGGCGCATCTGGGGTTCGACCATCCGGTGACGGGGTTGCCCCTGGCCTTCGACAGCCCCCTGCCCGCGGACATCCAGGCACTGCTCGACCAGCTTCGAGAGGTCGTCTGACGGAAACGTGAACCCCGATCGGCTGGCCCGTTAAGTTTTTTATTACACACTGTTGCTAAACCATGCCGTCCGGAGCCGTGCCACCAGGCCGGAACCCTGCAGTTGCAGGCGGCGTTCCCCGGACTCTGCGAAAGGCCCGACATCATGGCGAATTACGGAAATCTTCCCGCCCCCAGCCCTGAACAGGGCCTCAATCGCTACCTGCAGGAAATCCGCAAGTTTCCGCTTCTGCAGCCGGAAGAGGAATACATGCTGGCCAAGGCCTGGGCGGACCACCAGGACAGCGAGGCCGCGCACAGGCTGGTCACGTCGCACCTGCGCCTGGCGGCCAAGATCGCCATGGGCTATCGCGGCTATGGCCTTCCACAGGCCGAGGTCATTTCCGAAGCCAATGTCGGCTTGATGCAGGCGGTCAAGCGGTTCGATCCCGAACGCGGCTTCCGCCTTGCGACCTATGCCATGTGGTGGATCCGCGCCTCGATCCAGGAGTATATCCTGCGGTCATGGTCGCTGGTGAAGATGGGCACCACAAGCGCGCAGAAGAAGCTGTTCTTCAACCTGCGCAAGGCCAAGTCCCGCATCGGCGCGCTTGAGGAAGGCGACCTGCGGCCCGAAAACGTCGCCCAGATCGCCAACGACCTGAACGTGACGGAACAGGAAGTCATCGACATGAACCGCCGCCTGTCAGGCGGCGACGCATCGCTGAACGCGACGGTCGGCAGTGGCGAGGGCGATTCTGCGTCGCAGTGGCAGGACTGGCTGGAGGACGAGGACGCCAACCAGGCCGAAGCCTTTGCTGAATCCGAGGAATTGGACACCCGCCGGCAGATGCTGATGCAGGCGATGGACGTGTTGAACGAGCGGGAAAAGGATATCCTGATCGAACGCCGGCTGCGCGACGACCCACTGACGCTTGAAGACCTGTCCGCCCGCTACGAGGTGTCGCGCGAACGCATCCGCCAGATCGAGGTCCGGGCCTTTGAAAAGCTGCAGGACCGGATGCGCGTGCTGGCGCGCGACAAGGGCATGAGGGTGCCCGAAACCGCACTATAGGGCGACGCACGCCATGCCTTCTTCCGGCGGTCGCGATTGACCTGCCGGGGCTTGACGCTATGGTCCGAAGGCAGGCTGGCAGATCAGAAAACATGACCGCGCTCACGGACTTTCAACGGCTCGAGGCTCAGGGCTCGTGGCGCGCCGCGCCCGATGCGCCCTTGCGCGAGGTCATCGTGTCGGTTGGGGACGCGACGCTGGTCCTCTCGGACCCCAGGACCGACCGGCCGTTGTCGCACTGGTCGCTGCCGGCGGTGGTCCAGCTGAATCCCGGTGTCACACCGGCCATCTATGCCCCGACCACGACGGGCGAGGACGAAACCGTCACCATAGACGATCCCTTGATGATCGAGGCGATCGCTCGCGTCCAGGGCGCCGTCGCCAGTCACCGCGCCCATACGGGGCGGCTGCGCAACGGACTTCTGGTGCTGGCGATCCTTGCGGCTCTCGGCTGGCTGGTCTTCTGGCTGCCCGGCGCGCTGATCGGCCATGCCGCCCGGATCGCGCCGCCCGCCCAGGCCCGCGACATTGGCCAGGCTATCCTGACCGACCTGGAACATGGATCGGGGGCGGTCTGCCGCCGCGAATCCGGCCAGGCCGTGCTGAACTGGCTGGCGCCGCGACTGCTGGGACCGGACGCGGCGATCCGGGTGGTGCCCGGTCCCCTGGGAGGCGCGCGCCGCCTGCCCGGAGAGATCTACGTGATCGGCAGCGACCTGCTGCAAACCGCGCCCGGTCCCGAGGCCGCCGCGGCACATCTTGTCGCGGCCCGGCTTGCCAGCACCGACGACGCCCTGCGGCAGGCGGCGGTGCAGCACGCGGGGCTTCTGGCCTCGATCCGGTTGATGACGCTGGGCCACCTGCCGCAGGCCGCGATGCAGGGCTTCGGGGCCGCGATGCTGATGAACCCCGCCCCCCGGCCATCCGATGCCGACCTTCTGGCCGCGCTGGCGGAACGCGGCATCCCGGCCGAGCCCTATGCCCGCACCATCGACCCTACCGGCCAGACCGTCCTGCCGCTGATCGAGGGGGATGCCTTCCGCACCACGCCCCCGGCCCGGCCGCTGCTGACCGACGAACAATGGCTGGCGCTGCAGCAGATTTGCGCGGGCTGACAGCGCCGCCGTCGTTTTCGCCGTTGCACCCTGCCATGACTGCGGCTATTCACGCCGCAGGCACCCGTAGCTCAGCTGGATAGAGCGCTGCCCTCCGAAGGCAGAGGCCAGGGGTTCGAATCCCTTCGGGTGCACCATATCTTCCATTCCTCCTCTGGACGTTGCCTGTGCTGTCGGGTCATTTGACCCGAACGAATGGAGGCATCATGGACGATCTGGAACGGCGCATTGCGCAGGCACGTGGCGACGAACCCGCGGATCTGGTGCTGCGGGGCGGGCGCGTCTTCGACCTGATCACCGGCACGATGATGACGGGCGACGTCGCGATCTGCGGCGACCGGATCGCCGGGGTGGGCGCCTATGACGGGCGGCAGGTGATCGACGTGGCGGGCCTGACCCTGGTTCCCGGCTTCATCGACACGCATCTGCATGTCGAAAGCAGCCTTGTCACACCACACGAGTTTGACCGTTGCGTAACCCCGCGCGGCGTCACCACTGCCATCTGCGACCCGCACGAAATCGCGAATGTCATCGGTCTCGACGGTATCCGCTGGTTCCAGAAGGCCAGCGAATGCCTGCTGATGGACCTGCGCGTGCAACTGTCCTCCTGCGTGCCCTCGACCGAGATGGAGACCTCGGGCGCGCGGATCGAGGCCGGGGATCTGGCGCAGGTCATGGGCCACCCGTCCAACATCGGTCTGGCCGAGTTCATGAACTATCCGGGCGTCATCCAGCGTGATCCGGCCGCGATGGCCAAGCTGCGCCTGTTCGCGGGCGGCCATGTCGATGGCCATTGCCCGCAACTGACCGGGCACGACCTGTCGGCCTATGTGGCCGCAGGCATCAGGACCGAACACGAGGCAACGACGGCCGAGGAGGCCCTGGAAAAGCTGCGCAAGGGGATGCGCGTCCTGATCCGCGAAGGATCGGTCAGCAAGGATCTGGTGGCCTTGCAGCCTGTTCTGACCGATGTGACGGCGCCCTACATGTGCCTCTGCACCGACGACCGCAACCCGCTGGACATTGCGGAACACGGGCATCTGGACCACATGATCCGCGAGTTGATCCGGCGCGGCAGCCCTGCCCTGGCGGTCTATCGCGCGGCATCCCTGTCCGCGGCCGAGGCCTTTGGCCTGAAGGACCGCGGACTGATCGCGCCGGGGCTTCGGGCCGATATGGTGGCCCTCGACAGCCTGGAAAGCTGCCGTGCGCAACTGGTGCTGGCAGGCGGGCGCATCGTCGACGAGGCAGCATTTGCCGCCCGCCCGCCCCTGGCGCCGGTTGGACGCGCATCGGTCAAGGCGCCTCGCGTCACGGCGCAGGACTTCCGCTGCGCCGGAAACCGCAGCGAAACCGCTGTGATCGGCATCATCGAGGGCAAGATCATCACGGGCCACCTGTCCCACGACATCGCCCCGCAGGACGGCGACAAGCGCCCCGACCCGGCCCGCGACCTGATGCGGATCGCGGTGATCGAGCGGCACGGCAGGAACGGTAACATCGCCACCGGCTTCGTGCAGGGATTCGGGATGAAGCGCGGCGCGATCGCCTCGACCGTCTGCCACGACCACCACAACATCGTGGCCGTCGGCGCTAATTACGACGACATGGCCTTAGCGGCCAACCGCCTGTCCGAGATAGAGGGAGGATTCGTCGTGGCCGAGGGTGGCGTCATCCTGGCCGAGCTGGCCCTGCCCGTTGCCGGCCTGATGAGCCTGGAGCCTTTCGAGGCCGTGCGCGACCTGCTGGTCCCCCTGCGCGACTCCGCAGCGTCGCTGGGCGTGATCCTGGAGGAGCCGTTCCTGCAGATGGCCTTCCTGGCCTTGCCCGTGATCCCGGCGCTGAAGATTACCGACCGCGGCATGATCGACGTCACCAGGTTCGAGATCATCCCCGGATGATCTTGATCGGCAATGATTTAAAGGATTTTGGCTGGGGCGGTAGGATTCGAACCTACGGTACACGGTACCAAAAACCGATGCCTTACCACTTGGCCACGCCCCAACTGTGGGAGGGTGAATAGCCAAGCTGGCGGGGGGGTGCAAGTCGAAAAATCGCAAAACTTGTGCCCTTTCGCGCGCCGCTTTATGCCGCCCGCATGGAACAGGTGGATCTTCTGATATTGGGTGCGGGCGCGGCGGGATTGTTCTGCGCGGGCTCGGCATTGCGGGCGGGACGGCGAGTGATGGTGCTGGATCATGCCGCCCGTCCGGGCGAGAAGATTCGCATCTCGGGCGGAGGGCGGTGCAACTTTACAAATCTTGCGACCGCGCCGGATCGCTTTCTGTCCCGCAACCCGCGCTTTGCGGCAAGCGCGCTTGCCCGCTTCACGGCGCCCGACTTCGTCCGGCTGGTCGACCGGGCCGGGATTGCCTGGCACGAGAAGGCCCAGGGCCAGTTGCTCTGCGACGGCAAGGCCACGCAGATCACCCGGATGCTGCTGGACCGGATGAAGGGCGCCGAGTTGCGGATGGAAACTGCGCCCTTGTCGGTCCGCCATGACGGGATGGGTTTCGTGGTGGGAACCCAGGGTGGGGCGATCCACACGGAACGGCTGGTCGTCGCGACCGGAGGCAAGTCCATCCCGAAGATCGGCGCGACCGGCCTTGCCTATGACATCGCCGCGCAGTTCGGACTGCGGATGATCGACACGCGCGCCGGGCTGGTCCCCATGACCTTTGCCGAGCAGGAGCTTGCCTTGTGCCGTCCCTTGGCGGGCGTCTCGGTCGAGGCGCGGATCCGCCACAACGGCGGGCAGTTCCGCGATGCGCTGCTGTTCACGCATCGGGGCCTCAGCGGGCCGGTGATCCTGCAAATCTCCAGCTTTTGGCAGCCGGGCGAGACGATGCAGATCGACCTTGCGCCAGACCACGACGTCGCGGCCCAACTGAAAGCCGCCAGGTCCGAGGCCGGGCGCGTTGCGGTATCATCCGCCTTGGGGCGGGTGCTGCCCGCCCGGCTGGCGACCGCTATCTGCGACGAGATGGGATTGTCCCAGGCACGTCTGGCGGATCAGCCGAACACGCGGTTGGAAGCGTTGGGCGCGCGGGTGAACCGATGGCAGGTCCGGCCCGTGGGGACCGAGGGCTATCGCACGGCCGAGGTGACGCTGGGCGGCATCGACACGCGCGATCTGGACGCCCGCACCCTGCAAGCGCGCAAGGTGCCGGGGTTGTTCTTCATCGGCGAATGCGTCGATGTGACGGGCTGGCTGGGCGGCTACAACTTCCAGTGGGCCTGGGCATCGGCGGATGCGGCAGGCCGCGCGGACTAGCCCATCACCGGATCGCTCTTGGCCAGCCGGTCGAAGGCCATCAGCGATTCGATCAGCGCGGGCATCCGGTCCAGCGGGATCATGTTCGGCCCGTCCGAGGGCGCGCAATCGGGATCCTCATGCGTCTCGATGAACACGCCCGCCACGCCAAGCGCCACGGCGGCGCGGGCCATGACCGGCGCAAATTCCCGCTGCCCGCCCGACGATCCGCCCTGCCCGCCCGGCTGTTGCACCGAATGGGTGGCGTCCATGATGACGGGATAGCCGGTGCGCGCCATGATCGGCAGCGACCGCATGTCCGCCACCAGGGTGTTGTAGCCGAAGCTGACGCCGCGTTCGGTCAGCAGGATGTTGCCGTTCCCGGTCGAGGCGACCTTGTCGGCCACGTTCGCCATATCCCAAGGCGCCAGGAACTGGCCCTTCTTGACGTTGATGACCGCGCCCGTCTTGCCGGCGGCCAGTAGCAGGTCGGTCTGGCGCGACAGGAAAGCGGGGATCTGGATCACGTCCACCATCTGCGCGGCACGCACCGCCTGTTCCGCGTCATGCACGTCGGTCAGGACCGGGCAACCCAGGCGGTCGCGAACCGTCGCCAGGATCTGCAGCCCTTCGTCGATGCCGACGCCTCGACGGCCCGACAACGAGGTGCGGTTGGCCTTGTCGTAGCTGGCCTTGAAGACAAAGCCCGCGCCCGCCTTGGCGCAGGCTTCCGCCATGCGTTCGCCGATCATCAGGGCGTGGTCCAGCGTTTCCAGCTGGCAGGGTCCGGCGATGACGACCAGCGGCAGATCGTTGCCGCAGATAATGTCGCGGATGCGGATGTGCTTGGCCTGGGTCATGTGGATACCTGTTCGCGAAGGATGGATGCCGTCAGCGACAGCATCAGATAGATACCCGAAAAGATCAGGAAGGCCACCAGGGTATTCTGGAAGGCCTTGGGATAGGTCGCCTCGTCCGGGGCCACGGGGGCCACGGACAGCGACAGATAGCGGACCTGCTTGTTCGCCTCGATCCGCGCAGCCTCCATCTGCGCGGCAGCCGCCGCCAGCAGTTCCTGGCGGGTCAGCAGTTCGCTTTCGGCGATCCGCAATTCGCCCGAGATCAGCGCCAGCGAATTGCGGTCCTGCCCGCCCTGGGTCAGCTGTTCGCGGGTCTGGGCGATCATCTCCTCCAGCCGGGTGATGTCGCCGCGCAACGTGGCCACGCGACTTTCCAAGGGCTGGGCATTGGACAGAAGCTGGCCCAGTTCCAGCCGCTTGGTCGCAAGCTGGGTTTCAAGGGCCGAGACTTGGTTCATCACCACCGTCCCCTCGGCCACGGGGTCCAGGACGCCCAGCGTCTGCTGCAATTCCTGCACGCGGCGCTGCGCGGCCAGAACCTTGGCCTCGGCGTCCTGATAGATGGAGATGGCACCCTCCATCTGGTCGTCGCGCAGGCGCGAGGTCATCTGGTCCACCTGCTCTTCGGCATAGGCGATCAGGGCCAGTGAAAACTCCTGGCTTTGCTGGGGATTGGGGGCGATGACCTCCATGTCGATCATGCCCTCGGTCGGGTCATAGCCGATCTTGACCGATTTCTGGTACAATTCGAACGTCGCCTCGTTGGTCGCGTCGGGCGGCAGGCGCTTGACCGGATCGATCGCCGGATCCTGATAGGCCTGCCGGAAGCCCTTGTCCCCGTCCAATCGCAGCATCGCATCGCGCGAGGTCAGATAGCTTTGCACGGCAACGGAATCGGTATTGGTCGCCAGCTGCGATCCGCCCAGAAGCCCGCCCAGTCCCCCAGCGCCGCCTGTCCCCTGGCCTTCCGCGGACTGGATGCGGAATTGCGAGTTGGTGGCATAGAGGGGCGTGGCCACGGCGAAGTAATACCAGGCCGCCGCGGCGGTCGGCAGGATCACGAAGGCCAGCAACCGCAAGGCCAGCATGACCATCCGCCGCCGCCTGCGCCGGGCGATGTCCTGCTGGATGCGGATAATCTCGGCCGCGCGCTTTTCCTCGGTCAGGACTTCGCGGGCCGGAAGGCTGGGGCGCGGCGGCCCGACCTCGGTTCCGGGACGGCCGGCGGGGACGGCCACCTGCTTGCCGGGCATGACCGCCACCGTTCCGGCCTTGGGCGCCGCCTGGGCGCGGCTGCCTTCGCTTGAAAGGATCTGGCCCAAGGCCGCACGGTGGGACGGGTCGATCCCCCTTTGGCGAAGCCGCAGCACGGCTTCCTCGTCCGAGGCGACTTCGATCTGGTGCAGGGCGGCAATGCGACGGGCGATGCGCAACTGCCGCTCGGACAGATTTTCCCGGCGGATCTGGTCCAGTTGCGCCTCGAGATCCTCACCAGCGTCCGGCGACGGGGCCGGGCCGACATGGGCGAGCCCGTCATCGACCGGATCGGTCCGCATGAACCGTTCGCGTTCGTCCTCGTCCAGGGTCGCGTTCGCCGCTGCCGGCCGCTTGCGGACAGCGACGCGGATGTCGCCGTGGCCTGCGGCGGGAACGGCCTGCGCGGTCGGTCGCACCGACTCCTCGGCCGAGGCGTGATAGCGGCGGACCTTAGGCGGTGTAGTCATAGTATTGCTTCGCCTCGGCAAGGGATTCGAAATGGTAAAGCCGCCCGTCCCGCAGGATGGCGGCCGAACGGCAGAACTTTTCGATCGTGGCGGGCTGGTGGGACACAATCACCACGGTCGCCGTCTTCAGCCGGTCATAAAGGACAGCGCCCGCCTTGCGGTTGAACTCGACATCGGTGGTCTGGGGCATCCCCTCGTCGATCAGGTACATGTCGAATTCAAGCGCCAGCAGCAGCGAGAAGGTGAACCGCTGCTTCATGCCCGCCGAATAGGTTCCGACCGGCATGTCATAATATTCCTCGATGTCGGTCAGCCAGCGGGTGAAGGCCGACACGTAATCGGGATCCAGGCCATAGATGCGGGCGATATAGCGGGCATTTTCGTTTGCGGAATGCTTGCCCACGACGCCGCCCATGAAGCCAAGCGGAAAGGAAATCCGGCAGCCGCGCCGGATCGTGCCTTCATCGGGCTTTTCCAGGCCGCACATCATGTTGATCAGCGTCGTCTTGCCGGTGCCGTTGGGGGCCAGGATGCCAAGGGAATTGCCAAGCTCCACCCGGAACGAGGCGCGATCAAGGATCACCTTGCGCCGCGTTCCCGTCCAGAAGGACTTCGAGACGTTGTCGAATTCCAGCATCTGCCCTTCCTGTCGCCGGCCGGCCACACCACCCTTAGGCGCAGGCGAGTGTGCTGTCCAGATTTCACCTTTTTGTTGCATTCATTGGGTGCGTTGTCACCCTTCAATCCCGGTGGATTTTCACTATCTGTTCTGGATGCAGCCTCTTGAACAATCGATCCGGAATTGCCGCCTTTGCGCTTCGCGCTTTGGTGCGACCGCCACGGCCCATGAACCGCGCCCGGTGACCTGGTTCCAGTCCAACGCCCGCATCCTGGTCGTGGGGCAGGCGCCGGGAATGCGGGTGCACCTGAGCGGGCGGCCCTTTACCGACAGGTCGGGCGACCGGCTGCGCGACTGGATGGGAACCCCCGAGCCGATCTTCTATGACCGCGACCGGATCGCGATCGTGCCGATGGCCTTCTGCTTTCCGGGCTATGATCTGCGAGGATCGGACCTGCCGCCGCCGCCCATCTGCGCCAAGACCTGGCGCGCGCAGGTGATGGAGACGCTGCGCCCGCGCCTGACGCTTCTGGTCGGCGGCCATGCGATCCGCTGGCACCTTGGTCTGCGGGACGTGACCGGCGCCGTGGCGGGGTGGCGCGACCATGCCCCGTCGGTCTTTCCGCTGCCCCACCCGTCCTGGCGCAACACCGGCTGGCTTCGCCGCAATCCCTGGTTCGAGACCGACCTGCTGCCGGACCTGCGCGCCGCCGTGCGGGCGGAACTGGCGCGCAACGACTGACCCTGCTTTGGTCAGGGACCGCGCCCGGACCCGTTGACAGACAGGACGTGCCGCGCCATGCCCTTCGCCATGACCGACATCCAGATCGCCCGCGCCGCCCGCAAGCTTCCCATCGACCAGATCGCCGCAAGGCTGGATCTGGCCGAGGGGGACATCCTCCGCTATGGCCATGACAAGGCCAAGATCTCGCACGACACGCTGGCCCGGCTGGCGGACCGGCCGCGCGGCAAGCTGGTGCTGGTCACGGCAATCAATCCCACCCCCGCGGGCGAGGGAAAGACCACCACTACGGTCGGCCTGGGCGACGCGCTGAACCGCATCGGCAAGCGCGCCACCATCTGCATCCGCGAAGCCAGCCTGGGGCCGAACTTCGGCATGAAGGGCGGCGCGGCCGGCGGCGGTCATGCCCAGATCGTCCCGATGGAGGAGATGAACCTCCACTTTACCGGCGATTTCCACGCGATCACGGCGGCGCATAACCTGCTGGCGGCGATGATCGACAACCACATCTATTGGGGCAACGACCTGGACATCGACACGCGGCGCATCACCTGGCGCCGCGTTATGGACATGAACGACAGGGCGCTGCGCGACATCGTGGTGGGCCTGGGCGGCGTCTCGAACGGGTTTTCCCGTCAGACCGGCTTCGACATCACCGTCGCGTCCGAGGTCATGGCGATCCTGTGCCTGGCCCGCGACCTGGACGACCTGAACGCGCGGCTTGGGCGCATCGTGGCCGCTTATACCCGCGACCGTCGTCCGGTAACCGCGCGCGACCTGAAGGCCGACGGGGCGATGACCGTCCTGTTGCGCGATGCCTTGCAGCCGAACCTGGTCCAGACGCTGGAAAACAACCCGGCCCTGGTCCATGGCGGCCCCTTCGCCAACATCGCCCACGGCTGCAACAGCGTCATCGCCACCGATACGGCGCTGCGCCTGTCCGACTATGTCGTGACCGAGGCGGGCTTTGGCGCCGACCTGGGGGCCGAGAAGTTCCTGGACATCAAGTGCCGCCTTGCGGGCCTCGCGCCCGCCGCCGTGGTGCTGGTGGCGACCATCCGCGCGCTGAAGATGAACGGAGGGGTCGCCAAGGACCAGTTGGGGTCCGAGGATATCGGCGCCGTCACCCGCGGCTGCGCCAACCTGGGCCGGCATATCGAGAACCTGCGCGGCTTCGGCCTGCCGCTGGTCGTGGCGCTGAACCATTTCAACGGCGACACCGCCGCCGAGATCGCGGCCCTTCAGGATTACTGTGCCCGCCACGGCGTCATCGCCATCCCCTGCCACCATTGGGCACAGGGCGGCGCCGGGGCCGAGGATCTGGCCCGCCATGTCGTCGCCCTGGTCAATGCGGACAAGGCCGATTTCCACACCCTTTACCCCGATTCCATGCCCCTGTGGCAGAAGATCGAGACGATCTGCACCCGCGTCCACCGCGCGGCCCATGTCGAGGCCCTGCCCGGCATCCGCGCGCAGCTGGAGGCCTGGGAATCCGAAGGCTATGGCCACCTGCCCGTCTGCATCGCCAAGACCCAATATTCCTTCTCGACCGACCCCGACCTGCGCGGTGCCCCGAAGGCCATGTGATCCCTGTCCGAGAGGTGCGGCTGAACGCGGGCGCGGGCTTCGTGGTGGCGATCTGCGGGCAGATCATGACGATGCCCGGCCTGCCCCGCCATCCGGCGGCCGAGACGATCGGGCTGAACGACCTTGGCCAGATCGAGGGGCTTTTCTAGGCCGCCATCGTCACCAGCGGCCCAGGGCTGCGCCGCTGCCCATAGATCACCATATGCAGGGCCACCAGCGTCCCCAGTGTCGGCTGCAGCGCCCTGCTATCCTGGTCCGCGCTGCCGAAGCCGATCCGTTCCGGGAACGACCCGTCGGGCCGCTGGCTTGCGATGACATCGGACAGCAACGGCATGGCGTCGAAATCCGGATCGATCAGGCAAAGGCAATAGATCATCTGGACCAGCGGCAGCAGCCTGCCCTTTTCTTGCGCCCAATCGGCGAAGCGAAGGCAATTCGCATAGGCATCGCCATAAACGCCGGGGTTTGAAAACCGGGGCCGCTGGTTGCCAAAGGAATAGCACAAGGCCAGCAGTTCGGCATAGGAGCCGATTAACTGCTCATTCGTCTGCTCGTAGGGGACAGGACGCCGCAATTCGGCTTCGACCCGTTCCAGCAGTTCCTGGTCAGGCATGTCGGAAAGCGCCAGCATGGCATTCAGCGGCAGGTTTCGAACGGCCAGTTTCTGCCGGTCGTCCGGCGAGATGCAGCGAAGGAATGAATAACCTCCGGAAAGGGCACCGATGCCCATTCCTCCAAAACGACCGATAAACTGCCCGACAAACTGCGGGGTTATTCGGCTTTCGATGAATGTCTTGACCGGCACGTCATTCCCTCGCAATGACGTGCAGATAAATGCAGTAACTGCAATTTCCGATAAACTCTGGATGTGTTCATCAGTAACTGCATCGACCGGCAGAAGTTCTGCCTGGTTCCTGATCCATTGCTGGCTCCGCGCCGAGATCAGTGTCAGCAATTGCTTGTAGGCATGATTTTGGGGCATGAGCGTGCTCCTCCCGAACCTGTTCATCAATTAGAAACCTTGATCACCTACTTTGCAACGATACTCCGCCAGGTCATGCAGGCTTATTGGCGAAAATACGATGAAAACTTGGAGGGATTATCGTGAGAGGGCAAGGAAGGAAGCAACAGCGCGGATCAACCATCAAGAACCAAATCTGTTCCACCCACCTTGGCCCAGGGACCGCGACGGTTGCAGGACATTGCGCCACGCTGCTCTCGGCCGTCGCGCTGGTTTAAGAAAACCGTCAGTTGCCGTCCTCCGGTTTCGTGCTGCACGAAGGGAAGCACGGCTGAAAGACCAAACCATCATATAGACCGCAAGCAGTGGCAAGGTCTTCCTTGCCACTGCTGGTTGTTGCCGATGAGAGCAAAGGGCAACCGCCCGGGCACCCACGCCCGGACGGTCGCGAAGATCAGGCTTGGCCGCCGGCCGAGGCACCCAAGCTGCCTGGCCGCCGCTATTTCTGGCGACGGCGCAGCAGGCCCATGCCGCCCAGGCCTGCGATCAGCATCCAGGCCGCTGCGGGCAACGGAACCGGGGCGACATCCGGCCCCGGGAAGCGGTCTGCCTCGGTGGCGACAATGCCTCCGTCAACCAGGGCGAAGGTGTCGAACACCGATGTCCCGGCACCCGTCCGCGTAAAGGTCACGTCGAAGGTAAAGGTTCGATCGACCGACCGATCATATTCCCCCACAGCCGAGTCGCCGACGCAGGCGCCGATGTCTGCGCCCGTGCAGACGGCCGACACGCTGATCAGGGGACCGCCGCCGCCCAGATCGCCCACCGAAACGGTTTCGTATTCGCTGAAGCCCTCGACGATGCCCGCAGTCACATCGTCAACGATCGAACCCGGCGTGGCAGAGCTTGAGAAGGTGATCGCCCCAAGTTCCGCCATGTCCGTCGTGAACGCGCCCGAGCCGAAATCCAGCGACACCAGCCGAATCCCCTCGGCAGCAAGCGCCGCGATCACGTCAGCGTCAGCCGAGCCCTTGGAAGACGCATCCGAGAAGGCAAAGATGAAGCGGTTGGATCCGGGCCGCCACGAGGCGTTCTCGGCCACCAGTTCAATCGCGGTATTGGCGGATTCGGGGAAGTCGCCGCCGCAGTCGGGATTGCACAGCGTGACGTTGTTGATGCCGCTGATCACGTCTGCCGTGGTCGTGGTCACATTCTGGTTGATGACACTGCCCGGGGGCGCAATGCCGCTGGGCAAGGCGGCAGATTCGGAAAAGACGCCGACGCCACCCGCGACGCCCGCCCCGAACTCGGTCGCGATGGTCGAGAAGATATCCCCGGCGGCTGCCTTGGCGGCGTTGATCACGCCGCCCATAGAACCAGATGTATCAATAAGGAAATAGGCGTCAATCAATGCATCCGAAGGACCGCCCGCCGACACCGTCACGGTCTTGGTGATGGTGACGCTTTCCCCCACGGCCAAGTCGGCCGTGAAGCTGTCCGGCGAGATGCTGTCGGCCAACGCACCTCCGGCCAGAAACCCAAGCGCGGCGACGCTCAAGCTAGCTAGTTTTAACGACATTTCTATTCTCCTGAAACGCAGTTTATGCTTTGGTTGCAGGCTACGCCTGCACGTCTCTCGCATTCCAAGAGGTTCGTACCGCAAATAAGCGCATCCATATTCGTCGCTCATATTATCGCCTTCCAAGCAACACAAAATGCGCACTGGATACACAGGGAATCGCGATTGGAAATAGATTAACACACCCTTGAATCCTGTCGAGTTTTATTAACCGTCTTTTTAAGAACTGAAAGTTATTCAATTTTCAACTTCCGAGAGAAACCAAGCGGATATGCCTTATTGGTTTCTTGACAGGACATCGGCCAGCCAATTATCATAAACACAACCAAAAGGAGTGGCTTATAATGCGCCGTCGCTTCTGGATCATTGTTGTATCGTTGTTTCCCCTGGCCTTCGGCGCGCCCGCTTCTGCCCGGACCTTGGATCTGCTTGGGCTGGCGGCTCCGCAGCTCGATCACAGGGCGGACAGGCTGGAGTTGCCCCATGCAAGCCCCGCCTTGAAGGACGGCGGGTTGGAGGATTTCCGCAGGGCCATGCGCGCGTTTCTGACCAACGACTTCCAGACGGCCGAGCGGCTTTCCCGCGGACTGACGCAAACGGCTGCCGAGGCGCCGGAAGGCTGGTATCTGCTGGGGATGTCGCTTGCCAATCTGGACCGCAGGGAAGACGCCATCCATGCCCTGGATCAGGCTGCGGAACGCTATGCCGAGAATGCCGCGCCGCTGGTCGTCAAGGGCGACCTGCTGCTGTCGCTGGGGCGGCGGGACGATGCTGGCGCAGCCTGGCAGGAAGCAATCCGGGTCGATCCGGGGAATTGGCGCGCCCAGGAACGGATGGCTGCCTTTCTGGAAAGTCGTGGCGACCGGACAGGCGCGATCCGACATTATGAACAGGCCGTTGCCGATGCCTCGGCCGGGCATGTTTATCCCAGGCTGCAGGCGGCGCGCCTGCATCTTCTGACCGGCAATCCCGCGCGCACCGAGGAATTGCTGGAGGACATGGCCCGCTTGGACGATGCCCCCTCGCTTGCCCTGGATTACCTGGCGCGCGCAAAGGTGGGACTTGATAAGGGCGAGGAAGGAAAGGCGCTGTTCGACAGGCTGATCGCGCGTTCGGAAAGCGTTCGTCCGGTGCTGGCGCGGGCGCGGCTGGCTGTGGCCGACCAGGATCTGGCCGAAGCGCAGGCAATCCTTGCCAAGGGCAGGACAAGGTTTCCGGGCAATCCCGCGCTTCTGCTGGAACATGGAAGGCTGCTGGGCGCCTCCGGAGACTATGATCAGGCTCTTTCGGCATTCCATGAGGGGCTTGCCGCTGCACCTCGTGATCCCGGCCTTCTGCGCGCGGCCACCCTGGCTGCGGCACGGCTTGGTCAGGTCGACAAGGCGATCGGCTATGCCAGGGAACTGGCGGACCTGCCCGCCGCAACGCCCGACGATCTGGTGCGGCTGGCCGCCCTGGTTGAAAAGACCGGCGAGGGTTCGGAAGCCGCCGCCCTTTATCGGAAGGTCCTGGCAAGCGACCCCGACAACTGGGTCGCGCTGAACAACCTGGCCCATCTGATGACAGAGACCGCCCCCGCCGAGGCCGTGTCCCTGGCTGAACGCGCCGTTGCCTTGGCGCCGGACGTTCCGACACTGCGCGACACGCTGGGCCTGGCGCAGCAGAAGGCAGGCGATCTGGACCTGGCCGCCCGAACATTCGAGGCGATGAGGACCGAGCAGCCGACGGCAGCCTTGTCCGCATACCGTCTGGGCGTCGTTCGTCTTGAAGAAGGCAGGCTGGAAGAAGGGCGGTCACTGCTGCAAGAGGCGCTGAGTCTTGACCCAGACTTCGCCTATGCCCCCCAGGCCCGGCAGTATCTGCAATAGCAGGCCCTTGTTGGCGAAAGGCCCCGCCATAAGGCGAGGCCCCTTTCCCGCCCTGTCAGCGGATCAATAGCGCGAAGCCATCACCGACAGCGGCAGCGGGACGATCTTGTCGGCATTGCCTGCGGTGCCGAACGCCTCGAAGCGGTCCTTGCAGACCTGCGACATCATCTGCATCGCGGGCTTCAGATATTTGCGCGGGTCGAACTCGGACGGTTCTTCCGAGAAGACCTTGCGGATCGCGGCGGTCATGGCCAGGCGGTTGTCGGTGTCGATGTTGACCTTGCGCACGCCGTGCTTGATGCCGCGCTGGATCTCCTCGACCGGGACGCCCCATGTCGGCTTGATGTCGCCGCCATAGCTGTTGATGATCTGCTGCAGATCCTCGGGGACGGACGACGACCCGTGCATCACCAGGTGGGTGTTCGGCAGGCGGGTGTGGATTTCCTCGATCACATGCATCGCCAGGATGTCGCCGTCCGGCTTGCGCGAGAACTTGTAGGCGCCGTGCGAGGTGCCCATGGCGATGGCCAGCGCGTCCACGTTCGTGTCGTTGACGAAGCGCACGGCTTCGTCCGGGTCGGTCAGAAGCTGGTCGTGGCCCAGCTTCTCGGTCGCGCCGTGGCCGTCTTCCTGGTCGCCCATGCCGGTTTCCAGGCTGCCCAGAACGCCCAGTTCACCTTCCACCGAGACGCCGCAGGCATGGGCCATCTGCACCACGCTGGCGGTCACGTCGCGGTTATAGTTGTAATCGGCCGGCGTCTTGCCGTCCGCCTTCAGCGAACCGTCCATCATCACGCTGGTGAAGCCATTCTGGATCGCGGTGGCGCAGGTCGCCAAGCCGTTGCCGTGGTCAAGATGCATGCACAGCGGGATGTCCGGGAAGGCCTTGGCAAAGCCCTGGATCAGCCCGGCCAGCACCAGGTCATTGGCATAGGCGCGTGCGCCCCGGCTAGCCTGCAGGATCACCGGCGATTTCGTCGCCTGCGCCGCAGTCATGATCGCCAGACCTTGTTCCATGTTGTTGATGTTGAAGGCAGGGACCGCGTAGCCATTCTCGGCCGCGTGGTCGAGAAGCTGGCGCAGGGTAATCATAGCCATGTCGTTATCCTTCCGTGGATTCGGCCAGATAGCCGAGGATCGTCTCGACCTCGTCCTTAGCGCCGAATATCAGGGGCGTCATGTCGTGTACCGCTAACGGTTTGCGATAACTGATGGGCTGCGTCCCGTCGGATGCCAGCCCGCCCGCCTGTTCGACCAGAAAGGCGATGGGCATCGCCTCATAGACCAGCCGCAGCTTGCCATTGCCATATCCCGGACGCCGGTCGGCAGGATAAAGGAATGCCCCGCCGTTCAGCAGGATGCGGTGCAACTCGCCTACGGCGGCGGCCAGCCAGCGCATGTTGTAGTTCTTGCCCAGCGGACCGTCCCGGCCCGCGCGCAGATCGGCCACCCAGGCTTGCAGCCCTGGCGCCCAGTAGCGTTCGTTCGAGGCGTTATAGGCGATGGTGGATGCCTTGGGCTTCAGCACGACGTTATCGCGCACCATGCGGAATTCGCCCGCCTCGTCGTCCCAGCCGGCGATATGGGTGCCGTCGCCCAGCGACCAGCCGAAGTCCATCGAATGGCCGAAGCTGGCGTAACCTGCCGCCACGACGGATTCACCCGTCCGCAGAAAGCCTTCGGGTGCGGCGGGCAGGACGCTGAACAGCATCCCCAGGGGCGCGCCGATGCCGATGCTGCCGGATCCGTCGATGGGATCCATCGCCACGTCCCATGCACCGTCGGGGTTCAGATCGATGACCGCCTCGGCTTCCTCGGACAGCACCTTGCGGACGCCCGCCTTGCGCAGCACCGCGATCATGTGGTGATGGGCGCCCACGTCCAAGGCCTTCTGCTTGTCGCCGGTGTCGTTGACGCCGACGATCTCGGTCGGGTCGCCGTGCAGGCGGCCCGCGCCAAGACGCTGCATCAGCGGCGGTTGCGCCTCGGCGATGGCGCGGACGATGGCAGCGGGGCCGTCACCCGTCAGCACATGCGACAGAAGGCGGCCCGTGGCCGGGCCGTCATTCGGCAGTTTCAGCATCCGTCAGGCCTTGTTGTATTTCGCATCGACCGCGTCGATGGCGTTCACGTTGCCTGCGGACTTGCCGGCCTTGTCGAAGTTCTCGGTCTCGGCCAGCCATTTGTCGGCAATGGCCTTGGCCAGTTCCGGGCCGATCACGCGGGCGCCCATGGTGATGATATGGGCGTCGTTCGACAGCGCGGCGCGTTCGGCGGAATAGGTGTCGTGGGTCAGCGCGGCGCGGATGCCCGGCACCTTGTTGGCTGCGATGCAGACGCCGATGCCGGTGCCGCAGACCAGGATGGCGCGGTCGAAAGTGCCGTCCTTGACCTGGCTTGCCACCCGGTCGGACAGGTTGGCATAGAAGGCGTCGGGGCCTTCGTCGGTGCGGCTGATTTCGGACACCTGGTGCTTGTCCTTCAGGTGGTCGGCCAGGACCTTGGCCAGACCCTCGCCCGCGCTGTCGCCTGCGATTGCCAGTTTCATTTCGTCTCTCCGATGGTTGCGGCGCAGCGCGCCAGGATGTCGAGATAGCCGTCCACGTTCCAGGCGGACCGGCCGATGAACAGCCCGTCGATATGCGGGCAGGAAATCAGTTCCTGACAGTTGCCCGGATTGACCGATCCGCCGTAAAGGCAGGGCACGCGTCGCCCCAGGATGTTCTGCGCGACCGCGACGATCTCGGCCTGGCGGGCATCGGCATAGTCGGACGTGGCGGGGATTCCGTTAACGCCGATGGCCCAGACCGGTTCATAGGCCAGCAGGATCGTGGCATCCTTTTGGTCGCCCGACAGGCGGGACAGCGCGCCGCGCACCTGGGTTTCCAGCACGTCCTGCGCGCGGCCGGATTCGCGTTCGGCCAGCGTCTCGCCGATGCAGATCAGCGGGATCAGCCCGTGGCGGACGGCGGCCTCGGCCTTCAGGCCCACGGTCTCGTCGGTTTCGCCGAAATGCTCGCGCCGTTCCGAATGGCCCAGTTCTACGATGTCGAGGTTGCAGTCGCGCAGCATCACCGGGCTGATCTCGCCCGTCCAGGCGCCCTCGTCGGCCCAGTGCATGTTCTGCGCGCCGACCTTCACGGATGTGCCTGACAGCCATTCCTTGACCTGGCGCACGGCGGTGAAGGGCGGGATCACGAAACGCTGGATGCGCGGGTCGCGGTCCTTGTCGGCTGCGGCCAGTCCTTCGGTGAAGACGCGCGCCTGGTCCAGCGTCTTGTTCATCTTCCAGCTTGTGCCGATCCAGAAATCCGTCATGCGCTCAGTCCCTTGCGATGGTCAGCCGCAGCCCGGCCCGGTCGATCGCGGCGCGATCGGGGGGCGCGGGGGCGGCATCGGTGATGATGGCGTCGAAATCGGACAGGTCGGCCAGCATGTGCAGGGCCGACCGGCCGAAGCGGGCGTGGTTGACCAGCAGCACGGCCCGGTCGGCGGCGGCGATCATCGCCCGCTTGGCCCGGACCGCCGCGTCGTCCATGTGAAAGGCCCGCAGCCCGGCCACGGCGGGGGTCGAGATGAACGCAATGTCGGCGCGCAGCCGCGACAGCGCATCCTCGGTCACGGTGCCGAAGAAGCCGTTGAACTTGGCGCTGTAGGTGCCGCCAAGCGCGATCAGCGTGATGCGCGGGGCATCCTTCAACCGGTCGATCACGGCGGCGTTGTTGGTGATGACGGTCAGGGGTGCCTTGTCGGTCAGGTTGGCGCCCAGAAGTGCTGCCATGGACCCGTCGTTGACCATCACGGTCATGCCCGGTTCCACCAGATCCAGCGCGGCGCGGGCCATGCGGGCCTTGGCGTCGCTGTCCTGCAAGGCGCGGATGCGGAAGTCGCTTTCGAACTGCGTCCCCGCCTCGATGGTGGCGCCGCCGCGCACCTTGCGCAGCAGCCCCGCCTGTTCAAGGTCGTCGAGATCCCGGTGGATGGTCATGCGCGACACGGCAAAGCGGTCGGCCAGATCGTCCAGATCCACGGCGCGCGCGCCCACCAGAAGATCCATGATCGCCTGCCGGCGTTCGTCGCGCTTCACCTGATCCTCCTCGGTTGGGGACATTTGTAACATTGCCTGCGGAATTCGCAACATCGTTTATGTGACTTTGTGATGCAGTTTTGTGATTATTGTTGTGGCGGCGGCCTGTCCGGGGTATTCACCCCCAAACCGCCGGAGGACCACATGCCCCTAGATTCGCCCAAAGACCCCAAGATCGCCGCCAAGGCCGATCTGGACCCACAGAACTTCGCGCTTGCCAACTGCATCCGCGCGCTGTCCATCGACGCGGTGAACGCCGCGAATTCGGGCCATCCGGGCGCGCCCATGGGCATGGCGGACGCGGCCACGGTCCTGTTCCGCAACCACCTGAAATTCGATGCGAAGAACCCCGACTGGCCGGACCGCGACCGCTTCGTGCTGTCGAACGGCCATGCGTCCATGCTGCTCTACAGCCTGCTGCACCTGACGGGTTATGAGGACATGACGCTGGAGCAGGTGAAGAACTTCCGCCAGTGGGGCTCGATCACCGCCGGCCACCCGGAATACGGACACGCCAAGGGCATCGAGACGACGACCGGCCCGCTGGGCCAGGGCATCGCCACCGCCGTGGGCATGGCGCTTGCGGAACGGGCCTTGGCGGCCGAATTCGGCGACGACCTGGTCGATCATCACACCTATGTCTTCGTGGGCGACGGCTGCCTGCAGGAAGGCATCGGACAGGAAGCCATCAGCCTTGCGGGCCACCTGGGCCTGGGCAAGATGATCGTGCTTTACGACGACAACGACATCACCATCGACGGCCCGACCTCGATCAGCTTTTCCGAGGATGTCGCGGCGCGGTTCCAGGCCTGCGGCTGGCATGTCCAGAAATGCGACGGCCATGACGGCAAGGCGCTTGATGCGGCGATCACGGCAGCCAAGGCGGAAACGGGCAAGCCGTCCCTGATCGCGATGAAGACGGTGATCGGCTTCGGCTCGCCCAACAAGGCGGGCACCTATTCGGTCCATGGCTCGCCCTTGGGCCGCGACGAGGCCGCGCTGACCCGCGAGGCGATCGGCTGGTCGCATGATCCCTTCGTGATCCCCGAGGACCTGCTGTCCGAATGGCGCAGGATCGGCACCCGCGGCGCCACCGACCGCGAGGCCTGGGAAGCGCGTCTTGCCGGCAAGTCCGCCGAGGTCCGCGACGAATTCAACCGCCGCCTGTCGGGCGAATTGCCCAAGGGCTATGACGCCGCCGTCAAGGCCGCCCGCGACGCGCTGTTCGCGGAACCCAAGAAGGCCGCGACCCGCAAGGCCAGCCAGATGGCGCTGGAACCCCTGACCGCTGCGTTGCCCGAGATGATCGGCGGATCGGCCGACCTGACCGGGTCGAACCTGACCCGCGTCAAGGCCGTGGACAGCCAATACACCCGCCAGGCGCCCGGCCGCTATATCGGCTATGGCGTGCGCGAATTCGGCATGGCCGCCGCGATGAACGGGATCAACCTGCATGGCGGCTTCATCGCCTATGGCGGGACATTCCTGGTGTTTTCGGATTATGCCCGCAACGCGATCCGCCTGTCAGCGCTGATGGGGGTCGGCACGATCTATGTGATGACCCATGACAGCATCGGGTTGGGCGAGGATGGCCCGACCCACCAGCCGATCGAGCATCTGGCATCCCTGCGCGCCATCCCGAACCTGACGGTCCTGCGCCCCGCCGATACGGTGGAAACCCTGGAAGCCTGGGACATCGCGATCCGCAACCGCAACGTGCCGTCGCTGCTGGCCCTGTCGCGCCAGGACGTGCCGCAACTGCGGCTGGAAGCGGGCGACGAGAACCTGACCGCCAGGGGCGCCTATGTCCTCCGCCAGTTCGGGGAAGGCCGCGACGTGACGCTGATCGCTACGGGGACCGAGGTGCAGCTTGCCGTCCAGGCCGCCGAGGCGCTGCACGAGGGCGGGCTGAACGTCGCCGTCGTGTCGATGCCGTCGTGGGAGCTGTTCGACGCCCAGCCCGAGGAATACCGCAAGGCGACCCTGGGCGACGCGCCGCGCATCGCCGTGGAAGCGGCAGGCAAGTTCGGCTGGACGCGCTATGTCGCGTCCGAGGACGACGTGATCGGCATGACCGGCTTTGGCGCATCCGCCCCCATCGACCGGCTGTATCAGGAGTTCGGGATCACGGCTGATGCCATCGTCGCCCGCGCCAAGGCGTTGACGGGGAAGTAAGCGCAACGGTGCGTGCAAGCACGCACGCTGCCCGCAAACCGTAGGGTGCGTGCTTTGCACGCACCTTTTTCTATTGATCCGCCAAGGCCCGCGCCGTCGCCTCGTCCGTGATCAGCCCGCGCAGGCGTCCGCTGCGCAGCGCGGCGCGGATCGCCTGGACCTTGTCCGCCCCGCCCGCGATCACCACGACCCGGCTTTCCCCCGGCTCGTCCAGCGATGCCGACAGCGTGCGCGCGGACAGCGTGGTTTCCAGCACCCGGCCCCCGGCGTCGAAGAAATGGCCCATCATCTCGCCCACGCCGCCCGCTGCGCGGATTTCGTCGATCTCTCGCGGCTCGATCATGCCCGAGGCCACAAGCTGCGCGCCGGGATCGACCGTGCCCATGCCCACGAATTTCAGATCCGCGCCATTGGCCAGGTCGAAGATGTCGCGCACGCCCGGCTGGTTCAGCAGCACCGCGCGGTCGGATTCGGAATTGGCGAAGAAGGGCACCGGCAGGACATAGGCCTGCGCGCCGGTGCGTTCGGCCAGACGATGCATCACGTCATGGCGGTTTGCGGAATAATGCCGCGTCAGCCCGCCCAGCAGCGACACGAAGCATGTGCCGTTGGCATCAAACCGCGGCAGTTCCTGGACCGCCGCCGCAAGCGTTCGCCCATGGCCCAGGCCGATGGTCCCATGTTCGCCGCGCTCGATCTCGCGGCGCAGGAAGCTGGCGCCGGCCAGGCCCAGGGCGCGCAGGGGCATCCCTTCCTCGCCCAGGTCGGGGGCGACCTCGCAGAAGGCCAGGCCGTAAAGCGCGCAAAGCCGGTCTTCCAGCATGGCGCATTCCACGATCTCGCCGTCGATGCTGACCTTGACCACGCCCTCGGCTACGGCGCGGGCAATAAGGCGATGCGCCTTGACGCCGGTGACGCCCAGCCGTTTTGCGACTGCTGCCTGGGTCAGCCCGCCAGCGTAATGCAGCCAGGCCGCGCGGGTGGCGAGGCTTCGTTCCGGGTCGATCCCCCCCTGTCGCGCCATCAGCCGGCCTCCTCCATGATGCGGCGCAACTGGTTTTCGGTCAGCGCCACCGGGTTGGCCTTCATCGAGGATGACGCGGCCGCCGCCTGGGCAGCTGCGGCCTGCGCCTCGGGCCCGATGCCAAGCGCGGTCAGCGCCGGAAGGCCCGCGCGATGCGACCAGTCGGCCAGCGCCCGCGTCGCCTCGGGCATCGAGGCGAAGGGCGTATCAAAGGCCGCGCCGATCCAGCGGGCGACCTGGTCCAGCCGCTCGATCGCAGCCGGGTCGTGGGCAGCCGTGCGGTTTGCCATCAGCACATGGGGCAGCAGCGCCCCGCAGATCGCACCATGCGGCGCGCCAGTCAGCCCGCCCAGCGGCCCGGCAAGCCCGTGGACCGCGCCAAGCCCGGCATTGGCAAGCGTAAGCCCACCGCACAGACTGACCCAAGCCATCTCGTCCCGCGCCTCGGGTTCCTCGTCCTCCATCAGGCGCCGGATCGCGGCCAGCCCGCGCGGGATCGCGTCGCGGCACAACGCGTCGGTCAGCGGGTTTGTGCGGGTGCAGACGAAAGGCTCGATCACCTGAGTGATGGCATCCAGGCCCGAGGCCAGCGTCACCGGGCGCGGGCATCCATCGGTCAGCGCCGGGTCCACGACCGCCAGTCGCGGCAGCATCCGCGCGTCGCGCAGGCTGACCTTGCGGCGGTGTACCGGCACGCCGATCACGGCGTTGCGCGTGACCTCGGCCCCCGTGCCCGCGGTGGTTGGGATGGCGACAAAGGGCAAGGGCGGATGGTCCAGCGGCAGGCCCTGCCCCACGACCTCAAGATGGTCCAGCATCGGGCGCGTGGCAGGGACAAGTGCGGCGATGGCCTTGCCCGCATCGATCACCGCGCCCCCGCCCAAGGCCACCACGACCTGCACGCCTTGGGCGGCGCGGATGCCCAGGGCCACCAGGTCGGTGTCGGGTTCGCGCGGTACGGCGAAGCCCACAACCTCGCAGCCCTGCGCCCGCAAGCCATCGGCCAGCCAGGCGGCACGGTCGGGATTGCGGCCATGGACCAGCAGCACCCGTTGCCCAAGCCCCACCACACGCGCGGCCGCATTGGCGGCCTGCCCCCTGCCGAACAGGATTTCAGCAGCAGAGGCAAAGGCGAAGGGCGCGACCATCAGACCTTCAGATCCCCAGCGCCGCTGTCGATATGCGGTGCCCAGAAGGCCACGCTTTCGGCGATCTGTGGGATTACCTGCCGGTCGTTCGGTTCGCGTTCCTTGAAGGACAGTTCCAGGCAGATCTCGTTGTCCACGGCGCCGCCCTGGACCAGGGCCTCCAGCAGCGGTTCCGGCTGGACGCGGCCCTTGGCGTTGTATTCGGCGGTAAAGGGACGATGGCCCGACTTGTCCATCATCGACTGCTTGATGTGGATGATCGGGCTGACCCTGGGCACCGCGCGCGCCCAGGCATAGGGGTCGGTGTCGTCGGGGTTGGGGCTGGTCACGTCGCCGTGGTCGATGTCGGCCATCATCCACATTGGCACGGCCATGTCCGCCGCCGTCAGCCGGTCCTGCAGGGCCATGCAGGCGTCGATGGTTTCGCCGAACTCGCGACCCACGCTCATGGGTTCCCAGAAGACATAGGACAGGCCGGCGGCCTTGGCATGGTCGGCGACCTCGGCCCAGCAGTCGATGGCGATGCGGATCAAATCCTCGCGCCGCTGCGGGACGTCATAGTCGCAATAGGTGAAGATCGCGAACTGCGTGCCGACCGAAGTGCCGCCGAGGTCGCCTATGATGTCGGCAAAGGTCTTGAACCAGTCGACATAGTATCGCCGCACGTCGCGGTCGGGATGGCCGAAATGGTTCAGCCGCCCGTAAGGCCCCGTCATGCCGCTGGTGACGCGCACCCCGGTGCGGTCAAGCGCAGCAGCCATCTGCCGCGTCAGGCGGCGGATCACGGGGGCGGGCCAGGACGGGTTGATGAACTCATGCGTCAGTTGCAGGTCACGGATGCGCAGATCCCGCGCGACCGTTTCGATCAGGTCGTCGGGATCGGCGAAGCGGTTGACCAGCGGGTTGGTGTTCAGCGAAAGCGTCAGGGCCATGGCGGTCACGCAGCCTGCGCCAGGTCAGAGCCGTTGAACCAATCCACGAAGGCCTGCTGTTCTTCGGGCGTCAGGTGCAAGTAGTGCTTGGTGCGCCGCCACAGGATGTCCTCGGGCTGCTGCGCCCATTCCCTGGCGACCAGATAGCGCGCCTCGGCTTCGTAGAGGTTGCCGCCGAAGTGTCGGCCAAGCCCGTCCATGTTCATCGCGCCGGCGACCACGTCCTTTGTTCGCGCGCCATAGAGGCGGGCGTAATGGACGACCAGCTTGCGCGGCATCCAGGGGTGCAGTTCGCGCAGCAGGTTCAGGAAGGATTCGAAATCGGCATTGGCGATCTCTCCGCCCGGCAGGGGCGTGGTCTCGGTCCAGTCAGGCCCCATCGCCGGAAAGATGTCCCGCAGCTTGTGCATCCCGCGTTCGGCCAGTTCGCGGAAGGTCGTGATCTTGCCGCCGAACACGTTCAGCAGCGGCGCACCCCCGGTCGTGTCCAGGTCGAAGACATAGTCGCGGGTCACGGCCGACGGGTTGCCCGCGCCATCGTCGAACAGCGGCCGCACCCCCGAAAAGGCGTGCAGCACGTCCGAAGGGCGCAGTTTCTCCTTGAAATAGCGGTTCACGGCGGCCAGCAGGTAATCGACCTCGTCGTCCGAGATGGTCACGTCCTCGGCCCGGTTCTCCCACGGGATGTCCGTGGTGCCGATCAGCGCCTTGTCGCCTTCGTAGGGGTTGATGAAGATCACCCGCCGGTCCTTGTTCTGGACCAGATAGGCCTGCTGGCCCGACCACCATTTCGGCACGATGATGTGGCTGCCCTTGACCAGCCGGACGTTGCGGCTGGAGTTGGACCCCGCGACGTTGTTGATGACCTGCGACACCCAGGGTCCGGCGCAGTTGACGATGCAGCGGGCGCGGAAGGTGCGGACTTCCCCGGTGAGTTCGTTGCGGGTCTGGACAGTCCAGGCGCCGTTTTCGCGCCGGGCGGAAATGCAGGGGCTGCGGGTCAGGACCTCGGCCCCCTTTTCGGCCGCGCCGACGGCGTTCAGGATCACCAGGCGCGCATCGTCCACCCAGCAGTCGCTGTATTCGAACCCCTTGTGATACTGGTCCAGCAAGGGCGCGCCTTCGGGATCGCGGCGCAGATCCAGCGTGCGGGTGCCGGGCAGCTTCTTGCGCCCGCCCAGGTGGTCGTAAAGGAACAGGCCCAGGCGGACCAGCCAGGCGGGGCGATCCTCGGGTGAATGGGGCAGCACGAAGCGCATCGGCCAGATGATATGCGGGGCCGCGTTCAGCAGCACCTCCCGCTCGATCAGGGCCTCGCGGACCAGGCGGAACTCGTAGTATTCCAGATAGCGCAGGCCCCCATGGACCAGCTTGCCCGACCGGGACGAGGTGCCTTGGGCCAGATCGTCCTTTTCGCACAGCACGACCTTCAGCCCTCGTCCGGCCGCATCGCGGGCCATGCCCGCGCCGTTGATGCCGCCGCCAATGACGAAAAGGTCGATCATCTCGGAATCAGGGGTCATAGCCAGGGTCCTTTCAGGGATCGGGCAGCGGCAAGCGCGTCCCAGGCGGGCGGCAAGGCCCGGCGCGAAGCGGTGAAGGCGGGGAACAGCGCGTCATAGGCTGCAACCAGCACGGGATCGGGCGGTTCCGCCTGGCCCAGCAACGGAGTCACCCACTGGGCGATGCAGGCCTCCATGTCCGGATAGGCGCCGATGGCGACGGCGGCCATCATGGCGGCGCCCGCGGCCCCTGCCTCGTCCCTGTCGGACACGCGGACGGGGGCGTTCAGGCTGGCGGCCAGGATGCCCCGCAGGCCCCGCGACCGCGCGGCCCCGCCGGTCAGGCGCAATTCGCCCGGCAGCGGCCCCATTGCGGCATAGCAGTCGCGCATGGCCATGCCCAGGCCTTCGGCCACGGCGCGGATCAGGTCGGGATAGCGGTGGCCCGCCGATAGCCCGACAAAGCCCGCCCGCGCATGAGCGTCGACAAAGGGCCCGCGTTCCCCGGCTTCCGAGATATAGGGGTGATAGACGATCTGGCCGGGGGTGGACTGCAGCAGCCAGCCCTCGATATGGGCGACCAGGTCGCGATGGGTCACGGACTGGCCCATGTCGGACATGATGCCTGCCGCGATCCCCAGCACCCAGTCCAGGTTCAGCGTTGCGGCCATGTTGGTCTGCACCTGCGTGACGATGCCGGGGACCGGCAGGCAAATCACATAACCCGTGCCCTCGTCGTTCAGATGCACGTCCTGAGACCGGACGGCGCGCAGGTGGACGCCCGTCGATCCCACGGTGGAACAGGCCACGTCGCCCGCAGCCCCGCCATAGACGCCCGCGCCAAGCGCGGTCATCACCATGTCCACATAGCCCAAGGATACAGGCGTTCCGGCCAGCAGTCCGGTCTGGCGCGCGGCGTCCTGCGTCAGCGGATGCGTGACCTGCGTGCCGTCGATGATCGGCGGCAGCAGGCTGCGGCGATGCGTCAGGCCAAGCGCGTCGATCACCGCGTCGTCATAATGGCGGGTGCGGAAATTGCCGAAGGTGAAGCTGGCCTCGGACGGATCGGTCACGCGCAAGCCCGTCAGGTTCAGGTAAAGCCAGTCCTTGCAATGCAGCGCGACCTCGGCCCCGTCCAGAAGGTCGGGCGCGTGGGCGTTCATATGCGCCATCTGGCTGCCCTGCTGGCAGGTGTTCAGCCCGGTGCCCGTGGCTTCGAACCGCGCGCGGTTGGCGGGACCGGCGGCCAGCCGCGCTACGGTCGGCGCGGCGCGGGCGTCCAGCCACAGCCAGGCATCGCCCACCGGCCCGTCGCGCCCGACCAGCCACGTCCCGTCGCCCTGCGCCGTTACCGACAGCGCCGCCGTGCGCCCCGCCAGACCGTCGATCTTGGCCCCCAGCCCACGCAAGGCGGCGGCGCAGTCGTCCCATGTCTGGTGCAGCGATTGCGTGGCGGACCCGTCCGTTCCCGAATGATAACGGTTGGGGACCGACGAAGCCGCGATCTGCCGCCCGCCCAGATCAAAGGCCACCGCCTTGATGACCGAGGTGCCAGCATCTATGCCGATAAGGATGTCACGGCCGGCCATGAAGCGTTACCTTGTAGGGCTGGCCGAGTGTCGCGGCAGTCATTCCAATCCCTCCTGCGCAGGTCCATCGCAGGACCGCGCCCCGATCCGGATCCTTACACGAAAGGACAGGCCTCGTGAATGTTTTTTTTTGCAGACATAGTAAATAATTTCAGCTAAGGTCTGAGGCAATGGGCAGGATCCGTCAGAGGAGGCGACCTGCGCACCGGGCCTTGCGGCCAGTCACGCGGACCAGCGGCCGAGGATGCAAAAGGGGGGAAACAACATGCCCGACAAGCAGGCATTGACTGCACGCCTTCGGTGGACGATTTCGCCTGGCGGCGCTTTCCCCGCATCAGCCGCCACCCGCTGACCCCAGAAGACAGGCAGGGCCTTTATCCATGAGCCACAGCACCGCCCCCTCCACATCCGCCCCCAAGGCCCCCGCCCCCTCGCGGCGCGGGATGCTGATGGGCGCAGCGGCCATCGTCGTCCTGGCGGGCGCGATCGCGCTTGACACCACCGTCGTTCCCATCGGTTCCGAGGCCGATGTCCGGGTGCAAGCCTTTTCGCCCGACAGCTATGGCCAGGAACAGTTTCCGCGCATCCAGGCCTTCGTGAAGGAAAAGGCCGTCGATGCGGCGACTCTGGCCACCGCCGTCCTGGCCGACAAGGACGCGGCGGCGGAACAATATGGTGTCGCATCGTCCACCGGGGCGATCATGTTCGTGACCCTGACCGGCGTCGCGGGCGAGGCGCGGTCGGGCGTCTATCCTCTGACGGTGGACGGCGTGCCCGAAGACATCACCGTCCGCGTCCAGACCGGCCCTGCGATCAACGGCACCGACCTGCGCGACGCGCCGGGCGATATCGCCTTTGGCGACTTCAAGAACCAGATCGAATACCAGGACGCCGGATCGGGCATCAACCGCGCGATGAAGGCCGCCGTGCTGGACGGCATCGACACCGCCAGCCTGACGGGCAAGTCCGTCACCGTCACCGGCGCCTTCCGCCTGATCAACCCCAAGAACTGGATGATCACCCCGGTCGAGGTCGCCGTCCAATGAGCGGGCCGATGACCCGGCAGACGGAAGGCAATCCCGACGCCCGCGAGGTGGTCCTGGCCGCGCGCAACGTCGCCAAGTCGTATGGCAATGTTCACGCGCTGAAGGGCGTGAACTTCGACATCCATCGCGGCCAGGTCACCACCCTGTTCGGCGAGAACGGCGCGGGCAAGTCCACGCTGATGAAGATCCTGTCAGGCGTCATCCAGCCCACGACCGGCCAGATCATCCTGGACGGCAGGCCTGTCAGCTTTGCCAATGCGAACGAGGCGCGGGACCGCGGCGTTTCCATCATCCACCAGGAACTGTCGCTGGCCCCGAACCTGTCCGTGCGCGACAACATCTTCATGGGCCGCGAACTGCGCGGCCCCATGGGCGTCGATTTCGCCGAAGAAGAACGCCAGGTCCGCCGGTTGATGGAGGAACTGGAGGAGGAGATCGATCCCCTCACCCCGGTCGAGGAACTGCGCCTGGGCCAGCAGCAGATCGTGGAGATCGCCCGCGCCCTGTCCGTGGACAGCCGCATCCTGATCATGGACGAACCGACCAGTGCGCTTTCGGCCAGCGAGGTCGAGGTGCTGTTCAAGGTCATCCGCGACCTGACCGCCAAGGGTGTCAGCATCGTCTATATCTCTCACCACCTGGAAGAAGCGCTGACGATCACCGACCACGCGGTGGTGCTGCGCGACGGGACCATGACGGCCTATGCGCCGCGCGCCGACATCGACCTGGAATGGATCGTGCGCAACATGGTGGGCGAGAACTACGACCTGGGCAGCCCGCCCGACAGCGCCATGGGGCAGGTCGCCCTGTCAATCCGCAACCTGTCGGTGCCCGACCAGACCGGGCAGGATCTGGTCCGCAACCTGTCGCTGGACCTGCGCGCCGGGGAAATTGTCTGCATCTATGGCCTGATGGGCGCGGGGCGCACCGAACTGCTGGAAACCTGCGCGGGCCGGTTGCGCGCGTCGGGTGGAGAGATCGTGCTGGAAGGGCAGGAGATTTCCCACCTGCCCATCGGTGAACGCATCGCCCGCGGCCTTGCCCTGGTCCCCGAGGACCGGCAGCGCGACGGCCTGGTCCAGACCATGAGCGTGGGCCAGAACCTGTCGCTGGCATCCATCCGCAACTTCACGCGCGGGCTGTTCACCAGCAGCCGCACGGAACGCAAGCTGATCGACGACAGCATCCGCAGCGTCACCGTCAAGACCTCGGGCGGGGGCGCGCCCATCGGATCGCTGTCGGGGGGCAACCAGCAGAAGGTCGTGATCGGCAAGATGCTGGCCACCAACCCCCGCGTCATCATGCTGGACGAACCTTCGCGCGGGATCGACATCGGCGCCAAGGCCGAGGTCTTCCGCCTGCTGGCCGAGGGCGCGCGCCGGGGCCTTGCCGTCATCTATTCCACATCCGAGGTCAGCGAATGCCTGTCCATCGCGCATCGGATCATCGTCATGCACAAGGGCCGGATCTCGGCCGAATTCGATTCCACCGTTTCCAAGGAAAAGATCATGGCCGCCTCGGGCGAGTCCGTGGCTGCCTGATGGGCCGTTGAGCGAGGAAAACCTATGTCTGCCACCACCACCGCGCCCAAACAAGACGGCTTCAGCATCGGCCGCCTGCTGCTGGAAGG
The DNA here is from genome assembly GCF_011801365.1 of Paracoccus sp. AK26. Classification (NCBI taxonomy): domain Bacteria; kingdom Pseudomonadati; phylum Pseudomonadota; class Alphaproteobacteria; order Rhodobacterales; family Paracoccaceae; genus Paracoccus; species Paracoccus sp. AK26. Next base: position 1,837,025 of record NZ_CP041041.1, read on the forward strand.
CCGCGCCTTTTTCGCCCTGATCGCGATCATCGTGGTCTTTTCCTTCCTGTCGCCGAACTATTTCACGGTGTCGAACTTCCTGATCATGTCGTCGCAGGTTGCGATCTATGGCATCCTGTCGGTGGGCATGCTGCTGGTGATCCTGAACGGCGGGATCGACCTGTCGGTCGGATCCATCCTCGCGCTTTGCGGGGTCTGCGCGGGCGCGATGATGCAGGGCGTCACGCTGGAATGGGCGGGGGTGATCCTTTACCCGCCGGTCTGGGCGGTGGTGGTGCTGACCATCGCCATCGGCGCGGCCGTGGGTGCGCTGAACGGCGTTCTGGTGGCCTTCTTCAAGGTGCCGCCCTTCGTGGCCACTCTGGGCGTGATGTATGTGGCGCGCGGGGTCGCGTTGCTGATGACGAACGGGCTGACCTACAACAACCTGCGCGGGCAGGAAGCCCTGGGCAACACCGGCTTCAACTGGCTGGGCTTCAACCGGCTGTGGGGCATCCCCATCAGCGTGATCGTGCTGGCCGTGGTGGCGGTGCTGGCGGGGCTGATGTTGTCGCGTTCGGCCTTCGGACGCTGGCTTTATGCCTCGGGTGGCAACGAACGCGCCGCCGAACTGTCGGGCGTGCCGGTGCGGCTGGTCAAGATCACCGTCTACACCATCTCGGGCGCGCTGTCGGCGGTGGCGGGGCTGGTGCTGGCCTCGCAACTGACATCGGCGGGTCCCACGGCGGGGACCACCTATGAACTTACCGCCATTGCGGCTGTGGTGATCGGCGGCGCGGCGCTGACCGGCGGGCGCGGCGGCGTGCGCGGCACGATGCTGGGCGCCTTCGTGATCGGCTTCCTGTCGGCGGGCCTGGTCATCATCGGCGTCAGTTCATACTGGCAGACGGTCTTCACCGGCGCCGTGATCGTGCTGGCCGTGCTGATGAACTCGATCCAATATGGGCGCGGCGGGCGCAAGTCCTGACGGCCCACGACCTTCGCCGTCCGGCGCGGGACGCCGGGCGGAAAGCCTGCCTTCCGGCAGTGAAACAACCCAAAGGGGAGAGAGAGTAATGTTCACCATGACCCGCCGCGCGCTGCTTGCCGCCGCCGTCGCCATGCCGATGATGGCAGGCGCCGCCTCGGCCGAGGGGCTGATCACCATCATCGTCAACGACCCCGCGAACCCCTATTGGTTCACGGAAGGCGAGGTCGCCAAGAAGACCGCCGAGGAACTGGGCTATACCGCCAACGTGGCCGCGCACCGGGGCGACACCAACACCGAAAGCACCCTGGTCGATACCGCGATCACCAACCAGTCGGTCGCGCTGATCCTTGACCCGGCCAATGCCGACGGTTCGGTGGGCGCGGTGCAGAAGGCCGTGGACGCCGGCATCCCCGTCTTCCTGGTCAATGCCGAGATCAACCAGGAAGGTCTGGCCAAGGCGCAGTTGGTGTCGAACAACGCGCAGGGCGCGGCCCTTGGCGCGCAGGCCTGGGTCGAGGCCGTGGGCGATGCAGGCAACTATGTCGAGCTGTTCGGCGCGCCGTCAGACAACAATGCCCAGACCCGGTCCAACGGCTTCGAGACCGTGCTGACCCAGTATCCCGACCTGGTGAAGGTCGGCCAGGAAGTCGCCAACTGGGACCGCACCCAGGGCTATCAGAAGATGCAGTCGCTGCTGCAGGCCAATCCCGACATCATCGGCGTGATCTCGGGCAACGATGAAATGGCACTGGGCGCCATCGCCGCGTTGAAGGAAGCCGGCAAGCTGGAACAGGTCAAGGTCGGCGGCTTCGACGGATCCCCCGACGCGGTCGAGGCCGTGAAGGCTGGCGAGTTGCAATACACCGTCCTGCAGCCGGTCGCCGTCTTCGCCGAGGAAGCCGTCCGCCAGGCCGACAACTTCATCAAGAACGGCACGACTGGCGTGGATACGGAAAAGCAGCTGTTTGACTGCCTGCTGATCACCGCCGACAACGTGGACAACTACACCGGCCCCTTTGTCCTGGAACAGTAAGGACGCCTAAGAAGCGGAAAGGGGCGCGGATCACCGCGCCCCTTTTTCGTTCATTCGGCCATTTCGTCTTCGCGCCAGGCATGGTCGGGATCGGGCTCGCCCGCGTCGTCATGTTCGGCCAGCCAGTTCTCGGCATCCAGTGCCGCCATGCAGCCCATCCCCGCGCTTGTCACCGCCTGGCGATAGACATGGTCGGTCAGGTCGCCTGCCGCGAAGACGCCGGGGATAGAGGTGCGGGTACTGCCCGGTTCGACCTTCACATAGCCGCCGTTGTGCAACTCAAGCTGGTCCTTGACCAGTTCGCTGGCGGGCGCATGGCCGATCGCCACGAAAACGCCGTCCGCCGGAACCGTCCGCGTGCTGCCGTCCACCGTCGAGGTCAGGACCGCGCCGGTCACGCCTGCCGGGGTATCGGTGCCTTGGACCTCGGTCAGCGCGTGGTTCCAGATCACCTCGACCTTGGGGTTCTTGAACAGGCGCTGTTGCAGGATCTTCTCGGCCCGCAGGCTGTCGCGGCGGTGGACCAGCGTCACCTTGCTCGCGAACTTGGTCAGGAACAGCGCTTCTTCCACCGCAGTGTTGCCGCCGCCGATCACCAGAACCTCGCGGTTGCGATAGAAGAAGCCGTCGCAGGTGGCGCAGGCGGAAACGCCGAAGCCCTTGAACTTCTCCTCGGAGGGCAGGCCCAGCCAGCGGGCCTGGGCGCCGGTCGCCAGGATCACCGCGTCGGCCGTGACGACGCGGCCGCTGTCGCAGGTGGCGGTGAAGGGGCGGCGCTGCAGGTCAAGCGAGGTCACCATGTCGATCACGATGTCGGTGCCCATGGCGCGGGCATGCTCCTCCATCTTGACCATCAGCTCGGGGCCCTGGATCTCGGTCTCTCCGGGCCAGTTCTCGACCTCGGTCGTGATGGTCAGTTGTCCGCCGGGCTGCATCCCCTGGATCAGCATCGGGTTCAGCATGGCTCGCGCGGCATAGACGGCGGCGGTATAGCCCGCAGGGCCGGACCCCACGATCAGAAGTTTCACATGCGTGCGTTCGGTCATCTTGCGTCCCATCCGGTGTTTGTGCATGAGGTAGTGCTTCCGCCCGGAAATCGCAACGCGGGACGCGCGCAGAAAGAATATTGCGCGTAATGTGCCTGCATTGTAGTTTCCGGCAACGCCAAAGACCCGATCAAGAAAGAGCAGCATGGCCGGCGCGAAACTGGATGACATCGACCGCAAGATCCTGGCCGAACTTCAGGCTGACGGCCGGATGACCAATGTCGAACTGGCCCGCCGGGTGGGCATCTCCGCGCCCCCCTGCCTGCGCCGCGTCCGCGCGCTTGAGGAAACCGGCTTCATCCGCGGATATCATGCCGACATCGACGCCCGCGAACTGGGATTCGAGGTGCAGGTCTTTGCCATGGTGCGCCTTGCCAACCAGTCCGAACGCGACCTGTCGGCCTTCGAGGCCCTGGTGCAGGGCTGGCCCCTGGTCCGGGAATGTCACATGCTGAACGGAGAGATCGACTTCATCCTGAAGTGCGTCTCGCCTGATCTGTCCAGCTTCCAGCGGTTCCTGACGCAGTCGCTGACAGCGGCGCCGAACGTGGCTAGCGTCAAGACCTCGCTGGTCATCCGGGCGGCGAAGGATCAGCCGGGGGTGCCGTTCGAGGTGGTGGAGGAGAGGGTAAGGGAGGCGGGGTAAAGGCCGGGGGGCGGGCACGCATCCCGACGCGTACTCGAAACAACAACGAAATTCCTGGTGCGCGAAATTTCCAATAAGACGCCGCAATGAAATTTTTTTATTTTTTCTTGGCAATTATTGCCCTCATCCTCATCGCGATATTTCTATATTTATTTGTGCTTATAAGAAGCCTTGCAGTCAGCAACGAGATTGTCAGTGACCAGGACATAATCAGGAACGCCATAAGGCAATATTATGAAGATCAAGGCAGGACATCGACCGAATGCGCTCCTGCGATCTACAGTGTCGATGCAGGACTAGCATGCAACTCCGACATCAGGCCGCACTTTGATTCGACCATATGCAAACCAGCTTTGTCCCAGATCTGGCTTCCGCCTTTGACGCTTGTATCCCCAACCATACGATACAAGGTCTATATCGCATCTTTGTGGGAAATGTCAGAATTTTATACCGCTTATCGGAAAGGTGCAGTCAGTTTCCGCAAAACAACCGGCGATCTGGTGGACTTCGAAGAGGTCTACTGCAAGGACAGAGACTTATATGTCGGCATTTTCGAGTTCAAAGGGAAGACATGGCCGTGGTAACGCATGTTCGGCGGACGTAAAGACAAAGCAAGCGTAGGGTGGGTTTCTAATCCACCCTTCTCCATGTGCTACCCTGCGAAACGGTGGGATGAAACCCCACCCTACGCAACCACCCGCCGCTCAATCGCCTCCCAAATCTTCTCCGCCGCGTTGATCCCGTCGAACCGCTCAAGCTCCTGGATCCCCGTAGGCGAGGTCACGTTGATTTCCGTCAGCCAGCCGTCGATCACGTCGATGCCGGTGAAGATCAGGCCCTTTTCGCGCAGCACCGGACCGATCCGGGCGCAGATCTCGTATTCCCGCTCGGTCAGGCCGATCTTTTCCGCGCGCCCGCCGACATGCATGTTCGACCGGGCCTCGCCCGTCTGGGGGACGCGGTTGATCGCGCCGACGGGTTCGCCGTCCACCAGGATGATGCGCTTGTCGCCCTGGCTCACGGCATGGATGTATTTCTGCGCGATCATCGGCTCGCGGTTGATGCCCGCGAACAGTTCCAGCAGCGCCGACAGGTTGCGGTCCTCGGGGTCCAGGTGGAACACCCCTGCCCCGCCATTGCCGTAGAGAGGCTTCACGATGATGTCGCCGTGCCGGTCGCGGAAGCGGCGGATCGCGGCCGGGTCGCGGGCGATCATGGTGGGCGGCGTCAGTTCGGGGAAATCCAGCACCATCAGCTTTTCCGGGCAGTTCCTGACCCAGAAGGGATCGTTCACCACAAGCGTCTTCGGATGCACGCGGTCCAGAAGGTGCGTCGAGGTGACATAGGCCATGTCGAAGGGCGGATCCTGGCGCAGCCAGACGACGTCAAAGTCCGACAGGTCCACCTCGGCCCAGTCGCCGAAGGTGACGTGGTTGCCCTGCTCGCGCCGAAGGGTGATCGGGCGGCCGCGCGCAATCACCCGGCCCTCGTCATAGCGCAACTGGTCCACGGTGTATTGGAACAGCCGATGGCCGCGGGCCTCGGCCTCCAGCCCGATGCGGAAGGTGCTGTCCCCTGTGATCGAGACATGTTCGATCGGGTCCATCTGCAGGGCGACATACAGGCTCATCACATCCTCCTTGGGGGCGGCACAGGGACGCTTGTCGCCCGGCCATTTGCGGGATGCAAGCCGCCGCTGCATTGACTTGCACGCGCGTTACCCCAAGTGATAGACGGGCGTCGATTTTGTGAAAGCTGGCCGATGGCCTGCAAGAAAGGCAAGACTGCATGGCGATGGACAAGACCAGCTTCGACCGCGACGACCTGCTGGCCTGCGCCCGGGGCGAGTTGTTCGGCCCCGGCAACGCGCAACTGCCCGAACCGCCCATGCTGATGATGGACCGCATCACCGACATTTCCGAAGACGGCGGGGAACATGGCAAGGGCCATGTGGTGGCCGAATTCGACATCACCCCCGACCTGTGGTTCTTCGCCTGCCATTTCCCGGGCAACCCGATCATGCCCGGCTGCCTTGGCCTGGACGGGCTTTGGCAGTTGACCGGCTTCAACCTGGGCTGGCGCGGCTGGCAGGGGCGCGGCTATGCCCTGGGCGTGGGCGAGGTCAAGCTGACCGGCATGGTCCGTCCCGACCGCAAGCTGCTGCGCTATCACGTCGATTTCACGAAGGCCGTGCAGACGCGGCGCCTGACGATGGGCGTGGCCGACGGCCGCGTCGAGGCGGATGGCGAGACCATCTACCAGGTCAAGGACATGAAGGTCGCGCTGTCGTCCAACTGACGGCGGCCCACTGAACATAAGCAAGGAGGAAGGCCCATGCGACGCGTCGTCATCACCGGCCTTGGTATCGTCTCGCCCATCGGCAACAATGCCGACGAGGTGACGGAAAGCCTGAAGGCGGGCCGGTCGGGCATCGTCTTCGCGCCCGAATATGCCGAACACGGGTTCCGCAGCCAGGTCCATGGGATGCCCCAGATCGTGCTGGAGGATCACATCGACAAGCGCAACCTGCGCTTCATGGGTCCGGGCGCGGCCTACAACTTCCTGGCCATGGAACAGGCGATCAAGGATTCCGGGCTTGAGGAAGGCGACGTGTCCAACCCTCGCACCGGGCTGATCATGGGATCGGGCGGGCCGTCCACCAGCAACTTCTTCCTGGCGCATCAGACCGTCATCGAAAAGGGCAGCCCCAAGCGCATGGGGCCGTTCATGGTGACGCGCTGCATGTCGTCCACCAACTCGGCGACGCTTGCCACGCCCTTCAAGATCAAGGGCGTGAACTATTCCATCACCTCGGCCTGTTCGACCTCGGCCCACTGCATCGGCAACGGGGTCGAACAGATCCAACTGGGCAAGCAGGACATCGTCTTTGCGGGCGGCGGCGAGGAACTGGACTGGACGCTGTCCTGCCTGTTCGACGCTATGGGCGCCATGTCGTCGAAATACAACGACACGCCTGAAACCGCGTCCCGGCCCTATGACGCGACCCGCGACGGTTTCGTCATCGCGGGCGGCGGCGGCGTGGTCGTGCTGGAGGAACTGGAGCACGCCAAGGCGCGCGGCGCCAAGATCTATGCCGAGGTGACCGGCTATGGCGCGACCAGCGACGGCTATGACATGGTCGCGCCGTCCGGCGAGGGCGGCGAGCGGTCGATGCGGCTTGCCCTGGACACCCTGCCCGAAGGCCGCAAGGTCAGCTATATCAACGCCCATGGCACCTCGACCCCCGTGGGCGACGTGGGCGAGGTCAAGGCCGTGCGCCGCATCTGGGGCGAGGGAAACACCCCGCCGATCAGTTCCACGAAGTCGCTGACCGGCCATTCGCTGGGCGCAACCGGTGTGCACGAGGCGATCTACAGCCTGTTGATGTTGCAAAATGACTTCATTGCAGCATCTGCAAACGTGACCACCCTAGACCCGGAAATCCAGCCGGGCGAGATTGCGACAAGCCGGGTGGACAATGCCGGTCTTGATTCCGTGCTGTCGAACAGCTTCGGGTTCGGGGGAACGAACGCCACCCTGCTGATGTCGAAATACCTGGAGTAAGCGGGGACAGTATGGGCGATCTTCTTCAAGGCAAGCGCGGGCTTGTGATGGGGGTCGCCAACGACCATTCCATCGCTTGGGGCATCGCAAAGGCGGTGGCGGACCAGGGGGCGGAACTTGCCTTTTCCTATCAGGGAGAGGCTTTCGGCAAGCGCGTGCAGCCGCTGGCGGCTTCGGTCGGGTCGGATTTCCTGCTGGACGTGGACGTGACCGACGATGCCTCGCTGGACGCAGCCTTCGGGGCGATCACGGAACGCTGGGGCAGCCTGGACTTCGTGGTCCATGCCATCGCTTTTTCCAACAAGAACGAGTTGACCGGCCGGTTCATGAACACCAGCCGCGCAAACTTCAAGCACAGCCTTGAGATTTCCTGCTATTCCCTGATCGAGGTCGCGCGGCGCGCCCATCCCCTGATGTCGGCGGGCGGGTCGCTGATCACCCTGACCTATGGCGGGTCGAACCGGGTGACGCCCTTCTACAACGTGATGGGGGTTGCCAAGGCCGCGCTGGAATCGACGGTGCGCTATCTGGCCAACGACCTTGGCCCGGACGGCATCCGCGTGAACGCGATCAGCCCCGGCCCGATGAAGACCCTGGCGGGCGCTGCCATTGGCGGGGCGCGCAAGACCTTCCGCCACACCGAGGCCAATGCCCCCCTGCGCAAGAACGCCACGCTCGACGCGATCGGCGGCACTGCGGTCTGGATGCTGTCGGATTGGGGCGCCTGCACCACGGGCGAGATCGTGCTGGTCGATGGCGGCTATCACGTCCTGGGAATGCCGCAGAGCGAGAACCTGTGATGCCGCCGCGGGGGTGCTTCGCCCCCCGCCCCCCCCGAGGATATTTCCGCACGGAAGATGGGCAAAGCGATGTTCTTCACGGCAGATGACGGGGCGCGGCTGGCCTATTCTGACCAGGGTAAGGGGCTGCCGGTCCTGTGCCTGGCCGGGCTGACGCGGAACATGGGCGATTTCGATTACGTCGCTCCGCATCTGTCGGGCGTGCGGCTGATCCGGATGGACTATCGCGGACGCGGGCAGTCCGACCGCACCGGCGCCGCCACCTATACCGTCCCGCAGGAAGGCAAGGATGCGCTGGCGCTGCTGGATCACCTGGGGGTGGACAGGGCCGCGATCCTGGGCACGTCTCGCGGCGGGCTGATCGGGATGCTGCTGGCCGCCGTGGCGCATGACCGGCTGCTGGGGCTGTGCCTGAACGATGTCGGCCCGGTGATCGAGCGCGCGGGGCTGGAGAGGATCTTCGACTATGTCGGGCGCAACCCGGCGGCGCGGACGCATGAGGCGCTGGCGGAACGGCTGCCTGCGGCCATGCCCGGCTTCACAAATGTCCCCGATGGCCGTTGGCTGGCGGATGCGCAGAAGCATTACGACGAAACGCCGGAGGGGCTGCGGATCAAATATGACCCTGCCCTGCGCGAGGCGTTCCTGGCAGCCTTCGAGGGCGCTGCGCCGGATCTGTGGCCGCTGTGGGATGCGACTACGGGACTGCCCGTCGCACTGATCCGGGGGGCCAGTTCCGACCTGCTGTCTGCTACGGTTGCCGCCGAGATGCTGCGCCGCCGCCCCGACACGATCTTTGCCGAGGTTCCGGGCCGCGCCCATGTGCCCTGGCTGGACGAGCCGGAATCGCTGGATGCGATCAACGCCTGGCTGGATCGCTGCGGGCGTTAGAAGCGCATCCCGACGCTGAAGCTTGCGCCCTCGGTCCCGATGCCGAAATCGGCGGCGCCGAAGGAAAAGCCGATCAGTGCGCCAGCCAGCGCCTGTTGCGCAGTGTGTTCGCCCGCATGGACGCGACTTGCAGCCGTCAGACCCGCCGCGCCGTAAAGGCCGATGCCCGCCGCGCGGTCGTCGGGAAAGCACTTGCCCGCCAGATCCGCCGCGCCGAAGGCCGCGGCGGCGGAGTGGCCGGACGGAAAACCCTTTCCCTCGCCATTGGGCCGGACCGATACAGGGGTGCCGTCCAGCCAGGTCTTCAGTCCCAGCACCACCACCGTCTGCAAGGCACCGCGCACCGCGAAATCCTCCAGCCGGTCGTCGCGGGCGGCGCAGACTGCTGCGGCCAGCGGCAGGCCATATTTCATGGCGGTGCCGAAATCCGCAAAGGGATCGGCGGCGGCGGGTTGCGCCAGGGCTGCCACAGCGGCGGCGGCCAGCAGGGGACGGCGCAGCATTATTGCTGCATCGCCTCGACATATTCCATCAGGGCAACCAGTCGCACGGGCGTGGGCGTCGGATTGCCGTCGCCTGCGTCATAGGGGATGGTCGGCCCGTCCAGCAGATCCCCAAACTCTGGCATCGGCGATTCGCTGCGGCCCGGCGTGAAGCCATAGATGTGGCCCATCACCTGCAGGCGCGGGAACGTGCCGCCGTTGCTGGCAGCGACACGGGTCAGATCGACCGGCGCAGGGGTCATTCCCCCGGCCGCTGGACCATTGCCCCGGCCATCCGCTCCGTGGCAGTCGACGCACAGCGCGTTGAAGTCGTTGCGCGCCTGCACCCGGTCCGACATCTGCGGCGCGCAGGCGGCAATCAGGCCCGCCATCGCCAGCCCCGTGAGAGCTGCCCCATATGTTGCATTCATCCCCTGCCCCTTACCGATGTTTTCCCGACTTTGCCCCGGCCGGACGGGTCACGCAACCGTCTGGTTGAGACGGATCACCCGGTCCATGCGCCGGGCCAGGTCGTGGTTGTGCGTGGCGATCAGCGCCGAGAGGCCGGTGTCGCGGACAAGCGCCATCAGCATGTCGAAAACCCGGTCCGAAGTCTCGGGATCCAGGTTCCCGGTGGGTTCATCTGCCAGCAGCAGCGAAGGCGCATTGGCAAGGGCGCGGCAGAAGGCCACCCGCTGCTGTTCGCCCCCCGACAGCGCCGCCGGGCGGTGATCCGCACGCGCCGACAGGCCCACACGGCCCAGCAGGTCGGCGGCGCGGGCGGCGGCGTCGCGTTGGGGAACGCCGTTGGCAAGCTGCGGCAGGATGATGTTTTCCGCCGCGCTGAATTCCGGCAGCAGGTGGTGGAATTGGTAAACGAAGCCCAGTTCGGCCCGCCGTGCCTCGGTCCGGGGCTTGTCGGGCAGCCCGGTCATGTCGCGCCCGTTGAGGATCACGCGCCCCGTGTCGGGCGTGTCCAGCAGCCCCGCGATATGCAGCAGCGTCGATTTGCCCGCACCCGACGGCGCGACCAGGGCCACCACCTCTCCGCGCGCGACGGACAGATCCAGGCCGCGCAGGACCGGCACCGGGGCGGGGCCGTCCTTGCCATAGGTCTTGCCGACCCCTTCCAGGCGCAACACGTCATTCATAGCGTAGGGCCTCGACCGGGTTCATGCGCGCGGCGCGGCGCGCGGGAAAGATGGTGACGACGAAGGACAGGAACAGCGACAGCGCCACCGCGCGGAAGATGTCCCAGGCGCGCAATTCGGCGGGCAGGCGATAGATGCCCCGCACCTCGGGCTGCCAGGCGCCCCCGCCGGTCAGGGCGTTCAGCCCGGCCATGATATTGTCCACGTTCAGCGCCAGAAGCACCCCCAGCACCACCCCCGCGATGGTGCCGATCACGCCCGTGAAGGCCCCGCACAGAAAGAAGACCCGCAGCACCGCGCCCTCGGTCAGGCCCATGGTGCGCAGGATGCCGATGTCGCGGCCCTTGTTCTTGACCAGCATGATCAACCCGCTGGTGATGTTCATGGACGCGATCAAGACCAGCACCGACAGGATCACGAACATCACGTCGTCCTCCATGTCCAGTGCCGCCAGGAACGACCCCGAGGAGTCTCGCCAGTTCCACACCTGCGCCCCCTCGCCCGCAGCCTGCATCAGGGGCACCGTCCAGTCGTCCACCTGCTCGGGGTCGGTGACGAAGACCTCGATCTCGTCGGCGACACCCTCGCGGTTGAAATATGACTGAGCCTCGGCCATCGGCATGTAGATGCGGGTGCGGTCGATGTCGTATCGCCCGGCGCTGAAGATATAGGTCACCTCGTAGGCCTTGACGCGCGGCGTGGTGCCGATGGCCGTGCGCGCGCCCTCGGGGGCGATCAGGCGGATGCGGTCGCCCAGGCCCACCGCCAGTTCGCGCGCGATGCCCGAGCCGATGGCAATGCCGCGGCCGAAGTCGTCCAGGTTGCCGACCGAGGTGGAAGGATCCACAATCCGCGGCATTGCCCTGAGATCATCGAGACTTACGCCGAACACCTCGGCCACGTTCGAGCTGTCGTTGGCGGTGGCCATGACCTGACCGCGCACCACAGGCGCCGTCCGCGTGACGCCCGGCACTTGCGCCAATTTCGCGGCCATTGCGTCGTAATCGGCGATGCGGCCGGGGACGACATAAACGTCCTCGGTAAACTCGTTCTCGATCTGCTGGGGCGCCATATAGACGGTCGTGTGGGCATTGGCGCCCAGGATCGTGTCCACGAACTCGGCCCGGAAACCCGCGCGCACGGCCAGGGTCGCGATCAGCGCCATCACGCCAAGCGCGATGCCGATCAGGCTGATCCAGGTCATCACGCTGACCCCGCCCTCGGCCCGGCGGGCGCGCAGGTATCGCCAGGCGATGGTGAATTCATAGCGAGAGAACGGACGAGGTGTGGCCATCGGGACGCCTTGATTTTGCGCGGGGAACCTGACCGCACAGGCCCCAAAGATCAAGCCGACAAAGGCGTGAGTTTGAACGAAGGGGGAACTTGCGGCGGCGGGCCGCAAATGCCACATGACGGACATGGCAAAATCCACCAATGCTTTCACCTGCACCGCCTGCGGCGCGTCCCACAAGAAATGGGCTGGGCGCTGCGACGCCTGCGGCGCCTGGAACACCATCGTCGAGGAGGCGCCCCTGTCCCAGGGCCCGGGCCGGGGCCTCGGCGCCGCCAAGGGCCGCGCGGTTCCGCTGTCCACCTTGATGACGACCGAAGCTCCGCCCCCGCGCCACCTGTCCGGCATGGACGAACTGGACCGCGTTCTGGGCGGCGGCCTGGTTCCCGGCAGCGCGGTCCTGATCGGCGGGGATCCCGGCATCGGCAAATCGACGCTGCTGTTGCAGGGTGCGGCGGCATTTGCCCGGCGCGGCCTGAACGCCGTCTATATCAGCGGCGAGGAAGCAAGCGCGCAGGTCAGGATGCGGGCGCAGCGCCTGGGGCTGGCGGATGCGCCGGTGCGGCTGGGGGCGGAAACCAACCTGCGCGACATCCTGACCACGCTCGACAATGAGCGTCCCGACCTGGCGATCATCGATTCCGTCCAAACGCTGTGGTCCGACCAGGTCGAGGCCGCGCCGGGCAGCGTGGCCCAGGTCCGTGCGGCGGCGCATGAGCTTGTCACCTTCGCCAAGCGCAAGGGCGTGGCGATCTTTTTGGTGGGCCATGTCACCAAGGAAGGCCAGATTGCCGGTCCCCGCGTGGTCGAGCACATGGTCGACACCGTCATCTATTTCGAGGGCGAGCGCGGCCACCAGTTCCGCATCCTGCGGTCGGTCAAGAACCGCTTCGGCCCGGCGGACGAGATCGGCGTCTTCGAGATGACTGGGGCCGGCCTGGCCGAGGTCGCCAATCCGTCCGCCCTGTTCCTGTCCGAACGCGGCCAGCCCGTCCCCGGCAGCGCCGTCTTTGCCGGGATCGAGGGCACGCGCCCCGTCCTGACCGAGGTGCAGGCGCTTGTGGCGCCATCGACGCTGGCGTCCCCGCGCCGCACGGTGGTGGGCCTGGACAGCGGTCGCGTCAGCACGATCCTGGCCGTGCTGGAAGCCCGCTGCGGCATCCCCTTCGCTGGGCTCGACGTGTTCCTGAACGTCGCAGGCGGGATGCGCGTCAATGAACCCGCCGCCGACCTGGCCATCGCGGGCGCGCTTTTGTCCGCGCGCGAGGACAGCGCCCTGCCGCCCGAAGCGGTGCTGTTCGGCGAAATCAGCCTGTCGGGCGCGCTGCGTCCCGTCGCGCAGGCGGAAAACAGGTTGAAAGAGGCGCAGAAACTTGGTTTTTCACAGGCGATTTTGCCCGACAGCCAGAAGGTCGAGGGTGCAGGGGGGATGAGCGTCAGGCGCATCGCCGACCTGACAGGATTTGCAGGAGAGGTCTTCGGCGCCGGCTGAAGTGCCTGAAACGAAAAGACAACCGGCGCATGGGGACAGGCGATGGACGGATTCACAGTTATTGACGCGGTGGTGGCTGCGGTCATCATCCTTTCGGCCATTTTGGCCTGGTCGCGCGGCTTTGTGCGCGAATCGCTGGCGATCTTGGGCTGGATCGGGGCAGCGATCCTGGCCTTCATCTTCGCGGCAGCCATGCGCCCGCTGATCGCGCAGCTTCCGGTCCTCGACCGCTTCCTGGGCGACAGTTGCGAACTGGCGACCATTGCGGGCTTTGCCGTGGTCTTCGCACTGGCCCTTGTGGTCTTTTCAATCATCACTCCGCTGTTCTCGTCGGTCGTGCAACGCTCGGCCCTCGGGGGCGTGGACCAGGGGATGGGCTTCCTGTTCGGCGTTGCCAGGGGCATCCTGTTGGTGGCGATCGCCTTCATCGTCTATGACCGCGTGATGACAAGCCAGCAGGTCGCAGTGGTGGAAAACAGCCGCAGCGCCCAGGTGTTCGAGCGGATGCGCGGCCAGATGGACCAGCAAATCCCCGACGACGCGCCGGGCTGGATCGTCAGCCGCTACGAACAGATGGTGGCGGGCTGCACGGCCACGGCCACCCCCTCGGCGCAGGAAACCCCGCCCGCCAACTGATGCGCCGACTGCATGGCTGCCCTGTTGTGATGCTTCCGTGACGAAAAACCGCCCCCGCCATCGTGCGGGGGCGTGACTTTGGGACGCACCCGCACTACATGGTGCGGGACAGCCCAAAGCCATTCAGGACGCCGTGATGCAACCATTCCTGGCCCATCCGTTCGATTCGGACCGCCTGCACGAAGAATGCGGCATCTTCGGCGCCATCGGCGTCACCGATGCCTCGAACTTCGTGGCCCTTGGCCTGCACGCGCTGCAGCATCGCGGCCAGGAAGCGGGCGGCATCGTTGCCCATGACGCGGAACACGGGTTCAACAGCGCCCACCGCTTCGGCTATGTCCGCGACAACTTCACCAAGGCCGAGGTGATGGCGACCCTGCCCGGCCCGCTGGCCATCGGCCATGTGCGCTATTCCACTGCCGGGACCAAGGCCGCGACCGCCATCCGCGACGTGCAGCCCTTCTTTGGCGAGTTTCACATGGGCGGCTGCGCCATCGCCCATAACGGCAACATCACCAATGCGGCGGCGCTTCGGCGCGAGTTGATCGAGCGCGGCTCGATCTTCCAGTCCTCCAGCGACAGCGAATGCATCATCCACCTGATGGCGCGGTCGATCCAGCGCAACATCCCCGAACGGATGAAGGACGCGCTGCGCCGGGTCGAGGGCGCGTTTTCCGTCATCGCCATGACCCGGACCAAGCTGATCGGCGTGCGCGACCCCTTGGGCGTGCGCCCGCTGGTGCTGGGCAAGGTGGGCGAGGATGGCTTCGTGCTGGCGTCGGAAACCTGCGCCCTGGACATCATCGGCGCCGAGTTCATCCGCGAGATCGAGCCGGGCGAGATGGTGGTGATTTCCAAGGGCGAGGTTGAATCCTCGCGCCCCTTCGGCCCCTCGACGGGCCGCTTCTGCATCTTCGAGCATGTCTATTTCTCGCGTCCCGATTCGATCATCGGCGGGCGCTCGGTCTATGAAACCCGCCGCCAGATCGGCGTGGAACTGGCCCGCGAGGCGCCTATCGAGGCGGACCTGGTTTGTCCCGTCCCCGACAGCGGCACGCCCGCGGCCATTGGATACGCCCAGGAATCAGGCATCCCCTACGGCATGGGGATCATCCGCAACCAGTATATGGGCCGCACCTTCATCGAGCCGACCGAGCAGATCCGCAACATGGGCGTCCGGCTGAAGCTGAACGTGAACCGGTCCCTGATCGCGGGCAAGCGCGTGGTGCTGGTCGATGACAGCGTGGTGCGCGGCACCACCTCGCGCAAGATCAAGGACATGATCCTGGACGCGGGCGCCGCCGAGGTGCATTTCCGCATCGCATCGCCCCCCACGGCCTGGCCATGCTTCTATGGCGTGGACACGCCCGACCGCGACAAGCTGCTGGCGGCCAACATGTCGCCCGACGAGATGCGCGACTGGATCGGCGTCAACTCGCTGGCCTTCGTGTCGCTGGACGGGCTTTACCGCGCCGTGGGCGAGGCCGGGGGCCGCAACAAGGCCTGCCCGCAATACTGCGACGCCTGCTTCTCGGGCGACTATCCGGTGGCGCCCTTTGATCAGCTTGAACGTGGGTTCCGCATGAAGTCGGGATCGGAAACGGCGATGAACGAGGCGGCGGAGTAGCGGGGGACTTCACGTCCCCGGGACCCCCTGTGGGATATTTTCGTGAAGAAGAGTTAGCTGACGATCTGTTCCAGCGGGTCGTACCAGGCGGCGTATTGGCCCCAGACGGCGCGGGCCAGCATTCCGGGCTTGTGGCGCAGCTTGGTCAGTTCCGCGCGCGTGGCCCATATGAAGCGGTTCACCACCTGTTCGGGGTCTTCCAGGATGATGCCGGCATCGCCGTTCAGCGCGGCACGGAAGATGATGTCGACCTGGTGGAAGCCGCGTTCGGGGTCGTGGAATTCGTTGACCAGGATCGGGGCGCTGACGGTGATGGCCAGGCCGGTTTCCTCGGCCACTTCGCGGATCAGGTTTTCGGGCAGGGACTGGCCGGGTTCGACCCCGCCGCCGGGCAGGCACCAGAGGTCGGACTGCTGGCCTGGATAGGCGTTGACCAGCAACAGGCGGTCGTCCCGCAGGATCGCCGCGCGGACCGCCAGTCGGGGCGGCTTCATCCGGTGATCCGGTTCACATGGCCCATCTTGCGCCCCGGTCGCGGATCGCCCTTGCCGTAAAGATGGACCTGCGTGTTCGGCGTTTTCAGAAGATCAGGGACGCGGGCTACATCGTCGCCGATCAGGTTTTCCATCACCACATCTGCGTAACGCTTGCCGTCGCCCAGCGGCAGGCCGGCCACGGCGCGGATATGCTGTTCGAACTGGTCCACCGCGCAGCCCGCCTGGGTCCAATGGCCGGTGTTGTGAACGCGGGGGGCGATCTCGTTGACGATCAGGCCCTGGGGGGTCACGAAGAGTTCGACACCCATGACGCCGACGTAGTCCAGCGCGTTTGCGATGCGCGCTGCGATCAGAACGGCATCGGTGGTGACCTTGCCGGGCAGGCCGCAGGGCACGGTGGTCGTGCGCAAGATGCCTTCGCGGTGGACGTTCAGGCCAGGGTCGAAGGCCGCGACCTGGCCATCGGTGCCGCGCGCGATGATGACGCTGATCTCGGCCGAGAAATCGACGAAGCCTTCCAGCACGGACGGCGCGCCGGTCCATTCGGCGGGACCGTCGCCGATCCGGACCTGGCCCTTGCCGTCATAGCCCAGTCGCCGGGTCTTGAGGATCGAGGGGCGGCCGATCCGCGCAACGGCTGCGTCAAGGTCAGTCTCGGCCGGGACGTCGGCGAAGGGCGCGGTTGCCAAACCGATGTCGTTCAGGAAGGTCTTTTCCGTCAGCCGGTCCTGCGACACCGCCAGCGCGCGGCGGTCGGGGCGGATCGGGCGGATCGATTCAAGCAGGTCCAGCGCCGAGGTCGGGACGTTCTCGAATTCATAGGTGATGACATCGACGCTTTCGGCAAAGGCACGCAGAGCGGCCTCGTCCTCGTAGGGCGCGGTGGTCACGCGCCAGGCCACGTCGCCCGCAGGCGCGGCACCCGGTTCATAGATATGGCAGCGCAGGCCCAGGCGGCTGGCCGCCACCGACAGCATCCGGCCCAACTGGCCGCCGCCCAGGATGCCGATCGTCCGGACATCATTCATCGCGCGGCTCCTCGGGGATGGAATCGGACAGCGCCTGGCGCCAGGCATCCAGGCGTTGAGCAAGCGCGGGATCGGACAGCGCAAGGATGCCCGCTGCCATCAGCCCGGCATTGGCTGCGCCCGCAGTCCCAATGGCCATTGTGGCGACGGGATATCCCTTGGGCATCTGCAGGATCGAATAAAGCGAATCGACCCCGGACAGTGCTTTGGTCTGGACCGGCACGCCGATGACCGGCACGCGGGTCTTTGATGCCATCATCCCCGGCAGGTGCGCCGCGCCCCCTGCACCTGCGATGATGACCTTCAAGCCGCGCGACACGGCGGTCTTGCCGTAATCCCACAGCCGGTCGGGGGTGCGGTGGGCGCTGACGATGCGGGCATCATAAGGGACGCCCAGTTCATCCAGGATCGTGGCGGCTTCCTTCATCGTGGGCCAGTCGGACTGGCTGCCCATGATGATTCCCACAGGTTTTTCCATCATTCGTCCCGATCCCGAACCCGGTTTCCTGCGCCCGCCATAGCGCGCGGGGCGCAGGGCCGCAATCAGGCGATGATGTCGGGGGTGATCTCGTCCTCAAGCCGGGCGATCTGGTCCTTGAGCATCAGCTTCTGCTTCTTCAGGCGCTGCAACGCCAGCGAGGATGTCAGCTGCTGCGCCGACAGGGCCGCGATCGCCTCATCCAGGTCGCGGTGTTCGCAACGCAGCGCCGCCAGCTTGGCGCGGATGATTTCGTCATGGGACATCTCGTGGTGCATGTTCATCTGGCTTGGCCTGGCTCGACGCATGAGGTCTTTGCGCCAAGTATAGATCCTAGCACGGCACATGTTAACAAGATGCTTAGCGAGGGACAGGACCGACTTGCTTCTTGTCCCTCTGCCGGAAGGCTTGGTGTTGCAGAAAGGGGACGGGTGATGAAGGATGTCTGGGGTCTGGCGGCATTCGCCGTTGCGGCATTGGCCATGGGTGCGTCTGCCCAGGCCCAAGAGGACAGGGCGCAGCTTTGCGTCAACCAGTGCCTGTTCAACCACGGCCCGGCGACCAGCCCGGCCTATCAGGCCTGCATCGAACGGATGTGCAGCGACACGCCCGAAGCTAGCCCCCGGCGCGATGCGACTGCGCCCCGCTGGAGGAACGAAAGCGTTTCGGGCGCCCATGCGGCAGTGATTGACGCGGGGGGCAGGTCGCTGAACTACATGTGCCAGCCGGGCGGGCCGGCACTGATCGGCATCTCGGGTCTGGGCGGGGCGGCAGATGACACGCGCATCAGCGTGGACGGCCGTCCCTTCGCGCAGCCCTTCGTGGCGCGCAACGGCATCCTCTATACCACCGCCGACGCCGGATCGCCGCTGGTCGGCGCGCTGATGTCCGGCAACGGGGTCGAGGTCGCGGCGGGGGGCCGCAGCAGCACGTTTCCCCTGACCGGCTCTCGTGCGGCGATCGAAACGGCGGCCCAGGCCTGCGGGATACGGCCGTGATCGGACTTGCAAGGCGCCGGCTTCGTCCACATATTGATGCCAAGCGGATCGCCGCCAAGGGGTCCGCAGAACAGTCGCTTGTCGCAAAAAGGGCTGAGCATGACCAAGATTTCGCTGGGGGCGCATCCGTATCTGCTGGGGTTCGACCAGCTAGAGCGTCTGGCCGAACGGGCCGCAAAGGGCGCCGAGGGCTATCCCCCCTATAACATCGAACATGTCGCGCCCGACGGGTTCCGGATCACGCTGGCGGTCGCGGGTTTCGCGGAACAGGATCTGTCCGTCACGACCGAGGACCGGCAGCTTGTCATCCGCGGCCGCATGGCCGAACCCGAAAGCGAGCGCGTCTTCCTGCACCGGGGCATCGCCGCCCGTGCCTTCCAGCGCAGTTTCGTCCTGGCCGACGGGGTCGAGGTCGAGGGCGCCCAGATGGAGAATGGCCTGCTTCATGTGGACCTGAGGCGCATCCAGCCCCAGCAGGTCGTCCAGACCATTCCGATCAGCCGCAAGTAAAGGGGATCATCATGGATACCAAATTCGACTTCGGCGGCATTGACGCCGAAAGGACGGTCTATATCCGTCAGGTGGAAACCAGCAGCCTGCCCCAGGAACTGCGCCAGCAGCTTGACGGGATCGACAGCATGTATGCCGTCCACGACATCGACGGCGAACGCCTGGCCCTGGTCAAGGACCGGCAACTGGCCTTTGTGCTGGCCCGCCAGAACGAACTGACCCCGGTCAGCGTCCACTGACCTTTTCGGGGCGGGGCGGATTTTCCGCCTTGCCCCGCAGGCCCGTCCGCAGCGCCAGCACCGTCAGGATCGCGGCAAAGGCGCAGACCTGATAGGTCAGGGCGTGCGACATGGCGGCAGGATAATCGTTGCCGCCCTGCCCGTGCAGGCGCACGAAGAACAGGCTGGACACCACCGCGATGCCGATGGCCGCGCCGACCTGCTGGAAGGCCTGCATCGCCCCTGATCCCGCCCCCGCATCCCGTCCCGGCACCGATTGCAGCA
The DNA here is from genome assembly GCF_011801365.1 of Paracoccus sp. AK26. Taxonomy (NCBI): domain Bacteria; kingdom Pseudomonadati; phylum Pseudomonadota; class Alphaproteobacteria; order Rhodobacterales; family Paracoccaceae; genus Paracoccus; species Paracoccus sp. AK26. The sequence continues at coordinate 1,856,668 of NZ_CP041041.1, forward strand.
CCGTCTGGAACAACGGCGAGATCGTCAGCCCCATGCCAAAGCCGCAGACAGCCAATGGTCCGATCAGGGTTGCAGGCGTGAAGCTTTGCGGCGGATGGCCGGTGACATGGCGCAGGAAAACCATCCCCGCCAAAAGCGTCGCCACGCCCACCGCCATCCGTCCCGGCATCCATTTCGTGCCGAAGCGCCCGGTGATGTAGCTGCCCAGCATGATGCCCAGTGGAAAGGGCGCGGTGGCGATGCCCGACTGCATCGGGTCCAAACCGAAGCCCGTCTGCAGATAGATCGCCAGCACCAGGAACATTCCCGGTATGGCCGAAAAGTGCAGCATGACCATCAGCACGCCCGTGACAAAGCCCGCGTTGCGCATCAGGGCGACCGGCAGCAGCTGCTCTCTCCCCTGGCGCGCCAGGCGGACCTGCCGCCAGACGAACAGCCCGCCCACCGGCAGCGCCGCGACCAGCATTGCGATGCACCACCAGGGCCAGCCCAGCAGCGCCCCCTCGATCACCGGCAGGACAACCAGCACCACAGCCAGCGAGAACAGCCCGACCCCGATCCAGTCGATGCGCATCTTCCGATCCGATGACAGCGCCGGGATCCAGCGAAGTCCCGCTGCGATGACGACCATTCCGACCGGCAGGTTCACCAGGAAGATCGGCCGCCAGTCAAGACCGGCGATGTCGCCCGTGATCAGCGCGCCGCCCATCAGCGGCCCGGTGACCGCGCCAAGGCTTGCCACCACGCCCGCCAGGGCAAATGCGCGCGCCTTCTGTTCGGGCGGAAACATCACATGCATGATCGCCATGACCTGCGGCACCATCATCGCCCCGCCCACCCCCTGCAGCGCGCGCGACCAGATCAGCATCGGCATCGACAGCGCCAAGCCGCACAGCGCCGAGGCCAGCGTGAACAGCCCGATGCCCAGCAGGAACAGCCGTTTGCGCCCGAACTTGTCGCCGAAGCGGCCGAAGGGCAGCAGCCCCGCCGCGAAGGCCAGCACATAGGCGGCCGACACCCACTCGATCTCGGCTGCAGTGGCCCCCAGGTTTTCCTGGATCGAGGGCAGCGCGACGTTCACGATGCTGACGTCGATCAGGTTCATGAAGTTGCCCAGCAGCAGCAGGACTGCTGCAAGCCATGGGTTGAAGGCGGGATCGCCTGCACGCATCGGGGACATGGGCCGCCTTTCCTGCAGATCGTGACATCAGGCCCGGCCTAGCGGTTCCCGTCGGGCAGAACCATCGGCAGCCCGATCCGGTCCTGATGCGGGCGGTAAATTTCCCGTGCGGCGGCGTCGGGCAGGACCAGATGCGTTGCCCCATGATTGCGCGCGACAAGCGCCTGCCACAGCAGGCCACGCGGACCTTCGGGCGGTCCTGCGGCCAGGGGCGCCAGCACGGCATCGCCGGGCGCATCGACCACGACACCCGGCGCGGGCTGGACCAGCAGCGCCGCGCCCATGCGGGCGACCAGCGTCGCGGCCATGTCCACATCCGCCTGGGACGCGGGCAGGACTGCCAGCACCTGACCGGTTCCTCGGCCCCGGAACAGGGCGCGCAGCGCGTTGGGGGTCGGGCCGCTGCCGGGGCGGCGCAGGCCCTTGACCTTGCCCCCCAAGCGGGCCGGGTCGCCCCAGCGGTCGGTCACCGACAGCACCGCCACGACGCCATCCGCGTCGCGCAGCGCAATGTCGTGGCCGGGTTCGACCCCCCGGGCGAAATCCGCCGCGACCCGAAGGGCAAAGGGCACTGGCCATCCCGTGTCCCCGCCTTCGCAGGCCGCGCGATAATCGGCCTCGGTCATGTAGCCGCGCAGCGGGGTAAAGCCGCCGCTTAGAAGCAGGTCAAGCTCGGCCACCTGGCGGGCATCCAGCGCCCATGCGGGCAGCTTCTCGGCCTCGGCCCCCAAGGCGGTCGCGGCGTCGGGGGATACGAAAAGCTCTCGGACAGGAAGGAAATGCGTCATGCCCACCCGCCTAGCGCAGCAGGCGCCGTTTGTCATCCGCGCCCGATCCGTGTAGGCATCAGGCCGTTATCGCAACCAGGGGGCCGCATGACCGATATCCGCGCCGTGATCTTCGACATGGACGGCTGCCTTGTGGACAGCGAGCCGATGTCGCTGGAAACGCTGGCCGAGATGATGGCGGTCGAGGGGCTGCATGCCACCCCGGACGAACTGCGCCGCAAATTCCTGGGCATGTCGATCCAGGCCATTGTCCGGCACCTCAGCGAGGCGCTTGACCGGCCCGACCTGCCCGACTTCGCCCGCATCTTCGAGGAACGGCTGCTGGCGCGCTATCCTTCCGAATTGCGGGTGATCCCCGGCATTCCGGCACTGCTGGACGATCTGGCCGCGCGCGGCGTGACGGTGGCCATCGCCACCGGCAGTTCGGTCCGCAGGCTGGGCATCACGCTGGATGTGGCGGGTCTGGCGGGCCAGTTCGGCGACCGCATCTTCAGCGCCGATCAGGTGCGGCGCGGCAAGCCCGCCCCCGACCTGTTCCTGCTGGCCGCCCAAAGCCTGGGCATCGCCCCCGAAGCCTGCGCGGTGATGGAGGATTCCCCGCACGGGATTACTGGCGCCCGCGCCGCAGGGATGCGCGCGGTGGGCTTCACCGGCGGCAGCCATCTTGTCGGGATGCAGGACGACCATGCCCGCCGCCTGAGCGAGGCTGGCGCGGCGATCGTGCTGCCGGACCTGGACGGGATGGCGGCCGCACTGCTGGACAGGCCGGGACGGGTCTGACGGCGACGATCATTCGCAAGACAAGGGCGGCAAGGCCGCAGGGGAGAGAGGGAAGATGAGCTATCTGGGAATCGATCTGGGCACGTCGGGGCTGCGGGCGCTGCTGGTGGATGAAGGCGGCAGGCCCGTCGGATCGACGGAACGGCATTATCCGGTCAGCCATCCCCATTCCGGCTGGTCGGAACAGGATCCCGCCGATTGGATCGGCGCACTTGAAGGGGCCATCGCGGAACTGCGCGACCGCCACCCGGAATTTGCCGGCCTTCGCGGCATTGGCGTTGCAGGCCACATGCATGGCGCGACCTTGTTGGACGCGGACGATCGGGTGATCCGGCCCTGCATCCTGTGGAACGACACCCGCAGCCACGCCGAGGCCGCAAGGCTGGACGCGACGCCTGGGGTGCGGGATCTGTCGGGCAATATCGTCTTTCCGGGCTTCACCGCGCCCAAGCTGGAATGGGTCCGAGCGCATGAACCGCAGAACCATGCCCGGATCGCACGGGTGCTGCTGCCCGCTGCCTATCTGAACCTGTATCTCACGGGCGATCATGTGACCGACATGTCTGATGCGGCAGGCACGTCCTGGCTGGATACGGGCGCGCGGGACTGGTCGGACGCGCTGCTGGCTGCGGGCCACATGCGGCGCGACCAGATGCCCCGGCTGGTCGAAGGCTCGGCCCCCGCAGGCAGACTGCGCGCGGACCTGGCGCAGGCCTGGGGGCTGTCGCAGCCGGTCGTGGTGGCCGGGGGCGCGGGCGACAATGCCGCCGCCGCCTGCGGGATCGGCGCCATGCGCGAAGGCCAGGGCTTTGTGTCGCTGGGAACATCGGGCGTGCTTCTGGCGGCGCGCGACGGCTATCACCCCGCGCCGGAAACGGCGCTGCACACCTTCTGCCACGCGGTGCCGGGCACCTGGTACCAGATGGGCGTGATGCTGTCGGCGACCGACAGCCTGAACTGGCTGTCCGGGATCACCGGCGCGCGCCCTGCCGACCTGACCGCCCCCCTGGGCGAGACGCTGCGCGCGCCGGGGCCGGTGCGCTTCCTGCCCTATCTGTCGGGCGAACGGACGCCGCACAACGACGCGGTGATCCGGGGCGCCTTCACCGGCCTGGGGTCGGGCACCACGCGCGACGACATGACCCGCGCCGTGCTGGAGGGCGTGGCCTTCGGCTTGCGCGACAGCCACCAGGCGCTGAAGGAAACGGGCGCCCGGCTGGACCGGATGATGGCGATCGGCGGCGGGGCGCGGTCGCGTTACTGGCTGCGGGTGATCGCCACGACGCTGGACGTGACCCTGACCCTGCCCGCCGATGGCGAATTCGGCGCAGCCCTGGGCGCGGCTCGGCTGGGCATGGTCGCGGCAGGCGCGGGCAGCATGGCCCAGATCATGACCGCCCCCGACATGGTCGAGGAAATCGCCCCCGATGCCACCCTGCGCGACGATTTCGAGGCCGCCTATCACGCCTTCCGCGCGGCTTATCCGGCGATTCGCGGCGCGCAGTAGGCGCGTCAGACGATCCGCGCGGGCAGCGTCACGGTCTGGCGCAGCCCGCGCGGCTGGATGTTCGCAAGCGCGATCCGGCCGCCAAGCTGGTCCAGGATCTGCCGGGCAATCGCCATGCCCAGCCCTGCGCCCGGCAGCGCCTTGCGGCGGCCCTTGTCCACCCGGAAGAACGGCTCGAAGGCGCGTTCCATCAGCGCCTCGGGGATGCCGGGGCCGTCATCCTCGATCACCAGTTCGGCCCCTTCCCCGTCGTGGCGCAGACGGACGCGCGCGGCCTTGCCGTGGGTCGCCGCATTGATGACCAGGTTGCGGATGGCGCGCTTCAGCGACAACGGATCGGCGCTGGCCACCAGCGGCGCAAGCGGTCCAAGCGTGACCAGGTAATTCAGGGCGCGCAACTCGGCGACGATTTCGCCCACAAGCCGGTCAAGCCGCAGATCCTGCGCCTCTCCTTGGGTCACCTGGTCGCGGACCAGCCGGATCGCGCTGTCGGCGATGGCGTCCAATTCGGCCAGGTCGGCCAGCCATTTCTCGCGCTCGGCGTCGTCCTCGACGAATTCGGCGCGCAGGCGCATCCGGGTCATGGGCGTGCGCAGGTCGTGGCCCGCCGCCGCGACAAGGCGCATCCGGCTTTCCATCGCCGATTTCAGCCGCGCCGACAGGTGGTTCAGCGCCCGCGCCGTGGCCTGGGTTTCGGGCAGCCCGGTTTCCGGGATCGGCACCAGCACGCCGTCGCGGCCGATTCGGTCCACGGCGCCTTCCAGGATCCGCAAGGGCCCGGTGATCCGCGTGGCGGCCACCAGCGACACGGCCGTGGCCCCGGTCACGATCAGCGCCATCCAGGCCGCGAAGATGCGCCACCCCCCGCGCGGCGGCCGCAGGTCCGGCAAGGGCAGGATCACCCAGCCGTCCCCAAGGTCGACCGAGATGCGCCGCGTCGTCCCCTGCGGATCCTCGGTCACCACGAACCGGTTCTGCAAGCCCTGCTTTGCAAGCGTTCGGGTCCAACGCTGGGTCGATCGGTCGCGCACCTCGCCGGCGGCAGGGCGGTCGGCGAACAGCATTCCCGCAGCCTCGGCCGCCGCGCGATCGGTCTGGGCAAAGCGGACGTTCCACGCGATCTGTCGGGCCACGGGGATCACCGCGGCCTCGGGCAGCGGTCGCTGGACCAGTTGCACCGCGACAAGCGTCGCCAGGGCGATCACCACGACGATGGCCAGGATCATGAAGCCCGCGATCCGGTTGCGCAGCGAGGTCATGGGCCCGGCGCCTCGACCGCGACGGGGACGGCAAGCTGATAGCCGCCGTTCCGCACGGTCTTGAAGACGGCGGGCACGGCATCGGTGGCAAGCTTGCGGCGCAGCCTGCTCATCAGCACGTCGATGGACCGATCGAGCGGGTCGCGGTCCCGGCCTTGCGTCAGATCCAGCAGCAGATCGCGCGACAGGACCCGGCCGGGGCGCACCAGGAAGGCCATCAGAAGGTCGAACTCGGCCCCGGTCAGGTCGATGTCGGCCCCGCCCGCGACAACCCGGCGTTGGTCGGGAAGCACCCGGAAGCCCGCGAACAGATAGCTGCCGGCAGGCTGAGGGGGTTCATCGCCGCCGCTGCGGCGCAGGACGGCGCGGATGCGGGCGGTCAATTCGCGCGGGTTGAAGGGCTTGCCCAGGTAATCGTCGGCGCCGATCTCCAGCCCCACGATACGGTCGACATCTTCCTTCAAGGCCGTCAGCAGGATCACCGGGATGCGCGGCCGCTGGTCTTGAAGGCCGCGGCAGATCTCCAACCCGGTGCCATCGGGCAGCATCACGTCCAGCACGATAAGGTCGGGCGGCGCGTCGGCCACCCGTGCCAGGCATTCGCGCCGGTCCTGCGCAGTGGTGACGCGAAACCCCTGCCCGCCCAGATAGCGGGCCAGAAGGCTGCGGATTTCGGCGTCGTCGTCGACGACAAGGATATGCGGGTTGCCGGTCATGTCGGTCCTGATCGCCTTTCTGCCACCCGCTATATAGGGGGCGTGCCGCCCCCCTGCCCGCATTTTTGCAACCGAACGTTTCCGTGCCGCCGCTGGAAATGTTGATTTACAAATCTGGTCCGCCACGCCGGGCCGGCCCCATTGGATCCGGGCCTGCCGGCGCTATCTACTGATGGGGAAGATCGGCTGGATCGGGGATCAACTGGATGCGCTTCGGGTTTCGTCACGGCGTGGCGGCATTGGCGGTCTGCGGCGCGCTTGCGGCGGGGGCCGCGGCACTTGGCGTCGGGCAATCCCAGGGCGGCGACGGATTGCAGGTGCTGACCACCCCCGTCGCGCGCGGCGATATCGAGGTGACGGTGCTGGCCCAAGGGACGATCAAGCCCCGCAACCTGGTCGCGGTCGGCGCGCAGGCATCGGGGCGGATCACCACCATTGCGGTGGAACTGGGCCAGACCGTCCGCCAGGGCGATCTGATTGCCGAGATTGATTCCGTCAACCAGCGGAACGCGCTGAAATCCGCGGAATCGGATCTGGCCGTCGCCCGCGCCCAGCGGCTCGAGCGCGAGGCGACGCTGGATCTGGCGCTGCGGACGCTGGACCGGCTGGAAAAACTGCAAAGCTCGAACCTGACCTTGCAGAACGAATATGACACCGCCGTCTCGAATGTGGCGGTGGCCCGGGCGCAGATCGACGCGCTTGATGCCCAGATCGCCCAGGCCGAAGTCGCGATCCAGACGGCCGAGGCGAACCTGGCCTATACCCGCATCACCGCGCCCGCCGACGGCACCGTGCTGGCGATCACCGCCCAGCAGGGCCAGACCGTCAACGCCGCGCAATCCGCCCCCACGATCGTCGTGCTGGGCGACCTGACCCAGATGGAGGTCTTTGCCCAGATTTCCGAGGCCGATATCGGACGGGTCGAACCCGGCCAGAAGGTCTGGTTCACCACCTTGGGCGCCCCCGACCGCCGATATGACGCGGTGCTGGAAGCCGTGGCCCCTGCCCCCGAATCCATCGTGAACGACCCTAGCCTGGGCGGCGGCACCGGATCGGGCAGCACGGCGTCCGAGGCGATCTATTACAACGGCCGCTTTTCCGTTCCCAATCCCGACGGCCGGTTGCGCACCTACATGACGGCCGAGGTGCATATCGTCCTGGGCCAGGCGCGGGACGTGCTGACGGTGCCGTCCATCGCGCTTGGCGCGCCGGGTGCGGACGGGCAATACCGGCTTCAGGTGCAGGGCAGCGACGGTTCGCTTCAGGAACGCGCGGTCAGCGTGGGGCTGAACGACAAGGTCATGGCCGAGATCACCGACGGCCTGCAGGAAGGCGAGCAGATTGTCACAGGCAGCGGCACAAGCCAGGGCGGGCCGTCAGGCCGCAACCCCTTGGGCGGGATGCGCGGAATGCGGGGCTGATCCGTGGACGGGCAGCCGATCATCCAACTGGCGGGCATCGGGCGCAGCTATGTCCAGGGCGAAGGCAGCCTGACCGTGTTGCGCGACGTGGACCTGGCGATCATGCCGGGCGAATATGTGGCGATCATCGGCGCATCGGGTTCGGGCAAGACCACGCTGATGAACATCCTGGGCTGCCTGGACCGCCCCAGCACCGGCACCTACCGCTTTGCGGGCCAGGATATCGGCAGCTTCGACAACACCCGACTGGCCGCGCTGCGGCGCGAACGCTTCGGCTTCATCTTCCAGCGATACCACCTGCTGCCGGAACTGACCGCCCTTGGCAATGTCGAGATCCCGGCCGTCTATCGCGGCGAGGCGGCATCGGATCGCCGGGCGCGGGCGGCGCGGCTGCTGGACCGGCTGGGCATGGGCGCGCGGCTGGGGCACCGGCCCTCGGCCCTGTCGGGGGGCCAGCAGCAGCGTGTCTCCATCGCCCGCGCGCTGATGAACGACGCCAGCGTGATCCTGGCGGACGAGCCTACCGGCGCGCTCGACAGCCGCAGCGGCGAGGAGGTGCTGTCCATCCTGGACGAGCTGAACGCCGACGGCCGCACCATCATCGTCGTGACCCACGACCCCAAGGTCGCCGCCCGCGCCCGCCGCATCATCGAGATCAGCGACGGCCGCATCGTCGGCGACCGCCGGAACCAGCCGGCCCCTGCCCCGGCGTCCTGCGCGCCCGCCGCGAAACCCGCCCCCGCCCTGCCCGGCAGCGCCTTCTGGGAAGCGCTGCGGATGGCCGTCGTCTCGATGCGCGCGCACAAGCTGCGCAGCTTCCTGACCATGCTGGGCATCATCATCGGCATCGCATCCGTCGTGTCGGTGGTGGCGCTTGGCGAAGGCTCGCGCCAGCAGGTGCTGGACAATATCTCGTCCTTGGGCACCAATACGCTGGAGGTCTTTCCGGGCCGCGACTTCGGAGACATGCGGTCGGGCCGCATCAAGACGCTGGTCGCATCCGACGCCGAGGCGCTTGGCCGCCTGCCCTTTGTCGCGGCCGCGACGCCGGGCACCGCGACCACGGCCACCGTGCGCTTCGGCTCGGCCGAGGCCAATGCCCAGATCAGCGGCGTCGGCGGCGATTACTTCGCGGTCACCGGATCGACGATCATTGCCGGGCGCAGCTTCGATGCATCCGCGGTCAGCCGCATGGCGCAAGAGGTGGTGATCGACACCAACACCCGCGACAGCCTGTTCGGGGGCCGCGCGGACAGCGGCGTGGGCCAGGTGATCTATGCGGGCAATGCCATGCTGCGGGTGATCGGCGTGGCCGAAATCGCCTCGCGCGGGCCCGGCGCCAGCCAGACGCTGCGGCTTTACGCACCCTATACTACCGTTCAGGCGCGCTATCTGGGGACCACGACGCTGTCCAGCCTGACGCTGCGGATCGCGGATGACGCCGACATGGCCGCGGCCGAGGATGCCGTGACCCAGTTCCTGACCCAGCGGCACGGGACCAAGGACTTCTTCATCGTCAACACCGACCAGATCCGCCAGACCATCACCAGCACGACCGGGGCGCTGACGCTGCTGATCTCGGCCATCGCGGTGATCTCGCTGGTGGTGGGCGGGATCGGGGTCATGAACATCATGCTGGTGTCGGTCACGGAACGGGTCTCCGAGATCGGGTTGCGCATGGCCGTGGGCGCGCGTCGCAGCGACATCCTGCAGCAATTCCTGATCGAGGCCGTGCTGGTCTGCATGATCGGCGGCCTGCTGGGGATTGCCGCGGCGCTTGGCTTCAACCTGCTGTTCGACCGCCTGTCGACCAGCTTCACGATGATCCAGTCGCCCTGGGCGATGATCGTGGCCCTGGTCAGTTCGACCCTGATCGGAATCACCTTCGGCTTCCTGCCGGCACGCAATGCCTCGCGCATGGACCCGGTGGCTGCGCTGTCCAGGGGGTGACGCCGCGGCGTCGAAATGCACGCGACGTGAAAACCGGCTGAAAAAACCGTTGTGTCCCCCGGACAAGCTGCGCAAAGTCTGTTCCAGCACGACGGCGCCCCGAAGCGCCGCACAGCAGTCTGGGAGGACACATGAAACTGACGAAGCTGATGGCGGGCCTTGCGGCCGCCACCATCCTGTCTGCGCCTGCTTTCGCGCAGGGCTATCCCGAACGCCAGATCACGATGGTGGTGCCGTTTTCGGCCGGCGGTCCCACCGATACCGTGGCCCGCCTGGTGGCCGAACGGATGTCGGCCGACCTGGGCCAGCAGATCGTGATCGAGAACGTCGGCGGCGCCGGCGGCACGCTGGGCGCGGGCAACGTCGCCAAGGCTGAAGCCGATGGCTATACGGTGCTGCTGCATCACATCGGCATGGCGACATCCGACACGCTGTATCGCAACCTGCCCTACGAAACGCTGGACGCCTTCGAATATGTGGGCCTCGTGACCGAGGTTCCGATGGTGGTCACCGCCCGGCAGGATTTCGAACCCGCCGACTTTCCGGCCTTCATCGAATACGTCAAGGCCAACGCCGACAGCCTGACGCTGGCCAATGCGGGCATCGGCGCGGCAAGCCACCTGTGCGGGATGTTGCTGATGCAGGCCCTGGAAGCGCCGCTTGTCACCGTCCCCTACAAGGGCACCGGCCCCGCGATGACCGACCTTCTGGGCGGGCAGGTCGACATCATGTGCGACCAGACCACCAACACCACCCAGCAGATCAAGGGCGGCACCATCAAGGCCTATGCCGTGACCACGCCGGAAAGGCTGGAGCTGTTCCCCGACCTGCCGACCGCCACCGAAAGCGGCCTCGAGACGATGCAGTTCGGCATCTGGCACGGCATCTACACGCCCAAGGGCACCCCGGCCGAGGTGAACCAGCGCTTGTCGGAATCCCTGCAGAAGGCGCTTGCCGACGAAGGCGTGGCAAAGGCCATGGCAGACCTCGGCACCTCGCCCTCGCCGGCCGAGGACGCCACGCCCGAGGCGCTGAAGGCCAAGCTGGAATCCGAGATTGCCCGCTGGAAGCCGGTGATCGAGGCCGCGGGCGTCTACGCCGATTGACCAAGCACCCGCCGCCATGCCCTGGCGGCGGGTCCACCTGACATGCGGGGGAGCCATGTCCACGAAACCGAATGACGGCACGGATATCGCCGCGGGCCTGCTGTTCATGGCCATCGCGGCCTTTTTCGCCTGGCAGGGGCTGGGCCTGGACATGGGCACGTCGTTGCGGATGGGACCGGGATATTTCCCGATGGTCCTGTCCGGCCTTCTGTTCATCCTGGGCGCGGTGATCCTGTTCAAGGCCTTCGGGCGGCCAGACGACGAACCCATCGGCCGCTTCGCCTGGCGGGGCATCCTGTTCATCCTGCCCGCGCCGATCTTCTTCGGCCTGACCGTGCGCGGCCTGGGCTTCGTTCCCGCGCTGTTCATCACCACGCTGATCGCGTCGCAGGCCTCGATGCGGATGCGCCCGCTGCCCGCGCTGATCCTGGCGATCGTCGTCACCATCCTGTCCACGCTGATCTTCAGCTATGGCCTGGGCCTGCCGTTCCGGCGCTTCGGCCCCTGGCTGCCGATCTGAGGGCGCGCAGATGGATCTGATTTCCAACCTTGCGATGGGCTTCGGCGTCGCGTCGTCGCTGGCCAACCTGATGTTCTGCCTGATCGGGGTGCTGCTGGGCACGCTGATCGGCGTGCTGCCCGGCATCGGCGCCACGGCGACCATCGCCATGCTGCTGCCCATCACCTTCCAGCTTGAACCCGTGTCGTCGCTGATCATGCTGGCGGGGATCTATTACGGCGCCCAGTACGGCGGGTCCACCACGGCGATCCTGATCAACATGCCGGGCGAAAGCAGTTCCGCCGTGACCGCCATCGACGGCTATCAGATGGCGCGCAAGGGCCGCGCGGGCACGGCGCTTGCCACCGCCGCCCTGGGGTCCTTCTTCGCGGGCAGCGTGGCGACCTTCCTGGTGGCGATCTTCGCGCCGCCCCTGACCACCATCGCGCTGAAGTTCGGCGCGGCCGAATACTTCAGCCTGATGGTCATGGGCCTGGTGATGTCGGTGGCGCTTGCCCACGGGTCGGTTCTGAAGGCGCTTGCCATGGTGGTGCTGGGCCTGTTGCTGGGCATGGTCGGCACCGACGTCTATACGGGCGCGCCGCGCTTCACGATGGGCATGAACCAGTTTGCCGACGGGCTGAATTTCGTGGCCGTGGCCGTGGGCGTCTTCGGCATCGCGGAAATCCTGCGCAACCTGGAAGACGAACACGACCGGCAGGTGATGACCAGGAACATCACCCGCCTGTTCCCGAACCGGGACGAGTTCCGCCAGATGATCGGGCCCGTCCTGCGCGGCACCGGCATCGGGTCGGTGCTGGGGATCCTGCCCGGCGGTGGCGCGATCCTGGCATCCTTCGCGTCCTACACGATCGAGAAGAAGGTTTCGAAGAACCCCGAAGAATTCGGCAAGGGGGCGCTTGCGGGTGTCGCCGGGCCGGAAAGCGCCAACAACGCGGGCGCGCAGACCAGCTTCATCCCGCTGCTGACGCTGGGCATTCCCGCGAACCCGGTGATGGCGCTGATGATCGGGGCGATGATCATCCAGGGGATCGTGCCGGGGCCGAACGTGGTCAGCGAGCAGCCGCAGTTGTTCTGGGGCATCATCGCGTCCATGTGGATCGGCAACCTGATGCTGGTGGTGCTGAACCTGCCCTTGATCGGGCTTTGGGTGAAGCTGCTGACCGTGCCCTACTACGTGCTGTTCCCGATCATCATGGCGATGTGTTCGATCGGGGTCTATTCGGTCAACTCGAACCCCTACGACCTTTTCGCGGTCGCCTTCTTCGGCCTGCTCGGCTATGTCCTGTCCAAGCTGCGCTGCGAACCCGCACCCTTGCTGCTGGGCTTCGTCCTTGGCCCCCTGCTCGAGGAGAACCTGCGCCGGGCCATGATCCTGTCGCGCGGCGATCCCACCACCTTTGTCACCCGTCCGATCAGCGCCACGCTGCTGCTGCTGTCGCTGGCCATCCTGGTGCTGGTCTTCCTGCCCCAGATCCGCAAGCGCCGCGACGAGGTCTTCACCGAAAGCGACGCCTGAAACCCCAACGAACGGAGATCACCATGACATCCATCACCCGCAGGATCCTGCTGGGATCGGCCCTGGCCCTTGGCCTTGCCGGGGCTGCGGCCGCCGAGTTTCCCGAACGCCAGATCACCCTGGTCATCCCCTTCGCCGCAGGCGGTTCAACCGATGTCGTGGGCCGCATCGTCGCCGACCGGATGAGCCAGGAACTGGGCCAGCAGATCGTCGTGCAGAACGTCGGCGGCGCGGGCGGCAGCCTTGGTGCGCAACAGGTCGCCAATGCCGAGCCCGACGGCTACACGATCCTGATGGGCACGGTGGCGACCCATGCGCTGAACCCGCTGATCCTGAAGCAGAAGCCTTATGACCCGGTGGCGGATTTCGCGCCGGTGTCGCTCTTGGTGCTGGTGCCGAACGTGCTGGCGGTCCATCCCGACGTGCCCGCCCAAACCGTGCAGGAACTGATCGACCTGGCCAAGGCCGAACCGCTGGCCTATGCCTCGTCCGGCAACGGCACGCCGCTGCACCTGTCGGGCGAATTGTTCAAGGCGATGGCGGACGTCGAGATCGACCACATTCCCTACAAGGGATCCGGTCCCGCGCTGACCGACGTGCTGGGCAACCAGGTGCCGATCATCTTCGACAACCTGCCCTCGGCCTCGGGCCATATCTCCAGCGGCAAGCTGCGCGCCCTGGGCGTGACCACGGCGGAACGCGCGCCCAGCTTCCCCGACGTGCCCGCGATCGCGGAAACCCTGCCGGGGTATGAAACCTACAGTTGGAACGCCCTATTCGCCCCGGCCGGAACGCCGCCCGAAGTGATCGAGGCGCTTGCCGCCGCCGCCCAGGCCACCATGGCCGATCCGGCCGTCGTCGAGCGGATGGGAGAGTTTTCGGCCACCGTCGTCGCATCGACCCCCGCCGAACTGGGCGAACATGTGACAGCCGAAATGGCCAAGTGGGAGCCCGTGGTCCGCGACGCCAACGTCAGCATGGATTGAACCAACTGGCCTGACAGGTGTTTGACTGGGCGCGGCCTGCCTGACGGGCCGCGCACGATACAGCCGACGAGGGATGGATGAGCGGACTTCTGGCACTTCTGGACGATGTGGCATCCATTTCCAAGGTCGCGGCAGCGTCCATCGACGATGTGACCGGACAGGCCGTCAAGGCCGGGGCCAAGGCCGCGGGCGCGGTCATCGACGACGCGGCGGTGACCCCAAAATACGTCCACGGCTTCGATGCCAGCCGCGAAATCCCCATCGTCTGGAAGATCGCGCGGGGATCGCTGTTCAACAAGCTGGTGATCCTGCTGCCCGTGGCGCTGCTGTTGTCGCAGTTCGCGCCCTGGGCGATCGCGCCGCTGCTGATGCTGGGCGGGGCTTACCTGTGTTATGAAGGCGCCGAAAAGGTCGCCCATGCCTTGGGCTATGGCGATACCCATGACAGCGAAAAGCATACCCACGCCGAAGGCGATGGCGCCGCGTTGGAGGAAGCGCGCGTGGCAGGCGCCATCAAGACCGACTTCATCCTGTCGGCCGAGATCATGACCATCGCGCTGTCCACGATCCCTGCGACGGACACGCTGTGGATGCGGGCGCTGATCCTGGCCGTCGTGGCGGTTGGGATCACCGTCGCGGTTTACGGCTTTGTCGCGCTGATCGTGAAGGCCGACGACCTGGGCGTGCATCTGGCGACGCGGAAGAACGGTTTCTCCTCGGCCTTGGGGCGCGGCATCGTCAAGGTGATGCCGGGCTTCATGAAGACCCTCACGGTCGTGGGCACGGCGGCGATGATCTGGGTCGGCGGCCAGATCGTGCTGCATGGCTTTGCCGAAATGGGCTGGGCCGGTCCCTATGACTGGATCCACCACCAGGCCGAGGCTGCGGCCCATGCCGTTCCGCAGGCTCCGGGGCTGATCGCCTGGCTGGTGACGGCGTTCTTCGACGGCATCTTCGGGCTGGTCCTGGGCATGATCCTGATCCCGATCGCCCATTACATCATCAACCCGCTTTTGCAGGCGACGGTGGCCCCGCTGATGGCCCGCCTGCGCGGGGCTTGAAGCGGCACCCTGACGCAACGGCATGAAATCTCTCTTTCCCGGTGGTGGCTTGGAAAGATTGACCATGTGGTCAAAGGGTGTCACCTTCCTGTCATGCGGATGTTGCGTTCGCGTCACCTTGGTCCGTTAGGCCCGGCGCGAACAGCAACTCCATAAGGGGAGGAAATCATGAACAAACTTTTCGCAGCGTCCACCGTGGCGCTGATCGCGTCGCTGTCCGCGGCCAATGCGCAGACCGAAATCCAGTGGTGGCACGCCATGGGCGGCGAGCTGGGCGCGAAGCTGGAAGAAATCACCAAGGGCTTCAACGACAGCCAGGACGAATACACGGTCGTGCCGTCCTACAAGGGCACCTATCCCGAAACCATGACCGCCGCGATTGCCGCCTTCCGTGCGCAGCAGCAGCCCGCCATCGTGCAGGTCTTCGAGGTCGGAACCGGCACCATGATGGCCGCCGAGGGCGCCATCGTCCCGGTCCACCAGCTGATGGAGGAACAGGGCGCCGATTTCAATCCGCAAGCCTATCTGCCGTCCGTTGTGGGCTATTACACGGACACCAACGGCAACATGCTGTCGCTGCCCTTCAACAGCTCGACCCCGATCGTCTATTACAACAAGACCGTGTTCGAAAAGGCCGGCCTGGACCCGAACTCCCCGCCGAAGACCTGGGCCGAACTGGAAGAGTTCAGCACCAAGATCAAGGAATCCGGCGCGGCCAATTGCGGTTTCACGACCCAGTGGATCAGCTGGATCCAGACCGAGAACCTGTCGGCCTGGCACAACCAGCCGATCGGCACCGAACAGAACGGCTTTGGCGGCACAAGCGCGCGCCTGACGCTGAACGGGCCGGTCCAGGTCAAGCATTGGGAAAACCTGAAGCGCCTGTCCGACGAAGGCATCTTCAAGTATGGCGGCCCGGTGGGCGGCGACAACGCGGCGCCGATGTTCTATTCCCAGGACTGCGCCATGTTCATGGCAAGCTCGGCCAGCCGCGCAGGCGTGATCGCGAACGCCAAGGACTTTGAAGTCGGATATGGGATGCTGCCCTATTACGACGACGTCGAGGGCGCGCCGCAGAACTCGATCATCGGGGGCGCCTCGCTCTGGGTGCTGTCGGGCAAGCCGGACGAGGAATATGCAGGCGTCGCGAAGTTCTTCGAATACCTGTCCTCGCCCGAGGTTCAGGCGGACTGGGCCTCCTTCTCGGGCTATCTGCCGATCACCCAGGCGGCGATGGACCAGATGGCCACCTTCTATTCGGAAAACCCCGGCGCGGACACTGGTATCAAGCAGATCACGCTGAACGAGCCGACCGAGAACTCGAAGGGCCTGCGCTTTGGCAACTATGTCCAGATCCGCGGCATCATCGACGAGGAGTTCGAGCAGTTGCTGTCCGGCTCCAAGGACGCCCAAGGCGCGCTGGATTCCGTGGTCGAACGCGGCAACGCGCTGATCGCCGAATTCGAGGCGCAGAACCAGTAAGCATCATTTTGGGGCCGCGCCACCCGCGCGGCCCCATTTCCATTTCTGAAGGCAGGGCTGGATGAAGCGCACCTTATTTCGAAACCAGTTGCTGCCCTGGTTGCTGCTGGCACCCCAGTTGGCGATCACCTTCATCTTCTTCTTGTGGCCTGCGGCCCAGGCGGTAAGGCAAAGCTTCCTGCGCCAGGACGCCTTCGGCATCAACACCACCTTCGTGGGCCTGTCGAACTTCCAGGCGCTGTGGAACAGCCCGGAATACCTCAACTCGCTTCAGGTCACGGCGGTCTTCGCGGTGTTGGTCACGGTGCTGTCGATGGGCTTCGCCCTGCTGCTGGCGGTGGCCGTGGACCGGATGATCCGGTCGACCAGCGTCTATACCACGCTGCTGGTCTGGCCCTATGCCGTGGCCCCGGCGGTTGCGGGAATCCTGTGGTGGTTCATCTTCAACCCGACCATCGGCGTGATGCCCTATTTCCTGGACGCCATCGGCTATGACTGGAACCACATCAGCTCCAAGACCGACGCGATGACGCTGGTGGTGATCGCATCCGCCTGGAAGCAGATCAGCTACAACTTCCTGTTCTTCGTGGCTGGGCTGCAATCCGTGCCCGCCAGCCTGCGAGAGGCTGCCGCCATCGACGGCGCCGGCCCGGTCAGGCGCTTCTTCGACATCACCGTGCCGCTTCTGTCGCCCACGACCTTCTTCCTGCTGGTCGTCAACATCGTCTACGCCATGTTCGACACCTTCGGCGTCATCGACGCCACGACCGAGGGGGGCCCGGCGCAGGCCACCAACATTTTGGTCTACAAGGTCTATTTCGACGGCTTCGTGGGGCAGAACATGGGATCGTCCGCCGCCCAGTCGGTGATCCTGATGCTGACCGTGATCGCGCTGACGGTGGTCCAGTTCCGCTATGTCGAAAAGAAGGTGGCCTACTGATGATCGAGAACCGTCCCGGCCTGAACCTTCTGGCGCACCTGACCCTGATGCTGGGGGTGGCTATCGTCGCCCTGCCCGTCTGGGTGGCCTTTGTCGCCTCGACCCATACCGCGACCGACTTCATGTCTGGCACGATCCCGCTGTGGCCCGGCCCGCACCTGATCGAGAATTACAGCCAGATGCTGGGCGCGGGCGTTTCCACCAGCGGCACGCCCCCCGTGGGCACGATGATGCTGAACAGCCTGATCATGGCGCTGCTGATCGCCTGCGGAAAGATCGCGATCTCGATCACCTCGGCCTTCGCCATCGTCTATTTCCGCTTTCCGCTGCGCAACATGGCCTTCTGGTGCATCTTCATCACCATGATGCTGCCGGTCGAGGTGCGGATCGTGCCGACCTTCCAGGTGGTGGCCGACCTGGGGATGCTGAACAGCTATGCGGGCCTGTCGATCCCGCTGATCGCGTCCGCCACCGCGACCTTCCTGTTCCGGCAGGTCTTCCTGACCATCCCGGACGAATTGACCGAGGCCGCGCGGATCGACGGTGCGGGCCCCATGAAGTTCTTCCGCGACATCCTGCTGCCCTTGTCGCGGACCAATATCGCGGCGCTGTTCGTGATCCTGTTCATCTATGGCTGGAACCAGTATCTGTGGCCGCTGCTCATCACGACCAGCAGCGATTATTACACCATCGTCGCGGGCATCAAGCGCATGGCCGACGCCGTGGACGGGCTGCCGCAATGGCATCTGGTGATGGCGACCGCCATGCTGGCGATGCTGCCCCCCGTTGCCGTTGTGATCGGGATGCAGCGCCTGTTCGTCAAAGGTCTTGTCGAGACGGAGAAGTAAGAAAAATGGCATCAATAACCCTCGACAAGGTCGGCAAGATCTATGCCGGCGGCACCCGCGCCGTGGGCGACGTGAACATCGACATCGCGGACGGGGAATTCATCGTGCTGGTCGGCCCGTCCGGCTGCGGCAAGTCCACGCTGCTGCGCATGGTCGCCGGGCTGGAATCGATCAGCGAAGGCACGGTCTGCATCGGTGACCGCGTGGTCAACGACATCGAACCCGCCGACCGCGACATCGCCATGGTGTTCCAGAACTATGCGCTTTACCCGCATATGTCCGTGCGCCAGAACCTGGCCTATGGGCTGAAGAACCGCGGCACCCCCAAACCCGAGATCGAGCGCCGCGTGGCCGAGGCCGCCGAGATCCTGCAGATCGGCCCCTTCCTGGACCGCAAGCCCCGCGCCCTGTCCGGCGGCCAGCGTCAGCGCGTCGCCATGGGCCGCGCCATCGTGCGCGAACCGGCGGCCTTCCTGTTCGATGAGCCGCTGTCGAACCTGGACGCCAAGCTGCGCGTCACCATGCGGCTTGAGATCAAGGAATTGCAGCGCCGGCTGCGCACCACCTCGATCTATGTGACGCATGACCAGTTGGAAGCCATGACGCTAGCAGACCGGCTGGTTGTGCTGAACGCGGGACGGATCGAACAGATCGGCACCCCGCTGGAGGTTTATCGCAGGCCTGCCTCGACCTTCGTGGCCAGCTTCATCGGCAGCCCGGCGATGAATCTCATCAGCAGCACCGCCTTGCCCCATCTGCCGGGCGTCGCCCATGCAGGCACCATCGGCATCCGCCCCGAGGATCTGACCGTCTCCGCCACCGGTCCGATCCTGATGAATGTCCTTGCGGTCGAGGAACTGGGCGCGCAACGGCTGGTCCACGGCCAGACGGGGGGTGAGCGGCTGACGGTCACGCTGTCCTCGAACGCGGAACTGTCGGACAGCCTGCGCCTGGACTACCGCCCGGGGTCGCTGCACCTTTTCACTGCCGGCGAGGGTCGGCGCATCGACTGATGTTCTATTTTTGTTCTAGGTGACGCCATGGTATCATGAGGCGAGTTTCCAGAAAGGGATTCGCCTCATGTGCTTTTCGCTGAACGGTTCGCATCGCCATTCGATCCATTGCATCGTTCCGCCCTACATGCTGCGGGTGCTGGCCCTGCGCGGCGATCCAAGAACCGCCGAGATGGCGCGGAGCCTGCTGAAGCAGACCGAGAAACTGCGCGACGACCGCGCCGAATTGACGCGCGCGGGTCTGCCGCCGGACAAGCCGCTGTCCGGTGCTTTCGCCTCAACCGCCGTCTCTCCGGCCGAGGGCCTGTGCTGCCCCGACCGCCGCATCCATGACGGCCAGTTCCGCGCCGCCCTGCCCGGCAAGCTGGTCCGATCGGAAGGCGACGGTCCCACCGGCATTGCCGATGCCGACACGGCCTATGACGCGGCGGGTCAGGTCTTTTCACTGTTCGCCGAGGAATATGGCCGCAATTCGCTGGACGGGGAAGGAATGCCGCTGGTCGCCACGGTCCATCACCGGCGCGATTACAACAACGCCTTCTGGAACGGCACCCAGATGGCCTATGGCACCGGCGACGGCAAGGTCTTCCGGACCTTCCTTGAACTGTCGGTCATCGGGCACGAGATGGCCCACGGCGTGATCCAGCATTCCGGCGGGCTGATCTATGAAAACCAGTCGGGCGCGCTGAACGAAAGCATCGCCGATGTCTTCGGGTCGCTGTCGCTGCAACGCGCCCTTGGGCAAGAGGTCCATCAGGCCGACTGGCTGGTCGGCCGCGGCATCCTGGGCCCCGGGATCAACGGCGCGGCCCTGCGCAGCATGAAGGCACCGGGCACGGCCTATTCCGACAACATGCTGGGCCAGGATCCCCAGCCCTGGCACATGGATCATTTCGTCACCACCACCGACGACAATGGCGGCGTTCATATCAACTCGGGGATCCCCAACCACGCCTTCTACCTGTTCTGCGCCTATCTGGGCGGACGGGCCTGGGAACTGCCGGGCCGCATCTGGTACCGTGCGCTGCAGACGCTGAACAACCCCATGGCCAGCTTTTCCGACTGGGCCGACCAGACGATGGATTCGGCATTCGAACTGGCGGGCCGCGGCAGCATAGAGACGGTGATGCTGCGCCGCGCCTGGAAACTTGTCGGAATCGCGATCTAGGCCTAGATTCCCCCCGACAAGGGGGATCATGCCATGATCATCGAAATCGCGGCGCAGGGCGGCTTTGGCGGCATCACCGCCGGGCGGCTGCACAAGACCATCGACCTGGCCCACCAGCCCGAGCAGATGCGCCAGGATCTGGCCGAGGCTTTCGAGCCCGAGGAACTGGCCCGCCTTGCCAGCCAGCCCTGCGGAGACTGCGCCGACCGCATGACCTATCGCATCACCGTGACCGAGGATCGCGACAGCTGCAGCTTCACCCTGCAGGAACAGCAGATCCCGCCCGACATGCTGGATCTGATCGACCAGATGTAGAAAAGGCAGCCCGCAGGACTGCCCTTATCTTCGTTGCGCGATTACCCTGGGGGGAAGCGCCCCCGCCTGAGCGGATCAATCCTGCGCGACATCCTTGTGGCGCCGGTTCCACATGACCGAGTTGACAAAGGCCGTGGCGATGAAGACCGCGCCCAGAAGCCCCGTCACCACTTCGGGCAGGTGCCACATGGTCTGGCCGAACATGATGATCGACAGGATCAGGATGGACCAGAAGGCGCCATGTTCCAGATAACGGAACTCGGCCAAGGTGCCGCGTTCGACCAGCATGACGGTCATGGACCGCACATACATCGCGCCGATGCCCAGGCCGATGGCGATCAGGAACAGGTTCTGCGTCAGGGCGAAGGCTCCGATCACGCCGTCAAAGCTGAACGAGGCATCCAGCACCTCGAGATACAGGAACCCACCCAGGCCAGCCTGCGCCGCCGTGTGCGATGCTTCCTGCGCCTTGCCCCAGCGGTCGAGGATGTGGCCAAGCGCGTCGACGGCCAGGAAGGTCACGATGCCCCACATGGCACTGTACATGAACACCTGCTCGTCCCGGTTTTCCGGCAGCAGCCAGACGAACAGCAGGATGATGGCCAGGACGAAGCCCACTTCCATTCCCCGGACCGAACCCGCGGCCCGCAGCGCACGCTCGATCTTGGCGATCCAGTCCACTTCCTTGGACTGGTCGAAGAAGAAGGTCAGCGCCACAAGCATCAGGAAGGATCCGCCGAACGCGGCGATGGGCAGATGCGCCTCGTGGATCAGGCGGGAATATTCCTCGGGGTCGGTCGCGGCCAGCTGGATCGCGGCCAGGGGCCCGATCTTTGCGGCAATGACGACGATCAGAAGCGGAAAGACGATCCGCATCCCGAAGACGGCGATCAGGATCCCCCAGGTCAGGAAGCGGCGCTGCCAGACCGGCGTCATCTCCTTCAGCTTGTTCGCGTTGACGATCGCATTGTCGAAGGACAACGAGATTTCCAGGACCGCCAGCACGATGGCGATCATCAGGAAGGACAAGAGGCCGGTGGTCGATCCGGTAAAGCGGTAACCCAGCCAGCCCGCCAGGGCGACGCCAGCGACGGTGGTGATCAGCGGCCACCGCAGATAGGACAAGGACGAGCGCATGAAATCCTCCCGGTAAGGTCGTGCCCCAATAGGGGCATGGCGCCACAGCGGCAAGCCGAATTGCGACATCTTGGCACAGGCCGGGGCCAATTGGCCATCACAGCCAACGCTTCCATCGCAGGACCAGCCACGTGGCCCCCGCAGTGGCCGCCATCAGCGCGATGGCCATGGGATAACCCCAGGGTTCGTCCAGTTCCGGCATGGATTCGAAGTTCATCCCGTAGATGCTGGCAATCAGGGTGGGCGGCAGGAACAAGGCCGCCACGACCGACAGAACCCGGACGGTGTTGTTCTGTTCCAGGTTGATCAGGCCAAGGGTCGTGTCCACGGCCAGGCTGACGCGTGAACCCAGGAAATCCGCATGGACTTCAAGCGCCTGAACATCCCGCAACTGTCCCTTGACCACCGGGCGCAGCCGGCCGGATTCGCGCTGCTCGTCGACTGCCGCGATATAGAAGGCCAGCATCCGCTCGATCGTGAGCAGCGACAGGCGCACCCGGGCCATCGCCTCGGCCTCGCGGCCCACCTCGCGCAGGGCGGATTGCAGGCGATCGCCCTGCCCCCGGATCGAAGGCGTCTCGAAGACGGTGATCGTGGTGTTGTCCAGAAGCCGCCCCGATCCTTCAAGGATGTCGGCGAGGCGGGCGATGATCTCCTCGATCAGGCCGATGAACAGGCGGTGTGGCGTCCCGCAGCCCAGGGTCGAGCGTTCGCCGCGTTCGGGGAATGTCAGGAAGGGGCGCGGCGAATGGTGGCGCACCGTCACCAGGCGCTGCGGGGACAGGATGAAGCTGACAGGCATCGTGACCCGGTTGCCGTCGCCCCTTTCACCCGGCAGCACGGCGGTCATGTAGTCCACACCCGTTTCGCGATAAAGCCGGTTCGAGATCTCGATCTCTTCCATGTCGGCCAGGGTGGGAACGTCGACGCCCAGGTCGCGCAGCAGTGCGGTCTCGGCCTTGTCGGGGGCGATCAGGTCGATCCAGATCGCGTCGGCCAGCGAGGCGGCCTGATCTTGGCGGGCGATGCGACCATCGCGGATGACATAGGCATACATCATGGCGGCACCCCCGCTGCGGATTTCCGGCCTTCGTAGCCTGCCGCCGGGCAAAGAAAAAGGGTGCCCCGCAAGGCACCCTTCGGCATCAGACGCGGCCGCGATCAGAACGTGCGGTCACGGAAGTGATCGTCGATCTGGCGGTTCGCCTCGTCCTTGGACCAGCCGTATTTCTCTTGCAGCTTGCCGGCCAGTTGGTCTTTGTTGCCGTCCAGGCGGTCGAGGTCGTCGTCGGTCAGGTCGCCCCACTTTTCTTTCAGGGTGCCCTTGGCCTGCTTCCATTTGCCTTGGATGATATCCCAGTTCATTCTTCTCTCCTTCGAAGCTGTGATCTGAGGAATTAACATTTCTCAATTCACCGCGGTTCCAAGGACGCGGTCAGTTCACCTGGTCATGAGGTGCGCGCCCCTCGGCAAAGGCCACCAGGTTATCAAGCGCGCGCAGCCCCATGGCGGTGCGGGTGTCGTCGGTCGCGGTCCCCAGATGCGGCAGCAGCGTCGTGTTGGGCGCGTCCAGAAGCCCCTGCGGCACGACCGGCTCTTGCTCATAGACGTCCAGCCCCGCCCCGGCGATGGCATGGCTTTGCAGTGCCTCGATCAACGCGGCCTCGTCCACGACATCGCCGCGCGCGATATTGACCAGGTAACCCTGCGGCCCAAGCGCCGCCAGTTGGGGCGTGCCGATCAGGTGCCGCGTGCCGGGCCCGCCCGGCACGGCCAGAACGGCAATATCGGCCTCGGCCAGCATCGCCTCTAACTGTGGGATCTGGCGGGCGGGAAAATCCAGCCCCGTCACGGTCGAGCGGTTGAAGAACACCACCTGCATCCCGAAGCCGAAATGGCAGCGGCGCGCGATGGCCTGCCCGATCCGGCCCATGCCGACAATGCCCACCGTCCGGCCAGACAGATGCCCGCCCAGAAGCTGCGTGGGGTTCCAGCCGGTCCAGTCGCCCGCGCGCAGGATCCGCTCGCCCTCGGACGCGCGGCGCATGGTCATCAGCATCAGCATGACGGCAATGTCGGCAGTGGCGTCGGTCACCACATCGGGCGTGTTCGTGACCACGACCCCGGCCGCCTTTGCCGCCTTCACGTCGATATGGTTGAAGCCCGCCCCGAAGTTCGCCAGGATTCGGCAACGCGGCGCATCGGCAAAGGCTGCGGCGGTGAAGGCATCGCCCAGCGTCGGGATGATCGCATCATAGTCGCGCAGGGCAGCAGAGGCTTCGGCCTCGGAAAGGGGGATGTTGTCGCGGAAGGTCGCGTCGAACCGGTCGGCAATGGCGCGCGTCGCGCGGTCCGTCATGGGACGGGTGACAAGCAGGCGCATCAGTACAGCCTTCCTCCGTTCGGGACATCCAGATCGGGACGGATCAGCACGACTTCTCCGTCCGGGTCGGGGACGCCCAGGACCAGAACCTCGGACCGGACGGGGCCGATCTGGCGGGGCGGAAAGTTCACCACGCAAAGCACCTGCTTGCCCACAAGGGCTTCGGGGTCGTAATGCCGCGTGATCTGGGCCGAGGACTTGCGTTCGCCCAGATCCCCCACGTCCAGCCACAGCTTGATCGCGGGTTTGCGCGCCTCGGGGAAGGGTTCGGCGCGGGTGATGGTGGCGACCCGGATGTCGACCTTCATGAAATCGTCGAAGCTGATGGTCATTGCCCGCGCCCCAGTTCGCGCCCGCGTTCGGTGGCAGCAGCGACCGTGCGCGCCATCAGGGGCGGCAGGCCATTGTCGGGATCCATCAAAACCTGCAGGCCGGCAGCGGTCGTCCCGCCGGGCGAGGTGACGTTTTCGCGCAAGACCGCCGGATCCTCGTCTGCGTCGATGGCCAGGGCACCCGCCCCTGCGACCGTCATCCGCGCCAGTTCCAGGGACAGGTCGGCGGGCAGGCCTTGCGCCTCGCCGGCCTTGGCCATCGCCTCGATCAGGTGGAAGACATAGGCCGGGCCGCTGCCCGACAGGCCGGTGACGGCGTCCATCTGGTCTTCCCGCTCCAACCGGACGACCCGGCCCACGGCGGCCATCAGCGCCTGCGCCAGATCCAGATGCGCATCCGTGGCAAGGCCATTCCCGATCATGGCGCTGATCCCCTGCCCGATCGCGGCGGGCGTGTTGGGCATCACGCGGATGATCGGGGCACCGGGAAAGGCGGCCTCGAATGTGGCGATGGTGGTGCCTGCCGCGACCGACAGGACCAGCGTGTCGGACAGCCTGGGCACGCCGCCCAAGGCCTCGGCCATCATCTGCGGCTTGACGGCCAGAACCAGCACGGCGGGATCGGCAGGCAGGTCGGCGTTCACGCGCAGGCCCTTGTCCTGCCATTCCGGCGAAAGCCGCGGGTCGATCACCGTGACGGCGCCGGGTTCCAGCCCGTGCGCCAGCCAGCCGCGCAGCATCGCGCCGCCCATGCGGCCGCAACCGACCAGAACCAGGCCGCGCCTGTTGATATCGTTGAAATCGCCCATCCGGCCCCCCATCCGTTACCGGGGCCGTCTGCCCCTTATGCCCGTCCGTAGGCCTCGCCCAAGGCGATGTCCAGTGCGGCGGCAGGGCTGCTGTTTCCCCAGGCAACCAGTTGGAAGGACGGATAGAACCGTTCGCAACCCATCAGCGCGTTGCCGATCATCTGGTCAACCTGTTCGGCCGAGGCCACTGCGTCGCCGCCCAGCACCAGGCCATAGCGCCAGACCATCAGCCGCTGCTTGGACCAGAAGGTGAAGCCGCCGTCCCAAACCTGGTCATTGGCCAGGTTTAGCGTCTCATAGATCGCGGACAGCCGGTCCGCGGGCGGGTCCAGGTCGAAGGTGCAGATCAGGCGCAGAACCTCCTCGCGGGCGGACCAGGCAAGCGTCAGCGAATAGCGCCGCCACTGGCCATCCACCGACATTGCGATCTGGTCGTCGGCCAGGCGGTCGAACTGCCAGTCGTGATGCGCGGCGACCGCCTCGACGATGTCGATGGGATGAATCTCATCGGTCGGAATTATCGCTTCCGTCTGTGCCATTCCTGCATCCTCAGTCGGGAGCGATTCTGACGCCGCTTGCCCTTGGTCGTGCCACAACAGGCGGGTTGGTAGCCCGAATGTTCTTACTAGATATCGTCGTTCCGATTTGCTCTGCTGTAAAGCGAAATCTGCTGAAACGGTGGGCGGGGCTGCAGTCCCTGCCCCGCCATGGCGGATGCGGGGCGTCATGGACGGATCATGCAGCGGGACGACGAACAGGGGCTTGACCGGGCCATCGCGGATTTTGGTCCGGGGGACTGGATCGACCTGTCCACGGGCCTGAACCGGCACCGCTGGCCGGTGAAGTCGCTGCCGCCGCAACCCGCGGCATCGGCCACGGCGGCCCTGCGCCGGGCTGCGGCACAATGGCTGGATTGCGATCCGGCGCAGGTTCTGCCCGTCGCCGATCCTTGGTGCGCCGTCCTGCGCCTGCCGCCCGGCCAGGCAGCGGTCCTGGGATCTAGCCATGCGGAAGAACGCCTGCGCGCAGCGGGTTGGGCGCTGCGCCCGGCCTTAGCCCCCTTGGATCCGGCAGGCGCGGATCTGGTCGTGGTCGCCAATCCCGCCGGTTTGGACGGGCGGGAATGGCAGCCGGGCGCGCTTGCGGAACTGGCCCGGAACGTGCCGCGCCTGGTTGTCGACGAGAGCCTGGCCGACCCGCGCCCTGACCTGTCCCTGGCCCCGATCCTGCCCGCCAATGCCCTGGTCCTGCGCGAGCTTCAGCCGTTCTGGGGCCTTCCGGGACTGGGCCTTGTGCTGGGGGATCCCGTGCTGTTGGCCGACATTGCGGACCCTTGCCCGGTCCAGGGCTGCATCCTGGGACAGGCGGCGGCAGCCCTGGCCGACCGCAGCTGGGCCGATGACATGGTGCTGTACATGACCGAGGCATCGCTGCGCCTTGACCGCATTGCTGCGGCCGCAGGATGGCGGATAGCGGGCGGGACGCATCTGTTCCGGCTTTACGACACGGGCGATGCGCGGGCGGCGCAGGACCGGCTGGCGCGCGTCCATCTCTGGACGCGCCGGGCGGCGGGCAGCGACAGGCTGCTGCGGATGGACATTCCGTTGCGCCGGGAATGGGATCGCGTTTCAGCGGCGATGCGCGAAATATAGGCAGGGGCGCCGGGATCCCTCGCCCCCCTGATCACATTGTGTAAGCTGGGGCAAAAGAGCAGCGGGAACTGACATCATGTCGATCAAGGCCAGCATCTATCACCTGACGCATTACAAATACGACCGTCCGGTGGTCCTTGGCCCGCAGGTGATCCGCCTGCGGCCCGCGCCTCATTCCCGCACAAGGGTCTTGTCGCATTCGCTGAAGGTCGCGCCCGAAGGCCATTTCGTGAACCACCAGCAGGATCCCTTCGGCAACTGGCTGTCCCGCTTCGTCTTCCCCGAACCCGTGCGGGAGTTGAAGATCGAGGTCGATCTGGTCGCCGACATGACCGTGTATAACCCCTTCGACTTCTTCGTCGAGGATGCCGCGGAAACCTGGCCCTTCGACTATGCCCCCGAACTGGCCGAAGAATTGATCCCCTATCGCGCCACGGAACCCGCCGGGCCGATGCTGCGGGCGTTTCTGGACAGCATCCCGCGCACGAAAACCCGCACCGTCGATTTCGTGGTGGCGCTGAACGCGCGCATCGCGGGCGAGACGGCCTATACGATCCGGATGGAGCCGGGGGTCCAGACGCCCGAGGAAACCTTGACCCTGCGCAGCGCATCCTGCCGCGATTCAACCTGGCTGCTGGTCCATGCGCTGCGGCATCTGGGCTTTGCCGCGCGCTTCGTGTCGGGCTATCTGATCCAGTTGAAGCCCGATCTGCAGGCGCTTGACGGTCCGTCGGGCACCGCCCATGACTTCACCGACCTGCATGCCTGGGCCGAGGTCTATATTCCCGGCGCAGGCTGGATCGGGCTTGACCCGACATCGGGCCTGCTGACCGGGGAAAGCCATATCCCGCTGGCCGCAGCGCCCCATTATCGCAGTTGCGCGCCCATTTCCGGCGCCGCCAGCTTTGCCGAGGTCGATTTCAACTTCGACATGCAGGTGCGGCGGGTGGCCGAACATCCGCGCATCACCAAGCCCTTCAGCGACGAGGCCTGGACCGACCTGAACCGCCTCGGCCAGCAGGTCGACGCCGCCCTGCGCGAAGGCGACGTGCGCCTGACCATGGGGGGCGAACCGACCTTCGTGTCCATCGACGATTTCGAATCCGCCGAATGGAACACCGCCGCCGTGGGGCCGACGAAACGCGACCGGGCCGACATCCTGATCCGCAAGCTGCGCCAGCGTTTCGCCCCCAGCGGCTTCCTGCACTACGGCCAGGGCAAGTGGTATCCGGGCGAGACGTTGCCCCGATGGACATTTTCGCTTTACTGGCGCAAGGACGGCCAGCCGGTCTGGCAGAACCCCGACCTGATCGCGCAGGAAAGCGCGGCCGAGGCGGTGACGCCCCTGCACGCGCAGGAACTGCTGCGCGAGATGGCCGCCGAACTGGGCGTTCCCGACGACAATGTCCTGCCCGCCTATGAAGACCCCGCAGAATGGCTGGTGCGCGAGGCGAACCTGCCAGCCAATGTCACGCCCGAAAACAGCGAACTGGCTGACCCCGAGGCGCGCCACCGTATTGCCGCCGTCTTCGACCGGGGCCTGACCACGCCCACGGGCTTCGTGCTGCCGGTCCAAGCCTGGCAGTCGAAAGCGAAGCTGAAATGGTATTCGGAACGCTGGCGTCTGCGGCGCGGCCATGTCTTCCTTGTGCCTGGCGACAGCCCGGTCGGGTATCGGCTGCCTCTGGCCTCGCTGCCGCATCTGCCAGAATCGGTCTATCCCTACATCAACCCCACCGACCCGACGGTGGAGCGCGCGCCCCTGGCCAATCCGGGCGAGATCGCACCCGATCGCAAGTCGCAGCCCATGGCCAGCTTCGTCGCCAATGCGCCGACGCAGGAGCTGGTCGAACAGGTGCCCGGCATGGGAGAGGCGGAATTGCAGGGCATGGTCCGCACCGCCCTGTCGGTCGAACCCAAGAACGGGCGGCTTTGCGTCTTCATGCCGCCGGTGGCGACGCTCGAGGAATACCTGGACCTGCTGCACGCGGTCGAGGCTGCGGCCCTGCGCCTGAACCTCAAGGTGCATGTGGAAGGCTATGCGCCGCCGCACGACCCGCGCCTGAACGTGATCCGGGTGGCCCCCGACCCCGGCGTGATCGAGGTGAACATCCACCCGGCCTCTGACTGGGACGACTGCGTGGCGATCACCCAGGGCGTCTACGAGGATGCGCGCCAGTCCCGCTTAGGTGCGGAAAAGTTCATGATCGACGGCAAGCACACCGGCACCGGCGGGGGCAACCATGTGGTCGTCGGCGGGGCCACCACCAATGACAGCCCGTTCCTGCGCCGCCCGGACCTGCTGGCCAGCCTGATCCGGCACTGGAACCGGCACCCGTCGCTGTCCTACCTGTTCTCGGGCCTGTTCATCGGGCCCACCTCGCAGGCGCCAAGGATCGACGAGGCCCGGCACGACGCGCTCTACGAACTGGAAATCGCGCTTGCGCAGATCCCCTCGCCCGACCGGGGCACGCCGCCCCTGCCCTGGCTGACCGACCGGCTGCTGCGCAACATCCTGACCGATGTCACCGGCAATACCCACCGGGCGGAAATCTGCATCGACAAGCTGTATTCCCCCGACGGTCCCACCGGCCGCCTGGGCCTTGTCGAGTTCCGCGGCTTCGAGATGCCGCCCGACCCGCGGATGAGCCTTGCGCAGCAATTGCTGCTGCGCGCCCTGATCGCGCGGTTCTGGAAGACGCCTGCCACAGGCGATCTGACCCGCTGGGGCACGGCGCTGCATGACCGCTTCATGCTGCCCCATTTCGTCTGGGCCGATTTCCAGGACGTGCTGCGCGACCTGACCGACCACGGCTTCCCCATGCAGGAGGAATGGTTCAAGGCCCAGGCCGAATTCCGCTTCCCCTTCTGCGGCGAGGTCGAGATCGAGGGGGTCCATCTGGAACTGCGCCAGGCGCTTGAACCCTGGCATGTGCTGGGGGAAACGGGCGCGATCGGTGGCACGGTCCGCTATACCGACAGCTCCACCGAACGGCTGCAGGTCAAGCTGGCCTCGCCCGATCCCAGTCGCTACCAGGTGCTGTGCAACGGGCGCGCGGTGCCGCTGACGGATGTGGGTGCCGGGGAAGCCGTGGCAGGCCTGCGCTACAAGGCCTGGCAACCGGCATCCGCGATGCATCCTGTCCTTCCGGTCGATGCGCCGCTGACCTTCGACATTCTCGACACCTGGTCGAACCGCGCGCTTGGCGGCTGCATCTATCATGTCGCGCATCCCGGCGGGCGCAATTACGACACCTTCCCCGTCAACGGCAACGAGGCCGAGGCGCGCAGGCTGGCCCGCTTCAGCCCTCATGGCCATACCCCGGGCCAGGGGCTTGTTCCCCGTCCCGAGCGCATTCATCGCGAATTCCCGCTGACGCTGGATTTGCGCCGCACCACGGGAGTCTGACCCGGCATGGGCGGCGAAGGCGCCATCGCCACGGGCCGGAGACGGGTTGCAGGCTATCGCCCCCTGCCCGGCGTCCCGGACGAGATGCTGGACAAGAACGGCCAGGTCCGTCCGCTGTGGCGCAACCTGGTCGCGCATCTTGACGCGCTGTCGGACGAGGATCTGACCCGCGACCTGGCGCGCGCCGATCGATATCTGCTGGATAGCGGCGTCTTCTATCGCCAATACGGCGAAGGCCAATCGACGGAACGGCCCTGGCCCTTGAGCCATATCCCGGTGCTTCTGGCCGAGGACGACTGGGCGCGGATCGGCCGCGCCCTGACCCAGCGGGCCGACCTGCTGGAAGCGGTGATGGCCGATCTTTACGGTCCGAACGAACTGGTGGCGTCCCGGCGGCTTCCGGCCGCGCTTGTTGCGGGCAATCCAGAATGGCTGCGTCCGATGGTGGGCATCAAGCCACGCGGCGGGCATTTCCTGCACTTTCTGGCGTTCGAACTGGGACGCGGCCCAGATGGGCAGTGGTGGGTGCTGGCCGACCGGACGCAGGCGCCCTCGGGCGCGGGTTATGCCTTGGAAAACCGTGTGGCCATCTCCCGCGCCTATTCCGAACTTTATCCGGACGGGAACGTCCATCGTCTTGCGGGCTTCTTCCGCGACTTCCGCGACGCTCTGCAGGCCCAGTCGCGCGAACGGGATGGGCGGGTGGCGATCCTGACGCCCGGACCGATGAATGAAACCTATTACGAACACGCCTATATCGCCCGCTACCTTGGCTTCACGCTGCTGGAGGGCGACGATCTGGGCGTGTCGAACGACCGGCTGATGGTGCGCACCGTGCAGGGTATGCGGCAGGTCGATGTGCTGTGGCGCAGGCTTGACGGGCAATATGCCGACCCGCTGGAACTGAACCCCGCCTCGCGCATCGGAACGCCCGGCATGGTGGCGGCGCTGCGGTCGGGGGCGGTGGCGATGGTCAACTCGCTGGGCTCGGGGGTGCTGGAAACGCGGGCCCTGATGGCCTTCCTGCCGCAGCTTGCCCCGGATCTGGTCGGCGCGCCGCTGGCCATGCCCAACATCGCCACCTGGTGGTGCGGCACCGAGACGGCGCGGGCGGCGGTGCGGTCCAGCCCGCGCCGGATGGTTCTGGCGGACGCGCTGACCACCCACCCGCCCTTTGACCCCGCCGATGACCTGACCCGCGCCGTCACCCTGTCGCCCCAGGAACTGGACCGCCGACTGTCACGGCAGGGCGGTGACCTGGTCGCGCAAGAGGCCGTCACCCTGTCCACGACCCCTGCCCTTGTCGAGGGCAAGCTGGTCCCCCGCCCCATGACCCTGCGCGTCTATCTGGCCCGCACCGCCGATGGCTGGGCCGTGATGCCCGGCGGCTTCGCGCGGATCGGCTCGGCATCCGAGGCCTCGGCCGTCGCGATGCAGAAGGGCGGCGCGGCGGCGGATGTCTGGGTGGTGGGGCGCGATCCGGTGCCCGTCATCACCCTGGCCCGGCAGGCCGGCAGCGCCGACAAGCGTCAGGCCGCGAGCGGCCTGCCCGCGCGGGCCGCCGACAACCTGTTCTGGCTGGGCCGCTATGCCGAGCGGGCCGAAGGGATCGTGCGCCTGATGCGCGCCTATCACACGCGGATGGCCGAAGCGGGTGCGGCGGGGGCGCCGCTGCTGGCGGGCTTCGATCCGCTGCTGCGTCAGATGGGCATCGACACGCCCGATCCCATCCCGCAGAAGCTGCTGGACAACCTGGCCGCCGCCATCGGCAGCGCCAGCAGCGTGCGCGACCGTTTTTCCCCCGATGCCTGGTCGGCGCTGCACGACATCGACCGCAGCGCGCGGCGCATGGCCCGCACCGTGTCACCCGGCGACGATGCGGCCCGCGCGTTGTCGGCGCTGCTGCGCAAGCTGGCGGGGATTTCGGGTCTTGTGCATGAAAACATGTACCGCTTCGTCGGTTGGCGGTTCCTGACCATCGGGCGGCTGCACGAACGCGCGATGGGCATGGCCGCGCTGCTTGCGGTCCTGTGCGACCCGGACGCCCCCGAAGGCGCCCTGGATCTGGCGATCGAGGTGGGCGACAGCGTGCTGACCCATCGCCGTCGATTTGCGCTGAACGCGTCCCGGGCCTCGGTGATCGACCTGCTGGTCCTGGACCCGCTGAACCCGCGCGCGCTGCGCCACCAGATCGACGGCTTGCGCGAACAGGTGGACATGCTGCCCGCGGCCAACGACCATGGCGCGCTGTCGCCGCTGGCCCGCGACGCGCTGCGGCTGCACACCGACCTTGCCACCGCCGAGCCCGAGACGCTGACGACCGAGGCCTTGTGGGCGCTGCGGGGCCGCATCGCCAACCTGTCCGACGTTCTGACAACCACCTATTTCCACTGATGCTGTATCGCCTGCGCCTGTCTATCGGATA
Organism: Paracoccus sp. AK26; assembly: GCF_011801365.1. NCBI lineage: Bacteria > Pseudomonadati > Pseudomonadota > Alphaproteobacteria > Rhodobacterales > Paracoccaceae > Paracoccus > Paracoccus sp. AK26. Next base: position 1,889,374 of record NZ_CP041041.1, read on the forward strand.
CGACTTCGCCCGCCCTACTGGCGCGGGGCGGCAGCTTCTGCGCATCAGTCCTGCCGACCTTCCCGGCCTGCAAGAGGTCCAGCAGGCCAGCATCACCATCACCCCGAAGCCCACGGAACGAAGCACCTTCACCGATTTCTTCGGGAACGAGGTCACGCAGCTTGTCCTGCCCGCCGGGCTGACGCAGGTGCGCTTCGACATGGCGGGCCGGGTGCTGCGTCTCGAGGATGAAACGGAACTGGATCTGTCCGCCACGCTGGACGGGCTGCGGGCCGACCTGAACGAAGTCATTGATCTTGGCCCCCATTCGCCCCATCATTTCCTGCGCCCCTCGCCCCGCATCCCGCAGGTGGGTCCGATCGCCGATTTTGCCCGCAAGGCCTGCACCGCCGCCGCCACCATGCGCGAGGCTGTGGAATGCCTGGGGCTTGCCCTCCACGACCACATGCGCTTTGACGCCCGCGCGACCGAAGTGGACACGCCCGTCGCCGCAGCCTTTGCCGGGCGGCACGGGGTATGCCAGGATTTTTCGCAGATCATGGTCTCGGGGCTGCGCAGCTTTGGTATCCCGGCGGCCTATGTCTCGGGCTTCCTGCGCACGGTTCCCCCGCCTGGCAAGCCCCGGCTGGAAGGGGCCGACGCCATGCATGCCTGGGTCCGCGCCTGGACCGGGGCCGAGGCGGGCTGGTGCGAATACGACCCAACCAATGCCTGCTTCGTGGGGGCCGATCATGTCACAATCGGCTATGGCCGCGATTATGGCGATGTGGCGCCCGTTACCGGCTCCATGCGACTGGCCGGGGGGCAGTCGACCAGCCACAGCGTCGATATCCTGGCCGAAGATTAGCATTCCCTACCGCATCAGGCACAGGCGGGATGACTCCCCGCGCAAGGCCATGCCATGCTTATGGCTGCACAACTTCGCTGCTTTCTGGCAATAGTGGCTTACGCAGTCACCATTATCCTTGTAAGGGCGCGCCTTGATTGCGCTAACGCCTTCAGGAGGTTTTCATGACGCCCATCGAGCCCGTCTACGGGACAGTCACCCTGCTGGTCATCGCCGCCCTGGCGATCCTTCTGCTGCTGTTCCTGATCATGCGGCTGAAGATGCACGCCTTTATCGCCCTGGTGCTGGTCAGCCTTGCCACCGCCCTCGTGTCGGGGATCCCGCTGAACGAGGTGATGAACGTGCTGCTGCAAGGGTTCGGCAGCACGCTGGCCTCGGTCGCGCTGCTGGTCGGTTTCGGCGCGATGATCGGCCGCCTGCTCGAGGTGACGGGCGGGGCGCAGGTGCTGGCCGACCGGCTGATCGCCGGGTTCGGAGAGAAACGCGCGCCCTTGGCGCTTGGCGTCACCTCGTTGCTGTTCGGCTTTCCGATCTTCTTTGACGCGGGCCTTGTGGTGATGCTGCCGATCATCTTCAGCGTCGCGCTGCGCTTTGGCGGATCGGTCCTGCTTTACGCCCTGCCTTCGGCGGGGGCATTCGCGGTGATGCACGCCTTTGTGCCTCCCCATCCCGGGCCGGTCGCGGCGGGCGACCTGCTGGGGGCGGATATCGGGCTTTTGCTGATCGTCGGCCTGATCGTCACGGTCCCGACCTGGTATCTGGGCAGCTATCTGTTCGGGCTTTGGGCGGGCAAGCGCTTCGTGATCCCGGTTCCCGAACTGCTGGGGGCCGACACCTCGGGCAAGACGGTTGGGCCCGTGCCCAGCTTCGGCCAGGTCATGCTGGTCCTGCTGATGCCCTTGGCGCTGATCTTCCTGAACACCGGGCTGAACACCCTGGCCACCATCGGCATCATCGACGGAGAAGCCGGCTGGGTGACCGCGATGCGCCTGCTGGGCCAGACGCCCGTCGCGCTGCTGATCACCCTGCTGGTCGCGATGTCGATCCTGGGCCGCGGCCGGACGCGCAGCGAGATCGAGAAGATCGTGGACCGCGCCTTGGGTCCGATCTGCGCGATCATCCTGGTCACCGGCGCGGGGGGCATGTTCGGCGGCGTCTTGCGCGCCAGCGGCATGGGCCAGGCCCTTGCGGGCAGCCTGGAGGCCGTGGGCCTGCCGCTGATCGTCGCCGCGTTCGTCATCTCGACCGCGCTGCGGGTGGCCCAAGGGTCGGCCACGGTTGCGCTGACCACCACGGCGGGCCTGATCGCGCCAACGGTGGCTGCCACGACGGGGCTTTCGGAACTGGACCGCTGCTTCCTGGTCATCGCCATCGCGGGCGGGGCGACCGTTCTCAGCCACTTCAACGACTCGGGCTTCTGGCTGGTGGGTCGGTTCCTGAACATGGACGAAAAGACCACGCTGAAGACCTGGACCGTGATGGAGACGCTGCTGGGCAGCATCGGCTTCGGCTTTGCCCTGATCGGATGGTGGCTGCTATGACCGCCCCGCAGCATATCGTCGTCATGGGCGTGTCGGGCAGCGGCAAGACCACCACCGGCACCGCCCTGGCCGATCTGATGGGCTGGCCCTTCATCGAAGGCGACAGCTTCCACCCGGCCGCGAACCTGCGCAAGATGGCGAAAGGGATCCCCCTGGACGACAACGACCGCGCGCCTTGGCTGCAGGCCTTGGCCGACCAGATCGCGGCGGCCGAGGCGCGGGGCGAATGCCTTGTGATGGGTTGTTCGGCCCTGAAGCGGTCCTATCGCGACATCCTGCGCAGCGGCGGGTCGCGGGTCCGCTTTCTGCATATCCACGGCACCCGCGATCTGCTGGCGGAACGGCTGAACCACAGGGCGGGACACTTCTTCCCGCCGAAGCTGCTGGATTCGCAACTGGCCACGCTGGAACCTCTGGGGCCGGACGAGGATGGCGCGGTCGTGGAACTGGCCCTTCCGGTGCAGGATCAAATGCAGGCGGCGGTGCGAATGCTGGGGCTGAGATGACGAAACCCATGGCGATTGTGCAGGATCATCGAACACTGAAGACATCGATCCTGGTCTAATGGCGGCGAAATCAGGGGCTTATATCCTCTGTCATAGAAACGACAGATGAATGAGACACATCATGAAACGCATCGCAACCGTCATGACCGCCCTGATCCTCGCCACCGGCGCAGCCCAGGCCGCCAGCTATAATACGGGTAATCCCGACGCCGATATGCCGACCGCTCCGGTCGTTGCCGCCAACACCGTCACCGTGAAGGCTTCGGACGTGATGACCGCCAAGGAACGGGAGCGCGCCCATGTCGCGGCCGACGCCGACCTGACCGTCAGCGACTTCTCGGCCCCCGGCCCGCGTTCGACCTACGTCCGCTAAGGCGCGCCGTTTGACGGCAGGAAATCTTGGCCGCCCCTGATCGGGGCGGTTTTCCTTTGTCCAAGGCCAAGGCATTGTGGCGCGCATGGATATCAGCGTTCTTCGCACCTTTGTCAGCGTCATCGACGAGGGCAGCTTTTCGGGCGCAGCACTGCGCATGGGGATTTCCCGCAGCCTGTGCAGCAAGCATGTCGCCGATCTGGAGGCTGACCTGGGCGTCAGACTGCTGACCCGCACGACCAGAAAGGTCACCCCCACCGCCACGGGCCTGTCCTATTGCCAGGCCCTGCGCGACGTGCTGACCCGGCTGGACGAGGCGACCGAGGCAGTCAAGGCGACCTCGGCAAGCCTGTCCGGCTCGCTCAAGATCGGCAGCCCGATCTTCTATACGCTGAAGGTTCTGCAGCCGCATCTTCTGGAATTCATGGAGCGCTATCGAGACGTGCAGTTGCAGATCGTGCTGGATGACGGTGCCAGCGACATCGTCGGCGACGGCTTCGACGCGGTGATCCGCATCGGCAACCTCAAGGATTCGACGCTGCATGCGCGGCGACTGCACGCGGTCAGGATCATGCTGGTGGCCGCGCCCGACTACCTGTCGCGGAACGGGCGGCCGGAAAAGCCCGCCGACCTGTTGCGCCACGACTGCCTGCACTACACCAACCTGCCCGGCAACCTGACCTGGCCGCTGCGCCGGGGCAGCCGCACCATCCGCCAGCCGGTGCGGCCGATCTTCTTCAGCAACAACACCGAGATGCTGCATTCCATGGCGCTGAACGGCAAGGGGCTGGCGCTTCTGCCCGAATTCGTCGTGCGCGACGGGATCGCCGCCGGCCAGTTGGAGGTCGTGATGTGCGAATATGCCCTGCCCGACCTGCCGGTGAACCTGGTTTATCCGTCCGGCAAGCTGATGACAGGGGCGATGCGCAGCTTTCTGGATTTTGCCACCAAGCTGCGGCTGGATTGAAAAAGGCGCCCCGAGGGGCGCCTTTCTGGTCCGTGTCCCGCAGCCTCAGCAGCTGTAATACATCGCGTATTCGATCGGGTGGGGCGTATGCTCGTAGGCATAAACCTCTTCCCATTTCAGCTTGATATAGGCTTCCAGCTGGTCGCGGGTGAAGACATCGCCCTGCAGCAGGAAGTCCATGTCCTTCTCCAGCTCCTCGAGCGCCTCGCGCAAGCTGCCGCAGACGGTCGGGATTTCGGCCAGTTCCTCGGGGGGCAGGTCGTACAGGTCCTTGTCCGACGCGGGGCCGGGATCGATCCGGTTCTTGATCCCGTCCAGGCCCGCCATCAGCAGGGCCGCGAAGGCCAGATAGGGGTTGGCCGCCGGATCGGGGAAGCGGGCCTCGACACGCTTGGCCTTCGGCGATTCGGTCCACGGAATGCGGACGCAGCCCGACCGGTTGCGCGCGGAATAGGCGCGCAGAACCGGCGCCTCGAAGCCCGGGATCAGCCGCTTGTAGCTGTTGGTGGACGGGTTGGTCAGGGCGTTCAGCGCCTTGGCGTGCTTCAGGATGCCGCCGATGAAATACAGCGCCTCCTGGCTCAGGTCGGCATACTTGTCGCCGGCAAACAGCGGCTTGCCGTCCTTCCAGATCGACATGTTGACGTGCATCCCCGACCCGTTGTCGCCCTTCATGGGCTTGGGCATGAAGGTCACCGTCTTGCCATAGGCATGGGCGACGTTGTGGATGACGTATTTGTATTTCTGGATGTTGTCGGCCTGCTCGGTCAGCCCGCCGAAAATCAGTCCCAGTTCGTGCTGGCCCGACGCGACCTCGTGGTGGTGCTTGTCCACCTTCATGCCCATCCGCTTCATGGTGGACAGCATCTCGCCGCGGATGTCCTGGCCCGCGTCGATCGGGTTGACCGGGAAGTAGCCGCCCTTGTGGGCCGCGCGATGACCCTGGTTGCCCATCTCGTATTCGGTGTCGGTGTTCCAGGCCGCATCGACGGAATCGATCTGGTAGGACACCTTCTGGGGCGTGACCTGATAGCGCACGTCGTCGAAGATGAAGAACTCGGCCTCGGGGCCGCAGTAGAAGGCGTCACCGATGCCGGTGGACTTCAGATATGCCTCGGCCTTCACGGCGGTGCCGCGCGGGTCGCGTGCGTAAGCCTCGCCCGTGTCCGGCTCGACCACGTTGCAATGCACGCACAGCGTCTTTTCCGCATAGAACGGATCCAGATAGGCCGACGAGGGGTCCGGCATCAGTTTCATGTCAGATTGGTCGATCGACTTCCAGCCCGCGATCGAGCTGCCGTCGAACATGAAGCCCTCCTCGAAGAAGTCCTCGTCGATCAGATCGACATCCAGCGTCACATGCTGAAGCTTGCCCTTGGGATCGGTGAAGCGGACGTCCACATAGGCGACCTCCTCGTCCTTCAGAAGCTTCAAAACGTCATTGACCGTCATCTCTTCCCTTTCTGCGTAGATGCGGCCCGGCTGGTTCGCCGGGCGCGATAATCCTGTTGGGATGTTGTTCTTCTTGTGCTCAGACCGCGTCGTCGCCGGTTTCACCGGTGCGGATACGGATTGCCTGCTCGACAGGCGAAACGAAAATCTTGCCGTCGCCGATCTTCTCGGTCCGGGCGGCGCTGACGATGGCGTCGATGGCGGCCTCGACCTGGTCGTCGGGCAGCACCATCTCGATCTTCACCTTGGGCAGGAAATCGACCACGTATTCCGCGCCGCGATAAAGCTCGGTATGGCCCTTCTGGCGGCCAAAGCCCTTGACCTCGGTGACGGAAAGACCTTGCACGCCCACTTCCTGAAGCGCCTCCTTCACATCGTCCAGCTTGAACGGCTTGATGATCGCTTCGACCTTCTTCATCGCAATGATCCTTCCTCGCGGCTTGCCTGAAGCCTGATTGGCGGGTTTCATGGCACGGGTAAACGGGCGACGGCGCCATTTGCGACAGCAATCAGATGCCCTGCGGGATTGTGCCTGTTTTTTGTGCGACAAGATCAATAAAAAGGCAGAGGCCATGCTGACCGGCAGCGAAGTCCTGACCACCGCCCAAATGCGCGCCATCGAATCCGCCGCCATGGCCAGCGGACAGGTGACGGGGCTGGAACTGATGGAGCGTGCGGGCGGCGCCGTGGCAGGCCATATCCGCCTGCGCTGGCCCAAAGCGGGGTGCGTCACTGTGCTGTGCGGTCCGGGCAACAACGGCGGCGACGGCTATGTTGTGGCCCGCCTGCTGCACCGGGCGGGCTGGCGCGTGCGCGTGCTGGGCACGGACAACATGCCTGGGCCGGACGCGGCCGAGATGAAGCGGCGGTGGGCCGCGATCGGGGGGATCGGCCCGCTGACCGAACGCGGGTTACAGGGCGGTCCTGAAAGCGATGTTTATGTCGATGCCATCTTCGGCACCGGCCTGACCCGTCAGCCCGAGGGAGAGACTGCCAGCATTCTCGCCCGGATCTTCGGACGGGGCGGAGATGGAGCCTATCATTGTAGTCGCGTGGTTGCCGTGGATTGCCCAAGCGGGCTCTGCATGGACAGCGGCAAGGCCCCTGCCCTTCCACCGGGGCTCGGCACGTTTGATAGTCCTGCCCGGCTGACGGTGGCCTTTGACAGCCCCAAGCCCGGCCATCTGATCGGGCTTGGCCCGATGCTGTGCGGCGAGTTGATCGTGGCCGACATCGGATTGAAACAGTGGAGAGAGCGCAATCTTGCCAGCCGGGGCCGGCGGCGCGTCAGACTGGAAGCGATCTGGCCAAGGTTCGACATTCCGGACGCAAGGCGGATCGAATTTTCGCTGACGGATCGACTTGGGAAACACCCATTTGCCAGCCAGCACAAATACAGCCACGGCCACGCCCTTGTTCTGGCCGGAGGCCCTGCCAAGGGTGGCGCCGCGCGCCTGTCCGCCCGCGCAGCATTGCGGATCGGGGCAGGCCTTGTGACCCTCGCCCCGCCCCAGGACGCCTTGCCCGAATACTCCAGCCCGCCCGATGCCCTGATGCGCCGCGCCCTCGATGATGGCGATGCCCTGCGCGGGGCATTGGACGACACCCGCATCAATGCTGCCTGCATCGGGCCTGGCTGCGGCATTGACCGTGCCGCAGCATTGCTCGCGGTCCTGCTGCCCACCGGGCGCAGAACGGTTCTGGACGCGGACGCCCTGACTGCCCTGTCGCAGGACCCTGGCCTGATGGCGGCCTTGCACGGCAGATGCATCCTGACGCCGCATGGCGGGGAATTTGCGCGACTGTTTCCCGACCTTGTCGAAAAGGTTGAGGCCTCGCAATGGCCCGCCTATTCCAAGCTCGACGCCGCGCGCGAGGCCGCCGCCCGCTGCGGCGCGGTGGTCCTGCTGAAAGGCCCCGACACGGTGATCGCCGCCCCCGACGGCCGCGCCCGCATCCATTCCGCCTTCGATATCCCCTGGCTTGCCACCGCAGGCGCAGGCGATGTGCTGGCCGGGATCATCACCGGCCTGCTGGCGCGGGGCTTTCAGCCGCTGGACGCCGCCAGCCTGGGCACGCTGATCCATGCCAAGGCCGCTCGCCTGTTTGGCCCCGGCCTGATCGCGGACGACCTGCCGGACATGATCCCGCAGGTCTTGCGCGACCTAGCCTAGAAATCCCAGTCCTCGTCCTCGGTGGCGACCGCCTTGCCGATGACATATGACGACCCCGATCCGCTGAAGAAGTCGTGGTTCTCGCTGTCGGGCGACAGCGCCGCCAGGATCGCCGGGTTCACCTCGCAGACCTGGGGCGGGAACAGCGCCTCGTATCCGAGGTTCTGCAAGGCCTTGTTGGCGTTGTAATGCAGGAAGGCCTTGACGTCCTCGGTCAGGCCTATGCCGTCGTAAAGTTCCGCGGTATAGCGCTGCTCGATGTCGTACAACTCGAACATCAGCGAGAAGGCGAAATCCTTCAACTCGGCCCGGCGTTCCTCGCTCTCGCGCTCAAGCGCCCGCTGAAACTTGTAGCCGATGTAATAGCCATGCACCGCCTCGTCGCGGATGATCAGGCGGATCAGGTCGGCGGTATTGGTCAGCTTGGCGCGGCTGGACCAGTACATCGGCAGGTAGAAACCCGAATAGAACAGGAAGCTTTCCAGGAAGACCGATGCGATCTTGCGCTTCAGCGGGTCGCTGCCCGCCTTGTATTCCTCAAGGATCAGCCGCGCCTTGGCTTGCAGATGCGGGTTCTCCTCGGCCCAGCGGAAGGCCTCGTCCACTTCCTTGGTCAGGCACAGGGTCGAGAAGATCGAGGAATAGGACCGCGCGTGCACCGCCTCCATGAAGGCGATGTTGGACAAAACCGCTTCCTCGTGCGGGGTGATCGCGTCGGGCATCATCGAGGGCGCACCCACGGTGTTCTGCACCGTGTCCAGCAGCGTCAGCCCGGTGAAGACGCGGATCGTCAACTCGCGCTCGGCCGGGCGCAGCGTCGCCCAGCTTTGCACGTCGTTCGACAGCGGCACCTTTTCCGGCAGCCAGAAGTTCACCGTCAGCCGGTTCCAGACCTCAAGGTCCTTCTCGTCGTCCAGCCGGTTCCAGTTGATCGCGCGGGCGGCCGTCTGCATCACATGATCCTTCATCGCGAAGAACCCCTTTCATCTTGGCAAAAATATCCTCGGGGGTCCGGGGGCAGACAGCCCCCGGCTTCGGCGTCACAAGGTGCAGGACACGCAGCCCTGGACCTCGGTCCCCTCCAGCGCGGTCTGGCGCAGGCGGATGTAGTAGATGGTCTTGATGCCCTTTTTCCAGGCATAGATCTGGGCGCGGTTGATGTCCCGCGTGGTCGCCTCGGCCGGGAAGAACAGCGTCAGGCTCAGGCCCTGGTCCACATGCTCGGTCGCGGCGGCGTAGGTGTCGATGATCGCCTCGGGACCGATCTCGTAGGCGTCGCGATAGTATTCCAGGTTCTCGTTCGACATGAAGGCTGCGGGGTAATAGACGCGGCCGATCTTGCCTTCCTTGCGGATCTCGATCTTGGACACGATCGGGTGGATCGAACTGGTCGAGTTGTTGATATAGCTGATCGACCCGGTGGGCGGCACCGCCTGCAGGTTGCGGTTGTACAGCCCGTGCCTCATCACATCGGCCTTCAGCGCGGCCCAATCGTCGCGCGTGGGCAGGGTCACGTTCTCGAAGACGCGCGCCACGTCCGGCAGCACCGGCAGCCAGTCGCGGTCGGTGTATTTGTCGAAGAAGGTGCCGTCGGCATATTTCGACTTCTCGAAGTCCTTGAAGGTCCTGCCATGTTCCTGCGCCAGCAGGTTCGACGCGCGGATCGCGTGGAAGGCCACGGCGGCGAAATAGACGGATGTGAACTCGACCCCTTCCGGCGACCCGTAATGGATCCGCTCGCGCGCCAGGAAGCCGTGCAGGTTCATCTGGCCAAGGCCCACGGCACGGGCCTCGTCATTGCCGCGCCGGATGGATGGCACCGCGTCGATGGCCGACATTTCCGACACGGCGGTCAGGGCGCGGATCGCGGCCTCGATGGTGGCACCGAAGTCGGGGCCGTCCATGGTCGCCGCGATGTTCAGCGACCCGAGATTGCAGGAAATGTCAGTGCCCAGGTGCGAATAGCTCAGATCCTCGTTGAACTCGGAGGCCTCGTTCACCTGCAGGATCTCGCTGCACAGGTTCGACATGGCGATGCGGCCGTGCACGGGGTTCATCCGGTTCACCGTGTCCTCGAACATGATGTAGGGATAGCCGGATTCGAACTGGATTTCCGCGATGGTCTGGAAGAACTCTCGCGCGTTGATCTTCTTCTTCTTGATGCGCTTGTCGTCCACCATCTCGGCATATTTCTCGGTCACCGAGATGTCCGAGAAGGGCACCCCATAGACCTTCTGCACGTCATGGGGCGAGAACAGGTACATGTCGGCGTTCTTTTTCGCCAGTTCAAAGGTGATGTCGGGGATCACCACGCCAAGCGACAGGGTCTTGATGCGGATCTTCTCATCCGCGTTCTCGCGCTTGGTGTCCAGGAAGCGCATGATGTCGGGATGGTGGGCGTTCAGGTAAACCGCCCCCGCCCCCTGCCGCGCGCCAAGCTGGTTGGCATAGCTGAAGCTGTCTTCCAGCAGCTTCATCACCGGGATGACACCGGACGACTGGTTCTCGATCCCCTTGATGGGGGCCCCCGCTTCCCGCAGGTTGGTCAGCATCAAGGCCACGCCGCCGCCGCGCTTGGACAGTTGCAGGGCCGAGTTGATCGACCGGCCGATGGACTCCATGTTGTCTTCCAGCCGCAGCAGGAAGCAGGAAATCAGTTCGCCCCGCGACTTCTTGCCGGCGTTCAGGAAGGTCGGCGTCGCGGGCTGGAAGCGGCCCGACAGCATCTCCTCCATGAAGCGCATCGCCAGCGCCTCGTCGCCCCTCGCCAGCGTCAGGGCGACCATGACCACGCGGTCCTCGTAGCGTTCCAGGTAACGCTGACCGTCACGGGTCTTCAGCGTATAGCTGGTGTAGTACTTGAACGCGCCCAGGAAGGTCGGAAAGCGGAACTTGCGCTTGAAGGCGGCGTCCCAGATCGCCCGCTGGAAATTCTTGGAATACTGGTCCAGGACCTCGGGCTCGTAATAGCCTTCCTCGACAAGGTAATCCAGCTTCTCGTCCAGCGAATGGAAGAAGACGGTGTTCTGGTTCACGTGCTGCAGGAAATACTGCCGCGCGGCCATGCGGTCGGCATCGAACCGGATGCGCCCGTCGGCGTCATACAGGTTCAGCATCGCGTTCAGCGCGTGGTAATCGAGTTCAGGCTTCAGGCCGTCAAGCATTCCAACCCCCGGAATTGATGAAGGCCCGCGCGGACCTTTTGAATGTCGGTGTCCGTCCCCGCCAGCTCGAACCGCCACAGCACGGGGACCTTGCATTTCTCTGCGATGACGCGGCCCGCAAGGGCGAAGGTCGCGCCGAAATTGCGGTTTCCCGCGCCGATCACGCCGCGCAGGTGGCTGCGGCGGCGGGGATCGTTCAGGAAGTGGATCACCGCCTTGGGCACCGCGCCGCGCCCCTGCCCGTCCGCATAGGTCGGGCAGATCAGCACGAAGGGCGCGTCCACAACAGGCATCTGATCTGCGGGCCGGATGGGAATCCGCAGCGCCGGAAGGCCCAGGCGCGCCACGAAGCGCGCCGTGTTCCCCGAGGCCGAGGAATAATAGACCAGCCCGCAAGGCGGCGCGTCGCCAGGCCCATCCCAGCCCATCGCGGATCAGCCCAGGCGGCCGATCATGTCGGGCCGGAAGCCCGCCCAATGCGCGTCGCCGGCGATCACCACCGGGGCCTGGCGATAGCCAAGCGCGGTCACGCGTTCCATTGCCGCCGCATCCTCGGTCAGGTCGATGACGTCATAGGACAGGCCGCGCGCATCCAGGGCACGGGTCGTCGCGGTGCATTGCACACAGGCAGGTTTGGAATAAACGATGATAGTCATGCGCACTGCTCCTTTTGCATTGGGCACGCGAAGGCAGCAGCCGCAGGCCTGTTCCCGCGACCATACCGCCGGGTTTCGCTGCCCGGTGTCGTTTTTCATGTCAGGGCCGATGGCGGCCAAGGTCGTTCTGCACAGACTGCCGCGCCGTTTTCCGGCTGCCAACGGCCTTCTTCTTGCGTGATCCGGTGGCCCTTCTAGCTGTTGCATATCGACAACCGCAAGGGGGCATCACCACATCATCTAGCCATATCTGCCAGCATCACGTCAACATGTTGACATGCGATTCGGTTTCTGACTTTGGCGAAAATCATGGTTGTTGCTTTTTCGGCACCAGGTGCCACAGCAGATTCCAGTGCGATCGCCGGCCATGTCTGAATCGCGCGACACAAGGTCGCAATTTGTCCAGCATGGCGTCGCAAACCGGCTAGTTTGCCCCCATAGCAGCCAGCACCTCCATGGGTCCAGACATGAATACGACCTCGACCGCCAGCCTGATCGCAGAACGCATCCCTGGCTTTTCCCTGCCCCGCGATCTGTATTGCGGCCAGCAGGCCTTCCAGGATGATCTGGAGCAAATCTGGTACCGCGAATGGCTGTTCGCGCTGCCGTCCTGCGAGATCCCGAAGACCGGCAACTTCGTCACCCTGAACGTCGGCGCCTATCCCGTGATCGTGGTGCGCAGCGGCGACGGGCGTGTCCGCGCCTTCCACAATGTCTGCCGCCATCGTGGGCAGCGGCTGTGCGCCAAGACCAACGGGTCCAATCCCAAGCTGGTCTGCCCCTATCACCAGTGGACCTATGACCTTGACGGCAAGCTTCTGTATGCCCGCGACATGGGCGAGGATTTCGACGCCAGCAAATACGGGCTGAAGCCGGTCCACTGCATCGACTTGGGCGGGATGGTCTTCATCTGCCTGGCCCAGATCCCGCCCGCGATCAACGAACTGGCTGCGAACTTGACGCGCTTCGTCCAGCCCTCGGGCATCGCCGACAGCAAGGTCGCCTTCTCCTCGACCATCATCGAGAAGGGCAACTGGAAGCTGGTGATGGAAAACAACCGCGAATGCTATCACTGCGGCGGTTCTCACCCCTCACTGTGCCGGACCTATTCCGACGATCCGCTGATGACGGTGATGGAAGGCCCGAATTCCGCATCCCCCGAGATCCTGGACCACTGGGCGCGCTGCGACGCGGCCAACCTGCCGTCGCGCTTCACCAACGCGCCCGACATGCAGTGGCGCATGGCCCGCGTGCCGCTGATGGACAACCAGGAAAGCTTCACCATGTCGGGCAAGGCCGCCGTGTCGCGGCGCATGGGGACGATCCCCTGGAACGACGCGGGCAGCCTGATGTTCTATCACTTCCCGTCGTCCTGGAACCACTTCCTGCCCGACCACGCCATCGTCTTCCGCATCCTGCCCATCAGTCCCACGGAAACCGAGGTCACGACCAAGTGGCTGGTCCACAAGGACGCGGTCGAGGGCGTGGACTACGACCTGCAGAAGCTGACCGAGGTCTGGCTTGCCACCAATGACGAGGACCGGCAGGTGGTCGAGGAAAACCAGAAGGGCATCCTGTCCCCCGCCTATCAGCCCGGCCCCTATTCGCCGACGCAGGAAGCGGGCGTCATCCACCTGATCGACTGGTATTGCGGGCTGATGAGCCGCCGCCTGTCGCCCAACGCGGTCGCGGCGGAGTAAGACACGCATGAAGAAGCCACGCCTGAACTGGGCCGCCGAGCCGTGGTCCGACGACGAGCTGCTGGAATGCACGATGGTGGTTCCCGAAACGCCGGACACCGCCACTTTCACCTTCCGGGCGCCGTCGGGGGCGTGGTTCGATTACCAGCCGGGGCAGTTCATCACGCTGGATCTGCCGGTCGATCCCGCAAGGGGCGCGGCGGGCAATGTCCAGCGGACCTATACGATCTCGTCCTCGCCCTCGCGGCCCTTGTCGATTTCCGTGACGGTGAAGGCGCAGCCTTTGTCGGTGGGCACGCGGTGGATGCTGCAGAACCTCAAGCCCGGCGTACGGATCAAGGCCTTCGGGCCGTCGGGGATTTTCAGCTTCCACAAGCATCCGGCGCGGAAATACCTGTTCATCTCGGCGGGGTCGGGCATCACGCCGATGATGTCGATGACCACCTGGGCTTGGGATTCGGGTGAGGCATCCGACATCGTCTTCGTCCATGCCGCGCGGCGTCCATCCGACATCATCTTCCGCCACCGGCTAGAGCAGTTCGTGAACCGCACCACGAACCTGCAACTGCATTTCACGGTCGAGGAACCGGACACCTTCGGCGCGTGGTACGGCTATCGCGGCAGGCTCAGCCAGATCATGCTGGGCCTGATGGCCCCGGATTACCTTGAGCGCGAGGTCTTCTGCTGCGGGCCCGAGCCCTTCATGCAGGCCGTGCGCGACATGCTGGTGTCGCTGGGCTTCGACATGGACCATTACCACCAGGAAAGCTTCGGCGCGCCCATCAAGACCGAGGCCGACGCCCCCGTAATCGAGGACACGGCCCCCGAGGAAGGCGCCAAGGCGCAGATCACCTTTGCCGACAGCGGCGTCACCGCGCCCTGCGCGGAAACCGACACAGTCCTGGCGGTGGCAAAGCGCTCGGGGCTGAACATCCCGTCGGGCTGCACCTTCGGCCTGTGCGGCACCTGCAAGATCCGCAAGCTGTCCGGAGAGGTCCACATGGTCCACAACGGCGGCATCAGCGACGAGGATATCGACGAGGGCTTCATCCTCGCCTGCTGTTCGCATCCGTTGGGCAAGGTCGAGGTGGCGGTCTGAGGGCTGCTTCCGGACCGATCCCCAACGCCGCGGCAGCGCATCAGGTTCGACGGTCGGAGGGTCTGCCAGGGCATATTTTTCAGGACTGGTGCCGATAACGGAAAAGTTGGAAAAATCCTGATTCTGCCGTCAATCTGGCCTTGATCTTGAGCGGGATGAAAGGCATTCGGACCTGACCCCCGAATGCCTGGCAAAGCTTGTCTTCTTTCCATCGAAGAACAAGGCAGCACCGTCATGTCTCGGGAAAAGCGACTTGATTTATTGAGGTAAGGGCAAGGCGAAGATGGCCGAACACAATCTGTTCCTGTTGTTGGCAAGCCTTCCCTTCGCGACCGCGCTGATCCTTCTGACCCTTTCGCCAACCTCGCGCAGCGCCTCGGCCTGGCTGTCGGGCGCCTCGCTGGCGGCCGGGCTGGTGGTTCAGGCGGGCTTCCTGTCCGACATCCGAGACGGCACGGTGCTGCGCGCCAGCATGGAATGGGTGCCTTCGCTGGGGATGAACCTGGCGCTGCGCATGGACGGATTTTCCTGGCTGTTCACGACGCTGGTGCTGTCGATCGGCATCCTCGTGGTGATCTATGCGCGCTACTACATGTCGGCGGGCGACAACCTGCCCCGCTTCTATGCGCTGCTTATGGCCTTTACCGGGGCAATGCAGGGCATCCTGATTTCCGGCAACGTGCTGGGGATGGTCGTCTTCTGGGAACTGACATCGTTCATGTCCTTCCTGCTGATCGGCTTCTGGCACCAGGGGGCGGCGGCGCGGGACGGGGCGCGGACAGCGCTGATCATCACCGCCCTGGGCGGGCTTTGCCTGCTGACGGCAATGCTGATCCTGGGCTATGTCGCGGGTAGCTATGACCTGGGGATCATCCTGCGGTCGGGCGACGCGGTCCGGGCGCATCCCTGGTACGGCGCGATCCTGGGGCTGTTCCTGCTGGGCGCCTTCACCAAGTCGGCGCAGTTCCCGTTCCATTTCTGGCTGCCCGGCGCCATGGCCGCGCCGACGCCGGTGTCGGCCTTCCTGCATTCCGCGACCATGGTGAAGGCCGGGGTGTTCCTGCTGGTGCGCTTCTCGCCCGTGCTGGGCGGGACCGAGGCCTGGTTCTATGTCGTCACCAGCATCGGCATGGCCACGCTGATCCTGGGCGCGGCGGTCGCGCTGTATCGCCATGACCTCAAGGGGCTTCTGGCCTATTCGACGATCAGCCACCTGGGCCTGATCACGGCGCTTGCAGGGATCGGCGGGCCGATGGCGATCCTGGCCGCGATCTTCCACATCTGCAACCACGCGGTCTTCAAGGCGTCCCTGTTCATGGCCGCCGGCATCATCGACCACGAGACCGGCACGCGCGACATGCGCCGCCTGTCCGGCCTGTTCCGGCCGATGCCCTTCACCGCGACCCTGGCTATCGTTGCCGCAGGCGCTATGGCGGGCGTGCCGCTGCTGAACGGGTTCCTGTCCAAGGAAATGTTTCTGGCCGAGGCGGTGGACTGGCACAATGGCACCTGGCTGGACAACGCCCTGCCCTATTTCGCCATCGTCGGCAGCACCCTGTCGGTGGCCTATTCGCTGCGCTTCATCGCGACCGTGTTCTTTGGCCCGCAGGCGACCAACCTGCCCAAGACCCCGCACGAGCCGCCCGCCTGGATGCGCCGCCCGGTCGAGCTGCTGGTGTTGATCTGCCTGGTCGTGGGCATCCTGCCCGCGCTGACCCTTGGCCAGATCGTCAACACGGCTGCCCGATCCGTGGCGGGGCCGGACCTGCCCTATTACAAGATCGCCATCTGGCACGGCGTCAATGCCCCCCTGATGCTGAGCATGATCGCCCTGGCGGTGGGAACGCTGATCTATGCCTTCAGCGCCAGGTCGATCCCGACCGGGCCCGAGGGTCCGTTCCTGCTGCACCGGATCCGCGGGCAACGCATCTATGACTGGCTGCTGTTCCGCCTGTCCTGGCGCCTGCCGCGCATGGCCCTTGCCCTGATGTCTACCGAAGCCCTGCAACCACAGTTGCGACTGCTTGTGCTGGGCGGGATTGCCGTTGCGGTGGCATCGCTGTGGTCGGGCCTGACCTGGGCGCAGGATCTGCGGCTGCACGCGTTCAACCCGGCCTTCGCGTTGTTGTGGACGGTGGGCGCGGCCTGCGCCATCGGCGCGGCCTGGCAGGCCAAGTATCACCGCTTCGCGGCCCTGGTCCTGCTGGGCGGTGCGGGGGTGGTGACCTGCCTGACCTTCGCCTGGTTCTCGTCCCCCGACCTGGCGCTGACGCAGCTTCTGGTCGAGGTGGTGACGACGGTCCTGCTGCTTCTGGGCCTGCGCTGGCTGCCCAAGCGCCGTTCCGAGATCCCCGAGGACAAGCTGCTGCCAGCCAAAATCCGCCGCGGCCGTGATCTGGTCATCGCCGTTGTCGGAGGGGTGGGAATCGCGGCCATTGCCTTTGCGGTCATGACGCGGCCCGTCATCAGCAATGTCGGCGACTGGTTCCTTGGCAATGCCTATTACGAAGGCGGCGGCACCAATGTGGTCAACGTGATCCTTGTGGACTTCCGCGCCTTCGACACCTTTGGCGAGATCTCGGTCCTGGCGATCGTGGGCCTGACCGTCTACGGCCTGCTGCGCCGCTTCCGCCCCGCCCCCGAGAGCATCGAGGCGCCCGACCAGCAGACCGGCGACAGCCCCTCGCTGGACGACTACCTTTACGTGCCCTCGGTCATCATGATCTGGATGTTCCCGATCCTGGTGATGGTGGCAGGATACTTCTTCTTCCGCGGCCATGACCTGCCGGGCGGGGGCTTCGCCGCCGGGGTGACGCTGGCGATCGCCTTCCTGATCCAGTACATCGCGACCAATGTCCGCTGGGTCGAGGCCCGCATAACCGTGCTGCCGATCCGCTGGATGGGCTTTGGCCTGCTGGGCGCGGTGGCCACCGGCATGGGCGCCTGGCTGTTCGGCTATCCCTTCCTGACGGCGCACGCGCGCTATGTCGATGTGCCCTTCGTGGGCCAGGTGCCCGCCGCCACGGCGCTGCTGTTCGACATCGGCGTCTTCGCAACCGTCGTGGGCGCGGTCGTGCTGATGCTGGTCGCCATCGCCCACCAGTCGCTGCGCGCCAGCCGCAGGCGCGAGCAGGACGAGATCGCAGCACGGAAAGAGGCCGCCTGATGGAAATCATCCTGTCCGCCGCCATCGGCATCCTGTCCGCCTCGGGGATCTGGCTGCTGCTGCGTCCGCGCAGCTTCCAGGTCATCATCGGGCTGTGCCTTCTGTCCTATGCGGTCAACCTGTTCATCTTCTCGATGGGCCGCCTGACGCCGGGCGCGCCGCCGATCATGCCCAAGGGCGGCTTCGTCGATCCGACCCGCTATGCCGACCCGCTGCCGCAGGCGCTTGTCCTGACGGCCATCGTCATCAGCTTCGCCACCACGGCGCTGTTCCTGGTGGTGATGATCGCCTCGCGCGGGATGACCGGCACCGACCATGTCGACGGGAAGGAGCGCAGCCAGTGATCAGCGAACATCTCATCATCGCGCCGATCCTGATCCCCTTCGTCGTGGGTGCCTTGATGCTGCTTTACGACGACCGGCAGCGGCAGGCCAAGTTCTGGCTCAGCCTTGTCTCGGTCGCGGCGCAGCTTCTGATCGCGGTCGAATTGGTGGTGCGTGCCAAGACCGGCGGCGACATCAGCGACGCCGAAGGGATCAGCTTCTATCTGCTGGGCGATTGGGCGGCGCCCTTCGGCATCGTGCTGGTGCTGGACCGGCTTGCCGCCATGATGCTGGTGCTGACCGCGCTGCTGGCGATCCCGTCCCTGGTCTATTCCGGTGCGGGCTGGGCGCGGCAGGGGCCGCATTACTATTCGCTGTTCCAGTTCCTGCTGGTGGGGCTGAACGGCGCCTTCCTGACGGGCGACATCTTCAACCTGTTCGTGTTCTTCGAGATCCTGCTGGCCGCGTCCTATGGCCTTCTGCTGCACGGATCGGGACAGCTTCGGGTTCGGGCAGGGTTGCACTACATCGCCATCAACCTGGCAGCCTCCCTGCTGTTCCTGATCGGCGTCGCGCTGATCTATGGCGTCACGGGCACGCTGAACATGGCGCATCTGGCGAACCTGATCTCGGCCATGCCGGGCGAGGACCGACCACTGCTGCACGCGGGCGTGGCGATCCTGGCCATCGCCTTCCTGGTCAAGGCGGGCAGCTGGCCGCTGAACTTCTGGCTGCCGACCGCCTACATGGCCGCCGCCGCCCCGGTCGGCGCGATGTTCGCGATCATGACCAAGGTCGGCGTCTACGCGATCCTGCGGCTGGCGATGCTGCTGTTCGGGGAAACCGGCGGCGCCTCCGCGGGCTTCGGCGCGGGGGTGCTGATCCTCCTGGGAATGGCCACGATCCTGTTCGGGCTGCTGGGCATCCTTGCCTCGCAAAGCCTGGGGCGGATGGCCGCGCATTCGGTGCTGGTCTCCTCGGGGACGGTGCTGGGGATCACCGGCTTTGCACTTGCAGGCGGCGGCCAGGCCATGCTGGCGGGCGCGCTCTACTACATGGTGGGATCGGTGCTGGCGACGGGGGCGCTGTTCCTGCTGATCGAGCCGATGAACCGCGAGGACGGCGGCATCGCCGCCATGCTGGCCCTGACGGCCGACGCCTATGGCATCGACGACAGCGAGATCGACGAGGTGCCGGACGTGGGCCTGGCCATCCCCGGAACCATGACCGTGCTGGGCATCTGCTTCGCGCTTTGCGTGCTGATGCTGGCGGGGCTGCCGCCGTTGCCGGGCTTTATCGGCAAGATCGCGATGATCCAGCCCCTGATCGAACAGTCGGCGCTGCCCGCGGGCTTCGCCTGGTCCTTTGTCGCGCTGCTGATCCTGTCGGGCTTTGCCACGCTGATCGGCATGGCGCGCATTGGCATCCAGACCTTCTGGGCCAATGACGTGCCCCTGCCCCGCGTCCTGGCCTTCGAGATCGCGCCGATCATCGCGCTGCTGGTGGTCCTGTCGCTGATCAGCTTCAAGGCCGAGGCGATGCTGCGCTACACCACCGGAACGGCCCATGCCCTGCATGACACCGCGGCCTATGCATACGGGGTCTTTGCCACGCCGCGCGCCGCCGACCGCCCGGATGACGAAGGGGAAGCCCAGGAATGAGCCGTCTTTTCCCCCATCCGGTCCTGTCTGTCGCCCTTGTCTTCCTTTGGCTGATGCTGACCCGGTTCTCGCTGGGATACCTGATCCTAGGCACGGTGCTGTCGCTGGTCGCGGGCTGGGCCTATTCCGCCCTGCATTCGGCCAAGCCGCGCATCCGCCGATGGTCCGCCATACCCCGGCTGATCGGCACCCTGTTCCTGGACATCATCCGGTCGAACGTCGCGGTGACGCGCCTTCTGCTGACCGAAGGACGCAGCGGGCGGCAATCGGCCTTTATCCGCGTCCCGCTGCAGATCACCAGCGGCAATTCCCTGGCGGTCCTGGCGATCATCCTGACCGCCACTCCGGGCACCGCCTGGGTTGAGTACGAGACCGAGACGGGCGTCCTGACCCTGCACATCTTCGATGCGGCCGAGACCGATCATTACCACGACGTGATCCGCAACACCTATGAACCGATGCTGATGGAGATCTTCGAATGAGCGAGACGATCCTGACGATTGCGCTTGGCTATGCGCAGATCGCGCTTGCGCTTGCGGGCTGTCTTGTCGGCACGCGGATCCTGCGCGGACCGCGCGCCCAGGACCGGGTCCTGGCGCTTGATTCGCTTTATGTCTCGATCATGCTGCTGTTCCTGGTGACGGGGATGCAGCTTGGGACCGCCTTCTTCTTCGAGGCTGCGATGATCATCTCGATCATCGGCTTCGTGTCGTCAGTGGCCCTGGCCAAGTTCCTGTTCCGCGGCGAGGTGATCGAATGAGCCCGCTTGCGACCGTCCCCCTGATCGTCGCGATCCCGGTGGCCTTTTTCGTGGTGCTGGGCGCGACGCTGACCCTGATCGGCGCGCTTGGCTTTGCGCGGCTGACCTCGTTCTATGACCGGCTGCACGCGCCGACGCTGGCGACCAGCTGGGGAACCGGGGCAACGATCATCGCCTCGGCCCTGATGTTCAGCTTCATCGACGGGCGGGTCATCCTTCATGAATTCGTGATCGGCTTCTGCATCGTCCTGACCACGCCCGTCACGCTGATGATGCTGGGCCGGGCGGCCCTGATGCGCGACCGGACCGAGGGATCGGATGCCTTGCCCGAAGACATGCGCCGCAGGCGCGATCCCGCGGCCGACACGCCCGCGGGGGACTAGGATGCGCGGGGCTGCGTTTCTTGCCCGCATCTGCACCCTGTGCCTGGCCCTGCCGGCCTGGGCGGATGCGCCGCTGATCGTGCTGGACCAGACGCGCCTGCCCTTTGACCTGGGGCCGGGCCATCCGGCGAACAATCCCGCCAGCCCCGCCAATTCGCCCCATGCCGCCTGGAACTCGTCCGGGAACACCGCGAATGCAGGCACGGCCTGGCAGAACCGGCCCTCGAACCCCGATAACGAACAGCGGCTGATCATCACCGCAGACGGCGGCGTGCTGGGCTATTACGCGACCAACGCGGGGGGCGTCCTGAACCTGTTCGACGTGAACGGCCACCGCGTCGCCTATCGCCCTGCCCGCGGCACGCGCAGCCTGTTCACCGTGGCCGGCCAATGGTGCGGAACCGTCGATGGCGGGCGGACCGACTTCGTGCTGGCCGTAACCCCGTCCTGCGCCGCACGCTTTGGCCGCTAGGGCCGCGGCGGAACAATCCCCTGCCGTAAAATCGTTACCATCGCGCCTTAGACGGGCGGTTCTATTGCCAAGGGAACACCATGACCGACGAACCAAGGGACTGGCTGGAAGCCGAGCTGCAGGAAACCCTGGACGAGGATTACGAGATCGAGCTGGAAGACGCCGTCCTGTCCGAGGAGATCCGCCGCATCTATCGCGAAAAGCGGCCCGAGCAGATGGACCGCAAGCTGTATTTTCGGGAACTGCTGCGCCTTCAGACCGAACTGATCAAGCTGCAGGACTGGGTGGCCCATAACAAGCAGAAGGTCGTCGTCATCTTCGAAGGCCGCGACAGCGCCGGCAAGGGCGGCGCGATCAAGCGCATCACCCAGCGGCTGAACCCGCGCGTGGTCCGCACGGTGGCCCTGCCTGCGCCCTCGGACCGCGAAAAGACCCAATGGTATTTCCAGCGTTACGTCCCCCACCTGCCCGCCGGGGGCGAGATCGTGCTGTTCGACCGAAGCTGGTACAACCGCGCCGGCGTCGAGCGCGTGATGGGCTTCGCATCCGAGGACCAGGTGGACCAGTTCTTCCAGGACGTTCCCGAATTCGAACGGATGCTGGTCCGGTCGGGGATCCGGCTGGTGAAGTACTGGTTCTCGATCACCGACGAGGAACAGCAGATGCGCTTCCTGATGCGCATCCATGATCCTCTGAAGCAGTGGAAGCTGTCGCCGATGGATCTGGAATCCCGCGTCCGCTGGGAAGCCTATACCAAGGCCAAGGAAGACATGCTGGAACATACCAACATCCCCGAAGCCCCCTGGTATATCGTGCCCGCAAACGACAAGAAGCGCGCGCGCCTGAACTGCATGAGCCACCTTCTGAGCATGATCCCCTATGGCGAGGTGCCCCATCAAGAGGTCACGCTGCCCAACCGGGTCTTCAACCCGGACTATGAACGCGATGTCCTGTCCCGCGATCTTTATGTGCCGCAGAAATACTAGGGACGGTCCGGGTTATTGATCGGCCGATCAACGTGCGGTATAATAAAAGCGTGTCTCTGCCCTTAATCCTTGAATGTGTGGTTCAAGGGCGTAAGCTGGGGACATGTTCCGCAACCTGCTTGATCGCCTGTTCACGGACGACCCCAGCCCGAGGCCGCTTGCCACGGACGATGCCGAAGTGGCGGTTGCCGCCCTTCTGGTTCGGGTGGCGAGGGCGGACGATCACTATCATCAGACCGAAAAGCGCCGGATAGACGAGGTTCTGGCCGAATTGCACGGCCTGGGCCTTG
Source organism: Paracoccus sp. AK26 (assembly GCF_011801365.1). NCBI lineage: Bacteria > Pseudomonadati > Pseudomonadota > Alphaproteobacteria > Rhodobacterales > Paracoccaceae > Paracoccus > Paracoccus sp. AK26. The sequence continues at coordinate 1,911,894 of NZ_CP041041.1, forward strand.
CCGATGCCGCCGAACGCCGCCTTGTGGCCGAGATGATCGAGGCCGAGGCCCCCGACACCGTACGCTTCACCCGCCTTATCAAGGATCGGGTCTCGCTGGAGGATCGCGCGGCCATCATCGGGGCAATGTGGGAAATCTCGCTTGCCGACAACCACCGCAGCGCCAACGAGGAAACGGCGATCCGGCTTGTTTCCGCCCTTCTGGGCGTGACGGACCGGGATTCCGCGCTGCAGCGCCGCCGCGTCGCCGGACGCTAGAAGCCCAGCCTGTCGCGCAATCCATACCATGCCATGCCAGCCACCAGCAGCGGGCTGCGCAGCATCGACCCGCCCGGAAAGGGCCGCGCCGGAATGGCCGCCATAGCGTCGAACCCGTCGGACTGTCCCGCCACCGCGTCGGCCATCAGCCTGCCTGCAAGCGTCGCAATCGCGACCCCGTGCCCGGAATAACCGCCCGCCGACAGGCAATTCGGCGCGGGCCGGGCGAAATGCGGCATCCGGTTCATGGTGATCGCCAGCGTCCCGCCCCAGGCATGGGTGATCCTGATGTGGCGCAACTGAGGATAGACCGACAGAAGATGGGGCCGGACCAAAGCGGCGATGTCCTTGGGGAAACGATAGGTCGCCGTCTCGCCCCCGCCGAAGATCAGGCGGCGGTCGTCGTCCAGCCGCCAATAGTTGACCACGAACTTGGTATCGGCGACGGCGATGTTCCGCGGCAGGATTTCGGGGAAGTCGGTGCCCAGCGGCTCGGTCGCGACGACATAGTTGTTGATTGGCATGACCCGCGCGGCCACCTTGGCGTCCAGCCGCCCCTGATAGCCGTTCCCGGCCAGGATCACATGGTCGCAGACGATCCTGCCGGTGTCGCACAGCACCCGGCTTTTCTGAGTGGCCGTGCCATGCTCGATCCGGTGGACATGGGTGCCTTCATGGATCCGCACGCCCGCAGCCGCCGCCAGCCGCGCCATGCCGAGCGCGAGGTTCAGCGGATGAACATGGCCCGCACCCCAGTCCACGTCACCGCCGACATAGGCCGTGCTGCCCAGATGCGCCGCAAGGGCATCGCGATCCAAGGGCTGCACCTTGTCATAGCCATAGCGTTCCGCCAGATGCGCGGCCATCTGCGCGCTGTGCCGGACTTCGGACCCGCTGCGGCAGGCATGGGCCACGCCGTCGCGGATCGGCACGCTGGATTCAGCAGCCAGCGCCCGGACCAGGGCCTTTGCGTCCTCGGCCAGATCCCACAGGCGGCGGGCCGCGTCCGCGCCGAACTGGCGTTCCAGCCAGTCCACCTCTTGCCGCTGGCCCGATCCGATCTGCCCGCCATTGCGCCCGGATGCGCCAAAGCCAACCCGATGCGCATCGACCAGCACCACGTCGCGCCCGGCCCGTGCCAGATGCAACGCCGCCGACAGGCCGGTATAGCCGCCGCCGACGACCGCCACATCGGCACGCACCTCTCCCTTCAGCGGGGTAAACCGGTCCAGGGCCGCGCAGGTCTCGGCATAGATGCTGGGCGGATACTCCCCGCGCCGGTCGTTGGCGTAGAGCAGCTTCATACGTTCAGCAGCAGATGTTCGCGTTCCCAAGGGCTGATGACCTGCAGGAACTCCTTGTATTCGTTGCGCTTGACAGATTCGTAGACGGCGGTGAAATCCTCGCCCAAAACGCCCCGCATCGGCGTGTTTTCCGCCATCATGTCAAGCGCGTCGCCCAGGTTGTAGGGCAGTTCGTCCTGCGACGACATATAGGCGTCGCCCAAGCACTCGCCGCGCGGATTTTCGCCCTCGACCAGTCCCAGGTAACCGCAGGCGAGGCTGGCAGCGATGCCTAGGTAGGGATTGCAGTCCATGCCCGCCAGGCGGTTTTCGACCCGCCGCGCCTCGGGGCTGGAAATCGGCACCCGCAGGCCGGTGGTGCGGTTGTCGCGGCCCCACTCCAGGTTGATCGGCGCGGCGAAGTCCGGGACATAGCGGCGATAGCTGTTCACATAGGGCGCCAGCAACGCGATGGCTGCGGGCAGGTGCTTCTGCATTCCCGCGATGAAATGCAGGAACTGGGGCGTCTCGGCCCCCTTTTCGTCGGAAAAGATGTTCCGGCCCGTGGCCACGTCGATGATCGAATGATGCAGGTGCATGGCGCTGCCCGGCTCGCCCTCGATGGGCTTGGCCATGAAGGTCGCAAAGCAGTCGTGGCGCAGCGCGGCTTCGCGGATCAGGCGCTTGAAGTAGAAGATCTCGTCGGCAAGGGCTACGGGATCGCCGTGGTTCAGGTTGATCTCGACCTGGCCCGCGCCGCCTTCCTGCAGGATGCCGTCGATCTCGAACCCCTGGGCTTCGGCAAAGTCATAGATGTCATCGATGACCTTGCCGTATTCGTCCACGGCGGACATGGAATAGGCCTGCTTGGCGGCTGCCCGCCGGCCGGTGCGGCCCATCGGAGGGATGATCGGCTGGTTGGGGTCGATGTTGCGCGCGACCAGGAAGAACTCCATCTCGGGCGCGACTACCGGCTTCCATCCCCGCTGGCGATACAGGTCCACCACCCGCTTCAGCACGTTGCGCGGCGCGATGGGCACAGGGTTGCCCTGCTGGTCATAGGCGTCGTGGATCACCTGCAGCGTCCAGTCCGCCGTCCAGGGCGCGGCGGTCGCGGTGGTGAAATCCGGCGTCAGGATCATGTCGGGTTCGGTGAACGCCCCCGCCGGGTTGTCGGCCCATTCTCCGGTGATCGTCTGCAGGAAGATCGAGTTCGGAAGATAGAACTTTTCCTGCCGCGCGAATTTCGACGCGGGCATGGCCTTGCCGCGCGCGACGCCCGCGATGTCGGCCAGGATGCATTCGACCTCGTCCAGCCGGCGGCCGGCCACGAAGTCGCGGGCGGCCTGGGGCAGCCTGTCGATCCAGTCGCTCATGCGGCACCCCTGCTGATGGCGCGGGGCTGCTTGAAGAAGGCCTCGATCCGCTCGGCGATGGCGGCCGATCCCTTGGCCTCGCCCATGCGGTCGATGGCGCGGTCCATCAGTTCCTGCGGCACCCGGCCCTTGCCGCGCTTGTCCATCAAGGCAAGGATGAAGTCGTCCGAAAACTCGGGATGGGCCTGCACGGTGAAGGCGCGGTCGCCATAGATCAGGGCGGCGTTCTCGCAAAACTCGTTGCGACCCGCGACCTGCGCGTCCCTGGGCAGCACCACCACCTGATCCTGGTGCCAGGCGTTCAGGCGCAGCGTCTCGCCGCCGAAGTCATAGTCATGCGTGCCGACGGCCCAACCGCCCGGATGCTTGGTCACCGTTCCGCCAAGTGCCTGCGCGATGATCTGGTGGCCGAAGCAGATGCCGACCATGGGCACCGCTGCGTCATAGGCGTCGCGGATAAAGCGTTCCAGCGGGCGGATGAAGTCGTGATCCTCGTATGCGCCGTGGCGCGACCCCGTCAGCAGCCAGCCGTCGGCGTCGTGGACGGATGCGGGGAACTCCATCTCCTCGACATGCCAGGTGCGGAACTGGAAGCCGCGCCCGTCCAGAAGCCGGACGAACAGGTCCGGGTAATCGCCCATGTCCTGCTTCAATTCGGCGGGCGCCTGGCCGCATTGAAGAATGCCGATGCGCATGAAAAACCTGCGATGTTGCTGCAGGCAGGAAGGTAGTCGCGCGGACGGGGGGCCTGCAAGGGGGCAACATGCTTTCGCCAAGTCGTGAATATCTCACCATATTATATAATGTGAAATTAATATGGATTGTTTTAATATAATATATCTTTTCTGGATATATTATCATGATTTACTTTGGCGATATTCTTTTTATTTGCGGCCTGCATCTTGCAATAGCCGTCAGCCCGGGCCCCAATACCGTCGCAATATGCTGCAGCGCCAGCATGGTCTCGCGCAGGGCGGGCCTTTCGGTCGCGGCCGGGGTCGTGACGGCAACCGGGCTGTGGGCGGGCATGGCGCTGCTGGGCGCGGGCGCAGCGGTCGCACGTCACGAGCATCTTCTTGTGATTCTTCGCATCTCGTCAGGCGTTTACCTGACCGGGATCGGTCTTCGGATGCTGGTGACGCCGCCCGCCTGGAACAGCCCGCGGGCCTGCGGGCAACCCTTCCTGCTGGGGCTTTTGACGGCGCTGTCGAACCCGGTCGCGCTTGCCTTCTGGCTGGGAACATTCCTGACCGCGATGCCCCCGACGGCCACGGACCGATTTTACGCCACGATATTCGCGCTGATTATCCTGCAAAGCACGGCCTGGTATTTCCTGCTGGCGGTGCTGTCATCCTCGACGCTGCCCGGGCGGGTCTTCGGGGCGGCACGCAGCCTGCGCCAGATCGGGGCGGGGACGATGATCCTGATCGGGCTGAACGCCCTGATCGCCCATTGATCCCCCTGCGGCCTTTGGCTGTCTGGCAGCGGACCACGCCACGGGCTAGTCTGCCACCGATCGGACAGGAGAATGCGATGCCCCATCTTCACCCCCACATCGACCCGCAGGGCTTGGACGAATTCTCGGTCGTCTTCACCGACCGCTCGCTGAACCACATGTCGCAGCGGTTCCAGCAGGTGATGCGCGACCTGTCCGCCACCCTGCGCGAGGTCTATTCCGCCCACCAGGTCGCCATCGTGCCCGGCGGCGGGACCTATGCGATGGAGGCCGTCGCCCGCCAGTTCGGCACCGGCCACGCGCTGATCGTCCGCAACGGCTGGTTCAGCTATCGCTGGAGCCAGATCTTCGACATGGGCCGGTTCACCCGCGAAACGACCGTCGTCATGGCGCGACCCGCCGGGAACGAGCCCCAGCCCGCCTACGCCCCGCCCCCCATCGACGAAGTCGTGGCCAAGATCCACGAGACGCGACCCGATGCGGTCTTTGCGCCCCATGTCGAAACCTCGGCCGGGTTGATCCTGCCGGACGACTACATCCGTGCCCTCGCGCAGGCCGCGCATGATGTGGGCGCGCTGATGGTGCTGGACTGCATCGCATCCGGTGCCGTCTGGGTGGACATGAAGGCCACGGGCGTGGACGTGCTGATCTCGGCCCCGCAGAAGGGCTGGTCGGCATCGCCCGCCGCCGGTCTGGTGATGCTGTCGGAACGCGGGGCGGAACGGCTGTCGGAAACCGGCAGCACCAGCTTTGCGCTGGATCTGAAGAAATGGCGCGCGATCATGGCGGCCTATGAAGATGGCGGCCACGCCTATCACGCCACCATGCCCACCGACGCCTTGCTGGGCCTGCGTGACGCGATGGAGGAAACGCGGGCGATGGGCTTTGACGCGGCGCGCGATGCGCAGTGGCGGCTGGGCAACGCGGTTCGCGAGATGCTGGCCGAACGCGGTGTCAGGTCGGTCGCGGCACCGGGCTTTGCCGCGCCGGGCGTTGTGGTCAGCTATACCCAGGACCCCGAGGTCAAGAATGGCAAGAAGTTCGCTGCCGAAGGAATGCAGATCGCGGCAGGGGTGCCGCTAGCAGTGAATGAAGGCGACCAGTTCTCGACCTTCCGGCTGGGCCTTTTCGGGCTGGACAAGCTGAAGAACGTGGACGGCACTCTGGCCCGACTTCAGGCCGTTGTGGACAAGGTGATACCGGCCTGACCGGCCAATCCTGAACGACAAGGCCCGCCGCACTGGCGGGCCTTTTACATTTTGGAGAAGAATCTTCTTCTCTTGCCGCCCATCAAATCGACAAATCTTTACTCTTGCTAAAGACGACTTTTCCTGTCGTTATTTGCGAAATAAGCAGCCGGTGAGTTAGAGAAGCGAGCAAGATGACGATCCAAGGCCCAGGCTTCGACGCCAACCCGCTTTATTCGGTCAGCCTGATCGACCGGCGGACAGGACAGGTGCACCGCGTCAATGGTGCGCCGCTTCTGGCGCTGTCTCGGGAACCACAGGCAGCCGCGGCCTCGCTGCTCGAGGGGCGCGACCCCGATCTGTGGGAAGCCCGGATCCAGCCCCTCGCGACCCGGACGCGGCAATAAACAGACCTTCAGGAGACGGTTCATGTTCATCACACCTTCCAGCCGCTTTGGCGCCCCATTGTCAGCCTTGGTCCTAGCCCTGGCGGTTTCAGCCCCGGTCCAGGCCGAAACGCTGCTGAACGTCAGCTACGACCCGACCCGGGAACTTTACCGCGAGGTCAACGAAGCCTTTGCCGAGGCCTGGACTGCCGCCGGCAACGAGGCCCCTACCATCGAGACCAGCCACGGCGGATCCGGCGCGCAGGCGCGGTCGGTCATTGATGGGCTGAACGCGCAGGTGGTGACGCTGGCGCTGGCATCCGACATCGACCGCATCGCCGAGGCCGGCAAGCTGCCCGCCGACTGGCAGTCGAAGCTGCCGCATAATTCCAGCCCCTATACCTCGACCATCGTCTTCCTGGTGCGCGAGGGCAATCCCAAGGGCATCCAAGACTGGGGCGACCTGGTCAAGGACGGGGTCGAGGTGATCACGCCGAACCCCAAGACCTCGGGTGGGGCACGGTGGAATTACCTTGCCGCTTGGGCCTGGGCCGAGAAGAATGGCCAGGACCCGCAGGCCTTCGTGGCCGATCTTTACACCCATGTCCCGGTGCTGGACACCGGCGCGCGCGGATCGACCACCACCTTCGCACAACGCGGGATCGGCGACGTGCTGCTGGCCTGGGAAAACGAGGCCTATCTGGCGCTGAAGGAAATCGGCGAGGATCAGTTTGACATCGTCGTGCCCTCCGTCAGCGTCCTGGCCGAACCCCCGGTCGCCATCGTCGAAGGCAACATCGCCAATGACGCGCAGCGGGAACTGGCGACGGCCTATCTGGACTTCCTGTATTCCCCCGAAGGCCAGGCGCTTGCCTTCAAGCACTTCTACCGCGCCTGGGACGACAGCGCCGCCGCCCCCGAGGACGTCGCCCGCTTTCCCAAGCTGGACCTGGTCAGCATCGAAGATTTCGGCGGCTGGAAGAAGGTGCAGCCCGAACATTTCGGTGACCGCGGGATCTTCGACCAGATCTATACGGCGAAATGACCATGACCGCGCGACCCCTGGTCCACAAGACGGCGATGCCCGGCCTCGGCCTGTCGGCCGGCATCACCCTGACAATGCTGTCCATCGTCGTCCTGTTGCCGATCGGCGCCCTCCTTCTGAAGGGCGCCAGTTTCGGCCTGACGAACGTGCTCGAAGTCGTGGGACGAGAGCGGGTGATGGCCTCGCTTTACCTGTCCTTCAAGCTGTCCCTGCTGGCGGCCCTGTTCAACCTGGTCTTCGGCGTACTGCTGGCCTGGGTGCTGGTGCGTTACCGCTTTCCGGGCAAGCGGATCCTGGACGCTGCGGTGGACCTGCCCTTCGCCCTGCCGACCGCCGTGGCGGGTATTGCGCTGACCGCGCTTTACGCGCCGAACGGGGCGTTCGGCAGCCTTGCGCAACAGGTCGGCCTGAAGATCGCCTATACCCAAGTTGGCATCTTCATCGCCTTGGTCTTCGTGGGCCTGCCCTTCGTGACCCGCACCGTCCAGCCGGTGATCGAGGAGATCGAGCAGGAGGTCGAGGAGGCCTCGGCCACCCTTGGCGCCTCGCGCCTGCATACGCTGCGCCATGTGATCCTGCCGATGCTGACCCCCGCCGCCTTGACGGGCTTTGCCCTGTCGCTGGCCCGCGCTGTCGGCGAATACGGATCGGTCATCTTCATCGCGGGCAACATCCCGCTGCGCACGGAAATCGCGCCCTTGCTGATCGTGATCCAGCTTGAAGAATTCAACTATGACGCCGCAGCCGCCATCGGCATCGCCATGCTGGTGATCTCCTTCGCGATGCTGCTGGCGATCAACCTGATCCAGATCGTCAGCCGAAGGAAGATGGGCCATGTCTGATACCGCCCTGCCCCGCCCCGCCTTTCGCGCGGCCACCGACGAGGCGCCGCTGCTGCGCATCGCCCTGATCGGCATCGCGGTCGCGGGCCTGGCCGTCCTTGTCTTCGCCCCCCTGGCCGTGGTCTTCGCCGAGGCGCTGAAGCAGGGATGGTCCGCCGCGATCCAGTCCCTGGGCAACCGCGACGCGCGATCCGCGATCCAGTTGACGCTGCTGATCACCGCCATTGCCGTGCCCGCAAACGCCGCCTTCGGGATTGCAAGCGCCTGGTTCATCACCAAGTTCGACTTTCGCGGCAAGGCCTTCCTGATCACGCTGATCGACCTGCCGTTCAGCGTCAGCCCTGTCGTGGCGGGCCTGTGCATCGTCCTGCTGTTCGGCGCCAATTCCGCCATTGGCGGCTGGCTGGTGGCGAACGGCTGGCCCATCGTCTTCGCCATTCCCGGCATCGTGCTGGCGACGATCTTCGTGACCTTCCCCTTTGTCGCCCGCGAGCTGATCCCGGTGATGATCGAACAAGGCCGGGCCGAGGAGGAAGCGGCGCTGACCCTGGGTGCGTCCGGCTGGCGGACCTTCCGCACGGTCACGTTGCCCAACATCCGCTGGGCGCTGCTTTACGGCACGCTGCTGTGCACGGCACGCGCCATGGGCGAATTCGGCGCGGTGGCGGTGGTGTCGGGCAAGATCCGCGGCCAGACCGCGACCATGCCGATCACCATCGAGATGCTGTATAACGAATACCTGTCCGTCGCGGCCTTCAGCATGGCTGCGCTGCTGACCGCGCTTGCGCTTGTCACCCTGCTTCTGAAAACCATCCTCGAGCTGCGTCACGCCGACCAGCTTGCCGCCACCCGCCGCCATTAAGGGGAACCGTCCATGCATATCGACATCGACGAAATCGCAAAGACCTTCGGCGCCACCACCGCCCTGCATCCCGTCTCGCTGAGCATCCCCTCGGGCGCCCTGGTCGCGCTGCTGGGGCCGTCGGGATCGGGCAAGACCACGCTGTTGCGGATCCTGGGCGGGCTGGAATTCCCGACCTCGGGGCGCGTGATGTTCAACGGCCAGGACGCGACCGGCATGACGGTCCAGGAACGCCGCGCGGGCTTTGTCTTCCAAAGCTATGCGCTGTTCCGGCACATGACGGTCTTCGACAACATCGCCTATGGCCTGCGCGCCCGCCCGCGCGGCCAGCGTCCCCCCAAGGCCGAGATCACCCGCCGCGTCACCAAGCTGCTGGACCTGATCCAGTTGCCCGACATCGCGGGCCGCTATCCGACGCAACTGTCGGGCGGGCAGCGCCAGCGCGTGGCTCTGGCACGCGCGCTTGCCATCGAACCCCGGATGCTGCTTCTGGACGAGCCCTTCGGCGCGCTTGACGCCAAGGTCCGCAAGGAGTTGCGCCAGGGCTTGCGCGACATCCATGACGAAACCGGTTTGACCACGGTCTTCGTGACCCATGACCAGGACGAGGCTATGGAACTGGCCGACCTGGTGGTGGTGATGTCTATGGGCCGGATCGAACAGATCGGCCGCCCGCAGGACATCCGCAGCAAGCCCGCCACGGAATTCGTGCGCGACTTCATCACCGCCTGATCGGCGTCAGCCCTGCAACAGCGCCCGTGCCGCCCCTGTGGCGGCATCGGTGATCCGGTCGCCCGACAGCATCCGGGCGATCTCCTCGACCCGTTCGGGCGGCGACAGCGCGGCCACGGTGGATGTCGTCATGTCGTCATGCACCGACTTCGACACCCGGAAATGGTTCGCGCCAAGCGCCGCGACCTGGGGCGAATGGGTGACGACCAGAACCTGCGCATCTTCGGACAGACGCTTCAGGCGCCGCCCCACCGCGTCGGCGGTGGCCCCGCCCACGCCCCGGTCGATCTCGTCGAAGATCAGCACAAGCGCGTCGTTGCCGCGCGCCAGGCAGACCTTCAGCGCCAGCAGGAAGCGCGACAATTCCCCGCCCGAGGCGATCTTGTCCAAGGCCCCCGCAGGTGCGCCGGGGTTGGTTGCCACGGTAAAGGCCACGTCGTCGCGCCCGTCGGGGCCGGGTTCGCCCGGCGTGACAAGGGTCTGGAAGACCGCGCGTTCCATCTTCAGGGGCGCCAGTTCCGCAGTGACGGCACGATCCAGGGCGATGGCGGCCTCGGTCCGGGCACGAGTCACCTCGTCCGCCTCGGCGTCATATCGGGCTTCGGCATCCTCGACCTGCCGGCGCAGGGCGGCGATTTGGGCCTCTCCGGCGTCGATCTGGCCCAGGCGGCCGCGCAACTCATCCGCCAGACCGGCCAGGTCGTCGGCCAAGACATTGTGCTTGCGGGCAAGGGCGCGCAGGGCAAACAGCCGTTCCTCGGTCGCCTCAAGCTGGCTTGGGTCCACGTCAAGCGCGGACAAGGCATCCTCGACTCCGCGATGGGCCTCGCCCAATTCGACCAGGGCGCGGGACAGCGCGGCCAAGGGTTCGTCCAGCCGCCCCTCGGCGCGGTCCGACGCGCCCTCCAGCCAGCGGGTCGCGTCCAGCATCGCGCCCTCGGCCCCCTCGCCGCCCAGCATCTTCAGCGCGCGCGCCACGTCCTCGCGGATGCGGATGGCGCCCTGCATCGCGCGGCGGCGGGTGTCCAGCGTCGCCTCCTCGCCCGCCTCGGGAGACAGGTCGTCCAGTTCGGCAACGGCATGGCGCAGGAAATCCTCCTCGGCGCGGGCAGCGGTCAGGCGGGCTTCGGCCCCATCCAGATCGCGGCGCGCGGTGCGGCGGGCAGCCCAAGCCTCGCGCACCGGGGCAAGGTCGATCGCGCCAAAGGCATCCAGCAACGCCCGATGGCCGCGCGGGTTCAGCAGCCCGCGGTCGTCATGCTGTCCGTGCAGTTCCACCAGCGTTTCCGACAACTGCCGCAAGACCTCGCCCGACACGCGGCGGTCGTTGACATAGCCGGTCTTGCGCCCGTCGCCCGCGTTCACGCGGCGCAGGATCAGCTCGTCATCCTCAAGCTCGATCCCGGCATCCGACAGGACGGTGCGGGCGGGATGGCCTGCAGGCAGGTCGAAGACCGCCGTCACCTCGCCCTGGGTCGCACCCTGCCGCACCAGATCGGCCCGGCCGCGCCAGCCCAGCACGAAGCCCAGGCAATCCAGCAGGATCGACTTCCCCGCCCCGGTTTCGCCGGTCAGCACGTTGAGGCCGGGGCCGAAGGCAAGCCCCAGCCGGTCGATCAGCAGCATGTTCCGGATGTCGAGCGATCGCAGCATGGCTTGTCCTTCAGGGGGCGGATTCCCGCCTTTACAGCCACCGCCCCTGGATCATCTGGCGATAGACATTCGTCAGCCAATTGTCGCCGCGCGCCTCGGGTTCCAGGCCGCGACCGCGAAGCTGCCGATAGGCGTCCTGGTAGAAGGGCGAGGACTGGAAGTTATAGCCCAGGATCGCGCCAGCCGTCTGCGCCTCGTCCGTCAGACCAAGCGCCAGATAAGCCTCGACCAGCCGCAGCAGCGCCTCGGGCGTCTGGGTCGTGGTCTGGAACTCCTCGACCACGACGCGGAAGCGGTTGATGGATGCGGCATAGTGCCCGCGCTTGAGGTAATAGCGCCCGATCTCCATTTCCTTGGCCGCCAGATGGTCGAAGGCAAGATCGAACTTCAGGATGGCGCTGCGGGCATATTCGCTGTCGGGATATTGCTCGATGACGCTGCGGAGGGACTGCAATGCCTGGAAAGTCAGGCCCTGGTCGCGGCCCACCTCATCGATCTGGTCGTAATAGGACAAGGCCAGCAGGTATTGCGCATAGGCCGCGTCCTCGTCACCTGGATAGGTGTCTATGAAACGCTGCGCGGCACCCCGCGCCTCCTCGTAGTTCTGGGCGCGGTGGTTGGAATAGGCCTGCATGATCAGCGCGCGCTTGGCCCACTCGGAATATGGATAAAGCCGCTCGACCTCGCTGAAATAGAAGACCGCGTCCTCGGGCTTGCGGCTGTTCTCCAGCTCGAACTCGCCGCGCTTGTAGATTTCCTCGGCGGTGAAGCGGTCCAGGTTCCGCCTGTCCGCATCCGAGGATCCGGACCCAGAACAACCCGCAAGCACCAAGCAAAGAGCCGCCGCCATCGTGGAAGCCAAGATTTTCGAGCGCGCCATCTTCACCCTGCCTAAGACTTCTTCCTTGCAACCGACCCTGTGCGGCAGGGTTGCCCGGACCCTCTAGCACAGAACATCAGGGGGCGCAAAATGGCAATCCGTTGAATATCGTGCGGCTTTCGGCGCCCTGCCTGACGTAGCGGAAGGCCGCCCCTTCAGGCGGCCGCCCAAGCCGTCGCGGCCAGGTCATAGGCGGCGATTCCCGCGCCCGGCAACCGATCCTCAAGCGCGGGCGAACAGGTTTCCCAAGTCCAGGCGGCCGGATCCGCGAACAGCGCCCGCAGCAGCTTGTTGGTCATGGCATGACCCGCCCGATGCCCGGTATAGCGCGCCAGCAGCGGCGCCCCGGCAAGCGCCAGATCGCCCACCGCGTCCAGCATCTTGTGGCGCACGGCCTCGTCCGCATGGCGCAGGCCGCCCGGCGACAGGACGCGGGGGCCATCGACGACCACGGCGTTCAGGTAGGTGCCGCCCAGGGCCAGCCCGTTCCGGCGCATCGCATCCACATCGGCTTGGCGGCAGAAGGTGCGGCTGTCGGCAAGTTCGCGCAGAAAGGCGCCGTTGGCCATGTCCAGCCGCTTTTCCTGATGGCCGATGGCGGCATCGGTGAAGTCGATCTGGAAATCGATCTCAAGATGATCGGCCGGGGTCAGCCGGGCAAAGGCGTCTCCCTCGCGGACCTCGACCGGGCGCAGCACGCGGATCGCCCGCAGGTCGGCCTGTTGCAGCGCGATCCCGGCGCGCAGGATGCCGCGGACGAAGGGCGCTGCCGATCCGTCCAGGATCGGGACCTCGGGACCGTCGACCTTGACCAAGGCATTGTGGATGCCGGTGCCTGCCAGGGCAGCCATCACATGCTCGACCGTGGAAAGGGTCGTGCCCTTTCCGTCGTCCATCAGGGTGCAAAGCTTCGACGGCCTCACGTGGTCCCAGCGAGCGGGAATGTCCACGGCAGGTGACAGGTCGGTGCGGCGGAAGACGATGCCGTGACCCGCAGGCGCGGGATGGATCTCAAGCCGGGCGGGGGCCCCGGAATGCAGGCCCACACCTTGAAACGCAACCATCTTCTTCAACGTCGCCTGCATGACAACAGCCTTCAACCAAATGCGACAGATAACCTTGTCGCTCAACGGATCACCTAGGCCCAAGGTGCCAAGCGTTCAATTAACGAATTGTAACGGCATGAAACATTCGGATGCACCCTTGCGGCAGGCCACGACAGGCCCGTCGAAAGATGTGATCGGCAAGAAAAAGGGCCGCCCAAGGCGGCCCTTTCCCGGATCGTCACGATAGCGGATTCAGTTCGCCTGGCGGCGCAGGAAGGCAGGGATTTCCACATTGTCCTGGGCCGAGTCGGGGCTGGCCAGATCGTCGAAATCGGTTTCCTGCTGGCGGGCACGAACCGCCACACGTTCGTTCACGCGTTCGGAAATCGAGGCCGCCGGGGGTTTCGCGCTGTGGTCGGCATGGCCTGCCATCCGCTCCAGCATCCGGCCAAGACCGGCCATGCGGCTTTGCGGGCGCGCGGGTTCCTGCGGCTGCGGTGCGGGGGCCTGCTGACGCTCGCCCTTGTGCTCGACCGCGCGACGCAGGCGCTCCAGCGTCTCGGGCGAGGCCTGGCCGCGCGAAGCGCCCTGGGGGGCGCGCGGCGCGATGAAGCCCGCGTCCTCCTTGACGTTCAGCATCGCCGGCTGGGCCGGTTCCTTGCGCTGATAGGCGGGGGCGGGCATGTCATCCTCGACCCGGGCGGCGGGTGCGGCGGGCTGGGTCAGCGGCGGGGCCACGCGGCGCGGCGGCAGGTCGTCCTGCTGGGCGGCGGGCTCGACCTTCTGGGACACGGCGGGGTTCTGGGTCAGCGGTTCGGCCATGCTGCGGCGGGGTGCGGGAACCTCGGCCACGCTTGCGGCCGCGTCGATGCCGGTTGCCACGACCGACACGCGGATCGAGCCGTCCATGTCCGGGTCCAGCGTCGATCCGACGATGATGTTGGCGTCGCTGTCGACCTTGTCGCGGATGACGTTGGCGGCCTCGTCCAGTTCGAACAGGGTCATGTCATAGCCGCCGGTGATGTTGATCAGCACGCCCTTGGCGCCGTTCAGGCTGACCTCGTCCAGCAGCGGGTTGGCGATGGCGCGTTCGGCGGCTTCCTGGGCGCGGTTCTCGCCCGAGGCTTCGCCGGTGCCCATCATCGCCTTGCCCATCTCGTCCATGACAGAACGCACGTCCGCGAAATCAAGGTTGATCAGGCCCGGCTTGACCATCAGGTCGGTCACGCCCTTGACGCCCTGATACAGCACGTCGTCGGCCATGGCGAAGGCTTCGGTGAAGGTGGTCTTTTCGTTGGCGATGCGGAACAGGTTCTGGTTGGGGATGATCAGCAGCGTGTCCACGACCTTGTGCAGGGCCTCGATCCCCTCGTCGGCCTGGCGCATCCGCTTGGTGCCCTCGAACTGGAAGGGCTTGGTCACGACGCCGACGGTCAGGATCCCCATCTCGCGCGCGGCCTGGGCGATGATCGGGGCAGCGCCGGTGCCGGTGCCGCCGCCCATGCCCGCCGTGATGAAGCACATATGCGCGCCCATCAGGTGATCAACGATATCCTCGATCGTTTCCTCGGCGGCCTTGGCACCGATCACGGGCTTGGCGCCGGCACCCAGGCCTTCGGTCACCTTCGGACCCATCTGGATGCGGTTGGTCGCGCGCGAGCTGGCAAGCGCCTGCGCGTCGGTATTGGCCACCACGAACTCGACCCCGTCGAGGTTCTTCTCGATCATGTTGTTGACCGCGTTGCCGCCCGCGCCGCCAACACCGAAGACGGTGATACGGGGCTTCAGCTCGTCTTCGTCGTTCATCATCAGATTGAGGTTCATGGTTCCGCCTGTTTTTGCTATGTCGACGGGTCCTGTCCTGCCGCCCGTCGAATCCCTCGTATCAGTTCCAATCCTAACGGCCGGCCGCCGCTGCGTCACTTAAAAAGAGGCCGCCCACCCCAAAATCTGGTGGTATTTGCTGGGGTTTTCGGCGGTATCTTGCCAATTCGGTTGAATGCGGTGCCCCGCCTTCAATCGACCCATAACGGCCCCATGCCCTTACCAGTTGTTCCTGAACCAGCGATAAGCGCGGCGCAGGCTGCGGGTCGGATAGCTGCTGGCAGGCATCTCGAAATCCCACCATTCGTCCTGCGGATGTGCCGCGAACAGCGCCAGGCCGACGGCGCTGGAAAAGC
The DNA here is from genome assembly GCF_011801365.1 of Paracoccus sp. AK26. NCBI lineage: Bacteria > Pseudomonadati > Pseudomonadota > Alphaproteobacteria > Rhodobacterales > Paracoccaceae > Paracoccus > Paracoccus sp. AK26. Next base: position 1,927,079 of record NZ_CP041041.1, read on the forward strand.
CGGGATCGGTGAATTGGTGCGCCAGCCCATCGATCCGTAGGGGCCGCCCGCAGCGGACGTTCGGACCCAGGATGCGGGCCGCCAGTCCGTCCAGACCGGGGATCTGGCTGCCTCCGCCCGTCAGCACGATCTGCTGGCTGGGCATGGCGTCAAAGCCTGCGGCATCAAGCACTTCGCGCACGCCTTCCAGAATCTCCTCGACGCGCGGACGCATGATCCCGATCAGGTCGGCGCGGCTGACCGACCGGCGGTCCGTGTCCCATTCGCCGCTGCCCGTGCCGATCTCCAACAGGTCGCGGTCGTCTCGACCGGTGGCCTCGAGGCCGCCGTTCAGGGTCTTCAGCCGCTCGGCCACGGGCAGCGGAACCCGCAACCCCTGGGCGATGTCCTGCGTGACAAGCTGGCCGCCGATGTTAACATTGTCGGCGAAGATCATGTGTTTCTTAATGAAAATCGACACCCCGGTGCCGCCGCCGCCAAAATCGATGCAGGCTGCCCCCAGTTCCTGCTCGTCCTCGACCAGCGAAGCCCGCGCCGACGCATAAGAGGCTGAGGCCACCCCCGCCAATTCAAGGTCGCAGCGCCGGATGCATTGGATCAGGTTGCCGATAACGTCGCCATCGACCGTCAGCACATGCATGTCGCAGGACAGCCGATTGCCGACGTGATCGCGCGGATCACCCAGGCCGGTGCGGTTGTCGACGGCGAAATTGACGGGCTGGGCGTGCAGCACCTCGCGCCCGCGCCCGAAATCGGGCGCATCGCAGGCCGCCATCACCGACGCCACGTCATGATCATGGACCCGCCCAGCATCCAGGTTGATCTCGCCCGCTAGGCCATAGGACGAGGGACGCCCCCCTGAAAGGCAGGCGATGACGTGATCGACCCGTACGCCCGCGACCTTCTGGGCGGCGGCGACGACGGTGCGGATCGCGCGTTCGGTTTCGGCCATCACGTCGATCTCGCCCCGGCGCATCCCGCGCGATCGGGTCGAGGCCGCGCCGATCACGCGAAAGTTCACCTGCCCCGCCATCGGTCCCACGCCGTCGGTCTCGCGGAAGGTGCCGGTGCCGTCGAAGCGCAGCACCAAGCAGGCGATCTTGGACGTGCCGATATCCAGGATGCCGATCACGCCGCGTTGCAGGGCCGCCCGGCGAATGTTCCGCATCGCCCGCTGCGTTTGATAAAGTTCCGCCATCGCCTCAGCCTCCCTTCTTTTCTTCTTCTTGAATGATCTTGCCGTCAGGCCCCAGCAGCGGCTCTCCACGCGCTTGCCGCAGACTGTTGCGCGCATCGATGCCCAGCCGCATCACTGGTTGCGACGGGTTGCGGAGGTCGATCGCCGCAATGTCGCGGCCCAGCAGATCCTGCGCGCGATCCAGGGCAATCGCTGCCTCAAGCGCGGTCAGCGCGCCCTGGGCGGGCAGCATGATCCGCTGGCCCTGATCCAGCACCAGATCCCAGCGGCGCTCTCCCCGGCGGACCAGGCCGCGGACGCGGGGCAGGATCGGCCCTGCCGCGTCGATCAGGGCCAAGGCCTCGGGGACTGCCATGTCGGCGCTTTCGCCCGCGATCAGCGGCAGGTCGGGGCGCACGTCGCGCGCGGTGACCGAGGCGACGCGGTGACCCGTCTTGTCCAGGATCTCGATCCCGCGGGCATGGCGCCACAGGATCGCCGGTTCGCGTTCCTTGACCACGGCCGACAGGATGCCCCCCGGCTTGATGCGCAGGTCTACGGATTCGATCACGTCCAGCTGCATCACCTGCAGGCGCAACGCCGTCAGGTCGATGTCGAAGCTGGAAGCCGGCAGTTCCACCGGCAGCATGGCCCGCAAAGCCTTGTCCACCACGGGCGAGGCACCTTCAACCATCATGGTGCGGACCTGGAACTCCTCGCGGCTTTGCACCTTGTGCATGACCTGCTGCACGCCGTCCGACAGCAGGGCGCGCCGATCCTCGTCCGCAAGCCACAGGCCGGCGGTCATGGCGACCAAGAATGCCGGCACGCCGATGCGCAAGGTCCGCCGCCAGATCGGGCGCAGCCACATGCGCTCCAGCCGGTATTGCAGCCGCGTCGGCGCCGGGTCGCGCTTGACGCGGTCCCCCTGCGGCTGTGGCTGGGGGCGGTTCGGGCGATGGTCGATCACCTCGGGCATAGCGCGTCCTCGACCATCCAGCGCATCAGGTCGGGGAACCCGATCCCGGCATGGGCCGCCTGTTCGGGCGCAAGCGAGGTCGGCGTCATGCCCGGCTGCGTGTTCACCTCGAGCAGGATCAGGCCGTCCAGCCCGCGCGTGTCGTCCCAACGGAAGTCGGTGCGCGACAAGCCGCGGCAGCCAAGCGCCCGGTGCGCGCGAACCGCGTAGTCCAGGCAGGCTTGGGCGATCTGGGCCGGAATATCGGCGGGGATGATGTGGCGCGACCCGCCGACGGAATACTTGGCGGCGTAATCATACCAGCCCTCGGTCACGATCTCGGTGACGCCAAGGGCGCGGTCGCCCATCACGGCGGTCGTCAATTCGCGGCCGGGGGCATAGGCTTCGACCATGACATGCCGGGGCATGGTATCGGCCAGTTGCGGCGGCTGATTCGCGCCGTCATGGACGATATAGACGCCGACCGACGAACCCTCGTCATTGGGCTTGACCACATAGGGCGGCGTCAGGACGTGACGGGCGCGAACCTCGGCCGCGCAGGCGATCACGCTTTCGACCACCGGCAAACCAGCCGCCCGCAGCGCATCCTTGGCCCGCGTCTTGTCCATCGCCAGGGCCGAGGCCAGCACGCCCGAATGGGTATAGGGCAGGTCCAGCCATTCCAGGATCCCCTGGACGCAGCCATCCTCGCCCCAGCGGCCGTGCAGGGCATTGAAGACCACGTCGCAGCGAAGACCGGCCAGGACAGCCACCAGATCGCCGCCCCGTTCAGGGCCAAGCTCGACCTCGATCACCTCATAGCCCGCCACCCGCAGCGCATCCGCGCATTCGCGCCCCGATGACAAAGACACCTCGCGTTCAGCCGAGGGTCCGCCCATCAGAACGGCTACGGTATGGGCTGTCCTGCTCGACCTGCCCGCCACGTTTCGCCTTTCGACCCGGTTGATCCCGGGATTTTCCTGTCCCCGCGCCGCCGGGTTCACCCCGATCTGCGCTTATGGAATCAGGATACCTGATGCACGGAAATCACAAAAGGAGATTTTTAGCTATCTGCCAAAGATTGTTGCGAAAATCGTTAATCAACTTGCAGTTGCACCCGGCAGAAACTCGCCCACCCGGATCACCTCCCACTGCAGATCATGGCCGCTGTCCTCCATGACCCGGCGGCGGACCAGTTCGCCCAGGGCCTCAAGCTCGGCCGCGGTGGCGCCGCCGGTGTTCAGCAGGAAGTTCGGGTGCTTTTCCGACATCTGCGCCCCGCCCCAGCTGTGCCCGCGCAGGCCCGCGCGGTCGATCAGCGACCAGGCCTTGAGGTCGTGGACGTCATCCGCCCGTCCGGTCGAACTGAAGCCTGCCGGGTTGCGGAAGGTCGATCCGGCGCTGCGCTCCTTGGTGGGTTGGGTCTCGTCGCGCCTTGCCAATTGATCCGCCATCCTGGCGTGCAGCGCATCGGGCTGGCCTTCCGTGGCGCGGAACGTCGCCCCGGTAAGCACGCAGCCCTCGGGCAGCTCGGCATGGCGATAGGCAAAGCGCAGGTCATCCGGCGTCAGCACGACCCGCTCGCCATTACGAGCGACTGCGCGAGCCTCGACCAGGTGGTCGGCGACATAGCTGCCATAGCAACCCGCATTCATGCGGACCGCCCCGCCGATGCTGCCGGGGATCGTGCGCAGGAAGGTCAGGTCGCAACCCCCATCCGCCGCGCGTCGCGCGACATGGGCGTCAAGCGCCGCCGCGCCTGCGGTGACGCGGTCACCTTCCACGGTAATGGCATTGAAGCCGCGCCCCAGGCGGATCACCACGCCCCGGATGCCGCCGTCGCGCACGATCAGGTTGCTGCCGACGCCAATCGGAAAGACCGGGATCGAAGGGTCAAGATCGCGCAGGAAATCGGCCAGGTCATCCTCGTCCGCGGGCTGGAACAGCCAATCGGCCGGGCCGCCGACGCGCAGCCAGGTCAGGCTGTCCAAGGGACGGTTGGGGGTCAGCGTGCCACGGGTGGGGGGAAGATCGGTCATCATGGCGGATGTGGTAGCCAGCGGGGCGGCCCCGGTCAACCATCGCCACCGTGGGCCAGTATGCTGAGGGATCCGTCGGTTTCCAGAACCACAGTGATGTCGCTGTTCAGTTCCGCATGTCCTGATTGGCGCATCGCGGCGCGGATTTCCTCCATCGTGACCCGTTGGCGCATCAATGCGCCGGGGACCGGCTTGCCCTTGCTGATCAGCACCGTCGGTTCCGCCTTGATCAGATCCTGGAACTGGTCCGACCGGACGGACAGCCAGGTGATGACGTATTGCAGCCCGACCAGCAGGGCGAAGGCGGCCAACCCCTCGACCAGCGGGACCGAACGGTTCAGCAGGACGGTCGCAAGGGTCGAGCCAAGGGCGATCGTCACGATCAGGTCGAAGGCGTTCATCTTGCTGAGCGTGCGCTTGCCCGACACGCGCAGCATCACCACCAGCCCGGCATAGGCCAGGGTGCCGACAAGGATGACCCTGCCAAGGCTGGCCCAGGTGTCGAAGAAGATTGGCTGATCCATTGCGTCCCGTTGGTCTGCCGGACAAGACCAACCGTCGGGGTTTGCGTGCAGTTCCCGCGGTCACTCGGCCGGCGGGGCGGCCCGCTTGCGGGCAGGGCGGCGCGGCGCCCGCAGAAGCACGGCGATGCCGGCAGCCAGGCCCGCGACGCCCGCCATGGGCCCGCCGTTCAGGGTCAGCCAGCCCAGGACGGGGATGCCGATCAGGATCAGCGCCCAGAAGGCACGGATACGGTGGCGCGGCTGCAAGCGCCGCTGCATGGTCGCCAGGACCAACCAGCCCAGCACCACCGCCACCGTGACAAGCCCCGCCTGCGTCACGCGGCCCGTCCTTGCAGCCGTTCCGGCAGCCCGTTTGCCCAGGTCGAGATCGTCCCCGCCCCCAGGCAGACCACCATGTCCCCGGGCCGGGCCTGTTCGCGGACCAGCCGTTCCAGGTCGTTCTCGTCCAGGATGGCGCGGGCGTGGCGGTGGCCGTGGGCGATCAGGCCCGCCACCAGGTCGTCGCGGGTGGCGCCGGGGATCGGATCCTCGCCCGCGGCATAGACCTCGGCGATGGCGACCACGTCGGCCTCGTTGAAGCAGGTGCAGAAGTCGTCGAACAGGTTCGACAGGCGCGAATAGCGGTGCGGCTGGTGGACGGCGATCACGCGGCCCTTGGTGGCCTGGCGCGCGGCCTTCAGCACGGCGGCGATCTCGACCGGGTGGTGGCCGTAGTCGTCGATGATGGTGACGCCGTTGATTTCGCCTACGCGGGTGAAGCGGCGGCCGACGCCGCCGAACTTGGCAAGCGCCTCGCGGATCTCGGCCTTCTTGATGCCCAGGTGCCGAGCGACAGCCACGGCGGCCAGGCAGTTCGACACGTTGTGGTCGCCCGGCATGGGCAGGGTGCAGCCCTCGATCATCTCGACATCGCCCGTCTCGGTCGGGCCTTCGCCCTGGAGCGCGATGTCGAAATGCGCGATGCCGTTTTCATAGCGCAGGTTCATCGCCCGCACATCCGCCTGGGCGTTGAAGCCGAAGGTCACGACGCGGCGGTCGGTCAGCTTGCCGACCAGGGCTTGGACCTCGGCATGGTCGGTGCAGCAGACGGCAAGGCCATAGAACGGGATGCCCGAGGCGAAGTTCAGGAAACCCTGGCGCAGCGCGTCGAAGCTGCCCCAGTGCTCCATATGCTCGGGGTCGATGTTGGTAACGATGGCGATGTCGGCTGGCAGGCGGTTGAAGCTGCCGTCGCTTTCGTCGGCCTCGACCACCATCCATTCGCCCGCGCCCGCCCGCGCGTTGGACCCATAGGCATGGATCACGCCCCCGTTGATGACCGTCGGGTCCAGCCCGCCAGCGTCCAGCAGGGTCGCGACCATCGTGGTCGTCGTGGTCTTGCCGTGGGTTCCGGCGATGGCGATGTTCGACTTCATCCGCATCAGTTCAGCCAGCATCTCGGCCCGGCGGACGACGGGCAGGCCGCGGCGGCGCGCCTCCTCAAGCTCGGGGTTGCCCTTTTTGATCGCGGTCGAGATGACGATAACACCCGCCTGGCCGATATTCTCGGCCCGCTGGCCTTCGAAGACGCGGGCGCCAAGGGTTTCGAGCCGGTCGGTGATCTTGGATTTCTTGGCGTCGCTGCCTTGGACGTCATAGCCCAGCGTCAGCAGCACCTCGGCAATGCCCGACATGCCGATGCCGCCGATGCCGATGAAGTGGATCGGCCCCAACTCGTGCGGCAGTTTGGTTGCGGCGTTCATCGGGCAATCTCCGTGACAAGGTCGTAAAGGCGCCGCGCCGCATCGGGCCGGGCAAGGGACAGCGCGGCGCTGGCCATCTGGCTGGCACGCGCGGGGTCATTCAGGATCGCGCGGATGTCGCGCGTCAGGCCGGGGACGTCAAGCACCGATTCCGGGTGGATCAGGGCGCCACCCGCCTCGGCCAGGGCCTGGGCATTGGCGGTCTGGTGATCGCCTGCCGCCGCCGCAAAGGGGATCAGGATCGCGGGGCGCCCGATCACCGTGATGTCGGCCAGCGATGATGCGCCGGACCGGCTGATGACCAGTTGCGCCTGGGCAAGGCGTTCGGGAACGTCGGAAAAGAAGGGCTGGACCTCGGCCGCGACGCCTGCATCGGCATAGGCGGCGGTGACGCGGGCGGCGTCCTCGGCCCGGGCCTGGTGGCTGACGCGCAGACGGGCGCGCATGTCATCGGGCAAGGCCGCGATGGCGGCGGGCACCACGTCCGACAGCACCCGCGCGCCCTGGCTGCCGCCGATCACGAGGACGTGCAGCGCCCCCTGCCCCGGCGGCGCATAGGGGGCGGCGGCATGGTCCAGCACCGCTTGGCGGACTGGGTTGCCGGTATGGCTGGCGCTGACGCCTGCCGGCAGGGCGGTTGGCCAGGTGCCGCAGGCAATGCGGTGGACGCGGGACGCGAAGATGCTGTTGACGCGGCCCATGATGCCGTTCTGTTCGTGGATCATGCGCGGCAGGCCCAGCGTCAGGGCCGCCGACAGCGCCGGGATCGTGGGATAGCCGCCAAAGCCGATCACCACGGCGGGCCGGTCGCGGCGCAGTCTGGTCCGCGCGGCCGCGACGCCTGCGGCGATCTTCAGCGGCGCGGTCAGCTTGCCCAGCATCCCGCCGCGCGCCGTTGTGGCGGATTGCACGATGCTGCGTTCGACCGCATCGGGAAATCCGCTTGCATAGCGTGCGCCCCGGTCGTCGGTGGACAGCTTGACGCGCCAGCCTTCGGACAGCAGCAGTTCGGCCAGGGCCTGGGCGGGAAACATGTGGCCACCGGTCCCGCCGGCGGCGATCAGGGCCAAGGGGGCGGTCTTGAGGTCGCGCGGCATCAGCGGCCCCGACGCAGGATCTCGGCCAATTCGCCTTGCGGCCTTGTCCGGGTCAGCGCCAGCAGCATCCCGGCGGCGATGCCGGATGCGATGACGGATGACCCGCCATAGCTGACAAAGGGCAGCGTCATGCCCTTGGCGGGCAGCAGGCGCACGGCCACGCCCATGTTGATCAGCGCCTGCACGCCAAAGGCGCAGGCAAGGCCCGCCCCGGCGATGCGCGCAAAGGGATCGCGTTCGCGCAGCAGCCGCAAAAGCGATCGCACGACGATGGTGCAGTAAAGCGCGATCACCAGCAGCACCATGACGGTGCCGTATTCCTCGGCCGCGACGGCGATGATGAAGTCGGTATGCGCGTCGGGCAGCGACCACTTCACCGACCCCTCGCCCACGCCCACGCCGAAGAAGCCGCCGTCCTGGATGGCCTTGGTGGCATAGCCGATCTGCGTGCGGGGGTCGATCTCGGGCGACAGGAAGCCGTTGATGCGGCGGGCAAAGTGTTCCGACGCATTATAGGCGAAGATGCCCCCGCCGATCGCCAGCCCCGCCACGCCGACCAGCAGAACCATGGGCGCACCGGCGATGAAATACATCACCAGCCAGGAAAACAGCACAAGCGAGGCCTGCCCGAAGTCCGGCTGAAGCGCCAGCAGGATCACCACCACCATCGCGGTGATGAAGGAATACAGCCTGCCGGACGGTCCGCCGATGGATTGCGCGGCGGCTAGGAACCAGGCGCAGATGGCGACAAAGCCGGGCTTGAGAAACTCGGACGGCTGCATCGAGATCCCGGCGATGGACAGCCAGCGGGTCGCGCCCTTTCCGTGGTCCTCGCCGATGAAGGGCAGAAGCAGGATCAGCACGAATGCCGCCGCAAAGCCCATCACGCCGATCCGCCGGATCTGGCGCGGCGACATCATCGAGATCACCAGCATGATGACAAGGGCCATGCCGCCAAACACCGCCTGGCGCTGGACATAGTAGAAGCGCGGCAGGTTGTTCTTTTCCGCCAGCGGCACCGAGGCCGCCAGTCCCAGAAGGATGCCGATCGCGAACAGGCCCAGGACGCAGGCCAGGGACCACTTGTCCAGCGTGCGCCACCAGCGCGGAAGAATCGGGTCGCCCGCCCGTACGGGCGTCGTGCCAAAGACCATCTCGGTCATGGGAAAACCGCCGTCACTGCCTCAGAGAAACGCCCGGTTTATCCGGGTCTGGCAGACAGCATAGCCTGATTTCAGACTCGGCGCTACTGGCGATTGCAAGGGTCGTTCAACCTAGCGTGGCAAGGGCAGGAAAGGTTTCAAGCAGCCAATAGGAAAAGGCCGAGAATGCCCCCGTCAGCAGCATCACGCCCACGACCAGCAGCAGCACCCCCATGGCCCGTTCGATCACGCGCAGCCAGGGCTTGATGCGGTTCATCACTCCGATGGCGCGGTTGACGAAGATCGCGGCCAGCAGGAAGGGGATGCCAAGCCCAAGCGCATAGACCGCCAGCAGCGCGGTGCCGCGCGACAACTCGCCCCCGGTCGCGGCCAGGGACAGGATCATGCCCAGTTGCGGACCGATGCAGGGGGTCCAGCCGAAGGCGAAGGCGAGGCCGAGGATATAGGCGCCGAAAGCCCCTCCGTCCTGCTTGCCGGCATTCATCCGCGCCTCGTGATCCAGGATCGGGATGCGGATCACATGCAGGAAGTGCAGGCCCATCACCACCACCATGACGCCTGCCGCCTTGGCCAGGTAATCCTGGTATTGCAGGAATGCCCGCCCAAAGGCGGAGGCCGCGAAGCCCATGACCAGAAAGACCGTGGACAGGCCCATGACGAAGAACAGCGCGGGCAGCACGGCGCTGCGTTCCTGCGCTTTCAGGCCGTTCACCCCAACGCCGGTCATGTAGGCCAGATAGGGCGGCACGATCGGCAGCACGCAGGGCGACAGGAAGGACAGGATGCCGGCCAGCAACGCCACAAGGGCGGCAGGCAGGAAGGCGGCGGTGACAAGGTCGATTCCCAACATGGCCCGCAGTCTAGCGCCTGGCGCGGCCGGGGCCATGGGTCATGGCGTCACGCCTTTGTGCGAAGGGCGCGGTTTCCCGCGCCCTTCCTGCCGGATCAGCATACTGTCGGGTCAGCCCTTGCTGGACCACCAGCCGCGGCGCTTGGGACGCCCGCTTTCCGCCTCGGCCATTTCGGGCTCGGGTTCGGCAGGCTGCATCGATTGCCCAGGCTGCCCGGGCTGCTGTTCGACTGCGGGGGCCGGTTGGGACAGGTCGGGCTGGGCGGGTTCGACCACGGGCTCGGGCTGTGCCACCGCTTCAGGTGCCGCCAGATCCGCGGCCTCGACCTCTGCGGTTGCCGCTTCCTCGGCCGCCACGACATCACCGGGCAGGAAGGCGTCCGGCTGCGGCTCGGGTTCGGCGGCTTGCGGCTCGGCAGCTTGCGGTTCGGCCTGCGGTTCCAAAGCGATCTCGGACAGCGGGACGATCTCGCCCTCCTCGGCCGGGTCGCGGCGGGCGTTCAGGCCCGGCAGCGATTCGGCGGGCTCGGCCGATTGATCGTGCAGGTCCACGACCTCGGGCAGGCCCTCGGTCTGGGGCAGATCGCCGCCCCGACGGCGGTTGCGCGAACGGGAACGGCGGCGGCGGCCGTTCCGGTCGGTCTCGCCTTCGGCGCCATTGGCCTCTTCGTCGGTATCGGCGTCGGTGTCGGAACCTTGCGCGGCGTCGGCCGAACCGGCCTGGGCATCGCCTGCGGCTTCCTCGGCCTCGTCGCCCGCCTCGGCGACCTCACCTTCGGGGCGGTCGCCCGACTTCCGCCGACGGCGGCGACGACGGCGGCGGCCGCGTCCCTCGGCGTCATCCTCGGCCGATGCGCCTTCGGTCGGTTCTGCAGCTTCGACCTCGGCTTCGGCTTCCGCCTCGACTTCCTCGGCCAGATCCACGTCCTCGTCGTCGATCTGCGCCATCAGGTCGGCGTCGACCGACAGGACCGAGGCCGAGACCTCGGGGACGGCGCGGGTCGCGGTCTTGAACTTCTCGATCGCGAAATCGGGCGAGATCAGCGACGGATCAGCTTCAAGCCGAACCGACAGGCCATAGCGCGCCTCGATGCCCGCAATATGCTCGCGCTTCTGGTTGATGAGATAGTTGATCACCGCCACGGGCGCCTTGACCAGCACCTCGCGCGACCGCTTGCGGGTGCCTTCTTCCTCGATGGCGCGCAGGATGGTCAGCGCCAGGCTGTCGTCGGACCGGATCAGGCCGGTGCCGTGGCAATGGGCGCAGGGCTGCGTGGTCGATTCCAGCATCCCCGGGCGCAGGCGCTGGCGCGACATCTCCATAAGGCCGAAGCCCGAGATGCGGCCCATCTGGATCCGCGCGCGGTCGGATTTCAGCTTGTCCTTCATCCGCTTCTCGACAGCGGCGTTGTTGCGCCGTTCCTCCATGTCGATGAAGTCGATGACGATCAGGCCCGCAAGGTCGCGCAGGCGCAACTGGCGCGCCACCTCGTCGGCGGCCTCCAGGTTGGTCTTGAGCGCCGTTTCCTCGATCGAACCTTCCTTGGTGGCCCGGCCCGAGTTCACGTCGATGGCCACAAGGGCCTCGGTCACGCCGATGACGATATAGCCGCCCGATTTCAGCTGCACGACCGGGTTGAACATCCCCGCCAGGTAGCTTTCCACCTGGTAGCGCGCGAACAGCGGCATCTGGTCGGTATATTGCTGGACGGCCCGGGCATGGGTCGGCATGATCATCTTCATGAAGTCCTTGGCGACGCGATAGCCGCGCTCGCCCTCGACCAGGACCTCGTCGATTTCCGAATTGTACAGGTCGCGGATGGTCCGCTTGATCAGATCGCCTTCCTCATAGATCGGGGCGGGGGCTACCGACTTGAAGGTCAGGTCGCGGATCTGTTCCCACAGGCGCAGCAGGTATTCGTAGTCGCGGCGGATTTCCGTCCGGGTCCGCTGGCTGCCCGCCGTGCGGATGATCAGGCCCGCGCCCTTGGGCACGTCCAGTTCGGACGCAATGTCCTTCAGCTTCTTGCGGTCCGCGACATTGGTGATCTTGCGGCTGATGCCGCCGCCGCGCGCCGTGTTGGGCATCAGGACGCAATAGCGGCCCGGCAGCGACAGATAGGTGGTCAGCGCGGCGCCCTTGTTGCCGCGCTCCTCCTTGACGACCTGAACCAGCATGATCTGCCGGACCTTGATCACCTCCTGGATCTTGTAGCGGCGGGCGCGGGGCTTGCGGGGCGCACGGACTTCCTCGGCCACGTCCTCGTCGGCGACCGATTCGATCTCTTCGTCCTTGTCCGAGGCCGAGGATTCAGAGCCGGCTTCCTCGCCCTCATCCTCGTTCCGGGTCGCATTGTCCTGGTCCGCGTCCGCGCCATCGTCCGGGGCGGCGCTGGCGCTCTCGTCCTCGACCGCCTCGGGGGCTTCGCCGTCCTCGACCTCGGCGCTGACGGTCTCGTCGCCCGTCTCGGCCTTCTGGGCGCGGGCATGGCGGCGCTTGGCGCGGGCGGCGTCCTCGGCCTCCTGGGCCTCGGCATAGGCGCGTTCCTCGGCGATCAGCGCCTCGCGGTCGGCGGCCGGGATCTGGTAGTAATCCGGGTGGATTTCCGCAAAGGCCAGGAAGCCGTGCCGGTTTCCGCCGTAATCCACGAAGGCCGCCTGAAGCGAGGGTTCGACCCGCGTGATCTTGGCCAGGTAGATGTTGCCCGAGATCTGGCGCTTGTTTACAGTCTCGAAATCAAATTCTTCGACCTTGGTTCCGTCCACCACGACCACCCGAGTTTCCTCGGCATGGGTGGCGTCGATCAGCATTTTCTTTGCCATGTTCAAATCTTTCGCGCAGCCACGGGCCGGGCGGCGCCAACGGCACCCCCAAGCGACGGCTGCGATGTGATGGGGACGCGGGCGCGGCTGGGGCAACGGGGACGGAACGGAAAAGGCAGCACGCCCCCCCGTTCCGATCCTGACCGTCCCTTGCGCGCGTCATCGCGTCTGTTCCTTACGGTTGGCGCGTGGCTGTCGGGCCGGGCGCGCCGCTGTCTGGTTTCGCCCGGTCGCACGGTGATGCGCCACGGGCGGGCTTTCCGCGTGACACATGCCGCCTTCCGTAAATCCGGTGCCAGAGGTGCCGCGCTGCGAAACTGGAAGCGCCCACAACCCGCGATTGAAGGTCGCATGACGCATAAAGGCAACATAGAGGCGGAGGGCAGGAAAATTCAATGGTGAAAACGGCCTGCGGGGGATTACGCGGCTTTCAGCCTGCCTTTGCACCACCTGCGCACCGTGCGTCACGCAGGCTTAACGCTTCTTTCACGCCCCTGTCGCACCCTGGGTCCATGCCTGCGGGCACGGGAAAGGGGGCCGTCATGCCGGTGGTCAAGATCGATGCGGATCGCGCTGAGCCAGGGGAACTGGCGCAGCTTGCCCGCGCCTTGCCCGGACATGCGCCGCTGATCGTGATGATCCACGGATATCGCTATTCGCCGTCCGTTCCCCATTGCGATCCGCACCGGCACATCCTGTCCCTGGACCCTGATCCGTCGCAACGCCGGGTGCTGTCCTGGCCCCGCGCGCTCGGCTTTGGCGGCGGCGACCCGGACGAGGGGCTGGCCGTCGCGCTTGGCTGGGAAGCGCGCGGGATGCTGGGGCAGGCCTATGCCCGCGCCGGCCAGGCGGGCCAGGCGGCCGGGGCGCTTGTGTCGGACCTTGCCGACCACGCCGGCCGGCCCGTCGCGCTGATCGGGCATTCGCTGGGCGCGCGGGTGGCCCTGCAGGCGCTGCGTCACGCAGATCAGGGCAGCATCGGCCGCGTCGTCCTGCTGGCGGGGGCCGAATTCCGCGACACGGCCGCAGCCGCCCTGGAAACCCCCGCCGGGCGCAGGGCCGAGGTGCTGAACATCACCTCGCGCGAGAATGACCTGTTCGACTTCGCGATGGAGCTTTGGCTGGACGGGGGCCGCAGGCAGGCGCTTGGCTTGGGTCTGGACCAACCGGCCTCGAACTGGCTGGACGTGCAGATCGACGACCGCGACACGCTGGCCGCGCTTGACCGGCTGGGCTTCCCGGCCGAGCGTCCGGCCCAGCGGCTGTCGCACTGGTCGCCCTATCTCCGCCACGGGCTGTTCGACTTCTATCGGACGGCCATGGCCCAGCCTTGGGCGCTTCCCTTGTCGCTGTTGCGCGCCAGGTTGCCAGGCCGCGCGCAGCCGCGATGGTCACGTCTGCTGGCCGCGCCCTCGCAACTGGGCGGGGTCAAGGCTTGACCGCCGCCGCGCCGCAACCAGTCGCACCCCCCGACATGCCACCCGCGACAATTCCAGCCAGGCCCGATAGGGCAGCACCGTCGCATAGCGCCAGCGCGGCAGCTTGTAGGCCAGGCGCTTGTCCTGGATCTGCGTGGGGTGATCCGATGCCTGGCTTGCGGGCAAGGGGTGAACGAAGCAGGCCCGCAACCCGGCCAAGTATTCCAGGTCGAAGGCAATATCGAAGGCCAGCCGCATCGGGATCAGGTCGTTGGCGATCCATTCCGCCGCACGGCGATCGATCACATAGGCCCCCGCCCCCTTTTCGCGCGTCAGGGTCAGGGCCAGCGACCGGCCATTGCCCAGGTCGCGCACCGGGAACCGCCGTCCCCGGTTGACCGTCGTCAGCCGCAGCAGGTTCCACAGGTCGCGCTGCATCGCAGCCCGGTCCAGTGTGTCGAGGAAATCCGGCTCGAAGGACACGTCGTCTTCAAGGATCAGGGCCAGATCCGCGTCACCTTGCAGAAAGGCGCGCGCAGCGGCCACGTGGCTGAGATAGCAGCCGATCTCGGCGGGCGATGTGCGCCGGCCGTGCAGCAGCCGATAGCTCCGTTCGCAGAATTCGGGGATCGGGTAGGTCAGGGCGCGCCCGTCGACGCCCGTGATGCGGCGAAACGGAAGGTTCGCGCGGGCAAGCTTGTGCTCCATCGCCGCAAGGCGTTCGGACGCGCCGTCCATGTTGATCAGGAAAACGGCCAGCCGCACCTGGCTGACCGGCAACACCAGCGATTCGCCGGACATCCTATCCGCCGGCCTTGTCGTGGGGATCAGGCAAGGCATGGGCCCGGTAAAGGCCGGCATTCGCCATCAGGAACACGAAGATCACCAGGGGCATCCCGAAGGTCTTGAAATACACCCAAGCGGTTTCCGACATGCCGCGCCAGACCACCTCGTTGGCGACGGCCAGCCCCAGGAACAGCAGCGCCATGCGCATCGTCAGCTTGCGCCAGCCTTCGGCATCCATCGGCAGGGCTTCGGACAGGACGGCCTGCAGCCAGTTGCGGCGGGCCAGGTAGCTGAAGCCCAGCAGGCCCGCGAACAGCAGATAGATGATCGTGGGCTTGATCTTGAAGAAGCGTGGATCGTTCAGCCAGACGGACAGGCCGCCGAAGACCACCACCAGCACAAGCGTCGCGATCTGCATCGGCGCCAGCTTGCCCGTCAGCCGCCAGCGGACCAGCGTGGCCAGGGCAAGCGCGGGAATGAAGACAAGCGTGGCAAAGACCAGCGGCGTGTAGGACTGGCCCCACAGCGCGACATCGCCGCCGCGATTCAGCATGAAGACGCCGAAGAACAGCAGCAGCGGCCCCCATTCCAGCACTTGCAGCACCCAGGCCTTGGGTTCCTTCATCGCATCATCCCTTTCCGGTCGCGTGATGGCGATCTTGTCCCGCATCGCGGGCGGGCGGGCAAGCCCCGGCCTTTCGTCAATCAAGCCGGACCGCCGCCAGGATCGTGCCCGGCATGTCTTCGTCATCTTCCTTCTGAACCAGCAAGGCATGGCGGGTATCGGCAGGGAAGCTGTCATCGGCGGTCTTCGCTGGACTGACAGTGACGCGCAGGGCGGCATGGCCGTCCCATTCCGCCAGCCGGTCCAGCGACAGGACGACATTGGTATAGGTGATCACCTTGCCGCGGTTTTCACCGGCGGTCATGCGGACCTCTCGCCGGGGGGCGTAACGGACCATCAGGATCTCGACCGTTCCGCCCAGATCGGACAGGGGCATCAGCTCGATCACCTCGCCCCGGGGGGTGGTGTCGCGCTGAACGCTGACCATCGCGGGCGACAGGCGGCTGGCGTCGATCAGGGCCGTCAGTTGCGCCGGTCCCAGCGAGACGGCGGTGTCCTGCCCGTCCACGATGATCTGCGGCGTGTAGACGGACCGTTCGCCCGCGGCATGGGCATAGCGTTCCTGCCGCGCCGTGAATTCGGGCCGCGCAAAGCTGTCGGCCCAGCCCAGGTAATCCCAATAGTCCACGTGAAAGGACAGCGGCAGGATATCGGGCGCATCGGCCAGCCCCGCCAGCATGGCATCGGCGGGCGGACAGGACGAACAGCCCTGCGAGGTGAACAGTTCGACCACCACGGGCGTCGCATGAAGGCCAAGACGCTCCAGCGGCGGCGGGGCGGCGGCGGGATCGCCCGCGGCAAAGCTGTTGAAGCCCCCCATGTCCGACGACAGATGCGAGGACGAGGCCGAAGGCGCCATCCGGGCGGGTTCGCGGGGTGCGGCGATGATCGGCGTTCCGCCGGCTTCGGAAGTTGCCGGCCCGGGCCCGGCCAAGGCGGGCAATCCTTCCGCGGCCGGCCCTTCCGGCTGCGCCCAGGCAAAGCCGCCCAGCGTCATCGTCAGGCCGCACAGGGCCGCGCCAAGCAAGGTTCTGGATTGTCTGGCTGCCGCTCCAGTGGACATTCCGGCTTCCGATGCGTGATTGAACTGCCCCTTGCATAGCCCCCTGCCCGCGCGGTGAACAAATCAAGGCTTCGTTAAGGGACAGCCGAACCGGTGCCCGTGCCTCTTGAGCAACAGCGACAAGTATGGTATGCGATTGCATACAATTTGGCCTGCGGCATCTTGCGCAGCCCGGCAGCATCGGGCAAAGCAGGGCCACGCAAGCCCGACCCATCCATTTCGCAGACAGGGAGGCCCCCATGCCCATCCAGATCGGAACCGATACCGCCAAGACGCGCCGCAAGCTTTCGGCGGGCGGCAAGGAATATGCCTATTACTCGATCGCCGCCGCCACCGAGGCCGGGCTTGGCGATTTCTCGAAGCTGCCTGCCTCGCTGAAGGTCGTGCTGGAAAACCTGCTGCGCTTCGAAGATGCCGGCTTTTCCGTGTCTGTCGATGACATCAAGGCCTTCGGCGAATGGGCCAGCCTTGGCGGCAAGAACCCGCGCGAGATCAACTATCGCCCCGCCCGCGTGCTGATGCAGGACTTCACCGGCGTTCCCGCCGTGGTGGATCTGGCCGCGATGCGCGACGGCATCATCGGGCTGGGTGGCAATGCCCAGAAGATCAACCCGCTGAACCCGGTGGACCTGGTCATCGACCATTCGGTGATGATCGACGAATTCGGCAATCCGCGCGCCTTCCAGATGAACGTGGATCTGGAATACGAACGCAACATCGAACGCTACCAGTTCCTGAAATGGGGCCAGAACGCGTTCCAGAACTTCCGCGTGGTGCCGCCCGGAACCGGCATCTGCCACCAGGTGAACCTGGAATACCTGGCCCAGACCGTCTGGACCGACACCGACCAGAACGGTGATCTGGTCGCCTATCCCGACACGCTGGTGGGCACCGACAGCCACACCACCATGGTCAACGGCCTGGCGGTCCTGGGCTGGGGCGTCGGCGGGATCGAGGCCGAGGCCGCGATGCTGGGCCAGCCCGTGTCCATGCTGATCCCCGAGGTCGTGGGCTTCAAGCTGACCGGCAAGATGGTCGAAGGCACCACCGCCACCGACCTGGTGCTGAAGGTCGTGGCGATGCTGCGCAAGCACGGGGTCGTGGGCAAGTTCGTCGAATTCTACGGCGAAGGCCTGGACAACCTGCCGCTGGCCGACCGCGCGACCATCGCCAACATGGCCCCAGAATACGGCGCCACCTGCGGCTTCTTCCCCATCGACGACGAAACGCTGCGCTACCTGCGCAATACCGGCCGCGAGGAGGACCGTATCGCCCTGGTCGAGACCTATGCCAAGGAAAACGGCTTCTGGCGCGGCGCGGATTACGCTCCGGTCTATTCCTCGACGCTGGAACTGGACATGGGCACCATCGTGCCGGCGATTTCCGGTCCGAAGCGCCCGCAGGATTACCTGCCGCTGACGGAATCCGCGCAGACCTTTGCCAAGCTGGTGTCGGACTATCGCAGCGGCGGCGTCCCCGCCGAGGAAGGCGACGTCCTGACCCGCGCCGACGCCCGCCGCGTCGTCGCGGTGGAAGGCCAGGACTACACGATCACCGACGGGTCCGTCGTGATCGCGGCGATCACAAGCTGCACCAACACCTCGAACCCCTATGTGATGATCGGGGCCGGGCTGGTCGCCCGCAAGGCGCGCCAGCTGGGCCTGAACCGCAAGCCCTGGGTCAAGACCTCGCTGGCGCCCGGTTCGCAGGTCGTGGGCGAATATCTTGAGGCCGCTGGCCTGCAGGAGGATCTGGACGCCCTGGGCTTCAACCTGGTGGGCTATGGCTGCACCACCTGCATCGGTAACTCGGGGCCGCTGGGCGATCCCGCGATCAGCAAGGCGATCCACGACAACGACCTGGTGGCGACCGCCGTTCTGTCCGGCAACCGCAACTTCGAAGGGCGCATCAGCCCCGACGTGCGCGCGAACTTCCTGGCCTCGCCCCCGCTGGTGGTGGCCTATGCCATCGCGGGCGACCTGAACGTGGATCTGACCAAGGATCCGATCGGGCAGACCCCGGAAGGCCGCGACGTCTATCTGAAGGACATCTGGCCCACCAACCAGGAGATCGCCGACCTGGTCCATGCAACGGTGACGCGCGAGGCGTTCCAGTCGAAATACGCCGATGTGTTCAAGGGCGACGAACGCTGGCAGGCGGTCGATGTCACGGACAGCGAAACCTATGACTGGCCGCCGACTTCGACCTATATCCAGAACCCGCCCTACTTCCAGGGAATGCCCAAGGAAGCGGGCGTGATCAGCAACATCGACGGCGCGCGCGTCCTGGCGATCCTGGGCGACATGATCACCACCGACCACATCAGCCCCGCCGGCTCGTTCAAGCCGACCACGCCTGCTGGCCAATACCTGATCGAACGGCAGGTCGCGCCGCGTGATTTCAACAGCTACGGCTCGCGCCGCGGCAACCACGAGATCATGATGCGCGGCACCTTCGCCAATATCCGCATCAAGAACGAGATGCTGGACGGGGTCGAGGGCGGCTTCACCAAGGGTCCGGACGGGCAGCAGACGACGATCTTCGACGCCTCGATGGCCTATCAGGATGCCGGCACGCCCCTGGTGATCTTCGGCGGCATCGAATACGGCGCCGGCTCCAGCCGTGACTGGGCAGCCAAGGGCACGAACCTGCTGGGCGTCAAGGCGGTCATCGCGGAATCCTTCGAGCGTATCCACCGCTCGAACCTGGTCGGCATGGGCGTCGTGCCGTTCGAGTTCCTGCCGGGCGAGAACCGCAAGACCCTGGGCCTGAAGGGCGACGAGACCGTGTCGATCCACGGCCTTGCGGGGGACTTCAAGCCGCTGTCGCTGGTGCCCTGCACCATCACCTATGCCGACGGCACGGTGAAGGAAATCCAGCTCAAGGCCCGCGTCGATACCGAGGTCGAGATCGAATACCTCAAGAACGGCGGCGTGCTGCATTACGTGCTGCGCAACCTTGCCAAGGGCTGATCCGCATCGCCGCAACGGTGCGTGCAAGCACGCACCCTACCCCCGCCCCTGCCGCCTTGCGGCGGGGGTTTTCCGTTGACGCGCGTCCCCTTCCCCGCCATATCCGCCTGGCGCGGAGGGCTGGATGACCGCGGCGGTGCGCCGTCGAGGAAAGTCCGGACTCCATGAGGCGACGGTGCCGGGTAACGCCCGGCGGGGGCAACCCCAGGGAAAGCGCCACAGAGAACAGACCGCCCATGTCCGCATGGGCAAGGGTGAAACGGTGGGGTAAGAGCCCACCGGGGGCCTGGCAACAGGCCCCGCATGGCAAGCCCCACCGGGAGCAATGCCGAATAGGGACCGCGCGCGGGGGCAACCCCGCAGGGCCGCCTTGCCCCAGCAGGTCCGGGTAGGCAGCTTGATCCGGCGGGCAACCGCCGGGCCAGAGGAATGGTCATCCAGCCGCCAATGGCGGTGGACAGAATCCGGCTTACAGGCCCTCCGCGCAATCTGGCCCTTCTGCCGTGATTTCCCCGGCGATTCGGGTTGACTTCGGCCTGCCCGTGGGTAAAAGGCGGGCTTCAAACGAATTCCACGGGGTCTGCGCCGCGCGATTGCCCCGAAGCAGGAGCAATGACATGGCGAAGCCGACCACCATCAAGATCCGGCTGAACTCGACCGCCGGCACGGGCCACTTCTATGTGACCAAGAAGAACGCCCGCACCATGACCGAAAAGATGACCGTTCGCAAATTCGACCCGGTCGTCCGTCAGCACGTCGAATACAAGGAAGGCAAGATCAAGTAAGATCCTGCCGGAATGGGGCGGGCCTTCGCGGTCCGGCCAGGACTTGGGGGCGCCTTCGGGCGCCCTTTTTTCCGTTGCATATCATCTTGATCCGGCAGTGGAACCCGAAGCGCGTCTTTGCGATATAGCTTTGACGCCCCGGCTTGGGGCTTGAACGCGAAAGGGCCCTCCGATGGTCAGAACGATGCTTACCGCGGCATTCGCAGCCGCTGTCACCCTCACGCCGGTGCAGGCACAGGATCTGGGCGATGTCGTGGGCGGGATCGCCCGCCAGTATCTGCAGCAGGAACAGGACCGCGCCGCCTATGCCCAGGCGCAAAGCGCCGATACGCGCGCGGCCTATCAGACCTATTTGCGCCAGTTTCCCAATGGCGCCTATGCCGCGCAGGCGCGCGACCGGATCCAGCGTCTGGGCGGCGGCAACCCGGCGACGGCGCCTGCCAACCCGACCAACACGGACACCGCCGGTCTGACCCGCGAGCAGCGCCTGCAGATCCAGCGGCAGTTGAACGGGCTGGGCTACAGCACCAATGGCGCCGACGGCAACTTCGGCCCGGGCACCCGCCGGGCCATCGGCCTGTGGCAGCGCGACCGCAACTATGCCCAGACCGGATCGCTGACCACCGCCCAGGCGAACGAGATCCTGCGCGGCACGGGCGGCACCGCCGCCACGCCATCGACCCCCGTCCCCTCGGTTGGCGCGGCAGGGGCCGAGGCCGACCTGGGGCTTGGCCGCGAACAGCGCCGGGCGGTGCAGGCGGGGCTGACGCGCCGGGGCTTCGACACGCGCGGCGTGGACGGGATCTTCGGCCAGGGCACCCGCAACGCCATTGCCGCATGGCAGCGTGCCAACGACCAGGAAGCCACCGGCTACCTGACCGCCGCCCAATACGACCGGCTGATCGCGCGCTAGGGCAGCACGAACTCGACGCCGGGCAGGACCGCGATCTCGGCCACGTCGGCGCGGTACTGCGCGGTGACGCGGTCCACCAGATCCTGCGTCCAGCCCGGCAGGTCGATGACCTGGTCCAGAACCGCGGGCAGCCCGTGGTCCCGGATCATCTGCGATGACAGGTCGCGCCGCCTGGCGATCGTCATCTGGTCCTGCGCGGCCAGCGATTCCTTCAGTTCCGCCAGGCCCGCCCCGGTCAGGATGTCCTCAAGATACATCATCGCCCCTTTCAGCGGCGCCTCGGGGGGGATGTTGCCCGCCAGCCGGGCGATCTCGGGCCAGATCAGGGGCACGTCCTCGTGGCACCAGATCACCACGCGCCGCCCGGGCACGGCGCGCAGCAGGCCCTGGATCGCGTCGCGCCACCGCAGTTCCAGCGGCTGGCGGCCCTGCATCAGCACGTGATAGCCCCCGCCCGTGAAGACCGGCAGCACCTCGGCGATCAGCGAGGCGGGATTGCGCATGGCCAGGAAGAATTCGACCTCGTGGTCGGGAAACAGGTTGGCCAGTGCCGCCGCCCGCGCGCCCATCTGCGGGTAAAGCCCCGCCTGCCCCACCACGCGGCCCGGCGCGCCCATGAATGTGGGGGTCGAGAAGACCGCACGTTCAGGGCTGTCGGCGTTCAGCACGGCGTCCAGCATGATCTGCTGCATCTCGGCGCTCGCCCGCCCGCCGTTCAGCGACATCAGCGCCTCTTCGAACAAACCGCGATGGCGGTTCGGGGTGATGATGTCGGTGCCGTGCTGCATCAGCCAGTCGCGGTTGTTCAACAGGGTCTTCAGCAGCCTGTCGCCATCCGTGGCGTGAACTCCCAGGTGAAAGACCATCTGCATTCCGGAACCGTCCTTTCGTCGCCGCAACCCCGGCGTGTGCCGCTGCACAGTATCCACCCTGCCGGTGCAGTCAAATCGCTTTGCCAGTTGCAGCAACGCTTGCAGTAATCGCGATCACGGGGTATCGCCAGAACGCGCATCTTACGCGCAACGCCGGTTTAGCTCAGCGGTAGAGCAGCGGTTTTGTAAACCGAAGGTCGGGGGTTCAATCCCCTCAACCGGCACCATTCCCACCCTCGCCGTTGGACATCGCCCCCGGGCGGCCCTATAACGCCGCCGACATCCAGACGCTGCGAAGGTGCATCATGATCAAGGTCTTCGGCCATACCGCCCCCGACACGGATTCGACGGGTTCCCCCATCATCTGGGCCTGGTACCTGAACGAGGTCCGAAAGACGCCCGCCCAGGCCGTCCTGCAAGGGGAACCGAATACCGAAGCCCTGTGGATGCTGAACCGCTGGAGCCTGGACAAGCCCCAGATCATCGCCGACGTGGCCGAGGGCGACCAGTGCGTCGTGGTCGACACCAACAATCCAGCCGAACTTCCTGCCAGTCTGGACAAGGCCGAGGTGATCGAGATCATCGACCACCACCTGCTGGCGGGCGGCATCAAGACTCGCCAGCCGATCAACATCACCGTGCGCCCGCTGGCCAGCACAGCCACGATCATGCACGACCTCATCGGTGACGACATGGCCCGCGCGCCCCAGGCCGTGAAGGGCGCCATGCTGACCTGCATCCTGTCGGACACGCTGGAGTTCCGCAGCCCGACCACCACCGCCCATGACCGCGCCGTGGCCGAAAAGCTGGCCGCCGACCTGGGCGTCAACATCGCCGACTATGCGGCCGAGATGTTCGCGGCCAAGTCCGATGTCAGCGCCTTCGCCGAAGACGCGCTGCTGCGCCTGGACAGCAAAGAATACGAGCTGGGCGGCAAGCAGCTGCGCATCTCGGTCCTGGAAACCACCGCGCCGCAGGTCCTGCTGGCCCGCAAGGACGCACTGCTGGCCGCCATGCCTGCAGTCGCTGCCGCCGATGGTGCAGACCAGGTGCTGCTGTTCATCGTCGACATCCTGCGCGAGGAAGCGACCCTGCTGGTTCCCAACGACTTCGTCCGCCAGGTCGCGGAACGCAGTTTCGGGGTGACCGTGACCGGCGACAGCGTGGTCCTGCCCGGCATCATGAGCCGAAAGAAGCAGATCATCCCGGTGCTTGCCGTCTGATGACCCGCATCATCCAGTCCCTGTCGCAGATCGGCGGCGATTACGACGTCCTGTTCTGCGACCTCTGGGGTTGCCTGCATAACGGCAAGCAGCCCTATCCCGCCGCCGTCGCGGCGCTTCAAGCCTTCCGCCAGGGGGGCGGCAAGGTCGTGCTGATGACCAATGCGCCCCGCCCCAACCAGTTCGTGATCGCGCAACTGGACCGCATGGGCGTGCCCCGCGACGCCTGGGACATCGTGGTCAGTTCGGGCGATGCCGCGCAGGAGGCGATGTTTGCGGGCACGGTCGGGCAGAAGGTCTGGCATATCGGCACCGCCAAGGACGACGGCTTCTTCGACGACATTCCCGCCGAGTTCGCCGGCAGCCCCGCCATCACCCGCGTGCCCCTGGACGAGGCCGAGGGGATCGTCGCCACCGGCCCCTTCGAGGAGCTGACCGAGACGCCGCAGGATTACCACGACCGCCTGATGCAGGCGCGCGACCGTGGGTTGCCCCTGCTGTGCGCGAACCCGGATGTGGTCGTGGACATGGGCGAGACGCGCATCTATTGCGCCGGCGCCCTGGCCGAATACTATGAGGGGCTGGGGGGCACGTCGCTTTACTTCGGCAAGCCGCATCCGCCGATCTATGACCGGGCGCGGCGGCTGCTGGATCTGGGACCGGACGCACGCATCCTCGCCATCGGCGACGGCATCTTCACCGATGTGAAAGGCGCCCTGGACCAGGGCATCGACGCGCTGTTCGTGACCGGCGGGCTGGCGGCGGATGCCCTTGGGCCGGACGTGGAAAATCCCGACAATGCCCTGCTGCTGGGCTGGTTGGAGGACCATGCCATGGCCCCGCAATACAGCATCGGCCGGCTGCGCTGACAGCCTATGCCTGCCGCCTTGCGTGGCAGGAAAACAGATGCACCGCCGATGGGATCCGCAAATCATCGCCTTGGCCGAAGGCGCTGAATTCGCCTTGGATCCGGGCGGCGATCTGTTCCCGATCCTGGGGCGTGGCATTGCAGATCCGCAGCAGGCGTGCGGCTGGTCCGACATGGGTGGCAAGGCGTGCCGCCCCGGATGATCCGCCGGGCGGCGTCAGGTCGATTTGCAGCGTCTCGACCCGCCCTTCGACAAGCCCCGCCCGCGCCATCAAATCCAGCGCATGATCCGCATCCGCGAAGGCCAGCGGGCCGGGACCGTTCGTCGGCGGCTCGGGCGGGGTGTTCAGCCAATCCCGCGCGGCCTTCTCCGGGATGGTGAACCAGGGATTGTCCGCCAGTCGCGCCCAGGACAGGAAGACCATGCGCCCGCCGTCGCGAAGCGCCTGGGACAGATTGCGAAAGGCCGCCACGCTGTCGTCGAAAAAGCTCATCCCGAAGCGCGAGATCATGACATCGCGGCTGTCGGGGGCAAGGCGTTCGACCTGGGCGTCGCACAGGTGGAAGACGACGTTCGCCACCCCTTCGGCCTGCGCGCGCTGGCGCGCCCGGTCCAGCATCGGCGCGGCGATGTCCAGCCCCAGCACCGTGCCCCTCGGCACCCGCCGCGCGGCGGCCAGTGTGCTGGCCCCCGTGCCGCAACCGACAT
Organism: Paracoccus sp. AK26; assembly: GCF_011801365.1. Lineage (NCBI taxonomy): Bacteria > Pseudomonadati > Pseudomonadota > Alphaproteobacteria > Rhodobacterales > Paracoccaceae > Paracoccus > Paracoccus sp. AK26. Next base: position 1,951,686 of record NZ_CP041041.1, read on the forward strand.
CCAAGATGTCCTCGGACCCGCCCAGATCCGCGGCGTCCAGCAGGGGCCGAAGCAGCCGTTCCATCGTCGCATCCAGGGCCTGTTCATGATCCAACCAGGCCCGCCCGGCAGGCGAGGTCCAGAAATCGGCCTGCGGCTGGTTCGCGATCTGCGCCATGATCACCTTACCCCTATCAGGTAACAATATTATACTTAAGTCTGCCACTGTATAAGTTTATTGCTTTTGGGGGGTTTCGCTGCTATGCAGCATCTTGGCGACAACGGTTCTTTGCCCCATGGAACGCATCATGCTGGACAACCTTCCCCGCGGCACCATCGTCATCGAGGATCTCGAGGTGGGCATGACCCGTTACCTGCAGAAGCAGGTGACCGACCGCGACATCGACCTGTTCGCCGAGGTCTCGACGGATCGCAATCCGGTGCATCTGGATGATGATTATGCCCGCGATACCATCTTCGAAGGACGCATCGCGCATGGGATGCTGACCGCCGGGCTGATCTCGGCCGTGATCGGGGAACAGTTGCCGGGGCATGGCACGGTCTATCTGGGCCAGACGCTGAAGTTCATGGCCCCCGTCCGCCCCGGCGACATGGTCCGGGCCGAGGTGACGGTGGATGCGATCGACCACGCGAAACGGCGGGTCACGCTTGCAACCCGCTGCCTCGTGGGTGATACGGTCGTCCTGAAAGGCGAGGCGGTCGTTCTGGCGCCAAGCCGCAAGTTCGACTGACGGGGCGCGCGCGCCCCAGTGGGGGCACCCTTTGCAAATCCACCGCGACTGGACAGGACTTCCGGCAGGCGCCCGCGGCGCATCCGTCGCCATGGGCAATTTCGACGGCGTCCATCTGGGCCACCGGGCCGTGATCGAAGCCGCGCGCCAAGCCGGGACACCGCTGGGCATCGTGACCTTCGAGCCCCATCCCCGCCAGTTCTTCGCACCCGACGCCCCGCCCTTCCGGCTGATGAATTCGGAATCCCGCGCCAACCGCCTGGCCCGGTTGGGGGTGGAACAGCTTTACGAATTGCCCTTCGGCGCGGTGCTGGCGGGCCTGTCGCCCGAGGCTTTCGCCCGCGACGTGCTGGTGACGGGTCTTGGCGTCAGCCATGTCACGGTGGGCGCTGACTTCGTCTTTGGCAAGGACCGGGCCGGCAACGTCGCCACGCTGCGCGAGTTGGGCCAAATGCTGGGCTTTGGCGTCACGGTCGTGCCGCTAGTCGGCACCGGCGGACAGGACTACAGCTCGACCGCGATCCGGCAGGCTCTGTCGGACGGCCGCCCCCGCGACGCGGAACGGATGCTGGGCCACCTGCACCGGATCGAGGGAGAGGTCGTCCACGGCAACAAGCGCGGCCGCGAATTCGGCTGGCCCACCGCGAACATGCATATCCACGACCTGCACCTGCCCCGCCTGGGGGTCTATGCCGTGGTGGTGGACGTGCTGACCGGGCCGGACAAGCTGTCCTGCCAAGGCGTCGCCAGCCTGGGCGTGCGCCCCATGTTCGGCCGCAACGAACCCAACCTGGAAGTGCATCTGTTCGACTTCGACGGCGATCTTTACGGCCAGCACCTGTCTGTGGGCCTGGTCGAGTTCCTGCGCGACGAGGCCAGGTTCGACAGCGTGCAGGTCCTGATCGACCAGATCGCCGCCGATGCCGAACAGGCCCGCGCCGTGCTGGCGGGCGCCTGATGCGCGACCGGTTCTGGGAACTGCCCCTGCCGGCGCTGCAACCCGACGAATGGGAGGCGCTGTGCGACGGTTGCGGCAAGTGCTGCCTGAACAAGATCGAGTACGAGGATACGAACGAACTGGCCTTCACCCGCGTGGCCTGCAAGCTTCTGGACGGCGAGAAATGCCAGTGCAGCAGCTATGCCAACCGGCACAACTTCGTGCCCGACTGCGTGGTCCTGACCCCGAGGAAGCTGGCCGAGATCGCCTGGTGGCTGCCCTCGACCTGCGCATACCGCCTGCGCCACGAGGGGCGGCCGCTCTACAAGTGGCACCACCTGATCTCGGGCGATCCGGAATCGGTCCATCGCGCGGGCGCCAGCGTGCGGGGCTGGACCGTCAGCGAGCTTGAGGTGACCGAGGACGACTGGGACGACTACATCATCGAGGATCTGGCCTAGTCCTCCTCCAGCCCGGCGAACCAGTCGGCATAAAGCGTGTTCCGGACCATCCGGCGGTTCATGTCGGGGGCGCCGTCGCTCCACCAGACCGGGCCGCGTTCGCCCAGGGCGATCTTGGCCTGGTCCACCGCCCGGTGCGCCTCATCCTCGGCCATCTTGTCCCCGGCAGCCTTCGCAACCTTGACTGCCCGCCGCGCATCCATCAGCGCCTTGACCAGCCGATCCCGTTCCGCCTGCGGCAGATGCGGATTGGCCGCGCGCCAAAGCCGGCCGCGAACGACGATATAGCGTTGGTCAGGCGTCAGCGGCGGCATGGCGGGAAGCCAATGCCCGACGCCTGCAACGGTTCCCGGCGGGGCTATTCGACCCGCTGCCAGGTCCCGGCATTGCGGCAGATCATCAGGATGCAGCCGCCGACGTCCAGTTGGTCACCGCGCAGGGTCAGGCGCGCCGTATAGCTTCGCCCGCTTTCCGGGTTGATGATGCGGCCTTCGCCATAGCCGCCGCCACCCGTTGGCTGCACCTGGTCCAGGATCGCCGCCCCCAGGTCGCTGGCCTGCACGGCCTTGCCCGAGGCATCAAAGGTGCGCACGACCGTGCCGCACAAGCCGGCACCGCAGGGCTTGATCTGCACATGGCCGAAGCCGCCGTCGCGACCTGGGCTGGTTTGCCAGATGCCCGCCAGCGGATCCGCCGCGAAGGCAGGCTGGGCGGCAATCAGTGCCAAGGGGAACAGGAGGGATGCAAGCTTCATGCCGTGATCCTAGCGCGGCTTCCATGCGCGGGAAAGACGCCCAATTAACCACAGGCATTCCATTGCCGCAATGAAAACAGGGCCGGCGTGAACCGGCCCTGCGTCATCGGATCAAATCGCCGCGATCAATGGGCGACGGCGCTGCCACCTGCCCGTTCGTCACGCGCGGCGGCGACGCGGGCGGCCTCGGCCGCTTCCTCGGCCGCTTCGTCCCATTCGACCGGCTCGGGCTGGCGAACCAGGGCGTGCTTCAGGACCTCGCGGACGTGGTTGACCGGGATGATGGTCAAGCCTTCCTTGACGTTGGCCGGGATGTCGGCCAGGTCCTTTTCGTTGTCGGCCGGGATCAGCACGGTCTTGATGCCGCCCCGCAGTGCCGCCAGCAGCTTTTCCTTCAGCCCGCCGATGGCCATCGCATTGCCGCGCAGGGACACCTCGCCCGTCATGGCGATGTCCTTGCGGACCGGGATCTGCGTCAGGACCGACACGATCGAGGTCACCATTGCCAGGCCGGCCGAGGGGCCGTCCTTGGGCGTGGCGCCGTCCGGAACGTGGACGTGGATGTCGAGCGCGTCGAACTTCGGCGGCTTGACCCCGATCTGCGGCGCGATCGACCGGACATAGCTGGAGGCCGCGTCGATCGATTCCTTCATCACGTCGCCCAGTTTCCCGGTCGTCTTCATCCGGCCCTTGCCCGGCAACTTCAGCGCCTCGATCTGCAGCAGATCCCCGCCGACCGAAGTCCAGGCCAAGCCCGTCACCACACCGATCTGATCCTCTTTCTCGGCCAGGCCGTAACGGTGGCGGCGCACACCCAGGTATTCCTCGGCCTTTGCCGCATCCACGGTCACGGACTTGACCTGCCCTTTCAGGATCTCGGTCACGGCCTTGCGGGCCAGCTTGGCGATCTCGCGTTCCAGCGAACGCACCCCGGCTTCCCGCGTGTAGTAGCGGATCACATGGGTCAGCGCGTCGTCCGTCACCTCGAACTCGTCCTTGCGAAGGCCGTTCGCCGCGATCTGCTTGGGCAGCAGGTGCTGGCGCGCGATCTCGCGCTTCTCGTCCTCGGTATAGCCGGACAGGCTGATGATCTCCATCCGGTCCAGAAGCGGCCCCGGCATGTTGTAGCTGTTGGCCGTGGTCACGAACATCACGTTCGACAGGTCGTATTCCACTTCCAGATAGTGGTCCACGAAGGTCGCGTTCTGTTCGGGATCCAGCACCTCCAGCATCGCGCTTGCAGGATCGCCGCGGAAGTCCTGGCCCATCTTGTCGATCTCATCCAGGAGGATAAGCGGGTTGGTCGTCTTGGCCTTCTTCAGGGCCTGGATGATCTTGCCCGGCATCGACCCGATATAGGTCCGGCGGTGGCCGCGGATCTCCGATTCGTCACGCACGCCGCCAAGGCTGATGCGGATGAATTCGCGCCCTGTGGCCTTGGCGACCGAACGGCCCAGCGAGGTCTTGCCGACGCCCGGAGGGCCGACGAGGCACAGGATCGGGCCTTTCAGCTTCTGGCTGCGGGTCTGCACCGCCAGGTATTCGACGATCCGCTCCTTGACCTTTTCCAAGCCATAGTGATCGGCATCCAGCACCTTTTCGGCAGCGACCAGATCCTTGCGGGTGCGCGACTTCACGCCCCAGGGCAGCGACAGCAGCCAGTCGAGGTAGTTGCGGCTGACCGTGGCCTCGGCCGACATCGGCGACATCGACTTCAGCTTCTTCAGCTCGGATTCCGCCTTGTCGCGGGCCTCCTTGCTGAACTTGGTCTTGGCGATCTTTTCCTCAAGCTCGGCGATCTCGTTCTGGCCGTCCTCACCGTCGCCCAGCTCCTTCTGAATGGCCTTCATCTGCTCATTCAGGTAATACTCGCGCTGCGTCTTCTCCATCTGGGTCTTGACGCGCGACTTGATCTTTTTCTCGACCTGCAGGACAGACATCTCGCCCTGCATCAGGGAATAGACCTTCTCCAGCCGCTCGGCCACGTCCAGCGTGTCCAGCAGATCCTGCTTCTTGTCCAGCGCGATTCCCATGTGGCCCGCGACCAGGTCGGCCAGCTTGCCGGGCTCCTTCGCCTCGGCCACGGCGGTCACGACTTCCTCGGGGATGTTCTTGCGGACCTTGACGTAACGCTCGAACTCCTCGGCCACAGTGCGGACAAGGGCCGTCACGGTCGCGCCGTCGCCCGGCGTCTCGGCCAGAAGGATGGCGGTGGCTTCGAAGTGATCCTCGTTCGGGACGAACTCGGTGATCTGGACGCGCTCGCGCCCTTCCACCAGCACCTTGACGGTGCCGTCGGGCAGTTTCAAAAGTTGCAGGACATTCGCCAGCACGCCGGCGCGGAAGATGCCGTCTTCCGTGGGTTCGTCGACCGAGGCATCCTTCTGCGCGGCCAGCAGGATCGGGCTGTCCGATTCCATCACCGCTTCCAAGGCGCGGACCGATTTCTCACGGCCCACGAACAGCGGAACGATCATGTGCGGAAAGACCACGATGTCGCGAAGCGGCAGCACCGGATAGGTCGAAGATGCGAATTCGTTCATATGCGTTCCTTTCTGCCCGAAGCCGTGGCCCCGTCTTGGCGACACACGGCCCCTGCGTTCCGTCAATCTAGGGCTGTGGCACCCCGCGTTCAATATGACGCGCAAAATGCCCGCTACTTTGCGCCGCTGGCTTATCGCGGAATGACGATCTCGGCCCGCAGTCCGCCAAGGCGCTGCCCCCGTCCCAGCCGCAACTGCCCGCCATGCGCGCGCGCGACATCGGCGGCGATGGCAAGGCCCAGCCCGGCGCCGCCGCCGCTGTTGCGGCCACGCGCGGGGTCCAGCCTGGTAAAGGGCCGCATCGCCGCGTCCAGGCTGTCGTCGGGAATGCCCGGGCCGTCGTCCTCGATCCCGATGCGCAGGCTTCGCGGGCCAAGGGTGGCGTCCAGTTCCGCCCGGGTGCCGTAGCGGGCGGCATTGCCCAGAAGATTGTCCAGGGCCCGGCGCAGCATGTCGGCCCGGAAGGTCGCGCGGCCTGCCACATCGCCGTCCAGGCTGCGCAGCGACACCTGCTGGCCCGCCCGCTGCGCGTCGGCCACCACCCCATCGACGAAATCTGCCACCCGCACCGGCTGGGGCGAGCTTTCCTGCGCATCGTCACGCGCATAATCCAGAAAGGCGTCCACCATCCGGTTCATCTCGGCGATGTCAGCCTCCATCGCGCGCAGATCCTCGTCGTCGGGGGGCATGTCTGGCGACATCATCGACAGGCCCAGCCTCAGCCGGGTCAGCGGCGTGCGCAGGTCGTGGCTGATGCCCGAAAGCATCATCTTGCGCTGCTCGTTCTGGCGTTCCAGCCGGTTGCGCATGTCGAGGAAGGCGGTGCCCGCGCTGCGCACCTCCGACGCGCCGGACGGACGATAAGGCACAATCCGGCCCTTGCCGTAATCCTCGGCGGCCTCGGCCAGGCGGCGGATCGGGCGCAGTTGGTTGCGCAGGAAGACCGTGGCGATCCCCGTCATCAGGAACGAGGTGAAGACCATCAGGACCAGCAACTGATGCGGGTTCGAGGCGCTGACCCGCCGCCGGTCGAAGGCCAGGGTATAGGGGCCAGCCGCGCCGTCGATCGTCAGGACCACCCGCTTGTCGTCGCTGGCTAGGTCGATGGCGCGGATGTTGCCCAGGGTCTCGCGCAGGACCTCGATCACCACGCGGCCCGAAAAGTCGTAGAACAGCCGGCTGTCGCCAGCCTGGTTGCCGGTGGGTTCGCCGATGGTGACGTCCAGCGGCACCGCAATCTCGCGCCCCGCGTCGCGTTGGCCCCCTGCCCGGTCGATGCGTGCCGCGACAAAGGCCAGTTCGCGCGCCATGCTGGTGGTCATCTGCCGCGTCACGCCCTCGAAATGGCGTTGCAGGAACATGACGCTGACCACCAGCGTCACCACCACGACCGGCAGGAACAGGATCAGCGCCGCGCGGCCGTAAAGCCCGCGCGGGAAAAAGCCCTTCAGCCAACCGCCGTCGGTGTGGTTCGACATGGCATCCCTTCACTTCCATGCTAAGGCTAGCGGCATGGACGGACAGACGAAAGACCTGCTGCGAATCCTCGCCCCGAACCCGTCGCCGCTGACCGGGCCGGGGACCACGACCTTCCTTCTGGGGCAAGAGGAGGTCGCCGTCATCGACCCTGGCCCCGACGATGCGGGCCACCTTGCGGCGATCCGCCAAGCGGCGCGGGGGCGGATCAGCCACATCATCGTGACCCATGCCCATCTGGACCACAGCGCCGGCGCCCGGCGCCTGTCCGACATGACAGGCGCGCCGGTCCTGGCCTTCGGGGACGCGCTGTCCGGGCGGTCCCCCCTGATGAAGCGGCTTTCAGATCACGGAGTGGGCGGCGGCGAGGGACTGGACCTGACCTTCACCCCCGATATCAGGCTGCGCGATACCGATGTGATCCGCGGCGCCGACTGGAGCCTGACCGCCCTGCACACGCCGGGCCATTCCGGCGGCCATCTGAGCCTGCAATGGGGCGATCAGGTCTTCTGCGGAGATCTGGTGATGGGCTGGTCCTCGACCATCATATCGCCCCCGGACGGCGACCTTGCCGACTACCTGCGCTCGCTGGATCGGCTGGCGCAGACGGGTGCCCGCCGCCTGCTGCCCGCACATGGTGCACCGATCGAGGATCCGCTGGCCCGGTTGTCGGAACTTGCCGCACACCGCCGCCAACGCAGCGCCCAGATCCTTGCGGCCCTGCGCGACGGCCCATCCGATGCAGCAACCCTTGCCGTGCGGATCTACGACGTAGTCCCGCACCTGATGCCGGCGGCAACCCGCAACGTGCTGGCGCATCTGCTGGCCCTGGCCGACATCGGGGCCGTCGCGCCCCTCGGTCCGCTGGGTCCCGAAACAAGTTTTGCATCTTTGTGAAAAAATCGGCGCGCTCCCTCTGGACGCCCCCAAAGACCATTGCTATACGGCCCCCGTGTTCCGGCGTAGCTCAGCGGTAGAGCAGTTGACTGTTAATCAATTGGTCGTAGGTTCGATCCCTACCGCCGGAGCCAATTTCAAGAAAGCTACCTGAAATCAGTGACTTGTGGTTCTGTCCATAAGTCACTCCCGCGATCTCGCCCTCTGTGCCCTATGCGCAAGTTTTTTCTGCGCACAAAGAGTCGGAGCCAAGCGTGGGACGCATCGCTTACCTCTCGAAACGTGGCAATGTTTGGTGGTTTCGCCGCCGACATCCTGCTATCTCAATCTTTCCTCCTCAAAGTCACACCACTTCAGAGGGTTGTGGGGCTCGAGGTAGGAGGTTGCAGGCGAAGGGTCACCTTGCTGTCAGCTTGAAAACCTCATGCTCGCGCGAAGCGAGGTTGCTGGCTGCACGGCTGTCGGACCATTTCGAACGCGCCTGGGCGATAACGGAGACGAGAGCACGCACAATGATGGGAAATGATGACCCCCTCGAAGCTATGGCTTTGATGCTGACAAAGGGCTTTCGTGACTATATCGCCCACTACCGCGAAATGGGTGTCGCCGCGATGGCGCCTACCCTGCGCGAACGTGCCTTTGCAACGATTGACGCGGACCTTCGCGAGGCTCTCGGCCTTCCTGCCCTGCCATATCCAGACCTGCTGACCAGCATCGATGGCCCGTCAAAGATAAGCTATATTGCGCTCAAAGATACTGATCTTGAGGGTCCACTGACTTGGCAAGAAGAACTCACGGTGCAGCACGCAGCTGAGTTTGAGCGAGACCGAGAGCAGATCGAGGCAGATTTTGTGACATCTCAGGCTCTCGAACCGTCGCTCCACCGTGTCGTTGATGCCGACGACGACACCGCCGTAGAGCAGCTGGAGGGTTTGACGCAGGGAATAGGGTATTTGCTGAAAGACTATTTCGAGTCATGTGAGCAATCCGGCCTTGATCCGCGAACCGCCATGCCGTCGGCAGGCCAGATTGCAGAAGACCTCTATCAAGCGGCCCTTCGGTTAGGCCTACCTGTGCCAAACTCATCAGGAAGTATTTCTAACCCCGGCACACCAGCTCAGAGCAAAGAGCTATTCTCGGACTTTGCCCAAAAGTATCTCGACTTGCGATGCCAAGGCTACACGTTGAAGCGCGAAGATGAGGCGCCGCATGCCGCTACAGGGCTTGCCTTTCAGAGAACGTCGCTGCGCAATTGGCAGTCCTCCGTCCGCGTTTTCACTGGAATCGTCGGAGACCTGCCCTTGGCCAACATCAGCAAAACGGAGATCAATGAGTTCAACTCGATGATTGCCCGCCTCCCGGCCAACTTTGGCAAATCGGCTCGCGACACTCGATCCTCACGACAAGTCATCGAGGACGCCGACGAGTCAGAACCGCAAGCAATTGCGGAACTAACCGCCCAGCTGCGAGCAAAAGGCCGACCAGAGGCTGAGATCGAGGACGCGTTGATGGCGGCGAAGATCAAGCGGATATCAGCAACGACCATCAAACGGCACCAGATAGCACTTCAGAGCATCCTCGAACACGCCGTTAAGTCCCGACTGATCACAAATAATCCGATGAAAGGCCGTATCTTGTCAGAGGCCGATGTAAAACGCTGGAAGAGAACGGAGGCGCGCATTGAGCGCACTGGGTGGGGAGATCACATCTACGGCCTCTTGGGATCCGAAATCTTTGTAAATCCTCTGAAAGATGTGGGTGACCCTCTCTATTGGGCACCGCTCATTGCAATGTTTGCTGGTCTTCGACTGGAAGAAACATGCCAGCTACGGGTGCGAGATTTTGGAAAAGATGGAGATATTCTCTTCGTCGCGGTCCAGAATGAAATTGGTTCGCAGCTTGTCAAGACGCACAACAGCTTCCGTCGAATACCACTTCACCGTGCCCTGATACAGGTTGGCTTGCCTCGGCTGGTTGACTATCGACGTCAACAGGGAATGAGCCGGCTTTTTCCGGAAATGCCTCGCTCAAAATCCAAGGGCACGATGAGCGCCATTATGAGCAAACGATTTGGCTACTACATTCGCAGCCGGGGTATAAAAGAAGAAGGTCTCGACTTCCACGCACTTCGCACGGAGTTCCAAGTTCGCCTTACACGGGCGAAAGTGCCAGACCACGTCCGGAAGGGCCTTATGGGCCATGAGCAGACTGACGTCACGCACGCCAACTATTACCGAGCTGGCGAAACAATGCACGATCTGGAAGAATATGTTAACAGGATCGATATCGATTATTCGGGCATCCTTCCTGCCTTCGGCGAAATCCGCAAGAGAGAAATGCCAGCTCTTCGGATCGTAAGTTAGGGAGCAAGGCATCCCGCGATATCGCCTGATTCATCCGCTTCGATGGCCGGCAATAGTTAAATCTTGGCGCGGACGGACGGACTAAGCCCCTATGGGGCGTGTCCGTCCGTCCGCGCCGATATTCTTAGCCTCTGATCTCTATGAACTTCCCATTGCTGAACAACACGGCCCTCATCCTCCACCAGCCGGCATCCGGAAAAAAATGCGCGCGTCCGGAAAAAAACAGCCATTTTCGCTTTTAGTTTTTTGAGATGAGTCCATTTCCTGTTTGCACCAGATGGGCGGTGCCAAAGAACACAGGAAATACAATGACTTACCCAAATATTGCGGCTACAAGATGTCAAAGCTTCATGGGGAGGGTGCTGGTGCAGGCCTCGTCCTACGTCCCTAATCTGGACAGACCCTATCTTGTAAAAGGCCTTCTTTTAGCGGGGCAAGTCAGCCTTTTGGTTGGCCCTCCCAATACGGGAAAGTCCTCGGTAATCGCCTGCCTTGCGGCGCATATGTCGATGGGCCATGCTATCAGCGGTATCCCTGTTAGACGCACAGCCATTCTCTATATAGCGGCAGAGGATCCACAAGGTATCGCCGAGCGTGCTTACGGTTATCTTCGGAGTCCCGTTGCCAATATCTCGGAATTCTTTATTCATGGCGAGGGCATTAATCTCACAGACGATGCCGAGATGGCCGCGTGTCGAGCCGAAGCCGTAAGACTGTTTTCCGGAACCGACGCCCCGAGACGGCTGATTGTCATCGATACACTCAACCTCTGTATCGGCGACGGCGATGAAAACTCGTCACGCGACATGTCGCGTGTAGTTGGGCATGCTCAAAGGCTCGCGCACGAGACCGGGGCACATGTAATGATCATCCACCATACCGGAGCGTCAGATGCAGGTCGGCCGCGGGGATCAACCGCAATGCAGGGCAATGCCGATACCATTCTCGTGCTGCGAAAGGCGGATGGACAGGAGGGAGGTCAACTCGTCCTATTGACGCAAGAAAAGCAGCGATCCATGGCAAAAGGTAAGCCTTTGGCCTTCGAGATTGGCTCTTATGAGATCGGGCAGGATGAAGACGGGGATACGGTCACCGTCCCTATCGCACGGCCAGCGATGTTATCATCGTCCCAGCTTGCCAGAGCGACGGAAAGCCGAAAATTGAAAGGCGAAAGTCAGAGCAGGGAGGCTGAAGTGTTACGTGTGCTTCGTGCTCTCCATGCCGCCGATGGGGGCAAGTATCACGAAGCACGAGATGTAGGTGCTCGTGTAGGCGAGGCATTTGAATCTGTCCGAAACAATGCTGACAGCCTGCGCAAAGCCGTCCGGCGTGCGTTAGACAGCTTAGTAAGCGAAAAAGAAGTCGAGCATTCGGGCTCTAATACCTTCCGAGCCGTGCCTTTGGACGCCGCCACAAACAATGATGCTCAGCTACCGCTTGGCTAATCCCAAACATTCGCCGCGATGGCAATTTATGTCGACGCTCCCGGTTTATTCGGGGGCGTCTTGACCGCCTCTTCATAGCATTTTTCGAACACGCGCACCAACTCAAGACCAATGCCGCAGATTTGCTCATCAGACAGAGCTTCGAGAGAGTATCCGGAAAGTAGGTATTTTCGCGAATACTGGGAAGCAAAATGAACCGCGCGAAAAAGTGACTGTTTATTTTCTAATTTCAATTTTCAAACCTATCTGTTTTTAAGGCGCACAACGGACAAAATAGTGATTTTGTCCTCCATCCAGAAACGGCAATCGTGGCTCTATTCTCATTCCGACATTCTGTCCGCACGTTCTCGCCGAAGTGCGCATCGGCCAACCGGGTCGCAAAGATTGGGCAGACCGCCGCGCATCTGCGATATATCAGCAGACCTTCCGCCGCCCGCGATGTAATTCGGATAAGGCTGGAACATCTCTCCGATATGGCCCAAGCGAAAGCCGCTGAAGACGCCGCGCAGGTGCGGCAGGGCCGGGTATGCGAACGCTTCATCGTGGCCCTGCCCGTCGAAGCAGATGAGGAGCAGAGATTTGCTCTTGCCTATGCTTTTGCAGAAGCCCTGACAGAAGGAAAGGCTGGCTATGTTCTGGCGATCCACGACAAGAAAGGAAATGATAAGAAGAACCCGCATTTTCATCTTGTCGCGTTCGATAAGCACGAGAAATCTGGTAGTCGGGGCCGTCCGCGAAGCGTTCTGGGAATGGCGCGGAAGAACGCCGTTCAGGAACGCGCAAAATTATGGGCCGACTGCCACAATCGGCTGATGACGGAGTGGGGTTTTGGCCAAGAAAGCCTCATCTCGCATCTTTCCTTTGCGGATCAAGCTATCGACCGCATCCCTCAAATCCACGAGGGGCCGGCCTCTCGCCAGATGGCGGCACGGGGAAAGGCGTCGACGAGCGAGCAGTCGTGGCGTCCTATCGACGGCGGCCAGACTCGCGCCCGCGCCAACGCCATCATTCGCGAAATCAACCATCTAAAGGAGAAGATCGACGATGACACAAACCCCCGACTGGGAAGCCCTGATGGAAGACACCCGTGCCAAAGCGACCGCAGCTGCCCGCCATTCGGAGCGGACGGTGGGCGGCGTCGCCCAGATGCTTGCGACGCAACCCGCCTTCCTGCGCCAGCTCGACGGGATGACGAAGCGCTTGGACGAGATCGTCAGACGCCTTGGCTCCTTAGAAGCGACACAGAGCCTGGAGAAACGGCTCGTAGAGGACATCCTACACCACGCCCCGCAATGCCCACCAAGGAGGTGGGATTGGGCGATAGCAGGATTCCTCATCGGCGTCGTCCTGTCCGGCGCATTTTCATGGAGTTGGTGATATTGCGCGACACTCTCCGGGCGCGGCTTGCGAGTCTCGGCGGTCGTCGCCCCGCCTTGCCAACTGCGCCGAAGATCGCAGGGCGAGACAACCACCTCCACAGCGACGAACGATACGACCGAGAACTCTGAGGTTCGGCTTCCGGCTGCCGGACCGTTCGCCTGTAGGTCAAGCCCTACCCCTGTTCGACCATGGTGATTTCAGCGGGGGAGAGATCGTATAGCGAGTAGAGGCGCCGGTTCATTTCAGCCTCGGCATCCCTGATCCGCGCCTCTACATCGGCGAGCTCGACCTGAAGCCCCATCACCTGTCCTCGCAAGGGCTCCGGCGCATTAGGAGCCACGCGGCGCAAGCGGTCGGCGAGACGCTTACCGGGCGAAGTGTTTGGCACCGAGAAGGTAGAGGCGATAACCTTCCATTGCGTTAGGACGAAGGCACCTTCCTCATCCCCTGCAAAAACCTGCTCGATGACGGGCATGCCGTCGATTAGAAAACGCAGCTCGCCCCGCGAGAAGGTGGCGTCCATGATGACGCCTGGCCGTAGCTCCCGGTCAAGCTGGTCATGGCGCGCTGTCAGCTCGGCCTGGCGCTGCGCTCTTGCCCAAGCACGCTTCGCCGCCCCGTCCAGATGCGCGGGCGCACGAGCCCGCAGATCGGCGAGGCTCGGCAGATCGGAAAAAAGCCAGTCGTCTGGCCGCGCGCGCGCATTCACGCTCTGGAAGCGCCGCCCGAGATCAACGAGCGTGTCCCTGCGTGCAGAATGTAGGCGTTGAAGTTCCTCAGCCCCTGTCGCGATGTCGGCTTGCGCCTCCGGTGCGGCGTCTGGGATAGGCAGCGGTGCGATGAACTGCCGATTGGCTTCGAAGAAGCGGTTGTCCTTAGGTTTGGCGATCCGGCGGAAAACGAAATCGGCCACAGGCCCGTTCAGCACACCGAGCAGATACCAGAGGCTGACGCCTTGGGCAGCGGCAATTCCATTCACGCGGACATTGTTGATGTAGAAAGCACCATCCGGGTCCGCGCTCACGCGCAACGACGGCACGAGCTGGGCGACCATCAGCTTCGGTGTCTCCTGCTTGTTCAGGTTCTTCGGGTAATTGTAGGCCCACCAGTTCGCGTCATTATCCATCTTGTTGTTTTCGCGAGCGCGGAGCTCGGTTTCCCAGCGACGCAGGTAGGCCCAGGCTTGAGGGAAGTCTCGGGCCATGACATCGGCCGGGATCAGCGCCGAGCCATTCCGACTCAAGTCGTAGGGGAACAGCAGGTAGGTATCGGTCAGGGGATCAAGATACCGCTTCGCCTCTTCGCCAGAGACGAGCGGCTTCATGATGGCGTCCTCAATCCGCACCTCAAAAGATTGCGCATTGTTGCCGCGCGGCGCGCACTCATAGCGCCCAGGTCCGCGCCGAGTAAGGTGATAGATAGGATCGGCGCTCGTCTGTATTCCAACGAAAACGGCGCGAGTCATTCGGCGGTCACCGAGCGGGATACAGGTCCTTGCCAGACGGTCGATCAGGTCGCGCTCTGGTCCGGTAAGCAGGAGCCAGCGGTCGGCATAAGGAAGCCGCGCATAGGGCAGCGCCGCGCTCGGCCCGGCCCAAGGCTCTTCGGGGATGTAGCCGTCCGGGGCCGTGGCGACGCGCACCGCGTTGCTCGGGCTCTTCGAGAAGAACTGGAGCGCCGTGTAGGTCGTTGCCTCGTCGAAGATCTGGAACGACCCAAAGTCGATCCAGCCGTAGAGGTTCTGCCCCGCCGCAATGTGCTCGCGCAACGCCTCGCCATACTCGTTCATAATCCAGACGCTTGGGGCGATGTAGCCTAACCGACCCCGATCGTTCAGTAGGTTGATCCCCTTCTCGATGAAGGGAAGGTAGAGGTCGAAGTTGCCAGTCTGCGTGCTGTGGTATTGCCCGCCGGCACCGACCCGCCGGGCCAGAAAATCGGCCATATCGGCATGAACTCGGCGGAAGTTCTGCAACTTCACATAGGGCGGGTTCCCGACTACGGCATCGAAGCCGCCACGCTCAAACACTTCCGGGAATGCCGCCTGCCAGTCGAACGCGTTGATGCGTTCCAGTTCATCGTTATTGTAGGGGGCAAGCCCTTCATAGAACGCTGGCCCGATTAAGCTATTACCTTCAACAACATGCTCGTCGAGAGATGAGAGAGGCTGGTTGGCGCTGGCGGTATGCAACCAAAGGGCAAGCTTCGCAATTTCGACTGAGGCCGCGTTGATATCGACGCCGTAGATGTTCCGCCGCAGGATATCAGCGATCATTGCATTCTCTTCGCGCACCATCGGGTCGTTGAAGAGCGTCCGGCGCAGGTCGCCCAGTGCCTTCCATTCGTCCAGAAGATAGCGAAGCGAGGTAATGAGAAACGCCCCCGAGCCGCAAGCGGGATCTACGATCTTGAGCGCACGCAATGCGGCTTCGTAGGCTTCGACGGCGGCCTCGCCCGGCAGGTCGGCTGTTCCGGGGGCAGGCCAACCGCATTCGATCTTCAGCTCGGCCAGCCGTTCCCCAATCGTTTCCGCGACGATCCGTTCGACAACCCATTCAGGGGTATAATAGACCCCATCCCGCTTGCGTCGGGATTCTCGGTTGAGCGAGGGGCGCTCATCCGCGTCGGCTTCAAGTATTTCAAGTTCAGTGATGGACTGCTCGAAGATGCGGCCAAGCGTGTAGAGCCCGAGACCTCGTGCCTCACGCGCACCGCCTGCGCCTTCTGGAGCCGCGCTCGGCCGCCCAGCTGCATAGTTGTAGGCCGCGCAGAGATAGAGGAGCGTTTCCTTGTGCTGGTGCAAACTGGCGTCGTTCTGGTCCTGACCCTGCTCGCAGAAGATGAAGTTCGGCAGGTGGAGCCGGTCGAGTGCCGGATCAGGGGCGAAGAGCCCGCCGTTGAAGCGGTTGATATTATGGCCCCCGAATGCCGTCCCATCATTCATCGCCGCGAAAAGGCGGCGAAGCTGCGTCCAGACCTCATCTCCGTTCCGGTCGAAGTATGGGTCGCTGCTTTTTTGAGTCAGGAAATCCCGCAAGAGCTGCGGCGGAAAGCCCAGGACCGCACCCATGTCGTCGCAGAAGAAGATGAAAAGGCAGCGGTCGAGAATTTTCTGGGCCAGACGAACAAGCCGCCCGCGCGTGCCAGGGAAACGGTCCGTGTCCTCTCCATTGAGTTGCAGAAGCGTGCGATATAGCCGTTCGCGGAAGGCGCGGTATTCGGCGTAGTAGGTGTTTTCGAGTTCACGCTGCTGGAAGCGCTGCCGCTGGATCAGCGAGAGGAGGCGCGGCCGGCCAGTATCGGCTTGGACCGTGAGCATGTCCCGATGGAACAGCGCGCGGAACAGGAAGCGCTCGAAACGCTTCTCCTCGCCCCCACCAAGAAGACCCCCGCTCTGAAAAAGATCGCGCGGTCGGATCACGAAGCGGATAGACTGGCGCTCGCCTCGGTCGGCCCAGTAGAGCCGAAATTCGTTCATGTCGGTGATGATCGCCCAAGCAGGAACGATAGGCTCGGTTCCGACCATCCCCCGACGCGCAGCGGCAAGATAGCCAAGGCCCTGCTGGACGGGCGACCGGTTGTCGCCCTTACGCTTCTGCGGTGTGTCGAGGCCCTTGTCTCGGATGCCTTTGAACTCGCAAAGCACCTGCGGAATGTGCACTTTCCGGATCGCTGGGAAGTAGCCGAGGGCTGCATCGGCAATCCCCACTCCACCCCGCGCCGCACCCCCGGCAAGGGAGAAGCGCGGCAAAAGCGAGAACGCCGACTCACCGCCCGCTTGTCCGGCTTGGATGTAGCCCCAGGTCTGCCGGAAGAACTCTTCGAAGAACGCAGCTTCGGCACTTGTCTCGCCAAGATCGGCGCGCGCAGCCCACCGGTTCAGGCGCTCGACCAAGGTAGTCTCCTCGGGCGAGTCCTTGAATGCTTGATATTCGTGATCCAGCACGGACCGCAGAAAGGTCCGGGAGATAAAAGAATTGTAAAGTTCCACCGCTCTCGTCCCGACTTGGGCAGCTTGGTGCCGCCATATTGTGCGGCATCTTCAACCGTGTGTTGTGGGATGTCGAGAGCACCGGACGAAATCCCGCTGTTCTGGCAATCTCCAAGGCTTCACGCCATGCGATCCGACCTTGTTTGCTATGAGGCTCCGGCCGCGAGCGCGCGGACCGCATCGCGAACGGCAACCTTCGTGAAGTGCGCCCCGTCGCTCGTCGTTTGGTCCTTCAGTTGCTTATGCAAAATGTCTGCCGCGCGTCCAATCCCATGTTCGGCGACGAGTTCGCCGATGAGGCGGTCGGTCCCATCGCTGCCGCTCAGATGGAAATACACCTTCCAGCAGTTCAGGTTGCGATGCCCGTTGTGTTCTCGGTTGCGGGTTTCGTGTGCGCATTTGCCATGCTGCAGCGCACAGTTCTCGCTATTGCTATGTCGATGACAGTCTCACCGGCTTTTGCCGATGATCCGGTTCCTCGCGGCAAAGTTGCCTTTTTCGGTATCCACCTCATGAACAATGTCGGCGACGCGGACGAATCCGATGAACGGGCCCGTATCGCCATGGTTGAGGAGCAGGTCGCCGAGGATCTTTCAAAGCCAGGCTTCACCCTGGTCGAAATCTCGCCAGTGTCCGAGCAGCTGAAGAGCATCAAGAACATTGCATCTTGCAACGGCTGCGACATGAAGCTGGCTCAAGAACTGGGAGCCGACTATTCGGCAACCGGGGAGTTGCAGAAGACCTCTGAGCTTATCCTCTCGATGAGCTTCTACTTGCGCGATGTCGGGACGAAGACGAACTTGCGTCATGGTGCGGTCGATATCCGCGGAAACACGGATGAAAGCTGGACACGGGGTTACAGATACCTGCTGAAGAACATCATTTTCCGTGGCGAAAGCTGACGAGAAGGTCGTAGGGGTGGGGCTGGTGCTCGCGACTCTCTCGGTTGGGAGCCGCGAGCACCAGCCCCCACCCCCTAAGTGATCTTCGATCTGTTAGATCTCTTTAATGGGGCGCCTTGCGCCCTTGACTGATTGCTGCGATGAGCCCAATCTGGGTCCGAGGGCCATTTCGCAGAGGGCTGGCCTTTGTTTTTAAATGCTTTTTCTTGAATTGCTCCGCTCCCTACCGCCGGAGCCAATATTCCAAGCGAATAAGCTACTTGCCCCGAGATACTCTGTCGGTTTGCAGAAGATCGTCGGCATTGCCTGGATACCGTCCAGCAACGAAGCAGAATATCGCCTCGCAGACCTCAAAGGTCCATTGCGAGTGTTTCGAGCAAGCATCGGGATCGGTGGCTCGGTCCTCCGCCTTCCCGCTCTTGTCCCGAAGCTCGGTCCCTTGTCGCGCACCGAATATCCAGCAGGAACAGAAGCATAATTCGCTGATCCTCTATTCCGCACGCAATCTTCCCTTCGGAATGAATTTTCCGCTTGCGCCCCGCTTTGGGCACCCCTATAGACCCCCCACGCAACGTCGAAAGACGCTGCAGACCTCCGGTGGGGCCATAGCTCAGTTGGTAGAGCGCTTGAATGGCATTCAAGAGGTCAGGGGTTCGACTCCCCTTGGCTCCACCAAAGAACTTCAAGACATTTCATCAGAATGCGGATGCCCGGGACGATGTCCTGGGGCGATGTTCCATGTTTCGCCGCAGGCGTTCGCGAACAAGCGCAAGCCCGCTTGGGCCACATCCGCAATATCGGGGGGATGGTGGGCGGTGAGGGACTCGAACCCCCGACATCTTCGGTGTAAACGAAGCGCTCTACCAACTGAGCTAACCGCCCGCCGGCTTGCCTTCTAGCCGGGCACGCAGGGGTTGGCAAGCTGCGTGCCCCATCACGCGCCGATCACGCCCGATCCTGCGAACAAGGCCGGTAGGTCCACCGTGTCACGGCGGTTCAGCGCGTCGGCGTGTTTCGCAAGGAAGCTGTCCGCCGCGACCTGCCCTGCCTCCTTCATCCGGGCCAGCAGGCCGGGGGCGGGCATCAGCTTGGACCGGGCGGTCAAGTCGTTCATCAGCACGTCGTCCAGGATCATGTGGACCAGCGGGTTCTTCATGGTGCGGTTCTGCAGGCGGTCTTCGGCGAACAGGCGCTTGACGAAGTTGATGGCCCTCAGGTCGGCCATCAGCGAGGCATTGAAGCTGACCTCGTTCACGCGGTCGGCGATCTGGGCAGGCGTGCGGGGGATTCCGTCGCGCAGCAGGGGGTTGATGTTCACGATGACGATGTCGCGCGGCAAGCTCTGGTCATACAGCGGGAACATCGCCGGGTTGCCGGTGAAGCCGCCATCCCAAAAGGCTTCGAGCGCGCCGGTATCAGGGTCGCAGATCTCGACCGCGCGGAACAGGGTCGGCAGGCAGGCCGAGGCCATGACGGCGTCAACCGTAGCGGCGGCACGGGTGAACACCCGGATCCGGCCCGTGCGCACATTGGTCGCCGCGACGAACAGGCGCGGTCCCCGGTCGTTGCTGAAATCGGGATGGGGCAACTCGCGCAGCACCGCCCCCAGCGGGTTCACGTAGAAGGGACCATAGTCATAGGGGCTGAAGACCCGCGTCAGGCTGTCCAGCCAGGCCGCCGGAGAGAACAGTTCAGTCAGCCGGTCCATGCCTTGCGGGGCCGGAAAGACCGAATGCATCCACCGCACCAGACGGTTGTCGCTGCGCTGCCCGACCTGCGCCCACAGGAAATCGAGGTTTTCCCTCGCCGCCCGGCGCCCCGCCCGGCCCGGATGCCGCGCCAGCCCGCCTTTCAGGGCCGCAGCGTTCAGGGCACCGGCCGAGGTGCCGCTGATGGCGGAAATCGTCAGCCAATCCTCGTCCAGAAGCCGGTCGAGGACGCCCCAGGAAAAGGCGCCATGCGCGCCGCCGCCCTGCAAGGCCAGGTTGATCCGCTTTTCGTCCATCGCTGCCCCTTTCTTCGCAGGTGCAGCATAACGCGATTGGCGGTCCGGTCTATCCCCGGCCTCAGTCCTCGGCGTTGGCCTCGGCCCGGCTTTTCCCGGCGACATCCAGGGCCAGGGTGGCGGCCATGAAGGCGTCCAGGTCGCCGTCCAGCACGCCCTGCGTGTCGCTGGTCTCCTCGCCCGTGCGCAGATCCTTGACCATCTGGTAGGGGTGCAGGACATAGCTGCGGATCTGGTTGCCCCAGCCGGCATCGCCCTTGGCGGCGTGCTGGGCGTTGATCTCGGCGTTCCGCTTGTCCAGTTCCATCTGGTACAGACGCGCCTTCAGGGCGGCCATGGCATTGGCCCGGTTCTGGTGCTGCGACTTTTCCGAGCTGGTGACCACGATCCCGGTCGGCAGGTGGGTGATCCGCACGGCCGAGTCGGTGGTGTTGACGTGCTGACCGCCCGCGCCCGACGACCGGTAGGTGTCGATGCGGATGTCGCGGTCGGGGATGTCGATCTCGATGTTGTCGTCCACGACAGGATAAACCCAGACGGAACTGAAGGACGTGTGCCGCCGCGCCGCGCTGTCATAGGGGCTGATGCGGACAAGGCGATGCACGCCCGATTCCGACTTCAGCCAACCATAGGCATTGTGGCCGCTGACCTTGTAGGCGGCGCTGCGGATGCCGGCCTCGTCGCCCGAGGTTTCGGACAGAAGCTCGACCTCGTAGCCCTTCTTCTCGGCCCAGCGGACATACATGCGCGCCAGCATGGAGGCCCAGTCGCAGCTTTCCGTGCCGCCCGCGCCGGCGTTGATTTCCAGGAAGGTGTCGTTGCCGTCCGCCTCGCCGTTCAGCAGGGCTTCCAGTTCCTTTTGCGCGGCCAGTTCGGCCAGCGACTTCAGGTTCGCCTCGGCCTCGGCCACCAGGTCTGCGTCGCCTTCCTCCTCGGCCAGTTCGACCATCTCGGCATTGGCCGCCAGATCCCCGTCGATGCGGCGATAGGTTTCAAGCGCGTCCAGCAGGGCCTGGCGTTCGCGCATCAGCTTCTGCGCGCGGGCGGGATCGGACCACAGGTCGCCCGCCTCGATCATGGCGTTCATCTCCTCCAGCCGGTGCGGCGCGGTCTGCCAATCCATCCGTTGCCCCAGCAGGGTCAGCGACTTGCGGATGGCCTCGATTGTGGACTGCGTTTCGGCGCGCATGGCGGGATCCTTGGGGTTCGGGCGGACGGGCGTCAGGTCAGGGGTGATAACGCGCGCGGGGCTGCCGGGCAAGGGCCGGGCCTGCAACCCTGTGGCCCCGTCTCACGTTGACCCGCATCGTCACAAAACCGTCACGGACCGCCATGCCCCTGATCAATGATCTGTTCCAGCCGCTGCAATCCATGCCCTTGCCCGTGGTGGCGATGCGTCTTGCCCTGGCGGTGGTGCTGGGCGGACTGATCGGCTGGGAACGAGAGGTCAGCGCCCGCGCGGCCGGGCTGCGCACGCATATGCTGATCTCGCTTGCGGCAGCGATGTTCACGGTGGTCGCGATGGAACTGACCCATTTCCCCGCGGACGAGGGCGAGGCCCTGCGCATCGACCCCCTGCGCCTGATCGAGGCCGTGACTGCCGGCGTGGCCTTCCTGGCGGCAGGGTCGATCATCTTCAGCGGCGGAACCGTGCGCAACGTGACGACCGGCGCGTCGATGTGGCTGGCGGGCGCCGTTGGCTTGGCCTCGGGCACGGGGGATGGGCTGCTGGCCGTGATGGGGACGGCATTGGCGGTGCTGATCCTGTGGATGGTGCGGATCGTCCGCACCCCCGCGCATCATCAAGAAAAGCCTGGCGCTGACCCAAAGGATTGACCGCCGGTCAGTACAGCCCGCCCGACGACATGGTGCCGAAATCGGTCCGGCTGGGGATCACCTTGCGTTCCCCGGTCGAGGTGGTGATGGCGGTGCCCGTTGCGGATCCCGCCCCCGCCTGCCAGGGCAGGACCACATTGTCGTCGCCAAAGCCCGACACGATCAGCGGCGATCCCCAATCGGGGTCGGTGCCGTTGCGGAAATACTCGGCCACGACATTGGGGCCGGTGGCGCTGTCGGGCAGCCGCTGCCCGGTGGTGCGGTCGATCTTGACCCAGTAGCCGCCGGGTGGAACCGCGAAGTCTGTGCCGCCGAACTCGGCCACCGCCTTGCGCATGAAGGCGTTGAAGACCGGCACGCACAGCGTCCCGCCATAGGCGTTGCTGCCCAGCGTGCGCGGCTGGTCATAGCCCAGATAGCAGCCCGCGACGATGTTGCTGGAATAACCGATGAACCACACGTCCTTGGCATCGTTCGTGGTGCCCGTCTTGCCAGCGATCGGCACCGGCAGATCGACCCCGCTTCCCGACCCGCGTTCCACCGCCCCTTCCAGCATCGAGGTCAGTTGATAGGCCGTCACCGCATCCATGACCCGTTCGCGGTTGGTGTCGATCACCGGCCCTTGCCCCACCGGCAGCGCCTGCTGGCCGCAGGTCTCGCAGACCCGCTGGTCATGGCGATAGATCGTGCGCCCGCGCCGGTCCTGCACGCGGTCCACCAGCGTGGGTTCGACCCGTTCGCCGCCGTTGGCGAACATCGCATAGGCGGCCACCATCTTGAACAGCGTCGTTTCCTGCGCGCCCAGGGCGTTGGCCAGGAACGGCTTCAACTCGTCATAGACGCCGAAGCTTTCGGCATATTCGGCCACCCGCTCCATCCCGATGTCCTGGGCGATGCGGATCGTCATCAGGTTCCGCGACATCTCGATGCCGGTGCGCAGGGGCGTCGGACCATAGGTCTGCCCGGTCGAGTTCTTGGGCTCCCACAGGCCGAAGGGGGTGTTCAGCGTGATTGGTTCGTCCACCACGATGGTGGCGGGGGTATAGTTGTTGTCCAGCGCGGCGGCATAGACGAAGGGCTTGAAGCTGGACCCCGGCTGGCGCTGCGCCTGCGTCGCCCGGTTGAAGACCGAGGACTGGTAGGAAAACCCGCCCTGCATCGCCATCACGCGGCCGGTGTTCACGTCCATGGCCATGAAGCCGCCCTGGATCTCGGGCACCTGGCGCAGGGTCCAGCGGATGAAGCTGCCGTCGCTGTCGCGCGTCATGGCGCGGACCAGAACCACATCGCCCACCGCGACCAGATCGCCCGCCACCTGCGCGCGCGGGCCCAGCCTGTTGTCGGGGCCGCGCTTGCGCGCCCATTGCACATCCTCGGCGGGGATCCAGTGCCCGTCGGGATCTTCCTCGATCCCCTCGATCCCGATGCGGGCATCGCTTGCCCCCACCTCAAGCACCACGGCGGGATGCCAGCCGGGGACGTCGCGCGGCACCTGAACCTGCCACAAGGCGCCGCGCCAGGTGGCCTCGTCCGTCAACTGTTCGGCCGGAATCGTTTCGCCCGTGCCGCGCCAGACGCCGGTGCCGCGGTCGTAATCCTCCAGCGCCTGGCGCAGGGCATCGGCGGCGGCGGCCTGCAGGTCGGGGGCGACGGTGGCGCGGATGGTCAGGCCGCCGCCGAAGAATTCCTCGTTGCCGAACTGCGCGGACAACTGGCGGCGGATTTCATCGGTGAAATAATCGCGGGGCGGCAATTGCTGGCGGAACGCCGGGTAGTCGCCGTTCTGCACTGATTTCAGCGGCAGCCTGGCTTCGGCCTGATAGGTCGCCTCTTCGATATAGCCGTTCTGCCACATCTCGCGCAGGACATAGTTGCGTCGTTCGGTCACGCGGTCCTTGGCCGTGACCGGGTGATAGCGGCCGGGCGCCTGCGGCATGGCGGCCAGCATCGCGGCCTCGTGCGGGGCCAGTTCCGACAGGGACTTGTTGAAATAGGTCTGGGCGGCGGCGGCCACGCCAAAGCTGTTCTGGCCCAGGAAGATTTCGTTCAGGTACAGTTCCAGGATCTGGTCCTTGGACAGCGTGCGTTCCAGCCGCGATGCCAGGATCAGTTCCTTGACCTTGCGTTCCACGCTGCGATCCGAGGACAGAAGGAAGTTCTTCATCACCTGCTGCGTGATCGTGGACGCACCCCGCACCGACGACCCGCGCGAGGCCACCGCCTGATAGGCCGCACTGATGATGCCGCGCACGTCATAGCCGGGATGGTTGTAGAAGTTCTTGTCCTCGGCGCTGATGAAGGCGTGCTTGACCAGGTCGGGGATCTCCTCGACCGGGACATACAGGCGGCGTTCCTCGGCGAATTCGTCGATCAGCATCCCCTCGCCCGAATAGATCCGGCTGATGGTCTTTGGCGTGTACTGGGCCAGCGTCTCGTGGCTGGGCAGGTCACGGGAATAGATCCAGAAGATCGCGCCCACGGTCAGCGCGATGAAGAAGCTCGCAGTGACGAACCACGAGAAGATGGCGCCGAAGAAGGACAGGATGCTGCGCAGCAAGGAAGGGCCTTTCCGTGGACTTGGTCCCGTCTATAGCGGCACGGCCTGCCCCGGTCAAAACAACACTAAGCGATCACGCGCCGGTGATGGGCCCTAGCGGCGCAGCATCGTGGCCCGTGCGGATTCGTCGCGCGCCCAGCCCACGATCGCCTCGGCCACCGCCCGCACCATCCGTTCGCGCCATTGCGGGTTCAAAAGGTTCGCCCGGTCGTCGTGGTCCGAGATGAAGCCCAGTTCCAGCAGCGCCGACGGCATGTCGGGCGATTTCAGAACCGAATAGGTCGCGCGCTGGACCGGCCGTTCATGCATCACGATCCCCAGCAGCGACATCCGCGAGGTCATCCAGCGGGCGAAGCTTTCCGACCGGGGCTGGGTGTCGGTGCGGGCGAAGTCCATCAGCACGCCCGCAAGCGCATCGTCATGGCCGGAAAAGTCCATGCCCGCCATCAGGTCGTCCCGTTCGTGGCGCAGGGTCAGTTGTTCCGTCGCCCGCCCGTCCGCCGAAGGGTTCCAGACATAGACGGACGCCCCCGCCGCCTGCCCTTCCGGCAGCGCATCGGCATGAAGCGAGATGAACAGATCGCCCCCCGCCTGCCGCGCCATCGTCATGCGGCGTTCCAGGGCCACGAAGCTGTCATCCTCGCGCGTCATCACGACATTGATGCCCCGCGCCTGCAAGGCGGCACGCAGTTCCAGCGAGAAGACCAGGACCAGGTTCGCCTCGCTTTCGCCCTCGGCCAAGGCGCCGGGGTCGAAGCCGCCATGGCCTGGGTCAAGGACGACGGTGAAGGCCTCGTCCGCCGGGGCATCGGGCGTTTCGGCCGGTTCGGGCAGGTCGCGCAGCGCAGCCGTGGCCGAGGGACGTGGCGCGAAGTCCTCGGCGGCGACGGGGGCAAGGGCCACGGTGATCTGCGACAAGGCCGCGCGCGCGGCCTGACCCGCCCGGTCGATGCGATAGGGGCCGGGCAATTCCACGACCACGCGCGACCAGCCCTGGCGGTATGCCCCCCAGCGGATCGCAGGTGCATTGTCCGCGCCGAACATGTCCTGCGGGTGCGCCAACCCCAGATCGGCACCCTTCAGATCGACGATCAGCCGGGGCGGGCCGTCCACCAGGAAAGTGCGATAGGGCACGGGCTTCGTCAGCGAAAGCCGAAGCTCCAGCGGCTGTGGCCCGCCCCAGCCGCGCCCCGTCGTGACCAGCGCCGAGCCGCCCAGATCCAGCCGCGCCGGATCCTCTGCCCAGGCGGGCAGCGACATCAGCAGCGACAGGATCAGCGCAAGCCATGTCATCGCGCAGCCATGAACTCCGTCAGGCGGCGCAGGCCTTCGGCGATGTCCGCCGTGGCGCGGGCATAGGAAAAGCGCAGCGTCCGCGCACCCCGGTCGGGATCGAAGTCCAGCCCCGGCGTCACGGCAACGCCTGCCTTGTCGAGGATCTCGGCCGCGAAGGCCAGCGAGTCGTCGGTCAGATCCGACACCTCGGCATAGATGTAGAAGGCCCCTTCGGGCGGCGCGATGCGGTGGAAGCCCGCCTTGGGCAGCCCTTCCAGCATCAGCCGGCGGTTCTCCGCATAGACGGCCAGGTTGGCATCGGCTTCGCCCGTGCAATCCAATGCGGCAAGGGCTGCGACCTGGCTGGCATGGGGCGGGCAGATGAACATGTTCTGCGCCAGCCGTTCGACCGTGCGAATGTGGTCCGGCGGCACGACCATCCAGCCGACCCGCCAACCGGTCATTGAGAAATACTTGCTGAAGGAGTTGATGACGAAGACATTGTCCGTCACCTCAAGCGCGGAATGGCAGCGGTCGCCGTACGACAGGCCATGATAGATTTCGTCCGAGATCAGTGCCATGCCCCTGGCTTGCGCCGCATCCGACAGCGCGCGCAGTTCGTCGGTCCGCAACACCGTGCCCGAAGGGTTGCCCGGCGAGGCAAGGATCAGCCCCGCGCAGGCATCCGGCAGATCCTGGGCGCGCGGCTGATAGCGGTCCTCGGCCCGCGTCGGGATGCCCACAGGTTCCAGCGACATGGCCCGCAGGATCTGGCGATAGCTTGGATATCCTGGATAGCCCATCGCCACCTTGTCACCCGCATCGAACAGGGCCGAAAAGGCCAGGATAAAGGCCCCGCTGCTGCCGGGCGTTACCACCACGCGCGCCGGATCCAGATCCACGCCATACCAACGGCGGTAAAGATCCGCGATTCCCTGGCGCAGCGCGGGAAGGCCAAGCGCCACGGTATAGCCCAGCGGCTGTTCCAGCGCGGCAGCCAGCGCGCGGCGCGCGCCTTCGGGTGCGGGGGTGCCGGGCTGGCCCACCTCCATGTGGATGATGTGGCGGCCTGCGGCCTCGGCCCGGCTGGCGGCCTCCATCACGTCCATGACGATGAAGGGATCGACCTGACCGCGAAGGGATTTCTTCATGCTCGGATGCCTTTTGTCTTTTTCCCTTGTCTTACGCCCCCAGGGCCCAGGCGAAAAGGCCCATGACACCCTTCGGTCACGCAGCTTTGTGAGCGGCTTTCTTGCCAAGCCCGCGCGCGCGCGCCAAGGTCAATGCGACCGGAACACGAGGATCCCGATGAAACGCCTGATCGCCGCGCTGCTTTTGACCGCGACCCCTGTCATGGCCTTTGACATTTCCGCCATGACCGAGGCCGAGAAAGCCGCCTTCGGGGACGCCGTGCGCGAATACCTGATGGCTAATCCCGAAGTGCTGGTGGAGTCGATCAACGTGCTGGAGGAACGCCGCGTCGCGTCCGAGGCGCAGAACGACGTGGCCCTGGTGGCCGCGAACCGCGACGCGATCTTCGACGACGGCCACAGCTGGGTCGGCGGCAACCCGGACGGCGACGTGACGATGGTGGAGTTCATCGACTATCGCTGCGGTTATTGCCGCAAGTTCAACCAGCAGGTCCATGACATCGTCGAAAGCGACGGCAACATCCGGCTGATCCTGAAGGAATTTCCGATCCTGGGCCAGGACAGCGAAACCTCGGCCCGCTTTGCGGTGGCGGTCAAGCAGCTTGCCGGGGACGAGGCCTATGTGAAGGCGCATGACGCGTTGATGGACCTGCGCGGCTCTCCCTCGCCCGAGGCCTTGGGGAAGATCGCGGGCGACATCGGCGTTGACGGGGCCGAGGCGCTGAACATCATGAACACCGAATCCGTGTCGGCCGTCCTGCGCGAGAACCGCCAGCTGGCCGAGCGGATGGCGATCATGGGCACGCCCACCTTCATCATCGGCGACACCCTGCTGCGCGGGATGCCTGCGGACGGCCTGGAACCCGTGGTCGCTGCCGCGCGCGGTGGGAACGGCTGACCCGGCCGCCGGGGTGGCGCCTGCTGTGATCGCAGGTGCCTCCGGCGGGGGTGTTTGCAGCACAGAAGATGCCTATTCGGCGGCAAGCCGGCCTTCGTCGCGGTGCAGGGCGCGGCCCAGAATGTGATCGGCGGCCTTTTCGCCGACCATGATCGACGGGCCGTTCAGGTTGCCGTTGGTGATACGCGGGAAGATCGAACTGTCGGCCACGCGCAGGCCTTCCACGCCGATCACCCTGAGATCCGGATCGACCACTGCCATCGGATCTGTGGCCGACCCCATGCGCGCGGTGCCGCAGGGGTGATAGGCCGATTCGGCGTGCTCGCGGATGAAGGCATCGATCTGGTCGTCGGTCTGCACGGCGGCGCCCGGCTGGATCTCGTCGCCGCGGTATTCGGCGAAGGCCAGCTGGTTGAAGATCCTGCGGGTCAGGCGCACGCAGGCGCGGAACTCGGCCCAGTCGTCGGGATGGGACATGTAGTTGAAGCGGATCTCGGGCGCGGCGGCAGGATCGCCTGACGCCAGTCGGACAGTGCCGCGCGATTTCGACCGCATCGGGCCGACATGGGCCTGGAAGCCATGCCCCTGCGCCGCTGCCTTGCCGTCATAGCGGACCGCCAGCGGCAGGAAGTGATACTGGATGTCGGGATAATCCACTCCGTCCGAAGACCGGATGAAGCCGCAGCTTTCGAACTGGTTCGACGCGCCAAGCCCGGTCTTCTGCAACAGCCACTCTACACCCACCCGGCCTTTGCCCAGAAGGTTGTAATAGGTGTAGAGCGTGATCGGTTTCAGCGCCTTGTACTGCATGTATATTTCAAGGTGATCCTGCAGGTTCGACCCCACGCCCGGCCGGTCGGCCAGCGGCGTGATGCCGTGCTGGCGCAGATGGTCGGCCGGGCCGATCCCCGACAGCATCAAGAGCTTCGGCGTGTTGATCGAACTGGCCGAGACGATGACCTCGCGGTTCGCACGGATCTGTTCGATGCCGCGCTTGGTCTCGATCTCGACGCCTGTGGCGCACTTGCCTTCGAACAGGATGCGGCGGGCGAAGCCCCGGACGATGGTCAGGCGGCCGGTCTTCAGCGCCGGGCGCAGATAGGCATTGGCGGCGGACCAGCGGCGGCCCTTCCAGATGGTGGCCTCCATCGGGCCAAAGCCTTCCTGCTGTTCGCCATTATAGTCGGGCGTATAGGGCCAACCGGCCTGCTGCCCGGCCTCGATGAAGGCGTTGAACAGCGGATTGCGGCGCTTGCCGCGCGTTACGTGCAAGGGGCCGTCGGTGCCGCGCCATTCGGACGCGCCGCCGTGCCAGGTTTCCATGCGCTTGAAATAGGGCAGCACGTCATCATAGCCCCAGCCCGCCGCGCCGCTGTCGCGCCAGTGATCGTAATCCTTGCGATGCCCGCGCACGAAGACCATGCCGTTGATGGAGGACGACCCGCCCAGCACCTTGCCGCGCGGCGTGGCCAGCCTGCGCCCGCCCAGATGCGGTTCGGGCTGGGTCGCGAAGCCCCAGTCGTATCGCGGCATGTTCATCGGATAGGACAGCGCGCCTGGCATCTGGATGAAGATTCCGATGTCGCTGCCGCCATATTCGATCAGCGTGACGCCGTGGCCTGCCTCGGTCAGGCGATAGGCCAGGGCACATCCGGCGGACCCTGCCCCGACGATGACGTAATCAGCGGTCATGGCGATCCCCCTAATACGGCGCCTCGACGGCGCCCATGCCGACATAAACGGTCTTGAGTTGCGAATAATGCTCGATCGCGGCGGTGCCGTTCTCGCGCCCCAGGCCCGACATCTTGACGCCGCCGAAGGGCATCTCGACCGGGGTCAGGTTATAGGCGTTGATCCAGCAGGTGCCTGCTTCCAGCGCGGCGACCACCCGATGCGCGCGGGTGAGATCCTGTGTGAAGACACCGGCGGCCAGCCCGAAGCCGGTGGCGTTGGCGCGGGCCACGACCTCGGATTCGTCGGCAAAGGTCAGGGCGGTCATCACCGGGCCGAAGATTTCGTCGCGGGTGATGGTCATGTCGTCGGTGGCATCGGCAAAGACGGTGGGCGGGATGAACGCCCCTTCGCCCGCGCCGCCGCAGACCAGCCGCGCACCTGCGTCCTGCCCGGCAGTGATCGCCGCGCGGATCTTGGCAGCCTGGGTGCCGTTGATGATCGGGCCGAATTGCGTGTTCGGGTCCAGCGGGTCGCCCGTGCGGATCGTCGCCAGCCGTTCCTCCAGCCGGTCCAGGAACCGCTGCGCGATCCCCTGCTGCAAAAACACCCGCGTGCCGTTGGAACAGATCTGCCCCGAGGAATAGAAGTTGGCCAGGATCGCCGCGCTAACGGCATCGTCCAGGCTGGCATCGTCGAACACGATCAGCGGCGACTTGCCGCCAAGTTCCATCGTGACGTGGCGCATCCCTTCGGCCGCGGCGGCATAGACGCGGCGGCCGGTGGGGACCGATCCGGTCAGCGAGACCTTGGCGACGCATGGGTCGGTCACAAGCGCGGCGCCGACCTGGCCGCGCCCCTGCACCACGTTGAAGATGCCCGGCGGCGCGCCGGCCTCCAGCAGGATCTCGGCCAGCTTCAACGCGCCAAGCGGCGTTTCCTCGGACGGCTTGAAGACCATCGCATTGCCCATGGCAAGCGCGGGGGCGGCCTTCCAGCAGGCGATCTGGCTGGGATAGTTCCAGGCGCCGATGCCCGCGCAGACGCCCAGCGCCTCGCGCCGGGTATAGGCCCAGTCGCGGCCCAAGGGAATCATCTGGCCCGTCACCGTGGCGGCCAGCCCGCCAAAGAACTCCAGCGCCGCAGCCCCGGATGCCCAGTCGGCCACCAGCGTTTCCTGAATGGGCTTGCCGGTATCCAGCGTCTCCAGCCGGGACAATTCCTCGTTGCGGTCGCGGATGATCTGTGCGGCACGGGACAGCACGCGGCCCCTGTCGGCGGGCGCCATCGCGGCCCATCCGGGCTGGGCCCGTGCGGCTGCCTGGCAGGCTTGGGCCACCTGATTCGCCGATGCCTCGCGCAGGGATGCGATTTCCTCGCCGGTATAGGGATAAAGGACGGGCAGGACCGCGCCCTCGCCTTCGACGAAGCGTCCGTCGATGAACAGGCTGGCCTTGGGTTGGGCGTCGTGGGTCATGTCAGGGTTTCATCCAGATAATCGAAGATCAGCTTTTCCGCGGTTTGGGCGTCGATGCCGCCCGGAGTCAGGACGGCGCGCAGGTAAAGGCCGTCGATCAGCGCGCCCAGCGTCTCGGCAACCTGGGCCGGCTCGCTGGTCAGCGGCCGCAGCGCCAGCATCAGGTTCGACCGCAGGCGACAGTGATAGACCCGCAGCAGGCGCCCGGCTTCGGGGTTGATCAGCGCCAGGGCATAGAAGTTCAGCCAGGCGCTGACCGTTTCCCGCTGGAAGTTCTGGGGCGCGAAGCTGGCGCCGATGATCGCGTCCAGCCGCCCGCGCCGTCCGTGGCCCGGCAGCCGTTCCGCCACCGACCGGCCATAGACCCGCAGGATATAGCGCATCGCGGCCAGGAAAATCTGTTCCTTGGACCCGAAGTAGTGATGCGCAAGCGCCGGCGACATGCCTGCGCGGCGGGCGATCTGCGCCACTGTGACATCCAGAGAACCGGCCCGCCCGATCTCGAAGATCGTGGCGTTGATTAGTGCCGCTTTTCGGATAGGCTCGGCCCCGATCTTGGGCAATGTGGCACCTGCTTCGAAAAATAAGGTTGCTATTCAGGTCCTATGTAACTTTAATTGACTGACCAATCAAGAACAGGGAGCCTCGCATGATCCGCAAAAGCCTGACCCTTTCCGTGGTGATGGGCGCCGCACTTGCCGGACCCGTCCTGGCCGCCGAACCGGACCAATGCCGCCAGGTGGTCCTGTCCGATGTGGGCTGGTCCGACATCACGGCGACGACGGCGCTTGCCTCGACCGTGCTGCAGGCCCTGGGATACGAGACCGAGACGAAGCTGCTGTCGGTGCCTGTGACCTATACGGCCCTTTCCACCGATGACGTGGACGTCTTCCTGGGCAACTGGATGCCCACGATGGAGGCCGACATCGCCCCCTATCGCGACGCGGGCACGGTGGACACGGTCCGCACCAACCTGACGGGTGCGAAATACACGCTGGCCACGAACAAGGCGGGCGCCGACCTGGGCATCACCGATTTCGGCAAGATTGCGGAACACAAGGACGCCCTGTCCGGCCAGATCTATGGCATCGAGCCGGGCAACGACGGCAACCGCCTGCTGCTGGAGATGGTGGCCGAGGACCAGTTCGGCCTTGGCACCTTCGAGGTGGTCGAATCCAGCGAACAGGGGATGCTGGCGCAGGTCGCCCGCGCCGATGCGGCGGGCCAGCCGATCGTCTTCCTGGGCTGGGAACCCCATCCGATGAACGCCCAGTTCGAGATGACCTACCTGACCGGCGGCGACGAAATCTTCGGCCCCGACCTGGGCGGCGCCGAGGTGCGTACCAACACCCGCCAGGGCTATGTCCAGGAATGCCCGAATGTCGGCAAGTTCCTGCAGAACCTGGAATTCACCCTGCCCATGGAGAACGAGATCATGGGCATGATCCTGAACGACGGGCAGGATCCGATGGACGCCGCCAAGGAATGGCTTTCGGCCAATCCCGATGCCGCGACCCCCTGGCTGGACGGCGTGACGACCTTTGACGGCAATGACGCCCAGGCCGCGCTGACCGAGGCGCTGTCCGGCTGACCGCCGGGCCGCGCGCCACGACCGAACAAGCCATAACAACGGAGCAAGGATGTCCGCATGGAGCAGCTGACGGCGTTGGTGACGGATAACAAGATCCCGGTGGGACGAACCGCCAAGACGGTTTTCGACTGGCTGAACGCCAATGCTGCCGGGCTGTTCAATACGATCTCGAACGCGCTCGATTGGCTGATCGGCCGGATCCTCGCCGCGTTGGAGGCGCCTCATCCCTTTCTGTTCATCCTGCTGTCCGTGGCGCTGACCTGGCTTTTGCAGCGCAACTGGAAGACCTGCCTGCTGGTGGCGGCCGGCCTGCTGTTCGTGCTGAACCAGGGCTATTGGGAGGAGATGCAGCAATCCCTGACCCTGGTCCTGGCAGCCTGCCTGGTCTGCATGGCGATCGGTGTGCCGGTGGGCATCGCCGCCGCGCATCGGCCCCGGCTTTATGCTTGGATGCGGCCTGTGCTGGACCTGATGCAGACGCTGCCGACCTTCGTCTATCTGATTCCCGCCATCGTCTTTTTCGGCATCGGCATGGTGCCGGGACTGCTGGCGACGGTGATCTTCGTGCTGCCCGCGCCGATCCGGCTGACCCAGCTTGGCATCGCATCCACCCCGCCCGCCCTGGTCGAGGCCGCCACCGCCTTTGGCGCGACGCCCCGCCAGCTTCTGTGGAAGGTCGAACTGCCAAGCGCCTTGCCCCAGATCATGGCGGGCCTGAACCAGACCATCATGCTGTCGCTGTCGATGGTCGTGATCGCCGCGCTTGTGGGCGCGTCCGGCCTTGGGGTGCCGGTGGTCCGGGCGCTGAACAGCGTGAACACCTCGCTGGGGTTCGAATCGGGCTTCGTGATTGTCGTGGTGGCGATCCTTCTGGACCGGATGCTGCGGATGGAGGGCCGCAAATGAACAGCATACCCAATGCCGTCGAATTCGACCGCGTCAGCATCGTCTTCGGCGACCATCCCGAACAGGCCCTGCCGATGATGGACCAGGGCAAGGAACGCGGAGAGATCCGGTCGGCCACCGGCCAGGTCCTGGGCGTCCATGATTGCAGCCTGAACGTCCAGCAGGGCGAGATCCTGGTGCTGATGGGCCTGTCCGGGTCCGGCAAGTCGACGCTGCTGCGCGCGGTCAACGCCCTGAACCATGTCTGCCGGGGCGAGGTGCGGGTCTGGGACGGCGGCAAGATGATCTCGGTCAGCGGGGCGGGCAAGCGGGCGCTGCGCGACATCCGCCTGCGCCACGTGGCGATGGTCTTTCAGCAATTCGGCCTCCTGCCCTGGCGCACCGTCCGCGAGAACGTGGGTTTGGGCCTGGAACTGGCGGGGATGCCCGCCGCCGAACGCAAGGCGCGCGTGGACCAGCAGCTTGCGACGGTGGGGCTGGACGATTGGGCCGAACGCAAGGTGGGAGACCTGTCGGGCGGGATGCAGCAGCGCGTGGGCCTGGCCCGCGCCTTCGCGACCGAGGCGCCGATCCTGCTGATGGACGAACCCTTCAGCGCGCTTGACCCGCTGATCCGCGCCAGGCTTCAGGACGAATTGCTGGAACTTCAGGCCAAGACGCGCCGCACCATCATCTTCGTCAGCCATGACCTGGACGAGGCCTTCAAGCTGGGCAACCGCATCGCCCTGATGGAAGGCGGCCGCATCGTCCAGATCGGCACCGCGCGAGAGATCATCGCCAACCCGGTGAACGAGTATGTGGCCGATTTCGTGGCCCACATGAACCCGCTTGGTGTGCTGACCGCCGCCGATGTCGTCCAGCCGGGCGATGCGCCGGGCGATCCTGTGCCCCGCGACATGCCCGTGCGCGAGGTGATGGGCCTTCTGTCTGGCAGGACCGCCCTGCCCGTCCAGGGCGGCGGCTGCATCACCCGCGACGCGGTCCTGGCCCGGCTGATCGACCCGCGGGGCTGACGCCTGTCGGCGGGCGATTGCGACAGCCGGATGTCACCTGCATGGCAGCTATGGCATCCGCCATTTCGGCATTCTACAAGACGCCGAAACGCGGTCCTTGATAGGCAGGTTCATGAAGATCATCGTTCTGGGTGGAGACGGCTTCTGCGGATGGCCGACGGCACTGCATCTTTCGGCGCGGGGCCATGACGTCATCATCGTGGACAACCTGTCGCGCCGCAAGATCGACGTCGAACTTGAGGTGAACAGCCTGACCCCGATCCGCCCCCTGGGCGAACGCGTGAAGGCCTGGCACGAACTGACCAACCACACCATCCGGGTCGAGAACTTCACGGTGGGCAAGCATTACCACCGCCTGCTGACCCTGCTGCGCGACGAAAAGCCCGACGCGGTGATCCATTTCGCCGAACAGCGCGCCGCGCCCTATTCGATGAAATCCAGCTGGCACAAGCGGTACACGGTCAACAACAACCTGAACGCCACGAACGACGTGCTGGCCGCGATCGTCGAAAGCGGGCAGGACATCCACTTGGTCCACCTGGGCACGATGGGCGTCTATGGCTATGGCACGGCGGGCATGAAGATCCCCGAAGGATACCTGGACGTCCTGGTCGAGACCGAGAACGGCCCCCACCGGCAGGAAATCCTGTATCCTGCCAATCCCGGGTCGATCTATCACATGACCAAGACCCAGGATCAGCTGTTCTTCTTCTACTACAACAAGAACGACAAGGTCCGGATCACCGACCTGCATCAGGGCATCGTCTGGGGCACCCAGACCGAGGAAACGCGCCTCGACGACCGGCTGATCAACCGCTTCGACTATGACGGCGACTACGGCACGGTGCTGAACCGCTTCCTGATGCAGGCGGCGATCGGCTATCCGCTGACGGTGCATGGAACGGGCGGCCAGACCCGCGCCTTTATCCATATCCAGGACACCTGCCGCTGCATCGAACTGGCGCTGACCAACCCGCCTGCCAAGGGCGACCGCGTCAACATCCTGAACCAGATGACCGAAACGCACCGCGTCCGCGACCTGGCGCAGATGATCGCCGACCAGACCGGGGTCGAGGTCGCCTTCCTGAAGAACCCCCGCAACGAGGCGGACGAGAACGACCTGCACGTCGCCAACGACCGCTTCCTTGGCATGGGGCTCGAGCCGATCAAGCTGGCCGACGGCCTGCTGGCCGAGGTGCAGGAAATCGCCCGCAAATACGCCGACCGCTGCGACCGGGACAAGATCCCTTGCGTGTCGCAATGGCGGACGGCTTAGGGTCTGTCGTCGATTCGCTCGATATTCCGGGCAAGGTAAAGGCTGGCGGTGGCAATCAAAGCCATCGCCAGCATCTCGCCCCCATCTTCGAGATACAGGAAAAGCTGCTCGAAACGGGTTTCGAGCAGCGCAGAATGCACGAAATCCACCAAGCTGGCGCAGGCAACCAGCAGCAGGATCGGCCATCTTGCCAATTGGAACGCAAAGCGGTCCCGCGGGCCGAAGCGCTGTCTTGCCCAGACGGCAAGCCCCAGGCAGACGATGCCGATCGACAGAAAGGCAAGCATTTCCGCCAAGGTCGATGCACCCGGCCCAAAGTTTCGAAGTCCAGGGAAGTGCTGCGGAAGAAGCCTTCCGACCCGTTCATGATACTGGGCAGAATCGTCGAACCAAGCGATCATCATGATGACTGCCATGACGATGCATGTCCTGGACCGGGCGACAGTTCCGGCAGCC
This sequence comes from Paracoccus sp. AK26, assembly GCF_011801365.1. Classification (NCBI taxonomy): domain Bacteria; kingdom Pseudomonadati; phylum Pseudomonadota; class Alphaproteobacteria; order Rhodobacterales; family Paracoccaceae; genus Paracoccus; species Paracoccus sp. AK26. Next base: position 1,987,678 of record NZ_CP041041.1, read on the forward strand.
AGAAACATCACGGCTGCTGCGAAAGCCATGCCATGGTTGAAACTTTCAGCAACCGACCCGTCCGCGCCGATATGGAATGTCCCGTAAAGTCGCGCGGCAAGAGTTTCCCAGTCGTCAGGCGATTGCCGCAATCCGTCCAGCACCAGGTTGACCACGAGGAAACCTGCAATGCCACTGGCAAGCGCCATTGCAACGACAAAAGTCGGGCGGTCCATCAGGGCAATGCGCCAGACTGAGTTTCCGGATGCTGGAACCAGCGGTTCCGAACGGTCGTATAACATGACGAGAAAATCCAAACATGAACATGACACTTCAGTGACATGAACACAGGGTCTGGCCATCTCGCAATGAAAACTGCCGGACCCAGGGATAAAGTCATATCCCCAAAGTCCGGCAGGCGCCGGATCACCAAGATGCCGCCTTGGCGATCACCGACAAGGGCGGCTGGTCATTGCACCCGCGCCCAGGTCTGGCTTTTGCAGATCAGCCCGCCGGCGACGCAGCCCGACAGGCTCATCCGGTCGCCCTGGACGCTGGCCTTGCCGTTGTAGATCTTGTCATTGGCGGGCCGCCAGACCTTGCCCGAATAGTTGCCGCCGCCCTGGGGCGCCATGTCGATGACGATCTGGCGGCCGACATTGGGCGACTGGTATTCCGCCCGGTCCTTGAAGGCGCGGGTGATGGTGCCGCAATAGGCCTGGCCGCAGGGCGTGATGGTGACATGGGCAAAGGCGCCCTCGTCCGGCTGGGTTTGCCAGATCCCCTCGATCGGGTCGGCGGTGGCGGCGGTGGCGGCAAGCGAAAGAACTGCGGCGATGATGATGTGGCGCATGGTGGTTCCCTCCTCCCTGGGATGGGCGGATGCTGCGCGGGGCGCCCGGATTCTGGCAAGTGTGACGTCAGGTCGCGGCCCGCCCTTCCGTTCCGCCCGTCCGCATGGCAAAGGAAGCGCGATCCGCGAACCAGGAGGCCGTGCCATGATCCTTTATCCCGCCATCGACCTTAAGGACGGCAACTGCGTGCGCCTGCTGCGCGGAGAGATGGAGGCCGCGACCGTCTTCGGTACCGACCCGGCGGCGCAGGCGCGCGCCTTCCAGGATGCGGGCGCGGAATGGCTGCATCTGGTGGACCTGAACGGCGCCTTCGCAGGCCGTCCCGTCAATGGCGCGGCGGTCGAGGCGATCCTGGCCGCCATAGACATACCCGCCCAGCTTGGCGGCGGCATCCGCGACATGGCGACGATCGAAGGCTGGCTGGACAAGGGCCTGTCGCGGGTGATCCTGGGCACTGTCGCGGTGGAAAACCCCGACCTGGTGCGGCAGGCGGCCGCCGCCTTTCCGGGCCGGATCGCGGTCGGCATCGACGCGCGCGGGGGCCGTGTCGCGACCCGTGGCTGGGCGACCGAGACCGAGGTGATGGCGACCGATCTTGCCCGCCAGTTCGAGGACGCGGGCGTCGCCGCGATCATCTATACCGACATCGACCGCGACGGCGCGATGCAAGGCCCCAACATCGCCGCGACCGAGGCGCTTGCCCGCGCGGTCAGAATCCCGGTGATCGCCTCGGGCGGGGTGTCATCGCTGGACGACCTGCGGGCGCTTGCCGGCACGCAGGTCATTGCCGGCGCAATCTCGGGCCGGGCGCTTTATGACGGCGCAATCGACCTGGGCCAGGCGCTGTCGCTGCTGAAGTGATCAGATCTGGCGTTCGGGAAGCTGGACGACCAGCCCGTCAAGCGCATCCGTCACCTTGATCTGGCAGGTCAGGCGCGACCGTTCCGGATCGGGCTGATAGGCGAAGTCCAGCATGTCCTCCTCCATCGGATCCTTGGGGGGAAGCTGGTCCAGCCAGGCGGGATCGACATAGACATGGCAGGTCGAACAGGCGCAGGCGCCGCCGCAGTCGGCGTCGATGCCGGGCACGCCATTGTCGCGCGCGCCTTCCATCACCGTCATTCCGGGCTTCACGTCGACCTCGTGGCGGGTTCCGTTATGCTCGATATAGGTGATGCGGGCCATGGCTTGCGTATCCTTTGCTGTGCAGGGGGCAGATAGGCCATCGCCCCCGCAAAGAAAAGGGGCAGCGCCCTTACCCCGGCCCGGGCGCATCGGCCGCGCCAGGAAAGGGAAACCGCCCGGCCGGATCCCACGGCCCGCCGCGATAGCGCCACAACAGCAGCCCGGTCACAGTGAAGGGAAAGGGCTGGAAGCCGGTAGAGAGATCGTCGAACAGCCGGCGCGCCTCGGAAGGTGCGACCTTGTTCTGGATGGTGACATGGGGCCTGATCCGCTGGCGGTCCTGCGGGGTCAGGACGGTGGCGAAGATGGCGGCCAGCCTGCTGCGCAACTGCTCCAATCCCGCGCAGTCAAGGTCATAGGCAACGCCCTTGCCCAGAAAGCGCAGGCCTGCCACGCGGCCCGGAAGGGGCGCGGCGGTGAGGCAAATCCCTTGCAGCTCCTGAACCACCCAGCTTATCCGGTGGCCCGGCAGATGATGAAACAGCGTCAGATGCGCGGGGATGTGATTGCGCGCAGGCGGGAAATGCCGCTGCCGCATGGCCTGGAAATGGGCAAAGCTGGCATCGTCAAACTGGGCGGTCAGGATCAGCGGGTCGTCGGCCATACCTGGATCTCCTTTCGGTCCCTGGCCTTCCCATCGGCCGGTCATGCAAAGGGCGGCCCGAAAGTCCGGGCCGCCCTTTCAGTCATGCTTGCCGGGCCTGCGCCCCTGGCGATCAGCTTTCGCTGACCGGCAGGGCGACGAAGCGCGGTTCCCCGTCGCGGCGCACCAGCACCAGCAGCGACTTGCGTCCCGCCTCGCGCGCCTCGTCGATGCGGGCGTTCAGGTCCGCGATGGTCGCGACGGGTTGCTGGCCCGCCTCGGTGATGACGTCGCCGGGGGCGAGGCCCTTTTCGGCAGCCTCGCTTTCAGGATCGACCTCCTGGATCAGCAGGCCCTTGGCGTCATCGGGAAGGCCCATGTCCTGCGCCATCTCGGGCGTCAGGACCGACAGCGACAGGCCCAGGATGTCCTGCTGCGCCGGTTCGCGGTCCGAACCGGACGGCGTGGGGCTGGCGCCCTCGGCAGTCTCGCGGCGGCCCAGCGTCACGGACAGGGTGACGGGGCCGTCCTGCCGCTGCACCACGACATCGACAGGTTCGCCCGCCGGGGCCTCGGCCACGCGGCGGACAAGGCTGCGCGTATCCTCGACCGGGGAACCGGCGAAGCTGGTGATCACATCGCCCGCCCGCATCCCGGCCTCGCGCGCGGGGCCTTCGGGCACGTCGGTGACCATCGCGCCCGCTTCGGCGGCCAGGCCAAGCGCCTCGGCCATGTCGGGGGTCACGTCCTGAATCTTGACGCCCAGCCAGCCGCGGCGGGTTTCGCCGAATTCGCGCAACTGGTCCACGACCGTGGACACGACATTCGAGGCCATCGAGAAGCCGATGCCGATCGATCCGCCATTGGGCGACAGGATCGCGGTGTTCACGCCCACGACCTCGCCCTGCAGGTTGAACAGCGGCCCGCCCGAGTTGCCCCGGTTGATGGCGGCGTCGGTCTGCAGGTAGTCGTCATAGGTGCCGGACAGTTCGCGGTTCCGTGCGGACACGATCCCCGAACTGGCCGAGAAACCCTGCCCCAGCGGGTTGCCAAGCGCCAGCACCCAGTCGCCCACGCGGGCCTCGTCGGAATTGCCGAACTGCACGAAGGGCAGCGCCTCGTCGCTTTCGACCTTCAGCAGGGCCACGTCCGTGTTGGGATCGGTACCCACGACCGTCGCAGGCAGGGTTTCGCCCGAATAGAACTCGATCTCGATCTCGTCGGCGCCCTCGATCACGTGGTTGTTCGTGACGATGAAGCCATCCGCCGAGATGACAAAGCCCGAGCCGAGCGCGTTGGACCGCTGCGGCATCCGCGGGCCGCCCTGACCCGGCTGGCCCGGAACGCCCGGAAAGCCGAAGTCGCGGAACAGGTCCGAAAACGGGCTGCCCTCGGGGAACATCGGGCCGCCCTCGCCGCCGGTGGGCTGGGCCACCACGGCGCTTGTGGTGATGTTGACGACCGCAGGGGCGACCTGCTGGACCAGATCGGCAAAGCTGTCCGGCATGACCTGGGACGCGCCGGCCTGGGGTTCTGCCTTCAAGGGTTCGTTGTTGTTGGCCGCCTCTTGCGCCTGCTGGCTGGCCTCGGGCGTGATGTCGGGCTGCGCGTCCTGCGCGGCCGCGTAACCAAGGCCGACGGTCACGGCCAGTGCCGAGGCGGTCAGAAGGTGCCGAGGAGAAAACGTCTTCATGCGGATGTCCTCATCTTTCGCAGTTCGTCGATCCTGACAGGGGGCCGGGGACCGCGGTTGTTATGAAGAAGAAATAGGGAAGCGTTGCAAATAAACCACGCTCTCGGCCAGTGAACTGATCGTGACTTTCATTGCAAAAGGGCGGATGTCGCCACCCGCCCTTTCGCCTGATGTTACTGCGTCAGCTCGGCCTCGGGGGCGGGTTCGCCTGCCCCTGCTGCGGCTTCCGGCGCCGGCTCCGCCGCGGGTTCAGTCTCCACGGGCTGGGGGGCGGGCTCCGCCGCCCCATCGGCTGGCGGCGGTGCGGCTTCTGCCGGGGCAGCTTCGGGCGAGGCGGGATCGGCTGCGGGATCAGCCGCGCCGCTGACCGGCGCCACGACGCCGTCACTTTGCTGGGGCGGGGTCGTCAGCATCTCGGGCACCGGGGTCAGCTTGACGCCCGCGCTTTCGCCCAAGGGATTGCCTTCGCGGTCGGTGACGGTGGGCGTGACCAGGCCTTCCTCCTCCTCGCCCGCGGGTGTCAGGACCTCGGCCGCGGAATTGCCTGCCGGGACAGGCGTGGGCGAGGGGTTGGCCCGGCTGGCGCCATCGTCGCGCAGATAGCTGAAGAACTCGCCCTCGGGCTGCAGGACCATCGTGCTGTTGTCGCCCTGAAGCGCGCGTTCATACGAGGTCATCGACCGGGTAAAGGCAAAGAACTCGGGATCGCGGCCGAAGGCATCGGCATAGATCGCGTTGCGCTGCGCATCGGCCTCGCCTCGGACGATCTCGGCCCGCTTTTGCGCTTCCGAGGTCAGCTCGGTGACGGTCCGGTCGGCTGCGGCGCGAACGCGCTGCGCGGCCTCGCCGCCCCGGGCGATTTCATCGGCGGCCTCGCGCTGACGTTCGGCCCGCATCCGGGCATAGGTCGCGTTCAGGTTCTGCTCGGGCAGGTCGGTGCGGGTCAGGCGCACGTCGATGATCTCGACCCCCAGCCCTTCGGAATTGTTGCGCGCCTCGTCCCGGATCTGGTTCATCAGCGCGGTCCGGTCGTCCGACAGCACGCTGGTGGACGGCACGGTGCCCAGAACCTCGCGGATGGCGTTGCGCACGATGGGTTCCAGACGGCCCTGGGCGCCCTGGATGCCGCCCGCGCCGACCGCCTGGCGGAAGCGCACGACATCGGTGATCCGCCAGCGGGCGAAGGCGTCAACGATCAGGCGGCGGTCGTCCAGCGGGGTGACTTCCAGCGGAACGGTCGGCAGGCCCAGGATGCGGCCGTCGTATTTCTCGACATTGTCGAGGAAGGGCACCTTGAAGCCCAGGCCCGGTTCCTCCTTGACGTCCACGACGCGACCCAGTCGCAGCACAAGCGCCTTTTCGCGCTCGTCCACGATGAACAGCGACGAGGCGACAAGCACCGCCACCACGATCAGGAACGGGATGGCCAGCGTCGCGGCCGTGATTCTGCGAGCAGTGGCCATCAGTTGTTACCCCCGATATTCGTGCCGGTCTGGCCCTGGTTCTGAAGTCCGGTGGCGGGCTGGCCCAGGGTCTGCTGACCGCTGTTCGGCAAGGCCCGGTTCTGCTGGCCCGTGTTCTGCGTGCCGGTGCCCTGGCGGCGCAACTGGTCCAGCGGCAGATAGGGCACCACGCCCGATCCCTGACCATTGACCGAGTCGCCAAGGATCACCTTGTCCACGCGGCCCAGCACGGTTTCCATCGTTTCCAGATACATCCGGCGGCGGGTCACGTCGGGCGCCTTCACATATTCCTCGTAGATCGAATTGAAGCGGGCCGCCTCGCCCTGGGCAGTGTTGACGGCTTGGGCGCGATAAGCCTCGGCCTGTTCCAGGGTCGCTGCGGCGTCACCGCGGGCCTGGGCCAGCACCCGGTTGGCATAGGCATCGGCTTCCTTCTCAAGCCGGTCGCGTTCCTGCTGGGCGGCCTGGACTTCGCGGAAGGCGTCGATCACCTCGGCAGGCGGGTCTGCGCGGTCAAGGTTGACCCGGACCACGTTGATCCCGGATTCATAGGCGTCCAGCGTCTGCTGCACGGATTGCTGCAGGTCGTTGGCGATCGTGCCCCGGTCGCGGTTCAGGATCGGCGCCAGTTCGCTGCGCGCGATGATGTCGCGCATCGAGGATTCGGCCACGGCGCGCATGGTGTCGGCCGGGTCGGCCAGGTTGAACAGGAATTTCTCGGGGTCCGAGATGTTCCAGACGACCTGGTATTCCATGTCCACGATATTCTGGTCGCGGGTCAGCATCAGGCCGTTGTCCATCTCGCCCTGGGCGCCGGTGCCGATCTCGGTCACGCGTTCGTTGGTCACGGGGATCACCTCGGCGGTGACGACGGGCCAGGGGGCAAAGTTCAGACCCTCGGTCCCCACCGCCACCGCGCGGCCGAACAGGAACTCGACGCTGCGTTCGTTGGTCTGGACACGGTAGAAACTGGCAAATGCCCACAAGGCCAGCAGGATCAGCCCCGCGATGGTCAGGGTCGAGCGGTTCATCTGGAACGCCGGGCCACTGGGGCCCCGGCGTCCGCCGCCGCCACCGGTCGGCCCGCCACCGCCGCGCCCACCCATCAGCACGCGCAGGCGTTCCTGGCCCTTCTTCATCAGCTCTTCGATCTCGGGCATCTGCTGCGGGCCACCGGGGCGCTGCGGTCCCTTTGGTGGTTGCTGCTGTCCCCAGGGGCGGTTGGTCGGACGCTTGTCGCGATCCCCGTCATCTCCTCCGCCGCTTCCGCCGCCCCAAGGGCCCTGACTTGCCATCCGTGGTCCTTCTTTCTTCTTCGAAAATCCGTCACTTGAAACTGGGCCGGCAGGGCGAAATGTCAACCCGAAGGCCCCCTCAGCGCGCGCATCTGTCGCAATTGTCAGGCAGTTGCAGCCTGTGCAGGAATCTCCAGCCGGTGACGCCGGGACGGCTGGCGCATCGTCACAAGTTCCTCGGCCGCGGTGGGATGCACGGCCATCGTCGCGTCGAAATCGGCCTTGGTCGCGCCCATGGTGATGGGAATGGCGGCAAGCTGGATCATCTCGCCCGCGTCGGGACCGAAGATGTGGCAGCCCAGCACGACATCGGTTTCGGGTTCGACCAGCAGCTTCATCATGACCTTGGCGTCGCTGCCCGCGAACATCGACCGCATCGGGCGGAAGGTGGTCGCATAGACGTCGACATCGCCGCGCGCGCAGGCCTGCTCCTCGGTCAGGCCCACCGAGGCGGCTTCATGCGGGCGCAGATAGACGGCGCTTGCGATATTGGAATGGGCGACCCTGCGCGCCCTGCCGCCAAAGACCGTGTCAGCAAAGGCATGGCCTTCGCGGATCGCCACAGGGGTCAGGTTCACGCGGTCGGTCACGTCGCCCACCGCGAAGATCGAAGGGACCGAGGTTTGGGACCATTCGTCTACCTGGATCGCACCGTTCGCGCGCAGATGGACGCCCGTATTCTCCAGCCCCAGCCCGCCGGTATAGGGGTTGCGGCCGGTGGCCCAGATGACCGCGTCGAAATCCTCGTGGCTGTCGTCGCTGAAGGTCACGCGGGTCTGGTCGCCCGTCCGTTCCAGCCGCGTCAGGTTGACGTTCAGCCGCAGGTCGATGCCGATGCCGCTCAGTTGCAGGGTCGCCATGTCGCGCATCTGCCGGTCAAAGCCGCGCAGCACCGCGTCGCCGCGATAAACCTGCACCGTCTCGCAGCCCAAGCCCGTCAGGATGGTCGCGAATTCGCAGGCGATATAGCCGCCGCCCACCACCAGAACCCGGCGCGGCAGGCGGTCCAGCAGGAACAGGTCGTCCGAGATCAGACCCAGTTCCTCGCCCGGGATGCCCGGCAGCGCGGGACGCCCGCCCACGGCGATCAGGATATGCTTGGCGGTCTTCCGCGTGCCGTCTGCCAAGGCGACCGTATGGGCATCGACGATGGTGGCCCGCTGGTGGAAGATCTGGACCCCGGATTTTTGAAGGTTCGCGGTATAGATCAGCTCAAGCCGGTTCAGTTCGGAATCCAGCTTGTGCTTGAAGACCGGCCAGTCGAACCGCCCGGCCTGGGCGCCTTCCCAGCCATAGCCGCGCATCTCCTCGGCCATCAGGCCGGCTTGGGATGCGAAGATCATCAGCTTCTTGGGAACGCAGCCCCGGATGACGCAGGTGCCGCCCATGCGGCTTTCCTCGGCCAGGGCGACGCGGGCGCCGTGTTCGCCCGCTGCGATCCGGGCGGCCCGGACGCCCCCCGATCCGCCGCCGATCACGAACAGGTCAAAGTCGAAAGTCACGTCAGTCCCCCTCGCCCGCAAGCATGTCGGCATCAATATCGGCATTGCGGTCAAGCTGGACAACCGTGCCATCCGGCTTGCCGATGATGGCGACATGGCACATGCCCAGGAACAGCCCGTGTTCCACGACGCCCGGAATGGCCGCAAGCGCGCGGGCCAGGGCCACCGGATCGGGGATGCAATCCAGATGCAGGTCGAGGATCCAGTTCCCCTCATCCGTGACCCAGGGCTCGCTGCCCTTCAGTCGGTGCAGCACGTTGCGATCGCCCAGATCGAGATCCGCAAGGGCGCGCCGGATCAGGGTCCGCGTCGTCTCGAAGCCGAATTGCAGCACCTCGACCGGCAGGGGGAAGGCGCCCAGCTGTTCCACGACCTTGCCGGGATCGGCGATCACCACCATGCGGTGGCTGGCGGCGGCGACGATCTTTTCGCGCAGGTGCGCCCCGCCGCCGCCCTTGATCAGGTGCAGGTCGGGGTCGACCTCGTCGGCACCGTCGATGGTCATGTCCAGCCAGCCGATCTCGTCCAGGCTCTCGATGGACAGGCCCAGGCTTTCGGCCAGGTCGCAAGTGCCCTTCGAGGTCGCGGCGCAGCGCAGCGACAGACCCTCGGACCGGGCGCGGGCGGCCAGTTCCCGCACCATGATGGCGGCGGTCGATCCGGTGCCCAGGCCCAGCTTCATGCCGTCACGGACAAGCGCCACCGCGGCGCGCGCGGCCGCCAGCTTGGCGGGATCGGTCTGGGGGGTCTGGGTCATCTTCGGGCTCCTCCGGATCAGCTTGGACGGTTATAGGCCAGGGGCGGGCCGCCCGCCACCGGCAAACCTCAGCCCCGGTTGGCGCTTTCGGGCAGGATGACCGTGAAGGTGCTGCCCTCGCCCCGCGCGCTGTCGATGCGCAGCCGGCCCCGGTGGCGGTTGACGATATGCTTGACGATGGCAAGGCCCAGCCCGGTGCCGCCCTGGGCGCGCGACCGGTGCGTGTCCACACGATAAAAGCGTTCGGTGAGGCGCGGCAGGTGCATCCCCTCGATCCCTTCGCCACGGTCGCGGATCTCGATGGCCCAGGCAGGACCGCGCAGCAGGGGCTCGTGGTCGATCCGGCGCATGGCGACACCCAGATAGCCGCCCGAGCCGCCGTATTTCAGCGCGTTCTCGATCAGGTTCTGGAAGACCTGCACCAGTTGGTCGGGGTCGCCCGGCACCTCGCGGCTGCCGTCGATGCCCTGCGTCTCGACCGCGACCCCCGCAGCCTGGACGGCGGGGCCCAGCGTCGCCAGCACGCCCCGCAACAGCAGCGGCAGGTCGACCCGGCCCAGCGGACGGCGCCGCTCCTCGGCCTGGACGCGGCTGAGCGACAGCAGGTCGCTGACCAGCCGGTTCATGCGCCCGGCCTCGCGTTCCATGATATCCAGGAAGCGGTCCCGCGCGCGGGCGTCGTCGCGGGCCGGGCCGCGCAACGTCTCGATGAAGCCGATCATCGCGGTCAGCGGCGTCTTCAGTTCATGGCTGACATTGGCGACGAAATCGCGTCGCATCTGCTCGGCCTCTTCGGCGGCGGATCGGTCCATGACGGCGATCGTTGCCCCCTTCCCCAGGGGCGAGGGCAGCCGCGCCACCGTGATCTCGGCCGCGATATCGCGTCCGTCGGCGGAAAAGACCGCGTTCAGCCGCGCCACGCCCTCGACCGGCGGCGGCAGCGAGGGGTCGGGCACCGGCGCGGGATGGCGGTCGGGGTCCAGCACCCAGTCCACGGCGGCGACCACGGCGGGATGGCGCAGGACGGTGACAAAGGGTCGGTTCAGCAGATCGCCCTCGCCGAACAGGGCAACGGCCGCGCGGTTGGCGCCGATGGTGCGGGCGCGTCCATCCACGGCCAGCATCGCCACGGGCACCCCTTCCAGCAGGTCCGAGGCCCGGCGATGACCCTGCTGCATCAGCCGACCTGCCGCAGGCCCGTGCGGAAACGGGCGGCATTGGCGCGGTACCGTGCCGCCGACTGGCGCAGGCCTTCAAGCGCGGCCTCCTCCAGCATCCGTACGACTTTGCCGGGCGCGCCCATGACCAGGGCGCCGGGCGGGATGTCCTTTCCCTCGGTGATTAGGGCGCCGGCACCGATCAGCGCCCCCGCCCCGATCTTGGCGCCGTTCAGGATCGTCGCGCCCATCCCCACCAGGGCACCGTCGCCGATGGTGCAGCCATGCAGGATCGCGCGATGGCCGATGGTGCAATCCGCACCGATGACCAGCGGGCAGCCCGGATCGGTGTGCAGCACGCTCAGATCCTGGACGTTGCTGCCGCGCCCCACGCGGATCTCCTCGGTGTCGCCGCGCAGGATCGCGCCCCACCAGACCGAGGCCTCGGCCTCCAGCACCACCCTGCCCATCAGTTGCGCATCCGGCGCGACCCAGGCGTCGGGCGCGATCTCGGGGGTTTGGCCGTCCAGTTCCCAGATCATGCGTGTTCCTCCATCAAGCCCTTCACGAAGCGGCCCAGCCCGCCCTGGCGTTCGCGGCGCAGGCGTTCCGCCGTCAGGATGGCGCGCAGCCGGGCCTCGGTTTCGTCCAGGTCGTCGTTGACAAGGACGTAATCGTATTCGGCCCAGTGGCTGATCTCGGCCCGGCTTTTCTCCATCCGGCCGGCGATCACGGCGTCGCTGTCCTGCCCGCGCGACCGCAGGCGCCGTTCCAGTTCCGGCAGCGACGGCGGCAGCACGAAGATCGACACGACATGCCCGCCCAGGGCCGAGGCACGGATCTGCTGGCCGCCCTGCCAGTCCACGTCGAACAGCGTGTCGCGCCCGTCGCGCATCGCGGCCTCGACCGGGGCGCGGGGGCTGCCGTACAGGTTTCCGAACACCTCGGCATGTTCCAGCATCTGGCCCTGTTCGACCATCTGGTGAAAGGCGCCGGGGCTGGTGAAATAATAATGCTGCCCGTCCACCTCTCCCGGTCGGGGCGGACGGGTGGTCGCGGATACGGAGAAACGCAAGGAAGGATCCCAGTCCATCAGCCGCCGGGCCAGCGTCGATTTCCCCGCGCCCGAAGGGGACGACAGGATGATCAACAAGCCGGTTCTGTCCATGGATCGTGCCCTTTCTTTGCCTTGCGGCGGGATGGACCAGCGGCGCCGAGTGGTCAAGTCCCGGGCAGGGCCAGGTGTTGAACCAAATGTCTTAACCATTCGTTAGGAAAACGACTCGGCATGGGCTGAAGTTATGTTTATCATGCTGTTGGAGTGTATAGCGTGTCCGTGTTCCTGGGCGCGCGCCAGTAACGAGGGTCAGACAGTGTCGAAATGGCAGGACGACAACGCGTCGCATCCGCCCGGGGCGGATGGCATGGGTCAGGTATTGCAACTTGCCGACTTCAATCCCGACCAACCTGCCCGCATCATGGCCGATCTTCGCGCCTATTGGGACAGCCTTCGCAAGGGCCGTGCCGTTCCCGCGCGCGCGGACGTTCATCCGCATGGCATCCACCGCGCGCTTGACCATGCCTTCATCCTTGAACGGATCGCGCCCGGCGCTGCCCGCTTTCGCCTTGCGGGCCAGCACCTGATAGACCTGATGGGCATGGAGGTGCGGGGCATGGCCTTCTGTTCGCTGGCCAATCCCAGCTCTCGCGGGCGGTGGTCCGACGTCCTGGAATCGGTCTTCCGCGCACCCCAGATCGCCGAGATGACGCTTCATGCCAAGGCCGACTATGCCCGTCCCGAACTGTCGGCCCGGCTTTTGCTGCTGCCGCTGGCCTCGGATCTGGGGGACGTGACGCGGGCCTTGGGCTGCATCATCGCGGAAGGCCAGATCGGCATTGCGCCGCGCCGCTTTGATCTGGTGGCGGACCAGGTTCTGCCGATCATCGACGGGGGCAAGACGCTGACGCCCTCGCCTTCCGACCTGGGACAGGACTGGCGGTCGGCACGGCCGGCAAAGCTTCAGGCGCCTCTGCCTGCGGAATTGCCGGGCAAGCGGACCGACAGCCCCGAATCACGGCGGTCACGGTTTCGCCTGATCACCCCCCAGCCCCTGGACCAGGCCGCCAGGCGCAATCCGCCGCTTGGCTGATGTGCCTGGTCGCCTGACGGGCGGAAAGGCGCGTCAGGGGACTGGCACGACCCGGACAGAGCCGCCCTTGGCCGACAAGGCAATCTCTCCGGCGGCAAGGCGCAGGGCGTCCTGACCGAAGACCTCGGCCCGCCAACCCCTGAGGGCGGGCAGGTCGCGTTCCCCCTGGGCAAGTGCATCCAGTTCCGCGGCCGAGGCAATCAGCTTGGGCGCAACCCCTGCCGCATCGGCCTTGGCCTTCAGAAGCACGCGCAGCAGATCCGACAGCGCGGCATTGCCGGGCTTGCCCGGTTCCTCGGCCTTGGCCTGCGGCAGGTCCTTGGAGTCTACCCCGGCCCTCACCGCCGCCAGGATACCATTGGCGATGTCGCCCTTGCGCGCCTCGCGCAGCAGCAGGCGCGAGCGGCCCAGATCGGCCTCGGTCGCGGGCTTGGTCGAGGCGACCTCGATCATGGCATCGTCCTTGAACACGCGCGACCGGGGGATGTCGCGTTCCTGGGCATAGGCTTCGCGAAAGCGCGCCAATTCGCGCAGGATCGCCAGGAACCGGGGCGAGTTGGTGCGGGTGCGGACCTTGAGCCAGGCTTCCTCGGGGCGGGTGATATAGGTTTCCGGGTCTTCCAGAACCGCGATTTCCTCGGCCAGCCAGCTTTCGCGGTCGTTCTTGCGCAGTTCGGCCGACAGGAACTCGTAGATCACGCGCAGATGGGTCACGTCGGCCAGCGCATAGGCCTTTTGCGCGTCCGACAGCGGGCGGCGGGACCAATCCGTAAAGCGCGACGACTTGTCCAAGTTCGCCCGCGCGATCTTGCGCACCAGCGTTTCATAGCCGACCTGTTCACCAAATCCGCAGACCATCGCGGCGACCTGGGTGTCGAACAGCGGCTGCGGGAACAGCGCGGCGTCGTGGAAGAAAATCTCGAGATCCTGGCGGGCGGCGTGGAAGACCTTGACCGTGCCCTGATGGCGGAACAGGTCGTAGAGCGGCTCGAGCGACAGGCCCTCGGCCAGGGGATCGACCAGCACGGCCTCGCCTCCTGCGGCCTTGGGCGTCGATGCGGGCGGCAGCGCCAGCTGGATCAGGCACAGCTTTGACCAATAGGTCCGCTCGCGCAGGAACTCGGTATCGACCGTGACATAAGGGGCTGCCTTGGCGTTCTCGCAGAACAGCGCCAGGTCTTCGGTGCGGGTGATCGTGATGATGTCGTCGCTCATGTGGTCTTTCGCCCAGGGCGGTTCGTCCGCCAACCGGACACCGATAAGCCCGGGCCTTCTCAAAGGAAAGTGTTTTTGGTCAGCGGGACTGACGGATCACAGGGGTGGAATGTCGCCCTCGGCTCGCTGGGCATGGAAGTCGGCCACGAATTCGTCCAGCCGGCCTTGGGCGATGGCGCTGCGCAAGCCCGCCATCAGCTCCTGGAAATAATGGAGATTGTGCCAGGTCAGCAGCATCCCGCTGATCATCTCGCCCGCGCGGAAGACATGGTGCAGATAGGCGCGGGAATAGCCCGTGCAGGCGGGACAGGTGCATTGTTCGTCCAGCGGACGCGGGTCATCGGCGTGGCGCGCGTTCTTGACGTTGACCTGCCCGCGCCGTGTCCAAGCCTGCCCGGTCCGCCCCGACCGCGAGGGCAGAACGCAGTCCATCATGTCCACGCCCCGCTGGACCGCGCCCACGATGTCGTCGGGCTTGCCCACGCCCATCAGGTAGCGCGGCTTGTCGGCGGGCAGGAAGCCGGGCGCATAGTCGAGGACGCCGAACATCGCCTCCTGCCCCTCGCCCACGGCAAGGCCGCCGATGGCGTAGCCGTCGAAGCCGATGGCCCTGAGCGCCTCGGCCGATTCTTCGCGCAGTTCGGGCGTCACCCCGCCTTGCATGATGCCGAACAGCGCATGGCCGGGACGGTCGCCAAAGGCGTCGCGCGACCGCTGCGCCCACCGCATCGACAGGCGCATGGACCGGGCGACCGCTTCCTCGGTCGCGGGAAGCGCGGGGCATTCGTCGAAGCACATCACGATGTCGCTGCCCAGCAGACGCTGAATCTCCATGCTGGTTTCCGGCGACAGCATGTGCTTGGACCCGTCGATATGGGACGAGAAGGTGACCCCGTCCTCGGTCAGCTTGCGCAGCGCGGCCAGCGACATGACCTGGAAGCCGCCCGAATCGGTCAGGATCGGCCGGTCCCAGTTCATGAAGCGGTGCAGGCCGCCCAAACGCGCGATGCGTTCCGCGCCGGGGCGCAGCATCAGGTGATAGGTATTGCCCAGCAGGATGTCCGCACCCGTCGCGCGCACCGATTCCGGCAGCATCGCCTTGACCGTGGCTGCGGTGCCCACGGGCATGAAGGCGGGCGTGCGGATCTCTCCCCTCGGGGTGTGGATCGTGCCGGCGCGGGCCTGCCCGTCGGTCGCCTGGAGGCTGAAGTGGAAACGCTCGCTCATGGTGGTGCCTGTTTCTTGAACCGGCCGTGTCTAGCGAATGCGAGGGGGCTTCGCAATCCGCCCTGCTCTGGACGCAGGCGAGGCGACCACCTATATCAGGGTCGCATTTGACAGGATTTCGCCATGACCGAGCTGCAGGAAGGCGCCCCGCTGATCGCGCCCTCGTCCACCGACCATCCGCTGTATGACAGCGTCGTCGAGGCCTGCAAGACGGTCTACGACCCGGAAATACCCGTCAACATCTTCGACCTTGGGCTGATCTACACCATCGCCATCAACGACCAGAACGAGGTGCGGGTGGTCATGACCCTGACCGCCCCCGGCTGCCCCGTCGCCGGAGAGATGCCGGGCTGGGTCGCCGACGCCGTCGAGGCCATTCCGGGCGTGAAGCAGGTCGATGTGGAAATGACCTTCCAGCCGCAATGGGGCATGGACATGATGTCCGACGAGGCCCGGTTGGAACTGGGCTTCATGTAGGCCGCCTGCAGCGGCGGTGGCGGGGGCTGTCTGCCCCCGGGTGCCGTTCCGGCACCTCCCCCGAGGATATTTGCACCAAGGCGAAACGCCATGTGCCTTGATGGAGGCGGGGGGCGGGATTATCTTTCTGGGTGAACAGAAGGAACGCGCCATGTTTGCCATTCCCGGATCGTCTCCGGTCAAGATCACGCCTGCCGCCGAACGCCAGATCGCCCGGCTGATGACGGGCAGGAACGCCTTTGGCCTGCGCATCGGGCTGAAGAAGGGCGGCTGCGCGGGCATGGAATACACGATGGACCTGGTCGAGGCCGCCGAGCCGAACGAGGAGGTCGTGGAACAGGGTGCCGCCCGGGTGCTGATCGCGCCACGCGCCCAGATGTTCCTGTTCGGGACCGAGATCGATTACGAAAACGGTTTGCTGGAATCGGGCTTCCGCTTCCGCAATCCGAATGTGACCGACGCCTGCGGCTGCGGCGAATCGGTCCGGTTCGAGCCGCTGGAAGGCAGCCGCGCCGTCTGACGCGGATTGTGTGGCCGGTTTCGGCGCTACCATGATTGCGCAGGACGCCCCCTGCCCCTAAGCCCGCCAAAGGTTTTGGAGGAATGGCATGGCACCGCGCAAATTGGCCGCTGGCAATTGGAAGATGAACGGCAATCTGGCCGCCCTGGCCGAAATCGACGTTCTTGTGGCGGCGTACCCGGCACCCGGCTGCGAGATCCTGATCTGCCCGCCTGCGCTGCTGATCCATCCGGCGAAGACGCGTGCGGGCGATGTCATCGCCATCGGCGGGCAGGACTGCCATGACCAGGCCTCTGGCGCGCATACGGGAGACATCGCTGCGGCGCAACTGCGCGATGCAGGCGCCACCTATGTGATCCTGGGCCATTCCGAACGTCGCGCCGATCATGGCGAAACGGATGCAGCGGTGGCTGCCAAGGCGACTGCGGCCCATGCCGCCGGGCTGGTCGCGATCATCTGCCTGGGCGAGACCGAGGCGCAGCGCGACGCGGGCGAGACGCTGGACGTGATTGCCGCGCAACTTCATGGATCGATCCCCGCCGGGGCCACGGCAGCAAACACGGTCGTCGCCTATGAGCCGGTCTGGGCGATCGGCACCGGCCGCACCCCCACCACCGACCAGATTACCGAGGTTCATGCCCTGATGCGTGACCGGCTGGAGGGCAAGGTCGCAGATGCGGCGGAGGTGCGGCTGCTTTATGGCGGCAGCGTGAAGCCGGGCAATGCTGCGGAAATCTTTGCGATCCCGCATGTGGACGGAGCCTTGGTGGGCGGGGCAAGCCTGAAAGCCGCGGACTTCGGACCCATCATCGCAGCCCTTGCAAGGAGCTAGGACTGGCCGCGACCGGCAGGGGCGCAATCGAGACGCGGCCCTTGCCCTCTCGCTTTGACCGATAAAGGGCGACATCCGCGTCTTCCAGCATCCGGTCGATCGCATCGGCACTGTAACCCGCCGACAGCACGATCCCGATGCTGGTCGAAACATTGCAATCTGGTGGCGAGACGTCCTCGATCCCCTGGATGATGCGCGTTCCGATATCGGTCAGGGCCTGGCAGGTCCAGGCGCCGTCCAAGATCAGCACGAATTCATCGCCGCCGATCCGCGCAACCCCATCGCGCGCCCTCACCGTGCGGGTCAGCACCCGCGCGACCTCGACCAGCAGGCGGTCGCCCGCGGCATGGCCCATGCGGTCGTTGACCTGCTTGAAATTGTCCAGATCCAGATGCGCCAGGGCGAAACCGGGCGTCCCGTGCTGCGGTTCAAAGGCGTTCTGCATCGCCACCTGCAGCCCCCGCCGATTCAGCAGGCCGGTCAGGGCATCCGTATGGGCCTCGCGCTCGGCATCCTTGCGGGCCAGCATCAGGTGGCGGTTGAAGCGCGCAAGCTCTTGCTGGACGGCTCGGTTGGCTTCCTGCAGGAACATCAGCTCAAGCGCCAGTTCCGACGGCGCGAAATCCGATTCGGTCAGGCCGAAGACCGCCACCGCTTCCGACAGCGAAACCCCGAAGCAGAAGTTCAGAAGAAGCCCGCCAAATCCCGGCGCCACGACATGGCCCCGCAGCGAAAGGCGCCGATGGTGGCGCAGCCGCAAGGCAAGCCGGTTGCCGCCCTTCGCGGCGCGGATCGCCCCGATCACATGGCCCGAGGCCGCGCCCCGCCCCTCGACAAAGACATCCTCGACATCCTGCGCATCCGGGGGCATCAGCTTTCGCATGGTCGGCCCGGCGGAATGGATCAGGCCGCATTCGGCCACGCAGAGATGCATGGGCATCAGCCGGTCCAGCACATCCTGCCCCAGGGTCAAGCCATGGCTCATGACGCCTGGATCCTGGGCGAAAGATGGAATGTCCGCCCCGTCGCGAAGGCGGAGTCAGATATGTCCACGCACAATCCGCCATCCCGGGGGGTGATTACGCAGAGCGCGCCATAGTCATCGGCCATCGCCCGCAAGAGCCCGCTGAGAAGCGCTGTCCAGACCGCCTGCCCGTGCGAGAAACTGATCCACAGCAGGCTGTCATCGCTGCGTGACAAGCCAATCTCGGGGATGTCGAGATCATCGGTAACCAGCCGGATCCGGTCCGGCAGTTCCTCGAGCCGCAGAAGAAAATCCAGGAAATCCTGCCCGCAGAACCGCAGCAGGCGCCAGATCTCGTCCTGCCGCACCAGCCAGGCGCCCAGATCCTCGACCAGTTCATCCACCGGCTTGTCCAGGCGGCGCGCGGCGTCATGCAGCATTCCGGCGGGGTCGAGGTTTTCCGCCCCGGCCTGAAGGGGCACCGATTCCTCGGCAAGGAACCGTTCGATTGCGCGGCTGACAAGATCGTTCATGGATCACCTCCGTCGCCCTTCATAGGCAACAGGGGTGAACAAATCGCAAATGTCAGACGTCCCAGCCATAGCTGCCCGGTCCGGCAAGGGCCGTCCGCGCCTGCATCAGATCGCCCGGGGGAATGGTCAGATCGGCGGCGGCGTCCAGGACGCGCCGGTCGTCTTCCAGCAGGAAGTCCAGCACATGCAGCGCAATTTCCGGAGCTGCCGCGATCTTTCGCAAGTCTTGCGGGCTCAGGCCCGATGCCTCCAGAAACCCGGCCATCAGGTCGGGCCGTTCCGCCATGTAGATCAGGACCGAGGTGGCCAGATTTTGGGCGGCTTCTCTCGAATATGTCATCGTGGGTCCTTGGATCGGGCGGCTGCCGCCCCTGTTTGGAAACGCTTTGTTAAGGAATCAATGCCATTCTGCACATGTCGTCGAAAAGGGGGCGTTATCGGTGACTGCGCGTATCCTTATCGCGGAAGGCAGTGCGACAAGCAGGATCAGCCTGAAGGTCAAGCTGTCGGGCGCCTGCTACGAGGTGCTGACGGCCGCAACGGGCGACGACCTGCTGTCGCAATTGCGCCAGGGGCGCCCCGACCTGATCCTGCTGGGACCGGGTTTCACGGGGCTTCGCCTGGCGGACGCCTTTCACATGATCTCGGTCGAGCGGCCCCGCACGCCCGTTCTGGTGCTTGCCGACGGGGAACGCCGGGTCGAGGCGCTTCAGGCAGGGGCCGCCGCCGTGCTGGATCCGCGCGTGGCCGAACAGATGCTGCTGGCCCGTGTCCGCGGGTTGCTGCGCGATGCCGAGGCTGACGATGCCCCCGACTTCGCCCTGGCCGAGGATGCGGGCGGCTTTGTCCACGCCCCGTCCGGCAATGTTGTGCTTGTGGCCGACCAGCCGGGTCGGGCGCAGCGCTGGCGCCATATCCTGCAGCCGCGCCTGAACTGCCGCTTTGCCATCGCCAGTCCGGACGAGACGCTCAGCGCGGCGGCGCATGGCGACGGGGCGGACCTGTATATCATCGCTGCCGATATCGAGCAGAAGGGCGACGGGCTGCGGCTGCTGTCCGAATTGCGATCTCGCAATGGATCAAAGGAAGCGGGCTTCGCCGTCCTTGTCGCGCCCGAGCGTGAGGAATTGTGCGCGATCGCCCTGGATCTGGGCGCGGGCGAGGTCCTGCCCCTGGACCCGGCCGGGGACAATAACGCAGAGATCGCCGCCCTGGCGCTGCGCAACCAGTTGGACCGCAAGCGCCGGGCGGATAGCCGGCGCCAGGAGATGAAGCGCAACATGGCCTGGGCCATGTCCGATCCGCTGACCGGCCTTCACAACCGCCGCTACGCGATGCCCCGGCTGGCCGAGATCGCCCGCAGCGCGATGCGGCGCCAGGACGGCTTTGCGGTCATGGCGCTTGACCTCGACCGGTTCAAGGCGATCAACGACAATTTCGGCCATGCCGCAGGCGACGCGGTTCTGTGCGACATCGCCCGGCGGGTCGAGGGGATCGTGGCCAGCCAGGGACTGACCGCGCGCCTTGGAGGCGAGGAGTTCCTGGTGGTCCTGCCCCACGCGACCGAGGCTGACGCCTTCCGCCTGGCCGAGGAGATCCGACAAGAGGTCGAGACCCATCCGACGCTGCTGCCGCCGATCTCGGGCGGCGGGCAGGTCCAGGCCACGCTGTCGATCGGAGTGGCCTTCGAACAAGCGCCCTTCTGCATCAGCAGGCCCGACGTTCTGGCCGAGATCGCCTTGGAACGCGCGGACCGCGCGATGATCGCGGCCAAGTCGCTGGGCCGGAACCGCGTGCTGATGGCGCCCACGCAGCCGGTCTGCTGATGCGACCAATCGTCCGGAACGGAGGACTGGCAACGGTCCGCATCCATGCCTACATTGGCACGGTCCACCCCTGCCGGAGACCGTCATGCCCTCGCCCGCCGCAACCCTTGACTCGAACGAACGGCCCACGGGGCAGGCAATGCTGCGCGGCGCCCTTGGGCGTTGCCCGGCCTGCGGGGAAGGCAAGCTGTTCCGGTCCTTCCTGAAGGTCGCCGACCACTGCCCCCATTGCAACGAAGCGCTGCATCATCAGCGGGCCGACGACGGGCCGGCCTATTTGACGATCCTGCTGGTCTCGCATCTGGGCGCGCCCTTGCTGCTGGCCTGCTATATCGCCTGGCGCCCGTCGGCCATGACGATGATCTGGACCTTCGGCCTCGGCTCGATCATCCTGTCGATGCTGCTGCTGCCCCGCATCAAGGGCGCCTTCGTAGGCCTGCAATGGGCGCGCCGGATGCACGGTTTCGGCGCGGAGCCCCTGCCATCGTGAGCGATGCGAACCCGCCCATCCGCGACGCCGCGACCATCATCCTGTTGCGGCGCGACGCGTCGGGTGCCTCGGTCCTGATGGGAATGCGCGGCGCTGGTGCGGTGTTCATGCCGTCGAAATATGTCTTCCCCGGCGGCGCGGTGGACGCCGCCGATGCAGCGGTGCCCTTGGCGGCGCCCTTGGCCGAGCCGCATCGCAGCCGTCTTTTGCAACAGCCGCGTCCCGGATCGGCACCCGATGCCCACGCCATCGCCGCCGCGGCCCTGCGCGAACTGGCCGAAGAAACCGGCCAGTTGATCGGCCGCCCCGGCGCCAGCGACATGACCGGCTTTGCCGAGGCAGGGCTTGTCCCCGACGCCTCGGCCCTGACCTATCTGTTCCGGGCGATCACGCCGCCCGGCCGCCCGCGCCGGTTCGACGCGCATTTCTTTCTGGCCGATGCGGCGGCGCTTGCGACCGATCCCGACGATTTCAGCCGCGCCTGCGACGAGCTTTCGCACCTGCACTGGGTGCCGTTGTCCCAGGCCCGCGCGCTTGACCTGCCCTTCATCACCGAGGTCGTGCTGGCCGAATTGTCGGACCTGATCGCAGGCCTGGCCCCCGGCGCGCCCTTGCCGGTGCCGGACACGGTGCCCTTCTTCGACAACCGCACCCCGGCCCCGCGTTTCGCGCAGATCGCCTAGCGGCCGGTGAACCGGGCCGGACGCTTTTCCAGGAACGCCGTCACGCCTTCGATGAAATCGGCTGTCCGGCCAGCCGCGCCTTGCAGCCGCGCTTCCAGCACAAGCTGCGCGTCCATGTCGTTCTGGGTCGAGGCCTGCACGGCCTCGCGGATCGACAGATAGGCGGCAGTCGGACCCTGGGCCAGTTGCCGGGCACGCAGGGCCACCCCTTCGGCAAAGGCGTCGTCAGGCAAGGCTTCCCAGATCAGGCCCCAGTCGGCGGCCTGGCGCGCGCTGATGGGTTCGGCGAACAGCATCATGCCCATGGCGCGGGCCATGCCCACGGCGCGTGGAATGACAAAGGTTCCGCCCGCATCGGGAACCAGCCCGATCCGCGTGAAGGCCTGGATGAAGCTGGCACTTTCGGCAGCGATCGCTATGTCGGCCGCAAGCGCAAGGTTCGCCCCTGCACCCGCCGCCACGCCGTTCACCGCGGCGATGACCGGCGCGCGGCAGGCGCGGATCGCCCGCAGCATCGGCTCGTATTCATCCCGCAGCGTGCCTTCCAGATCGGCCGCCGCAGCCCGGTCGGTCAGATCCTGTCCCGAACAGAAGCCGCGCCCGGCCCCCGTGATGACCAGGCAGCGGGCCTCGGCGGGCAGAGTCGTCACCGCCTCGGTGATCTCGACCCGCATCCGGCTGCTCAGCGCGTTCATCACCTGCGGGCGGTTCAGCGTCAGTGTCGCCACGCCGTCCTGGATTGCGAATTCGATGGTTTCAAAGCTCATGTCGGTCCCCCTTTTGCGGGGCATCATGACGCAAACAACGCGCGGGAAAAGCCCGACCCCGCGTCAGTCGCGCATGATCTGGTCCAGCCGCTCGCGCTCGGCCTGGCTCAGCGCCTGCGCCTCCTCGGGGCGGGCGGTGGCGCGGGACCGCAGGAAGCGCCAGGCGCCCAGCAAGGCCAGCAGCGCCATGACCGGCCCGGCTAGCCACAGGACCAGGTTTCCGCCCCGGGCACGCGGTTCGAACAGGACGAACTCGCCAAAGCGGTCCACCACCGCGTCGATCACCTCGTCGTTGCTGTCGCCAGCCACGATCCTTTCGCGGACATACAGGCGGAGGTCGCGGCTGATGGGTGCATTGGATTCGTCGATATTCTCGCCCTGGCAGACCGGACAGCGCAGCTTTTGCGAGATTTCGCGCGCCCGCGCCTCTTGCCCGGCATCGGGCAGGACCTCGTCCGGCTGGACGGCAAAGGCCGCGACTGGCAGCAGCAGCGCCAGAAGGATCAGGAGCCGCCTCATTCCGCGGCCACCGTCTTGGCGGGTGCGCGGCGGGCACCAGCAGCCACGCGATAGCGGCGGTCGGACAGGCTGATGATCCCGCCAAGCGCCATCAGCAGCGAACCAGCCCAGATCCAGTTGGCGAAGGGCTTGATATAGGTCCGCACGGCCCAGCCTCCATCGGCCTGCGCATCCCCGATCACCAGGTAGATGTCGCGGAAGATGCCGTTGTCGATCGCGGCCTCGGTCGTGGGCATGGCCTGGACCGGATAGACGCGCTTTTCGGGATGCAGCACCGCCACCGGGCGGCCGTCCCGCGCCACCTGCATCGTTGCCGTGGTCGAGATGAAGTTCGGTCCCTCGACCTCGTCGACCGAGGCCAGGGTGATGTCATAGCCCCCGACGGTGAAGGGCTGGCCCACTTGCGCCACGCGGATATCCTCGACCTGCCAGGCCGTCAGCAGGGCGACGCCGATGAAGGTCACGCCCATGCCGGCATGGGCTGTGGCCTTGCCCCAATCCGCGCGCGGCAGGCGCAGCAGGCGCGACAGGCCCGACTGGCCGGTCCGGTGGACCAGTTCCGCCACCGCGCCGAAGATGATCCAGGCGCCCAGGCCCGCGCCGATCACCGCGACGGCCGAGCGCCCGGTCGAGACGGCAAAGACAAGCGCCATCACCGCCCCGGCCAGCATGAAAGCCCCCCAAAGCGGCCGCATGATGCGCGACAGGGCGGCGCGCTTCCAGGGCATGATGGAGCCCAGCGGCAGCACGATCGCCAGCACGATCATGAAGGGGGTGAAGGCCTGGTTGAAGAAGGGCGGGCCGACCGACAGCTTGCGGTCCCACAGCATCTCGGCGATCAGGGGCCACATCGTGCCGATGAAGACCACGAAGGCCGACACCGCCAGCAGGACGTTGTTCAGGACCAACGCCCCTTCCCGCGACACCGGGGCGAAGACACCCTTGGCGGTCATCTGCCCGGCGCGCGCGGCGTAAAGCGTCAGCGCCCCCCCGGTAAAGACCACCAGGATCCCCAGGATGAACACGCCGCGCGCCGGGTCGCTGGCAAAGCTGTGGACGGACGTGATGACGCCGGACCGGACGATGAAGGTCCCGATCATGGAAAAGCCGAAGGCCATGATCGCCAGCAGGATGGTCCAGCTTTTCAGCGCCTCGCGCTTTTCGACCACGATGGCCGAATGCAGCAGGGCCGCGGCCAGCAGCCAGGGCATGAAGCTGGCGTTTTCCACCGGATCCCAGAACCAGAAGCCGCCCCAGCCAAGCTCGTAATAGGCCCACCAGCTGCCAAGCGCGATGCCGATGGTCAGGAACATCCAGGCAGCCAGCGTCCAGGGGCGGACCCATCGCGCCCAAGCGGCGTCCACGCGGCCTTCGATCAGGGCCGCGACGGCGAAGCTGAAGGCCATCGAGAGCCCAACATAGCCCAGGTAAAGGAAGGGCGGATGGAAGGCCAGGCCCGGATCCTGCAGCAGCGGGTTCAGGTCGCGCCCGTCGAAAGGCGGGCTTGCCAGCCTCAGGAACGGGTTCGAGGTGAAGATGATGAAGGCATAGAAGGCAGCGCCGATCGCCGCCTGCACCGCCAGCACCCGCGCCCGCAGGGCAGGCGGCAAGTTGTCGCCAAAAGCCGCAGCTGCCGCCCCGAACAGCGCCAGGATCAGCACCCACAGCAGCATCGACCCTTCGTGGTTCCCCCAGACGCCGCTGATCTTGTAGAGCATCGGCTTGGCGGTGTGGGAGTTCTCGTAGACCAGCTTCAGCGAGAAGTCCGAGGTGACGAAGGCCACCGTCAGTGCCGCGAAGGACAGGCCGACCAGCAGGAACTGCGCCACGGCGGCCGGGCGGGCGCTGTCCATCCAGGCTTCCCAGCCCTTGGAGGCGCCGACCATCGGCACCACCACCTGGAACAGCGACACCGCAAAGGCGAGGATCAGGGCGAAATGGCCGAATTCTGCTGTCATGGCGGGATCCCTTGGTGCCTGCCCAGCATAGGGCCATGCAAAAGGGGGGAAAAGTCCCCCCTTGACCGCCCGGATCAGTTTCGCGTGGGCGGGGCTGCGGCCTATTCGCGCAGGCCCGCCGCCCAGTCGCGCAAGGCGGCATTGTCGGCGAAATCGTCGCCCGGCTTGCGGACCGCGACCTGCTGAGTCGTGGTGACGCTGGTCTTGACCTGCTGGGCGGGCCAGACGCGATGACGGAAATGATGCGCCTCTCGTGCGCCGAAATAGAAGCCGACGATGGCGCCCAACAGCCACCACAAGGGTTCGGGCACCTGTTGCAGGCCCACCATGCGCAGGCCAAAACCCTCGGGTTCAATCATGGCATAGATGAACAGCGCCATCGTTCCCAAGGCCAGAAGCGGTCGGGGAAGACGGTTCAAGCCATTGACGAAGCTGTCGAAGAAGCCGGGCCGGACGGTCTGGAACTCCTGACCAAGCTGGTTGATCGCGCGGGCATAGGCTTCCTCCTCAAGCTCCATCTTGCGGGTGGCATTCTGGGTGAAGACCTCGGCCATGCCGGTGGCGGCGCTGCCAAGGGCGGTGACACCCTGGCCCAGGCCGATGAAGCGGTCGATCATGCCCATTTGGCGGTCCTTTCGCGATGCTCGGCTTCGGTCAGGTGATAGCGGGGACTGATGAACTCCTCGGCCCGGGTGATCCAGCCGCCCTTGCCGCCCGACTTGCTGCGCGCGTATTTGCGGCTGGCGGGGCGCTGATCTGCCAGCGAGTAGTAGTAATTGCGCCGCGCGATCCCGTAGGCATCGGCGAAGTGATCGGGCGCGGCGGCGGCGGCGTCATGGGCGGCGGCCACGGTCTGCGGCCCGATCACGCCATCGGCCGTCGCGGAAAAGCCCATGCGCGCGACCAGCCGCTGCAGGATCTTCACCGCATTGGTGCCGGCGTTCACATACATGTCGAACACGCTGGCTTGCACCGCAGGCGGCAGGTCCGACAGGCGCGGACGCCGGAAATAATGTTCGACAAAGATCTGCTGCGCCTGGGCGCGGGTCAGCATCCGAACATCCGTCGCGTCGACGCGCCCGTCCTTGTTCAAATCCAGCCCCAGGGACTTCATGGTCCCGATCGTGACGCCATAGTTGGTGGCACCGCCCGGGTCGTCGGGATCGTTCACATATCCGCCCTCGCGCGCGACGATCTGGGCTGCGACTTCTTCAACGCTTGGCATGGCTACCCCGTCCTGCAAATAAGGCAGAAGGGTGGCGGGCCTGCGTTAAGGGGCTGTTAACCCTGCGTGCGTTGCTAGACGCGCAGCGCGTCCAGCAGCATCCGAAGGGCGTGGTCCACGGTTGCCTCGCGCACCTGGCGGCGACCGATGGCGCCGAACTCGACTGTTTCGGTATGGGTGCCGAAGGGCTGGGCGACGCCGAAGCAGACGCGGCCCTCGGGCTTGTGTTCGGACCCGCCGGGGCCAGCGATGCCGGTGACGGACACGGCGATGCCCGCCTGGGACAGGCGCAACGCGCCCGCGGCCATTTCCGCCGCGACCTGTTCGCTGACGGCGCCGTGGGCTTCCAGCGTCTGGGCGCGCACGCCCAGCATCTGCTGCTTGGCGGCGTTGGAATAGGTGACGAAGCCCCGGTCCACGGCGTCCGAGGATCCCGGCACCTCGGTCAGGGCGCCCGCGATCAGCCCACCGGTGCAGCTTTCGGCGGTGGCGATCATTACGCCGCGGGCGCGGGCGGCGTCGAGGATCTCGGCGGCAAGGGTCACATCAGCACTCCATGCGCTAGGCCTGCCGCGACCATCGTCGCCAAGGCTGCGAAAATCCCGGCCCAAAGGTCGTCCAGCATCACCCCTGCCGGATCATGGCGTCGGTCGGCGCGGCCCACCAGCCAAGGCTTCCAGATGTCGAACAGCCGGAAGAACAGGAAGGCCGCGACCCAGCCCGGATAAGGAAAGCTGTCGGCCGGCAGGCCCGCGTGCCAGAAGCCGAAGGACGGCGCCATCAGCGCCAGCCATTGTCCCGCGACCTCGTCTATGACGATCTCGCTGCGGTCGGGATCGGCCATGCCGGCGGTATAGCGCGGCACGACCCAGAACCCCAGGACGATCACCAGCCCGGTCGCCAGGGCCAGCAGCGGGAAATGCCCGATCCTGTGCAGGACCAGCCCCATCGCGACGGCGACGGCCGATCCCCATGTGCCGGGCGCGGGACGCAAGAGGCCCGAATAGAACCAGGTCGCCAGAAGACGGTCCATGTTCACGCCCTGATCAAAGCTGCGGTGGCGATGGCCGCGATGCCCTCGCGCCGGCCGGTGAAGCCCAGCCGTTCCGAGGTCGTGGCCTTGACGCTGATACGGCTTGGGTCAACATCCATGATCTGGGCCAGGCGGGCCTGCATGGCGACCGCGTGGGGGCCGATCTTCGGCGCCTCGCAGATCAGGGTGACATCGGCATTGCCGAAGGTGAAGCCCCGTTCGCGGGCCAGGTCCGCCGCATGCGCCAGGAAGATCGCGCTGTCGGCGCCCTTCCATTGCAGGTCCGAGGGCGGGAAATGGCGGCCGATATCGCCTTCGGCCAGCGCGCCATAGATCGCGTCTGTCAGCGCGTGCATTCCCACATCCGCGTCGGAATGGCCGACAAGCCCGGCTTCATGCGCGATCTGCACGCCGCACAGCCAGACATGGTCGCCCGGCCCGAAGGCGTGAACGTCGTAGCCGTTGCCAAGGCGAATATCCATCGCGGTCCCCACTATCCGTTCGGCCCGCGCGAAATCGGCGGGAAAGGTGATCTTCAGATTGTCCTCGGACCCCGGGGTGATCGCAACGGGGATCCCGGCCTTGAGGGCCAGTTCCACGTCGTCGGCAGCGTCGTCCGGGTGCAGGCGGTGCGCATTGGATATTTGGTCCAGGGTGAAACCCTGCGGGGTTTGCGCGCGGAACAAACCTGCACGAGAGGTCGTGCCGGTGACCGCGCCTTCTGCGCCGTTCCACAAGGCGTCGCTGATCGGCAATGCCGGGGCGGCGGCCTGTGCGCCGCCTTGCAGCGCGTCGATCACGCCCTGGATCACCGCATCGCTGACCAGGGGCCGCGCGCCATCGTGGATCAGGACGTGGCTCGCCTGCCCGTCCAAGGCCTGAAGCCCCGCCATGACGCTGGCCGCGCGTGTCGCGCCCCCGGTGACGATGGTCACGCCGCCCGCGAAGTCGCGGATTGCGCGGGCCATATCGTCGGGATGGACCACCAGCACCACGCGGTCAAAGCCCGCGAAGGCGTCAAGCGACCGCGCAAGGACACTGCGCCCACGAAGGTCGCGCCACTGCTTCGGCTCGCCGCCCGCGCGGGTGCCGCGGCCGGCGGCGGTGATGATGGCGGCATAGCCCGAGGGCGCCTTGACCGTCATGCGTGGTCGGGCATGTCGCCCCGGATCGCGCGGGCAAAGGCGGTGCGGTAAAGCTGCGACAGTTCCGCCAGATCGCCCGCGTCGTCGCCCATCTGCACCGCCAGCCCGCCAAAGACACCCACCTGTGCGGCAGGCACGCCCGCAGCATCGGCCGCCTTCAGCAGCGCCTCGGTCCCAGCGGCATCGCAGGCGACCAGATAGCGGGCCTGGTCCTCTCCGAACAGCTCCGCGATGTCGCCGCTGTTCAAACGGACGCCGATGCCCGCGGCCTCGGCCATCTCGAAGGCGGCAAGGGCAAGGCCGCCGTCTGACAGGTCGGTGGCGGACTTCACGTGGGCACGGTTGGCGCGCAGGAACTCGCCATGCTTGCGCTCGGCCGCCAGATCGACATGGGGGGCGTCGCCCTCCTCGATCCCGAAGGCCTCGGCAGCAAGGGCGGACTGGCCTAGGTGGCCCTGCGTGCGGCCGATGACGACAGCCACGTCGCCTTCGCTTGGCAGGCCCGCGATCAGGTTCGACAGGTCGTCGATCAGGCCCACGCCGCCGATGGTGGGCGTGGGCAGGATGCCCTTGCCGTCGGTTTCGTTATATAGCGACACGTTCCCCGACACGATGGGGAAGTCCAGCGCCTTGCAGGCTTCTCCGATGCCTTTGATGCTGCCTACGAACTGGCCCATGATCTCGGGCTTTTCGGGATTGCCGAAGTTCAGGTTGTCGGTGGTGGCCAAGGGCAGCGCGCCAACGGCAGACAGGTTGCGATAAGCCTCGGCCACGGCCTGCTTACCGCCCTCGAAGGGGTTGGCCTTGACATAGCGCGGCGTCACGTCGCTGGTGAAAGCAAGCGCCTTGTTGGTGCCGTGAACGCGGACCACGCCCGCGCCCATGCCGGGGCGGCGGATCGTGTCGGCGCCCACTTGGGTGTCATACTGTTCCCAGACCCAGCCCTTGTGCGCATAGGACGGGCTGCCGATCAGCGCCCGCAGCGCCTTTATGGGCGTGATCGCAGGCAGGTGGGGCATGGCCCCGGCGGCAGGCGTTTCCACCCAGGGGCGGTCGTATTCCGGCGCGGATGAGGACAGCTTCGACAGCGGCAGGTCGGCCTTGACCTCATTGCCGTGCAGGATCAGGAAGCGGTCCTCGGCGATTGTCTCGCCCACGATGGCGAAGTCCAGATCCCATTTCTCGAAGATGGCGCGGGCCTCGGCCTCCTTCTCGGGCTTGAGGACCATCAGCATCCGTTCCTGGCTTTCCGACAGCATCATCTCGTATGCGGTCATACCGGTTTCGCGCTGCGGCACGTTGTCCAGGATCAGCTTGATGCCAAGCCCGCCCTTGTCGCCCATTTCCACGGCGGAACAGGTCAGCCCGGCCGCGCCCATGTCCTGGATGGAAATGACCGAATCCGTCTGCATCAGCTCGAGGCAGGCTTCCAGCAGGCATTTCTCGGTGAAGGGGTCGCCCACCTGGACCGTGGGGCGCTTTTCCTCGATGCTGTCGTCGAATTCGGCGCTGGCCATGGTCGCACCGCCCACGCCGTCGCGGCCGGTCTTGGCGCCCAGATAGACCACCGGCATCCCGATGCCCGAAGCGGCGGAATAGAAGATCTTGTCCGCATCGGCCAGGCCCGCCGCAAAGGCGTTGACCAGGCAGTTGCCGTCATAGCTGCGGTGGAAGCGCACTTCGCCGCCGACATTCGGCACGCCGAAGGCATTGCCATAGGCGCCGATGCCTTCCACCACGCCCTTGACCAGATGCGGGGTCTTGGGATGTTCGGGACGCCCGAAGGACAGCGCGTCCATTGCGGCGATCGGACGCGCGCCCATGGTGAAGACGTCGCGCAGGATGCCGCCCACGCCGGTCGCGGCGCCCTGGTGCGGCTCGATATAGCTGGGGTGGTTGTGGCTTTCCATCTTGAAGACCACGGCCTGGCCGTCGCCGATGTCCACCACGCCCGCATTCTCGCCGGGGCCGCAGATCACCTGGGGGCCGGTCGTGGGCAGCGTGCGCAGCCATTTCTTGGATGACTTGTAGGAACAATGTTCGTTCCACATGGCGCTGAAGATGCCCAGTTCGGTAAAGGTCGGCTCTCGGCCGATGATGTCCAGGATGCGGTCGTATTCGTCGGGCTTCAGCCCGTGCGCGGCGATCAGGTCGGGGGTGATCGTCGGTTCCTGCATCGTGGTGCCTTCCTGCCGGGGTGGATCAGGGCGCCTTTTATGGCCAGATGCCGCATATGGGAAGGCCCGCACCGCCACCCGCCCGGACAGGGACAAAAAAAGCCGGGCACAAGGCCCGGCCTAAGTCCAACAGGGAGGTAGAAGGTGATGCGCGATTACGCTGACCATCGCCTTCGACGCTTGATTTATGGGCAGGTTGTTAACGGTTCAAGACCCGTGCTGCCGCAGTTGCAGCATACCCGCCATGCAGTTGCGGAATGGCTACACGCGAAAGTTGCAGATTTGCCGGTTTGACTGCGACTTTAGTCGCTGCCGACTGCCTCTTGCAGCAGGGCCTCGCTTTGCCTGCGGCGAAATGCCTGGATTTCCTCCAGCACGAAATCGCGGAACACCGCAACGCGGCGGGTTTGGCGCAATTCCTCGGGATAGGCCAAGAACACCGGCACCTCGCCGGATTCGATATTGGGCAGGACGCGAACCAGGCGCTTGTGATCGGCGGTCAGGTAATCGGGCAACACGCCGATCCCCAGGTTCGCCAGCACCGCCTGAAGAACGCCGAAATAGTTGTTCACCGTCAGGGTGGATCCGATGTTCTGGGCCATGATTTCCTGCACCAGCCGCGCGCCTGCCGCGACCTGCGGCTGGTCGGGACGCTGGCAGATCAGGCGATAGGGCGACAGGTCGGCCATGGTTTCCGGCACGCCCGCCTTGTCCAGATATTCCTGCGTCGCATAAAGCCGCATCCTGACGCTGAGAAGGCGGCGCCGGATCAGGTCGGACTGGCTAGGTTCCTTCATGCGGATCGCCACGTCGGCCTCGCGCATGGGCAGGTCCAGTACGCGTTCCTCCAGCATCAGGTCGATCTTCAGATCGGGGTATTTCTCATAAAGCTTCACCAGCTTCGGGGCCAGCCACAGGGTGCCGAAGCCCACGGTGGCCGTGACCTTCAGCTCGCCGAAGACATGCTCCTCGCTGTCGCGGATGCGGGCGGATGCCGTGTCCAGCTTACGGGCCATGGAGGATGTGGCCTCGAACAGCAATTCGCCCTGTTCGGTCAGAATCAGGCCGCGGGCGTGGCGGTGGAACAGCGTGGTGCCCAGCGACTCCTCGAGCGCGCGGATCTGCCGGCTGACGGCGGATTGCGACAGGTGCAGCGTATCGCCGGCATGGGTCAGGCTGCCCGCATCGGCAACGGCGTGAAAGATTCGAAGCTTGTCCCAGTCCATGCTGTTACAATCCTGCCGTGACTGCCATGCAATTTTTGCAGACCTAACCCGAATGCCCTGCCCCGGCAAGTAAAAGCCACGCACGAATATTTTCCTTCATCGGTCAGCAAACCTGACCTATACTGCAAGGCAAGGGTGGAGGAGACGCCAGATGAGCAAGCAGGAATTTTCGCTAGCCGACCGTTTCGATCTGACCAAGCCGCAGGTGCTTCTGAACGGCACCCAGGCCCTGGTCCGGCTGATGCTGATGCAGGCGGCGCGCGACAAGGCGGCGGGGCTGGATACGGCGGGGCTTGTGACCGGCTATCGCGGCTCGCCCTTGGGGGGCGTCGACCTGCAGATGATGCGCGAAGGCAAGCGGCTGTCGGCATCCAACATCCTGTTCCAGCCGGGCCTGAACGAGGATCTGGCCGCCACCGCAATTTGGGGCAGCCAGCAGGCCGAGTTGCGCGGCGAAGGCAAATACGACGGCGTCTTCGCGCTGTGGTATGGCAAGGGGCCGGGCGTCGACCGTTCCGGCGACGTGATGCGCCATGCCAACATGGCGGGCACGTCGAAGCACGGCGGCGTGGTCATGGCCATGGGCGACGACCATACCGGCGAAAGCAGTTCCGTGCTGCACCAGTCGGACTGGGCGATGATCGACCGCTATATCCCCGTGCTGTCGCCCGCGGGCGTGCAGGAGATCCTGGATTACGGCCTTTACGCCTTTGCCTTGTCGCGTTTCGCGGGCGTCTGGACCGGCCTCAAGACCATGAAGGACACGGTCGAGGCGACCTCGGTCGTGAACGGCGATCCGTTCCGGCTGTCCTTCGTCGCGCCCGACTTCCAGATGCCCGAAGGCGGGCTGAACATCCGCCTGCACGACACGCCCGTCGCGTCCGAAGCGCGGATGATCGACTATAAACGCTGGGCGGCCGAGGCGTTTTCGCGCGCCAACAAGATCGACCACAAGGTCTGGGGCAAGCCCGGCGCCAAGATCGGCTTTGTCGCGGCGGGCAAGAACTGGCTGGATCTGGTCCATGCGCTGTCCTTGCTGGGCATCGACGAGGCCGAGGCCGAACGGCTGGGCCTGTCCACCTACAAGGTCGGGCAGACCTGGCCCCTGGACATGAAGTCATTCCAGGAATGGTCCGAAAACCTTGAACTGATCGTCTGCGTCGAGGAAAAGCGCAAGCTGATCGAGGTGCAGCTGAAGGAGGCGATCTTCGACAACCGCCACGGCCGCCGCGTCCATGGCTGGAAGCACGACCGCACCGGCGCGGAACTGTTCCCCACCCGCTATGCCCTTGACCCCGTGATGATCGCCCAGAAGATCGGCGAGATCCTGATGGAGGAAGGCCGCGGCACTGACCACATCAAGGCGGGCCTGTCGCGCCTGGCCGAGGTTCGCCGCGCCGACAACGCGCCGGAAATCGCGACCCGGACCCCCTGGTTCTGCTCGGGATGCCCGCACAACAGCTCGACCCGCCTGCCCGAGGGAAGCCGCGCCTATGCCGGGATCGGCTGCCATTACATGGTGCAGTGGATGGACCGCGAAACCACCGGCTTCACCCATATGGGCGGCGAGGGCGTGAACTGGGTGGGCGAGGCGCCTTTCAGCAAGACCAAGCACGTCTTCCAGAACCTGGGCGACGGCACCTACAACCATTCGGGCTCGCTGGCGATCCGCGCGGCCATCGCGGCGGGCACCACGATCACCTACAAGATCCTGTTCAACGACGCGGTCGCCATGACCGGGGGGCAGCCCAACGAAGGCGGCCTGACCGCCCCCCAGATCGCCGAGGAACTGGTGGCGATGGGCGTAAAGTCCCTGGTCGTCGTCTATGACGAAAAGGAAGACATTGACCGCAAGCAATTCCCGGCTGGCCTTCGCTTCGAGGAACGGGCCGAACTGATGGCGGTGCAGCGCGATCTTGCGCAGACCGAGGGCGTCAGCGCGATCCTCTATATCCAGACCTGCGCGGCCGAAAAGCGCCGCCGCCGCAAGAAGGGTCAGTTTCCCGATCCCGACCGCCGCGTCTGGATCAACCCCGATGTCTGCGAAGGCTGCGGCGATTGCGGCATCCAGTCGAACTGCGTGTCGATCGTGCCCTTGGACACCGAACTGGGCCGCAAGCGCCAGATCGACCAGTCGTCCTGCAACAAGGATTTCTCCTGCCTCAAGGGTTTCTGCCCCAGCTTCGTCACGGTGGAAGGCGGCAAGCTGAGGAAGCCCAAGGCCGAGGCCTTCGAGATCCCCGACCTGCCAAGCCCGGCCCTGCCCGCGATTACCGGCACCCATAACGTCGTCATCACCGGCGTCGGCGGCACCGGGGTCGTGACCATCGGCGCGGTGCTGGCCCAGGCTGCCCATATCGACGGCAAGGGCGCCGGCATGATGGAGATGGCAGGACTGGCCCAGAAGGGCGGCGCGGTCCATATCCACCTGCGCCTGGCCAACCGCCCCGAGGAAATCAGCGCCATCCGCGTCGCGGTGGGCGAGGCAGACTGCATCATCGGCGGCGATCTGGTCGTGACCGCAGGCGCCAAGACCATCGGGCTGATGACCACAAACCGCACCGGCGCGGTGGTCAATGATCACGAGATCATCACCGGCGACTTCACCCGCCTGCGTGATTTCCGCGTGCCCTCGGACCAGCTCAAGGTATCGCTTCAGGCGCGGCTGCGCGACCGCGTGGCCTTCTTCGACGCCAATGACCTGGCGCTGCGGTTGCTGGGCGATTCGATCTATTCGAACATGCTGGTCCTGGGCGCGGCATGGCAGCAGGGGCTGATCCCCCTGACGCTGGACGCGATCATGCAGGCGATCGAGCTGAACGGCGCCAAGGTCGCGGAAAACCAGCGGGCCTTCCAGATCGGACGCTGGGCCATGGCCTTCCCCGACCAGACCCGCAAGCCCGCCCCGGTCACGCAACTGCCCCCCGATCCCGTCGCCTATCGCGAAGCGCGGCTGGTGGGCTATCAGAACAAGCGGCTGGCGAAGCGTTTCCGCAAGCTGGTGGACGCGGCCCCCGCACCCCTGCGCGAAAGCGTTGCGCGCGGTTACTACAAGCTGCTGGCCTACAAGGACGAATACGAGGTCGCACGGCTGCATCTGTCCACCGCAGAACAGGTTGCCCTGCAATGGGACGGCGATACGAAGCTGACCCTGCACATGGCCCCGCCGATGCTGTCCAAAGCGGGGGCCGACGGCCGACCGAAGAAACGGGAATACGGCGAATGGATGCTGCGCAGCTTCAAGCTGCTGGCGCGGCTGAAGTTCCTTCGCGGCACGCCCTTCGATCCCTTCGGCTATGCCGCTGAACGCCGTCGCGAACGCGCCGCCATCCGCGAATACGAGGCCGACATGCGCGAGGTTGTGGCCAATGTCACCGACGCCACCATGCCTGTCGCCCTCGAACTGGCGGAACTGCCCCTGACGGTGCGAGGCTTCGGCCCGGTCAAGGCTCAGGCCGAGGTCGCGGCGGCGGCGCGGCGCAGCGAACTGCTGGCGCAATTCCGCAGTGGCGAGGCACCCCTGCAGCAGGCGGCCGAATGACGACCTTTTGATGGCCGCCTGATCTAGGTCATTCCCAAGAACCGCGATGCGCCCTAGAAAGGCGCCTCGCGACAGGCAGGAGTGACGGACCATGGCAGTAGGCGTTTTCGATTCGGGGCTGGGCGGGCTGACGGTCCATCAGGCCATCGCCGCCCGCCTGCCCGACCTGCCGCTGGTCTATCTGGGCGACAACGCCCACACCCCCTATGGCACCCGCACGGCCGAGGATATCTTCAACCTGACCTGCGCGGGCGTCGAGCGGTTGTGGCAGGAAGGCTGCGACCTCGTGATCCTGGCCTGCAACACCGCCAGCGCCGCCGCGCTGAAGCGGATGCAGGAAACCTGGCTGCCCGCCGACAAGCGCGTCCTGGGCGTCTTCGTGCCGATGATCGAGGCGCTGACCGAACGCCGCTGGGGCGACAATTCGCCGCCGCGCGAGGTCGCGGTCAAGCATGTGGCGCTGTTCGCCACTCCGGCAACCGTCGCCAGCCGCGCCTTCCAGCGGGAACTGGCCTTCCGCGCCGTAGGCGTCGATGTCGAGGCCCAGCCCTGCGGCGGCGTGGTCGATGCCATCGAGATGGGCGACGAGATCCTGGCCGAGGCGCTTGTGGCCTCCCATGTCGAGGCGCTGCTGCGCCGGATGCCTTATCCCGAAGCCGCAGTCTTGGGCTGCACGCATTATCCGCTGGTGGAAGCCGCGTTCCAGAAGGCCCTTGGCCCCGATGTCAAGGTTTTCAGCCAGGCGGGACTGGTCGCGGAAAGCCTGGCCGACTATCTGCAGCGCAGGCCGGAATTCTTGGGCTCGGGCACCGAATCCAAGAACCTGACCACGGGCGATCCGGTCCGGGTGTCCGGCAAGGCCACGCAGTTCCTGCGCCGTCCCATCCATTTCGAGGCAGCATGAGGTCAAGTCCATGGCTGGCATGAAATCCCTGAAGAAACGCCGCCGCATCCAGGTCATCGTTGCCGCGACCGTCGCGCTGCTGATCGCGGCCGTGCTGATCGGCTACGGCTTCCGGGACGGCATCAACCTGTATCGCTCGCCTACGCAGGTGACCCAGGCCGCGCCCGATCCCGACGAATATTTCCAGTTGGGCGGCCTGGTGAAGGACGGGTCCATCGTGAACCGCGACGGGGTCGAATTCGACTTCGTCATCACCGACGGCGCGGCGGAAATCCCTGTCAGCTATGTTGGCCGCGACCCGCGCCCGGACCTGTTTACCGAAGGCCAGGGCACCATCGCCAAGGGCTATTTCCGCGACGGCCGGTTCGAGGCGCGCGACCTGCTGGCCAAGCACGACGAGACCTACATGCCGCGCGAGGTCATGGACACGCTGAAGGAGACCGGCGTGTATCAGGATCCGAACAGCTAGCCGCAACCCTGGGTCCGGCCTTGCAGGGCGCTTGACGCCCGCGACAGCGCCGGGCAAGCAATCGGCATGACAGACCTGCGCCCCGTGGCCCATCCGATCGGCAAGATCATCGTGACCCTGGGGGCCTCGATGCTGGCGCCCATGCTGGTGGACTGGTGGCATGGCGATCCGCATTGGGTGGTCTTTCTGCAATGCGCCGCGCTGACGGTGGTCGCAGGCACCTTGGTGTCGGTGGCGACCTGGGGCGATTACCGCAGCCTGTCGATCCAGCAGGCCTTCCTGCTGACCTCGGGGCTGTGGGCGGTGCTGCCGGTCTTCGGCGCCTTGCCCTTCATGCTGGGCCAACCCGATGCCCCCTTTGTGGACGCCTATTTCGAGGCCATGTCGGGGGTCACGACAACCGGAACCACCGCATTCCCCGAACTGGACGACCTGCCGCGCGGCACGCATTTGTGGCGCGCGATCCTGCACTGGATCGGCGGCCTGGGGATCGTCGTGGTCGCCATGGTCTTCCTGCCGATCATGAAGGTGGGCGGGATGCAGTTCTTCCGGTCCGAGGGCTTTGACACGCTGGGCAAGATCATGCCCCGCGCCGGAGAGATCGCGGCCGAGATGACCCGCATCTACATCATGCTGACGGGGTTCTGCACGATCACCTATCTGCTGCTGGGGATGAACGGCTTCGACGCCATCGTGCAGGCCTTCGGCACGGTCTCGACCGGCGGTTTCTCGAACTACGACGCCAGCTTCGGGGCCTTCCTGGGGCCGTTGGAATGGGCGGCGTCGTTCTTCATGATCCTGGCCTCGATCCCCTTCATCCGGCTGGTTCAGGGGATGCACGGGCAGTTCACGCCCATCTGGAGGGATCTGCAGGTCCGGGCCTATCTTCGCTGGATCTTCTATGCCTGCGCGATCATCGTCACCTATCGCCTGGTCTTCCTGCAGCACCAGGGCAGTTTTTCCGACATCATGCGCGAAACGGTCTTCAACACCGTGTCCACCTTTTCGGGCACCGGGTTCTTTTCCACCGACGTGATGACCTGGGGCCACCTGCCGCTGGCGATCCTGATCATCTGCGGCCTGATCGGCGGCTGCACGGGATCGACCGCCTGTTCGGTCAAGGTGTTCCGATACCTGGTGCTGTTCCAGGCAGTGCGCGCGCAGTTGCGGCGGATGCATTCGCCCCACCGGGTCTATGCCCTGCGCTATGAAGGCCGCCCGCTGGATCAGGACGTGATCGATTCCGTCATGGCCTTCTTCACGCTGTTCATGCTGACCTTCGGGCTGCTGATCGTGGGCCTGTCGCTGACCGGGCTGCATCCCCGCACCGCGCTGACCGGCGCCTGGACCGCCATTGCCAATATCGGCCCCGTCTGGGGTCCCGAGATCACGGCGAACGGATCCATCGCCGAATTCCCCGACGCGGCCAAGTGGCTGATGACGCTGGGGATGTATCTGGGCCGGCTGGAACTGGTATCGGTGCTGGTCCTGCTGCTGCCGCGCTTCTGGCGGGGTTAGGGATTGACCGGGTCAAGTGGGGCCGGCTGTGCAAAAGCATCATTCACAGCCGGCCCCTGACGCGCGAAACTGTCCGACATTTCCGCCGCGATTCGCGCCTGACCTTCCGCATCCGCGGCAGGCCAGATCAGCACGAAGCCTTCGGCCCGGCCGTCGCGGACCCAGCCTTCGGCACGGCCGATATGGGCCTCGTTCGCGCCTTCCAGCAGGACATGACCGCGCTTGATGTCGCGCACCGGCTGCGGCACCCAGCCGAGAGCCGTGACAAGGCCCGACAGATCCAGCAGTTCCTGCTGCCCCCCGGGCTGGCTGAACAGGATCAGCGCCGCGCCAGACCCGTCCCTGGGGCCATAGATCGACAGCGCCCGTTCGGTCCGGTCGAAGGCCAGCCGGTCCATTGGCGCGATGACCGACAGGCCCGTTGCCCGGTCGTCCAGCGTGGTCAACCCCATCTCGGACCGCCATGCATCGCGGCGGGCGATCAGGTCGCGCATCGCAGTGCCGGGATCGGTGGACCGGCGGCTGCCCAGGATCTCGGCCTGGATGGCGTCGCGGGTGCGGGGACCCGTCTTTCCGTCGATCGCCCCGTCGTAATGGCCGGCCCACCGCAGCGCCCGCTGCACCTGGTCCAGCGGCGGCATCTCGGCAGGCGCGGAGGGTGGCGCGGGCAGATCCGGCGCCTTCCCGGCCTCGACCACAGCGCCCAGTTCGCCGGCGTCGGACACGAAGGCATCGCCGGGCACTAAGTCACGGTCCTTGAAGACCCGCAGCCAGGCATCGGCGGCGGCGCGGTCCACCGGACCCAGCACGACTCCGAACCAGCCGTTGGGCAGTTCCGCCAGCCCAGCCTCGGGGAAAATCTTGCGCCATTCGGACAGCGCGGCATCGGCCTCGGCCCGCGCCTGAACCGATTGCAGCCGCAGATAGGCCCCGGGCGCGGGCAGGTCCGCCTGCGGCTTGGCAGGCTGGGCAGCCTCGGCTTGGGGCGCGGCGGCAGCGGGTGCATCGGCGACAGTCGCCGCATCCCCGGCCACAGGGGTCAGCACCACATCATCGCCCGGCACGGCGACGAAACTGTCGGCCGGGATGCGGCGCGCTTCCTTCAGCGCCCCGATCTGCGCGGCAGCCTCCTCGGCCGACAGGGGACCGATCCCGATGGCCGTCCAGCCGCCCGGCAGGGGAAAGGTCACCACCTCGTCGAACTGGCTGGCCCAGCGGGCGGCGGCCTCGGATGCCTCGGCATCACGCTTGGCCTCGATGCGGATGACGGCCTCCTGCGCCAAAGCGCCAACCGGCAGACCTGCCGCCATCACCAAGAAAGCCAAGCGCCGCATCCCCGTCCCCCTGTCCAGGCCGTTCTTGCGGCCTTTATTGACCCCGTTCCCCGCCCCGCCTAGAAGGCGCGCAAGCATGTGCTGATCTATGCAAAGGACGGCCCCGATGACCAGCCCAAACCGACCCCGCAGCTTCCAGGACGTCATCCTGCGGTTGCAGACTTACTGGGCTGCCCAGGGCTGCGCCGTCCTGCAGCCCTATGACATGGAGGTGGGCGCGGGCACCTTCCACCCCGCCACCACGCTGCGCGCCTTGGGCGGCCGGTCCTGGGCCGCGGCCTATGTCCAACCCTCGCGCCGCCCGACCGACGGGCGCTATGGCGAGAACCCCAACCGGCTGCAGCATTATTACCAGTATCAGGTCATCATCAAGCCAAGCCCCGCGAACCTGCAGGACCTGTATCTGGGCAGCCTGCGCGCCATCGGCCTGGATCCCATGGTCCACGACGTGCGCTTCGTGGAAGACGACTGGGAATCCCCGACCCTGGGCGCATGGGGCCTGGGATGGGAGGTCTGGTGCGACGGGATGGAGGTCAGCCAGTTCACCTATTTCCAGCAGGTCGGCGGCCATGACTGCCGCCCCGTGTCGGGCGAGCTGACCTATGGCCTGGAACGGCTGGCGATGTATGTGCTGGGGGTGGAACATGTCATGGACATGCCCTTCAACGATCCCGACGCGCCGATCCCGCTGACCTATGGCGACATCTTCCGCCAGACCGAGCGTGAATATTCCCGCTGGAACTTCGACCAGGCGGACACCGACACCCTGTTCCAGCACTTCAAGGACGCCGAGGCCGAATGCGCCCGGATCCTCGCCGCCGACCCGGAGGACGCCGCTGGCCGCACCATCCCCATGGCGCATCCGGCATACGACCAGGCGATCAAGGCCAGCCACATCTTCAACCTGCTGGACGCGCGCGGCGTGATCTCGGTCACGGAACGCCAGGCCTATATCGGCCGGGTCCGCACCCTGGCGAAGGCCTGCGCCGACCTGTTCGTCACGACCGAGGCCGCGCAAGCATGAACGGAAAGATCGTCGGCATCGGCCTTCTGGCCGTCGGGGCCATTGCGGGCGGGGGCATGTGGTATCTGCAGGAATACCATTTCTACGACCGCATCCCCGCCGCCGACACGATCACCGTCCAGACCGCCGGCGGCCCCGCCACCTTGCCGATCCGCGACTTCCAGGGCATCGACGCCGACAGCTCTCCGCTTCGCTGGCGGGCCTGCGCGGTGCTGGACCAGCAGCCCGCGGATCCCGTGCCGTTCGACGGTGCGACACCGCTTGGCGCACCCGGCTGGTTCGACTGCTTCGACCACGGGCAACTGACCGCCGACCTCGCCTCGGGCGCGGCCATCGCTGTGCTGGGCCAGGCCGAGATCCGCCCCGACGTGGACCGCGTTCTGGCGATCTATCCCGACGGCCGCGTCTATGGCTGGCACCAATACAACGACAAGACCCCGGAACGCGGAGTGATGGACTGATGCCCGACCTGTTGATCGAACTGTTCTCCGAGGAAATCCCCGCCCGGATGCAGGCCCGCGCCCGCGAGGATCTGCGCAAGCTGGTCACGGACGGACTGGTCGAAGCCGGGCTGACCTATGCCAGCGCCGGGGCCTTTTCCACGCCCCGCCGCCTGGCCCTGACGGTCGAGGGGCTGACCGCCCACAGCCCCACCACGCGCGAAGAACGCAAGGGCCCCCGCACCGACGCGCCCGATGCCGCGCTGGAAGGTTTCCTGCGCTCTACCGGCCTGACGCGCGATCAGTTGACAGCGCGCGACGACAAGAAGGGCCAGGTCTGGTTCGCCACAACCGAAAAGCCCGGCCGCCCCGCGTCCGAGATCGTGGCCGAGGTTCTGGACGCCGCCATCCGCAACTTCCCCTGGCCCAAGTCGATGCGCTGGGGCGCGGGCAGCCTCCGCTGGGTCCGCCCGCTGCATTCGATCATCTGCCTGCTGTCCGACGAAGCGGGCGCCACCGTGGTCCCCCTAACCGTCGAGGGCATTGCCGCCGGCAACAGCACCCGCGGCCACCGCTTCCTGTCCCCCGACGCCTTCACGGTCACGGGCTTCGATGACTATGCCGCGAAACTGCGCCGCGCCCATGTCATCCTCGACAGCCACGAACGAGAGGAGACGATCCGCCAGGGGGCCGAGAACCTTGCCTTCGCGCGTGGCTGGCAGATCGTCCCGGATGACGCCCTGCTGGCCGAGGTCGCGGGCCTTGTCGAATGGCCCGTCCCCCTGATGGGCGTGATCGAGGAACGCTTCCTGGACCTGCCGCCCGAGGTGCTGCAGACCTCGATGAAGGAACACCAGAAGTTCTTCTCGGCCCGCAACCCCAGGACCGGCCGGATCGAGGGCTTCGTCACCGTCGCCAATATCGAGACCCCCGACGACGGTGCGACGATCCTGGCTGGCAACCAGCGGGTGCTGGCGGCGCGGCTGTCGGACGCAGCGTTCTTCTGGCAGAACGACCTGCGCGAGGCGAAGGCCGGGATGCAGGCTTGGGCCGAGGGCCTGAAGTCGGTCACCTTCCACAACAAGCTGGGCTCGCAGGCGGATCGCATCGAACGCATCGCGGCGCTCGCCCGAGAGATTGCGCCCCTGGTTGGCGCCAATGCCGACCAGGCCGAACGGGCCGCAAAGCTGGCAAAGCTGGACCTCCGCAGCGCCATGGTCGGTGAATTCCCCGAACTGCAAGGCACCATGGGCCGGTATTATGCCCTAGCGGCGGGCCAGCCCGAGGCCGTCGCTGACGCCGCCCAAGACCACTACTCGCCGCTGGGGCCGTCCGATGCGGTGCCGACCGCTCCGGTTTCGGTGGCGGTGGCCTTGGCAGATAAGATCGACACACTGACTGGGTTCTGGGCGATTGACGAAAAACCGACGGGATCGAAGGATCCCTTTGCGCTGAGGCGTGCCGCGCTTGGCGTTATTCGTTTAATGCTTGGTACGCGATTTTCAATGCTCAGTGAGATAACGAAAGCTGCATTTAGCCAAGTTGTCGCTCAACTTGCGCGACACAATTATGTTGCATTTGTTGTGGGCTTTTCGGAGCACGAGGTGCCAAATGCTGGTAAGCAGTTCGTTGAAACTACCTACTTGGCCCTTCGTAAGTCCGCGACACCTGCTGACGTTCTCGAAGCGTGGGATGACAAGGGGTTAATGAGGCGAACAAGCAAACAATCATATCTCGCTAGCAGAGCGGATTTCATCGCTGACGACGATAATGAATACTTGCGTCTAGGTGACCTCTGTTCAGATCTTCTCGCCTATGTGCACGAGCGACTTAAAGTTTATCTCCGTGAACAAGACATTCGGCACGACGTAGTCGACACGGCGTTTAACACCTATGGAACGAATGATTTGGTGCGGCTTGTGAGTTTTGCCACGGCACTGAACGCCATGCTGCAGACGGATGACGGGCGGAACCTGACCCAGGGTCTCAAGCGCGCGGGCAATATCCTGGCCCAGGCCGAGGAAAAGGACGGCGTCGAATACAGCTTCGGCGCCGACGTGAAATTCGCCGAAACCGACGAGGAACGCGCCCTTTTCGCTGCCCTCGACACCGCCGAACCCGCGATCAGGGCCGCAATCAAGGCCGAGGATTTCCCCGCCGCCATGACCGCCATCGCAGGCCTCCGCGCCCCCATCGACGCCTTCTTCGAGGCGGTGCAGGTCAACACCGACAACCAGATCGTCCGCCGCAACCGCCTGAACCTGCTGCACCGCATCCGCGCCGCAGGCCAGCAGATCGCCGACTTCACCAAGGTTGAAGGGTAAGGCTGCTGGGGAAGGATCCGTCAAGCAAACGCAAGACGCGCAGCAAAAAGGGCCGGGGAAACCTCCGGCCCTTCTTCGTTGCCCAAATACCCCGGGGGTCCGGGGGC
This sequence comes from Paracoccus sp. AK26, assembly GCF_011801365.1. NCBI lineage: Bacteria > Pseudomonadati > Pseudomonadota > Alphaproteobacteria > Rhodobacterales > Paracoccaceae > Paracoccus > Paracoccus sp. AK26. Next base: position 2,030,774 of record NZ_CP041041.1, read on the forward strand.
TGGCCCCCGGCCACCGCGGGACGCTGATCACACCATGCGGTCGACCATCATGTGCTTGATCGAGGCGATCGCCTTGGCGGGGTTCAGCCCTTTGGGGCAGGTATTGGTGCAGTTCATGATCGTGTGGCAGCGATACAGCTTGAAGGGATCCTCCAGCTCGTCCAGCCGCTCGCCCGTGGCCTCGTCGCGGCTGTCGATGATCCAGCGATAGGCGTTCAGCAGCGCTGCCGGGCCAAGATAACGGTCGCCGTTCCACCAGTAGGACGGGCAGGAGGTCGAACAGGACGCGCAGAGGATGCATTCATACAAGCCGTCCAGCTTCTTGCGGTCCTCGATGGACTGCTTCCATTCCTTGCCGGGCGTGGGCGACTTGGTGATCAGGTAGGGGTTCACGGATGCAAGCTGGGCATAGAAATGCGTCAGGTCGGGCACCAGGTCCTTGACCACCGGCATATGCGGCAGCGGATAGATGGACACGTCGCCCTTCACCTCGTCGATGCCATAGATGCAGGCCAGGTGGTTGCCGCCGTCGATGTTCATCGCGCAGGATCCGCAGATCCCTTCGCGGCAGGACCGGCGGAAGGACAGGGTCGGGTCGATCTCGTTCTTGATCTTGATCAGCGCGTCCAGGATCATCGGCCCGCACTTGTCCAGATCGACGAAATAGGTGTCCAGCCGCGGGTTCTCGCCCGTGTCGGGATCCCAGCGATAGATCTTGAACTTGCGGACATTGGTGGCGCCTGCCGGCGCGGGCCAGGTCTTGCCGACCCGGATCTGGCTGTTCTTGGGCAGGGTGAACTGGACCATTGGGTGCTCCTCTCAGGAAGTGCCTTCGGGCGACGCATCCGCCGCGAAAAGATGTTCCGCGCGCGCGACCAGATCGACGATCCGGCCATGCGCGTGGGGGTTCAGAGACAGGCCGTTCAGCCTGCGCAGGAATTCGGTCGCGCCGTCGTTCAGGCGGTTGTTGGTCGGCCCGTCCAGCGGCTGAAGCGCGTCGATCAGGGCGTCGTCCAGACCGGCATGGCGCAGAAGCTGGCGGCCGGGGCGCAGGGGATCCGTCTCATCCTCCAGCCGGAAGCGGGTCACGCGATCGCCGGTCTCGGCGGTCATGCGGCGGACAAGGTCGCCCCAGCCTGGAAGATCGGCAGTCTCAACCTCGAATTCAAGCAGGCTGCGGGTATAACCGTCGGTCCGGACCGCCTGCGCCCAGACCGAGGGACGCCAGCTTTTCCGGCTGCGCGTATAGATCACGAAATCGGTCGTGAACTCGCGTGCCTCGGCCATCAGCAGCGCGGCGATCTGCGGAAGCGCGGGGTAAAGCCGCGTCTCGCCGCCATTACCGGGCATGGCGCCCGCCAGGTTCTCGTGGCTGATCAGGACCGGCACCGCGTTTGCGGGCAGACTGTCCAGCACGTCTCGGAAGGCCAGCCGCAAGGCCTGGGCCCGGTCGTCCGAAGGCGCCAGGCTGAAGGCGATGGCCGCGCGGCCCAGCGGGCGCATGGGCGATCCTTCCTCGGGCGTGCGGACCAAAATGTGATGCGCCAGCGTGTCGGCGTTGCGGCGCAGATGCCGCTGGATCGAGGTGCTGCCGGTCTTCTGGACGCCCAGATGAACGATCAGGCGCCGCGCCCCCTGCCCTGTCCGTGCCTGTTCCGCCATGACCTAGCCCGTCCAGCCCGGCTGGTCGACCAGCGGCCGGCGCGGAGGCTGGCCAGACCGGCGTTGCACGCAGCGGTCATAGACCTGCGACGGGTCGCGCCCCATCAGGTAGTCGCCCGACAGATCGACCGACACGCTGCCGAAGCCGCGCGTGCCGGACGATCCGGTGCCGATGCCGACCGCCACATTGGTCTGCGGGCGGACGGCCAGTTCGGCGTCGCGCAGGCAAGTCAGCTCGGCCTGCTCGACCGGGACGGGGCCGCAGGCAGCCAGCGTCCCGATCAGCGCCAAGGCCATATGTCCCGCCCGCGCGCGCATCACATCAGGCCGTGCGTGCCGCCGCAGCGATGCACTGCGTGGTCGCCGGGCGCGAGACGATGGCCGCCACGCTGTCCGCCGTGCCGGACACGCCCGCGCGCGAGGCCTGGGCGATGTCGATCAGTTCCGCCGTGGTGGCGTTGTTGACGACGCAGTCGGTATAGGGCGCGACATTGGCGCCGGGCAGGCGCTTTTCCATCTCGGCGTTGATGACGGTCCGGGCAACCTGGCGCGAGGCCGCGTCCAGCACGGTCGGCGTGGTGACGACCGCAGGGGGCACGGTGACGGTGGTCGCCGGCGGCATCGGTGCGGCGCAGGCCGCCAGGGTGGCGGCCGCAAGGCCCAGGGCGGCGAAAGTCTGGAAGCGCATCAGTAAACCCTTTTCTTGGGAGCAATCTTCTTCAGGTCGATCCCGCCATCCTCTTCCTTGGTCAAGGGGTCCAGATGGACGGGGCGGTAATCCAGTTTAACCGCGTTTCCATCGACCCATGCAAGCGAGTGCTTGCGCCAGTTGGCGTCGTCCCGCTCGGGCCAGTCTTCATGCGCATGGGCGCCCCGGCTTTCCTTGCGCGCCTCGGCCGCGACGATGGTGGCAAGCGCGTTGGGCATAAGGTTGGTCAGTTCCAGCGTTTCCATCAGGTCGCTGTTCCAGATCAAGCTGCGGTCGGTCACCTTGATGTCGTCCATCTTGGCGGCGATCGCCGTCATCTTCTCGGCGCCCTCGGCCAGGGTCTTGTCGGTGCGGAACACCGCCGCGTCAGCCTGCATGGTGCGCTGCATTTCCAGCCGCAACTCGGCGGTCGGAACGGTGCCCTGGGCATGGCGCAGCGCGTCGAAACGCCCAAGCGCCTGGTCGACCGATGCCTGGTTGGTCGAGGGGACCTGGCTTTCGCGGTCGATCACCTGCCCCGCCCGGATCGCGGCGGCGCGACCGAAGACCACAAGGTCGATCAGAGAGTTCGAGCCGAGGCGGTTCGCGCCGTGGACCGATGCGCAGCCCGCCTCGCCCACGGCCATTAGGCCGGGGAAGATCGCATCCGGATTGTCGGCGGTGGGTGCAAGCACCTCGCCCCAATAGTTCGTGGGAATGCCGCCCATGTTGTAATGGACCGTTGGCAGGATGGGGATCGGCTGCTTGGTCACATCGACGCCTGCGAAGATCTTGGCCGATTCACTGATGCCGGGCAAACGTTCGGCCAAGGCCTCGGGCGGCAGGTGCATCAGGTTCAGATACATGTGGTCCTTATCGGGACCGACGCCGCGGCCTTCGCGGATCTCGATGGTGATGCAGCGGCTGACCACATCGCGGGACGCCAGATCCTTATAGGTCGGCGCATAGCGTTCCATGAAACGCTCGCCTTCCGAATTGGTGAGGTATCCGCCCTCGCCCCGCGCGCCTTCGGTGATCAGGCAGCCCGAGCCATAGATGCCGGTCGGGTGGAACTGCACGAACTCCATGTCCTGCAGGGGCAGGCCCGCGCGCGCGACCATCCCGCCGCCGTCGCCGGTGCAGGTATGGGCCGATGTCGCGCTGAAATAGGCCCGGCCATAGCCGCCGGTCGCCAGCACCACCATCTTGGCGTTGAAGACGTGGATGGTGCCGTCGTCCAGCTTCCAGCAGACCACGCCGGTGCAGGCGCCGTCCGTGACGATCAGGTCGATCGCAAAGTATTCGATGAAGAATTCCGCATTGTTCTTCAGCGACTGGCCGTAAAGGGTGTGAAGGATGGCGTGGCCGGTCCGGTCGGCCGCGGCGCAGGTGCGCTGCACGGGGGGGCCTTCGCCGAATTCGGTCGTGTGGCCGCCGAAGGGACGCTGGTAGATCTTGCCCTCCTCGGTCCGGCTGAAGGGAACGCCGTAATGTTCAAGCTCGTAGACGGCCTTGGGCGCCTCGCGCGCCAGGTATTCCATCGCGTCCGTGTCGCCCAGCCAGTCCGACCCCTTCACGGTGTCGTACATGTGCCACTGCCAGTTGTCCGGGCCCATGTTCGACAAGGACGCGGCGATGCCGCCCTGCGCGGCAACCGTGTGGGACCGCGTCGGGAAGACCTTGGTCACGCAGGCCGTGCGCAGGCCCTGTTCGGCCATGCCCAGCGTCGCCCGCAGGCCGGCGCCCCCGGCGCCCACCACGACCACGTCGTAATCATGCGTATGGATATCGTATGCTGCCATGATGCCCTCAGATCGCGACGGTGACGAGGGTCATCTTGGCCAGCGCAAAGACTGCCGCCGCGATGACCGCCCAGGAAAAGACCACCGAGACGATGATCGCCACCTTGCGCGCCGTGTGTTGGAAATAATCGTCGATCATGATCCGGGTGCCCTTGATGAAGTGCACCATGCCCACGACGATGAACAGCGCCGTGATCAGCGCCGGATAGGGTCGGCCGAAGTAAGCCACCAGTTCGGGATGAGGCAGGCCGATGGCATTGCCGATCACCAGCATGAAGGCCGGCACCAACAGGACCAGGGCGCAGGAACTGACGGTCAGGAACCAGTGGTCGGCCGTGCCGCTGTGGGCGGAACCCAGGCCCATGGCCGCCTTGCGAGGAGTGATATAGCGCATGGTTGCCTTGCCCTTATGCAAAGAAGAACAGGATCAGCGACAGAAGCGTCAGCACCACCGACCCGATGATGATGGCCCAGCTTGCACGTTCGGCTTCCTCGATCCGCAGCAGCTTGCCGGAATCGTAGAACAGGTGCCGGATGCCGGCCAGCGTGTGGAACCACAGCGCCCAGGCCGATCCGGTCAGCACGATGAAGCCGATCCAGGACCGCACTACCCAGTCGGCGGCGGCAAAGGCTTGGGGGCCGGTGACGGCAGCGACCAGCCACCAGACCAGCAGCAGGATGCCCGCGACAAGCGCGTGCCCCGTGATCCGCGTCATGATCGAGGTGATCGCCGCCAAGGGAAGGCGGTAAACCTGCATATGGGGGGAAAGCGGCCGGTTGCCCCGGTTTACGTCGGCCATGATGCGGCGCTCCTTTAAACGGTTCTGGCTTGACCCGCAGCAGGCACGAAGCTGGCCCCGCAGGCTGGCGATTGGCGCGTATTTGTCCTGTCTTGTGGCATCTGTCACCGCCAGATGCCATAGCATGGACCGAATTTTCGCTGCTTTCAGTCCTTTGTGATCACACCCCTGCGGGTCGTGATCACATGGCTTCGCCTTGTGCCGGCCTGTGCCGACTCGGACTTTCAGACCGGCATCAAGGCCCAGTAATCCAGGTCCAGAAACACGTCCGGCTGGTAGTGCCCATCAGGATCCTTCAGCGCTAAATCCCTGCTGTTCCCCTTGGTTGCGACAAGCCGCAGCCGGATTGCAGCAACGCCCGGCGCATCGGTTTCGGCCTTGTCCAGCACCTCGGACCAGGCGCGGACGGTATCGCCCGCAAAGCATGGGTTGGCATGGGCGCCGGCGTTCAGCGCGACGATCATCTGCGCATTGGCCAGCCCGTTGAAGGACAGGGCGCGGGCCATGCTGATGACATGGCCGCCATAGATCAGCCGCCGCCCGTCGTCGCGGTTGGTGGCGTCGAAATGCACCTTGGCGGTGTTCTGCCACAGGCGCGTGGCCAGCATGTGCTCGGCCTCCTCGATAGTGACGCCATCGACATGGTCGATCTTCTCGCCGATCTGGTAATCGCCCCAGCGATGCGGTTCCCCGGCCAGGTCGAAGTCGTATTCGGTGAAGTCGAGTCCTTCGGGGATCACCAGATCCTCGGGCGCGACCACGGGCGGCAGGTCAGGCACGACCGTCTCGGGCGCGGGCGCATCGGTGTCGCGCTTGCGCACCATCACCCAGCGGACATAGTCCAGCACCGGCTGGTCCATCTGGTTCAGCCCCTGCGTCCGGACCCAGACCACGCCCGACTTGCCATTCGAGTTCTGCTTCAGCCCGATCACCTGCGATTCCGACCGCAGCGTATCACCCGGCCAGACCGGCGCCAGCCATCGGCCCTGGGCATAGCCCAGGTTCGCCACCGCGTTCAGGCTGACATCGGGAACGGTCTTGCCGAAGACGATGTGAAAGGCCAGCAGGTCGTCCAGGGGGCTGCTTTCCAACCCGCAGTTCGCCGCGAATTCGTCGCTGGAATACAGCGCGTGCCGGGCCGGATACAGGGCGTGATACAGCGCCCGTTCCCCTTCGGCCACCGTGCGGGGAACGGCATGGCGGATCACCTGGCCAAGCTGGTAATCCTCGAAGAAGCGGCCCGGATTGGTCTTGGTCATTGCTGCCCCAGCTTCATGTCGGGATGGTATTCGGCCTGAACCTGCTTGGTGACGGCCTGGCCCATCCGCATCACGCCCTTGACGGGATCGAAGGCCATGGTCGGGCTGCCATGCAGGGACCAGCCCTTCGACAGCGCCTCGCTGACGCGGTGGCAGAATTGCGAGGTGTCGTCCTCGGTGATGCAGCGGTATAGGGTGGTCATGGTTCAGCCTCCGAACGGCCAGGGTCCGATCCAGCCGTGGATCAGCCCCACGACCAGCATGACGACAACCGCGCCAACGGCCGCCATGATTTCCTTGCGGACCGGGAACGGCCCCGTGCGCCGCTTCCAGGCGCCCGCCCGGTTCAGCAGGACGATTTCGACAAGCGCCCAGGCCAACAGCCCGCCGAACAGGATCAGCGACGCTAGATCGCCATTCACCAGCAGATGCGCCACAGCCCAGAGCGAGAAGCCGGTCAGCTGCGGATGCCGGATCCAGGCGGTGACGCGCGTGCCCATTCCGTCGGCCGCGTAAAGATAGAAGGCCAGCAGCATCAGCAGGTTGTTGATGCCGGTCGTCGCAGGCGACCTGCCCCACCAGACCGGCCCATCGACCTGCCCATAGCCTCGCGCCATGATGAAGACCGACAGGATCAGCAGGATCGCAACCAGCCCCTTGCCCTTGTCGCCCAGGGCGGCGCGGCGGTCCGGTGCCACCCGCTTGAACAGATGCGCCGCCCACCACAGGGCCACGCCCGAAATCAGCAGAACCATCTGGCTTTCCTTTCGCTGGATGTCCTGGGGCGCACCCTGCCCTTATCCTTCCATTGCCGCAATTGCCTTGGCGCGGTCCAGCGTCTTGCGGGCTGTCTCGACATGCAGGTTCTCGACGATCTTGCCGTCGACCACGGCGACCCCCTTGCCCTCGGCCGCGGCGGACTGGAAGGCGTCGATCTGGCGCCGGGCCAGGTCAACCTCCGCTTCCGTGGGGGCGAAGGCCTCGTTGGCGACGGCAAGCTGGGCGGGGTGGATCAGCGTCTTTCCGTCAAACCCCATGTCGCGGCCCTGTTCGCATTCGGCGCGCAGGCCATCGTCATCCTTGAAGGCGTTGAAGACGCCGTCCACGATCACCTTGCCATGGGCCTTGGCCGCCAGCAGGCACAGGCCCAAGCCTGCCAGCATCGGCAGCCGGTCGGGGCGGAAGCGGCTGTTCAGTTCCTTGGCCAGGTCGTTGGTGCCCATCACCATCCCCTGAAGCCGGGAATGCGCGGCGATCTGCGGGGCGTTCAGCATCCCCGAGGGCGTTTCCATCATCGCCCACAGCGGCAGGTCGGGGATGATCGCGGCCACGCGGTCCAGGTCGGCGGCGCTGTCCACCTTGGGGATAAGCACGGCATCCGCGCCGTCCAGATCGGCGCAGAAACGGGCGTCGTCCCCGCCCCATTCCGTGGCCAGCCCGTTGATCCGCACGATCCGCGCACGCGGGCCATAGTCTTCGGCCAGTGCCGCAGCCAGAGCGTCGCGCCCGGCTGGCTTTTCGGCGGGCGCGACCGCATCCTCGAGATCAAAGATGATCGCATCGGTGGGCAGACCCCGGGCCTTCTCCATCGCCCGTGCATTGGCTGCCGGAATATACAGAACCGAACGATAGGGCCGCGCCATCAGATCCTCCTCGCAACAATCTTGCGTGACGCTGCCCTGCTGCGCCAGATTTGGCAAGTGCAATTTTGCTGCGCTGCGGCATCAGGCCAAGGCTTGCCAGACCAGCCGCAATGACACCACCAGCAGCCCCCAGGTGATCAGCTTGTAGAACAGCGCCTCGGGGATGATGCGGACCAGCCGCAGCCCGACCCAGACCGAGATCAAAGCGACCGGCGTCAGCACCGCCGCCGCCTTGAGGTTCGCAACCGACAACTGCCCAAGCGCGGCATAAGGGATCAGCTTGACCCAGTTGCAGATGGCAAAGAACCAGGTCGTCGTGCCCGCATAGATCACCGGCGACAGGCGCAGCGGCTGGACATAGACCTGCCAGGGGGGCGCGCCCGAATGGCTGACAAAGCTGGTATAGCCCGCGATGCCGCCCCAGACGCTGCCCTTGGCGGCGGACGGTTCCCGCGCGGCACCCGCCAGTTGCGGCCGGATCAGCGCGTTCAGGGCAAAGACGACCCCGATCAGCCCGACGATCAGCGTCACGCCCCAGACCGGCACCAGATGCGCACCCGCCCAGCCCAGGCCGATGCCTGCCACCGCGCCCGGCAAGGCGGTGGCCAGAACCCGCAGGTCGAAGTTGCGGCGGAACGCGATCAGCCCGCCCACGTCCGAGGCGACATAGACCGGCAGCATCAGCCCCGCCGCCTGCACCGGCGACATGACCAGCGACAGCAGCGGCACCGCCAGCATCGCCACCATCGCAAGCCCGCCCTTGGCCAGCCCCACGGAGATCGAGGCCAGCACCGCAAGCACCCATCCCCCGACCGTCAGTTCCAGCATCGCCACCCTCCGTCCGCGCCGGCCAGGAATGCGCGCCCGGATGGTGAATGACAAGTGTCAGCGCCAACAGTGGCGCGCGGCAGTGGCGCGGGCTTGCGATTCGTTTCACGACCCCGTAACCAACCCCGCAACAATCATCCATGACACCCGGAGGTTATCCATGGCCCGACCCAAAATCGCACTGATCGGTGCGGGGCAGATCGGCGGCACGCTGGCGCATCTGGCCGCGATGAAGGAACTGGGCGACGTCGTCCTGTTCGACATCGCCGAAGGCACGCCCCAGGGCAAGGCACTGGACATCGCCGAATCCGGTCCGTCCGAAGGCTTCGACGCGGTCCTGAAGGGCACCAACGATTATGCCGACATCGCGGGCGCGGATGTCTGCATCGTCACCGCCGGCGTCCCGCGCAAGCCGGGGATGAGCCGCGACGATCTTCTGGGCATCAACCTCAAGGTCATGAAATCCGTGGGCGAAGGCATCGCGAAGCACGCGCCTGACGCCTTTGTGATCTGCATCACCAACCCGCTGGACGCGATGGTCTGGGCGCTGCGCGAATTTTCGGGCCTGCCGCGCGAAAAGGTCTGCGGCATGGCCGGCGTGCTGGATTCGGCCCGCTTCCGCCACTTCCTGTCGCTTGAATTCGGCGTGTCGATGAAGGACGTCACCGCCTTCGTCCTGGGCGGCCACGGCGACACGATGGTCCCGCTGACCCGCTATTCGACCGTCGCCGGCATCCCCCTGCCCGACCTGGTCAAGATGGGCTGGACCACCCAGGAAAAGCTGGACGCCATCGTGCAGCGCACCCGTGACGGCGGGGCCGAGATCGTCGGCCTGCTGAAGACCGGCAGCGCCTTCTATGCGCCCGCGACCTCGGCCATCGAGATGGCGGAAGCCTATCTGAAGGACCAGAAGCGCGTCCTGCCCTGCGCGGCCTATGTCGACGGCGCATACGGCCTGGACGGCATGTATGTGGGCGTGCCCACCGTGATCGGCGCGGGCGGCGTGGAAAAGGTCATCGACATCACGCTGGACGGCGACGAGCAGGCGATGTTCACCAAGTCGGTCGACGCGGTGAAGGGCCTGGTCGAGGCTTGCAAGGGCATCGACGGCTCGCTGGCCTGACGGGTCCCGCAGATCGGCAAGGCGCGTCCCCCGGGGCGCGCCTTTGCATTTGATGATGTTCATCTTTCCGGTTCCGTCGTAGCATTTCCGCATCCAGTGAACCGGAGGCGACCATGACCCGAACCGTCCTGCCTGCTGCGCTTTTCTCTGCCCTGCTGATCGGCGCCTGTTCCGCGCCGCCCTCTAGCCCCCGCCCGACCGACCAATTGCCCTTCATGGGCTCATGGAACTGCGGCGCCACAACCATGACCTTCACGCCCGAATCCTATTTGCCCGCGAACGAGGCCTCGCCCATCCGCATCGCAAGGTTCTCGACCCAGAACCGGGTCACGACCATGACGCTGGCCGACGGGGCTGTCATCCAGGTGCAGTGGCAGAGCGACAACCAGATGACCTTCACCTCGCAGACCACGGGCGACAGCTTCGACTGCGCCCGGGTTGCAGGCTAGATCGGCAGGCGAATCCTAGGATACTGACCTTTGTGATCACGGGATTTCCAGCCGTGATCACAATAGGCGACTTCTTGCGGCTTTCCTGCATTTTAGGGGAAAACCGTTTCCCGGCCCGCCCCCGATGTGGCAAGACCCCCCGCAAATCTGTCGAACCGAAAAAGGGGGTCAGGATGAATATCCACGAATACCAGGCCAAGGCGCTGCTGCGTCAATACGGCGCGCCGGTCAGCGACGGCCGGATCGTGATGAAGGCCGACGAAGCCAAGACCTGCGCAAGCGAGATGGACGGCCCCCTGTGGGTGGTCAAGGCCCAGATCCACGCGGGCGGTCGCGGCAAGGGCAGCTTCAAGGAAGCCGAAGCCGGTGAAAAGGGCGGCGTCCGCCTGGCCAAGTCGGTCGAGGAAGCCGAGGAACTGACCCGCCAGATGCTGGGTCGGACGCTGGTCACGCATCAGACCGGACCTGCCGGCAAGCAGGTCAACCGCATCTATATCGAGGATGGCAGCGACATCGCGCGCGAGCTTTATCTGGCGCTGCTGGTGGATCGCCAGACCTCTCGCGTCAGCTTCGTCGCCTCGACCGAAGGCGGCATGGACATCGAGGAAGTCGCCGCCCAGACGCCGGAAAAGATCGTCAGCTTCAGCGTTGACCCGGCCTCGGGCCTGTCGGACTTCCACGGCCGCCGCGTGGCCTTCGCCCTGGGCCTGGAAGGCGCGCAGGTCAAGCAATGCGTCGCCCTGGTCAAGAACCTGTATCGCATGTTCATCGAGAAGGACATGGAGATGCTGGAGATCAACCCGCTGATCGTCACCCCCGAAGGCAACATCAAGTGCCTGGACGCGAAGATGGGCTTCGACAACAACGCGCTTTACCGCCAGCCCGACATCATGGCGCTGCGCGACGAGACCGAGGAAGACCCCAAGGAACTGGCCGCCTCCAAGTTCGACCTGAACTACATCGCCCTTGACGGCGAGATCGGCTGCATGGTGAACGGCGCGGGCCTGGCCATGGCCACGATGGACATCATCAAGCTGTATGGCGCGGAACCCGCAAACTTCCTGGACGTCGGCGGCGGTGCGACCAAGGAGAAGGTGACGGAAGCCTTCAAGATCATCACCTCGGACCCGAACGTCAAAGGCATCCTGGTCAACATCTTCGGCGGCATCATGCGCTGCGACATCATCGCGGAAGGCATCATCGCCGCCGTGAAGGAAGTCGGGCTTCAGGTTCCGCTGGTCGTGCGTCTGGAAGGCACCAATGTCGAATTGGGCAAGGAAATCATCGCGAAGTCCGGCCTGAACGTGATCGCTGCCGACGACCTGTCGGATGCGGCAGAGAAAATCGTGAAAGCGGTGAAGGGATAAGAAACGATGGCCGTTCTCGTTAACAAAGACACCAAAGTCATCTGCCAGGGGATCACCGGATCCCAGGGCACCTTCCATACCGAACAGGCGATCGCCTATGGCACGCAGATGGTCGGCGGCGTGACCCCCGGCAAGGGCGGCAGCGAACACCTGGGCCTGCCGGTCTTCAACTCGGTCCACGAGGCCGTGGCAAAGACGGGCGCCACCGCATCCGCGATCTATGTCCCGCCCCCCTTCGCGGCGGATTCGATCCTGGAGGCCATCGACGCGCAGGTTCCGCTGATCGTCTGCATCACCGAAGGCATCCCGGTGCTGGACATGATGCGCGTGAAACGCGCCCTGCAAGGGTCGCAGTCGCGCCTGATCGGGCCGAACTGCCCCGGGATCATGACGCCCGACGAATGCAAGATCGGCATCATGCCGGGCAGCATCTTCCGCCGCGGCAGCGTGGGCGTCGTGTCGCGTTCCGGCACCCTGACCTATGAGGCCGTGAAGCAGACCTCGGACGTGGGCCTGGGCCAGTCCTCGGCGGTCGGTATCGGCGGCGACCCCATCAAGGGGATGGAGCATATCGACGTGCTGCAGATGTTCCTCGACGACCCCGAGACAGAATCGATCATCATGATCGGCGAGATCGGCGGCTCGGCCGAGGAGGAAGCGGCCGAGTTCCTGGCCGAGCAGAAGAAGAAGGGCAAGTGGAAGCCGACGGCAGGCTTCATCGCGGGCCGCACCGCCCCTCCGGGCCGTCGCATGGGCCACGCGGGCGCGATCGTGTCCGGCGGCAAGGGCGATGCGGAATCGAAGATCGAGGCGATGAAGCGCGCCGGGATCGTCGTGGCCGACAGCCCGGCTGGCCTGGGCGAGGCCGTGCTGAAGGCCATCAAGGGCTGAGACTGAACCCGCCCTGCGGGGCGGGCGTTGCCCCGGCACGATCACCTTTCGCGATCAAACACAGGAGACTGAAGATGAAGATGCTTTCGGCCACCATCATCGCCTCGACTGTTGTGCTGGGGGCCTGCGCGCCCGAGCCTGTCACCCGCGTCGAAACCGCCGTCACGGTCGACCAGGCCTCGACCGAGGCGCTTGCCGCGGCGACCGGCCTTCCGGCCGACGCGGTCCTGGGCGTGACCCGGACAGACAACCAGTATGTCGTCTTCTACCGCGACGACGGCGTCACCGCCGAACAGTTGGCGGCCGCGCCACGGACGATCTGCGCCAACACCGCCTCGACCGTTTTCAGCGCCCAGGCTGTGGACACGACCGCGCCTCAGTTCGGGACCGGCGTTCAGCGGATGACCGTCACCTGTTCGTGACGGATTTGAAAAGCCGTGCTCCCGACTTAAGTATGGGGGCACTGGCAGGACCAGGGGGATGATGTGGACGACCAGCCGCACTGCGGGGCAGCAATCGCGACAAGCCGGGCGCAAGCCTGGGCTGGCGGATGTCTTGCGCCCGTGTCACTGGCCGCGCTTCTGGCGCTGACGGCCTGCGGTCGCGCGCCCACCGACGACATCCTGCCCGGCGGCATTCCCGCCATGACGAACCTTCACCAGGCCAGCACCCTCCCCCCCGATGCGGTCCGCACCGTCGCGCGGCGCGATTTCGGCTGGCGGCTGATCTATCACCCAGCCCGCGCGCCCGCCGGTGCCGACCAGGGCGCAGCCCGTGCGCTGTGCGGCCTGGAACGTCGCGCTGTGGCGCGGATCGAACGCATCCCGCGGGTGGATCCCTATGTCGATCCCGGCGCGGCCATCATCGACGTTTATTGTGCCTGAGGCGGTCATGACATCCAGAATTCCAGCAGCCAGTCTTCTCACCATGCCCCGCGTCCTGGCGCTTCTTGCGGTCTGCGGGCTGGCAGCCTGCATGCAGCCTGCGGCTGCCCCGGCCCCGGTTCCCGCGCCCTCAGCCCCCGCCGCGCCGGCTGCGCCGCGTGTCGTGGTGCCGACAGTGCCCGTTGCGCCGCCAGTCGCGGCGCCGGCGGCCCCGGCCCTGCCGACCGGACCGGTCGACGGACGCACCGGGTTGCACCAGGCTTCGCTGATTTCGGTCACCGGGGATGCCGACAGCCGCTATACCGTGCTGTTCCGCCCTGCCCAGACCGACGCCGGCAAGATCGAGGCCGCGCCCGCGCAGCTTTGCCGCGCGGCCGGACGCGACGTTGCCGAGAGCCGCACCAACAAGCCGGGCGCCGGCAGCGCGATGCCCGGCGTCCAGATGATGATCGTCACCTGCAGCGCCGCCTGACGCCGTGAACCCCGTAGACCCAAATATGAGCGTCAGCGAGAAAGCCCGCTTCGAACATGCTGAGGGTGGTGATCAAGACCATCCGCTGACTTGGGCGTTGTGCGTAGCCACGCTCGATCGGTTCGACGTGCTGACGACCTGCATTGACTGCGCACTTTCGCAAACGCGTCCTCCTGCTGAAATCGTTGTTGTTGATGCCAGCGACGATTGGCTGACCCATCGTGATCGGTGCAAGGCGCTGTTGGCGGACAAGCCGGTCAGGCTGACATATCTGCAAGCGCCGCGTCGTTCGACCGCGGCGCAGCGGAATGCGGCTATGCATGCTGCGACCAGTGACATCTGCTTTGTCATCGATGATGACAGTTTCATGCATCCGGATTGCGCAGCCGAGATTATGAGGGTTTATGAACATCCTGCTCTGCAGGAAGTCGTAGCCGTCGCGGCCTCGGACGGCTTGCCGCAGGGCACTCAGGGATCATCCGGGGCACGCAAGGACGGATTAGCGCGAAACGAACGCGTCAAGCACTTGTTCAAGTTTCGGCTATTTCGGTTTTTGTGGCGAGAGATCGCGATGATGTCGGCAGAGCGGATTTTCGTGCCCTATGACGGCACGTTTCGAAACGCTCTACCACCCGGTCTGGCGGGCCTTGATCTTCGGGTCAACCCTCTTGCATTGATGGCCGGATACAAGATGACCGTCCGTCGTTCGGCGGGTGTGGCAGTCATGTTCGAAGACGCGCTGCAGAGCTATTGCCCGAACGAGGATCTGGATTTCAGCTATCGGCTGTCGCGGCACGGTTACTTGCTCAGCGCGCACGAAGCGAAGCTTTACCACCACGAGGTGGCAGCATCGCGGATAAAGCGTCAGACGGCGCTGCTTCTGTCCATCACCAATGTCGCCTTTCTTGTCGCGAAGAATGCGGCGGATAGACCTGCTGCCGAGCGCAGGTTCTGGAGCATCGTACGGCGCCGGGTCTTGGCGGAACTCATCAAGGACGGCGGCTCGCGGCGATGGCAGATGGGCCAGTTCCGCGCCGTCTTTAGGGCAATACCGGTTTGCCGCGAGATTCTACGCCAGCCCGCCGATAAGCTGGTGCCCTGGTACATGGATAAACAACTGGAAATCTTGCTTCGGGAAACCCGAGGCAACCGCAAACCCGCCCACAAGATAACCTCAGCTCGACCACAGAGGGCCAAGGCCTATGACCGACCAACCCAAGAACGCCGACTTCCACGACTCGTCCTTCCTGCAAGGACATAACGCGGCCTATATCGAACAGCTTTACGGCCAGTGGGCGCAGAACCCGCAGAACTTCGACGCCGCATGGGACGCCTTCTTCCGCGGCCTGGGTGATGCCGGAGAAGATGCCGCGCGCGAAGCCGAAGGCGCAAGCTGGAAGCGCGCCGACTGGCCGCCGATGCCGTCCGATGAAACCACCGCGGCGCTGACCGGCGAATGGCCGATGGCCTCCAAGGACGAAGCCCGCGCCGCGATGAAGAAGATCGCCGCCAAGGCCGAGGAAAAGGGCGTCAGCCTGACCGAGGACCAGATGCGCCAGGCCGTGCTGGATTCGATCCGCGCGCTGATGCTGATCCGTGCCTTCCGCATCCGCGGCCACCTGCACGCCAACCTTGACCCGCTGGGCCTGCGCGACGTGCCCGACCACGGCGAGTTGAACCCGGCCACCTACGGCTTCGGCCCCGGCGACATGGACCGCCCGATCTTCATCGACAACGTGCTGGGGCTGGAGGTCGCCTCGATCCGCCAGATCACCGAGTTGATGAAGCGGACCTACTGCGGCACCTTCGCGATCCAGTTCATGCACATCTCGAACCCCGAGGAAGCCGCCTGGCTGAAGGAGCGGATCGAGGGATATGGCAAGGAAATCCAGTTCACACAGGAAGGCCGCCGCGCCATCCTGAACAAGCTGGTCGAGGCCGAGGGCTTCGAGAAGTTCCTCCATGTGAAATACATGGGCACCAAGCGCTTCGGCCTCGACGGGGGCGAGGCGCTGATCCCGGCGATGGAACAGATCATCAAGCGCGGTGGCGCCTTGGGCGTGAAGGAGATCGTCGTGGGGATGCCCCACCGCGGCCGCCTGTCGGTGCTGGCCAACGTGATGTCGAAACCCTATCGCGCGATCTTCCACGAGTTCCAGGGCGGCTCGTTCAAGCCCGAGGACGTGGACGGTTCGGGCGACGTGAAATACCACCTCGGCGCATCGAGCGACCGAGAGTTCGACGGCAATACCGTCCACCTGTCGCTGACCGCCAACCCTTCGCACCTCGAGGCCGTGAACCCGGTCGTGCTGGGCAAGGCGCGCGCCAAGGGCGACCAACTGGGCGACATGCATGACCGCAGCGCGGTCCTGCCGATCCTGCTGCATGGCGACGCGGCCTTCGCAGGCCAGGGCGTCGTGGCAGAATGCCTGCAACTGTCGGGCATCAAGGGCCACCGCACCGGCGGCTGCATCCACATCGTGGTGAACAACCAGATCGGCTTCACCACCGCGCCGCATTTCAGCCGCACCTCGCCCTATCCGACCGATATCGCGCTGATGGTCGAGGCGCCGATCTTCCACGTGAACGGCGACGACCCCGAGGCCGTGGTCCATGCCGCCAAGGTCGCGACCGAGTTCCGCCAGAAGTTCCAGAAGGACGTCGTGATCGACATCTTCTGCTATCGTCGCTTCGGTCACAACGAAGGCGACGAGCCGATGTTCACGAACCCGGCGATGTATACCAAGATCAAGGCGCAGAAGACGACGCTGCAGCTTTATACCGAACGCCTGGTCGCCGACGGCCTTGTCCCCGAGGGCGAGATCGAGGACATGAAGACCGCCTTCCAGAACCACCTCAACGAGGAGTTCGAGGTGGGCAAGGCCTTCAAGCCCAACAAGGCCGACTGGCTGGACGGCAAGTGGTCGGGCCTCGACCGCGAGGGCGCGGAATACGTGTCGGGCGAAACCGGGATCGAGCCTTCGACGATGGCCCAGATCGGCCGCGCGCTGACGGGGGTTCCCGAGGGCCACAACCTGCACAAGACCGTGGGCCGGCTTCTGGAAGCCAAGAAGCAGATGTTCGAGACGGGCGAAGGCTTTGACTGGGCCACGGGCGAGGCCCTGGCCTTCGGGTCGCTGCTGCTGGAAGGCAAGCCGGTTCGCCTGGCGGGCCAGGACAGCACGCGCGGCACCTTCAGCCAGCGTCATTCGGCCTTCATCGACCAGAAGTCCGAGGATCGCTATTACCCGCTGAACAACATCGCCGAGGGTCAGGCCCGCTACGAGGTCATCGACTCGATGCTGTCTGAATACGCGGTTCTGGGCTTCGAATACGGCTATTCGCTGGCCGAACCCAATGCGCTCGTGTTGTGGGAAGCCCAGTTCGGCGACTTCGCCAACGGCGCGCAGATCATGTTCGACCAGTTCATCTCGTCGGGCGAGAAGAAATGGCTGCGCATGTCGGGCCTGGTGATGCTGCTGCCCCACGGCTTCGAGGGCCAGGGGCCCGAGCATAGCTCGGCCCGCCTGGAACGCTTCCTGCAGATGTGCGCCGAGGACAACTGGATCGTCGCCAACTGCACGACTCCGGCCAACTATTTCCACATCCTGCGCCGCCAGATGCACCGCCGGTTCCGCAAGCCACTGGTGCTGATGACGCCGAAATCGCTGCTGCGCCATCCCAAGGCCACCAGCAAGGCGGCCGACTTCCAGACCGGATCGACCTTCCACCGCGTGCTGTGGGACGACGCGCAGCATGGTGCCTCGGACATCACGCTGGTTCCGGATCACCGCATCCGCCGCGTCGTGATCTGTTCGGGCAAGGTCTATTACGACCTCTTGAAGGCGCGGGACGAGGCCGGGATCGACGACATCTACCTGCTGCGCCTGGAACAGTTCTATCCGTTCCCCGCGCAGTCGATGGTCAAGGAACTGTCCCGCTTCAAGGACGCCGAGATCGTCTGGTGCCAGGAAGAGCCCAAGAACCAGGGCGGCTGGAGCTTTGTCGAGCCCTACTTGGAATGGTCGCTGGATCGGCTGGGCGCGCGCCACAACCGCGCCCGCTATGTCGGCCGCAACGCAGCCGCGTCGGTCGCCACCGGCCTCGCCTCTCGCCACAAGGCCGAGCAGGAGGCCCTGGTGTCCGAGGCGCTGTCGCTTGAAGGATGATCCGATGCCCATCGAAGTCCGCGTGCCCGCACTGGGCGAATCGGTCACCGAGGCGACGGTCGCCACCTGGTTCAAGAAACCGGGTGACGCCGTCGCGGTGGACGAGATGCTGTGCGAGCTGGAAACAGACAAGGTGACAGTCGAGGTGCCAAGCCCTGCGGCGGGCACCCTGGCCGAAATCCTTGCGGCGGAAGGCGAGACTGTCGGCCCCGACGCCCTGCTGGCCCAGATCTCTCAAGGCGGCCAGAATGATACCCCCAAAGACCACCCGCAGGCCGAGACGGCCCAGAAGACCCCGGAAGGACAAAAACAGATGAGCGGCAAATCCGTGGACGTGATGGTGCCCGCGCTTGGCGAAAGCGTGACCGAGGCGACCGTGGCCACCTGGTTCAAGAAGCCGGGCGACACAGTCGCCGTGGACGAGATGCTGTGCGAACTGGAAACCGACAAGGTGTCGGTCGAGGTTCCCAGCCCTGCCGCTGGCGTCCTGGCCGACATCCTCGCCGAGGAAGGCGCTACCGTCGATGCCAAGGCGCGCCTGGCCATCATCACCGAAGGCGCTGCCGGGAATGCCGGCGCATCGGCCCCCCAGCCCGCGTCGTCCAACAAGGGCGCCTACGGAAATGCCGCGGCCCCCGTCGGCTCCGCCTCGGGCGGCGAGGACGGTGTGACGGCCGGCGAGGTCGGATCCCCCGGTGCCGGCCCCGAGCAGACCCAGCCCCGCACCGATGTCGAGGATGCGCCCTCGGCCAAGAAGGCGATGGCCGAAAAGGGCGTCAGCCGCGACCAGGTGACGGGTTCCGGCCGTGACGGCCGCGTGATGAAGGAAGACGTGGCCAAGGCACAGCCCGCGCCCAAGGCCGCCGTTCCGGCTGCCCCCCGCACGGCCGAGGACGCCGCGCGCGAGGAACGCGTCAAGATGACGCGGTTGCGCCAGACTATCGCGCGTCGCCTGAAGGACGCGCAGAACACCGCGGCGATGCTGACGACCTACAATGAGGCCGACATGTCCGGCATCATGCAGCTTCGCAACGAATACAAGGACGCCTTCGAGAAGAAGCACAAGGTCAAGCTGGGCTTCATGTCCTTCTTCGTGAAGGCCTGCTGCCACGCCTTGAAGGAAGTGCCCGAGGTCAACGCCGAGATCGACGGCACCGACGTGGTCTACAAGAACTATGTCAACATGGGCGTGGCGGTGGGCACGCCTTCGGGTCTGGTCGTTCCGGTCGTGCGCGACGCGGACCAGAAGGGCTTTGCCGCGATCGAGAAGGAAATCGGCGAACTTGGCACCAAGGGCCGCGACGGCAAGCTGACCATGCAGGAAATGCAGGGGGGCACCTTCACCATCTCGAACGGCGGGGTTTATGGCTCGCTGATGTCCTCGCCCATCCTGAACCCCCCGCAGTCAGGCATCCTGGGGATGCACAAGATCCAGGAACGCCCGGTCGTGGTCGGCGGGCAGATCGTCATCCGGCCGATGATGTATCTGGCGCTGTCCTATGACCACCGGATCGTGGACGGCAAGGGCGCCGTGACCTTCCTGGTGCGGGTCAAAGAGGCGCTGGAGGATCCGCGCCGGTTGCTGATGGACCTGTAAGGTCCGACGGCGCCGCTGCATCCGTGGCGGCGCCTTTTTCGACAAAGGGACAGTCTATGCAAATGATCGCCCACTATACCGTCGCCGACCCCGTCCCCTTCCGCACGGCATTCGATGCCGATGCCGAGGATCGCGGGCGCAACGGATTGTCGCTGCTGCAATTGTGGCGCGAGGATGACCGCAATCACTGGGCGCTGTTCCAGGTGACGGATGCAAAGGCGGCGCGGGCCTATCTGTCCGGCGGCGCGGCACCGTTCAACGCGCAGGCCGGTGTGACGGGCGTGGACTTTCATTTCGTGGAAACGGCCTGAGCATGACGCCCGAACTGACTGTCCTGGCGCTTGCGGGGCTGTTGCAGGCCGTCCAGTTTGCAGCCTTTTCGGTTGCGGCGAACCTTCAGGTCGGGCCGCGCGTGGCGATGGGCCCGCGGGACAGCGCACCATCGTTGAAGGGCACCGCAGGACGGCTGCAGAGGGCGCTGAACAATCATTTCGAAGGGCTGATCCTGTTCACGCTTGCGGTCGTGGTGGTGACGCTGGGCGGTCAAGGCAGCGGCACGACCGCCGCCTGCGCATGGATTTATCTTGCGGCGCGAATCCTCTATGTGCCGGCCTATGTCTTTGGCTGGGTGCCGTGGCGCTCGGTCATATGGGCCGTGGGATTTGCGGCGACGATGGTGATGATACTGGCTGCGCTGTTCTAGGCATCGCCCTGGACGCCGGCCATGAGGGACAATGAAGGAGAAGTCGATGTCCACCTATGACCTGATCGTGATCGGGGCGGGACCGGGCGGCTATGTCTGCGCGATCCGGGCAGCCCAGCTGGGTCTCAGGGTCGCCTGCGTCGAGGGCCGCGAGACCCTGGGCGGCACCTGCCTGAACGTGGGCTGCATCCCGTCCAAGGCCCTGCTGCACGCCAGCCACATGCTGCACGAAACGCACGAGAACTTTGCCAAGATGGGCCTGATGGCGGGCCATGTCGATGTCGACTGGCAGAAGATGCAGAGCTACAAGGCCGAAACCGTCGGCGGCAACACCAAGGGCATCGAGTTCCTGTTCAAGAAGAACAAGATCGACTGGTTGAAGGGCTGGGCCGTCATCGAGGCGGCGGGCAAGGTCAAGGTCGGCGACACGACCTACGACGCGAAGAACATCGTGATCGCTTCAGGCTCGGTTCCGTCGTCGCTGAAGGGTGTCACGGTCGACAATGACGCGGGCATCGTGGTGGATTCGACCGGCGCGCTTGCGCTGCCCAAGATCCCGCAGTCGATGGTGGTGATCGGCGCGGGGGTGATCGGGTTGGAACTGGGCTCCGTCTATGCCCGGCTTGGCACCCAGGTAACCGTTGTCGAATATCTCGACGCCATCACCCCCGGCATGGACGCCGAGGTGCAGAAGCAGTTCCAGAAGATCCTGACCAAGCAGGGCTTGAAATTCGTCCTCGGCGCCGCCGTATCGGGGGTCGAGGCCGCCGATGGCGGGGCCAAGGTCAGCTATACCCTGCGCAAGGACAACAGCGAACACATGCTGGAGGCCGAGACGGTCCTGGTCGCCACCGGCCGCCGCCCCTATGCCGATGGCCTTGGTCTTGATGCCCTGGGCGTTCAGATGACCGACCGCGGCTATATCAAGGTCGACGGACACTGGGCGACGTCCGTCCCCGGCATCTATGCCATCGGCGACGCGGTGCCCGGCCCGATGCTGGCCCACAAGGCCGAGGACGAGGGCATGGCCGTGGCCGAGGTGATTGCCGGCAAGCATGGCCACGTGAACTATGACCTGATTCCCGGCGTGATCTATACAATGCCCGAGGTCGCCACAGTCGGCCTGACCGAGGAAGCCGCAAAGGAAGGCGGCCGCAAGATCAAGGTCGGAAAGTTCCCCTTCATGGGCAATGCCCGCGCCAAGGCGGTCATGCAGGCCGACGGCTTCGTCAAGCTGATCGCCGATGCGGAAACCGACCGGATCCTGGGTTGCCACATCATCGGTCCCAACGCCGGCGAGATGATCCACGAGGTTTGCGTGGCGATGGAGTTCGGCGCCTCGGCCGAGGATCTGGCCCTGACCTGCCATGCACATCCGACCACCTCGGAAGCGGTGCGGGAAGCGGCGCTTGCCTGCGGGGATGGCGCCATCCATGTCTGACCTGGAACGGGGGGCGCTGCCCCCCTCGGTGCTGGCGCGTCTCACCCCTCGGGGTGCTTCGCCACAGAAGATGGGGCGACGTGGCCTGATCCTGGCGGTTTTAGCGCTTGCCGCCTGCGGGGGTGGCCGGCGTGAGCAGATGCCGGCCGGGCTGGGCCGCAACGGGCTTTACCCGAACGAGACGCCGCAGTTGCGCGCGCGCATCAATTATTGGTCGCGCCATTACGAGGTGCCACCTGCGATGGTGCAGCGGATCATCCTGCGCGAATCCCAGCACCGGCCCGGTGCCCGCAACGGCCCCTATTATGGGCTGATGCAGTTGAACCCGCAGACGGCCCGCACCATGGGCCATCGCGGATCGCCCGAGGCGCTGCTGGATGCGGATACCAACCTGCGTTACGGCGTCAAATACCTGCGCGGCGCCTGGATGGTGGCAGACGGCAACCCGGACAGGACGGTGATGTGGTATTCGCGCGGCTATTACTATGAGGCCAAGCGAAAGGGCCTGTTGAAGCAGACCGGCCTGCGCGGCTAGCCCATCTTCTGTGCTAGAATATTCTCGGGGGTCAATTGTGCCCGGGGCGCAAGAGGGGGCGCGAACGCCCCCTTTCTTCGTCAGCCGTTCCGCGCGTCCTTCAGGACCGCGACACCGGGCAGTTCCTTGCCTTCCATCCATTCCAGGAAGGCCCCCCCGGCGGTCGAGATGAAGGTGAAATCTCCCGCCACGCCCGCCTTGTTCAGTGCAGCGACAGTATCGCCACCGCCCGCGACCGAAGTCAGCGTGCCGTTGCGGGTCATCTCGGCCGCCGCCCGGGCGGCGGCATTGGTGGCGTTGTCGAAAGGCTCGATCTCGAAGGCGCCCAAGGGGCCGTTCCAGATCAGCGTCTTGCAATGGCCCATCGCCTCGCGCAGCGCGTCCACGGTGGCGGGACCGGCATCCAGGATCATCGCATCGGCCGGGCATTGATCGACCGGCAGCACCTGCGATTCCGCGCCGGCCTTGAATTCGCGCGCCACCACGATGTCCAGCGGCAGATGAATCACGCAGCCGCCCTGGTCGGCCTTTTCCAGGATCTGCCGGGCGGTGTCGGCCATGTCGCGTTCAGCCAGGGACTTGCCCACTTCGACACCCTTGGCGACCAGAAAGGTATTGGCCATGCCGCCGCCGATCACCAGGTGATCGACCTTGTCCACCAGGTTCATCAGCAGGTCCAGCTTGGTCGAAACCTTGGCTCCGCCCACCACGGCCATCACCGGGCGCTGCGGATTGCCAAGCGCTGCGTCAAGCGCCTTGAGCTCCGCCTCCATCAGCCGCCCAGCCCCCGCCGGCAGCAGGCGGGCCAGCCCCTCGGTCGAACCATGCGCCCGGTGCGCGGCCGAGAAGGCGTCGTTGATGAAGACCTTGCCAAGTGCTGCGATGGATGCGGCGAAGGTCGGGTCGTTCTTTTCCTCGCCCTCGTGGAAACGGGTGTTTTCCAGCAAAGCCACGTCTCCGGGCTTCAGGTCGGCCACCACGCGCTTGGCCGGGCCGCCGATGCAGTCGTCTGCAAAGACGACCTGTTGCCCAAGCGCCGCTTCCAGGGCGGGGACGATCTGCTTCAGGCTCATGCTGTCGACGCGCTTGCCCTTGGGGCGGTCGAAATGCGCCAGCAGAACGGGGATGCCGCCCTTGGCCTGGATGTCCTTGACCGTGGGCACGATCTTCTCGATCCGTGTCGCGTCGGTCACGCGACCGTCTTCCACCGGCACGTTCACGTCCACGCGGGTCAGGACGACCTTGCCGTCCATGTCCAGGTCATCGATCGTCTTGAAATCGGCCATCGCGTCGTCCTTTCGGGCTTTTGGGGCGTCCGAGGCTTGTCCCGCATGGGGCGGGCGGCGTCAACTCTCGCGTAAGGGTGATCCCGCCGTGAACGGGTTTGCGCGTTGCCCTTGGGGCGCCAAAGCCCTAGACCAAGGACCGAACGTGGCAAAGGAGGGCCGCATGGCCGAGATCAAGGATCCCGAAAACACCATCATCATCGAGCTGAAGGACGGCCCCGTCGTCATCGAGCTGTTGACCGATGTTGCCCCCAAACATGCCGAGCGCATGAAGGAACTGGCGCGCGCCGGGAAATACGACAACGTGGCCTTCCACCGGGTGATCGAGGGCTTCATGGCCCAGACCGGCGACGTGCAGCACGCCAACATGGAAAACAACTACAACCCCGGCCGTTCGGGCACGGGCGGGTCGGACCTGCCGGACCTGCCGGCCGAGTTTTCCAAGCTGCCGCATGACCGTGGCACCCTGGGCGCGGCGCGGTCGCAGAACCCCAACAGCGCCAACAGCCAGTTCTTCATCAACTTCAAGGACAACCATTTCCTGAACGGCCAGTATACCGTCTATGGCCGGGTCGTTTCGGGGATGGAGCACGTGGACAAGATCGCGCGCGGCGAGCCGCCTGCGAACCCCGACCGCATGATCAGCGTCAAGGTGGCTGCCGATGCGTAAGCTGCTGATCCCCGCATTCGTCCTGGCCGCAACGGCGGCCCATGCCCAGGCCCCCGCGCATGAAGACGGCCCCGGCCCGAACATGGTGATCGAAGTGGCTGCCGCCGACGGCACGTCCAAGGGCACCATCACGCTGGATCTTCTGGCCGACAAGGCGCCGAACCATGTCGCGCGCCTTGTCGAACTGGCCAAGGCCGGCGCCTATGACGGCGTGGTCTTCCATCGCGTGATCGACGGCTTCATGGCCCAGACCGGCGACGTGGAACATGGCAAGCATGACGGCGCCAGCACCAACATGGCCGGCATGGGCGGATCCGACCTGCCCGACCTGGAAGCCGAGTTCAACGACGTCTCGTTCCAGGCGGGCACCGTGGGCATGGCTCGTGCGCAGGATCCGAACAGCGCCAACAGCCAGTTCTTCATCGACCTGGCTCCGGCGACCTTCCTTGACGGGCAATATACCGTCGTGGGCCAACTGGTCGAAGGCTGGGACGTGCTGAACCAGATCAAGAAGGGCGATGCCAACGCCAATGGCGCCGTCGAGGAGCCTGACTATATGGCGAAAGTCACGATCGTCGAATAAGACGGAATTAAGGGGGCCACGGCCCCCTTTTTTCGCGCTTGCAGCATGGGCTTTGGCCCGCCTATGGTCGCGCAAGATGGAACCGCGCGACCTTCCCGACGTGACCGAAATCACCCCCTCGGCCGGGGTTGAGCGTGCCTGTCACGGCTGGCGTGCGAAATGCCTGCAGCGGTTGGTCAGGATGCGCCTGCCGGTCCCGCGCAGCTTTGCCATTCCCTCGGAAACCGTGCAGTCGATCGCCACGGGGAAACCCGTCGATCTTGGGGCCTTGTCGGATCTGTTCTCGGAAGGCGACGGATTGGTCAGCGTCCGACCCTCGGCCCTGATGCCGGAATGGGGCGGGCCCGGGACGGTCCTGAACGTGGGCATAAACGCCCAAACCCATGACCGGTTGGCCCGCCGCATCGGTCGCGCCAATGCCGACACGCTGTATCGCCGTTTCGTCCAGGGATACGCGATCAACATCGCCCGCCTTGATCCCGACATGTTCGCGCAGGAAGGTGAAAACGCCCTGGCCGAGGCCCTGCGCAGCTATCGCGAGGAAACGGACGAGGATTTTCCCCAGGATCCCGCAACCCAACTGGCCGAGGTGCTGCGGTCGATGGCCCGCGCCTGGGAAGGGCCCACGGCGCGGCTGCTGCGCCAGGCCAAGGGCGCGCCGTCGAATGCTCCGCTGGGACTGGTCGTGCAGCAGATGGTGCTAGGCCAGGGACCGGGCCTTTGCGGGTCGGGCAGCATCCAGTTCGCCGATTCCGTCACCGGTGCGCCACGCGTCACCGGCCGCTTCCGCCGCCAGCATCATGGCGGCGCGGACGGGGCCGGGGCGGAAACCCAGTTCCTGACCCGCGACACCCGTGGCCCTTCCCTGGAAGAATCCGCGCCCGAGGTCTTTGCCGACCTGATCCGCTTCGGCGTCGCCGCGCGCGAGCGCCTGCGCGAGGAAATGCAGATCGAGTTCGTGGTAATGGACGGCCAGATCGCCATCATCGATGCGACCCGCGTGCAGCGCACGTCGCGCGCGGGCGTGCGGATCGCGGTGGCCCTGGCCCGTGACGGCATCATCCCGGAATCCGAGGCCGTGATGCGCGTCGAACCGCGCGCCCTGGCCGACCTTCTGCACCAGCAGGTCGATCCCCGCGCCCCGCGCGAGGTGATTGCCCGCGGCATCAACGCAAGCCCCGGCGCGGCCACGGGGCGGATCGTCTTCACCTCGGCTGCGGCCCAGGCCGCCGCCGCGCGCGACGAGGCCTGCATCCTGGTGCGCCGCGAAACCGTCCCCGAGGATGTGCGCGGGATGCACGCATCCGTGGGGGTGCTGACCGAACGCGGAGGCACCACCAGCCATGCGGCGGTGATCGCACGCGGCATGGGCCTGCCCTGCATCGTCGGTGCCACGGGCATCAGCATCGACGCCCGGCAGCGCACGCTGCGCGCAGGCGGCACCGTCCTGCGCGAGGGGGACGAGATCACCATCGACGGATCATCCGGAGAGGTTCTGGCCGGCTGCGTGCCCCTGCTGGAACCAGCGCTTGACGACAACTTCACCCAGCTTCTGGACTGGGCGGACGCGGCGGGCGGCATCGGGGTGCGCGCCAATGCCGATACGCCCGAGGATGCCCGCACTGCGCGCCGCTTCAAGGCCCAGGGCATCGGGTTGTGTCGGACCGAGCACATGTTCTTCGACGCCGAGCGCCTGCCCGCCATGCGCGAGATGATCTTTGCCGACAAGCCCGAGGATCGGCGCCTGGCCCTGGACCGCATCCTGCCCATGCAGCGCCAGGATTTCACCGCCTTGTTCGAGATCATGGCAGGGCTGCCCGTCACCATCCGCCTGTTCGACCCGCCCCTGCACGAATTCCTGCCCCACGACCGCGAAGGCTTGCGCGACCTAGCCGATTCGCTGGACCTGCCCCTGTCTGACGTGACCCGCCGGGTCGAGGCCCTGTCCGAGTTCAACCCCATGCTCGGGATGCGCGGGGTCCGCCTGGGGATCACCGTTCCCGAAATCTATGACATGCAGGCCCGCGCCATCTTCGAGGCCACGGTCGAGGCCAGCCGCAAGGGCGACCCCGTCGTCCCCGAGATCATGATCCCCCTTGTCAGCGCCATGCGCGAGGTCGAGTTGGTCAAGAACCGCATCGACGCGGTCGCAGCCGCCGTCAGGAACGACCGGCGCGCCGATTTCGCCTATCGCCTGGGCGTGATGGTTGAAACGCCCCGCGCCTGCCTGCGGGCGGGCGACATCGCGGCGCATTCGGCCTTTCTGTCCTTCGGCACGAACGACCTGACGCAGATGACCTATGGCCTGTCGCGCGATGACGCGGGACGCTTCATGGCCACCTATGTGGGGCAAGGGGTCTATGCCGAAGACCCGTTCCACTGCCTTGACCAGGACGGGGTGGGCGAACTGCTGCTAACGGGCGCGCAGCGGGCACGCCGTCAGCATCCGGGCATCACCATCTCGGTCTGCGGCGAACATGGCGGCAATCCCGAATCGATTGCCTTCTGCCATGACGCGGGCTTCGACTATGTCTCCTGCTCGCCTTTCCGCGTGCCTGTGGCCCGGCTTGCGGCGGCGCAATCTTCGCTGCGGCCGCGCTTGCGGCACGAAGATCGATAGACTTTCGACCGGCCCAACGAATCACTGAAACCTTGTTTGAGCCGCCCGTATCGGGTCCGCCCCGGACCTTGTTGGGTGCTGTCACGCTGATTCTTGCCAGTTAACCATTTTGTCGTCGGCAGGAAGCTGCCGGAAATCTTGGTTTCGGGCGCTCACGCCCGTCTCACGGACAAGTGGCATGGCCCGGGCGATCCGTAAAACCGTAATCATTCCGCAGACGCCAAGGGGGCCATCTGCTCGGGTTTCCGCGGCGATGTTAACGCCCTGTCCATCTGGCACGGTTATAGGATTGCTTATGAAAACGCTGCTTCGGCGGACGGCGCCGCTTTGTCTGTGCGCCTCTGCCCTGACCCTTACGGCCACAGGCGCCTCGGCGGGCAACGGATCGCTGTTCTCGTCCGATGCGGGACTTTTTGCGGCTGTCGCGAACCGGGCGGAGAGCCCTCGCCCGACGCCGCTTCTATATACGGATGCCGAGCCTGTGAAGGTGGAAAACCCCGTCGCGGACGAAATTCCTTCGGCCAAGACCTTTCTTGCCAGCAGCCGGGGCCGCTTCAACGAACGCGACCTGAATTGCCTGGCCGAAGCCATCTATCACGAGGCGCGCGGCGAAAGCACGCAGGGCCAGGCCGCCGTGGCCGAGGTGATCCTGAACCGGGTCGAAAGCCGGCAATTCCCGCCCTCGGTCTGCGGTGTCGTGAACCAGCCCAGCCAGTTCAGCTACACGATCGGCGGGAAGAAGAAGATCGGCAACAAGGCCGCCTATCTGCGCGCCCGCGACATCGCCCGCAACGCCCTGTCCGGCGCACCGCGCGTGCTGACCGGCGGCGCCACCTATTTCCACACGCCTGCCGTGCGCCCTTCATGGTCGCATCGTTTCCAGCGCACCGTGCGGATCGGCCAGCACATCTTCTATCGTCCGGGCGGGCAGCGGGTCGCCTCGAACTAAGGCGGGCTTGCCTGCCGCGCGGATTTGCGGTGAATGGCGGGCATGACCCAACCCGACCGCATCCACCTGCGCGACCATGTCGTGACCGCCGAAATCGGTGCCTTTCAATCCGAACGGGGCCAGACGCAGCGCCTGCGCTTTGACCTGACCGTTGATCTGCGCGACCCTGTTGACGGGGCGGACGATCACGTGGACCGGATCCTGTCCTATGACGTGCTGGTCCAGGCGATCGACGCGGCCCTGGCCGATCAGCGCTACAACCTGGTCGAAACCCTGGCCGAGCGGATTGCCGCCGAGGTTCTGGCCGACCCCCGCGCCGCCCGGATCGAGGTCACCGTCGAAAAGCTGGACCGTGGCCCCGGCGCCCTTGGCATCACCATCAGCCGCGCCGCGGGCAGGGTGGCCGTGACGCCCGCCCATCTGCCGGTGCGGATCATCGTCGGGCGACCCGCCCACCTGCCGCCCGGCGCGGCCGTGGTCCTGCCCGACGCCCCCGTCCAGCCACTGCCGCAGGGCGGCGACGCGCGCCGCCTGGCGCTGCTGGGTCTGGATCAGTCTGCCTGGATCCTGGCCGCCACGCTGGGGATCGAGGTGGCCGAGACCCGGACGGAGCTTGACGCCGCGATCCGTGCGGGACGCGCGGTCGTCTGGGCCCCCGCGCGCCTTGCTGTCGAGGCGCCCGATGTTGCGCCGGAAGGTGCGGCGCTTGCGCTTTGGCTGGCGCCCCGGCTGGCAGCCGACCGCATCGACATCGCAGGCCCCCTGCCCGCCCTGCCGCCGGATTTGGCAGTTCCGGTGGAACGCATCCGGGGCGGCGACGAATGACCCTCTATTACCGCCCCGTTCCTGTCGCTCATGGCCGCCATCGGCTCGCAGGCGGCTGGACCCGTTTTTCGCAGGTCGAGGTGCTGCAGCGCGGCCAGTCGCCGCGCGTCACCGACGACATCCCAGCCGAAGTCCTGGAGCGGCTGGCCATGCCCCGCGCAGGGATGCTGGGCCTCCCGCTCGACCGGCCGCGGGTGATGGGCATCGTGAATGCCACGCCCGACAGTTTCTCGGACGGCGGCCGCTATGAGGCTGTGGCCCAAGGCCACCGGCTGCTGGACGAGGGCGCGGACATTCTGGACATCGGCGGCGAATCGACCCGCCCAGGTGCGGCCGAGGTGGCAGTGGACGAGGAAATCGCCCGCATCGTCCCCGCAATCCGCGCCCTGGCGGACCTGGCGCCCGTCTCGGCCGACACGCGCAAGGCGGCGGTCGCCCGGGCCGCGCTTGGCGCCGGGGCCGCGATGATCAACGACGTGTCGGGCTTTGACTTCGATGCGGCCATGGCTCCGTTGGTTGCGGAGGCTGGCGTCCCGGTCTGCCTGATGCACGCGCAGGGCCTGCCCGAGACGATGCAGGACGATCCGCGCTATGACAACGTGCTGCTGGATGTCTATGACGCGCTTGAGGCGCGGGTGCGGCGGGCCGAGGCAGCAGGGATTTCGCGCGACAGGATCATCGTCGATCCGGGCATCGGCTTCGGCAAGACGCAGGCTCATAATCTTGCGATCCTGCGGCGCATATCGCTGTATCATGGGCTGGGTTGCCCGGTCCTTCTGGGTGTCTCGCGCAAGCGGTTCATCGGGACGCTGGGCGGCGCCGAGGATCCGGCAGACCGGGCGCCGGGCACGCTGGCGGTGACGCTGGCGGCCGTGGCGCAGGGGGTGCAGGTTCACCGTGTCCATGACGTGGGCGCGGTGGTTCAGGGACTGCGGCTGTGGCAGGCCGTCAACAACGAAAAGGCAGAACAATGAGCAGAGGCTTGTTCGGGACAGACGGCGTGCGCGGGCGCGCCAACACCCATCCCATGACCGCCGAGATGGCATTGCGGTTGGGCGCGGCGGCGGGGCGGTATTTCCGCCGCGACAGCAAGGACAGCGTGCATCGTGTGGTGATCGGCAAGGACACGCGGCTGTCGGGCTATATGCTGGAAAACGCGCTAACGGCGGGCCTGACCAGCACCGGCATGAACGTGCTGCTGCTGGGGCCGGTGCCGACGCCCGCCGTAGGTTTCCTGACCCGCTCGATGCGGGCGGATGTGGGCATCATGATCTCGGCCAGCCACAACCCGGCCGAGGACAACGGCATCAAGTTCTTCGGCCCCGACGGCTTCAAGCTGTCGGACGAGGCCGAGGCCGAGATCGAGCGCATCGTCGCGGGCGAGATCGCCCCCGCCCAGCCCGGCAATATCGGCCGCGCCAAGCGGATCGACGACGGGCGCGGCCGCTATGTCGAATATGCCAAGACCACCTTCCCGGCGGGTCGCCGCCTGGACGGCCTGCGGGTGGTGATCGACTGCGCCAATGGCGCGGCCTATCGCGCCGCCCCGGACGTGCTGTGGGAACTGGGCGCCGACGTGATCCCCATCGGCGTCGAACCCGACGGGCGCAACATCAACGCGGGCGTCGGTTCGACCCATCCCAACACCTGCGCCGCGGCGGTGCTGACGCATGGCGCGCATCTGGGCATCAGCCTGGACGGCGACGCGGACCGGGTCATCATCATCGACGAAAAGGGCCAGGTGGCCGATGGCGACCAGATCATGGCGCTGATGGCTGCCCGCTGGGCCGACCAGGGCCGGCTGAAGGGCAGCGCCCTGGTCGCCACCGTCATGTCCAACCTGGGGCTGGAACATTTCCTGCAAGGCCGCGGGCTGCGGCTGGAACGCACCAAGGTCGGCGACCGCTATGTGGTCGAGCGGATGCGCGAGGGAGGCTTCAACCTGGGCGGCGAGCAGTCGGGCCATATCGTGATGACCGACTATGCCACGACCGGAGACGGTTTGATCGCCGCGATGCAGTTCCTGGCCGCCATGGCCGAGACCGGGCAAAGCGCCAGCAGCCTGGCCGCGCAGTTCGACCCGGTGCCGCAGATGCTGAAGAACGTCCGCTACGCCGCAGGCGCCGACCCCCTGTCGGCTGCCGAGGTGCGCGCGGTGATCGCGGATGCCGAGGCACGGCTGGCGGGAACCGGCCGCGTCCTGATCCGCAAGTCGGGCACCGAGCCCCTGATCCGCGTCATGGCCGAAGCCGAGAACGAAACCGTCCTGCGCGAGGTCGTGGACGGGATCGTCGCGGCGGTGGAAAAGGCAGCCTGAGGCCGTGACCGCCGGGGGCTTCGCGCCCCCGGACCCCCGCGGGATATTTGGCCCAAAGTGAAAGGTTCAGGGCGCTTCCGTCACCGGGTCGAAGTCGTAAATCCAGTCGAAGCGCGACAGGATCGCCCCAGGCGCGACCTTGCCGCCGATCCGCAGGGCGGCATGGGCGGCCAGCCGTTTCGGTCCCGTCAGGTGATAGTTGCGCGCATTGTCATTCGCTGCGGCAACGATCCGCGTCGTGCGCGGCTTGCGCAGGCTTTCATAACGCAACAAGGCGGCCTGCTGGTCGGGCGTATGGTCCAGGCAGGCGGCAAGGGTCCACGCATCCTCGATCGCCATGCAGGCGCCCTGTGCCATGAAAGGCAGCGTCGGGTGGGCGGCGTCGCCCAGGATCACGATGCGGCCGTCCTGCCAGCGGGGCGCGACCTCGTGCCGGAACAGGCCCCAGACATGGGTCTGGTCCACCTGCGCCAGCCAGCCGGGCACCGGGCCGCCGAAACGGGCGAAGGCCGCCCGCAGATTGGCGGGGTCGTCGGGATGGGACCAGCCTTCATCCTGCCAGTCGCGGGTTTCCAGGACGGCCACGATGTTGCGCAACCCGCCCGCCAGAGGATAGCTAACCAGGTGCCGACCCGGCCCCATGAAGACTTGGGCCTCGGGGGCATTGGCGGCGTTCTCGTCTGGAATCACGGCCCGCCAGGCGGTCTGGCCGGTGAAGAAGGGCACCTCTCGACCGTTCAAGGCGGTGCGGATGCGACTGTGCAAGCCGTCGGCCCCGATCGCCAGGGTGCCGTCAGGGGGGGTGTCGACGGCTTGGCCGAGTGCAATCCGGACACCTGCCTGCCGGGCGGCATGTTCCAGGATCTCTATCAGGCGGGCGCGGTGGACCAGGCGAAACCGGGCCCGCGGGCGGTGGCGCGCCAGATCCAGCCGCACCACATCGGCGCCGGAAGCATCGCGCAGGCGCACCGCCTGGCTGGGCAGTGATACCGCGTCAAGGGCCGGCATCAGGCCAAGCGCATCCAGCACCCGTGTCGCGTTTGGTGAAAGCTGCAACCCGGCGCCGACTTCCATAATGGCCGGGGCACGTTCCAGGATGGTCACATCCGCGCCTCGCTGGCGCAGGGCGATCGCGGCGGTCAGGCCCGCGACGCCGCCTCCGACGACCGTGACGGGCCGTGATCGAAGCGCGCCGGCCATCGGGTCAGTCGTCGCGGTGGACCCGCTCGCGCCGTTCGTGGCGTTCCTGCGCTTCCAGCGTCATGGTGGCGATGGGACGCGCGTCAAGGCGCTTGAGGCTGATCGGTTCGCCCGTCATCTCGCAATAGCCGTATTCGCCGGTCTCGATCCGGCGCAGGGCCGCGTCGATCTTGCTGACCAGCTTGCGCTGACGGTCCCGGGTGCGCAGCTCGAGCGCGCGGTCGGTTTCTTCGGACGCGCGGTCTGCGATGTCGGGGACATTGCGGGCGCTGTCCTGCAGCCCTTCCAATGTTTCGGCTGACTGGTCCAGCAGTTCCTGCTTCCATGCTTCCAGCTTGCGCCGGAAATATTCAAGCTGCCGGTCGTTCATGAACGGCTCATCCTCGGCGGGACGATAGTCCTGGGGCAGGAAGGTCTGGGCTTTCATAAATCATCTCCGGCGGCGCCGGGTGGAACGCGAAACCGGCACCTTGCGCGCCCCCATAAAGTATGACGTCTTGCTTGTCACTAGGCGAAACGATTGTGGCGCGACGACAGATCGCCTCTGGCGCTGCCACGCTACAAGTATTTCACTTGAAAGGAGAGTTTCATGCAGTTCACCGGCACGGACCGTTACGTCGCCCCGCCCGACCTGGCGGTTGCCGTGAACGCGGCCGTGACGCTGGAACGGCCGCTTCTGGTCAAGGGCGAACCGGGCACGGGCAAGACAGAACTGGCCCGCCAGGTTGCGGGCAGCCTGGGGCTGCCGATCATCGAATGGCACGTCAAATCAACGACGAAGGCCCAGCAGGGCTTGTACGAATACGACGCCGTCTCGCGCCTGCGCGACAGCCAGTTGGGCGATGCGCGGGTCCATGACGTGTCGAACTACATCCGCCGGGGCAAGCTGTGGCAGGCCTTCACGGCGCCCGGCAAGGTGGTCCTGCTGATCGACGAGATCGACAAGGCGGATATCGAGTTTCCCAACGATCTTCTGCAGGAACTCGACCGGATGGAGTTTCACGTTTACGAGACCGGCGAGACGGTCCGCGCCGCGCACAGGCCGGTCGTCATCATCACGTCGAACAACGAGAAAGAGCTTCCGGACGCCTTCCTGCGGCGCTGTTTCTTCCACTACATCCGCTTTCCCGATGCAGACACGCTGCGCGCTATCGTGGACGTGCATTACCCGGGCCTGAAGCGCGGGTTGCTGGATCAGGCGCTGACCCAGTTCTTCGACCTGCGCGAGACGCCGGGACTGAAGAAGAAGCCCTCGACCAGCGAGTTGCTGGACTGGCTGAAGCTGATCCTGGCCGAGGATCTGGCGCCCGAGGATCTGCGGCGCGATCCCCACACGATGCTGCCGAAGCTGCACGGCGCGCTGCTGAAGAACGAACAGGATGTGGCGCTGTTCGAAAAGCTGGCCTTCATGGCCCGGCGGCAGCGGTAGGCATCAGCCGCCGGTCGCGGGATCGTCGGCATGGCGGCCAGCAGCCATGCCCATGCCCATGCCGCCGCCACCGCCGCCGCCAGCCCCTCCGCCGCCGCCTGCGCCGCCGCCGCGCGACCGTCCCTCGTCCCCGCCCCGGCCCTTGCCGCCACCGGGCGCGGGCCTGGTCGGACCCTGGGGCGGGATGGCAAGGCCCGCGGGAACGGGGTCCAGATCCAGGGCCGTGCGGATGAAATCGCGCAGGGACCGCACCAGTTCATCGGTCTGAACCGGCCGCCCTTCCACCAGGTCGCGGGCGGCGCGTTCGGCCAGTCGGACATGGGTTTCCGTGCCCAGCAACAGGATGTCGGACAGCGCGCCTTCGACCGCGTCCCGGATGCGGCGACGACGGTCCGAGCCTTCAGAAGGCTCAACCCCCTCGTCCATCGCCCGCTGGCGCAGGTCGCGCAAATGGGCGGGATCCACGGCCAGATTGCCCGTGAAGGATCCGCCCAGCACCTTGTAGGCGGCGATCAGCACCCGCAGGCGTTCGTTGATCTGGCGGTTCATCCGCTCGCGGCGCTGCTGGACGGTGAACATCACCAGCACGCGGATGCCGATGCCGATCAGCGCGAACAGGGCGATCCCGATCACGGTGGACAGGATGCTGTTCCAGTTGCTGAAGTCGATCATGCGCATGGGCTGTTCCTGAAAGCGGTCGCGGCATGATCGGGGCCAAGGCCCGCAGGGACAACCCCATAATCCCAATTGAAACCGGGCCGCTGTCATGACCTTCTGCCCGCAACCGACATGCAGAGGAGAAAGACATGACCCAGGGCTTTGACACGACCGCGATCCATGCCGGGACCGAACCCGATCCCGCGACCGGGGCGCGGCAGGTGCCGATCTATCAGACCACGTCCTATGTCTTCAAGGACGCCGACCATGCCGCCCGCCTGTTCGGGCTGCAAGAGGTGGGATACATCTATTCCCGCCTGACCAACCCCACCGTCGGCGCGTTGCAGAACCGGGTCGCCGCACTGGAAGGCGGCGCGGGGGCGGTCTGCTGTTCGTCAGGGCACGCGGCGCAGATCATGGCGCTGTTCCCGCTGATGGCGCCGGGGCGCAACATCGTCGCCTCGACCCGGCTTTACGGGGGCACGGTCACGCAGTTCAGCCAGACCATCAAGCGGTTCGGCTGGTCGGCCAAATTCGTGGATTTCGACGATCTGAACGCCCTGCGCGTTGCCATCGACGACGACACCCGCGCGGTGTTCTGCGAATCGATCAGCAATCCCGGCGGCTATGTCACCGACATCCCGGCGGTGGCCGAGATCGCCAAGGCCGCAGGCGTCCCGCTGATCGTGGACAACACGCTGGCCACGCCATACCTGTGCCGCCCGATCGAGATGGGCGCGACGCTGGTCGTCCACAGCCTGACAAAGTACATGACCGGCAACGGCACGGTCACGGGCGGCGCGATCGTGGACAGCGGCCGTTTCGACTGGTCGGCATCCGACAAGTTCCCCAGCCTGTCGGCCCCCGAACCTGCCTATCACGGCCTGAAGTTCCACGAGACCTTCGGCAACCTGGCCTTCACCTTCCATTCCATCGCCATCGGTCTGCGCGACCTGGGCATGACCATGAACCCGCAGGGCGCGCATTACACGCTGATGGGGATCGAGACGCTGGGCCTGCGCATGGCGCGTCATGTCGAAAACGCGCAGAAGGTCGCGGAATGGCTGGAAAACGACCCGCGCGTGACGGCCGTGACCTATGCCGGGCTGGCGTCCTCGCCTTGGAATGCGACGGCGAAGCGCCTTTATCCCAAGGGGGCCGGGGCGCTGTTCACCTTCTCGGTCAAGGGCGGCTATGAGACGGCGGTCAAGGTGGTCGGCGCGCTGAAGCTGTTCAGCCATGTGGCGAACTTGGGGGATGCGCGGTCTTTGGTGATCCATTCGGCATCGACCACCCACCGCCAGTTGACCGAGGATCAGCAGCGCGCGGCGGGCGCGGCCCCCGACCTGCTGCGCCTGTCGGTCGGGATCGAGGATCCGGCCGACTTGATCGCGGATCTGGACCAGGCCCTGGCGGCGGCGGTGGCATAGGAAAGGGGGCCATGCGGCCCCCGTTCCAGTTCAGTTCGCGGGCGCCGGGCTTTCGGCAGGGGCCTCGCCCATCGGCACGACCGGTTCGCCGGGTTCCGGCGCGCCGGTGTCCGTGCCCAGCGGCGGCGGCAGATCGCCTGCCGGGGGCGTGGCGGGATCGGCATCGGGCGCAGGGCCTGCATCGGCGTCAGGGGCCGGGGCCGGATCAAGGCCGGGAACCGGCGGATGCCCCTCGGGCAGCGCACCGCCGCCCTGGTCCGGACCGCCGTGGCCCGATCCGCCGTGTCCGCCTGCGGGTCCGTGGCCCATGCCGCCATGGCCGTGATGACCACCCATCGGCCCGCAATCCTGACCCGTCAGTGCGAACTGCATCTCGACCATCGCGGACAGCGCCACCTCGCCTGCGGCGACGGGGACCTTGGCGGCGTCTGACGCTGCGCGCGCCTCCATCATCATCGGGCGCGGGCCTTCGGGGGAAGGCGTGTCGCGCAGCACCAGAACCGGGCCGAGGGTCAGCCCTGCGGCCTCGGCCAGGATCTCGGCCTTGTGGCGGGCATCCTCGACGGCGGCGCGGCGCGCCTCATCCTCGGTGGCCGAACTGTCGTCGCGGGTGAAGCTGATCCCGTTGATCTCGTTCGCGCCGGCGCCGACAATGGCGTCCAGAACCTCGCCCAGGCGTGCCACGTCCTTGACCCGGACCGCGACCATGTTGCTGGCCTGATAGCCCGTCACGGCTGGCGCGCGCCCTTCGCCGTAATCCATCATCGGGTTCAGGTTCAGCCCCGAGGTCTGGATGTCCGCCGGCTCGATCCCGGCGCCGGTCAGCGCCTCGATCACCGCGGTCTGCTGGACCGAGTTCTGGCGCATCGCCTCGGCCGCGCTTTCGGCCTGGGTGGTGACGCCAAGCTGGACCATCGCCAGGTCGGGGGCCACCCGCGCCTCGCCCTCGCCGGTCACGGTCAGGCGCGACATGCCCGGATGGCACATGGAATGACCGCCCATGCCGGGTGCGGCCATGGCGGGGGCGCCAAGCGCCAGGGCGGTCGAGGCCACAAGCGCGGCCCGGGCCAGCCGTCGCGGAACCTTGGTCATGTCTCTGTCCTTTCTGCGGAAATCGTCGTCGCCCATTAACAGCATCCGGCAGGATGAAGTTCAAACCAATTGCATTCACGGATCCGCCAGTTTGCCTTTCCACAGGATGCAAAATCCGCTAGATCTGGGACAATCAAACAAATCGCGGACCCTTAAAACACGCGATCGTCATCGAGCAGTGATCCATCATGAACAGACCCATCGCCCCGCCCGATTTCGCCATGAGCTTCACGCCCGAGGCGGTCCTGCTTGAACGCCGCGACGGGTTCGGCTGGCAGCCGCTTGGCAAAGCCCCCTTCGCGGGCCGGGAAATGACCGCCCGGCTTGCCGCGCTGCGCGAGCAGGCGGGGGTCGAGCCGGGCGATCTGGACACCGTTCTGGTCATCCCCGACGACCAGATCCTGTATACCACGCTGACCGTTCCGATGGGATCGGACACACCCGCCGCCGTGGCCCGCGCGCTTGAGGCGATGACGCCCTATCCGGCCTCGGACCTGGCCTATGACTGGTGCCCCTCGGCCAATGGCGACATCGAGACGCTGCGCGTGGCCGCCGTCGCCCGCCGCACCCTGGAAGAGGCCGAGGATTTCGCCCGCGCCCAAGGCTTTCGCCCATCGGGCTTCGTGGCGCGTCCGGATGACGACCGCTTCGACGGCCAGCCCGATTTCGGACCCAGCCGTCTTGCCGCGGAAGGCTTCACCCGCCCGCCCTTCAGCCAGCCCGATCTGGCCCAAGCCCGCGTCACGGATCCGGTCGTGACTGACCCGGAAGCCGTGGTGCCCGCGATGACAGGGCCCGCGCCGGTCATCGTCAGCCGCATCGTGCCCCATGTCGTAGCAGCCCCTGCCAGTGCACGATCCGATGCGGAAAAAGCCGAACCTGCCCGGGCTGACGCCGGCAGCATCGCGGCCCCGGCCTCGGTGCCCGGGGTGATCCGCCACGGCGAGGTCAAGCCCCCTGCGGCCCCACGCGCCCTGTCGCCCCGCGCCCAGGCGGTGCATGACCGCGCCCGCGATGCGCGCGCCCTGCGTGCCGCCGAGGCGCCGCGCGACGACGAAGGTGAATTCGCCCTCGCCTGGCTGCGCCGCCTGGATCCGGGCCGCTTGCCGGTGATGATGGGCGTGCTGGTCCTGGCGCTTGTCGCGGTTCTGGTCTTCTTCGGCTCGTCCCCGGATCAGGGCGCCGCGCCCCAGCAGGTGGCCGCGACCGATCCTGTGCCCGAAGCGATCGCCGCGCCCGAGCCTTCGGCTGTCCCCGCCGCGCCGGTCGAGCAAGCCCAGGCCCCTGTCCCGGCCATCGAGAGCCCGTCCCCGGCGGCAGAGCCCCGGCCGCAGGAAACCGCCGAAGCAGACCCCCGCCCTGCCGTCACGGGCACCGACATTGCGACGGCAGCGCCCCAGGTTGCGCCCCAACCTGCGCCGGTGGATCTTGAACCCGCGCCGGTGGCTGCTGCCCCCGCAGCGACAGCGCCCGCCGTCGCGGCCGCCCGGCCGCAGCCCGCGCCTCAGCAGCAGCCCGCAACGCCCGTCGCCCAGGGTGACGATGCCCTGGCACAGGCCCTGACCGAAGCCATGGCCGCACCGACCGGCGCTGTTTCGCAGACCCCCATCAGCGCGGCAACGATGGCGGCTCCGGTGGTCGAGGCCCAGGCGCAGACACCGACACAAGCACCGGCGCAGACGCAGACCCCTGCGCAGCCCCCTGCGGCCGTGGCCCCGGCTGCACCGGCCCCTGCAGCAGCGCCCGCGCAACAGCGGCTTGCCAGTTCGGCCCGCCCGCCGCGCGTGGCCCCCGTGCGGGCCACGCCGCCTGCGCGGACCGACGCCCGGCCGACCGTCCCCGCAAACCCGCAGCCATTTGCGGCACGCGCCCAGGCTGATGCCGCGCGCCCGGCGGCGGCGCGTCCGCAGACGTCGCGACTGTCGGCCTCGCGCCCGCCGGAACGTCCCGCTTCGGTCACCCCAGCCAGCAGCCCGGCGGCATCGCCTGCCGCCACGGCACCAGCAGTGGCGCCCTCCCGCGCCGCGCCGTCCGTGGGGACATCGGGCCGTCCGCCCGCGCGCCCGGAACGGCAAAGCAGCCTCGAGGAAGGCAGCCGGGCCGAGGAAGACCAGCCGACCCGCCTGACCCGGGCGGAACGCGCGTCCCTGACCAAGCTGCTGCGCGACCTGAGAACCGCCCAGGCTGGAGCAGGCGGTCTCAGCGCGGCGGAACGCGGAGCCCTGATCCAGTTGGCCGACGCCCGCCCGTCCCGCAAGCCGGTGGCCGTGGGCGGTCCGTCGCAACGCGCCGTGCAGGACGCGGTCGCGGCCGCCGTGGCCGAGACACCGCGCACCCGGTCCGCTGCGGGCCTTGGCCAGTCCGCTCGACCGATGGCTCGGCCCGGCGGGGCAAGGACCGTCGCCCGTAGCGATCCGGGCCCCGGCAGCGCAAGCCTGTCGGGCGCAGCCATCGACCGGGCCGTCGCCGAAGCCGTTTCGGAAAACTCTCCCCCCGCAGGCGCCGTCGCTTTGACGGCGCTTCGTTCATCTGCCCTTCCGCCACGGCGCGCCGCAGGCGCCGCAGCAGCCGTTGCCGGCGCGGCAGGCACCGCCACCCTGGCCGCCACATCGCTGACGCCGACGCCCAGCGACCTGCGTTCCGCGGCACAAGCCCAATCCGAGGAAGCGGCCCTGGCCGAACAGCGCCGCCTGGACGCCGAGCTGCAGGCCCAGGCCGAGGCCCGCGCCCGCGCCCGCGCCGCCCAAGACGCCCAGGCCGAGGCGCAGGCCCGTGCCCAGGCCGAGGCCCGCGCCCGCGCCCAGGCCGAGGCCGAGGCGCGCGCCGCCGCCGCCCGCCAGCAACGCTATGCCCCGCCCGAGGCCGAGGACGAGCCCGAGGTCGCGGCCAACATCCCTGACGGCCGGACCCCCACGACCGCGGGCAATGCGGCAACCGTCAAGGATGGCATCCAGATCAACCGCACGCAGATCATCGGCACGATCGGCGCGGGCAAGGCCAGCCGCGCCCTGGTGCGCTTGTCGAACGGCCGGGTGCTGACGCTGCGTCTAGGCGACCGGATCAACGGCGGCACGATTACCGATATCGGCGACAGCCGGATCACCTTCGTGAAGGGCGGGCAGCAGCAGGCCCTGTCGGTGCTGGGCGGTCGCTAGCCGTCCAGCCTCTCGATCGTCCAGCCGTCCTGCTCCAGCAGGCGAAGAACGCCGCCCTCGCCCGGCAGGTGCAGCGCGCCAAAGGCTGCCAGGATGCCCTTGCCCCTGTCGGCCGCGTCCCTGGCCCCGGCGGTCAGGGGCGCGATCCAGGCCTTGTTGCGCCGCTCCATCAGATGTTCCTGCGCCAGATCCATCTGCTGATCGACCTGTTCCCTGGTCAGCCCCGAATTGCGATAAGCATCGGAGCGGCCAAACTCCCAGATCGCCCAAACATCGCCGGCGAAATAGGCCTCGGTCAGGGTGACGGCGTAATCGTCGGCATGGGCGGCGGCAGGCAGGCTGGCGCGGATCATCTCGATCTCCTGCCCAGGGGACAGGTGGCTGAACAGCGTGAAGACCGTATCCCAGGGTTCAAGCGCGCGGACCGGAACCTCCATCGACCCGGCCTGCTCGATGATCCGGTGGTCCAGGCCCTGCGCGTCGCCTTCGGCCATCTGCTTCATCATGCATGGGCTGATCCCCAGCATCATCGCCACATACCAGGGCCGCAGCTTCGCGGTCATCACGGCCGGCATTCCCCGTTCCGCCATGGCCGCCGCCAGTGCCTGCCAGTCCCGATCACCCAGCCGTTCGGGCAGCGTCGGCCCTGCCGGATCGACCATCAGCGTCGGATCCGAGGACAGCGCATCGGTCAGCCTCCGCTCTTCCTCGGGGCCGGCCTCGACAAAGACGGCGTCGGCCTGCCGGATCAGCGGCGCAAGGCGGTCCAGGATCGGGTCATGGCGCGGATCGCCAAAGTGATAGGTGCCGACCAGCGTCATCTCCTGCCCCGCCTTGGTCGCGCGCCACAGGATACCCCGGTGATAGGGAACGCCTTCCACCGCAGCCTCGATCTCGGCCCGCTGTTCGGAGGGCATGGTGTCGAACAGGTTGCTGCCCACGCATTCGGCCAGGGCGGGGCCGGCAAGGACAAGAAACAGACCTGCCGCCGTTGCTGTCAATCGTCGCATAAGGGCTCCTGTTAGGACGTCGGCCGCTCAGGCTGCCATGCCCGGCGGCTGACTGCCAGCCCCAGGAGCATCCTAGCCCGGCCTGACATCGGCAGGGACGGGTACAGGCTGCGGCAAGGCATCCTTGCCCTGCAGGATGGCAGCCCAGATCATTGCGACCTGACGTGCCTTGGCCTGCCATGTAAAGTCCTTGGCCACCCGTTTGCGGCACGCCAAGGACTTCACAAGAAGGATTGAAGGATCTGAAAGAACCGCCTCCAGCGTCTGGCGGAGGCCGCGCGTTATGTCCTCACGGTCACTCAGCGGAACTCTCCACCCCGTGCTGTCGTCTACAAGCTCTGCCGGCCCGCCATAATCTACGACGATCGGCGGCACCCCCAAAGCCATCGCCTCGAGCACAACTCCGCCGCCGAACTCTCGGATCGATGGGAACAGAAGGACGTTGCACGACGCCAGGATTAATTGGACATCCTGATGCTTCTTCCAGCCGTGGAACCGGACCCCCTCCCCGATGCGCTCGTCCTCGACGATCCGGAGCAACTGGGCCATGTGCGGGCCATCTCCGATGATGTCGAATGTCATCCGACCTTCGCGGATCAGGGCCGCAGCGGCCTTCAAAGCCATGTCGACACCCTTCAAAGGGACAAGACGCCCTACGAAGCACGCCTTCAACGGCGAACCACTCTCCTGCAGGGCCGCCATGTTGAAGCGAGAGACATCCACCGCGTTCTCGGGCAGGTAGACCGCCTTTCCTGCGAATTTGGCCGGCAACTCTGACAATGCGAAACGCGAACCGCATATGATCGCGGCCGCAGACCGGAGCATGCGGCTGCGGGCGGGATGAAGGCGATATATGGACCGGACCTGCGACAGCCATTCCCGTTCGCGTCGTTGTTCGGACACGAAACCCTTTGGCCAAGGCACACCGCCATCGATCGGGCCAAACAGGAAGGGCACGCCAGCAGCAGCACATTTCGAAGCAATCGGGCTGTTTACGACCGGCGAGACCGGCGTGATGCGATGAACCAGATCATATCTTCCGGCCCGGATGTCGGCACCGAACCGACGCCATACCAGCCGTTCGAAATAACGATAGCCCAGCGAAGAAATCAATTGTGTCGTGGTCCAGCCGACGCCCTTGCCCAGGCGCAACTTGTCCGCAAGCGTGAACAGCGGCTTTGCTACCGCCTCACTGTCGATAGCGGTGAAGTCCTGACCCTCGATCAGCCCTGCCCGGACAAACGCGTCCCGATTACGGATCTGCGTGACAATGTGGACATCAGCCACCTCCCGCAGCGCGGTCGCAAGCGACCAGCCGATCAATGGCACCGATACCCATTCAGGGTTGGCGGCTTCCGCAAGGATAAGAACTTTCGGACCATTGACCACAACACACGTCCAATACTTTACGCTGACGGACCTTTGTTATCTTCGTCTGAGACACCTTCAAAGATGTCATTTCAGTCAGTTTGTTTAGCATTGTACGTACTGCCCCGCCGTTGACAGCCGCGGCCGGTT
This sequence comes from Paracoccus sp. AK26, assembly GCF_011801365.1. Classification (NCBI taxonomy): domain Bacteria; kingdom Pseudomonadati; phylum Pseudomonadota; class Alphaproteobacteria; order Rhodobacterales; family Paracoccaceae; genus Paracoccus; species Paracoccus sp. AK26. The sequence goes on from NZ_CP041041.1 coordinate 2,073,828, forward strand.
GCCCTATCTCACCGCCATTGGCACTCACCTGCCTTGAGTGCCAACAGAAACACTGCAACCTGAAACACGGAGTGTTCACCAATGGCATTCAAACCGCTGCATGACCGCGTTCTGGTCCGCCGCGTCCAGTCGGACGAAAAGACCAAGGGCGGGCTGATCATCCCCGACAGCGCCAAGGAAAAGCCCGCCGAGGGCGAGGTCATCTCGACCGGCGAAGGCGCGCGCAAGGATTCGGGCGAGCTGATCGCACCTTCGGTCAAGGCGGGCGACCGCGTCCTGTTCGGCAAGTGGTCGGGCACCGAGGTCACGATCGACGGCGAAGAGCTGCTGATCATGAAGGAAAGCGACATCCTGGGCGTGATCGCCTGATCCGCGTCCTTCCCCACTAAATTCAGGAGAGTCAAATGGCTGCGAAAGAAGTGAAGTTCAACACGGACGCACGCGACCGGATGCTTCGGGGCGTGAACATTCTGGCGGATGCCGTGAAGGTGACGCTGGGTCCGAAGGGCCGCAACGTGGTGATCGACAAGTCGTTCGGCGCGCCGCGCATCACGAAGGACGGCGTGTCGGTCGCCAAAGAGATCGAGCTGTCGGACAAGTTCGAGAACATGGGCGCGCAGATGGTGCGCGAAGTGGCCTCGCGCACCAATGACGAGGCCGGCGACGGCACCACCACCGCGACCGTTCTGGCCCAGGCCATCGTCAAGGAAGGCATGAAGGCGGTCGCCGCCGGCATGAACCCGATGGATCTCAAGCGCGGCATCGATCTTGCGACCTCCAAGGTCGTGGAGGCCATCAAGGCCGCCTCGCGTCCCGTGACCGACAGCGACGAAGTGGCCCAGGTCGGCACCATCTCGGCCAATGGCGAGGCCAATATCGGCCGCTTCATCGCCGATGCGATGCAGAAGGTCGGCAACGAGGGTGTGATCACCGTCGAAGAGAACAAGGGCATGGAGACGGAAGTCGAAGTGGTCGAAGGGATGCAGTTCGACCGCGGCTACCTGTCGCCCTATTTCGTGACCAACCCCGACAAGATGATCGCGGATCTGGAAGACGCCTATATCCTGCTGCACGAGAAGAAGCTTTCGTCGCTGCAGCCGATGGTTCCGCTGCTGGAAGCCGTGATCCAGTCGGGCAAGCCGCTGGTGATCGTGGCCGAGGATGTCGAGGGCGAGGCCCTGGCCACGCTGGTCGTGAACAAGCTGCGCGGCGGGTTGAAGATCGCGGCCGTGAAGGCTCCGGGCTTCGGCGATCGCCGCAAGGCCATGCTGCAGGACATCGCGATCCTGACCGGCGGCCAGGTCATCAGCGAGGACCTCGGCATGAAGCTGGAGAATGTCGGCATCGACATGCTGGGCCGCGCCAAGAAGGTCACGATCAACAAGGACAACACCACCATCGTCGACGGTGCCGGTGAAAAGGCCGAGATCGAGGCCCGCGTCAGCCAGATCCGCCAGCAGATCGAGGAAACCACCTCGGACTACGACCGCGAGAAGCTGCAGGAGCGGGTGGCCAAGCTGGCCGGCGGCGTGGCCGTGATCCGCGTCGGCGGCATGACCGAGGTCGAGGTGAAGGAGCGCAAGGACCGCGTGGACGACGCGCTGAACGCGACCCGCGCGGCCGTTCAGGAAGGCGTGGTCGTGGGCGGCGGCGTGGCGCTCGTCCAGGGCGGCAAGGTGCTGGAAGGCCTGACGGCGGCCAACAGCGACCAGGAAGCCGGCATCGCCATCGTGCGCCGCGCCCTGGAAGCGCCGATGCGCCAGATCGCCGAGAACGCCGGCGTCGACGGCGCGGTGGTCGCGGGCAAGGTGCGCGAGTCCTCGGACAAGGCCTTCGGCTTCAACGCCCAGACCGAGGAATATGGCGACATGTTCAAGTTCGGCGTGATCGACCCGGCCAAGGTGGTGCGCACGGCGCTGGAAGACGCGGCATCCGTCGCGGGCCTTCTGATCACCACCGAGGCGATGATCGCCGAAAAGCCCGAGCCCAAGGCCCCCGCCGGCGGCATGCCCGACATGGGCGGCATGGGCGGCATGATGTAAGCAAACGCCTGCATCAGGAAAAACACGGAAAAGGGCGCCAGAAGGCGCCCTTTTCTTTTGCCCGCTAACCCCCTGTTCAGGAATCCGCTGTATCGGATGGTCATGAACCCTGCAGGGATGTTCCATGAACCGTTTTCTCGCACTGCTGATCCTGACGGCCTTGGGTCTTGCCGGCCCTGCGCGCGCCTGCAGCACCAGCGGCAGCAGCACCTTTTGCGCAGATGGCTGGGTCGCGCAGACCGTCGAGCCGCGCCGCCCCGGCGGCGCAGACATCGGTGCCGATGCCGGCTATGGCGACGGCAGCGGCATGGAACCGGGATCGTTTGCGGAGGGCGTTTATGTCGAGGGGGCGGTTGTCGTGGAAGAGCCGCCCCTTGAAGTCGAGGGCCAGTTGTAGCCGCAGGCGCCATGAGCCGGCACGGGCGGCAGCGGCACAACGGCACCAAGGGCCTTTGGCCAGAAGGGCAGCTCAACGGAAAGGCTGGATCCAGCAGAAATGCCCGGCCCGGCCATTCTGACTGTGGACCCCGTCTTTCAGGAAGACTCGTCCTTTTCCAGATGGGTCAATTCCCTTTCCAGGAAGAACGAGATCAGCGACCGGATCGCCACAAGCCCGCCAAGCAGCAGGATGTTTTCGGCGTTCAGGTGCAGCATGGTGCGGATCAGGTCGGCCACGATCAGAACCTCTAGCCCCGACAGGATGTGGCGGCCCAGCGTCAGTCGGCCGAGGTTCAAGCGGTGGCCGCGTTCATGGCCCTCGCATGCCCTGGCCTCGCCCGAGGCGAAGGCGCGGACGGCTTGAACCAGCCCCGCGATCAGGATGAGGATCGCGAACAACTCGATGACGACCACCATCCATTCGAAAGCCGGCGTCAGCGGGCCAAGATGATCGGATAGCGAAAAGGTTTCCATAGGCGTGATCCTGTCGTTCAAGCAGCCCGAGCGGCCCGTCCTGTCGGAACCAACGGCGGCGGCCAAAGGTTCAGCCCGCAGACAACCAACGCAGACACCCAACGCAGACAGCAACCGAAGCGAGGCAAGCATGGCTACCACCGTCGGCACTGAAGACAATATCCGCGACCTGGTCCGCAACCTGATCCTGCTGGAACATGATGCGATCGCGGCCTATGAATCCACCATCGAGCGCCTGTCGGACGCCACCCTGTCCCAGCAGGTCGAGGCGTTCCGGAGGGATCACCTGCAGCATCTCGAGGTTCTTCAGGAAATGGCCGCCGAGACCGGGGCCGAGGCACCGCAGGAAGGCGACATGAAGCAGATGCTGACCACCGGCAAGATCGCCCTGGCGGATCTGTTCGGCGATGGGGCCATCCTGAAGGCGATGGCCACTAACGAAAACGACACCGTGACCGCCTATGAGCGCGCCTCGGCCCATCCCGACGCCATCGAGAAGTCGCGCGCCTTCTTCCAGAAGGCCCTGGCGGACGAACAGCGCCATCGCGAATGGATGGTGCGCACGTCAGAGGCCCTTTAGGCCGAGTAACCAACGCGTCCGGCCACGGGCCGGGCGCGCTTCTCAGACGAAGACCGGCTCGACCTCCAAGGCGCTGCACAGCGACCGGAAGCGGGATTCGGCCACCTCTCCCATCAGCTTTCGCCCGGTCGCGGTCAGTTGCAGGCGCAACTGCCGGTCCTTCATGACCAGCTTGCCCGCATCCGCAGGATCATCAAGCGCCAGCATCGCGCCAAAGCGCATGGCCTTGCCCAGCACCTCGGCCTCCTTGATCTGGGCGTCGTCCAGCAGCTTGAACAAGGGCGCCATGGGCGAATTGGCCCGGCTGTTCTTGTAGCGGTGCAGCAGCGCGAGGCCCAGGAAAACCCGTTCCGGATGGGACAGCGCCGCCATGTTGGCGCGGGTCACGTTGTCGAAGCAGGCCTCGGCGCGATAGTCGGGATGGGCGCGCCAGCTTGTGTCATGCAAAAGGCAGGCAGCGCGGACAAGGCGGTCGCGTTCCGGCGGCAGGTCCTCGAACAGCGGCAGCAGGAAGTGATACAGCTTCTTGCCCGATCCCGGCATCCGCGCCATCTGGCGTTCGGTGAAGCGGGCGGCCTCGATCAGCGGGTCGCGCTTGCGCAGGCTGTCGGGCATCTGCTCGTAAAGCAGCCCTTCGCGGATGCCATAGCTGCTGACGGCCAGTTCCTTCGGCTGGAACGTTTCGGCAAGTTGCGACAGCACCTGGGCCGCCAGCGGCACCAGTTCCATGCGCGAGTTCGAGATGCCGGTCCGCGCGCGCAGGTCGGCTAGGTCATGGGCGCCGATCCAGGCAACGGTGTCGGCGACGGCGGAAGGGGTCAGCCGGTATTCGTGCAGCACGGTCATGGGATAGGACACGCGCTCCATGTCCAGCCGGGCGATCGCGCGCCAGGATCCGCCGACCAGATAGATGCGCTCGTGATGGGTGCCCATCACCTCGGCCAGCCCTGCCATCACCTTCATGATATGCTTGCGCAGGCCGTCCTTGCCGCCGGGAACCTGTTGCAACCGGAAGGGACCAAGCTGTGACGAGACGCGGTTGCCGACCTTGCCGTCCGCGACCTCGGCCAGTTCCATCGAGTTGCCGCCGATGTCGCAGACCAGCCCTTTCGCATCCGGCCAGCCCAGCAGCACCCCCTGGGCGGACAGCCGCGCCTCTTCCTCGCCGTCGATCACGAACATCCTGATGCCGGTCTCGCGTTCGACGCGGGCCTGGAACTCGGGTCCGTCGGCGGCCTCGCGCACGGCGGCGGTGGCCACGCAGGTCAGCGGGTCGATGTCCATGCCCTTGGCAAGTGCTGCAAACCGCTGCAGGGCGGCAAAGCCGCGCTCGACCCCCTCGGGGTTCAGGCGGCCGGTCTGCGCCATCTTGGCGCCAAGGCCCGCCATGACCTTTTCGTTGTAGAAATAGGCGGGCGACCGCGCCGCGCCATCGAAGACGACCATGCGGATCGAGTTCGATCCCACGTCCACCACGCCCACACGCGACAGGGCGCGCTTGGGAAGGGTTGCGAACATCTTGCCGAAAGGCTCGACCTTCTTGCCGGTCGTCGTGCGCACGCCGTTCATCCCCGCCTCTCCTGCTGGGCTCGCATTGCGGCCGTTAATGACCCGACCGGGCGGCCGGGTCAATCATTCGAATGGGTCAGTGCCGGAACGTCCCCGGCGCCCGCCGTGCCCCGGCCGGACAGTGACGGATGATCCATGAAGAAGCGGTGACAGTTGAACAGGTCGTCGCGCCCCTCGGGAAGATAGCGCACGAAGCGGCCATCGGGTTGCAACAGCCAGCTTTGCGCCTCGTCCGCCATGTTGGCGGCCATGATCTGGCTGACGATCTGCGCCTTGACGGTGTCGTTCACGCATTCGACCAAGGTTTCCACCCGCCGGTTCAGGTTGCGGTCCATCCAGTCGGCCGAGCTGATGAAGACCCGCGCCCGCTTCGAGGGCAGGCCGAAGCCGTTGCCGAAGCAGACGATGCGCGAATGTTCCAGGTATCGCCCGACGATGGACTTGACGCGGATGTTTTCCGACAGGCCCCGGATGCCCGGCCGGATGCCGCAGATGCCGCGCACCACAAGGCTGATCTTCACCCCCGCGGCACTGGCCGCGTAAAGCGCGTCGATCACGTCCTTTTCGATCAGCGAGTTCATCTTGGCCCAGATTGCCGCAGGCCGCCCCTGCCGCGACAGTTCGGCCTCGCGCGCGATCAGGGAGATCAGCCGGTCCTTGAGATCGATGGGCGAGATGGAAATGTTTTCCAGCCCGGCTGGCTGCACGTAACCGGACAGGTAGTTGAAGACCTTGGTCGCGTCCCGGCCAAGCGCCGGGTCACAGGTGAACAGCGACAGGTCGGTATAGATGCGCGCGGTGATCGGGTGATAGTTGCCGGTTCCGTAATGGGTATAGGTGACCAGGTTGTCCCCTTCGCGCCGAACGACCGTGCTGATCTTGGCATGGGTCTTGTAGTTCACGAAGCCATAGACGACATGGGCGCCTGCCCGTTCAAGCCGGCGCGACTGGCGGATGTTCGCGGCCTCGTCGAAGCGGGCCTTGAGCTCGACAAGCGCCGTCACCGACTTGCCGGATTCCGCAGCCTCGCAGAGGGCGTCGACGATGGGGCTGTCGCGGCTGGTGCGATACAGCGTCTGCTTGATCGCCAGCACGTTCGGATCGCGCGCGGCCTGGGCAAGGAAGCGCACCACCATGTCGAAGGTTTCATAGGGATGGTGCAGCAGCATGTCCTTCTGCTTGATGGCCGAGAACATGTCCCCGTCATGGTCCTGCACCCGTTCGGGAACGCGCGGCGTGAAGGCGGGCCACAGAAGGTCGCGGCGGCTGTCCAGCACCAGTTCGGACAGGTCGGCCACGCCCAGCAGCCCCTCGACCTCGATCACCTCGTCGGGGCCGACCTCAAGCTCCTCCATGATCAGGCGGCGCAGGCGGTCGGGCGCGCCGCGCGTGATCTTCAGCCGGATGACGCTGCCGCGGCGGCGCCGCTTCAGTGCGGTTTCGAATTCGCGGACCAGATCCTCGGCTTCTTCCTCGACCTCAAGGTCGCTGTCGCGCAACACGCGGAAGGCGCAATGGCCCGTGTCGCGATAGCCGGGGAACAGCGAGGACAGGTGCATCAGCAACAGATCTTCCAGCCGCAGGAATCGTTCGCCGCCCGGCAGGGGCACGAAACGCGTCAACTGCGCGGGGATGGGCAAAAGCGCCTGCATCTGCCGCCCGTCGGTTTCGCGCGCCAGTTCCAGCGCCAGCGAAAAGCCGGCATTGGGAATGAAGGGAAAGGGATGCGCCGGGTCGATGGCCAGGGGCGAGAGGACCGGGAAAACCTTGCGCTCGAAATGGTCGTGCAGGAACTCCTCCTCGGCGCGGGTCAGGCGGGACCGGGACAGGATGACGATGCCCGCTTCCTCCATCTCGCGACGGATGCGGTTCCAGACGCCCTGCTGCGCGCCCATCAGGCGGCGGGCGTCGGCGTTGATCATCGCCAATTGTTCCGCAGGCGTCAGCCCGTCGTCCGAAGGCGTGGCGTTCCCCTCGCGCACCAGTTCGCGCAGGCCCGCGACGCGGACGGTGTAAAACTCGTCCAGGTTGGTGGCGCTGATCGACACGAAGCGCAGCCGTTCCAGCAGGGGCACGCGGGGATTGCGCGCCTCGTCCAGGACGCGCCAGTTGAAGGACAGCCAGCTGATTTCCCGGTTGAAGAAGCGCGAGCCGTCCTGGGGAACCCCCTCGGGCAGATCCTGGGGTTCGGGAAAGGGTGTCCGAAGGAAATCAGCTTGCGTCATGGTCCTGACTTTCAGGGAACAGATGGGAGTCGGGTTCGGAAAGCCGGGCCAGCAGTTCGGCGGCAAGGCGGCGGGTGATCGGGCGCTTGTCGGCCATGGCGGCCTGATCGACGGCGGCCACAAGCTGGCGGGCCAGCCCCAGGTCGCGCGGCATGTGCAGGACAAGCCAGTCGATCAGGTCGGCAGGCACCGCCTGCTGGCGGTCGGCGAACAGCTTGACCAGCACGGCGGCCAGCAGCGATTCATCGGGCGGCATCAGCCGGACCTGGGGCATCGCGTCCATGCGCGACCGCAGGTCCGGCAGCACCAGCCCCCAGTCGCGCGGCGGCGTGCGGGCGGTCAGCAGCAGCAGGCAGTCGCGCGGCGCACACAGGTTCCACAGGTGGAACAGCGCCTGTTCCGCCCCTGCCGCGCGGCCCGCCCGGTCGGCATCCTCGATCACAAGGGCCCCGCCTTCCGTCGCAAGCCCATCGGCCGCGTCCGGCCGCAGCGCCGAGGCCTTCATGCGCCGCGCGCCGTTCTCGGCGGCCCAGAAGGCCGCCAGATGCGACTTGCCCGCGCCTTCCGGCCCGATCAACAGCATCCGCCCCTGCGGCCAGTCCTGCGGGGCATCCAGGGCCGCAAGCGCGGCGCGGTTGGCGGATGCGGGCAGGAAGTCGGCGCGCGAATGGGCGGGCGGCGTGGTCAGATCCAGGGTCAGCTGGCGGGACGTGACGGTCATCGGGCGGCGGTCACGCTTCTGGTTCGGGATGCCGGCGCGACATTTCCTCGCGCATGATCTCGATCTGGCCCTGGGCGCGGTTCTGGTCGGCGCGGATGCGCGCCTCGCGGATGGAACTGGCGACGGTGCCTTCCGGCACGATCTCGACTAGCATCGGCTGGCCGGGATCAGGGGGCAGCGCCTGGCCCGTGAACAGCGCACTTTCCTGATACCGCTGCGTCAGGAACCGCCCGATCACCCCAAGGGCTGCGGCCAGCGGCACGGCCATGACCATGCCGACAAAGCCGAACAGCGCGCCGAAGACCGACAAGGCCAGCAGCAGCCAGACCGGATGCAGCCCGACATGGTGCCCCACGATCTTGGGTTGCAGATAGTTGCCCTCGACGATCTGGCCGATGGCGAAGATCGCGATCACAAGCCCGATCCACAGCGGGTCGCCCCAGAAGCTGAACAGGGCGACGCCGATGGCCGTTGCCCCGCCGATCAGCACGCCGACATAGGGGATGAAGGACAGCATCGCGGCCATGATGCCGATGAAGAAGCCGAATGGCAGGCCCACGATCATCAGGCCGATGGAATACCAGGTGCCCAGGATCAGGATCACCAGTCCCTGCCCGCGCACAAAGCCCGACAGCGCCTCATCGATTTCCCGCGACAGGCGGCGCAGGGTGGGGGCGTGTTCGCGCGGCAGCAGCGTGTCGATGCGGTCAACCAGGTGATCCCAGTCCAGCAGCAGGTAGAAGGCCACGACCGGCACGATCACCAGGATCGCGATGGCGCTGATGATGCCGCCCACCGAAGACAGCAGGCTTGACGCGACGGTTCCCATCTGTTCGCCCATGGCCGCGCCCAGGTCGGTCAGGGCGGTGCCGATATCGCCATTCGCGGGCAAAAGCTCGGGGAAGCGCGCGGACAGAAACAGCCGGCCTTGCTCGATCATCTCGGGCGCGGTCTCGATCAGCGAGGTCGCCTGGCGCAGCATGATCGGCACCACCAGCAGGACCACCCCGGCAAAGGCCAGCACGGCGATCACGGTAATGACCACGACCGACATGACCCGCGACAGGCCCGACCGTTCCAGCCGATCGGCCACCGGGTCCAGCAGATAGGCCACGCCCGCGCCCAGGATGAAGGGCAGGATCGCCTGACCCAGCAGCCACATCGCCAGCAGCAGCGTCACCGCAGCCACCCCCCACCACATCAGCTGCTTGTGTATCGGTATGCGCATGGCCGGTTCCTGATGCGAGTGTTGGCCCGGAATGTGAACGCGACAGGCGCCAGTTGCAAGCGGGCGGTTCTTGGCAAGGCAGGACCGATCCGCTAACGGTTTGCGCCGTATACGCTCAAAGGATCCCGCCCATGCGTTTGTCGCGCTATTTCCTGCCGGTGCTGAAGGAAGACCCGAAAGAGGCGCAGATCGTCAGCCACCGGCTGATGCTGCGCGCCGGAATGATCAAGCAGCAAACCGCGGGGATCTATTCCTGGCTGCCGCTGGGCTTCAAGGTGCTTCGCCGCGTCGAGCAGATCGTCCACGAGGAACAACAGCGCGCGGGCCACATCCCCCTGCTGATGCCCACGCTGCAATCGGCCGACCTGTGGCGCGAAAGCGGCCGCTACGACGACTATGGCGAGGAGATGCTGCGCATCCAGGACCGCCACAAGCGCGACCTGCTGTATGGTCCCACGAACGAGGAGATGATCACCGACATCTTCCGCAGTCATGTGAACAGCTACAAGGATCTGCCGCTGACGCTGTATCACGTCCAGTGGAAGTTCCGCGACGAGATCCGCCCCCGCTTCGGCGTGATGCGGGGCCGCGAGTTCCTGATGAAGGACGGCTACAACTTCGACCTGACCAAGGAAGACGCGCTGCACGCCTATAACCGCCACCTGGTCAGCTATCTGCGGACCTATGAACGCATGGGCCTGCAGGCCATCCCGATGCGCGCGGACGGCGGCCCGATCGGCGGTGATTACACCCATGAATTCCTGGTGCTGGCCGAGACGGGCGAATCCGAGGTCTTCTATGACAGCCAGATCACCGACCTGACCTTCGGCGACCGGCAGATCGACTATGACAGCATTGAACAGTGCCAGGCCGTGCTGGAGGAGTTCACCAGCCGCTACGCCCGCACCGACGAGACCCATGACGAAGCCGTCTTCGCCGAAGTCCCCGAGGAACGCCGCCGCACCGCGCGCGGGATCGAGGTGGGCCAGATCTTCTACTTCGGCACCAAATATTCCGAACCGATGGGGGCCACGGTCGTCGGCCCGGACGGGCAGCGCGTTCCCGTCCACATGGGCAGCCACGGCATCGGCGTGTCCCGCCTGCTGGGCGCGATCATCGAGGCCAACCACGACGATCGCGGCATCGTCTGGCCCGAAGGCGTGACCCCCTTCCACGTCGGCATCGTCAACCTGAAGCAGGGCGACAATTCCACCGACAGCGCCTGCGACGCGATCTATGCGGAACTGCAGGCGCGTGGCCTCGATCCGCTTTACGACGACCGCGACGACCGGGCGGGGGCCAAGTTCGCCACCATGGATTTGATCGGCCTGCCCTGGCGGATCACCGTCGGCCCGCGCGGGCTGGCCGCAAACAAGGTCGAACTGACCAACCGCCGCACGGGCGCGACCGAGGAGATGTCGCCCAAGGAGGCCATCGCCCGGCTGGAACAGCTCTATGCGCCGGTTCTGGGCCTGAAGGTTCAGGACAGGTGATCGGACTTCTGCGGCTGGCGGTGGCGGTCTGCCTTGCCATCGCCTTGTCGCAGTTCCCGGCCTTCTCGGACCAGTATGTCCAGCGGCTTGGCGGTCAGGTCGATGCGCTGTCACGCGTTGCCGCCCAGTTCGACGCCAGCGCCCGGGCCGCTGGGCTGACCCGCGACCAAGCCCTGGCGGATCTGTCGGGCAGCGCCTTTCGCGACGCGCACCAGTCCAACATGCGCGAGGTCTTCGTCCGCCTGGACCGGGCGAGCGCGGACCTGCAGATGCTGCGGATCGCCGGGCCGCTGGAACGGATGCTGCTGCCTCACCGACTGCGCGACGCGGAAACCTTGGCCGCGACCTGGGGCGACTTCCGGCCCGCGGTCCCCGTGACGGTTGCGGGCCTTTGGGCGGCGGGAATCGGGCTGGTGCTGGGATGGCTGCTGACTGCCCTGCCCGGCCTGCTGTTCAGGCGCCCGCAGGACCGCCTCGGCTGGCGTTGACCATGCGTCACCAGCCTGAAAAGGCAAGGATTGTTGATATTATCCTGCTTTTCTTTTGAACAGGGCGCTTCTAACGTGCGGCGCAGGACATTGTTCCAACTGGGAGACAATCAATGAAAAAACTTCTTCTGGCCACTGCTGCAGGTGCCCTGCTGGCCGGTGCCGCCTCTGCCGAGGACGTCAAGCTGGGGATCTCGCTGGGCTTTACCGGACCGCTGGAATCCATGGCGCCGGGCATGGCCTCGGGCGCTGAACTGGCCATGAAAGAGGTCACCGATTCCGGCCTGCTGCTGGACGGCTCGACCGTGACTGCGGTTCAGGGCGATTCGACCTGTATCGACGCCGCCGCTGCGACGGCGACGGTCGAACGCCTGATCACTGCCGAAGGGGTCAAGGGCATCGTCGGCGGCATGTGCTCGGGCGAGGCGATCGCCTCGCTGCAGAACGTGGCCGTGCCGAACGGCGTGGTGATGATCTCGCCTTCCGCGACCTCGCCCGCGCTGTCCACGATCGAGGATAACGGGCTGTTCTTCCGCACCTCGCCTTCCGATGCCCGCCAGGGCGAAGTGATGGCCGAGATCATGATGGAAAAGGGGATCCAGAACGCCGCGATCACCTATACCAACAACGACTATGGCAAGGGCCTGGCGGATGCCTTCGCCTCGTCCTTCCAGGAAAAGGGTGGCACCGTGACGGTGAACGCCGCCCATGACGACGGCAAGGCAGACTATTCGGCCGAGGTTGCGGCCCTTGCGGCGGCGGGCGGCGACGCCCTGGTGGTCGTGGGTTATGTGGACCAGGGCGGCTCGGGCGTGGTCCGCGCGGCACTGGACACCGGCGCCTTTGACACCTTCGTCTTCCCCGACGGCATGGTCGGCCAAGCCCTGGTGGACAACTTCGGTTCGGAAATCGACGGCAGCTTCGGCCAGAACCCCGCAGCCGAGGGCGAGGGCCGCGAGAAGTTCCTGGCCATGGCCGAGGAAGCAGGCTTCGACGGAACGAGCGCCTATTCGGCCGAGGCCTATGATGCCGCCGCGCTGATGATGCTGTCCATGGCCGCCGCCAAGTCCAGCGATCCCAATGTCTGGAAGAACAACGTCATGGATGTCGCCAACGAGCCGGGCGAGAAGATCCTGCCGGGCGAACTCGCCAAGGGGCTGGAGATCCTGAACGGCGGTGGCGACATCGACTATGTCGGCGCCTCCTCGATCGAGATGGTGGGCGCGGGCGAAAGCGCCGGCGTCTACCGCGAGGTCAGCTTTGACAACGGAGAAATGACTGTCGTCGGCTATCGCTGACGTGTAAGGAATGCTCCGGCCCGGCAGCCACGCGGTTGCCGGGCCATTTTTCATGACAAAAGCCGCTGAATGCGGTCACACTTCACCAATGGCGTGAAGACGGGGTAAACGAATGATCAGGGTCGAGGACCTTCACCGGCATTTCGGGGGCTTCCGCGCCGTCGATGGTGCCAGCCTGACGATCGAGACAGGGTCGATCACCGGGCTGATCGGGCCGAACGGCGCGGGCAAGTCCACGCTGTTCAACGTGATCGCGGGCGTGCTGCCCCCGACATCGGGCCGCGTCTTCATGGATGGCGAGGACATCACCGGCCTGCCGCCGCACGCGCTTTTCCACAAGGGGCTGCTGCGCACCTTCCAGCTGGCGCACGAGTTTTCGTCCATGACCGTGCGCGAGAACCTGATGATGGTGCCGGGCGCCCAGTCGGGCGAGACGATCTGGAAGACGTGGTTCCAGCGCGGCCGGATCGAGCGCGAGGAAACCGCCCTGCGCAGGAAGGCCGACGAGGTCCTGGACTTCCTGACCATCCGCCACCTGACCCATGAAAAGGCCGGCAACCTGTCCGGCGGCCAGAAGAAGCTTCTGGAGCTTGGCCGGACCATGATGGTCGATGCCAAGGTCGTGTTCCTGGACGAGGTCGGCGCGGGCGTGAACCGCACCCTGCTGATGACCATCGCGGATGCGATCATCCGGCTGAACAAGGAACGCGGCTATACCTTCTGCGTGATCGAACACGACATGGATTTCATCGGCAAGCTGTGCGACCCGGTCATCGTCATGGCCGAGGGAAAGGTCCTGGCCAAGGGAAGCGCCTCCGACATCATGCAGAACGAGGCCGTGATCGAGGCCTATCTGGGCACCGGCCTCAAGAACAAGGACATGGTGGGCGCATGAGCGATCAGGACGCAGTCTTCGGCAAGCGCGGCAATCGCGACCTGTCCGTCGTGAACCCCAACGGGCGCGGCACCATCGACGGCACCCGCCGATCCGGCCCCGTCCGACAGGGCCATGCGGGCGATCCCTTCCTGATCGGCGAGAACATGACCGGCGGATACGGCAAGGGCGCCGACATCCTGCACGATTGCACCATCGCGGTCGAACGCGGCCAGATCGCCGTGATCGTCGGTCCCAATGGCGCGGGCAAGTCCACCGCCATGAAGGCGATCTTCGGGATGCTGAACCTGCGCAAGGGCAGCGTCCGCCTGGACGGGCGCGACATCACCGCGCTGAACCCCCAGGACCGCGTCAAGGCGGGCATGGGCTTCGTGCCGCAGGTCAACAACATCTTCCCGTCCATGACGGTCGAGGAGAACCTGGAGATGGGGGCCTTCATCCGCAAGGACGACATCCGCCGCACGATGGAGCAGGTCTATGACCTGTTCCCCGCCGTCGCCGCCAAGCGCCGCCAGGCCGCGGGCGAGCTCTCGGGCGGGCAGCGCCAGCAGGTGGCGGTGGGCCGGGCCCTGATGACCCAGCCCTCCGTCCTGATGCTGGACGAACCCACCGCGGGCGTCAGCCCCATCGTCATGGACGAATTGTTCGACCGCATCATCGCCATCGCACGCGGCGGGCTGCCGGTGCTGATGGTCGAACAAAACGCGAAGCAGGCGATGATGATCGCCGACAAGGCCTATGTGCTGGTGCAGGGCGCGAATGCCCATACCGGCACCGGTCACGAACTGATGCAGAACGACGAGGTGCGTCGCACCTTCCTGGGGGGCTGAGCCTTGGATATCCTCAATGCCCTCGTGGCCTTTCTGAACTTCGTCTTCATCCCCGCCGCCGCCTATGGCGCGCAGCTTGCGCTTGGCGCGCTTGGGGTGACGCTGATCTATGCGATCCTGCGGTTTTCGAACTTCGCCCATGGCGACACGATGGCCTTCGGCACCGCGATCACCATCCTGGTGACCTGGGGCCTGCAATCGCTTGGCATTTCGCTGGGGCCGCTGCCGACCGCGCTGCTGGCGCTGCCCTTTGGCATTGCCGCGACGGCGCTGCTGGTCCTGGGCACCGACCGGGCGGTCTATCGGTTCTACCGCGCGCAGAAGGCTGCGCCGATCATCTTCGTCATGGCCTCGGTCGGCGTGATGTTCGTGATGAACGGGCTGACGCGCCTGCTGATCGGCGTCGATGAGCAGCGCTTCGACGACGGCGCGCGCTTCATCATCGCCGTGCGCGACTTCCGGGAATGGAGCGGCCTGGCCGAGGGGCTGGCCCTGCGGTCCACCCAGGCGCTGACGGTGGTCGTCACCGTGATCGTCTGCGCCGCGCTGTTCTGGTTCCTGAACCGCACCAAGTCTGGCAAGGCCATGCGCGCCTATTCCGACAACGAGGATCTGGCGCTGCTTTCTGGCATCGACCCCGAACGCGTGGTGCGCCTGACCTGGATCATCGCCGCCGGGCTGATGACCATCGCCGGCGTCCTCTATGGCCTGGACAAGTCCTTCCGGCCCTTCAACTATTTCCAGATCCTGCTGCCGATCTTCGCGGCGGCCATCGTGGGGGGCCTGGGCAACCCGGTCGGCGCCATCGCGGGCGGCTTTCTTGTCGCCTTTTCCGAGGTCGCGGTGACCTATCCTTGGGTCAAGGTCGCGGGATACCTGTTCCCCGACTGGCAGCCGGGGGGGCTGCTGCAACTCTTGGGGACGGAATACAAGTTCGCCGTCAGCTTCGTCATCCTGATCGTGGTCCTGCTGTTCCGCCCGACCGGGCTGTTCCGCGGCAAGTCGGTGTAAGGGAGGTCCGTCATGTCATCCAACCGTCAAGCCGCCGCATCCAGCCCCTGGCGCGCACCCGTCCTGTTCGCGATCCTCGCCGCGCTGTTCGTGCTGGAAGGCACGGTCAGGAACGGCATGTTCTCGGGCTCGTGGAACACCTCGCTGGCGATCCTGAACATGGGCCTGATCTCGGCCATCACCGCCCTGGGCGTGAACATGCAATGGGGTTATGCGGGCCTGTTCAACACGGGCGTCGTGGGCTTTCTGGCCATCGGCGGCCTGGCCCCGGTCCTGGTGTCCCTGCCCCCGGTCGAGGGCGCATGGGCCGCGGGCGGGCCGCGCCTGATCCTTTCGCTGCTCGTGGGCCTGGGGACGCTGGCGCTTGCGCGCATCGTCTATGGCCGCACCCGCAAGGTCTGGACCGTTGCCCTCGTCCTGCTGGTGGGCTTTGTCGCCTATCGCTGGCTGTTCGACCCCGCCGTCACCGCGATCGAGGCGAACGACCCGGCCCGCACCGGCAATATCGGCGGCTTGGGCCTGCCGATCCTGCTGTCCTGGCTGGTCGGCGGCGCATTCGCTGCAGCCGCCGCGTGGGCGGTGGGCAAGGTCGCGCTTGGGCTTCGCTCGGACTATCTGGCGATCGCCACCCTCGGCATCGGCGAGATCATCGTGGCGGTCATGCGCAACGAGGACTGGCTGGCCCGCGGCGTCAAGAACATCGCGGCCATCCCCCGGCCCGTCCCCTACGAGACCGAACTGCAGCAGAACCCGGCCTTTGCCGACTTCGCCGCCGGCTGGGGTTTCGGCGTGGCCGAGGCCTCGGGCATCTGGGTCAAGCTGTGCTACATGTCGCTGTTCCTGGTGGTGCTGCTGGTCATCATCCTTCTGGCGGAACTGGCGCTGAAATCGCCCTGGGGGCGGATGATGCGCGCCATCCGCGACAACGAAACCGCGGCCGAGGCGATGGGCAAGGACGTCACCGCCCGCCACCTGCAGGTCTTCGTTCTGGGTTCGGCGGTGATCGGCGTCGCGGGCGCGATGATGATCACGCTGGACGGGCTGCTGGCACCGACCAGCTTCAACCCGCTGCGCTATACCTTCCTGATCTGGGTGATGGTGATCGTGGGCGGGTCCGGCAACAACTGGGGCTCGGTGCTGGGCGCGGTGCTGATCTGGTTCCTGTGGATCAAGGCCGAAGTCTGGGGCCCGAACCTGATCGGCGTCCTTGTCGGCCCCCTGCCCGACGGCGACATCAAGGCGCATCTTCTGGGCAGCGCGCCGCATATGCGCTTTATCGCGATGGGGCTGGTGCTGCTTCTGGTGCTGCGCTTCGCGCCACGGGGCCTGGTTCCCGAAAAATAAGGAAAGGGGCCGCAAGGCCCCTTTTTCATGCGCAGTTGTCGCCCAGAACGACGCTGTAATAGGTCATCCCGTCCGAGCCCTGGGCAGACCCGCTGCCAACCTGGCGGCTGGTCTGGCCCAGAAGTTCCGTCCGCTGCGCCTCGGTCCCCAGCCAGCCGCTGACTGCCTGGGCCGGGCCGCCGCCGCGGCTGACCAGTTGAACCACGCCGCAGGCCGGATAGCCGACCGCCCGCGCCCGGTCCACGACGCTGGACCCGTTCGATCCCTCGACATCCAGCCGCCCCCTTTGCGCCATGTCGCAGGCATGGCTTTGCGCGGCCTGCGCCAGCAGGGGGGCACTGTCCAGCAGGGTCTTGCCCTCGGCCTGCCGCGCCGCGTTGACGGCGCTGTCAAGCTGGGCGCTGATCGTGGGATCAGAGGCGCATTGCGCGGCCAGGGATTGTTCTGCGGGGGCGGCGGTCCGGCCCCAGGGCATTTCCAGTTCCGCCCCCTGCTGACAGGCGGCAAGTGCCGCCAATGCGGCTGCGGTGGAAAGGATGCGGAAGGTGGACATGAAAACCCCGGCTATTGCCCGGGCCAACGCCGGCGCGCGCCGGGCAGTTCCTGCCGCCAAGTCCCTTGCGCGGCGGCATGGGCGCGCTTAAAGCGCATCCATGACCCAGCATCAGCGCCTTCTTATCATCGACTTCGGCAGCCAGGTGACGCAGCTGATCGCGCGCCGCCTGCGCGAGCTGAACGTCTTCTGCGAAATCCACCCATACAACCTGCTGACGGACGACATCCTGCGCGGCTTGAATCCGCAGGCCGTGATCCTGTCCGGCGGACCCGACAGCGTGACGCGGATGGGCAGCCCCCGCGCCCCGCAGGCGGTCTTCGACCTGGGCGTGCCGATCTTCGGCATCTGCTATGGCCAGCAGGTGATGATGGAGCAGCTGGGCGGCGCGGTCGAAGGCGGGCACCACGCCGAATACGGGCGCGCCTTCATTGCCCCGGCCCCGGGCCACAAGGGCGACGGCATCTTCGCGGGCCTGTTCGATGCGGGTCGCGAGGAGGTCTGGATGAGCCATGGCGACCGCGTGACCGCGCTTGCGCCGGGCTTCGAGGTGATCGGCGTCTCGCCCAATGCGCCCTTCGCGATGATCGCTGACGAATCGCGCCGCTTCTATGGCGTGCAGTTCCACCCCGAGGTCCACCACACCCCGCGCGGCCGCATCATGCTGGAAAACTTCGTCCGGCTGGCCGGCTTTACCGGCGACTGGACCATGGCCGGTTATCGCGACGAGGCGATCCGCAAGATCCGCGAACAGGTCGGCGACAAGAAGGTCATCTGCGGCCTGTCCGGCGGAGTCGATTCCTCGGTCGCCGCAGTGCTGATCCACGAGGCGATCGGCGACCAGTTGACCTGCGTCTTCGTTGACCACGGTCTTCTGCGGCTGAACGAGGCCGAGGAAGTCGTGACGATGTTCCGCGACAACTACAACATCCCGCTGATCCACGCCGACGAATCCGAACTGTTCCTGGGCGCCCTGGAAGGCGTCAGCGACCCCGAGGTCAAGCGCAAGACCATCGGGCGGCTGTTCATCGACGTGTTCCAGCGCTACGCATCCGCCATCGAGGGGGCCGAGTTCCTGGCCCAAGGGACGCTTTATCCAGACGTGATCGAAAGCGTCAGCTTCAGCGGCGGCCCGTCCGTCACGATCAAGTCGCACCACAATGTCGGCGGCCTGCCCGAGAAGATGGGACTGAAGCTGGTCGAGCCCCTGCGCGAGCTTTTCAAGGACGAGGTCCGCGCCCTGGGCCGAGAGCTTGGCCTGCCCGACAAGTTCATCGGCCGCCACCCCTTCCCTGGCCCCGGCCTCGCCATCCGCTGCCCCGGAGAGATCACCCGCGAAAAGCTGGACATCCTGCGCAGGGCGGATGCCGTCTTCATCGACCAGATCCGCAGGCACGGCCTGTATGACGAGATCTGGCAGGCCTTTGTCGCCATCCTTCCCGTCCGCACCGTGGGCGTGATGGGCGACGGGCGCACCTATGACTTTGCCTGCGCGCTGCGGGCTGTCACATCCGTGGACGGGATGACGGCGGATTACTATCCCTTCACGCACGAGTTCCTGGGCGAGACCGCGACCCGCATCATCAACGAGGTCAAGGGCATCAACCGCTGCACCTATGACATCACCTCGAAGCCGCCGGGCACGATCGAATGGGAATGACCATCTGAGGCATCGAAAGGACCATCATGACCTGCGCCTGCGGCCATCACCACCACCCCCGCCACCATCACGAGGCCAAGGGCACGCCCGTGCCGATGATGGCGCCGATGCTGGGGGTGACGGGGCGGCTGATCTGTGCTGATGCAGGGCAGATGATGACGGCCCTGTCGCTGCTGCCCGATCACATCCGGCAAAGCCGCGAGGAACCGGGCTGCCTGCGCTTCGAGATGTGGCAGGACGAGGATCCGCTGGTCTGGAACCTGTCCGAACTGTTCCTAGACGCCGATGCCTTTGCCGCGCATGGCGCAAGGACAAGGGCCAGCGACTGGGGCCGCGACAGTACGGGCATCACCCGCGATCTTCACCGCCTCGAGGTGATCCCGGTCATCCGGCGCGAAACCCGGCAGGATCTGGACGCCATCGACGTCCTGCTGCGCGAAGCCTTTGACGGCGAGGCCGAGGCGCAACTGGTGCGCCGGTTGCGCGCAGATGGCGACCTGTCGCTGTCGCTGGTGGCCGATGCCGGTGGCACCATCCTTGGCCATGCCGCCCTGTCGCCCCTGTCGGCGGATCGCCCCGCCCATGCGCTTGCCCCCGTCGCGGTCGCGCCAAAGGCACAGCGGCTTGGCATCGGCACGGCCCTGGTCCGCGAGGCCGTGTCCTGGGCCGATGAAGCCTCGGTCGTGGTGCTGGGCGATCCGGCCTATTACGGACCGCTGGGTTTTCTGCCTGCCGATCTGGTTTCCCCCTATGCCGGGCCAGGGTTGCAGATGATCGGGGATCTGCCCCGCGGCACCGCCATCCGCCACGCCCCGGCTTTCGCCGCCCTTTAGGCGCGGTCAGCCTTGCGGAACGGTCAGGCTGGGTTACATCTGTGACAAGCATGAAAGGAACCCGCATGGCAGGACAACCGATTTACGATGCGCGCGAGCCGGTCTCGGGCAGCGAGTTTGGAAACCTTCCAGCGTGGGATCTGACCGACCTTTATCCCGCGCCCGATTCCGCCGAACTGACTGCCGACATCGCCCTGCTGGAATCCGAAGTCACGGCTTTCGCCGCCCGCTATCAGGGCAAGCTGGCCGACCTGACCCCGGCCGAGATGCTGGCCTGCATCGAAACCTATCAGCGCATCGACATCACCGCTGGGCGGATCATGTCATATGCCGGGCTGCGCTATTACCAGAACACGACCGATCCGGCGCGGGCCAAGATGATGGGCGACCTGCAGGGCCGCATCACCGACATCACCACGCCGCTGGTCTTCTTCAGCCTGGAATTCAACCGCATCCCCAACACGACCTATGAAGCGGTCTTTGCGGCAGCCGACGGTCCCGCCCGCTACAAGCCGATGTTCGACCGGATGCGGGCAATGCGGCCCCACCAGCTTTCCGACGAGCTAGAGCAGTTCCTGCACGACGCGTCCGTGGTCGGCGCCGCTGCCTGGAACCGGCTGTTCGACGAAACCACCGCCGCGCTCGAGTTCAAGGTCGATGGCGAGGTGATGGGCCTGGAAGCCACGCTGAACCTGCTGACCGACCATGACAGGTCGCGCCGCGAGGCCGCCGCCCATGCCCTGGCCGAGGTCTTTGGCAAGAACGTCACCTTGTTCGCGCGGGTCCACAACACCCTGGCCAAGGAGAAGGCCATCGAGGACAAGTGGCGCAAGATGCCCACGCCCCAGCATGGCCGTCACCTGTCGAACCATGTGGAACCCGAGGTGGTCGAGGCGCTGCGCAATGCCGTCACTGCCGCCTATCCGCGCCTGTCGCATCGTTACTATGCCCTTAAGGCAAAATGGCTGGGCCTGGACAAGCTGCAGGTCTGGGACCGCAACGCGCCGCTGCCGACCGCCCCTGCCCGCACCATCGGCTGGGACGAGGCGCGCCAGACCGTGCTGGATGCCTATGCGGGCTTTTCGCCCCGGCTGGCGGAACTGGCCGAGCCCTTCTTCGACAAGGGCTGGATCGACGCCGCCGTCACCCCCGGCAAGGCGCCGGGCGCCTTCGCCCATCCGACCGTGACGACGGTCCATCCCTACGTCCTGCTGAACTATCTGGGCAAGCCGCGCGACGTGATGACGCTGGCCCATGAACTGGGCCACGGCGTCCACCAGCGTCTGGCGGCAGGTCAGGGCGAACTGTTGTCATCCACCCCCCTGACGCTGGCGGAAACCGCGTCGGTCTTTGGCGAGATGCTGACCTTCCGCGCCCTTTTGGCCAAGACCACCGACCCGGCCGAGAAAAAGGCCCTGCTGGCCGGCAAGGTCGAGGATATGATCAACACGGTCGTCCGTCAGATCGCCTTCTATGACTTCGAATGCAAGCTGCACGCGGCGAGGGCCGAAGGCGAGCTGACCCCCGACGATATCAATGCGCTGTGGATGTCGGTCCAGCACGAAAGCCTTGGCCCGGTCTTCGAGTTCATGCCTGGATACGAAACCTTCTGGACCTATGTGCCCCATTTCGTGCATTCGCCCTTCTACGTCTATGCCTATGCCTTCGGCGACGGGCTGGTGAACGCGCTTTACGCCACCTACGAGGCTGGGCTGCCCGATTTCCAGGGGAAGTATTTCGACCTGCTGTCCGCCGGCGGATCGAAGCACCACAAGGAGCTGCTGGCCCCCTTCGGGCTGGACGCCTCGGACCCCCGGTTCTGGGACAAGGGGCTGTCCATGATCGAGGGCTTTATCGACGAGCTTGAGGCATTGGAGGCATAGGGGGGTGCCGCCCCCATCCGCTGCGCGGATTTCCCCGCGGATATTTTTGCACAGAAGATGGTGGCGATGCTGAAACGGATCCTTGTGGCTGTGGCGGTGCTGGTGGTCGTGGCTGCGGCGGCCTTCTTTGTTCTTGCGCCGGGCTATGTCGAACGGGCACTGAACCCGCTGCGGATGCCCGCCGAAGGCTGGCCGGTGTCGAACGAGGCGCAGGCGCTGCATGACCGGCTGGTGATCGGCGACTGGCATTCCGACGCGCTTTTGTGGGACCGCGACATCCTGCGCCGTGCCAATCGCGGCCATACCGACGTGCCGCGCCTGATTGAAGGCAATGTGGCGGTGCAGGTCTTCACCACCGTCACGAAAAGTCCGCGCGGCCAGAACTATGACCAGAACAGCACCGAGGCGGCGGACAATATCACGCCGCTCTTCATGGGCCAGTTGCGCCCGGTGCGGTCCTGGTTCTCGCTGCGCGAGCGGGCCTTGGTGCAGGCCGAGGCCCTTGCCCGGGCCGCCGAGGAAGCGCCGGACCGGCTGCGGCTGATCCGCACGCGTGGCGATCTGCAAGCCGTGCTGGATGCGCGGGCCGGCGGGCAGCCCGTGCTGGGCGCCCTTCTGGGGTCGGAAGGCGGACACCCGCTGGAAGGGGACATCGCCAATCTTGACGTTCTGCATGAGGCCGGCTTCCGGCTGATCGGACTGACCCATTTCTTCGACAATGAACTGGGCGGAAGCCTGCACGGCGAAGGCGGCTCTGGGTCGGGCTTGTCGGATTTCGGTCGGCAGGTTGTTCAGGCCATGATCGACCGCGGCATGGTGATCGACCTCGCCCATGCCTCGCCCTTGATGGTGCAGGACGTGCTGGCGATCCCCGAGGCTCGGCCGATCCTGTCCCATACCGGCATCCATGGCCATTGCGGCAGCGCCCGGAACCTGGACGATGACCTGGTGCGCCAGATCGCGGCAAAGGGCGGCGTGATCGGGATCGGCTTCTGGGCCGACGTAGTCTGTGGCGCGACGCCTGCCCATGTCGCCGAAGCCATTGTTGCCGCCATCGACCTGGTGGGCGAGGATCACGTCTCGCTGGGATCGGATTACGACGGTTCGGTCGGCGTGCCGTTCGACGCGGCCAATCTTGTGGCGCTGACCCAGGCCTTGATGGACGAGGGACTGTCCGAGGATCAGATCGCCAAGGTCATGGGCGCCAACATGATTCGTTATCTGAACGAAACCCTGCCAGAGGCCTGATCGATGAAACGCACGAAGCTGCTGCATTCGGAACTGTCCGGACTTATCGCCGCGATGGGTCACGGCGACCTGCTGGTCATCGGCGATGCGGGCCTGCCCGTCCCGCCGGGCGTGCGCTGCATCGACCTGGCCGTGACGCGGGGCGTGCCGCGGTTCTTCGACGTGCTGGATGCCGTTCTGGCCGAGATGGTCGTGGAACGCGCGGCCTGGGCCGACGAGGCTTCGGGCGATCTGGACGCTGCGCTGCGTGGCCGTGACCTGGGCGAGACCCGCCAGGTCGCGCACCAGGCGTTCAAGGCCCTGACCGGCCAGGCCCGCGCCGTCGTGCGCACCGGAGAGTTCACCCCCTATGCCAATGTCTGCCTGTGGTCCGGCGTCGCCTTCTGACCTTGCGGAACCCGCTGCGCCAAACCGCGTTCGGTCGCAGATCGTGCAAAGGAGTAGAAGGATGCAGAAGACCTTGATCGGCCTTGGCGCCATTCTTGCCATGATGACGCTGGCAGGCTGCCAGACGGCACAGGGGATCGGCCGCGATGTTTCGACCGCGGGCCAGGTGATCCAGCAGGAAACGGCCGAGGCTATGTGATCCGGGGGCGGCCTTCCGGGGCCGCCCTTGAACCTTCCGGCATCCTTGCGTGGACAGGAGATTGCGATGCGACTGATGTTTCTCGCGGCGCTGCTGCTGCCCTTGCCGGCACAGGCCTTTACCGCGCAGAACGGCATGACGGCAGTGCAGACCGGCCCATCCGAGATCTCGGTCATCCACGATGTGCGGCGTGCCGATACGGACTACTGGTGCGCGGCTGGCGATTTCGCGCAGCGGGCCCTTGGGCTGCCCGGCAAGACCCGCATCTGGCGCGCCTCGCCCAAACCGCGGGGGGCGGGGGAAGGAATCATCTTCACGCTGGATCCCGCCAAGGCGGCCAAGGGCGCGGGCCTGTCGCAATTCGGCAGCGGGCAAAGGGACGGGTCGATCCCGGCCGCGATGGCAGTAGGCAGCTATTGTCGGGTGATCGTGCCCTATTTCGACTGACGTTCAGCCGGCAAGCGTTCCCAGGCGGCTGGCCACGAGGTTCGAATGCGTTTCGACAAGGTGAAGCGCATCCTCGGTCAGGTCGGGGCGCGGTTCGCGGCTGAGAAAGCAGAACATGCCGAAGACGCTGCCGTCGGGTCGATGGACCGGCACGGACAGGTGGCTGCCGATGGGGATCATCTGCGTGATCGGCAGGTCGGTCGCGATCTTGTGGCGGCTGGTGTCGGGCATGAGGCGGGGCAGATTGCCGTCGATGATGTGCTTGCAATAGATTTCCCGCAGATCCATGCTCTGGCTGGGTTGGATCATCGCTTCCAGACCGGGGGCGCTGACGGCGCGGAAGACGGCGCGGCTGTCCATGAATTCGGACAGGTAGGCAACCTCCATCCCCAGCGTTTCGCGCACCGTTTCCAGCGACAGCTGAATGGCCGCGTGATCGGCGGTGTTTTCGGCGACGGCGGACAGGGCGGGCGAAAGGCTGGGCATGGCATCCTCGTTAAGCGACAGGATTGCAGGCTAGCACGGCAGGGGCTGCGAGCGATGCCCGAAATGCCTTGGTTTTTATCGGTCGCTGTTAACCGACCGGAAACCGAGGCGCGCAATGATGGCGCATGTCGCGCTATCTCCGCCCCCGCCTGCCCGGCGTCCCGATCTTCTTCACCGTCGCCCTGGCGCAGCGGGGCAGTCGGCTGCTGGTCGATGAGGTTGGTCGCCTGCGCGAGGCGGTCAGGGCGACGCAGGCGGAACGGCCGTTCGGGATAGAGGCATGGGTCGTGCTGCCGGATCACCTGCATTGCTTCTGGCGCCTGCCCGAGTGGGATTGCAATTATTCGACCCGGTGGCGGTTGATCAAGGCGCGCTTCTCTCGGGGTTTGCCAGCAGGACCGTTACGCAACAGCCATGTGGCGCGGCAGGAACGCGGCATCTGGCAACGCCGGTTCTGGGAACATCATATCCGCGATGACGAGGATCATGCGGCGCATCTGCGGTATTGTTGGTTCAATCCGGTGAAACACGGATATGTGGAACGGCCCGAGGATTGGCCGTATTCGTCATTCCACCGCGACAAGGCCGCCGGAAAGGTGGCGTGGGGTGCGTGCTTGCACGCACCGTGTGCCGGTGAAGTGGAAGGGACGGGTCATAGTGTGGGCGAGCAGACCGCCGGGATGATCGTGCAACCCGTAGGGTGCGTGTTCACACGCACCGTGGGCGACGGCGGCGAGGAAGCGGTGCGTGCAAGCACGCACCCTACGCTTGCTACTCACCTGACGGATGTAATCCTAGCTTTTTCGCTTCATTAGCAAGATTGATATCTTTAGATATTAAACGCGTTGGTTTTTCGTAGTAGTCTGGAAGATCAGGCAGGACATTTGAACCACGGATGAGCATATTCCTACGCATTTGCAACGCCAAAATAAATCTTGCAGTTTCAGCGACCTCCCGTGACACTCGGAACATGTCCTTCAAAGTGATTTTCATTTGAGTTTGATGATAATCAAGCTTCCTTGATGCTCGTATCCAGACAGAAGAATCATCATCATACCGTTCCACTGTCATTGAGTGTGCAAGGGCATTACGGTTTGCACGACATATGTCAAAAGCCTGTCCTGCAAAATCAATCCTCTTTAACACTTCTTGTGGCTCACCGCTTCTCTTTACGGCATCACGAAGGATTGCAGTTACAGTTGTGGAGCCAAGGGCTGTTGTAAGAGCATGCCCTGCTTCAAATGAATCCGAAAAATAGCCCCAAAAAAGGGCCTTTAGCTGATGCTCTGCATAATTGAAATCTAGAATGATTCTGCCCAGCATCCACATATAAGGCGCACCCGCGTCTGTCTCGCGAAAATCAGCTAGAGCATCATCCTCTTCTGTACCGCCAAGAGCATCCCAGAATTTTTGATCGCGAAAAATATTATAGGGCTGATCGTTTTCTTCCATACGATCCCTGTCACCCATCCATCTTCAACGCCTGAATAAACGCCGTCTGCGGGATCTCCACTTTCCCGAACTGGCGCATCTTCTTCTTGCCGGCCTTCTGCTTCTCCAGCAGCTTCTTTTTCCGCGTCGCGTCGCCGCCATAGCATTTGGCGGTCACGTCCTTGCGCATGGCCGACAGTGTCTCGCGCGCGATCACGCGGGCGCCGATGGCCGCCTGGATCGGGATCTTGAACATGTGCCGGGGGATCAGTTCCTTGAGCTTTTCCACCATCACGCGGCCACGGGCCTCGGCGCGGTCGCGGTGGACCATGATGGACAGGGCGTCCACAGGCTCGTCATTGACCAGGATCGACATCTTGACCAGGAAATCCTCGCGGTATTCGCTGATCTGATAGTCGAAGCTGGCATAGCCCTTGGTCACGGATTTCAGGCGGTCGTAGAAGTCGAAGACGACCTCGGCCAGGGGCAGGTCATAGACGACCATGGCGCGGTTGCCGGCATAGGTCAGGTCCAGCTGGATGCCGCGGCGGTCCTGGCACAGCTTCAGCACGTCGCCCAGGTATTCGTCGGGGACCATGATGGTGGCCTTGATGCGCGGTTCCTCGATATGGTCCACATGGGTCAGGTCGGGCATGTCGGCGGGGTTGTGCAGGTCGCGCACCTCTCCGTCGCGCATGTGCAGCTTGAAGACGACGCTGGGGGCGGTGGTGATCAGGTCCAGGTCGTATTCGCGTTCCAGCCGGTCGCGGATTACCTCGAGGTGCAAAAGCCCCAGGAAGCCGCAGCGGAAGCCGAAGCCGAGGGCGGCCGAGGTCTCCATCTCGTAGCTGAAGGAGGCGTCGTTCAGGGCCAGCTTCTCGATCGCGTCGCGCAGGGCCTCGAAATCGTTGGCGTCCACGGGGAACAGCCCGCAGAAGACCACCGGCTGGGCGGGCTTGAAGCCCGGCAGGGCCTCGGACGCGCCCTTCTTCTCATGGGTGATGGTGTCGCCCACGCGGGTGTCGCGGACCTGCTTGATGGAGGCGGTGAAGACGCCGATCTCGCCCGGGCCCAGTTCGGCGATGTCCACCATCTGCGGGGTCAGCACGGCCAGCTTGTCGATGCCATAGACTGCGCCGGTCTGCATCATCTTCACGCGGTCGCCCTTGCGGATCACGCCGTCCATGACGCGGATCATCACCACGACGCCCAGATAGGCGTCATACCAGGAATCCACCAGCATGGCCTTCAGCGGCGCGTCGCGGTCGCCCTTGGGGGCGGGCAGGCGCGTCACGATGGCTTCCAGCACGTCGGGGATGCCGAGGCCGGTCTTGGCGCTGATCGGGATCGCGTCCTGCGCGTCGATGCCGATCACCTCCTCGATGTTGTCCTTGACGCGGTCGGGTTCGGCGGCGGGCAGGTCGATCTTGTTCAGGACCGGCACGATCTCGTGCCCCGCGTCGATGGCCTGATAGACATTGGCCAGCGTCTGCGCCTCGACCCCCTGGGATGCGTCCACAATCAGCAGCGAGCCTTCGACCGCGCGCATGGACCGGCTGACCTCGTAGGCGAAGTCCACATGGCCCGGCGTGTCGATCAGGTTCAGCACATAGGTGCGGCCGTCCTTGGCCGGATAGCTGATCCGGACGGTGTTGGCCTTGATGGTGATGCCGCGTTCCCGCTCGATATCCATGCTGTCCAGAAGCTGGGCCTTCATGTCGCGTTCGGCGACAGTGCCCGTCAGCTGGATCAGCCGGTCGGCCAGGGTGGATTTGCCGTGGTCGATATGGGCCACGATGGAGAAATTGCGGATCAGGGAAAGCTCGGTCATGGCCGGGCTATACAAGGGCTTTGGCCCTGCGGGAAGGGGATTTTGCAGCTTACAGCGCGGCCAGTTGCGCCCGCCGCAGCCGCGCCTCTCGCCACATGGAATAGATCCCCGCGCCCGCGATCAGCGCCGCCCCCAGAAGCGTCGCCGCATCGGGCCTTTCGCCGAAGACCGCGACCGCCAGCAGCATGGCGAACAGCAGCCGGGAATAGCGGAAGGGCGCGATCACCGCGATCTCGGCGATGCGGGTGGCGATCACCATGGTGATATAGCCCAGAAGGCCAAAGCACAGGGTCGCCGCCATCAGCGCCCCCTGCCCCGCCGAGGGCGCGATGGGCTGTTGGGCGCCGACGGCCAGCAGGACCAGGCCCGCGACACCCATCGACCCAAAGGCCCCGGCCGACAGCAGGCCCGAACCCACCTCGGGCGGCAGGCGGCGTGTCACCAGGTCGCGGACCGCAAGCGTGACCACGGCGATGATCGCCAGGACCGAACTGAACTCGAAGGCGGCGGTGCCGGGCTTGACGATCAGCAGGACGCCCGCAAAGCCCACCGCAATGGACATCCAGCGGCGCCAGCCCACCTGCTCGCCCAGGAACAGCGCCGCGCCAAGCGTCATCAGCAGGGGCTGCGCCTGCAGGATGGCCGAGGCGATGGACAGATCCCCCGTGGCAAGCGCGGTGACAAAGGTGATGGCGCAGACGCCCTCGCACAGGTTGCGCAGCGCCACCTGTGGCCGCAGCAGGTTGCGCAGGCGCAGGCCTTCGGGGCTGAAGGCGATCCACAGGCCGAAGACCGCCATGCCGGCAAATCCGATGACAGCCAGAAGCTGGCCCGTGGGGATGCGGCCCGACAGGCCCTTCAGCAGCGCGTCCTCGCAGGCAAAGGCGGCCATGGCCAGAACCATCAGCAGCGCCGCGCGGAGGTTATGCATGATCCGCCTCCAGCCGGGCGATCAGGCCGGGCAGGTCAGCGATGCTGTCCAGCCGGTGCGCGCGGGGATGATCCGGCGCATCGGCATGTTCGATGGCCCAGGTCATCGCATGCGGGATGAAGACGCCATGCCCGCCCAGTTCCACCACCGGCAGCACGTCGCTTTTCATCGAATTGCCGACCATCGCGAAGCGTTCGGGCGCGACGTCGGCGCGGAACAGGACGCGAGCATAGGTTTCCGGCGACTTGTCGGCCAGGATCTCGACCGCGTCGAAGCGTTCGGCCAGCCCGGATGCGGCGATCTTGCGTTCCTGGTCGATCAGGTCGCCCTTGGTGATCAGGATCAGACGCCGGTCGGCCAGGGCATCAAGCGCCTGCACCACGCCGGGAAGCAGATCGACCGGATGGGCCAGCATCTCCTGCCCCAGTTCCAGGATGCGGCCGATGGCGCGGCCGTCGATCCGCCCGTCGGTCAACTCGATCGCGGTCTGGACCATCGACAGCATGAAGCCCTTGATGCCGAAGCCATAGCGGGCAAGGTTCGCGCGCTCGACATCCAGCAACCGGCTGGCGATGTCGGCGCCGTCCGCGTAATCGCCCAACAGGGCCGCGAATTCGCCCTCGGTCACGCGGAAGAAGGTCTCGTTTTCCCAAAGGGTGTCGTCGGCATCCAGTCCGATCGCGTCGATCATCGCATCCTCTTGTCTTGCCGCCGCGCCCATGCAGGACCATGCTGGCAGTGACTTGTCAAATCCCAAGGTAAAGCCATGACCTTCACCGTTCCCGACATGACCTGCGGCCATTGCAAGGCCGCCGTCGAGGCCGCCATCGCCGAGGCCGGCGGCCATGCCACGGTCGATCTGGCCGCCAAGACCGTCACGGTCGAAGGACTGGAGCAGACCCGAGCCGCCAACGCGATTCGCGCGGCCGGATACGAAGTTTCCCCAGCCTGACCGCCCAAGGCCTTGAGCAGGCGGGCGAACCTGGCCCGCACCACTCGCGATTGAGCGGGCGGGCACTTCCTGCTAGCATCGATGCCGGACGGGATCGCAGACCGGGACAACCGGCACCCGCCGCCAGCAAAGGCAACCCGAGGAGACAGTTCATGCTAAACCGCATCGTCATTGCGGCCGCCGCCATCATGATGACCGCGCCCCTGGCCGTCGCCGGTCCCATCGATAGCGCCTGCGTCCGGTCCGACCGCGCACGCGGCAACG
The DNA here is from genome assembly GCF_011801365.1 of Paracoccus sp. AK26. Lineage (NCBI taxonomy): Bacteria > Pseudomonadati > Pseudomonadota > Alphaproteobacteria > Rhodobacterales > Paracoccaceae > Paracoccus > Paracoccus sp. AK26. The sequence goes on from NZ_CP041041.1 coordinate 2,103,569, forward strand.
CGCCCTTGTGCACCTGCATCCAGCAGGTCGCGAACCAGACGCTGTCCAGGTCCGACCAGCGGCGCGCGGCGTCCTTCTTCCGCGACCCGCACGAGGCGCAAGAGGTCCGCATGTCGAAGAGCGACCGCGACAATGCCTTCTGGGCGCGCTACAAGCGGTTCGCATCCCAGGCCGAGGCCTATTGCCGGTAAGCCCTTGCGCATCACCGTCCTGACCGGCGCGGGCATTTCCGCCGAAAGCGGCCTTGCGACCTTTCGCGCCGTCGATGGTCTATGGGAAAGCCACCGGATCGAGGACGTGGCGACGCCCGAAGGCTTCGCCGCCGATCCCGCGCTTGTGCACCGCTTCTACAACATGCGCCGCAAGGACGCAGCCGGGGCGCAGCCCAACGCGGCGCATCTGGCGCTGGCCGATCTGGCCCGGCGCCACGACCTGACGCTTGTCACGCAGAATGTCGACGATTTGCACGAACGCGCGGGCAGCCCCGAGGTGATCCACATGCATGGCTCGCTGTCGGGCGCCCTCTGCGCGGCTTGCGGCCATCGCTGGCCCGCGCCGCCCGTGATGTCGCCCGACGACCCCTGCCCCGCCTGCGCCCGCCCCGCCACCCGGCCCGACATCGTCTGGTTCGGGGAAATGCCCTATCACATGGAGCGCATCTGGGACGCCCTGGAAAGCGCCGACCTGTTCGCGGCGATCGGCACCTCGGGCAATGTCTATCCTGCGGCGGGCTTTGCCCAGCACGCCCGGCGCCAGGGGGTGGAGTGCCTGGAGCTGAACCTTGAAGGCAGCGCCAACGCCCGCGACTTCCACCGCCGCATCACCGGGCCCGCCGGTCGCACGGTCCCGGAATGGGTGGCCTCGCTGGGTTGATTGCCCTTGCCTGATGACGGCCTTGTGAGCTAAGGCGGCGCTGCCTCGGTTCCGGGTCCGTCCCGGTTAAAAGGGAACGCGGTGCGATTCCGCGACTGCCCCCGCAACTGTCAGCGGAGAGCGAGGCCGGATGAACGCCACTGTCCCGCGCGCGGGATGGGAAGGCCCGGCCAAGCTGTGACCCGCAAGTCAGGAGACCTGCCGAACGCGATCACCCTGACGGCGTGCGAGGGGCGCGCCGGAAACGGAAACTTCCGTCGTGGTGGTGTCGCTGTCCGGGGGTGCATTTCCATCGGACGAACCGCATCGCGCCCGGGCCATTCGCACCCCGGGTTTCTGGAAGGATGTCATTCGTGACGCCAAGACCCGTTCTTTTGTCGCTGACTGCGGCCCTTGCCCTGACAACCGCCCTGCCCGCCGCGGCCCAGGACGCGGCATCAAGGCCCTTCGTCCTCGACGACCTGACCCTGACCGCAAACCGCGAACCGACCGAACTCAGCCGCTCGGGCAGTTCGGTGTCTGTGCTAACCGAGGAGGACCTGCAAGACCGGGCCAGCCAGCCCCTGTCGCGCAGCCTGACCAAGCTGCCGGGGGTGACGCTGATCCAGCGGGGGCCGTTGGGGACCACGGGATCTCTGGAAGTTCGTGGCGCGCCTGCCCGTTACGTTCCGGTGGTAATCGACGGAATCGAAGTGTCCGATTCGACCGCCCCGACCCCTTCCTACGATATCGGAGGCCAAATAACGGCAGGCGTTGGCCGTGTTGAACTTCTGCGAGGCGCGCAATCGGCGCTATATGGTTCGCGCGCCATCGCGGGTGTCCTCACCCTCGAATCCCTGCGCCCGACCGAGGACGGCTTGCACCATCACTTCGGGATAGAGGCCGGCAGCTACAACACCCTGACCGCCAGCTATGGCGCGACCCTGCGCCGGAACGATACCGATCTGGCCTTCCAGATCAGCCATATCCGCACCGACGGCTTCTCGGCGCTTGACGAGGCCGACGGCAACTTCGAGGAGGACGGATATGAAGCGACCCGCCTGTCCTTCTATTCTGCGCATCGACTGGATAACGGTGCCACCATCGGCTTCAATGGCTTCTGGGAGGACAGCACCGCCGATATCGACTATTCCAGCGATGCAACCGGCACGCCCGGCGACGACTATTCGGAAAACGAATCTTATGGACTGCGTGGCTTTGCGCAGTTTGCGACCGGCGCGGTAGATCACGACATCGCCCTGACCCGCTACCGCATCGCCCGCGACAGCTACTATAATGGCTTTCCAACGTCCTTTGAGGGGGTCCGCACCAAGGTATCCTGGCAGGGGGCTACCGATATCGGTCAAGGGGTCCGGGCCGTCTTTGGCGCGGATACCGAGAAAGAGGAAGCCGAGGGCAACGGCGATGCCCGCATCAGCGGCGTCTTTGTGGAAACCACCGCAGCCTTGGGCAACCGGATCGACATTACGACCTCGCTGCGCCGCGACGATCATTCGCGCTTTGGCGGCTTTACCTCGGGCCGCGTTGCGGCGGTCTATCGTGCGGATGGCGACCTGCTGTTCCGCGCCGCCATCGGCAACGGCTTCCGTGCGCCGTCGCTGTATCAGCTGTTTGATCCCTTCATTGGCACTGCCACCTTAGAACGCGAAGAAAGCCGCACCCATGAAATTGGTGTCGAAAAGCAATGGGGCGGCAGCCATCTGCGCGCCACGGCCTTTTGGCTGAAGACAGGCAACCTGATCGGGTATGACAACAACGACACTCCATTGGATTTCAGCGACGACTTCTATAATCAAGTGGACGGCATCGCCCGCCGCCGGGGCATTGAGATCGACGGTCGTTATGCCTTCGGCGCACGCCACGCGCTGACGGCAACCTATACCTTCATCGACAACCAGACCAATGTTCCAGACTGGGCCCAGGTCCCCGAACGCGTCCTGAACCTGGGCGCCGAGACCACGTTTGCCACCGGCACCACCGCGGCGATCGACCTGCAGCACGTCGCGGGGCGCGCCGACGACCTCGACGACTTCACCACCGTCGATCTCAGCGTGAGCCACCCCGTCCGCGACAACGCAACCGCATATCTGCGGGTCGAGAACGTCTTCGACGAGGATTACCAGTGGGTCCGGGGCTATGGCACCTCGGGGCGGGCGGTCTATGCGGGGCTGCGTGCGTCGTTCTAGCACCATCCTGGCGGCGGCGGTGGCGATTGCCGCCGCCCTGCCTGTCGGTGCCGCGCCGCAGCGCGTGGTGTCGATGAACCTGTGCAGCGACCAGCTGGCGATGATGCTGGCCGCGCCGGGGCAGCTGCTTTCGGTCAGCAGCCTTGCGCAGGATCCGCGGCTGTCGCCCATGGCGGATGAGGCCGCAGCCTATGTCCCCAACAGCGGGCGGGCCGAGGAAATCTATCTCATGCGCCCCGACCTGGTGATCGCGGGAACCTATACCCCGCCTGCCACACTCTCGATGCTGCGCCGTCTGGGCATCCGGGTCGAGACCCCGCCCCCGGCCGAGGATTTCGACGCCATCCGGACCGAGATCACCCGCATGGGCAGGCTTCTGGGCCGCGAGGAGGCTGCGCGCGACCTGCTGGCCCGCTTTGACGCCGATCTTGCCGCAGCCACCCGCCCCGCGGATCGGGGACGGGCCGCGCTTTATTCGGCGAACGGCTATACCTCGGGCACCAAGACCCTTGCCGGCGCGATCCTTGAGGCAGCGGGATATGACAACATCGCTGCCGATTACGGCATCGCGGTGACGGCCGGCCTGCCGCTGGAATTGCTGGTCATGGCCCGGCCCGACCGCCTTGTCACCGGGACCAACTGGCCTGGCCAGTCGCGCAGCGAGGCGATCCTGAGCCATCCCGCCCTTGCCGCCGCAGCGCCCGTGAAGACGCGGGTCAGGGATCTTTTCTGGACCTGCGGCACACCCTTGGTGACCCGGGCCATCAGGTCGCTGGAATGAAGGCGCTGTTCATCGCCCTGTCGCTGCTGGTCGCAGTGCTGTTCGCGACGTCGCTTCTGACGGGCCCGGCGGGACTGCCGGTTGTGCAGTCGCTGCTGGACCTGGTCTTCGGCGGCGACGGCCCGGTACCCATCGTGATGCGCGAAATCCGCCTGCCGCGCGCGATCCTGGGCCTGGCCGTCGGCGCGGGCCTGGGCCTGACCGGCGCGGCGCTGCAAGGCTATCTGAGGAACCCGCTGGCCGAGCCCGGTCTGCTGGGCATTTCCGGGATGGCGGCCCTTGGGGCGGTGCTGGCGATCCAGACCGGCCTGTCCCTGGTCGCGGTCCTGGCGCTGCCACTGGCGGCCCTGCTGGGCGCGGCGGCGGGCGTGGGCCTGCTGGTCGTGCTGGCGGGGCCGCGCGGCGGATCGGTGACTCTGATCCTGGCGGGTGTCGCCATATCGGCCCTGGCGGGCGCGGGGACGGCCCTGGTGCTGAACCTGTCGCCCAATCCCTATGCCGCGAACGAGATCATCTTCTGGCTGATGGGTTCGCTGGCGGACCGGTCGATGCTGCATGTCTGGCTGGCCCTGCCTCCGATGATCCTTGGGGCCGTGCTGATCCTGTCCACGCAGCGGGCGCTTGACGCCCTGACCCTGGGCGAGGCCGCGGCCCAGGCCCTGGGCCTTGCCGGGCCGTCGCTGCGGTGGCGTCTGGTCGCGGGCACCGCGCTGATCGTCGGGCCGGCCACGGCGGTGGCGGGCGCGATCGGCTTTGTCGGGCTTGTCGTGCCGCATGTCCTGCGCCCCTGGATCGGCGCGCGGCCTTCGGTCCTGCTGCCGGCCTCGGCGCTTGGGGGGGCGGCGCTGCTGCTGGCGGCCGACATCGGCGTGCGGCTGATCGTGCCGGATCGTGACCTGAAGCTGGGCGTGTTGACCGCAATCGTGGGCGCGCCGCTGTTCCTGCACCTGATCTGGAAAACCCGCAGCGGGGGGCGGGTCTGATGGTCCTTGATCTTGCCGGCCTGTCCGTCACCCGCCGCAAGCGACCCGTCCTGCACGGCGTCACCCTGTCCATCGGCAAGGGCGAGTTCGTGGGCCTGATCGGTCCCAACGGCGCAGGAAAGTCGTCGCTGATGGAGGCCATGCTTGGCCTGATCCCCTTCACGGGCCGGTCCTCGCTGGCGCAGATGACGCCTGCGGATCGTGCGCGCCACGCAGCCTATCTGCCCCAGGCCCGAGAGATCGCCTGGCCCGTCAGCGTCGAGGATCTGGTGGCCCTTGGCCGCATCCCCTGGCCCGGCGGCAGGCGCAGCGGCGCCGACCGGGCCGCCATCGACGCCGCCATCGCCCGGATGGGGCTTAATCCGTTCCGCAAACGCACCGCCCTGCGCCTGTCGGGGGGCGAACAGAACCGCGCCCTGATCGCGCGGGCCTTGGCGCAGGACACGCCCCTGCTGATTGCGGACGAACCGATCGCCGGGCTGGATCCGGCCCAGCAGCTTGCCTGCCTGCGCCTGTTCCGCGATCTTGCGGTCGAGGGGCGGACGGTGCTGGCCTCAATCCACGACCTGGGGCTCGCGGCGCGGTTCTGTTCGCGGCTTGTGCTGCTGTCGGGCGGGCATGTGCTGGCCGATGGGCCTGCCGCGGAAGTCCTGCAAGACACTTTGCTGCGTCGCGCCTTTGGCATCGGCGTGCGCCGTGTCGAGACGCCGGACGGTCCCGCGATCCTGCCGGTCTAGCCGAGGGTGGCCAGAACCTCGTCAGTGAGCGCGGCAATTTCATTTCGCGCGGGGCCGCTGCGCGCGCGTTCGATCGCGCCGACGCCCTGGCCCAGCGTTTCCGCGTAAAGCACCCGGTTCGCGACCTGCGTGGCCGCGACATCGGCGCCCAGTTCCGCCGCCTTCTGCGCCACGTCGGCCGACAAGCGGGTGTTGGGCCGGACCCGGTTCATCACCACCAGCACCGGCGCCTTTTCCCGCCGCGCCAGTTCCAGGACGCCTTCGGTGGCCCACAGATCGACATGACTGGTGGCGACCGGCACCAGCACCAGATCGGCCACCCGCAGCGCCGGGCGCAGGTCGCTGTCGATCTTGGGCGGCGTGTCGATGATGACGAAGTCGAACCGCTTCTTCAGCTTTTCCGATTCATAGCTGGCCCCCCAGGCGGACGAGGTTGAGAAATCCATCGCCTCGTCCTCTCCCTGCGCCTGGATCCGTTCGATGAACCAGCGGCCCAGGCTGCCCTGAGGATCGGTGTCGATCAGGGCGACGGAATGCCCCCGCTGATGCAGGCTGACGGCCAGGTTGACGGCAAGCGTGGTCTTGCCCGACCCGCCCTTCTGCTGCGCCACCGTGATGATCCTGCCTGCCATCGCATACTCCTGCCCCGCTTGACGCACCGGAAGGTTAGCGACCGGGCGCCGCCATTGCACGGCCTTTCTGCACCTGCAGCATCAGTCGTCGAAAACGGCCTGGACCTCGTACATCACCGGCTCGAAGCTTTTGCACATGGCATGGATCGCGCGGTTGCGACGGCGCATCTCGTCCTGGCGAAGCATGGCCTGATAATCCTTGCGGTCGCGCCATTGGGAATAGGTGGCGATCCGGGTTTGCGCGTCGTTGAGGTGGATCGCGCCCGACACGAAGCCGGGCTGGCGGCGGATCACCTGGTCCCAGGCATCGGTCAGCAGTTCCAGCACGTCATGGGCGCTGCCCGGCGTCACCTCGAAGGTGGTGATGACGGTCTGGCCGTCGAAATCGCGGCGGATGTCGGGCATGGCTGGCTCTCCTCTGGCTTGCGGGTCCAGCCTAAGGCCGAATCGCGGGCACCGCCAAGCGCGGCCATTGCCGCGCGCGCCGGGATGTGCATGGTCGGCACAAACCAAGGAGCGACGGATGATCCCTGTATTCGACGGCCACAACGACTTCCTGCAACGCGTGGTGGCGTCCGGCCCCAAGGTCTGGCTGGACGGTGACGGCACCGGCCATCTGGACCTGCCGCGCGCCCGGGCAGGCGGACTGGTCGGCGGGTTCTTCGCGATCTGGATCCCAGCGCCCCACGGGCCGAACGACGCGGCCGCCGTGGCGCTGATGGAAAACCCGCCCTTTGCCATGCCCCTGCCGGACCAGATCCCCTTTGCCGAGGCCCTGCCCCATGCCTTTGCCCAGGCCGCGGCGCTGAAGGCCTTGGAACGCACCGGCACGCTGGACATCGTCACCTCGGCCCGCGGCATCCGCGAAACCATTGCCGCAGGCCGCATTGCCGCAATCATGCACATGGAGGGGGCCGAGGCGATCGCCGACATGGATGCCCTGCACCTTTGGCACGCGGCGGGGCTGCGGTCGCTGGGTCCGGTCTGGTCACGGCCCACGGCCTATGGCCACGGCGTTCCCTTCGCCTTTCCGTCCTCGCCCGATACCGGCGCGGGGCTGACGGATGCAGGCAAGACGCTGGTCCGGGAATGCAACAGCCTGCGGATCATGCTGGATCTGTCCCACCTGAACGAGGCAGGGTTCGACGATGTGGCGCGCCTGTCCGATGCGCCCCTGGTTGCAAGCCACAGTTGCGTCCACCGGGTCAGCGAAAGCAGCCGCAACCTCACCGACCGGCAGTTGCGCGTGATCGCCGAAAGCCGCGGCCTGGTCGGCCTGAACTTCGCGTCCAGCTTCCTGCGCGAAGACGGCCGCCGCCTGCCGCTGGAGGGTCTTGGCACGATGCTGCGCCACCTCGATCACCTGCTGGCGATCCTGGGCGAGGATGGCGTGGCGCTCGGCTCGGACTTCGACGGGGCACTGATGCCGCGCGATCTGCCTGACGCGGCCGCCCTTCCCGCGCTGATCGGCGCGATGCAGGCGCATGGCTATGGAGAGGCACTGATCCGCAAGATCGCCAGCGAGAACTGGATCAACCTGCTGGAGCGGACCTGGGGCGACTGATCGCCCCTTTCGCTTCGGTCGGAACATCCCCCAAGTCGCCGGCCCAGGAACCGGTCGGCGACGGGCTAGCCGCCGGCCCTTGCGGCAGGCAATTACCCTATTCGGTCGACGTCTGCACGTCAGTGGCAGGTGTTGCCTGGGCCACCGCGATCATCTGCGCCAGTTCGGGATCGGCGTTGAGGTCGGCCAGGGCAAAGCTGCCGGTCACGTCCTCGGGCGACAGCTTGATGTTCTTCACCACCTGCGGGCCGGGCGCGGCGGGACCATAGGTCTGGCCGCTGACCGCGAAGTAAACCGCGCCCGAATTGCCGGTGCGCAGCAGCGGCGGTTCCTCGAGCGAAGGCAGCGTGAATCGTTCGCCCGCATCCATGATTTTTTCCAGCAGCACCGTCCCATCGGCCGAGGTGACGCGCACCCAGGCCGGACGCGCCGCCAGCAGTTCCAGGGCGGGCGCGTCGGGAGCAACGGTGATGGCGGCGGCCGTGACCTGCTCGGGCATGGGCGGGCCGAACGGGACCGCTCCGGCCTCGGCCAGGGCACGCTGGATCGCGGTCGCGGCTTCGGGGACAGCCTGGGCCAGGGCCGTATCCTCGGGTCCGGCGGCGGGGGTCAGACCGGGATCGATGGCGGCGATCGGTCCGTCGCGCGCCGTCAGGACGGGGGCTTCCAGAACCTGCGGGCGGTAAAGGCGGTCAAGCCCCTCGGGCTGCGGCAGGGCTCGGGCAAGGTCCGTCGTCTCCGTCATGTCCAGGGGCGGCTCGGACACATTCGCGCCTGCGACCGGATCAAGCGCGGTGACCACGCCAGGCGCATTCTCGCCCGGCGTCAGCGTCACGCGCTGAACCTCTTGCAGGACCGCCCAGCCACCATAGCCCAGGCCGCAGATCAGCGCGATCAGGACCAGCAGGGCGCCGATCGCGCGGGGTTCGATATCGGACCAGAAGCTTTCCTGCTGCGGAATGAACAGGGCCTTGGGATTTGCCAGGGCCTCGACCGGGTCGGACGGCCGTCGCGCGGGCTTTGGCCCGGCAGCCGCCTGGGCCATGCCATGCGTCGGCTGGAAACCGGATTCCAGGCAGAAGCGGCGAAACGTCCAGTCGGGATCCATGCCCAGGTAACGGGCATAGGACCGCACATAGCCCGACACGAAGCTGGGCGTGTCAAAGGCGGTGATGTCGCAATTCTCGATCGCTGCAACATAGGACGCACGGATGCGCAATTCGCGCTGCACGTCCAGCAGCGACTTGCCCAAGGTCGCCCGCTCGCCCCGCATGAGATCGCCGAGGCGCGTGTCATCGTCGAGGAAATGATGCACTTCCTCCACCTGCGAAATCTCCTCTGCCGGGTTCTCAGCCCGCAGCCTGCTCATTTTCTGTCTGCCTCATCGCCCGATGCCAGATACCGTCCGAATCGAACGATATCTTTTGTTCTTTAACGCGAGCTTATCACGCAGGCGAGAGCAGTTCACCCGTGGAATGTGTCAGGCGCTCATTTCCTGACGGTTGAGCGCACAATGTGACCACAACCTGTCCATTGCCTTGACCAGATGGTCGATCTGGCGGGGCGCGTGGACCGGCGACGGGGTGAAGCGCAGCCGTTCCGTGCCGCGGGGGACGGTCGGGAAGTTGATCGGCTGGACATAGATGCCATAGTCGCGCAGCAGCATGTCGGACAGCATCTTGCAATGGACCGGGTGGCCCACATGGACCGGCACGATATGGCTGCCATGGTCGATGATCGGCATCCCCAGCGACTTCAGCCGCATCTTCAGGATCCGCGCATGAAGCTGCTGGGCGTCGCGCAGATGCTGGCCCTCAGCGCCCTTCAGGAAGGCGATCGAGGCCGCGGCCCCCGCCGCGATCGTGGGCGAAAGCGAGGTCGTGAAGATGAAGCCCGGCGCATAGGACCGGATCGCGTCGCACATCTTGGCCGAGGCCGCGATATAGCCGCCGAAGACCCCGAAGGCCTTGCCCAGCGTGCCGTTGAAGATGTCGATGCGGTCCATCAGCCCGTCGCGTTCGGCCACGCCCGCGCCACGGGGGCCATACATGCCGACGGCATGAACCTCGTCCAGATAGGTCAGGGCGTTGAATTCGTCCGCAAGGTCGCAGATCGCGGCGATCGGGCCGAAGTCGCCATCCATCGAATAGATCGATTCAAAGGCGATCAGCTTGGGGGCCATGGGATCGTCGGCGGCCAGCAACTGGCGCAGATGGGCCACGTCATTGTGGCGGAAGATGCGCTTGGCGCCGTCGAACCGCTTGATCCCCTCGATCATCGAGGCGTGGTTCAGTTCGTCCGAATAGATGATCAGACCGGGAAACAGCTTGCGCAGCGTGGACAGCGTCGCGTCGTTGGCAATGTAGGCACTGGAAAAGACCAGGGCCGCCTCCTTCGCGTGCAGGTCGGCCAGCTCGGCCTCGAGCCGCTTGTGATAGACGGTGGTGCCGGAAATGTTGCGCGTTCCGCCGGACCCTGCCCCCACCGCGTCCAGGGCCTCGTGCATCGCGTCAAGGACTGCCGGATGCTGCCCCATGCCCAGGTAGTCGTTGCCGCACCAGACAGTGATGTCCTGCTTTTCGCCATCGGGGCGCGTCCAGACAGCTTGCGGAAACTGGCCCTTCACCCGCTCGATGTCGATGAAGGTCCGGTAACGGCCTTCCTCATGCAGCCGGCCGATAGCCTGGTCCAGGGCGGCATCATAATTCATTGCGGGCGTTCCCTTGCATAGCTGGCTGGGGGCAATCATTGTCAGATCGCGCGCGGTCCGACGTTGATACATGTCAAATGACAGGGATGACAGGTTAAAATTGTCGCATGTCGACCAAAGGACCATCCTCAATACTTAGAAAACGACTCGGGAAAACAAAGGGCAATATGTCGAATAATAGCACATTGGACGCCGTTCTGCAAAAGCTGGACGAAGGCCTGGATGGGGCCCTGCACCGGCTGATGGCCTTGTTGCGCATCCCTTCGATCTCGACCGATCCGGCCCATGCGGGCGATGTCCGGGCGGCGGCGGAATGGTTGCGCGACGAACTGGCGGGCCTGGGCTTCCAGGCCGCGGTCCGCGACACGGCGGGCCATCCGATGGTTGTCGCGCGCTCGCAGCCGGGCGGCGCCCGGCCGCTGCTGTTCTATGGCCATTACGACGTCCAGCCGGTGGATCCCTTGTCCTTGTGGGACAGCCCGCCCTTCGAGCCGCGGATCGAGGATACTGCCGACGGCAAGGTGATCCGCGCCCGCGGCGCATCCGATGACAAGGGCCAGCTGATGACCTTCATCGAGGCCTTCCGCGCCTGGCGCGAGGTCCATGGCGAACTGCCCAGCGACCTGATCCTGCTGCTGGAGGGAGAGGAGGAGTCCGGATCGCCGTCCTTGCGGCCCTTCCTGCACGAGAACGCGGACGAACTGCGCGCCTCGCTGGCGATGATCTGCGACACGGAACTGTTCGGCGGCACCCGCCCCGCCATCGTCACCCAGCTTCGCGGCCTGGTGGGCGAAGAGGTCGTGATCCGCGGCGCCGACCGCGACCTGCATTCAGGCCTGTTCGGCGGGCTTGCCGCGAACCCGATCATGGTGCTGTCCCAGGCGCTTGCGGCGCTGAAGGACGCGGATGGGCGCGTCACGCTGCCCGGCTTCTATGACGGCGTGGACGACCTGACGCCCGAGTTGCGCCGGGACTGGGAATCCCTTGGCTTCGACGCGGGCGCGATGCTGGGCCGGGTGGGCCTGTCCGATCCCATCGGCGAAAAGGGCCGGATGCCGGTCGAGATGGCCTGGAACCGGCCCACGGCGGAAATCAACGGCATCACCGGCGGCTATACCGGCGAGGGGTTCAAGACCGTCCTTCCGGCCGAGGCCCGCGCCAAGGTAAGCTTCCGCCTGACCGGCCGGCAGGATCCGGCCAAGATCCGCGCGGCCTTCCGCGACTATGTCCGCGGATTCTTGCCCGCCGATTGCAGCGTCGAGTTCCACGAGCACGGCGGCAGCCCGGCCAGCGTGATGGACATCTCGGACCCAGCCTTCGCGGCCGCGCGGAGGGCCCTGGGCGAGGAATGGGGGCAAGAAGCCGCCTTTATCGGCAGCGGCGGCTCGATCCCCATTGCAGGTGACTTCAAGACGATCCTGGGCATGGATTCGATGCTGGTCGGGTTTGCCCGCGACGACGACCGCATCCATTCCCCGAACGAGAAATACGACATCCGCAGCTTCGCCAAGGGCGCGCGGTCCTGGGCGCGGATCCTGGCAGCCCTGCGCTGAAAAAGACAAAGGGCGGGAAGATCCCGCCCTTCACTTTATCACTGTCCGTTGTTTCAGGCCTTGGGTTGGCAATAGCTCTGGCTGCTGGTCCAGGCGGCGATATCGGCGCGCTTCGACGCGTTGCGCAGGGGCGCCCAGTCCCGGGCGATGCCGCGCCAGCCGTTGCCGTCATGGGCGACCGCATTGTCGCGCGCCACCTGTCGGGACATGATCTTGACCGCGCAGGACATATTGTCGCCGCCGTTCTTGATGTTGCCGTTGCAGCCATAGTTGCGCCAGGTCGCCGGCGCTATCTGCATCAGGCCCAGCCACTTGCCGCCGCCGCCGCTGGCCTGCGGGTTGTAGGTGCTTTCGTGCTTGGCTACCGCCGACAGCAGGCCCGCCCAGAAGGCCTTGCGGCCGGTCGAGTTCAGTTGTTCGTAATTGGGGCAGAAGGCGTCGATGTCACCCGGCACGCGCGACAGGATCGTGACCCCTTCCCGGTCCAAAGCAGAAAGCGTTGCCCTGGTCCACTGTTCGGACCCCGCGGCCTGGCCCCACCGCATCGGGGGCTGGCTTGCCAGCTGCATCTGCTGCGCATCCGCCGCAGCCTTGCTTTCGGATTGGGGGGTCATCGTGGATTGGCACGCCGCCAGGAAAGCCAGGGCTGCAAGGGGCACAAGCGCAGAGCGCATCCGGTCCTCGTGGGATTGTTTCGACAACAACTCCCATATCCCGGCCGGCGATTCCCGCAAGACGGCGCGAAAAACGTCGGCGGCATCACGCCAAAGGCCGGAATCGCCATGCTCGGAATTCCGCCGACGGAAGCCTTGGGCGCCGCCGGATTAACGATCTGCGCGCGCTTTTCTGGCAGCCATCTGATTCGCCGCGTGTGTAACGCCAAACGATTTGCCCCTGCGGCCCCGTGACATCACCACCGCGCTGACCTAAAAGGCCTGCACCAGAAAAACTCGTTTGACCCATCCGAGGTTCCCGATGCTTGACCACCTTTCCTTCACTGCGCCGCAGCCAAAGACCATCGCCGGGGCGAAGGGGGATTGGGAACTGGTCATCGGGCTCGAGGTTCATGCGCAGGTCGCGTCCAACGCCAAGCTGTTCTCGGGCGCCTCGACCGGCTTTGGCGCCGAACCCAACAGCCACGTGGCCTTCGTCGACGCCGCAATGCCGGGGATGCTGCCGGTCATCAACGAATTCTGCGTGGCCCAGGCGGTGCGGACCGGGCTGGGGCTGAAGGCCGCGATCAACCTGCGCAGCGCATTCGATCGCAAGAACTATTTCTACCCGGACCTGCCGCAGGGCTATCAGATCAGCCAGCTTTATCACCCCATCGTGGGCGAGGGCGAGGTGATCGTGGACATGGCCCCCGGCGTCGCCCGCCGCGTGCGCATCGAGCGCATCCACCTGGAACAGGACGCGGGAAAGTCGATCCATGACATGGACCCCAACATGTCCTTCGTGGACCTGAACCGCACGGGCGTCGCCCTGATGGAGATCGTCAGCCGCCCCGACATCCGCGGCCCCGAGGAAGCGGCCGCCTATGTTGCGAAGCTGCGCCAGATCATGCGCTATCTGGGCACCTGCGACGGCAACATGCAGAACGGCAACCTGCGGGCCGACGTGAACGTCAGCGTCTGCCCGCCCGGCGCTTATGAACGCTATCAGGAAACGCAGGACTTCAGCCACCTGGGCACGCGCTGCGAGATCAAGAACATGAACTCGCTGCGCTTCATCCAGCAGGCGATCGAATACGAGGCCCGCCGCCAGATCGCCATCATCGAGGATGGCGGAACAGTCGTTCAGGAAACCCGCCTTTACGACCCCGACAAGGGCGAAACCCGGTCGATGCGGTCCAAGGAGGAAGCGCACGACTATCGCTATTTCCCCGATCCCGACCTGCTGCCCCTGGACATCGAGCAGGCCTGGGTGGACGACATCGCCGCTGCCATGCCCGAACTGCCGGACGAGAAGAAGGCGCGGTTCGTCACGGAACTGGGCTTGTCGGAATATGACGCGGGCGTGCTGACCGCCGAGGTCGAGAATGCCGACTTTTTCGAGGCGGTCGCCAAGGGCCGCGACGGCAAGCAGGCCGCGAACTGGGTCATCAACGAATTGTTCGGCCGCCTGAACAAGGAAGGGCTGACCATCGACACCTCGCCCGTGTCGGCTGACCAGCTTGGCGGCGTGATCGACCTGATCGCCAGGGGCGACATCTCGGGCAAGATCGCCAAGGATCTGTTCGAGATCCTGTGGACCGAAGGCGGCGACCCGGCCCAGATCGTCGAGGCCCGCGGGATGCGCCAGGTCACCGACCTGGGCGCCATCGAAAAGGCCGTGGACGAGATCATCGCCGCGAACCCTGCCCAGGTGGAAAAGGCGCGGGCCAATCCCAAGCTGGCGGGCTGGTTCGTGGGCCAGGTGCTGAAGGCAACCGGCGGCAAGGCCAATCCCGCGGCGGTCAACGACCTGGTGGCGCAGAAGCTGGGGATGTGACCCCTCGGTCCTGGCGGAACAACCGCCGGGGCGCCAAGTTACCATCAGTCACGCAGAAGTCCTGCCCGGGAAGGAGCATCCCTTGAGCCAGTTCGAATACAGCGTCATTCCTGCGCCGTCCCGTGGCGAAAAGGCCAAGGATGCCAAGACCCCCGGCGACCGCTATGCCGTGGCCCTGACGGCGGAACTGAACCGGATGGCGAAGGATGGCTGGGAATATGTCCGCGCCGACGTGCTGCCATCCGAGGAACGCAGCGGCCTGACCGGGCGCAGCACCGTTTACCACAACCTCCTGGTCTTCCGTCGGGCGATGGCACCCGTTGCAGCCGGGGCGATGGCACGCCAGCCGCAGCCGGAATATCCGGCCGCCGCATCGCCCATGCGCGCGCCCGAGCCGGTGCCGGACCTGCCCCAGGCCGCTTCACCCGGACTGGTGGATCATGCCGCTGTTGCCGCGCCAGATCGCAACGACGCCACGCCCCCTGCCCCCCGCAACGCCCCGTCGCAAGGCTGATCAGGCAGCCTGCGCCTGCAACTGCGGGACAAAGGGCTGGACCGAGACGCTTCCCTGGTCGAAGACACAGAAGCTGCCCGGCGGAACCTCGATCCAGTCGCTTTCCTCGGTTTCCAGCGGCTCGGACACCACGGCACGTCCGTTCCGGGTCTGTGACCAGCGGTGATAAAGGCTGGGCGCCTGATCGTCGCTGGCATAGCGCACCGCATAAAGCCGCTGCCCGTCCGAGAATGCGCAGGCCGCGCGGACAAAGGGCGCGCAGCCCCGCCGCATCGACAGATCGGTCAGCCGCGCCACGGCGCGTTCCATCGCCCCCTTGGGATCATGGTCCAGGCCTTCGCCCAGGGCGATCAGGAACAGCGCCTCGCTGTCGGTGGCACCCTTGCGATGGGGATAAAGGTCGTCGGGGATCATCACGTCGGCATCGCGGCGGAAGGCGTCATAGCCGCCAAACTGGCCGTTGTGCATGAAGCTCCACCGGCCCGACACGAAGGGATGGCAGTTGTTGCGGCTGGTCGCGGTTCCGGTCGATGCGCGGACATGGGCCATGAACAGCCCGGACCTGACCTGCGCCACAAGGCTGTGCAGGTTCGGATCCGACCAAGCGGGCATCACGTCGCGGTAAAGCCCAGGCTCGGGACGTTCGCCATACCAGGCCAGACCGAAGCCGTCGGCATTGACCGGCGTCAGGCAGCGCCGCGCCCCTTGGCTTTGCCGGATCAGCGAGTGATCGGGGCGGCTGACGATATCCTCGAGGAAAATCGGTTGGCCCACATAGGCGGCCCAACGGCACATGACCCTGCCCCTTCGCGTTTCTGTTCTTGTCACAGAAATACCACGAAAGGATGATATGCCTAGCCTATTTCGCGGGCGGCGGCGTTTCCTCGACGATCACAAGATCGCGTTCCGATGCGCCCTTCGCGTGGGCCAGCGCCGCCTGGTATTCGCTGCTGTTGTAGCAGGCAATGGCCGCATCGAAGCTGGGAAAGCGGGCGACCACGTTGCGCGGACGCTCGTTTCCTTCCATCTGCTGGAAACGCCCACCGCGGGCCAGGAAAACACCGCCATGCGCGGCGATGGCCGGACCCGCCGCCTGCGCGTATTTCGCGTAAGCCTCAGGGTCCGAGACGGTGACATGGGCAATCCAAAGGGCAGTCATGCCGTTTCCTCCAGCAGTTTTTCAACCTGGGCGATGGCGTCGTCGGCAGCCGCCAGGCTGGGCGCGCCGCCCTGGGCGCGGTCGGGCCGCCCGCCGCCGCCCTTCCCGCCAAGCGCGGCCGTCGCCGTCTGCACCAGCGTCACGGCGCTGATCCGGTCCACCAGATCTGGCGTCACGCCCGCGGCGACCGTGGCCTTGCCCTCGGCTTCCGCCAGGACCAGCACCGCGCCGCTGCCAAGCTGCGACTTCATCTCATCGACCAAGGCGCCAAGTTCCTTGCCGCCCACGCCCTCGACCCGGCGGCCGATGAACTTGACGCCGCCGATATCCTTGGCCGCCTGACCCGCGCCGCCGCCGCCCATGGCAAGCTGGCGCTTGAGTTGCGCGACCTCGTTCGCCAAGGCCTTGCGTTCGTCGGCCAGCGACTTGACGCGGTTGACCACGTCGCCGGCCTGCGCCTTGAGGATGCCCGCGATCTCGGACAGTTGCCGGTCGGCATCGCGCAGATGCGACAAGGCAGCCTGCCCGGTCAGCGCCTCGATCCGGCGGACGCCCGCGCTGCTGGCGCTGTCGCCCAGCAGGGCGAAGGCGCCGATATCGCCTGTCCGAACAACATGCGTGCCGCCGCACAGCTCCAGCGAATAGGTCTGACCGTCCGCGCCCTTGCCGCTGTCGGCAAGCTGGCCCATCGACACCACGCGGACCTCGTCCCCGTATTTCTCGCCGAACAGCGCCTGCGCACCCAGGCCCCGCGCGTCGTCGGGCGTCATGATCCGCGTTTCCACCGGGCTGTTCTGGCGGATGAAGTCGTTCACCTCGGCCTCGATCCGGGCCAGTTCCTCGGGGGAAACGGCACTGTTGTGGCTGAAGTCGAAGCGCAGGCGGTCGGGCGCGTTGAGGCTGCCTCGCTGCGCGACATGATCGCCAAGCGCGCGGCGCAGCGCCTCGTGCAGCAGGTGGGTGGCCGAATGGTTGGCGCGGATCGCGCTGCGACGGTCGTGATCGACCGAGAGGGTGGCGCCCTGGCCCCGGCTGATGGTGCCCAAGGTCACTTCAGCCATGTGCAGGAAGACCCCCGCGACCTTCTTCGTGTCGGTCACGCGGGCCGCGCCGGTTTCGGTCTTGATCAGGCCGGTATCACCGACCTGGCCGCCGCTTTCGGCATAGAAGGGCGACTGGTTCACGACGATGGACACGGTCTGCCCCTCGGTTGCCTCGCCCAGGTCCGCGCCATCGGCCACGACGGCCAATATCTGCCCCTCGGCTTCCTCGGTGTCATAGCCCAGGAATTCAGTCGAGCCGTGCTTTTCCGCCAGTTCAAGCCAGATGGCCGCATCCTTGGCGTCGCCCGAACCCGACCAGGCGGCACGAGCCTTGGCCTTCTGCTCGGCCATTGCCGTGTCGAAGCCCGCCGTATCGACCGACCGGCCCTGTTCGCGCAGCGCGTCCTGCGTCAGGTCCAGGGGGAAGCCATAGGTGTCATACAGCTTGAAGGCCGCCTCTCCGGGCAGGTTCGCGCCTTCAGGCAGCTTGGCCAGTTCGTCGTCCAGCAGCCGCAGCCCGCGGTCCAGCGTCTGGCGGAAGCGGGTTTCCTCGGACCGCAGCGTTTCCTCGATCATCGCCTGGGCGCGGGTCAGTTCCGGATAGGCCGCGCCCATCTGCCGGACCAGGGCCGGCACCAGCTTGTGCATGACCGGATCCTGCGCGCCCAGCATATGCACGTGCCGCATCGCGCGGCGCATGATCCGGCGCAACACATAGCCGCGCCCTTCATTGCTGGGCATCACCCCGTCCGCGATCAGGAAGCTGGTGGACCGCAGATGATCCGCGATCACCCGGTGATGGACCTTGCCCGGCCCGTCGGGGTCGTTGCTGGTGGCATGGGCCGAAGCCTCGATCAGCGAACGCATCAGGTCGGTGTCATAGTTGTCGTGCTTGCCCTGCAAAAGCGCGCCGATCCGTTCCAGCCCCATGCCGGTATCGATCGACTGCATGTCCAGTGCACGCATCGAGCCGTCCTCGAACTGCTCGTTCTGCATGAAGACGAGGTTCCAGATCTCGATGAAACGGTCGCCGTCCTCATCGGCCGAACCCGGAGGGCCGCCCCAGATGTGGTCGCCGTGGTCGAAGAAGATCTCGGTGCAGGGGCCGCAGGGGCCGGTCGGGCCCATGCGCCAGAAGTTGTCGTCGGTGGGGATGCGGATGATCCGCTCATCCGTCAGGCCCGCGACCTTCTTCCAGATGTTCGCGGCCTCGTCGTCGGTGTGATAGACGGTGACCAGCAGCTTGTCCTTGGGAATGCCGAAGTCCTTCGTCAGCAGTTCCCAGGCAAAGGGAATGGCCTGTTCCTTGAAATAGTCGCCGAAGCTGAAATTGCCCAGCATCTCGAAGAAGGTGTGGTGGCGCGCGGTATAGCCCACGTTGTCCAGGTCGTTGTGCTTGCCGCCCGCGCGGACGCATTTCTGCGCCGTGGTCGCGCGCTTGTAGTCGCGCGTCTCGGCCCCGGTGAACAGGTTCTTGAACTGCACCATGCCCGAGTTGGTGAACATCAGCGTCGGGTCGTTGCGCGGCACCAGGGGCGAGCTGTCGACGACCTTGTGGCCATTACGCTCGAAGAAGTTCAGGAAAGTGGATCGGATGTCGTTCAGACTGGGCATGGCAGGCCTTCATCGCTGGGTCGCACACCGGCCGTCACCGGGCTGGCATGGTCTAGCCGGCGCGCGGGTTCCTGTCCAGCGACGGCTGGCCGGAACAACTGGTGCCACGCACCCGTTACCCTGGACAAGCAAGAGGTTCACATGCTCAAGTTCATCGGCGGAACGATCGGCGTCATCTTCATCATCGGCCTGCTGGTCGTGATCGGGATCCTGGCCCTGATCTTCTAGGCCGCACCCCCGTAATGGCAAAAGGCGCGGCCATGCCGCGCCTTTGCAATTTCCGGCCTGACCGATCACTCCTCGGTCAGGCTGTCGTCCTCGCCACCTTCGGCCGCGAATTCCAGGCCGTGGCTTGCGCGGATCTTGTCCTCGATCGCGGTGGCCCGTTCGGGGTTGTCGCGCAGGAACTGCTTGGCGTTCTCGCGGCCCTGGCCGATGCGTTCGTCGCCATAGGAATACCAGGCGCCCGATTTCTCCACCACGCCGGCCTTGACGCCCAGGTCGATCAACTCACCGACCTTGCTGATGCCCTCGCCATACATGATGTCGAACTCGACCTGGCGGAAGGGCGGCGCGACCTTGTTCTTGACGACCTTCACGCGGGTGGTGTTGCCGATCACCTCGTCGCGGTCCTTGACGGCGCCGGTGCGGCGGATGTCCAAGCGGACCGAGGCATAGAACTTCAGCGCGTTGCCGCCGGTGGTGGTTTCGGGGTTGCCGAACATCACGCCGATCTTCATGCGGATCTGGTTGATGAAGATCACCATGCAGTTCGACCGGCCGATGCTGGCAGTCAGCTTGCGCATCGCCTGGCTCATCAGGCGGGCTTGGCTGCCCATCTGCATGTCGCCCATGTCGCCCTCGATCTCGGACTTGGGCGTCAGCGCCGCGACCGAGTCGACCACGACCAGGCTGACGGCACCCGACCGCACCAGCGTGTCCACGATTTCCAGCGCCTGCTCGCCCGTGTCCGGCTGCGAGATCAGCAGTTCGTCCAGGTTCACGCCCAGCTTGCGCGCATATTGCGGGTCAAGCGCGTGCTCGGCATCGACGAATGCGCAGACGCCGCCCTTTTTCTGTTCCTCGGCCACGACATGCAGCGTCAGCGTGGTCTTGCCCGAGCTTTCCGGCCCGAAGATCTCGATGATGCGGCCCTTGGGCAGTCCGCCGATGCCAAGCGCGATGTCCAGCCCCAGCGAACCGGTCGAGGTCGCCTCGATCTCGGCCACGGGGTTGTCCTTGCCCAGCTTCATGATCGAACCCTTGCCGAACTGGCGTTCGATCTGGGCCAGGGCGCTGTCGAGCGCCTTCTGCTTGTCCGCGCTGCGCTTGTCGTTCATGTCGAAGATGCTCGCCTGTGCCATATGGTCCTTACCGTTATTTCACAGCCCGGCCGGCACGGCAATCTGCCGGCCTTGAGGGGGGTTCATGTTCACTTCTTGTTCCTGACCCTAGATGCGTATCGAACGGCTCATTTTCAAGCAGATTCGCTTCTCGTTCGACCTTTTTTAACCAAGAATCGCACCTCCGGGCCGGGGCCTGTTGCTAGGAGTCGAGCCGCCGCGGAGGATCCTGCATCTGCCGCCCGACGATCTGCACCAACTCGTTGAGCGTAAAGGGTTTTGCCAGAAAGGCGGCGTTCGGGACAGGGTCGTGGCCTTCGGCGAAGATGTCCTCGGTATAGCCGGACATGAAGACGACGCGCGTGCCGGGGCGGTCTTCGAGGGCGGCGCGGACCCAACTGGGTCCGTCCATGCCCGGCATGACCACATCGGTTACGAAGATGTCCACGGCCAGATTGCCGTCCAGCAGCCTCAGCGCCTCTTCCGCACTGGCGGCCTCATGGACCTCGTAGCCCTTCAGGCGCAGCGCGCGGGCGGCAAAGGCGCGGACCGGGGCCTCGTCCTCGACCAGCAGCACGCTGGCGCGCTGCACCGGTTGCGGGACGGCTGCCGCCACCGGCGCGGGCCGCATCACCGGCTGGATTCCACTTTGCGCCGGGAAATAGAGCGAGAAGCAGGTGCCCTTGCCGACCTCGCTGTCGCAGAAGATATAGCCGCCGGTCTGCTTGACGATGCCATAGGCCGTGGACAGGCCGAGGCCCGTCCCCTCGCCCACGCGCTTGGTGGTGAAGAAGGGCTCGAAGATCTTGTCGCGCAGCGCCGGGTCGATACCGCAGCCTTCGTCGGTGACACGGATGCGCAGATAGTCGCCCTTGGGCAGGGACACCCTGTCGCGCGCAAGATCGCCGTCGATGGCAACCATGTCGGTGCGGATCTCGATGTTGCCGCCCAGGGGCATGGCGTCGCGGGCGTTCACGACAAGGTTCATGATGACCTGCTCCAACTGCCGCTTGTCGGCCCGGATCGCACGCAGGGCAGAATCGTGGCTGATGGCCAGGGCGATCTTTTCCCCGACAAGGCGGTTCAGCAGATGGGTCAGGTCCGCCAGCACGTCGCGGGGGTCCAGCGTTTCCAGCTTCAACTGCTGGCGGCGCGAAAAGGCCAGCAACTGGCCCACCAGTGCGGCAGCACGGTTGGCGTTCTGGCCGATCTGGTCGAGGTCGGCATAATCCGGGTCGCCCTTGTCATGGCGCAGCATCAACAGGTCGCAATGGCCGCGGATCGCGGTCAGCAGGTTGTTGAAGTCATGCGCCACGCCGCCCGCAAGCTGGCCGATGGCCTGCATCTTCTGGCTTTGGACGAACTGCGCTTCCAGCGTCTTCAGCGCGCTTGCGTCGTTCAGGACCGCGATCAGGCCCGGCTGTTCGACCGGATCCATTGCCAGCGTGACCTGGAAATGCTGCTCCTTGGCGGCATCGTCAGGCGAGCGGAGGCGCAGCACCTCGGATCGGCCGTCGTTGCGGCGGGCGGCATGGGCTTCGGCGATCCATTCGCCCGCAGGCCGGCCGGGGCCGTCCAGCAGGCTGCCAATATGGACCGTGTCCGGTCCCTGCGGCAGGCTGGGCCCCAGAAGCCGTCGCGCGGCGGCATTGGCGCGGCGGATATGGCCGTTGGGCGCGATCCGAAGAAGGGCCACGGGAATCGCCTCGAAGTCGTCGGCGGTCTCAATTTCCTCGGCAGCCAGCGGGGCGGAAGCGGGCTGGGTGCCGCGGCGGTGATAGGACCAGATCTGCAGGGGCGCATCCTCGGCCCGGCTGAGGGTCAGCGTATCTCCTGAGGCAAGGGCCAGATCCGCGCAGCCGACATAGCCCGCGCGCCGGACCAGCCCGCCCAGGTCGTCCTGCGCATCGGCGCGCAGTTGGGACAACAGCCGCAGGATGTTCTGGCCGGCGATATCGCCAAAGCCGCTGCGCGACACCTCGTTCTGCATCACGACCAGCCCGTCCGAATCGCAGATCCAGATCGGTTCCGGTGCCGCGGCGACCTCGTGCCGGATCGAGGCCAGGGCACGCCGCGCAGCCAGCCGGTCCAGCACGTAGCCCAGCGAGATCACGCCCCCCAGGATGTACCAGGCGACCGCGATGGTGCCGATGACCAATGCCAGGATGCCGTATCCGCTTTGCGGAAGGGCCAGGGCCGCAACGGCGGCGATCACCACCGGCAGCATCAGAAGCGGCAGGGCCACTGCCGCGTTGCGCGAAACCGCCGACTGCGTTTCCCCCAAGGTCATCCCTTTAGCCCTTTTCCAAGCCTTCAGGATGTTTGATAGCGTCACACCGCTTAACAGAGCGTTAAGCGCGCTCATGCGCTTCATCCGCGGGCCATCAGCGACAGGAAGAACCCGTCGCTGGCGTCCAGCGGCGTCCACCGATGGTGCGACACCTGGTGGAATGCAGGGTTTTCGGCCAGGAAGCGGTCCACCTGCCCGCCGTTTTCGGGGTCGAGGATCGAGCAGGTCATATAGGCCAGGTGGCCGCCGGGCTTCACCAAGGGCGCGACCTCGCGCAGGATCCGGGCCTGCAGGGCGACAATGTCCTCCAAGGCTTCGGGGCGGAGGCGCCATTTCGAATCAGGCGTGCGGCGCCAGGTGCCCGAGCCCGAACAGGGAACATCGGCAATGACCAGGTCGAAGCGGCCCTTGGGCTTGCCGACCAAATCCACGCGCGCACCTGCCCGCTGGGCCCGCTGCGGCAGATCGCGCATCCGGGACATGTCGGCATCATGGGCAAACAGTGCCAGCCCGGGCGCGCGACCCGCGACGGCCAGGATCTTGCCCCCGCCGCCCGCGCAGAAATCCAGCACCCTGTCGCCCGGCGAGACGGGCAAGGCCGCGCAGGCCAGTTGAGGCGACAGATCCTGAAGCTCGACGAGCCCCTCGGCATAGGCCCGGCTTTGCGACAGCCGCCGTTCGTTTGCGGTGACGCGCAGGGCGGTGGGCAGGCGCACGTCGGGTTCCGCTTCAATCCCGTCGCCCGCAAGTGCCTGAATGGCAGCCGCGGCATCGCCCTTGACCGGGTTGACCCGGAGCCAGACCGGCGCGCGATGGCGCATCTGCCGGGCTAAGGCTTCCGCGGCAGGTCCTAGCGACGCATCCCACAGCGGGCGGATCCAGCCCGGAATGTCGAGAATGTCATCCGCGCTGCCGGGCTGTTCCTCGGGGCGCAACGCCGCCGGGGCATGGCCTTCGCCGGTAAAGACCTGCGACGGATCCTGCCCCGCCGCGCGCAGGCCGCCGATCATCAGCCCGCGCCCCGTCAGCCCGCCGCCCAGGGCCGCGTGGCTGTCGCGGCAGCGCAGCGCCTCGAACACAAGGTCGCGGACCGCCGCACGGTCGCCCGAACCGGCGAAGCGGCTGGAACGCGACCAGCGAAGCAAGGCCTGCTCGGCCGGCTGGCCTGCCAGGACCTGGTCCAGAACCTCGATGGCGGCGGATATCCTGGCGGCCGGGGTCATATGTCGCGTTGCAGCAGATCCCGGGTGAACAGCTTGTCCGCAACATCGGCCAGGTCGTCATGGCGGCGGTTGGCGATGATGAGGTCGGACTTGGCCTTGAAGGCCCCGAGGTCGCGTTCGACGGGGGAATGGAAGAAATGGTCGTCCTGCAGCACGGGCTCGTAGACGATGCAGCCGATGCCCTTGGCCTTGATCCGCTTCATGATCCCCTGGATCGCGCTGTCCCGGAAATTGTCCGAGCCTTCCTTCATCACCAGCCGATAGATGCCGACGGTCCGCGGATTGCGGGCCACGATCTGCTCGGCGATGAAATCCTTGCGGGTGCGGTTCGAATCGACGATGGCCGCGATCAGGTTCTGCGGCACGGCGGAATAGTTCGCCAGAAGCTGCTTGGTGTCCTTGGGCAGGCAATAGCCGCCGTAACCGAAGGACGGATTGTTGTAGTAGTCGCCGACCCGCGGATCCAGCCCGACGCCCTGGATGATGGCGTGGGAATCAAGGCCGTGGATCAGGGCATAGCTGTCCAGTTCGTTGAAATAGGCGACACGCATGGCCAGGAAGGTGTTGGCGAACAGCTTGATCGCCTCGGCCTCGGTCGAATTGGTGAACAGGACGGGCACGTTCTGATCAAGCGCGCCCTGCGCCAGCAGCGCGGCAAAGCGCTGCGCGGTGTCGTTCGTGTCGCCCACCACGATCCGGCTGGGATGGAGGTTGTCGTGCAGCGCCAGCCCTTCGCGCAGGAACTCGGGCGAGAAGATGATGCCGTCAAAGCCGGTTTCGGCCCTCATCCGGCTGGTGAAGCCGACCGGGATGGTGGATTTCACCACGATCGGCGTGGTGGGCGCATGGCGGCGGGCAAGGGCGATGACCGCCTCGACCGTGCTGGTGTCGAAGCCGTTGGTCTTGGGGTCGTAGTTGGTGGGGGTCGCGACGATGACGAAATCGGCGCCCGCAAGCGCCTGCGCGGCGTCGGTGGTGGCCGTCAGGTCCAGGTCACGCTCGGCCAGGAAGCGGGAAATGTCGGCGTCCTCGATGGGGCTTTGGCGGGCGTTAACGGCGGCCACGCGGGCCTCGTTGACATCAAGGGCCACGACGGTCGAGTTCTGCGCCAGCAACACGGCGTTGGACAACCCGACATAGCCCAGACCAACAACGGCAATCTTCATCATCATCCTCATCCGCATCGGGCCGCAGCCCGGGTTACTAGGATGGGATGTAAAGGAAAGATGGTGCGGTCGAGAAGACTCGAACTTCCACTCCGGTTAAGGAACAGCGACCTCAACGCTGCGCGTCTACCAATTCCGCCACGACCGCATCCGGGCAGTGCGGCGGGTGATAACCGAGCCGCGGGGGATTGAAAAGAGGGATTCTCGCACCCGCTTGACGGCACAGGCGCGGCAGGCCAGACCCGGGACCATGGTGGACTGGATCACAGCAAGCGGACTGACCGGCTATGACGACGCGGTGGCCTTCATGGAGGCGCGGGTCGCGGCCATCCACGACGGCCGCGCGGAGGAACTGGTCTGGCTGGTCGAGCATCCCCCCCTGTATACGGCAGGCACCAGCGCGCGGGACGGCGACCTGCTGGACGCGCGGTTCCCGGTCCATGCGACGGGCCGGGGCGGCCAGTACACCTATCATGGGCCGGGGCAGCGCATCGTCTACGTGATGCTGGACCTGAACCGGCGCGGCCGGGACGTGCGCGCCTTCGTGGGCCGGCTGGAGGCATGGGTGATCGCCGCGCTTGGCGATTTCGGCGTCACCGGCGTCATCCGCGACGGGCGCGTGGGCGTCTGGGTGCCGCGCCCCGACAAGCCCCCCCTGCCCGACGGCAGCACGCGCGACGACAAGATCGCGGCCATCGGCGTCAAGCTGCGGCGCTGGGTCAGCTTTCACGGCATCGCCATCAATGTCGAGCCCGACCTGTCCCATTACGGCGGGATCGTGCCCTGCGGCATCAGCGGCCACGGCATCACCAGCCTGGTCGATCTGGGCCTGCCCGTCGGCATGGCGGATCTGGATCTGGCGCTGCGGCGGAACTTCGATCCGATCTTCGGATAGGTATTTTTCGTCGAATGCGACCTTCTGACGGCTGGCAAACGAACCTTTCCCGCTTAAGAAGGTTGGTTGGGACTTCCAAGATCTTTGGAATAGCGAGGATAGAATGAGATTTGCGATCATCGGCGCCCTGATGGGTGCAACCCTAGCCATCCCAGCCCTGGCACAGGATGCCGGCGACGCCACGGTCGGCGAAAAGGAATTCCGCAAGTGCAAGGCCTGCCACATGATCCAGTCGCCCGAGGGTGAGGACATCGTGAAGGGCGGCGCAACCGGGCCAAACCTTTATGGCATCGTGGGGCGTCCCGCAGCGGCCCAGGAAGGCTACAAGTATTCCGAGGCGCTGATCGCGCTGAAGGACGCGGGCGAGGTCTGGACCCAGGAGGATCTGGCCGCCTACATCACCGATCCGAACAAGTTCGTGCAGGAAAAGACCGGCGATACCTCGGCCCGCACGAAGATGACCTTCAAGTTGAACAAGAACCAGGCCGATATCGCGGCCTATCTGGCCAGCGCATCGCCTGCGACACAGTAACGCAGCCGCGCCTGTTCCTGGCCGGGCCGATCCCCTGGGGTCGGCCCGCTTGATTCAGATCAATCCCTCCCTTCTTTCCTTGTGCCAGCCTCCGTCGCGCAACCAGGCCCGCGCCACCACGGTGCCAGGCCGCCGCACGAGGAGCATCGATGTTCAAGCATATCCTGATCCCGACCGACGGGTCCGACCTGGCCAGCCAGGCCGTTGACAAGGGGCTGGCCCTGGCCACCAGCCTGGGCGCCGTTGTGACCATCGTCACCGTGACAGAACCCTTCCATATCCTCAGCACCGACGCGATGCAGGTGGAAAGCAGCCGGGCCAGCTATGATGCCGATGCGGCGGCCTTTGCCCGCAAGGTTCTGGAAGCCGCGCAAGCAAAGGCAGCGGCGGCGGGCGTCCGGGCCGAGACGCATCACAAGTGGCACGACAATCCTTATCAGGCAATCATCGACACCGCGCTGGGCGAAGGCTGCGACCTGATCGCCATGGCCTCGCACGGGCGCAGGGGGATGGCTGCGGTGGTGATGGGCAGCCAGGCCACCCGGATCCTGACGCATTCCAAGATCCCGGTTCTTGTCTTTCGCTAGGTCCGGAGGCAGGCTCTGCAACCAAAAGCTGCCCTTCCGGCGACCTTAGGGCATTGCCGGGTCGGCATGGCTGGTCTAGAACAACCCAAAGGAAATGCCGGTCTGCCGGACCGGATCACTATATCTGAGGGAGTTCGGGTATGGCAGACGCAGCCGTTCATGGCCACGACGACCATCACGACCAACGCGGGTTCTTCACCCGCTGGTTCATGTCCACCAATCACAAGGACATCGGTATTCTTTACCTGTTTACCGCAGGGATCGTGGGGCTGATCGCGGTCAGCTTCACGGTCTACATGCGGATGGAGCTGCAAAACCCCGGCGTGCAGTTCATGTGCCTGGAAGGCGCGCGCTTCATTGCCGATTCGACCGCCGAATGCACCCCGAACGGCCATCTGTGGAACGTGATGATCACCTATCACGGCGTCCTGATGATGTTCTTCGTGGTGATCCCGGCGCTGTTCGGCGGCTTTGGCAACTATTTCATGCCGCTGCAGATCGGCGCGCCGGACATGAGCTTCCCGCGCCTGAACAACCTGTCCTACTGGATGTATGTGGCCGGCGTCTGCCTGGGCATCGCCTCGCTGCTGGCACCGGGCGGGTCCGACCAGCTTGGCTCGGGCGTGGGCTGGGTCATGTATCCGCCCCTGTCCACGACCGAGGCCGGCTATTCCATGGACCTGGCGATCTTCGCGGTCCACGTGTCGGGCGCCTCGTCGATCCTGGGGTCGATCAACATCATCACCACCTTCCTGAACATGCGCGCCCCCGGCATGACCCTGTTCAAGGTGCCGCTGTTCGCCTGGTCGGTCTTCATCACCGCCTGGCTGATCCTGCTGGCCCTGCCCGTCCTGGCCGGCGCCATCACCATGCTGCTGATGGACCGCAACTTCGGCACCAACTTCTTCAACCCGGCCGGCGGCGGCGACCCGGTGCTGTACCAGCACATCCTGTGGTTCTTCGGCCATCCGGAAGTCTACATCATCATCCTGCCGGGCTTCGGCATCATCAGCCACGTCATCGCCACCTTCGCCAAGAAGCCGATCTTCGGCTATCTTCCGATGGTCCTGGCCATGGCCGCGATCGGGGTGCTGGGTTTCGTCGTCTGGGCGCACCACATGTACACGGTCGGCATGTCGCTGACCCAGCAGTCCTATTTCATGCTGGCCACCATGACGATCGCCGTGCCCACGGGCATCAAGGTCTTCTCGTGGATCGCGACGATGTGGGGCGGCTCGATCGAGTTCAAGACGCCGATGCTCTGGGCCTTCGGCTTCCTGTTCCTGTTCACCGTGGGCGGCGTGACCGGCGTCGTGCTGTCGCAGGCCCCCCTGGACCGCGTTTACCACGATACCTACTACGTCGTGGCGCACTTCCACTATGTGATGTCGCTGGGCGCCGTCTTCGCGCTGTTCGCGGGGATCTATTTCTGGATAGGCAAGATGTCGGGCCGGCAATATCCGGAATGGGCGGGCAAGCTGCATTTCTGGACGATGTTCATCGGCGCCAACCTGACCTTCTTCCCGCAGCACTTCCTGGGCCGCCAGGGGATGCCGCGCCGCTACATCGACTATCCGGTGGAATACGCCTACTGGAACTACATCAGTTCGTTGGGCGCCTATCTGTCCTTTGCGTCCTTCCTGTTCTTCATCGGCGTGGTCTTCTACACGCTGTTCGCCGGCAAGCGCGTGACCGAGAACAACTACTGGAACGAGTTCGCGGACACGCTGGAATGGACCCTGCCCTCGCCCCCGCCCGAACACACGTTCGAGCAGCTTCCCAAGCGCGAGGACTGGGACCGCAGCCACGCGCACTGATGCCCTATGAATGGAAAGACACGGCCCCGGATGATACCGGGGCCGTTTCATATCAACTGCGGCTCTGGCCCTACCAGTCGCTGCCGCCGAAGGGATTCGTCTGGTTCATCGGCCTGACGGCGGGGTTCATGGCGCTGCCGGTCGTGGCGATGCTGGGCACCGCCGTGCTCTGGGGACTTCTGCCCTTCGTCCTGCTGGTGATCGGCGGCGTCTGGTATGCGATCCAGCACAGCTTTCGCCGGGGCCAGACGGCCGAGGAACTGCTGCTGGATCGCCGCACCGCGCAGGTGATCCGCCGCGATCCCGGCGGCGGCTTGCGGGAATGGACCACCAACAGCTATTGGCTGCGCCCGATCCTGCGGCGTGGCCCGGTCGAATCCTACCTGACCCTGACCGACGGCAAGCGGGAAATCGAACTGGGCGCCTTCCTGACCCCGCAGGAACGCCGCCACCTGCATGACGACCTGCTGAGGCGACTGGCGAACCTGCGCTAGGCGCGGGTGTCAATCGCCTTTATGCTCGGGCTTGCCCTTGCGCTTGGTTTCGGCAAGATCCTTCAGCTGGCTTTCGGACATGCTGTCATGCATGTCCCTGGACGCCCCTTGAAGGTCCTTGACCTTGGTGTCGCCGCGCTTGGCGGACAGAGCCGCGCCTGCGGCTTTCTGCTGGGCTTTGGATTTGGCGGGCATGGCTGTTACCTCCTGCCCGCCCAAACGCGCCGGACGGCAGGTCAGTTCAGCAGCCGCGCCTTGACCATCGGTCCCACCGCGCCGAAATCCATCTGCCCGGCATGACGATCGCGCAGTTCCGCCATAACGCGCCCCATGTCGCGGATGCTGGCCGCGCCCAGCGAGGCGATGGCCGCGTCAATTGCAGCGGCGGTTTCGGCCTCGTCAAGCTGACGGGGCAGGAACTCCTGGATGACGCCGATCTCGGCCTCTTCCTTCTGGGCCAGCTCCAACCGGCCGCCTTCCTCGTAGGCCTTGGCCGATTCCTGGCGCTGCTTGACCATCTTCGACAGGATGGCGATCAGGTCCTGGTCGCCCAGCGTGCCGTCGCCGTCGCCCGTGCGGGCCGCGATCTCGCGGTCCTTGATGGCGGCGCCGATCAGGCGCAGCGTGGACAGGCGTGCGCTGTCCTTGGCCTTCATGGCGTCCTTGGTGGCAGCTTGCAGCGTGGCTCGCAGGTCCATTGTCAGCGTCTCCGGGTCGCGAAAGCCTGCGATGTAGGCCAGCGGCCCGGCCAGATCAAGGGTGGCCGATGTCCTTGACCTTGGGCCGCCATCCCCATATTGACCGGCAGATTTCAGACAAAGGGTGCTTGCTATGGCCAACAAACCGACCGCCTGCCTTGCGCTTGCCGACGGAACCGTCTTCTATGGCCAGGGCTTCGGCGCCCCGGGGGAAGTGGTGGCCGAGCTGGTCTTCAACACCGCCATGACCGGCTATCAGGAGATCATGACCGATCCCTCCTACGCCAGTCAGATCGTCACCTTCACCTTTCCCCATATCGGCAATACCGGCATCACCCCCGAGGATGACGAGGCACCCGATCCCGTCGCAAGCGGCATCGTCGTCCGCTGGGATCCGACCGACCCGTCCAACTGGCGCGCCGCAGGCGACCTGCCCGGCTGGATGGCCCGGCGCGGGCGCATCGGCATCGGCGGCGTGGATACCCGCCGCCTGACCCGCGCGATCCGCCAGCAGGGCGCCCCTCATGTGGTGCTTGCCCATGATCCCGACGGCACGTTCGACATCGCTGCGATGGTCGCCAAGGCCCGCAACTGGACAGGCCTCGTGGGCCTTGATCTGGCAAAGGATGTCTGCTGCCGGCAAAGCTATCGCTGGACCCAGGGCGCATGGGAATGGAGCAAGGGCTTCGGCGAGGCTGCGCAAGACAAGCCCTTCAAGGTCGTCGCCCTGGATTACGGTGCCAAGCGCAACATCCTGCGGTCGCTGGTGGCCTTCGGCGCGGATGTGACGGTCCTGCCCGCCACCGCCACGGCCGAGGAAGTCCTGGCCCATGAACCCGAAGGCGTGTTCCTGTCGAACGGCCCCGGCGACCCGGCGGCGACCGGCGAATATGCCGTGCCCATGATCCAGAACCTGCTGGACCGCGACATGCCGATCTTCGGCATCTGCCTGGGCCACCAGATGCTGGCGCTTGCCCTTGGGGCGAAGACGGTGAAGATGAGCCATGGCCATCACGGCGCGAACCACCCGGTCCGAGACGTGCAGACCGGCAAGGTCGAGATAACCTCGATGAACCACGGCTTCGCAGTGGACAGCCAGACCCTGCCCGCAGGTGTCATGGAAACCCATGTCAGCCTGTTCGACGGCAGCAATTGCGGCATCCGCGTGGCCGACAGGCCGGTCTTTTCGGTGCAGTACCACCCCGAGGCCGCGCCAGGGCCGCAGGACAGCCTGTATCTGTTCAAGCGCTTCGCCGAGGCGATGCGCGACCGCCGGGGGGCTTAACCGCTTCTTAACCGGTTTCGTGCCAGTCATGGGCGATCCACAAGGGAATCGCCCATGGCCAGTCCGCAAACTGTTGCACGCCCCTTTCCCGCTGCGGCCGTGCAGCCGACCCTGGCGCCGCGCCACCAGCAACCCCTGGGCCAGATCCTTCTGGAAGACGGGGCGGTCGATCCCGGCAACCTGCTGAAGGCCAGCGTCATGCGCGGGCGGCAGGACAGCCGCCTGGGCCAGATCCTCCTGTCACAAGGCTGGGTCACGCCCGAGGCGCTGTTGCGCGCACTGTGCCGCCAATGGCGCACCACCGCCCTGGATCCGATCCGCACGCCTGGCGATCCCCGCCTGATCGACATTCTTGGCGCCGAGTTCTGCCTTGCAAACGCCGTCCTTCCCTGGCGGCGCATCGGCGGCGTGACCTGGATCGCCACCGCTCGGCCCGAAGCGTTCGAGGCGATGATTCCAGGGCTGCCGGAAAGCTTCGGCCAGGTACGGATGCTGCTGTGCTCGGAAGACCAGATCCAGGGCGCAATCCTCGCCTCGCGCCGCATCGCCATGATCCGCAAGGCCGAGATGCGCGTTCCCGCCGCCGAATCCTGCCGTTCAAGGAACGAGGCTCGGACCGGCCGCATCGCGCTTGGGGCGATCGCGCTGCTGGTCCTGGGGCTGTGGCTGATCCCGGTCGCGGTGCTGTCGCTGCTGACCGCCTGGGCCACGGTGTCGCTGGTCGCGCAAAGCGGGCTGAAGCTGATGGCGCTGCTGGCGACCCGGCGCATCAGGGCCGAGGAACGCGTTCAGGCCGAAGGGCTTACCTCCGGCAAGGCTGCACGAGCCGAGATGACTGGCCCGCTGCCCGTGATCTCGGTCATGGTGCCGCTGTTTCGCGAAAGCGATGTCGCGGGCAAGCTGGTGGGCCGCCTGTCGCGGCTGGATTATCCGCGCGAGTTGACCGACATCCTTCTGGTGATCGAGGCCAGCGACCAGGTGACCCGCAACGCCATCCAGGGCGCGCGCCTGCCCGGCTGGATCCGCGTGGTCGAGGTGCCGAATGGCCCTGTCCAGACCAAGCCGCGCGCGCTGAACTATGCGCTGAACTTCTGCCGGGGTGCGATCATCGGCGTCTGGGATGCCGAGGACCGGCCCGATCCCGACCAGTTGCACAAGGTAGCGCGCGGTTTCCACTTTGCACCCGCCGACGTAGCCTGCCTGCAGGGCGCGCTTGATTACTACAACCCGCGCACCAACTGGCTGGCCCGCTGCTTCACCGTTGAATACGCGTCCTGGTTCCGGGTGATCCTGCCCGGCGTCGCGCGGCTTGGACTGGTCGTTCCCCTGGGCGGCACGACGCTGTTCTTCCGCCGGGACGTGCTGGAACAGGTCGGCGCCTGGGACGCCTGGAACGTGACCGAGGACGCGGACCTGGGCGTGCGCCTGGCGCGGCGCGGCTGGCGGACCGAGATCATCGACACCACCACGGACGAGGAAGCGAACTGCCGCGCCCTGCCCTGGATCAAGCAGCGGTCCCGCTGGCTCAAGGGCTATGCGATGACCTGGGGCGTCCACATGCGCGACCCGCGCGCGCTGTGGCGCGAGCTTGGCCCCTGGCGGTTCCTGGGCTTCCAGATCCAGTTCCTGGGCAGCCTGTCGCAATACCTGCTGGCCCCCATCCTGTGGAGCTTCTGGCTGCTGAGCCTGGGCCTGCCCCATCCCTTGCGCGAACCCCTGGCGGGCGTCTGGGGCGGCTATGCGATCCCCGCGCTGTTCGGCACCTTCATCGTCTCGGAACTGCTGTCCATCGGCGTGGGCATATGGGCCGTGCGCGGCGACAAGCACCGTCACCTGACGGCCTGGGTGCCCAGCCTGCACCTGTATTTCCCGCTGGGCTGCCTGGCAGGATGGAAGGCGATCTACGAAGTGGTCGTGAAGCCCTTCTATGAGATATGGGCAAAAGTTGGTGACGCGTGATCAGGCGGCGGCTTGAAGTTGGCGGAGGCCGTCGCGGAACTCAATCCCCTGAATGATTTCCGGGAGGCGGTTCTGGCCGTCGAGTTTGCGCCATTTCCCCTGCGCCGACATCATCAGCTTGAAGGCCATGGCCAGCCCGGTCCTGCGGCTGAGGCATCCTTTGGTGCGTTTCGTTCGGTGCCGGACGGTCGCGAAGGTGCTTTCAATTGGATTGGATGTCCGGATGTGTTTCCAGTGCTCGGCCGGGTAGTCGTAAAAGGTCAGCAGCGCCTCGCGATCCTTGACCAGCTTGGCAACGGCCTTGTCGTATTTGACCCCGTAGGTTTCGACGAAGAAGTCGAAGGCGGCGCCGGCCTCGGCCTTGGTTTCCGCCTGCCAGATGTCATGCAGATGGCTCTTGGCCTTGTCCTGCAGCGACTTTGGCAGCGCATTCAGCACATTCATTGTCTTATGGACCCAACAGCGTTGTTCACGGGTGGTGGCGAAGACCTCGCGCAGCGCGGTCCAGAACCCGAGCGCGCCATCGCCGATGGCCAGGTTGGGATCCTGCTTCAGGCCCCGGCGCCGGAGATCTAGCAAGAGCTCACGCCAGCTCTCAGCGCTTTCGCGAAAGCCGTCGATCATCGCCAGAAGCTCCTTGCGGCCATATTCATCGGCCCCGACGATCACCAGAACGCATTGCTTCTCCTCAGCCATGCGCGGTTTGAAATACACGCCATCGGCCCAGATGTAGAGAAAGCGCCGATGGCTTAGGTCGCGCTTTTGCCAGGCCTCATAGTCGGTCCACCAGTCTGCCTTCAGCCGCGTGATCGTCTTGGCCGAAAGCCCAGGGGCGTTCTGGCCGAGAAGCGCTGCCAGCGCTTCGCTGAAGTCCCCTGTGCTGACGCCCTTGAGGTAAAGCCAGGG
This sequence comes from Paracoccus sp. AK26, assembly GCF_011801365.1. Lineage (NCBI taxonomy): Bacteria > Pseudomonadati > Pseudomonadota > Alphaproteobacteria > Rhodobacterales > Paracoccaceae > Paracoccus > Paracoccus sp. AK26. The sequence goes on from NZ_CP041041.1 coordinate 2,137,603, forward strand.
CAGCAGTTCCTCGACCGATTTCGCCTTGCGCAGGTATCGCGGCAGGATGCTGGGTGTGAAGGTGATCTTGTCCTCACCGGGCTTGCGATCGCGCACCCGCGGCACTTTCACCGGCACGGGGCCAATCCCGGTCATCACCTCCCGTTCCGGCAGGTAACCATGGCGCACCAGCCGTGATGTGCCATTCTCCAGCTTCTCGGCGGAAAAGGCGGCCATCAGCGCTGCCAACTCCGCGTGGATTGCCTGTTCGATCAACTTGCGCGCGCCGTCACGGATAATATCGGTGAAGGGATCGGTGCTGAATCCGGATGGATCGGACAGCTGGGTGATGGTAGTCTCTGGCATGTGGCATATCCCTTTCTCGGTTGAGAATTGACGGCGTTCTGAACACCGCCATGATATGCCGCCCCCTCAGGGCATCACCAACTTTCGCTCATTACTCCCTTCTATTGGGACAAGACCGCACATGGCATCTATGACGCCGACGCCGCGGTCGTGGTGGCGGATGGCACGGTGCCGGTGCCGTTGCTGGGCCAGATCGGCGAACGCCGGGATGCCGCCCTGCCGAAGGAACCGGCGATCGCAGCCACCCTGGACGCGATCGCCGCCCCGCCGATCCGCAAGAGCGCCTAGGCCGCCGGCGCGCCCGAAGCCACCGGAAGGGCCGCGTCGATCAGGGCGGCCGCTTCGGTGCAGGAATGGCGCAGGCGGTCGGCCAGTTCCGTGACCGATGCCGCACCGCTTTCCCGCAAAAGGAATTCCTGCCCGCCCAAACCTATGTCGTCCATGTCCAGCGGCTTGCCCGTCAGCAATCGACCCGAGGCGTGCAGACGCCACAGGAACCGCCAGATCGACCCCAGCTTGTCGGCATCCACGGCCGTGATCAGTCCCGCCCGCCGGCCCGCCCGCAACTGTGCCAGCGTCCCCCGTGCCGGATCCCCCGTCCGCAGCGCCAGGGATTGCGCCAGCAGGTCGATGTCCTGCAACCGGCCAGGGCCGACCTTGGCTTCCCATACGCCGTCCAGCGGGCGCGCCGCAAAGATCCGTTCGCGCATGTCGGCCAGGTCGGGCATCACCCGCGCATCGGTGCCCCGCCCGCGCAGGACGGACAGCCGCAGCGCCTCGACATCGCGGGCCAAAGCCTCCGCCCCTTCTCCGGCAAGCGCCACCACGCGGGCGCGGGTCAGGGCCAGATGTTCCCAGGTCCAGGCCTCGGTCATCTGGTAGCTTTCGAAGCTCTGGATGGCGGTCGCGACCGGCCCCTGCCGCCCCGAGGGGCGCAGCCGCATGTCAACCTCGTAAAGCCGCCCTTCGGCCGTGGGGGCCGAGGCGGCGGTGATCATGGCCTGCGTCAGCCGCGCATAAAAGGGACGCGCCGCCAAGGGGCGCGGCCCATCCGAGGCCTCGGCGCCGTCCGCGTCATAGATCACGATCAGGTCCAGGTCCGACCCGGCATTCAGCGTGCGCGCGCCCAGCGACCCCATGCCCAGCACCACGGCCCCCCGGCCCGGCGGCGCGCCATGCTTGCGGGCGAAATCGGCCGTGGTGACGGGAAACAGCGCGGCGATGCAGGCATCGGCAATATCGGCATACTGGCCCGCCGCCTCGTCCGCGTCGATCAGGCCGCGCAGGTGATGGACGCCCACGCGAAAATGCCATTCATGCGCCCAGCGGCGGGCACTGTCCAAGGCGGCCTCGTATCCGCCGCCGGAACCGTTCAGTGCCGCCTGCAGCACGCGGTCCAGATCGGCACGCAATCCTTGGGCACCGGGCCAGGGTGAAAAGAAACTGCCCCCCAGAACCGCATCCAGCACCGCCGAATGGCGCGTCAGATAGGCCGCCAGCCCCGGCGCGCTGCCGCAGATATCGACCAGCAGGTCGATCAACTGCGGATTGGCCTCGAACAGGGAAAAGATCTGCACCCCGGCGGGCAGCGCCGACAAGAAGGCATCGAATCGGGACAGCGCCTCGTCGGGATGGCCGGTCCTGGCCATGCGGCACAAGAGCTCCGGTTCGACTCGCCGGAAGATCTGCTGCGCGCGGGCGGACCGCAGCGCGGGATAGGTCTGCCATCGGTCGATGATCGCCTGCGCTTCGGCCGAGATCGACGGACGCTGCACAGCCTCGCCCGGCGCAAAGAAGGTTTCGGTCAGGTCGTGCACATGATCCAGCCGCGCGCGCAGCCGGGTCGACCAGGCATCGGCATCCGCCTCTCCCATCAAGGCAGCAATCAAGGCCAATCCGGTCCCGTCCTTGGGCACGGAATGGGTCTGGGCGTCATTCACCATCTGGATGCGATGCTCGATGTCGCGGTGCTGGCGGTAATGATCGGTCAGGTCGCGCGCCACATCCGCCGGGATCCAGCCCTTGTCCGCCAGGGCCGCCAACCCGCCCACCGTGTCGCGGCATCGCAGGTCCGGGTCGCGCCCGCCCGCGATCAACTGGCGGGTCTGGGTGAAGAACTCGATCTCTCGGATGCCGCCGCGGCCCAGCTTCATGTTGTGCCCCGGGATCTCCAACCGTCCGCCCAGGCCCTTGTGGTCGCGGATCCGCAGGCGCATGTCGTGGGCGTCCTGGATCGCGGCGAAATCCAGGTGCTTGCGCCAGACGAAGGGCCGCAACTCGCGCAGGAACCGTTCACCCGCCGCGATGTCGCCTGCCGCAGCACGGGCCTTGATGAAGGCTGCGCGTTCCCAGGTGCGGCCCTCGGCCTCGTAATAGGCAAGCGCGGCGGCGGCCGAAAGGCAGACGGGCGTCACCGCAGCATCGGGGCGCAAGCGCAGGTCGGTGCGGAAGACATAGCCGTGCTCGGTCACCTCGGACAGCATCGTCGCCATCTTGCGCGTGGCCCGGATCAGGGCGGCGCGGGCGTCCTGCTGGTGGGCATCGGCGTAGGCGGTCTCGTCGAACAGCACGATCAGGTCGATGTCGGAGCTGTAGTTCAGCTCTCGGGCGCCGCCCTTGCCCATTGCCAGGGCGAAGATCCCGCCCGCGTCCGCGTTGCTGGGCGGCAGCTTGCCGCGACGGCGTTCCTGTGCCACCTGCGCACGCAGGGCCAGATCGACGGCGCGATCGGCTAGGTCGGACAGCGCGCCCGTCACCTGTTCCAGCGTCCAGACCCCGCCCAGATCTGCAAGGGCGGTCTGCAGCGCAACCCGCCGCTTGGCGCGGCGCAGCGCCACCGCCAGATCGTCGGTGGAAAGGTCCTCAAATCCTGCGGTTTCGCGCGTGACCACGTCGTCGTGATCAAGCGCCCCCGGCAGCCAGGCCGCTTCCTTCTGCAGCAGCCCCGCCAGATAGGGGCTGCACCCCGCCACCCCGGCGATCAGCGCGGACAGGCGGGGATCAAGCGGCGGCAACTGCGCCAGCACGTGCTGGGCGCGGTCGTGGTCAACGGCGATGGGCTGGCGGGTGATGCGGGCGGCGAAATCCATGCGCGGCAGACTAGCCTAAGCCCTTGTGCCGTCAACGCCCGGCACCCAGATCGGTTCAAGGTTTAACCCTTTCGCGACTTGGCGGGTGAAGCAATCGTTGTTAGGCTTTCGCAAAATCGACAGGTGGGCACACGGATCCTTTTTGGCGCATGATCAGTTCCGCAACGACAATTCGCCATAAGGGCCTGCGCTGATGCGCCATACCCTGCCCCATGCGCCGCAATTCTATGTGACGGCACCGCAGCCCTGCCCCTATCTGCATGGCCGGGCCGAACGCAAGCTGTTCACGGCGCTGCATGGCGACAACGCGGCCGAACTGAACAACGCTTTGTCCCGCCAAGGCTTCCGCCGGTCGCAGAACGTCCTCTACCGGCCCAGTTGCGAAAGCTGCGTGGCCTGCATGTCGGCGCGGATCCGGGTGGCGGACTTCAAGCCCTCGCGCACGCAGCGGCGGCTGATCCGGCGCAATTCGGGCCTGCGCCGCCTGGCGACAAGTGCCTGGGCGACCGAGGAGCAGTTCGACCTGTTCCGCCGCTATCTGGACAGCCGCCACGCCGATGGCGGCATGGCCGACATGGACATCTTCGAATTTGCCGCGATGATCGAGGAAACGCCGGTCAAGACCCGCGTGATCGAATACCGCTGCAACGGCGACCATCCGGAACGGCTGGCACCCGGCGATGACTTCCTGGCGGCCGTCTGCCTGACCGACGTGCTGGATGACGGGTTGAGCCTTGTCTACAGCTTCTATCACCCCATCCTGCAACCGGCGAGCCTGGGGACATATCTGATCCTGGACCATATCGAGATCGCGCGGGCCGCGAAGCTGCCCTACATCTATCTGGGCTATTGGGTGCCGGGCAGCCGCAAGATGGACTACAAGGCGCGCTTCTCGGCGCTTGAGATCTACAAAGGCGGGGTCTGGCAGAACATCGGCGACCCGGAAGATCATTCGAACGAGGCCCATCCCCTGTCGGTCGACCCGATCGTGGAACAGGTGGCGCGGATTGCCCTGCCCCAGTTCGATCGCTGACCGGCGAAAGAAAATTACAAATTCCGCTCGGCCTGCGTCATTTTATCCGCGCCACCCCATTGACCACGGGGGACCGCGTCCATAGTTTGCCCCGACGCGCGCAACGGGATTCCCTGTGCCGCCTGCCTTGTTCTGATGGAGAAGAATGATGTCCCGAATGATGACGGGTGCGAGAATGGTTGTCGAAGCCTTGCGCGATCAGGGTGTCGACACGGTATTCGGCTATCCGGGCGGGGCGGTGCTACCCATTTATGACGAGCTGTTCCAGCAGAACGACATCACCCATGTCCTGGTGCGCCACGAACAGGGCGCGGTCCACATGGCCGAAGGCTATGCCCGGTCGACGGGAAAGCCGGGGGTGGTTCTGGTCACCTCTGGGCCCGGCGCCACGAACGCGGTCACCGGCCTGACCGACGCGCTGCTGGATTCGATCCCGCTGGTCGTGCTGTCGGGCCAGGTTCCGACCTTCATGATCGGCACCGACGGCTTCCAGGAAGCCGATACCGTCGGCATCACGCGGCCCTGCACCAAGCACAACTGGCTGGTGAAGGACACCGACAAGCTGGCCGAGACCATCCACAAGGCCTTCCAGGTCGCGACCTCGGGTCGTCCGGGGCCGGTGCTGGTGGACATCCCGAAGGATGTCCAATTCGCCAGCGGCACCTATGTCGGGCCAAAGCAGGTCGAGCCCGGACGCTATCAGCCGGTCCGCAAGGGCGACATCCAGGCCATCACCCGTCTGGTCGAACTGATGGAGGGGGCCGAGCGCCCGATCCTTTACACCGGCGGCGGCGTCATCAATTCCGGTCCCGGCGCCAGCCAGTTGCTGCGCGAACTGGCCGATGCCACGGGCTTCCCGGTCACCTCGACGCTGATGGGGCTTGGCGCCTATCCGGCGTCGGGCAAGAACTGGCTGGGGATGCTGGGGATGCACGGGCTGTACGAGGCCAACCTGGCGATGCATGGCTGCGACCTGATGATAAACATCGGTGCGCGATTCGACGACCGGATCACCGGGCGCATTGCCGATTTCAGCCCGCATTCCGTCAAGGCGCATATCGACATCGACCCTTCCAGCATCAACAAGGTGGTCCGGGTGGATATTCCCATCGTCGGCGACGTGGGCCATGTCCTTGAAGATCTGCTGAAGGTCTGGAAATCGCGCGGCCGCAAGGTCAACAGCGCGGGCCTGCGCGACTGGTGGCAGCAGATCGAGGGCTGGAAGGCCAAGAACTGTCTTGGCTATCGAAACAGCGACACGTTGATCAAGCCGCAATACGCGCTTGAACGGCTGGAGGCGCTGACCAAGGGACGGGATCGATACATCACGACCGAGGTCGGACAGCACCAGATGTGGGCCGCGCAATACCTGCATTTCGACGGTCCGAACCGCTGGATGACCTCGGGCGGGTTGGGGACGATGGGCTATGGCCTGCCTGCCAGCATCGGCGTGCAGATGGCCCATCCGGATGCCCTGGTCATCAACGTCGCGGGCGATGCAAGCTGGCTGATGAACATGCAGGAAATGGGCACCGCCGTTCAGTTCCGCTTGCCGGTGAAGCAGTTCATCCTGAACAACGAACGCCTTGGCATGGTCCGCCAGTGGCAGCAGTTGCTGCATGGCGAACGCTACAGCCAAAGCTGGTCGGACAGCCTGCCCGATTTCGTCAAGCTGGCCGAGGCCTTCGGCTGCAAGGGCGCGCTTGTGAAGGATCCGAAGGATCTGGACGATGCGATCCAGCAGATGCTGGATTATGACGGGCCATTCATTCTGGATGTGCTTGTCGAAAAGCATGAGAACTGCTTCCCGATGATCCCGTCCGGCAAGCCGCACAACGAGATGCTGCTGGGCGAGGCCGCGACCTTTGGCGTGGTCGAAGCCGACGGCGCGGTTCTGGTCTGATCCCTGCGTGGGGGCGGTGCCCCCACACTCCCCAGATATTTCTGCACAGAAGATGAAGGCAGAGCCATGAATGCTTTGAACATCCAGAAGGGCGCGTCCAGCCATTCGGCCTATGACCTGCGTGACCCCAATTCCCAGGTCGAGGAAAGCCATACCTTGGCCGTTCTGGTCGAGAACGAGCCGGGCGTGCTTGCCCGCGTCATCGGGCTGTTTTCCGGGCGCGGCTACAACATCGACAGCCTGACCGTGGCCGAGGTGGACCATACCGGCCACCGCTCGCGGATCACGATTGTCACGCGCGGCACGCCGGCGGTGATCGCGCAGGTCAAGGCGCAGCTTGGGCGGATCGTGCCGGTGCACGAGGTTCATGACCTGACGGTCGAAGGCCCGGCGGTGGAACGTGAACTGGGGCTGTTCAAGGTGCGCGGCCAGGGCGACAAGCGGGTCGAGGCGTTGCGCATCGCGGAGATCTTCCGCGCCAATGTGGTCGATTCTACGCTGGAAAGCTTTGTCTTCGAACTCGTCGGGACGCCGAGCAAGCTGGATGCATTCGCCGACCTGATGCGGCCCCTTGGTCTTTCGGATCTAGCGCGCACCGGCATCGCCGCCCTGTCGCGCGGGGCCTGAGCCGGGATCAGCGGGCGGCCGCGACCCGGAGCGCGGGTCCGGCCGGCTGCTGCTCTCTCGGGTCGGGGGAAACGACCTTCAGATGCGGTTCCGGGGGGGCCGAGCTTGCCCGCAGCATGGCGGGAAGATGCGAGAACTCCTGCTCGGACAGCATCGTCACGCGGCGGGCGTTGCGAAGGGCGCCGCTGACTTCGCTTTCCAGTTCGACCAGATCACCAGGCTGGGGCCAGCAGGCAGCATGGGCAAGGTTTTCCCGCCCTTGCAGATAAGCAAGGGACGCATGATCCTCGCACCAGATCACCGCCTTCTCGCGCTCTGCATTACTCCACACAACAACGCCGATCATTCCGACACTCCAAACGGATGCCGGTGGCATCACGTCAACCTGATCAAACACAATTGCACTTTATGTGCATGGTAATGATCACGAAAGCAGAATTCCGCCGATTTGCTAGTATTTTTTAAGAGATTTTGGCAACTGTCTGCCAAAGGTTTTAGCCATGCAGCATTTTCGCCATAAGTGGTTGAAATTGCCTCGGCCTTCAGCCGTTTTTTGCTTTCATATTTTGCGCAGACTGCAATTTATTAATACCGTCGAGTTCAACTGTGGCAAATCTGCAATAGTCCCTGCGGTTGTAGCCAAACTTATCGTATTCGCCCGCTTTGAACATCGGCAACGGCCTGACGAACCTGCGCCAGTCGTGCCGCGCGAGGCGGGTGCGTGCCCAGGATGTGATCGCCGGGATCGGGAATACGTTCGAAAAAGCGCGATCCGTTGATGGGATCGAAACCCGCGTTCAGCGTCATGATGGCGCCCAGATAGTCGGCCTGAAGTTCCCAGTCGCGGGAATAATAACGCGAACCGACCGACGCGCCGATTCGCTGCGCTGTCTCGATCGCTTCCTGGTTGTTGCCATAGACCGAGGCGATGCTGCCCAGGATCACCGCCCCCGCCGCGGCCGCCCCTGCCTTGCGGTCAAGGTGGTTCAGCACGTGATGGCTGGCCTCGTGGCCCACCACAAAGGCGATCTCGTCGCCGTTGCGGGTTTCGGCGATCAGCGACAGGGTGAAGCCGATGATGGGGCGGCCCGTCGCGTCGATGGTCTGGAAGGCGTTGGCTTCCTGGCCCGGCCGGTCGTCCACCACGAACTGGAAATCGCAATTGATGGGCTGGGTGCGCCGTTGCAGGCATTCTCGTTCGACCGCAGGCTCCATCCGGCGCATCACCGACACGAACATGCGGGCCGCCGATTGCGGGCTGCCGTCATTGGTCAGGACCGGCGCCGGCGCGGGAATCGTCGATCCATAGGGTCCGGTGGACGGGGGGATCTGGTCCTGCGGCAGCGGGGCGCAGGCCGCCACCCCCAGAAGACCTGCACCCAAGATCGCCGTGACCTGCTTCATCGCCCGCCTCATGCCGTTGCCGCACCTTTTGGCGGCGCGATCGTTACGCTTTGCTCGGCATGATCTTAGCGGCTTGCAGAATCCCGCGCAAACCCTGCCACTTGTTTGCAGGCCCACATCACGCGAATGTCGGCCGGAAGCAAGGAGGGCCGCGATGTTTACCATCGAGCATGATTTCGACGCCACCGTCATCACCCTGATCGACGAGGCCGATCCCGACACTGGCCCCTTGAACGAGGATGTGGTGATCCTGTCTTTTGACGACCGCGTAGTGCTGGAACAGGTCGGCCCCGACGACGAGGTGGTGCGCGTCACCCTGTCCATGCACCAGCTGACCGAGCTGCGGCTGGCCCTGAACCTGCCCGAGGGCAACTACCGGATCGACCGCGACTAGGTTGTGGCCCTTACCGTTTTCAGGAACAACGCCGGAAAGGAGACAGCCATGACCTATCGCAACGATGCCGCCCTGGAGTTCCTGGCGACACGCCGGTCCCATCCGCCCAAGATGCTGCGCGAACCGGCCCCCGACCGGGCCGAGATCCTGCGCCTGCTGACGCTGGCTGCGCGTGTCCCCGACCATGGCAAGCTGGAGCCGTGGCGATTCGTCGTCCTGGAACGCCCGGCGCTTGACCGGCTGGGGCCGGTGCTGCGCGACCATGTGCTGGGGTCGGGGCAGGATGGGGCAGTGGCGGACAAGGCGGCCTCGGCCTTCGCCTCGCCCGCGGTTGTCGCGGTCGTCTCGTGCCCTGTGGCCAGCGACAAGGTGCCCGGGTGGGAACAGTTCCTGTCGGCGGGCGCGGTTTGCCTGGGTCTCGTGAACGCGGCGCTTGCCTCTGGCTGGGGGGCGGCCTGGCTGACCGGCCCGGCGGTGCTGGACGAGACCTTTGGCCGCACCCATCTGGGCCTGTCCGACAACGAGCGGCTGGTGGGCCTGGTCCACCTGGGCAGCCGGGGTGAAGCTCCGCCCGAACGGCCGCGTCCCGATGTCGCCGCAAAGACAAGCTGGCTGGAATGATGGTCTTCCGCGCCCTTGCCCTGGGCTGGCTGGACCTGCTGCGCCCGCGGATCTTCCGTCTGGCGCTGATGGGCATCGGCCTGACCATCCTGCTGTTCGTCGCGCTGCAGTCGGGCCTGTTCTGGGCGATCCGCCGCTTCGTGCCGGGCGATTTCGCCTTGCCCTGGATCGGCACGCTGGATGTCGGCGCCGCCCTGTCCTGGGGATCGCTGGCGCTGTTCCCGGTGATGGGCTTCTTCCTGATGGCCCCGGTCGCGGCGGGCTTTGCGGGCCTGTTCGCCGAACGCGTCGCCGAAGTGGTCGAGGAGATGCATTATCCGGCACGTCGCGGCGGGTCGATCGACTTCTGGGACGGGCTGCTGGAATCGGTGGCGGTGGTGCTGGCCGTCCTGGCTGTTGCGATCGTGTCGCTGCTGGCCACGCCCTTTCTGGGGCCGCTGGCGCCGGTGCTATTGTTCGGCGCGAATGGCTGGCTGCTGGGGCGCGAGTTCTTCCAGATGGCCGCGCGCCGTCACATGGACGAACCGCAGGCCACCGCGCTGCGCCAAGCCAATTCAGCCCGCGTGACGGTGGCAGGCGTGCTGGTGGCGGTGGCCCTGGTGATCCCGCTGGTCAACATCGCGGTGCCGCTGCTGGCCGCGGCGGCCTTTACGCACCTGTTCCACCTGATCAGCGGAACATCCGGTCAAGATTCGCGATATCGGCGCGGGTGATCAGCCCGCCGAAGATCACATAGGCGATCGCCGCCCAGATGATCGCGGCAATGACCGAGGTCCAGATCAGCTTGGGCTTCAAGCGCAGGTCGGCGGGCGCGCCTGCATGGGTGCCGGGCACGATTTCCCCCGCGTCCTGCTGGCTGCGTTGGCCGATCAGGACCACGATGAACAGCGTCAGGAACCACAGGACGGCGTAAAGGACGATTCCTCCGGTCAGGTTCATCAGACTTGCTCCAGTTCGATCAGGCAGCCGTTGAAATCCTTGGGATGCAGGAACAGCACCGGCTTGCCATGGGCGCCGATCTTGGGTTCCCCGCTGCCCAGGACGCGGGCGCCTTCGGCCTTCAGGCGGTCGCGGGCGGCCAGGATGTCCTCCACCTCGAAGCACATGTGATGGATGCCGCCCGACGGGTTCTTGTCCAGGAAGCCCTTGATCGGGCTGTCTTCCCCCAAGGGATGAAGCAGTTCGACCTTTGTGTTGGGCAGTTCGATGAAGACCACCGTGACGCCGTGGTCGGGTTCGTCCTGCGGGGCGCCGACCTTGGCGCCAAGCGTGCCGGCATACTGGGCCGCGGCCGCGCCAAGGTCGGGAACAGCGATGGCAACGTGGTTGAGGCGTCCGATCATCTTTTCCTCCGGTTTTGCGGGGTTCTAGGGGTTTTGCGGGACCGGCGAAAGGAAAACCCGGCGGCATTAACGGCTTCTTAGCGAATCGGCGGCTAACTGGAAACGCGACATCGGTAGGGGATGAAGACATGCAGAAAGACATCGTGTCCGACATGATCGACACTTTGCCCATGTGGCGGGTTTCGACGCCGAACCGGCCGCTGACCGGCCTGACCGTGCTGGTGGTCGAGGATTCGCGCTTTGCCAGCGAAGCGGTGCGGCTGTTGTGCCTTCGCTCGGGCGCGCGGATCCGCCGGGCGGATTGCCTGCGTTCGGCCGAGCGGCATCTGCGGACCTATCGCCCGGCCGTGGTGATCGTCGATCTGGGCCTGCCCGATGGCGACGGAGCCGACCTGATCCGCCAGATTGCCGCGACCGAGCCTCGGGTCCCCGTCCTGCTGGGCATCTCGGGCGATCCGGACCTTGCCGACAGCGCCATGGCCGCGGGGGCCGACGGCTTCCTGCCCAAGCCGATCGAGAGCCTGGCCGTCTTCCAGCAGACCATTCTGGCGGCCCTTCCGGCCGAGGCGCGGGGCCACGGACTGCGCATCCTGCCGGATGAGGTGATCCAGCCCGACCCTTCGGGCCTGCGCGACGACCTGGCCCATGTGGCCGAGATCCTGGCCACCGCCCAGGACACCGCAGCGGTTGATTACATCGCGCATTTCCTGGCGGGTATCGCGCGGTCGGCCCATGACCCCGTCCTGGAAGCCGCCGCCACTGCCCTTGCCCGCGACCATGACGCCGGGCACTCGCTGGCCAGCGACCTGGCGCGGATCAGCGGCCTGGTGCAGGAACGCCTGGCCCGCGTCGCCAGCATGTAGCGATCAACCCAGGATGCGCGGGCTATCGCCCATGTCGAGGTCGGGAAAAACGCTGCGCTCCAGCACGTCGCGTGGGATGTCGAACAGGTCGCGCATGACCCAGGCGGCATGGGCGCGGATGTCGCGCAGCGGCATCAGGTCGCGCCCGGCGTAAAGGTCGCCTTCGGCCAGTCCCGGCCAGCCCCCGATCGCGCGCCCGCCGCGGATGTTGCCGCCCGCCACCAGCATTGCCCCGCCCGTCCCGTGGTCCGTCCCGCCTGTGCCGTTTTCCCGCGCCGTCCGCCCGAACTCGGTCATCGCCAGGACCGTGGTGCGGCGCCAGTTCGTCCCCAGGTCGGCGCGCAGCGTCAGGATTGCCGCCCCAAGCCGTTGCAACGCGCGCTCGATCACCGGACCCTGCCGCGCATGGCTGTCCCAGCCCGAGATCGAGAAGCTGGCGATCCGCGTCTCGGCGTTCAGGCGGTCGGCGGTGAAGCGGGCCAGGGCCTCGGCGTCGCGGGTGGGGCCTGCCTCGGTCTCGATCCGGGCCAGGTTGCCGTTGATGATGTCGATGGCCTGGTCCCCGGCCGGGCGGAACAGCGGGTCGTCGTGCCAGACATCGGCCAGCAGCCGCTGGCCTTGCGCCGACAGGCGGAACCGCGTCTGCGGCGCCCAGCTTTTCGCCGGTGCCGCCCCGTCCAGGATGCGCATGTCGTCCAGCCCCACCGAATAGGCCGTTTCCGACTGCACCCCCGGCATGGCCTGCAGCAGCCGGTTTAGCCAACCGTCGCGCAGGCGCATCGCCTCGACATCGGTGCCGGTCCCGGCCTCCAGCAGATCCTGCCCGTCGAAATGGCTCCGCTGGTCGCGATAAGGGGTGGACACCGCAGGCGCGAAGGCCAGTTCGCCCGACCGCCACAGCGGCATAAGCGGGGCAAGCGCCGGGTGCAGCGCGAAGAACCCGTCCAGATCCGCCGCCCCGCCATCGGGGCCCAGGGACAGGGTCCGGCGCAACGCGCGCAGGTTCGAATCGCCATAGGGCTGGAACACGTCCAGCCCGTCCATCGCGCCCCGCAGGATGATGACGACCAGCCGGTTCTCGCCTGGAAGGGCGGCAAAGGCCATGGGCGACAGCAGCGGATGGGCCGCGGCCGAACAGCCAATCAGGGCCGAGGATTTCAGGAACAGGCGGCGTGACAGCATCGCGTCATCTCCGGTTGAAATCGGGCGAGGCCAAGATCAGCGCCAGCCCCTCGGCCGGGCTTTCCGCCCGCGGCACCGCCCGGCGCAGCACCTCCGAGGCGCTGTCGCCAAGCGCCGTCTCCAGCACCGCGCGCGGGTCCGGCGGCTCAGGCAGCAGCTTCGGCAGCAGGCGCATCGTCCAGTCGATCCGTCCCGCCAATCCCTGGGCCGTGGCCCAGGCCGAGGCATCCTCGGGCCAGCCGTCCGGTCCGCGCGGCCGCCCCCACCGCTGCCCCATCAGCGCCATCCCGCCCAGGACAAGGTTCGTGAACTGGCGCTGATCCAGCGCCAGCACATCCGCGCCCGTCAGTCCACAGGCCCGCAGAGCTGCCACGATATAGTCCAGCGGCTGGCGCACCTTCTGGCGGAAGCAGCCGCGCAGTTCCGGGGCCTCGGCCAGGACCAGATAAAGGGTCGGCAGGTCGCCCCCGCTGTCGCGGAAGGCGCCAGCCAGCCTGTTCACCAATTCTGCAGCCGGATCATCCGCGACGAAATGCACCGCCAGCTTGCGGGCGATGTGCCGCGCGGTCGCATCATGCGCGGCCAGATCCTCGATCGCCTGCCGGATCGCGCCGTCATCATCGCCGCGCTCATAGGCCTTGCCTAGGACCCGGAAGCTGCCCGGCTCGGCCCAAGCCTTGTTGAAGAAGCTGCCAGTGTCGCGGACCGGGCGGAAGGTCAGCCCCGTCAGCAGCAGCGCCAGTTGGCGCACATCGGCCTGCGCATAACCTGAATCCGCGCCCAGGCTGTGCAATTCAATCATCTCGCGGGCCAGGTTCTCGTTCACGCCGCGCCCGCGCTTGCCTGCGGAAGAGTTCGGCCCGACCGACTGCACCTGGTCCAGATAGGTGATCATCCGGGGATGCGTCTCGGCGGCCAGCATCAGGTCGGCGAAACGGCCGGCCAGGTGCGGGCGGATCGCCTCGTCCACGAAGGCGGCCGAGGCCACGGCGTCGAACAGGTTGCCCGTGACGACGGTGAAGTGGTCGGCCCAGAACTGCACCAGGCGTTCGCCGAAGCCGCCCCGGTCATCTACAGCGCGGGCGATCCTGACCTGCGGCGCGCGCATTCCCAGGTCCCGGACGGTTTCGCGCAGCCGCTTCAGCGCAGGCCGATCCGGTCCTCCCTTCCGCTGGTTCAGATCATGGTTGCGGATCCGGTGGGGCCGATAATCCCGCGCCATCGAGAAGCTGCGCGCGTCCGGTCCGGCCGAACCGACAGATCGGACCAAGGCCTGCGGATCGGCGGGCGGGTCGGCCAGGGGCGACAGGCCATAGCCAAGCCGGATCGCGGCCAGTTGGGGATAGGACAGCATTCGCGCCCCCTTGCAACGCGGGGGTCTTCCCCCGGCGCAAGGTTATGCACGCAGAAGGCGAATGTCAGATCACTCTTTCGGCAGGACGCGCAGGCGCAAGTCGCGCAACTGTTCGTTCGTAGGTTCCGAAGGGGCGCCCATCATCAGATCCTCGGCCCGCTGGTTCATCGGGAACATGATGACCTGCCGGATGTTCTGCTCGTCCGCCAGCAGCATCACGATCCGGTCGATGCCGGCAGCACAGCCCCCGTGCGGCGGCGCGCCATAGCGGAAGGCCTTGACCATGCCGCCGAAGCGCTTTTCGACCTCGGATGCCGGATAGCCGGCCAGTTCGAAGGCCTTGAACATGATCTCGGGCTTGTGGTTGCGGATAGCGCCGGAAATCAGTTCATAGCCGTTGCAGGCGAGGTCGTACTGATAGCCCTTGACCTGCAAGGGATCACCGTTAAGCGCGTCCAGCCCGCCCTGCGGCATCGAGAACGGGTTGTGGCTGAAGTCGATCTTGCCGTCGTCGGTCTTCTCGTACATCGGGAAATCGACGATCCAGGCGAACTTGAACTGGTTTTCCTGGGTCAGGCCAAGCTCTCGCCCGATCTCGTTGCGGGCGCGGCCTGCGACGGCCTCGAACTGCTCAGGCTTGCCACCTAGGAAGAAGACAGCATCGCCCTCGCCCAGGCCAAGCTGCTGGCGGATCGCCTCGGTCGGCTCGGCGCCAAGCGCCTTGGCGATGGGACCGGCGGCCTCGGTCGAGCCATCCTCGGCCTTGCGCCAGAAGATATAGCCCATGCCCGGCAGACCCTCGCGCTGCGCGAAGGCGTTCATGCGGTCGGCGAACTTGCGCGACCCGCCGGTGGGCGCGGGGATGGCGCGGATCTCGGTGCCTTCCTGTTCCAGCAGCTTGGCGAAGATGCCGAAGCCGGAACCGCGGAAGTGGTCGGACACCACCTGCATCTCGATCGGGTTGCGCAGGTCGGGCTTGTCGCTGCCGTATTTCAGCAAGGCCTCGGCATAAGGGATGCGCGGCCAGTCAGCATCGACGGGGCGGCCGCCCCCGAACTCCTCGAACAACCCTTGGATCACCGGCTGGATCGCGGCGAAGACATCCTCCTGGTTCACGAAGGACATTTCCAGGTCAAGCTGGTAGAAGTCGGTCGGGCTGCGATCGGCGCGCGGATCCTCGTCGCGGAAGCAGGGGGCGATCTGGAAATACTTGTCGAAGCCCGCGACCATGATCAGCTGCTTGAACTGCTGGGGGGCCTGCGGCAGGGCATAGAACTTGCCCGGATGCAGACGCGAGGGCACCAGGAAGTCGCGCGCGCCTTCGGGCGACGACGCGGTGATGATGGGCGTCTGGAATTCCGTGAAGCCCTGGTCCCACATGCGGTTGCGGATGGACCGGATCACCTTGGACCGCAGCATGATGTTGTTGTGCAGGCTTTCCCGGCGCAGATCCAGGAAGCGATAGGCGAGGCGCGTTTCCTCGGGGTATTCCTGATCGCCGAAGACCGGCAGCGGCAGTTCGTCCGACGGGCCCAGGACTTCCAGGTCGGTGGCGTAGACCTCGATCTCGCCGGTGGGCAGCTTGGGGTTGACCAGGGACGCGTCGCGCAGCTTCACGCGGCCGTCGATGCGGATCACGGTTTCCGCGCGCAGCTTGTCCATGGCGGCGAAGGCGGGGCTGTCGCTGTCGGCCAGCACCTGCGTCATGCCGTAATGGTCGCGCAGATCGACGAACAGCACGCCCCCGTGGTCGCGGACCCGATGGACCCAGCCCGACAGGCGGACGGTTTCCCCTGCATGGGCGGCGGTCAGATCGCCGCAGGTATGGCTGCGATAGGCGTGCATGGTCGTTCCCCGAATAATCCGCCGTGCATCAAGCGCGGCAGGGGCGGGAAGTCAACCTGTCAGAACGGCCGCACCACGTTGCCGCTGTAGAAATAGACGCCCATGCCGACCGCGAACAGCACGTTGCCCGCCACCGCGTGCAGCACCCAGGCCGAGGGGAAGCCGTGGCGCAGATAGGCACGGGCGAAGAACCAGCCGCCCAGGAAGGTCAGGATCGCCACGATCCAGGACCAGTACATCAGGTGCGCGAATGAAAAGACCGCGGCGTTCAGCGCGATGGCCGCCCGCCCCCGGGGCAGGATGGCGGCGTAGCGATGGAAGAACAGCGGGCGGAAGATCAGTTCCTGCGGCAAGGCCGACAGGAACGGATAGAACAGCCAGATCACCCCCAGGAACTCGGGCCGGGCGCGGGCCATCGCGAACAGCGCGCCGGGCCGGGTCTGCCACAGGATCAGCGCGCCCGCGGCCAGCGTGATCAGCGCGATGCCCGCGATCTCGGCCCAGGGCAGTCGGCGCCAGCCGCGCACCAGCGACCGCCAGCTGAAGCCTCCGGTCAGCCACAAAAGGCCCATCCCGGCCAGGCTGAACACCGCAAGCGCGCGGAACAGCAGATGGGGCGGCATGAACAGCGCGATGGCCAGCGGCGCCCCGACATAGAGTGCCGCGAACTCGACCCACAGCCGCGCGCGCGGCCTTACCGCGTCAGGCGCGTCTGCAACCATCGCACCCAATCCGCGCGGCTGCCCGCAAAGGCGTTGAGGTCGGTATTGCCCCGGATGCCCGGCACGATGCCGGTTCCGGTATATTGCCAGAAAGCCCAACGCTGGCCGGGATAGGGAACGCTGGGATGATTGGCGACGGATCGCAGCCAGAACTCGGCCCGCATGTCGCCCAGCCGATTGTCGCGGTAGAAATCGACCGTGGTATAGATGATCGGACGCTGACCGTAGTGGCGGCCCACGATCTCCATGAAGATCGAGGCCTGCTGCTTGATTTCCTGCGGCGAGGGCCGATAGGGACAGGTCCGCGAATTGGTCCATTCAAGGTCGATGACCGGCGGAAGCGAGCCGATCTCGCGCGGGACCTGGCGGATGAACCATGCCGCCTGCTCCGCCCCGCTGCGGCAGAAGTAGTAATAGTGATAGGCGCCGCGCGGGATGCGGGCATCGGCAGCCTCTCTCCAGTAGCGGTGGAAGTTCGGATCGTAATGATCTCCCCCCTCGGTGGCCTTGATGAAGGCAAAGCTGATGCCCGCGTTGCGGACCCGGTTCCAGTCGATATCGCCCTGCCAGCGCGACACGTCGATGCCATGGACGGCATGGCCGTAGGGATGGCGGCCACCCCAGTCATGCGGCGCCGAATCGCCCAGTTGAGGATTGGCGCCCGGCCCCGGCGCGGGCCGGTATCCGCCCCGTTCCGGCGTTCGCGAGCACGCGACCGCCAGCACCAGCATCAACCCAATCAACAGCTTCGATAGAACCCTCATCCTGCCCCCGTGACGTCCTGATCGGATCTTGTTCGGTCAGGCTTATCGCAAGGTCGTGAGGGAAAGTCACCGGGCCGTGACGGTCACGAGTGCGTCAGAAGCGGCCTATTGGTCCGCAGGTTCGCCCACGGCGACCGGGGCTGCTTCCGTTCCGCGCGCTTCGCCTTCTTCCAGTTGCGGCGTTCCTTCGGGCGACACCAGGGGCGGGGCCGTTCCGTCGGTGCCCTCGGCATTGGTCAGGGGGGTGCCTTCGGGTGGCGGCGTGGTCGAGATGCCGGCATTCTGTTCGTCCGTGCCGGGCCTGAACACGATGAATGCCACAAAGGCGGCGATCAGCACGATGGCGATCGCCGTCAGGGCCGGCACGTGGCGGCGGGCCGAACGCTGCGGGTTGTTGTCGTTGTGGGACATGTGATCTTCTCCGATAGCTTGGCAAGCCAACTGCCGGAGGCAGGCCTAGTTCCTGTCGGGCACCAGCTTTCCGGGGTTCAGGATGTTGCGGGGGTCAAGCGCCGCCTTGATCTGCCCCATCAAGGCCCAGCCCTCGCCATGCTGGGCGGCCATCAATCCGCGCTTGCCCGTGCCGATGCCGTGTTCGCCGCTGATCGTGCCGCCCACGGCAAGCGCGCGTTCGGCCATGCGCGTGGCGATCCGCTTTGCCGCACCCACCTCGTCGGGATTGGCAGGATCCACCAGAAGCAGCGAATGGAAGTTGCCGTCGCCCACATGGCCCAGGATCGGTCCGATCAGCCCTTCGGCCGCGATATCCTCGGCTGCGGCATGGACGGCCGCGGGCAGATGCGACATCGGCACGCAAACATCGGTGATCAGCCCCGATGCACCGGGCCGCAGGGCAAGGCAGGCATGATAGGCACCGTGCCGCATCCGCCACAAACGCGCACGATCCTCGGCCGTGGTAGCCCAGTCGAACCCTTCGGCGCCGAATTCGGCGGCAATCTCGCCAAAGCGTGCCGCATCCTCGCGCACGGCGGCGGGGCTGCCGTGGAACTCGATCATCAGATGCGGCTTTTCCGGCAGGCTGCTGCCCGAATGCAGGTTGAAGGCCCGGGCGCTTGCCGCATCGACGAACTCGATCCGCGCCATGGGGATGCCGGACTGGATCGTCGCGCTGACGCATTCCACCGCATGATCCAGGCTGTCGAAGGCGCAGACGGCCGCGGCCACCTCCTCGGGTTGGCCCTGCAGCCGCAGGGTCAGTTCGGTGATGACGCCCAGCGTGCCTTCGGATCCGACGAACAGCCCGGTCAGGTCGTAACCGGCGCTGGACTTCGCCGCACGCGTGCCGGTGCGGATGATGCGCCCGTCCGCCAGCACGACCTGCAGCGCGATGACATTCTCGCGCATGGTGCCGTATCGCACGGCCGTGGTGCCGCTGGCCCGGGTGGCCGCCATGCCGCCAAGGCTGGCATTTGCGCCCGGATCGACCGGGAAGAACAGCCCCGTCGCGCGCAGTTCGGTGTTCAACGCCTCGCGCGTGACGCCGGGCTGGACGCTGGCCTGCATGTCTTCGGCGCGAACCTCGACAACCCGGTCCATCCGCGACAGATCCAGGCTCAGCCCGCCCGAAAGCGGCAGCGCGTGCCCTTCGAGAGAGGTGCCGGTTCCCCAGGCGATCACCGGAACCCCGGCCTCGTTGCAGATGCCCAGGATCCTTGATACCTCTTCGGCAGTCTCGGGCCAGGCCACGGCATCGGGCGGAGGCGAGCGGTGGAATGCCTCGGATTGGGCATGGTGGTCGCGGTCGGCTGCAATTTCCGACAAGCGCGGACCCAGGACGGCCCGCAGGCGTTGGGCGTTCTCGGCAGGCAGGCTCATGGTCATTCCCTTGGTTGTTGCCAACAGGTTAGCGGGAAGATGAAACTTGGCAAACCCCACCGCGTTCTGTCATCAACAGTTTACAAAAGTGCCATAACGTCGCGCCAAAAGCCGTTGCCAGACCAAATTGGACTTTCCAGGACCGCAGATGGACACAAACCGGATTTCCCCGCTGTACCGCACCGCACCGGGCGACAGCGAAACCGCCCTGCCCCAGGGTCTGCGCGCGGAAACGGCGGCCCGGTCCGACCGCGCCTATGTCACCCTTGTGACGAACCCCGATTACCTGCCGGGGGCCGAGGCGCTGCTGCGGTCGCTGAAGCTGACGGGCACGCAGGCCGATCTGGTGGTGATGCATCGCGGCCTTGGCCCGGCGCATCTGATGCGGCTGCGCGCGCATGGCGCCCGGCTGATCGGGGCGGATCTTCTGCCCACCTCTGACGCGTTCGACCGCGCCCATGCCCGCGATGCATTGCACGCCCGCGCGGCCTTCACCCAAGGCGGCAAGCCCGACTTCCACACGCCGCTGGACAATTTCGTCAAGCTGCGGCTGTGGCAACTCGATTACGAGCGCTGCGTCTTCATCGACGCCGATGCCGTGGTGCTGCGCAGCGTGGAGAAACTGTTCGACCTGCCCGAGTTCTGCGCCGCCCCCAATGTCTATGACGGGCTGGACGGCTTTCACCGCATGAACTCGGGGGTGTTCACGGCGCGGCCCAACCTCCGCACGTTCAACGCAATGATGGCGCATCTTGACCGGCCGGGGGTCTTCTGGCGGCGCACCGACCAGACTTTCCTGCAGGATTACTTTCCCGACTGGCAGGGCCTCTCGATCCATCACAACATGCTGCAATACGTGTGGATGAACATGCCCGAGCTGTGGAGCTGGGAAGACATCCGCATCCTGCATTTCCAGTATGAAAAGCCTTGGCAGGACCATGACAAGTCGCATCTGCTGCGCCCGCTGATCGACCTGTGGCGCGCCATTGCCGAAGGCCATCCGGTGCCCGACCTGGCAGCCCAGGTCCGACCCGCCGCCTGATGCGCATCGCCCTGACCGGCGCCTCCGGGATCGTCGGCGGCTTCGTGCTGCGGGCGGCACAGGCAGGGGGGAACCAGGTCACCTGCCTCGACCGCAGCAGCGGCTTTCACCTGGGCCACGCGCCCGACCTGTCGGGGCATGACGCGCTGATCCATTGTGCCTTCGCCCATGCCCCCGGCCGTTACCGCGGCGGCGAAGGCGACGACCCTGGCGGCTTCCTCCGCCTGAACCGCGACGGGACCCGCCGCCTGTTCGACGCAGCCGTCCGAGACGGGACAGGCCGCATCGTCTTCCTGTCCTCGCGCGCGGTTCATGACGGTTATCCGGCAGGAGCCAAGCTGGCCGATGACCTGCCGCCCCGCCCCGCCAATCTTTATGGCGAACTCAAGGCGGATACCGAGGCCTATCTTGCCCAACTGCCTGTCAGGGGCACATCGATTCGCGCAACGGGCGTCTATGGCCTGCCCGGCAAGTGGCGCGACCTGTTCAGCGACTATCTGTCGGGTCGCCCGGTCCCGCCCCGCATAGCCACCGAGGTTCACGGCGACGACCTGGCAGCGGCGATCATGCTGCTTCTGGATCAGCCCGCGCCGCCCGGCCAGGTGAATTGCAGCGACATCATCCTCGACCGCCATGACCTTCTGGCCGAGGTCCAGGCCTTGACAGGCTGCACCCATCCCCTGCCGGGGCGCGCCGATTCCGCGCCCCTGCGCATCCAGTCATGCGACCGGCTGCTGGCGCTCGGCTGGAAGCCCGGCGGCATGGCAAGGCTGCGCGCCACCCTGCCCCATCTTCTGTGCTGAAACATCCTCGGGGCTAGGACGCCCCAGGCGTCCGCAGGGGGTCCGATGACCCCCTGTCCGCCAATGCCGCAAGGATCAGGCCCGGCGGATCGAGGCCATGCCCAGAACCCGCGCACGCTTGCGCGGATCGCTGTCGAACAGGGCCGCCAATTGCTCGGTTATTGCGCCTGCAAGCTGATCCGCGTCGGTGATCGTGACCGCGCGTTCGTAATAGCGCGTGACGTCATGGCCGATGCCGATTGCCAGCAACTCGACCATGCGCTTCTTTTCCACCATGGCGATCACGTCGCGCAGGTGCTTCTCCAGATAGTTCGCCGGATTGACGGACAAGGTCGAATCGTCGACCGGCGCCCCGTCGGAAATCACCATCAGGATCTTGCGCGCCTCGGTCCGGCGGACCAGCCGCTTGTGGGCCCATTCCAGGGCCTCGCCGTCGATGTTTTCCTTCAGCAGGCCTTCCTTCATCATCAGGCCCAGGTTCGGCCGCACCCGCCGCCAGGGCGCGTCGGCCGACTTGTAGATGATGTGACGCAGGTCGTTCAGCCGACCCGGCTGCGCAGGACGGCCCGCCTGCAGCCAGGCCTCGCGGGACTGGCCGCCCTTCCAGGCGCGGGTGGTAAAGCCCAGGATCTCGACCTTGACGCTGCAGCGTTCTAGCGTGCGGGCCAGCACGTCGGCGCAAATCGCCGCGATGCTGATGGGCCGGCCCCGCATCGAACCCGAATTGTCGATCAGCAGGGTCACCACGGTGTCGCGGAACTCGGTATCCTTTTCGACCTTGAAGGACAGCGGAGTGGTGGGATTCGCCACCACGCGCGCAAGCCGACCGGAGTCCAGAACGCCTTCCTCCTTGTCGAATTCCCAGCTGCGGTTCTGCTGGGCCTGCAAACGGCGCTGCAGCTTGTTGGCCAGCCGCGACACCGCGCCGCGCAGGGGTTCCAGCTGCTTGTCCAGATAGGCCCGCAGCCGTTCCAGTTCGGCCGGGTCCGCCAGGTCCTCGGCGCGGATCTCCTCGTCCCAGGTCTGGGCGAAGACCTTGTAGTCGGCGCTCGCCTCGCTGACCGGGGGCGGCAGGTCGGGCGGGGTTTCCGACTCGGGCATCTCGGCCTCGTCGGTCAGCTGCTCGTCGGACTGGTCGTCCATGCTGACCTGGGCCTGACGCTCGTCCTGCTGCTGTTCCTGCGACCGCTCGGGAGACGCCTCGGCATCCTCGCTGTCGTCCTGGTCGCGGGACTGGTTGTCGCCCGCTTCCTCGTCCTGCTCGGCATTCTCGTCGGCTTCGTCCTCGTCCGGCTGGTCGGGATCGTCGCCCAGCTGGTCGGCATAGCCCAAGTCGCTGATGACCTGCCGCGACAGGCGCGCGAAAGCCGCCTGGTCGGCAAGCACCTCGTTCACATGCGCCAGGGAACCGCCCGCCTGCTGTTCCACGAAGGGGCGCCACAGATCCGCCACATGCTGGGCGCCGCCGGGAAGCTGCCGGCCCGTCGCGGCCTGGCGCAGGATATAGCCGGCAGCCACCGCCAGCGGCGCGTCGGCAGGCGCCTTGATCTGGGCATAGCCCTTCTTTTCGGCATCGGCGCCGATGCGGGCATCGATATTGGACAATGCGCCCGGCATGTCACGCGCGCCAAGCGCCTCGCAGCGCGCGGTTTCCATCGCCTCGTAAAGCTCTCGGGCCATGGGGCCGGCGGGGGCAAAGCGGGCATGGGTCGAGGCATCGTGATGGCGCATCCGCATCGCCAGGGCATCTGCGGTCCCGCGCGCCTGAAGCACCTCGTCGCGGCCCATGCGGCGGCTGACCTGCGGCAGGCGCATCGTGTCGCCCGCCACGCCCGAGGGATCGGCGCTGAATGTGACGTTCAGTTCCCGGTCGTCGGCCAGGGCGCGGGTGGCCTCGGACAAGGCCTTCTTGAACGGGTCGGCGGGGTTGTCGGACTTTTTCATAAGGATTGATAGAACACCGCTGCGCCCGTCAGGCAAGGGCACATGTGCGCGAATGCAGGCCGTGCTGTGCATCGCCGCATGCCGAAAGGATGAACCAGGTCCGCGAAACAAGGTTATTCTGGCGCCGCCATCATAAGGAAAGGACGACGCACATGACCAAGCCGCGGATCGGCATCATCATCAGTTCAACCCGAGACACGCGCTTTGCAGACAAGCCCGCGCAGTGGCTGTTGGACAAGGTCAAGGACCATCCGGACCTGGACTTCGCGCTGATCGACCTGCGCGACCAGGACCTGCCCTTCTTCAACGAGGCGGCCTCGAACCTGTGGATGCCGTCCAGCGATCCGCGCGCCATAGCCTGGCAGGAAAAGCTGGCAGGCTTCGACGGCTTCGTCTTCGTGGTGGCGGAATACAACCGGTCGATCACCGGGGCGCTGAAGAACGCGCTGGACCAGGCTTACAAGGAATGGAACCGCAAGCCGTTCGGGGCCCTGGCCTATGGCAGCATGGGCGGCGCCCGCGCCCTGGAGCATCTGCGCCTGATCGGGATCGAGCTTCAGATGGTGCCCTTGCGCAATGCCGTCCATATCGGCGCCGGAGACTTCTTCAAGGTCTCGCCCTTGGGTGCGAGCGCGCCGATGAGCGAGATCGAAGGAAACCTGGAAGGCTCGTTGAACGCGATGCTGGAAGAACTGACGTGGTGGGCGAAAACGCTGCAGGCCGCGAAAGCCTGATATCCGGATCGGGCAGCACCGCAAGGCGCTGCCCGGTTGCGTTCAGAAGCGGTCCAGATGGGCGTCGATGGCCGCGGCGATCTCTCGCCGGATCACGGCCCGCAGGTTGGCCGAGAAGCGCTGGCCCAGCTCGCCGTTCAGTTCTTCCTGCACCATCTCTCGCAGAAGCTCGCGGATCGCGCGGTCCTCGTCGTCGGCGTCGGCCACCGCGCGCTGCTCGGCGTCGAAGGCCGCAGCCTCGGCGGCCAGATGGGCGACCGTGTCGACGGCACCGTGATCGGGCAACATCACCCAGCCTGACGCCCGCTGTTCGGAGAGCTTGCCCGCGGCCAGAGCCACCGGCTTCGGTTCCTCGATCTCGGGCCGCATCCGGGCCTTCCAGTCGAAGGCTTCGGCGAAATCGTCCTCGTCCTCGGCGCTGTCGTCGACAAGGGCCGAGAAGCTGTCGGCCGCCGGGGCGGGTGCGGCTTCGACCTGCGGGGCCGCTTCGCGAAGCTCGGGGCGCAGCCAGGAACGCCAGCCAGACGGCTTGGGGGTCTCGGGTTGCTCGACCCGGCGTTCGGCGCCAAGGCGCAGCGGGGCCGCGTCCGCAGGGGGAACGACCTCGGGCCTGGCGCGGAGGATGAACTGCGGGACCGGTGGCGTCTCGACCACCTCCTCAACCGCCGGGGCCGGCGCGGGACGCACGGCCGTTTCCACCATCTGCCGGGCAAGCGCCGCGTTGCCGCCGTAACGGCGGGCCAGAAACTCGCCCGCGTCGTCCTGGACCAGGCCGGTGCGGTCGGCGCGAATGCTGTCACGGGCGGAACTGAGCGCATCGTCGTCCGCGATCATGCGGCGGATCGCGGTCAGGACATCGCCGATGTCCTCGGAAAGGCGGGCGGCGTTCTGCGAGAAGCGGGGATCAGCCATGGTGACCCCCGCCGTTCAGGGCATCAGTCGCGCCCGATCGCGCGCAAGACGCGGTCAAGGCTTTCGCCCTGCTTGCTGGTGTAGGGCGCGTCGCGCACGGCGTTGTAGTACTGCGAAGGGTCATAGGTCGGAATCCCCAGGTTCAGGTGTTCTACCGTAAGACGACCCATAGCAGCGAGAAGTTGATAATGTGCTAACTGGAGCTGCGCTTCCGCCGTGATCTTGTCGGCGCGGGCTTCCAGAAGCGATTGTTCCGCGTCCAGCACGTCCAGCGTGGTACGCGCGCCAAGCGCCGCTTCCTCACGCACGCCGTTATAGGCCTGCTGGGCTGCGGCGATCTGTTCATCGATGGCGCTGATCTGCGCGCGCGCCACGGCAATGTTGGCCCATGATTCGCCGACCTGCTGGCTGATCTGTCGGGACACGTTCAGCAGCACCGATCGCGCCTGATCCCGCTGGGCCATTGCCTGGCGGTGCTGGGCAGGCAACCGCCCGCCGGAATAGATCGTCTGGCTCATGGTGAGGCCGACCGAGGCGCTGTCGCGGGTATCGTCGGCACCACCCAGCGTGGCCTGGGGACTGCGCGTGATGCCCGCCCCGATATTGCCCGTCAGCCGGGGATTGCGCTCTGCCGCGGCGGCGGCGACGCCCAGTTCGGCGGCCGCTGCCCGGCGCTGCGCCTGCGCGATCAGGGGGTGGTTGCGCTGCCCGATCGCCCGCGCCTCGTCGACCGATGCGGGAAGTCGCGGCAGTGGCGGGGGCGCGTCCAGACGGCCAGGCAGCCGACCCGTCGCGGCCAGATAGCTTTCGCGCGCGATTTCCAGATCACCCTGCGCCGAAGCCAGCCCTGCCTGGGTCTGCGCAAGCTGCGCATCGGCCAAAGCCACGTCGGTGACGGTGATTTCACCCACGTCAAAGCGGTCCTGCGCGGCCTGGCGTTCGCGGGTCAGAACCTCGACCGAGTTCTGTTGCAGGGCAACCCGCTCGCTCGCCTGCCTGATGTCGAAAAAGGCAACCGTGGCCGCCAGCAGGATGTCCTGTTCGACCGCGACAAGGCCCTGCCGGGCGGCAAGCACCTGCTCTTTCACCGCGTCAATGGCCAGTTGCGACCGGCCCCAGTCGTAAAGGGTCATCTCGGCGCCGATCTGCAGGCTGGTCGAACGCGAGGTGGTATAGCCCGTCAGACCCTCGGCCCGCTGCACGGTATGGCTTGCGGTCCACTGGACCACCGGGCGCAGCGCCGAGATCGCGATGGCCACATCCTCGTCCGCGGCGCGCAGGACGGCGCGGTTCTGTTCGATCAGCGCCGAGTGGCGATAAGCCGCGACCATCGTATCGGCCAGCGACTCGGCCATCGCCGATTGCCCGCCCAAGGCCATGACCGCGCCAAGGGCAAATCCGCCAAGGATGCGCAGCCCCCTCACAGCGAGAAACTCCGCGCGCGTTGGAAGCCGGGCAGCAGGGGCGCGCCCGCGTTGAAGCCATAGCGCCAGACGACCCGCCCGCCGAAGCAGTGACCGATGCGCACGACGCCAAGCGCGCCTTCCAGGAACAGCGCGGCGATGCGGCCGCCTTCCTTCAGCTGCGCCAGGATCGCGGGCGGAACCTCCTCGACGCCGCCATTGATCAGGATCGCGTCATAGGGGGCCTGCCGCGGCGCGCCCTGCGCCAGCGGCGCGTTCAGCACCGCGACGTTGAAGACGCCCGCCTCGGACAGGCGCCGTTCGGATTCGGCGGCCATTTCGGCGTTTTCCTCGATCGCGACGACGGTCTGGACCAGGCGGGCCAGGACGGCGGCCGAATATCCATAGCCGCAGCCCAGATCCAGAACCAGATCGTCCGGCTGCAGATCCAGCATGTCGATCATCTTGCCCAGGGTCCGCGGTTCCAGCAGCACCCGACCCCCGCCGAGATCCAGGTTCTCGCCCGTATAGGCCACCGCGCGGCGGGATGCGGGAACGAAATCCTCCATCGGGACCGCCAGCATGGCCTCGATCACGGGGAACTTTGTGACATCATTGGGGCGAACCTGCGTGTCCACCATCATGGTGCGACGCATGGCGAAATCGCTCATCTCCGGGAACCTCTGCGAGCTGCTTTAGGGCTTATTGCCACGATTCCGGGGGTCCCGCAACGCTGCACGTTCCCGTCTTGCAAGCCGCGCGGCCTTCCTCTATTCCATGCCTACCTTTCGGCGGCGGGTTGGCGGAGAGGTTACGCAGCGGATTGCAAATCCGTGAAGACCGGTTCGATTCCGGTACCCGCCTCCAGGGGTTTCCCCCATTCAAAGGATACCGGCCCGTCAGGCCTTGGTTTCGCGCCGGAACCTGACGGACATCTGCCATGGCGCGCCATAGGTCAGCCACAAAGCCGAGACCCACCACAGCGCAACCATTGCCCAGACATCGACGGCCATGCGGCGCAGGATGCCCTGGTCCAGCGGGTTCATCTGGAAGGCGTCGCCCAGCACCGACAGAAGCACGCAGGCGAGGAAGGAAAACAGCCCGCCCCGTCCGATCTGCTGCAGCGCCACGCCCAGGCGGCTTGCAGCCATGCGCTCCATGATCCCCGCCAAGGGAACGGCAACCAGCCAGCTTGCGCCCATGATCGCCATGTAACGGGTGCCGTCCAGGTCCCATTTGCCGATCTCGCCGCCATAGATCAGGCGCAGCGCGTCGCGGAAGGCAAGCGCGGGCTCGCCGATCTTGGCGCCGATGATGATGGCGGTGCCGAACAGGAACATGCCCGTGGACAGGACCGTCAGCAGCCTGCGGTATTGCATCAGGACCGGCATGACCTGCTTGCGGAACAGGCCCATGGCGATGCCGGAAAAGAACAGCATCTGCCAGCCGAAGGGGTTGAACAGCAGCCCGCCAAGGCGGTGGTTCGGGACAAAGGCGTTCAGCACCGGCGCAAAGCACCACAGCACGAACGACCCGGCGGCAAAGCCGACCGGATAGCGCAGCATCAGCGGCACCAGGAACGGGACCGATGCCAGCAGGATCACATAGACCGCCAGCACGTCCAGCAGGTTCGGCTGCAGCCACATGCTGGCCAGCACCCCGAAGAAGCCGATCGGGTTTTCCAGCACCCATATCGCATATTGGTGCCAGATCGCCGTGTGGTCCATGTCCAGGGCCAGCAGCCCGGCCGAGACAAGCGCCATCAGCATCCCGCCGAAGACGAGGGCGCGCCAGACCTCGAAGGCGCGGCGGCCAAAGCGCCATTGCGCGGCACGCCGGCCCTGTTTGGTCTCGACCGAAAGCCAGACCATGCCGACCAGGAAGCCCGACAGCAGCACGAACAGTTCCGCCGCATCGAAGATCGAGAAGTTGGCCAGCGTGAACCACCGCAAGGCCGAGATCGGCATATGGTCCAGCATGATGCAGACAAGCGCGTAGCCGCGCAGCATATCCAGGGCGATCAGCCGCTTCATAGGGGAAGGACGCTCCACTGGCGCAACAGGGCGGGATCCGACACCAAGGCGTCGGTTTCGTCGCGGGTCAGGTAGTCCAGGGCCTGCGTCTTGGTCCCGGCATGGGCGATCTTGGCGCCGGCGGTGATGCGGGCCAGGCGCTTGTCTTCCGGCAGGACCGGGTTTTCGGGCAAAAGCGCGACATGGCGGTCGATCTGCGCCTGGTTCCCGCCAAAGGCCAGCAGGCCCGCCGCGCCCTTCAGGGGGCGGGGCATCGCGCGGACGACCGCACTGGCATCTGACAGCACCGCCGGCGGGTCGCGTTCCTCGGGCGTGACCAGCAGCCCGCGCATCCGCGCCCAACGGCCAAAAACGGGGCTTGCCGAATAGCGCGAGGTCAAGGGCGACAGGATCAGCCCGGCCAGGATCGGCGACAGCCAGATCAACTGCGCGGGCGAGAACTTCGCCAGCACGATCAAGGTGCCGATCCCAAGCCCCACATGAACCCAGTGCCGCGCGATCACCACGTTCCAGTCGGGCATCGACCCGGCACGGACCTGAGCGTTCCAGCCGCTGTCGCGGCCGCGCAGGATTTCATAGATCTGGCGAGTCTGGATCAGCATCTGGACCGGGGCGATCAGGGCCGACAGCAGGATCTCGAACAGGGAACTGGCGAAGATCCGCACCGGGCCGCCCGAATTGCGCGCCAGGGGCCGCAGCCAGGCGCGGAAGGTGGCGATCAGCTTGGGCAGCAGCAGAAGGGCCATCGACACCACGAACAGCCATAGCATCCGGCGGGCATCGAAGACCGGCCAGTCGGGGAACAACTGATAGGCGTTCGGGAAATATTCGGGCGTGGACAGCAGCACCGTGGCCGACAGGACCAGACCCACCAGGATCAGGGCGAGCCACAGTGGGCTCATCAGGAAGCCCAGGATGCCGATGGTGAAATGCGCAAGCGTCACGGCCCGCGCGCCGCGCATCCCGAACAGGCGGGAATGCTGCAGGTTGCCCTGCGCCCAGCGGCGTTCGCGCACGGCCATGTCCAGAAGCGTCGGCGGGCAGCCTTCGAAGCTGCCGCGCAGGTCGTGGTCCAGGCGCACCTTCCAGCCCGCGCGGCACAAAGCCGCTGCCTCGACGAAGTCATGAGACAGGATGGTGCCGCCAAAGGGCGGCCTGCCGGGCAGGCGCGGCAGCCCGCAGGCCGATGCAAAGGCCGTCATGCGGATGATGGCATTGTGGCCCCAGAAATTGCCCGTGTCGCCCGACCAGGCCGAGACGCCGCGCGCGATCATCGGCCCATAGACGCGGCCCGCGAACTGGGTCAGGCGGGCAAAGATCGTCTCGCCGCCCACCAGGATCGGCATGGTCTGGATCAGCGCCAGACGGGGATCGGCGTTCATCCGCGCGGACAACTCGCGGATCGTGGCGCCGGTCATGATGCTGTCGGCATCCAGCACCACCATCTGGTCATAGCGCCCGCCCCACCGGCGAACGAAGTCGCCGATGTTGCCCGTCTTGCGATCCTCGTTGGTGATGCGGCGGCGATACCAGATCGGCAGGGGCGACATCCTGCGCGCCGCATCGATCACCATCGTCTCGTTCACGGCGATGACCGGGTCGCGGCTGTCGGAGAGCACGAATATCTCGGCCCGGTCGGCCATGCCCTCGCGTTCCAGTTCCCGGGCAAGGGCGGTCAGCAGGCCGATGCTTTTCTGCGCATCCTCGTGATAGATGGGCATGACGACGGCGACGCGTGCGTCGTTCGGCCCCTGCGGCGTCGTCAGGCGGGACGCGAAAAGCCCCGCCAGAACGTTGCAGAAGGAAAACCCAACCCAGGCGAAGGTGGGGGCGAACAGCGCCAGCAGCGCCCATTGCATCGGCGTCGGATTGTCGCCGAAGGTCCGCAGCATCTGCATGAAGCCGATCACGGCGATGGCCGCGGTGCCGCCAAAGCTGACAAGGCGCGCCATCCAGACGCGCCAGCCGTTGTGGACGCGCGGGAAGGCCAGGCGCGGGCGCGCGCCGAAATCCTGCACCGGCATGGCCAGTGGCGATTCGGGCGGGGTTGCGGGCATCCGGTCCGGGACCGGGAAAACGCGCTCGACGCTCATGCGGTCCAGCGAGCCAGCCATGTTTCGCTCTGCGCCACGCCGTCGGGCGTGGTCAGCACCGCCTGGAGGTCGGCCAGCGCAGCATTGCCCGGCTCGAACTCGAAGGCCAGGCGCAGCACGCCCTGGTCGGGCAGCGGCTTCAGATAGGCATGGACAATCGTCCCGGCCGAGGTGGTGACCTGCGATTCCGGCAGCGTGTCGGTGAACAGCGACAGGTCGAAATCCACGATCACGCTGCGCGCAGCCTGCGAATTGATCGAGCGGCCGCTGCGAACCTGGCGCACCTTGGCCAGGGGAAGGTCATTGGCCGGCAGCGCCGCGAAGATCAGCCGATACCGGAACTCGTGGCGCTTGTCGCGGGCCAAGGGTTCCTTCGGAACCCAGCAGCTGACGATGTTGTCGTTGAACTCGTTCTCGACCGGTATCTCGACCAGGCGGACCTCGCCCTCGCCCCAGTTCTGCTCGGGCTCGATCCAGGCCGAGGGGCGCAGGTGATACAGCGCCTCGGGATCCTGGTAATGGTCGAAATCACGGCTGCGCTGCACAAGGCCGAAGCCGCGCGGGTTGTTGTCCACGAAGGACGCGATCTGCAGGGTCTTGTGCGCGCCCAGCGTGCGCCACAGGGCCTGGCCCGCACCCGTATGCATTTCCAGCCCGTCGCTGTCATGGACGGCGGGGCGGTAATCGTCCACCTCGCGCCGGCTGGCCGGGCCGAACCAGAACATCGAGGTCAGGGGCGCAAGCCCGGTATTCTGCAACTCGACCCGCGGGAACAGCGCCACGCGCGTGCGCACGATCGTCGAAGCACCGGGATTGACGTCGAACTGATAGGCCCCGGCCACCGACTTGCTGTCCAGAAGCGCATAGATGCGCACCCATTCGGATGTCTCGGACGGCTCCTGGATCCAGAAGTCGGTGAACAGCGGGAATTCCTCACCGTCCGGGCTGCCGGTCTTGATCGCAAGCCCGCGCGCCGACAGGCCATAGATCGTGCCGCGCGCCACGGCGCGGAAATAGGTCGCGCCCTGGAAGACCAGGAACTCGTCCATCACGCCGGGCCGGTTCAGGATCGTGCGCAGGCGAAAGCCCGACCATCCCATCTGCCCCTTGTTCTGCAGGTCCGCCCCATCGGGGAATTGCGACGGGTCGAATTCCAGAAGCGACGGGTCGAATTCCAGCCGGTGCGGAACGCCGTCGCGCACGATGCTGATATTCACCGGCTCATAGAAGATCGCGCCGGGCGGCAGAAGGTCCATGCCAAAACGCGGGTTGCCCGCGAAGGGATCGCGGTCGCGGCGAAAGCGGATGGCGCGATACTGGTCATAGGTCAGGTTGGCAAAGCTGCCCACCTGCTCGGCAACCGGCTGTTCATAAACCCGCGTGGCGCGTTCCGACGCCAGGGATGCCACTTCCTCGAAACCGAAGGTGGTGGGCGGCGCGGGCGGCGGGGTGTTTTCCCCTTCGCCGGCTGATGCCGCCTCGTCCGTTGCTGTCTGCGCCTGCGCAGGCATGGCCATGAACGACCCTCCTGCGGCCAAGGCGGTCGCTGCGTTGAGAAAATGACGGCGTTTCATATCAGGTGATGGTTGCCAAAAACCGTGTCATTATAAGGGTGCTGCATTGCCGCAGCAAGGCGCAAGCCGAAAGGGGGGCGGCCAGCCGGGACTGGTAAGCCGGGCCCGCCGCTGCCCCGTCTCGCGGCTTTCCGCCTATTGTTGCGCCAGCCATTCGGTGATGGGGCGGCGCAGGTTCGGTCTTCCCGAATCCAGCCCTTCGTCGATGATCTTGCGCAATTCGGTGATCGAGACCCGCCGGATCAGGTGCTTGACCGGCCCGATCGAGGCCGGGCGCATCGACAGGCGTCCGATGCCAAGGGCCGCAAAGGTCAGCGCCTCGACCGGGCGTCCCGCATCCTCTCCGCAGAAGGACAAGGGCACGCGCGCTTCCTCGCAGCGCGCGATGATCTGGCGCAGCATCAGCAGGAAGGACGAACTGAGCGTGTCATAGCGCCGCCGCACCCGTTCATTTTCCCGGTCGGCGGCAAAGAAGAACTGCTTGAGGTCGTTGCCCCCGATCGAGATGAAGTCGCACATCTCGAAGAACTTGCGGGGCGCGAAGGCCAATGACGGCGTTTC
Source organism: Paracoccus sp. AK26 (assembly GCF_011801365.1). Lineage (NCBI taxonomy): Bacteria > Pseudomonadati > Pseudomonadota > Alphaproteobacteria > Rhodobacterales > Paracoccaceae > Paracoccus > Paracoccus sp. AK26. The sequence continues at coordinate 2,170,027 of NZ_CP041041.1, forward strand.
CAGCATCGCGCCCACGCGAATGTCGGTGGGCATCGGATGGCCCAGACGCTGTTCGCGCGACAGTTCCTGCATCAGGATCTTGTAGGCGGCCTCGTATTCGCCGATGTCGGCGATGAAGGGGAACATGACGTGCAGCGGCCGGCCCACGGATGCGCGGATCAGCGCCTGCAACTGCATCCGCAAGACGCCGCGCTTGTCCAGGCCCACTCGGATCGCACGCCAGCCCATCGCCGGGTTCGGTTCGTCCTGCGGCTTCATGTAGGGCAGAACCTTGTCGGATCCGATGTCCAGCGTGCGGAACATCACCGGCTTGCCCTGGGCATTGTCCATGACGCGGCGGTAAAGCTCGGCCAGTTCGCCCCTGCGGGGGACGTGGTTGCGGATCAGGAACTGCAACTCGGTGCGGAACAGGCCCACGCCCTCGGCCCCTGATCCCGCCAGCGACGGCAGGTCGGCCATCAGGCCGGCGTTCATGTAAAGCTGGACCGTCGTCCCGCAGGTGCCGGTCGCGGGCAACCCACGCAGGCTGGCATAGCGGTTCTGCGCCTCGGCCTGCATGGCGATCTTGTCCAGGAAGGCCTTGTGGACGCTTTCCTCTGGGCGCAGGTGAACGATGCCCTGGTCGCCGTCGACCAGGATCGTGTCGCCGTTCAGCGCCTCGGTCGTGATGCGGGGCGCGTGGATCACCAGCGGGATCGCCAGGGCGCGCGCCACGATGGCCGCATGGCTGCCCACGGATCCGTCCTCCAGCACGACGCCCTTCAGGCGGCGGCCGTATTCCAGCAGTTCCGCCGGGCCGATGTTGCGGGCGACCAGGATCGGGTTGTCGGGCATCTCGGCCCCGGTATCGGCCCCCTGCCCCGTCAGGATGCGCAAAAGCCGGTTCGACAGGTCGTCCAGATCGTGCAGCCGTTCGCGAAGATAGGGATCTGCAGCCATTTCCAGCCGGGCGCGGGCAGCGGACTGTTCCTTTTCCACCGCGGCCTCGGCGGACAGGCCAAGCTGGATATCCTCCTCCATTCGCTTCAGCCAGCTGCGCGAATGGGCGAACATGCGATAGGTTTCCAGAACGGCGGCGTGTTCGCCCTCGCCGCCCATGTCGGCGGCGGCGACCATCTTGTCCACGGTGCTGCGCAGCATCGCCACGCCTTCGTGCAGCCGCGCGCTTTCGCGGTCGGGATCGTCGCCCACGGGGTTCGTCACCACGACGCGCGCCTCGTGCAGCCAGACCCGGCCTTCGGCGGCGCCTTCCTGGCCGGTGGATCCGCGGATCATCAGCGGGAAGCGATGCTTGGGCGGCATCGAATCCGACTGGCTGCCCTGGAAGGCGCCCAGTTCCGTCATCTCGGCCAGGACCATGGCCACGACTTCCAGGCCATAGATCTCGTCTTCGGAAAACAGCCGCGCTTCGCGGCACTGGACGACCAGCACGCCCAGGCGTTCGCCCACCCGCTGGATCGGAACGCCCAGGAAACTGGGGAACACTTCCTCGCCCGTTTCCGGCATGAAGCGGAAGCCGGGCTCCGACGGTGCGTCGGCCGTGTTCACATGCCGGCCCGTGCGGGCCACACGGCCAACCAGGCCTTCGCCCAGCCGCAACCGGGTGCGGTGGACGGATTCTGGCCGCAGCCCTTCGGTCGCGCACAATTCCAGCGTGTTGGGATCGCGGAACAGGTAGATCGAGCAGACCTGCGTTCCCATCGAATCGGCGATGTGATGGGTGATCTGGTCAAGCCGGTCCTGGCCGCCGCCGGGGGCAGCCAGGATGTCCTTCAACCGTTGCAACAGCTTGCGTGAATCGCTGTCCTTGCGGTCTTGCATTGCCTTTTTGCCCTGCCTTGCTTCTTGCCCGCAGATGCCGTCAGGCACGCTGTCAACCGGGTATCAGGCCGCTTCAAGGCCAAAGGCATCATGCAGCGCCTGCACGGCCAGTTCCATATATTTGCGGTCGATCAGCACCGAAATCTTGATCTCGCTGGTTGAGATCACCTTGATGTTGACGTTTTCATCGGCAAGCGCCTTGAACATCTTGGCGGCGACGCCCGTATGGCTGCGCATCCCGATACCCACGACCGAGACCTTGGCGACCTCGGTGTCCACGACCAGTTCGTCATAGGCGATATGGCCCGAGGCCTTGGCCTCCTCCATCGCGCGCTTGGCCCGCTCGACCTGGTTGATGGGGACCGAGAAGGTCATGTCCGTCACCGAACCGGGATGATCCTCGTAGTCCTTTTCCGAAATGTTCTGGACGATCATGTCCACGTTCACGCCGGCTTCGGCCAGGGGCGCGAAGATGGCGGCGGAAATGCCGGGCCGGTCCTCGACCGTGACCAGGGTGATCTTGGCCTCGTCCCGCGAGGAGGCGACGCCGTTGACGACTTTCGATTCCATGATTTCTTCCTCATCGCAGATCAGGGTGCCCGAATTCTCGTCCGTGTCCTCGAACGAGGATAGCACGCGCAGCCGCACCTTGTAGCGCATGGCCAATTCGACGGACCGGGTCTGCAGGACCTTGGCGCCCAGGGATGCCAGTTCCAGCATCTCCTCGAAGGCGATCTTGTCCAGCTTGCGGGCCTTGGACGTGATGCGCGGGTCGGTCGTGTAGACGCCGTCCACATCGGTATAGATGTCGCAGCGTTCGGCCGCGAAGGCTGCCGCAAATGCCACGGCGGTCGTGTCCGACCCGCCCCGGCCCAGCGTGGTGATGCGCCCGTCGGGGCCAAGCCCCTGGAAGCCTGCGACCACGGCGACCTTGAAGCCTTCGGCGAATTTCTGGTCGATATTGGCGCGCGGAATGTCCACGAAGCGCGCAGCCGAATGGGCGGCGGTGGTGTTGATCGGCACCTGCCAGCCCTGCCAAGACCGCGCGGGCACGCCCATTTCCTGCAGGGTCAGCGCCATCAGGCCGGCCGTCACGTTCTCGCCCGAGCTGACGACCGCATCATATTCGCGCGCGTCGAACAAGGGCGAGGTCTGTTCGACCCAGCCCACCAGTTCGTTTGTCTTGCCGGACATGGCGCTGACGATGACGATCACGTCATAGCCGCGCTCGACCTCGCGCTGCACCTTCGCGGCGGCGTTCTTGATGCGGTCCAGGTCCGCAACGGAAGTGCCGCCGAATTTCATCACCAGAAGCGGCATCGCGGGCCTCCAGCCAGGGGTTTCTGCTGGCCGCGGCTTTTATGGGCGGGGGGGCGAAACCGCAAGGGCGGAAAGGGGATGGCCGCGCTTGCTGATGTGAAAAAGTGCGCCCCGCAGCCGGCGTCAGTTCGTCTTCTGGCGCGGGATAAAGGGCAAGGGCGCCACCGGGACGCCATCCTCGATCAGCTTGCGGGCCTCCTCGGGCTTGGCCTCGCCATGAATCGCGCGACCAGGGACGCGGCCCTCGTGCATGGCGCGGGCCTCGTCCGCGAATTTCAGGCCGACATAGTCGCTGTTCGCCTCGACCTGCTGGCGCAGGGCGTGCAGGGCGGCCTCGACAGGGTTCATGGCGGGTTCCGCCTTTTTCGCGGCAGGAACGGCCGGGGCCATCAGGGATTTCTCGACCTGCGAGGATCCGCATTGCGTGCAGGCGACGTGACCGGCCGCCCGCGTCGTCTCGAACGCGTCCGAGGAACGAAACCAGCCGTCGAAGTCATGGCCTTTCTCGCAGCGCAAAGCATAGCGGATCATCAGTTCAATCCTGTTTCCTTCCCTGCCTATATCGGGTCAGCGGGGCTTGCCTGCAAGTTCCCGCAGATGCGTGATCAGGGCCGCCGGATCGCCCGCGCGATCGTCCAGCACGGCGCGCGCCGCCCAGCCCATCTGCCGCGCCCGGTCGGGATGGCCCGCAAGCGCGATAACCTGCTGGACAAGGCTGCCTGCATCGACGGGCTGGGCAGCCCCCGCGCCGTCCAGTGCCCCGTAGGCGTCGCGGAAGTTCGACAGATGCGGACCGTGCAGGATCGCGCAGGCATGGGCCGCAGGTTCCCAGGGCGTATGGCCGCCCCTGTCCGTCAAAGAGCCGCCGACAAAGCAGAGGCCGGCCGAGGCATACCAGCGGTCCATCTCGCCCAGGGTATCGGCCAGCAGCACGTCGCCACCGCTGTCGCCGGCCGAGCGCCGTTGATGTGCGATCCCGCGCTGTGCCAGAAGGGCGGACACCTGGTCCCCACGCTGCGGATGGCGGATTGCCAGGATCAGCCGCAGGTCGGGATGGTGCCGACGCGCCGCCGTCCAGGCGTCGAGGATCAGCGCCTCCTCTCCCTCGTGGGTCGAGGCCGCAAGCAGCGTGCGGTCGCGATGGGGGTCGGGCCGGGGCGGCCGGATTCGGGCGGGGGTCAGCAGCTTCAGGTCAAGCCGGGGCAGGATGGCAGCAGGCGGCAGGCCAAGCGCCAGCAGCCGCGCCTCGCTGTCCGGGTCTTGCGCCGAAAGGCCCGCAAGCCGGCCGAGCATCGGCGCGATGATCCCCGGCAGCCGTGCCCAGCGGGCAGCCGACCGCTGGGACAAACGCGCGCCGATCATGGCCTGGGGAGTGCCGCGATTGGCCAGAGCCTGCGACCGCAGCGGCCAGAACTCGGATTCGACGGTGACCTGCAATTTGGGTTGCGCTTGCGCCAGAAACCGCCTCAGCACCCCAGGCATGTCCATGGGGGCCAGGCGCGCCGCCGTTCCCCAGCCTGCCGCCATGTCCCGCCCGGTCAGACTGTTTGCCGTCACCAGCACGCGATGCGACTGCGCCAGAGCCTCGATCACCGGGCGCGCCGATGTCAGCTCGCCCACCGAGGCCCCGTGGATCCAGATATCGGCGCGCGGCACGTCCATCAGCGCCAGCCGTTCGCGCAGCGTTTCGGGCCGCCCGACGCTGGCGCGGAGACGAAGCCCTTGTTCAAGAATGGCGGCAGCGGCGCGATAGATCATGAAGGTCCAAGCCATGCCAAGACCGTACGTCCCTCGTCAAGATGCTGTGGTCGGGCAGGAGGGGTGCGAGGAACCATCCGAAAAAGATGACGTTGGTTTTTCAACAACACAATTTCAGGAGGTTCGGATGAAAGGATTGGTCGCCTGGTGGTTGGGTGTTCCCGTCGTCGTCATCGTGATTCTGTATGTGATCGGAGTATTCTGAATCCGGTTGAAATGGCAAAGGGGCAGCAGGATTGGCCCTTCTGCTATTTTCACCTGCAATGGCGGGAACATTTTGATGAGCCGATTTTTGCAAATCTTACCATTTAGTTAGCAGGATAAATAGTCGATTGAATAACATCGCGTCTGTCAACCTGTAGTAGAATACATTTTGTTTTTAAATAAATGGCTAAATTGGTCATAAACCTGTCAAATTAGACAAGTCGACGCAAACCCACGGGAAGATTAAATTTTATTCAGCAGATTGCTGAATGTGTTTTCCTGGTGGAAGGTTTTGCCCCATGTATTCCATGGCCTCTGTTTTTGCGCCTGCAATTCTTGCCGTGGGTTCCTTTGTCGCTTTTCCTGCGACCGCGGCAACGGTGACGGTTCTTGACTCCAATCAGCCCTCGGGAACGGCGATCGATCTTGCGGTAGCTGATTTCGAACGCATCGGAAATTGCGGCGGGGGCGGGTCCGTCGTGGGGGACGGTTGCGCGGTCGTCGCCAAGGCAAATCCCAAGGCCGCCCATGCCTTTGGCCGCTTTGATCCCTTGGGACATTATTGGATCGACAGCCAGGACATCAATGAACTGAAATGGACAGTAAGGGCGCCGCAGGCTTTCACATCGCTCAGCTTTGCCCTGACGGATGCCCATGACCAGCCAAACAGTTTCTTCACGATGTCCTATATGGACAACGGAGGCTGGACCCCGATCTGGGACATTGCCACGCGCAAGAACAACGGCAATCTGTATTGGCTGTCGGTCGATTTCGGTAAGGCGGTGAACGAGGCCGTGTTCCTGTTCTCGACCAAGGTCGGGGCGGGATATGACGGCTATGGCATTTCGACGGCCCAGGTCAATTCGCCCGCGCCGGTGCCCGTCCCCCCTGCAGCCTTGCTGCTGGGCAGCGGGGCGGTGGTGATGGCGGGCCTTGGCCGCCGCCGCAGGAAAGGGCGCGGCTGAAGCAACGTCGGACACGCAGCGGCCGGTCAGTGGAAATCGCGCGACTTCGGGATCACCTCGGCGTCGCGGGGGTGGGACTGGCGGCTGGCGGGGATCGGGCGATTCACCTCGTCCGCGCGGGACATGGGCGGGATCACCCTTTCGCCTATCAGGCGCCACAGGACATCGCTGCGGTCGGTCAGGGTGGCGGCAACGACATGGATGACGCCTTCGCCCCGCTGGATGTGCCCGTGCACGTCGATGACCCGCGCCGTCATGATCACCTTGCGGAAGGCGTCGAACACCTTTGGCCATATCACCAGGTTCGCGGTTCCCGTCTCGTCTTCCAGCGTGATGAAGCAGACGCCCCTGGCGCTGCCGGGACGCTGCCGGATCAGCACAAGCCCTGCCAGCCGGACCTGTTGTCCCTGCCTTGTGCGGGCAAGCGCCGCCGCCGGGACATAGCCCTGCGCGGTCATTGACCGGCGCATGAAGCGCAGCGGATGCGCCTTCAGCGACAGGCGCAGCGTCTGGTAATCGGCGGCGACCTGTTCGCAGACAGGCATCGGGGGCAAGGCTATGGCGGGTTCCTGCCCCTCGTCCTCGGCCTGGCGGAACAAGGGCAGGTCGGGCGCATCGCGCAGGGCCTTGGCGTCCCACAGCGCACCGCGTCGGTCCAACCCGGCCGAGCGGAACGCATCCGCAGCAGCCAGCCGCCGGATCGCCCCGGCATCCAGCCGGGCCCGGCCCTGCAGGTCCGCCAGCCCGGTGAAGGGCGCGTCGCGGACGGCGATCAGCCGTGCCGCGGCCGCCTGCCCCATCCCCTCGACCTGGCGCAGGCCCAGCCGCAGGGCGGGACCGTTGCCCGCAGGCTCCAGCGTATTGTCCCAGTCCGAGAAGTTCACATCCACCGCCCGCAGCTCGACCCCGTGTTCGCGGGCGTCGCGGACGATCTGCGCGGGGGCATAGAAGCCCATCGGCTGGCTGTTCAGCAGCGCCGCCGCAAAGGCCGCCGGGTAATAGTGCTTCAGCCAGGCCGAGACATAGACCAGATGCGCGAAGGCCGCCGCATGGCTTTCAGGAAAGCCGTATTCGCCGAAGCCCTTGATCTGGTCGAAGCAGCGGCGGGCGAAGGCGGGATCATAGCCGCGCCGGGTCATGCCCTCGACCATGTCGGATTGCAGCGCCTCGATGGTGCCGCGCGACCGGAAGGTGGCCATCGCCTTGCGCAATTCGTTGGCCTTCTTCGAATCGAACTCGGCCGCGACCATGGCGATCTTCATGGCCTGTTCCTGGAAGATCGGCACGCCCAGGGTGCGGCCCAGGATCTCCTCAAGCTCGGTCTGGGGATGGGCGGGGCCTGGGCGCGGATATTCGGTCGGCTCCTGCCCGTTGCGGCGGCGCAGATAAGGGTGGACCATGTCGCCCTGGATGGGACCGGGACGGACGATCGCCACCTCGATCACCAGGTCATAGAAGCGGCGCGGCTTGAGGCGCGGAAGCATGTTCATCTGCGCCCGGCTTTCGACCTGGAAGACGCCGATGCTGTCGCCCCGGCACAGCATGTCGAAGACGGGGGCGGCATCCGGCGCATCGGGGTTCAGATCCGCCAGCGTCAGCCGCCGCCCGTGATGGGCGGCGACCAGGTCGAAGCATTTGCGGATGCAGGTCAGCATCCCCAGCGCCAGCACATCCATCTTGAGGATGCCCAGTTCGTCGATGTCGTCCTTGTCCCATTCGATGAAGCTGCGGTCCGGCATGGCGCCGTTGCCGATGGGCACGGTCTCGGTCAGCAGGCCTTCGGTCAGGATGAAGCCGCCGACATGCTGGGACAGGTGGCGGGGCATTCCGATCATCTGCTGGGCCAGCGTCAAGGTGCGGCGCAGGCGCAGGTCCGTCATGTCCACGCCCGCCTCGCCCGCCTCGGCCTCGCCCATGCTGGTGCCCCAGGCGCCCCAGACGGTCGCGGCCAGGGCGCCGGTGATATCTTCGGACAGGCCCATGGCGCGGCCGACTTCCCGGATGGCGGATCGCGGGCGGTAATGGATCACGGTGGCGCACAGCGCGGCCCGGTCGCGGCCGTATTTTTCGTAGATGTGCTGGATCACCTCCTCGCGGCGTTCATGTTCGAAATCGACGTCGATATCAGGAGGCTCGTCGCGATCCTCGCTGATGAAGCGTTCGAACAGCAGGTCGAAATGCGCGGGATCGACGGGCGTGATGCCCAGGACAAAGCAGACCGCCGAATTCGCGGCCGAGCCCCGCCCCTGGCAGAGGATGCCTTGCGATCGGGCGAAGTCGACGACCTCGTGGATGGTCAGGAAATAGGGGGCGATGTTCTTCTTGGCGATCAGCGCCAGTTCGCGTCGCAGCGCCGCCTGGACCTTGTCCGGCACACCATCCGGATAGCGCGCGGCGGCACCCGCCCAGGTCAGTTCCGCCAGATAGTCCTGCGGATCGCGACCGGCGGGCGCGGTTTCCCGCGGATATTCATAGGCCAGTTCCCGCAGGGAAAAGGTCAGCCGGTCCGCCAGGTCGCGCGCGGCGCGGATGGCATGGGGCCAGCGGGCGAACAGGCGGACCATCTCGGCCGGGGATTTCAGGTGACGCTCGGCATTGGCATGCAGCAGGAAGCCCGCCCGGTCGATGGTGGTGCCGTGGCGGATGCAGGTCATCACGTCCTGCAACGGGCGGCGGTCGGGGGCGTGGTAGTGCACGTCGTTCGTGGCCAGGATCGACAGCCCGCAATCCTTCGCCGCCCGGTCCAGCCGGTTGATCCGCGCCACGTCGTTCCCGCGATAAAGATAGGCTGCCGCCACATGGCCCAGTCCCGGCAGTCGCGCGGTCAGACCGGGCAGCACCGACAGATCCCTGCCGGGCAACCAGATCAGGGCCAGCCCCTGTGCGTGATCGGCCAGATCGTCCAGCGTCAGGTCGCAGATGCCCTTGGCCTGCCAGGCCCCGTCCAGATCCTGCATCCGCCCCTTGGAGATCAGCGTGGACAGCCGGCCATAGGCCGCGCGGTCGCGTGGATAGGCCAGAAAGCCCGTCCCGCAGGTCAGCACGATCCGCGCGCCGATGATCGGGCGCAGGGCCGCGCGTCGCGCCTCGGCATGAAGGCGCACGACGCCCGCCAGGCTGTTCAGGTCGGCGATGCCGATGGCGTCATAACCCAGACCATGCGCCGTCTGCACAAGTTCGGTCGCGTCCGACGCGCCCCGCAGGAAGGAAAAGGCCGAAGTCACCCCCAGTTCCACGAAAGGCGCGCGCGGGTTGGGGGCAAAGTCGCCCTTCAGCCTGCGGCGGGGCGCCTGGTGGTCGTTCTGCGGCATCAGGCAAAGACCCCGTGCACGAACCAGCGGGGCATCCCGCCCCGGCCGTCGCCCGCCAAGCCTTCCCGATACAGCCACAGGCGGCGGCCGGTGGCGTCCTCGATCCGGAAATAGTCGCGCAGCCGTGTGCCGGGACTGTCCCGCCACCATTCGGGGGCAATGCGCTCGGGACCGGCATGGCGGGTCACCGCAATCCGCTGGCGCCGCCAGACGAACAATGCGGGCGGGCCTTCCGGAACGGCGTAAAGAACGCGCACCTCCTCGGGCGGGTCGAACAGGCGGAGGGGCCGGTCGGGACGCGGCGCGGGGGGCGGATCGTCGCGCAAGGCATCGGCCCGCGTCTGCGACCGTTCGGGAAGGTGGCTTTCGAAGGGCAGCGGGCGGGAAACCGCATCGGCGCCAAAGCGCGACACCAGCCGGTCGATCAGCCGCGACAGGTGCAGCGCAGTGTCGGCATTGCCATCCAGCCCGACCTGGGCGGTGGCCAGAGGCTCGGTCGCCTCGGCCGCCAGGCGGATCAGGTCGAAGCCAAAGCCTGGATCCAGCCCGTCCAGCCGCCCCTGGAACAACCGCAGCAGATGGCCGGCCTCGCGGCTGGGGGCGGCGGTGGCGACGCGGACGTCGCGCCTGCGGCCATCGACGCGAAAGACCGACAAGCAAAGCCGCCGGCAGCCCCGGTCCTGGCGGGCCATCTGCGCGGCCAGATCCTGCACAAGACCCGGCAGCCAAGCGGTGGGATCCATCACCGGCTCGGCCAACCGTGCCTGCGCCACGAAATCCAGAGGCGGCTCGGGGGCGCCGATTGGTTCGGCCAGGCGGCCCATCGCCTGGTCCAGCCGGGTCAGCGGATTGTCCCATGCGGGCGCCCGGCCAAAGCGGCGCATCAGCGGCAGTCGCGGGATCGCTGCCAGATCCCCGACCCGCCGCAGCCCCAGGCGGCGCAGCAGCAGCAGCGTTTCCTCCGACAGCCGAAGGGCCGCGATGGGCAGCGGGTAAAGATCGGCCGGATCATGGCTGACGGCACGCGCCGGACCAAAGCGGGCCAAGCCCCAGGCCGCACCCCATGTGGGGGCAAGCGCCAGCCGCGCCGTTACCCCTGCCCCGGCGAAACGCGCCTCGATGTCGGACAGCAGCGCGGCTTCTCCGCCGAACAGATGCGCGGTGCCCGTGGTGTCGACGACCAGCCCGTCCGCACCGTCCGTGGCAGAATGGGGCCCCCAGCGGCGCGCCCAGAACATCAGCCGCGTCAGGGCCGCCGCATCGCCCCGCGGACTGGCCGGGACCGCCTGAAGCGCGGGGCACAGGGCGCGCATGTCCACCACCCGCGCGCCACGGCGCACGCCCGCGGACCGGGCAGCCTCGTTCAGGTCATGCACCACCGGGCCATGATGGCCTTCGGCGGACAGCACCACCGGAACGTCATCCGGAACCGCCCCCTCCATCCGCCGCCGCCGGTTCCGCCACCGCTCGATCGGCAGCGAGGGCAGAAAAACAAAGGCGATGCGCCGTCCCGTCTTCCCCGCATTCATGGCGCACCAGCCATTCGCCAGGGGGCGACAGGCGCGACCGGAACAACTCGACCCGCCAAAGCGGATCGCCCGGCGCCGCGGGATCGTCCTGGCCTGCATCCGACGGAAAGGCAGTCACCCGCCACCGCATCCGCGCCGCCGAGGCATTGGCCGAACCTGCCCTGCGCAGCAGCCAGCACGGCCTGCCCGCGGCCTCGGCCCGCATGGCAAGGCGGCGCGTCGCGGTGAAATCCAGGGCCGCCGGGTCGCCCCAGATTTCGCCCACCACGGCCGAGATGGCAGGACAGGCCAGCGCATCCTCCATCGCCGTCAGCACGTCGGCGGGGCGCGACAGGTCGGCGCGCAGCAGCCAGCGCCCAAGCCCTGGCAGGAAGGGCACCCCCGCCTCGCGCCGCGTCAGCCTGTCCTGGGCCCAAAGCACCGGCCCTTCGGGCAGGGCCGCCATCAGAAACCCCGTGCCCGCCCCGTCCAGGGACGAGGCGCAACTGATCTCGGCCAGGGTGGCGGCGCGCAGGTCCGGCACCTGCCGTATAGGCGCCAGAGGCCGCAGGACATGAACGGACATACATGACATCAACAATAATGTTTCTGTTTTGTTCTAGTTCCTTCGGAACGCCGCCGTCAACGCCGGTGGCCGGGTCAGACCAAAAATGCTGGGGATAACAAAAGGGGAAGAAGGCGCGCCGGGCCGGCGGAGCAGCCCAAGAGGACGCGGCCCTGATCCCGCGGCCGCCAGGAAAATCTGGTGCCCGAGATAGCAAAACACCGCCTCGGCAAGCCTGCCGGACGGTGTGGAAAATCCCTGGATGGGAAAGTGGCGGACCCGGAGCGATTCGAACGCCCGACCCCCAGATTCGTAGTCTGGTGCTCTATCCAGCTGAGCTACGGGTCCGTCGTAGGGCGGTCATGTAGACGGGTGTTCGGGGGGATGCAAGGGGGCGAAAGGGAAAAAACGCCCGGGCCCGAATTTTATCAACCGGCTGCCATCTGGCGGGTGGGCAGGATCGCCATGTCGCGCGGGATATGGATCATGAACTCGCTGCCCTCGGCATCGCTGCGAACCAGTTCCAGCCGGCCGCCATGCCCGCGCACCAGGTCGGCGGCGATGGTCAGGCCAAGGCCCGTGCCGCCCTTGCGCGCGCTGCCGGCGAAGGGCTTGAAAAGGTATTCGCGCGCCTTCTCCGGCAGGCCGGGGCCGGTATCGCCCACGCGGATCCACCAGTCGCCGTCGGTTTCGCCGGCGCCGATCTCGACCGTGCCGGGCTGGCCGGTGCCTTCGATCGCCTGGCGGGCATTTCGGGCAAGGTTGGCCAGCACGCGGTAAAGCTGGTCGCGGTCGGCGCGAATCGTCAGGCTGGGGGGAATGTCGCACAGGAACTCGACCCTGAGCCCGCCGTGGCTTGCCAGGGTCTCCGCCTCGACGACCTCGGCCGTCAGTTGCGCAAGATTGAAGCGGGACAGCGTGGGGGCGGGTTCCTCGGCCTTGCCGAAGGCCAGCGTCGTCTCGCACAGGTTCACGGCGCGGCTGATCGAGTTCACCAGCTTGGGCGCGGCGCGCTTGACCTTGGGGTCGCCGCTGTCTTCCAGCCGGTCCGCGAAGATCTGCGCCGTGGTCAGGATGTTGCGCAGGTCGTGGCTGATCTTGGCGACCGCCTGTCCCAGTTGCGCCATCCGTTCCTTCTGCTTCAGGGACGAGGTAACGGTCTTCTGCATCGCCTCCAGCGCGGTTTCGGCATCGCGCAACTCGGCAAGGCGGGCGTCGGGGGTGATGATGTGGCGCGGATCCTCGGGCGCCTCGGCATAGGATACCATGTGGCTGATCACCCGGCGGATCGGAACCAGCATCAACCTTTGCACCGCCAGGTTCAGAAGGATCGCCGTCAGGATCGAGAAGGCCGCCGAAAGCAGCAGCAGCCGGAAGCCGTATTCCAGCATTCCCGCGCGCAGGGGCGCCGTCTCCATCGTGATCTCGATCAGCTGGCCCGCCTGGTTCACCGGGGCGCCGATGACCCGGATCACCTCGTTCTCGCGGTTGATCAGCGCGCCCAAGGCATCGTCGATGGTCTGGAGCACACCTTCCTCGCGCAGGTCATAGGTCATCACGACCGGGCCGGGCAGCGGGGATTGCAGCACAAGCTGACGGATATCGTCGCGGCGCAGGACGACGTTGAACACGCCGGCGTTCTGCAGAAGCTCGCTTTCCAGATCGTCGGCCAGCGATTCGTCCGTCGCCAGCAGCGCAAGGCTGGCGATCTGCGCGCGCTCCAGCCGCGACTCGAGGTAATCAAGCCGGAAGCTGGCCAAGGCAGGAAGCAGGATCAGCAGTTCGGCCAGCATGACGAAGATGATCGTCAATGCGGCGAATCGGCCAGAGATCGTGTTCAGTTTCATGTAATCTTGATCATCAGCGCAGCAGATGCGCGTGTTTCAGCCCGACCGGCCCCGCTTTGCACATCAAACGAATGTGATATCCTAGCGGTTCCGCCACTGGAACAAAACAGGATGCGCGATTGTCCGCCTTTGTGGTTGACGGACCAGCGGCCTTCCTCTATCCAGCGGGCTTCGAACAACCGGCGCGTTCGCGTGTGGGGTGAAGCATTGCTTCCTTGCCCCTGCCGCCCGCCATCCGCAAGACAAGATCCCGGAGAACGACCATGAAGCGCACTTATCAACCCTCGAACCTCGTTCGTGCGCGCCGTCACGGCTTTCGCGCGCGCATGGCCACCAGCGGCGGCCGTCGCGTCCTGAACGCGCGCCGCGCCAAGGGCCGCAAGCGCCTGTCGGCCTGATCCTTTGCGGCGGGCTTGCCCCGCCAGACCAAGGGTTCCAGCACATGCCGCCCCTGCCCCATCCCGTTGCCGAAGCGCGACCCGTGGATGACGGCATGGCGGCATTTCGCATGTCCATGCCCCCGGTCATTGCCAAGCGGGCGGATTTCCTTGCGGCGTCCCGCGCGCTGCGGCAGGGAACGCCCGGCTTTCTGCTGCAGGCGCGTGACCGGGGCGACGGCCTGCCGTTCCGCGTGGGCTTCACCTGTTCCAAGAAGATCGGCAACGCGGTGATGCGCAACCGCGCCAAACGCCGGCTGCGCGAGGTGGCGCGGCTGCATCTGCCCCAGGGCGCGCGGCCCGGCTGGGACTATGTGCTGGTGGGCCGTCCCGATGCGACAACAAGCCGCGGCTTCGCCGACCTGTGCCGTGACCTGGGCGCTGCCCTGCGCAAGATCCACGGATGAGCCCGCTGGCCCATCTGCTGGCCCTGCCCGTCCGGGCCTATCGGCTGGTGGCCTCGCCCTGGGTTGGCAATGCCTGCCGCTTCCAGCCGACCTGTTCGGCCTATGCGCTTGATGCGCTGTCGCGGCACGGCGGCCTGCGCGGCGGCTGGCTGGCGGCGCGGCGGATCGGACGCTGCCATCCCTGGGGCGGCGCGGGCTATGATCCGGTGCCGGGGGCCGATCCCGATCACGAAAGGCGATCCGATGCTGGACGACACTGACGACCTGACCGAGATTCATCCGCTGTTCGCGGGCGCCCCCTCCTCGACCGAGTTCCGCAAGCTGCGCAAGCGGCTGGTGCGCGAAACCCGCGCCGCGATCGAGGATTACGGCATGATCCGGCCCGGCGACCGCTGGCTGATATGTCTCTCGGGCGGAAAGGACAGCTATACCCTGCTGGCCGTGCTGCACGAGTTGAAATGGCGCGGACTGCTGCCGGTGGACCTGCTGGCCTGCAACCTGGACCAGGGCCAGCCGAACTTCCCGGCGACCGTTCTGCCCCGGTTCCTGACCGAACGAGGCGTGGCGCATCGGATCGAATACCAGGACACCTATTCGATCGTCACCGACAAGATCGCGCCTGGCGGCACGATGTGTTCGCTGTGCTCGCGCCTGCGCCGGGGCAACCTGTATCGCATCGCGCGAGAGGAGGGCTGTTCCGCCGTCGTGCTGGGCCATCACCGCGACGACATCCTGGAAACCTTCTTCATGAACCTGTTCCACGGCGGCAGGCTGGCCACTATGCCGCCCAAGCTGTTGAACGAGGACGGCGACCTGACCGTGCTGCGCCCCCTGGCCTATGTGGCCGAGGCCGATTGCGAACGGTTTTCGCGCGCGATGAACTATCCGATCATTCCCTGCGACCTCTGCGGCAGCCAGGAAGGGCTGCAGCGCGTGCAGGTGAAACGCCTGCTGGACGAATGGGAAACCCGCACGCCGGGCCGCCGCCAGGTGATGTTCCGGGCGCTGATGAACGTGCGCCCGTCGCATCTTCTTGACCCGAAGCTGTTCGACTTTGCCGCGCTGTTTCCAAGCGGCGCGGCGGCATCGCCCGACGACATCCCGCGCCTGCGAGAGGCGTGACGAACGCTGCGGTGGCTGGTCCCCTGGGCCAAATCCGCTTGACCTTTAAGCGCCCCTTCTGTTGAAGCGGCGCGACGGACGCGAGAAGGCTGGTAAGCGATGGAAGACAACAACCGCAATCTGATCCTGGCGACGGTCCTGTCGTTCCTGGTGATCCTGGTTTGGTACACGGTCTTTGCGCCCGAACCGCCCGTGCCCACGGAACAGCCGGTCGCGGTGGAAACCCAGACCCAGGACGTGCCGCTGGCCAATCCGGAAAGCAGCACCCTGCCCGCCGACCTGGGCGCTGCGGCACCTGCCGCCCCGCAGGCCGGACGGGTCGAGATCCAGACGCCGTCGCTGTCGGGCTCGATCTCTTTGGCCGGTGGCCGCATCGACGACCTTCTGCTGACGAAATACCGTGAGACGCTGGACGAAGACTCGCCCAACGTCCGCCTGCTGTCGCCGTCCTCCGCGACGGCCACGGATGCCATCCAGACCGGCGCGTCCAAGCCCTATTACGCGGTCTATGGCTGGACCCCCGGCCCGGGCGTCGATCCGGCACTTGTTCCCGGACCCTCGACCGTCTGGAAGGTCGAGTCGGGTGACACACTGGCCCCCGGCCAGCCGGTCACGCTGGCCTGGGACAACGGCGCGGGCCAGATCTTCCGCCGCACCTTCTCGGTGGATGAAAACTACCTGTTCACCGTCAGCCACGCGCTGCAGAACAATGGCGACGCCGCCTTCACCGCCGCGCCCTATGGCATCATCGCCCGCCACGGCCGCCCCGACACGCAGAACTTCTTCGTGCTGCACGAAGGCGCGGTGGGAATGTCCGACGGCACGCTGACGGAACTGAAATACGACAACATCGCCGAACTGGACCCGGTCGAACGCGAGGGTCGCGCCGAAGTGACGCAGGTCACGAACAACGGCTGGATCGGCTTCACCGACAAATACTGGATGACCACGCTGGCCCCGGCGCCGGGCCAGGCCTTCACCTCGGTCGTGAAATATGCAGAGGGCGCGGACATCTACCAGACCGAAGCCCGCTATCCGATGCAGACCGTCGAGCCGGGCACCCAGGTCAGCGCCGACAGCTATCTGTTTGCGGGGGCGAAGGTCTGGGAGACCATAAACGCCTATCAGGAAAATCCCGGCATCCAAGGCTTTGTCGACTCCATCGACTGGGGCTGGTTCTACTTCCTGACCAAGCCGATCTTCCGCCTGCTGCACTGGCTGCACGGCCTGATCGGCAACATGGGTTGGTCGATCATCGCCCTGACCTTCATCCTGAAGACGTTGGTCTTCCCGCTGGCGCGCAAGTCCTACATCTCGATGGCGAAGATGAAGGAACTGCAGCCCCAGATGGAGGCGCTGAAGGAGCGCACGGGCGATGACCGCATGAAGTTCCAGAAGGAGATGATGGAACTTTACAAGCGCGAGAAGGTGAACCCCGCTGCGGGCTGCCTTCCGGTGCTGCTGCAGATCCCGATCTTCTTCGCGCTCTACAAGGTGATCTTCGTCACCATCGAACTGCGCCACGCACCCTGGATCGGCTGGATCCACGACCTTGCCGCGCCAGATCCCTCGTCGCTGCTGAACCTGTTCGGGCTGCTGCCCTTCGCGCCGCCCGCGCAAGGGACGCTGCTGCATTCGCTGTCGCTTCCGGCGCTGGCCATCGTCCTGGGCATCAGCATGTGGCTGCAACAGCGCCTGAACCCGACCCCGGCCGATCCGGCGCAGAAGATGATCTTCGCCTGGATGCCCTGGATCTTCATGTTCATGCTGGGCGGTTTCGCCTCGGGCCTGGTGCTCTACTGGATCACCAACAACCTGATCACCATCGCGCAGCAGTACACGATCATGTCGATGCACGGCCACCGGCCCGACCTGTTCGGCAACATCAAGTCCTCGATCCCCGCGCGTCCCAAGAAGGACAGCAAGTGACGGCGCGTCTGGCCCATATCCGCCGCCATCCGATCAAGTCGATCGGCGGAGAGGGGCTGGACCGCATAACCCTGACCGCCGCCCGCCGCCTGCCCGGTGACCGCGAATGGGCGGTCCTGACCGAGGCGGGCGAGCGCAACGCCCAGGCCAGCCAGACGGCGGGGCAGCCCGACCGGTGGCTGCCCAAGTCCTGCTTCGTGCGCGGCGTCCAGTCGCCGCAGGTCCAGGCCATCAGCGGCGGCTGGTCGGACGGCCGTCTGGTGCTGCGCCAACCGACCCAGGTCGATCTGGTCATCGACCCGGACACCGAGGGCGACCGCCTTGTCGAATGGCTGCGCCCGCTTTGGCCCGCCAATGCTTCGGCGCCCACCCGCCTTGTGCGGGGCGCGGCGATCTGGACCGACCAGAAATGGCCCTGGATCTCGATCCTGTCGCTGGCAAGCCTTGCCGATCTTGAAGCCCGCACCGGCCAGGCCCTGGGCCTGCACCGCTGGCGCGGCAACCTGTGGATCGACGGCTGGCAGCCTTGGGCCGAACGCGCGCTGATCGGCCAGGTCATCAGCATCGGCAGCGTGGAACTGCGCGTCACCCAGCATGTCGGCCGCTGCGCGGCGACAAGCGCCAATACCGACACCGGGGAAAACGACATCGACATGCTGGACAGCCTTGAACGCCTTTACGGCCATACCGACTTCGGCATCTTCGCCGAGGTCGTGACCGGCGGCGACATCAGTCTGGGCGATGAGGTGACGGCATGAAGGTCGCCTTCCCCGTCGCCCCGGAACCCGAAGCGGATGTGGCCGAGGCCGCGCGCCTGCTGTTCGCCGGCCCTGTCGACTTCCTCAAGGGCGTGGTCGCGATGGACGGGTTGCCCCCCGCCGACCGCCCCGAGGTCTGCTTCGCGGGCCGCAGCAATGCGGGCAAGTCCAGCCTGATCAACGCCCTGACCGGTCGCAAGGGCTTGGCCCGCGCCTCGAACACGCCGGGACGGACGCAGGAAATCAACTATTTCACCTTGGGCGAACACAGCTATCTGGTGGACCTTCCGGGCTATGGCTTTGCCAAGGCGCCCGTCGCCGTGGTCGCCAAGTGGCAGGCGCTGCTCAAGAACTATCTCGCCGGGCGTCCGACGCTGCGCCGCGCCTTCTGCCTGATCGATTCGCGCCACGGCGTGAAGCCCGTCGATCACGAGATCATGACCCTGCTGGACAAGTCCGCCGTCCCCTTCCAGGTCGTGCTGACCAAGGCCGACAAGCTGGGCCCGAACGCGATCAAGCCTGTCCTGGAACAGGTTGAGACCGAATTGCAGAAGCACCCGGCCGCCTTCCCGCAGATCGTCGTCACCTCGTCCGAAAAGGGCCAGGGCATCGCGACCCTGCGCGCGATCATCGCCGGGCTGGACTGAACGCATCTGGACTGAACCCGTCTGGACTGATCCGGCGATGCGTCCTAGGGTCCGCCCGTCGAAAAGGGGCCTTCAAGGATGAGAACGCAGAACATGAACCGCGACTGGACCGCCACCGCCAGAACCCTGTCCGAGGCCCTGCCCTATCTTCAACGCTACTCTGGCGCGGTTGTCGTCGTGAAGTTCGGCGGCAATGCCATGGGCGACGACCAGGCCATGGCCGAATTCGCCCGCGACATCGTGCTGATGAAGCAGGTCGGCATGAACCCGGTCGTCTGCCACGGCGGCGGCCCGATGATCAACGAACTGCTGGGCAAGCTGGGCATCGAAAGCACCTTCGTGCGCGGCAAGCGCGTGACCACCAAGGACACAGTGGACGTGGTCGAGATGGTCCTGTCGGGCCTGGTCAACAAGCGCATCGTCCAGGCCATCAACGACGCGGGCGGCCGCGCCGTGGGCATCAGCGGCAAGGACGACGACCTGATGGTTTGCGAGGCCGACGACCCCGAACTGGGCTTCGTCGGACGCCCGGTCGAGATGAACGTCCAGATCATTCGCGACCTTTACAAGGCGGGCCTGATCCCGGTGATCGCACCCGTCGCCACCGGCATGGCCGACAACGAGACCTTCAACGTCAACGGCGACACCGCCGCGGGCGCCATCGCGGGCGCGCTGCGCGCCGACCGGCTGCTGCTGCTGACCGACGTCGCGGGCGTCAAGGACAAGACCGGCCAGGTCCTGACCCAGCTGCATCCCGACCAGGTGCGCGACATGATCGCCGACGGCACCATCGCGGGCGGCATGATCCCCAAGACAGAAACCGCGCTGAAGGCCCTGCAGGATGGCGTGCGCGCGGTGGTGATCCTGGACGGGCGCGTGCCCAATGCCACGCTGCTGGAACTGTTCACGGAACATGGCGCGGGCAGCCTGATCCGGTCCACCCCGCCCTCGACCCGGCCGCGCGGCCTGCGCCAGGGCGAGGCCTCGCTGTAAATCGACGGCCTGCCTTGCCGAACGCGCCGGGCCTGTGGCAGGCTGCGATCCGAACAGGCATGACACGGGGACAGATCGCATATGACACCGCTTGGACACCGACGGCTGATCCTGACCCGCCACGCGAAGTCCGCCTGGGACGATCCCGCACTGGCCGATCACGACCGGCCGCTGAATGATCGCGGTCGCCGGTCGGCCCTGGCGCTTGGCGACTGGATGGCCTCTCGCGGCTATGAACCCGAGGAGGTCCTGTGTTCCTCGGCCGCGCGCACGCAGGAAACCTGGACGACCATCGCCAGCGCGCCCTTGGAGGTCCGCCCCGTGGTCCGGATCGAGCCGGGCCTTTATCAGGCCGGCCCCGAAAAGATGCTGTCGATCCTGAAGACCGCCAGCCATCCCACGGTCATGATGCTGGGCCACAACCCAGGCATTTCGGAATTTGCGGCCCTTCTGCCCGCGCGACTGCCACTGGATCCCGATTTCCGCCGCTATCCGACCGGCGCGACGCTTGTCGTGGATTTCCAGATCGACAGTTGGTCACAGGTCGAACCCGGCCAGGGCAGCGTCATGGATTTCGTGCGCCTCGATGGACGGCACTGACACTTCATCTTGGCTTAAATATCCCACAGGGGGTCCGGGGGACGTGAAGTCCCCCGGCCTTGCCTCTCAATGCCCCAGGATCTGGCTCAGGAACAGCTTGGTGCGTTCTGACTTGGGATTATTGAAGAACTCGCGCGGCTCGTTCTGCTCGACGATCTGGCCCTGGTCCATGAAGATCACCCGGTTCGCGACAGCTTGGGCAAAACCCATTTCGTGCGTGACGCAGATCATGGTCATCCCCTCCTCGGCCAGCTCGATCATGGTATCCAGGACCTCCTTGATCATCTCGGGGTCAAGGGCACTGGTCGGTTCGTCGAACAGCATGATCTTGGGCTGCATGCACAGTGACCGGGCGATGGCGACGCGCTGCTGCTGACCGCCCGACAATTGGCCGGGATACTTGCTGGCCTGTTCGGGGATCTTCACCTTTTCCAGGAAGCGCATGGCCGTTTCCTCGGCCTGGCGGCGCGGCACCTTGCGCACCCAGATCGGCGCAAGGGTGCAGTTCTCAAGTACCGTCAGATGCGGGAACAGGTTGAAGTGCTGAAACACCATGCCCACTTCGGACCGCACCTTGTCGATGTTCTTGATGTCGTTGGTCAGCTCGATCCCGTCCACGACGATATGCCCGGACTGGTGTTCCTCCAGCCGGTTGATGCAGCGGATCAGGGTGGACTTGCCAGACCCCGATGGCCCCGCGATCACGATCCGCTCGCCCCGGTGGACGGTCAGGTCGATGTCGCGCAGCACGTGAAAGCTGCCATACCACTTGTTCATGTTGCGGATGTCGATCGCGACCTCGTCGCTGACCTGCATGTGGCTGCGGTCGATGGGGCGGGTGATGGTGTCGCTCATGGCAGGGTCCTTACCTGTGGTCGCGGGCCAGCCGGCGCTCGAGATACATCGAATAGCGCGACATGCCGAAGCAGATCAGAAAGAAGATGAAGCCGACGAAGATATAGGGCTCCCAGTAGATGCCCTTCCAGGACGTGCTGGCCCGCACGGCGTCCGACATGGATTTCAACGGATCGTAAAGGCCGACGAAGGTCACAAGCGTCGTGTCCTTGAACATGCCGATGAAGGTGGACACGATGCCGGGGATCGAAATCTTCAGCGCCTGCGGCAGCACGATCAGCCGCTGCGCCTTCCAGTAATCCAGGCCAAGCGCATCGGCGGCCTCGTACTGCCCCTTGGGAAGTGCGGCCAGACCACCCCGGATCACCTCGGCCATATAGGCGGCCGAGAACAAGGTGACCATGATGATGACGCGCAGGATGATGTCGAAGTTGGTGCCCGGCGGCAGGAAATAGTTCAGCAGCAGCGATGCCACGAACAGCAGCGCGATCAGCGGCACGCCCCGGATGAACTCGATGAAGATCACCGCCAGCGACTTCACCAGGAACATGTCCGACCGCCGCGCCAAGGCCAGGACGATCCCCAGCGGCAGCGACAGCGCGATCCCGGCGATGCCGATGGTGATCGACAGCAGGAAGCCACCGAAGCGATCCGAGGCGACAGCGGGGATGGACAGCGACAGGATGCCCTCGGCATCGCGCGCGGCCTCGCCCGCGTAACCGATCCACCACAGCAGGGGAATGACCAGGGCCGCGATGATGGCCACAAGGCTCGAGACAGGATGCAGCACCCGCCAGGCAATCCAGCCCAGGACTGGCCCCACCAGCACCATGATCGGCCCCCAGGCCGAGCCACCCCACAGGAACCAGACCCCCATCAGCGGATAAAGGATCGAGAAGACCAGCAGCAGGGACACCTGCCGTTCCGAGATCACCAGCCCGCCGATCAGCACCACGGCGGCAAAGACCAGCCAGGCTGCCGGTGCGCCAAGCGCGATCATCAGCCCCAGCGTCAGCACCGTCGTCGTGCCCAGCACGATCCGGCGGATGCCCGGCGCTTCCGAGAACAGGACCGGCGCCAGGGCCAGGAACAGCAGGCCAAAGGCCATGGTCGGGCGCCAATACAGCTCTGACGGGTAGAACCCGTAGGTATACTGGTTCCAGCGTTCGCGGATGACGGCCCAGCAGGCGCCGCGCGCGCCCTCGCCCCAACGCTCGGCGATGATCTGGCGGCATTCGGACAGGCTGCCCGCGTTCCAGACCGAATGGGCGAACCAATCCCAGAAATGGCTGACCAGGAACCAGACGACCAGGACGCCCAGGATGGTCAGGACCGTGTTGACCGGGCCCGAGAACAGGTTTTCGCGCAGCCAGCGGACCGCACCCGCCTCGCGGATCGGAGGCTCGGCTGCGGGAAGCATGGTGTCGCGGACGAAGGGGACGGTCTGGGCATGTGTGTCGCTCATCTCACCGCTCCTTCAGCTTCACGCGGGAATTGAAGACGTTCATCCCGGCCGAGATGATCAGGCTGAGGACCAGATAGACCCCCATCATCAGCACGATGGATTCCAGTTCCCGCCCCGTCTGGTTCAGCGTCGTGCCGCCCAGCGTGCCCTTGATGTCCATGTAGCCCACGGCGATCGCCAAGGAACTGTTCTTCATCAGGTTCAGGTATTGCGAGATCAGCGGCGGGATGATGACCCGCAGCGCCTGCGGCAGGATAACCAGGTTCATCGTGCGGCCCGGGCGCAGGCCAAGGGCAAAGGCTGCCTCGCTTTGCCCGCGGCTGACGGCCAGGATGCCCGCACGCACGATCTCCGCAATGAAGGCGCCGGTATACAGCGTCAGCGCCAGCCACAGCGCGACAAGCCCGTTCTGCACGTTCAGCCCGCCCGCGAAGTTGAAGCCGCGCAATTCGGGTGCTTCGAAATGCAGGCCGAAGAACCAGATCAGCAGCAGGGACGGAACGGTCATCACGGCCAGGCTCATCCACCAGGTCGTGGGGCGGCTGCCGGTCTGGTCCTGCACCCGCTGCGCCCAGGCGCCGATCATGCGGCGCACGAACCATCCGCCGATCAGGACCAGGACAAAGGCGATGGTGGCCCAGTTGAAGGTGATCCGGGCGCCCAGATCCAGGCTGCCCGGATCGTTGGTCATGGCCAGCGTCGGGATCGCGGTATAGCGGTTGGTCAGGGCCACATGGTCGAACAGGATCATGCTGGCCGCCGGATCGTCGCCCCGGAAGGCATTGGGCGGGGGCATGATCTCGGTGAAGACGGCAAAGACGATCAGGATCCACAACAGCAGGGGCACGTTGCGGAAAGCCTCGACATAGACGGTCATCAGCCGGGCGATCAGCCAGTTGTTCGACAGCCGCGCCACGCCCGCGATGATGCCCACGAAGGTCGCCGCGATGCAGCCCAGGATCGACACGATCAGCGTGTTCAGCAGACCCACCACGGCGGCGCGGAAATGCGTGTCGTCCGAGGTATAGGGGATCGGCGTCTGCGGGATGTCATAGCCCGCGCGCTGCCACAGGAAGCCAAAGTTGAAGTCCTTGCCCAGCGCCGCAAGGTTGCGGATCGTGTTGTTGACCAGCCACCAGGCCAATCCCATGACCAGGATGAAGACGATCACCTGGAAGGTCATCGACCGATAACGCCGATCATAGATCAGCATACTGGGCCGGAACGGCGGGTTCGCCGGCGCGGACATGTCCGTCATTCAATCTTACCCCTGTAGCCGGTCCTGCCTTTTGTGGCTGCGTTTGCCGCGACCGGTCTTTTGTGATGGTGCGAAAGGGGCGCGATTGCGCCCCCTTCGGTCGTCCTCAGCCCTTAGCGGAAGGGCATCGCATACATCAACCCGCCTTGGGTCCATTGTGCGTTCAGGCCGCGAGCCAGACCGATCGGGGTCTGCTCGCCGATATTGGCCGCGAAGATCTCGCCATAGTTGCCGCTGGCCAGGATGGCGCGCTTGGCCCAGTCCTTGTCCAGGCCGATCATCGCACCCAGGTCGTCCGTCACGCCCAGAAGGCGCTGAACCTCGGGGTTCTGCGAGGACTTCGACAACTCCTCGATGTTCTTCGAGGTGATGCCGTATTCCTCGGCCGCGATCAGGGCGTAAAGCGTCCAGCGGGCGACGTCACCCCAGTTGCTGTCGCCGTGGCGCACGGCCGGCCCAAGCGGTTCCTTCGAGATGATCTCGGGCAGGATGATGTGGTTTTCCGGGTCGGCAAAGGCCGCGCGGGTCGCCGCCAGGCCCGAGGCGTCGGTCGTATAGGCGTCGCAGGCGCCCGCCATGTACTGCTGCTCGCCCTCGGCATTGCTGTCGATGTTGACGGGCTGGTAGGCCATGTTGTTGGCCTTGAAGTAGTCGGCGAGGTTCAGTTCGGTCGTGGTCCCGGTCTGGATGCAGATGGTCGCGCCGTCCAGTTCCTTGGCCGAGGTCACGCCCAGGTCCTTGCGCACCATGAAGCCCTGGCCGTCGTAATAGTTGACCCCCACGAAATCCAGCTTCAGGTCGGTGTCGCGCGAAAAGGTCCAGGTCGAGTTCCGCGCCAGGATGTCCACCTCGCCCGAGGACAGGGCGGTGAAGCGCGTCTGGCCGGTCGTGGGCACGTATTTCACCTTGGACGGATCGCCCAGCACGGCAGCGGCGACGGCCTTGCAGATGTCCACGTCGAAGCCGGTCCAGTTGCCGTTCGCATCCGGTGCGGCAAAACCGACAAGGCCGGTGTTCACGCCACAGTTCAATTCACCGCGCGCCTTCACATCGGCCAGCGTGTCGGCCATGCCCGCCCCGGCCATCAGCGTGGCGGCGGCGACAGAGCCCAGGAATACGGAAGTCTTCATTTCTACCCCTTTGTTGGATGCCGCCCCAGCCGGACCAGGGCGACGCCCGGACCTTTGCGGCCGGGCTTTTCTGCGAAAGCCCCCGGCAGGGGGGCGTCCCATAGGCAACATAGTGCCGATCCTTCCCGACGCGTCAAGCGTGACGCCCACGAAGCGGGCACATTCAACTGAGGCGCGACAGCCTCCAGAGCCGTTCGGCGTTCAGCATCGCGGTCCTGCGGCTTTCCGCGGCAGCTTGTGCTTCCTCGTCCTGGCCCCAGCGTTCGATCTGGAAATCCTCGTCGATCCGCGACAGGCGGAAAGCCTCGGTCGCGTCGATGCGGCCCCGGACGACGGCAAGCCCAAGAATCAGGGATCCGGGCAGCGTCACAAGATCGTGCAAAGCCGTCAGGCCAAGGGGATCGAGATCGTCCAGATGCCCGCGCAGGCAGGCCAGCACCTGGGGATCCTGCGCGATGGGGATCACGCCATGCGTGATGCGCAGGGGCGCGCGCAGATCCCTGGCCGCCCAGTCCACCAGCGGATCCCATGCCTCGGCCTGGCGGCGGACCAGTTCGGCCGGCTGGTCGGCGCGATAGGACAGAAGATCGGTGCCTCCGTATTCGGCAAGCATGTCCGCTACGGCGGCAAATTGCGGCGTGACCTTCTCGATCGCGGAATTGGCCGCGCGGGTCAGGGGCATCGAGTTGGGATCGATGACATCCTGCTGCGCATCCCATTCCTGCGCAACGGCCCGGGCCAGCCCCTCGACCGGCAGGACAAGCGGCTGCTTGCCGGGGGTTCGCAAGGGCCGATCGTCCAGAAAGATCTCGAAGCCGGTCTCGACCGGCCTGACCTGCGCCGTCTTCCAGAAACGCCGCGCCTTCCATTCGCTCATGCCGCCCACCGTTCTATTGCCTGTGCCAGTTCCGTGAAATCGCCCGCCACATGGGCCGCGCCCGACGCCTGCAGGCGTTCCACCGGGTGATAACCCCAGGCGACGCCAAAGGCTGCAATGCCCGCCGCCCCCGCCATGTCCATGTCAAAGCTGGTGTCGCCGATCATCACCGCATCCGACGGTGCAACGCCCGCCTCCTCCATCGCCGCCAGCAGCATCGAAGGATGCGGCTTCGACGGGTGGTCATCCGCAGTCTGCAGGCTGACAAAGCGCCCTTCCAGCCCATGCGCGGCGATCATCGCCCCAAGGCCGCGCCGCGACTTGCCGGTCGCCACGGCCAGCAGCATGTCGTCGCGCCCGCCCAGCAGGTCAAGGCAGGCCATCGCGCCGTCGTACAGCGGCGCCGCCCGGACCAGCCGCGCCTGCATGTAGGCCTGGCGATAGGCCGCAACGATCCGCGCCTGGGTTGCGCCGTCCTGCCCCGGCGCCAGATGCGCAACCGCGACCGGCAGCGACAGGCCGACGATCTCCAGCACCTCGGCCCGCGGCAAGGGCGCCAGGCCTGCGACACGGAACGCCTGGGCCATGGCGTGGTGGATATGGTCCTGGCTGTCGATCAGGGTGCCGTCGACATCGAAGACGACCAGCTTCATTCGTCGTCCGCGAAGGGATCGTCGGGCACGTCGTTCTCGTGCCAGCCCAGCGTCTTCCAGGTCCGGGCCATGTGGTCGGGCAAGGGCGCGGTCAGGGTGATGCGCTTCTTGGTGATCGGGTGGTCGAAGCTGATGCTGCGGGCGTGGAGATGCAGCTTCTTGCTGATCTCTCCACCCAGTTGGGCGCCCCAGCCGTCGCCCAGGTTTTCCTGGCCCGACCCGCCATACTTGCCGTCGCCGACGATCGGATGGCCCAGTTCCGCCATATGCGCGCGCAGCTGGTGGGTGCGCCCGGTGACCGGCACAAGCGCGCACCAACTGGTCCGGGTGCCAAGCGCGTCCAGCACGGCATAATCGGTGGTGGCGCGCTTGGCGCCCTCGGTCGAGTCGATGTCGCGGGGATGGACGGCGATCATCTTTTCGTTGTCGCCACGCCCGCCGCCGCCCTTGACCAGGCCAAACCGGATCGTGCCCATGCGCGGATGCGGGACACCAGCCACGGCAGCCCAGTAGATCTTGCGCGTGGTCCGCGACCGGAACGCCTCGGACAGGGCGCGTGCGACCCGATCCGTGCGCGCCAGCAGCAGCACGCCCGACGTATCCTTGTCCAGCCGATGCACCAGCTTCGGCCGGTCCTTGAAGCCGAACATCAACGCGGTCGTCAGCCCGTCCACATGCCGGTCCCCCTGCCCGCTGCCACCCTGGGAGGGCAGGCCCGGCGGCTTGTTCAGGGCGATGATATGTTCGTCCTTCCACAGGACCGCAGCCTGGATCATCTGCGCGTCCGCGTCCGTCACGCGCGGCCCCAGCGGACGCTCCTTCGCGCGCAGTTGGGCGGGCTGCGCATCGGGCAGCGGGGGAATGCGAACCTCCTGCCCCGTCTCGACGCGCGTGGCAGGCTTGACGCGCCCGCCGTCCACGCGGATCTGGCCGGTGCGGCACAGCTTCTCGATGGTGATCTGGCCCAAATGGGGAAACTTCTTCTTCAGCCAGCGGTCCAGGCGCTGCTCGCCCTCGTCCCCGCCGACGCGGATGGTTTGAACGGCACTCATGCCCAAATTCCTCGTCCCAAGGCCAGCCCCGCCAGGACGGCGGCCAGCGACAACAGGACCGAAGCCCCGACATAAGCGAACGCCCCCGCGCCCTGCCCCCGTTCCCACAGCGTCACAACATCCAGCGAGAACGCCGAGAAGGTCGTGAAACCACCCAGAACGCCCGTCAGCAAAAGCGGCGCCCAGCCATTGCCAAAGCGATGCGCAAAGGCCGCGGCCAGAAGCCCCATCGCGAAACTGCCCAGCACGTTGACCAGCAGCGTGGCCTGCCAAGCCAGCGGCATCAGCCGGTAAAGCGCAAAGCGGCAGGTGGCCCCGATGGCCCCGCCAATGGCGACTTGCAGAAAGGGGTTCATGGCGCGTCTCTGTGGTCCCGCGCGGGCAAAGTCAACTGCCGCGCTTCAGCCGCTGGGATACGAACCAGTCCAGCCGCTTCTTCAGTTCCCGTTCGAACCCCCGCTCGACCGGGACATAAAGAACGGGGCGCTTCATCCCGTCGGGGAAATAGTTCTGGCCGGAAAAGCCGTCCTCGGCATCGTGGTCATAGGCATAGCCCGCGCCATAGCCCTGGTCCTTCATCATCTGCGTGGGAGCGTTCAGGATATGGGCGGGCGGCATCAGGCTGCCGGTGCGCCGCGCTTCGGCCCGCGCGGCCTTGTAGGCGACATAGCCCGCGTTCGATTTCGGTGCGAGCGCAAGATAAATCACCGCCTGCGCCAGGGCCAGCTCGCCCTCGGGCGAACCCAGCCGTTCATAAAGCGCCCAGGCATCCAGGCAGTGGCGCTGCGCGGCCGGGTCGGCCAGGCCGATATCCTCGACCGCCATGCGGGTGATGCGGCGGGCCAGATACCGGGGATCCTCGCCCCCCTCCAGCATCCGCGACAGCCAGTACAGCGCCGCGTCCGGGTCGCTGCCGCGCACCGATTTGTGCAGGGCCGAGATCAGGTTGTAATGCTCGTCGCCGGACTTGTCGTATTTGGCGGCCCGGCGCATCAGCCGCTGGGCCATCGCCGGCTGGTCGATGGGCTTGTCGGTCTTCCAGGCCGCGACCTGCTCGATCAGGTTCAGCGCGGCGCGGCCATCGCCGTCGGCCATCTCCAGCAGCGCCTCGCGTGCCTCGGCGGTCAGGGGCAGCTTGTTGCCCAGTTCTCGTTCGGCACGCTGCGCCAGCAGTTCCAGGTCGCGCAGGGACAGGCGTTCCAGAACGATCACCTGCGCCCGCGACATCAGCGCGGCGTTCAGTTCGAAGGACGGGTTCTCGGTCGTCGCACCGACCAGAAGGATCGTCCCGTCCTCCATGTACGGCAGGAAGCTGTCCTGCTGCGCCTTGTTGAAGCGGTGGATCTCGTCCACGAACAGCAGCGTGCCCCGCCCCTGCTGGCGGCGCAGTTTTGCGGTTTCGAAGACCTTGCGCAGTTCCGGCACGCCGGAAAAGATGGCGCTGATCTGCACGAAGGCCAGGTCCGTCTCGGCAGCCAGAAGCCGCGCGATGGTGGTCTTGCCGACGCCGGGCGGCCCCCACAGGATCAGCGAGGACAGGCTGCGGGATGCCAGCATGGATCCCAGCGGCCCGTCGGGGCCGAGCACCTTTCCCTGGCCGATCACATCGCCCATGCGCACGGGGCGGATGCGGTCGGCCAGGGGTCGCACCGCCGGGGAGGACGGTGGATCGGAACGGGTGCTGGCGTCGAACAGGTCGGGCATGATGCCATCATTGTAGGACGGGCTGAAGGCTGCGAACAGCCCCTGCCCTTAGTGCATCTTGGGCGCCAGGTTGATGGCGACGCACTGGAAGTTCGCGTCGTCGATCCACATGACGCGGCCGATCGCCTCGGCCTCCAACCCGCAGCGGCCATACCACCGGGGCCAGCTTGCGCCGGTCAGCGCGATCAGCCGGGTGGCACCCAGTTCGCGGGCCGATCCGGTCATCGCCTCGACCATCTTGAAGTGGACCTTGCGACGATACATCTGCGGGATGTCGTGGCTGACGAACACGCGCGAGCATTCCCAGACCTGGTCGTCCACCGGCGCCTCGGCGTCCAGCAGATCCTGCGGGATGGACCCGCCCAGGATACCCTTCTGCGCGTCCCGGATCATGTAGCTGTAGATGCCGCAGCGCGCCGTGGTCGGCGTCAGGCGGAAGCCTGCAAGCACCTCGCCCTTGTCATGGACGGCGATCCAGCGGCTTTGCGGGGTGTCATACTGGTCGAACTCCATGTCCTCGGCCTCGGGCAGGTCCCAGTTCTTCTGGATGATGAAGCTTTGTTTTCGGGCGCGGAACAGGTTGGCGAACAGTTCGCCGTGGTTGTGAAGGTTCGAAAAGGAAAGCGTGGTCGTCTGCATTGTCTTACTCCTGGGGTGTGAGGTTGACCCTTCCCCACATCACGGATCCCCTGGGCGAGCGCCTAGAGCAGACGGTATTCCTTGGCCCGTTGCAGCGCCTCGGCCGTGGTGCGTGCCTTCAGTCTTTCGCGGACCGAAATCAGCCTGGCCTTGAACGCGCTTTCGGTAATGCCAAGTTTGGCTGCCGCTGCCGCATGACGATCACCCTCCGCGACACAACGAAGGGCCTCTTTCTGAGCCTTTGTCAGGCTCGCCGGCGGCTCCGTTGCATCATGAAGCCGACGTACCGTGGTCGAGATCTCTTCGATCTCGTTATCCGTGAACTCGCGGTCATCGCGCGCGAAGCTTGCGATCGTGCGCGAGGTGATGGGACCGCAGGACACCGTCAGGCCAAAGGTCAGGCCGTGGTTTGCTGCGTCCTTCAGAATATTGAACGGATCCGGGATCGGCAGGCTGGACCAGCGGCAGGCGCCGGTTGTCGAGAATCCCCAGGCAATCGTGGGGTCACGCAGCGCATATCCGTTCTGGGAATAAAAGTCCGCCCATTCCTCGGAATAGGTCTGGAACTGCATCAAGGGGGCGGCAAAACGGATGTGCAGGCCCACGAAATAACCCGCAGGGGCCATTTTCCCCAGTTTGTGCAAGCCAGCATTGATATCGGCGCGTGATGACATGACTTTTTAGACAAATTGCGTTTGAAGACGTCAACGGACAAAGTATGTTTGACCGATAATAGTTGCCATATCCTTAATAGGATAGGAGATCCCGCCTATGCGGCAATCCAGCGGCATTTCCGTTCTGCCCGTCAGCCTTCACCAGCAACTGCTGGCGATGCCCTTGACGGCCGAGGAACGGCACGAAGCCGCCCAGGCACTTGTGCGGGCCATCTGCCTGTCGGACACCGTGGCATTTCATCCCGCTATTGCAAAAAACGCCTCGCAACCGACCGGGCTGCGAGGCGTCTGATTCGATCTGGAACAGCAGCGTCTTATTCGGCGGCCGCGGATTCGGCCTCGACACGGGCGCGGTCAGCAGCACCCTTGGCCGAGGTGTCGCGGTCGACGAATTCGATGATCGCCATCGGCGCCATGTCGCCATAGCGGAAGCCGGCCTTCAGGACGCGGACATAACCGCCCTGGCGGTCCTTGTAGCGCGCGCCGAGAACGTCGAACAGCTTGGCGACATACTGGTCCTGCTTCAGCTGCGAGGCAGCCTGACGACGGGCGTGCAAGTCGCCGCGCTTGGCCAGCGTGATCAGCTTTTCGATGATCGGGCGCAGTTCCTTGGCCTTGGGCAGGGTCGTCTTGATCTGCTCGTGCTCGATCAGCGAGCCGGCCATGTTGGCGAACAGCGCCTTGCGGTGTTCATGGGTGCGGTTGAGGCGGCGATAGCCACGGGCATGACGCATGATGATTCTCCGTTAACGTCTTTTGCTTTGTCCGGCAGCCCATGCGTGCGGGCCGCTCTCCTTGGGGCGGAATGCCCATCGTGACGGGGGCCGAAACCCCCGCCGAACTTAGAACTGGTCGTCGAAGCGCTTGGCCAGATCCTCGATGTTCTCTGGCGGCCAGTCGACAACGTCCATGCCCAGGTGCAGGCCCATGCCCGACAGCACTTCCTTGATCTCGTTCAAGGACTTGCGGCCGAAGTTCGGGGTGCGCAGCATCTCGGCTTCGGTTTTCTGGATCAGATCGCCGATATAGACGATGTTGTCGTTCTTCAGGCAGTTGGCGGAACGGACCGACAGTTCCAGCTCGTCCACCTTCTTCAGCAGGCGCGGATCGAATTCCAGACCATCCTCGGCATCCTGGCGGTTGGCCGATTCAGGCTCGTCGAAGTTGACGAAGACCGAAAGCTGGTCCTGGACGATGCGCGCGGCATAGGCCACGGCGTCTTCCGGGGTCAGCGATCCGTCCGTCTCGATCTTCATCGTCAGCTTGTCATAGTCCAGCACCTGCCCCTCGCGGGTGGGCGTGACTTCATAGCTGACGCGCTTGACCGGCGAGAAGATGGCGTCGATCGGGATCAGTCCGATGGGCGCATCCTCGGGACGGTTCTTGTCGGCCGCGACATAGCCCTTGCCCGTCTGCACGGTCAGTTCCATGTTCAGGTCGGCGCCGTCGTCCAGGTGGCAGATGACATGGTCGCGGTTCAGGATCGTGATCCCGGCCGTTTCCTGGATGTCGCCTGCCTTGACCTCGCCCGGGCCCTTTGCGGACAGGGTCAGGCGCTTGGGCCCTTCCACATCCATCTTCAGCGTGACGCCCTTGAGGTTCAGGACGATGTCGGTCACGTCCTCGCGGACGCCGGCGACGCTGCTGAATTCATGCAGGACATTGTCGATCTGCACCGAGGTGATGGCGCCGCCCTGCAGCGACGACAGAAGCACGCGGCGAAGCGCGTTGCCCAGCGTCAGGCCGAAGCCCCGCTCCAGCGGCTCGGCGACAAGCGTGGCGGTGCGGGTGGCATCCGCGCCCGGCTTGACGACCAGCTGCGTCGGCTTGATCAGCTCGGCCCAATTCTTGTGGATCATGCGTTTGCCTCCATTCTTGTTCCCGTCCCATGTCCTTGGCCGGAAACGCCCGAGGTTGAAAACGTAAAGACCGAACCGCGCGAAGCCGCGCGGTCCGGGTATGCATCATCTGAAATCAGACGCGGCGGCGCTTCGGGGGGCGGCAGCCGTTATGGGCAATCGGCGTCACGTCGCGGATCGCCGTGATGTTGAAGCCGACGGCCGCCAGGGCGCGCAGCGCCGATTCGCGGCCCGAGCCGGGGCCCTGGACTTCCACTTCAAGCGTGCGCACGCCGTGTTCCTGGGCTTTCTTGCCAGCGTCCTCGGCAGCCATCTGGGCGGCGTAGGGGGTCGACTTGCGCGAACCCTTGAAGCCCATCGTGCCGGCGGACGACCACGAGATCGCGTTGCCCTGGACGTCCGAGATCAGGATCTTGGTGTTGTTGAAGCTGGAATTCACATGCGCAACGCCGGTGGCGATGTTCTTGCGTTCCTTGCGCTTCATGCGGGTCTTGTCACGTGCCATAAAACCGTTCCCCCCTTATTTCTTCTTGCCGGCGATGGGCTTCGCCGGGCCCTTGCGGGTACGGGCATTGGTGTGGGTGCGCTGACCGCGGACCGGCAGACCGCGACGGTGACGCAGGCCGCGATACGAACCCAGGTCCATCATGCGCTTGATGTTCATCTGGGTTTCGCGGCGCAGGTCGCCCTCGACCGTCAGGTTCGCGTCGATGTATTCGCGGATCTGCAGGACTTCGGCGTCCGACAGGTCGTTGACACGGCGCGCGCGGTCGATGCCGACAGCTTCGCAGATCTGTTCGGCATACATGTCGCCGATGCCGTGGATATAGGTCAGAGCGATCGGGACGCGTTTCCCGGTCGGAATGTTGACGCCAGCAATACGAGCCACGCGTTATCCTTTATCGGTTGCGGTTCCGTAGCGCCGGAACCTTTTTTCACAACGTAAGGCCCGAAAGCGATGCCTTCGGGCCGCTGATGGTCCACCCCGTTGGGGTGATTCTCTTGCGAGATGCCGTGACTTAAAGGTCGTGATCCCCTTCGTCAAGTCCCGGTAGGGTCGAGGCTTGACAACGGCAGCACCGCCGAGATCTGCCGCGCGACCTGGTCCATTTCGGCCAGCCCGTCCACCGGCGTCAGCTTGCCCTTGGCATAGTAGTAGCCGATCAGGGGCGAGGTCTTCTTGTAGTATTCCAGAAGCCGCGTCTTCAGGCTGTCCTCGTTGTCATCGGCCCGCCGGCGCAGGTCGGTCGATCCGCAGACATCGCAAACCCCCGGCTTGGCCGTGGGCTTCGTCTCGTCGTGATAAACCTCGCCGCAATGGCCGCAGGTGAAGCGCCCGGTGATGCGGCGCACAAGCGCCTGATCGTCGACCTGCATCTCGACCACGGCGTCCAGCACCATGCCCGTTTCGTCCAGCAACTGCCCAAGCGCGTCGGCCTGCGCCAGCGTGCGGGGGAAGCCGTCGAAGATGAAGCCGTTGCCGCCTTCGGACAGCTTTTCGCGGATCAGGCCGATGACGATCTCGTCGGTGACCAGCTCGCCCCGGTCCATCACCTCGGCCACGCGCTTGCCCATCTCGGTCCCCGAGGAGCGGGCGGCGCGCAGCATGTCGCCGGTGGACAACTGCGCCAGGCCGCGTTCCTCGACAAGCCGGCGGGCCTGGGTTCCCTTGCCGGCACCGGGCGGCCCCAGCAGAATGATATTGATCGTCATGTAAGGTCTGTCCCCCTCGTCAGCCCTTCGGGCCGTTAGCGGCGCGACGGTGCGCGACGCGGCTTTGCGCTTCCCTCTTTGCGTTTACCACGCAACTGGGATTTCTCAATCAGGCCTTCGTACTGATGGGCCAGAAGATGGCTTTGCACCTGGTTGATCGTGTCCATCGTCACCGAAACCACGATCAGGACCGACGTGCCGCCAAAGTAGAAGGGAACCGACCACTGGTGGCGTAGGATTTCGGGCAAAAGACAGACGGCCGCCAGATAGGCCGCGCCGATCACCAGCACGCGGTTCACGACATAGTCCAGGTATTCCTCGGTCCGCTTGCCGGGACGGATGCCCGGAATGAAGCCGCCCTGGTTCTTCAGGTTCTCGGCCACGTCGTCGGATTTGAAGCTGACGTTGTGGGTATAGAAATAGGCGAAGAACACGATCATCGCCGCGAAGAAGATCAGGTACAGCGGCTGGCCCGGGCCGAAATAGGCCAGGATCGTGGACATGATCGGACCCGTCTGGTTGCCCGAGAAGGTCGAAATCGTGATCGGCAGCAGCAGCAGGGAGGATGCGAAGATCGCCGGGATGACGCCAGCCGGGTTGACCTTGATCGGCAGGTGCGAGGACTGGCCGTCATAGATCTTCATGCCGACCTGGCGCCGCGGATACTGGATGCGGATCTTGCGAAGCGCGCGTTCCATGAAGACCACGAAGGCGATCACGGCCACCACCATGACGATCACGCCAAGGATCACCGGGGTCGAAATGGCGCCCG
The DNA here is from genome assembly GCF_011801365.1 of Paracoccus sp. AK26. Classification (NCBI taxonomy): domain Bacteria; kingdom Pseudomonadati; phylum Pseudomonadota; class Alphaproteobacteria; order Rhodobacterales; family Paracoccaceae; genus Paracoccus; species Paracoccus sp. AK26. Next base: position 2,204,870 of record NZ_CP041041.1, read on the forward strand.
ACCGGCCCTGCGCGAAGAAGTTCGCAAGTGCGGCGGGAATCTCGGCGACGATGCCCACGAAGATGATCAGAGAGATGCCGTTGCCGATGCCGCGCGCGGTGATCTGCTCGCCCAGCCACATCAGGAACATGGTGCCGCCGACCAGGGTGATGACCACCGAGGCCTGGAAGAACAGGCCGGGATCATGGGCCAGGCCGCCAGCCTCAAGCGACTTCGCAAGGCCGTAAGCCTGGAACAGCGCCAGGGCCACGGTGCCATAGCGCGTGTACTGGTTGATCTTCTTGCGGCCCTGCTCGCCTTCCTTCTTCAGCTGTTCCAGCGACGGAACCATCGAGGTCAGAAGCTGCACGATGATCGAGGCCGAGATATAGGGCATGATCCCCAGGGCAAAGACGCCCATCCGGCCAAGCGCGCCGCCGGTGAACATCGACAGGATCCCGCCGATGCCCGACTGGGCCTGGTCCATGAAGTTGCGCAGCGCCGCGCCGTCGATGCCCGGCACCGGGATATAGGTGCCAAGGCGATAGATGATCAGCAGGCCGATCGTGAACCAGATACGCTGGCGAAGTTCCGTGGCCTTGCCGAATGCGCTCCATGAAAGGTTCGCGGCCATCTGTTCTGCGGCTGACGCCATGTGTTTTACGTCCCGTGTCATGACAGCGCCGCCGACCCGTTTCCGGGGACCGGCGGCGCCAGGAAAACCTGTTCGCTATCTATGGGGCGCGAACGCCCCGATCAACAGCTTATTCCGCCGCCGCGTCGGCCTGAACCGGCAGCGACACCTTGCCGCCCGCCTTCTCGACCGCCTCGACGGCCGATTTCGACGCGCCGGTGACCACGATGGTCAGGCCTGCGGTCAGTTCGCCCTTGCCCAGCAGACGGATTCCGTCCAGCTTGCGGCGCACCAGGCCCGAAGCGACCAAGGCGTCCTCGGTCAGTTCCGCGGTGGCGTCGATCTTGCCCGCGTCGATGAAGGACTGGATCTGGCCCAGGTTCACAACGGCGAAGGATTTTGCGTTCGGCTTGGTGAAGCCGCGCTTCGGCAGGCGGCGGTACAGCGGCATCTGGCCGCCCTCGTATCCGTTCAGCGCAACGCCCGAACGCGAGGTCTGGCCCTTGATACCACGGCCGGCGGTCTTGCCCTTGCCCGAACCGGGACCGCGCGCAACGCGCTTTTTCTTGCGGTTCGCGCCTTCGTTGTCGCGGATTTCATGCAGTTTCATGTCGCTTCTCCTAGGCCGGACGCACCCCCGAAGCGATGATGGGGCGGACACGGCATGTCAGTTTCGTGAATCAGTGCGCAATGGCACCCGCGGGCGTATAGCGGCAACAGCCCCTTGGGGCAAGGCTTGGCTTTCCGACTGGACAAGCGGATGTGAGTTGCCGTGGCGGCTGGCCGGGCTATCAGGACAGGATCAGCGTCCGGACCGATTTCATGACCCGCATTGCCCTTTTCCTTGCCGCCCTGCTTCTTGCACCCCTTGCCGCCCAGGCCGAACCGACCTTCTGCACAGCCCGCATCAACGGCCGCGACGTGCCGCTGGCCTATGATACCGACGAACCGGGCCTGCGCGATCACTTCAGCCGGCGCGAGATCTTCTTCACCTCCTGGGGCCGCGACACCTGCCCCAGCTATGTCGTGCTGCGCAGCCTTACGCCTGACCTGACCGACGACGAACGTGGCCCCTTCTGCCTGCGCCACGACAAGTCGAGCGATTCGATCATCGGCTATGACCTTGGCCAACGCGATGCCTATGGCCGTTGCGAGGCGCCCGCCAGGACGGTCTGCCAGCGGGTCAACCAAACCAAGAATGCCGCCGTCGCCATCACCGGCGCTGCGGCGCGGGGCGCGATCAACGGCGCCAAGGCGCTGCCCGACGGGTCCGGGGCGGTGATCATCAGCGGTTCGCAAGGCTATATCACCGGGGCGCTGTCCTCGATTGGCGGGGCTGCGGCGGCCATGGCCTCCTCGCCCGCAATCGTCGCCGGGGCGGCGGTTTCGGTCGTGGCGGTTGGCGGCGCGGTCTATGCCTGCCAGGAATAGGATCAGAACTCCAGCCAGGTGCCGATCTTGATCGCAGGCTCGCTTGGCCCGGCCAAGGGGGCAACGAGCCCCATCTCAAGCCGCGCCGGGCCGGGGATGTCATAAACGACCGAACTGGCCAGCTTGGCCTGAAAGTCGCTGTCCTTGCGCGTTTCAAGCCGAAGCTGGTTGACGATGGCCCAGGCAGGTGTTGGGCGGATGCCAAGGGTCAGGTCCAGCTTGCCGACGATCTCGGGCGTCAGATATGCATATTCGACCTGCGTCAGCCCATCGCGCACGGTGATCTCCTCGGTCTTGCCGGCAACCTTCACGCGCGCCTCGGCCGTCATCCAGCCGCCGTCCCATGGGTCCGAAAAGCCGCGGCCCAGCATCACCGCCGCTTGGCTTAGCGGCAGGATCTCTCCGTCACGGCGGATCGCGCCAAAGCCCATCGAATAGGACAGCCGATACGGACCCTGCCCGCCGTCGAGCGACTTCTGATACCAGATCATCGCCGTCGTCTCGCCCACATCCGTATGGCCCAGTTCAAAGCCCAGAACGCGGCGGCGGGACAGACCATATTCGGCATACAAACCAAGGTGAAAGTTCTGCGCCTTGTCGTATTCCCCCGATACGGCCAAGAAAACCTGCCCCGGATCACGCGGCCAGGGGCCAGCCTGGGCAAAAGGAACCGCAACAAGCCAGACAAGGCAGGCGCAAAGAAACCGCGTCACCGTCTTCCCCATCCGGTTGCATCACGGACAGGAATAGGAGCCAGAGGTTAGGAAAGGGTTAACGCATCAAGCCGCAATGAAAAACGCCCCGGATTTCTCCGGAGCGCCTGGTATTGCCGATCCGGTCGGATCAGGCTTTTTCTTCGATGATCGTCACCAGATGCGGGATCTTGGCGACCATGCCGCGGATCGAGGGCGTATCCTCAAGTTCGCGGGTGCGGTTCATCTTGTTCAGACCCAAGCCTTTCAGCGTCTCACGCTGGATGGCGGGGCGGCGGATCGGCGAGCCGATCTGCTTGACGACGATAGTTGCCATTCGCCTGTCTCCTTACGCTTCGACGGTTTCGGCGGGGGCTTCGGCAGCAGGCTTGTTGTCCTGCGGCAGGATGTCGGCCACCTTCTTGCCGCGACGCTGCGCGACCGAACGGGGGCTGGCTTCCTTTTTCAGGCCGTCCAGCGTCGCGCGGATCATGTTGTAGGGGTTCTGCGAACCCTGCGATTTGGCCACGACGTCCTGGACGCCCAGCATCTCGAAGACAGCGCGCATCGGACCACCGGCGATGATGCCCGTGCCCGGAACGGCGGTGCGCATGATCACCTTGCCGGCGCCATGACGACCTTCGATATCGTGGTGCAGGGTGCGGCCGTCGCGCAGGGGCACGCGAACCAGCGAACGCTTGGCCTGCTCGGTTGCCTTGCGGATCGCTTCCGGCACTTCCTTGGCCTTGCCCTTGCCAAAGCCCACGCGGCCGCGCTGATCGCCGACAACGACCAGGGCTGCAAAGCCGAAGCGCTTGCCACCCTTGACGGTCTTCGACACACGGTTGATCGCGACAAGGCGATCCTGGAATTCCGGGTTTTCCTCGCGTTCTTCGCGGCGGCCGCCCCGGCGGTTTTCACGTTCTGCCATGAGGCATTCCTTGTAAGGTGGCGCTTCATTTGCGCCGGTTGCTTCAATCCAGGTGGGGCGGCCCCGAAAGACCGCCCCCCGGATCATCGGGGCGGCGCAACCGCCGCCCGCATTATCAGAACTTCAGGCCACCTTCACGGGCAGCGTCGGCCAGAGCCTTCACCTTGCCGTGGAAGATGAAGCCGCCGCGGTCAAAGACGACTTCCTCGATTCCGGCGGCTTTCGCACGCTCGGCGATCGCGGCGCCGATCTTGGCGGCGGCCTCGACGTTGTTCTTGCCGACCAGGCCAAAGTCCTTCTCAAGCGTGCTGGCCGAAGCCAGGGTCACGCCCTGCAGATCGTCGATCACCTGGACCGAGATGTTCTTGGAAGAACGGTGGACCGACAGACGCGGACGGCCGTTCGACATCGCCCGCAACTTGTTCCGCACGCGCAGGCGGCGCTTCTGGAACAGCTCTTGCTTTTTCAGTGCCATTTCATGCGCCCCTTACTTCTTCTTGCCTTCCTTGCGGAAGACGAACTCGCCCTTGTAGCGGATACCTTTGCCCTTGTAGGGCTCGGGCTTGCGCCACTCGCGGATGTTCGCAGCCACCTGACCAACAAGCTGCTGGTCGATGCCTTCCACAACGATTTCGGTCTGCTTCGGCGCCGTGATCGTCACGCCTTCCGGCGTTTCGAAGTTCACGTCATGCGAATAGCCGAGAGCCAGCTTCAGGGTCTTGCCCTGCATCGAGGCGCGATAACCCACGCCTTGGATTTCCAGCTCTTTCTTGAAGCCTTCCGACACGCCGACGGTCAGGTTCTCCACCATCGAGCGGGTCAGACCCCACTGCTGGCGGGCCCGCTTCGAGCTGCCGCGCGGCTTCACCGATACCGAACCTTCGTCCAGAACCAGATCGACGTCATCCGTCGCCGTGAAGCTGCGGGTGCCTTTCGGACCCTTCACCTCGATGGTCTGGCCCTTGATCTCGGCCGTCACGCCCTTGGGCAGAGCGACCGGCTTTTTACCAATCCGAGACATCTGCTGCCCTCCTTAGAACACGGTGCAGAGGACTTCGCCGCCGACATTGGCATTGCGAGCCGCTGCATCCGACATGACGCCCTTCGGGGTCGAGACGATGGACACGCCCAAACCCTGACGGACCTGCGGGATTTCCTTGGCGCCGGCATAAACGCGGCGGCCAGGCTTCGAGACACGCGACAGTTCCCGGATGACCGGGGTGCCGTCGTGGTATTTCAGACCGATCTCAAGCTCGGCATGGCCGGCTTCGGTGGTCACTTCTTCATAGCCGCGGATGTAACCTTCGGCTTTCAGCACGTCCAGAACCCAAGCGCGAAGCTTGGAGGCCGGGGTGCGGACGGTCGATTTGCCGCGCATCTGTGCGTTGCGGATGCGGGTCAGCATATCGCCGAGAGGATCGTTCATCGACATGTTGCCCCCTTACCAGCTGGACTTGACGAGACCGGGGATCTGACCTTGCGAGCCCAGCTCGCGCAGCATGATCCGCGACAGTTTCAGTTTGCGGTAATACGCGTGCGGCCGGCCGGTCAGTTGGCACCGGTTGTGCAGACGCGTTTCCGACGAGTTGCGCGGCAGTTCGGCCAGCTTCAGCGTAGCCTTGAACCGCTCTTCCATCGGACGGGACTGGTCGTTGATGACCTCCTTGAGGGAGGCGCGCTTGGCGGCGAATTTCGCAACCAGACGCTCGCGCTTCTTCTCGCGCTCGACCATGGATTTCTTTGCCATATCTCTTACCTCCGCGATCAGCTGTTGAAGGGCATGTTGAAATGCTTCAACAGCGCTTTCGCTTCCGCGTCGGTCGGCGCGGTGGTGCAGATGATGATGTCCATCCCCAGAACTTCGTCGACCTTGTCGAAGTTGATTTCCGGGAACACGATGTGCTCCTTCAGGCCCATGGCATAGTTGCCGCGGCCGTCGAAAGAGGTGCCCTTCACGCCGCGGAAGTCGCGGACGCGCGGCAGCGCGATGTTGATCAGGCGGTCCAGGAATTCATACATCCGGTCGCCGCGCAGGGTCACCTTGGCGCCCAGCGGCATTTCCTCGCGGACGCGGAAGCCGGCGATCGAGTTCTTCGCCTTGGTGATGACGGCCTTCTGGCCGGCGATCAGCGACAGTTCCTCGGCGCCCTGCTTCACCTTCTTGGTGTCTTTCACGGCCTCACCGATGCCCATGTTCAGGACGATCTTGTCCAGCCGCGGGATCTGCATGTCGTTCTTGTAGCCGAACTCTTCCTTGAGCGCGGCGCGAACCTGATCGCGATAGACCGCCTTCAGGCGGGGCGTGTATTGGGTTGCGTCCAGCATCAGATCACATCTCCCGTGGTCTTGGCGAAACGGACCTTCTGGTCGCCTTCCATGCGGAAACCGACGCGGGTCGCCTTGCCGTTCTTGTCCAGCAGCGCCAGGTTCGACAGGTCGATCGGCATCGCCTTCGGCGTGCGGCCGCCCTGGGTCGTCTGGGTCTGACGCTGGTGACGGATCGCGATGTTGACGCCGTCAACGATGGCCTTGTTGTCCTTGGGCATGACAGCGGTGATCTCGCCCTGCTTGCCCTTGTCCTTGCCGGCCAGCACGACGACCTTGTCGCCCTTTTTGAGCTTGGCAGCCATTACAGCACCTCCGGAGCAAGCGAGATGATCTTCATGAAGTTCTTCGCGCGCAGCTCGCGGACGACCGGCCCGAAGATACGGGTGCCGACCGGTTCGCCCTGGTTGTTCAGGATGACGGCGGCATTGCGGTCGAAGCGGATCGAGGTTCCGTCTTCGCGCTTCACTTCCTTGGCGGTCCGAACGACCACGGCCTTGCGGACGTCGCCCTTCTTGACCCGGCCCCGCGGGATGGCTTCCTTGACGGACACGACAATGATGTCGCCCACCGACGCATAGCGACGGTGCGAACCACCCAGGACCTTGATGCACTGAACCCGGCGTGCGCCGGAGTTGTCAGCAACATCCAGATTGGTCTGCATCTGGATCATTTGGTTTCTCCCGACCTTTGGGGACCGCGACACGCGGCCCCAGGGTTTCGATCATTTCTGATCTGTGATGATGGACTTACGCGGAAACCGCTTCGTCCGTCAGGACAGTCCAGCGTTTCGTCTTCGAGATCGGCGCGCATTCGACGATGCGAACGAGGTCACCGACCTTGAACTGGTTGTTCGCGTCATGCGCCCGGTATTTCTTGGACGAACGAACGGTCTTGTGCAGCAGCGGGTGCTTGAAGCGACGCTCTACCAGGACGGTGATCGTCTGTTCATTCTTGTCGCTGGTGACGCGGCCTTGCAGGATGCGTTTGGGCATGGGCCAGGCTCCTTAGTTCGAGGCCGCGGCTTCCGCCGCTTTCTGGTTCAGAATGGTCTTCACACGGGCCACGTCGCGGCGAACGGCACGCATCCGGGCGGTGCTTTCCAGTTGGCCGGTGGCCTGCTGGAAACGGAGGTTGAATGCCTCCTTCTTCAGCGCGACAAGCTGGTCCTTCAGCTGGTCGGGCGTCTTCGACGTCAAGTCCTGCGCTTTCATGCGCTTCTTCCTTTCAACATCACCGGAGAGCCCCTGCATCGCAGGGCCACCCTGATTCCCGGTGGAGTTTCATGATGAAGGCCTGCCCATACAGGCAATGCCGGCCTCGCGCAACCCTTTTTGGGTCAGAAAAGGAAAACCCCGCCAGTCACCCGGCGGGGTCTGTTCCAAGGCTGCGTGATTGCACGCCCCCCGGTCTTACCAGTCTTCGCGGGCCACGATGCGGGTCAGCACCGGCAGCTTGTTGGCGCCAAGACGCAGGGCTTCACGCGCGATTTCGTCGGACACGCCGTCGATCTCGAACATGATGCGGCCGGGATGCACGCGGGCCGCCCAGAAGTCGATCGAGCCCTTGCCCTTACCCATCCGCACTTCGGTCGGTTTCGACGAAACCGGAACGTCCGGGAAAATCCGGATCCAGACCCGGCCCTGACGCTTCATGTGGCGGGTGATCGCGCGGCGGGCCGCTTCGATCTGGCGGGCGGTGACGCGCTCGGGCTCGGTGGCCTTCAACGCGTAGGACCCGAAGTTCAGGGCAAAACCGCCCTTGGCTTCGCCGTGAATCCGGCCCTTGTGCTGTTTGCGGAACTTGGTCCGTTTCGGTTGCAGCATCTCAAGTCTCCTTAGCGCGCGTCGCGGTCACGGCGCGGACCACGCGGAGCCGGACCTTCCTGAGCCTCGGCGGCCTTGCGGTCGCGGGCCTGGGGGTCGTGCTCCATGATCTCGCCTTTGAAGATCCAGGTCTTCACCCCGATGATCCCGTAGGGAGTCGTGGCTTCGGCCAGGGCATAGTCGATGTCGGCACGCAGGGTGTGCAGGGGCACGCGGCCCTCGCGATACCACTCGGTCCGCGCGATCTCGGCGCCGCCGAGGCGGCCCGACACGTTCACGCGGATGCCCAGGGCACCCATGCGCATCGCGTTCTGCACGGCCCGCTTCATCGCGCGGCGGAACGACACCCGACGCTCGAGCTGCTGGGCGATCGATTCCGCGACCAGGGCGGCATCGACTTCCGGCTTGCGCACTTCGACGATGTTCAGGTGAACTTCCGACTTGGTGAAGTTCGCCAGCTTGTTGCGCAGCACCTCGATATCGGCGCCTTTCTTGCCGATGATCACGCCCGGACGCGCGGCATGGATCGTCACGCGGCACTTGCGGTGCGGACGCTCGATGATCACGCGGCTGATGCCGGCCTGCTTGGCTTCCGACTTGATGAAGTCCCGGATCTTCAGGTCTTCAAGCAGCAGATTGCCATAGTCCTTGTCGTCGGCGTACCAGCGGCTGTCCCAGGTGCGGTTGACCTGGAGGCGCATACCGATCGGATTGACCTTCTGGCCCATTATGCTTGCTCCTCGACTTGGCGCACCTTGATGGTGATTTCCGAAAACGGCTTCATGATCTTGCCATACCGGCCACGCGCCCGCGGACGGCCGCGCTTCATCACCAGGTTCTTGCCAACCCAGGCTTCGGCGACGATCAGGTTGTCGACGTCCAGGCCGTGGTTGTTTTCGGCATTCGCGATGGCCGACTGAAGGCATTTCTTCACGTCGCCGGCAACCCGCTTGTGCGAGAAGGTCAGGTCGGCCAGGGCCTTGTCCACCTTCTTGCCGCGGATCAGTTGCGCGACCAGGTTCAGCTTCTGCGGCGAGGTGCGAAGCATCTTGGTCTTGGCGAACGCCTCGTTCTCCGCCACGCGGCGCGGATTCGTTTCCTTACCCATGACGATTACTTCCTCTTGGCTTTCTTGTCCGCCGCGTGGCCGTAATAGGTCCGCGTGGGCGAATATTCACCGAATTTCTGGCCGATCATTTCCTCGGTCACGGCAACGGGGATGTGCTTCTGCCCGTTGTAGACGCCAAAGGTCAGGCCGACGAATTGCGGCAGGATGGTCGAACGACGCGACCAGATCTTGATGACGTCGGATTTCCCCGACTCACGGGCCTTTTCCGCCTTCTTGAGCACATAGGCGTCAACAAAGGGGCCTTTCCAGATAGAACGTGCCATAGGTCAGCGCCCCTTCTTCTTCGCGTGACGCGAACGCAAGATGTACTTGTCGGTCGCCTTGTTCGAGCGGGTCTTCTTGCCCTTGGTGTCCTTGCCCCAGGGCGTGACCGGCGTACGGCCGCCCGAGGTCCGGCCCTCACCACCACCATGCGGGTGGTCGATCGGGTTCATGGCGACGCCGCGGACGCTGGGACGGATGCCCTTGTGGCGGTTCCGGCCGGCCTTGCCGAGGTTCTGGTTCGAATGGTCCGCGTTCGACACGGCGCCGATGGTCGCCATGCATTCCTGACGGACCAGGCGCAGCTCGCCCGAGGACAGGCGGATCTGGGCATAGCCGCCGTCGCGGCCGACGAACTGGGCATAGGTGCCGGCCGAGCGCGCGATCTGGCCGCCCTTGCCGGGCTTCAGCTCGACATTGTGGACGATCGTGCCGATCGGCATGCCGCTGAAGGGCATGGCGTTGCCGGGCTTCACGTCGACCTTGGCGCCGGCGACGACCTTGTCGCCCACGGCCAGGCGCTGCGGCGCGATGATATAGGCGCGCTCGCCATCCTCATAGCCGATCAGGGCGATGAAGGCGGTGCGGTTGGGATCGTATTCGATCCGCTCGACCACGGCGGCCATGTCGAACTTGGTGCGCTTGAAATCGACGATGCGATACAGGCGCTTCGCCCCGCCGCCCTTGCGGCGCATGGTGATCCGTCCGGTGTTGTTCCGACCGCCGTTCTTGGTCAGGCCTTCAGTGAGGGCCTTGACCGGGCGACCTTTCCAAAGCTCCGAACGGTCGATCAGAACCAGCCCACGCTGGCCAGGCGTCGTCGGTTTATACGACTTCAATGCCATCTTTCTGTCTTCCGTTGCTTTGGACCAGGGTGGTCCGTTACGTCCAAAAGATCGCGGCCCCGGTTACCCAGGGCCGCAGATTCGTGCCTGCTATCAGAGTCCGGTGGACACGTCGATAGTGCTGCCCTCTTCGAGGGTGACATAGGCTTTCTTGACATCGCTGCGGCGACCCAGGATGCCCCGGAACCGCTTCTGCTTGCCCTTGGTGATAGTCGTGTTGATCGCCTTCACCTTGACGCCGAACAGGGCCTCGACCGCTTCCTTGATCTGCGGCTTGTTGGCGTCCTTGGCCACCTGAAAGACCACGCCGTTGTTCTCCGACGTCATGGTGGCTTTTTCGGTGATGATCGGCTTCACGATCACGTCGTAATGTTCAGCTTTCGCGCTCATTTCAAACGAGCCTCCAGAGCTTCGACGCCCGAACGCGTGATCACCAGGGTGTCGCGCTTCAGGATGTCATACACGTTGGCGCCCATCGACGGCAGGATGTCCACGCCTTCGATGTTGCGGGCGGCGCGGGCGAAGCCTTCGTTCACTTCGGCGCCGTCGATGACCAGCACACGCTTCCAGCCGTTTTCCTTGACGGCCTTGGCGACGGCCGCGGTCTTGGCATCAGCAAGGTTCAGGTCCTCGACGATCACCAGTTCACCCGCGGTGGCCTTGGCGGACAGCGCATGGCGCAGGCCCAGGGCACGCACCTTCTTCGGCAGGTCGAAGGCGTGCGACCGCGGGGTCGGGCCCTTGTAGACGCCGCCGTGACGGAAGATCGGCGCCTTGCGGGAACCGTGGCGGGCGCCGCCGGTGCCTTTCTGGCGATAGATCTTCTTGGTCGAATAGCTGACGTCCGACTTGCCCAGCACCGAATGGGTGCCCGCTTGCGCCTTGGCGCGCTGCCAGCGGACGACGCGCTGCAGGATGTCGCCGCGCGGCTCCAGCCCGAAGATCTCGTCGGCCAGCTCGATTTCACCGGCCTTGCCAGTGTCCAGCTTGATCACATCGAGTTTCATCACTTGTCTCCTTCGGGCGCAGCATCGCCATCCGACGCCTCGGAGGTCGAAGCCTGGGCCTCGGCCAGTGCGGCTTCCTCGGCGGCAGCGGCTTCGGCAGCGGCAGCCTGACGGGCGGCTTCCTCGGCGGCGGCGGCTTCGGCCGCAGCGGCTTCAGCAATCCGGCGGGCTTCCTCGGCGGCGGACTTCAGAGCAGCCGGGTAGATCACGTTCTCGGGCGTCGCTTTCTTCACGGCGTCCTTGATGGTGACCCAGCCACCTTTCGAACCCGGCACCGAACCCTTGACCATGATCAGGCCACGGTCGGCATCCGTGCGCACCACTTGCAGGTTCTGCGTGGTGACGCGAACGGCACCCAGGTGACCCGCCATCTTCTTGCCCTTGAACACCTTGCCGGGGTCCTGGCACTGGCCGGTCGAACCATGCGAACGGTGGCTGATCGACACGCCGTGCGAGGCGCGCAGACCGCCGAAGTTGTGGCGCTTCATGGCGCCCGCAAAGCCCTTACCGATCGAGGTGCCGGCAATGTCCACGAACTGACCCGCGAAATAGTGGTCAGCCGTGATTTCTTCACCGACATTGATCAGGTTTTCTTCGGCGACGCGGAATTCCGCGATCTTGCGCTTGGGCGCGACCGAGGCCTTGGCGAAGTGACCGCGCATCGCGGCGGTCGTGCGCTTGGCCTTGGCGACACCGGCGCCAAGCTGCACGGCCGTGTAGCCGTCGCGGGCGGCCGTGCGCTGATCGACAACCTGCAGGTTGTCCAGTTGCAGCACAGTCACCGGAACCTGACGGCCGTCTTCCAGGAACAGCCGGGTCATGCCCAGTTTCTTGGCGATAATACCAGTACGCAGCATCATCCCCTCCTTACACCTTGATCTCGACATCCACGCCAGCGGCGAGGTCGAGCTTCATCAGGGCGTCAACGGTCTGCGGGGTCGGGTCGACGATGTCCAGCAGGCGCTTGTGGGTGCGGATTTCCCACTGGTCGCGCGACTTCTTGTCGATGTGCGGACCGCGGAGAACCGTGAATTTCTCGATGTTGTTGGGCAGCGGGATCGGACCGCGGACCGTCGCGCCCGTGCGCTTGGCCGTGTTGACGATTTCCTGGGTGCTGGCTTCCAGCACGCGGTAATCGAACGCCTTGAGCCGGATGCGGATATTCTGACTTTGCATAAGTCTTCCCTCTGGCGGGGAGTTCCAGTTGAGAGGCTGACCCCGCACCGTGCGACGCCAGCATCGAACCGTATAAAAACTGCAAGGCCGCCCGATTTCAGGCGGCCAGGCGCATGGCAGGCGAATCTTCCTTGGGCGGATTCGACTGCGATGGGCGCCTATAACGCGTGCCGGGCCTGGGCGTCAAGACCGATTGCAGGCCCCCCCTCATTGCAAAAGGCCGCCTCTTTTGGAGGCGGCCCCTTGTGTTCGTGTTGCGGCGGGGTGTTCCCCGCCTGCGGCTTACTTCAGGATCTTCGAGACAACGCCGGCGCCGACGGTGCGGCCGCCTTCGCGGATGGCGAAGCGCAGCTTTTCTTCCATCGCGATCGGGGCGATCAGCTCGACCTCGAACTTCAGGTTGTCGCCCGGCATCACCATCTCGGTGCCTTCCGGCAGCTTGACGGTCCCGGTCACGTCCGTGGTGCGGAAGTAGAACTGCGGGCGGTAGTTGGCGAAGAACGGCGTGTGGCGGCCGCCTTCCTCCTTGGTCAGGATATAGGCCTCGGCTTCGAAATGGGTGTGCGGCTTGACCGAACCCGGCTTGCACAGCACCTGGCCGCGCTCGACGCCGTCACGGTCCACGCCGCGCAGCAGCGCGCCGATGTTGTCGCCGGCTTCCCCGCGGTCCAGCAGCTTGCGGAACATCTCGACGCCCGTGCAGGTGGTCTTGCGGGTGTCGCGGATGCCCACGATCTCCAGTTCGTCGCCCACGTTGACCGCGCCGCGCTCGACCCGGCCGGTGACAACCGTGCCGCGGCCCGAGATCGAGAACACGTCCTCGATCGGCATCAGGAAGGGCTGGTCGATCGCGCGCTCGGGCGTCGGGATGTATTCGTCCACCGCAGCGATCAGCGCGCGGATCGAGTTCTCGCCGATCTCGGGATCGCGGCCTTCCATCGCGGCCAGGGCCGAGCCCTTGATGATCGGGATGTCGTCGCCCGGATAGTCGTAGGACGACAGAAGCTCGCGCACTTCCATCTCGACCAGTTCCAGCAGTTCCTCGTCATCGACCTGGTCGACCTTGTTGAGGTAGACGACCATGTAGGGGATGCCCACCTGGCGGCCCAGCAGGATGTGCTCGCGCGTTTGCGGCATCGGGCCGTCGGCGGCGTTCACCACCAGGATCGCGCCGTCCATCTGCGCCGCACCGGTGATCATGTTCTTCACGTAGTCGGCGTGGCCCGGGCAGTCGACATGCGCATAGTGGCGCGCGTCCGATTCGTATTCCACATGCGCCGTCGAGATCGTGATCCCGCGGGCCCGCTCTTCCGGCGCGCCGTCGATCTGGTCATAGGCGCGGAATTCGCCGAAATATTTCGTGATCGCAGCCGTCAGCGTCGTCTTGCCGTGGTCGACGTGACCAATCGTGCCAATGTTGACGTGCGGTTTCGTCCGTTCAAACTTTGCCTTTGCCATAGCGCAGGGCTCCTTGATTCATCGTTGTCGTGGAACGGGCGGGACTTTCGCCCCGCCCCGCCGATCAGGCGTATTTCTTCTGGATCTCGTCCGATATGTTCTGCGGCACGGCCTCGTAATGGTCGAACAGCATCGTGAACACCGCGCGGCCCGAGGACATGGAGCGCAGGTTGTTGATGTAGCCGAACATGTTGGCCAGCGGCACGAAGGCGTCGATGACGTTCGCGTTGCCGCGGCTGTCCTGCCCGCGAACCATCCCGCGACGGCTGGTCAGGTCGCCGATGATCGAGCCGGTATATTCTTCCGGAGTCACGACCTCGACCTTCATGATCGGTTCCAGCAGCTTCGCGCCGGCCTTGCGCAGACCTTCACGCATCGCGGCGCGGGCGGCGATCTCGAATGCCAGGACCGAGGAGTCAACGTCGTGGAACGCACCGTCCGTCAGGGCGACCTTGAAATCGATCACCGGGAAGCCAGCCAGCGGGCCCGAGTCCATGACGGACTTGATGCCTTTTTCAACGCCGGGGATGTATTCCTTCGGAACCGCGCCACCCACGATCTTGGATTCGAACGAGTAGCCCTCGCCCGGCTCGGTCGGGGTGATCGTCAGCTTCACGCGCGCGAATTGGCCGGTACCGCCAGTCTGTTTCTTGTGCGTGTAGTCGATCTCGGCCTGCTGCGAGATGGTCTCGCGGTAAGCCACCTGCGGTGCGCCGATGTTCGCCTCGACCTTGAACTCGCGCTTCATGCGGTCGACCAGGATGTCGAGGTGAAGTTCGCCCATCCCCTTCATGATCGTCTGGCCCGATTCCAGGTCTGTCTCGACGCGGAAGGACGGGTCCTCAGCCGACAGGCGCTGAAGGGCAAGGCCCATCTTCTCCTGGTCGGCTTTCGACTTCGGCTCGACCGCGATCTCGATCACCGGTTCGGGGAAGGTCATCGTTTCCAGAACGACGGGGCTGGCGGGATCGCACAGCGTGTCGCCCGTGGTCGTGTCCTTCAGGCCGGCCAGCGCGATGATGTCGCCTGCAAAGGCTTCCTCGATTTCCTCGCGGTTGATCGAGTGCATCATCATCATGCGGCCGACGCGCTCGCGCTTGCCCTTGGTGGCGTTCAGCATCTGATCGCCCTTCTTCAGGACGCCGGAATAGATGCGCGTAAAGGTCAGCGAGCCGACGAAGGGGTCGTTCATGATCTTGAACGCCAGACCCGAGAAGGGCTGCGCGTCATCGGCACGACGCTCGATGTTGCGGGTCTCGGTCTCGTCGCCCGGCGTGAAGCCCATATAGGCGGGCACGTCCAGCGGCGAAGGCAGGAAGTCGATGACCGAGTTCAGCAGGGGCTGCACGCCCTTGTTCTTGAACGCGGAACCGGCAGTCACCGGGAAGAAGGACAGCGACAGCGTGCCCTTGCGGATCAGGCTGCGCAGGGTCGCCTCGTCGGGCTCGTTGCCTTCAAGATAGGCTTCCATCGCGGCGTCGTCCTGCTCGACCACGAGTTCCAGCAGGTTGGTGCGCCATTCGTCGGCCAGGTCCTTCAGGTCGTCGCGGATCGGCTGGCGAACCCAGGACGCGCCCAGATCCTCGCCCTTCCAGACCCATTCTTCCATCTTCACCAGGTCGATGATGCCTTCCAGCTGGTCCTCGGCGCCGATCGGCAGGGCGATCGGGCACGGGGTACCGCCGGTGCGGTCCTTGATCATGCGCACGCAGTTGAAGAAGTCGGCACCGATCTTGTCCATCTTGTTGACGAAGACGATCCGCGGAACCTTGTAGCGGTCGGCCTGACGCCACACGGTCTCGGTCTGCGGCTCGACGCCGGCGTTGGCGTCCAGAAGGCAGATCGCACCGTCCAGAACGGCCAGCGAGCGTTCCACCTCGATGGTGAAGTCCACGTGGCCCGGCGTGTCGATGATGTTGAAGCGGTACTTGGTGTCCGAAGTCCCTTCGGTGGTCGGGTCTTCCTGACGCTGCCAGAACGTGGTGGTCGCGGCAGACGTGATCGTGATGCCGCGTTCCTGTTCCTGCTCCATCCAGTCCATGGTCGCGGCGCCGTCATGCACTTCGCCGATCTTGTGCGACTTGCCGGTGTAGTAAAGGATACGCTCGGTCGTTGTCGTCTTGCCGGCATCGATGTGGGCCATGATGCCGAAGTTGCGGTAACGCTGCAGCGGATATTCGCGTGCCATGGGTCGGATCCTTTCGCCTTACCAGCGGTAGTGGCTGAACGCCTTGTTCGCGTCGGCCATCTTGTGCGTGTCTTCGCGCTTCTTGACGGCGGTGCCGCGGCCGTTCACGGCATCGGCCAGTTCGCCAGCAAGACGCTCTTCCATGGTGTTCTCGTTGCGCTTCTTGGACGCATCGATCAGCCAGCGGATCGCCAGGGCTTCGCGGCGGGTCGGGCGAACCTCGACCGGGACCTGGTAGGTGGCGCCGCCGACGCGGCGCGAACGCACCTCGACCGAGGGCTTCACGTTGTCCAGGGCTTCGTGGAAGACCTCGATCGGCTCGCGCTTCAGGCGGGCCTGGACGCGGTCCAGGGCCGAATAGACGATGCGCTCGGCGACGGATTTCTTGCCGTCAACCATCAGGTTGTTCATGAATTTGGTCAGCACGCGATCGCCAAATTTGGCGTCGGGCAGGACTTCGCGCTTTTCAGCGGCGTGACGACGGGACATTGATGCCTCTCCTTACTTCGGACGCTTCGCGCCGTATTTCGAACGACGCTGGCGACGATCCTTGACGCCCTGGGTATCCAGCACACCACGCAGGATGTGGTAACGGACACCCGGAAGGTCTTTCACGCGGCCGCCGCGGATCAGCACGACGCTGTGTTCCTGCAGGTTGTGCTTTTCGCCCGGGATGTAGGAGATGACCTCGAAGCCATTCGTCAGGCGGACCTTGGCCACCTTACGCATAGCGGAGTTCGGTTTCTTCGGCGTCGTGGTATAGACGCGCGTGCAGACGCCGCGCTTCTGCGGGCAGCCCTGAAGGTGCTGCGACTTCGAGCGCTGCACTTTCGGCTGCCGCGGTTTGCGGATCAGCTGTTGGATCGTCGGCATTCGGTTCCCCGTCTTGCTCTGTCAATACTCGCAGCAGGTCTGCTGCGCCGCTTCTCGACGGCATTTCGCGCGAATCGCGAAATGCCAAACCCATCCTTCCCCGGAATCCGGGGTGGAGGGGAAATATTCCAGAGGATCGAGGCAGTTAAAGGCCCGGATCGTGACCACGAAAGGTTCTGGCCCCCGCGCGGTTTCCCGTCGGGTGTGCGGCGTATAGGCGGAATCGCCCAAGCTGTCAACACGACCCCGCCCCCGTCACGCCGTCGTCACGCACCCGCAAGACGCTGCGCCAGCCCCTCCAGGTCCTTTCGGGCAAGGCCGAACCGGGCCGACAGTTGCCGGTCAAGCGCGTCCGGCGCGATCTCCCACGGGATGCCCGGTCCGATGTCGCCCGAGTCGCTGTCGCCGTGGATGCCGCGCAGGAACATCAGCGGCCGCGTGACGGCCACGCCGGGCATCCACAGGGGCAGCTTGGTGTGGTTGAAATGCAGCGCGGTCTTTCCTTCGTCCGGGCGCAGGAAGATGGTCAGCGCCACGCCCATGTTGTGGGCGATGCGCGGCACGAAGCGGACGCTTCCCGCCCCCACCTGCATCATCAGCCCGCGCGAATGATCCAGCGACAGCCGCCCCTCTGCTTGCCACAGGCCCCGGACCTGCGCGAAATCCGCCTTGGCGCGGGCGATGTAGTCCAGGGCCACCGCGTCGTCGTCGTCGTGACGGAAATGTCCGATCACTTCGGCCGCCGGGTCGATATGGGGCGCGATGGCGGCCTCGCAGGCCTCCAGATGCCGCTCCATCGGCGGGACCAGTTCAAGCCGAAGCTGCGGATGGCGGGCGGCAAGGTCGCGCAGGTTCGACAGCCAGGGCTGCGGCAGGTCGGGGCCGGTCATCAGAACCAGGGTAAAGTCCGGATCCGTCTGCGCCAGCCAGCCGGGCAGCGCCACCGTCCGCAGCCACAGCCAGCGGCGCGCAAGGCGGGCAGGATCGTAAAGAAAGGCCCGGCGTTCCTCGATGGTCGCGTGGTGGCGCTGATAGCCGCGCAGGCCCAGATAGGAAAACCGGCACAGGCCCAGCATCTGCACCCGCATCAGCGCGTCTTGCCCAGCTGCGCCTCGCGCCAGATGGTATAGATGCCGGCCGCCACGACCAGCGCCGACCCGGCCAATGTCCAAAGGTCGGGCCATTCGCCGAAGACGATCAGGCCCATCGCGATGGCAACCAGCAGCGAGGTATAGCGGAAGGGCGCCACATAGGACATCTCGCCCACCCGCATCGAGGCGACGGCGCTGACATAGCCGACGGTCAGGAAGGCGCTGCCCATCAGAAGCAGCAGGACCTGGGACAGGCTGGGCATGACCCAGCCCTGGACCAGGCTGATGACAAGGCCGACGAGTGTCACCGCCGCCGCGGCGTAAAAGGCGATCGTGGCCGAGGTGATGTTGCCGCCGAAGCTCCGGGTGGCAAGGTCACGCAATGCGACCATGCCCATTGCAGCCACGGCGACGATGGCCCAGACGTCGAAGACATCGCCCCCGGGCCGGAGGATCAGAAGCACGCCCAGGAAGCCCGCGACGACCGCGCCGACGCGGCGCCAGCCAAGGGTTTCACCGAAGAACAGCGCGGCCGCCACCATCACCACAAGCGGCAGCGCCTGCATGATCGCGGATAGGTTGCCCATCGCCATATGCTGCAGCGCATTCAGAAACAGCAGGGTCGAGGCGATTTCTCCGATCGAGCGCCAGATCATCGGACGGCGCGCGTCGCGCGGTATGCGCAGGTGCAGCCCACCAAGGCGCGGGGACACGGCAGCAATGGCGATCATCACGAACAGGCCCCGCAGCGTAACGGCCTGATAAAGCGGCAGGTTCTGCGCCACGAATTTCATCACCGTGTCATTCAACCCAAAGGCCACCATGCACAGCGTCATGATCGTCGCGCCGCGCAGGTTGTCGCCCGGCTGATGCGTCAGCGGCCTGACCGAGGCAGGCCGGACGCGACGGATCGGGGACATGATGGGGGTGCGCATGACTGAATCGCCAAGGGGAACGGTCTTTCCGGGTTAGGCATTGCCACCCGTCCCGGCAAGCAGTTTTTGCAGGATACGCAAAGCACCCGCACAAGCAGGACCCTTCAAGCAAAAGGCCCGGCAATGCCGGGCCTTTCGCGGTTCTGTCGGAAGGCGATTACTCGTCGCCGCCCGTTTCGGCCCGATCGGCGACCCGGTCAGATGCAACCTCGTCCATCGCAGGCGCGATCAGGGCGGCGGCAGCTTCGGCCTCGGCCCGACGGGCTTCGATCACCTGGTTGTCCCGCTCGGTCGCGATGCGGCGCACCCGTGCGGTGGCGCCGCCCGTGCCGGCCGGGATCAGGCGGCCGACGATGACGTTCTCCTTCAGGCCAAGCAGCTTGTCGCGCTTGCCCTGAACGGCCGCCTCGGTCAGCACGCGGGTCGTTTCCTGGAACGATGCGGCCGAGATGAAGCTGCGGGTCTGCAGCGACGCCTTGGTGATGCCCAGAAGCACGGGTTCCCCCTGCGCCGGACGGCCACCGCGGGCCTCGATCTTGGCGTTCTCTTCCTCGAACTCGTCGCGCTCGACATGCTCGCCCTTCAGCAGCGTGGTGTCGCCGCTGTCGGTGATCTCGATCTTCTGCAGCATCTGGCGGACGATCACCTCGATGTGCTTGTCGTTGATCTTCACGCCCTGCAGTCGATAGACGTCCTGAACCTCGTCGATCAGGTAGTCCGCAAGCGCCTCGATCCCCATGATCCGCAGGATGTCGTGCGGGGCCGGGTTGCCGTCCATGATGTAGTCACCCTTCTGCACGAAGTCGCCTTCCTGCACCGGGATGTGCTTGCCTTTCGGCACCATGTATTCAACCGCGGTCGCGCCGTCTTCCGACGGCTCGATGGTGATGCGGCGCTTGTTCTTGTAGTCCTTGCCGAAGCGGACATAGCCGTCGATCTCGGCGATGATCGCGTGGTCCTTGGGACGACGGGCCTCGAACAGTTCGGCCACGCGGGGAAGACCCCCGGTGATGTCCTTGGTCCGTGCACCTTCCCGCGGAATACGCGCCACCACGTCGCCCGCACGGATTTCCTGCTGGTCCTCGACCGACAGGATCGCGTCCACCGACATCGGATAGCTGATCGGGTTGCCCTGTTCGTTGCGCACCGGCTCGCCGTTCTCATCCATGATGATGATCTCGGGCTTCAGGTCGTTGCCTTTCGGCGCGGAACGCCAATCGGTCACGATCTTCTGCGTCATGCCGGTCGCGTCGTCCGTCTCGTCGCGGACGGAGATCCCCGAGAGAAGGTCGACGAACTTCGTGATGCCCGCCTTTTCGGCGATGATCGGCAGGGTATAGGGATCCCATTCGAACAGCTTGGCGCCACGGATGACACGCTCGCCTTCCTTCACGAACAGCTTCGAGCCGTAGAACAGCTTGTGGCTGGCGCGTTCCTGGCCCTGGTCATCCAGGATCAGCAACTGCATGTTGCGCGACATCACGACCTGTTCGCCATTGGCGTTGGCCAGGATGTTTTCGTTGCGGAACTGGACCGTACCCTCGTGAGAGGCGGCCTGGAACGACTGCTGCCCACCTTGCGCGATGCCGCCGATGTGGAAGGTCCGCATCGTCAGCTGGGTGCCCGGTTCGCCGATCGACTGGGCTGCGATGATGCCCACCGCCTCGCCGATGTTGACCAGCGTGCCGCGTGCCAGGTCGCGGCCATAGCACAGCGCGCAGACGCCGTCCTCGGACTCGCAGGTCAGGGCCGAACGGATGCGCACGGTCTGCACGCCCGCCTGCTCGATGGCATCGGCCTTGCGCTCGTCGATCACCTCGTTGGCGCGGACGATGATCTCGTCCTCGCCCGGCACCAGCACGTCCTCGGCCGCGGTCCGGCCCAGCACGCGTTCGGACAGCGGGCTGATGACCTCGCCGTCGTTCACGGCAGCGGATGCCGTGATGGCCTGCTCGGTGCCGCAGTCGTGTTCGCGGATGATGCAGTCCTGCGCCACGTCCACCAGGCGGCGGGTCAGGTAGCCCGAGTTCGCCGTCTTCAACGCCGTGTCCGACAGACCCTTCCGGGCGCCGTGGGTCGAGTTGAAGTATTCAAGAACGGTCAGACCCTCCTTGAAGTTCGAGATGATCGGCGTCTCGATGATCTCGCCCGAGGGCTTGGCCATCAACCCGCGCATCCCGCCCAGCTGCTTCATCTGGTTGGTCGAACCCCGCGCACCGGAATGCGCCATCATGTAGACCGAGTTCGGCTCCATCTCGGCACCGTTCTCGTCCTTCTTGGTGGCCGAGATGGTGGACATCATGGCCTCGGTGACGCGGTCGTTGCACTTCGACCAGGCGTCCACGACCTTGTTGTACTTCTCGCCCTGGGTGATCAGGCCGTCGAGATACTGCTGCTCGAACTCCTTCACCTGTTCCTGGACTTCCTCGACGATGGACCACTTGTTGTCGGGCACCACCATGTCGTCCTTGCCGAAGCTGATGCCGGCACGGAACGCCTCGCGGAAGCCGAGGCCCATGATCTGGTCGCAGAAGATCACCGATTCCTTCTGCCCGCAGTAGCGGTAGACGGTGTCGATGACGTGCTGCACGTCCTTCTTGCGCAGCAGCCGGTTGACCAGCTCGAAGGGCGCCTTGGCGTTCATCGGCAGCAGCGCACCCAGCCGGACGCGGCCCGGCGTGGTTTCGAACCGCTTGATGACCTCGTTGCCGTTCTCGTCGATCTGCTTGATGCGCGCGGTGATCTTGGCGTGCAGATGCACCTCGCCTGCGGCAAGGGCATGTTCCACCTCGTTCACGTTGGCGAAGGCCATGCCCTCGCCCTTCATTCCGTCGCGCTGCATCGAGACATAATACAGGCCCAGAACCATATCCTGGGACGGCACGATGATCGGCGCGCCGTTGGCGGGCGACAGCACGTTGTTCGTCGACATCATCAGGACGCGCGCTTCCAACTGCGCTTCCAGCGACAGCGGAACGTGGACGGCCATCTGGTCGCCGTCGAAGTCGGCGTTGAAGGCCGAGCAGACCAGCGGGTGAAGCTGGATCGCCTTGCCCTCGATCAGGATCGGCTCGAAAGCCTGGATGCCCAGGCGGTGCAGCGTCGGCGCACGGTTCAGCAGAACCGGATGCTCGCGGATCACCTCGTCCAGGATGTCCCAGACCTCGGGGCGTTCCTTTTCGACCAGCTTCTTGGCCTGCTTGACGGTGGACGACAGGCCCTTCGCCTCAAGCCGCGAATAGATGAACGGCTTGAACAGTTCCAAGGCCATCTTCTTCGGCAGACCGCACTGGTGCAGCTTCAGTTCCGGCCCGGTCACGATGACCGAACGGCCCGAGAAGTCCACGCGCTTGCCCAGAAGGTTCTGGCGGAAGCGGCCCTGCTTGCCCTTCAGCATGTCCGACAGCGACTTCAGCGGGCGACGGTTGTTGCCCGTGATGACGCGGCCGCGACGGCCGTTGTCGAACAGCGCATCGACCGATTCCTGCAGCATCCGCTTTTCGTTGCGCACGATGATGTCGGGCGCACGAAGCTCGATCAGGCGCTTCAGGCGGTTGTTGCGGTTGATGACCCGGCGATACAGGTCGTTCAGGTCGGACGTGGCGAAGCGGCCGCCGTCCAGCGGAACCAGCGGGCGCAGTTCCGGCGGGATGACCGGGATCACGGTCAGCACCATCCATTCCGGACGGTTGCCGGATTCCAGGAAGCTTTCGACGATCTTCAGGCGCTTGATGATCTTCTTGGGCTTCAGTTCGCCGGTGGCTTCCTTCAGATCCTCGCGAAGCTGTTCAGCGGTCGAGGCCAGGTCGATATTGGCCAGCATCGCGCGGATCGCCTCGGCGCCGATATCGGCGCTGAACGCGTCCGAACCATATTGGTCCTGCGCATCGAGGAATTCTTCCTCGGTCAGCAGCTGACCATAGGTCAGGTCGGTCAGGCCCGGTTCGATGACGACGTAGTTCTCGAAATACAGGATCCGTTCCAGATCTCGCAGCGTCATGTCCAGCATCAGGCCGATGCGGGACGGCAGCGACTTCAGGAACCAGATATGCGCGACGGGCGCGGCCAGTTCGATATGGCCCATCCGCTCGCGGCGGACCTTCTGCAGGGTCACTTCCACGCCGCATTTCTCGCAGACGAGGCCGCGATACTTCATGCGCTTGTACTTGCCGCACAGGCATTCGTAGTCCTTGATCGGACCGAAGATGCGCGCGCAGAACAGGCCGTCACGCTCGGGCTTGAACGTGCGGTAGTTGATGGTTTCGGGCTTCTTCACCTCGCCATAGGACCAGGCGAGGATTTCCTCGGGCGAGGCCAGCGAGATCTTGATTTCGTCGAACTGCCGCGGCGGGGCCAGCGGGTTCAGGGGATTGGTGGCGAGTTCCTGGTTCATTCTTTTTTCCTAATGAAAGGGCGCGGGGGAGAGACGGTGCGTGAAGATCACGCACCCTACGGCATGGTAGGGTGCGTGCTTGCACGCACCGTTACTCGTCCTCCTCCGCATCCAGGAGTTCCATGTTGAGGCCCAGACCCCGGACCTCCTTGACCAGCACGTTGAACGATTCCGGCACGCCGGCCTCGAAGTTGTCGTCGCCCTTGACGATGGACTCATAGACCTTGGTCCGGCCCGCGACGTCGTCCGACTTGACCGTCAGCATCTCTTGCAAGGTATAGGCGGCGCCATAGGCTTCAAGCGCCCAGACCTCCATCTCACCCAGACGCTGGCCGCCGAACTGCGCCTTACCACCCAGCGGCTGCTGCGTGACGAGGCTGTACGGCCCGGTCGAACGCGCGTGCATCTTGTCATCGACAAGGTGGTGCAGCTTCAGGACATATTTCATGCCCACCGTCACCTTGCGCGAGAACTGCTCGCCCGTGCGGCCGTCGAAGACCACGGACTGACCAGAGGTGTCGAAGCCCGCACGCGTCAGCGCGTCGTTCACGTCCGCCTCTTTCGCGCCGTCGAAGACGGGCGTGGCGATCGGAACGCCGGTGCGGACCGTGTTGGCGTGTTCGACCAGCAGGTCGTCATCCATGCCCTCGAAGGTCTCGGCATACATGTCGTCGCCATAGCCGATCTTCATGGCTTCCCGGACCGGGGTCAGATCGCCGTTGCGGCGATAGTCCTCGAGAGCCTCGTCGATCTTGATGCCAAGACCGCGCGATGCCCAACCCATGTGGGTTTCCAGGATCTGGCCGACGTTCATGCGCGACGGCACGCCCAGTGGGTTCAGCACCAGGTCGACCGGGGTGCCATCCGCCAGGAAGGGCATGTCCTCGATCGGGACGACCTTGGACACGACGCCCTTGTTGCCATGACGGCCGGCCATCTTGTCTCCAGCCTGCAGCTTGCGCTTCACGGCGACGAACACCTTGACCATCTTCATCACGCCCGGCGGCAGGTCGTCGCCCTGACGGACCTTCTCGACCTTGTCCTCAAAGCGGGCCTCGAGGGCCTTCTTCTGGGCGTCATACTGATGGTTCAGCGCCTCGACTTCCTTGGCGGTGTCTTCCTCGCTGACGGCAAGCTGCCACCACTGGCCGCGCGACAGCGTGCCCAGCAGATCCTCGTTGATCTCGGAGTTAGCCTTGACGCCTTTCGGCCCCTTCACGGCGGTCTTGCCCAGGATCAACGATTTCAGGCGCGCATAGATGTTGCGGTCCAGGATCGCCTGTTCGTCGTCCCGGTCGCGGGCCAGACGCTCGACTTCCTCACGCTCGATCTGCAGGGCGCGTTCGTCCTTGTCCACACCATGGCGGTTGAAGACGCGGACTTCCACGATGGTCCCGTAGGCCCCCGGCGGCAGGCGCAGCGAGGTGTCGCGCACGTCCGACGCCTTTTCGCCGAAGATGGCGCGCAGAAGCTTTTCTTCCGGCGTCATCGGGCTTTCGCCCTTGGGGGTGATCTTGCCCACCAGGATGTCGCCCGGCCCGACCTCGGCGCCGATATAGACGATGCCGGCCTCGTCGAGGTTGCGCAGGGCTTCCTCGCCGACGTTCGGGATGTCGCGCGTGATCTCTTCCGGCCCCAGCTTCGTGTCACGGGCCGCCACTTCGTATTCATCAATATGGATCGAGGTGAACACGTCGTCGCGGTGGATCCGCTCGGAAATCAGGATCGAGTCCTCGTAGTTGTAGCCGTTCCAGGGCATGAAGGCCACGACCACGTTCCGGCCGATCGCCAGCTCGCCCTGGTCAGTCGAGGGACCGTCCGCGATGACCTGGTTGGCAACGACCTTTTCGCCCACCTTGACCAGCGGACGCTGGTTGATTGTCGAGGACTGGTTGGACCGCTTGAACTTGCGCAGACGATAGATGTCCACGCCCGCATCGCCCGCACCCAGACCTTCGGTCGCGCGCACAACGATACGCTGCGCATCGACCTGGTCGATGATGCCGCCCCGGCGCGCCATGATGGCCGCGCCGCTGTCACGCGCAACGGTGGCTTCCATGCCGGTGCCGACGAACGGCGCCTCGGCCCGCAGCAGCGGAACCGCCTGACGCTGCATGTTCGAACCCATCAGCGCGCGGTTGGCGTCGTCGTTTTCCAGGAACGGGATCAGCGCGGCCGCGACCGAGACCAGCTGCTTGGGCGACACGTCGATCAGGTCGATGGCATCGACCGGGTTCAGCGTGAAGTCGCCCGCCTGACGGGTCGAGATCAGTTCGTCCACGAACCGGCCCTCGGCGTCCAGCGTCGCGTTGGCCTGGGCCACGGTATGCCGCATCTCCTCGGTCGCGGACATGTAGACCACGTCGTCGGTCACGCGACCCTCGATCACCTTGCGGTAGGGGGTCTCGATGAAGCCGTATTTGTTCACGCGCGCAAAGGTCGCAAGACTGTTGATCAGGCCGATGTTCTGGCCTTCCGGCGTTTCGATCGGGCACATCCGGCCGTAATGGGTCGGGTGGACGTCGCGAACCTCGAAGCCAGCACGCTCGCGCGTCAGACCGCCCGGCCCGAGGGCCGACAGGCGACGCTTGTGCGTCACTTCGGACAGCGGGTTGGTCTGGTCCATGAACTGCGACAGCTGCGAACTGCCGAAGAATTCACGCACCGCGGCCGCCGCCGGCTTGGCGTTGATCAGGTCCTGCGGCATGACAGTGTCGATCTCGACGCCGGACATACGCTCGCGGATGGCGCGCTCCATGCGCAGCAGGCCAACGCGATACTGGTTTTCCATCAGTTCGCCGACCGAGCGCACCCGGCGGTTGCCCAGGTGGTCGATGTCGTCGATCTCGCCCTTGCCGTCGCGCAGTTCCACCAGGCCACGGACACAGGCCACGATATCCTCGGGGCGCAGGGTCCGCTGGGTGTCGGGCGCGTCCAGATCCAGGCGCATGTTCATCTTGACCCGGCCCACGGCGGACAGGTCATAGCGCTCGCTGTCGAAGAACAGCGAGTTGAACAGGTTCGACGCGGCCTCGACGGTAGGCGGCTCGCCCGGGCGCATGACGCGATAGATGTCCATGAGCGCGCCTTCGCGGCCCATGTTCTTGTCGGCGGCCATGGTATTGCGGATGTAGGGGCCGACATTGACGTGGTCGATGTCCAGCACCGGGATCTCGGTCACGCCGTTGTCCAGCAGGACCTTGAGCAGGCCGCCGTTCAGCTCGCCGTCGCGGTCGTATTCCGCGGTGATCTCGTCGCCGGCCTCGGCATAGATGAAGCCGGTGGTGTCGTTGACGATGTCCTTGGCGACGAAGCGGCCGATGATGCGCTCGAACGGAACCAGCAGGTTCAGCGCCTCGCCGGATTCCTGCAGCTTCTTGACCAGGCGCGGGGTGACCTTGTCGCCCGCCTTGGTGATGACCTCGCCGGTGTCGGCGTTGACCAGGTCATAGGACGGGCGGGTGCCGCGGACGCGTTCGGGGAAGAAGCGCGTGACCCAGCCCTGCGACCGGCCCTCGCGACGCAGGGTGTAGTCCACGGTTTCATAGAAGGCATCCATGATGCCTTCCTGATCCATGCCCAGGGCATAAAGCAGCGTCGTCACCGGCAGCTTCCGGCGGCGGTCGATACGCGCGAAGACCAGGTCCTTGGCGTCGAATTCGAAGTCCAGCCACGAACCGCGATAGGGAATGATGCGGCAGGCGAACAGCAGCTTGCCCGAGGAATGGGTCTTGCCGCGGTCATGGTCGAAGAACACGCCGGGGCTGCGGTGCATCTGGGACACGACGACACGCTCGGTCCCGTTCACGATGAACGTCCCGTTCTGGGTCATCAAGGGCATGTCGCCCATGAAGACGTCCTGTTCCTTGATGTCCTTGACCGATTTCGCGCCGGTGTTTTCGTCGACATCGAACACGATCAGGCGCAGCGTCACCTTCAGCGGTGCGGCATAGGTCATGTCGCGCTGCTGGCACTCGTCCACATCGTATTTCGGCCGTTCCAGCTCGTATTTCACGAATTCCAGGGTCGCGGTCTCGTTGAAATCCTTGATCGGGAAGACCGACTGGAAAACGCCCTGGATGCCTTCGCCGTCGTGATGGCCCGTGCCCTCACCCGAGTTCAGGAACAGGTCGTAGGAGGATTTCTGAACCTCGATCAGGTTCGGCATCTCCAGCACTTCGCGGATGTTGCCGTAATAGCGCCGGATACGCTTCTGGCCGACATAGGATTGCGCCATGGGGTCTAGTCACCTTTCGACTTCGCGCGCGGTCCGGGTCGGGGCACCCAGGACACGGGCCTACGAATGCAGGGGGATAAGGTCCAATTCGTGCCGTGCGTCCCACCGCCCGGCTCCCGAACCTTGAACATGCCCTGAAGGATTGTCTGTTCCAGACCGCCCTTCAAGACAGGTTCGGCAGGGACCGGGAAAACCCGGACCCTGCCCCATCGTGGTCAGCCTGACGGCCGATTACTTCAGCTCGACCTTGGCGCCAGCCGCTTCGAGCTTCTTCTTCATCTCTTCGGCGTCGGCTTTCGAAGCGCCTTCTTTGACTTTGCCGCCGGCTTCGACCAGGTCCTTGGCTTCTTTCAGGCCCAGACCGGTGATGCCGCGCACTTCCTTGATCACGTTGATCTTGTTGGCGCCGGCTTCGACCAGGACGACGTCGAATTCGGTTTTCTCTTCGGCGGCTTCAGCCGGGCCAGCGGCCGGGCCAGCCATCATGACGGCGCCACCGGCAGCCGGCTCGATGCCGTATTCGTCTTTCAGGATGGTTTTCAGTTCCTGGGCTTCCAGCAGGGTCAGGCCCACGATTTGTTCGGCGAGTTGTTTCAGATCAGCCATTTTTCCGTTCTCTCAGTTAATGTTCCAACGTCGGGTTTTCAACCACACGCAGGGATTGGGTTGCTTACGCAGCCTCACGTTCCTCGAGGGTCGTGAGGATGCTCGCGATGTTCGAAGCAGGCGCGCCAATGGCACCGGCAATGTTCGAGGCAGGCGCACCGAGGCAGGACACGATCTGAGCGATAAGCTCTTCACGCGACGGCATCGAGGCGACGGCTTTCACACCGGCCGGATCCAGGGCCGAGTCACCCATAGCACCGCCCAGGATCACGAAACGATCGTTGTCCTTGGCATACTTGTCGGCGATCCGCGCGGCAGCGGTCGGATCCTCCGAATAGGTGATCACGGTCATGCCCGTCAGGTAGTCGGCGATGCTTGCGCAAGGCTTACCTTCCAGGGCGATCTTGGCGAGCTTGTTCTTGGCGACGCGAACCGAACCACCCGCTTCGCGCATGCGCGCGCGGAGGTCCTGCATATGTGCAACCGTCATCCCCTCGTAGTGGGCAACCACCACGACGCCAGAGCTTTCAAAGATCTGGCCGAGTTCTTCGACCACCTGTTCTTTTTGTGCTCTATCCACGGTTTCACTCCAAGTTGGGGGTTTCCCCCCGGCTCTCACTTTTCCCGCCCGAAGGCAGGTCGGGTCCGCTAGGGCAAGATCACCCGAAGAAATCCTTCGGAAAAATGCTTCCCCATCTCAGGAAGGACATTAAGCAGGTTTCCCCGCACCCTCCGTCTCGGACAGGACGGGGCGGCTGGCGCCCCGTCATTCCCGGTCCCGAAGCCAATCGGGCACCAGAAAATTCTTAGTTGGCCGTGGCCGAGGCCACGTCCACCGACACGCCCGGCCCCATGGTCGAACTGATCGAGACCTTCTTCATGTAGGTCCCTTTCGCGCCCGAGGGCTTGGCACGGCTGACCGCGTCCACGAAGGCGCGCAGGTTGATGGCCAGCTTCTCGGCGTCGAAGGACACCTTGCCGATGCCGGCATGGACAACGCCCGCCTTCTCGGCCTTGAACTGGACCTCGCCGCCCTTGGCAGCTTCGACGGCCGATTTCACGTCCATCGTCACCGTGCCGACCTTGGGGTTCGGCATCAGGTTGCGCGGGCCCAGGATCTTGCCCAGGCGGCCGACCAGCGGCATCATGTCCGGCGTCGCGATGCAGCGGTCGAACTCGATCTTGCCGGACTGAATGGTTTCCATCAGGTCTTCGGCGCCGACGATGTCCGCACCGGCGGCCTTGGCTTCGTCAGCCTTGGGGCCACGGGCGAAAACGGCGACGCGAACGTCCTTGCCGGTGCCGGCGGGCAGCGTCACGACGCCGCGGACCATCTGGTCGGCGTGGCGCGGGTCGACACCCAGGTTCAGCGCGATCTCGACGGTCTCGTCGAACTTGGCCGAGGCGGCGCCCTTCACCAGGTTGATCGCATCTTCAACCGTCAGGTTGGCCTTGCCTTCGAACTGGGCGCGGGCGGCGGCTTTTTTCTTGGAAATCTTCGCCATGGCTTAGCCTTTCACCTCGATACCGATCGACCGGGCCGAGCCGACGATGATCTTCATGGCCTGTTCGACGTCGTTGGCCGACAGGTCCTTCATCTTGGCTTCGGCGATCTCGCGGACCTGCTTGACGGTCACGGTGCCGGCGACCGCACGGCCCGGCTTTTCCGAACCCTTGGCGCGGTTGCGCTTGCCCACGGGCTTCAGGCCGGCGGCCTTCTTCAGCAGGAAGGACGCGGGGGGCGTCTTCGTCTCGAAGCTGAAGGACTTGTCGGCGTAATAGGTGATGACGACCGGAACGGGGGAACCCTGCTCCATCTCTTGCGTCTTGGCGTTGAATTCTTTGCAGAACGCCATGATGTTGATGCCGCGCTGACCCAGGGCCGGGCCAACGGGGGGCGACGGGTTCGCCTGACCCGCCTTGATTTGCAGCTTGAGGCTGCCGACTACTTTCTTGGCCATAGGGCCTTCTCCTTGTCATCACGCCCCGGACCGGGGCCGACCTAGCGGTGCGGCTTTCGCCTCCCGCACACGATCACGCGGTCTTGGCGACCTGCGTGAATTCCAGTTCGACCGGCGTCGGCCGGCCAAAGATCGAGACCGTCACCTTGATGCGGCTCGACACCTCGTCCACTTCCTCGACCATGCCCGAGAAGCCTTCGAAGGGTCCGTCGGTCACGTTGACCTTTTCGCCCACGTCGAAGCGGATCAGGTTGCGCGGGGCGGCCTTTTCGCCATCCTCGCGGCGGTTCAGCATCGCGTTCACCTCGTCGTCGCGCATCGGCATCGGCTTGCCCTGCGCGCCCAGAAAGCCGGTGACGCGGTTGATCGAGTTCACCAGGTGGTAGGTGCGGTCCGACATGTCCATGTGGACCAGCACATAGCCCGGCATGAAGCGACGTTCCGAGGTGACCTTCTTGCCGCGACGGATCTCGATCACTTCCTCGGTCGGAACCAGAACCTCGTCGATCTGCTCTTCCAGGCCCTTCTCGGCGACGGCCTGACGAATCGCCTCGGCGACCTTCTTTTCGAAGTTCGACAGGACGCTGACCGAATACCAACGCTTTGCCATGTTTCGATCAACCCCTGTTCGTCGGAAGGGAATCACCCGAAGCGCCGGGCAAACCCTTGAATTCATGTGCGTCCGTCAAAATCGAAAGGGGCGCGCAACCGGATTTCGATGCACGCCGCTTGCCGGACAGTCGGGGGCAAATACCCCCATGCGCCCGCAATTGCAAGCCCGATCAGTTGCTGATCAGCCGCAGTCCTTCGGTGATGCCAAAGCGGATGGCCAGGTCCACCAGCGAAAAGAACACGCTGAACAGCGCGGCCAGGATCAGCACCATGATGGTCGTCGTGATCACCTCGCGCCGCGTGGGCCAGCTGATCTTGGCGGCCTCGGCGCGGACCTGGTTGATGAACTGGACAGGATTGGTGGCCACGGGCAGGCTCCTTGGACAAGTCGAGCGTTCATCTATCCGCCCGGCCCCCGCGATTCAAGCCCGCCGTTGCAGGTCCAGCCCAAACTGCCCGGTCGCGTGGTCCTGGCCCGGGAGCTTACGGAAGGCGTCGAAGCGGCGAGCGGATCGGGCGGGCCGAAAGTCGCACCCGGTCGGCGGGCGTCTTGCGGCGGGGGCAGGTTCTTCCTAGGGATCGGCCTGCCAGAAGAAGGGGAAATCCTTGCCGATCCTTGTCGATTCATCGGGACATTCCCGGTTCCGCGCGCTTGGTCCCTCGGTGGCCGCCGTTCCCCCGGCCGAGGCGCTGCGGGCGGGCATCGGCGCCGTCCTGGGTCTGGCGGTAGCAACGGGGCTGGCGGTTCTGGCGTCGCCCGACCTGTGGCTGGGCATCTATCTGATCGCGCCCTTCGGGGCGAGTTCGGTCCTGATCTTTGCCGCCCCGAACAGTCCCCTCGCACAGCCCTGGCCCGCCATTGTCGGCAACACCCTGTCGGCGCTCGTGGCGCTGCTGGTCTGCCGGGTGGTCGCCAATCCGATGATTGCGGTGCCTGCCTCGGTCGGGGCAGCCATCATTGTGATGGCGCTGTGTCGGGCCACGCATCCGCCGGGGGGCGCGGTGGCGATGACGGTGGCGATCGGCGCGGACAGGATCGCGCCGCTGGGCCTGGGCTTTGCGCTGATGCCGGTCGCGGGGGGCACCGCGCTGCTGGTCGCGGTCGGGGCGCTATACGCGCTTGGCACCGGGCGGCGCTATCCCTTCCGCCAGTTCGGAGAGGTGAATGCCAGCGGCACCACCGACCCCTCGCCACCCGAACGCCTGGGCCTGACCGAAGACGAACTGGCGGGCATCCTTGTCCGCTACAACCAGTCGCTGAACCTGGGGGTCGAGGATCTGGCCCGCCTGATCGCCGCGGCCGAGATGCAGGCAGCGTCCCACCGCACCCGCGCCCAGGTTGCGGGCGACATCATGTCGCGCGACCTGGTGACCGTCGCGCCCGACACCCCGCTGCTGGAGATCGCCGCGCTGTTTTCGCGCCACGGCTTCACCTCGCTGCCGGTCGTGGGTGCGAATGGGCGCTATCTGGGGGTGATCTTCCAGTTGCACCTGATCGCGCGGGTCCATGCGCGCTTTCGCCCCGATGGCAGGCTGTCGCGGCTGGACCACGACCTGCGCGCCGTCGATGTCATGGACGGCCGCCTGCCCACGGCCCGTCCCGGCACGCCAATTGCCGCGCTGCTGCCCTCGCTGGCCTCGAACAGCACCGATGCGGTGCCGGTGCTGGAGAGCGAGCGGATCGTCGGCATCGTCACGCGGACGGATCTGGTCGCGGCCCTGGCGCGTGAAAGCCTGCGTCGTGACGACTGATGGCCTTGAAGAACCTGGCAGGGGTTGGGGGACTCGAACCCACGACCCTCGGTTTTGGAGACCGATGCTCTACCAACTGAGCTAAACCCCTGCGGTGCGCGACTGATAGGATCTGGCGCGGGGCGCGTCAAGCGGGGAAACGCCCTTATCCGTCCACGTCCGCCGCCAGGAACCCGCCCGACTGCCGCGCCCAGAGCCGCGCATAAAGCCCGCCACTGGCCAGCAGGTCGGCATGGCTGCCCTGTTCGACGATGCGGCCCCCGTCCATCACGATCAGCCGGTCCATCGCCGCAATGGTGGACAGGCGGTGGGCGATGGCGATCACGGTCTTGCCGGCCATCAGAACGTCCAGGCGCGACTGGATGGCTGCCTCGGCCTCGCTGTCCAATGCGCTTGTCGCCTCGTCCAGGATCAGGATCGGCGCGTCCTTCAGCGCGACGCGGGCGATGGCAATGCGCTGACGCTGGCCGCCCGACAGCTTGACGCCGCGTTCGCCGACATGGGCGTCCAGCCCCCGGCGGCCGTGGCTGTCCGAAAGCAGGGGCACGAAGTCCTGCGCCTCGGCCATGCGCAGGGCTTCGGCGATCTCGGCCTCGGACGCATCGGGGCGGCCATAGGCGATGTTGTCGCGGACCGAGCGGTGCAGAAGCGAACTGTCCTGCGTCACCACGCCAATGGCCGCGCGCAGACTGTCCTGCGTGACGCGGGACACGTCCTGCCCGTCGATGGTGATCCGCCCCTGTTCAATGTCGTGAAAGCGCAGCAACAGGTTGATCAGCGTCGATTTCCCCGCGCCCGACCGGCCGACCAGGCCCACCCGTTCACCCGGCGCGACATGCAGAGTCAGGTCGTTCAGGACGGCCATCGGTTGCGCGCCCTCGGGTCCGCGATAGCGGAAGGTGACATTGTCGAAGCTGACCGCGCCCGGCCCCCGGACCAGCGGCTTGGCGTCGGGGGCGTCCTTGACCTCTCGCGGCAGGGCAAGGCTGGAGATGCCGTCGCGCACCGTCCCGATATTCTCGAACAGGGCGGCGAATTCCCACATGATCCAATGAGCCATGTTGTTCAGCCGCATCGCCAGCGGCACGGCCACCGCGACCGCGCCGACCTCGATCAGGCCGCCGGTCCACAGCCAGAGCCCCACCCCCGTGACCGAGGCAACCAGCAGAACGTTGATCGTGTTCAGCGCGATGTCCTGCACGCTGGACAGGCGCATCTGGGCGTAGACGGTGCGCAAAAAGGCGTCCATGCCGTCCCGCATCCAGGATTCCTCGCGCGAGGAATGGGAAAACAGCTTGACCGTCGCGATGTTGGTATAGCTGTCCACGACCCGCCCCGTCATGCCCGACCGCGCATCGGCCTGCGCCTCGGCCACCCGGCCCAGGCGGGGCACGATCTGCCACAGCAGGACGCCGTAGGCCGCGACCCAGGCCAGGAAGGGCAGCGCCAGCCGCCAGTCCTGGCTAGCCGCCAGGAACAGCGCGCCCAGGAAATAGATCACGACATAGCTGCCGACATCCATTGCCTTCATCGCCACCTCGCGCACGGCAAGGGCGGTCTGCATCAGACGCTGGGCGATCCGGCCCGCGAATTCGTCCTGAAAATAGCCGACCGACTGGCGCAGCAGATATCGGTGCGCCCGCCAGCGGATGCGCTGTGGAAAGTTGCCCATCAGCCCCTGATACAGGACCAGCGATCCCAGAAGGTTCAGCGCGGGCAGCACCAGCAGCAGCACCAGGGCCATGAAGGCCAGACGCGCGCCATGCATGTTCCAGAACTGGTCGCGCGGAGTTTGCGACAGCTGGTTGATCAGCTCTCCCAGCCAGCCGAACAGCGCAACCTCGACAATCGCGATCAGGGACGAGGTCAGGGCCAGCAGCACCAGCCAGGGAATCGCCCCCCGGCTGTAATACAGCACGAAGCGGACCAGCGACCGGGGCGGCATGTCCGGCGTTTCGGTCGGATAGGGATCGATGCGTCGTTCGAACCACGAAAACATGGTGTCACCGGAATGTCGTGAACGGGATCAGGCAAGGGTGCGTTTGCTGGACCCTTGGAACGCCGGTGTCAAGCGGTTGGTCTGGAACGATGCGACAGGCCGCACGTTGCAGGGAATAAACGGCCGCTTCCCCGAAAGGACACCATCATGGCGATCAAGACCCTGAACGATCTCTACCTCCACCAGTTGAAGGATCTCTATTCTGCCTGCAAGCAATCCATGGCGATCGTCACCGAGATGGGCCGCGCAGCGAAGTCCCGCGAACTGTCCGAGGCCCTGATCGCCGGAAACCAGGGCATCGCGCGCGGAATGGAAACCCTTGCCAGCATCTGCGGGCGCCACGACACCGATCCGACCGGAGAGCATTGCCGCGGAATGGAGGGGCTGGTGTCCGAAGCCCGCAAGCACGCGATCGAGACCGACTTCGGCGACGAGGATACGCAGGACGCGGCGATCATCACCCAGTACCAGCGGCTGACCCATTACGCCATCGCGGGCTATGGCTGCGTGCGCACCTTCGCCAACCGGCTTGGCCATGACGATGACGGTGCCGCCCTTCAGGAATGCCTGGACAGCACGCGCGAGGGGGACGAGCACATGACCCGCATTGCCGAGGGCGGCGTCAACCAGGCGGCGATGGACGGCCAGTAACCCCCGATGCGCCGCAGCCCCGGCTGCGGCGCCGACATTACAGGTGGCGTGTTTCCTTCGCCTCCTTTGCCCAGTCGTCATGCGCCCCGTCCGCATGAAACACCGGGGCCGCAACAAGGTCCTCTTCGGGCACGTCGTCCAGGGCCGGGACGAAGACCATCGTGAAACGTCCGCCCAGTTCGGCTAGGTTTCCCGTCGTCCACAGCCGCGTCCCGCAACGCCCGCAGAAGACGTGGTGCATGTCCAGCCCGTCATCCTGCATCCGCGGCGTTTCGGCCAGAACCTCTGCCCCCTTCAGCAGGCGCAGCCCCTCTGGGTCCGGCAGAAGCATTTCCCAATAGCGCATCTTGCGGCAGAACCGGCAGTTGCACCGCATGGTGCCATCGGCCAAGTCGCCATCCGCCTCAAAGGCGACGGCGCCGCAGAAGCAGCTTCCTTGATAGGTCTTCATGACACATCCCCTGTCGGTCGCGCAGGGATATCATGCAGCCGGATGCCCCGCTGGCAATGCCTGCCAGCGGGCATTTCCGTCAGACGTTGCCCGCCGCCATTTCCCGGGCGATGTGGTCCGCCTGCCGGATCGCCAGGGCCACAATGGTCAGCGTCGGGTTTTCCGCCGCCCCCGTCGTGAACTGGCTGCCATCCGACACGAACAGGTTCGGCACGTCATGCGCCCGCCCGTTGCGGTCCACCACCCCATCCTCGGGGCGTTCCGACATGCGGTTGGTGCCCAGGTTATGGGTCGAGGGATATGGCGGCGTCGGCAATGTCCGCGTCGCCCCCACCGCCTTGTAGATCGCCTGGCCCTGCTTGTAGGCGTGGTTGCGCATCGCGACGTCGTTCGGATGGTCGCTGAAGTTGACGTTGGCGACCTTCAGGCCGAACTTGTCCGTCGTGTCCGACAGGGTGACGCGGTTGTCGGCCTGGGGCATGTCCTCGCCCACGATCCACATGCCGGCCATGTTGGCATAGCTGTCCAGCGCGGTGGTGAATTCGCGCCCCCAACCGCCTGGGTCCAGGAAGGCCGCCATGAAGGGCAGGCCCAGCGACAGGGTTTCAAGCTCATAGCCGCCGACAAAGCCGCGCGATGGGTCGTGCCGGGCCTCGTCGCGGATGATGCCGGCCATCGTCGTGCCGCGCCACATCTTCACCGGCTGCTCGAAGGTCGCATAGACCGATCCCGTGGTGTGGCGCATGTAGTTGCGCCCGACCTGCCCCGAGCTGTTGGCCAGCCCGTCCGGGAACATGCTGCTGTGCGAATTGAGAAGCAGGCGCGGGCTTTCGAAGCTGTTGCCCGCGACGGCGACCAGACGCGCCTTCTGCATCTGCAGATTGCCCTCCTTGTCGAAATACTCGACCCCCGTCACTTTGCCGCTGTCGTCATGCAGGATGCGGGCGACATGGGCGTGGTCGCGGACCTCGAGGTTGCCGGTCGCCTCGCCGCGCGGGATGTCAGTATAGGCGGTGGACCACTTGGCGCCCCATTTGCAGCCCTGGAAGCAGAAGCCGGTCTGCTGGCAGGCCATCCGGTCGTCGTAATCGGCGCTGTTGATCGCCATGTTGCCGGTATGGACGTCCTTGTAGCCAAGCGCCAAGGCGCCCTTCTCGAAGACCTTGTAGTTGTTGCTCCCGGGCAGGCGTGCGCGCCCACCGACCCCGGTCACGCCCAGCTTGGCCTCGGCCTTGTCGTACCAGGGGGCCATCTCGGCCGCGTCCAGCGGCCAGTCCAGCAGGCTTGCCCCTTCCACCGGGCCATAGGTGGAAAGCGCCTTCCATTCGTGGTCCTGGAACCGCAGGGATGCGCCCGCCCAATGGATGCTGGTGCCGCCCACCGCCTTCACGATCCAGGCAGGCAACCCGCTGAAATCCTTGGCCACGCGCCAGTCGCCGCTGGTCGTGCGCGGGTCGGTCCAGGCAAGCTGGCCGAAGCTTTCCCATTCGTCGTTGACGTAATCCTCGGGCAGGTAGCGCCCGCCCGCCTCAAGTGCGACGACCTTGACGCCCTTCTGCGCCAGTTCGTTGGCCAGAACCCCGCCCCCCGCGCCGGTGCCCACGATGACGACCACGCTGTCGTCGGTCAGTTCGAATTTCGCTGCCGTTGCCATGGTGGCTGTCCCCCTACAACCAGTCGATGTCGTCAAAGCCGCGGTCGATGTAACCGCCCTGCGAGAAGGACTCGCCCTCATAGCCGAAGATCGGCCAGATATCCTTCTGGTTGTATAGGCCCGTCACCAGCCCGCCCCGAACCGTCTGGAAGAAGGGCGTGTCCTGGATGGACCGCAGGATCGCGACCCGATCATCCTCCCATCCGGCGGCAAGGTAGTTGTCGAAACCGGCCTTCTTTGCGGCCTCGTCCAGGGCGGCGATGCCTTCGGCCACCATGTCCTTCTGCTCGGTCACGTCATAGGACTTGATCGCCACCGCATAGAAGCGGTCCCCCACACGATCATGGGGATAGATGTCGCGCGCCATCTGCAACAGCGTCGCCATCTGATGTTCGCTGATCGCCGTCACCTCGACGGC
Source organism: Paracoccus sp. AK26 (assembly GCF_011801365.1). Lineage (NCBI taxonomy): Bacteria > Pseudomonadati > Pseudomonadota > Alphaproteobacteria > Rhodobacterales > Paracoccaceae > Paracoccus > Paracoccus sp. AK26. Next base: position 2,242,385 of record NZ_CP041041.1, read on the forward strand.
CCAGGCGGCGTCGGGTGCCGCGATGAAGCCCGGTCCTGCCACGGCCAGCGCCCCGGCCGCCACCGCGCGCGACAGAAGCGCGCGTCGTGTCAGCCCCTGCTTGTTCAATCGGGTCATGTTTCCTCCTCCCCTTGTTCTGCGCGTCCTGGGGTCTCCCCTCCCCCACGGGCGCGCTATTTGTAGCGGCCGCCCCGCTGGATCACCTCGATCTGATAGCCGTCGGGATCGGCGATGAAGAAGAACCGGGCAATCACCTCTCCCCCCGGCGCGAAATCGACCAGCTTGCGCGGTGCGAAACCTTCCGAGTCCAGCCGGGCGTGCAAGGCATCCACGTCATCCACGGTAAAGGCGATGTGCCCATAGCCGTCGCCCAGGGCATAGGGTTCGGTCCTGCCCTTGTTGACGGTCAGTTCCAGTTCCGTCTCGCTTTCGCCATTGGCCAGGTAGACCAGCGTGAATTCAGGAAAATCAAGGCGTTCGGCGACGGTCAGGCCGAAGCAGCGGTCATAGAAATCGACCGAGCGCGCCTCGTCCAGCACGCGGATCATGGAATGGACATATTTCGCCATGGTGTTCCCTTCTTGTCTTGCTGGGAACCAGTCTAGGGCGGGCCGGATCCGCCCGGGTAGTAACGGATTACTACAGCGCCGCTTTTATTCGGCGGCGATGGCAGTGGGGGCGATGTGCTGATCCTCGCCCAGGTGGATCGTGCAGGCGCAGCGCAGAAGCGAGGTGAAGTTGCGCGCTTCGCCGTGCAGTTCCAGCACCTCGGCGTGCAGCTTCGAGATGAAGGCGGGCGTGGTGACGCCCTGACGCGCGGCGATGTCGTCGATGATGCGCCAGAAAGCCCGTTCCAGCCGGATCGAGGTCGACTGCCCGTTCAGCCGCAGCCTGCGGGTCACGGTTTCATAGCGGTCGGGGTCCTGCCCCGCGAAGATCTGGCACATGGGCTTGATCCGAACAGTTCGATGGGCCGATCCTGCGGCAGGACGAGCAGCGGGTCAATGCAACCTTTGGTTAGCTCGCCGCACCACCACAGCCGCCGCCTCACAGGCCAGGCTGGTCTTGCCACATGACGGGCTGGGGCTTGGCCCCTGGCCGCTGCAAGGCCTTCGGCATCAGCCGGTCCACCGCCGCAGCAGCGGAAATGCTGCAAAAGCGATTTGCGCAAGCGCGCCAAGCGCGCCTGCAGGGGTCGCAAAACTGGCGAAGAAGCCTGCCGCGCCGGCGCCAAGGGCAATGGCCAGCAGCGCCTCGGACAGCCAAAGGAAAGCCAGGGCCACTGCACCCATGATCACACGGTCCCGGATGCGCCCGGAATGAGTGGCACTCCGCAGGATCGCCCCGCAGGCCAGCCAGGACAGTAGCAGCATGGCGGGCAGTTCCAGGATCACGCTGGCGGTGACGCCAAGGCGCGGGACCAGCAGCGTGTTCCGCATCACGCCGAAGGCCATGCCAAAGGCAAAGACCACCGCGAAATAGGTCAATCCGGCCCTGAATATGTCGACACCCCCCCTCATTGCAAAAGGCCGCCTCTTTTGGAGGCGGCCCCTTGTGTTCGTGTTGCGGCGGGGTGTTCCCCGCCTGCGGCTTACTTCAGGATCTTCGAGACAACGCCGGCGCCGACGGTGCGGCCGCCTTCGCGGATGGCGAAGCGCAGCTTTTCTTCCATCGCGATCGGGGCGATCAGCTCGACCTCGAACTTCAGGTTGTCGCCCGGCATCACCATCTCGGTGCCTTCCGGCAGCTTGACGGTCCCGGTCACGTCCGTGGTGCGGAAGTAGAACTGCGGGCGGTAGTTGGCGAAGAACGGCGTGTGGCGGCCGCCTTCCTCCTTGGTCAGGATATAGGCCTCGGCTTCGAAATGGGTGTGCGGCTTGACCGAACCCGGCTTGCACAGCACCTGGCCGCGCTCGACGCCGTCACGGTCCACGCCGCGCAGCAGCGCGCCGATGTTGTCGCCGGCTTCCCCGCGGTCCAGCAGCTTGCGGAACATCTCGACGCCCGTGCAGGTGGTCTTGCGGGTGTCGCGGATGCCCACGATCTCCAGTTCGTCGCCCACGTTGACCGCGCCGCGCTCGACCCGGCCGGTGACAACCGTGCCGCGGCCCGAGATCGAGAACACGTCCTCGATCGGCATCAGGAAGGGCTGGTCGATCGCGCGCTCGGGCGTCGGGATGTATTCGTCCACCGCAGCGATCAGCGCGCGGATCGAGTTCTCGCCGATCTCGGGATCGCGGCCTTCCATCGCGGCCAGGGCCGAGCCCTTGATGATCGGGATGTCGTCGCCCGGATAGTCGTAGGACGACAGAAGCTCGCGCACTTCCATCTCGACCAGTTCCAGCAGTTCCTCGTCATCGACCTGGTCGACCTTGTTGAGGTAGACGACCATGTAGGGGATGCCCACCTGGCGGCCCAGCAGGATGTGCTCGCGCGTTTGCGGCATCGGGCCGTCGGCGGCGTTCACCACCAGGATCGCGCCGTCCATCTGCGCCGCACCGGTGATCATGTTCTTCACGTAGTCGGCGTGGCCCGGGCAGTCGACATGCGCATAGTGGCGCGCGTCCGATTCGTATTCCACATGCGCCGTCGAGATCGTGATCCCGCGGGCCCGCTCTTCCGGCGCGCCGTCGATCTGGTCATAGGCGCGGAATTCGCCGAAATATTTCGTGATCGCAGCCGTCAGCGTCGTCTTGCCGTGGTCGACGTGACCAATCGTGCCAATGTTGACGTGCGGTTTCGTCCGTTCAAACTTTGCCTTTGCCATGATGGCCTCCTGATCGCGGGGCATGGCGAAGACGGCCCCGAATTGACGTGCGCCGCGATGTATAAGCCGGCTTGGGAAAAATCAAGGGCGCCCGCGCGTGCTGGGCCTGGGCTGCCGGGACCGCCCTGTCCGTTGTGTGAAGGAACCATTCCGGGCACAGTTCTGTTCGGGGGCGACCGGGGTGGCCCTTGTGTCTTCACCCACCCCGCAGTGGAGGATGTATTCGATGAGCCTGATGAAAACCCTGGGCCGTGTCGCGGCCGGAGTCATTCTTGCCAAGGGCCTTGGCGCCGCCATGCAGCAGCGCCAGCAGGGCCGCCCCGGCGGACAGATCCCGCAACGCCGCAGCGGCCAGGGCGGGCTTCTGGGCGATCTTTTCGGCAACAACACCGGGCCCGGCCAGGGGGGCAACCTGGGTGACATGCTGGGCCAGGTGCTGGGCGGCGGCCGGCCGGGCAGCGGGTCGCGCTATGGCGGGCCTCAGTCGCGCGGCGCGCAGGGCGGGCTGGGCGGCATTCTGGACAACCTGACCAACAAGGCCCGCACCGGCGGCAGTGCCGGCGGTTCGGGCGGCCTGGGCGACCTGCTGAACCAGCTTGGCGGCGGAAGCAAGACCCGCAGCGCCGGCGCCGGCGGGGGCCTGGGCGACCTGCTGGGCGGGCTTCTGGGCGGCGCGGCCGCGGGCGGTGTCGCAGGCAGCCTGGCGCGCAAGGATTCCCAGCCCACCAACGACGCCAGCTTCGGCGAATTGTTCAACGACGCCGTCATCAACAAAGGCGAGCCCGAGGTCGCCCCGACCCCCGAACAGAACGCGGTCGCGGGCCTGATGCTGCGCGCGATGATCCAGGCCGCCAAATCCGACGGAACCATCGACGAGGAGGAAAAGCAGCGCCTTCTGGGCAAGCTGGGCGACGAACTGGACGAGGAAGAGCGCGCGTTCATCCGCGAACAGATGGCCGCCCCCGTGGACCCCGAGGCCCTGGCCCGCGAAGTGCCCAAGGGGCTTGAGTCCCAGGTCTACCTGATGTCGCTTCTGGCCATCGACCTGGACCACGAGGACGAGGCCCGCTATCTGGACCGGCTGGCCCGCGCGATGAACCTCGACCGTCCCACGGTCAACGAGATCCATGCCGAGGTCGGTGCGACCAAGCTTTACAACTGATCCGCCAAAACGGCCCCCGCGGGGGCCGTTTTCGCAAATGCGTGATCGCCCAATGGCCCGATTGATCCAGCGGATTGATTCTGCCAGTCTTTTCCTGAAGCCTTTTCACCCCAGCCAGTGCCTTTTCAGGAGCCAGCCGATGCCTGCAATCAAAGCCCTTGCCCTTGCCGCCGCCCTGTCCCTTCCAGCCCTTGCCCTTGCGCAATCCGCCGAGGAGGCAGCCGAGGACGCCGTCGAGGCCCGGCACGGCTACATGACCATGCTGGGGATCAACATGGGCCAGTTGGCCGGCATGGCCAAGGGCGAGATCGCCTATGACGAGGCCGGGGCCAGCCGCGCCGCCGCCAACATCGTGGCGCTGACCCAATATGACGGGCCGGCGCTGTTCGTCGAGGGAACGTCCTCGGCGGACATGGACGATTCCGACGCGCTGCCCGCGATCTGGGAAAACCCCGACGACTTCGGCGCCAAGTTCGCCGCCCTGACCGAAGCGGCGGCAGGCAGCCCCGAGGCCGTGGCCGGCGGGCAGGAAAGCATCGGCCCCGTGCTGCAAAAGCTGGGCGGCGCCTGCAAGGCCTGCCACGACGACTATCGCCAGGCAGACTGATGCAGGACGGCGCGGCGCAGCGCGAAAGGGTCTGGGACCCGGCGCTGCGCATCTTCCACTGGTCGCTGGCGATCCTTGTGATCGCCAACTGGCTTTTGGGCAAGCTCGGCCCCGCCGACATGACGCTGCATTTCTGGCTGGGCTACGCGGTGATCGCGCTGCTGGCCTTCCGGCTGGTCTGGGGCTTTGTCGGCCCCCCCTCGGCCCGGTTCAGCCGCTTCCTGCGCGGACCGCGCGCCGTGGCCGCCTATGTCCCCGAGATGATGCGCCGCCGCCCCAGCCGTTGGCCGGGCCACAGCCCCGTCGGCGCTTTGGCGGTGGTGGCGATGCTGGCGGTGCTGATCCTGCAGGTGACGACCGGGCTTTTTGCCGATCCCGACGATTACATCAATGTCGGCCCCCTGGCTTCGCAAGTCAGTTCCGACACCTCGCGCATGGCGCTGCGCTGGCATCACCGGGGCGCCGACCTGATCCTGATCCTGGTCCTGCTGCACTGGGCCGTGATCCTGTTCTATCGCCTGTGGAAGCGCGAGGATCTGGTCCGGCCGATGATCACGGGCTGGAAGCTGGTGCGCCGCCGCTAAGGGGAACCCTTGCCGCCGGGGCTGGTTGGACAGGGCAACCGAAAGGAACCCCATGTCCACCGACCAGCCCTTCCGCAGCGGCGCGATCGCCGATCCCAGCCTTGCCAAGCCCGACTTCCCCAAGCAGGAACAGGCCTTTCCCGGCCTTGCCAGCCGGATGGATCCCCTGCCCGACCATGGCGAGACCAGCTATCGCGGCAGCGGCCGCTTGTCGGGCAAGCGCGCCCTGATCACCGGCGGCGACAGCGGCATCGGCGCGGCCGCGGCCATTGCCTTCGCCCGCGAAGGGGCGGATGTCGCGATCAACCACCTGCCCGAGGAACAGGAAGACGCCGACAAGGTCCTGGCCCTCATAAAGGCCGAGGGGCGCAAGGCCATCTCCATTCCCGGTGATCTGAGGGACGAGGATTTCTGCAAGTCCCTGGTCGGTCAGGCGGTCGAGGGTCTTGGCGGGCTGGACATCCTGGTCAACAACGCCGGCCACCAGCAGTTCTGCGAAAAGCTGGAGGATCTGACCACCGAAGCTTTCGACGCGACGATGAAGACGAATGTCTATGCGCCCTTCTGGGTCACCCGCGCGGCCCTGCCGCACCTGGAGCCGGGGGCCTCGATCATCATCACCTCGTCGGTGCAGGCCTTCTCTCCGTCGGATATTCTGTTCGACTATGCCCAGAGCAAGGCCGCCAATGTCGCCTTCGCGCAGTCCCTGGCCAAGCAGCTTGCACCGCGCGGCATCCGCGTGAACGCCGTCTGCCCCGGCCCTTATTGGACCGCCCTGCAGGTCTCGGGTGGGCAACCCACTCAGAAGGCGGCAGAGCACGGCAAGAACCAGCCCCTCGGCCGCCCCGGCCAGCCCGTCGAGATAGCGCCGATCTATGTCCTGCTGGCCTCGGACGAGGCAAGCTACATCACCGGCGAATACTTCGGGTCGGTCGGCGGCAGCGGCCTTTAAGAAAAAATTCTTGCCTCCGGCAGGGATATTTTAACCAGAACGAAAGAATTTCCGGGGCATAACCGGATCACGGTACAGGCGGGGACGCCGATGACCGTCCAGAGTGAAAGCCCCTGCCGGGCCGCATCATGCCGGCGCAGCAGGGGGCCGCCCTATCATTCTGGTTCCAAATATCCTGGGGAGTCCTTCGCATGCGAAGGACGGGGCGAAGCCCCCGGGAAAATGGCGTCGAAGGGCGGCAGCCCTTCGTCAGTTGAACTTGTTGTCCCGCGGGAAACCACGCGGGGCCATGCTTCCGGCGCTTGCGCGCTTGCCCAGCCAGGCGGTCAGGTCAGGCTCGGTGCGGGTGCGACCGCCGCTTTCCTGCCAGCGAAGCCCGTCCGCCAAGGTGATGAAGGCCGCGTCCGACAGCGTGTCATCGGCCACCAGCCCGCCGCCGCTGCGGTATTTCTGCAGCTTGACGCCCTTGCCGCGCGACATTTCGGGCAGGTCGGACAGCGGGAAGACCAGCATCTTGCGGTTCGTGCCGACCACGGCGACATGATCGCCGCTGACCGGGCGGCACAACAAGGCGTCGCCGTTCAGGACCTGCTTGCCGGTCTTGGTCTGCGCCAGGATGTCGCCCGCCCCGACGACGAACCCGTCCCCCGACCTCGATGCGACCAAGTATCGCTGGTCCTCGCGCCAGGGGAACATGGCGATCACCTCGGCCTCGTTGGGCAGGTCGATCATCAGGCGCAGCGGCTCTCCCATCCCGCGGCCGCCGGGCAGGCTGTTGGCGGGCAGCGTATAGAAGCGACCGTTCGAGGCGAAGATCATCAGCTTGTCGGTCGTCTCGGCATGGATGGCGAAACCGGGGCCGTCGCCGTCCTTGAACTTGACCTCGGCGTCCAGCGGCTGGTGGCCCTTCATGGCGCGGATCCAGCCCATCCTGGACAGGATCACCGTCAGCGGCTCGCGCTCGATCATGGACTCCATGTCCAGGGGCGCGATCTCGTGAGCCTCGGCGATCTGGGTGCGGCGCTGACCCTGGGGCTTGGACTTGCCGAACAGGTTGCGCACCTCCTTCAACTCGGCCGCGATCCGCGCCCATTGCACGCCCTCGTCGGCCAACATGGCCTGAAGGCCCTGCCGTTCCTCTTGCAGGGCATCGCGTTCGGCGCGCAGCTCGATTTCTTCCAGCTTGCGCAAGGCACGCAGGCGCATGTTCAGGATTGCCTCGACCTGCACCTCGGTCAGGGCGAATTCAGCAATCATCACGGCCTTGGGATCGTCCTCGTTGCGGATGATCTCGATCACGCGGTCCAGGTTCAGATAGGCGACCAGATAGCCTTCCAGCACCTCGAGCCGTGAGGCGATCTTGTCCAGCCGGAAGGTCGCGCGCCGCACCAGAACGTCGCGGCGATGGTCCAGGAACGCACGCAGCACCTCCTTGAGCGAGCAGACCTTGGGCACGCGGCCGTCGATCAGCACGTTCATGTTCATGTTGAAGCGGATTTCCAGGTCGCTCACGCGGAACAGCGCGCCCATCAGCTGTTCGGGATCGACCGTGCGGGCCTTGGGCTCCAGCACGATGCGGATGTCCTCGGCGGATTCGTCGCGCACGTCGGCCAGGATCGGGATCTTGCGGGTCTGGATCAGTTCGGCAAGCCGCTCGATCAGCTTGGACTTCTGGACCTGGTAGGGGATCTCGGTCACGACGACCTGCCATTGGCCGCGGCCCAGATCCTCGACTGCCCAGCGGGCGCGGACCCGGAAGGCGCCGCGGCCGGTGCGATAGATTTCCGAAATCGTGTCGCGGTTTTCCACGATGACGCCGCCCGTCGGGAAATCCGGCCCCTGCAGGATGCCCGCCAGCGTGTCGTCGCGGGCGTCCGGCGTCTTGATCAGATGCAGGCAGGCGTCCACCACCTCGTGCAGGTTGTGGGGCGGGATGTTCGTGGCCATGCCGACGGCGATACCCGATGCGCCATTGGCCAGCAGGTTCGGGAAGGCCGCGGGCAGCACCACCGGTTCGGTCAGGGTGCCGTCGTAGTTCGGACGGAAATCGACCGCATTCTCGGCCAGCCCGTCCATCAGGCTTTCCGACGTCGCAGCCAGCCGCGCCTCGGTATAGCGGGCGGCGGCGGGGTTGTCGCCGTCGATATTGCCGAAGTTGCCCTGCCCGTTCACCAGCGGATAGCGCATGGCGAAATCCTGGGCCAGCCGCGCCATCGCATCATAGATCGCGGCATCGCCATGCGGGTGATAGTTCCCCATCACGTCGCCGGTGATCTTGGCCGACTTGCGGAACGCCCCGCTGGACGCCAGCCGCAATTCGCGCATCGCGTAAAGGATGCGGCGGTGCACCGGCTTCAGCCCGTCGCGCGCATCGGGCAGCGCCCGGTGCATGATGGTGGACAAGGCATAGGTCAGATACCGCTCGCCGATGGCACGGCTGAGGGGTTCGGACTGGGTATTGTCTTCGGGGTCGACGGGGGGTTCGGGGGGCAGGCTGGACATGCCGCATCAGATAGGACGCGGCAGCCGCGCGGTCCAGCGGGAATCGCGGAACGCCTTTGCGCGGTTGGCGTTGCGCTGCATCATAGGTTAACAAGATCCGAAGGGTCGCAGGGGGGCACCGATGATCAGACTGGGCGCGCTGATTCTGGCGACCTTGGCCGCGCTGTTCGTGATCCTGTCCGCCCTGGGTGACGGAAACCTGCGCGCCGACCGCCAGCCCGCGCCTGACGAACGCATGGCCCCGCTGGGCCCGGTCCCCGAACCCGCCGCGCCCGCCGAGATCACCCCCGTCGTGGTCGAGGCCGAAAGCCAGACCCCCCAGCAGGTGCAGCGCTTCCCGGGCCCCGCCCTGCGCCCCTCGCCCGAATATGCGGGGGAAACCCCCGTGGCGACGGCGCTTCCGGACGGGCCGGTGCTTTACGTGACTGGCGACCGGGTCAACATGCGGGCCGGGCCTTCGACAGGCGACCGGGTCGTATCCTCTCTGGTGCGGGGAACGGCGGTGCAGCCACTGGGACCGACCGATGCGGAATGGGTCAATATCCGCGACGCCGATGGCCGTGTCGGCTATGTCGCCGGCCGGTTCCTGTCCCAGACGGCCCCATGAGCCGACGCGTCCTGATCACCGGCTGCTCGTCCGGCATCGGGCTGGATGCCGCGCGGCGGATGCAGTCGCTGGGCTGGCAGGTCGTCGCCACCTGCCGCAAGCCGGAAGACATCGCCGCCCGCCGCGCCGAAGGGATCGAGTGCCACCACCTTGAACTGGCCGACGAGAACAGCGTCGCGCGACTGGTCGACCAGGTGCTGGCGGGCGGTCCGCTGGACGCGCTTGTTAACAATGCGGCCTTTGCCCTGCCCGGCGCGGTCGAGGACATGCCCCGCGGCGCGCTCCGCGCGATCTTCGAGACGAACCTGTTCGGCACCCATGACCTGACCGTCCGGCTGATCCCGCATTTCCGCCAGAACGGCGGGCGGATCGTCAACATCAGCTCGGTCCTGGGGCTGATCGGCATCCGCTGGCGCGGCCCCTATGTCGCGACCAAGTTCGCGATGGAGGGCCTGACCGATGTCCTGCGCCTGGAAATGGTGGGCACGCCCGTTAAGGTCATCCTGGTCGAGCCCGGCCCCATTGCCAGCCGCATCCGTGCGAATGCCATCCCGCATTTCGAACGCTGGGTGGACTGGCGGAACAGCGCCCGCGCCGATGAATACCGCGCCAGCCTGCTGAAGCGGCTTTACGAACCTGCCGCGAAGAAGGACCGCTTCGAACTCCATCCATCCGCCGTCAGCGACCGGATCGTCCATGCCCTGACATCGTCCCGCCCCCGGCCCCGCTATTACGTCACGACGCCGACCTGGATTTCGGGCACGGCCCGGCGGGTTCTGCCGACACGCGCTCTGGACTGGTTCGCGCGCCACGGCTAGGGTCCGGGCCAATGAAAGGCGGTGGACATGACTGACGACCCCCTCTTCTACGTGATCGTGGCGGCGATGCTGGCGGTGCTGGCGATCCTGGCCACGGGCATCGGCGGCTTCGCCAAGGGCGGCGAATTCAACCGCAAGAACGGCAACCGGATGATGCGGTGGCGTCTGATCGCCCAGGCGGTGGCGGTGGCGCTGATCATGCTGTTCGTCTGGCTGGGCGGCCGCTGATGGTCGTCCTGAACCGCATCTATACCCGCACCGGCGACAAGGGCGACACCGCCCTGTCGGACGGCACGCGCGTCGCCAAGCACGACCCGCGGGTCGAGGCCTATGGCACGGTGGACGAACTGAACGCGACGCTGGGCCTTTGCCGCCTTCACGCGACCGGAGACTTGGCCGGACGCATCGGCGTGATCCAGAACGACCTGTTCGACCTGGGCGCGGATCTGGCGCGGCCGAACATGGCTGCGGACGACCAGGCCGGGTATCCGGTCCTGCGGATCATCGACGCCCAGGTGACCCGCCTTGAGGCCGAGATCGACGCGATGAACGCCCACCTGAACCCGCTGCGCAGCTTCATCCTGCCGGGGGGATCGGTCCTGTCCGCGCATCTGCACCTGTCGCGCACGGTGGCCCGCCGGGCCGAACGCCGCGCGACCGATCTTGCCACCGGCGGCGACGTAAATGCTGCGGCCGTGCGCTATCTGAACCGCCTGTCGGACTGGCTGTTCGTCGCCGCCCGCATTGCCAACAATGGCGGGGCGGACGACATCCTGTGGGTGCCGGGGGCCAGCCGCTAGGCTTGACCCGCCGCGCCGGATGCTGGCGCAAACGCTGCGTCGGGGGACGCTTTTGTGTTGTGCATCGCGGCGATCCGCCGGTAACACTGCCCCCGACAATCATGCCCAAGGGGGAGCGCAACCCATGAAGATCCTTGTGCCCGTGAAGCGGGTGATTGACTACAACGTGAAGGCCCGGGTGAAGGCCGACGGGTCGGGCGTCGACCTGGCCAATGTGAAGATGTCGATGAACCCCTTCGACGAGATCGCGGTCGAGGAAGCCATCCGGCTGAAGGAAAAGGGCGCGGCCGAGGAGGTCGTGGTTGTCTCGATCGGCGTCAAGCAGGCGGGCGAGACGCTGCGCACGGCGCTTGCGATGGGCGCGGACCGGGCGATCCTGGTCGTGGCCGCCGATGACGTGCACCAGGACATCGAACCCCTGGCAGTGGCCAAGATCCTGAAGGCCGTGGTCGATGCCGAACAGCCCCGCCTGGTGATCGCGGGCAAGCAGGCGATCGACAACGACATGAACGCGACCGGGCAGATGCTGGCGGCGCTTCTGGGCTGGGGCCAGGCCACCTTCGCCAGCAAGGTCGAGATCGAGGGCGATGCGGCCAGGGTCACGCGCGAGGTGGACGGCGGCCTGCAGACGATCAGCGTGGCGCTGCCCGCGATCGTGACTGCCGACCTGCGCCTGAACGAGCCGCGCTATGCCAGCCTTCCCAACATCATGAAGGCCAAGAAAAAGCCGCTCGAGGAAAAATCCGCGGCCGATTACGGCGTTGACGTGACGCCGCGCCTCGAGGTGGTCTCGACGCGCGAACCCGAAGGCCGCAGCGCCGGCATCAAGGTCGGTTCCGTCGATGAACTGGTGGGCAAGCTGAAAGAAGCGGGGGTGATCTGATGGCTGTTCTTCTTCTGGGCGAAGTGACAAGTGGCGTGCTGAACCGCGATGCCACCGCCAAGGCCGTGAACGCGGTCGCCTCGCTGGGCGACGTGACGGTGCTTTGTGCCGGCGCAAGCGCGCGCGACGCCGCTGCCGAGGCCGCGACCATCGCCGGCGTGGCCCGCGTGCTGGTGGCCGAGGATGCCCGCTATGGCCACCGCCTTGCCGAACCGACCGCGGCGCTGCTGGCGAACTTGGCCTCCGACTATGACCACATCGCGGCACCTGCCACAACCGATGCCAAGAACGTCATGCCACGCGTGGCCGCGCTTCTGGACGTGATGGTGATCCCCGAAGTGTCCAAGGTCGTGGATGCAGACACGTTCGAGCGCCCGGTTTATGCCGGCAACGCCATCCAGACCGTCCGGTCGCGCGACACAAAGAAGGTCATGACCATCCGCACCGCCAGCTTCGACGCGGCGGGTTCGGGCGGCAATGCCCCCGTCAGCGACGCGACCCTGGCCGATGACCCGGCGCTGTCCTCGTGGATCGGCGACGAGGTTGCGGCATCGGACCGTCCCGAACTGACTTCGGCGGGCCGTGTCGTCTCGGGCGGGCGTGGCGTGGGTTCCAAGGACAGCTTCGCCATTATCGAAGCCCTGGCCGACAAGCTGGGCGCCGCGGTGGGTGCATCGCGCGCGGCCGTCGACTCTGGCTATGCGCCGAACGATTGGCAGGTCGGCCAGACCGGCAAGGTCGTCGCCCCGGAACTCTACGTGGCCGTCGGCATCTCGGGCGCCATCCAGCATCTGGCGGGCATGAAGGACAGCAAGGTCATCGTCGCCATCAACAAGGACGAGGAAGCCCCCATCTTCCAGATCGCCGACTATGGCCTGGTGGGGGATCTGTTCACGACCGTGCCGGAACTGACCGAGAAGCTGTAAGGCTTCTTCGTTGACGAAAGCCCCCGCAGGGGGTCCGGGGACGCCAGATCCCCCGGCGTCCAACCGCCCCCGCCCGGGGCGGTTTTGCGTTGCAGCACCGCCGCCCCCGCCCTATCGTCCCGCCAACACAAAATGCGAGGCGGCAATGACGGTTCAATCGGTTGGGATCATCGGGGCGGGTCAAATGGGCAACGGGATCGCCCATGTCTTTGCGCTTGCCGGATTCGATGTCCTGATGACCGATATCGGCCAGGAAGCCTTGGACAAGGCTCTTGCGCTGATCGACCGCAACCTTGAACGCCAGGTCAGCCGCGACAAGATCAGCGCCGAGGCCAAGAAGGCCGCCATCGGCCGGATCGGCACCACCCTGCGGCTGGCTGATCTGGGCCAGTGCGACCTGGTGATCGAGGCCGCGACCGAGCGCGAGACCGTCAAGCAGGCAATCTTCGAGGATCTGGTCCCGCATCTGAAGCCTTCGACGATCCTGACATCGAACACCTCCTCGATCTCGATCACCCGGCTGGCCTCGCGCACGGACCGGCCCGAAAAGTTCATGGGCTTCCACTTCATGAACCCGGTCCCGGTCATGCAACTGGTCGAGCTGATCCGGGGCATCGCCACCGACCAGCCGACCTATGACACCCTGCACGAGGTGGTGGAAAAGCTGGGCAAGACCGCGGCCAGCGCCGAGGATTTCCCGGCCTTCATCGTCAACCGCATCCTGATGCCGATGATCAACGAGGCGGTCTACACGCTGTACGAAGGCGTGGGCAACGTGAAGTCGATCGACGAATCCATGAAGCTGGGCGCGAACCACCCGATGGGACCGCTGGAGCTTGCCGACTTCATCGGGCTGGACACCTGCCTGGCGATCATGAACGTCCTCCACGACGGATTGGCCGACACCAAGTACCGTCCCTGCCCCCTGCTGACCAAGTATGTCGAGGCGGGCTGGCTGGGCCGCAAGACCGGGCGCGGCTTTTATGACTATCGCGGAGAGACGCCGGTTCCGACACGCTGACGCGCGACCCATGTCGCATTCAGGCGCGACGGCGGCCGGAATCCGTTCTTGATTGAACGGATAACCAAGAACCACGACCAAGAACCACAGGAGGTAAACCATGAAGGCCCTGACCATGACGGCCGCGCTGATGCTGGCCACCACGCTGCCCGCCTTTGCGGATGATGCAGGCACCTGCGGCACGGTGCGCTATTCCGATCCGGGTTGGACCGACATCACCGCGACGAACGGCGTCGCTGCCCTCCTGCTCGAGGCGCTTGGCTATACGCCCGATATCGCCACCCTGTCGGTGCCCGTCGGATACGAAGCGCTCAAGAACGGCCAGACCGACGTGTTCCTGGGCAACTGGATGCCGGCGCAGCAGAAGTTCCGCGACGACCTGGATGCGGCCGGCACGATCCAGGAACTGGTGCAGAACTTGGAAGGCGCGAAATTCACGCTGGCCGTGAACAAGGCGGGCGCGGATGCGGGCGTGGCCGATTTCGCCGATCTGGACGCGCAGAAGGACGCTTTCGGCGGCAAGATCTATGGGATCGAGCCGGGGGCGCCCGCGAACCAGTCGATCCAGGCGATGATCGAAAACGACGACTTCGGCTTGGGCGATTGGGAACTGGTCGAATCCGGAGAACAGGCGATGCTGGCCCAGGTTACCCGCAGCGGCGACACGCCGGTCGTATTCCTGGCATGGGCGCCCCATCCCATGAACGAGGCGATCGAGATCACCTATCTGTCCGGAGGCGATGCGCAGTTCGGCCCCAATTACGGCGGCGCGACGGTTCATACGCTGGCGCGCACGGAATGGGTCGAAGCCTGCCCGAATGCGGCCAAGCTGTTCAGCCAGCTGGTCTTCGACGTGCCGATGGAAAACGTCCTGATGGGCAAGATCCTGGATGACGGCATGGACGCCAAGGAAGCCGCCCGGGAATGGCTGGCCGAAAATCCCACGGCGGCGGACAAGTGGCTGGACGGCGTGACCACGCTGGATGGCCAGCCGGGTGCGGATGCCGTCAAGGCAGCTATCGCCGGGTAAGATCTTGAAGCCGAATATCCTGATCCTGATGGTGGACCAGCTGTCGGGGGTTCTTTTCCCCGACGGCCCGGCCCCTTTCCTGCACACGCCGAACCTGCGTCGTTTGGCCGAACGGTCGACGCGCTTTGCCAACACCTATACCGGCAGCCCGCTGTGCGCGCCGGCACGGGCCAGCTTCATGTCGGGACAATTGCCGCGCCGGACTCGGGTTTATGACAATGCGGCGGAATTCGCGTCCGATATCCCCACCTATGCCCACCACCTGCGCCGGGGGGGATACCAGACCAGCCTGTCAGGCAAGATGCATTTCGTCGGCCCCGACCAGTTGCACGGGTTCGAGGAACGGCTGACCACTGACATCTATCCCGCCGATTTCGGCTGGACCCCGGATTACCGCAAACCGGGCGAGCGGATCGACTGGTGGTATCACAACCTGGGTTCCGTCACCGGCGCAGGCGTGGCCGAGATCACCAACCAGTACGAATATGACGACGAGGTCGCCTATCACGCCTGCCGCAAGCTTTACGACCTGTCGCGGGGCAAGGACGACCGGCCCTGGTGCCTGACGGTCAGCTTTACCCATCCGCACGACCCCTTCGTGGCGCGGCGAAAATACTGGGACCTTTACGATGGCGTCCCGGAACTGGAGCCGCCCTCAGCCATCCCCTATGACGACATGGACCCGCATTCACAGCGTCTGATGGACGCCTGCGACTGGCGCGCGATGGAGATCACGCCCGACCACATCCGGCGTGCCAGGCAGGGATACTTCGCCAACATCACCTATATAGACGAGAAGATCGGCGAGATCCTGGACGTGCTGGACCGCACCCGCCAGGACGCGATCGTCCTGTTTTTGTCCGACCACGGCGAAATGCTGGGCGAACGGGGCATGTGGTTCAAGATGAACTTCTTCGAAGGCTCAAGCCGCGTGCCGCTGATGATCGCGGCCCCCGGCATGGCGCCGGGGCGGGTCGACCAGCCGGTCAGCACCATCGACGTGCTGCCGACGCTCTGCGACCTGGCAGGGCTGCCGATGGACGAGATCGCGCCATGGACCGACGGGCGGTCGCTGGTGCAGGGCGCAGCGCGTGGTCCGGTGCCAATGGAGTACGCGGCCGAGGGCAGCCTGTCGCCCATGGTCGCGATCCGCGACGGACGGTGGAAATACATCGCCTGCAACACCGACCCCGAGCTGCTGTTCGACCTGGAAACCGACCCGCAGGAACGGATCAACGTCGCGGGTGATCCCGGTCATGCAGGGCCTTTGGCCCATCTTCGCGCTTTGGCGATGCAGCGATGGGATCTGGACGCCTATGATGCCGAGGTTCGGCAATCGCAGGCCCGCCGCTGGATCGTCTATGAGGCGCTGCGCAACGGGGCCTATTACCCCTGGGACCACCAGCCGCTGCAGCTTGCCTCGGAACGCTACATGCGCAACCACATGGACCTGAACGTGCTGGAGGAAAGCCAGCGGTTCCCGCGCGGGGAATAAGGAAAGGGCCGGTCATCCCGGCCCTTCTTCGTCATGCGCTCTGGGAAGCCTCGGGCTTGTCGCCGCGGTTCTGCATGAACTGGTCGAACTCGGCCTTGTCCTTGGCCTCGCGCAGCTTTTGCAGGAAGTCCACGAATTCGCGGTGCTCATCCTCCAGCCGCTTCAGCGTTTCCTCGCGATAGGCGTCGAAGGCGCTGTTGCCGGTGCTGGGCGCGTAATAGCGGACGTGCGAGGCGCGGTTCTTGCAGCTGAACATGCGTTTGCTCCAGATCATATAGCCAAGAAGGGCCAGGCCCAGCGGCCAGAAGAAGACAAAGCCCAGAACCATCGCGATGATCCAGGCAGGGCGGCCGCGTGCATCCAGCCAGTCGCGGGCGCGGGTCAGCGGTCCCGCCACGCGAGAGGGCATCGGATAGGCGGGCATTCGGTAGGACGCGGTCTGCATTCTGAGGGAACCTCCCATGTTAATGTTAATCACATTTACATAGATGGGCGGCGCTAAGTCCGCGTCAAGCGGTCCAAGGGAAATTATTCGCCGATCAGGCCAAGCCCGCGCAGATAGATGATCGCACCGCTTTCCAGCATTTCGGACGGGCCGACAGGGCTGCGCCCGCCGGGCTTGCCGCGCAGGAACAGTTCCACCACGCCATGGCTGAGCGCCCAGATATGGTTTGCGACCATCCGCGCGGGCGGACGCCGTTCGGGGGGCAGGCGCTTGGCCATGATCTCGGCCGCGTCGATCAGCACCCGCTGCGCCCCTTCCGATGCGGCCAGCAGATCGGCGTTGCCCGCGATCGACAGACCGGATTCGAACATCGCCATGTAATAGCCCGGCCGCTCGACCGCGAAATCCAGATAGGCCTGGCCCATGCGCATGAAGGCGGTCAGCGGCCGGGGCGTGCCGTTGTCGAAGGCGCGCTCCAGCCGTTCACCGAAATCGACGAAACCTTGCCGCGCCACTTCTTCCAGCAGGTCGTCGCGCCCCTTGAAGTGGCGATAGGGGGCGGCGGGGGATACGCCTGCCCGGCGCGCGGCTTCGGACAGGGTGAAGGCCAGGGGGCCGGATTCCTGGATCAGCACGGCAGTCGCCTCGACCAAGGCCTGGCGCAGATTACCGTGGTGATAAGTCTTGCGGTCGGGCACCTACATGCCTTCGCCGAAGTAATCCGACACAAGGGCTTCAAGCGCATCGGCCAGGGCGGCGGCTTCCGGGCCGGATGTGGTCACGGTGATGCGGCTGCCCCGCGGCGCGGTCAGCATCAGCAACCCCATGATCGAGTCCCCCGACACGGACATGCCGTCCTTTTCCACCTGCGCCTGTGCGTCGAAGCGCTCGACCAGATCGACGAACTTGGCGCTGGCCCGGGCATGAAGGCCCTTTTCGTTGATGATCGCCAGGTGGCGCGTGACCTGCCCCGTCATCCGAAGCGAGAACCCGTATCAAAGGCCGCCTCGACCGGGACGTTGTACGAGTTGATGTACTTGCGCCCGGCCTCCTTGGCGAAGGCCACGGCGTCCGGCACGGGAAGGTGCCGCGATTTCGCCAGCTTGACCAGCATCGGCAGGTTGGCGCCGTAAAGGATGGTCCGGTCGCGCATGGCGCAGGCCGGCAAAGACAGGTTCGAGGGCGAGCCACCGAACAGGTCCGTCACGACCACGACGCCATCGCCGTTGTCCACCGAATTGGCGGCAGCCTGGATTTCAGCCGTCTTGGCAGCCCGGTCGTGATCGTCCTCGATCGCGACGGCTGCAATGCCGCTTTGCGGACCCACCACATGTTCAACGGCCAGCAGGTATTCCCTGGCCAAGCCGCCATGCGCCACGATCACGATTCCAATCAACGCGTTCCACCACGTTCAACAGCGCGCAGCCGGCCCGTCTCCTGGAAGATGCTTTCGGCATCCCCCAGGGAAGACGGCGCCGGAATGCGACGTTCAAGTTCCCTGTGCCTTATTGACACCGGCCAGCCCGCCTTCGCAAGCGTGGCGGCCACCTTTTCAGCCAAAGTGACGGAACGATGTTGTCCGCCAGTGCATCCAAAACCGACCGCGAGATGGGATTTTCCTTCCTCGAGATGGGCGGGAAGCAGAAACAGGATCATCTCGGAGACGCGATCCAGGAACTCTGCAAAGCGCGGATCGTCCGCGACATAGTCCTGCACCGCCTGGTCCCGGCCCGTCAAAGGGCGCAGCGAGGCTTCCCAGTGCGGGTTCGCCAGGAAGCGGCAGTCGAACATCATGTCGATGCCCCGCGGCACGCCGCGCTTGTAGCTGAAGGAATGCAGCGACACGCTGAGCCTGCCGTCAGGTCGGATGTCGAACCACCGCGTCAGTTCCGCCTTCAGGTCGTGGGGCGACAGTTCCGATGTGTCCACCAGCACGTCGGCCCGCACCCGGATGGGCTGCAGCAGGTCGATCTCGGCCCTCACGCCTGCTGCGGGGGCAGCATCCGGCGACAAGGGGTGCCGGCGCCGGGTTTCGTTGAACCGGCGCTCCAGCACCTCGGGGGCGCAGTCGAGGAACAGAACCTCGGGGGCGTAGCGCGGATCCCGGGTCAGCTTGTCGATCAGCTCGATCACGTTGCTGGCGGAAAAGTCGCGATTGCGCACATCAAGGCCAAGCGCCAAGGGCTGCGGCCTGGCCGGGCCGTCCAGCAGGCGCGGGATCAGCGACAGGGGCAGGTTGTCGATCGCCTCGAACCCCAGATCCTCCAGCACGTTGATCGCGGTGGACCGCCCCGCGCCGGATGGCCCCGTGACCAGGACCAGCCGCTGCGCCCCTTCGGAAGGGGCGGCGTCAAGGTTAGTTGGGGTGGGATCGTCGGCCAAGGCGACCATCTTTCCTGCCTGAATGGGATGCGGATCATCCGTCATGCGACGCGGCCACCGATAAGAAGCTGCCGCAGCGCAGCATAAAGATGCGGGCGATAAGGTCCTGTGACAAGGGGCAAGGCCACGCCCAGAACATCATAGCTTCGCGACTGTGGCAGGCGTTCATCAGCCCCCGCCCCTAGGTCGACCACCTGAACGACCCGGGCGGGACCGGCGGGCTCGGCGCCAAGGATGCCGATGCCGCGCGCCTCGATCCGGGCCAGAAGCGGGGGCGGGCAACTGGCGATGATGCGGTCGCCGTCGCGCCGCAACTCTGTGCGGTCATCCGCGACAAGATCCGCCCCTACTGCCATCAACTGCAGCGCGAGGCTGGACTTCCCCGCCCCCGACGGACCCAGGATCATCAACCCGGCTTTTCCGAACGCGATCGTGGTGGCGTGAAGCTGCATTTCGAATCACCTCCTTGATCCGATCATCCGCGGATTTCGCTAACATCCGGTTGCCCGTCATGGCCCGGTCATCATGTTGGCGATAACATTACCTGTTTACGCTAACTGTTCGCGCCAACTTCTTTTTCGCCTCTTTTAGCGTGTTATAGCCCCTTCATACTGCGTCACGATCGTGTCGCAAGCCAATGACCAAGGAGCGTCGATACCATGGCCACCCGCGTAAACCCCAATTGCAAACTTGAGGATCAGGGAATCGAGGGCCTCGGCCGGGTTTACTACAACCTCCTCGAGCCGGCGCTGATGACCGAGGCGGTGGCCCGCGGCGAAGGCAAGCTGGGCCTGGGCGGGACGTTCCTGGTTTCCACCGGCGCACATACGGGGCGGTCGCCCAAGGACAAGTTCGTGGTCCGCACGCCCGAGGTCGAAGACACGATCTGGTGGGAAAACAACAAGCCCATGTCGCCGGAGGCCTTCGATCGCCTGCACGCCGACATGCTGGCCCATATGAAGGGCCGCGACTATTTCGTGCAGGATCTGTTCGGCGGCGCGGATGCCGACAACCGCCTGGACGTGCGCGTCGTGACGGAACTGGCCTGGCACGGGCTGTTCATCCGCCACCTGCTGCGCCGGCCCGATGCCAGCGAACTGGCAAGCTTCGCGCCCGAATTCACCATCATCAACTGCCCCAGCTTCAAGGCCGATCCCGAACGCCACGGCTGCCGCAGCGAAACGGTGATCGCGCTGAACTTCGCCAAGAAGCTGATCCTGATCGGCAACACGGCTTACGCGGGCGAGAACAAGAAATCGGTGTTCACGCTGCTGAACTATCTGCTGCCGGAAAAGGGCATCATGCCGATGCATTGTTCCGCCAACCACGCCATCGGCAATCCCGACGACAGCGCCGTCTTCTTCGGCCTGTCGGGCACCGGCAAGACCACGCTCTCGGCCGACCCCTCGCGCGTGCTGATCGGCGATGACGAACATGGCTGGTCGGACAAGGGCATCTTCAACTTCGAAGGCGGCTGCTACGCCAAGACCATCAACCTGTCGCCCAAGGCCGAGCCCGAGATCTATGCCACCTGCTCTCGCTTCGGCACGGTGATCGAGAACATGGTCTTCGACGCCGACACGCTGGAGCTGGATTTCGAAGACAACTCGATCACCGACAACATGCGCTGCGCCTATCCGCTGGAGGCCATCGGCAATGCGTCCCCCACCAGCCTGGGCGGACATCCGAAAAACGTGATCATGCTGACCTGCGACGCTTATGGCGTGCTGCCGCCCATCGCGCGGCTGACGCCTGCGCAGGCCATGTATCACTTCCTGTCGGGCTTCACGTCCAAGACGCCGGGAACCGAGGTCGGCGTGGTCGAGCCGGTGCCGACCTTCTCGACCTGCTTTGGCGCGCCCTTCATGCCCCGCCGTCCCGAGGTTTATGGCAAGCTCTTGCAGGACAAGATCGCCCAGCACGGCGCAAGCTGCTGGCTGGTCAACACCGGCTGGACCGGCGGGGCTTTCGGCACAGGCAAGCGGATGCCCATCGCGGCGACCCGCGCCCTGTTGGCGGCCGCGCTGGACGGCAGCCTGAACGACGTGCAGTTCCGCAAGGATCCGAACTTCGGCTTCGAGGTTCCCGTGTCGGTGCCGGGCGTCGAGGACAAGCTGCTGGATCCGCGCCAGACTTGGGCCGACCCGGCTGCCTATGACAAGCAGGCGGCCAAGCTGGTGCAGATGTTCAGCGACAACTTCGCGCAGTACCTGGGTGCCATCGACGACGAGGTTCGGGCGGCAGCCATCGGCTGAGATTGCTCATCCGAAATCCAAAGGCCGCGCAGATAGCGCGGCCTTTTTCTTTCTGGGGCGTAGGGTGCGTGCTTGCACGCACCGACTGCGCAAGGACCGTGGTGCGTGCAAGCACGCACCCTACCGGATCAGCCGATCCGGCCGCCACCCTGCTTGGTGATGGCCACGACCGACGGGCGCACGGGCATAGCATCGTCGAAATCAGGCCAGCGGGTCGACAGGTCCTCATAATAGGACGGGCGGCCATGACCTTCCCAATCGTCGCCGCCATCGGCAGGATGCTGGACGGCCACGAAGAAGGTGGTCATGTCGGCGGTGATGCAGGGACCGCAAAGCTCTCCACCGACCGGGACGCGATAGAACAGGCGCGAGGTGCCGCGGGCCGTGCCCTCGGTGTCCACCGCCCACAGCCCGTCCGTCCGGCCCGTGTCGGACATCGAGTTGCCGTCGGTCGACACCCACAGCCGCCCGTCCGTGTCGATGGCCGCGTTGTCCGGCATCCCGAACCAGCCATTCGCGGTGGTCTCGGTCGAGAAGGTGGCGCCCACTTCGGCAATGCTGGGATCGCCGCATTTCACCAGGATTTCCCAGGTGCCTTCCGTCGCGGTGAAGTCGCCGTCCTGTTCGATGATCTCGATGATGTGGCCGAAGGCGTTGTCCACGCGCGGGTTGGCGGCGTTGGCTTCCTCGCGCCGGGTGTTGTTGGTCAGCATGACATAGGCACGGCCCGTGACGGGGTTCGGCTGGATGTCCTCGGGGCGGTCCATCGGCGTCGCTTCCAGCAGGTCGGCGGCGCGGCGGGTCTCGATCAGCACGTCGGCCTGGCTGGCAAAACCGTTCTCGGCCGTCAGCGGGCCTTCGCCATGCACCAGCGGCAGCCATTCGACCCGGCCATCGTCGTGGAAGCGCGCGACATACAGCGTGCCCTCGTCCAGCAGATCCATGTTGGCGGCGCGGTCGTCGGGGTTGTAGGTGCTCGCGGTCACGAACTTGTAGACGTAATCGAAGCGTTCATCGTCGCCCAGGTAGAAGACGACGCGGCCGTCCTTGGCCACGACGCTTTCCGCGCCTTCGTGCTTGAAGCGGCCGAGCGCCGTGCGTTTCTTGGGCGTCGAGGCCGGGTCCATCACGTCCACCTCGACGATCCAGCCAAAGCGGTTTGCCTCGTTGGGGTCTTTCGAGACATCGAAGCGGTCGTGGAAATTGCCCCAGGCATAGGTCGATTCCGGGATGCCCAGGCGGTCGTAATTCGCGGCCTCGGCATGGCCTTCGGGAAGCGTGCCGGTGAAATAGCCGTGGATGTTCTCCTCGGCCATGATGTAGGTGCCCCAGGGAGTCACGCCGCCCGCGCAGTTGTTGATCGTGCCCAGGACCTGGCGCCCCGTCGGGTCGGCCACGGTCTGCAGGCGCGCATGGCCCGCCGCCGGGCCGGTCAGTTCCATCGGGGTCTTGGCGGTGATACGGCGGTTCAGCGCGCCGTCCAGCACCGGCTGCCACTTGCCGTCAACCTTGCGGATCTCGATGATCGTGCCGCCATGGGCCGCCATCTCGATGTTGACGCGGGCCTCGTCGGCCTCGGACACCTCGATCTCGCCGTCCTTGATGGTGACGATGCCGGGGAACATCAGGTGTTCGTTGGTGTATTCGTGGTTCACGACCAGCAGGCCGCGATCATCGGCGCCGTCCAGCGGGATGAAGCCCACGAAGTCGTTGTTATAGCCGAACTGGCGTTCCTGCGCGGCCTCGGACTGGTTCAGGGGATCGAAGTCCGGCGCGTCGGCAAAGACCTTGTCGCCCCACCGCAGCAGCACGTCCGCGTCATAGCCCTGGGCGACGTGGTGGTCGGCGTCCACCCCTGCGGTGACTTCCGGGAAGTCGAAGGCCGAGGCAGAGGTCTGCGCCTGCGCATCGGTCGCCGACAGCAGCGCGATCGGGCTGACCGTGGCCGAGATCGCCGTCACCGCCATCGAGCCCTTCAGGAAATCCCGGCGCGAGAAGCGGGCCGCGATGATCTCGCCCATGGTGCGGTTGGCAGTGGGATTGAGGCCGGGGCCGTCGGCCTCTTCCAGCTTGCTGGTGCGAAAGATGTTGCGGGTCTGCTGGTCACGCATCGCGCTCTCCTGGCTGGTCGTTGGGGCCGTTGATGGCCTGTCGGGCAGCGATTAGGGGTGCGGTGCGACAGTGATGCGTCAGCCGTGTGAAGGTTTTTCAAAACCGGCTGGAACGGCGAAACGCCCGCCGGGGGGCGGGCGTTGGGACCATTGGCCTAGACACCCAGGCACCACCGCATCACGGCCTTCTGGGCATGGAGCCGGTTCTCGGCCTCGTCCCAGATGACGGAATGAGGGCCGTCCATCACCGCGCTTGTCACCTCGTCCTCGCGGTGGGCGGGCAGGCAATGCATGAACAGGCTGTCGGGCTTGGCACGCGCCATTAGCGCCTCGTTCACCTGATAGCCGCGCAACTGGTTGTGGCGGCGTTCCTTGGCCGATTGGGGATCGTGCATCGACACCCATGTATCGGCCATGACCAGGTCCGCGCCCTCGACCGCCTGGGCGGGGTCGCGCACGATGTCCGCCCGGACGCCCTGGGCGCGGGCGAAATCCAGGGCATCGCGTTCGGGGTCGAGCGGCGGGGGACCGCTGAAGGTGAAGTCATAGCCGAACTGGCCCGCGCCATGGATCACGCTGGCGCAGACATTGTTGCCGTCGCCGACCCAGACCACCTTGCGGCCGGCGATGGGGCCGCGATGTTCCTCGAAGGTCATCACGTCGGCCATGATCTGGCAGGGATGCGTGCGGTTGGTCAGGCCGTTGATGACCGGGACGGTGGCATGTTCGGCCATTTCCAGAAGGGTCGCTTCCTCGAAGGTGCGGATCATGATGAGATCCACATAGCGCGACAGCACGCGGGCGGTGTCGGCGATGGTCTCGCCATGACCCAGTTGCATTTCGCTGCCCGACAGGACCATCGTCTGCCCGCCCATCTGGCGCACGCCCACGTCGAAGCTAACGCGCGTGCGGGTCGAGGGTTTTTCGAAGATCAGCGCGACCATGCGGCCCGCCAGCGGCTGTTCGTCGTCGGGCGTGCCCTTGGGGCGGTTGTTGCGGGCGGTCTTCATGGCGAGAGCCTGGTCGATGATCGACCGCAGATCCGCCTTGTCGGTGGTGTGGATGTCCAGAAAATGCTTCATCTTTGTGGCTTTCGCGATTTGGGCAAGGAAGCCCGCTTGGCGTGACCGGGTCAAGAGGGGGCGCTGCCCCCACGCGCGTGCCGCGCGTTCCCCCGGGATATTTGAGCAACGAAGAAGCGGTTATCGTCGACGCGTCAGCAGGCGGCAGGGATGGTCCCCGCCGCCGGTGCCGTCTCTGGGGGTGTGGTTACGCAAGGCTCGCTGCCGCGCGGTCGAGCCGGGACACAGCCTCGGCGATCTCGTCATCGGTGATGTTCAGGGGCGGCAGCAGGCGCAGGGTGTTGTCGGCGGCGGGCACGGTCAGCAGGTGCTGGGCATAGCCCGCCTTGACCACATCCGTGGGCGCGTCCTTGCATTTCAGGCCCAGCATCAGGCCCTGGCCGCGCACGGCTTCGAAGACATCGGGATGGGCGGCGACAAGGCCTTCCAGCCTTTGGCGGAACAGGGCGGCCTTGCGGTTCACCTCGGCCAGGAAGGCGTCGTTGGCCACGATCTCCATCACGCGGGCACCCACCGCGCAGGCCAAGGGGTTGCCGCCATAGGTGGAGCCATGCGTGCCCGCGACCATGCCGGCGGCGGCCTTTTCGGTGGCCAGGACGGCACCCAGCGGGAAGCCGCCGCCGATGCCCTTGGCGACCATCATGATGTCGGGCGAGATGCCTGCATATTCGTGGGCAAACAGGCGGCCGGTGCGACCCATGCCGCACTGAACCTCGTCCAGGACCAGCAGCGCGCCGTATTGGTCGCACAGCACGCGGATGTCCCGCAGGTCGGCGTCGGGCAGCGGGCGGATGCCGCCTTCGCCCTGCACGGGTTCCAGCATGACGGCGGCGGTCCTGTCGCTGATGGCGGACCGAAGCGCGTCCAGATCGCCCCAGGGCAGCGTGCGGAAGCCGGGCATCAGCGGGCCGAAGCCCTTGACCATCTTCTCGGCCCCCGAGGCAGCGATGGCGCCGGTGGACCGGCCGTGGAAGGCGCCCTCGAAGGTCAGGATCTCGATCCGGTCCTGGCCGTGGTCGTGCCAGTACTTGCGGACCATCTTGATCGCCAGTTCGGCGGCCTCGGTGCCGGAATTGGTGATGAAGGCGGTGTCGGCGAAGGTATGTTCGACCAGCAGGTCGGCCAGCCGTTCCTGCTGGGGGATCTGGTACAGGTTCGAGACATGCCAGATCCTGCCCGCCTGTTCGGTCAGCGCGGCCACCAGATCCGGGTTCGCGTGGCCCAGCACGTTCACCGCGATCCCTGACCCAAGGTCAAGATATCGGCTGCCGTCCGTGGCGATGGCCCAGGCCCCTTCGCCCTTTTCAAAGGCGATGGGCGCGCGGTTATAGGTCGGCAGGACGTGCGAAATCATTGGGGACTCCCCGATTGGCAGGACGGATTGTGAAGGCAGGCGGGATCGGACGGTGACTTGGCGTCAACGTCGGGGACGGGCGAAGATGGCGGTCCGCGTGATCATGGCTTCGGCCATAGCGCCGATCAGGCCCGCGCGCAATCACGCTTTCATCCGATAGCCGGATTTCAGCCAGCGCCAGGCCAGCCACAGGATCAGGCCGACGACGACGGTGCAGATCACCAGCCCCCGCCAGACCGGGGCGTCGCTGACGCCGGTCACGCCATAACGCGCGCCGTCGATCAGGTAGAAGACCGGGTTCCAGTGGGACAGCGTGCGGAAGGGTTCGGGAAGGGGCTGGACGGAATAGAAGGTGCCCGACAGGAAGGACAGGGGCGTGATGACGAAATTGCTGATCGCAGCCATCTGGTCGAACTTCTGCGCAAGGATCCCCGCCAGGATGCCCAGGCCGCCCAGCATCAACGCGGCCAGCAGGATGAAGGCCAGCGCCCAAAGCGGATGCGCCACCCCCTGCCCCGTGACCAGCACCATGCCGGTGCCGATCACCAGGCCCACCAATCCGGCGCGCGCGACGGAACCGGCCAGGTAACCGGTCAGCAGTTCCCCCGCCGACAAGGGCGGCATCAGCGTGTCCACGATGTTGCCCTGCACCTTGGCCGAGGTGATCGAGCTGGACGTATTGGCGAAGGCGTTCTGGATCACCGTCATCATCAGGATCCCCGGCCCCAGGAAGACCAGGTAGGGCAGGCCCATCACCTGCCCCCGCCCCTGCCCCATCGCCAGGGCGAAGATCAGCACGAACAGCGCCGCCGTCATCAGCGGCGCAAAGATCGTCTGCTGCCAGACGGCCATGAAGCGCATCACTTCGCGCGTGGCAAGGGTGCGCAGGCCCAGCCAGTTGACGCGGCCGAAGCGGCGGACCCCCATGGCGGGCTGTTCACCGGCAGGGCGGTGGGTGAAGATCGGCTGGCTCATCCGGCGGTCCTTGAATTTCTGCGCATCGGCGGCTAAATCTCGGCATCCCGTTTCTGACGGGGCCAATCGCAGGTTTCAAGATGGGGCGGCGCGGATCGCGCGCCCGGAAAGGCAGCCATGTCCTGGACGGATGAACGCGTCGAGACGCTGAAGCGCATGTGGGCCGAAGGCCAGTCCGCCAGTGCCATCGCCAAGGAACTGGGCGGCGTGACGCGCAATGCGGTCATCGGCAAGGTCCACCGCCTTGGCCTGTCCAATCGCAACGACGAACCCGAGCCCGCACCGGCGCCCGCACCGGAACCCGTGGCCGAGAAGAAGGCGGATCGCAAACCCGCCCCCACCGCCCAAGCCCCGCGCCCCGAGCCGCAGCCCGAACCGGCCGCCCCCGCGCGCGAGGAGACTGCCGAGGAAGAACCCGTGTCCCAACCCGTCTTCACCCCCGTCCCGCGCCGCCCGATCGTGCCGGCGGGCCAGCCCCTGCCGCCGCAGCCCTCGGCCAACGAGATCAGCCCGGAAACCCTGGCCTCGGTCCGCGAGGTCGAAAAGCGTGCCCGCAAGCTGACCCTGATGGAGCTGACCGAGCGCACCTGCAAATGGCCGATCGGCGATCCGGCGACGGACAAGTTCTGGTTCTGCGGCCTGCCCAGCCAGCCCGGCAAGCCTTACTGCGAGGCCCATGTCAGCGTGGCCTTCCAGCCGATGAGCTCGCGCCGCGACCGGCGGCGTTAAGCGGCACGAGACAGGGTAGCGGATGATGCGCCTGGCCTGCCTGATCCTTGCCTGCGCTGCCTTGGCTGGTCCGGGGCAGGCGCAGACGACACTGACCCTGCCCCTTGGCGGCGCCACGCTGGCCGAGGTGACCTATCTCTGCGACCGGGGCGCCCTGATCGAAGTCGACTACCTGAACGCAGGGGACAACAGGCTGGCCCTGCTGCCCATCGAGGGCGAGCAGCGCATCTTCGTCAATGTCCTTGCGGCATCGGGCGCGCGCTACGTCTCGGGCGAATACGAATGGTGGTCCAAGGGCCGCAGCGCCACCCTGACGAACGCCATGGATCCCGCGGCCTCGCAATCCTGCATCCAGACCGACTAGACGCTTCCGGTCCGGCCTTCCACCCACGCCCGCAGGATCGCTTGGGCAACGGCGCCCTTGCGCGCGGGGCGGAGGCGCGGGTGCTGCCCGGCCAGGGCCTGCCCGATTTCAGCCTTGCTGGCCCAGAGCGCGTCTTCCAGTTCCCGCGGGTCGAGCGTGATTGCAGTTGATTCGGCCCGCGCCACGCAGCCGATCATCAGCGAGGCCGGGAACGGCCAGGGCTGAGAGGTCAGGTAGCGCACTGCCCCCACCTGCACCGAGGTTTCCTCGGCCACTTCGCGGCGGACTGCTTCCTCGATCGTTTCCCCCGGCTCGACAAAGCCTGCCAGCAGCGAATACATCCCTTCGTCCCAGCCGGGTTGGCGCCCCAGCAGTACGCGGTCGCCGTCAAGGACCAGCATGATGACCACGGGATCGGTGCGCGGAAAATGGGGCCGCTTGCAGGCGGGGCAGTCGAACCGCCAGCCTGCATGGCCAATGATGTTGCGCGCGCCGCAGTTGGAACAGAAGCCGTGGCTGCGGCGCCATTCGAAGATGCCCTTGGCCGGGGCGGCAATGGCCGCGTCACGGTGATCCAGTTCGCCCAGCACCGCGCGCAGGTCGGCAAAGCCCTGCGTTGCGGGAAGGTTCAGGACCGCCGACGGATCGCCGTCGGGGGGCGCGACGGCTGAAACATCGACCGCGAAATGCGCGGCACCCGCATCGTCCAGCCCCAGGAACAGCGCGCTGTCCGCATGGCTGGCGACCATCGGATCATCCGCCTTTAGCCAGACCAGCCTGGGGCCGGCAGCCGTCCTGTCGAACAGCGGCTTGCCTTGCCAGAACGGCAGGATGCGGCTGGTAGGATCGGCCAGGAAGCGGGCCATCGCATCGGCATCGCCGCGCAGGCGATCGGCCCTGTCCAGATAGCTGCCGCCAAAGGTGATTTCGGATTCGTCGATCATGGCCGCGACGCTGCACCGCCCAACGCGAAGGGGCAAGACCCTGCGGCCCAAGATGTCTGGGCACGGCGAAATGCTGGCCTTCCCGCGCGTGCCTAGATAGATACGGGGCCGATCAGATTCACAGGAACCGGAATGGCCCGCCACCTCATCACCTCCGCCCTGCCCTATATCAACGGCATCAAGCACCTGGGCAATCTTGTCGGGTCGCAACTGCCCGCCGATCTTTACGCCCGCTTCCTGCGCGCGCGGGGGCACGAGGTGATGTTCATCTGCGCCACCGACGAACATGGCACGCCCGCCGAACTGGCCGCCGCCAAGACGGGTGAACCCGTGGCCGAATACTGCGCGCGGATGCATGGGGTGCAGGCGGAACTGGCGCGGGGCTTCGGTCTGTCCTTCGACCATTACGGCCGGTCCTCCAGCCCGCAGAACCACGCGCTGACCCAGCATTTCGCGGGCAAGCTGGCCGAGAACGGCTATATCGCCGAGGTCAGCGAAAAGCAGGTCTATTCCGTCGATGACGGCCGCTTCCTGCCCGACCGCTATATCGAGGGCACCTGCCCCAATTGCGGTTACGACAAGGCCCGCGGCGACCAGTGCGAGAATTGCACCAAGCAGCTTGATCCGACCGACCTGATCGACCCGCGCAGCGCGATCAGCGGCAGCACCAACCTTGAGGTGCGGGAAACCAAGCACCTGTATCTGCGCCAGTCGGCGTTGAAGGGGCAGATCAGCGACTGGATCGACAGCAAGACCGACTGGCCGATCCTGACGACCTCGATCGCGCGCAAATGGCTGGACGATGGCGAGGGGTTGCAGGACCGCGGCATCACCCGCGACCTGCACTGGGGCGTGCCCGTGCGGCGCGGCGACCAGCCCTGGCCGGGGATGGAGGGCAAGGTTTTCTATGTCTGGTTCGACGCCCCCATCGAATACATCGCCGCCACCGCCGAATGGGCCGACGCGCATGGCATGACGGATGCCGACTGGCGCCGCTGGTGGCGCCGCGACGAAGGGGCGGATGACGTGACCTATACCCAGTTCATGGGCAAGGATAACGTCCCCTTCCATACCCTGTCCTTCCCGGCCACCCTGATCGGATCGGGCGAGCCTTGGCGGATGGTCGATTACATCAAGTCCTTCAACTACCTGACCTATGACGGCGGGCAGTTCAGCACCTCGCAGGGGCGCGGCGTCTTCATGGACCATGCGCTGGAAATCCTGCCCGCCGACTACTGGCGGTGGTGGCTTCTGTCCCATGCGCCGGAATCCGGCGACAGCGAGTTCACCTGGGAAAACTTCCAGCAATCCGTGAACAAGGATCTGGCCGACGTTCTGGGCAATTTCGTCAGCCGCATCACCAAGTTCTGCCGGTCAAAGTTCGGCGAGACGATCCCCGAGGGCGGCGAATACGGTGCCGAGGAAAACGCGCTTATCGACGCAGTGACGACCCGCGTCCGCGCTTATGAAGGCTTCATGGCCGCAATGGAGGTGCGAAAATCCGCGTCCGAGTTGCGCGCAATCTGGGTTCTGGGCAACGAATACCTGCAATCGGCCGCGCCCTGGACGACGCACAAGACCGACCCGGAAAAGGCCGCGATGCAGGTGCGCCTTGGCCTGAACCTGATCCGGCTTTATGCCGTCCTGTCCGCGCCCTTCATTCCCTTCGTGTCCCGCGCGATGCTGGAGGCGATGGGAACCGGCGACGATACCTGGCCCGAGGACGTGGCAGCCGCGCTGTCCGCCCTGCCTGCGGGCCATGCCTTCACCGTGCCAGAGGTGCTGTTCGCCAAGATCACCGACGACCAGCGGGCCGAATGGGCCGATCGCTTCAAGGGCGTGCGGACCTGATCTGCGGGCCTGTGGCCCCAGGGTCACAGGCCGCCGCCCCGGGCGTCCGCTGGGTTGAGCATGCCCTTCTGCAGGATTAACCCGACTGAATTACCCAGGAATGCAAGACGGCAAGCCCAGGCGACATCTATCCAAAGCCTGGGGTTCCCACATGACCGCTTTCCGCCTGCGCCATTCGGCGCTGCTTTTCTCCGCCGCTGCCCTTGCCGCCCCCGCCGCCGCCCAGGACAGCACCCCCTTCGCCCTGGACGAAATCGTCGTTACCGCGTCGGGGTTCGAGCAGAACATCGCCGAGGCCCCTGCAAGCATCTCGGTCATCTCGGGCGCGGAACTGGCGCGGCGCAATGTCACCAGCTTGTCGGACGCCCTGCGTGGGGTGCAGGGCGTGGCCACCACCGGCATCGCCAACGAACAGGATATTACCATCCGCGGGTTGGGCGGCCAGTACACGCTGATCCTGGTGGACGGCAAACGCCAAGGCACGCGTGAATCGCGGACCAATGGCAGCGCCGGGATCGAGCAAAGCTGGATCCCGCCCGTCGCCGCCATCGACCGGATCGAGATCGTGCGCGGGCCGATGTCGTCGCTTTACGGGTCCGACGCGATGGGCGGCGTCATCAACGTCATCACCAAACCCGTGGCGGACCGCTGGACCGGCTCGGTCACGACCGAGGCGACGGTGCCGCAGGACGGCAACGATGCAGGGTCGCGGCAGTTGTCCTTCTATGCCAGCGGCCCTGTCATTGCCGACCGGCTTGGCCTCCAGATCTGGGGTCGTCGCTTCGACCGATCCGAGGCGCGCGTGGTGGACGGCCTGCGCGATCGCGATCTGGCCGACCTGTCCGCGCGGCTCAGCTGGACGCCGCACCCGGATCATGTCCTGCACCTGGAAGGCGGGCGGACCCGCATCGAGGACCTGGGCCGCGTCGGACGCAGCATCGCGCCTGTCGATTTCCGCGGCACGCCCCAGAACGACAGCCTGCAGGAAAACACCCGCGACCGGACGGCCCTGTCCTATGCCGGGCAATGGGGCAATATCGCGGTCGACCTGTCCGTCCTGCGCGAGGTCGGGCAGCGCACCACGTCGACCGGCAATGGCGCGCTTGTGGCAGGCGACCGTGCGCCCGAGGTCACGAACACCGTTTATGACGCCAAGTTCACCGCGCCCCTGGAATGGCAGGGCAGCCATACCCTGGTCTTCGGCGGCCAGTTGAACCGCACCGGCTTGCGCGACCAGAACCCCGGCCTTGGCGACGGGCGCAGCTATTCCTTCTCGACGGCGCAGCGGGCCGTTTTCCTCGAGGATGAATGGCGCATCCGCGACGACTTTGCGCTGACACTGGGGACGCGCCTTAACGACCATGACGAATACGGCAGCAATGCCACGCCGCGCATCTATGCCGTCTGGAACGCGACGCCTGCCCTGACGATCAAGGGCGGCCTGTCCACGGGCTTCCGCGCACCCGACCTGCGGGCGGTCGTGCCGGGCTATTTCTATACCACCGAACGCGGCGCCGGTGTCATCGTCTCCAATCCTGGGCTGGAGCCCGAGGAAAGCACAAATTATGAACTGGCCGCGCTTTACACGGCGCCCAAATGGAAACTGGGCGCGACGCTGTTCCGCACCGATTTCCGCGACAAGATCGAAAACGCCAAGACCGACCGGCAGGTGTCGGTAGGGGGCGCGATCTATAACCGGTGGGAATGGTACAATGTCGGCGAGGCGCGGTTGCAGGGCGTCGAACTGACCGGCGAATGGGATCCCATCGCCAGCCTGACGCTGCGCGCCAGCTACAGCTTCATCGACAGCGAACAGCGGACTGGCGATTTTGCGGGCCTGCCCCTGACCCGGACGCCCCGCCACCAGGCCAGCCTGACCGCAGACTGGGCGACCCCGGTCGAAGGGTTGGGCGCCTGGGGCACGGTGAGCTATCACGGCAAGGAAATCGCCGCCGGCGCGCGCATCGGCACGAATGGCCGGCCCATCGCCTTTGATGACGCAGGCACCGCTATTGCCTATGAATACGGATCCTACCTGACCGTCGATCTGGGCATGGACTACCAGGTCAACGACCGCGTCACCCTGAACGGCGCGATCTACAACATCCTGGACCGCGACATCACCATGGCCGCCAACAACACCGAGGGCGAAGGCCGCCGCCTGTGGCTGGGCCTGACCTCGGCTTTCTGACGGCCAGGCAGCCGGCGGTGGACTTTTCCCCGCCGGCTGCGTTTACCTCGGGCCTGACACTGAGTTCGAGGATTTCATGACCCATTGCATCCTGATCGGCGCGCCCGTCGACCAAGGCCAACGCCGCCCCGGCTGCCTGATGGGACCGGCCGCCTATCGCGTGGCCGGGCTGCCCGGCACCCTGATGGCCCTGGGCCACACCGTCGAGGATATCGGCGACGTCCTGCCCGGCCCCGCGCCTGACGCCACCTGCGCAAACCCCGCCGTTCACCACCTGCCCGAGATGATCGCCTGGACCCATGCGCTGCGCGAGGCCATGGCCGAAGCCCTGCCCCGCGGCCTGCCGGTCGTGATGGGCGGCGATCATGCACTGGCGCTTGGCAGCGTGGCAGGCGCCGCGATCCATGCCATGCGAGAAGGCAGGCCGCTGTTCGTGCTGTGGCTGGATGCCCATAGCGACATCCATACGGTGCAGACCACCACCTCGGGGAACCTGCATGGCACGCCCATCGCTTATGCCCTGGGCCTGCCGGGCTTCGATCCTTTTCCGCCCTTCCCCCATCCTGTGCCGGGCCAGAACATCTGCATGTTCGGCATCCGCAGCGTCGATCCGGCGGAACATGCCGCGATGCTGGCCATCGACATCACCGTGAACGACATGCGCGTGCTGGACGAACAGGGCATCGTGGCCCCTCTTCGCGCCTTCCTGGATCGGGTGGCTGCGGCGGGCGGACTGCTGCACGTATCGCTGGACGTTGATTTCCTGGACCCGTCCATCGCGCCCGCCGTCGGCACAACCGTCCCCGGCGGCACCACCTTCCGAGAGGCGCATCTGGTCATG
Organism: Paracoccus sp. AK26; assembly: GCF_011801365.1. NCBI lineage: Bacteria > Pseudomonadati > Pseudomonadota > Alphaproteobacteria > Rhodobacterales > Paracoccaceae > Paracoccus > Paracoccus sp. AK26. The sequence continues at coordinate 2,276,063 of NZ_CP041041.1, forward strand.
GAACTGCTGCACGAATCGGGGCTGGTCACCTCGCTCGACCTGGTCGAGCTGAACCCGTTCCTGGACGATCGCGGCCGCACCGCCAAGCTGATGGTGGACCTGGTGGGCAGCCTGATGGGCCGCAAGGTCTTCGACCGCCCGACCCGCAGCTTCTAGGGCGCGGTCGCCGGAACCCTTGCCAACCGCCGCCCCGCCCGTTAGCCAATCACGGCGCGGGCGTGGCGGAATGGTAGACGCATGGGACTTAAACTCCCTGGGGCGCAAGCCTGTGCGGGTTCAAGTCCCGCCGCCCGCACCATCTTTCCAGACCGGGAAATGCGAACGGCCAGCCCCGAGGGACTGGCCGTTTCTGATCCAACCTGGTGCCGGTGAAGGGACTCGAACCCCCGACCCCATCATTACGAATGACGTGCTCTACCAGCTGAGCTACACCGGCATCTGGTTGTGCCGCGCCGGATAGCAGCTTCCGTGCGGGGGGAAAAGGGGGCGCGGCATTTTTTCTGCGCGCGCCCGCATCAGGGGCTTCAGGGCCTGGTCTTGCCCTCGGTCCAGTCGGCATCCTCGGGCGGCAGCACGTCGGGGCGAACCAGCACGGGCTCGGGCGTCTCGGCCTTGTCAAAGGGCCGTTCCGCGGCGGGTTTGGCCGGGGCGGGACGTTCCGACGCAGGCTTGACCGGTTCCGGTTCCTCGATCGCCATGGGCTTTACCTCGACCTTGACCGGCGCGGGGCTGGCCTCGGGCGTGGTGATGGTGCTGACCGGCTCGATCGTCACATAGTCGCTTTCGCGCGGCACCATGCCCGGCGCCACATGCGCGACCTCGCGCAGGCGCGTCTTTGGCGTGGCTGGCTTGGGCTGCGCGGCAGGGGGCGGCGTCACGTCGGAAGCCGGTGCGGGATCGGCCATCTCGGGCTGGGCCGCGGGGGCTTGCTGCTTGGGCGCGCCGACCAGAAGCGGCAGCATTTCCGCGCCAGGGGTGGCGGATGCGGCGGCAGACCGGGTTTCCGGTTCCCGCCAGGTCAGCGTGTCGAAGCCGCCGCAACTGTCGCAGGTGGGCGACCAGGCAGCCATCACGTTGTGGCACTTGTCGCAAACCCATTGCGGCCCGCGCGACGCCGTCAGTGCCCGCGTCAGATATCCGCGCACGACGCTGTCGTCGGCCCCCTCGCCCCGCTCGATCGCGGCCATGATCGACAGGGTCCGCACGGTCGGATGCTTTTCCGCCAGATCGCCAAGGGCGCGGCGGGCGCCGGGAAAATCCTCGGCCGTCAGCAGCAGTTCGGCCCGCAGCAGGCGCGATTCCTCGTGGTCGGGGTTCTTGCCGATCAGCCTTTCGAACCGCGTCAGGCGGGCCGAGGACGATTCGTCCGGCACGATCTCGGCATAAGTGGCCGCCACATCGGGATGGGGCCGCACCGACCAGGTCTTTTCCAAGACGCGCGAAGCGTTGCGATAATCCTTTTGCGCGATATAGCTGCGCGCCGCCAGCACCGCCGCCGGGATCAGGTCGGGCGAGGCCTTGTTGGCCGAGATCGCCGCCTCGCGGGCGCTGATGGAATTGCCGTGGGCCAGAACCTCGCTGGCTTCCTGCAGGGCCAGGACGGCGTCGCGGCGCAGATGCACGTCCTTGGGCAGGTCGCCTTGCCGGCGCTTGTCCTTCAGCAACTGCCGCGCGCCCTTCCAGTCATGCTCGCGCATTTCCAGATCCAGCAGCGTGTCCTGCAACTCGCGATGCTTGGGCTTTAGCGCATAGGCCTTTTGCGCCAGCAGAAGCGCGGTCGCTGTATCGCCCTCGTCGATCTTCTGGCGCATCAGCCCGCGGATGCCGACAAAGCGGGTGCGGTCGTCCTCCAGCAGGGTGCGATACACCGCACCCGCCCGCGCCCTGTCGCCCGCCACCTCGGCGGCCTGCGCGGACAGGAGGTTGGTGATATGGGGCATGTTCAGGTATTTCTCGGCCTTGGCGGCCTTGTCCTGCGCCAGCTTGCCTTCGCCCGACGCGACGGCCAGCATCCCCTCGCCCAGGGCGGCATAGCCCTTGCGTTCGCGGGACCGGGCGAAATAGCGGTCGATGGCGGTCTCGTCACCGGCGATGAAGCGGATGAAGGCCAGGAACAGGCCCAGGGCCTTGAAGACCAGCCAGGCCAGGACCATCAGGATCAGCAGGGCGACCACGGCCTTGACGGGCGTCAGCGCGTATTCGGTTCCGGCATATTCGATGCGCAGCATCTGGCCGGTTTCCGAAAGCTGCACCGCGCCAAGGGCAATGACCAGGACGACCGCGAAAAAGAACAGGATTTTCAACAAGGACAGCAGCATTGCCCGGACCTCAGTTTGAAGGGGCGGACAGGTCGGACAAGGCCGCCTGAGCATCGCGATAGGCCGTGGCCCCGGCCAGCCAGTCGGCCATGGCGGGGGCGGCTTTGGCTTCTTCCGGCAGGGCCTCGATTTCCGTCAGGGCGTCGGCGATCCGGCCTTCCTCGACCGCGCCGTCCGCCCGCGACAGGATCGCATCGGGATCGGACCCTTCGCGCGCCTCGACCGAACGCGCGCCGGTCTGGGCGCGCAGGAAGTTCGTCAAAAGGTTGCCATTGCCTGCCGCGCTGTCCTGGCGCAGCGACGTGCGCAGGGCTGCCCGCGCGGCTTCGGGGAAATCGGCCTGGAGGCTGTCAAGGCTGGGAACCTCGCGCGTCAGTGCCTCGGGCGCCTGAAGCCCGGCGCCTTCCAGCGTCTGGCGGGCCTCGTCGGGGTTCACGCCCTGGTCCAGCGCCGATTGCAGCGCCGCGACGGCCGCCACGGCCTCGGCCCGGCGGGTGCTTTCGGCGGCGGCTTCCTGCAACTGCTGGGCCTCGGCCTGCGCTGCGTTGATCTGGGCCTGGGCGGCCTGGGCGGCGGTCTGGATCTGCTGTTCCAATGCCCCGGCCTGGTCGGCCAGCGTCTGGATGCGCGCAGCCATGTCGGGATCGATCTGCGGGCGGGCGGCCAATTCCTCGACCCGCGCGGCTTGCTGTTCGACCTGCTGGCGCAGGGCGGCCAGATCTTCCTGGGACGGACCGGAGGGGGCGGGCTGCTGGGCCCCCTGCTCGGCCTGCGCGGCCAACTCGGCGCGCAGGGCGTCGATCTGCTCGGCGGTCGCGCTTTGGGCAGCGGCGACGGCATCGCTGCGAATCGCGGCAACATCCACCTCGGGGGCTGCTGCGGGCGCCGCTGCGGGCGCGGGCTGTTCCGGCAGCCAGCCCGCGGGAAGGTTCGGCAGCGCCCAGATCGTCGCGGCCGAACCCAGGCCCGCCGCCACCACGCCGCCGAGGACAACGGGCCAGAAGCCGGTCTTCTGCACCGTCACCTTCTGGGCGGGCGCCGAGGACGGGGCAGAGGACGGGGCAGACCCTGGCGCAGATCCCGACGACGTGGACGCCATCGAAGAAGCCGATCCCGACGAAGCCGAACCCGATGACGGAACCGAAGTCGACTTCTCGCTTGCCGGGCCTGGCTTGGCATCAGCCTTTGCCCCGGCGATCTTTGCCTTTTCGACCTTGGCATCCGCCGGAGCCTGATCCTGCGCCGGCTTCCGCTCGGCGGCAGGACTTTGCCCGGTCTTGTCGCCCAGCAATGTCGAATCGATGGACTTGATCTCGCCCCCAAGGGCCGCAGCCTTCTTGCCGTCACCCGACCCGATATCGGTCGCGGTGATCACGCCGGGCGCGGCGGCGTCCTTTTTCGGCATCAGGGGCGTGTCGTCCTGCGGGGTTGCGGATGTGCTGGTGTTCTTGGTCTTGTCTGGCTTTTTCACGTTTGGTCCCCGTCTCGCGGCGGCAGGCTGGCCGCGCCTTGGCCTGCAGCCTAATCAGGCAAGGGCCGCTTCTCAACCCGCCCTGCGCATCATTGTTCCGCCAGCGGCAGGCGGCGGATGGCCGCAGCCATTGCCTCGATGTCGGGCGTTGCGGCGACCGCCTGATCTGCGAAGGGGCCGTCCCAGGCCGCTCGCGCCGCCTCGCTGATCGCCACGATCGTCATGGGCGACCGCGCGGCCCTTGCCGCTGCCGCGACCAGCCGGGCGCTGCGAGGCGAGAACAGCGGCACGACCACGGGGTTTGCGCCCGCCAGAAGGCCCTGCGCCTCGGCCGTCAGGGGCTGGGCTTGCTGGTCATAGACGACCACGCCCGGCACCGGCAGGATCTTCGCCAGATGCCGGCCATGCGGATGGACCAGCGGCACGGGCGTGGCCTTGATCAGCGGCAGCAGGCTTTCGGCAAATCCATTGCCTTCCCGAACCGCAAACCCCGCCTGCCGCGCCACCGATCCCGTATGCCCGCCCACGCAGATCGCGAGCCGTCCCCGCCCCGGCCCGGCAGAGGCAACCGCATGGGCCGAGGTGAAGACCAGCCCCGGCGCCTCCCGCAGCAGGGCCGCGTCGTGTTCCACCGCCACGATCCGCAGGATGGGCGATATCACGGCCTGCCATTCGGGCAGCAGCGCGGCAAAGCGCTGCGAATCCGCCGGGGGACGGGTCAGCAGCAGGACGGGCCGCGGGTCGGGGGACATTGGCAAATCTCGGCTCGGGTGCTAGGGCCTTCAGGCGTAAGCGCCATTCCCCCGCCCGGCAAGAGCATGGACGACACCCAGATTTTCCTTGGCATCGAGAGCAGTTGCGACGACACCGCCGCCGCGCTTGTGACGGGCGGCCGGCGGATCCTGGCCTCGGTGGTCAGCAGCCAGACAGCGCTCCATGCCGATTTCGGCGGCGTGGTGCCGGAAATTGCCGCCCGCGCCCATGCGGAACGGCTGGATCTGGTCGTCGAACAGGCGCTGTCGCAGGCGGGGGTCGCGCTGCGCGATGTCACGGCAGTCGCGGTCACGGCGGGGCCGGGCCTGATCGGCGGGGTCATGGCAGGCGTGATGTGCGCCAAGGGCATCGCCGCCGGGGCGGGCCTGCCGCTGATCGGGGTGAACCACCTGGCGGGCCACGCGCTGACGCCGCGCCTGACCGACGGAATCGGCTTTCCCTATCTGATGCTGCTGGTGTCCGGCGGGCATTGCCAGTTCCTGCGCGTTGACGGGCCGCAGGATTTCACCCGCCTCGGCGGCACCATCGACGACGCCCCGGGCGAGGCTTTCGACAAGCTGGCCAAGCTTCTGGCCCTGCCCCAGCCCGGCGGCCCCTCGGTCGAGGCCGAGGCCGCCAATGGCGATCCCGACCGCTTTGCCCTGCCCCGCCCGCTTCTGGACCGGCCGGGCTGCGACATGTCCTTCTCGGGCCTGAAGACCGCTGCCCTGCGCCTGCGCGACCAGTTGATCGCGGACCAGGGCGGGCTGCGGCAAGGCGACCGTGCCGATCTTTGCGCCGCCTTCCTAGTGTCCGTGGCCGAAGTCCTGGCCGAGAAATCCCGCCGCGCCCTGGCCGCAAGCCCTGCCCCCGTCCTGGCCGTGGCGGGCGGGGTCGCCGCCAACCGCACGATCCGCGCGGCGCTGGAACGGGTGGCCCAGGACGCGGGCGCCCGCTTCCTGGCCCCGCCTCTGGCGCTGTGCACCGACAACGGCGCGATGATCGCCTGGGCGGGGGCGGAACGCTTTGCCCTGGGCCAGTGCGATGGCATGGACCTGGCCGCCCGGCCCCGCTGGCCGCTGGACCGCAGCGCCGCGCCGATGCTGGGCGGCGGCAAGAAGGGGGCCAAGGCATGAGCATCGCGATCCTGGGTGCGGGCGCCTTCGGCACCGCGCTGGCGGTGGCGCTGTCCGCGAATGGCCCAGTGACGCTTTGGGCGCGGGACACAAGCTGGGGCCGCGACAACCCCCGACTGCCCGGCGTGACGCTGCCCCAAGGGGTGCACGTCACCGACGACCTGCCCGCTGCGACGGCTGCCGACACGCTGTTGCTGGCCCTGCCCGCGCAGGCCATGGGCGGCTTTCTGGCTGAACACGCCCCCCGGTTGGCCCGCAAGCACCTGGTCAGCACCGCCAAGGGCATCGACCTGTCCCGGCTGACCGGGCCGTCCACGCTGCTGACACTGGCTTGCCCCCGCGCCACCGTCGCCGTCCTCACCGGCCCCTCCTTCGCCGCCGATATCGCCCGCGGCCTGCCCACCGCCCTGACCCTGGCCTGCGCCGACGCAGAGGCAGGCCGCGCGCTGCAGCACGAGCTTTCCACCCCCGTCCTGCGGCTATACCGGACCACCGACGTGATGGGCGCGGAACTGGGCGGCGCGCTGAAGAACGTCATCGCCATCGCGGCAGGCGTCGTCATCGGCGCGGGCCTGGGCGACAGCGCCCGCGCCGCCATCATCACCCGTGGCTTTGCCGAGATGACCCGCCTTTCCGCCCGCCTGGGCGCACGCCCGGAAACCCTGACCGGACTTTCGGGTCTGGGCGACCTGACCCTGACCTGCACGTCCCAGCAGTCGCGCAACTTCCGCTATGGCCAGGCGCTCGGCGCCCGCCAGCCCTTCGACGCCGCCACGACCGTGGAAGGCGCCGCCACCGCCCGCGCCGTCGCGGCTCTGGCCGGCAAGATCGGCTGCGACATGCCCATCGCCGCCATGGTCGCCCGCCTGGCCGAGGGCCGCATGACCGTGGACGACGCGGCCCAGCACCTGATGACCCGACCCCTGAAGGAGGAATGATGCCCCTGTTCGCCCTGATCTGCCGCGACAAGCCCGGCGCCCTTGAAACCCGCATGGCCAACCGTGAGGCTCACCTTGCCTATGTGCGCGACACAGGCGTGGTCCTGTTCGGCGGCCCGATGCTGACCGAGGGCGAGATGCGCGGCTCGCTTCTGGTGCTGGAAGCCGACAGCCTGGATGCCGCCCGGGCATGGGCCGCCAGCGACCCTTACGCCTTGGCGGGCTTGTTCGAATCGGTCGAGATCACCGAATGGAAGAAGGTCGTCGGCTGATGGCATACTGGCTGTTCAAGTCCGAACCGGACGTCTTCAGCTGGGACGACCTCGTCGCGCGCGGCGAACGGGGCGAGGAATGGGACGGAGTCCGCAACTATCAGGCCCGCAACTTCATGCGCGCGATGAAGCTGGGCGACCGGGGCCTGTTCTATCATTCCAACATCGGCAAAGAGGCAGTGGGCATCGTCGAGGTCATCGCCGAGGCCCATCCCGACAGCAAGGCCGACGATCCGAAATGGGAATGCGTCGACATCAAGGCGGTAAAGCCCCTGCCCAAGGCCATCTCGCTGGACCAGGCCAAGCAGGAACCGGCACTGAAGGACATGGTGCTGGTCAACAACTCGCGCCTGTCCGTGCAACCGGTGACCGACGCGGAATGGGACGCGATCATGCGCCTTTCCGGGGTCTAGGGGGCGGCTTCCTCATTGCCCAGACAATCAACCGACCCCGCAGCTTTGCGCGCCGCCGCGGGGCCGTGCAGGCTTCGCGGCTTTCGCTTGCCGCGCTGCCGCGCTAGGGTCCGCGCGCAAGTCAATCAGGGGAAACACCATGAGCCAACGCCTGCATCTTGTCTTCGGCGGCGAACTGACCGACCCGCAGGGCACCCAGTTCCGCGACACCGACAACATCCACATCGTCGGCATCTTCCCGAACTACCAGGCCGCCTATGACGCCTGGAAGGCCGAGGCCCAGCGGACCGTGGACAGCGCCCATACCCGCTATTTCATCGCCCACCTGCACCGCCTGCGGGACGAGGAAGCCGCCGCCGGCCCGACCGAGGAACTGCAGGTCAAGGGCTGACGGCCGGGCCGGGGCAGGCGGAACATGGCCTGGGCGGGAACCGGGATCGGACGGCTGGGCCTGTGGTGGCAGGCGCGCCGGGCGGGTGTGCCGGATGGCGCGGCCCCGCCCGATATTCCGCCGGGCGGCGGCCCGCTGCTGCTGGTCCAGGTTTCCCCCGATGCCCGCGCGGCCTTTGCCCAGGTGCAGCGCCGCCTGATGCGCAAGAGGCCCGACCTGCGGATCCTCGATGCGGGCGATCCCGGCCCCGCCGTGGCCGAGGCGCTGATGGGGGCGGATCCCGCCGCACTGCTGCTTCTGGGATCGGACCTGCCCCCGGCGCTGATCCTGGCCGCCGCCCGCCGCAGCCTGCCGATCATCCTGGCCGAGGCCCGCTTTGCCCCTGAGGATACCGGCTGGACCCTGCGTGCAAGCGCCAGGCGCGAACTGGTGCGCCAGATCCGCGCGATCCTGGTCACCGATCCGGCCAGCCAGGCCATCGCCCTGCGCATGGGCGCGGACCGCAGGCGCGTCACCATGACCGGTCCCGTCGCCGAAATCCGCGACCCCCTGCCCTGTTCCGAAGCCGAGCGCAGCGTGATGGCCCAGCTTCTGCGCGGTCGCCATGCATGGCTTGCGGCCTCGGTGCCGCCTGACGAGGAAGAGGCCGTGCTGACGGCCCATCTGGCGGCCCTTGCCCAGTCCCACCGTGCCCTGCTGTTCCTGGCCCCTCGCGATCCCGACCGCATCGACCCCCTGGCCCATGTCATCGAGGCCAGCGGCCTGATCGTCGCCCGCCGTTCCCTGGACGAGGATCCGACCGAGGACGTGCAGGTCATGCTGACGGACGGCCCGACCGAGATGGGACTGTGGTATCGTCTGGCCCCCGTCACCTATCTGGGCGGCACCCTGGGGGGCGATGATGCCGCCGCGCGACATCCCTTCGAACCCGCGGCCCTGGGATCGGCCATCGTCCACGGCCCCCATACCGCCCGTTTTGCGACCGAGTGGCAGCAGCTTGGCGGCGCGGGCGCGGCGCGGCAGGTATCCGGCGCCGAGGAACTGGCCAATGCCATCGCCGAACTGTCCCAGCCGGACCTGATCGCGACACTTGCCAGCAACGCCTGGACCGTCAGCACCGGCGGGGCCGACGTGACCATGCGCATCTGCGCCCCCGTTCTGGACGCCATTGCAAAGGCCACGACATGAAACGCGCCCCCGCTTTCTGGTATCAGCGCCCGCCCACCCTCCGCGCGCACCTGCTGTCGCTCCTGGGCGCGGCCTATGCCCGGGCGACCGCCCGGCGGCTGGCGCAGGGGACGCGGGCGCGGATCGGCCTGCCGGTGATCTGCGTGGGCAACCTGAACGCGGGCGGCACCGGCAAGACCCCCACGGTGATCCACCTGCAGCAGACGCTTCTGGCGCGGGGTATCGCGGCGCATGTCGTATCGCGCGGCTATGGCGGCAGCGCGACCGGGCCTCTGCGGGTCGAGGAATCACGCCACGATGCCGCCCTGACCGGGGACGAGCCGCTGCTGATGGCGGCTTTCGGTCCCGTCTGGGTCGCCAAGGACCGGCTGGCGGGCGCGCGGGCAGCCGTGGCGGATGGCGCGCAGGCGATCATCCTGGACGACGGCTTCCAGGATCCGTCGCTGGAACATGACCTGTCGCTGGTCGTGGTCGATGCGGCCAAGGGCTTCGGCAACGGGTTCTGCATCCCTGCCGGGCCGCTGCGAGAGCCTGTGGCCATCGGCCTTGCCCGGGCGGACCTTCTGCTGTCCATTGGTCCGGCGGATGCGCAGGCTCGTTTCACCACCCCGCCCGACGCCCCGCCACATCTGCGCGGAGAACTCCGCCCCCTCCAGATGGGCATGGACTGGCAGGACCACCGCGTCCTGGCCTTCGCGGGCATCGGCCATCCGGAAAAGTTCTTTGCGACCCTGGCCGCGCTTGGCGCCGATCTGGTGCGGGGCGAGGCCTTGGAGGATCACCAGCCCTTCACGCCCGCGCTGCTGACCCGGCTGGAAACGGAATCGCGGCTGACGGGGGCGCAGCTTGTCACCACCGAAAAGGACGCGGCCCGCCTGCCGCGATCCTTCCGGTCCAAGGTCATGACCCTGCCGGTGCGGTTGTCGATCGCGGACCCGGCGCCGCTGGATGCGGCGTTGGACCGCCTGTTTCCGCGGGCCTGATCTTTGCAATCGGGCGCGCAATCCCGATATAGGGCTGGCAGGGCCGTTCCGGCCCAAAGGGGAAAGCACGGGCATGTCGCAAAAGGCCATCCAAAGGCTCAGCTTCTATCTGCTGATTCTGGTGACGCTTTATGCCTCGTTCGGGGCGGGGTAAGGGCATGTCGAAACGCTTTGGCGGGCGCTATTCGCCCGGTCTGGGTCCGCAGGACGACAACCGCAACCCGGCGCCGGCGCCGCAGATCCGCCACCGGCTGGCGGGTCGCCCGAAATACGTGACCTTCGCCGCGCTCCCCTTCCTGTTCGGCGCCTTCTTTCAGGAGCCGACCGGAATGGCGGGCAGCCTGGCCGCCTTCGGCGTCATCGCCAGTGCCATGTGGATGACCGGCGAGGGGCTGGCCGCCGAGGCCGCCTATCAGGTCCGCCGCGTCGCCCGCCGCCCCGCCATCCCGCGCAAGCTGTTCGGCAGCGTGATGACGGGCCTGGGCCTGGGCCTGGGTGCCGCAGGGCCAGAAAACCTGGCCGGCGCGGGCGTGATCGGGGCGACTGGCATGGTGCTGCACTGGCTGGCTTTCGGGGCCGATCCGATGCGCGACAAGGGCATCCAGGCCGGCAGCGACTTCCAGCAGGACCGCGCCCAGAAGATGATCGACGAGGCCCAGACCAGCCTTGCCCAGATGCAGGACGCGATCCGGTCCCTGGGCGACCGCTGGCTGGAAGCGCGCGTGGACCGCTTTGCCGCCACGGTCGAGGCGCTGTTCGACCGGGTGCGCAGCAATCCGGGCGACCTGTCCGCGGCGCGGCGCTACCTGGGCGTCTACCTGACCGGCGCGCGCGATGCGACGATCAAGTTCGCGGATCTTTACCGCCAGACCCGCGACCCGTCGGTGCGGACGTCTTATGAAACCTTCCTCGATGACCTGGAAAAAGATTTCAGCGCCAAGTCCCGGCGTCTTCTGGAAGGCGACAGGACCGATCTGGACATCGAGATCTCGGTCCTGCGCGAACGCCTCGCGCGCGAGGGGGTCCGCGCATCCGAACCCCTGCCGCTGGAGCCGCCCCGGACCGAAACCGCGCGCTTCATCGATGAACTGCTGACGCCCGAGCGGGACAAGGCGCGTCGCTGATCCATGCCGCGCTTTGCGTTGAAGATCGAATATGACGGCCGTCCCTTTGCCGGATGGCAGGCCCAGGCCGACCAGCCCTCGGTCCAGGGCGCGGTGGAAGCCGCGCTTGGCAAGCTGGACGCAGGCTTTGCGACGGGCGCCCGGATCGCGGCGGCGGGCCGGACCGACGCGGGCGTTCATGCCACGGCCCAGGTCGCCCATGCCGATCTGCACCGGGATTGGGATCCCTTCCGCCTGGCCGAGGCGCTGAACTTCCACCTCAAGCCCGCGCCCGTGGCCGTGCTGGCCGCCGCGCGGGTGCCGGACGACTTTCACGCCCGCTTTTCAGCCACCGAGCGGCGCTACCTGTTCCGCCTGCAAGCCCGCCGCGCGCCGGCGACCCACGATCGCGGGCTGGTCTGGCAGGTGCTGCACCCGCTGGATGCGGCGGCGATGCGGGAAGGCGCGGCCCATCTGCTGGGACTGCACGATTTCACGACCTTCCGGTCCTCGATCTGCCAGGCGGCAAGCCCGGTGAAGACGCTGGACGAGATCCGCATCGACGAGGTCGAGATCCCGCATGGTCGCGAATACCGCTTCCACCTGCGCGCCCGGTCCTTCCTGCACAACCAGGTCCGCTCCATCGTCGGCACGCTGGAACGCGTCGGCGCGGGATCATGGCCACCGGATCGGGTGGCTAAGGTGCTGCAGGCCCGCGACCGCGCGGCTTGCGGGCCGGTCTGCCCGCCGCACGGGCTTTACCTGTGCGGGGTTGGCTATCCGCAGGATCCGTTCTGGGACTAAGTCCGGCCCCGCCGCCGGGGGCGTTCGTCACGGTATCCGAAGACGATCTTCAGCGTGTTCCACATGATCCAAAGATCCAATCGGATATCGCGGTGGCGCTGATAGATCAGGTCGATCTTCAGCTTCGCGGGCAGGCAGCGGCGGTAATAGGCCTGCTCGGTCGCCTCGGCGCTTGTGCAACGGGCCAGGATGCGATCCTCGTGGCGGTGATAGATCAGGGTCGCCAGCCCGGTCACGCCCGGACGGCTTTTCAGGACCTGCGAATAGACGGCGGGGAACCGTTCCACATATTCGCGCAGGGGCGGGCGAGGGCCGACAAAGCTCATGTCGCCGCGCAGGATGTTGAAAAGCTGCGGCAGCTCGTCCAGGCGGCTGCGGCGCAGGAACCGGCCGAGGGGCGTAATGCGCCAATGCTTGTGCGCTCCGGTTGCCCCCGAATCCTTGTCCTCGCCGATCATGGTGCGGAACTTCAACTGGGTGAAGGGCTGACCCGGCGCCCGCATTCGTTCCGCAAAATAGAGGATCGGCCGGCCCTGCTGGATCAGAAGAAGGACCGCGACGATGCCCATGACGACCGACAGCGGAATCAGAAGGACAAGGGCAAGTGTCAGGTCGAACAATCGCTTGCGTCGGGGCGCCGGGTTCGCTGCCGAACCCTGCGCATCGCCTGCAAACCATGCCATCTTTGGCATGGCGACGCGTGCCGATCCGGTCCTGTCCCAGTCATGGTGGATCGTCACGATGCCTGCCCTGCAACAATTCGTTCATCAAGCCGGGTAGCACAAGGGCGGATGCAGGGAAACCGGCCAGGCGCGATTCCGGCCGAATGACTTGCGCGACCATTGCAAAGGGGCCACTGTCTGCCGGAACCGAGGCCACCCAAAGGCGGATGATGCGCAAGTTTCTAGTCATGCTGGACGACAGCCGGGAATGTCTGAACGCGATGCGTTTCGCGGCCATGCGTGCCTCCAATTCCGGGGGCGCGGTGACCGTTCTTGCGGTGATCCCCCCGGATGAAATCCAGCACGGCTTCGGCGTGGCCGAGGTGATGCGGGCCGAGGCCTATGAGCGCATCGAGGCGCATTTCGAGGTTTTCGCCAAGTGGATGAGAATGCGTCCAAAAGTCGAGCCGGAACTGGTCATCCGAGAAGGAGACCCGGCCGAGCAGCTGATGGCCTATCTGAACGAGGACCCCGAGATCGGCATCGTCGCCATGGGCATCAGCGCAGACAAGTCGGCGCAGAATCCGCTGCTGTCTCGCCTGCTGCGCGATGCGGCCAGCCTGCCCTGCCCGATCACCGTCGTTCCCGCCGACATCTCGAAGGAGCGGCTTGAGGCGATCACCTGACCGCCGCCCGGCTTGACCCGGCTGCCCCCCATCGCCATATCCATTCCAAAGGAGCCTTGGCAAATGTTCATCCAGACCGAAACCACACCGAACCCTGCGACGTTGAAGTTCCTTCCCGGCGAGATCGTGCTGGACAACGGCACGGCCGACTTTCCCTCGACCGACACGGCGGCCAAGTCGCCGCTGGCCCGCCGCATTTTTGCCGTGGGCGGCGTGACGGGCGTCTTCCTGGGCCGCGACTTCGTGACCGTGACCAAGGCCGACGACCAGCCCTGGGACCATCTCAAGCCGTCGATCCTGGGTGCCATCATGGAGCATTACCAGTCGGGCGCGCCGGCCATCGAGGGCACGGCGGAGAATGCGGGCCATGCCAGTCATGACGGCCCCGATGGGGAAATCGTCACCCAGATCAAGGAACTGCTGGACACGCGCGTCCGCCCGGCGGTGGCCCAGGACGGCGGCGACATCACCTTCCACGGCTTTGACCGGGGCGTGGTCTACCTGCACATGCAGGGGGCCTGCGCGGGCTGCCCGTCCTCGACACTGACGCTGAAGATGGGGATCGAGAACCTGCTGCGCCACTATATCCCCGAGGTGGTCGAGGTCCGGCCCGTTGCCTGATCCCCTGGCCCTTGGCTTCGACACATCGGCCGCGCATTGCGCGGCCGCTTTGCTGCGGGGCGACCGCATCCTTGGCCATATCTCCGAGGAGATGACCAAGGGCCAGGCCGAACGCCTGTTTCCGCTGCTGGAAGGCTTGCTGGCTGGTGCGGGCCTGACCTGGCGCGACCTCGGCGTGATCGGCGTGGGCATCGGGCCGGGCAACTTCACCGGCATCCGCATCGCGGTCGCCGCGGCCCGCGGGCTGGCGCTGTCGCTGGGCATCCCGGCGGTCGGCGTCACCGCGACCGAGGCCGCGTCCCTGGATCTGCCCCGTCCGTGCCGTATCGTTCTGCCGCTTCGGGCGGATCAGGTCGCATGGCAGGACTTTGGCCAGGGCGCAGGGGACCACCCGCAGCAATCTGCGGCCGATGCATTGCCGCCCGGTCCCGCATCGGCCCTGCCACGGGTGCCCCCCGCCGTGGCCATCGCCCGGATCGCGCTGGCCCGGCGCGCCGATCCGGGGCCGCGCCCCGCGCCCTTCTACCTGCGCCCTGCCGATGCGGCACCGGCGCGCGACGCCGCGCCGCTGATCCTGCCGTGACGCCCGACGGCCTTGCCGCGCTGCACGCCCGCTGCTTCGACCGCCCCCGCCCCTGGTGCGCGGCCGAGTTTGCGGCCCTGCTGGACAGCCCCCGCGTCTTCCTGCTGACCCGCCCCTCGGGCTTCCTGATGGGCCGCCTTGTAGCCGACGAGGCCGAGTTGCTGACCCTTGCCGTGGACCCGGCTGCCCGCCGCCAGGGCACCGGCCGCGCCCTGCTGCGCGATTTCGCCGCAACGTCATGTCAAGGCGGCGCGGGGCGCGCTTTCCTTGAAGTGGCGGCCGACAATGCCGCCGCGCGGGCATTGTATTGCGGCGAAGGCTGGCAAGATTCGGGGCGCAGGCGGCGTTATTATGGTCCCGATCTTGACGCCATCGTCATGACCTTGGCCCTGGAACCCGGCCAAGAAGGCGGTTGACCGGCAAGGGGCGATGCGCCCTAATCGGGCCATCACGCGGGCGGCTTGAATCGCCCGCAACAACAGGATGAGGTTTCCTTATGTCCCTGACGAAATCGCTGCTTGCGGGCGTGGCGCTGACGGCACTTGCGGGCGGTGCGGCCCTGGCGGAACCGGCGCTGATTTTCGACCTTGGCGGCAAGTTCGACAAATCCTTCAACGAGGCCGCCTTCATGGGCGCGCAACGCTGGGCCGAGGAAACCGGCGGCACCTACAAGGAACTGGAAATGCAGTCCGAGGCGCAGCGCGAACAGGCGCTGCGGCGGCTTGCCGAAACCGGCGCCAATCCCATCGTCATGACCGGCTTCGCCTTTGGCGACGTGCTGAACCAGGTGGCCCCTGATTACCCCGACACCCAGTTCGCCATCATCGACATGGTGGTGGAACAGCCCAACGTGCAATCCATCGTCTTCACCGAGGAACAGGGCAGCTATCTGGCCGGGATCATGGCCGCGCAGGCCTCTCAGTCCGGCACCGTGGGCTTCATCGGCGGCATGGACATTCCACTGATCCACAAATTCGAATGCGGCTTCGCGCAGGGCTTCAAGGCCGCCAAGCCCGACGGCACGGTGCTGATCAACTATACCGGCACCACGCCTGCCGCCTGGAACGACCCGGTCAAGGGCGGCGAACTGGCCCGCGCCCAGATCAGCCAGGGGGCCGACGTGATCTATGCCGCGGCCGGCGGCACGGGCATCGGCGTGCTGCAAACGGCGGCGGACGAAGGCATCCTGTCCATCGGCGTGGACAGCAACCAGAACCACCTGCATCCGGGCAAGGTCCTGACCTCGATGGTCAAGCGCGTCGACAACGCGGTCTATGACGCCTTCAAGAACGGCGTGGAGCCGGGCGTCAAGGTTCTGGATCTGCAGGCCGAGGGCGTGGATGTCGCCATCGACGAAAACAACCAGCAGCTGGTCACGCCGGAAATGCAGGCCGCCGTCGATGACGCCCGCGCCAAGATCGCCAGCGGAGAAATCGCGGTCCACGACTACATGACCGACAACACCTGCCCGGTCCAGTAATGGCATCCGACATGCAGACAGGGGGGCGGCTGGCAACGGCCGCCCCTGCGGCGATTGAACTGCGCGGCATCTCGAAGTCCTTCGGGCCGGTGCAGGCCAACCGCGACATCCACCTGCGCGTGGAAAGGGGCACGATCCACGGCATCATCGGTGAAAACGGCGCCGGCAAGTCCACGCTGATGTCGATCCTCTATGGCTTCTACAAGCCCGACAGCGGCGAGGTTCTGGTCAACGGCCGGCCCCTGACCATCACCGACAGCCAGACCGCGATCCGCGCGGGCATCGGCATGGTCTTCCAGCATTTCAAGCTGGTCCAGAACTTCACCGTTCTGGAAAACATCATCCTTGGGGCCGAGGAAGGCCGCCTGCTGCGCCCGTCCCTGTCCAAGGCGCGCGGCGTGCTGAAGCGGCTGGCCCAGGAATATGAACTGAACGTCGACCCCGACACCCGGATCGAAGACCTTTCGGTCGGCCACCAGCAGCGGGTCGAGATCCTCAAGGCGCTGTATCGCCAGGCCGACATCCTGATCCTGGACGAGCCGACCGGCGTGCTGACCCCGGCCGAGGCCGACCACCTGTTCCGGATCCTGGAGGGCCTGCGGGCCGAGGGCAAGACGATCATCCTGATCACCCACAAGCTGCGCGAGATCATGGAGATCACCGACACGGTATCGGTCATGCGGCGCGGTGAGATGGTGGCATCGGTCAAGACCGCCGAAACCAGCCCCGAGGAACTGGCCGAGTTGATGGTCGGCCGCAAGGTGCTGCTGAACGTGCAAAAGGCCCCGGCCCGGCCTGCCCAGCCGGTTCTGGAAATCCGCAACCTGCGCATGGTGGACGATACGGGCGTGGAACGCCTGCGCGGCATAGACCTGGACATCCGCGCGGGCGAGATCCTGGGGATCGCGGGGGTTTCGGGCAATGGCCAGACGCAGCTTCTGGAAATCCTGGGCGGCTATCCTCCGAAAGGCAGCACCGTATCGGGCGAGGTTCGCGTGAACGGCGGACCCCTGCCCTTGGCTGGCGCTGCCTGCAATGCCGCCGAACGCCGTCGCCAGGGGCTGGGCCATATCCCCGAGGATCGGCAGGCCGAAGGTCTGATCATGGATTTCGCCGCCTGGGAGAACGTGGCCTTCGGATACCACGACGCACCGGAATACGGGCGCGGCCCGCTGATGGACCGCGACGCGATCCGCCGCGATGCCGAGGGCAAGATCGCCCGCTTCGACGTCCGCCCGCCCAGCTGCGACCTGGCCGCGCGCAACTTTTCCGGCGGCAACCAGCAGAAGATCGTCGTGGCCCGAGAGATCGAGCGGAATCCCGACCTGCTTCTGATCGGCCAGCCCACGCGCGGCGTTGACATCGGCGCGATCGAGTTCATCCACAAGCGCATCGTGGAACTGCGCGACGCGGGCAAGGCGATCCTGCTGGTGTCCGTGGAACTGGACGAGATCATGTCGCTGTCGGACCGCATCGCGGTGATGTTCGACGGCCGCATCATGGGCGAGCGCCTGCCCAATGAGGCGACCACCGGCGACCTGGGCCTGCTGATGGCAGGGGTGGATCCAGCGACTGCGCCGCCCGACACCATGCCACCCGCCCACAAACACGTCGAAGACCTGCCCCGAGAAGCTTGAATGATCCCGACACGACTGGCCTGCCTTCTTCCCGCCCTGCTGCTGTCCGCCGCCTGCAGCAGCGTGCCCATGCCCCGGATGCCCAAGATGGACGTCTGGCCCGACGGCGACGCGCCCGACCGCTTGGTCATGGCCGCCGAGGCCCGCGCCCAGACCCGCGCCCGCAATCCGGACGGAAGCTGGGCCGTGGACGACCCGATCGCCGGGTCCGACTATGAGACCGAGTTCCCGGGCAACTGCGTCACGGCCGCCCAAGGCACCGCCTGCGCCGACCACGCCCCGGTCGAGGCACCCGCCGCCGAGGGCACCGCGCCTCAGGTCACCGGCCGCGTGGCCATCGCCTTCGCGGCCCTGTCAGACGGCAGCCGCTGCACCGGCGAGGCCCGCCAGGGCCAGACCCGGTCCGAGGAGAACCTGCTGGCCGTGCGCGGCTATCCCGGCGCGGGCGGCAATGTCCCCCGCGCCCGCAGCCTTGGCCGCATGGCGGGCAATGGCGATGCGATCACCTGGGACCAGATCGCCGATCCGCGCGCCTTCCTGGCGCTGTGTTCCGGCATGAAAGGCTGAGCGGATGGAAAAGATGCCGAAATGGGCCGATGTGCTGCTGACACCGCTGATCTCGCTGGTGTTGGCGATGGCGATTTCGGCGCTTGTGATCCTGGCCATCGGCGAAAGCCCGGTCGAGGCGCTGACGACGATGATAGACGGCGCCCTGGGCTCCAGCTACGGCTGGGGCTTCACGCTGTATTACGCGACGAACTTCATCTTCACCGGCCTTGCCGTGATGGTCGCCTATCACGCGAGCCTGTTCAATATCGGCGGTGAAGGCCAGGCGGCGATGGGGGGATTGGGCGTGGCCTTGGTGCTGCTCTCGGTGCCGCTGCCGCATTGGGCGCTTGCGCTGCCTGCCGGGATGGTCGGGGCGGCCCTGTTCGGCGCGGCCTGGGCGCTGATCCCCGCCTGGCTTCAGGCCAAGCGCGGCAGCCATATCGTGATCACCACGATCATGTTCAACTTCATCGCCGCCGCCGCGCTGAACTATATCCTGGTCAACCTGATGCGCCCGGTGGGCAGCATGGACCCGGCCTCGGCCCGTTTTCCCGAAGCCACGCACCTGCCCAAGCTGTCGGACATGGCGCTGGCATTCGGCATCGAATGGGGCAAGAACACGCCCGTCAACATCAGCTTCTTCGTGGCCATCGCGGCCTGCCTGCTGGTCTGGCTGCTGATCTGGCGCAGCCGCCTGGGCTTCGAGATCCGGGCCTTCGGCAAGTCCGAACCCGCCGCCCTTTACGCGGGCATCAACCCCGTGCGCATCACCGTGATCGCCATGCTGATTTCCGGCGGGCTGGCCGGCATGATGGCCATCAACAACGTCATGGGCGAGGCCGAGCGGCTGGTCCTGAACGCGGTCGAAGGCGCGGGCTTCATCGGCATCGCCGTGGCCCTGATGGGCCGAAACCATCCGCTGGGCGTGTTCCTGGCCGCGCTGCTGTTCGGCTTCCTGTATCAAGGGGGCGGTGAACTGGCGCTCTGGACCTCGATCCCGCGCGAGCTGATCATCGTGATCCAGGCGCTTGTGATCCTGTTTACCGGGGCGCTGGACAACATGGTGCGGATGCCGCTGGAACGGATGTTCCTGGCCATTCGCAAAAGGGGCGCGTGATGGATCTGAACACCGTCCTCCAAATCCTGGACAGCGCCGTGCGGCTGATGACGCCCTTGCTGCTGGCCTGCCTCGCCGGGCTTTATTCCGAACGCGCCGGGGTCTTCGACATCGGACTGGAAGGCAAGATGCTGATGGCGGCCTTTTCCGCCGCCACGGTGGCCGCGCTGACCGGCAATGTCTGGCTGGGCCTTTGCGCGGGGCTGTTGGGGGCGCTGATGCTGTCGGCGATCCACGGCATCGCCTCGATCACCTTCCGGGGCAACCAGCTGATCTCGGGCGTGGCGATCAACTTCCTGGCCTCGGGGCTGACAGTGCTTCTGGGCCAGAAGATCTTCGGCCTGGGCGGACGCACGCCCAACCTGACCCCGGGGGCCGAGCTTGAGGCGCAGGTCACCCCCTTCCGCACCTGGCTGACCGACGTGGCAGGGGCCGACTTGGCCACCTGGCTGACCGCCACCCCGCGCCTGTCCGGCATCACCCTGCCCTTTGCGGAAAGCCTGCGCCCCGTCCCCGTCCTGGGTCCGCTTTATGCCGAGGTCGTCTCGGGCCACACGATCCTGGTTTATGTGGCTTTCCTGATGGTGCCGCTGACCTGGTGGATCCTGTATCGCACTCGCTTCGGCCTGCGGCTGCGGGCCGTGGGCGAAAACCCGGCCTCGGTCGATACGGCAGGCGTGTCGGTCACGCGGCTGCGCTTTGCCGCCGTCGCCATCGCGGGCCTGCTTTGCGGCCTGGCAGGCGCCTATCTGGCGACCGGCCTTTCGGCGGGCTTCGTCAAGGAGATGACCGCCGGGCGGGGCTTCATCGCCCTGGCCGCGCTGATCTTCGCCAAGTGGCGTCCTTGGGGGGCGCTTGGCGCGACCTTCCTGTTCGGCCTTCTGGAGGCAATCGCCAACCGCTATCCGAACCTGGACCTGGGCATCGTCACCGTGCCGTCGATGTTCATGAACGCGCTGCCCTATATCCTGACCGTCATCATCCTGGCGGGCTTCGTCGGCCGCGCCATCCCGCCCCGCGCCGGAGGAGAGCCCTATGTCAAAGAGCGTTGAGCTTGCCCGCCTGATCCGCGACCGCGCCGGGGACCAGCCGCCGGAATACGGGTTGATCCTGGGTTCGGGCCTGGGGCATCTGGCGGGGACGGTCGATGGTGTGGCGATCCCCTATGACGACTTGCCGGGCTTTCCCCATGCGGGCGTTTCGGGCCATGTGCCGCAACTGGTGATCGGCCAGCTAGAAGGCCGTCGCGTGGCCGTCTTCGGCGGCCGGTCGCATTACTACGAATCGGGCCGCGCCGACGCGATGCGGCTGCCGCTGGAAACCTTGGCCGCGCTTGGGACGACCCGGCTGATCCTGACCAACGCGGCCGGGTCGCTGCGCCACGACATCCCGCCCGGCGAACTGATGCTGCTGGACGACCACATCGCATTTGCCGGAACCAATCCCCTGATCGGTGAACCGACCGACGCCCGCTTCGTGCCCCTGACCGATGCCCATGACACCGACATGCGCGCCGCCCTCGCCGAATGTGCGCGGGCCGAGGGGATTGACCTGGCCTCCGGCGTCTATTGCTGGTTTTCCGGCCCCAGCTTCGAAACCCCTGCCGAAATCCGCGCCGCCAGGATCCTCGGTGCCGATGCCGTGGGCATGTCCACCGTCCCCGAAATCATCCTGGCCCGCTTCCTGGGGCTGCGCTGCGCCGCCATCTCGGTCATCACGAACATGGGCGCGGGGCTTTCCGACGAATCGATCAGCCATGACCACACCAGGGCGATGGCTCCTCTTGGCGCGGCCAAACTGGAACGCATCCTGCGCCGCTTCCTGCGCGACGGCTGAGCTTCTTCTTTATCCAAATATCCCCGCCGGAGGCTCCTGCCCCCGGCACCCGCGCCGCAGGTTCAGGACGGGCGCGACAGGGCCGCCTCGACCCTGGCCGCCGCCGCATCCAGATCGCGAAGATCGTCCAGGGCCACCACCGCGCGTTCACGCTCGGCATATCGCAGCCGATGCTTCAGATAGCGGGGATCATAATGGTCGCGTAGCAGCCCCTCGGCCAGTCCGCGCCAGTCGCCCGCCGCCACGGCTGCCCGCCACCCGCCGATCCGGTTGCCGGGATGCAACGGCGACAGCGCGTCAACGATTGCCCCCACCCGTGCGGGATCATCGACCATGTCGGCATAGCTGGCGGCGGTATAGGCCGCACGCGCGCCCACCGGCACCTCCAGCCGCAGCCGGGGCGCGGCGCAGATCGCCTGCCACATCGTCTTCGGAACGGTCAGAGCGCCGATGCGGCTGCTTTCGGCCTCGACCAGCACGGGTCGGGCGGGATCCAGCGCTTCCAGGCCCAGGGCCAGCCGGCTTTCGAACAGCTTCTGGCTGGGCTGGCCTTCGGGCCGGCCCCCGAACAGGCTGCCGCGATGATTGGCCAAGCCCTCCAGGTCGATCACCTGCCAGCCACGCCGGGCCAGCCGCGCCAGAATCGCCGTCTTGGCGCTGCCGGTATTGCCGTCCAGAACGATGACCGGGGCGGGAACGGGCCGGTTCTGCACCCGGTCCACCACAAGCCCCCGCCAGGCCTTGTAGCCGCCGTCGACGCGGTCCACGCGCCAGCCGATCTGCGTCAGGATTGTGGCAAAGCTGCCCGAGCGCTGCCCGCCGCGCCAGCAATAGACCAGCCCGCGCCAGCTTCCGTCCCGGTCGGCCAGCGGCCCGGCAATGTGGCGGGCGGCATTGGCCGCAACCAGGGCGCCGCCGATCTTGCGGGCATCAAAGGGGGAAACCTGCTTGTAGACCGTGCCCACCCGCGCCCGTTCGGCATCGTCCAGCACGGGCAGGTTGATCGCGCCGGGCAGGTGATCCTCGGCATATTCGGCCGGGGATCGCACGTCTATGATGTCATCGAACCCCGCAAGCGCGGGATCCGACAGGCCCGTCAGCGTCAGCGCCAAGTCAATAGACGTAGACCGGCGTCCCGACGGGCACCTGGTCATACAGCGCCATCACCGCCTCGTTGCGCATCCGCAGGCAGCCGTTCGACACGGCCCGCCCGATGGACCCCGGCTCGGTCGTGCCGTGGATGCGGATCGCGGTGTCTTGGCCCTTGTCGTTGTACAGATACAGCGCCCGCGCCCCCAGCGGGTTCTGCGGGCCGCCAGGCATCCCGTTCGCCCATTTGGCATATTGCTGCGGCTTGCGCTTGATCATGTCCTGCGTGGGCGTCCAGGACGGCCATTCGACCTTCCGACCTACGGTGGCGCGGCCCTTCCAGACCAACTCCGCCGTGCCCACGGCCACGCCATAGCGGATGGCGCGGCCCGGGGCGATCACGTGGTAAAGGAAGAAGTCCTTGCTGACGACGACGATGCTGCCGACCTCGAAATCGTCGCGAATCGCGACTTCGGTCGGGGCATAGGGGTCGCGCGCTGCTTCCTGCGAGAAGGCCAGCGAGGGGGCGAAATAGGCGGCGGCCATCAAGGGCACGGCCAGCGACATCAGCTCACGGCGGTTCATGGTGATCCTGTCAATCTCGTGTTCTTCTGCTTTGATCCCGCCCATAACAAGGGACGGCCCTCTGTTGCAACTCACGAGGACGTATCGCGTTCAATTTGGCCTTGACCAAGGGATGCGCAGGCCACATCTGCAGGACATGGATCGCGCCCTGTCCCCCTGCTGCCAGGATGCCCGCCGCGCGCTGCGGCGTCCGGCGCATCTGTGCCGCGGCCGGGGCGACCGCGCCTGCCGCTGCCACCAGGACGCCCGTCCGGCGGCGGCCCGTCCGATCCGCGCCCTGCGGATCGACCCCCGCGCCCTGATCGCGGCGCAACTGCCCCGGCAGGCCCCCCTGCGGCCTCAGGCGCCGCCCCGTTTCCTGAACCCGTCCTGCACCCCTTGCACGATTTCAGGAAACCGTCATGACCGCCTCATCCACTGACCTGCCCCGGTCGGGCCATGCGCCCGATCTGATCACCACCCGCCTGTCCATCGAAGGCATGAGCTGCGCCGCCTGTTCGGGCCGCGTTGGCCGGATGCTGTCGGCCCGGCCCGGCGTCGCGGACGCACAGGTGAACCTGCTGGCGGGTTCCGCAAGCATCCGCCACGACTCGTCCCTGTCGCCCGCCGATCTGGCTGCGGCGGTGACCAAGCTGGGATACCCCGCAACCGTCCCCCAGGATGCCGCCCCGCACGCCCATCAGGACGAAACCCTTGGCCTCAGGCGCGACTTCCTTCTGGCCCTTGCCCTGACCCTGCCCGTCTTCGTGGCGGAAATGGGGGCGCACCTGATCCCCTCTTTCCACCACTGGCTGCACGGCGCCCTGGGCCCGGGGCCATTGAACTGGGCGCAGATGATCCTGACAGCGCTTGTCCTGGCGTTGCCCGGGCGGCGCTTCTTTGCCACCGGCATCCCGGCCCTTCTGCGCGGCGGACCCGAGATGAACAGCCTTGTCGCGCTTGGATCAGGGGCGGCGTTCCTTTACTCGGCCGTCGTGGTGCTGCTGCCCGACCTGATCCCGCCCGCCTCGCGCCATGTCTATTTCGAGGCCGCCGCGGTTATCGTTACGCTGATCCTGATGGGTCGCTGGCTGGAAGCGCGGGCCAAGGGCCAGGCAGGCGCGGCGATCCGCGCGCTGATCGAATTGGCGCCGGACCAAGCGACTGTCCTGCGCGACGGCAGACAAGTCAGAACACCGGTCGCGGATCTGCATCCCGGCGACCTGGTCCTGCTGGTGCCGGGTGAACGCGTGGCGGTCGACGGCACCGTGACCGAGGGCCAGGGGCATGTCGACGAATCCATGCTGACGGGCGAGCCGGTTCCCGCCCCCAAGGCGCCCGGCGATCCGGTGACCGGCGGCACCGTCAACGGCACCGCAGCCCTGACTTATCGCGTCACCGCCACCGGATCCGACACGACCCTGTCGCGGATCGTGCGGATGGTGGAAGGCGCTCAGAACGCCCGCCTGCCTGTGCAGGCCCTGGTGGACCACATCACCCGCGTCTTCGTGCCGGTGGTGATCGGGCTTGCCCTGCTGGCCTTCCTGATCTGGCTGGCCTTCGGTCCCGACCTGGCCCATGCCGTCGTGGCCGGGGTTGCGGTGCTGATCATCGCCTGCCCCTGCGCGATGGGCCTTGCGGTCCCGGTGTCGATCATGGTGGGCACGGGCAGGGGCGCGCAGCTTGGCGTCCTGTTCCGCCGGGGCGAGGCCTTGCAGCGCCTGTCCAAGGCACGGCTGGTGGGCTTTGACAAGACCGGCACCCTGACGCGCGGTCGCCCCGAACTGACCGCGATCCAGACCGACGGGATGCCAAAGGACGAGGCCCTGCGCCTTGCCGCTGCCGCCGAGGCGCGGTCCGAACATCCCTTGGGCGCAGCCATCGTCGCCGGGGCCGCGGCGCGCGGCCTGAACCTGCCCCCGGCTGCCGAGGTTCAGGCCACCGCCGGGCGCGGCCTGACAGCCCTTGTCGAAGGGCATCGCCTTCTGATCGGCAACCGTGCTGCATTGACCGAGGCCGGGATCCAGCCTGCACCCACGCTTGAACAAGCCGCCGCTGCCATGGCGGACGGGGGCGCCACGCCCGTCCACCTGGCCCTGGACGGCCGCCATGCCGCCATCTTCGCGCTCGAGGATCGGATCCGTGACGAGGCAGCCCCCACCGTCGACGCCCTGCACCGGATGGGCCTGGTGACGGTGATGCTGTCGGGCGATGTTCCCGCGACTGCATGGGCCGTGGGCCAGCGACTGGGTATCGACGATGTGCGCGCGGGCCTGATGCCCGGTGACAAGCTGACAGCCATCGGCGCGATGGGACCGGGATCGGTCTTTGTGGGCGACGGGATCAATGATGCGCCAGCGCTAGCTGCGGCGGAAACCGGCATCGCGATCGGCACGGGCACCAGCATCGCCATCGAAGCGGCTGACCTGGTGCTCATGTCGGGCGACCTGTCGGGGGTGGCGCGCGCCATTCGGCTGTCGCGCGCGGTGATGCGCAACATCCGCCAGAACCTGTTCTGGGCCTTTGCCTATAACACTGCGCTGATCCCCGTCGCGATGGGCGTGCTGGTGCCCTTCGGCGGCCCGCAGCTATCGCCCATGCTGGGGGCCGGGGCGATGGCGCTGTCCTCGGTCTGCGTTGTGGGCAATGCCTTGCGGCTGCGGACAGTCAGGTAAGCGGAACGCCGCGGGCGTCAGCCGATGCCCGCGGCCTTCGCGTCAGTGGCCCATGTGGCTGTGCGGTTCGTCGGGGGCGCGGTCGTTGTCGACCGTGGCCTCGACCGGCAGGGTGCCGCAATCGCCGAAGTCCAGCGTCAGCGCGACGGTGTCGCCATCCGCCAGCGGCGACTGCAACCCCATCAGCATCACATGGTCGCCACCACGCACGAGGCCATGTTCGCCCCCCGCCGGCACAGCGATGCCGCCTTCGATCCTGGACATCTTCATCACGCCGGCTTCCTCGGCATGGGTATGCAGTTCCGCCCGCTCGGCCGCCTCGGTCGAGGCGGCGGTCAGGATGCATTCGGTGGTGCCCCGGTTCTCGATCACCATGAAAACGGCCCCCGCCTTGGGATTGGCGCTGCGGGCATAGGCATCGCGGACCGCCACCCCGTCCTGGGCAAGGGCTGCTGCGGGAAAAAGGGCCGCGACGGCGGCCAGGGTCATGCGGATCATCGGTATTGTCCTTCGTGTCAAACAGGTTTCGCTTCGGAAATCTGTCGGAACGGAGGATCGCGCGCCGCAGGAAGGGGCGCCTGCCGACCCGGCGCATGACGGGCCAAGACAGGCCAGTCCAACGCAACAGGATCGCGCGACAGCGACGGGTCAACCAAGGGGACTGGCAAGGCAGCCAGCAAGGACAGCGCCATGTCGGGACAGACTTGCGTCCGTGGCGGGCCATCCGGATGATCGACAACCACCACGCCATGCCCCGTGCACAGCACCACCTGGTCTGCACGCGCTATCGTGCCGCGTGCAGCGCCCAGACCAATTCCGGTCAGGACAAGGCACAGGATTAGCGCAAGATGGCCCGGGCGTCGCATGACGCGACCATCACCGAAGCGGGTCATGAAGGCAACCTGCATGCAAAAGCCCCGCCGTAAGGAACGACGGGGCAAATTGCCGCAGAAGGCAGAACCGATCAGGCCTGGGCTTCGGCCTTGGCCAGCTCGCGCTTGATCTTCAGGGCGCGGTCCGACAGTTCGGCATCCTTGGCTTTCGCCAGGAAGGCGTCCAAGCCGCCGCGGTGGTCGACCGAACGCAGTGCCGCGGCCGAGATGCGCAGCGAATAGCCGCGGTTCAGCTTTTCCGACAGCAGCGTGACCTCGTTCAGGTTCGGCAGGAACCGGCGACGGGTCTTGTTGTTGGCGTGGCTGACATTGTTGCCGGTCATCGGGCCTTTGCCGGTCAGTTCGCAGACGCGCGACATGGTGTTGATCCTTCGTCTTTGCTATGCGGGCGGTCCCGGCGGGGGTTCCGACCCAAAGTGAAAGGGCGCCGCGAGGCAGCGCCCGGAATTCCGTTTGCGCGTCCCTAATGGAAGCGGAACGGCTCGTCAACCGGGAATCACCAGCACCCTTCTTCATCTTGGCCTGAAATATCCCACAGGGGGTCCGGGGGACGTGAAGTCCCCCGGCCGTCGCGGGACGCAGATCACATGTAGCGCCGCTCGGCCGCGATCAGCTTCTCCTTGCGCCACAGTCCTCCTGCATAGCCGGTCAGGGTGCCGTCTGCACCGATCACCCGGTGGCAGGGCACCACCAGGGCGATGCGGTTCGTGGCATTGGCCCGTGCCACCGCCCGCATCGCGGTGGGTCGCCCGATGGCGGCTGCCAACTGGGCATAGCTCCGGGTCTGCCCGGCAGGGATGTCCTGCAAGGCGCGCCAGACGATCTGTTGGAAGGGCGTGCCATGCAAGACCACCGGCACGTCCAACCGTGGCCCCTGACCGGCGAAATAGGCGGCCAGTTGCGCTTCCGTCAGATCATGAACCGCCGTGCGACCCAGCCCCACCCGGCCGCCGACATGGGCCGACAACCGCCGCAGCCCCTGGGGAAGGGCCTTGCGGTCGATGAATTCCAGCAGGTGCAGCGCGCGGTCATCCGCAATGGCGATCATGCCGCCCAGCGGCGTGTCGATCCAGTCGGCCAGCAGGTCCGTGCCCTGCCGCAGGACGTGCGGCGCATGGCCGAACAGCCGCGCAAAGGCCGCCCGGAAGCCCGAGGCCGAATCGAATCCCGCGTCCAGTTGCGCCTCGATCATCTGCGATCCTTTCGCCAGGCTGGCCAAGGCCCCGCGCATCCGCGCCGCGCGGGCCATGTCCAGGAAGCTTTGCCCGAAATGCCGCTTGAAGGCCCGCCGCACGGTCGATGGATCGTGCCCGAGCGCCAGAAGATCAGCCTCGGACCAGCGGTGATCGGGGCGTTCCTCCAGCCGCGCCAACAGGTCGCGGACCAGCGGATCGCCCTCGGCCGTCGCGCCCAAGGGATGGCAGCGGCGGCAGGGGCGAAAGCCCGCAGCCTGGGCGGCATCGGCCGAGGCGAACCAGCGGCAATTTCCCGGCAGGGGTTTTCTGGCCGGGCAGGTCAGCCGGCAGAAGATGCCGGTGGTCGTCACGCCCACCAGGGCGCGGCCTTCCCAGGCGGGATCGCGCGCCAGCAGGGCTGCATAAAGCGTGTCGTCGTCGGGCAGATCAAGCATGTCACTCACCTTGTCCATGCCACCAACCCTAGCCGATTCGCGCGCCCTGCGGGCCGCAAAATCGGGCGTCTAATCCTGCCGCGCCAGCCAGTCCAGCATGTCGCGCGCGGCCTCGGCCGGGGCCAGGACGCCCCGGGCCACGGCATCGCCAAGCCCGGCCAGCCGGTCGCGGGCGGCGGACGTTTCCAGCCGCGCCAGCAGGCCCGCGCGCACGTCGGCGAGGAACCAGTGCCGCGCCTGTTCGGCCCGGTTGGCCGCGAAATGACCCTGTTCGCGCCGCCAAGCTGTCAGAGCCTGCATCTCGTCCCACGCATTTTTCAGGCCGTCGCCGGTCGCGGCGGATACCGGCAGTGCCTTGGGAAATTCCTGCGGATCCTGCGGGCGCTTGCGCAGCAGCCGCAGCGCGCCCGCGTAATCGGCCACCGTGCGCCGGGCGGTGCCCAGCAACTCGCCATCGGCCTTGTTGACCAGGATCAGGTCGGCCATCTCCATGATGCCGCGCTTGACGCCCTGCAATTCGTCGCCGCCTGCCGGGGCCAGCAGCAGGACGAACAGGTCGCACATCTCGGCGACAAGGGTTTCGGACTGGCCGACGCCGACCGTCTCGATCAGCACCACGTCATATCCCGCCGCCTCGCAAAGCCGGATCGCCTCGCGCGTGCGGCGCGCCACGCCGCCAAGCTGGGCGTTCGAGGGCGTGGGGCGGATGAAGGCCATGGGATTTCTGGACAGCGTCTCCATCCGCGTCTTGTCGCCCAGGATCGACCCGCCCGACCGGGTCGAGGACGGATCGACCGCCAGCACTGCAACGCGCAACCCCTGGTCTGTCAGCATCGTCCCGAAGGCCTCGATGAAGGTGGACTTGCCGACGCCGGGCGTGCCGGACAGCCCGATCCGCAGCGCCTGGCCGTCGGGCAGGTCCGCCAAAAGCGCCACCGCACGGGCGCGGTGATCGGGACGCGTCGATTCGATCAGCGTGATCGCCCGCGACAGGGCGCGCCGGTCCTTGGCGACCAGGGGTTCCAGAAGCTCGTCCATGGTCAAGGGATAGGGGGCGGCGATGCGATTGCCAAGCCACCGCCGCCACCCGATAATGCCGCCATGATCCGTTTCCTTGCCGTCCTTGCCCTGATGACGCTGCCCGCTGCGGCCGACCCCCTGCGCCTGCTGATGGTCGAGAAGGTCGGCTGCGTCTATTGCGAGGCCTGGGACCGCAATATCGGGCCGGGCTATGCGGCGTCCGACGCGGGCCGCGCGGCGCCGCTGATGCGGGTGGACATTCACGGCCCCTATCCCGACGGGCTGGCCCTGGCGCGGCGCCCCTTTGTCACACCGACCTTCATCCTGCTGGACGGCGGGTCCGAGGTGGGGCGGCTGGAAGGTCACATGACCGCCGCGCAGTTCTGGCCTGCCCTGAACGCCCTGCTGGACCAGGCCCGCTGACCGGGCTTTCCCAAGCCCACCGCATCGGCTAGTCACCGGGCAACTGTTCCAGTCCAGGTGACGACCATGCATGACATCCGTGCCATCCGGGAAAACCCCGCAGCCTTCGACGCCGCCCTGTCGCGGCGCGGGTTGTCGCCCATGTCGGATCGCATCCTGTCGCTGGACGCCGACCGCCGCGCCCGCATCGTCGCGGCGGAAACCGCCCAGGCAGACCAGAACCGCGCCAGCAAGGACGTGGGCGCCGCCAAGGCGCGCGGCGACGATGCCGAGTTCGAGCGGCTGCGCACCATGATCGCCGAGAAGAAGGCCGACGTGACCAAGATGCAGGCCGAGGCATCCTTGCTTGACGGCCGGCTGCGCGAATTGCTGATGGAGATCCCGAACCTGCCGCTGGACAGCGTTCCGGAAGGCCGCGACGAAAGCGACAACGTCGAATTGCGCCGCTGGGGAAGCCCGCGTGCCTTCGACTTCGCCCCGGTCGAGCATTACGAGATCGCGGGCGTCAAGCCGGGCATGGACTTCGAAACCGCCGCCAAGCTGTCGGGCAGCCGCTTCGTCGTGCTGAAGGGCGGGGTGGCGCGCATCCACCGGGCCCTGGCGCAGTTCATGCTGGACCTGCATGTCACGAAACACGACCTCCAGGAAACCTGGGCGCCGGTCCTGGTGCTGGAGGAGATGATGGTCGGCACTGGCCAGTTGCCCAAGTTCGGCGAGGACAGCTATCTGACGCGCGAGGGTTACTGGCTGATCCCCACCTCGGAAGTGACGCTGACCAATACCGTCAACGGCGATCTGGTCGATCATGCAAGCCTGCCCCGCCGCATGGTCGCGCATTCGCAGTGCTTCCGGTCCGAAGCCGGCAGCGCGGGCCGCGACACCACCGGGATGCTGCGCCAGCACCAGTTCGAGAAGGTCGAGATGGTGTCCATCACCGACGCCGACACGGGCGTGGCCGAACACGACCGCATGACCCGCTGCGCCGAGGCCGTGCTGGAAGCCCTTGATCTGCCCTACCGCACCATCGTGCTTTGCACCGGCGACATGGGCTTCGGGGCGCGGATCACCCATGACCTGGAAGTCTGGCTGCCCGGCCAGGACAAGTATCGAGAGATCAGCAGCGTCAGCTATTGCGGCGATTTCCAGGCGCGGCGGATGAACGCGCGCTATCGGTCGGACAAGACCGGCAAGCCGGAATTCGTCCACACGCTGAACGGATCGGGCCTGGCCGTGGGACGGACGCTGATCGCGGTGCTGGAAAACGGGCAACAGGCCGACGGTTCGGTGCTGCTTCCGCAGGCATTACGCCCCTATCTGGGCGGCGCGACGGTGCTGGGGGCGGACGGCCGGCTGGGCTGAGGCGAAAACCTGTCCGCATTGCGGCATCTTTGCCGAAACTGCGGCGCCGACAGAGGCGTTGGCAGTCATGGCGCGCGCGGCGGACATCCTTTATCTTGGGTCGGTGACGATCTTCATCGCCAGCAGCCTGACGCTGGCGACGCTGGGGCGGCCTGCCGTCCAGATCGTCGCCGCAGATTTCTCGCAGGGGCCCAGCCGGGACGCCTTCGGGATCGGCGGAACGGTTCCCGTCGCCACATTGCCGCAGCTTTACATCCAGCCGCAGAACCCGCTGATGTGGGCGCTGCTTCTGACGCTTTGGGCGCTGCTGCTTCTGGACGGGATCGGCCAGTACCTCGAGCCTTCGGATGAAGGGCCATATCCAGCCTGGCGCCCGCTTAGCCTGGCCCTGCTGGGCGGCGCGATATGGCCCTGGCTGGTAGGCGTGCACAAGCCCCTGGCCACGCTGGGGGCGCTGCTGATGCTGACGGCGGCGCTGTCGGGCGCGATCCGCGCGCGGGGTCAGCGCAGGCCCGCGCCGGCCTTTCTTGCCGGCTGGGGGGTGGCGCTTGGCACGGGAACGGTGGCGACCCTGATCGGCGCCCCTCTGTTGCTGACGACCCCGCAGACCGCGATCCTGGCCATCCTGCCCGGGTCGGTGATCGGGATGATCGCCCAGGAACGGCTGCAACGGTCCCTGGCATTCTCCATCGCGATCATCTGGGCCTTCTGCGCTGTCGCAATCACCACCATGGCCAGCAGCCCGGGCGTCGCCCTGGCCGCGATCATCGGCATCTCGGGCATGGGGGTCGTGCTGGTGCGGGCCGCGACCTAGCTGCCCTTGGGCTTTTGCCGGTTCTTGTGCTTGGACAGCGCGCCCGACTGGCTGATCTTGTTGGCCTTTTCCTTGAAGGGGTTGTCGGCCCCCTGGTCGCGGAAGAACAGCCGGATCGGCGTGCCGGGCATGTCGAAGTCCTGACGAAGCCCGTTCACCAGATAGCGCTGATAGCTGTCGGGCAGCTTGTCGGTATGGGTCGCCTTGACCACGAAGGCCGGCGGCCGGGTCTTGACCTGCGTCATGTAGCGCAGCCGGATCCGTCGCCCGCCCGGCGCGGGGGGCGGGTGGCTTTCGGTCATCGCGCCCAGCCACTGGTTCAGCCGCGCGGTGGAAATGCGGCGGTTCCAGACCTCGTGCGCCTTCAGGATGGCGGCATGCAGCCGGTCCAGCCCCTTGCCGGTACGCGCGGACACGGTAACCAGCGGCGCACCCTTCAACTGCGGCAGCAGCTTTTCAAAGTTCGCACGCAGCTCGTTCAGCTTGTGCGGCTTGTCGTCTTCCAGATCCCACTTGTTCGCAGCCACCACGACGGCGCGGCCTTCGGTTTCCGCGAAATCGGCAATGCGCAGATCCTGCTGCTCGAACGGGATGGCCACGTCCAGCAGGACCACCACCACCTCGGCAAAGCGGACGGCGCGCAGGCCGTCGGCCACGGAAAGTTTTTCCACCTTGTCCGTCACCTTGGCGCGCTTGCGCATTCCCGCCGTGTCGAAGATGCGCATGGGCGTGCCCATGAAGGTGGTCGCCACGCTGATCGAATCGCGGGTGATGCCGGCCTCGGGTCCGGTCAGCAACCGGTCCTCGCCGATGATCTTGTTGATCAACGTGGACTTGCCCGCATTGGGCCGCCCGATCACGGCCAGTTGCAAGGGACGCGCGGCAGACGGACGCCAATCCTCGGCCCCTGCCCCGCTTTCGGCATCCTCGTCCGAGATGTCGATGTCGGTTTCCGCCGCCACGGGCGACGGGCGCTCGGCCTCGATCCGGTCGGACAGCGGGACCAGGGCGCGATACAGGTCGTCCATCCCTTCGCCATGTTCGGCGCTGATGCGCAAGGGTTCGCCCAGGCCCAGGCCATAGGCTTCCATCGCGCCGGACTCGCCCGCGCGGCCCTCGGCCTTGTTGGCGGCGACAATCACGTGTTTCGCGCGCTTGCGCAGGATGTCGGCAAAGTATTCGTCGGCGGCCGTGACGCCCACGCGGGCGTCGATCACGAACAGGCAGATGTCGGCCTCGTCCACGGCCCGTTCGGTCAGGCGGCGCATCCGGCCCTGCAGACTGTCATCCTCGGCCATTTCCAGGCCGGCGCTGTCGATCACGACGAAGCGCAGGTCGCCCAGACGGGCCGCACCTTCGCGCAGGTCGCGGGTGACGCCCGGCTGGTCGTCGACCAGGGCCAGCTTCTTGCCGACGAGGCGGTTGAACAGGGTCGATTTGCCGACATTGGGCCGACCGACGATGGCGAGTGTGAATGTCATCTGAATGCGTGCAACTGGCCGTTGCGCGAGACGACGTAGATCGTCTGGCCGGCAACGGCGGGGGCGGTGGCGGCACCACCGGGGATTTCGGCCTGGCCCACAAGGGCGCCGGAATTGGGGTCGAACACCCGCATCACCCCGTCCGAGGAGACGACGAACAGGCGTCCGCCCGCCAGCACCGGGCCGAAATGCGCGTGGATGCGGTCCTGCCTGCGGACACGCTGGGTTGTGTAATAGGGAAGCTGGACACGCCAGATCGCGCCCCCGGTCGCGGCGTCCAGCCGGATCAGCTCGGCCTGGTCATTGACGGCGAAGACCGACCCGCCCGCGACGACGACAGGGCTGTTGGCCCCGTCGCGCGCAGACCAGGCCTCGATCCCGCTGTCCAATTCGACCGCGTTGATGCGCCCCGACGATGTGCCGCCATAGACGGTATTGCCCGCAATCACCGGATCGCCGGTCACGTCGCGGATATTGGCGATGGCGCGGCCGATCCGCATCCCGCCGATCTGCGCCGTCCACAAGGTCGCGCCGGTTTCCCGGTCCGCCGCCAGAAGCTGCCCGGATGCGAAGGGGAAGATCACCGTATTGCCCTGGATCGCGGGCACCGAGACGCCCATCACCCCCGCGGTCGAGGGCGTGCCCGAGGTCTGCCACAGCACCTTGCCGTCTGCGGCCCGCACCGCCCAGCCGATGTCGTTGCGGCCCAGCACATAGACCACGCCGTTCTGCACGGCAGGTCCGCCGCCAATCGGCGCGTCGACCCGCTGCCGCCACAGCACCCGGCCGGATGCCGCATCAAGCGCGACCAACTCGCCAAAGCCGCTGGTCGCATAAACCCGCCCGGCTTCATAAGCGAGGCCGCCGCCCGACACGCTGTCGCGCGTTTCAAGCGCGGGCGCGATGTCGCTGGTCCAGGCGGTGGCGCCGCCGGTGGTGGTGGCCGTCACACGCGTGCGGCTGTCCAGCGTGAAGACCAGACCGCCGCCCACCACCGGATCGGCGCTGATGCGGTGGCGCTTGCCGCTGCCATCGCCGATAT
The DNA here is from genome assembly GCF_011801365.1 of Paracoccus sp. AK26. Classification (NCBI taxonomy): domain Bacteria; kingdom Pseudomonadati; phylum Pseudomonadota; class Alphaproteobacteria; order Rhodobacterales; family Paracoccaceae; genus Paracoccus; species Paracoccus sp. AK26. The sequence goes on from NZ_CP041041.1 coordinate 2,309,994, forward strand.
TCGCCGTCCAGATGCGGGTCGTGCCCTGCCCCAGGGCCAGATGGCCCGGCTGGTGGGCTGCATTGCCCGCGCGGTGGGTCCATTCGGCATTCGTCACCGGCGCGGCAAGCCGCAGCGCGGTCGAGGTGACGGGAGCGGGGCCTTCGATCGCCGGACCGTCGGGCGAGGTCACGGCCAGCGGGTCCAGCCGCTGCCCCGGCAGGATCGTGTCCCGCTCGCCGCAGGCTTGCAGGCCAAGCGTGGCCGCCAGGGCCAGGGTCAGTCGCAGCGTGGCGGTCATTCCTCGCCTCTCCCTCGTGTGTCTGTCATTGGCCGGCGGTCAGCCGGCGGGCATGTTTTCGGACGGTTCCGGCTCGACGCCAAGCGCGATCATCATCTCGGACAGGCGCAGGCGCAAGGCCTGGGACAGGCCGTCCTTTTCCTGAATCTGGCGGATCAGGTTCACCGCGTCATCGGTCCGACCGGCCCCGATCAGGGCGATGGCCTTCTGTTCCAGGGCCAGCAGTTCGAACGGCGCGCCTGCGCGGGACAGGCGCGACAGGATCTCGTCGCGCTGCGCGGGATCCATCGTTTCGCCCTGCAGCATCACCAGCTTCAGTTCGGCCAGGTCGTGCAGCACCGTGCCCGCGGCCTGGTCGCCTGCAACGTCACGCAGCGCTTGGGCCGCGGCCTCGTCACCATCCGCCTCGGACCACTCCGAGGCTGCCAGCAGCGCGCCCAGGATGCGCCGGGATTCGGCGCCCTGCGGATCGACGTCCATGATCGCCTGGGGATCGCCCGTGGCTTCCGCCGCCAGGATCGCATCGCCCCAGGCACGGGCCTGCGCCTGGTCGCGCGCCTGGCTGTATTCGCGCCAGATGACGCCCGCGACAATGCCCAGGATGACCAGCCCCGCGACCCAGCCCCAGCGGCGGAACAGCCGGAACAGCCGCTCGCGGCGCAGATCGTCGAAAACCTCGTCGATGAAATTGTCGTTCTGGTTGGCCATGCCTGCCTTCCGCCCCGCCTTCCGCAGTCTCTTGCGCCCTGTCTTATACCGTGGCGGACCGGAAAGCCAATGCCGCGCTTGGCCGCAACAAGAAAGGCCCGGCGCGATGGCCGGGCCCTGTGCCTGCTGGCGACGGGATCACATGCGCGAGGCGACGTTTTCCCAGTTCACGAGGTTGTTGAGGAAGTTCTCCAGGTATTTCGGACGCGCGTTGCGGAAGTCGATGTAGTAGCTGTGTTCCCACACGTCGCAGCCCAGCAGCGCGGTCTGGCCGTGGCACAGCGGGTTCACGCCGTTTTCGGTCTTGGTGACTTCCAGCCCGCCTTCGGCATTCTTGACCAGCCAAACCCAGCCCGAGCCGAACTGGCCCACGCCGCCTTCGGTGAACTTCTTCTTGAAGTCGTCGACCGAGCCGAAGGCGTCAGTGATCGCCCGTTCCAGTTCCGAAGGCATGGCGCCCGGATTCGGCGCCATCATCTCCCAGAACTGGGCATGGTTCCAATGCTGGCTGGCATTGTTGAAGATGCCGTTCTGCGCGACCGCGCCCTTCTGGTAGGTTCCCTTGACGATATCCTCCAGCGACTTGCCGTCCCATTCGGTGCCCGCGACCAGCTCGTTCAGCTTGTCGACATAGGCCTTGTGGTGCTTGTCGTGGTGGTATTCCAGCGTCTCCTTGGACATGCCGCCTTCGGCCAGTGCGTCATGCGCGTAGGGAAGATCGGGAAGCGTGAAGGCCATTTTTCTGTCCTTTCAGAAGGGATTGAACATCGGTCGGACGCACAGTCCGGGATTCGCCCGACCAACGCAAGGGGGCGGGCAGGTTCCTGCTGCCAAGGCAGGGGCGGAATGACAAAGGCCGGGGGCGGATGCCCCCGGACCTTGCCGGTTCTGCGGCACGTCATGCGTGCAAGCGGGTCCCGATCAGTTCGCCGGGGCCGGAGTGGCCGGAGCCGGGGGCGTGCCCGGATCGGCAGGCTCGGCCGGCTCGACCTCGACCGCATCGTCGACGGCGGGATCGGCAGGCGCAGTCGTGCCCGCGGGTGCGGTGGTTGTCGCCGAGGTATCCGTGGTGGCGTCGGTCGCCGTGTCGTCCCCCGACATGAAGAAGAACAGCAGCGCCACCACAACGACGATGGCACCGATAATGATATACATGCGATTGCTGTTGGGCTCGGCCATTCTCGTCCCTTTCGGTTCAACATTCCATACCCGGACAATGAAGGCGGATGCCTTCCGGTTCCCGCCCATCCCGCGATGTCGGCGGCGCGTCGTCCATGCGACACACCCGCCCTGTCCACGGGCAGGGGCGCTTGCGACAGGCTGACGCTTTCCGCGCGCACCAAATCCCCCTAGAAGGTGGAGCGAACAAAGGGGGTCGAATGTTCTGGATCATCTGCGCCGCACTGACGGCTGCCGTGGGCCTGGCCATCATGGCCCCGCTGATGCGCGCCCGCGCAACTGCCGCCCAGCCTGCCGCGGCCTTCGACCTGCGCGTTTACCGCGACCAGTTGCGCGAGGTCGATCGCGATCTTGAACGCGGCGTGATCTCGGCCGAGGACGCGGCCCGGCTGCGGACCGAGATCGGCCGCAAGGTGCTCGAGGCGGATCGCCGCCTGTCCCAGGCTGCGCCCGAGGGAAAGGACGGGCGCGGCCTTCTGGCTCTTGGCGTGCTGGCCCTGCTGTTCATGGCGGCGGTGACGCTTTACCTGCGCGAAGGCCAGCCCGGCCGGGGCGACCTGCCCATCGCGCAGCGCATCGCCCAGTCCGAACAGGCCTATGCCAGCCGCCCCAGCCAGGCCGAGGCCGAGGCAAGGGCCCCGGCCCCCGCCCCGGCCGAGATCCCGGATGATTTCGCGGCCCTGATCCAGCAATTGCGCGAGGCCGTGGCCCGCAATCCCGACGATCCGCAAGGGCTGGCGCTTCTGGCCCAGAACGAACTGCGCGTCGGCAACCCCGCCGCCGCCCGCGAGGCCCAGCAGCGCCTGGTGGACCTGCGCGGCGAGGACGCCCCGCCCGAGGATCTGGTGCGCCTTTCGGCCCTGATGGTCGAGGCTGCAGGCGGCCTCATCACCCGCGAGGCCGAGGAGGTCCTGGCCCGCGCGCTTGGCAAGGATCCCTCCAACCCCCAGGCCCGCTACATGCTGGGCTTGCTGCAATTGCAGAACGATCGCCCCGACCGCGCCTTCCCGATTTGGCGCCGCCTGCTTGAGGAAGGGCCCGAGGACGCGCCCTGGATCCCGCCGATCCGCAACGCCATCAGCGACCTGGCTTGGCTGGCGGGTCAACCCGACTACGTTCCCCCGGCCCCCATGCCCGGTCCCGACGCCGATGCCCTTGCCGCCGCCGAAGACCTGACGCCCCAGCAGCGGCAAGAAATGATTGCCGCAATGGTGGCGCAACTGGAAGGCAGGCTGGCCCAGCAGGGCGGCACGCCCGAGGAATGGGCAAGGCTCATCTCGTCCCTTGTGGTGATCGGCAACGCGGACCACGCCCGCGACATCTGGGCCGAGGCGCAGACCCGCTTCGCCGCCCAGCCCGAGGCCCTGGAAACCGTGCGCCGCGCCGCGGCCGAATCGGGATTGGCAGAATGATCCATCCAGAGATCGCGGATTTCGCTGCGGACCTGCCGCCCTATGGGGCCATTGCCGGACTGGACCTGGGCACCAAGACCATCGGCGTCGCAGTCAGCGACGGGATGCGGCAGGTGGCCTCTCCGCTGACGGTGATCCGGCGGCAGAAGTTCACCCTGGACGCGGCCGACCTGCTGGCGATCGTCAGGGACCGTGCCCTGGTCGGCCTGGTGATGGGCCTGCCGCGCAACATGGACGGCAGCGAAGGCCCGCGGGCCCAGTCCACCCGCGCCTTCGCCCGCAACCTGGAACGGCTGACCCCCTTGCCCATCACCTTCTGGGACGAACGCCTGTCCACGGTGGCCGCCGAACGCGCGCTGCTGGAAGCCGACACTTCCCGCAAGCGGAGGGCCGAGGTGATCGACCAGGTCGCGGCGGGCTATATCCTGCAAGGCGCGCTTGACCGGCTGCGGTATCTGCGGGGATGATCGAAAGCCCCTGCATCAAGGTCTGCGTGATCGACCCCGCCAGCCGGCTCTGCACCGGCTGCTGGCGGACCCTGGACGAGATCGCCGCCTGGTCCAGCCTGTCGACCGAGGCCCGGCGGCGGATCATGGCCGACCTGCCCGCACGCAAGCCCCGGCAGCCCTGACATCTTCTGTGTCCCACTATCCCCAGAGGACGCCCGCAACGCGCAGGGGGCCAGGCGGCCCCTGCCCGCTTGCCGCCCGAACGGCCATCTGCGATAGAAACGCGACCCCGATCAAAAGGCCGCACATGAGTTTTCGCGCCCGCCACCTGCTTGGCATCGACCACCTGTCCCCGCCCGAGATCGTCACGCTTCTGGACCTGGCCGAGGATTACGTCGCCCTGAACCGCCGCACGGTCAAGCATTCCGATGCCCTGGCGGGGATGACCCAGATCAACATGTTCTTCGAGAACTCGACCCGCACCCAGGCCAGCTTCGAACTGGCGGGCAAGCGGTTGGGGGCGGATGTGATGAACATGTCGGTGGCCCAGTCGTCCGTGAAAAAGGGCGAGACGCTGATCGACACGGCGCTAACCCTGAACGCGATGCAGCCCGACCTGCTGGTGGTCCGCCATCCCAACAGCGGCGCGGTCAACCTGCTGGCCGAAAAGGTGAACTGCGCCGTCATCAACGCGGGCGACGGGCGGCACGAACACCCCACCCAGGCGCTGCTGGACGCGCTGACCATCCGCCGCGCCAAGGGGCGCCTGCACCGCCTGACCATCGCGATCTGCGGCGACATCGCCAACAGCCGCGTGGCCCGGTCGAACCTGCTTCTGCTGGGCAAGATGGAAAACCGCCTGCGCCTGATCGGCCCTGCGACCCTGATGCCCGCCGGGGCCGGAGAGATGGGCGTGGAACTGTTCGAGAACATGCGCGAGGGGCTGCGCGGCGCCGATGTGGTGATGATGCTGCGGCTTCAGAAGGAACGCATGGATGGCGGCTTCATCCCGTCGGAACGCGAATACTTCCACCGCTTCGGCCTGGATGCCGACAAACTCGCCTGCGCCGCGCCAGACGCCATCGTCATGCATCCCGGCCCGATGAACCGGGGGGTCGAGATCGACGGCACCATCGCCGACGACATCAACCGATCCGTGATCCAGGACCAGGTGGAAATGGGCGTGGCGGTGCGCATGGCCGCGCTTGACCTGCTGGCGCGGAACCTTCGCGCCGAACGCGGTCGCGCTGCGGCGGGGGTGATGGTATGACCGCGATCCTGTTCACCAACGCCCGCCTGATCGACCCCGAGCGCGAGAGCGATGCCACCGGCAGCCTGCTGGTCCGCGACGGCGTGATTGAGGGCATCGACGCGGACGCCCCCGAAGGCGCCGCCGTCATCGACTGCAACGGCCGCGCGCTTGCCCCCGGCATCATCGACTGGGGCGTCAAGATCGGCGAGCCGGGCGAGCGTCACAAGGAATCCTTCCGCAGCGCGGGCCTTGCGGCGGCGGCGGGGGGCGTCACCACCATTGTCGCGCGTCCCGACACGATGCCGCCCATCGACACGCCGGAATCCTTGGAATTCGTCACCCGCCGTGCTGCGGACGCGCCTGTCAACATCCGCCACATGGCCAGCCTGACCAAGGCCCGCGACGGGCGCGAGATGGTCGAGATCGGCTTTCTGACCGATGCCGGCGCGGTGGCCTTCAGCGACGGCGTGCGGCAGGTCGCGGACACGCGGCTGCTGTCGCGCTGCATGACCTATGCCCGCGGCCTGGGGGCGCTGATCGTGGGCCATCCGCAGGACGCGGGCCTGTCGCGCGGGGCTGCGGCCACGGGCGGCAAGTTCGCCTCGATCTATGGCATCCCCGCCGTGTCGCCCATGGCCGAGGTGATCGGGCTGGACCGAGACCTTGCCCTGGTTGCCATGACTGGCTGCCGATGGCACGCAGACCAGATCACCACGGCGCGCGCCCTGCCCTCGCTGCAACGCGCGCGGGATGCGGGGCTGGATGTGACGGCCGGGATCTCGATCCACCACCTGACGCTGAACGAATACGATGTGGGCGATTACCGCACCTTCTTCCGCTTCACCCCGCCCCTGCGGTCCGAGGACGACCGTCTGGCCATGGTCGAGGCCGTGGCCGAAGGCGTGATCGACGTGATCGCCAGCTTCCATACGCCGCAGGACGAGGAATCCAAGCGCCTGCCTTTCGAGGCCGCGGCCCCCGGCGCGGTGGGCCTGCAGACGCTGCTGCCGGCTGCGATGCGACTGTATCACCAGGGCGGGCTGACCCTGCCGCAGTTGTGGCGGGCGATGTCGCTGAACCCGGCGCGTCGGCTGGGCCTGCCGGGCGGGCGGCTGTCGCCGGGCGCGCCTGCCGATCTGGTTCTGTTCGATCCCGACGCGCCTTTCGTGCTGGACCGGTTCACCCTGCTGTCGAAATCGAAGAACACCCCCTTCGACGGCGCCCGGATGGAGGGACGCGTCCTTGGCACCTGGGTCGCCGGACGCCGCGTTTTCGGAGGCAAGGCATGACCCTGATCCTGTGGACCATCTTCGGTTATCTTCTGGGGTCGATCCCCTTTGGCCTGGTGATCGCCCGCGCCCTGGGCCTGGGCGACCTGCGCAAGATCGGGTCGGGCAATATCGGCGCGACCAACGTCCTGCGCACCGGCAACAAGCCCGCCGCCCTTGCGACGCTGCTGCTGGATTCCGGCAAGGGCGCCATCGCCGTGCTGGTCGCGCGGCATTTCGGCGGGGACGCTGCGGCGGTGCTGGCGGGGGGAGCGGCCTTCCTGGGCCATTGCTTCCCGGTCTGGCTGGGCTTCAAGGGCGGCAAGGGCGTCGCGACCTTCCTGGGCACGTTGATCGCGCTGCATTGGCCGCTGGGCCTGATAGCCTGCGCGATCTGGCTGCTGACGGCCGTCGTCAGCCGGATCAGCAGCCTGTCCGCTCTTCTTGCGGCGGCGCTGTCGCCGGTCTTTGCCTGGGGCCTGGGCCGGGGCGACCTGATCGCCGTCAGCCTGTTCATGGCAGTCCTTATCTTCATCCGCCACAGCGCCAATATCACCCGCCTGATGGACGGGTCCGAGCCGCGGATCGGCCGAAAGACCTAGCGTTCGGCAACCAGCGTCCGGCCAGCGGGGCGGGACGGACGGGCGGGTGCGGGTTCCGGCTGTGGTTGCGGCTCGGCCGCGACCTCGCGCAGGGGCGAAGGGGTGAACACCCGCGCCGGCGCGGCCAGGGGCGAGCCTCCGCCTTGGCCCGCGATGCGGCGCAGCGCCTCGGCCCCGCGCCGGGCCGAGATGGCGACCGAGACAAGCGCCAGGCAGCAACCCGACAGCAGGATCAGCAGCACGATTCCCAGCAGCCCCAGGAAAACCGGCAGCGGGGGGATACCCTCGGCCTGGCCGACCTGGGTGACGATCGCCCCCACCAGGGCCAGGACGCCGATCACAAAGACCGCGCCGACGATCCGCTGCACCCACACCATCACATCTGCCTTCATGGCCTGCCCCTTCTTGTTTTCCCTGCCCTGCCACCGGCTGCCGCGTGGATCAAGCCCGACCGGCTTCATTTTGTCGTGCGCCGCGCGGATCCCCTTGGCGCAATCGATTTTTATTAAAATAAAACAAATCCGTCGCAGAAGCGTTAACCTTTCTGGGGACTGTCTGCGGGCAGCGCGCCGGTCGGCGTCGCGGCGATCTCGGTGTAACGATCAGGAACACGTTCATGAAGATGCAACTTGCCGCCCTTGCGGCCCTTTCGGCATTCGCCCTGTCCCCCGCGGCCCATGCCGCCACCACCTGGAACACCCTGACCGGCGAGGCGCCGATCGTAGTCGCCCATCGCGGCGCCAGCGGCTATCTGCCCGAGGAAACGCTGGGCAGCTATGAACTCGCCATCAAGATGGGCGCGGATTACATCGAACCCGATGTCCAGATGACCAAGGACGGCCATCTGGTGGCCATGCACGACACCACGCTGAACCGCACCACCAATGTGGCAACCCTGTTCGCGCCCCGCAACGGCCGTTACAATGTCGGCGACTTCACCCTGGCGGAAATCAAGCAACTGACCGTCAAGCCGACCGGCGCGCTGTCGCAGCCCGATTCGACCTATCCGGGCTTTACCCCCACCATGCCCGATCCCTACAAGGTCCCCACGCTGGACGAGGTGCTGGGCTTCCTGAAGAACTACAACACTGCAAACGGAACATCGGTCGGCATCTATCCCGAGGCCAAGGCTCCCTTCGATTCCGTTAAGGAACAGAAGATCATCACCTCGTTGAAGGACAACGGCTTCACCACGGCGGCGGACAAGGTGATCCTGCAATCCTTCGCCTATCAGTCGGTCGCGAACCTGACCGATCTTCTGGACATGAACGACATGGAGGCCGAGGTTGCGCAGCTGGGTTCGGTCCGCCTGAAGAACGGTGTCTATGGCGTGAACGGCAGCGACGGCTTCTGGTCGCTGGACCAGATTGCAAGCGTGGCGACGGGCGTGGGCGTCAGCTATACCGGCATCACCGAGGACTTCATCAAGGCCGCCCATAACCTGGGCCTCAAGGTGCACGCCTATACCTTCCGCCCGCTGAAGGAAGACGAGGCTTTTGCGATGATCCAGCCGATGCTGGATTGGGGCCTGGACGGCTTCTTCACCGACTATACCGACCTGGGCCGCACCGTGGTCGATGCCAATGCGCCCGCGCCCGTGCCGCTGCCCGCTGCCGCGCCGCTGCTGCTGGCGGGCATCGGTGGCCTGGCCCTGCTGCGTCGCCGCCGGAAAGCCGCCTGACCTGAATGGGGCGCTGCCACGGCGGCGCCCCTTGCCTGCCTTGGCCAAGGCACCGGTGATCGATTATCTTTTGTTTATTCCTTGCGACATGGTGCACACTGGGGCGCAGATGGTTTCCAGCCCCGGTGATTCGCCATGTGCCTGGCCTGCTATGAACCCGATCCCCAGACCGGCAGGATTCATTTCTGCCACTGCGGCAGCTCCCAGACCCTTGCGATCATGCGGCGGATCGAGGCGGACATTTCCCGCCGCCAGATGATGGGCGGCATGGCCGCCGTGATGGGCATGTTCTCAGGCTTCGGCCTTGCGCCCCACCCGACACGGGCGCAGAGCCCTGCCCGGCCCGTGCTGCTGACCAACCTGCGCCTTTTCGACGGCGAGACGCTGTCCCTGCGCCAGGGCGTAGAAGTCCTGGTGGACGGGGATCGCATCGCAGGGCTGCCCGCGCCGGGCCAGGGGCCGGCCGAGGCGCAGCGCATCGATTGCGGCGGGCGCACCCTGATCCCGGGCCTGATCGACACCCATTGGCACACGACGTTGGCATCCGTCAGCCAGATTGTCGCCATGACGCAGGATCCCGGCCTTTTGCACCTGATCGCGGGGCAGGAAGCCGGCGCGACCCTGATGCGCGGTTTCACCACAGTGCGCGACGTGGGCGGCCCGGCCTTCGGGCTGAAGGCCGCCATCGACCGGTCGGTCGTGACGGGGCCGCGCATCTTCCCGGCCGGGGCGATCATTTCCCAGACTTCGGGGCATGGCGATTTCCGCTTCCAGAACAGCCTGCCCATGATGCCCGGCGATCCGGCCGATCATGCAAGCCGGCAAGGCATGTCGGCGCTTGCCGATGGCGTGCCGGAGGTTCTGCGCCGCACCCGCGAGCAGTTGATGAAGGGCGCCAGCCAGATCAAGATCACCGCGGGCGGCGGGGTCGCGTCGCAATACGACCCGCTGGAGTCGCTGCAGTTCACCGAAGCCGAGATGCGCGCGGCGGTCGATGCCGCCACCGACTGGGGCACCTATGTCTGCGCCCATGTCTACACGCCGCCGGGCATCCGGCGTTGCATCGCGGCCGGGGTCAAGTCCATCGAGCATGGGCAGCTTGCCGACGAGGACACTGTTCGCATGATGGCCGACACCGACACATGGTGGTCGATCCAGCCGTTCCTGGCGGACGAGGACGCGAACCAGTATGCCGACCCCAAGGCCGTCGCCGCCCAGCGGCAGGTGGCCGAAGGCACGGCCCGCGCCTTTGAATGGGCCGACGAGCACCGGGTCAACTGGGCCTTCGGCAGCGACATCCTTTACGGCGGGGGCGAAAGCCAGGGGCGGCAACTTGCCAAGCTGGCGCGCTTCATGTCGCCACTTTCGGCGCTGCACCGCGCCACCGGCGCGGCAGGCAGGCTGCTGGCGCTGTCGGGTGCGCGGGCGCCCTATGACGGGCGGCTTGGGGTGATCGCCGAAGGTGCGCTGGCGGATCTTCTGGTGATCGACGGCGATCCCGAACAGCGGCTTGAGTGGCTGGACGACAGGGCAAGCCTGCGGCTGATCATGAAGGGCGGCAGGATCTTCAAGAACGAACTGTCGGAGGATGCGATATGACCAAGGCCCTTGCCGTCCTAGCCGCTGTCCTGGCCTGCACCGCCCCACCCCCTGCCCCGGCCCAGGAATGGCGCGCCCAGGTGACGCCCTATGTCTGGGCCACGGGGCTGGGCGGCGACATCACGCCTTTCACCGGCGCGCCCACATTGTCCTTCGAGAAAAGCTTTTCCGACGTGCTGGAGGATCTGGACGCGGCCTTCTTCCTGTCGGCCTATGCCCGCAGGGACCGCTTCGTCCTTCTGGGGGATCTCAGCTATGCGGCCAGTTCGAAGTCGGGGCTGGTCCCGGCCGGCCTGCCCGCCGAGGCTGAATTGCGCCAGCGTTCCCTGACCGTCGCGGCGGGCTGGCGGGCCATCGACAGCGGCGGCCTGGCCCTCGACGTCCTGGGCGGCCTGCGCGCCTGGACCATCAAGGCCGAGATATCGGTCGCGGGGGGCGCGATCAGCCGGTCGGGGGACAAGGATTTCGTCGACCCGGTCGTGGCGCTGCGGGCCAATTACGCGCTTGCCCCCAGATGGTCCGCCATCGCCTATATCGACCATGGCGTCACCGGGATCGGCTCCGACAAGACCACGCAGGTCCTGGCGACCGTCAATTACCAGATGACGGAACGGGCCTATCTTTCCTTGGGCTACCGGCGGCTGGACGTGGACTACCGCAGCGGCGGGACGCGGGTGGATGCCACGATGGCAGGCCCGCTTCTGGGCCTGACCTGGCGGTTCTGATCGCGCCTAGTAGGAATATTCGCGATAGATCGGCGTCAGGTCGCCGCCCCATTCGCCGTGGTATTTTTCAAGCAGTTCGTCTGCCAGGACGGTCCCGCTGTCCACGCTTTCCTTCAGCGCGTTGAGGAAGTGCGTCTCGTCCGGGACAAGGCCGCCCGCGCCGGGGCGGGCGCGGTTGTTCAGACCCTGTTCGGCGATTGCCAGAACCTCGCGCGCCAGATCCTGCATGTGGACGCCGTTCACGCTGGCCTGCAGGCCGCGGAGCCCGGCGTCGCGGCGCAGGCCTTCTCGGGTCTCATCGTCCCAGTCCTTGACCAGATCCCAGGCGGCATCAAGCGCGCCTTGGTCATAGATCAGCCCCACCCACAGCGCGGGCAGTGCGCAAAGCCTGCGCCAGGGTCCGCCATCGGCGCCGCGCATCTCGATGTATTTCTTGACCCGTGCTTCCGGGAAGACGGTGGTCATGTGGTCGGCCCAGTCCGACAGGGTAGGCACCTCGCCCGGAAGGGCCGGCAGGCGGCCGTCCAGGAAGTCGCGGAACGACTGGCCCAAGGCGTCGATATACTTGCCGTCGCGATACACGAAATACATCGGCACGTTCAGGACGTAATCCACCCAGGCATCATAGCCGAAGCCGTCCTTGAACACGAAGGGCAGCATCCCGGTGCGGGCATTGTCCAGGTTCTGCCAGATATGGGCACGCCAGCTTTTCCAGCCATTGAGCTTGCCATCGAGGAAGGGCGAATTGGCGAACAGCGCGTTCGCGACCGGCTGCAATGACAGCGCGACCCGCATCTTCTGGACCATGTCGGCTTCGCTGCCGAAGTCCAGGTTCACCTGCACGGTGCAAGTGCGATACATCATCTGCTTGCCCAGGGTGCCTACCCGGTCCATGTAGTCGGTCATCAGCCGATAGCGCCCCTTGGGCATCATCGGCATGTCGTCCTGTCCCCAGATCGGGGCCGCCCCCAGGCCGATGAAGCCCGCGCCGATGCCGTCGGCGATTTCCTTCACCTCGGCCAGGTGCTGGTTCACCTCGTCGCAGGTCTGGTGGATGGTTTCCAGGGGCGCGCCCGACAGTTCAAGCTGCCCGCCCGGTTCAAGGCTGATATTGGCGCCGTCGCGTTCCAGGCCGATCAGCTTGTCCTGCTCCATCACCGGGTTCCAGCCGAAGCGTTCCTGCAGGCCCGACAGCATGGCGTGGACGGAACAGGCGCCCTCGTATGGCAAGGGCATCAGGCTGTTCTTGTCATAGCCGAACTTCTCGTGCTCGGTCCCGATGCGCCAGGCGTCGCGCGGCTTTTCCCCGCTGGCGATATAGGCGGCCAACTGGTCACGGCTTTCGATCGGGCCTCCGCCCTGTTGTGGTATCGACATGAGGAGAGGCCTTTCGAGCGTGTTTGCCGGTCACAGGTGGCAAGCGGCGATGCCCAAGTCAACCCGCCTCAACCCGGTCTCCGCCAAACGGTGCGCACCGCGTCATGCTGGTCAGCGACATGGGCCAAGGCGGCCGAGACCGCGCCCATGTCGAGACCCGGCAGAGCCGTGAAGGCATGGGCCAGGGCGTCGGACCCGGCCGCATCGACTGGCACCAGCAAAGCCTCGCCCGTTGCGCTGCGCAAGCGCCAGTGACCCTGGCCCTTCAGGCGCAACAGCCGGATCTCGACCAGGTCGCGCAATGCGATCTCTCCGCCCAGGACGGCGGCGCCGTAATAGCGGACGGCGCCCTCATCGACCTCGACCACGCCGGGGGCGGCGATGCCGCGGCGGAAGGGCAGCCTGCGGATCGCGCCGATCAGCAGCGACAGGCCGACCAGAAGCACAAGCGCCCCGACTGCGGCGAAGAACCAGCCGCCGCGCAGGGCCAGCCAGAGGCCTCCCAGCAGGATCAGGGTTGCGACGATGGCCTCGGACCGTCGGGCGGCCCAGGCGCGCAGGTCGGGCCGGATCATGGGTGGGGGGCCGCGCATGGGCATTTGGTCAGCGAAGAAGCTACCATCGCGACAACGCATCTTCGTCGCTGGCCTTGGCATCGACCCAGCGGGCCGCGCCGTCACGGCCTATCTCGCGCTTCCAGAAGGGGGCGCGGGATTTCAGCCAGTCCATCAGGTAATCGGCAGCCTGGAAGGCTGCATGGCGGTGGCGGGCGGCCGTGGCGACCATCATGATCGGTTCACCCACCGGCAGCCGCCCGTGGCGGTGGACGATGCGCCAGTCGGTCAAGGCGAAGCGTTCGGCGGCCTGCCTGCCGTAATCGGACAGGGCCCGTTCCGTCATGCCGGGGTAATGCTCGATCTCCAACGCGGCCATGGCGCCCGTGTCGTCGCGCACGATGCCCGTGAAGGTAACGATGGCCCCCGCGCCCGCGCCAAAGCCCGCCAGTTCGGCGGCAAGGTTGAAGGGGGCGGAATGGACGCGGGCCGACACGGGATCAGCCGCCGGTCATGGGCGGGAAGAAGGCGACCTCTCGGGCATCCGCGATGGGGCTGTCCAGATCGGCAAGCTGCTGGTCCACGGCGCAGCGCACGGCGGCAAGGTCGGCGAAGGCCGCCGCGTGCCAGTCGTCCCGCGCGGCCAGATCGGCGATCAGGTCGCGGACGGTCGTTGCCGCGGTCTCGACCCGCTCGCGCGGCTGGCCGATGCGTTCGCGCAGCCAGGCGAAATACAGCACGTCAAGCGTCATGGCCCGGTTCCCGCAGGTAGGGGCGCGACTTCACGAAGTAATCCCAGCCGGTCCAGGCGGTCAGGATCGCCGCGATCCAGATCAGCAGCAAGCCCATCTGCGTCGCCAGATCCGCCCAGGAGGACGAGAAGGGCAGCCGCGATTCCCCCACCAGCGGCGGGCGGCCATGTTCGACATAGGCCAGCCCCGTGCCCAGGAACAGGACCGAGATGGCCACCATCTGCGTGGTGGTCTTCCATTTCGCCAGCTTCGTGACCTTCAGAAGACGGGCATTGGCGCCCAGGAATTCTCGCAGGCCGGACACGAAGACTTCGCGGAACAGGATCAGCGTGGCGGGCAGGATCAGCCAGGGGTTCATGCCGGAATAGCCGGTGATGACGACGATCGCGATCACCACCATGGCCTTGTCGGCGATGGGGTCCATGGCCGTGCCGAAGCGGCTTTCCTGCTGCCAGCTTCGCGCCAGATAGCCGTCGAACCAGTCGGTCACGGCCGCCAGAAGAAACAGCGACAGCGCCGCCCAGTCCGCGAAGGGCCGGCTGAAATAAAGGAACATCAACGGCACGGCGGGCGCCGCGATCAGCCGAAGCAGGGTCAGGATATTGGGGATGGTCCAACGCATAAGGGCAAGCTAGTCCGTGGCGCGGGACTTTAAAAGGGGCGGCGCACCGAAATGCGCCGCGCCCCGGATTGCGACGCCGCTCAGCCGATCGCGCCCTCGAACAGGGGATAGGCGCGGCCCGCGATGGTCAGGTGGACGGCCTTGATGCGCTGTTCGCCAAAGCGGCGGGTGCGATGGCCGATGACGCGGATCGGATCGCCGGGCATGGCGACGGCCTTGGTCAGGCCAAGGGCGGCATTGCGGGCGCGGCCGGCCAGTTCCACCGTCCAGTTGCGGCCTTCCGCGTCGCTGACGCACAGCACCGGATCGCTGCCGTTGCTGTAGTTGTCGGTCACGGTCCCGGTCAGTTCCATCAGATGCGGCTTGAATTCATCCCCCCGAGCAGCTTTGGGCAGGCCGGCAGGCATGAACCGCGGGACAACGATGCCGGGTTCGGGCAAACGGGTCATGAGAGCCTCTTTCCTCAGGTTGAGAGAGGCAACCATAGCGCGATCACACCACGATCTTGCGGTGCGGTTTTACCACATCTCGCAGTTGTTAAACCCGGGGTTTGGCTGCAAGGGCGGCAAGCTGCTGAACCGGCAGGAATTTCAGCTTCTGGGTCATCCGGCTGGGGATGGATCTTCCACCAGGGTGGCGCAGTTTAGGAAGGGCTTCCGTAGCCGCCGCCCCGGTCAGCCCCTGGCGTTGAAATGGTCATAGACCTTTTGCGCCATGGCTCCCGAAATCCCCTCGACCGCCTGCAAATCCGCCAGCCCGGCGCGGCTGACGGCCTTGGCGCTGCCGAAATGGGCCAGCAGCGCACGCTTGCGCGAGGCGCCGATGCCCGCGATCTCGTCCAGGGGATTCGCCATCACCGACTTGGCCCGTTTGGCGCGATGGGTGCCGATCGCCCAGCGATGCGCCTCGTCCCGCAGACGCTGGATGAAATACAGGACCGGGTCGTTCATCCGCAGCGCAAAGGGTGCGCGGCCGGGGCGGTAGAATTCTTCCTTGCCCTGGTCACGGTCGATGCCCTTGGCGACGCCGACAATGGGAATGTCCTCGACCCCCAGGTCGGCCAGAATGCCGTCCACCACCGACACCTGCCCCGCACCGCCGTCGATCAGAAGCAGATCGGGCCAGGATTCGGTCTGGCGGTCGGGATCTTCCTTCAGCAGCCGCACGAAGCGACGCGACAGCACCTCTTTCATCATGCCGAAGTCGTCGCCCGGCGTAATCTCGGTCCCCTTGATGTTGAACTTGCGGTATTGGCTTTTGATATAGCCTTCGGGCCCGGCCACGATCATGCCGCCCACGGCATTGGTGCCCATGATGTGGCTGTTGTCGTAGACCTCGATCCGCCGGGGGGCGGCGGGCAGGTCGAAGGCCTCGCCCACCCCTTCCAGCAGGCGCAGTTGCGTGGCGCTTTCGGACATGCGGCGGGCCAGGCTTTCACGGGCGTTGCGCAGCGCGTTTTCCACCAGCTCGAACTTCTCGCCCCGCTGCGGGACGCCGATGACGACCCGGCGGGCGGCGCGTTCCGACAGCACGGCTTGCGTCAGATCAGGCTCGTCCGGTGCATGCGACAGCAGGATCATCCGGGGCGGCGGCTTGTCGTCATAGAATTGCAGAAGGAAGGCCTGCATCACCTCGGCAGGCGACTCCACCCCGCCAAGTCGAGGATAGAAGTCGCGGTTGCCCCAGCTCTGGTTGCCGCGGATGAAGAAGACCTGCACGCAGGCCTGTCCGCCTTCCATGTGCAGCGCGACGATGTCGGCCTCGGCCACGCGCTTGGGGTTGATGGCCTGGACGGATTGCACGGCGGTCAGCGCCTTGATCCGGTCGCGCAGGGCGGCCGCGCGTTCGTATTCCATGTTCTCGGCCGCCTCGGCCATGTCGCGGGCAAGGTTCGCCTGGATGACGGTGGTCTTGCCCTGCAGGAAGCGTTCGGCATCGGCCACAAGCGCGCCGTAATCCTGTTCGGAAATCCGGCCCACGCAGGGCGCACTGCACCGCTTGATCTGGAAAAGCAGGCAAGGACGCGTGCGCGATTCGAAGGTGGCGTCCGTGCAGTTGCGCAGCAGGAACACCCGCTGCAACTGCGTCAGCGTGCGGTTCACCGCCCCCGCACTGGCGAAGGGACCGTAATAGTCGCCCTTTTCCGACTTGGCCCCGCGATGCTTCTTGATCTGCGGATAGGCGTGGGACTTGGCGACCAGGATGTTCGGGAAGGACTTGTCGTCGCGCAGCAGCACGTTGTAGCGCGGCTTCAACTGCTTGATGAGGTTCTGTTCCAGCAGCAGCGCCTCGGTTTCGGTGCGCGTGGTCAGGAACATCATGCTGGCGGTTTCGCGGATCATCCGCGCGATCCGGGCCGAATGTCCCGACGGCCGGGCATAATTCGACACCCGCGCCTTCAGGTCGCGCGCCTTGCCGACATACAGAACCGCCCCCTGCGCATCCAGCATCCGATAGACGCCGGGACTGCGGTCAAGCTGGCGCAGATAGTCCTGGATCAGCGCATGGCCGGTCTTGGTGGCTGGCTGGGGGGCGGTTTCCTGGGTCATGATCTTCTAGAAAGTGATTCCCGTGCCGGGCTGCAAGTTGCTAGGCGCGATGGCAAGTGCAAAGCTGTCCACCGCCTTTGTGGATAACTCTGTGAGAGTCCTGTGAGGCAGGCCCCTCCAATCCAGCAATCGTTACAAAACCGTGACTTTGCCTATAAATTGTGCAGCTTTACAGCTTCTTGATTTCATTGTAAAAATATTTATCCCGCTGCCCGACTTGCGAAAGCTGCGCAGTTTCAGTCGGTTGCTTGGCGAATCTGTCCTGCGCGGGGACAAACGGGCATCCTAGCCGCGCGGCTTGCGCCGAGACGGCGGGATCCCCAGCACGCGCCGGACTGCCCTGCGAAAGGCCGGCCCGCGCAGCAGCGCCATCGCCACCATCACCAGCAGGAACAGGATGACGATCCGGACGCTCATCCCCCCGCACCAAAGCGGGCGAAGGCGGCGCGTTCCTGGGCCGCGTCAAAGACGGTGCCGGCGGAAAGCCCCAGCCTGCGGAACAGCGACTGACGCGGGGCATGGACGACAAAGCGTGTCTTGTCGCCGAACAGCGCCTTCATGCGGGGCACCAGATGGCCGATGCCGTCGGCAAGGCCCAATTCGACGGACTGGCGGCCCGCCCAGAACTCGCCGGTGAACAGGTCGCGATCCGGGACCAGCCGGGATCCGCGACGGGCGGTGACATGGTCCTTGAAGGCCTGATGGATCGGCTCCAGCACATTGTGCAGGCGCTCGACATCCTCGGGGCGTTCGGGGCGGAAAGGATCAAGCGTGGATTTCGACCGGCCCGCCGTATGCACCCGCCGTTCGATCCCCCAGCGGGCGATCAGATCCTGGAACCCGAACCCGGCCGAGATCACGCCGATCGACCCAAGGATCGAACTGTCATCCGCCCAGATCTGATCGCCCGCACAGGCCAGCCAATAGCCGCCTGACGCCGCGACGTCCTCGACAAAGGCATGGACGGGGATCTTCGTCTCGTCCGCCAGGCGACGGATGCGGGCGGCGATCAGCGACGACTGGACGGGCGATCCCCCGGGCGAGTTGATGGACAGCGCCACGGCCACCGGCTTGCCCTTGCGAAAGGCGCGTTCGATGACGGGGGCAAGGGCGGCATCGGACAGCGCGCCGCCGCGCCCGGCCATGCCAATGGCGCCATGCAGGCGCACCACCGACACGCGGGGGCCCTTGTTCATCAGACGGTCAACATAAGGAATACGCATGACCGCAGACTTAGTCATGCGCCCACCTTGCCACAAGCGTCATGCATGACGGATCGTGTCACCCGGCAGAAAGGTGGGCGTCAGCGCGACGATCCGGTCTTCGGGGATGATGTCCTTGCCCGCCACCAGCCGCGCCGCGCGCCGCCCGATGTCGACGCGGCGCGCATCTGTCGTGGCCAGCCGCACCGGCAGCCCGTCCAGCAGGTCGACGCCGTTGAAGCCGGCAAGCCCGATGCGGCCCGGGATGTCATAGCCCTTGTCCAGGCAATGAAGCAGCCCCCCTGCCCCGATCATGTCGTTCGAGAAATAGAGGAAATCCAGGTCCGGCGCGCGGGTCAGGATCCGCTCGGTCAATTCGCGACCCTTCAGCAGGGACGACCCGCCCTGATAGTATTCGCGCGCCTCCAGCGGCACGCCAGCCTCGGACAGGCCTTCCTCGAAGCCTGCCAGGCGCTTCCGGGCGCGGTGATCCTCGGGCATGTGTGTGCCGACGAAGCCGATGCGGCGATAGCCGGCAGCAAGGATCCGCGCGGCCATCTCGCGCCCAGCGCGGCGGTGCGAGATGCCGACGATCGTGTCGATCCCGGGTCCGTCCACGTCCATGATCTCGACCACCGGAATGCCCGAGTTTTCCAGCATCGCGCGGGACGCCTTGCTGTGCTCAAGCCCGGCCAGGATCACCCCCGACGGGCGCCAGGACAGCATGTCGTAAAGCACCATCTCCTCGCGCGCGGGGGAATAATTGGTGACGCCGATCACGGGTTGCAGGCCGGTGTCGTCCAGTTCCGCCGAGACCCCGCCCAGCACGTCGGGAAAGACCAGGTTCGACAGCGACGGGATCACGACCGCGACCAGGTTCACCCGCTGGCTTGCCAGCCCGCCGGCGATCTTGTTGGGCACATAGCCCAGCATCTTCGCCGCCGTCAGCACCTTCTCGCGCGTCGCGGCCGATACGTCCCCCCGGTTTCGCAGGACCCGGCTGACCGTCATCTCGGATACGCCGGATGCTTCGGAAACATCCCGCAGGGTCAGCGGGCGGCGGGGTCTTGGGACGTTCATCATGCACCGGCATTCAGGTCTTTGCCCGATGTTAGCGCCCGCCCGGCCCCGCGGCAACCTTGCCAAATCGTCCGGCAGCAGTCAAAAGGACTGTGGCGGCCCCGTGGCTCAACTGGATAGAGCAGCCCCCTCCTAAGGGGCAGGTTACAGGTTCAAGTCCTGTCGGGGTCACCAATGCGCCACATATCCATCTGCGGTTCCTGCTGGTCTGACGGCAGGAATGCGGCTGCGGCAGACGCTTAGCGCCCCAGTTTCGGGGCGCGGAAGATGCGGGTCTTGGCGAAGACGTCCTCAAGCCGGTTCAGGCGATCCTGGACCTGATCGGCGCAATGGCCTTGGACCCGGCCCAGAAGAGCCTCGACCAGCAGCAGGATCGTGACGGTGGAATCCCAGGCGGCGGGCATGTCGATCCGGCAGGGCAGCGTGTGGTGCGCGTGCCCGGCCGCGGGCGACAGCCAATGATCGGTCACCAGCACCACCTGCGCGCCCTGCTGCGCCGCCAGTTCGGCCATGTGCACGGCATTGGCTTCATAGCGGCGAATGTCGAAGATCACCACCACGTCGCCCGGGCGCATGTCCAGCAGCGCCTGCTGCCAGTCGGTCAGATGGTCCGAGACATAGGTGACGCCCGGACGGATCACGCGCAGCAGGGTCGCCATGTAATCCGCATGGGCATGGGTCAGCCGCCCGCCCATGACCGCGACATGACGCGCCGGATCGGCCAGCAGCGCCGCCGCCGCGTCGAATTCGCCTGTCGCGATCTGGTCCAGCGTGGCGTGGATGTTCGCGATCGCCTGTGCGGCAAAGGACTGCATGGGGTGGAGGCGCGGTTCGTGGTCGGGCAGCACAAGGGGCGCGGCCAGCAGGCGCCCGACCTCGGTCCGCAGGGCGGCCTGGTATTCGGCATAGCCCTTGAAGCCCAGTTTCTGCACCAGACGGACGATGGTCGGCGCCGAGACCTCGGCCGCGCTTGCCAGCATGGTGATCGACCCCAAGGCCGACATCGGGAAATGCGACAGGATATGGGTCGCTGCCTGCCGTTCGGCGCGGGTTAACGACGCAAGGCTGGCGCGCATCCGCTGTTCGATGGTCACGACGCCCCTCCTCGTTCTGGAATGATCCTATCAGAAGCAAACGAAAAGAAAAATTCTTGACAGAATGCAAGGACCGGGAGGACGCTGAACCAAAAACAGGGAGAAGAATCGTGGCCTTGCTGCCATTTCAGCGCGTTTCCGCGCCCGATGACCTGTTGCCGCAAGGGGGCTGCTGATGCCGCCCCTGGCGCTTGGCTTCGTGCGCGTGGTCGAGGGGGTCAACCGCCGCGTCGGGCGCATGGCGCTTTATCTGCTGTTCGTGCTGGCGGGCGTTCTGGCCTGGTCGGTCATTGCCAAGGCCTTCTTCCGGCCCGCCTTGTGGACGCAGGAAATGGCGCAGTTCACGATGATCGCCTATGTCGTCCTTGGCGGGGCCTATTCGCTGATGGGGGGCGCCCATGTGCGGATGGACCTGCTCTATTCCCGCTGGTCCGCCCGGACGCGCGCGGCCGTGGATTGCGTGACGGTCTTTGCCCTGATCGTGTTCCTGGCTGTGATCCTGTGGGGCGGGATCGAAAGCACGATCTATGCCCTTGAGATCGGCGAACGGTCGCGCACCGTCTGGCGGCCCTATATGGCGCCGATCAAGATCGTGATCTGCCTGGGCACCTTCCTGATGCTGCTGCAATCGCTGGCCTTCCTGATCCGCGACATCGCCACCCTGCGCGGCACCCCAATCCCCGAGGCGCAGGGCTGATGTCATACGAGCTGATCGCGATCTCGATGTTCCTGGGCATGATGGCCCTGTTGATGACCGGCCAAAGGGTCTTTGCCGGCATCGGCTTCATAGCCGTCATTGCAGCCATCGCGCTGTGGGGGGACCGGGGCGGGCACGACCTGGCCTTCACCAGTGCCATCAAGCTGATGAACTGGTTTCCGATGCTGACGCTGCCGATGTTCGTCTGGATGGGCTTCGTCATGTCGGAAACGCGCATGGCGGACGACCTTTACCGGATGTTCCATGTCTGGTTCGGCCCTGTGCCGGGCGGCCTTGCCGTGGGAACCATCCTGCTGATGGTGCTGGTGTCTGCCATGAACGGGCTGTCGGTCGCGGGCCTGGCCATCGGCGCAACCATCGCCCTGCCGGAAATGCTGCGGCGCGGTTATGACAAGGTGATGGTCACGGGCATCATCCAGGGCGGATCGTCCCTGGGCATCCTGGTGCCCCCGTCGATCGTGCTGGTGCTTTACGCGATGATCGCGCGCCAGCCGGTCGGGCATCTGTGGCTGGCCGGCGTCTTTCCCGGCCTGCTGATGGCGGGGCTGTTCATCGTCTATGTCCTGATCCGCTGCGGGCTGAACCCGCGCCTTGCCCCGCGCCTCTCGTCCGACGAATTGGCCCAGATCACCTGGGGCGAACGGCTGCGCCTGCTGCGCGCGGGCATCACGCCGCTGGTCATCTTCGGCGCGATGATGGGGCCGTTTGTCACCGGCTATGTCAGCCTTGTCGAATCCTCGGTCATCGGGGCGGTCATTGCCTCGCTGGTGGCTGTGGCCAAGGGCCGGTGGACGCGGACCATCTGGGAAACCTGCCTGCGCGGCACGCTGAACGTGACCTGCATGTTCATGTGGATCCTGCTGGCGGCGCTTGCCTTTGGCGCGGTCTTCGACGGGCTTGGCGCGGTCCGCGCGATCGAGGCCTTCTTCCTGGAAGATCTGGGCCTGACCCGGTGGCAGGTCATCATCCTGATGCAGGTGTCCTTCCTGCTGCTGGGGATGTTCCTGGACGACACCGCCATGCTGGTGATCGTCGCGCCCTTGTATATCCCGCTGGTGCGCGCGCTTGAGTTCGACCTGATCTGGTACGGCATCCTCTACACGATCACCTGCCAGATCGCCTATATCACGCCGCCCTTCGGCTATAACCTGTTCCTGATGCGGGCGCTTGCCCCGGACCATGTGACGCTGGGCGACATCTACCGATCCATCGTGCCCATCGTCGCCATCATGATCCTGACGCTGGCGATCATCATGGCCTTCCCGCAGATCGCGCTGTGGCTGCCGGGGCAGGTCTACGGACAATGACAGAGGGCGGTGAACCGCCCCGTTTCCCAACACACCGGAGGTTCAGATGACGACAAGACGCAAGTTTCTGACGACCGCCCCGCTGGCCGCGGGGGCCGCCGCCCTTGCCGCGCCCGCCGTCCATGCACAAGGCGCGCCGATCCGCTGGCGGATGCAGACCTATGCAGGGGCTGCCCTGGGCGAACATGTGGTCAAGCCCGCCATCGACAAGTTCAACGCCATCGCCGACGGCCAGATGCAGATCGAGCTGTTCTATGCCGACCAGCTTGTTCCCACGTCGGAACTGTTCCGCGCCATGCAGAACGGCACCATCGACGCGGTGCAATCGGACGACGATTCCATGCAGTCTCCCACCGAGGTGACGGTCTTCGGCGGCTATTTCCCCTTTGCCAGCCGCTACAGCCTGGATGTGCCGGTGCTGTTCAACCAGTATGGCCTGAAGGAAATCTGGGACCAGGAATACGCGGCGGTGGGGGTCAAGCACATCTCGGCCGGGGCTTGGGATCCGTGCCATTTCGCCACCAAGGAACCGATCAACAGCCTGGCCGACCTGGAAGGCAAGCGGGTCTTCACCTTCCCGACTGCGGGCCGGTTCCTGGCGCAATTCGGCGTCGTGCCCATGCAGCTTCCGTGGGAGGATATCCAGGTGGCCCTTCAGACAGGCGAGTTGGACGGCATCGCCTGGTCAGGCATCACCGAAGATTACACCGTCGGCTGGGCGGACGTGACCAACTACTTCCTGACCAACAACATCTCGGGCGCCTGGATCGGGCATTTCTTCGCCAATGCCGACCGCTGGGCCGAGGTGCCCGACCGGCTGAAGATGCTGATGGAGGTCTGCTTCGAGCAGTCCCATTACTATCGCCAGTGGTGGTATTGGGGCGGCGAGGCCGATCTGCGCGTGAACGGACCCAAGCTGCAACTGACCTCGATTCCCGACGAGGAATGGGCCACGGTCGAGGAACGCGCCCGCGCCTTCTGGGACGAGATCGCCGCCGAATCCGAGACCAAGGCCCGCGTGGTCGAGGTCTTCAAAAGATACAACGACGTGATGGCCAAGGCGGGCCGGCCCTATCGCTATAGCTGACGCCGCCTGCCGCCGGGCGCCCATGCCCGGCGGCATGATCCCTGGGATTGGACGATCATGCCTGCAAACCTGACACTCGACAGTCTGAAGACGGCCTTCGACGCCGGAGAGATCGACACCGTCCTGGTGGTCTTTCCCGACATGCAGGGCCGCCTGATGGGCAAGCGTTTCCACGCCGGCTTCTTCCTGGACGGCGGCCACAAGGAAACCCATTGCTGCAACTATCTGCTGGCCCTGGACATGGAGATGAACACGGTGCCCGGCTATCGCAGCGCGGGATGGGAACAGGGCTATGGCGATTACGTCATGCGCCCGGATCTTTCGACGCTGCGCCGCCTGCCCTGGCTGCCCGGCACCGCCATGGTCATCTGCGACCTGCTGGACCATCACACGCATGACGAGGTCGCGGTTTCCCCCCGCGCCATCCTGAAGCGCCAGATCACCCGCGCCCGCGACATGGGCTTCGAGCCGATGATGGCGACCGAGCTTGAGTTCTACCTGTTCGACAACAGCTATGAAAGCCTGCGCGGCGGCATCGCCGGACTGGTCCCGTCCTCGGGCTACAACGAGGATTACCACATCTTCCAGACCACCCGAGAGGAAGACGTGATGCGCGCCGTGCGCAACCATCTTTACGGCGCGGGCATCCCCATCGAGAGCACCAAGGGCGAGGCCGACGCGGGCCAGATCGAGGTGAACTATCGCTATTCAGACGCGCTCGACACGGCCGACAACCACACGATCATCAAGCAGGGCGTCAAGGAGATCGCCTGGTCGCGCGGCAAGTCCGTGACTTTCATGGCGAAGTACGACACGGCCAAGGCCGGGTCGGCCGCCCATGTGCATCAGTCGCTGTTCCGGGGCGGCCAGTCCGCCTTCCACGACCCGGAAGGCGATCACGGCATGTCGGCCGCGATGAAGCATTTCCTGGCGGGTCAATTGGCCGGGGCCGACCAGATGATGGTCTTCCTGGCACCCTATGTGAACAGCTACAAGCGGTTCTGCGCGGGGCTGTTCGCGCCCACCAAGGCCGTCTGGTCCTGCGACAACCGCACTGCCGCCTTCCGCGTCTGCGGCGAGGGTACGGGGGGCGTCCGCGTCGAATGCCGCATCCCCGGCGCCGACGCCAACCCCTATCTGGCCTGTGCCGCGCTGCTGGCCGCAGGCCTTGACGGGATCGAGCGCAAGCTGGAGCTTGGCCCCGAGATGCGTGGGGACCTTTATCAGGCGCAGGATGTGCGCGAGGTTCCCAAAACCCTGCGCGAGGCCGCCGAACGGCTGAAGACATCGGATCTTTACAGGCGCGCCTTTGGGGATGATGTGGTCGATCACTATCACCACGCCGCGGAATGGGAGATCGCCGAGACCGACCGCGTCGTCACCGACCACGACCTGCGCCGATTGCTGGAACGCGCCTGACAGGACCGACCATGAAAGACATCAACCTGATTTCCCCCATCGACGGATTGGTGCTGGTCCGGCGCACACCGCTGGACCGTGACGCCGCCCAGGCCACTGTTGCCCGCGCGCGTGCCGCCCAGGCCGAATGGGCCGCCCGCCCGCTGGACGACCGCATCGCCTTGGTCAAGGCGGGCGTGGCCGCCCTGACCGCGATGAAAGACGACATCGCCACCGAACTCGCCCGGCAGATGGGCCGCCCCGTCCGCTTCGGCGCGGGCGAGATGGGCGGCGTGAACGCCCGCACCGACTACATGGCCCAGATCGCCGCCGAGACGCTGGCCCCGAAGGTGATCGAGGACAGCGACAGCTTCCGCCGCGTCCTGGCGCGCGAACCGCTGGGCGTGGTCTTCGTGATCGCGCCCTGGAACTATCCCTACCTGACGGCGATCAACACCATCGTCCCGGCCCTGATCGCGGGCAACGCCGTGGTGCTGAAGCACGCAAGCCAGACCCTGCTGGCGGGCGAGCGTCTGGCCCAAGCATTCCACGCGGGTGGCGTGCCAGCCGACGTGTTCCAGAATCTCGTGCTGGATCATGCCACCACCGAAAGCCTGATCGCCGCGCGGGTCTTCGACTTCGTGAACTTCACCGGTTCGGTCGCCGGGGGCCGCGCCATCGAGCGGGCGGCGGCGGGCACCTTCACCTCGCTGGGGCTGGAGCTGGGCGGCAAGGATCCGGGATATGTCCGCGCCGATGCCGACCTGGACGCGGCGGTGGAAGGCCTGATGGACGGCGCGATGTTCAATTCCGGCCAGTGCTGCTGCGGGATCGAGCGGATCTATGTCCATGACAGCCTGTATGATGCCTTTGTCGAAAAAGCGGTGGCGTGGACGAAGGCCTTGACGCTGGGCGATCCGCTGGACCCGGCCACGACGCTTGGCCCCATGGCCCATGTCCGCTTCGCGCAGACCGTCCGCGACCAGGTGGCCGAGGCCGTTGCGCAGGGCGCCCGCGCGCTGATCGACCCCTCGGCCTTCCCACGGGACGACGGTGGCGCCTATCTGGCTCCGCAGGTGCTGGTGGATGTCGATCATTCCATGCGCGTGATGGTCGAGGAAAGCTTCGGCCCGGTCGTGGGCATCATGCGCGTGTCCGGCGACGACCAGGCGGTGCGGCTGATGAACGACAGCCCCTACGGCCTGACAGCCAGCATCTGGACGCGCGACGCCGATGCCGCAGCCGGCATCGGCGCGCGGATCCAGACGGGCACCGTCTTCATGAACCGCGCCGACTACCTTGACCCGGCGCTCTGCTGGACCGGATGCAAGGACACCGGGCGCGGCGGCAGCCTGTCCTATCTGGGTTACCTCGCCGTGACCCGGCCGAAATCCTATCACTTGAAAAGGGCGTGACATGAGCCTTGATGTCCCCAACCGCAACTGGTCCTATCCGACCGCCATCAAGTTCGGCGCGGGCCGGATCACCGAATTGGCCGACCATGCCAGGGCGGCGGGCATCACCCGCCCGCTGCTGGTCACCGACAAGGCCTTGGCCTCGCTGCCCATCACCGCAGGCGCCCTGGATGTCCTGGATCGCGCGGGGCTTGGCCGCGCGGTCTTTTCCGACGTTGACCCAAACCCGACCGAGGCGAACATGCTGGCAGGCATTGCCGCATACAAGGCGGGCGGGCATGACGGGGTGATCTGCTTCGGCGGTGGCTCGGCCCTGGATCTGGGCAAGATGATCGCGCTGATGGCCGGGCAGCGCCCCGGCCTGTCCGTCTGGGATCTGGAGGACGTGGACGACTGGTTCACCCGCGCCGACGCGGATGCCATTGCCCCCATCGTGGCCGTGCCGACCACGGCGGGCACGGGCAGCGAGGTGGGCCGCGCGGGCGTGCTGACCAATTCCGAAACCCACCGCAAGAAGATCATTTTCCACCCCCGGCTGATGCCCACGGTGACGATATGCGATCCCGAACTGACGGTCGGAATGCCCGCCTTCGTCACCGCCGGCACCGGCATGGACGCCCTGGCCCATTGCCTTGAGGCCTATTCGTCGCCCCATTACCACCCGATGAGCCAGGGCATCGCGCTGGAAGGAATGCGGCTGGTCTTCGAAAACCTGCCGGTGGTCTATCGCGACCCCGGCAACCTGACGGCCCGCGCCCATATGATGAGCGCGGCATTGATGGGCGCGGTGGCCTTCCAGAAGGGGCTGGGTGCGATCCATTCGCTGTCCCACCCGGTCGGCGCCGTCTATGGCACCCATCACGGCACCACCAATGCCGCGGTGATGCCCGCCGTGCTGGATTTCAACCGCCCGGTCATCGAGGAGCGGATCAAGGCCGCAGCCGCCTATCTGGGCATTGCCGGCGGCTTCGACGGCTTCCGCCAACGGATCGTGGCGCTGTCTTCGGAACTGGGCATCCCAAACGGCCTTGCCGCAATGGGGGTTCAGGCCGACCGGTTGGATGAACTGACCGTCATGGCCCTGGAAGACCCGTCATGCGGCGGCAACCCGGTCGCCATGACGCCCCAGAACACCCGCGCCCTGTTCGAGGCTGCAATGTGACCTTTGGGGCCAGTTGCGGCGATCACTGACGCTCGCGGCTGCCACCGGCAGCCGCACAAGCGAGGTTTCGATCCTTCGGAAACCGGCAAAGTCCATCAGACGAAAGTCGTATGATTCCTTGCTGGCCCAGTCGCTGCCGGAGGGTCGCGCCAGCTGATATGCCTCCCTATGGACAAGCCAATGAAGGGGACTTGGCCGAAAGGGACGGGCGGCAGGGCATGGCCCTGCCCATTCGTCTGATGGCTGCCCCTCGCGGATGATTGCCGGGGCGGCGTGACCTCTGACACCTTTTCTTCGAGACGCCGATTTCAAGGGTCCGGCCCTGATGGCCGATGGCCCCGGGGCTGCAGACAGGACGCAAATCCCTTGTCTGTCCCTGCGCGTTTCGTGGAGGGGGCTATGACGAACCCAGACAAAAGGCTGCCGACGACGGTTCTGTCCGGGTTCCTTGGGGCGGGCAAGACGACGCTTGTCAACCGCATCCTCCGCAACCGCCAGAACCTGCGCGTGGCCGTTCTGGTGAACGACCTGGCCGAGGTCAACATCGACGCCGACCTGATCCGGGCGGGGCGCGCGAAGCTGAACCAGACGCAGGAAACGCTGGTGGAACTGTCGAACGGCTGCATCTGCTGCACGCTTCGCGCCGACCTGCTGGTCGAGGTCCGGCGCCTGGCAGAAGCGGGCCGCTTCGACTATCTGCTGATCGAGGCGACCGGCATTTCCGAGCCCCTTCCGGTGGCGGCGACGTTCGAGTTCTGCAACGACCAGGGCAGCCTTGCCGAAGTCGCTCGCTTGGACGCGATGATAACCGTTGTCGATGCGGCAAGCCTTCTGGCTGATTTCGACAGCCGCGACTTCCTGCGCGACCGCGGCGAATTCCGCGACGAAAACGACGCGCGCACCCTGGTCGAACTGCTTGTCGACCAGATCGAGTTCGCAGATCTGATCATCCTGAACAAGATCGACCTTGCGGGACCGCGCCAGACGGCGGCCGCGCGACGCATCATCCGGGCGCTGAACCCCGAGGCCCGGCTGATCGAGACCAGCTTCGCCGATGTCGATCCAGCCCGTGTTCTGGACACCGGCCTGTTCAGTCCGGCGCGCGCGCGCAGCCACCCGATGTGGTTCAAGGAGCTGAACGGTTTCCAGGACCATGTCCCGGAAACGGAAGAATACGGGATCACCTCGTTCTGCTATCGCGCCCGCGTTCCCTTCGACTGGGACCGCATCAGCCAGGCCCTTTGCGGACCGTCCGGCGTTTTGGGGGGCGTCATGCGCGCCAAGGGGCATTTCTGGACCGCCGACGCGCCCGAGGCGGTGCGGACCTTCAGCCTGGCCGGCCGCCTGAGCGAGATCGGGCATGGGGGACGCTGGTGGGCCGCCACGCCCCGCAGGCACTGGCCGACCGACCCCGCTGCCGTTGCGCGGATCGCCAGGCATTGGCAGGCGCCCTTCGGCGACCGCCGGCAAGAGCTTGTCTTCATCGGCACGCAAGCCATGAACCGCGAGGCGATCACCCGCGCCCTGGATGAATGTCAGGCCAAGGGCGGCCCGGTCCTTCGGCGGCGGATGATAAACCCCTCGGCCCACCCGGCCGCAGGGCTGTTTGCGGCCCCGTGAACGTCATGGGGACGCGGCACCAGATGTGGAGGATGCCTTCGTGGCCGACAATGTGATTGTCCTCGAGAACCAGCGGACCGACGGGGTCATGTCCCAGTCCTATTGGGACGTTCCGCATTCAAAGCAGATCGAGGGCTTCGCGACCCAGATCAGCGTCAATGTCGGGGATACGGTCGATTTCAAGATCAACGTCAACGGCAATGCCGGAAGCGACTACAATGTCGAGATCTTCCGGCTTGGCTATTACGGCGGCGAAGGCGCCCGGAAGGTATCCGGATGGACCAATGACAGCGCGACCGTCCAGCCTGAGGCCGACTATGACCCGACGCTTGGTCTGGTCGACGCCGGCAACTGGAGCGTCACGGACAGCTGGGACGTTCCCGAGGACGCCGTATCGGGCGTCTATCTGGCCCGGTTGCAGCGCCTGGACGCAGACGGCAACCCGATCGAAGGCGCGGTGAACCAGATCCCCTTCATCATCCGCGACGATGACCGGGAAGCCGATATCGTCCTGCAGACATCGGACACGACATGGCACGCCTATAACGGCTGGTTCGGCAACAACGGCAAGATCGGGGCGAATCTTTACGGCGATGCCAGCGGTACGATCGATCACCCGGACATTCCCGGGGAACGGACAGGCGGGTTCGAGGACCGGGCCTATGCCGTCAGCTACAACCGCCCCTTCATCACCCGCGGCATCGAGGGCGAACAGGGCGGACCCTTGTCCGGCGCCCAGGACTATCTGTTCGGGGCCGACTATGCCGCGATCCACTGGCTGGAAAAGAACGGCTACGACATTTCCTACATCTCGGGCGTGGATACCGACCGGATGGGGGCGGATTACCTGACCAAGTACCAGGCCTTCATCTCGGTCGGGCATGACGAATACTGGTCGGGCGGACAGCGCGAGAATGTCGAGGCGGCCCGGGAAGCCGGGGTGAACCTGCTGTTCTGGGGCGGCAACGACATCTACTGGAAGACCCGCTGGGAAACCTCCGAGGTGGACGGGGTCGAGTATCGGACCCTGGTCTGCTACAAGGAAACCTGGGCCAATACCAATCCCAATGCTGGTCCCGCCGACTACGTCAACCTGGACCCGGCCGACGTCTGGACGGGCACCTGGCGCGACATCCGGTTCCAGGCCAATCCGCTTGCGGGTTATCCAGCGCCGAATGACGGAATCTCGGGCCAGCCCCATACCTGCAACTGCGCCGAGAACGCGCTGTCCGGGCAGCTTTTCGGTCCCGACGGAACCGGCGAGTTCGGCGGCGCCCTGGATGTTCCTGCGCAATTCGCGCCCTTGCGCGTGTGGCGCGACACAAGCATCGCCGACGGGGGCGCCCTCGGCATCGCGCCGGGCCTTATCGGCTATGAATGGAATACCTCGCCCGACGATCCGCGGCGGCCTGCGGGGCTGATCCATCTTTCGGAAAGCACGATCGACTGGAACGGGATCCTCGTGGACCAGGGAAACGCCACCGCGCCGGGCACCGCCACGCATAACCTGTCGCTGTATCGTGCCGAAAGCGGTGCCTTGGTGTTCGGTGCGGGGACGGTCTTCTGGACCTGGGCGCTGAGCGACAAGCACGACGGCTCGCCCTATGACGCGTCGATCGAAAACGCGGATCTTCAGCAATTCGTCATCAACCTGTTCGCCGATATGGGGATCCAGCCGGGTGTCGCGGACCTGGTGCTGGCGTCGCAGGGACTGGTCCGTGCGGCGGCCTCGGAAGATGAGGTTGCGGCCACGGCAACGATCAACGACCTGCCCGACACGGTTCCGGAATTCGGCATCGTCACCATTTCGGGGACGGCAACCGACAATGACGGAAACGCGGCCACGGACGACGGCGTGGTGGCCCTGGTCGAATTGTCCTTCGACGGCGGCAAGACCTGGAACGTCGCCACGGGAACGACGAACTGGACCTACAGTTGGCTGGCGACGGGCCAGCAGACCTATGACATCCGCGTCCGCGCCATCGATGACAGCCTGAACCTGCCCACTGCCTCGACCCTGGATCGCCAGATCGTCGAGGTCGTCGAGCCGGAAACCCCCGACAGCATCAGCCTGTTCATTCCCTGGACGACGCCCAACAGCCAGTTCTACCAGGAAAGCGGGACGATCCACCTGGGCACGCGCTTCTCGGCTACCCAGGCGGGGCAGATCACCGAATTGCGCTATTGGCGCGATCCGCTGGACTCAGGCGATACCGACATCCGGACGGGCCGGCTGTGGAACGCTGACGGCACGCTTCTGGGGGTGGTCCAGTTTACGTCGGCCCCCGGCGAAAGCGGATGGCAGGTTGCGGAACTTAGTATCCCGGTCAACCTCATCGCAGGGCTGGAATACATCGTCTCGTACGAAACCCAGAACAACTATGTCGCCACCCAGGGCTTTTTCACCAACCCGCATGACGGCCCCTTCGGCTATCTGATGGCTGCCGGGGGTGCGAACGGGGTCTTCGGTTATGGCGCGGGCAATATCATGCCCACGCGCAGCTACCTTTCGTCGAACTACTGGGTGGATGTGGGCTTCAGCCCGACCACCCCGACCGGAGGCGCGCCGGTGTTCAGCGGGCCTGCCTCGTTCAGCATCGCGGAAAACACGCTTCTTGCGGCGATGATCGCGGCGACCGACCCCGACGCAGATACGGTCACCTATTCGATCGGGGGCGGCAAGGACGCGAACAGGTTCTCGATCAATGGCGCGACCGGCGCGCTGATCTTCGACTTTGCGCCCGATTACGACAACCCGGCCGATTCCGATGGCGACAATGTCTACGAGGTCATCATCCGGGCCCATGACGGCAACAGCGGACCTGTGACCCAGGCCATCACAATCGCGGTCACCGACGAAACGACCGAGATCCCGCACTCGACCCTGTTCGGTGCGGGCGAGGCGCCGACCTATGTCGAGACGGGTGACAGCACCAGCTATGAACTGGGCACGATCCTGCAGGCAAGGCAGTGGGGTCAGGTCGCTGCCTTGCGATACTGGCGCGGAACGGCGGATGCGGGTGATACCGATGCCCGCACGCTGAACCTGTGGACTGCGGGGGGCGTGCTTCTGGCCTCGGCCACAGTGGTCTCGGCGGCGGGCGACGACGGCTGGCAAACGGCGATCCTCGATGCACCGGTGACGCTGGATCCCAGGGATCGCTATGTCGTCTCTTATGGCACCACGCAGAACTATGCCGCGACGCCGAACTATTTCTCATCGGCCCAGACGGGCCCGGACGGGGTGCTCTCCTCTCCGGTGAATGGCGGGGTGTTCGGGCATGGCCGGACCGGCATCTTCCCGACGGTCAGTTGGCAGGGGACGAACTATTGGGTGGATGCCGTCTTCGTGCCCATGCCCCAGTCCAACGAGGCGCCCACTTTCGTGACGGTAGATACGTCGTTCTCGATCACCGAGAACCGCCTGGACGTGGCGACCTTCTCTGCCTTCGATCCGGACGGCGATACCCTGGTCTTTGCCATCAGCGGCGGCGAGGACGCAGGACTGCTGCGCATGAACGCCACAACCGGCGCCCTGACCTTTGCCGATCTGCCGGATTTCGAGAACCCCTTGGACGCGGATGGCGACGGGATTTATGAACTGCAGATCTCGGTGTCGGACGGGACCAGCCCGGCGATCCTTCGGGACATCACGGTCACCGTCACCGACCAGGATCCGGAAACCGTCGCCTTTTCGCTGTTCAACGCTTCGCAGAGCCCTGACCAGATCGTCACCAACGATCCGACCGCATATGAACTGGGCGTCAGGTTCATTTCCAGCATGGGCGGCGACCTGACCGAGCTTCGCTACTGGCGCGGCAATGCCGACGCTTTCGACACCGACATCCGCACGCTGAACCTGTGGGACCAGAACGGAGTGCTTTTGACAAGCGTGACCGTGCAATCGAACCCGGGTGCAACGGGATGGCAATCCGGCATTCTTGATTCCGCGGTCGAATTGACACCCGGCGCGCTTTATGTGGCATCCTATGGGACCACCCAGAATTACGCATTCACGTCGAATTACTTTGCCGAGGATCGGACGGATTCCAGTGGAATGCTGACCGCGCCGTCTGCCGGCGGAAACGGTGTTTTCCGCGCAGGATCGACAGGCCTGTTTCCAAATGCAACCTATAATGCTTCAAACTATTGGGTCGATATTGTCATAGAACCGTCGTTCGATATCTAAATGTGATGGAGAAGCTGTCAATTCTCTGCTGAAAGTTATTCTGCAATATAACAAAGAAGCAAACTATTCTGCAGGCTGGGCTGCATTCCGTAAAACACGGGCGGGATTTCCCGCGACCACCGCGCCGGGGGCCACATCGCGCACGACGACTGAGCCCATGCCCACCACCGCACCCTCGCCGATGCTGACGCCATCGCGGATGCAGGCGCCGCTGCCGATATAGCAGTCCGGCCCAACGGTCACGCCGCCTGCCATGATGACGCCCGCGCCGACAATCGAGTAGTCGCCGATGCGGACGTCGTGGTGGATGATCGCGCGGGGCATCACCAGGACATGCTGCCCCAGCAAGGCATTCGACGTCAGCAGCGCCCCATCATAGAGGACGACCCCCTGCCCCAGCTCTGCCATTGCCGAAACCTTGGCGGACTGGTGGATGAAGCGGGCGAATCGCTTTTGCGGCAGGCCCGTCCTCTTGATGATGTCTTTGCGCGCCCTGATGCTGCGCACCGACCCCACCAGGCAGAGAAAGCTGGCACCCGGATATTTTCTCGCTCCGGTAAAATCCACAATTCGGATTCCCCTGAAAAGTGTGCCTTTCAACTGGGGGCCTTCATCCAGAATGGCGGGCACTACCGCAACGGCAGTCAGGGCTTCAAAGATCTCTACCAGATTGCCGCTCAGGCCTATTGGGATGATTGACGGGCGCATGGTTAAACTCCGTATGTCTATATAATTTCGGACCAGATCTTATCCGCCGTCAACGCAAGCCGTTAACTTTTCCGCGATCCTGTATTTGTCCGATTGTCCATTATGCCGTGGCCGATCGCCAAAGTTTCCCAATCCTTCCGGGATTTGGGAATCCTGATCGCCTGCAGGGCGGTTAAACATCGGACGTGTGAGTGGTGAGAGTTTTTCATGGGAGACTATCGTGGCCAACACGCTGACGAGGGCTTTTGACAATACCGCCAAGGGCGGTCCTGCGACCGCCGCCCTGAAGATCGCGCCTGCCCCTGGCTGGACGATCAGCATGATCTCGCAACATGCCATCGAACTCGAGATGCTGTCGTCGCTGCTTGGCAGCGTTTTCGCCGATGCGGAAATCCGCAGCTATCAATCGCCCGAGGAATGGCGAAGGGCAGTCCATGATCCTTACGGCAACGAGACCGTGATCTACCACATCGGCGATGGCCGTCTGGCCGACAAGGCGGTCAAGGACGCGCTGCGTGCCTTCATCGCGCAGGCGGGGGACAGGCGCGTTGTGGTGATGTCCCGCGACAGCGACCTGATGGCGACCTGCGATGCGGTGGAATGCGGTGCATCGGGCTATATCCCGCCAAGCGTGGGCGTGGACGAACTGATCGCCGCGCTGCGTGGATCGTCCTCGAAAAGCGTGGTCCTGCCCCGCAAGAGCGTCGAGGCCCTCTGCGCGGCGCTGAGCGAGGCGCTGCAACAGCGGCCCGGGCTTGAAACCTATTTCACCGAGCGCCAGCTTTGCGTGGCCAAGGCCCTGCGGAAGGGTTCGGCAAACAAGATCATCGCCCATGAACTTGGCCTGTGCGAAAGCACCGTCAAGGTTCACATCCGCAGCATCATGCGCAAGCTGAACGCGACCAACCGGACCCAGGCGGCCGCCCGGCTGAACGACCTGGCGAACGGCGTCGGAGAACTGGAGCTGCATCCCGATCATTGACTGGCCCCGGCGGTCACGCACGAAGACCTCGTGGCTGCCGGCGCAGACGCGCGACCAACCGCATCACCTCGGTCGACAGGGGGCTTTGCATCGCGACCACGGCAGCGGCCCAGCAAGGCAAGGTCGCCAGCCCCACCGCGACAAGGCCAAGCAGAGTGGGACCTGTCGTTGCAAGCATCAGCAGGCTTGGCGCCATGGCCGCGATGGACAGGACGGCACTGCGGCCCATGCCCTGCAGAAGCGCGGCCCAGTCGAACTCCAGCCGGCGGCGGACGACCCAGAGCGTCATGACGGCCTGCATCGGGTTCAGCAGAAGCAGGCTAAGCGCCACTGCCGTCATGCCGTTCAGCGCAGCCACGCCGATGATCCCGACGGTCAACGGAAAAAGGACAAGCTGAAGCACCGCATTGTCGCGGACGGCCCCGGTCGCCACAAGGGCGGGAAAGGTCATGGGCACCGGGAACAGCGCCATCCCCGCAATGGCCACGATCCTCAGAAGCGGGATCACGTCCAGCCACTGCGGCCCAAGCAGCAGATGCACCAGCGGATCGGCCAGCAGCGCCAGGCAGGCCAGCAACGGCCATTGCACGGACGAGATCATCTCGAGCGCGGTGAGATATCCCTTGGCCAGCGGCGTGGACTGCCGCGCCTGGCGGGAAAACTCGGCGAAGATGACCGGCTGCACCGCGCCGATGATCATCCGGTCGGGCAATTGCGTCAGGGCAAGCGCCCGATAGAAATGTCCAAGCGCATCAAGCCCCATCAGCCGTCCCAGCAACAGCCGCGGCACCTGTTCCGACATCAGGCCGACAAGGGTGACCATGCTGGTCCAGCCCCCGAAGGCCAGGATCTGACGCCAATGTGCCAGCGATGGACGGAAGCTGTCCCATTGCGGCCGTACCAGCATGGCCCCGCCCGCACTGACACAGGCCGCAGCGACGGATCCCCAGCTGAGCGACTGCGGCCCCAGCCCCCCCGCCGCCAGGGCAACCGTGACAACGGCCCCGGCGGTGCCGGACGCGATCCCGATGGCTGCAAGCTGCCCGAAGGCCATGTCCCGGCGCAGCAGGGCGATGCGGATCGCGCTGACCGGGGCAAAGACAAAGCCCAGCGACGCGATCCGTATCAGCGGCGCCAGATCCGGGGTGCCGTAAAGCCTTGCCGCAGGCTCGGCCAGCACCCACAATCCCGTGCCAAGCAAGGCGGACAGCATCGTAACAAGCGTAAAGGCGCCGCGCAGGAAATCGGGCGTCAGCCGGTGTTCCCGGACAATGCAGCTTGTGACCCCGAAATCGCGGAAGGTTTCGACAAGGATCACGCCCGCGCTTGCCACAAGGAAAAGGCCTACCTCGGCCGGCGTCAGCAGGCGCGAGACAAGCACCATCAGCAGCACCGCAAGCAGCGCGGCATAACCTTTTTCAAAGAACGCGAAGACCAGGGAACGGCGCAATCACAACACCCACATTGGCGGAATCAAGGTCGCGATTCGTGGCGCGTTCGACTGCCATGAATCCGTAGGGCCATGCGCCGTGCCAGCCGGCGCCCGGAGGGGGGCAGCAGCTTGCGCCCCAATGCATCGCGAAGCGCGATCAGATAGCCAAAGCCCGGCGCGGGCGGCAGGCGCGGGCGCAGAGTGCCCACCGGCATAATCCGCAACAGCCGGTCCAAGGCCGCCAGGGACCGCTGCCCGACCCTGACCGGATGCCGCCCGGAACCTTCGCCGCGCCGGGCCATGAATGCGGCGAGCTCCCGGTCGATGGCCTGGGTCATCGCGGGGGTGGTCGGATGGATGCTGCCCGATCCGGTGCTTGCACCGACGACGGCCCGGTCGTCCTCGCCTGCCATCTGGTCCAGGACGCCCTTGACGCGGGCCAGACCGGCATGGCCTGCGGAAGGATAGCGATCCCGCAGGGCAATGGCCTCGGCCTCTCGCCCGGATGCCATCAGCGCAAGAAGGCACAGCGCCCATTCCGCCGGGTCCGGCCGCGACGCACCATATTCGGTGATCGTCACGCGGATCAGGGCCGAAAGCCTGCGAAAGGCCTCGTCGGGCCGGTTCTCGGCAAGATCGCAAAGCGCCAGGCCAAGCTTCGCCTCGGGAAGATAGGGCACATAGGCCAGGGCGGCCTCGAACTGCTGGCGGGCACGGGCAAGTTCGTTCTTCGCCAGGTGACCATGCGCCTTCTGCAGGGCCAGCCGGTCAAGGCCCGTTGCGGGCAGATGCCCATGGTGGCGCGCCGATGCGACCGCAACCGCCTTTAACGGCGCAAAGGGCCCCGGCTGGACGATCCGCTGCCCGGATCCAAGCGTCTGGTGCAGGTCGAACCAGTCGCGGATCTGGCGGCGGTGATGCAGGGTATGGCGACCGGCGACCAGCGTATGACCGGCGCGGGTGATCCGCAGCATCCGGTCGGGATCGGCCATCAGCGCGTCGATCTTTTCGACCACCTCCGAAGGCGTCGCGAAGACGCAGTTCTCGCCGTCGCGGAAGCCCGCCGCTTCCAGCACGGGGGTGCGCTCGGTCACCAGAAGGCAGCCCGCCCCCGGGATCTCAAGGTGCTTGCGGACAAGCTCGTGGCCCATCGTGCCGCAACTGGGCGATACCCAGCTTGCACTCAGGGCATCGGCATAGGCCTGCCCCGCCAGCAGGCGCCGCGCCCCGGCGTCCTCGTAGCGGAAGGCCGGGGTGATCAGGCTGGGATAATGCTGCGCCAGCGTCTGGTAGACGGCGCTGCGCCAGGGATAGAGCGGTCCGCTTTGCCCCGTCAGCATGACGGGGATGACCTTTGCCTGCCCGCGAAACCGGAACATGTCGGGGTCGATGAAATTGGGCCAGACGAAGATCCGGTCGGCCTGATCGGGCATATAGGCCGGGGTGGCGGTGCCGATTGCGAAGGCCGTCTCGACCCCCCAGTCGTCCATGTCCGCCCAGAACCCCGCGCGGCGGTCGCACCACGGATCGCCATTATGCAGGCCCAGCCGGGGAATCCCGGGATGGGCCCTGGTATTGTCGATGCGGATGCGCCGCGAGCCGTGGCTGCGATAGCCTGCCTCGAACAGAACCAGATCCGGCTGATGGCGGTCGCAAACCTGGTCAAAGTCGCAGTCGTGCGAAATCACGGTCACGTCGAAGAACTGCGCCAGGCACTTGACATGCAGGTTCATCTGCAAGGTCAGAAAGCCCGAGGCCGCCTTGTTCGGGGCATGGTCCCACTGGAAGAACAGCAGGCGGGGCCTGGGCGAAAGGCTGTTCATGGCAGGCCGAACTGTCCAAGGCCGTTGACGTGATCGCCTGCGGGAACAGGCGTTGCCGCAGCGGCCGGAACGATGATCGCCTCCTTTGGCCGTGGCTCCGCGACCTGCCGATCCCTGCCGCGGGACAGCAGGTTCTCGAAATAGGCGATTGTATGCGAGAGGCCCTCCCGCAGCTGGATCCGGGGCGTCCAGCCCAGATACTGGGTGGCCCTGGAGATGTCGGGCTTGCGCTGGACAGGATCATCCGTCGGCAAGGGCCGATGGTCGATCCGCGACGGCGATCCGGTCAGTTCGATCACCAGATCGGCCAGTTCGCGAATGGTGAATTCGGCCGGGTTGCCCAGGTTCATCGGCATGGGCGCATCGCTTGGCGCGTTCATCAGCAGCCGGAAGCCTGCGATCAGGTCATCGACATAGCAGAAGGAACGGGTCTGGGTTCCGGCGCCATAGATCGTGATCGGCTCGCCCCTCAGGGCCTGCACGATGAAATTGGACACCACCCGCCCGTCATGGCTGCTCATCCTGGGGCCATAGGTGTTGAAGATGCGGGCCATCCGGATGTCCAGGCCAAGATGCCGCTTGTAGTCGAAGAACAGTGTTTCGGCGCAACGCTTGCCTTCGTCATAGCAGGAACGGGGACCGATGGTGTTGACATTGCCCCAATAGGATTCGGGCTGGGGATGGACCAGCGGGTCGCCATAGATTTCGCTGGTCGAGGCCTGGAAGATGCGCGACTTGGTCCGCCGCGCCAGCCCCAGCATGTGGATGGCACCCAGGACATTGGTCTTCACCGTCTTGACCGGATCGGTCTGATAGTGGATCGGCGAGGCTGGCGAGGCCAGGTTCCAGATCTCGTCCACCTCGACATAAAGCGGGACCGTCACGTCGTGGCGCATGACCTCGAAGCGCGGATTGTCCTGGAGATGCAGGATGTTCCGGCGCGATCCGGTCTGGAAGTTGTCGACGCATAGAACGTCGTGCCCGTCGTTCAGCAAGCTTTCGCACAGGAACGATCCCAGGAACCCCGAGCCTCCGGTGACCAATATGCGTTTGGATGCAGGCATCTTTATCCTCGGCTCTTGTTGTGGTCGGTGATGATCGGCGGCCGGGCAAGGCCTAGAAGGCCCCGCCCCGCCCCAGCACGGCGCTGAAGGTTCGCAGGAAGATCGACAGGTCGCCCCAAAGGCTGCGGCCCGAGATGTAGAAGTCGTCCAGTTGCTGCTGCACGCCCAGGTCCGCGTCCCCGCGTTCCGATATCTGCCACAGCCCGGTCAGGCCGGGGGTGACCGTGGCCCTTCTGGCGCGGAAATCGGCAGGCATGGCGGACAGATGGTAATCGGGAAATGGCCGCGGTCCGACCAGGCTCATCTCGCCGCGAAGGATGTTCAGCAGTTGCGGCAATTCGTCGAGGCTGCTGGTGCGAAGGAAAGGCCCGATGACCGGCAGAACCCGGGGATCGTGGCGCAGCTTGAAGTGAGTTTCCCATTCCTCGCGGATCGCGGGATCCGTCTCGATCAGGCGGGCCAGCATCCGGTCGGCGTCAAGATACATGGTCCGCAGCTTCAGCATCGCGAAGGGCCGTCCGTCGCGCCCGTCGCGGTGCTGGACATGGAAGGCTGGTCCGGGATCGACCATCCGGACCGCCAGGGCGGCCAGGGCCACGATGGGCAGCGCCACGATGCCGACGGGAATGACGACGGCCAGGTCGATCCCGCGCTTGATCCATCGCGATATTCCGTCCCGACGGGCCAGCGTGATCTGGGTGCCGATCGCGCCGTCCTGCCAGGCAGGATGGATGCCTGTCATTGTCGTGCGCGGCAGATCATGGACCAGGACGACCTGGGAATAGGTCCGCGCAAGCCGTTCAAGCTGTTCCGGGCTTGGTGCCGCCGCATCGGCCCACAGGACCTTGACGGCCCGGCTGTCGGGATCAGGGTCAAGGCCCGTGTCGGGATTGGCGTGAAGCCAGCTTCGCAAGCCCGCGACCCTTGCCGGATCGCCGGCAAGGTGAACCGCCTCGCCCCAGTGGCCCGACCGCCGGAGGATCGTCCGAAGGATGCGACCGCAGACGGCCTGGGCGATGGCAAGGGCAAGAAAGGCCAGAACGAAGCGCGTGATCTCGTCCGTGTGAGGGTCGGCAAGGACCAGGGCGCTGATCAGGGCGATGCAAAGGCTGGCAAACCAGGCCTGGACCGCCTTGCGCAGCCGCGCCTCGGGGTGAAGGCCGAAGCCGGGCAGCGACCCGAAGGCCCAAAGGCAGGCCAGGAACGCGCCGCCAGCCAACAGGATCATCCGGCCCTCGGTGCCTGCCCCCGCTGCAAATGCGGAAGCGGCTGCGCCGCCGGTCAGCGCGACGATGCAAAGTGAGCGCGCAACCGCACTGCGGTCGCGGCGGGTTCGGTGAACGCGCATGTCGTGGAACACGGCGTCCGACATGGTCTTGACATCTGGCAGGGCTGTCATCGGATGGGGTGCCTGACTGGAAACGGATACGGCAACAGGAAACTTGTGAAAGACAGGGCGCGGGTCGGACCGGCATCTGCCTATGCCCACCGTGGCGGGAGGTCCGTTCTCTGCAAAGCTGGCTTTATGGTCGTCCAAATCGCAAAAGGAGTACGAGAAGCGCGCGTCCAGGCTGATTCCAACCACCGTTAGGTCAGGGTCAGATCGCCGTTGCGACAATCCGGGCCGGTTCCGGCACCGGATGCCGCAAGGCCGCATGGCGGCACGAGATGCTGATGACCGAGGCCGAATAAAGCAGCCACAACAGGTCGTTCTGCTTCAGGAAGATGCTTTCCGACAGGTTGAGGATCAGCGAAATGCAGACGATCAGCACCGGCAGGATCCAGCCTTCGCCCGGGGCCATGCTGCACAGGGTGACGCCCTGGGCAACGGCACGGAAGGTCAGCGCGATCAACAGCAGCAGTCCGACCGAGCCAAGGCCCAGCATGGTTTCCCGATAGCCGTTATGGGCATTGGGCGCCTGCCAGCCCTGCGATTCCCAGATGCTCCAGACTGCCGGATTGCCCTCGGTCCAGAAGACGCCATAGCCATGCCCCAGAAGCGGGTGGCGCGAGATCTCGGCGTCGATCATGCTCCACAGCGGCACCCTGCCCGTCAGGGTCGGATCCTTTCCAAGCGCCTCGAGCAGGGGACCGAATCCGACCGCCAGCAAAAGGGCAAGAAGCGGGATCAGCAGGATCAGCCCCAGCACCACGGCCAGCCGCGTCCTGCCCTGCAACCGCGCCACCAGAAGCACCACGCGGGACACGACCACCGCGGCGAAGGCGGCAAACAGGCTGGTGACCGAGGTCGACAACAGCAGGGCGGCCAGGCCCGCGACCAGCAGCAAAAGCCCCGTCCTGCGCATCCGGGCCGAGACATCAAGCCGCGCCGCAAGCCCAAGGACCACCGTCAGGCAGGCCACCCAGCCCAGCACGTTCTTGTGCAGGAAAACGCCGCGCAGCGCCCCGTCCTCGGGCATCAGCGCCCGGCCCGGCAGAACGGCCATCGCAACCAGGCTGAGAAGGGTCGCCCCGCCCAGGACCCAGGCCAGGACGACAAGCTGCTGCCGGGGGGTGAAGCGCGTGGCAAAGACAAAGGCCACCGCCATCGACAGGGTCAGCGCCACGGCCCGGCGAAGGGTGATCGATGGGCCGATGGACCAAAGGATCGAGGCCAGCGGCAGCAGGATCAGGGTCATCAGCAGGACATTGTGCTGCACGCCCCGCAGGACCGCAGCGGGGCGCAGGGCCACCAGCCCCAGGCCGATGACATAGCTGGGCGCCGCGATCATGCGCAGCTTGGCGCGGGCAGCCTCGGTCAGGCTGCCGTCGGCTTG
Source organism: Paracoccus sp. AK26 (assembly GCF_011801365.1). Lineage (NCBI taxonomy): Bacteria > Pseudomonadati > Pseudomonadota > Alphaproteobacteria > Rhodobacterales > Paracoccaceae > Paracoccus > Paracoccus sp. AK26. Next base: position 2,352,061 of record NZ_CP041041.1, read on the forward strand.
CGACAGCAAAAGGGGAAACACCGCGCCGGACAAAAGCAGCATGGCCACGAAGATGCCAAGCAGTTCGATGCGACGCAGAAGCCGGGCATAGGATTTGGTTTGGGGCACCGTCAGGCCCTCGTGCAGCCACCACGCCATTCCACACGGTTGCCCGCCCGACGGAAATGCAGCCTTTTGACGAACCCGATACCCTTCCGGGGAAGAAGACGGGATCGGTCTCGCCGGATGGACCATGCAAGGCGGCCCGCTTGTGCGAAAGGATCCGTTCCGCCGCCCCGCTTCTCGCCCGATCCTTACCCCATGGGTCCAACGCAGGAGCGATGTGGTGCGGAGCTTTTCTGGATCGGCAGGGGCAAGGCGGACCTACCGCGCCGCGCTGTTCGCGCTGTGCCTGGGATGTTGCCCGATGGCGGCTATGGCCCAGGTTCAGCCGGGCGACACCCTGCGCGTCGAGGTCTTCGACGCCCCCGAGTTTTCGCGCGAAGGCATGGTGGGGCAGGATGGGGCCATCGCCCTGCCCCTGGTGGGGCGGATCGCGGTGGCGGGCATGGACCTCGAGGCTGCGGGCCGGGCAATCGAGGGGGCGCTGAAATCCCAAGGGTTGCTGACCACGCCCCGGCTGATCGTCGAGATTGCGGTGCATCGCCCCGTCTATGTCGGCGGCAGCGTCCGCGAACCCGGGATGATCGCCTTTGCCCCCGGCCTGACGGCGCGGCAGGCGATCATCGCGGCCGGCGGGATGGGCACGCCGGGCGATACCGATGCCGAGAAGGCCCTGTCCTCGGTCGCGCGTCGGGAAGCCGTGGTCTTCGAACTGTCGCAGCTTACCGAACGCATTGCCCGGCTAGAGGCCGAGATTGGCGACGGCACCGGCAATGCACGGGACATCGGGGCGGAGGCCGCCTTTCTGCAGGACCGGCTGGATCGCCGGGAACAGCGCGAACTGCATACCAACCAGCTGCTGACCCTGATCAAGTTCGAAATCGACACGCTGGATCGCCAGTCGGTGCTTCACGAGGCAGAAGCCGCCCTGCAGCAATCCGACATCGAGGATGCCCGGTCCTTGGTACAGCGCGGCCTGGCGCCCAGGACCCGGCTTCAGGAACTGCTTCGCCAGATGTCCGAACTGAACCGCGACCAGCTTGAAAACCGGGCCTATCACGCCCGCGCCCAGCAGGGTGCCGAGACCGCCCGCTATGCGCTTGCCGATGCCATCGCAGCCGAGCGCGAGGCGGCGCGGACCGACCTGGCGGCCGCCAAGGCCTCGCGCGCCTATCTTCTGGCGGAATTGAAGGAACTGGACCTGCAGATCCTGCCCCTGCGCATGAACCTGCAAGGATCCCGCGCGGCCAGCCCCCAGGCCCGGATCCAGGTTCACAGATCCTCGGGCGGCGAGACCCGGATGATCGAGCCTTCGCTGGATGCCCCGCTGGAGCCGGGCGATGTCCTGGAAGTCAGCCTGGTCCTTTCCGATCCCATGACCATCGAGCCCGGCCAATGACGGTTCATCCGCAGATCAGCGTTGTCATCAACAACTACAACTATGGCCGCTACCTGCCCGACGCCATCGATTCAGCCCTTGCCCAACGCGATGTGCAGGCCGAAGTCGTTGTTGTCGACGACGGCTCTACCGACGATTCCCGGCATGTCATCAGCGCCTATGGCGACCGGATCCGTGCGGTGTTCCAGAAGAATGGCGGGCAGGCTGCCGCCCTGAACGCCGGCGTCGCGACGGCCACCGCCCCGCTGCTGGCCTTTCTGGACGCGGATGACTGGTGGCAGCCCGGCAAGCTTGCCGCCGTTGTCGCCGCCTTTGGTCGCGCGCCGGATGCCGGCCTTGTCTATCACCGCCTGCAGCCCACCCACCTGGACGGAAGCAAGGCCTTCGCCGCGATCCCGCGGTCGCTGTGCCGGGGCGACCTGTCGCGGATGCTTGTGGCAAGCGGCGGATGCTGGCCCTTTCCGATGACCTCGTCCCTCAGCGTCAGGCGGTCGGTATGGGACCGGGCGGGCAACATTCCGGCCGGCTTCCGCATCTCGGCGGATGCCTGGATCACGGGCGTGCTGCCCTTCCTGGCACCCGTGGTGGCGCTTCCCGACGCCTTGGGCGCTTACCGCATCCATGACAATGCCTGGTACCGCAGCAGCCCGGACGATGCGATGCTGGCCCGGCGCATTTCCCATTGGGAAGAAACCGTCCGGGTCACCAACATCTTCCTGGCTGCCCAGGGCCGCCCCGAGCGACTGGATGTCGCGGATCATTTCGAACGTGCCATGGCGCTGGCGCGGCTGGATCATCCAAAGGCACCCGGCCGGCTTGCCCTGTTCATGCACGCCCTGCGCGACGCAGGAGAGCCGCATCCGCTGAGGCGTTTGCGCACGGCGCTGCGCATCATGGCTGCCGCCCGTGGCGCAACGGGACAGGCCGAGGTGGGCACATCATGAGGGTCACCCTGATTTCGTCCGAGCCGGTGGATTACACCATCGCCTTCGCCAATGGCCTTGCGCCCCATGCCTCGGTGCAGGCCATCCTTCCGGTCTCGCGCTATGATCGGTTGCGCCAGTGGTTCGATCACCGGGTCCAGCTTCACCTTGTGGACTGGCCCCGCACCCGCAGCCCGCTCAATCCCCTTTTCCTTGCAGGGCTGACGCGCAGGATCGGCCGCACATGCCCAGACGTCGTTCACCTTCTCAGCAACACGACGCTGTGGCTGAACGCCGCCGCGCCCTTCTGGCCCTGGCCCCTGGTGACGACGGTGCATGACGTGACGGTGCATCCGGGTGATCGGGACACGGCGCGCCTGCCGTCCTGGGCGTCGGGGATGATGGCAAGGCAGTCGGACCATCTGGTCGTTCATGGCGAACAGCTGCGCCAGGCGGCAGCGACGCAGTTTCGCAAGGATCCGCATCGGGTCCATGTCCTGCCCCATCCTGCGATCGACCGCTATGCCCGGCTGGCGGCCCGGCTGGGCCTGTCCAGAAACGCCCCGACCGGGCAGTTCACGGTGCTGCTTTTCGGCCGGATCTATGCCTACAAGGGCCTGCAAACCTTGCTGCGGGCCGAACGGCTGCTGCGGGACAAGCTGCCGGGCCTGCGCATCGTCATTGCCGGGCGCGGCGACGACCCCTGGTCCCTGGCGTCCGAGATGGGCGACACCAGCCGCTACGACATCCGTCGCGGCTTTGTCGAGGACCACGCGGTCGCACAACTGTTCACCGATGCGGACCTGGTCGTCCTGCCCTATGACGAAGCCTCGCAAAGCGGCGTGCTCCATCTTGCGGGATCCTTCGCCAAACCCGTCGTCGTCACCGATGTCGGGGAACTGGCTGCCACCGTCACTCCGGTCGGAATGGGCATGGTCGTCCCGCCCAAGGATCCCGCCGCACTGGCCGATGCCCTGCTGCGCCTGGCGCGCGATCCCGACCTGCGCCTTGCCATGGGCGCGCGCGCCCATGACTGGAGCGTGGGGCCGAACTCTCCCTGCACCATCGGCGCACATGCAATGACCATCTACAACGATTCGGTCATCCCTTCGGCTCAACCCTGGCCGAAAGGAGGCATCGCGTGACCTCGCATCGCAGTTGCCCCAAATCGGCATCAGCGTCGTGATGGAGGGGCATGGTTCCAGCCCGAAGTTTCAAGCAATGTCGTTCCATCAACCACACCACCGCCAGAAGATTCCCGTTATCCGCCACCACGTCGCGGGCGGCACGGAACATGGCGGCGGCATCGGCCGGCTGGTCAGCTATGTCCTTGCGACGGATGGGGGGCGCCTTCGCCACAGCGTCTGCGACACGCGCGGCAGCAAATGGCGCCCCTTGGGTTCCAGCTTCAGGCTTGTCGCGGCGATGATGGCGATGGCCTTGTCCGCGTCCGACACCGTCCAGCATCTGCATATCGCGGGCCGGGGCAGCACGCTGCGCAAGCTGATCCTGGGATGCTGGGCCAACATGCTGGGCCGACCCTATGTCCTGCACCTGCATGACTACGATTACGCCGCCGACCTGGATCGCCGTCCGGCGTGGCAGCAAAGGGCGATCGGGCGGCTTTTCACAAGGGCGGCCCAGGTCATCGTGCTGGGCCAGCGCGACGCGGCAACCGTGACCGGCAGGCTGGGGGTCGATCCCTCGCGGGTGGTGGTCCTGCGCAACTGCGTTCCCGATCCCGGCCGGCGGCAACGCCCGGGCTCCGCCGGAACACGCATCCTGTTCCTCGGCCGCCTCAGCGCGCGCAAGGGCGTGCCGGAACTGGTCGAGGCCCTGGCCCGGCCCGAGCTGCGGGACAAGCCCTGGACTGCGGTGCTGGCCGGCGACGGCGAAGTGGACGAAACGCGCCGGGCCCTCGCCCGGCTGGGCCTGTCGGACAAGGTGCGCCTTCCCGGCTGGGTGGACGCCGCGGCGGCACAGAAGCTGCGCGACGAGTCCGATATCCTTGTGCTGCCTTCCCATGCCGAAGGCTTCGCGATGTCCGTCCTTGAAGGTCTGGCGCAGGGCATGGCGGTCGTCACCACCCGCGTCGGCGCCCATGACGAGGTGCTGGAGGACGAGGTGAACTGCCTGCTTGTTCCACCCGGCGACGTGACGGCCCTGGCCGCGGCGCTGCGGCGCCTGATCGACGACGAAGGCCTGCGCAGCCGCCTGGGGCAGGCAGCCCGCCGGCTTTATGAAACCGACTTCAGCATGACCAGATACCTGCACCGGCTCGAAGCACTGGATGCCAAGGCCATTCCTCAACCCCCCTTGTTCGGGAAGCTGCCATGACCGGGATCGTCAAGCTGCCCTTCCCCCAGCCCGTCGAGATGGGCGCGCCATCGCAGATGCCCGAGGCCGACGGCACGGATGTCTGGCTTGCGGCATGGCGGATGATCCGCCGCCGCCTGTGGCTGATCGCATCACTCGTGACCCTGATCTGCCTGCTGGCGCTTCCGGCGATCCTGGCCTTGCCCAAGCTGTACCATGCCGAATCCAGGGTGATGGTCACGGCCTCTCCCGCCCTTGCCCTGGCCGCCGAGGACGGCCGCGCCGTCCCGCCGCCCACGCTGGATACCGAGATCGAGCGGATGCTGTCCAACGAGGTGATCGACCAGGTCATCGCGGACCTGAAGATCGCCACCTTGCCCGAGTTCGATCCCGAGCCGGGCGCTCCCGCCCTGCTGCAGCGTCTGGACGCAATGGCCGTCGCCTGGGGCATCAGGCCCGCCCGCCCCGCAGCCGAGACGGTGCAAGGCGGAGGCCCCGCCGAGGAGGTTGCGCTGCGCCAGCGCTTCCGCGACAGGCTGACGGTGGCGCGCCAGGGTTCCGGAACCGTTGTCACCATCGGCTTCACGTCGCGCGATCCCCGGCTTGCCCAGGATGTTCCCACGGCCCTGCTGGATGCCTATCGCAGCCAGTCCCGCTTGCGGCATCAAGAGGACGTCCGCCAGGCCGGTCTTTGGATGAGTGCCGGGATCGAGGCGGGCCGCGCCCGCATGGCGGAAGATCGCGCCGCGCTGGACGACTTCATGGAAAACTCCGGCCTGGCCGAGGAAGAGGCCGAGATACAGCGCCGGCTGGCGCTGATCGAGACGCGCCAAAGCGATCTGGAACAAGAGCGGTTCTTGACCCGCGCCGAGATGCAGTCGGTCGCGGCAGCCATAGCGGATCGGGGGCTGAGCGCCACCGACGAACCCGAACCCCTGCAGCGCCTGCGGTGGGAACTGGCCCAGGAACGCCGCGAGATGAACAGGCTGAGCCAGATCTATGGGGATCGGTCGACGCAGGTCACCGAGAAGGTCCAGCGCGTCACCGCGATCGAGACTATGATCGGCGATGAATTGCAGGCCCGCCTTCAGGTTCTGCGGCAGCGGGCCGAGGTCCAGGATGGCCAGGCCCGCCAGTTGGCCCAGGACGCTGACGGGGTGCGGATGGACCTGGCGGCGGCGCGGACGGCGGCCCCGGTCGCGCAAACCCTGACAGAGACGCTGCAGCGCCAGCAGCAGGCCCTGTCGCGGATGGAGGATCGCTACGACGCGCTGATGGCGCAGGGCAACGTCGTGCCGGTGGTGCTGGATGTCCTGCATCCCTCGACGCTGCTGAAGGGCACGGTCGGCCCGTCGCGCAAGCTTTTGCTGGCCGCCACCGCAGTCGGTGGCCTGTTCCTTGCCCTGTTCGCCGCGGCAGTGGTCGAGATGCGCGACACGACGGTAAGGGGCCACGAACAGCTGGCCCTGGCGACGCGGCACGTGCCGGTCGGCCTGTGGCCGCGCTTTGCCCAGCCGGAACGCCAGGGTCTGCCTGCGGCAATTGCAAAGCGCCAGTCGAACCGGGGCACGGACAGGCTGCGGGATGCGATCCTGATGCTGGAATGTGCGAATGGAGGACGCTTTCCCAAGATCCTGACCGTCACCGCGCCGGATCCCGGAGACATGGCGGATCCCGTCGCCGAATGGCTGGCCCTGGAGCTGGCCGCACAGGGTCGCAAGGTCCGGCTGGTCAAGGCCAGGGGCGGCGAGGCACCGGGGACGACCCCAGCAGCCCCCCTGTTGCTGGGCGCCGCATCCGCCTCCGAGCCTGAACGCGTCCTGCTGTCCGATCCCGCCTGGCGCGACGAAGGCGACGGCCTTGCGCTTCCGCGCAGGCTGGTCCAGCAGGCGCAGCGCGAGGACGTGCTGACCATCATCGATGCGCCCCCGATCCTGTCCGGCAGCGGGCTGCGCACGGCCCGCGAGGGCGGGGAAGTCCTGCTGGTGCTGCGGTGGGGTCATAGCCGCCGCAAGGCCGCCGAACTTGCCTCGGCCCTTCTGGCGCGCATCGGTGCGACCCAGGTCCATACCCTCATCACCGATGTCGATCAGCGCCGCCACCGCCTTTACGGCTTTCAGGACCGGCTGAGCCTGTCGTCGCAGGCCCGCAGCTGAGACCTGCCCCACCATCCACCATCCGCTACAGAAAAGGGAGAGATTTATTGTGAAACGCGCCCTCATCACCGGGATCACCGGGCAGGATGGATCCTATCTGGCCGAGTTCTTGCTGTCGAAAGGCTACGAGGTCCACGGGATCAAGCGCCGGGCATCACAGTTCAACACCCAGCGGATCGACCACATCTACGAAGATCCGCACGAGCCGCGGGTCCGGCTTCGGCTGCATCATGGCGACCTGTCGGACGCCTCAAACCTGACGCGGATCGTGGGCGAGGTGCAGCCCGACGAAATCTATAACCTGGGCGCGCAAAGCCATGTCGGCGTCAGCTTCGAGGCGCCAGAATATTCGGGCGACATCGACGCGCTTGGCACCCTTCGCCTTCTCGAGGCGATCCGCCTGCTGGGGCTTCAGGATCGGACGCGGTTCTACCAGGCCTCGAGTTCAGAACTGTTCGGCCTGGTCCAGGAAACCCCGCAGCGCGAAACGACGCCCTTCTATCCGCGCAGCCCCTATGCGGTCGCCAAGCTTTACAGCTATTGGATCACCGTGAACTATCGCGAGGCGCATGGCCTGTTTGCCTGCAACGGCATCCTGTTCAACCACGAAAGCCCCCGGCGCGGGGAAACCTTTGTCACGCGCAAGATCACCCGCGGCTTGGCCCGCGTCGCGCAGGGGCTGGAACCATGCCTTTACCTGGGGAACCTGGATGCCCTGCGCGACTGGGGTCACGCCCGCGACTATGTCCGCGCGCAATGGATGATGCTGCAGCAGGACGCGCCCGAGGATTTCGTCATCGCCACGGGCCAGCAGAACTCGGTCCGCGAGTTCCTGGTCTGGACCGCGACCGAGCTGGGCATCACCCTGGCCTTCGAAGGCTCTGGCGTCGATGAGACTGCGCGGGTCGTCGCTGTGTCGGGCAATGCCGCGCCGGCGCTTCGGCCGGGCCAGGTCATCATGCGGATCGATCCCCGATTCTTCCGTCCCGCCGAGGTCGAGACCCTGCTGGGCGATGCCAGCCGCGCGCGGACGCGATTGGGATGGCGTCCCGAGACCACCGCCCGAGAGATGTGCGCCGAAATGGTCGCAGCCGACCTTCTGGATGCGCGCCAGCAGGTCCGGCTGAGGCAGGACGACATGCCCGCTGCCGTTGCCGCTGGTCTTTAGCCCCACACGGAGAAGCACATGACACGGATCTTTGTTGCAGGGCATCGCGGGATGGTCGGAAGCGCCATCCTGCGGGCCCTGGAAAAGCGTCGCGCCGACGGCCAGCCGATCACCTTGCTGACCCGCGACAGGGCGCAACTGGATCTTTCGGACCAACGCCAGGTGGGGGCATTCCTGCGCGAGGCGCAGCCTGACGTGGTCATTCTTGCGGCTGCAAAGGTCGGCGGGATCCATGCCAATGCCACCTACCCGGCCCAGTTCCTCCAGCAGAACCTTGCCATCGCGACAACGGTGATCCACGCGGCGCATCAGGCCGGGGTCCAGCGGATCCTGCAACTGGGATCATCCTGCATCTATCCCAGGGACACGCACCAGCCCATTGCCGAGCATCAGCTTCTGACCGGCCCGCTTGAGCCAACGAACGAGGCCTATGCCATTGCCAAGATCGCGGCGATCAAGCTGTGCGAAAGCTACAATCGCGAATACGGTCGCGACTACCGGTCGCTCATGCCCTGCAACCTTTACGGGCCGGGCGACAACTTCCATCCCGACAATGCCCATGTCATGCCCGCCCTGATGCTGCGCTGCCACGAAGCAAGGATCCGCCAGGATCCGCAGCTGACCGTCTGGGGCACCGGCCTGCCCCGGCGCGAATTCCTGCATGTGGACGACCTGGCGCGTGCGGCGCTGTTCGTCCTGGACCTGCCCGTCTCGGCCTATCGGACCCATGTCCAGGCGACCGTGTCCCATGTGAACGTCGGCAGCGGCCGCGACATCACGATCCACGACCTGGCGCACATGATCGCGGATGTCACGGGCTACAAGGGCGCGATCCGCATGGATCCGTCCCGCCCCGACGGCACGATGCGCAAGCTGCTGGACATCTCTCGCATCACCGCGATGGGATGGAAGCCCCGCATATCGCTGCAGGACGGGCTGGCCGACACCTACCGCTGGTTCACCGACAACCACGCGCTGATCCGAAGCTAGCACGACCACAGACGATGATCCGACCTTAAGCCCGAGGTGCAGAATGCAGGCCCATCACAAGACCGGCCGACAGGACGAGACCCAGACGATCAACCTGTTGGGGGTGCGGGTTTCCGCCTTGGACCTGCCAATGGCGGTCGAGCGGATCGAAGCCGCCGTCCGCGACAGGCAGCGCGGCTTCGTGTGCATCTGCGGCGCGCACGGGCTTGTCGATTCCCAGTCCGACGCTGTTTTGAAAGACGCCTACAACAAGGCGACGCTCGTCACCCCGGACGGAATGCCCCTTGTCTGGGAACTGCGGCGGCGCGGCTATGGCTGGGCCGGGCGCGTCTATGGGCCGGACCTGATGCTTGAACTGTTCGGGCGCGGGATGCGGCACTATCTTTATGGCGCGACCGAGGACACGTTGCAGCGGCTGACCAAGCGCCTGAAGGCACGCTTTCCCGATGCGCAGATCGTCGGCCACCATGCCCCGCCCTTCCGCCCCCTGACCCCGGATGAGGAGAAGGACGTGGCGGCAAGGATCAACGAGGCACGGCCCGACATCGTCTGGGTCGGGATCGGCGCGCCAAAGCAGGAACGGTGGATGGCCCAGATGCGCGGCCGCCTTGAAGCGCCGATGCTGATCGGCGTCGGCGCAGCATTCGACTTTCACGCCGGCCTGCAGAAGCAGGCACCGGGATGGATGCAGCGGTCGGGCCTGGAATGGGCCTACCGCCTTCTGTCCGAGCCCCGGCGCCTTTGGCGGCGCTATTGCCGGGTGGTGCCGGGATATCTGTACCTGCTTGCGCTGCAGCGCAGCGGATTGCGAAGGTTTCCCGTCGACGCGACAGCCGGCACCAGGCATTAGGTGGCGCGGATCAGCCTTCAGCCCCCGGTGGAAAGCCCTTTGTCATCAGCATCATGGTGCCGAGCAGACAAAATGGCGGCGAACTTGCAGAACAGGCAATGTTTGGCCTTTCGCAGCCCTGCTAAACTATTCCGTTCAGATACAATGCCTTGAAAACATTCCGGTTGGGTCATGTGGAAGCTGTGGATAACACTCGCCGCCGGCATGATGACCGTCTGGCAGATTCCCGCTTGGGGTGATCAGCATGATCCGGCCCATGCCAAAACAAGGATTTGCCGCGAACTGCCTTCATGGTCGGGGACCGTCAGCCGAAATCCGCTCGGCAGCCTGTTGCCGCAGTGCAAAAACCGAAGCCTTTACGGGGATGCGCCAGCAGCGGCAGGCATCCTAAAAGCTTCAGGACAACCCGGAGCCTCCGGGGACGCATCCAGAAGTAAAGGCAAAGAACCCATGGCAACCTATTTTGTCGCTACGAACGGTAGCGATGGCGCAACTGGCAGCGCTTCCCAGCCCTTCCGCACGATCCAGCACGCGCTTGACGCGAGGCTTGCACCGGGCGACGAAATCGTCGTCCGCGCGGGAACCTATAACGAAGCCCTGCACATCAACACGGGCGGGTCGGCCGCCGGTAACGTCACACTGCGCGCCGAGACGCCGGGAACCGTGACGATCAATCCGCCGTCCAGCGGCTGGAACGGCATCAGCATCAACGACGACTATGTCACGGTGCAGGGCTTCAAGATCAACAACGCCCGGGGCGACGGGATCGAGGCGAACGGCGTCCACCACATCAACGTGCTGGACAACGTCATCCAGGGCAGCGGCGAATCCGGCATCCAGTTCAACCAGTCCGAGTTCATCCGCGTCGAAGGCAACACGACCTTTGACAATGCCTCGGACGGCTGGTTCTCGGGGATCTCGATCTACCAGAACCGCAACATCACCGGCGACACGACGACCGGCGGGTTCCGGACCATCATCCGCGACAACACCTCCTATGGCAACGTCACGAAATCCGGCCAGCATACCGACGGCAACGGGATCATCATCGACGATTTCCAAAGCACCCAGACCGGCGGCCATCCCAGCTATACCTATCCGACACTTGTGGAAAACAACCTGGTCTACCTCAACGGCGGCAAGGGCATCCAGGTCACCTGGAGCGACAATGTCACCGTTCGCGGCAACACGGCCTGGCACAACAACCAGGACAACCAGAACACCGGCACCTGGCGCGGCGAGATCAGCAACTCGCAGTCCAGCGACAACACCTTCGTGAACAACATCGCGGTCGCCGATCCGTCGGTGAACAGGAACAACACCGCGATCGACAACACGTCCTACGGCGGCTACACGAATGACGGCGTGGTCTGGGCCAACAACCTGACCTATGCCGGGACGAACGGCGCGCCGTCGGTGCGCACCGACGGCGGCAACAAGGGCCTGTCGGCTGCGGATGGCAACAAGCTTGGCGTGGCGCCGGGCTTTGTCGATGCCGCCAACGGGGACTTCCAGTTGACCAAGGGCTCGGCCGCCATCGACGCGGGCACCTCGGCCTTCGGCCTGGCCCAGCACGATCTGGACGGCGCGGTTCGGGTCAAGGGAACGGTTGACATCGGCGCATTCGAGGCGGGCAGCGGTTCGGCCGAGCCGCAGCCGCAGCCGCAGCCCCAACCTCAGCCCCAGCCCCAGCAGCCTGAGGACGAGCAGAAGCCGTCGCCCGCTCCTGCGCCGCAACCGCAACCGCAGCCGCAGCCGCAGCCTGTCGAGCCAAAGCCCGGCCAGGGCAACGACGTGCAAGGACTGTGGGATGACGCCGACACCGCCAAGGTTCGGGCCGATGCCGACAACCGGGCGGTCGAACTGGGGATGAAGTTCACCGCCGACGCCCCCGTCGAGGTCGAAGGCCTGCGGGTCTACATCGCCTCTGAGGCTGCCAACGTGAAATCCGTCAGCCTCTGGTCCGAGGATGGCGATCTGATCGCAAAGGCAAGGGTCAGCGACGTCGAGGGCAAGGGCTGGCAAGAGGTCAGCTTTGACAAGCCCGTCGTGCTGGAGGAAGGCGAAGACTATGTGGCTTCGTATTTCACCAGCAACGGTCGCTATGCAGCCACGTCGAACTATTTCACCGCGGATCGGGATCTGGGCCCGGTATCGGTCGAGGCGAACGCAGGCGTCTATTCCTATTCCGACCGCGGGGGCTTCCCGCAGCAAAGCTTCAAGGGCAGCAACTACTGGGTTGACCTGATGCTGAAGGATGCGGACCAAGCCGCCGCGCAGCAGGACGAGTTCGTCTTTGCCGCCAAAGACAATCAGGATGCGTCCGGCGCGAACCAGGCCGATGACCTGGCCGACCTGGCCCAGGTCGCCGATGCGGATCTTGCGAAGCAGGCACAGGTGGATCACCATCAGTGGGACGCAAGCGCAGCCAACCACGACGGCTTCGACTGGGCCGAGTTCCAGCAGAACTGGCAAGCGACGCTGGACCACGCGGCCTGACAGGCACGCATCAACCCCTGCACACGGGAAGGGCGCCCCGCGCCCTTCTTCTTTTGCGGCATGGCCAGGAATGCCGGCCGCCCCAGCCTGTCTCAGACGGTCTTTGCGCCGATCTGCGTCACCCTTGACCCCCACCTCCATCCATTGTCGGCAAGCTCGCCCTCGCCGCTGTCGCTGGACAGCTTGGCCTCGTCGAACAGCCTTGCCAGATCCCTCACGCGCAGCGTGTCCGGTGTCAGCAAGGCAATGGCGCCGTGTTCGTCAAGCTGGTGCATGACGCGGCTGAGCGTTTCGACCGTCATGTCCAGAAGCGATGCAAGATCACGGCGGGTCAGCAGGATCTGGATATGCTTGTCTTCCGCCGGGCCAGGCTCGCAACAGATCTGGGCAAGAATCCAATAGGCAATGCGCTGCAAGGCGTTGCGCCCCCGCAGCGACAGCGCCGAGAACTGGGCTTCGCGCAACTGTCCCGCAAGCGTGTCCGACAGGCCCAGCAATTGGGTGTTGTCGGAACCACCTGACCGCAGGACGGAATCGGGCGTCAGCCAGCAGATCCCCGCATGGGTCGCTGCCCCCCAGGAAAAGGCGCTCTGGCCCAGCCAGGGATCGCCGACCAACTGGCCTTCATGCAGGATCTGCACGATATAGCTGTCACCATTGCCGCTGGTCATCGACACCTTGACCAGCCCCGATACGATAAGGCCGATCCTGCTGTCGGCATCCCCCTGGGCGATGATCTCGGTCCCGCGCGCATATCGGGCGACGGTTCCGCGTTCGAACGATCCATTGGCTGCGGCAGGTTCCGCCGGGTCGCGGTCGTCATGCCGAAGGGGCGAACGTCCCGAGGGTTGACGCCGCGGCCTGAACGCGTCAGCGGCATCGGGCTTCATCCTGGGTTCCTCCTCTGCTGTCCGTCCGAACCGGAGATCTGCCAAAGAGTGCTTCTTGATCCTGCCTCACCGGTGGAAAAAAACCAAATGTCCATTAGGATAGGGCAGATGCCCGGATGGGGCCCTGGCACGGGCCAGGCGGCAACCGCCTGCAACCCGCACCGCGGCTGCGGTCAGGAATGGGACTGGACCGGCTCTCGGGACAGGACGTCTGCCCGGGGGCGGCTGCCGTGGAACTGCGCAGCCAGGCCATCGTCCAGGGCCGCCAGAACCTCATCCTGTTCGTCGTCGGTCATCTGCGCGTAAAGCGGCAGCAGGATCGTCTGGTCGCGGGCCTGTTCCGACCGCGGCAGGGCAAACCGGCGAGGCAGGTCCATCTGCGCCTCTTCCTGGTGCATGTTCATGATCCCGCGTCGGGTCGCTATGCCCCGGTCAAGCATCGACTGCATCAACTGCCGCTGGTCCAGCCCCGGCGCCAGGGCCACTGCATAGCTTTGCCAGTTCGACGATGCCCAGTCCGGCTCTGCAGGCCGCGTGACCCCGGACATCGCCTCCAGTGCCTGGTGGTAACGATCAGCCAGCCTGCGGCGTTGGGCGATGATCTGGGGCAGCCGGGCCAGCTGTTCGATCCCGATGGCGGCCTGGATGTCCGTCATGCGGTAATTGTAGCCCCGGACCGGGTAATCCTCGAAGATCACGCTGGCGCTGGCGTGGCGCTGGCGGTCGGAAACCGACATGCCATGCTGGCGCCACAAGCGGAACTTGGCGTCCAGGCCGGCACGGGCGGTGGTCAGCATCCCCCCCTCGCCCGTGGTCAGGACCTTGCGCGGATGGAACGAGAAGCAGGCCACGTCGCCGATCGGATAGCCGATCTGCCGCCAGGCATCGTCCATCCTGATCTGTGATCCTGCCGCGCAGGCGGCATCCTCGACCACGGCCAGGCCATGCGCGCGTGCAATCCGCATGATGGCGGGCATGTCGCAGGGCATTCCGATCTGGTGGACGCAGAGGATGGCCCGGCTGCGCGGCGTCACGGCAGCGGCGATGAGGGTGGGATCCATGTTGTAGCCACCGGCCTCGATATCGACGAAGACGGGCGTCGCACCGCATTGCCGGATCGCATTGGCGCCCGCGATGAAGGAATGCGACACCGTTATGACTTCGTCGCCCGGCCCCACATCGACGGCCAGAAGCGCCAGATGCAAGGCGGTGGTGCAATTTGACACGGCACAGGCATGGGGGGCGCCGGTCAAGCGGGAAAAGGCGGCCTCGAACTCGGCCACCTTCGGCCCCTGGCTGACCCAGCCGGACAGGACGGTATCATAGGCGGCGTTGGCCTCGGCCTCGCCCAACAAGGGCTTCGCGATCGGGATCATTCCGCCACCGCCAGGTCAAGGGCGCCTTGCGCGCGCCACCAGTCGATCAGTTCTGCCAGCCCCTCGGCCAGCCCGATCCGGGCGCGGAAGCCCAGGTCGTCGGCCGCCGCCTGGCAATCGGCAAGGCGCCGGGGCACGGGGTTCACCGCGCGTTCGGGCATGTGGACCGGCACCAGATCGGGCCGTCCCATCTGGGACGCCACAAGACGCGCCAGTTGAAGAAGCGAGGTCTCGGTCTGCGAGCCGACATTGTAGACCCGGTCCGTCGCCGTGCTTTCCGCAGCCAGGATATTGGCCCGCGCCACGTCGCGGACATGGATCATGTCCAGGGTCTGCAAGCCGTCGCCGAACACAAGCGGCGGCTGTCCCTGGGCGACGCGTTCCATCCACCGGACCAGCACCTCGGTATAGCGTCCATGCAGGTCCATGCGGGGGCCGTAGACATTGAAATAGCGCAGGGCGACATAGTTCAGCCCATACATGTCGTTGAACGACCGCAGCAGCCCTTCACCCATGGTCTTCGCCGCGCCATACAGCGTCCTGTTCGCATAGGGCGGGTCGCTTTCGGGCGTCGGGAAATGCGGCGCAAGCCCATAGATCGAGGCTGACGAGGCCATGACAACCTTTCCGACCTTGTAGCGCACGCAATCCTGCAACAGGTCATAGGTCGCCTGGACCATCACCTCCATCGCCTCGTCAGGCTCGGCGGCGCAATGCGTGATCCGCAAGGCGGCCTGGTGGAAGACGACTTCGGATTCGGCCACCAGCGACTGCATCAAGGCGCGGTCCCGGATGTCGCCCGACACAAGGCGGACCCGTCCCGTCTGCATGGCCGCGGCCAGGTTTTCCGGCCGGCCGCGCACCATGTTGTCGATCACCACGACCTGCGCCGCCCCCGCTTCGACCAATTGGTCCACCAGGTGAGAGCCGACAAAGCCGCTGCCGCCGGTCACAAGCACATTGGCACCGGCAAGGATCGTCTGGTTGCTCATGATGCCATCTCCATAGGCGGGTTGGTGGTTTCCAGCCGCTCGGCGCAGGCATTCACGGCGTCGATGACGCGGCCGATCTCGGGTCCGGTCAATTCGGGATAGATGGGCAGGGACAGCGTGGTGCGGGCATATCGCTCGGCCACGGGGAAGCTGCCGGGTCCGGCCGCCAGGTCGGCATAGGCGGGCTGCAGGTGGACGGGCCGAAGATAATGGATGTTCGTGGCGATGCCCGCATCCGCCAAGGCCTGGCGCAGGGCATCCCGCTGGGGATGGCACAGGGCATAGACATGGCGCACATGGTCCGCCGGTCCCGCAGGCGAAGGCCGTTCCACCGCACCCGACAACCCCTCGTCATAGGCCTGCGCCACCCGACGGCGGGCTGCGTTCCAGCCGGCCAGATAGCGCAGCTTGACGTCCAGGACCGCGCCCTGAACGGCATCCATCCGCAGGTTGTATCCGCGCAGCTCGTGGACCGAACGCTCGCGCTGCCCCCAGTCGCGCAGCATCCGCAGCCGCTCGGCCAGGGCATCGTCGCTGGTGGTGATCGCCCCACCCTCGCCCGCGGCGCCGAGGTTCTTGCCAGGATAGAAGCTGAAGCAGCCCATCGCGCCAAAGGCGCCGGCGCGGACCCCGACGCGTTCGGCCCCATGGGCCTGGCAGGCATCCTCGATCACGCACAGCCCGTGCTTTTCTGCAATGGCGCCGATTGCCGCCATGTCGGCAAGGCGACCGTGGAAATGGACCGGGACGACGGCGCGGGTGCGCGGCGTGATCGCCTTTTCCAGCTTCTCGGGATCCATGGTCAGGGTGCGGGGATCCACGTCGACAAGAACCGGCGTCGCCCCGCAATAGGCGATGGCAGCCACCGTCGCGACAAAGGTGGTGGGCACCGTGATTACCTCGTCGCCCGGCTTGATGCCGGCCGCCAGCAGGGCCAGTTGCAGCGCCGCCGTTCCGCTGCTGACGGCGATCACATGCCGGGCGCCGCAATAGTCGGCAAAGTTCCGTTCGAACCGTTCGACCTGCTCGCCCAGGACATATTGCCCGCTGCGCAGGGTGGCCAGGACGGCGCCCTCAAGCTCGTCCTTGATGTCGCCATATTGCCGCCGCAGGTCCAGAAACGGGATCATGATGCCACCTTCAAGTTCACAAGATCGATCGGATGACCGCGCAGCTCGGTCGAACGGGTAGCCGCGGCCAGCATCTCGACGATGCGCAGGCCGGCCAGCCCGTCCGTCGCCGGCGCGCTGCCCTGCTGGATGCAGTCCGCAAAGATTTCCACCTCGGTCAGCAGCGCCTCCTTGGAGGACAGCGCCGGGGCGTACATGTCGCCGATGCGATAGGACACCAGATGTTCGTAAGGGCCGCTGCCGCAGCTGGCGCCCCGGTCATAGACCCGCAGCTTTTCGCTGGTCTGCATGTCGTCATACAGGACCATCTTGCGGCTTCCCCCGATCAGGGTCTGCCTGATCTTGACCGGCGCCAGCCAGTTGACGTTCAGATGCGCCAGTGCCCCGTTGCCATAGTGGATGTTCAACTGCGCCATGTTGTCCGGGCGACCGGCCAGGAAGCCCGCGGAACTCGCCGAGATGGCGACCGGCCGCTGGTCCAGAAGGTGATCCAGGATCGCCAGGTCATGCACGGCCAGATCCCAGATGACGTTCACGTCGCGCTGGAACAGCCCCAGGTTCACCCGCGTCGAATCATAGTAGTAGATGGCGCCCAGAACATCCTCGCGCACCAGACGGGAAATCGCCTGCACGGCCGGGGTATAGACGAAGGTGTGATCCACCATCAGCGTCAGCCCCCGCCGCGCCGCCTCGTCGACCAGATGCCGCGCTTGGTCGACATCATCGGTCATCGGCTTTTCGACCAGGACGTGCTTGCCCGCCCTCAGCGCCGCAAGGGCCAAGGCGTAATGGGTCTGGACCGGCGTCGCGATCATGACCGCATCCACCGCCGGATCGCGCAGCAGTTCCTGCAGATCCGTCGTCAGTCTGGCTGCAGGGTGGCGCAACGCCGCGCGGGCCAGTGCATCGGGCGACTGGTCCGCGATCATCGCGACCTGGGCCACCCCGCTTTCCGCGACGGCGCGCGCGAGGTTCGGCCCCCAGTATCCATAGCCGATGACGCCAACATGGATCATGTCCTTGCCTCCAGGGATTCGGTCCGCTTTGCGGCGGATGCGCCACGGGAAATGATCCGCGCCGGCACTCCGGCCACCATGGCGTGGTCCGGCACGTCCCGGGTGACGACGGAACCCGCCCCGACGGTGGCGCCGATGCCGATGGTGATCCCCGGCAGGATCGTCGCATTCGATCCGATATTGGCGCCATGCCTGACGCGGGTGCCTTCGCAGACCCAGTCACCGCCGCCCTTGAGGCTTCCATCGGGATTGACCGCCGAGGGATAGCGGTCGTTGGTGAACATGACCCCGTGGCCGACGAAGACACCGTCCTCCAGCGTCACGCCTTCGCACAGGAAGCTGTGCGAGGATATCTTGCAGCGCGCGCCGACCGAACAGCCCGCCTGTATCTCGACAAAGGTTCCGATCCGTGTTTCCTCGCCGACGCTGCAGCCATACAGGTTCACGAGATCGGGGTGGTGAATCACCGCGCCGCTGCCGATTGTGCAATCTTTTATCGCCAAGGAAACTCTCCGCTCTGCTGCGGCAGAATCTGGTGACCCATGCCTTCCCGAAGGATTGCTGCGAAGTCAGGGACGGAAAACTGTCCGAATGGGCATTGCGCATCATCCGAATGCATGGCGGCCCGCGAACCATCTGGCCATTTTGATCCGGCAGGCAGGGCAACGAGGGATGGCCAGGCCCCGGATGACCTTCCTCACCTATGGCGGGCCTTGCGGCGACCGCCTTATGATCCCTTTACCGCCCGGCCATGCGCGGCAATTCTGCATCAAGGCGATGCAACCGACGGAGGGGATCATGCCGCAGAATGATGTCGTGATCGTGGGCGGGGGCATCCTGGGCCTGACGACCGCCTGGAGCCTGCGGAACGCGAACCCCGACCTCCGCATCACCCTTCTGGAAAAGGAAAAGGGCCCGGGCCTTCACCAGTCGGGCCACAATTCCGGGGTGATCCATGCCGGGATCTACTATGCGCCGGGAAGCCTGAAGGCCACGCTTTGCAAGCAAGGGGCCGCGCGGACAAAGCTGTTCTGCGAACAGCACGGCATCCCCTTCGACACCTGCGGCAAGCTGGTCGTCGCCACGGAACCGCACGAACTGCCCGCACTGGAAAACCTTGGCGAAAGATCGCGGGCCAACGGCCTGGCCACGACCCTGATCGGAGGCGACGTACTGACCGAGATGGAGCCCAACATCGTCGGGCTTCGCGCGCTTTTCAGCCCCGCCAGCGGCATCGTCAGCTATGCCCGGATCTGTGCGACGCTTCGCGATCTTCTGGCCGCGCAAGGGGTCGATTTCCGCTTCGGCGCCTTTGTCACGAACCTGGACGAGCGTCCCGACGAGGTGGTCGTCGAAACCTCGGTCGGGGATTTCTCGGCCAGCTCGGCCGTCGCCTGCGCGGGGCTACAGGCGGACCGCATCGCGGCCATGTCAGGCCTGGCCGATGATTTCAGGATCATCCCCTTCAGGGGCGAATACTACCGCCTGGCCCCCCATCTGGACCAGGTTGTCCGCCACCTGATCTATCCGGTTCCCGAACCCTCGCTGCCGTTCCTGGGGGTTCACCTGACCCGGATGATCGGCGGCTATGTCACGGTCGGCCCCAATGCCGTCTTCTCGCTGGGCCGTGAAACCTATGGGCGCAGTTGGCCGGGTGCTGCCGATATCGCCGCCAGCCTTGCCTTTCCCGGCTTCTGGCGTCTGGCGCGGCGCTTTGCGAAGGTTGGCCTTCAGGAAATGCGCGGCAGCTTGTCCCGCAAGGTCTATCTTGAACGCTGCCGCCGCTATTGCCCCATGCTGACCCTGGCCGATCTGCAGCCCTATCCTTCGGGATTGCGGGCGCAGGCGGTGGGTCGGGACGGCAGGATGATCGACGACTTCCTGATCCGCGAAACGGCACGGACCCTGCATGTCTGCAACGCACCCTCGCCCGCCGCGACATCCGCATTTCCCATCGGGGACACGATCAGCGCGCGCCTTCTTGGCAAGATCGATGTGAAGCCGGCCCCTCGGGCGGCGGTGTCCTAGGCAGCGGACCGCGCCTTGTTCGGCCACGACCGCACCATTGCCGGAACACTAAGGGGAAATGGTGGGCGACCCTGGAATCGAACCAGGCATGGGTCTCCCCGGCGGAGTTACAGTCCGCTGCCGCACCTTGCAGCACGTCGCCCGCCGAGCCATTCGGCGTGGGGGCGTCATTAGCGGGCGTGGCGGGGGGCGTCAAGCGGATTTCGGCCCCTTGCGTCCGGGGTGCCATGCGCGCCATGAAGGGGGCCAGCCACAAGGATCCTGCGCATGGCCGAACGACCCGGAAAGCCCAAGAAACCCACCTGGGTGATCGACAAGGAACGCGCGCGCCGCGCTTCGGCAGCCGAGACGGTGTGGCTGTTCGGCCTGCACGCGGTCCGCGACGCGCTTGCCAATCCGCGCCGCGAAAAGCTGCGGCTGGTCGTCACGCAGAACGCTGTGGACCGGTTGGGCGACCTGCATGGCGTCACGCCCGAGATCACCGATCCCCGCGTCTTCGGCAAGGCGGCGCCCCTGGCCCCCGACAGCGTCCACCAGGGCGCCGCGCTCGAGGTGAAGCCGCTGAAATGGGGCGGGCTCAGCGACGTGGTGCTGCGCGAGGCCGCGGGCGAAAAGCGGCCGCTGCTGGTGGCCCTGGACCGGGTGACCGATCCCCACAACATCGGCGCCATCCTGCGCTCGGCCGAGGTCTTCGGGGCACGGGCGGTGATCGCACCGGCCCGCCATTCCGCACCCGAGACGGGCGCCCTTGCCAAATCTGCCTCGGGCGCCTTGGAACGGCAGCCCTATCTGCGCGTGCCCAACCTGGCCGAGGCGCTGAGTCAGTTGAAGGGCATGGGCTTTACGCTGATCGGCTTGGACGGGACCGGCACCAGCCCCCTGCCCGACCTGCTTGAAACCCTGCCGGGCCGCGCCGTCTGCCTGGTCCTGGGGGCCGAGGGGCCGGGGATGCGCGACCTGACCACCAAAAGCTGCGACCATGTCGCGCGCATTCCCTTTGCAGCGGATTTCGGATCCCTGAACGTGTCCAATGCGGCGGCGGTCGCGCTCTATGCAGCCAGCATGGCGTGAAAATCACATCGCTGCGACAATCCTTGCGGCGACGTTGAGAATCTTGGCCAGTGCTGCCAATTAAGGCTTCTGCTGCCGCCACAAACTGCCTGCCGATGAAAACGCTGCTGATCTCGTTGATGCTGACCGCCGCCCCAGTCCTGCCGGCCATGGCGCAGGATTGGGCCATGGACGGCTATGATGCCGTGGGATTCCTGGAAAGCGGGCGGCCCCTGCCGGGTCGGGGCGACATCTCGACGCTGTGGAAGGGCAAGGTCTGGCATTTCGCGTCCGAGGAGAACCGCAGCCGCTTTGAATCCGACCCCCGTCGTTTCGCCCCCGCCTTCGGCGGCTTGTGCCCTGTGGCGCTGTCCGAGGGGCGGCGCGTGGCCGGGGATCCCAAACATTTCGTCGTGATCGGCAACAAGCTATATCTGGTAGGGTCCAGCCGGGCATTCCGCAAGCTGCAGGCGGCGCCGGCCGATATCATCGCCAAGGCCCAGGAAAGCTGGCAACGCTGACAAATCTGCCCGCATTTTTCCATCACAAGATTGCGATTATTCTGGAACTTAAAGGCGGTGTTGCCCATTTACCATTCGGAACATGACCTCGGAACCGTCATGTTCAGATCACTGTCCCTCGTTCCGCGACTTGCGCCCGGCCAGTTTTCTGGACCGGGCGCCTTTTCTATGTAATGATCCTACAACTTTTGGACGAGGAGGGGAGGCCCGTCATGGAAGTCGATTTTCAGGATGACGAAGATATTGCGCGGATTGTGCGTGGCGTGAAGGTGATTGCGGTTGTGGGCCTGTCGCCGAACGAGGCACGGCCCAGCTGGGGCGTCGCGCGCTATCTCCAGGCCAACGGCTACCGGATCGTGCCCGTCAATCCGGGTCAGGCCGGACACACGATCCTGGGCGAAAAGGTCTATGCCCGGCTGGCCGATATTCCTGCCACCGAAGGCGTCGAGATGGTTGACATCTTTCGCCGGTCCGAGGCGGTCGGGCCGATCGTGGACGAAGCCCTGGCGCATCTTCCGCACCTGAAGTCGATCTGGATGCAGCTTGGAATCCGGAACGATGCCGCAGCCCGCAAGGCGGAACAGCGCGGCATCATCGTCATCCAGGATCGCTGTCCGAAGATCGAGTTTCCCCGCCACCTTTGAACGAAAAAGCCCCGGCACTGCCGGGGCTTTTCTTCGTCAGTTGGCCTCTGCCGTCTGCAGAAGGTCGGTGATGCGCCGCACCGCTGCGCGGCGGTTTTCGCGGACATCGCCTTCCTGCCTTACCTGCAGGAATTGCTCGCCATAGCCCTGAACCACCAAGTTTTCCGGCGGGACGTCGAAGTATTCGGACAGCGCCAGGGCGACCGATTCCGCGCGCCGGTCCGACAAGGCCAGGTTGGCGGCATCCGCACCCACCGTGTCGGTATGACCCTCGATCAGGAACATCTCGCGCGGGTTTTCGGCAATCGATTCCGCGATGACATTGCCCAGCGTGGACAGTTGGCGCGCCTGGTCCGGCGAAATGGCGGCCGAGCCGGTGTCGAAGGTGATCGCGTCGATGGTCACCGGCGGCACCAGGGCGCGCACCTCGGGGATGCTGCGGACCTGACCCAAGGTGAAGCGGCGATCCAGGTCAACCTCGCGGCGCAGGGCCTCGCGAAGGGCGGATTCGTCCTGATAGACGCCGGTGGAGGCAACCGGCGCGGGTGCGGGCAGCGTTGCCACGTCCACGGGTTCCACCGTTGCGGTGTCGTCGATCAGGCGCGTCTGGGTGCCGTCGGGCGATACCAGCGTGCGGCGCAGCACGCGCAGATCGGCATCGCGGATGGTCACGACGCGGCTGCCGTCGCTGCGGGTCACGACCGTGCGGGACGAACCATCGTCGAAGTTCTCGGTCGCAACGGTCGATCCCGGCTGGCGCAGCAGCGCGACCTCGTCCTTGATGACCTCTTGGCTGCCATCGGCGCGGGTCACGACGACCCGGTCCGGCGCGCTGAGCGTCACCTGCCGGTTGTTGTTCAGGTAGGTGCCAACGGCGACCGCGCCCAAGCCCAGCAGCAATGCCTTGGCCAAGTCGTTGTCGTCATCGTCGTCTTCCTCGCGGGCGGCCTGTTCCCCTTCGGTCGCCTGTTCCTGTCCGGGCTCAAGCGCCTCGCGCAGGCTGGTGGCGAAATCCTCGCTGGATGAACGGCTGTTCTCCTCGGTGATTTCCTGCTCGACGACCTCGCCCTCCTGCTCATCGTCAAGCGCGGCAGCGGTGGCTGCGCCGGTTTCCTGCGCCGCCTGCTCGGCCGCCTCGGTCACCGGGGCATCGGCCTCGGGGGCATTGCCTTCACCTTCGGGGGCAGCGGCCTGTTCGGCGGACTGGTCCTCGGCAGGCTGGTTCTCGGTGGTCTCGTTCGCGGTGGACTGGTTCTCGGCGGCAGGCGTTCCATCCTGCTGCTCAAGCGCCTCGCGCAGCGCATCCTCGCCCTGTTCACCGGCAGGCGCATCGGCTTCGGCTTGGGCAGGTTCCTCGGCTGCTTCTTCCGCTGCCGGTGTTTCCGCGGCCTGCTGCTCGGCCTCAAGCGCGTCGCGCAGCGAATCTTCGCTTTCGGCCGTGTCTTCGGGTGCGGGTTCGGGTCGGTCGGCCTGCTGTTCGCGGGCTGCGGCAGCCGGGCGTTCCTGGTCCTGCTGGCGCGCGGCCTCGGCCGGGCGCTCGTCGGTCACGGCATCAGCTTCGGCGGCGGCAGGGGCTTCCTCGGCAGCAGCCTCGGCTTCGGTGGTTTCCTCGGCCTCGGTCTCGGCGGGCGCGGTTTCGCGGTTCCCGGCCCGGGCCGGACGCTCGGCTTGCTGTTCGCGCGCGGCGGCGGCGGGACGCTCGGCCTGCTGCTCGCGCGCGGCCTCGGCAGGACGTTCCGCGGCTTCGGGCTGGGTCTCGGCAGAGGTCTCGGCAGGCGCTTCCTCAGAGGCGCCCTCAGAAGCGCCCTCAGAAGCGCCCTCGGTGGCCTCCTCGGCTGGCGCTTCTGCTTCAGGCTCGGCCGCAGCTTCGGCCGGGGCGGCCTCCTCGGCGGCTTCGGATGCCTGTTCCTGGGCCGCTTCCCCGGCTGCGGGTTCTTCGACCGGCTCCTCGGCGACTTGCTCTGCGGCGGCTTCCTCGGCCGGGGCTTCCTCGCTGGCCTCGGTGGGGGCGGCCTGTTCGGCCTGCGTTTCGGCCGGCTGTGCCTGCGCAGGCGGAACCGGCGGCTGTTCACCATCGGCCGGTGCCTGGGCCTGGGCCATCGGCGGCACCAGCAGCGACAGGCAGGCCGCTATGGCCGTGGTGTTGTTGATCATGCGACGCATGGGTCTTCCCTTCCCTTGAACGGGTTGATCTGTCGCGAAATCAACCGGCAATCCAAGACGCGGGTTCCCAACATCAGCGTGACCGGGGCGTGATCGGCGGAAAGTTCCGACGAAAAAGGGCGCAGTCATCCCGCGCCCTTTTCATCCGTCAATTCTGAAGGGCTTAAACGCCGTCGCCCACGAAGGCCTTTTCCACCACGAATTCGCGGGGTTCCGAATTGGCGCCTTCGTGCAAGCCAAAGCCTTCCAGCACCGCCTTCACATCCACGTTGAATGCCAGGCTGCCGCAGACCATCGCGCGATCCGTTTCCGGGCTGATCGGCGGCAGGCCCAGGTCGGTGAAGACCTTGCCCGAGGTCAGGTTGTCCGTGATCCGGCCCATCAGCGGCGATTCCTCGCGCGTGGTGGTGGGGTAGTAGACCAGGCGGTTGGCGAAATCCTCGCCGTAGATCTCGCCCAGCAGGGGATCGTGCTTCAGGTTTTCGACCAGTTCGCGGCCATAGGTCAGTTCCTCGGCGGTGCGGCAGGTATGCATCATGATTACCTGTTCATACCGCTCGTATGTTTCGGGATCGCGCATCAGCGACGCGAAGGGCGCGATGCCGGTGCCGGTGGCCAGGAACCACAGCCGCTTGCCGGGCAGCAGCGCGTCAAGGACCAGCGTGCCTACGGGCTTGGGCCGCAGGATGATCTCGTCTCCCGGCTGGATGTGCTGCAGCTTCGAGGTTAGCGGCCCGTCCGGCACCTTGATCGAATAGAATTCCAGTTCCTCGTCCCAGTTGGGCGAGGCGATGGAATAGGCGCGCAGCAACGGCTTGCCGTTGTCGCCCAGCAGACCGATCATCACGAATTCGCCCGAACGAAAGCGCAAGGACGCAGGACGCGTCACCCGGAAGGAAAACAGGCTGTCGGTCCAATGCTTGACCGCCGTCACGGTCTGCGCGTCGGGAAGGGTCTTGGAGGCGGTCTTGGCAGCTTCGGCCACGGGAATGTCCAGGGTCATGGGAAGTCCTGCATGTTCTAGTCGATGGGGCGGCGGGGCGAAAGCCCTAGCCCGCCAGGTGGGCGCGGTGGTCGAAGGCCTTCCAGTCGGCTCGTGCGATCCACTGCTCGGCCGGCTGGCGCGCGGCGATGTCGGGGGCGACCTCGACCTCGTCGAAACCCACGCGGCGGGCCATCGCATACTGGTCCGCGATCAGCCGGCCCGAGGCGCGAAGGCGGCCCTTGAAGCCCAATTCGCGAAGCCGGCGGGCCAGCGAAAAGCCGCGCCCGTCGGTGAAGGCGGGAAAGTCGATCGAGATCAGTGCGCGGTCCAGATAGGTGGCCAGATCGGCCAGCGGCGTGTCGGGGGCCAGGGTCACCTCGGCCTCGTCCACCAGCGGATGGAAGCCGTCGTCGCGCGCGATGACGCGTTCGCTGTTCAACTGGTCGGTCATGCCGGAACCTTTCCGCGGACGATCTTGCCGCCAATGAAGTGGATGCCGCATTCGGTCTTGTCGCTGCCGCGCCAGCGTCCGGCGCGGGGATCCTCGCCCGGCTTCACCGGCGAGGTGCAAGGCGCGCAGCCGATGGACGGATAGCCCTTTGCCACCAGCGGATGGCGCGGCAGGTTGTTCTCGACCATGTATTCCTGCACATCCTCGGCCCGCCAATGGGCCAGCGGGTTGATGCGCAGGCGGGACGGCGGCTCGGGCTCGAAGAACTCCAGCGCGGCACGGTCGTTGTTCTGGAACCGCTTGCGGCCCGTGATCCAGGCGTCATAGCCAGACAGCGCGCCTTCCAGCGGCACCGTCTTGCGCAGGTCGCAGCAGGCATTGGCGTCGAACTGGTGCAGCGTCCCGTCGGGATCCTGGCGCGCGACCTGGGTCTGGTCGGCACGGATCACTTGGACATTGGTCAGGCCCAGCCGGGCCGATACGTCCCGCTGGTATTCCAGCGTTTCGGGAAACAGCATCTGCGTGTCGATGAACAGCACCGGCAGACCGGGCGCAACCCGGCTGACCATATGCAGCAGCACCACGGATTCGGCCCCGAAGGACGACACCAGTGCCACCCGCCCCAGATCCGGGTCGCTGACGGCGCGGCGCAGGACCTCGGTCGCTGCATGATGACGATAGCGGTCGTTCAACCGCGCGGCACGACTGTCCAGCGTGTCATCAAGCATGGGCAGGCTCGGGATAGAGCGCGGCCTTGAACGGGGCGGGACCAAGCCGGCGATAGGCGTCGATGAAGCGTTCCGAGGCGTCCGCGCGGACTTCAAGATAGGCGCGCAGCAGGCGATCGACAGCAGGCACGACCTGGTCGTAGGGGAAGCCCGCGCCGGCGCGCTCGCCGATGGCCGGGATGTCGTAGCCGTCGCCGCCCAGGGTGATCTGGTAGTTTTCCACCCCCGCCCGGTCCAGGCCCAGGATGCCGATATGGCCCAGGTGGTGATGCCCGCAGGCGTTGATGCAGCCCGAGATGCGGATGTTCAGCTTGCCGATTTCATCCTCTAGGCCCGCATCCTTGAAATGCGTCGCGATTTCCTGGGCGATGGGGATCGACCGGGCGGTCGCCAGGGTGCAATAGTCCATGCCCGGGCAGGCGATGATGTCGCTGGTCAGCCCGGCATTGGCCACCGCCAGCCCCGCCTTTTGCAGCGCCGCATAGACGGCGGGCAGGTCAGACTTGTGGACATGGGGCAGCACGACGTTCTGGTCATGGCTGATGCGCAGGTCGTCATGGCCGTATTGTTCCGCCAGATCGGCCAGCAGGCGCATCTGGTCGGCCGTGGCATCGCCCGGCGTCTCACCATGCGTCTTGAAGGTCACGATCACGCTGGCATAGCCATCGACCTTGTGGGGGTGCAGGTTGGTGTCGGTCCAGCTGCGGAAGGCGCCGTTCCTGGCCCGCTCGGCCTCATAGCCGTCGGTCGGGCCGTTGCGGAAGGCGGGCGCGGCGAAGCGGTCGCGGAAGATCGCCAAGGCCTCGCGGTCGGCGCCGTGGAAGTCGCGGCGGCGGTTCTGGAACTCCTCCTCGACCTCGGCCTTGAAGACGTCCAGGCCGCGCTCGTGCACGGTGATCTTGATGCGGGCCTTGTACTTGTTGTCGCGCCGTCCCGACAGGTTGTAGGTCGAGATGATCGCCTCGATATAGGCCAGCAGGTCCGCCTCGGGCAGGAAGTCGCGGATCACCTTGCCCAGCATGGGCGTACGGCCGAGGCCCCCGCCGACCCAGACCTCGAACCCGGTCTGGCCGTCCTTCTGGATCAGGCGCAACCCGATGTCATGGGCGGCGACCAAGGCGCGGTCGCGCTGTGCGCCGCTGATGGCGATCTTGAACTTGCGCGGCAGGAACTGGAATTCGGCATGGTCGGTGGACCAACTGCGCAGCAGCTCGGCATAGGGACGCGGGTCCATGTATTCGTCGGCCGCCGCGCCCGCGAATGCGTCGGTCGTCACGTTGCGGATCGTGTTGCCGGATGTCTGGATCGCGTGCATCCCGACGGATGCCAGCTTGTCCAGCATGTCGGGGATCTCGACCAGCTTGGGCCAGTTGAACTGGATGTTCTGCCGCGTGGTCCAGTGGCCGTAGCCCTTGTCATAGGTTTCGGCCAGATGGGCCAGCATCCGCATCTGGTCGGGGCTGATCGTGCCATAGGGGATGGCGATCCGCAGCATATAGGCGTGCAGCTGCAGATAAACGCCGTTCATCAGGCGCAGGGGCCGAAACTCTTCTTCTGTCAGGCTGCCGTCCAGGCGACGTTCCACCTGGGCGCGGAACTGGGCCGCGCGGTGGCGCACGTAATCGGTATCGACGGGACGGACGTCAAACATTGCTGGCCTCGGACTGCTTGGCTTGCTTCAGGGTCTGGATGCCGTGGAAATAGTTGGACGGCCCGCGCTGCCGGAAGGCCTCGCGGAAATGGGTCGGCTCGGGGCCGTTGGGGCCGCGCCGCGCCTCGACCAGATAGGGGCCGACGACGATGTTGGACTGGCCCACCGCCTTCAGCAGCGCCAGATCGGCGATGGCCTCGTCCTCGAACAGGGTCGCCTGCGCGGGATCGGCGGTCCAGCCGTCCTCGCACATCCACAGGTTATGGCCTTCGCGCAGGTCGTTTGCGGTGATGACGCCGGGCTTGGCGGCCGTCGGTACGAAGGCTTTGCTCATGGTCTGACCCTTTCGGATTGGTCCTTACAATATAGAATTTTGTTCTGGATCTTTGCGATAGGGTCAGGAAAATAAGGACATTCAGCCACGTTGGACGATCATGACGGAACAGCTTCCACAGAATACTGGCCACGCCAAAACAAATTTCCGGCTGGACGAGGTGGATCGCAAAATCCTGTCCCTGCTTCAAGAGGATGCAAGCCTTTCGCTCGACCAGATCGCCGACCGGGTGGGGGCGTCCAAGACCCCCGTCTGGAACCGCATCCGCAAGCTGCGGGAAGCCGGCGTGATCCGCCGCCAGGTGGCGATCCTCGACCCCGAGGCGCTGGGGCTGGAGGCCTGCTTCTTCGTGCTGATCCGCACCAGCGAACATGACAAGGCCTGGGCTGCCAGGTTCCTGAAGGCGCTGCGCGAACGCCCCGAGGTGATCGAGGCGCACCGGCTGGCGGGCGACATCGACTATATCCTGAAAGTGCAGGTCAGGAACGCGCGCGCCTATGACCGCTTCTACCAGTCGCTGATCGCCGAGGTGAAGATCCACAACGTCACGGCGCTTCTGTCGATGGAGGAGATCAAGGCAACCAGTGCGCTTCCTATTCCGGACGTTGCGCGCTAAGGTTGTATCGACCTTGGGGGCTGCATGTCCGAATACCTGATCTGGCACAATCCGAAATGCTCGACCTCGCGCTTCGTGCTGCAAGCCTTGCAGGATGCAGGCGTGGATCCGGCGGTGCGCGATTATCAGCAGCAATCCCCCTCGGCCCAGGAACTGCGCGACGCGCTTGATCGACTGGGCATCGCCCCGCGCAGCCTGCTGCGCCGCAAGAACACGCCCCATGACGACCTGGGCCTGGGTGATCCCGCCTTGTCCGACGAGTCCTTGATCGCCGCCATGGCGGACCACCCCGCCCTGATCGAACGCCCCGTGGTCTTCGGGCCAAGGGGCGCGCGCCTGTGCCGGCCCAAGGAAACCGTCTTCGCCATGCTGGCCGGCTGATGGCTGCGCCGAACCTGCTGATCGTGGCCCAGGCTGGGCCGCTGGAGTTCCAGGCGATCATCTTCGCCGCCAGCCTGCGCCATGCCGCGCCCGATTTCGCCGGACGCCTGATCGTGGCCGAGCCGCAGCCGGACGGGGCTTGGGCCGGGCATGACACCCGGATCCCCGACGACACCCGCGCCCTGCTGGACTCGCTCGGGGCCGAGATCGCGCCCTTCATCGCCCGCCATTTCGGCGCGGCCTATCCCTATGGCAACAAGATCGAGGCGCTGTCGGTCCTGCCCCAGGACCAGCCCTTCGCCTTCTTTGACACGGACACGCTGATCCTGGGTCCGCTGGACCAGGTGCCCTTTGACAGCGCCCTGCCCGCGGCCTCGATGCGGCGCGAAGGGACATGGCCCGAACCGCCGCTCTACGGCCCAGGCTACGGGGCGATCTGGAAGTCGCTTTACGACCGCTTCGGGCTGGACTTCGCATCCTCACTGGACCTGTCCCAGCCCGACGAGCATTGGGAACGTTACCTGTATTTCAACGCAGGCTGGTTCTTCGGGCCCGACCCGGCGGTCTTCCGGCAACGCTTTCTCGACTGGGCCTTGTCGGTGCGCCGTGACCCGCCCGACGAACTGGCCTGCCAAAGCCTGGACCCCTGGCTGGACCAGGTGATCCTGCCCCTGGTGATCCACAGCCTTGGCGGCGGGCGCCCCGGCCCCGGCCTTGCGGGTCTTGATGGCGCCGTCACCTGCCATTACCGCAACCTGCCGCTGCTCTACGCCCGCGAATCCGACCGGGTGCTGGAGGTGCTGGAGGCTGCGGCCGCCCCGAACCGCATCAAGAGGCGGCTGAAGGACTGGGCGCCGGCAAAGAAGCTGATCTACCAGGGCAAGGGCCGCCAGAAGGTCCGCCCCCTGTTCGCCGACGGGCTGCCGCCCAAGGAAAAGCCGATCCGGCAGACGCTGAGGAAGAACGGCTGGTGGTGGGACTAAACCCCCTGCCCCACGGACACCGGGATCCCGCGCGGCAGGGAACAGCCGACCATCGAGCTTTCCCGGGCCTCGTCTATCAGGGGGCCAGGGTCGGAGCCATCCTCCAGCGTGCAGCGAACCGCCAAGTCCGCCCCCGTCGCGATCAGCGGATCGCCCTCCATCGACAGATCCACCCTGACCGCCAGTGACGCGATGCCTAAGCCGCGCCGATGCGCGATATAGCGCAGGTCGTTGCAGAAGCAGCCGCCGATCGCCAGGGCCAGCAGTTGCGCCCCGTTGAAGCCCAGGCCCAAGCCCCCGGCCTTGCCTTCGGGCCGGTCAACGATGATGCAATGACTGCCCGCCCGGCCAATGGCCGCCTCGGTTCCCGGCAGGTTCGTCAGGCTGACGCTGGCGACGGGCAAGACGCCCCCCTTCGCTTGATCCCGGCCTCAGCCTAGCACGAAGGGGGGCCGCTGTCGCGTCAGTCCTCGCCGGCGTCCTCGGTCGATCCGCGCCAGATGTTGACGTCGCCGCCCGCCGACAGGTCGTCGATGCGGGCAAGTTCCTCGGCGGTGAAATCCAGCCGTTCCAATGCACCGACGCAATCCGCCACCTGCGACGCGCGCGAGGCGCCGATCAGCGCGCTTGTCACGCGGCCGTCGCGCAGGGTCCAGGCCACGGCCATCTGCGCCAGCGACTGCCCCCGTCCGGCGGCCATGTCGTTCAACCCGTTCAGGCGCCCGATCAGCGTGTCGGTCAGCCAGTCCTTTGCCAGCGACTTGCCCTGCGCCGCGCGGCTGTCGGCGGGAATGCCCTTCAGGTACTTGCCGGTCAGCATCCCCTGGGCCAGCGGCGTGAAGACGATGCTGCCTGTTCCCTCGTCCTCAAGCGTGTCCAGCAGGTTGTCATGTTCGATCCAGCGGTTCAGCATGTTGTAGCTGGGCTGGTGGATCAGGCATGGCGTGCCCAGGTCGCGCAGGATCGCCACGGCTTCCCGTGTGCGGGCGCTGTTGTAGCTGCTGATGCCGACATAAAGCGCGCGGCCCGAGCGGACGATGTAATCCAGGGCGCCCATCGTTTCTTCCAGCGGCGTGTCGGGGTCGAAACGGTGGGAATAGAAGATATCGACATGATCCAGGCCCATCCGCTTCAGCGACTGGTCGCAGGACTGGATCAGGTATTTGCGGCTGCCAAATTCGCCATAAGGCCCCGGCCACATACGCCAGCCCGCCTTGCTGCTGATGACCAACTCGTCCCGGAGACCCGCGAAATCCGTCCGCAGGATCTCGCCAAAGGCTTCCTCGGCGCTGCCGGGGGGCGGGCCATAGTTGTTGGCCAGGTCGAAATGGGTGATCCCCAGGTCAAAGGCCGTGCGGCAGATGTCACGCTTGGTCTCGTGCGGGGTGTCGTGGCCGAAGTTGTGCCAAAGGCCCAGGCTGATCGCGGGCAGCATCAGGCCGGACCTGCCGCAGCGGCGATATTGCATCCGGTCGTAACGATCTGGGTTCGGCATATACATCGGGGACCTGCTGGTTGTTCACGCGCGGCGCAGGATGGTGCCGTGCCGGTGCCGCGTCAAGCAGGCGGCCCAAGGCGGACAGGACCACGAAGATCCGGCCCGGCGACCACCTTGCCGCCCTGCGTGATGCCGATCCTACCCTCGGCCTGAAGGCGCAGGGCCTCGGCCCGGATCGCTAGCATCAGCGGGCGCCAATCGGCGGCAAGGTCGCGGGCGATCTCGCTGGGGCAGCAGGTGGTGCCGGGGCGCAGCCCGGCAACCCGCGCAAGGATGGCCCTGCGCAGGTCCGGGTCCGTCATCCCAGCACGTCATTGCAACGGGCGCAAACGCCCGGATGCTTGTGGGTGCCGACATCGGGCAGGATCTTCCAGCACCGCTGGCACTTCTCGCCATCGGCCGCCTCGAAGACCACGCCGATGCCGGGGGTCTCGGCCATGCGGAAGGCTTCCGCCGGGGCCGGGTCGGCGGTCAGCGACAGGTCCGATGTGATGCAGACATCCGCAAAGTCCACGGATTTCAGCGCGGCCAGCATGTCGCGGTCATCGACATGGACCACGGGCGCGGCCTCCAGGCTTGCGCCGATGGTCTTGTCCGTCCGCTTCACCTCGAGCGCCGCCGTCACGACGCGGCGGGCGCGGCGGACGTGGTCCCATTTCAGCGCCAGCGGCTCGTTCAGCCAATCGGCGGGGGTCGCCGGGAAGTCCTGCAGATGCACGCTGTCGTCATAGGAGGGGAAGCGCGACAGCCACACATCCTCGGTCGTGAAGGGCAGGATCGGGGCCAGCCAGGTGACAAGCCGGTGGAACAGGATGTCCAGCACCGTCCGCGCGGCCCGGCGACGCGGATCCGTCGCGGCGTCGCAGTAAAGCGCGTCCTTGCGGATGTCG
Source organism: Paracoccus sp. AK26 (assembly GCF_011801365.1). Lineage (NCBI taxonomy): Bacteria > Pseudomonadati > Pseudomonadota > Alphaproteobacteria > Rhodobacterales > Paracoccaceae > Paracoccus > Paracoccus sp. AK26. The sequence goes on from NZ_CP041041.1 coordinate 2,384,791, forward strand.
AAATAGAAGGCCGACAGGTCCACGGTGCAGAACTGGAACAGCGTCTGGAACACGCCTTGGAAGTCGAACTGGTCATAGCCCTTGCGGACCGCGTGATCCAGTTGCGCCAGCCGGTGCAGCACCCACTGTTCAAGCTCGGGCATCTGCGCGGGGTCCACCTTTTCGGCATCCGTGAACCCGTCCAAGGCGCCCAGCAGGAAGCGCAGCGTGTTGCGCAGCCGACGATAGCTGTCGGCAGTGCCCTTCAGGATTTCCGGCCCGATCCGCTGGTCGGCGGTATAATCCGCCTGCGCCACCCACAGGCGCAGGATGTCGGCGCCGTATTGCTCGATCACCTTGGCGGGGACGATGGTGTTGCCCAGCGACTTGGACATCTTCATGCCCTTCTCGTCGAGCGTGAAGCCGTGGGTGACAACATTGCGATAGGGCGCGCGGCCCTTGGTCGCGCAGCCCTGCAACAGCGAGGACTGGAACCAGCCGCGATGCTGGTCGGTGCCTTCAAGGTAAACGTCCGCGATCCCGTCGGGCGCCCCATCCGCCCGGTCGCGCAGCACGAAGGCATGGGTCGAGCCCGAGTCGAACCACACGTCCAGCACGTCCATGACCTGGTCGTAATCGTCGGGGTCCACCACGCCGTCCAGCATCCGCGCCTTGAAGCCGTCGCGATACCAGACATCCGCGCCTTCGGATTCAAACGCCGCTATGATGCGGTCGTTCACCCGCTGGTCGCGCAGCAGGAAGTCGTCGTCGGTGGGCTTGGCGCCGCGACGCACGAAGCAGGTCAGCGGCACGCCCCAGGCCCGCTGGCGCGACAGCACCCAGTCGGGGCGGTTCTCCACCATCGAGTGGATGCGGTTCCGCCCGGTCTGCGGCCACCATTTCACCAGCTTGTCGATCGAGGTCAGCGCGCGCGAGCGGATCGTCTGGCCATGGTCGTTCATGCCGTCGGTCAGCGGCTTGTCGATGGCCGCGAACCATTGCGGCGTGTTGCGATAGATGAGCGGCGCCTTGGATCGCCAGCTGTGCGGATAGGAGTGCTTGATCTTGCCCTTGGCCAGCAGCGCGCCCGCATAGGCCAGCTGCTTGATGACGCTGACATTGGCCGGGCCGTCCTTGCCGTCCGCGTCGATGATCGCCTGCCCGCCGAACAGCGGTAGGTCCTTGCGATACGATCCGTCGGGCTCGACGTTATAGGTCATCGGCAGCTTGAAGCGCAGGCCCAGCTGATAGTCGTCGTCGCCGTGGCTGGGCGCGGTGTGGACAAAACCCGTGCCCGCGTCGTCGGTGACGTGATCGCCCGGCAGCAGGGGCACGTCATAGTCCCATTCGCCATTGCCGCCCTCGACGCCGCGCAGGGGGTGCGACAGCAGCACCCCCTCGAGCTCCGCCGCGGGGACATCGGCCACGCGTTGCCACTCCTCAACCTTCGCAGCCTTCATCACGCTTTCAGCCAAGGCATCGGCCAGCACCAGCAGCTCACCCGCTTGCGCGGTCGCGGTCTCGGCCACCGTCCCGACCCGATACAGGCCATAAGCGATCCCCGGATTGAACGCGACGGCCCGGTTCTGCGGGATCGTCCAGGGCGTCGTCGTCCAGATGACCACGCTTGCAGGCTTCTTCGTTGCCCAAATACCCTGCGACGATTCCACGCCAAACCGCACCCAGATCGTATGGCTGGTGTGGTCCTTGTATTCGACCTCGGCCTCGGCCAAGGCGGTCTTTTCCACCGGCGACCACATCACGGGCTTCGACCCCTGATACAGCGCGCCGTTCATCACCAGCTTCATGAACTCGGCCGCGATCACCGCCTCGGCGTGGAAATCCATCGTCAGATAGGGATTGTCCCACTTGCCGGTGATGCCAAGGCGCTTGAACTCGGCCCGCTGGATGTCGATCCATTCGTCGGCGAAGCGGCGGCATTCCTGGCGGAACTCGACCACGTCCACGGCATCCTTGTCGCGGCCCTCGGCGCGGTATTTCTCCTCGATCTTCCATTCGATCGGCAACCCGTGGCAATCCCAGCCGGGGACATAGCGCGCATCGCGGCCCATCATCTGGTGGCTGCGCACGATGATGTCCTTGATGGTCTTGTTCAGCGCGTGGCCGATATGCAGGTGTCCGTTCGCATAGGGAGGGCCGTCGTGCAGGATGAAGGGCGCCCGGCCTTCGCTGCGTTCGCGCAGGCGGTCATAGATGCCGATGCGGTCCCAGCGGGCCAGCCATTCGGGTTCACGCTGCGGCAGGCCCGCGCGCATCGGAAACTCGGTCTGCGGCAGGAAAACGGTGTCGCGGTAGTCGGGGGCATCGGTCGTAACGGTGGTATCGGCGGCCATCGGGGCATCCTTCGAGGGCATGAGGTTCGGACAAGCGGCGACCCGGCGGCGCGAAACCTCACGCCACCGGGTTGCTAATTCGGGATCCGAACGCCAGAAATTCCATGCCGACCTCTATAGAAAGCCGCCCGCGTGCCCGCAACCCTGACCGACGATGCCATGGCCCGCCGCCGCGCCGCCGTGTCGCGCTTTGTCCGCGACCGGTACGGGCTTCGCGGCACCCTGCGCCTGCACCGCGCGGCGCTTGGGTGGGACCTGCTGCGCGCGCCGGTCAATGTGATGCTGTCGCCGGTCTTTATTCTAACGCGGCTGGTGGGCTGGGCGCTGCCCCGGCTGGGCCTACGCCGCGCGGGCGCCTGGCTTTCGGCGCGGCGGGTGTTCCTGCCCTCGGACATGGGCCGGGTGATCCAGGCCGACCTGGAGGCCCTGGTGGCGGACCTTGACGCGCAGGGCATTGGCCCCGGTGCCCCGCCCGCCATCACCCGCCAGGCCGCCGCCACCCTGGCCGAGACCCGCAACGCCGTGTCCGAGATCACGACCTCGGTCATCGTGCTGGCCTCGGGGTGGCTTCTGTTCAACCGCCCCACGCCCGGCGTGATCTCGCTGGCAGGCCCGCTGGCCGAGATGCGCGCCCATTCGACCGCTGTCAGCGATTTCCTTCTGGGCGACCAGTTGGGCCGCGCCTGGTACTGGGCCTTCCCGGTCGAGCTTTCGCCGTGGGAAGTGATCCTGACGGGCCTGGCGCTGGCGGTGATCGGATCGCTGGTCACGACCTTCGCGGGGCTGGTCGCCGATCCGCTGCAGGTCGCGACCGGCACGCATCGCCGCCGGATCCTGCGCCTGCTGGACCGGCTGGACCGCGCCCAGCCGGGACCGGGCCTTGAACGCGAACACCTTCTGGCGCGGGCGGGCGATCTGTCGGACGCCGCGCTGATGATCTGGCGGAACCTGCGCTAGCCGCGTCCGCGATAGCCCGCCACGCCTTGGTCGGGCAGCCACAACCCCGCAGGCGCCGCCCCCGTCTGCCAGAAGACGTCGATGGGCATCCCGCCGCGTGGATACCAATACCCGCCGATCCGCAGCCATTGCGGCGCGATGGCGTCCACCAGCCGCTTGCCGATGCCGACTGTGCAATCCTCGTGAAAGGCCCCGTGGTTGCGGAAGCTGCCCAGGTAAAGCTTCAGCGACTTTGATTCGACCAGCCAGTCGCCAGGGACATAGTCGATCACCAGATGCGCGAAATCCGGCTGGCCGGTGATCGGGCAAAGGCTGGTGAACTCGGGCTGGGTGAAGCGGACGGCATAGACCTCGCCAGCCTGCGGGTTCGGCACGCGTTCCAGCACCGCCTGTTCGGGATCGGCGGGCAGGTCGGTCTTGGCGCCAAGCTGGGTCAGGGCGTCGGTGTAATGGGTCATGGGAAATCCTTCCGGGCTGGCGCGCGGCGATAGCAGCACCGGCCCCATGCGTCAAACCGCGCCTTGCGCCGGAGCCGCCCGCAGGCCACATGACGGATCAACCAACGGACCCGCCGCCATGATCCCGCCCCGCTTCGACGTCACCCCCGACCAGATCGACCGCGTCGTTGCCGTCTTCTACGGCGCCGTCCGCCGGCACGAGGTGCTGGGCCCGGTCTTTGCAGGCCACGTCACCGACTGGCCCGCGCATGAGGCAAAAATTGCCGCCTTCTGGCGCAACGCGATCCTTTACGAACGCAGCTATGACGGCAATCCGATGCGCGTCCACATGCAGGCGGGCGACGTGCGGGCGAACCACTTCCCCGTCTGGCTGGCGCTGTTCGACGAAACCCTGCGCCGCACCCTGCCCTTGGACGCCGCCCGCGCCTGGTCGGCCCTGGCCCACCGGATCGGCGCCGGTTTGCGCATGGGGGTCGAGGATACCCGCATCCGCCGCGACGCACCGCCCGTCCTGCGCTAGCGGTTGTTCTTGTCGGCCCTGGGCGGACGCGCGCGATAGGTCGGCAGGCTCCACCCCAGCAGCAGGCTGCCTGCGCGCAAGGCCATGACCACAAGACCGCAAAAGATCAGCGCCACGGGCCGGGGCATCCCCACCCCGATCAGCACCACGGCCGCGACTGCCCCGCCGAAGGCCGCGGTGACATACAACTCGCCCTGCTTCAGCACCATCGGCAACTCATTGCCCACCACGTCGCGGATCAGCCCGCCGAAGGTGCCGGTGACCACGCCCATCGCCACAACGACCACCGGACTGACCCCCGCCTGCAGCGCGATCCCCGCGCCTGCCGGCACGGCCACCGACAGGGCAAAGGCGTCCAGCCAGACGATCAGGCGATAGCGGCTTTCGAACAGATGCGCAGTAAAGAACACCAGCACGGCGGCGCCCGAGGTCAGCAGGATCAGTTCCGGCTGCCCCACCCAGAAGATCGCGTCGCGGTTCAAGATCAGGTCGCGCACGGTGCCCCCGCCAATCCCGGTCAGGGTGGCGAAGAAGATGAAGCCCACCAGATCCAACTGCGCCCGGCTGGCCACCAAGGCGCCCGTCAGCGCAAAGACCAGCACCGCCGCATAATCCAGCAGCGGAACCAGAAGGCCAGGCGTCACCCCGCCACCTTCGCGGGCTTGAAGGGCGCCATGCCGCCCCGCGCCAGTTCGTCGGCCCGTTCGTTTTCGGGATGGCCCGCATGGCCCTTGATCCAGGCCCAGGTGACGGTGTGGCGGCGCTGCGCCTCGTCCAGGCGCTGCCACAGTTCGGCGTTCTTGACGGGCTTGCGGTCGGCGGTTTTCCAGCCGTTGCGCTTCCAGCCGTGGATCCACTGGGTCACGCCGTTCTTCACATAGGCGCTGTCGGTGGTGATGGTGATCGCCGACGGCCGCGACAGCGCCTCGAGCGCGGAAATCGCCGCCATCAGTTCCATCCGGTTGTTGGTGGTCAGCGCCTCGCCGCCCGCCAATTCGCGTTCCTTGACGACCGTACCGCCATCCATGGCGCGCATCAGGACACCCCAACCCCCGGGGCCGGGATTGCCGCTGCAGGCGCCGTCGGTCCAGGCGAACAGTTCAGCCATCCAGCCCCACATATCCCGGAAGCGCCGCAACGCGGGCCAGCCAAGCCTTGACGGAGGGAAAGCGCGCCATCTCGAACCCGCCCCGCTCGCCTGCGGTATGGGTATAGGCGTAAAGGCAGACATCGGCCAAAGTCGCCCCGTCGCCCACCAGCCATTCGCGTCCCGTCAGCCGGTCCTCCATGACCTGCAACAGGGCATGGCCGCTGTCCAGCAACGCCGCCAGCCGATCGGGCGTCGCCTGCGCCCGCCGATGAGGATAGGTCAGCAGCGCGGCCCGAACAGCGATCACCCCTTCATGCTGGTTCTGTTCCCAGAACATCCAGGACAGCATCTCGGCCCGTGCGAAGGGATCGGCAGGCACAAAGCCCGTCCCCTCGCCCAGCCAGCACAGGATCGCATTCGACTCGGGCAGCAGCCGCCCGTCGTCCAGCTCCAGCACCGGGGCCTTGCCAAAGGGCAACCGGCCACTGGCCTTGGCCCCCTCCAGGGCCTCGGTCAGATATTCGACGTCGGTGGTCTCGATCGCCCGACCTAGCAGCGCCAGCAGCAGCCGCACCTTGTAGCTGTTGCCCGACGAGGGCATCGAATAAAGCCGCATCATGCCTTCTTCTTCACGCAAATATCCTCGGGGGGTCCGGGGGGCAAAGCGCCCCCCGCGTGCCTCAGGCGGTTTCCCGCAGGACCTTCGGCACCTTGAATTCCACATTCTCCTGCGCGGTCTCGACGATCTCGACCGTCACGTCATAGCGGGCGCGGAAGGCGTCGATCACCTCGTTCACCAGCACCTCGGGGGCGCTTGCCCCTGCGGTGACGCCCACGGCGGTGGCCCCGTCGATGGCGCGCCAGTCGATCTGGTCGGCGCGCATCACAAGCTGCGAATAGGCGCAGCCCGCCGCCCGACCGACCTCGACCAGGCGCTTGGAGTTCGAGGAATTAGGCGCCCCGATCACCAAAAGCGCGTCGATCTTGTGCGCAATCGCCTTGACCGCCGCCTGCCGGTTGGTGGTGGCATAGCAGATGTCCTCCTTGGCCGGACCTGCGATGGCCGGAAACCGCGCCTGCAAGGCCGCCACGATTTCCGCCGTGTCATCGACCGACAGGGTGGTCTGGGTGATGAAGGCCAGCCGTTCGGGATCGCGGGGGGCGATGGTCGCCACATCCTCGATCGTCTCGACCAGGATCACCTCGCCCTCGGGCAGTTGGCCCATCGTGCCCAGCACCTCGGGATGGCCGGCATGGCCGATCATCACCATCTGCAGGCCTTCGGCGTGGTGGCGCGCGGCCTCGTTGTGGACCTTGGTGACCAGCGGGCAGGTCGCGTCCACATGGATCATGTTGCGCCGCCGCGCCTCGGCAGGCACGGCCTTGGGCACGCCATGGGCGGAAAAGACCACCGGGCGGTCGTCGGGCACGTCGTCCAGTTCCTCGACAAAGACCGCGCCCTGGTCGCGCAACCCGTCCACCACGAACTTGTTGTGGACGATCTCGTGACGGACATAGACCGGGGCGCCCCATTTCTGCAGCGCCAGTTCCACGATCTTGATAGCGCGGTCCACGCCCGCGCAAAAGCCGCGCGGGGCGGCAAGATACAGCATCAGGGGGGGCTTTGCGTGTTCCATGCCCCCGAGGTAGCGCGCCGGGGCCGCTTCGTCCAGCGGCAAGCCCGTCACAAACCGGCCAGTGCCAGCAGTCCCGCCACGTCCAGATGGGCCTCGATGTGGTCGGCCAGGTCATCCAGGACCTGATCCACCCCCGCCTCGTATCCAGGCCGCGACGATGCGCCGAACTGCGCCAGCCAGGCGGCGCGGAAGCCGTCGTCGGAAAACAGCCCGTGCAGATAGGTGCCGGCGATCCGCCCGTCGCGGCTGATTGCGCCATCGGGGCCGGGAAGATGGGCGAAGGGTCGCGCGCAGTCCGGGCCGGTGGTGCGGCCCATGTGGATCTCGTATCCCATGACCGCCTGCCCAAGCGCCGTGCCCGCCACGCGCACCAGCCGTTTTTCGGGCGCCATCACCGTTTCCACGTCCAGAAACCCAAGGCCAGCGCCCTCTCCGGCCATTCCGTCGCTACCCAGGGGATCGCGGACCACCCGCCCCAGCATCTGGAAGCCGCCGCACAGGCCCAGCACATGTCCGCCCCGCCGCACATGGGCGGCAAGGTCGATGTCCCAGCCCTGCGCGCGCAGGAAGGTAAGATCCCCCAGCGTCGATTTCGTACCGGGGATCACCACCACGTCGGCATCGCCGGGAATCGCCTGGCCCGGACCCAGCATGGTCAGGCGCACACCGGGTTCCGCCGCCAGCGGATCCAAGTCGTCGAAATTGGCGATCCGCGATAGGCACAGGCAGACCACATGCAGCCCCTGCCCGGCCGAGGCCCGCAGATCCACCGCATCCTCGGACGGCAGGCGGTGCGCGTCCGCGAACCAGGGCAAAACGCCAAAGCCGCACCAGCCGGTCGCCCCCTCGATCATCCGGTAGCCGTCGTCGAACAGCCGCAAATCGCCGCGGAACTTGTTGACCAGGAAACCGCGGATCATCGCGGCGTCTGCCGGATCGATCACCGCCTTCGTGCCCACGATCTGCGCGATCACCCCGCCCCGGTCGATATCGCCTGCCAGCACTACCGGCACGCCCGCCGCACGGGCAAAGCCCATGTTGGCGATGTCGCGGGGGCGCAGGTTCACCTCGGCCGGACTGCCCGCGCCTTCGACGATCAGCAGGTCATGGGCGGCGGAGAGGCGGGCGAAGCTGTCCAGGACGCCGGCCATCAGGCGCGGGCGCAGGGCGGCGTAATCGCACGCCTCGGCGCGCGCGATGGCGCGGCCCTGAAGGACCACCTGCGCGCCGGTATCGGTTTCGGGCTTCAGCAGCACCGGGTTCATGTCGGCCAGCGGGTCCAGCCCGCAGGCGCGGGCCTGGAGCGCCTGCGCCCGGCCGATTTCCCCGCCATCGGCGGTGACGGCGGCATTGTTCGACATGTTCTGCGGCTTGAAGGGCGCGACCGACAGGCCCCGGTTGCGCGCGGCGCGGCACAGGCCCGCCACCAGCAGCGACTTTCCGACATTCGATCCGGTGCCCTGGATCATCAGCGCGGGCATGGGTTTACTCTGCTTGCCAACATCCCCCCGGATGACTAGATAGGCGCGTCCGAAAGCGAAAGGCCGAAAGCCGTGGAAAACGTCGTCCTGACCATCCATCTGATCCTTGCCGTGCTGCTCACCGGCGTGGTGCTGCTGCAACGATCCGAGGGTGGCGGGCTTGGCATGGGCGGCGGCGGTGGCGGCGTGATGACCGGCCGGCAGGCCGCGAATGCCCTGACCCGGCTGACCTGGATCTTCGGCATCGCGCTGTTCGTGACCTCGATCGCGCTGACGATCATCGCCGCGCGGCAGGTGTCGAATAGCTCGATCATGGACCAGCTGGGCGTTCCCGCCGGCCGCCAGGAATCGACGCTGCCGGCAGCACCGGCCTATGTTCCGCCGCCTTCGTCCACCACCGGCGGCGATCCCCTGACCCCGCCCGCGCCCGATGCACCCGTGGCTGACACCGCCGCGCCCGAGGCTGCGGCACCCGCCGTCGAACCCGTGGCCCCGCCCGCAGCGGAGCCCGCAACCCCGGCACCCGCAGCGCCCGCAGCGACGCAGCCTGCCGAACCGCAGGCCACCGCCCCGGCCCAGCCCGAAGCCCCTGCCCCAGCGGCGCCCGCTGCCCCGGCCGAAGCTCCGGCCAACTGAGAACACCACAACTAGGGGCGGGATTTTCCGCCCCCACATCAGCTTGCGGTCCATTGCGGCCACGGGGCGAATCGGCTATATCTCAAGTCCCGTGATGCTGGTCACAGTGTGATCCGCAACCATTCAGAATTTGCGAAATCACGCAGGAATCACGGGGGCCTTCATGGCGCGTTACATCTTCATCACCGGCGGCGTCGTGTCCTCGCTCGGCAAGGGCCTGGCATCGGCGGCACTGGGCGCGCTCTTGCAGGCACGGGGCTTTACCGTGCGGCTGCGCAAGCTGGACCCCTATCTGAACGTCGATCCCGGCACCATGTCGCCCTTCGAGCATGGCGAGGTCTTCGTGACCGACGACGGCGCGGAAACCGACCTGGACCTGGGCCATTACGAACGCTTCACTGGCGTGTCGGCGCGCCGCACCGACAGCGTGTCGTCGGGCCGGATCTATTCCAACGTGCTGGAAAAGGAACGCCGGGGCGAATACCTGGGCAAGACCATCCAGGTGATCCCCCATGTCACCAACGAGATCAAGGACTTCCTTGCCGTCGGCGACACGGAGGTCGATTTCATGCTGTGCGAGATCGGCGGCACGGTCGGCGATATCGAGGGCCTGCCCTTCTTCGAGGCGATCCGCCAGTTCATCCACGAACGCCCGCGCGGCCAGTGCATCCTGATGCACCTGACGCTGCTGCCTTACCTGGCGGCCAGCGGCGAATTGAAGACCAAGCCCACCCAGCACAGCGTCAAGGAACTGCAATCCATCGGCCTGGCCCCCGACGTGCTGGTCTGCCGGTCCGAACACCCGATCCCGGAAAAGGAACGCGCCAAGATCGCGCTGTTCTGCAACGTCCGCCCCGACGCCGTGATCCCCGCCTATGACCTGAAGTCGATCTACGAGGCGCCCTTGGCCTATCACCGCGCGGGCCTGGACCGTGCCGTGCTTGACGCCTTCGCCATCAGCCCCGCCCCGCGTCCGGATCTCTCGAAATGGGAAGACGTGATGGACCGGCTGGACAATGCCGAGGGCCAGGTGAACATCGCCGTGGTCGGGAAATACACCCAGCTTGAGGACGCCTACAAATCCATCGCCGAGGCGCTGACCCATGGCGGCATGGCCAACCGGGTGCGCGTCAAGGCCGACTGGGTGGACAGCGAGAAGCTGGAAGGCGAAGGCGCGCATCTGCTGGACGGATACCACGGCATCATCGTGCCCGGCGGCTTCGGCGAACGCGGGACCGAAGGGATGCTGGCCGCCGCCAAATACGCGCGGGAAAAGAAGGTGCCCTATCTGGGCATCTGCCTGGGAATGCAGATGGCCGTAATCGAGGCCGCACGGAACCTGGCCGGAATGCCCGATGCGGGTTCCGAGGAGTTCGATCACGAGGCCGGCAAGACGCGCTTTACCCCGGTGGTCTATCACCTCAAGGAATGGGTGCAGGGCAATTACACCGTGCAACGCAAGGTGACCGACGACAAGGGCGGCACCATGCGTCTTGGCGCCTATACCGCCATCCTGGCGCCCGATTCGAAGATCAGCGAAGTCTATGGCGGCGCCACGGAAATCGAGGACCGCCATCGCCACCGCTACGAGGTGGACGCCACCTATCGCGAAGCGCTTGAACAGGCTGGCCTGTGCTTTTCGGGCATGTCGCCCGATGGAAAGTTGCCCGAGGTGATCGAATATCCCGACCATCCCTGGTTCATCGGCGTCCAGTCCCACCCCGAACTGAAGTCGAAACCCTTCGAACCCGCCCCCCTGTTCGCGGGCTTCGTGCGCGCCGCGATGGAGGAAGGCCGGCTGGTTTGATCCGGTTGCCCGGCCCCAGGCGGGGCCGGGCCTTGGCTTACCCTTCCGACGCCGTCTGCTGTTCGCGCGGGGGCCTGCCCACGATGTCGCGCAGTGCATCCAGCTCGATGAAGTTGTCGGCCTGGCGGCGCAGGTCGTCCGCGATCATCGGCGGCTGGCTGCGGATGGTGGACACCACGGACACGCGGACCCCTTGGCGCTGCAACGCCTCGATCAGCGGCTTGAAGTCGCCGTCGCCGGAAAACAGCACGGCATGGTCCAGGCGGGGCGCAAGCTGCATGGCATCGATCGTCAGTTCGATGTCCATGTTGCCCTTGACCTTACGGCGGCCCATCGTGTCGGTGTATTCCTTGGCAGCCTTGGTCACCACGCAATAGCCGTTGTAGTGAAGCCAGTCGACCAGCGGACGGATCGGGGAATAATCCTCGCCCTCCATAAGGGCGGTATAGTAATAAGCGCGCATCAGCTTGCCGCGACGGTCGAATTCCTGCCGCAGCAGCTTGTAGTCGATGTCGAAGCCCAAGGCCTTGGCCGAGGCGTAAAGATTGGCTCCGTCGATGAAGATCGCCAGGCGATCATCCTTGTAAAACATATCACTTGCCTTCAATGGGACTGCGGGTTCCGGCAGGGGCACGCAGCCTTGCACACGCGTCGGAGACGCAAGACTTCATAAAACGAACGGGTGCCATGGAAAACTTGTCTTTCGGTATCGTTTCCTTGGGGGCGAATCTGCCGTCCGCCGCAGGCGATGCCGTCCACTCCCTTCGCGAAGCCTTGGATATTCTGCATGGTGAACCCGATATTTCAATAGCGGCAATCAGCCGCATCTGGCGGACGCCCGCCGTACCGGCGGGATCCGGCCCGGATTATGCCAATGCGGCGGCCGTGATCCGCACCGCCCTGGCCGCGCGCCATCTGCTGGACCGCCTGCACGGGATCGAGGCGCGCTTTGGCCGCGACCGCAGCACGGGCCGCTGGTCCGCGCGTGTGCTGGATCTGGACCTGATCGCCCTGGACGACCTGATCCTGCCCGACGCGGCCGCCCTGCGCCGCTGGATCGGGCTGGACCCGGCCAGCCAGCAGACCACCGCCCCCGATCACCTGATCCTGCCCCATCCCCGGATGCAGGATCGCGGCTTCGTGCTGGCCCCCTTGGCGGAAATCGCGCCGGGCTGGCGCCACCCCTTGACGGACCGGACGGTGTCGCAGATGCTGGCGGCGCTTGGCCCCGACGGCCTGTCGGGAATGACACCGCTGCCCTCTGGGGGCGGGCTGTCCCATCCTTGACATTTTCAGCCTTGGCGTTCACAACCTCGGTTTCGCCCCGGAACTCTGATTCGCAACTGCACAGGTGAGACATGGCCCGCGTAACGGTTGAAGACTGCGTCGACAAAGTCCCGAACCGCTTTGATCTGGTGATGCTGGCCTCGCATCGCGCCCGTGAGATTACCGCGGGCAGCCCGCCCACGGTCGATCGCGACAACGACAAGAACCCGGTCGTCGCCCTGCGCGAGATCGCCGAGGAAACGCAGCCCGTTGACGACCTGCGCGAACGGATGATCGAATCGACCCAAACCCAGATCGAAGTCGATGAGCCGGAAGAAGACGCCATGGCCCTGCTGCTGGGCGCCGAGGTGGATCGTCCCAAGCCCGTCGACGAGGAATCCGAGGAGCGGATGCTGCGCATGATGCTGGAAGCGAACCAGCGTTAAGGCCACGGGAACAGGGGTCTTCGGCCAAGAATGATCGACGTCGAAGACCTTATCGCGCTTGTCCGCAACTACAACCCGCGCAGCAATGCCGGCCTGATCCGCGACGCCTATGAATACGGGATGCGGATGCACGAAGGCCAGTTCCGCCATTCGGGCGAGCCTTACTTTACCCATCCCATCGCCGTCGCTGCCATCCTGACGGAAATGCGGCTGGACGACGCGACCATCGTCACCGCGCTTCTGCATGACACGGTCGAGGATACCCGGTCCACCAAGCAGGACCTGACCACGGCATTCGGGGCCGAGATCGCCGACCTGGTCGATGGCGTCACCAAGCTGACCAACCTGGAACTGTCCTCGGCGCAGTCCAAGCAGGCCGAGAACTTCCGCAAGCTGTTCATGGCCATGTCGCGCGACCTGCGCGTGATCCTGGTCAAGCTGGCCGACCGGCTGCACAACATGCGCACCATCCGGTCCATGCGCCCCGAAAAGCAGGTCAAGAAGGCCCGCGAGACGATGGATATCTATGCGCCCCTGGCCGGTCGCATGGGGATGCAGTGGATGCGCGAGGAACTGGAAGACCTCGCCTTCAAGGTCATCAACCCCGAAGCGCGCAATTCCATCATCCGCCGCTTCGTCAGCCTGCAGAAGGACAGCGGCGACATCATCGGCCAGATCACGGCCGATATCCGGATGGAGCTGGAGCGCCAGGGGATCGAGGCCGATGTCTTCGGCCGCGCCAAGAAGCCCTTTTCGGTCTGGCGCAAGATGCAGGAAAAGCAGTTGGCGTTCTCGCGGCTGTCCGATATCTACGGTTTTCGCATCATCACGCGGACGGACATGGACTGCTATCGTGCGCTTGGGGTGATCCACCAACGCTGGCGCGCCGTTCCCGGCCGGTTCAAGGACTATATCAGCCAGCCCAAGTCCAACGGCTATCGGTCGATCCACACGACCGTCTCGGGCCGCGACGGCAAGCGGGTCGAGGTGCAGATCCGCACCCGGCAGATGCACGAGGTGGCCGAGGCAGGCGTCGCCGCCCATTGGGCCTATCGCGACGGCGTCCGCACCAAGAACCCCTTCGCCGTCGATCCCGCCGAATGGATCGACAGCCTGACCGACCGGCTCGAGGGCGAGGACCACAACGAGTTCCTGGAAGCCGTCAAGCTGGAGATGTACCAGGACCAGGTGTTCTGCTTCACGCCGCGCGGCGACGTGATCCAGTTGCCCAAGGGGGCGACGCCCATCGACTTCGCCTACGCGATCCACACCCGCCTGGGCAATTCCTGCGTGGGCGCCAAGGTGGACGGGATCCGCGTGCCCTTGTGGACGCGGCTGAAGAACGGCCAGTCGGTCGACATCATCGCCGCGTCGGGACAGCGCCCGCAATCGACCTGGCTGGACATCGTCGCCACCGGCCGCGCCAAGTCCGCGATCCGCCGGTCCCTGCGCGAGGAAGACCGCGACCGCTTCATCCGCCTGGGTCGCGAACTGGTCCGCGTCAGCTTCGAACATGTCGGCCGCAAGGTGACCGACAAGGCGCTGCGCACCGCCGCCAAGCAGATGGGCCTGGCCGATGGAGACGAGTTGCTGGCCCGGATCGGAAGCGCGGAAAACTCGGCCAAGGAGGTGCTGCAGGTCCTTTACCCCGACCTGGCCGCCCACCAGGACGAGATCGACGGCACCCGCCCCTTCGCGGGGGTCGAGGCCGATGCCGACTTCAAGCGCGCGCCCTGCTGCCGCCCGCTGCCCGGCGAAAGGATCGTCGGCATCACCTATCGCGGCAAGGGCGTGGTGATCCATGCCATCGACTGCCCGGTGCTTGCGGAATACGAGGACAGCCCCGACCGCTGGGTGGATGTCCAGTGGCGTTCGGGCCGGCATCCGGCGGCCTATTCGACGATGCTCTCGCTGACGATCCGCCACGACGCGGGCGTGCTGGGCCGCATCTGCAGCCTGATCGGGGCGCAGGGGGCCAACATCTCGAACCTTGAATTCATGGACCGCAAGCCCGACTTCTACCGCATCGAGGTCGAAATCGAGCTGCGGGACCAGGAACACCTGCACAACCTGCTGACGGCGCTCGAGGCGGAAAGCGACGTCGCGCAGGTTGCTCGCATCCGCGACATCGCAAAGAAGCCCTGAACGGGCATCGCCTGGGCAAGGGGGATCAGGACCGTGTTCAAGCGCAGCAAGCCGCGCACATACGGACAACTGGCAAGCGAGTTTCTTTATCCGCCGGGCGGATTCCGCCGGTCCACGACCTATCTGTGGTATCGCCTGCGCCGCCTGCCCGACCAGCCCCACCGCATTGCCCGCGGCATGGCGGCCGGCGTCTTCCTGTCCTTCACGCCCCTCCACGGCTTTCACTTCATCGTCGCGGCGCTTGTTTCGCTGGCGATCCGGGGCAATGTCCTGGCGGCCTTCGTGGGCACCTTCGCGGGCAATCCGCTGACCACGCCCTTCATCGCGCTTGGCGCGGTGGGCCTGGGGCGGACGATCCTGGGAATGCCGGGCGACATGTCGCCCCAGGTGATCTTTCGCGAATTCGCCCATGCCACGGCGGAAACCTGGCACAACATCATGTCGGCCGTCGGCCCCGGCCCGACCAGTTGGAGCGGCCTTTCCGAGTTCTGGCACGAGATCTTCCTTCCCTATGCAGCCGGGGGCGCGGTCCTGGGCGGGATCGCTGCGGTGGCGACCTATCACCTGACGATCCCGCTTGTGCGCCGCTATCACCGGCGCAAGTCCCAGGCCATGGCCGCGCGCATCGCCAAGGTTCGCGCTCAGTCGGCCGGCGGGCAGGGCAAATCCTGAGGCAGCTTCACCGTTCTGCCATATCCCCGCTGCATGGCTGACATCTTTCCTGCCTAGTGGTCCGGCTTCGTAGAATGACGAAGGACCACCGGACCATGCGCCTGACCCTTGCCCTGCTTGCCTGCACCGCCGCCGCCCCTGCCCTGGCCCAGGAACGTTTTCCCGCGACGCTTGCGGGCCATGCCAGCCTTCCCGCCTTCAGCATGGTCGTGCCCCCCGCCGATGCGCCGCGCGATCTGTGGGTGTCGGGCAAGTTTACCGGCAAGGCCCGCAACGAGGTGCCGATGTCGGTCGAGGGCGATGTCGGTCCTGCCTATGGCGGCCACAAGACCGGCATCTCGCTGCCCTTCATCGGCCAGCCGGTCCAGGGCATGTCGGGCCTGGCGATGAACCGGGACCAGGACGGGTCATGGTTCGCGCTGACCGACAACGGCTTCGGCAGCAAGGCCAACAGCCCTGATGCGATGCTGTTCTTTCACCGGATGCAGCCCGACTTCGGTACCGGCCGCGTGGCGCGGCTGGAAACCGTGTTCCTGCGCGATCCCGACCGCAAGGTGCCATTCCGCATCGCCAACGAGGCAACCGACAGCCGCTATCTGACCGGTGCGGATTTCGACCCTGAAAGCATCCAGGCCCAGGGTGACGAGATCTGGATCGGCGACGAGTTCGGTCCTTTTGTCCTGCGCGTGGCCCGGGACGGGCGGGTGCTGTCGGTGCATCAAACCATGCTGGACGGCACGCCGCTGGCGGGGCCCGACACGCCGGGCACCGTGGTTCCCGCGCAGCCGGGCGTGGATTTCCAGGCGCAGCGGTCAGGCGGATACGAGGGAATGGCCCTGCAGCCCGGCACGGGCCTTCTGTGGGCGATGCTTGAAAAGCCGCTGCTGGGCGCTGACGGCCAGCCGGAAGGCCGCTTCCTGCGGGTGATGACCTTTGATACCGCCGCGGGCGACTGGACGGGCGACAGCTTCCGGTTCCGACTGTCGGACGGGGCGACGGCGATCGGCGACTTCAACTTCATCGACGAAACCCGCGCCCTGGTGATCGAGCGGGACAATGGCGAAGGCAATGCCGCGCTTGCCTGCGCCGAGGGGGCCGCCGACCAAGGCGCCTGCTATCCGCAGCCCGCCCGCGTCAAGAACGTGGTGCTGGTCGACACCGCAAACCGCGACGACGAAGGCTTCATCCGCCGCATCGGCCATGTCGACCTGCTGGACATCGCCGATCCCGATGGAAAGGCACCCGAAGGGATGGCGACCGATGGCCGGTTCACCTTCCCCTTCTTCACCATCGAGAACGTGGCCCGCGTCGATGACACCCATATCCTGGTTGCCAATGACAACAACCTGCCCTTCTCGGGCGGGCGGGAGATCGGCAAGGCTGCGGATAACGAGTTCATCCTGCTGTCCGTGCCGGAACTTCTGGCGGCACGCTGAGGTCGGAAGGCGGGGGACTTCACGTCCCCCGCGCCCCCTGTGGGATATTTGCCCCAAGATGAACGGTCAGCGTCCTGCCCGGTCCAAGGCGTCAAGATAGGCGGCGGACCACCAGCCGACATCCTGTTCGACAACGCCGCGCAGAAGGGCCGCATGGCGTTCCTGCCGTTCTTCCAGCGGCATGGCGATGGCCTGCTGCATGGCCTGGGCCAGTTCCCCAGGGTCGTGGGGGTTGATGATCAGCGCCTCGGGCATCTGTTCGGCCGCGCCGGCGAAGCGGGACAGGATCAGCACGCCCGGATCGGCGGGATCCTGGGCCGCGACATATTCCTTGGCCACAAGGTTCATCCCATCCGCCAGGGGTGTCACGAGGCCGACCCTCGACTGCCGGTAGAGCCCTGCCAGTTCGTCGCGGGGGATCGGGCGGTGGATGAAGCGGATGGGCGTCCAGTTGACGGTCGCGAACTGGCCGTTGACGCGGCCTGCCAGATGCTCGGTTTCCTCGCGGATCTGCTGGTAGGCATCGACGGATTCGCGTGTGGGCGGGGCGATCTGCAGCAGCATCACCTTTTCCGTCAGCGACGGGTCGTTTTCCAGAAGATACTGGAACGCCCGGAACCGCTGCGGGATGCCCTTGGAATAATCAAGCCGGTCCACGCCGATCATCGACTGCGACCCGGTCAAGGTCCGCATCCGGTCTTCCTGGCGCGCGCCCCGGGCCAGGGCAATGAAGGCCTGGGCATCGATCCCTATGGGAAAGACACCGGCCCGAATGCTGCGGCCCGCGATGCGGAACTCGGTATCGGAAAGCTGTTCCATGTCGGTCAGCGTGCGGGCGCTTGTGGCGAAATGGTCAAGGTCGCGCTGCGCCTGGAATCCCACCAGGTCATAATGGGACAGCCATTCGAACAACTCGTCCGGGTTGGGCAGGGTGGCGCAGTCGGTGGGGCCAGGAAAGGGGATATGCAGGAAATGCCCGATCAGCCCCTTGACCCCCAACTTGCGCAATTCCTGCGCCAGGGGGAAGAGTTGGTAGTCCTGGACCCAGATCCGGTCGTCGGGGCGCAGATGCGGGACGACCAGCCGGGCGATGCGTTCGTTCACCCGGCGGTATCCTTCCAGATATTCCGGCAGGATCCGCATCAGGTCGGCGCGACCGTGGCAGACAGGCCACAGGACCGAATTGGAATAGCCCAGGTAATAATCGTCGTGATCCTGCGGGGTCAGGTCGAAGGACGCCCGCCCGAAAGCCGCGCCCTCGTGGTATGTCAGGTCGTCCGAAGGATCCTCGACGGTGTCGCCGGAAAAGCCGATCCACAACCCGCCCGAGCTGCGCAGGGCATCTTCAAGCGCGACGACCAGTCCGCCGGATGGGCTGTCGCCCAGGGGAATGCGGTTCGATATGGCAACAAGGCGCGACATCAGCCCAACCTTTCCAAGGCGTCGTCCAGCCAGCGGGCAAGGGCCGCGGGATCTGCCAGCCGCATCTGTGCGACAGTGTCGCCTTCACCGATCTTGATGCCCTGCCCGCCCAAGGCCTGGGCGCGGGCCATTGCCGCCTCGTCCGTCAGGTCGTCGCCGGCATAGACGGGAACGCGTCCCGAAAAGGGCGCCATGGCCATCAGCCGGTCAAGCGCACCGTCCTTGCCCGTGCCTGCGGGCCGCAGTTCGACCGCCATCTTGGCCGGCTGCAACACCATGCCCGGATGCGTGTCGGCAAGCTGCTGCATCACATCCTCGACCATCTGGCGGAGAGAGGGATCGGCCCGATAATGCAGCGCGACACCATGCGGCTTGCGCTCGACCAGAATGGCGGGATGCGCAGCCACCGCGCGGGCCGCAGATCCGTGCAGTTCTGCAACATCCAGATCGATGCCATGCGTCTTCTGGATCCGCTGGCTGTCGAGGGACAGTTCGGCACCGTGGCTGCCCGCGACTGCGCCCGGAAAATCAGGCAGGAAGGCCCGCAGGTCGGCGACGTCGCGGCCCGAGATCAGCGCGACCGCCCCGCCAAGCCTGTCATGCAGGCGCGCAAGCCTGCCGGGCAGGCCGGGCGGGATCACGACGGCATCGGGCCTGGGGGCGATGTCCACCAGGCATCCGTCGAAGTCCAGGAACAGGGCGGATCCGGCTGTCAGGACGGGGGCATTCCGGGCAAGCGGCTGCATCGGCGCGCATTCTCCTTTGCAACGGGTCCGATACCAACCCTTGGGATCGCGATCGGTTCACCACCGCGTGAGTTTTTCCGTCGCGTCAGTGTTGCCCGATCCCGACCCGCAGGACATCCTGCCCGAAATTCCGGAGGAACCATGCTGCCCCCCATCCTATCCGCCTTGCGCATTCCCGTTGTCGCCTCGCCCATGTTCATCGTCTCGGGACCGGAACTGGTGATCGCCCAGTGCAAGGCGGGCATCGTCGGCAGCTTCCCCGCCCTGAACGCGCGCGAGCAGGACGGAGAGCCGCCGCTGCTGGACGCCTGGCTGACCCGGATCGCCGAGGAACTGGACCGCCACAACCAGGCCAATCCCGACCATCCCGCCGCGCCATTCGCGGTGAACCAGATCGTCCATCGCAGCAATGCCCGGCTGGAACGCGACATCGAGATCTGCCACCGCCACCGCGTGCCGATCTGGATCACCAGCCTGGGCGCGCGGGTCGAGGTGAACCAGGCCGCCCATGACTGCGGCGGCATCGCGCTGCATGACGTGATCAACAACGTCTTCGCGCGCAAAGCCGTCGAGAAGGGCGCCGACGGGCTGATCGCGGTCGCAGCCGGCGCGGGCGGCCATGCGGGTCCGCTGTCACCCTTTGCGCTGATCCAGGAAATTCGCGAATGGTTCGACGGCCCGCTGCTGCTGTCGGGTGCCATCGCCACCGGGCGGGCCGTGCTGGCCGCGCAGGCCATGGGGGCCGATCTGGCCTATATCGGCAGCCCCTTCATCGCCACGACGGAGGCGAACGCCCAGCCCGACTACAAGCGGATGATCGTGGAAAGCGGGGCGATGGACATCGTCACCTCGTCGCTGTTCACGGGCGTGTCGGGGAACTACCTCGCCCCGTCGATCCGCGCGGCGGGGATGGATCCCGACAATCTGGAAGGGGCCGATCCCTCGGCGATGAACTTTGGCAGCAATGCGGCCAAGGCCAAGGCTTGGAGCCAGATCTGGGGGTCGGGCCAGGGCATCGGCGCGGTGCGCGACATCGTGCCCGCCGCCACCCGCATCGACCGTCTGGCCCGCGAATACGCGGCGGCCAAGGCCGCGATCTGCGGCTGAACCTTTGCGGACCGGGCCTTCGTTCCCATATGAGGGCTACGAAGGACCAGCGGAGGACAAGCATGGCCTATGAGAAGACTGCCGACGCCCTGGCGCGGCTGACGCCCGAGCAGTACCGCGTCACGCAGGAAAACGGCACCGAGCGCGCCTTTACGGGCGAATACGACCATCATTTCGAACCCGGCATCTATGTGGACGTGGTTTCGGGCGAGCCGCTGTTCGCATCGTCCACGAAATACAATTCCGGCTGCGGCTGGCCCGCCTTCACAAAGCCCATCGAAGGCAACGTGACCGAACACCGCGACCTGTCGCATGGCATGGTCCGGGTCGAGGTCCGGTCCAAGCATGGCGACAGCCATCTGGGCCATGTCTTCCCCGACGGCCCGCGCGAGGCGGGCGGGCTGCGCTATTGCATCAACTCGGCCGCGCTGCGCTTCGTGCCCCGCGACCGGATGGAAGCCGAGGGATACGGCGCCTACCTGTCCCAGGTCGAGGAGGCGGCACGATGAGCGAACGGGCGGTTCTTGCAGGCGGCTGCTTCTGGGGGATGCAGGATCTGATCCGCCGCCTGCCCGGCGTCGTCACGACGCGGGTGGGCTATACGGGCGATGATTTCCCGAATGCCACCTATCGCAACCACGGCAACCATGCCGAAGGGATCGAGATCATGTTCGATCCCGGCATCATCACCTATCGCCGCCTGCTGGAGGTGTTCTTCCAGATCCACGATCCCACCACGCCGAACCGGCAGGGCAACGACATCGGCCCCAGCTATCGTTCGGCCATCTATTACGTGGACGAAGAGCAGAAGCGCGTGGCCGAGGAGACGATCGAGGATGTCAACGCCTCGGGCCTGTGGCCGGGCAAGGTCGTCACCGAAGTCGAGCCGGTGGGCGAGTTCTGGGAAGCCGAGCCCGAGCATCAGGATTACCTGGAACGCTTTCCCAACGGCTATACCTGCCACTTCCCGCGCCCGAACTGGGTGCTGCCGAAAGCGCCCCGCACGGTCCAGTAGGTCAGGGCATCAGGCGTGGCCCGCCGCTGCCGACAGCAGCGACGGGTCGATGCCCTGGGCGCGCAGCGCAGTCTGCCACTTGTCGGAATGGGCGGTGCTGAAGATCAGTTCCTCGGCGCCGTCGCCGGTCAGCCAGCCGTTCTGCAGCATCTCGTCTTCCAATTGGCCCGGCCCCCATCCGGCATAGCCCAGCGCCAGAACCGCCGAGGCGGGTCCATGCCCGTTTGCCAGTTCCTCGAGAATGTCGCGGGTGGTCGTCATCGCCAGCGTGCGCCCGATCCGCAGCCGGCCTTCCGGGTCGTTGCCATGTTCGGGGACATTGTGCAGGACAAAGCCCCGCCCCGGCTCGACCGGGCCGCCGAAGCGCACCTCGATAGGGCGGGCCGAACCGTCGCTGTCGATGCCAAGCTGTTCCAGCAGGTCGCCGAAGTCGATTTCGGGCAGGGGGCGGTTCAGGACCAGGCCCATCGCGCCTTCATCGGTATGGGCGCAGATCAGCACGACCGAGCGTTCGAACCGAGGATCGGCCATGCCCGGCATCGCGATCAGGATCTTCCCGGTCAGGTTGGTTTCCCCCGCATGGGCGAACGGAATGCCGCCGGATTGGCTGCCATGGATGTCGGAACTGCTCATCTGTTCTCCTTCCCCTTCAAGATCGGCCCTGGCCGCCAGGGATGCAAGTCCTGCGCGGAATTGTGACTTCATCCGGCCCGCGCCAGCCGCTATCGCTGGATCATGATCCGATCCGTCCTGCCCTTCGCCTGCCTTTGCCTGGCCGCGGCGCCCTTGGCCGCCGAGACCCCGACCCCGGGCCTGGCCGATGCGCGCATCCTGCCTGGCTGGACCCAGTCGGACGGAAGCCGCATGGGCGCCATCGAGTTCCAGCTTGAGCCGGGCTGGAAGACCTATTGGCGCAATCCGGGCGACAGCGGCCTGCCGCCAGACTTCGACTGGACAGGCTCGGGCAATCTTGCGGGGCTCACGCTGCACTGGCCCGCACCCGAGGCCATCCCGTCTGGCGATGGCATGGCGCTTGGCTATCACGGCCGTCTGGTTCTTCCCTTCACCGCGCAACCCGCCGATCCCGCTCGCCCGGTCGATCTGGCGGTCCGCGTGGATTTCGGCCTATGCAAGGACGTCTGCGTGCCGGCCCATGTCGCGCTGACGGCAGGGCCGGTTGGGCAAGGGCCGGACCCCGCGATCTTGGCTGCGATGGATCAGGTGCCGCGTCCCGCCCCCGACCGCCCGGCCTGCAGGCTGGAGCCGATCAGCGACGGGATCCGGGTCACCGCCACCCTGCCCCGCACGGCGGCACTGGCGGCGATGGAACTGGCCGATACCGAAGTCTGGATCTCGACCACCGAGATCGCGACCGAGGCCGGGCGCACGGTCCTGACGGCCGATTTCGTCCCGCCCCAGGCAGAGCCCTTCGACCTTCCGCAGGACAGGCTGGTCTTCACGGTGATGGCCGAGGAGGGCGCGGTCGAGATGCGGGGCTGCGCGGGCTAGGCCTGCCCGTCCAGACGCGCAGCCAGCGACAGAAGGTCGGCCCAGGCTTCGCGCTTGGCGGGCGGGTTTCGCAGCAGATAGGCCGGGTGCGCCATGGGCAGGGCGGGACGGCCGAAGGCCTGGGTCCAGGTGCCGCGCAGGCGCAGGATGCCGCGCCGGCCGATCGCCGCATCGCAGGCGATGTTGCCCATCAGCACGATCACGTCCGGGGCCGCAAGTTCGATATGGCGGCGGACGAAGGGCAGGCTGACGGCGATCTCATCCGGCTGCGGGTCGCGGTTGCCGGGCGGGCGCCAGGTCAGGACATTGGTGATATACAGCGCCCGTTCCGCATCGACGGATTGGCGCGACAGGCCGATGGCATCGAACATGCGGTCCAGCAATTGCCCTGCGCGGCCCACGAAGGGGCGGCCCTGCCGGTCCTCCTCGTCGCCCGGAGCCTCGCCCAGGATCAGGACGCGGGCGGCGGGGTTGCCGTCGGCAAAGCAGAAATTGCGCGCGCCCTTCTTCAACTCGATCCCGTCAAAGCGTTCCTGCGCGGCGGCAAGCGCATTCAGCGTATCGGCTTGCGCCGCCAGGGCCTCGGCCTGGGCCACGCGTCCGGGCAGGTCGTCGTCATCCGCCGTCAGGGTCAAGGCGGGCGCGGCAGGGGGCGTCATCGCGATGGGCGGCGGCGGGGGCGGGGCGGCAGGGACCTGGAAGCGGTCCGCGGGCACGTCGC
This sequence comes from Paracoccus sp. AK26, assembly GCF_011801365.1. Lineage (NCBI taxonomy): Bacteria > Pseudomonadati > Pseudomonadota > Alphaproteobacteria > Rhodobacterales > Paracoccaceae > Paracoccus > Paracoccus sp. AK26. Next base: position 2,408,195 of record NZ_CP041041.1, read on the forward strand.
CCATCGCCTCGTCCACGCCCATCTCGGCCTGCCATTCCAGCAGCGCCAAGGCCGTCTCGGCGTCCAGTTCGATCCCCTGATAGGTCAGCCGGTCCACGGGTCAGTCCACGACCAGCATATAGCCCGTGCCCCGCACGGTCTGCAAAAAGCGCGGCTCTCGGGGGTCGGGCTCGATCTTGCGGCGCAGGCGGGTGATCTGCACGTCGATGGCGCGTTCGCTGTTCTCGGCCTCGTCGCCGGTGCCGCGGCCCAGGTCGTCGATCAGGTCGGCCCGGCTGACGGGTTCGCCCTTGCTGGCGGCAAGGCGGCGCAGCAGCGCCTGTTCGGTGCCGGTCAGGCGCAGGTGGTTCTCGCCCTGCCACAATTCGCCCTTGTCGATGTCGTATCGCAGCGCGCCCAGCGTCAGGAACTTGGGCTGGCGAACCTCGGGCGCGGGGATGCGGCGCAGGATGGCGCTGATGCGCAGTAGCAGCTCGCGCGGCTCGAAGGGCTTTGCCAGATAATCGTCGGCGCCCACCTCCAGCCCGGTGATCCGGTCCTCGGTCTCGCCCCGCGCGGTCAGCAGCAGGATGGGCGTGGTCAGCGTCTCGCGCAGGGACCGGGTCAGGGCAAAGCCGTCCTCGCCGGGCATCATCACGTCCAGCACGATCATGTCGAAGTCCAGCCCCGCCAGCAGCCGCCGGGCTTGGGCCGCGTCGCGGGCCAGCGTCACCAGGAAGCCGTTCTTGCGCAGGAATCGTCCCAGCAGCGCACGGATGCGTTCATCGTCGTCGACGATCAGCAGATGGGCGTCGGTCTGGCTCATGGCGGGCCTTTATTCGGGCAGATCCTTCATCGACTGATACTGCGCCCGCGTCTCGGGGTCCATCATCGCTTCCAGCACCTGCCGGAAGCCCGCCACCGCCTGCGGCCCGGCGGCGCGATAGGCTTGGCGCATCCGCGCCCGCTGCGCCTCGGACAGGCGGCGTTCCAGCGCCGTGCCGTCCTCGGTCAGGAACAGATGACGTTCGCGCCGGTCGCGGCGGCCGACGCGGCTTTCGACCAGCCCGTCCTCGATCAGGGTGCGCAGCACGCGGTTCAGCGATTGCTTTGTCACCCCCAGCACGGCCAGCAGCGACGTCACCGTCAGCCCCGGATTGCGATGGATGAAATGCAGCGCCCGGTGATGGGCGCGGCCATAGTCCATGTCGGCCAGGATCAGGTCGGGATCGGCCGTAAAGGCCCGATAGGCAAAGAACATCGCCTCGATCCCGCGACGCAGCTTCTCGTCCGTCAGGAACAGCAGATCATCGCCCATCATGCTGTGAACGCGAAGCGTCTCGACCATGGTCCGTCCTTTCCCAATGCCGCCCTGATAGGGCAGTCTTGTTGACTTTCCAAGATTCGATTGCTAGGCGTCAAGGGCTTCGCGCAACAAAAGGGCCGATACCGGGCGGACCCGCGCAAGATCCGCAAAATCCCGGACTGGTTTTGGAGAGAATGATGACGGGCGCATATGACGATCGCGACGGCAAGATCTGGATGGACGGCGAACTGGTCGATTGGCGCGACGCGAATGTACATATCCTGACCCACGCCCTGCATTATGCAAGCTCGGTCTTCGAGGGCGAGCGGTGCTATGACGGCAAGATCTTCAAGGGCCACGAACACTCGCTGCGGCTGATCGAATCGGCCCGCCTGCTGGACATGGAATCCCCCTATTCCGCCGAGGACATCGACGCGGCCAAGGAGGCCGTGCTGAAGGCCAACGGGCTGACCAACGCCTATGTCCGCGCGGTGATGTGGCGCGGCTCGGGCCCCGACATGGGCGTGTCGGCGGCGCGCAATCCGGTTCGCATGGCAGTCGCCGTCTGGGAATGGGGCAGCTATTACGGCGACGCCAAATGGCAGGGGGCGAAGCTGGACGTGGCCAAGTGGAAGCGTCCGTCCCCCGAAACCATCCCGACCGCCGCCAAGGCCGCGGGCCTTTACATGATCTGCACCATGTCCAAGCACGCGGCCGAGGCCAAGGGATGTTCGGACGCGCTGTTCATGGACTGGGAAGGCTATGTAGCCGAGGCGACCGGCGCCAACATCTTCTTTATCAAGGACGGAGAGGTCCACACTCCCCTGGCCGACCGCTTCCTGAACGGGATCACGCGCCAGACGATCATCCAGATGCTCAAGGACAACGGCACCACCGTCCACGAACGCCGCATCCTTCCCGAGGAACTGGAAGGCTTCCAGGAATGCTTCCTGACCGGCACCGCAGCCGAGGTCACCCCGGTGGGCCAGATCGGCGACTGGCACTTCCAGGTGGGCCAGACAACCCGCAAGGTCGCCGAGGATTACGAACGGCTGGTGCGGGCCTGAACCGCGTTCCCCTGCTTCAACCGAAAAGGCTGCCCTTGTCGGGCAGCCTTTTGCCTTATCCGGCTGGACGCGGAGGCTGCCGGGCGCCCGGCGGCACCGTCCTTTTCCGCTAGCTCAACCGGCCACGCTCGATGCGCGCATATTCCACGGCCTTCCGGTTTGTCTCGCCCCGCGTCTGGGGACGCGACCACAGCGCCACGACGGCAGGATGGATACCCGATTCCCGCTCGTGCCGGGTGAACTCGCGCAAGCGGATCATGTCCTTCTCGTGAGGGATGTCCCTGACAGGCTTGGTCATCTTCGGCCTCCTGGAAAGATGGAAGCCCCTGTATAGGACCGAATCGGTCCAATTCAAAACGATTCAGGCGGCCTTCACGCCCTGGGCCGCCAGAACGGCGTGCAGCGCCACCGGATCGTCATTGGCCCGCAGCTTGGCGCGCAGGTCGGTGTCGCGAAGGGTTCGGGACACAAGCGCAAGCGCCTTGAGGTGGTCGACGCCGCTGGTCTCGGGCGCCAGCAGGCCGAAGATCAGGTCGACGGGCTGGCGGTCCACGGCGTCGAAATCCAGCGGCTTGTCCAGGCGGACGAACAGGCCAACCACCCGGTCCAGCCCGTGCAGCCGCGCATGGGGCAGCGCGACGCCCTGTCCCACGCCCGTGGGCCCCAGGCTTTCGCGTTCCTGCAGCGCATCCAGAACCTCGGTCGCGTTCAGCCCGTATTCGGCATGGGCCAGTTCCGCAAGCTCCTGGAACAGGCGCTTCTTCGAGGTGCATTGTCCCAGGGACCGGACGGCGCCGGGTTTCAGGATTTCGGTCAACTGCATCGCTTGCGTCTTTCCCAAGGCTCAAGCGCCCCCGCGCAGGATGCCGGGGGCGCGTCAACTCTTTCGTCAGGCGTCCTGCGCGGCGTCAACCATTGCCGCGCGGGTCAATCCAGCCCACATTGCCGTCTTCACGGCGGTGGACGACATTGACGCCCCCGTGTTTCTCGTTGCGGAACACCAGAAGCGGCGTGCCCGACAACTCCATCTGCATCACCGCATCTCCAACCGACAGGGTCGGCACGCGGGTCTCCATCTCGGCGATGATGATCGGTTGCAGGCCGCTGTCCTGCGATTCCCATTCATCCTCGTCGGCGGCCAGCACATACATGCCCGCCTGCCCGAATTCAACCGGCTCGGACCTGTCCTTGTGATGGTCCTTCAGGCGGCGCTTGTAGCGGCGAAGCTGCTTGTCCATCTTCTCGCGGCAGGCCTCGAAGGCAGCATAGATCTCGGTGGCGCTGCCACGGGCCGTCACGTTCAGCCCGGTGGACAGGTGCACCACGGCGTCGCACAGGAACTGGTGGGCATCCTTCGAGAAGGTCACCGTGGCATCCGTGGGGCGCTGCGAATACTTGTCGATCGTTCCGCCCAGTTCCGTCTTCACATGCGTCGAAAGCGCATCGCCGATGTCGATCTGTTTTCCGCTGATGGTATAGCGCATCGTCATTCCTCTCGGTTGCCCGTTACCGTATGCGCCGGCCCGTCTGCCGGCACAGGGCGGAAACGGGGGTGGCGGGATACGGTTCCTGCCGCACCCGCATGAGTCAATCTGGTGACAGGCCGCGTCCTCTGTCAACGGGGCGCGGGCCCCGGCCGGACAATTTCGCGCGGGCGCCTGTCAGGCCATGCGGAAACTCTCGCCCAGATAGACCTCGCGGACCCGCGCGTCCGCGACAATGTCCTCGGTCGATCCGGACATGAGGACCGTCCCGTCATGGAGGATATAGGCCCGGTCGACGATGCCCAGCGTCTCGCGCACGTTGTGGTCGGTGATCAGCACGCCGATGCCCCGCGACTTGAGATCATGGACCAAGCCGCGAATCTCGCCCACCGCGATGGGATCGACGCCCGCGAAAGGTTCGTCCAGCAGCAGGAAGCTGGGATCCGAGGCCAGGCAGCGCGCGATCTCGGCCCGGCGGCGCTCGCCTCCGGACAGGGCCAGCGCGGGCGCGGCACGCAGGTGCTCGATTGAAAAATCGCCCAGCAACTCCTCCAGCCGGTCGCGGCGGTGGCGGGGATCCTCGTGGACAACCTCAAGGACGGCCATGATGTTCTGTTCGACCGAAAGCCCGCGAAAGATCGACATTTCCTGCGGCAGATAGCCGATGCCCATCCGCGCGCGGCGGAACATCGGCAGGCGCGTGGCATCCTGCCCGTCGATCAGCACCTGCCCCGCGTCGGGCGGCACAAGGCCCGCAATGCAGTAAAAGCAGGTGGTCTTGCCCGATCCGTTCGGTCCCAACAGGGCCACGACCTCTCCGCGTGCAAGATCGACCGAGACGTCGCGGATCACCGGGCGGTTGCGATAGGACTTGCGCAAGCCCCGGACCCGCAACCCCTCCCCCGTCCGTGCGGCCGAACCCCGCATCAGTTGCCGCCCGGCTGCAGGACCGACCGCACCCGCCCCTGGACCTGCGCAGTCCCGGATTCGAGGTTCACCAGCATCCTGTCGCCCGTCAGCACGTTCTGCCCTTGGGTCAGCACCACATCGCCCGTCAGCGTGACATTGCCCGAGTCCACGTCATAGGTGGCAGCCTCGGCTTCGGCCGCGTCGGGTCCGGATACAAGCGTCACATTGCCCTTGGCGTCCAGCGACCGGATGCGGCTTTGCCCGCCCTCGGCATAAATCACCGTCACGCTGTCCGCCGACAGCCGCATCTCGCCCTGGCCGATCACGACATTGCCGGTGAACACCGCGCTGCCGTCGGCCTGGTTGACCGACAGGTTGTCGGCCGCGACCTCGACCGGGGCCTGGATGTCGGCGCGCATCCCGCCAAAGGCCACCTCCTGCGCGACAGCAGGCGGGGCGGCAAGGATCAGGGCTGTCAGCAGGGGGCGCAGCATCGGCGTGTCCTTTGATGGGTCAGGGCTGGTATATCAGACGGACATCGCCCGAGAAATTCAAGATCGAAGCATCCTCGCCCGGGGCGGGCGCAAGCTCCATCCGCCGGGCCGAAAGGGTGCCGAAGGGCGCCTCGGCCTTGACGCCTTCATCGGCGGCAATGCGGGACCGGTCGGTTGCGGCATCGATGCTGGCCGCATCCAGCGTCCAGCCGGTGGATGTCGTCATGCGCACCCCGCCATCAAGCCGGATCGCGCCATCGGCCAAGCCCGCCTGCGGTGCCGTCAGGTCGGCACGCAGTCCGTCGGGGCGCTGCCAATCCAGCCGCAGATCCTGCGCCTGCCCACCTCCCTGCCCCGGCATTGCCTCGGTCGCGCGCAGGGTCAACTGGGCGCCGTCATCGGTCACGCCGGCATATTCGGGCGACACCAGCCGAGGATCGCGGGCCATCGCCTGGGCATCCACATCGGCATAGGGGATCTGCGATTCGCTGTCCCCCCCGCGCGAGAACAGGAACAGCGTGGACAGCATCGCAAGCGCCGCCAAAGGCAGCAGCACGCGCAACCAGCGAACGACACGGGTGCGGTTCATGGGCGGGTCCGGTTCATCGGCTAGACGATCCCCGCACGAAGGCAGTCATGGATATGCAGGATGCCCTGCGGCATCCCATCCGCCACCGCGAACAGGCAGGTGATCTTGCGGTCCTGCATCTGCGCAAGGGCGGCTTCGGCCAAGGCATCGGGCGCGATGACCCGGGGACCGGGCGTCATCACCTCGGATGCCCGGTGATCCAGCAGGCCCTGCATGTGGCGGCGCAGGTCGCCGTCGGTGATGATGCCCACCAGACGCCCAGCCTCATCCGTCACGCCGGTCACGCCATAGCCCTTCTGGCTGATGACCAGAAGCGCGTCCGACATCGGCGCATCCTGTGGCACCAAGGGCATGTCGCGATGCATCAGGTCGCCGACCTTGGCCAGCCGCGCACCCAGCTTTCCGCCGGGATGGAAGGTGCGGAAATGCTCGGGGGTGAACTCGCGGTGCTCCATCAGTGCCACCGCCAGGGCATCGCCCAGGGCCAGCGTCATGGTGGTGGACGTGGTGGGCACGATGCCGTTGCCGCAGGCCTCGGGCGCCAGGGGCAGCACAAGCGCCACATCCGCCTGCCGCAGCAAGGTCGACTGGGCACGCGAAGCGACCCCGATCAGCGGGATCCGGAAGCGCCGGGTATGGGCAATCAGGTCGGCAAGCTCTGGCGTCTCGCCGCTGTTGGACAGGACAAGGGCCACATCGTCCTGCGTGACCATGCCCAGATCGCCATGGCTCGCCTCGGCCGGATGGACGAATTGCGCGGGCGTGCCGGTGGATGCCAGCGTGGCCGCGATCTTGCGCCCGACATGGCCCGACTTGCCCATGCCCGACACGATCACCCGCCCCCGCGCGCCCAGGATCAGATCGACCGCGCGGGCGAAATCGCCGTTCAGCCCCTCGGCCAGCACGGCCAGCCCCTGAGCCTCGGTCAGGATCACGCGCCGCGCCGTTTCCAGATAATCGCTCAATCCGCCGCCTTCTTCTTCACGGAAATATCCTCGGGGGTCCGGGGGCGGAAAACCCCCGGCCTTGCCCATCTAATGCCGGAAGATGTCGTTTTCATCCCCCCAGCCCAGCAGGTCCAGATGGGCGCGGGCGGGGAGGAAATCGAAGCAGGCCTGCGCAAGACCGATCCGGTTCTCGCGCCGCAGCCGTTCTTCCAAGGCTTCCTTCAGCTTGTGCAGGTGCAGCACGTCGGAGGCCGCATATTCCAGTTGCGCATCCGTCAGATCCGGCGCGCCCCAGTCGCTCGTCTGCTGCTGCTTGCTGACATCGACGCCCACCAACTCGCTCAGCAAGTATTTCAGTCCGTGCCGGTCGGTATAGGTGCGCACCAGCTTGGACGCGATCTTGGTGCACCAGACCGGCGCCGTGACGACGCCAAAGGCGTTTTCCAGGGCGGCGATGTCGAAGCGGCCGAAATGGAACAGCTTCAGGACCTTGGGATCGGTCAGCATCCGGCACAGGTTCGGCGCCTCGGTCTGGCCGCGCTCGATCTGGACCAGATGCGCGTCCCCGTCGCCCGACGACAGCTGCACCAGGCACAGCCGGTCGCGCCGGGGATCAAGGCCCATTGTCTCGGTGTCGATGGCCACCACTGGGCCAAGCGTCAGGTCATCGGGAAGGTCGTTGGGGTAAAGATGTATGCTCATCGCGTCGTCCGTCCGGGCCAAGGCTGTGATGGCGCCCCTCTCATCAGAAAGCGGCGCGGCATTCCAGCCTTATTCGCGCGACCGGCGATGCGGGAAGGCTGGCCGGGGCGCAGGACCGCCGGCCAGCCCGCTTGTCAGGCTGACCCGGCGGCCTGGACGGCCTTCATGCAGGTGTCCTCATCCCCTGCGGCAAGCGCGTCCCGTGCCGCCTGGATATGCGCTTCGCGGGTCGAGGCATCGCTGGAAGCCTCGGTGCTTCCGCCGTTGGTGGCGGCTGCCGTCGCCTGCTCGGTCGCCGTGGGCTGGCCCTCCTGCTGGGCCTGCGCATCCGCGCCCGACATGGCAATGCCTGCCTGCTGGCCCGAATCCCCCTCAAGCGGGGCGTGCGATCCATCCTTGGCAATGCCTTCGGCATCCGCCGAGGCCTCGCCCGAGGCAGCCGGTGCCGCGCTGTTCATTCCGGCATCGGCGGCGGTTTCCGTTGCGCTGTCCGTGGCCGACGCACCCGCAGCGGCCGCCCCATCCGATGATCCTTCCAGCGGCGCCAGCGATCCGTCCTTTGAGATTCCTTCCGAGGCAGTCTCTCCCCCGGTCAGTCGGGCAAGTTCCGCCGCGCAGTCAGCCTGGGCCGACATGGCGGTCATCGCAAGGAATGCGCTGCCCGCCACCCAAGTCAAAGTGGTCTTCATTTCATCCTCCCGGAACATGACGCGCCTGCCTGGGGCGCATGGCCCGGAACGCCCCCATCCGCCCGATGTTCCAGAAAACCGGGAAGGCATCACTTAAGTCGTAGATGTCCCTTGCGCGGTCAGTCCTGCAAGGCCGACCAGGCGTCCATGAAGGCGCGGGCCTTTTCGCCTGTCTCGGCCGCCGCCTGCCCCGGCTTGTAAAGCGCCGATCCCAACCCGAAGCCGTTCGCCCCCGCGCGCAGATAGACCGCCATCGTGTCGGGCGCGATCCCGCCCACGGGCAGCAGCCGCGCCTCGCGCGGCAGCACCGCCCGCATGGCCTTGACGGCAGCAGGGGGGATCATCTCGGCCGGGAACAGCTTCAGGGCGGCGGCACCGGCTTCGAGGGCGCCAAAGGCTTCGCTGACGGTGCCGACGCCGGGGCAATAGGCGAGGTTCAGCCGCCGCGCCTCGGCGGCGACGCGCGGGTCGAAATTGGGGGCGATGATGATGCGCCCCCCGGCATCCGCCACGGCGCGCACCTGTTCGGCCGTCAGAACCGTGCCCGCGCCGACGACCGCATCGGGGGCGGCGGCAACCATGCGGGCGATGCTGTCCAGCGGATCGGGCGAGTTCAGCGGCACTTCAAGGATCGTGAAGCCCGCCCCGGTCAGGGCGCTTGCGGTTTCCGCGGCCTCATCCGGGCGCAGACCCCGCAGGATCGCGATCATCGGGTTCGCGGCAAAGGCTGTGTCGAGGTCGGTCATGCAAGTTTCCCCATTCGGGCGATTTCCCAAAGCCCCCGCTGCGCCATGCCCGGCGGCGTGATCCGCGCCGCGATGCCCAGCACCGCGAAGGCCGTCTGATAGCGCAGCGCCAGATCGCCCCGCCCGATGATCGTGACCGGGCCACCGGCGTCCCGCGTGCCTTGCGCGACCTCGTCCCCGATCAGCAGGCCGGACAGGTAATCCGCGACCTGGTCCGGGGCCAGCCGGTCCATCAAGGCCAGCGTCCGGGCCGAGAAGATGCGCCCCAGCAGCGCCCCGTCCTGCCGTCCCGCCTCGACCCCCCGGCGGAAGGCATCCTCGCTGCCAGGCCCCGGCTGGATCAGCCGGCCCAGGATGGTATGGTCGCGCAGCGCCCCGAAGACCTCACCTGTCATGACCGTGCGAAAGCCGGTCAGCGCGCCACCCTCGGCCCGTGCCCATTTGCTGTGGGTGCCGGGCAGGACGAACAGCCCGTCCCCGCCTCCGCCCGACAGATGACCGATGATCTCGGTTTCCTCGCCGCGCATCACGTCGGGGGCGGGGCCGTCGGGGTCGCTGACCGCGCCGGTCACGAAGTGGATGCCCTCGTGCAGGGTCAGGTTCGCGGCCAGGGCCGCAGCATCAAGGGGCAGCGGCAGATAGGGCGTCTCGATCCAGCCGTTGCGGCTGGTGATCATCCCCGAGGCGATGACCGGAGCCGTTCCCAGCCAACTGCCGATCCGGTCCTGCATGGCTTGGCGGAATCCGCCTGGCAAACCGGCCGCGGCAAGAATGCCCGGACCGTCGTCCACGCGGTCCAGCACCTCGCCACCCGCGCCCATCCGCCAGGCGCGGAACGAGGTGGTGCCCCAGTCGATGCCGATCAGCGCCGTCATCGGCTGAACCGGTAGGCCGCGTGGTGGCGATAAACCTGGCCGGGCCGCAGGATCGCACCCGGATAGTCGGGGCGGTTCGGCGCGTCGGGCCAGCCCTGCGTTTCCAGGGCCACGCCTGCGAACCGGTCATAGCTGCGGCCGTCCAGCCCCGAAAGCCCGCCGAAATGCACGCCATCATAGACCTGCAATCCCGGCTGGTCCGTCTCGATCTGCATCCGGATGCCGCTTTGCCCGGTCAGGTCCGCGACCACGCGCGGGGCGGCCGGGCCATCGGACAGGCAGAAGTTGTGGTCGTATTCCCCCGGCACGATCTCTCGGGCCTGGCGGAAATCGAAGCGCGTGCCCTGGACGGGTGCCGTGCCCGGCAGCGGGATCAGGTCGTCGTCGACGGGCAGATAGCGGTCTGCCGCGACGCGCAGGAGGTGGTTGCGCACATCGCCCCCGCCGTCGAGGTTGAAGTAGCCATGATGCGCCAGGTTGCATGGCGTCGGCGCGTCGGCCTGGGCTTCGATGTCGAAGACCAGTCCGCCGTCGCGCAGGGTGATCCGGACGCGGATGGTCATGGCGCCGGGAAAGCCCATGTCCCCGTCCGGCAGGGCCAGCGACAGGATGGCATTGTCGTCGCGGGCCTCCTCGACCTGCCACAGATGCCAGTTGGTCCCGCGCGATCCGCCGTGCAGCGTGTGGCGTTCCTTGAAGTTGGGGTCGGTCCGGTATTCCTGCCCGTCCAGGGTAAAGCGCGCACCACCGATGCGGTTGGCGAAGCGCCCGACGATCGCGCCCATGTAGATCCCGTCGCCCAGGTAATCCGCCGGATCCGGGCAACCCAGGACCAGAGAATGATCGACGCCGTCCATCCGCAGATCCTGCACCGTCGCGCCCAGCGTCAGCACCTGCGCCGTCAGCCCGCCCCCGGTCAGCGTCAGGCGGTCGACCTTGCGCCCGTCGGGCAGGGTCCAGCCGCTCACAGGATCACCCGGGGTTCCGGACGGCCGGTCAGGCCGGTCTGCACCAGATAGGTCTTGCCCTGGGCCGGGTCGGGATCCTCGATCCCGTCAAAGGCGGTCGTCACCAGCAGGTCGGACAGGTCCGCGCCGCCGAAGGAAGGACAGGATGATTGCCGCCCGTCCACGTCGAAACGATGGGTTTGCTGCCCTTGGGCGTCAAAGCGGACCACCGCCCCCTGCCCCCAGATCGCGCAGCAGAAACCGCCATCCGCGTCCGTGACCGCGCCATCGGGCGACCAGTCCTGCGCGGACAGGTCAAGGAACACCCGCGGCTCGCCCACAGGCCAGCCATCCCCGTCCAGCCCCTGCCGCCAGACAATGCTGCGGTCGGTGTCCGAATAATGCACGGTCGCCCCATCGGGCGAGAAGCAGATCGCGTTCGGGATGGTGATGGGGTCCACCAGCCTGCGCACCTCGCCCCGGTAGAAGCGATAGATCGCGCCAAGGCCCGGCTCGCCGTTCCGGCCCATCGTGCTGAACCAGAAGCCGCCTTGCGGGTCCGCGCGGCCGTCGTTCGACCGTGTGGCGGGATTGTCCGCCTCGACCGCCGCGACATCAGTCAAGGCTCCGTCGGCCAGCGACAGGATCGCCAGACCCGTTTCCGTGGCGATCAGCAGCCGGTCCCGGTCGATCCAGCCCGCGGCCGAGGCCATGCGGTCAAAGCGCCATTCCAGCGGCGATCCGTCCGCCTGCTGCGACAAGAGCCGCTTGCCCTTGATGTCGAACCAGAAGAACTGCTGGCGCTCGGGGTGCCAGAAGGCCCCCTCGCCCAACTGGCATTGGCGGTTGTCGTGGATCATCATGTTCCCCTTGTGGCTTCCTGGGCCAGCCGCATCTGCGACAGTTTCAGCAGGCCCTTTTGCAGCAGGATGAAGGCCAGCAGAAGGATCCCGATGACGATCTTGGTCCACCAGGACGACAGGCTGCCGTCGAAGACGATATAGGTCTGGATCAGGCCCATCGTCAGCACGCCCACGAAGGTCCCGAACATATAGCCCGCGCCCCCCGTCAGCAGCGTCCCGCCAATGACCACGGCGGCAATGGCCGTCAGTTCCGTCCCCACCGTCGCCAGCGAATAGCCCGATCCGGTATAGACCGAGAAGACGATGCCCGACAGTCCCGCCATCGCCCCCGAAAAGGCATAGACCAGCACGGTCGTGCGCCCTTGCCGGACGCCCATCAGCCGCGCCGCGGCCTCGCCCCCGCCCAGGGCATAGACGGAGGCGCCGAAGCGGGTCTTGTGGGCGACGATCATGCCAAGAACGAAGGTCAGGACCATCAGCACGCCGATCAGCGTCAGCCGCCCCTTGCCGGGCATCAGCCAGTACGCCCCCTGCAGCGCCTGATAGAAAGGATGCTGGATCGGCACGGAATCGATGGACAGGATATAGGCCGCGCCTCGTGCCAGGAACATGCCCGCAAGCGTGACGATGAAGGCGGGCATGGCCAGCCGGTCGATCAGGAATCCCATGCCCGCGCCGAAGGCGGTGGTCAGCATCAGCAGCAGGGCAAAGACGGCCAGCGGATGCAGCCCGGTATCGCGCAGCAGGACCGCGATGAAGACCCCGGAAAAGGCGATGACCGATCCGACGGACAGGTCGATGCCGCCGGACAGGATCACCAGCGTCATGCCGACCGCGACGATGCCCAGATAGGCGTTGTCGGTCAGCAGGTTTCCGACGACCCGCGTGGACAGGATGTTCGGGAATTGCAGCCAGAAGACCAGATAGGCCAGCAGGAAGATCCCGATGGTGACGTAAAGCGGCAGCGCGCGGGTGTTCATGCCTGCCTCCGAAGTGTGGCGTCGCGGCTTGCGCGGTGGCTGTCGCGCCACAGGCGCCATTCGGCGCTGATGCGGGGCGATTGCAGGACCAGGATCACCAGCACCAGCCCGGCCTTGATGATGAGGTTGTATTCCGACGGAAAGCCGATCAGCCGGATGCCGATGCTGATGGTGGTGATGATCAGCGCCCCGATGATCGAGGCCGCGATGGAGAAGCGCCCGCCCAGCAGCGAATTGCCCCCGATCACCACGGCCAGGATCGCGTCCAGTTCCAGCCACAGCCCGGCATTGTTGGCATCCGCGCCGCGGATGTCGGCTGTCACGATCAGCCCCGCCAAGGCCGCGCAAAGGCCGGATGCCACATAGACCGCGATCAGCAGGACGGTCGCATTCACCCCGGCCAGGGTGCTGGCGCGGCGGTTGACGCCGATCGCCTCGACCAGCAGGCCAAGGGCGGTGCGGCGCATCAGGGCTGCGGCGGCAATCGCGGTGGCGATCCAGATCCCCGTGGGCACCGGCAGGCCCAGCACCACCCCCGACCCGATCCAGCCGAAGCCCGGATCGGTGAAGGTCAGGATGCGCCCTTCGGTGATCAACTGGGCGACGCCGCGCCCCATGGTCATCAGGATCAGCGTGGCGACGAAGGGCTGGATGCCCACCACCGCCACAAGCGTGCCGTTCCAAAGCCCGGCAAGCGCGCCGGCGCCCAGGGCCAGCAGCAGCGCGGCCGGCAGCCCCCAGCCCGAGGCCACGGCGGATGCCGCGACCGCGCCGCAGATCGCCATGATCGTGCCGACCGACAGGTCGATCCCGCGCGTGGCGATCACCAGCGTCATGCCGACCGCCAGCAGGGCCACGGGGGCTGCGCGCTTCAGCACGTCGATGACCGGCCCGACCAGCCGCCCGTCGTTCATCTGGATGTCGAGAAAGCCCGGATAGAAGGCCGTCACCACCGCCACCAGGGCGGCCAGGGCCATCAGTTGCGGGGCAAGGCGTTTCAGCAGCTCCGTCATGCGGCCTCCGTGGCGGCAATGGCCTGCATGATGCGGCCGGGGGCGATCTCGTCGCCTGTCAGTTCGGCGACATGGCGGCGGTCGCGCAGCACGATCACGCGGTCGGACACGGCGATCAGTTCATCGATCTCGCTGCTGATGACCAAAAGCGACATGCCCTGATCGACCAGCTGATGGATCAGGCGGACGATCTCGGCATGGGCGCCCACGTCGATGCCGCGGGTCGGTTCGTCCAGGATCAGGAAGCGCGGGTTCATCGCCAGCCAGCGGGCCAGCACGACCTTTTGCTGGTTGCCCCCCGACAGTTCGCCGATGCGCTTTTCCCGGCCCGAGGTGCGGATGTCCAGCCGCTTGATATAGTCGTCGGCCAGCCGGTTCTGTTCGGCGCGCGGGATGGGCCGCGCCCAACCGCGCCTGGCTTGAAGGCCCAGGATGATGTTCTCTCGGATGGACAGGTCGGCCACGATGCCGTCGGTCTTTCGTTCCTCGGGGACGAAGCCGAAGCCTGCCGCGATGGCGCTGCGGGGGCTGCGCAGGTCCAGCGGCCCCTGCTGGTCGGTTGCGGTGCCGGAATGGGCGTTGCGCAACCCGAACAGCAGTTCGGCGGATTCGGTGCGCCCCGACCCCAGAAGGCCCGCCAGGCCCACGACCTCGCCCTGACCGACTGCCAGGTCGAAGGGTTCGATGGTGCCGCGCCGCCCCAGGCCGCTGAAATCCAGCATCGGCGGGCGGGGACCGCGCGCGATCGCCTCGTGCGCGGTGGCATCCTCCAGTTCCCGGCCCAGCATGTGTTCGATCAGGCGCACGCGGTCCAGGCTGGCGGTGTCGGCGGTCACGATCTTGCGGCCGTTGCGCAGCACGGTCACCCGATCGGTCAGCTCGAAGACCTGATCCAAGAAATGCGACACGAAGACGATCCCGAGGCCGCGTTCGCGCAAGGACCGCACCACGTCGAAGACCATCCGCACCTCGGCCGCGTCAAGGCTGGCGGTGGGTTCGTCCAGGATCAGCACCTTGCCCGACAGGGCGACGGCGCGGGCAATGGCGATGATCTGCTGGATCGCCACCGAATAGGTGCCCAGGTCGCGGTCCACGTCCAGATCCAGGCCGTATTGCGCCAGCATCGCGCGGGCCTGCCTGCGCATCGCCCGGCCGTCGATCAGGCCGAAGCGACGCGGCTCGCGGCCGAACATCAGGTTCTGCGCAACGGTCAGGTTCGCCAGCAGGTTCACTTCCTGATAGACGGTGCCGATGCCCAGTTCCTGCGCATGGGCGGTGGACCGGGGATCGATCTCGGCCTCGTCCAGCAGGACGGTGCCCCCATCGCGGCGATAGGCGCCGGTCAGGCACTTGATCAGCGTGGACTTGCCGGCGCCGTTTTCGCCCAGAAGGGCATGAACCTCGCCCGCGCGGAGGTCGAAATCGACCTCGTCAAGCGCAAGCGTGCCGGGAAAGGTCTTGGTCAGGGACCGGATGGTCAGCAGCATGACGCCTCCCTTCGGGATGGATGCCGGGCCACGGGGGCGGCCCGGCGAAAGGGCGTCAGTAGCCCAGGCCCTTGCGGCGTTCGTATTCGCCCGCCGGATCGTCAGCCTGGGTGAACAGCTTCGATTCGGTCTGGATGAACTTCGGCGGCATCGTGCCATCGGCCCAATAGGCTTCAAGCGCGTCGAAGGCGGGACCGGCCATGTTGGGCGTCAGTTCGACCGTGGCATTGGCCTCTCCGTCGGCCATGGCCTTGAAGATGTCCGGAACGGCGTCGATGGACACGACAAGGATGTCCTCGCCGGGCTTCAGTCCGGCTTCCTTGATGGCCTGGATCGCGCCCACCGCCATGTCGTCGTTATGGGCGTAAAGCGCGCAGATGTCGCGGCCGCCGTTTTCGGCCTGGATGAAGCTTTCCATCACTTCCTTGCCCAGGGCGCGGGTAAAGTCGCCGGTCTGGCTGCGGACGATGGACAGGTTGGCGTGGTCCTTGATAGCGTTTTCGAAGCCGGTCTTGCGGTCGATGGCGGGGCTGGAGCCGGTGGTGCCCTGCAATTCGACGATGCGGCATTCGCGGTCGCCGACCTCGTTCACCAGCCATTCGCCGGCGACTTCGCCCTCATGGACCAGGTTCGAGCCCACGGCGGTCAGGTAGAGGTCCTCGGAGCTGTCCACCTGACGGTCCAGCAGGACCACCGGGATCTCGGCCTCCTTGGCTTCCTGCAGGACCGAATCCCAGCCGGTGGCCACGACCGGGGCCAGCAGGATGGCGTCCACGCCCTGGGCCACGAAGGACCGGATCGCGGCGATCTGGTTTTCCTGCTTCTGCTGCGCATCCGAGAATTGCAGCTGGATGCCGCGTTCCTCGGCCTGCTGCCGGGTCAGCGTGGTTTCGGCCGCCCGCCAGCCGGATTCCGATCCGATCTGCGAGAAGCCGACCGTCTCGCCTTCGGCAAAGGCGCCGGTGGCCGAGACGGCCAGGAATGCTGCTGTGCCCAGCAGGGTCTTGATGGTCATGGTTTTCCTCCCTCTTGAAATCGCCCGGTCTCCTGCCGGGCAATGGTTACGGGGCCTAGAGGCCCCGCAAATCCTCGGGCAACAGCGCCTCGGGGATGTTCTGGTAGCTGACCGGGCGCAGGAAACGGCGGATTGCCATGGTCCCCACGCTGGTCGCGCCGAAATTGGTCGATGCCGGATAAGGGCCGCCGTGGACCATCGCGTCCGCGACCTCGACCCCGGTGGGCCAGCCATTGGCCAGGATCCGGCCCGCCTTCTGTTCCAGGATCGGCATCAGCCGCCGCGCCAGGTCGGTGTCGCCGTCATCCATGTGCAGCGTGGCGGTCAACTGACCTTCCATCGCCAGGGCCACGTCCAGCATCTGCTGGTCGTCGGACACGGTGACGATGATTCCCAGCGGGCCGAACACCTCCTCTGCCAGGGTGTTGTCGCGCAGGAATTCCTCGGCCGTGGTCTTGTAGATCGACGGCAGGGCGTTGCGGCCCTCGCTGACCCCCTCGAAGATCGGCGTGGCGATCCCGGCGGCGCGATTGGCGCCCGCACGATAGGCCTCGGCGATGCCGTCGGTCAGCATGATCTGCGGTGCCGACTTGGCCACGATGTCGCCTGCCGCCTTGGCAAAGGCGTCGGCCAGCACGCCCTTGGGCATCACAAGCAGGCCGGGATTGGTGCAGAACTGGCCGGCACCCATGGTCAGGCTGCCCGACCAGCCCTCGGCCAGCTTGGCGCCGCGCGCGGCAAGCGCATGGGGCAGGACGAAGCCGGGGTTGATGCTGCCCAATTCGCCGAAGAAGGGGATCGGCTCGTGCCGGGCGGCGCAGAGGTCGAACAGGGCGCGGCCGCCGCGCAGGCTGCCGGTGAAGCCCACGGCCTTGATCAGCGGGTGCTGCACAAGTGCCGCGCCGACCGCATGGCTGTCGCCGTGGATGAAGCTGAACACGCCTGCCGGCATTCCGGTCGCCTGGATCGCGGCATGGATGGCGTCGGCCACGATTTCCCCGGTGCCGGGATGGGCGGGATGCCCCTTGACGACGACCGGACAGCCCGCGGCCAGCGCCGAGGCCGTGTCGCCGCCCGCGGTCGAGAAGGCCAGCGGGAAGTTCGACGCGCCGAAGACCGCGACCGGGCCGATGGGCCGCTGCATCAGGCGCAGGTCGGGACGCGGCAGGGGCTGGCGGTCGGGCAGCGCCGGGTCGACGCGGCGGTCGAGGTAGTCGCCCTTGCGGATATGGTCCGCGAACAGCCGCAACTGGCCGGTCGTGCGGCCGCGTTCGCCCTGAAGCCGCCCCTCGGGGAGGCCGGTTTCCGCCGTGCCGATGGCGGTCATGGCCTCGGCCCGCGCCTCGATCTGGTCGGCGATGGCTTCAAGAAAGCGCGCCCGATCCTCGCGGCTGGTCGCCGAATAGGCGAGAAAGGCTTCCTCGGCCGCCTGAACGGCGCGGTCGACCAGATCCACGGTTCCCGCGCTGAATTCATGAACAGGGCCGTGGGCGGGCGAGGATCGGAAGGTTCCCTCTCCCGTCAGCCATTCGCCTGCGATCAGATGTTTGCCGTGGGGGGTGAAGGTCATTGCATTATCCTCAGAATTGGAAGTCCGCGACGGTATTCCGCCGCCCGAGGGTGAAGGCATCGGCCACAAGGACCATGGGCGCAAGGTCCGCGTCCGATTTTCCTTCGCCTACCAGCTTTGCCATCCGTGCATAAAGCGCGGGGTATTCGCCCATGATGTCGTCGGCGCCCTGCACATGCCGGCCGTCGATTTCCAGCCGGTTGCCGCCCATGCGCAGCGCCATCTGCCCGGCATCCGTTTGGAACTCCATGTCCCAGGTCTGCGGGCCTTCCTGGCGGAAGTCGAAGTCGGCGCCGATCCCCTGGCTGAACTGCAACCGCGCGGCGATTGGTGCCTGCCGGTTGGCCGGGAAGTCCAGGTCGGCGGACAGCAGGCGCACCGGCTGGGGCAGGATGGCGGTCAGGATCGACAAGGCGTTGATCCCCGGATCGAAGACGCCCATGCCGCCCGCCTCGAAAATCCAGTCCTGGCCGGGATGCCACTTGCGCACGTCTTCCCGCCAGGTGATCCGGCCTTCGTGGACGGTCTTGCCCGCCAGCCAGTCGCGCGCGGCAGCCACGGCCATCGCCATGCGCGAATGCCAGGTGGCATAGATCGTGACACCCTGCCGTTCAGCCAAGTCGCACAGCGCGTGGACCTCGGCCAAGGTGGCGCCGGGGGGCTTTTCCAGCATCAGGTGGCGGCCCGCACGCAGCACCGCCTGCGCCGCCTCGAACCGCGGCACGGGCGGCAGGCACAGGCTGACCACCGGGATGTCGGGCCGCGCCTCCAGCATGGCGTCGATGTCCGTGAAGGCCTCGACGCCATCGACCGTGCCGTTCCGGCTGACGGTCGCGGCCAGATCCCAGTCCGGGCTGGCATTCAGCGCCGGCACATGCTGGTCCAGCGCGATCTTCCCGATGCCGACCAACGCGATCTTCATCAGTGGCTGTCCCGTCCGACCGGGTTGCCGCGGCAGCCCTTGAGGAAGTCCAGATCCGCCCCGGTATCGGCCCCTTCCACATGCGCCTGGTGCAGCCAGGCATAGCCGCTGGCCGGCAGGTCGTGGCTGGGCCGCCACTCGGCCAGGCGCAGGGCCAGTTCCTCGTCCGAAATGTCCAGGTGCAGGCGGCGGTTCGGCACGTCCAGTTCGATCATGTCGCCGTTTCGGACCACGGCCAAGGGGCCGCCTGCCGCGGCTTCGGGGCTAGTGTGCAGGACAACCGTGCCGTAGGCCGTGCCCGACATGCGCGCGTCGGAAATCCGCACCATGTCGGTTATGCCCTTGCGCAGCACCTTGGGCGGCAGGCCCATGTTGCCGACCTCGGCCATGCCGGGATAGCCCTTGGGGCCGCAGTTCTTCATCACCATCACGCAGGTCTCGTCGATATCAAGCGACTCGTCCTCGATCCGGGCCTTGTAGTCGTCGATATCCTCGAACACGACCGCGCGGCCGCGATGGACCAGCAGATGCGGGCTGGCGGCGGACGGTTTCAGCACCGCGCCCTTGGGCGCCAGGTTGCCGCGCAGCACGGCGATGCCGCCCTGGGCCATCAGCGGGCGGTCGGCGGGCAGGATCACGTCCTCGTTCCAGTTGACGACATCCTTGACCTCGTCCCAGATCGAGGAGCCGCTGACGGTCAGCGCGTCCTTGTGCAGCAGCCCGGCCTCGCCCAGCCGTTTCAGCACGACGGGCAGGCCGCCGGCATAGAAGAACTCCTCCATCAGGTATTGGCCCGATGGCATCAGGTTCACGATGGTCGCGACGTCCCGCCCGCAGCGGTCCCAGTCATCCAGCGTGATGTCCACGCCCACCCGGCCCGCGATGGCCAGCAGGTGGATCACCGCATTGGTGGACCCGCCGATGGCGCCGTTGGTGCGGATGGCGTTCTCGAAGGCCTGCCGCGTCATGATGTCGGAAGGCTTCAGGTCGTCCTTGACCATCTGCACGATCCGACGGCCCGACAGTTGCGCCATCACGCGGCGGCGGCTGTCCACGGCGGGGATCGCGGCATTGCCCGACAACGCCATGCCAAGCGCCTCGGCCATGGATGCCATTGTGGACGCCGTGCCCATCGTGTTGCAGGTGCCGGTGGACCGCGACATGGAGGCCTCGGCCTCCAGGAACTCCTCCTGCGTCATCTCGCCGGCCTTCACGGCCTCGGAAAACTTCCACAGATGCGTGCCCGATCCGACGCGTTCGCCCCGGAAATATCCGTTCAGCATCGGCCCGCCGGTGACGACGATCGACGGGATGTCGGTGGACGCCGCGCCCATCAGCAGGGACGGCGTGGTCTTGTCGCAGCCGACCAGCAGGACCGCGCCGTCGATGGGCTGGCCGCGCATCGTTTCCTCGACCGCAAGGGCGGCCAGGTTGCGGAACATCATCGCGGTCGGGCGGAAGGTGTTTTCAGATGCGGAAAAGACCGGAACCTCGACCGGGAAGCCGCCGGCCTCCCAGACGCCCGCCTTCACCTTCTCGGCCAGTTCGCGCAGATGGCCGTTGCAGGGGGTCATGTCGGACCAGGTGTTCATGATGCCGATGACGGGGCGCCCGTCGAACAGGTCATGGGGCCAGCCCTGGTTCTTCATCCAGCCGCGGTGATAGATCGTGTCGCGCGAGGTGCCGCCATACCAGTGCTGGGAACGAAGCTGGCGGGGCCAGGGGGCGGGTTTGAACGTCATCTTGAGCCTCTAGAGAGTGGCGACGGCGACAGGGATTTCGCCGTTCTGCTGCTGGTCCAGCGGGTTTGACAGGGGCAGGCCGAAGGCGGGCGCCTCGATCTGGAAGACATCGCCCGACTGCGCCTTGACGCCATCCGCGAAGGACAGCGTCGCGGTGCCGAAGAAATGCACATGCACGTCGCCCGGCTGGCGGAACAGCGCATATTTGAAGTGGTGGTGTTCCAGGTTCGCCAGCGAATGCGACATGTTGGATTCGCCCGACAGGAAGGGCTTTTCCCAGATCGCCTGGCCGTCGCGCAGGATGCGGCTGGTGCCTTCCACATGCTGCGGCAGATCGCCTACCAGCATCTCGGGGCCATAGCTGGCCGGGCGCAGCTTGGAATGGGCCAGCCACAGGTAATTGCCGCGTTCGGTCACATGGTCGGAAAACTCGTTCGCCAGCGCAAAGCCCAGGCGGAAGGGCGTCCCGTCCGGACCGATCAGGTAAAGGCCAGCGATTTCCGGCTCCTCGCCTGCGTCCAGGGCGAAGCCCGGCGAGACCAGGGGCGCGCCGGGGGCGATCGCGTTCACGCCATTGCCCTTGTAGAACCATTCGGGCTGAACGCCGGCGGCCCCGTTCTGCGGCTTGCCCCCTTCCAGCCCCATGCGGAACATCTTCATGCTGTCGGTCAGCGCCTCGGCGTCCGTCTTGGCGTGCATCGAGTTGCGCGTTGCGGCGCTGCCCAGATGCGTCAGCCCGGTGCCGGTCAGGTGCAGGTGCGCCGGATCATCGTGGTCCAGGGGCAGCAGCACCCGGCCTTCGGCCAGGGCGGCGGCCAGATCGACGGCCTCGCCCTGACCGCGCGCCCTTACCTCGGCCCCAAGGCCATGCCCTGCGGCGATGGCGGCCAGGGCCAGATCGCGGGTGGAACGCGCGCCAGGCACGATCCAGGCGCTGTCATTTTCGCGTGCGGCGACAACCCGGTCGCCGCCGGGGCTTTTCAGTTGCGACAGAAACATGGTTCTAGCCTTGCTTGTTCTTGTTGTAGACGTCGAAGATCACGGCGGCGAGCAGAACCAGGCCCTTGATGACCTGCTGGTAGTCGATGCCGATGCCCATGATCGACATGCCGTTGTTCATCACGCCCATGATCAGCGCGCCGACCACGACCCCGATGATGCGCCCCACCCCGCCCGACATCGACGCGCCGCCGATGAAGACCGCAGCGATCACGTCAAGCTCGAACCCGACGCCGGCCTTGGGAGTGGCGCTGTTCAACCGGGCCGTGACGATCATCCCGGCCAGCGACGCCAGCACGCCCATGTTGACAAAGGTGAAGAAGACCAGGCGTTCAGTCTTGATGCCCGACAGCTTCGCTGCCTTCTCGTTCCCGCCAAGGGCATAGATACGCCGCCCTGTGGTCGTAGACTCGGTGAAGAAGGCGTAAAGGACGATCAGGACCGACATGACCAGCAGCACGTTCGGAAGGCCCCGGAAGCTGGCCAGCTTCCAGCCCACGAACAGAAGCGCGACCACCACGACGGCATTGCGTGCCCAGAAGAAGCCCGCGGGTTCGGGGGTGATGCCGAACTCGGCCTCGCGGGCGCGGCCACGGATACCGGTCCAGACGATCGCGGCGGCGGCCACCGCGACCAGGATCAGGGCGGTGAAGTTGGGCTTGTCCGGGCCGAACAGGTCGGGGATGAAGCCGGTGGACAGCGACTGGAAGGACCGCTCGAACGGACCGATGTTCTGGCCGCCCAGCAGCCACAGGGTCAGGCCGCGGAAGACCAGCATCCCGGCCAGCGTCACGATGAAGGACGGGATGCGCCAATAGGCGATCCAGTATCCTTGCGCGGCACCGATCAGCCCGCCCACGACCAGCACGATCGGGATCACCACCAGCACCGGCAGGCCCATCCGCACCATCAGCACCGATGCCACCGCCCCTGTGAAGGCCGCGACCGACCCGACCGACAGGTCGATATGGCCCGCCACGATCACCAGCAGCATCCCCAGGGCCATGATGATGACATAGGAGTTCTGCAGGAACAGGTTGGTGATGTTCTGCGCCGACAGGAAGTCCACCCCCTGGGTCGCGCGCACGATCACGAAGAAGAACAGCACGATGGCGACAAGCGCCAGCATCATCCCGTTCTCGCGCAGATGGCTGCCCAGATGGGCGCCGATGCCTGACGTTGCAGGCTTGTTCGTTTCGGCGGTGCTCATGCAGCCTCCCCCTTCATTCCGTCTTGCAGGATCAGGGCCATGATCCGTTCCTGGCTGGCCTGTTCGCGGGCCAGCTCGCCGGCGATCCGGCCCTCGTTCATGACATAGATGCGATCGCACATGCCCAGAAGCTCGGGCATCTCCGAGCTGATCATGACGACGCCGTGGCCCTGGGCCGCAAGCTCGTTCATGATGTTGTAGATTTCGAACTTGGCGCCCACGTCGATGCCGCGGGTGGGTTCGTCAAGGATCAGCACCTTGGGGTCGGTGAACAGCCACTTGGACAGCACCACCTTCTGCTGGTTGCCGCCCGACAGGTTCACGACCCGCTGGAACACGCTGGGCGTGCGGATGTTCATGACCTTGCGGTATTTCTCGGCCACCTGCTGTTCGCGGCCCCGCGACAGGACCGAGCCCTTGGAGATCCCTTCCAGGTTCGCCAGCGAGATGTTGCGCAGGATCGGCTCGTCCAGGATCAGGCCCAGGACCTTGCGATCCTCGGTCACATAGGCCAGCCCGGCCTCGATGGCGCGGGACACGGTGGACAAGTCGGGCTTGCCGCCCGCCAAGGTCACCTCGCCCTTGATGTCGCGGCCATAGCTTCGGCCGAACAGGCTCATGGCGAATTCGGTGCGGCCCGATCCCATCAGTCCCGCGATGCCCACGATCTCGCCCTTGCGGACGGACAGGGACACGTCGCGGATCACCTGGCGGGGCTGTTCGGGATGCATGACCGACCAGTTCCGCACCTCCATCAGCATTTCGCCGATCTGGGGCGTGCGGTCGGGATAACGGTTGGCCATGTCGCGGCCGACCATGTCGCGGATGATGCGGTCCTCGTTGATCTCGGACCGGTCGAGCGTGGATACGGTCGAGCCGTCGCGGATCACGGTCACGCGGTCGGCGACGCGGCGGATTTCGTTCAGCTTGTGGCTGATGATGATCTGCGTGACGCCCTGCGCCTTGAGTTCCAGCATCAGGTCCAGAAGCTTCTGGCTGTCGTTTTCCTGAAGCGCGGCGGTCGGTTCGTCCAGGATCAGAAGGCGCACGTTCTTGGCAAGCGCCTTGGCGATTTCGACAAGCTGCTGCTTGCCGACACCCAGCTTCTCCACCTTTGTGGTCGGCGCCTCGGTCAGGCCGACCTTGCGCAGCAGCGTTTCGGTCTTCTGGTAGGCCAGCGGCCAGTTGATCACGCCGCCCGTGGCGACCTCGTTGCCCAGAAACAGGTTCTCGGCCACCGACAGCAGCGGGACCAGGGCCAGTTCCTGGTGGATGATGACGATGCCTGCATGTTCGCTGTCGCGGATGTCGCGGAAGCGCGCGGGCTTGGCGTCATACAGGATCTCGCCGTCATAGCTTCCGTGGGGATAGACACCCGACAGCACCTTCATCAGCGTAGACTTGCCTGCACCGTTTTCGCCGCAGATCGCGTGGATTTCGCCTTCGCGGACCGACAGGTTCACGTTGCTCAGCGCCTTGACGCCCGGAAAGGTCTTGGTGATGCCCTGCATCTCGAGGATGGCCGTCATCGTGTTTCTCCCATCGTGAGGTGGTCCCGGCGCGGGCCGGGACCGCCGGGACTTACTTCAGCTGGTCTTCGGTGTAATAGCCCGAATCGACCAGAACCTCTTTCCAGTTCGCCGCCGTGACCGCGACAGGCTCCAGCAGATAGGACGGCACGACCTTGACGCCGTTGTCATAGGTCTCGGTGTCGTTCACCTCGGGCTCGGTGCCCTCCAGCATGGCGTTGACCATGCCGACTGTAACCTTGGCCAGTTCGCGCGTGTCCTTGAAGACCGTCGAATACTGTTCGCCGTCGATGATCGCCTTGATGCCGGGGATTTCGGCGTCCTGGCCGGTGATGATCGGCATCTGCAGGTCGGCCGAGCCATAGCCCACGCCCTTCACGGACGAGATGATCCCGCGCGCAAGCCCGTCATTCGCCGACAGGACGCCATGAACCTCCTTGTCGCCGTAGTTCGCGGACAGGATGTTGTCCATGCGCGCCTGCGCCGTGGCCGCGTCCCACCGCAGCGTGCCGACCGTGTCCAGCCCCATCTGCCCTGAGGGGATCACGATATCGCCCGAATCGATCAGCGGCTGCAGCACGCTCATGGCGCCGTCATAGAAGAAATAGGCGTTGTTGTCGTCCGGGCTGCCGCCGAACAGTTCCACGTTCCAGGGCTTCTGGTCCGGGAAGCGTTCCTTCAAGCCTTCCACCAGCGAAGTGCCCTGCATCACGCCGACCTTGAAGTTGTCGAAGGTGGCGTAATAGTCGACGTTCGGCGTGTCCCGGATCAGGCGGTCATAGGCGATGACCTTGATGTCGGACGCGGCGGCGTTTTCCAGCGCGTTCGACAGCGTCGTGCCGTCAAGGGCCGCGATCACCAGCACCTTCGAGCCGGTCGTGATCATGTTCTCGATCTGGCTCAGCTGCGTCGGGATGTCGTCATTGGCATATTGCAGATCGGGCTGATAGCCGGCTTCCTGGAACTGCTTGACCATGTTCTCACCGTCCGCGACCCAGCGCGCGGTGACCTTCTCGGGCATCGAGATGCCCACCTTCTCGTCGGCCGCCACCGCAGCCAGCGGAACCGCCATCGCCATCGCGGCAACGGTCAGCATATGTCTCAGCTTCGTCATTCGCATCCCCTCCCAAGGTGCCGGTCGATCGGGGGGCGGACGCTTCGGCCCGCCCCGCAAGGGTCACTTCAGCTGGTCTTCGGTGTAGTAACCGGAATCGACCAGAGCCTCCTTGATGTTGGCCTTCGTCACCGGCACCGGCTCCAGCAGATAGGACGGCACGACCTTGACGCCGTTGTCATAGGTCTCGGTGTCGTTGATCTCGGGCTCGCTGCCCTTCAGGACGGCGTCGACCATCCCCACGGTGACGCGGGCCAGTTCGCGGGTGTCCTTGAAGATGGTCGAATACTGCTCGTCCGCCTGGATGGACTTGACCGATTGGACCTCGGCGTCCTGGCCGGTCACGATCGGCATCTGCATGTCCCCCGAACCATAGCCCACGCCCTTCAGCGAAGACAGGATGCCGATGGACAGCCCGTCATAGGGCGACAGCACGCCATGGACCTGCTTGTCGGCATAGTTCGACGACAGAAGGTTGTCCATGCGCGCCTGCGCCACGGCCGGATCCCAGCGCAGCGTGCCCACGGTCTCCATCCCGGTCTGGCCGGATCCGATCACGATGGATCCGTCGTCGATCAGCGGCTGGATCACGGACATCGCGCCGTCATAGAAGAAGAAGGCGTTGTTGTCGTCGGGGCTGCCGCCGAACAGTTCCACGTTCCAGGGCTTCACGTCCGGGAAACGCTCTTTCAACCCGTCAACCAGCGTGGTCGCCTGCTGGACGCCGACCTTGAAGTTGTCGAAGGTCGCGTAATAGTCGACATGCTCGGACCCGCGGATCAGGCGGTCATAGGCGATGACCTTGATGTCGGCGGCGGCGGCGTTCTCCAGGGCGTTCGACAGGGTCGTGCCGTCGATGGCGGCGATCACCAGGACGTCCACGCCCTTGGTGATCATGTTCTCGACCTGGGCCAACTGGTTCGGGATGTCGTCCTCGGCATATTGCAGGTCGGTCTCGTAGCCTGCTTCCTGCAACTGCTTGACCATGTTGTTGCCGTCGTCGATCCAGCGGGCCGAGGATTTCGTCGGCATGGCGATGCCGATGGTTTCGGCCATGGCACCGGTCGCAAGCCACGATACCCCGATCGCCAATGCGACCGCAGCGGTTCTGAACGTCATCTTTATCCTCCCTGCGCGCGACATCGGTGGCCGCGCATCCTCCAAAGGTCAGAAAGATGTAGCGCAAAGGTGGCATGACGGTAAAATGAGAAAATAGACACCCTGCATACCCAAATAGATATGTCATTTCGCGCGCTCAAACCCGCCCAGCTTCGTTTGGTCCATGAAATCGCCCTGCATGGCCAGTTGCAGATGGCGGCCGACCAGTTGGCCATGACCCAACCTGCCGCATCCCGGATGCTGGCCGATGCCGAACGCCAGGTCGGCGCCGCCTTGTTCACCCGCCAGCCCAAGGGGATGGAGCCGACCGAGATCGGCACCGCCGTCCTGCGGCGCGCCCGCGTCATCCTGCGCGAGATGGCCAGCATCGAGGCCGACGTGAATGCCCTGCGCGGCGGCTATGCCGGGTCGGTGCGGGTCGGCGCGGTGACGGGTCCTGCGATCAGCTATCTTGTCAGCGCGATCCGCAGCATCAAGGAAGAAAGCCCCGGCGCCGACATCACCGTGGACGTGATGCCTTCGCGAGAGTTGCTGATGCAGCTGGCGGCCGGCGAGATGGACTTCGTGCTGGGTCGCATCCTGCCGGATTTCGACAGCGACAGCTTCAACATCCTGCCCATGTCGGACGAAAAGGTGGCCCTTATGGCCCGCGCGGATCACCCGCTTGCCCGGGCGCAACTGGTCACGCTGACCGAACTGGCAGGCCAGGAATGGATCATGCAGCAGCGGGGCGCCCCCATCCGCGAGGCGACGCTGGCGGCCTTTGCGGGCGTGGGCCTGTCCGAGCCCGCCAACATCGTCAACAGCCCCTCGCTGTTGCTGACCATTGCCTATCTTGCGCAGACCAACGCGATCACGCCGGTCTCGCACGAGGTGGCAGAGCTTCTGATCCAGCCGCCCGTGGGGGCGGGCTTCACCATCATCCCGACGCCCCGGCCCATTCGCGTGTCGCCCTATTTCCTGCTGGACCTGAAGCGACGCCCCTTGTCGCCCCTGGCCAAGCGCCTGCGCGACGCGGTGGCGCAGATGTCGCGCAGCCCGATCAGGGACGCGGCCGCGCTGTGACCTGCCGGCGCCGGGCGATCTCGTATGCGATGGCGCCGATGATCGTGGCGGCAATGATGACCAGGGCCAGGGCGTTGACGGCCGGCGTCAGGCCCGTGCGGACCTTGGTGGCGATGAAGACGGTCAGGGGCGTCTCGAACCCGCGCACGAACAGCGTGGTGTTGTAGTTTTCCACCGATTGCAGGATCGCAAGTCCCCCGGATGCCAGCAGCGCAGGCCGCAGGAAGGGCAGCAGCACCCGGCGGAAGACCATCACCCGCGACGCGCCAAGGCCAAGGGCCGCTTCTTCCTGCGTGCGGTCGAAGCGTTGCAGCCGGGCCATGACCATCAGCATCACATAGCAGATGATGAAGGTCGTCTGCGCCACCACGATCAGCGCGATCCCGCCGCCGACGCCCACCTGCCGCCACAGGATCAGGGTCGAGATCCCGATCACCACCCCCGGCGTCAGCAGGGGCGAAACCATCACCGCATAGGCCACGCTGCGCGCCCGCGAATGCAGCGTCGTCAGCACCAGGGCGGCAGCCGTGCCCACCGGCAGCGCCACGACCACCACCAGCACCGCCACGATGGCCGAGGTCCACAGCGCCTTCCACATCGCCGCGTCCGCCCACATCGCGGAGAACCAGTCCAGCGTCGTGCCCTGCCAGGGGATCACCGTCGGAAAGCGGCTTTCGTTGAAGGCCGCGATCCCCATGATCAGCAGCGGCGCGAACAGATAGGCCACGAAAGCCAGCAGATAGAGGACGAACAGTCCCCGAAAGATCCGGTCCGCCGTCATTTCGCCACATCCGTCAGGTTGACCCGCGCGATGCGCAGCGTGACCAGGACCACGGCCAGGCACAGGACCAGCAGCGTCAGCGCATAGGCCGCGCCGCGGTTCCAGTCGCCCCCTTCGAAGAACCAGTTGTAGATGATCTCGGTGAACCAGCGGCTGCCGGGGCTGCCCAGCAGCGCGGGCGCGACATAGGATCCGGCGGCCAGCATGAAGGTGAAGACGCAGCCCGTGGCGATGCCCGCCTTGGCATGCGGAATGACGACCCGCCAATGGGTCCGCCAGGTGGGCGATCCCAGATCGCGCGCGGCTTCAAGCTGCGACCGGTCAAGGCTTTCGATGGCGTTATAGATCGGCAGCAGCATGAACAGGATATAGGCATAGACCATCCCCGCCAGCACGCCGCCATCGCCCTGCCAGCGGATCGGCGCGTCGATCAGCCCGATCCCCTGCAGCGCCGCGTTCAGCGGCCCGCGATAGGCCAGCAGGATGAACCAGGCCAGCGTGCGCAACACCTCGTTGATGAAGAAGGGGATGATGACCAGCATCAGCGCGACGGACAACTGCCCCGGAGTCGCGCGCTGCGCCATCCAGAAGGCGATGGGATAGCAGACGACCAGCGTCACCGCCGCGACCAGGGCGCTTGCCCAGATGGTCTTGAAGAAGATCGCGCGATGCACCCCTTCGTTTGCCAGATAAAGGAAATTGTCCAGCGACCAGGCATCGGCCTCGGTCCCGATCTGGGCGGGGGGCAGGTTCGGGCGCAGGGCATAGTCGATCATCATCAGGTTCGGCGCCAGCACCATGGCCGCCAGCCAGATCAGCACCAGCGACAGGAAGATCGTCGCAAGCCCGCCCCCGAAGCGCGCGTAAAGATCACGCATCGGCCAGAACCACCGCATGTTCGGGGGCGAAGAAGAAGCTGGAATCGCTGCCCGGCGCGGGGGCATCCGCCAGCCGGGTCGAAGGCACAGCCGCCGTCAGCGCGGCCCCATCCGCGAACTGGCCGTGGATCAGGGCGAAGGCGCCCTCGAAATCCATGCGGCTGACACGGGCGCGCAGGGTATTGGCGCCGACACCGGGCATCAGCGCCTCGGGCCGGACATAGAGTGTCGCGCCCTGCCCGATGGCCAGTTGGCCGTCGGCGCGGCCATGCAGCGGACCAAGCGCGGTGTCGACGCGGGCGATGCCGTCGCCGATGGCGCTGACCCGGCCCGTGATCGCGTTCGTCTCGCCCACGAAGCGGGCGACGAAGGGGGTCGCGGGGTTGTCGTAAAGCTGGCGCGGGGTGGCGACCTGTTGCAGCAGGCCCGCCGACATGACCGCCACGCGGTCCGACATGGCAAGCGCCTCGGACTGGTCATGGGTGATATAGATGAAGGTGACGCCGGTGCGTTTCTGCAGCGCGCGCAGTTCCGCCCGCATGTGCTGGCGCAGCTTCAGATCCAGGGCCGACAGCGGCTCGTCCAGCAGCAGGACGCCCGGTTCCACCGCAAGCGCGCGGGCAATGGCGACACGCTGGCGCTGCCCGCCCGACAGTTCGCCCGGCATCCTGTCGCCGTATCCCTCAAGCGCGATCAGCCGCAGCAGGTCATCGGCGCGCTTGCGCCGCTCGGCCTTGCCCAGGCCGCGCGCTTCCAACCCGAAGGCGATGTTTTCCCAGACCGGCATCAGCGGGAACAGCGCCAGCGACTGGAAGATCATCGCGGTCGGCCGCTGGTTCGGACCCAGCCCGCGCATGTCCTTGCCGCCGATCAGGACGCGCCCCTCGGTCGGCTCCAGAAAGCCGGCGATCATCCGCAGGATGGTGGTCTTGCCGCAGCCCGAGGGCCCCAGGATCGAAAAGAACTCGCCCGGCTGGACCGTGAAGGACACGTCGCTGACCGCGCGCGTGGTCCCGAAGCTCATCCCGATCCCGTCAAGCTCTACCGAATGCGACATCCATCCCTCGTCTTGTTGGGGACAGGGGGATGACCCCTGTCCCGCGATTGTCAGGCCGACAGGAAGCGGTCCTGATATTCGTTGCGCTTTGTGATGTACCAGCTT
The DNA here is from genome assembly GCF_011801365.1 of Paracoccus sp. AK26. NCBI lineage: Bacteria > Pseudomonadati > Pseudomonadota > Alphaproteobacteria > Rhodobacterales > Paracoccaceae > Paracoccus > Paracoccus sp. AK26. The sequence goes on from NZ_CP041041.1 coordinate 2,438,378, forward strand.
TCCTGGATCGGCCACCACCACAGCTTGTCCAACGCGTCGCCCGGATAGGCCGCAGCGAAGAATGCCTTGGCCTCGTCCGACAGCAGGTCCGCAGACCCCACCGCGGTCGAGTTGATCGAGGTCGCGTTGGTATACATCGCGCCCGCCTCCGGCGTCAGGAACCAGTTGATGAAGGCATAGGCGTTATCCAGGTTCTCGGCCCCTGCCGGGATCGACAGGCCTTCCATCCAGGCCAGCGCGCCTTCCTTGGGCGCGATGAAGCCCACGGGCAGGCCTTCCTTGGCCAGGGCCGCAGCGGTCGAATCCCAGGTCTGGCCCACGGCCGCGCCGTTGACGCGGAAGGCGCCCTGGGCCTCGTTCTCGTTGTTCCAGAACTGGATGATGTTGCCCTTGCGGGCCACGGCCTCGGCCAGGATCACGTCGAAGATCTCGGTCTGGGCTTCGGGGCTGGTGAAGGCATCCAGAAGCGGGCGGGGCAGCTTGCCCTCGGCTTCCAGCCACAGGCCCAGCCCCACCAGGGCGGAATGGGCGCGCACGGTGGCCTTGCCTGCCGCCGCCTCGCCCCAGATGTCGCCATAGGAGGCGCTGCCATATTCCAGCGGCATCTGGTCGCGGTCGAAGGCCACGGCCTCGGTCCCCCAGTCGGTCGGCACCTGGTAACGCTTGCCATCCACCACCGCACCCAGCTTGGTCGAGTTTTCCCAGGCCGAGGGCAGCACCTTCGCCACCTCGATCTTGGCTTCGTCTAGGGGCTGGATCAGGCCAAACTCGACATAGTTCGGCACCCGGTCCACGGTCGGCCAGATCAGGTCGAAGCCGCCGCCGTTGTTGGCGCGCAGCTGGTTCAGCAGTTCGTCGTTGGTGCCATAGGGCGTGAAGTTCGGCGTAATGCCGGTGGCGTCCTTGAAGGCGCCCAGGATCTCGTCGTTGAGATAGCCTGCCCAGGCAAAGATGTTCAGCGTGCCCGACCCTTGGGCAAAGCCCGGACGTGCCACCAACGGCGCGGCCAGTGCCAGCCCCGCGGCGGCACCCGCGCCCTTCAGAAGCCTGCGGCGATCAAGTCTGTTCATAATTCGTCCCCCGGTTGCGCCGCCTTCCGGGCCTTGCCCGCAGGCGGCATGATCCATCGGCGAAAGCATAGCCGCGCGGCATGACAGGTCAAAGACTGATCTGATGTTGCTTGAAAAAATCCGCCCCCCCCTACGGGCGCGACAGCAGGCTGGCCGGACGCGACCGCGCCAGGGCCTGGGTGATCAGCCCGGTCAGCACCGCCTTGATCAGGTCGCCGGGGAGGAAGGCCGTGACCAGGGCCGCGCATTCCGCCAGGGTCTTGTTCAGCGCGATCGACATGCCGACGATGCCGAAGCCATACATCACCACGATCCCGCCGATGATCGAGGCCATCGCCACCGTCACCGCCAGCGGACCTGTCCGCCAGCGTTCCACGATCAGCCCGATCACGAAGGCCGCCACCGGCCAGCCCAGGAAAAAGCCCGAGGTGGGCGCGACAAAGGCCCCCAGCCCGCCGCGCCCGCCAGCCAACAGCGGCAAGCCCAAAGCCACAAGCGCCATGAACAGCAGCACTGCAAGCGCCCCGCGCCGCGCACCCAGGATTGCACCTGCAAGCATGACGCCCATGCTTTGCGCGGTGATGGGCACGCCGAAGGCCAGCGTCAGGCTGGGAATCAGCCCCAGGGCCGCGATCAGCGCGGCAAACAGCGCGATCCGGGTCATGTTGCGTTCCATTTCAGTTCCTCCGATGGATGTCGGGCAGAATCCCGCCCCGCGCGCGCAAAGCTTCTGCGACATGGTCCGCGTCGTCCAGTGCCAAGGCGGCCATCGGCATCACGATCCGCCAGCCCGGACGCCGCCGCGACCGCGCCCGCCAGGACATCGCCAGCCGCTGGCCGTTTTCGACCAGCATCGGCGTGAAGCGCAAGACCATGGCAATGGCCAGTTCCACCGCGCAGGTGGACAGGCCAAGCCGGCGCAGCGGCGCAAGCAGCCATGTCATGATCGCGATCATGTCGGTCAGCCGCGTGGTCATGGTCACGAAATTCGCCAGCGCCAGCGCGGCCAGCAGCCGCAGGGCAATGGCGGCGCCCGCCTGCGCCTGCCCGGTCACTCCATGCCAGACGGCGATCAGCAGCAAGAAGGGCCAGAGCATCCGCAGATGGCGCAGCCCCTGTGCGGCAAAGGTCAGACCGGCCGACAGGTACAGCACGGCAACCGCAAGCGTCGCCATTGCAAGCATGAAGGGCTCCAGCAGGAACAGGGCCAGGGTCGCGATCGACAATGCCAGCAGCTTGGCGCCTGCCGGGATCCGATGCGCCCATGTCTCAACCGGAGAGGTGAGCGAGATCATCCATCCCTCCCCATTCCAGCATCCGCGCCTCGAAATCGGGCAGCACGTCGGCAGGCGGGCCGTCCGCCACAAGCTGCCCCTGTTCAAGCCACAGGAACCGGTCGAAGCCGCGCAGTTGCGCCGGATCATGGGTGACCATCACCACCTGCGCGTCAATGCCATCCAGATAGCGCATCAGTTGCATCCGCGTCGGGATGTCGAGGCCCGAAAACGGCTCGTCCATCACGATCACCCCCGGCCGCATCGCCAGAACGGACATCAGGCAAAGAAGCTGCTTCTGGCCCTGCGACAGGCTGTGCGTTGCGGCCCCCGCCCAATGGGCCTTGCCGAACCGCTGCAGGATCGCCTGCGCCCCGGCATCGGCCTCGCGCGGGGGATGGCCCTGCTGGGTCAGGCCGAAGGCGACTTCCTCCAGGACGGTGGGGAAAATGATCTGGTGGTCAGGGTTCTGGAAAATGATTCCGACAGCGGCCAGGGCCGCGCGGCGGTCGCGCGCCATGTCCAGCCCGCCGATCCGCGCCTCGCCGTCGTTCGGCTCGATCAGTCCGGCCATGACCCGCGCCAGCGTGGTCTTGCCGGACCCGTTGCGCCCGACGATGCCCACCCGCGGCTCGGACAGCCGGGCCGAGATCCCGTGCAGGATCCGCCGGCCCGACAGGCTGACGCCCACCGCGCGCAGTTCCACGCTCATGGCGCGCCGGTCCCGGCGTGCCGCCCGGCTGATCGTGATGCCATCTCCCAAGCCTCCTGAAGCTTGGCTCGCATCTGCCCCGGATGGGCGTCCGACGCAACGGGCACGGCACCTATTGATAGCTTCGGACCAGTGCCCCGGCGATCATCGTCCAGCCGTCCACGGCCACGAAGAAGGCCAGCTTGAAGGGCAGCGACACCACCACCGGCGGCACCATCATCATCCCCATCGACATCAGCACGGCCGAGACCACCAGGTCGATGATCAGGAAGGGCAGCGCGACCAGGAAGCCGATCTCGAAGGCCCGCTGGATTTCCGACAGCATGAAGGACGGGATCAGCACCGAAAGCTGCGTGCTGCGGTCGCCGCTGCCGGGCGCGATCTCGGCCAGCCCCGCCAAGGTGTCGGGGTCGGTGCGGGCGGCCATGAAGTCCTGAAAGGGAACGATGCCGCGGCGGATGGCCTCGCCCAGGGTGATCGCGCCTTCCTGCAGGGGGGCGCCGGCGACGGACCAGGCTTCGCGGAACACCGGGTCCATGATGAACCAGGTCAGGAACATGGCCAGGGCGACGATCAGCATGTTCGGCGGCGAGGATTGCAGCCCGATCGACTGGCGCAGGATCGACAGGACCGTGACGATGAAGGGAAAGCAGGTGACCATGATCGCGATGCCGGGCGCCAGCGACAGCGCCGTCAGCGCCCCCACCAGCAGCACGGCGTTCTGCCCCAGCCCCTGCCCCACCTGCTGGGCCAGGGGTCCAAAGGCATCCTGCGCCAAGGCAGCCGCCGGCAGCGCCGCTAGGAATGCGGCAAGGGCGGCGCGACGGATCATGCCGCGCCGGGCGCGGGCAGGATGCGCACGCAAAGCCGGTCCTCGGTCGAGCCGTCGGCGGTCAACTCGCCCCGTGCGATGACCTTGTCGCCCACACAGATCTCGACCCCCTCGTCGATGGACTGGTCCAGCAGCAGGATGTCGTCGGGCCGCAGCGCCGCCAGTTGCGCGACGGTCTGGCGGGTGCGACCCAGGCGCACCGTCACCTCGACCTGGATGGCGTCGGTGTCGATCAGGTGGTTCAATGCGTCCATGATGTCTCGTCTCCGTCGGGTTTGGGTCCGGTGATCTCGGACAGCAGCGCGCGGATGTCATTGGCCACGCGCGCGGGATCAAGGTCGATCCTGCCGCCCTGCAGCGACAAGGAGATGCGGTCGCCGTCGCTGTCGGTGACCTCGATCCCCCCAAGGCCACAATCGGCCAGGCATCGATCCACCATCGCGCGCAGGGCAGGACTGCAGGCGATGCTGGCGCGCAACGGCTGGCCCTGGCGGGACAGGCGCAGCAGTTCCTCGGTCAGCGCGGCTTCGAGGCGGCGCGAGTCGGCGGCTGGCACCAGGCAGTCGAGGATCTGCGACAGGATCGGCGCCAAGGCCGTCACGGCCTCGCAGCGCAACTCGGCCCGGCGGGCGTCCTCATCGGTCAGCGCGCGGGCCAGGCGTTCCAGCCCCGCATTCAGCGTCCGCGCCTGTTCGTCCTGCTGGCGCGCCATGCCTTCGGCCAGCCCGTCGGCAAAGGCCTGGTCCAGCGCCTCGCGGCTGAAGGTCAGGGCCGCGCCCTGGGCCGCCACCGCGGCGCTGAAGGATTCGAGTTTGAATGCCGCAAGGGTCAATGCGCGTTCTCCTTGTTGTCGATCCAGCCGGTCAGGATCTTGACGCTTTCGTCATGGCGTTCCTTCATCATGCTGCGCAGCCGGGCCACCGGATCGCCCGGGGGAAGCGCCAGATGTTCGGGGGCGCGCGGGGCCGGGGCGGGCTGGGCCAGCGCAGGTTCGGGCAGGATCTCGGCCGCGGGCATGATCGTCCCGGTCAGGGCCGGCGCCTCCAGCGGGGGAAGGCTGTCATCCAGCGCGGGCCGGGCGCGAGCCTTCAGAACCGGGCGCAGGACCAGGAACACGACTGCCAAGGCGAAGATCCCGATCAGCCCGATCCGCGCCAGACCGTTCAGTTCCAGCCGGTCGATCCAGCCGGGCGCGGCGGCGGTCCCGCCCTCGCCCAGGCCCGCGAAGGGCAGCGACTTGACGGTGATCTGGTCGCCGCGCGCCTCGTCATAGCCCACGGCAGATGCCACCAGTTCGCGCAGCACGTCCAACTCGCCTTCGCTGCGCGGCACCATCTGCATCTCGCCCTGGGCGTTTTCGGCGGCCACGCCGTTGACCAGCACCGCGACGGTCAGCCGCCGGGTCGACCCGGGCTGGCGCGACACTTCGCGGGTGACGCGGGTCACTTCATAATTGGCCTGCTGCCGGGTTTCCTGCCGATTCGCCTCGGACCGGTCGCCCTGGGCCTGGTCTGCATCGGGCAGGTTCGAGGCCGCTGTGACCGCCCCGGTCCCCGTTGAATTGCTCTGGTCGGTGGTTTCCTCGGTCACCTGGGAAATCAGAGCGCGGCTGTCGGGATCGAAGCGCTGCTCGGTCAGCATCTCGGTTTCCGTGACCACGTCCAGGTTCAGCTCGACGATGGCGTTGCCGATGCCGACATGGGGTTCCAGGATCCGCTCGACATTGCGCTTGATCTCGGCGGCGCGGTCGGCGCCGGGCTCATCCTCGCCCGAGGCGACGATGCCGTTCTTGGTATCGATCACCGTGACAGCTTCAGGTGTCATGCCCGGCACCCCCGAGGAGATCAGGTATTTCAGCGCCGCCGCCTGGTCGCGGCTGATGGACTGGCCGTTCGTGCCGATGGTGACCGACGCGCTGCCCTGCCCGTCGCGGCGGTATCCGCGCCCGGTCGCGATCGCCAGGTGGACGCGCGCGGTCTTGACGTTGGGCAGCGCCAGGATGGTGCGGGCCAGCTCGCCCTCCTTCGCGCGCCAATAGGCGGCGTCGAACATCTGCGAGGTGGTGCCAAAGCCCGACATCCCGTCCAGCAGTTCATAGCCCGCGCCACCCGCGGCAGGCAGGCCCTGTGATGCCAGATCCATGCGCAGCTTGTCGCGGCTGGCAGCATCGACCCAGATCGCATCGCCCCGCACCTCATAGGGGACACCCGCACGTTCGATCCCCGCCACCACCTCGCCCGCCTGGGCCGCATCGAGGCCGCCGTAAAGCAGGCTCATCGAAGGCCGGTTCGCCAGCCAGGCAAAGCCCGCGATGGCAAGGAATGTGGTCAGAAACGCCGCCACCAGGACGGCTTTCTGCTGAGAGCTTCGCTCTGTCCAATAGTCCTGCAGTTTTTGCAAAACCGGCCCTTTCGAATCAGCGTCAGGTTCCTTTGTCCCGCCGTTGATGACACGGGCGTCATTAAGAATTGGTTAGTCGCGGGGTGCTAATTCCGTCTTGTCACGACGGAGAATCACCATGACCGATGCGACCGCGAACCTGGCAGCCGATCCGCCCAAGGCATCGGCCAAGAAGAAGCTGATCCCGATCCTGGCGGCGCTGCTGCTGGCCGGGGGCGGCTTTGCCTCGACCTATCTGGGGCTGTGGTCGCCCGCGGCCCTTCTGGCCCCGAAAGAGGAAACGCCGGTTCTTCCCTCGGTCGTCTTCGTGACGGTGCCCGTGATCGAGCTGAACATCCCCGGCGGGTCGGGCCGCAGCCTGGTCCTCGCCGCCAGCCTGGAAACCGACGGCACCCACCAGGCCGAGGTCACGCACCTGATGCCGCGCATCCTGGACAGCTTCACGGGCTTCCTGTCGGGCATCGATCCCGCCGCCTATGACAAGCGCGGCGTTCTTGAAATCATCCGGGCCGAGCTTCTGGCGCGCACCCGCTATGTCCTGGGCGAAACAGCCGTCAAGGACCTGCTGATCACGGAGTTTCGCTTCAAATGATGACCCTCGAACATGTCTTTCAGGCCGCGCTGCTGGCGGCGTCGCTGGGCCTTGGCGCCTTTTGCCTGACCCTGTCGCGCAGGCTGCGGCGGCTCAACGACCTGGAAACGGGCCTGGGCGGCGCGATCGCCGTCATGGCTTCGGAAGTGGACCGCCTGGACCGCGCCATCCGCGAGGCCAAGGACGAGGCCACGGCGGCGGGCCAGGCCCTGTCGGCGGAAATCACGGCGGCGCGCAAGGAACGCGCGCTGTGGGATCTGCGCCAGAAGATCACCCAGGCCCAGGCGCCCGTCGCCGCGCCCGCCCCCGTCATCCCGATGCGGCGGTTGCGCAAGCGGGTGGTGAATGCCGATGCGTAGGTCGATCCTGACGATGCTGACGCTGGCCTTTGCCGTCCCCGCCGGGGCCGCGCTGTGGCAGGCGCAGGATCTGTCGCGCTTTTTCGCGGCTTCGGCCAGTTCGGGCGACCTGCTGCAAGGCTGCACCGACGTCCCCGAAGCCGTGGCCCTTGCCACCGAGCTGCGCGACCGCGCCCTGCGGATCGAGCGCTACATGGAGGCGCTTGATACCCGCAAGGCCGAGATCGCCACCGCCGAGGCGGCGCTGAAGGCCCGCGCGACCGAGCTACGCCAGCAGAAATCCGGCATCCAGTCGCGCCGCGACGGCGCCTCGCAGGCGGTGCGCGAGGATATCGACCGCCTTGTCGCGGTCTATGACCAGATGAAGCCTGCCGAGGCGGCGGCAGTCCTGACCAACCTGCCCCCCGACTTCGCCGCCGAAATCCTGATGCGCGTCCAGCCAGAAAACGGCGCCCGCATCATCGCCTCGGTCGAGCCGCGCCAGGCCGCCCTGCTGACCGCCCAGATGGGCGCGCGCAGCGTCCGCAACGACTAGGAGATAGCCCATGTTCGGGATCGTTGGAATCGCCGTCACCTTCGCGATGGTCTTCGGGGGCTATATCCTCGCCGGGGGCAAGATGGGCGTCATCACCCATTCGCTGCCCTTCGAGATGATGATGATCGGCGGCGCGGCCATCGGTTCCTATCTGCTGTCCAACGACAGCCATACGCTGAAGCACACGCCGAAAGGGATCATCCAGGCCTTCAAGGGGTCGAAATGGACCGAGGCCGATCATCAGGACGTGCTGTGCCTGATGTTCCAGCTGCTCAAGATCGCGCGCGAGAACCCGGTCGCCCTGGAGCAGCATATCGAGAACCCAAAGGACTCATCGGTCTTCGCGGCCTATCCGCGGCTTCTGGCGGATCACGACGTGGTCTCGCTGATCGCGGACACGCTGCGTTCGGCCAGCCTGAACTATGACGATCCCTACCAGGTCGAGGAGATGCTGGCCCGCCGCCTGGCTGGCCTGCGCGAGGATTCGATGCATGTGCCCCATGCCCTGCAAAGCATGGCCGATGCCTTGCCCGCGCTTGGCATCGTCGCGGCCGTCCTGGGCGTCATCAAGACCATGAGCGCGATCGACCAGCCGCCCGCCGTGCTGGGCGGAATGATCGGCGGCGCCCTGGTCGGCACCTTCCTGGGCGTGTTCCTGGCCTATGGCTTCGTGGCGCCCCTGGCTGCCCGGCTGGGCGGCGTCATCAAGCAGGACCTGGCCTTCTTCGATGTCATCAAGTCGGTCCTGATCGCGGGCCTGCACCAACACGCAACCAATCTTTGCGTCGAGGTGGGGCGCCAGACCGTGCCCGACCATGTCCGCCCCAGCTTCGACACGCTGGAGGCCGCGCTGCGCGACCTGAAGAAGGCCGCGTGATGCTGGGCGCCCTGGTCATCGCCCTTGGGGTTTCCGGCGCGGCTTCGGCCGAGATGCCGATGCTGCCCCCCGCCGCCGCCCTGGCCGAGGATGCCACGGGCTGGCTTCTGGACGGAGAGCCGCTGCCCCCCGACTATCGCCTCCGCCTGCTCGCCATGCCGCCCGAGGCGCGCCTGCAAGCCCTGGTCTTCCTGCGCCGGGCGGGGCTGCTGACCGCCGATGCCTGGCCCCTCGCCGACATCCTGAACCCCGCGCCCGCCGCCCCCGAGAAGGAGGCCGAATGACCGCCGCCATCCGCGCAAGGCCCCGCCGGCAGATCGACGCCTCGGTCCTGGTCACGGGCGGGCTGGTGCTGATCGTCATCTCGATGGTAATCCCGCTGCCCCCGTCGGTGCTGGACCTCGGCTTCGCCCTGTCCATCGCGGCGGCCGTGCTGGTCCTTGTCATGGCATCGCTGGTGGACCGGCCCACCGACTTCCAGGCTTTTCCGATGCTGCTGCTGATGACGCTGGTGATCCGGCTGTCGCTGAACGTGTCCTCGACCCGGCTGATCCTGACGCAGGGCCACACCGGCACGGACGCCGCAGGACATATCATCAACGGCTTCGCCAGCTTCGTGGCCGGAGGATCGCTGATGGTCGGGCTGACGGTCTTTGCCGTCATTTCCATCGTGAACTTCATGGTCATCACGAAGGGCTCGGGCCGCATGGCCGAGGTGGCCGCCCGTTTTGCCCTGGATTCGCTGCCCGGCAAGCAGATGGCAATCGACGCCGACCTGAACTCGGGCGCGATTGACCACCAGGAAGCCAAGAACCGCCGTCTTCGCGACCAGCAGGAGATCAATTTCTTCGGCTCGCTGGACGGGGCGTCGAAATTCGTCAAGGGCGATGCGGTCGCGGGCATCGTCATCACGCTGGTCAACCTGCTGGTGGGCCTGGGCATCGGCATCGTCGCCCACAAGATGCCGGTGGGCCAGGCGATGGCGACCTATTCGCATCTGACGATCGGCGACGGCCTGGTGGGCCAGATCCCTGCCGTCATCACGTCCATGGCGGCGGCGCTGCTGCTGTCGCGGGGCGGGGTGACCGACACGACCACCCGGCTTCTGTCCAGCCAGTTGATCCGCAGCTGGCAGCCCGCCGCGGTTGTCGCGGCGGCGATGCTGCTCATGTCCTTCGTCCCGGGGATGCCGCGCGTGCTGTTTCTGGCCATCGCCGCGGCCCTGGCCCTTGGCGGCTGGCACCTGCACCGCAAGGCACAGGCGGCCGCGATCGCCCTGCCCGACCTGCCGGCAGAGACCGCCGCTTCCCGGCCCGCCGCCCGCATCGGCGACGTGCTGGATACCGACGAGATCAGCGTCGAGATCGGCACCGACCTGGTGCTGATCGCGCTTGACCAGGCGCGGGGGCTGGGCAGCCGGATCACCAACCTGCGCATCCATATCGCGCGCGCTTATGGCCTGATCCTGCCCGATGTCCGCATCACCGACACGGACGAGCTTTATCCCGGCGACTACCAGATCCGCATCCATGGCGTGGTGCGCGGCCGCGGCAGCCTGCGTCCTGGCAGGGTCCTGGCACTTGGGCCGGACCATGTCCTGCAGGGCCTTCCTGGCGATGCGGTGCGCGAACCCGTCTATCTCAGCCCCGCCCGCTGGATCGACCGCGAGGATCAGGACGATGCCGCGACCCAGGGCGCGACCGTGGTGACCCCGATGGAGGTTCTCTCCACCCACCTGATGGAGGTCGTGAAGGCCAACCTGTCGTCCCTGCTGACCCTTGGCGCGATGCAGCGCCAGATCGAGGAGTTGAAGTCCCTTTCCGACACGGGGCGCGCAGACCGCAACCGACGCTATTTCGACGGCATGATCCCCGACAAGGTTTCGCCCGAGACCCTGCTGGCGGTCTTGCGCGCGCTTCTGGACGAGAAGGTCTCGATCCGCAACCTGCCGCTGATCGTCGATGCCATGGCCGAGTTCCGGGGCATCGAGTCGATCGAAACCGTCTACGAGCTGGTCCGCAAGCGGTTGCGCGGGCAGATCACGCAGCAATACAGCGACCCCTCGGGCGGCATTTCCGCCCTGCAACTGCATCCCGCATGGGAGGCCGAGTTCGTCCGCGCCGACAGCGAAACCGGCCGCGCGGGCGGCGGCGCCCTGACCCCGGCCCTGTCGCGCAAGCTGCTCGAGGCCGCGCGCCGGGCAATGGCCACGGTCGAGCCCGCGTTGCAGACCGTGCTGGTGGCCCCCGACCACCGCCGCCGGATGCTGCGCGCGGTTCTGGGATCGAACGGCATCGCCATCCCGGTCCTGGGCCTCGAGGAGATCGATCCCGGGGCCGAACTGCGTCTGGTCGGCACGATCGAGGTCGGATGATGTGGGACGAGCTGGGCCAGTTGCTGCCGGGGTTCAACTGGACATGGGTGCTGGTCTATCTGCGGGTGCAGGCCCTGGTGCTGGTCCTGCCGGGACTGGGCGAACGGGTCCTGCCGATCCGCGTCCGCGCCGCGGCGGCCCTGGCGGTCACGCCGATGCTGGCGGGCCTTGCACCGCCCGCCGCGGCACCCGGGGATGTCGTGGCAACGGTGGCTCAGGCCGCGGGCGAGACGCTGATCGGCCTTGCCGCCGGCATGGGCCTGCGGCTTCTGGCGCTGTCGCTGGACATCGCCACCTCGGCCATTGCGGCGACCGCGTCCTTGTCGCAGCTGATCGGCGGCCAGAACGAGGCCGCGCCCCATCCCATCGGCAACATGATCCACCTGGCCGGGATCGCCGTGCTGATGGCCATGGGCCTGCCGGTGATGCTGGTCCACCTGATGGCCGACAGCTTCGGCGTCTGGCCGCCGGGCGGATGGCCCGATGCACAAGGGCTCGCGTCCGAAGCGATCCGGCTTGTCGCCCGCAGCTTCTGGATCGCCATGCTCCTGGCCGCGCCCTTCACGCTGGGCGGCTTCATGTTCCAGGCGCTGTCGGGCGTCATCAACCGGGTCATGCCCGCCCTGCCGGTGATCTTCATCGGATCGCCCGCCGCGATCATGCTGGCGCTTGGGGCGCTTGCGCTGCTGGCGCCGGTGCTGGTCGCGCTTTGGGCCGATGCCGTGCTGGGCCACATGCTGCCGGGGGCCCCATGAGCGAGGAGAACGACGACAAGCCCTTCGAGGCGTCCGAGCAGAAGCTGCGCCGCGCCCGCGAAAAGGGCGACATCCCGCGATCCCCGGAACTGAACGTCGCCGCGATGTATCTGGGCGCCTGGCTGGCCTTCGCGGTCGGCGCGGGCCTTGCTGTCAAGGCCTGGCTGGCGATGGCCACCCGCGCCCTTGGCTCGGAAGGCTGGGCGCCGGGTTCGACGGGGGCCATCGCCGCGGCGCTTGGCCAATATGCCGGCTGGGCGGCCTTGGCCCTGGCGGCGGTGCCAAGCCTGGTGATCCTGGTGGCGCTGATCGCCGGTCGCGGGCTGGTCTTTGCGCCGCAGAAGCTGGCCTTCGACCTGAACCGGATCAACCCGGTCAAGACCGCCGCGCAGAAGTTCGGCAAGTCCGGGCTGGTCACCTTTGGCATCTCGCTCGCCAAGGCGGCCCTGGTTTGCGCGGGCGGCTGGCTGCTGTTCCGCAGCCTGCTGGGCCACCTGATGGCAAGTCCGCTGGCCGGGGACCGCTGGATCGCCGATCTGGGGGTGATGCTGGGCCGGGTGCTGGGGCTGGCGCTTGCGGTTTCCGTCCTGATCGCGGGGCTGGACATGGGCTGGCAATGGTTCGACCACCGCCGCAAGAACCGCATGTCCCGCAAGGAGATGGAGGACGAATACAAGGATTCCGAGGGCGACCCGCATTTCAAAGCCGCCCGCCGCCAGCGGGCCATCGAGATCGCCACCAGCCAGATGCTGGCCGATGTCGCGAAGGCCGACGTGGTGATCGTGAACCCGACCCACTACGCCGTGGCCCTGGAATGGAAGCGCGGCAGCGGCCGGGCGCCCGTTTGCCTGGCCAAGGGCACCGACGAGGTCGCGGCCCGGATCCGCGAACGCGCCAAGGACAACCGCGTGCCGATCTGGTCCGACCCGCCCTGCGCCCGCGCGATCCATGCCACGGTCGAGATCGGCCAGGAAATCCGCCGCGAACAGTTCGCCGCCGTTGCCGCCGCGATCCGCTTCGCCGAGAAGATGAAAGAAAAGGCGCGGGCCGGATGGTAAGCACCCGATGAGCAGGCAAAGCGACAAGCTGGCGCAACTGGAACGCATTGCGCGCCTCAAGGCGGAACGCGAGTTGAAGCGGTTTGCGGCCTTCAACCTTCACATGAAGCAGGCCCAAACCCATGCCGCCGCCATGCGCACCGCCCTGGACCAAAGCTATCGCAGCACCGCCCCCCTTTCGGTCGCCGAGGCGCGGATCGCCAATGCCCAGGCCGGCCGCAGCGCCCGTGAACTGCACCAGGCCGAAACCGAGCTTGCCCGGATGCAGCCCCGCTTCGAGGCCGCCCGGCGCGACGCCGCCCGCGAATTCGGCCGGGCCGAGGTGCTGCTGAACCTGTCAGCCCAAAGCCGCGCCGAGGAGAAGGCGCCGCGCTATTGAGTTATCGCAGGGATTTGGGAGGTAGCCTCCTCCGGTGACAGGAACGCCGGACGGGGAGGGCCGTCGACCCTGTCATCGTTCAGGCGTGTGTGGCGTCCTCACCCTCTCAAGGTGCTGCATCGGGCTTGGGCGAACCGGCGCTATCGATGCGGCAGGGCGGCGATTGCCTTTGGCCTGCCAGAGCGGCGCTGTTCACCGCCCCTGGCTCGCCGAAAGCGAATCCAGCTCGATGTCCACCCAGACAAGCCGGTGGTTCGACGCGGCCTCGACCGCGGGTGCCAGCGGATCGCCTGGATCGGGCCAGAGGACGCCGCTGGCGGCGACAGCCAGATCCATGTCGGGAAGGACATAATCGACCCGCAGATTGCCCGGCCCGTTTGGATCAAAGACCGCCGTATCAAGGGCGGGGTCGCCCTTGTGCCCAGCATTGGCACCGGCCTGGTCGGGCTGGAACGCCCCACGAGGCTGCGGATCCTGCGCGTGATCCAGCAGCGCGGCCATCGCTTGCGCGCGCCCGTCGCCGTCCGCAAGATCCAGGTTGGGATTGCCCAGCAGCACGAAGGGCGCATCGGGCAGGTGGTGCAGCCAAAAGGCGGCCTCATCGTGGTTTCGGCGGCCGTTGCGATCCTCGGGGCCGTCGAAGACCGGGGGCGTGGCGGACCAGGCCAGCAGGTGCAGCGGCCCTGCATCGGTCATGACCGGCACGTCCCAATGCGCGGTCGAGGACAGGCGCTGCCCCCCAGGCGTGGCGGGCGGCATCAGCGCGCCGGGCAGGTCGTGCCACAGGGTCGCGGAATGATCGGTCGCCGGACCCAGCGGCAGGCGCGACAGGATCGCCATGGCGTTCTGCCCGCTGAACTGCCCGAAGCCCTGGGCGTCTTCGGCCCCTCCGGCCCGCCCGTCGCCATCCAGATCCAACCCCGTCTGCATCCCGCTGTTCGGACGGGCCGCGAACCGGTGCGGCATCGGATGGCCCGCCTTGTCCAGCAGCGCGGCAAAGGCTGCAAGCGCAAGCCCGTCATGATCCCAGTCGATCCCGGTCAGCAGGATCGCATCCGGCGCGGCCGCCGCGATCACCTGTGCCGCGGCCAGCACCTGGGGGTCGTCGCGGCGGATGTCGCGCAGCAGAAGGCCCGGCCCCGCGCGCGTCAGGCCGGGATCATAGGTGGCGATGCGCAGGGTCTCGGCCCCGGCAGGACCGGAAAGGCAAAGGCAGATCGTGCAGACAGGACGCCACATGGCGCAGGTGTGGCATGGCGCCCTGCGGCTGCCAAGCCCTCAGCAGGGGGGCGGCGGCGCCAGAAGGCCAAAGCCGAAGATCGCGTCGCGGCCGTCGGGCCCCAGGTCGCGGGCCCCGTCGCGCAGCATGTCGCGCAGCCGCGCCGCCGGAAGCGAGGGGTCGCGCTGCCAGATCAGCGCCGCCGCAGCCGTTACGAAGGGCGCGGCATAGGAGGTGCCGGTCTTGGTCCGCGCCCCGCTGATCGAGGCCGCCGTCCAGACATTCACCCCCGGCGCGGCCAGATCGATATGGTCGCCCCGGTTCGCGCGGCGATAAACCTGGCCGCGCCGGTCCACCGCCGTCACCGCCAGCACCTGGTCATAGGCCGCCGGAAAGGCCGGCGCCGCGCGTGGCCCGCCATTGCCGGCGGCGGCGATCAGCAGGATGCCGTCTGCCGCCATCTCCTCGACCTGGCGGGCAAGGGCGTCGTTCGGCGGTCCCGCCAGCGACAAGTTGACGATGCGCACCTGTTGCGAGGCCAGGTAATCCAGGGCCTCGATCAGGCCGAAGGCATCGGCGCGCTGATCGCGGGCGACCTTCTGGAAGGCATCCACGGCGATCAGTTCGGCCCCCGGGACAAGGCCGGGGCTGCGGCTGTCGCGGTCGCCCACCAAAAGCGCGGCCACCGCCGTTCCATGCACCAGATCCGAAGGCGCGGCCCCGGTGTCGATCCGGTGGACCCGGATGCGGGCATCCGACAGCGCCGCGTGATCGGCGTTCAGCCCCGTATCAACCATGCCGATTCGCGGCAGCGTGGCGCAGCCCGCCAGCCCCGCGGGCCAGCCGATCATGTCGCGGGCAAGGCAATCGGCGCCCGTGCATGGCGTGCCCTGCCCTGCCTGCTCGCTGCGGTAGAAGTGGTTGAAATCGGCTTCTGCCGCGGCGGCCAGGGCACGGACGCGGTCGCGGGCCTGGTCCATGGTCAATGCCCCTGGCTTCAGAAGCCGGGTCAGGTTGCCGCCTTCGGACAGTTCGCGCTGCTGCAGGATCTGGAACCCCTCGGCCTGAAGGGTGGCAAGGTCGGCTTCGGCCAGACCGCGCGCCAGGACCTCGTTCTCGGCCCGGGTAGGCAGGGGCGCAGGGGCGGCGGGACGCGCACGGCGGACCACCCGGTCGTCATCATCATCATCATCATCATCATCGTCGTCATCATCGTCATCGTCGTCGTCATCATCTGCCAGAGCGGTCGCGACCAGCGACCAGCCGTCGGCATGACGCTGCGGCTGGCCCGAAAGGACCAGCAGGGCGATCATCAGAAACAGCAGCGGGTTTGGCATCGTGGCCCCTTTGGACAGTTCGTTTCTGGACAATGACGCGACAGACCCGCAAATATTCCCCCGGTCGGGAAAAAGATCCAAGAGGGCGGCATGGACCCAGCATTCGGCGAGGCTTTAATCAGGCTTCTGCCCAATCTTCGCCGCTATGCGCTGTCGCTGGCCCGGCGGGCCGATCTGGCCGACGACCTGGTCCAGACCACGGTGGAACGCGCGATCCGGGCCGCAGGCAGCTATGATCCCGCAGCCCGGCTGGAGCCCTGGCTGTTCCGCATCACCCGCAATGCCTTTATCGACCTGACCCGCCGCCAGCGGACCGAGGGCGTGCAGGTCGATGTCTTCGACATGCCCGAGGCCCTGCCCGATGACGGCGACCGCGCGGTCGAGGCCCGGCTGATGCTGCAGGCCACCCAACAGGCGATGAAGACCCTGCCCCCGGAACAGGCCGAGATCCTGCATCTGATCTGCATCGAGGAACTCAGCTATGCCGAGGCCGCCGAGGTGCTGGACATCCCCAAGGGCACGGTCATGAGCCGCCTGTCCCGCGCCAGGCTGGCCTTGGCCGAAAGGCTGGGAATAAAATGACGCCCAACCCGTATTCCAGGAACACCCGTTCGAAAGGAGCCGGCCTTGCAGATTGACGACGAAACCCTGATGGCCCTGGCGGACGGCGAACTGGATCAGGCCGAGGCCGCGCGCGTTTCCGCAGCCGTGGCCCGCGACCCCGAGGCCCAGGCCCGGCTGCGGCTGTTCACCGAAACACGGGCGCGGCTGAAGATCCTGGCCTCGGCCGCCCCGGCGCCTTCCGACAAGGACCTGATCGCCCGCATCCGCGCGGCCAGCAGCGCGGTGCAGGCCTCGGGCACCGTGGCCCCGACCGCGCCCCCCTTGTCCGCGACGCCGCCTGTGCCGGCCAATACCAACCGCGCGCCCTGGGCTGCGCTTGCCGCAGCCGTGACCGCGGCGGTGGTGGGGCTTGCCTGGTGGCAGATGGGCGGCACCCCCGCAGGCCTGCCGGAGGCAGAGGTCGCGGCTCTGGACAGCCTGCCATCAGGCCAGGTGACCGAACTGGAGGACGGGCGCGACCTGACCATGATCGCATCCTATCGCACGGCAGAGGGGGCCTTTTGCCGTGAATATGAGACCGCGCAGGATGCCGGCCTGACGGTCAGCGTGGCCTGTCGGCAGGGCGATACATGGCAGCGGCAGTTTGCCAGCGACATGACTGCCACCGATGGCTATGTCCCCGCATCGGGCGACATTGCGGCGCTTGACGACTGGCTGGCCGAAACCGGTGCGGGCGACCCACTGACCCCGGAAGACGAGGCCGCGGCCCTGGCCGACTAGGCCGCGCCCGTCGCCGTGTCCCGCCAAAGCCCCCGTCGCAGGGGGCTTTTTTCTGTCCGCCCCAAAAAAATGTCGTCGCGCCGGGAATAGGTCCGGGGCCACGCCCGTAACCCTTGCATCAGGCGGATGCGGGACAGTCCCCGGCCCCTGCCAAGAAACCCGGCGCCAGCCGGGACGGGCGCGGCTGCCACGGGCGGGGCGGCGCGTCCTTCCGACACCGCCCTTGCAGGAGAAACGAAGATGGCGACCTATCGCGGAAATGACGGCGACAACCGTTACAACGGCACCAGCGTGGCCGACCTGATCTATGGCCGGTCGGGCGACGATACCCTGTCGGGCGGCGGCGGCAACGACACCATCGACGGCGGCGAAGGCAATGACGACATCCGCGGCGGCGCGGGTCACAACCGCCTGATCGGCGGCGAGGGCAACGACCGGATCTGGGCCGATGGCGGCAACGACATCATCAACGCAGGCGAGGGAAACGACACCGTCAACGCGGGCGCGGGCCACAACACCATCACCCTGGGCGAAGGCAACGATGTCTCGGTCTCGCTGGGGGGCAACGACACGATCAGCGCGGGCGAAGGCAATGACCGCGTTCGTTCCGGCGGCGGCAACGACCGCCTGCTGGGCCACGAGGGCGACGACGTGCTGCTGGCCGAGGCGGGCAACGATTTCCTCAGCGGCGGCGAGGGCAATGACGTGCTGAACGGCGGCACTGGCAACGACACGCTGATCGGCGGCGAGGGGTCGGACCGCTTCGTCTTCAACGGCGGCACCGACCGCATCCGCGACTTCGAGAACGGCGATGACGAAATCGACCTGTCGTCCTTTGCCGGCTTCAACAGCTTTGCCAGCATCCGCGCTGCCGCCAGCCAGAGCGGCTCGGACGTCATCATCAAGGCGGGCGCCCATCGCCTTGTGATCGAGGATACGCGCCTGAACCAGCTGGGCGGCGACGACTTCATCTGGTGATCGGCAAAACAGGCCAGGTGCCGGGCTGCATGTCGCGGCCCGGCACCTTTGGGTGCAAGGCTGCGACAGTGGCGGGCAATTCGGCGGCAAGGGACCGCCGAAGCAAAGGCCCGGCCTTGCATTCGCGCCGGAAGCGAACATGTGATGCCCGGAAATGTCAGCCATCCGGGTTTCCATGTTCAGCGACCGTTTCAGCCGCCGCCACCTGTTGCAAGCCGCCCTGGGCAGCGGGGCTTTCTTCCTGCTGCCGCATCTGGCCCGCGCTCAGGCCACGGCAACGGGCGAGGGTCAGCCTTTCTCGTTCGACCGGCTGCGGGACATGGCGCGCGACATGGCTGCCAAGCCCCATGTTCCGCCGCAGGTCGCGGACCCGGACATCCTGGACCAGGTGGATTACGACAACCATAACCAGGTCCGTTTTCGCGCCGACCGCAGCCTGTGGCGCGGCGAGGGCGAGCGGTCCCCGGTGCAGGCCTTCTTCCCCGGCATGTATTTCCGCAACCCGGTGCGCCTTCATACCGTCAGCGACGGAATCGCGACCGAGCTGCCCTTCTCGCTGGACCTGTTCGACATTCCCGAAGGCAATCCCGCGCGGCAGTTGACCCGCACCACGGGCTTTGCGGGCTTTCGCGTGCAGGACGCGCGGACCGAGGTGGACTGGATGGCCTTCCTGGGCGCGTCCTACTGGCGCACCTCGGGTTACAGCGGGCAGTTCGGGCTTTCGGCGCGCGGGCTTGCCATCGACACCGCCATCCCCGACGGTCCCGAGGAGTTTCCGCTGTTCACCCATTTCTGGCTGGAGCCCGCGGACAACGGCGACCTGACCACCTATGCGTTGCTGGACAGCCCGCGCGCGACCGGCGCCTATCGCATCGAATCGCGGCGCGGCGACGGCGTCAGCCAGGACATCAGCGCGACCGTCTTCCTGCGCGAGGCGGTGGACCGGCTGGGCATCGCGCCGCTGACCTCGATGTTCTGGTTCGGCAAGAACACGCCCCATGTCTCGCCCGACTGGCGGCCCGAGGTGCATGATTCAGACGGGCTGGAGATCCTTGCCGCCAATGGCGAACGGATCTGGCGGCCGCTGAACAACCCGCCCGGCACGATGGTGAACAGCTTCGCCTCGCCGGGGGTCAAGGGCTTCGGGCTGATGCAGCGGGAACGCGACTTCGCGCAATACCAGGACGACGGCGTCTTCTACGAACGCCGCGCCAGCGCTTGGATCACACCTCAGGGCGACTGGGGCGATGGCGCGGTGGTGCTGACCGAATTGCGCACGGATGACGAGATCCATGACAATATCGTGGCCTTCTGGCAGCCGGCCGAACCGACCGCCCAGGGCCAGAGCCACGACTTCGCCTATCGGCTGGACTGGGTGCGCGACAATCCGGCCGCCAGTCCCATTGCCCATTTCACCGCCACCCGCCTTGGCGCGGGCGGCGTTCCGGGCCAGCCGCGTCCCAAGGGCGTGGTCAAGGTCGTCTGCGACTTTGCGGGGCCGAACCTCGCCGGCCTGTCGCGCGAGGACGGGCTGACGATCAAGGTGACGACCGGGCAGGCGCAGGTGTCCAACACCGCCGTCTATCCGGTCGTGGGCACCGATTACTGGCGCACGCTGTTCGACCTGAGCTTTGCCGAGAACGATCAAGCCCCCATCGACCTGCGCGCCTATGTGGACCACAAGGGCATGGCCATGACGGAAACGCTGATCCTTCAACTGTTCCCGTCGCAGCTTCGCACGCTGCTGGCGCGCACCCCCTGACGGGTCAGTGGGCCAGCATCTCGGCCAGCACGCCATCCTTGTCCAGCGAGGCCGGATAGAAGGTCGGCCAGTTCGTCACCTCCTCCAGCAGGGCCGCGCGGTCGTCGCCCCAATAAAGGTGGTAATGGTCCGAGGCCTCGGGCGCGATGCGGTGGTCGCTAAACTGGATGAACTGCGGCGCGGCCTCGTCACCTTCGGTTTTCTGGAAGATGAAGCGAACGCCGCGATTGCCCTTGGCATAGGTCAGGATCTCGAACCCGTCCGAGGCATAGCGTCCCTGGACCGATTGGTCGCCGCGATGAAAGGTGACCTGGTCGCCGTCGATGGTGATGCGGTTCACGTCGGTCTTGTAGCCGGTCTCGTAATAGGCGCGGTATTGCTCGGCGGTCTTGTCGCCCTTCTCGGCCTTCCTGGCCATGACCGGATCCAGCGTGCCGTCCGTCAGCAGCGGGTAAACCGACTGCCAGTCGCCCTGCCAGTCCGACAAGGGTCGGTCCTGGACCTGCGCATCGTCGAAATAGCCGTCATGGACCGACTTGTCGGAAGGTGCGTGGTCATGGGCATGGTCATGGCCATGACCCTGGGCATGATCGTGGTCGTGGCTGTGGTCATGACTTTGCGCCAGAACCGGCGATCCTGCTGCCATTGCCACGGCCAAAACCGCCGCCATTGCTTGAAACCTTGCCATCCGACATCTCCATAATTGATATGTTATTACGTTCGACTATCAGGAGGTGTCAGGCTGTTCAAGAACGAAAAAGGCGGGCCAAGGCCCGCCCTATCGTCCTGTCGGAACAGCTTCAGCGATAAAGATCAGCGAAGCGGTCGCGCAGCAGGTTCTTCTGGACCTTGCCCATCGTGTTGCGCGGCAGTTCGTCCATAAACAGCACGCGCTTGGGCTGCTTGAACCGGGCAAGCCGCCCGTCAAGCGCCGCCAAAACATCCTTTTCGGAAATGGCGTCCGGCCCCGAGGGCACGACAACCGCCGTCACGCCTTCGCCGAAATCGCCGTGCGGCAGGCCGATCACGGCGGATTCGACCACGCCGGGAAGAGCGTCGATCTCGGTCTCGATTTCCTTTGGATAGACGTTGAAGCCGCCGGTGATGATCAGATCCTTGCCGCGCCCGACAATGTGCAGATAGCCCCGGTCATCGAATTTCCCCAGGTCGCCGGTGATGAAAAAGCCGTTCGGGCGCAGCTCGGCCGCGGTCTTTTCCGGCATCTGCCAATAGCCCTTGAAGACATTGGGGCCCCGCACCTCGATCATGCCGATCTCGCCCCGGGGCAGTTCGGCGCCGGTCTCGGGATCGGTCACGATGATCTCGGTCCCCGGAAGCGGCATCCCCACGGTGCCCGCGATCCGGTCGCCGTCATAGGGGTTCGAGGCATTCATGTTCGTTTCCGTCATGCCGTATCGTTCCAGGATCGCGTGGCCGGTCCGGGCCTGCCAGTCGCGATGCGTTTCCGCCAGCAGCGGGGCGGACCCGGAAATGAACAGCCGCATATGCGCCGTGGTGGCGCGATCCAGCCGGTCGTCCTGCAGCAGCCGGACATAGAAGGTCGGCACGCCCATCAGCACGGTGGCGCGGTCCATCAGGCCCATGATCCGGTCCGGGTCGAATTTCGGCAGGAAGATCATGGATGCGCCGGAAAACAGCGTCACATTGGTCGCCACGAACAGGCCATGCGTATGAAAGATCGGCAATGCGTGGATCAGCACATCGCTTGCGTCGTAACGCCATGCCTCGCGAAGGGCCTGGGTGTTCGACACCAGGTTGCCATGAGTCAGCATCGCCCCCTTCGACCGCCCCGTCGTCCCCGAGGTGTAAAGCAGCGCAGCCAGGTCGTCCGCATCGCGCGCGACGGTGGCGAAATCGACGGGCTGGCTTGCAACGGCATCGGTCAGGCTGCCCTGCCCGCCCGCATCCAGCGTCAAGATCCGCGCCCCCGCGCTGCCCGCCCCCTTGGCAAGCGCATCCGCCCTGGCCGGGTCGCAGACAAGGACCGCGGGCGTCGCATCGCCGATGAAATAGTCCATTTCGGCAGGGGTATAGCCGGTGTTCAGCGGCAGGAAGACCGCCCCCGCCCTGACGGTCGCCAGATAAAGGATGATCGCTTCGACCGACTTTTCGACCTGGGCCGCCACCCGGTCGCCCGGTCCGACGCCCAGCGACACAAGCGCATTGGCCATCCGGCCGGCCAGCGCGACCAGGTCGCCATAGCTGATGCGTTCGCCCGCGGCCGTCTCGATCGCGGTGGCATCTGGATCGGCGATGCCGGATTGCAGGATGTCGAACAGGTTGGCGGTCATGGCATTTCCTTCATGGCGGTGGTCGCGGGCAGGTGACGGCGCACCGCGTCGGATGCCGCGATCTCGGTGCGTTCGGCAAAGGCCTCGTGATTGGCCTCGATCCGGTCGGGATCGTAAAGATAGTTCACCATCAGCCCGTGCGATTGCTTCAATCCATTAGCCGAGACATCGCCCAGGACGTTCAGCCGTTCAAGGCAGGCGCCGTTGCCCAGGTGGAAGCGGGCAACGGGATCGACCGCGCGGCCCTTGCCATCGCGGGCGCGCAGGAAATAGATCGCAGCGGCTGCCAACAAAGGCTCGCGCAGCGCCTGCGCCGCGTCCTTGTCCACATGCCAGCCGGGCTGGTCCAGCGGGGTCAGGGCTGCCAGCAGCTCGGCGGGCAGCATCTTGCCCCCTTCCCGTTCGCGGGCCAGCCAGGCGGCGAAGCCGGGGACGGGCGACAGGGTCACGAAGGTCTGGATCTGGGGCAGTTCGGATTTCAGCTCCTCGACCACCTGCTTGATCAGGAAGTTGCCGAAGGACACCCCGGCCAGTCCCTTCTGCGTGTTCGAGATGGAATAGAAGACCGCGGTCGTGGCCTCGGCCGCGTCGATGGGCTTGCGGTCCAGGTCCAGCAGGGGGGCGACGGTGTCGGGGATCTCGCGGGTGAGGGCGACCTCGACGAAGATCAGGGGCTCGTCCACCAGTTGCGGATGGAAGAAGCCATAGCAGCGCCGGTCGGTCGGCTGCAGGCGGTTGCGCAGGTCGTCCCAGTTCTGGATGGCGTGGACGGCCTCGTAGCGGATGATCTTTTCCAGGATCGCGGCGGGCGTGTTCCAGTCGATATGGCGCAGGACCAGAAAGCCCCGGTTGAACCAGGACGCAAACAGATGCGCGAAATCGCTGTCCACCCGCCGCAGCGCCGGGCTGTCCTTGAGGTGGCGCAGCAGTTCCTCGCGCATCCGGACCAAGGCTGCTGTGCCGCCGGGGGCTAGGTTCAGGCGTCGGAACAGTTCCTGCCGGCGCGGTTCGGCCGCGACATGCAGCGCCTCGACCGCCTCGACCGATGCGGGATCGCGGGCGACGGCCTGCATGGCGCGGGACACGGCCTCGGGGTCGGGGCCGAAGCGGTCGGCGAGCGTTTCAAGGAATGCCAGCCGCCGGGCCTCGTCCGCCTCCTCGAAGGCGGCGACCAGGGCGCGGGCCAGGGCCACGCCCGAAGCCTCGCCCCGGCGGGACAGCAGCAACTCTCCCATGTCGGGCAGGCCGGGGGGCGCGGTCACCCGCCCCGCAGGATCGCGCCATCGCAGCAGGGCGCGGCCCCGGTCGGTCAGCATGTCGAACAGGTCGCCGAAGCGGGTCTGTCTGGGGGTCTGCACGATCCTTGTCACGGCACTCTCCTTTGCGGGATGGGTGCGGCCGGGATCAACCCGGCAGCACGACGAAGATCAGCCACAGCACCACGGGCGCCACGATCGTCACGATGGCACCATAGTTCAGCAGCTTGCGGAAGAAGGCCTGGCGGTCGATGCCATGCGCGTTGGCCAGGACCAGGGCGCCGTTGGTGGAAAACGGGCTGACATCCACGATGGTCGAGGCGACGGCCATCCCGGCAATGAAGCCGATCGCGCCGACGCCGCTTTCGCCCTGCAGGAAGGGCACCGCCAGCGGGATCAGCGACCCCAGCACCGCCGTGGATGATGCAAAGGCCGACACCACCGCGCCGATGAAGAACAGCATCAGGGCCGCCAGCAAAGGCGAGGCCATGCCCGCCACCGAATCGCCCACGAAGTCGATGGTGCCCATCGCCTGCAGCACCGCGACATAGGTGGACACGCCGGTGATCAGCATGATTTCCGGCCAGGCGACCTGCGCCATCGCGCGCTTCTGCATGGTCGGGTTCCACAGCGCCAAGGCCAGGCCGATGGTCAGCGCCACGAAGCCGATGTCCAGGTTGAAGGCCAGGACCAGCACCGCCAGCAGCACAAGGCCCGCCAGCGTGAAGATCTGGTAAGGCGTGCCGTCGGGTTCGCGCCCTTCCTCGACCTCGGCCACGAGGCGGTTGGAATCGCCACCGCCCTCGCGGCTGACGCGCTTGGTCAGGGCCTGCGCCTCGCTGTCGCCGAAGATCTGCGGGCCGGTGGCGGCGCGGGCGATTTCCACATGGGGCACGTTGACGGGCTCGATGCCGTCCAGACGGGCGGACATCAGGCTGCGCCCACCCAGCACCATGAACAGGATGCCCGCCACCGCCGCGTTCACGAAGAAGCTGGCGGCGAAGGTGGTCATGGCCGACAGCGGCAGCCCGGCCTGCTGGACCACGCCATTGGTGATCCCGCCATAGATGCTGATGGGAGAGAAGCCCCCGGCCTGCGCGCCATGGACCACCATCAGGCCCATCAGCAGCGGGCTGATGTGATAACGGAAGGCGAAGCCAAGCGCGATGGGCGCGACAATGGCGACCGCGCCGGGGCTGACCGCGCCCACCGCCGTCAGCAGGGCGGAAATGCCGAACATGATCCACGGGATCGCGGCGATGCGGCCCTTGACCGCGCGAACGGCCATGCGGACCAGCCAGTCGATGGTACCGTTGTTCTGCGCCAGGGCGAACAGCCAGGTGATGCCCACCAGCGTCAGGAACAGCCCGCCCGGAAAGCCGTCGATGATCTCGCTGGTGGTCTGCGCCGCCAGAAGCGTGCCCACCAGGAAGGCGCCGACAAAGGCCAGGACGCCCATGTTGATAGGCCAGATGGTCGCGATCACGAACATCAGCACCAAGGCATAGATGGAAATCAGATGTGGTGTCATGCGGCTCTCCCCTTTTCCTGCATGAACGGCGTCGGGGATCCGCCTCCACACGAATCCTCCTCCCACAGATGTTATACGCCCGGAAAGGGATGATGTATATATCATCGCTAACGATGGATGTTTGAGCAGGTTTCCGTTAGGCTGCGCCTGTGGAGGAGAATAAGTGACCAGCATCCCGAACACCTTGCGCATCCGCCGCGCCCTGGAAGATTCGATCGTCCGGGGCCGCTTCCTGCCCGGAACGCGGCTGGACCCCGAGGCCCTTGCGCAAGAGTTCGACTGCTCGCGCACCCCCATCCGCGAGGCGTTCCAGCAGCTTGAAGCCTCGGGGCTGGTCCGCGTCATGCCAAAGCGCGGCACCTTCGTCACCCACTGGTCGCCCGAGGAACTGGCCGAGCGCTTCGAGGTCATGGCCGAGATCGAGGCAAGCTGCGGCCGCCTTGCCGCCCGCCGCATCAGCCATGCCGAGCTGGACATCTTCCACGAGGTCCACGAGGACTGCCGCCGCCTGGCCGAGGCGGGCGAGGTCGAGGCCTACTACGCGCGCAATTCGGAATTCCACCACTGCATCTATCGCGCCACCCACAACGCCTTCCTGACCCAGGAAGCCGCGCGTCTGCACGCGATGCTGCAACCTTACCGCCGGATGCAGTTGCAGGTCAGGAACCGCATGACCCGGTCCTTCGCGGAACATGACGCCATCGTCGCTGCAATCCGCGGCGGGGACGCCGAGGCCGCGGCGCGGGCGCTGCATGACCACGTGATCGTTCAGGGCGACCGTTTCCACGACCTGATCGCGGCCATGCGCCAGACGCTGGCCTGACGCCGCCTAAGGGCGCCGCCGCCGGATCAACGCAAACAGGATCGGCGCGCCGGTCAGGACCAGGATCACGCGGGCGATGTGATGGGCCACGACAAAGCCCAGGTCGGCCCCCGCGATTAGCGCCAGCATCGACATCTCGGCCTGTCCGCCCGGCATGAAGGCCAGGAAACCCTCGACCGGCGGGGCAAGGCCGGTCAGGGTGACGAACTCGGTCACGGCGCCTGCCAGCACCGCCAGGATCAGCACGAAGATGGCCCCGCCCGCGACGGTTTCGCGCAACTCGCGCAGCGTGACGCCCACGTAGCTGGTGCCGATGCCGATGCCGATCAGGAACTGCGCGGCCAGCAGCGCCTCGCGCGGGGGGCGCATGTGCAGGACGCCTGCCAGCGACAGTCCCGCCGCCACGATCAGCGGCCCCAGGATCGCCGCGCCGAACAGCCCGATCCGGGCCGCGGCCTTCCACCCGACAATGGCGGCAAGGGCCATCACCACAAGTTCGGTCCAGGGGATCTGGGCTGCCGGCTGGCCCACCGGATGGGTCAGCGGGACCCCGTAAAGCCAGACCAGAACCAGCGGCCCCACGATCATGATGACCAGCAGCCGCGTCACATGGACCAGCGACACCTGGCGGATATTGGCCCCGGCTTCCCCGGCAAAGACGGTCATGTCGGCGGCCCCGCCCGGCATGGCGGCATAGAAGGCCGTCACCAGGTCGAACCCGCAGAAGCGGCGGAAGAACGGCACGCCGACCAGGCCGATGGCCGCGATGTAGAGGGGGATGATCGCGACGGAGGCCAGCATCGAGGGAAGCTGCGCCACAAGCGCCGGCGTGACCGAGGCGCCGATGGCCACGCCCAGCACCGACCGCGCCGCGACCGAGATCTGGCCCAGCCCCGCCAGCCGCACACCCATCAGCGCCGCGACCAGCGAGGCCATCATCGGCCCGAACAGGAAGGGCAAGGGCAGGTGCAGCACCAGGAACAGCCCGACCCCGACGATGCCGATCAGCACCGTCTGCGCTTGTTGCCTGAACGCCGCCCCCGCCGCCATGATCGTCCGTCAGACCTCGTCGCGGCCGGACGCAAGGATGCAGGCCAGCGTGATCACCGATGCCGCCAGCATGTAATAGCCCACATGCGCCAGGCCATAGCTTTGCTGCAGCCAGGTCGCGGCGTATGGCGCCAGCGAAGCCCCGAAGATCCCCGCGAAGTTGAAGGTGATCGACGACCCGGTATAGCGCACGCGCGTCGGGAAGGGCGCGGCCAGGGCTGCGCCGATCACGCCATAGGTCAGGCCCATCAGGAACATGCCGATGGTCACGAACAGGTAAAGGCTGCCCTCGCCCGCGCCCATCAGCGGCGCCAGGAAGAACGAGAAGATGCCGATCATGATCGTCACCACCACCAGGAACGGCCGGCGGCCCGTCGCATCGGCGATCTTGCCCGCGAAGGGGATCGCGATTCCGAAGATGACCGAGCCATAGATCTGCATCAGCAGCGCGTCCATGAAGGCGACCTGGCGCACCTTGACGTTGTAGGACAGAAGCCAGGCCGAGCAGATGTAGAACAGCACAAAGGTCACAAGCGCCACAAAGGTGCCCAGGAACAGGCTGCGCTTGTGGTTGCGGAACAGCTCCACGACCGGAACGGACACACGCTGGTCGTGCTTGACGGCCTCGGCAAATTCGGGGGTTTCGGTGATCGACAGCCGCACCCAGAGGCCCAGCACGATCAGGATGATAGAAGCCAGGAAGGGCAGCCGCCAGCCCCAGGCCAGCAGGTCGTCCTGGCTCATGAAATGCAGAAGCACCCAGAAGAAGCCCGACGACAGGAACAGCCCGACCGGGGCGCCAAGCTGCGGGAACATCCCGTACCAGCTTCGCTTGCCCTCGGGCGCGTTCTCGGTCGCCAGCAGGACCGCCCCGCCCCACTCGCCGCCCAGGCCGAAGCCCTGCCCGAACCGGCACAGCGCCAGCAGCGCGGGCGCCGCGACGCCGATCTGCGCATAGGTCGGCAGCAGGCCGATGATGACGGTGGAAATGCCCATCGTCAGCAGGGCCGCGACCAGCGTGGCCTTGCGCCCGATCCGGTCGCCGAAATGGCCGAAGACGATGGCGCCGAAGGGCCGGGCGAAGAAGGCGATCGAGAAGGTCGCAAAGGAGGCCAGCAGCGCCGTGGTCGCGTCCGAGGCCGGGAAGAACAGGGTCGGGAAGACCAGCACTGCGGCCGTTGCATAGACGTAGAAGTCGAAGAACTCGATCGTCGTGCCGATCAGGCTGGCCAGCAGCACGCGCGCCGGGGAATTGACGGGCGTGCCACGCGCCGCTGCGGGCGCCGAGATCGTCTGATCAGTCATGGTTTTTGATCCGCTTGTCAGAAAATGGGAAACCCGCTTCGCGGATGAGGCGGGACAGCGACCCGCGCTATCGCAAAAACTGCGCAAAGAGAATGCCGGAGGCACCGGAAATTGCGCGCGCATACCGGCTTTGACCCCAGGGATTACCGGCGCGGCTTATCGTGCCTTGGCCTCGGCCTCGGCCAGTTTCTGCATGATGTCAGCGATCTGATAAGGCTTGCTGACGATGGGGGTGTCGGCAAAACCGTCGGGCAGGGTCATTCCCGCCCCATAGCCGGTCGCGAAGACGAAGGGGATGGCGCGGGCACGCAGGGCCTCGGCCACGGGCAGCGAATCGCCCTCGGCCAGGTTGACGTCCAGCACGGCAAGGTCGGGCGGATCGCTGGCAATCAGCGCAAGGGCGGTAACGACGGCGCCGGCCCGGCCGGTGACGTGCAGGCCTTCATCCTCAAGCTCGGCCTCAAGGGCCATGGCAATCAGGGCCTGGTCCTCGACCAGCAGAACCCGGCGACCGGCCAGCGGATTGGTTTGGGCCGGGGCAAGCGACCTTGCGCTGATGGCCGGGGCCGCCTCGGACAGGCGGATGAAATCGCCGGGCAGCATGAAGGCTGCCTCGATCCCCGTGGGGCGATAGGTCACGCGGCTTTCCCCGCCCAGGTCGAAGGGCAGCGACTGTTCGATCAGGGCCGAGCCGAAGCCCGACCGCCGCGGCGGTGTCAGGCCGTGCAGCCCGTCCTCGGTCCAGCGGATCTGGCAATGGCCGTCGGTGTCCAGATGCCATTCGACCGCCAGCCGACCGCCCGGCCGCGACAGGGCGCCATACTTGGCCGCGTTTGTCGCCATCTCGTGAAAGATCAGCGCCATGACCGAGAATGCGCGGGCGTCCAGCGTCACGGCAGGGCCTTCCAGGCGGATGGGCTTGCCGTCGCCTGCATAGGGCCCAAGCTCGGCCCCCAGCAGGTCGCCCAAGAGCCCGCCCTGGTCGTCGCGGATCACCTGGTCATGGGCATAGGCCAGGGCCTGGATGCGCCCGCGCAGGGCATCGGCGTAATCGGCCAGCGTTTCGCCGTCCTTGGGCTTGCGGCTGACCAGCGACTGGATGACGGCCAGGATGTTCTTGATGCGGTGGTTCAGTTCCTGGTTCAGCACCCGCTGGCGGACGGCGGCGCGGCTGCGTTCATCGGCCAGCAGTTCGTTGTTGAACAACAGAACCTCGACCACGGCGATGCGCAGCGCCTCGGCGAAGCGGCGGTCGCCTTCGGACCAGGGATGGCTTTTGCCGCGAACGGTTTCCTTCCAGATCGCGAAGCTTTTGCGGGGTGTCAGGCGGTCGCCGAACTTGCCCGTGGCATAGGTCTTGTTCGGATCGCCCGCCCAGTCCAGCGTCTGAACGGCCTCCTTGCGGAAATAGAACAGGAAATCGCGCGGCCGCCGGGACAGCGGGACGATCATCACCCCGGCGACCTTGTCCGTCAGGCCGCCCGCCAGAGGCAGCAGATCCGCAAGGCCATCGGTGCAGAAGACCTGCCCGTCGGACAGGCCCTCGGCCAGGGCCATGATGGGCGCGGCCTCGAACTCGCCCGGGGCATGTCCCAGCCCGGTCCAGCAACCGTCCAGCCACATGGAGATGCCGTCGGCCTCGATCAGCCCTGCCAGTTCTGGCAGGCGTTCCCGAAGGGCGGCACCCGCATCCTCGTCCTTGCGGGCATCGACCATCAGGTCGTCAAGCGCACGCCGGGCGGCCATTTCCGCCTCGCGGGTCTGGCGGCGGGTCAGCGCGTCCAGGTGCATCGAGAAGAACTCGCCCACCATCTCGGCCGCCGCGCGGTCCGCCATCGTCAGGACCTTGGGCGCATAATGGTGGCAGGCGATCAGCCCCCACAGTGCGCCGTCGATGATGATCGACACCGACATCGAGGCCGCGACCCCCATGTTGCGCAGGTATTCGCAATGGATGGGCGAGACGCTGCGCAGATGCGCATAGGACAGGTCCAGAGGATCGACCCCGTCGCCCTGCGCCAGGATCGGCACCGGCACGAACGAGGCGTCGCCGATCACGCGGATCGGATTGCGCAGGTAAAGGGCGCGGGCCTGCTGGGGAATGTCGCCGGCGGGAAAATACTGGCCGCGGAAGCTTTCCTGTTCGTCCAGCTTGGCCTCGGCCACGACCTTGCCTGCCCCATCCTCGCCCAGCTGATAGATCATCACCCGGTCATAGCCCAACTGGGCCTGGGCCAGCATCGCGGCCTGGGCAATCAGCGTTTCCACGTCATCCGTCGCGCGCAGGCGTTCGATGACGGTGCGCGACAGGCTGATGATGGTGCCGACGCGGTCCGAGGCGGGCTCGAACTCGATGATCGTGTGGCCCTTGAAGCGGTGGATGGTGGCATCGAACCCGCGGCCGTTGACCTCGACCCCGAAGACCAGGGCCGGGCGCGGCTTGTTGCCGGACACCGCCAAGGCGTTCAGCAGCCGATGCGCGGTTTCGGCCTCGATGACCTCGGTCAGCCGCTGACCCAGCGGATGGCCGGGCAAGCCCAGCATCTCGACAGCATTGTCCGAGCAATAAAGAACGGTTCGGGCCGAATTGTCGCAGGCCAGCAGGCAGCCATGCGGCTGAATGCTGCCGGGGATGTGGATCGGCTCACGATCGCAATTCGTCAGGTCGATCGACTTGCCGACCAATGATGCGTCAAAGGCAGCATTTTCGTTCATGCCGTAGCTTTCACGCCATATGCACTTAGTGCAAGTCCAAACACGTCGCGTGCGCCGTCCACGGCCTGGGACTGGGGAACATCTGCGTGTTCCAGCCAGTCCAGGAACCGCCGCCAGCGATCCGGTTGGGCCGTCTGCGCGGCCAGGTGACGCGCGCCGAAGCTGGCGGTAAAGCCCTGGTCCGCCGCGCGCCGCGCCAGCAGCCGCGCCCCCAGGGCGGAACCTTCCAGGACATAGCAGGCGGCCGCCTGCGCCGCGCGCCCCTCAAGCGCGGGGGCCGCGGGAAGCGCGGGACGGGGCTGGTCCAGGTCGGCCATGTCCTGTTCCAGCAACCGGGAAAGGCGCTGCACCTGCCAGGCACCGTCCGTCAGCCTGGGCTCAAGAGCGGCGCGAAAGCGATAGCTGCCGGTCAGGAAGCCGCGATAGGCGCCGGCATCGGCAAAGACGCCGATCGCCTGGTCAAGGCGATCGTGCAGATCTCGCGTTTCCGACATCAGAACGCGACGCAGTGAGCCGTCTTTCATGAATGCGCGCCAAATTACGACTCGATTTCGCCCAGACATAGCGGCCCCGCCGGAAGGCCCGCAAGGGCTGATGACGTCGGATTGCGCCAAGGAACCTTGCGATTCCGCCCTAATAGCCCCGTTTCCGGTCCACGAGGTAGAGAACCGGCCGGTTCCCCATCGCGCGGCGCAGGTTCTCGACCGCGACGGGGGCCGCGGTTTCGGGCCGCGTCTCGGCTGCGATATGGGGCGTGACCGTAACACGGGGATGGGACCAGAAGGGGTGGGCCGGGGGCAGCGGCTCGGTTCGGAAGACGTCCAGCACCGCATGGCCCAGATGGCTGCTGTCCAGCAGCGCCAGAAGCGCCTGGTCGTCCAGCACCGTTCCGCGCCCCGGATTGATGAGCCATGCCCCCTTCGGCAGCCGCGACAGCCGCCGCGCATCCAGAAGGTTCCGGGTTCCGGGGGTGTCGGGCAGCAGCGAGATCAGGATCTCGGCCCGTGCAAGGGCCTGGTCCAGGCCGTCCGGACCAAAGACCTGCACCCCCGGAACCGGCCGCCCCGACGCGCTGAACCCGGCCAGCCGGAAGCCGATGCCGCCCAGCATGGCCGCGACGGCACGGCCCAACTCGCCCATGCCCAGGATCGTCACCTGCCGGTCCCCTGCCAGCGGCGGCGTCAGGCCATGTCGCCACACCCCGTCTTGGGCATAGCCGTCCATGCCCAGATGTGCCCGCAAGGCCCAGCCGGTGCAGTATTCCGCCATGCCCCGCGCCAGGCCGGGATCGACCATCCGCGCCAGGGGCTGGGTCAGCGTGGGGTTCGTCACGATGCGTTCGACCCCGGCCCAGAGGCTTTGCACCAGGCGCGCGTTCACGAAGGGCGACAGATCCTCGACCGGGCCGCCGGGGGCATAGAGGATCGCGTCGATCCCGGCCGGATCGGCGGCGGCGTCCTCGGCGCGGACCAGCACCATCTCGGGGGCAAGGCGGGCCAGGACAGGCGACCATTCCGGCCACAGCCCGTCGCGGGCGGCGAACAGGACGCGCATCCTCATCGCGGCCTGTGGACATGGGCGGATTGCACCAGCCCGAAACCCAGCAGCAGGATCATCAGCGAGGTGCCCCCATAGCTGACCAGCGGCAGGGGCGACCCCTTGGCGGGCAGCATCCCCATCACGGTCGCCATGTTGATCGCGAAATACAGAAAGAACGTCCCGCTGATGCCCACGGTGATCAGGGACGCGAAGCGGTCGCGGTTCGACAGCGCCGAGTAAAGGCAGAAGCCGATGATCAGCGTGTAAAGCGCCAGCAGGGACATCGCGCCGATAAAGCCGAACTCCTCGGCCAGGACGGTGAAGATGAAGTCGGTGTGCTTTTCGGGCAGGAAGTTCAGCCGCGACTGGGTGCCCTGCATGAAGCCGCGGCCCGACCAGCCGCCCGAACCCAGGGCGATCTGGCTCTGGATGATGTTGTAGCCCGCGCCCAGCGGATCGGCGGTCGGGTCCAGGAAGGTGTCGATGCGCCGGAACTGGTAATCCTTGAGCAACTGCCAGTCCGTGCCGCGGCTTTCCAGCACCGCCGCGACCAGCCCCACGGCCGCCGCGATCACCACGCCGAAATACCACAAGGACACGCCAGCCGCGAACATCACGATGCCGCCCCCGGCCACCAGCATGATCGAGGTGCCCAGGTCCGGCTGGATCAGCACCAGCCCCGTGGGCGCCAGGATCAGCACCACCGGGATCAGCACCCACAAGGGCCGCGACACACGCCGCGCGGGCAGCCAGTCGTAATAGGCCGCCAGCAGAAGCACGAGCGAAATCTTCATCAGCTCGGAGGGTTGCAGGCGGATCGGGCCGATGTCGATCCAGCGTTGCGCGCCCATCCCGATCTCGCCAACCAGTTCCACCGCGATCAGCAAAAGGAAGCAGCAGACATAGGCGGGAACGGAGATCCCCCGCCAGAACCACATCGGCACGAAGGCCAGGGCGATCATGATGACCATGCCGGCGGCAAAGCGGTACATCTGCGGCTCGGCCCAGGTATCCACCCGGCCCCCGGCGACCGAGACCAGCATCAGGAAGCCGATCGAGGCCACGGCCGCGATCAGGAAGACCAGCGGCCAGTTCAGATACAGGATCTTGCGGATGCCGGTCGGGGTCTGGGCGACCTTGTAGTCGAGGTAAGACATCGCTCAGGCTCGCGTCAGCCGGGGCGCTTCGGGCGTGAACAGGCGCATGGCGTTGTGGCGTTCCTCCATCGCCTCCTGCTGGTCGCCGGGCACGGCATCCAGGGGCGGCAGCCCGTCCGCCAGGGCGAACAGCAGGATGTCGCGGGCGATGGGCGCGGCCACCGCCGATCCGCCGCCGCCATGTTCCACCACGACCGACACCGCATAGCGCGGCGCCTGATAGGGCGCATAGCAGACGAACAGCGCATGGTCGCGCCGGTTCCAGGGCAATTGGTCGTTCGACACCACCCCCCGCGCCCGTTCGGCCGCGGTGATGTTGCGGACCTGGCTGGTGCCGGTCTTGCCCGCCATGCGCCAATCCTCGCGCACGATGCGCGACCGCCGCGCCGTGCCGGTGGCCGAGTTCATCACCTCGTCCATGCCCAGCCGGGCCACGCGCAGGAAGGCCGGGTTCAGGCCCAGATCAGGGAAATCCTCCGCCGGCTGGGGCACGCCGTCGATCGCGCGGACCAGCCGGGGCTTCACCTCCAGCCCCGTGGCCAGCCGCGCGGTCATCACCGCCAGGTGCAAGGGCGAGGCGAGCACGTAGCCCTGCCCGATCGAGGCGTTCAGGCTGTCGCCCACCTGCCAGGACTGGCCATAGCGGGCCTGCTTCCAGGCGCGATCCGGGGCGATGCCTTCGGCCACGGCGGACATGGGCAGGTCGTGGCGCTGCCCCAGGCCCAGTCTGCGGGCCATCGCGGCGATCCGGTCGATGCCGACCTTCTGGGCCAGTTCGTAATAATACACGTCGCAACTGTGCGACAGGCTGGTGACGGCATCGACGCTGCCATGCCCGCCCCTGCTCCAGCAATGGAAGCGGCGGCCGCCCACCTCGGTATGGCCGGGGCAGTAGAAGCGAGAGCCCGCGTTGATGACCCCGGCCTCCAGGCCGGCCAGCAGGGTGACCATCTTGAAGGTCGATCCCGGTGGATAGACGCCCTGCACGGTCTTGTCGGCCAGCGGGCGGTGGTCGTGGTTCATCAGCGCCTTGTAGTCGGGCGAGGAAATCCCCCGCACGAACTTGTTCGGATCGAAGGAGGGCGACGAGCAGATGGTCAGGATGTCGCCCGTCTGCACGTCGATCACCACGGCGGCGGCGCTTTCGGTGCCCATGCGCTGCGCGGCATAGTTCTGAAGCCTGGCATCCAGCGACATCTGCACGGTCGCGCCCTGCTCGCCCTCCTGGCGGGACAGTTGCCGCATCTCGCGCCCGGCGCTGTTCACCTCGACCCGGCGCTGACCGGCCTTGCCGCGCAGATGCTCCTCCATCCGCGCCTCGAAGCCGACCTTGCCCAACTGGAACTCGGGCAGCATCAGCACGGGATCGGGATCCTCGATCTTGGACAGGTCGTAATCGGAAACCGGACCCACATAGCCCAGCACATGCGCCATGTCCCCCGCCCGAGGATAGACGCGCGACAGGCCCGATTCCGGCGTCACGCCCGCAAGCGAGGGCGCGTTCACGGCGATGGAACTGAACTGTTCCCATGTCAGCCGGTCGGCCAGCACGATGGGGGTGATCGCGCTGCGCTTGGCGAATTCGTCCAGAAGCTCGGCCATGCGGGCGTCGCTGATGGGGATCAGCCGGGCCAGGCGCCGCAGGACGGGTTCCACGTCGCCGCCCGCCTCCTCTCGCGTCAGGGTGACGCGGTAATTCTGTTCGTTGCCGGCGATGACGATGCCGTTGCGGTCGTGGATCAGGCCCCGCGCTGGCACCAACAGGCGAATCTTGATGGAATTGCCGTCGGCCAGCATCCGATACTGCTCGGCATGTTCGACCTGCATCGACCTCAGCTTCAGCGCCAGGGTCGTGACCACGCCCAACTGGATGCCCGCCAGCATCAGTCCGCGACGGGTGATGCTGCGGCCGGCGGCATCGGCGGGATTGACGGGCTTGGTCATCAGGCGAACCTCATCTGCTCGGCCTCGACGGGGGTGATGCGGCGCAATCCGAACAACAGCCGCGCCGCCAGCACGACAAGCGGATAGGCCGCGACCGTGGCGATGAAATGCAGGATCGCCTGACCCAAAGCCGGAATCGGCAACATGAACAGCACCTGTATGATCCGATAGCCCAGCATCATCATCCCGATCAGGGCGGCTGTGCGCAGCCATTCAACCATGAATGGCTGATCGCGCCAACGGTTCTCACGCAAGCGTGCGGCCTCGGTCCCGACCAGGACGATGGCGGGCCAAAGCCCCAGGGGATGGAACAGGATGATGTCCTGGAAGGCGAAGGCCAGGGCGATCACCGGCGCGGCCAGTTGGTCGGGACGACGCAGCACCCAGGCCAGGGCCAGGCACAGCGCGACATCCGGGCCGGGCAGCCGCGCGGCCCCTGCCGACAGGGGCAGAAGGCGCAGGAACAGCAGCACCGCCATGGCCAGGCAGAACAGCACCGTGCCGATCAGCACCGGCCGTTTCATTCGGTGCCCGTCGCCAGCGGGTCCGAGCCCGCCGCCGCCTCGACCGGGGAACTGGGCACCTGCGGGCCGATGAAGCCGCGGTCGCCCGGCGTGATGACCGCGCCGCTGTCCACCACGGTTTCCGCCGGGTGGGACCGAAGGACGCGCAGGAACTCCAGCCGGCCGTAATCGGCGGCCGGGCGCAGCCGCATCCGCCCGTCGCTGCCCTGCACGACCTGCCCCGCCAGAAGGCCGGGTGGGAAAACCCCGCCATCGCCCGAGGTGACGACCCGGTCGCCCGGCCGCACATTGTCCGGCGTCTCGATGAAGTCGAGGATCGGCAGCGGGGTGTTGTCGCCGGTCAGCAGCGCCCGTTCGCCCGAAGGCTGGACCGCGACCGGGATGCGCGACGACGGATCGGTCAGCAGCACCACGCGGCTGGTCCGCTTGCCCACGCCGGAAATGCGGCCCACAAGGCCCAGCCCATCCATCGTGGCCCAGCCCTCGACAATGCCGTCGTCGGCGCCGACATTCAGCAGCACCGACTGGCGGAAGGCCGATCCGCTGTCCACCATCACCATGCCCGTGACGCTGGTCAGCGCGGGGTCGATGCGGACATTGTTCAGCGCCATCAGCTTGGAGTTTTCCTGTTCAAGCTGGACCGCCGCTTCCTTCCAGGCCTGCATTGCCTGCAATTCGCGGCGCAGTTCCTGGTTCTGCTGATAGATCCGGGCATAGGACTGGAACCCGCCGATCATCTGGCTGACCTGCGTGACCGGGGCCAGCGCCCATTCGAAGCCGGGCACCACCCGGTCGATGATCGCGATGCGCATCGCCTCGGCGCGCGGGCTGTCGATGCGCCAGAACAGGAACAGCGCGATCAGGACAAGCGCCATCAGCGCGATCAGGACGCGCCGGACGGGTGTGGTGAAATCTGGTCCCTTGCGTGCCATTCAGGCAGCCCCTGACTGGACGGATGCCGGGCCGCGCCCTCAGCTGTCGTAGTCGATGACGTGGCGCAGCTGCTTTTCGTATTCAAGCGCCTTGCCGGTGCCCAATGCGACGCAGTTCATCGGCTGGTCGGCCAGGGTGATCGACAGGCCGGTCTGCTCGCGCAGCGCCAGATCCAGGTCGCCCAGCATCGCGCCGCCGCCGGTCAGGATCACGCCGCGGTCCACGATGTCGGCGGCCAGATCCGGGGGCGTGGCCTCAAGGGCGACCATCACGGCCTCGCAGATGGCCTGCATGGGTTCGGCCAGGGCCTCGGCCACCATGGCCTGGCTGATCTCGATTTCCTTGGGGATGCCGTTCAGAAGGTCGCGTCCGCGCACCATGATCGTGGCGCCGCGCCCGTCGTCGGGCATCCGGGCCGTGCCGATGCTGGTCTTGACGCGTTCGGCCGTGCTTTCGCCGATCAGCATGTTCTGGTTGCGGCGCAGATAGTTGATGATCGCCTCGTCCATGCGATCCCCGCCGATGCGGACGGACCGCGCATAGACCACGTCGCCCAGGGACAGCACCGCGACCTCGGTCGTGCCGCCGCCGATGTCGACGACCATGCTGCCAGTGGGTTCGGTGATGGGCATCCCCGCGCCGATGGCCGCCGCGATGGGTTCGGCGATCAGCCCGGCCTTGCGGGCACCTGCGGACAGGACCGACTGGCGGATCGCGCGCTTTTCAACCGGCGTCGCGCCATGAGGCACGCAGACGATGACCTTGGGCTTGGAAAAGCCGCTGCGCTTGAAGACCTTCTTGATGAAGTGCTTGATCATCTGCTCGGCGCTGTCGAAATCGGCGATGACGCCTTCGCGCATGGGCCGGATCGCCTCGATGCTGCCGGGCGTGCGGCCCAGCATCAGTTTCGCGTCCTCGCCCACGGCCAGGACCTGCCGCTTGCCGTCCTTGACGTGATAAGCCACGACCGAGGGCTCGTTCAGGATGATGCCCTTGCCCTTGACATAGATCAGCGTGTTCGCCGTCCCCAGGTCGATTGCGATGTCGGTCGAAAACAACCCGCCGAATGCCATGCCCGTTTTCCTTTCGCGCCGGTTTGTCCCGGCCTTAGCCCGTTTCTGTCGCCCCATGAGCATCGCCGCCCGCCGGAATCGTCCGCCTGACCGCGGCCCCTCATATAAAAGGGTTGACCCCATCACGAAAGCCCCGATCCTTCGCAAAGGCTTGGGGAAAGCAGTTCCCCGCCGCGACAAAGCAGGACCGGGACGAAGCCCTTGGAAGCAAGCCAGATTATCGGCATCTGCCGGTTCGCCTTCCTGGGCCGGGGGGATTGGATCGGGATGCGCGGGGCGGATGCCCATGACGCGCCGCGGCTGAAGGAGCAGGCGGAATGGCTGTTCGATCCCGACCGGATGGCCCGGCGCCTGTTCACCCTGGAACGGATCTGCCTGGCCTCGCTCGCGGCGCAGACGGATCCAGACTTCCGCTTCCTGGTGGTGACATCGGCCCGCCTGCCGCAGGTCTGGCGCGATCGCCTGTCGCAGCTTTGCGCGGGCCTTCCGCAGGCCGAGTTGATCCTGTCAGACAGTCCCGACCTTGCCGGGGTGCTGCGCCCGATCCTGATGCGGTCCGCCCGGCAGACGGGGCGGGCCGCGCTGCAGTTCCGCCTGGACGACGACGACGCGGTCGGGCCCGGCTTTGTCGCGGATCTGCGCCGGATCGGGACGGCAACCGCGGCCCTGCCCGAACACGCGATCAGCTTTCCGCGCGGTCTCAGCGTGATGTGCTATGGGGACAACCCGCCCAGCTTCTGGAAGACCTGGCGCCCCTTTACCGGCGCGGCCCTGGCGGTGCGGCTGGCCGATCCCGGCCAGTCGATCTTCGCGCACAACCATTTCGACCTGCCGCGCAAGATGCTGGCCATCACCGAGCCTGGGACCGCGGGCCATTTCGTGACCCGCTGGGACGTGGCCGATTCCGCGCGGCGCGGCTTTCCCGGCATCCCCTGGGGTTATGACCCCCTTCTGCCCGAGGAGTTCCGCGAGGCCCTGGCCGCCGATTTTCCATTCCTGGCCGGGATGGACTGGTCGCAACTGGCGGGGGTGACGGCATAGGGCCGCGACAGGCGCGGCCCCCTGACTGTCAGTGCGAATACATGCTGATCTCGGGCGCGTCCTTGCCGGCGCGGGTGCGGCGCACGATCAGGTGGTTCAGCGCGCCGACATAGGCCTTGACCGATGCAAGGATCGTGTCGGTATCGGCGGCCTGGCCGTTTACGATGCGGCCCTCTTCCTCCATCCGGACGCTGACGGTGGCCTGGGCGTCGGTGCCCTCGGTCACGGCATGGACCTGATACAGCTTCAGCGTCGCACTGTGCGGGAAGATCTGCTTGACCGCATTGAAGCAGGCGTCGACCGGGCCGTCGCCGGTGGCGTGGACGGTCTTTTCCTGCCCGTCCACGATCATGGTCAGGTCGGCCGACTGCCCGTCGCTGCCGCAGACCACGCGCAGGTGCTTGACCTGCAGGAAATCGTCGCCGGTATTGGCCGAGGCGTCCTGGACCAGGGCCACGATATCCTCGTCATAGACCTCTTTATTGCGGTCGGCCAAGGCCTTGAACCGCACGAAGATGTCCTTCAACTGGTTATCGCCCACGTCATAGCCCAGGTCGGCAAGCTTGGCGCGCAGGGCCGCGCGGCCCGAATGCTTGCCCATGGCGATGTTGGTTTCGTTCAACCCGATGTCGGCGGGGCGCATGATCTCGAAGGTTTCGACATTCTTCAGCACGCCGTCCTGGTGAATGCCGGATTCGTGCAGGAAGGCGTTCTTGCCGACGATCGCCTTGTTGAACTGCACCGGAAAGCCCGAGACCTGGGCCACGCGGCGCGAGATGCCGATGATCTTGGTGGTGTCGATGCCGGTATCGTAAGGCATGATGTCGTGGCGCACCTTCAGCGCCATCACGACCTCTTCCAGCGCGGTGTTGCCGGCGCGTTCGCCAAGGCCGTTGATGGTGCATTCGATCTGGCGCGCCCCGGCTTCCACCGCGGCCAGGGCATTGGCGGTCGCCATGCCCAGGTCGTTGTGGCAATGGGTGGCGAAGACCACGTTTTCCGACCCCGGCACGCGTTCCAGCAGCATCCGGATCAGGTCGGCCGATTCGCGGGGCGCGGTGTAGCCCACGGTGTCGGGGATGTTGATGGTCGTTGCCCCCGCCTTGATGGCGATTTCCACCACGCGGCACAGGTAGTCGTGTTCGGTCCGCGTCGCGTCCATAGGCGACCATTGCACGTTGTCGCACAGGTTGCGGGCGTGCGTCACGGTCTGCTCGATCCGTTCCGCCATCTGGTCCATGTCCAGGTTCGGGATCGCCCGGTGCAGCGGCGAGGTGCCGATGAAGGTGTGAATGCGCGGGCGGCGGGCGTGACGCACGGCATCCCAGCAGCGGTCGATATCGGGGATCTGCGCGCGGGCCAGGCCGCAGATGACGGCGTTCCTGGACTGCCGGGCAATCTCGCTGACGGCGGCGAAGTCGCCTTCGGACGCGATGGGGAAGCCCGCCTCGATGATGTCCACGCCCATCTCGTCCAGCATGGACGCGATTTCCAGCTTTTCTTCGTGGGACATGGTGGCGCCGGGCGATTGTTCGCCATCGCGGAGGGTGGTGTCGAAGATGACGACGCGGTTCTTGTTGGTCATTGGAGATGCTTTCTTACAGGTCTGTCGCGGAAGGTGACCGGGCACTTCCTGGCTGAGCGGCGGCCCGGAGACCCGCTCAGCGCAGCGTAAGAAGCAGCAGACCGCGGAGGTTCACGACCACGCGCGCACCAGATGGCGCGGTCGGGGCGGCAGGAATGTCCAGCATCCGGGTCATGGCGCGGACTATGCCGCGCGACTTGGCAAATGAAAAGCGGAAATCACGCCGCCCGCCAGAGGCGGTCCAGTTCGTCCAGCACCTGATGCAGCCGGTCCCGATCATGATCTGCGGGCAAGCCGGCCAGGCCCCGGTCGCAGGCCAGGCGCAACTGCCGGTCGGCCGCCTGGCGGGCAGCCTCGGGGCCAATCCGGCGCAGGGCGTCCAAGGCCTTGACCAGCCGGATCAGCACGTCGATCTGACCCGCCGCATCCCGCGCGATCAGGTGGAAGGCGTCGTCGCAGATGTCGTCATAGCGCAGCGGCGGGACGCGCAGGCGGGGATATTCCGCCTTGTGCAGTTCGGCCTTGTGCCAGCCTTCGGACCAAAGGGTCAGCAGGCGAACCTGCCGCCCGATCACGTCGATGGCGGTGCCCGGGTCGTTGACGGCGGGGGACAGGGCGCGCAACGCCACCTCGGACAAGGCGATGACGCCGAA
The DNA here is from genome assembly GCF_011801365.1 of Paracoccus sp. AK26. Taxonomy (NCBI): domain Bacteria; kingdom Pseudomonadati; phylum Pseudomonadota; class Alphaproteobacteria; order Rhodobacterales; family Paracoccaceae; genus Paracoccus; species Paracoccus sp. AK26. The sequence goes on from NZ_CP041041.1 coordinate 2,479,676, forward strand.
GCGGGGATCCTGGTCGAAGGATCGCACATTGGCGACGGTGAATGCGCCGCGGACCTTGCGCGCCAGATCCTCGCCCAGCGGCTCGCCCTGCACGACGGCCAGGGGGCTGCCGTGATACAGGAAGGTGCCGGGCAGGACGCGGATGTCCAGGTGGATGCCGCGATCCTCGCACAGGCTGGACAGGGTGGCGGTGTCGATGAACTGGACATAGCCCACCTGGTCCGACAGGATGGCAGGCCCCCCCGGCGCGTCGTCCGGCAAGGGGCGGCCGCCCAGAAAGGGCAGGTCCAGCCGCGCCTTCATCGACCGGAGGGTCGCGTCCTCAAGCCGGTCGATGGTGTCGCCCACGCGGCCCAGCTTGGTCAGTTGGTGGATCCACCGCAGCAGGGCCAGCACGATCAGGATGATGACCAGGACCGTGGTCACGAACAACAGCGCCCGGCCCTGCGGGCCATAGACGCTGACCCGCAGCGTCACCAGGCCCACGATGCTGAACAGGAAGGATCCGATGAAGGTCGCCAGGACCGACTGGATGAAGTCATCCTCGGTCAGCAGGCGGGTGGCCCGCGGCGTGGCGTTCGACGTGGCCGAGCCATAGGCCGAGGTCAGCGCCGTCACCGAAAAGGTCGTGACCGCCAGCATGGACGAGGCAATGACGTTCAGCAGGCTGTCGATGGCCTCGGCGCTGATGTCGATGGGCAGCGGCCAGGGCAGCCAGTTGGCCAGCGTCGCGGCGACCGCCGCCGCAACGCCAAGCAACGCATAAAGAGACACGCGGATCCACAATGTCCGTCGCAGCCGCGACAGGATCCACCGCAGCCGCGACATGCTATGGTGTCCACCGCACCCGCGTCAGGTCATTGGCCTGGGTGGGCGCGTTTTCCCAAAGGCCCTCGATCCGGGCATTGGCCACGCCGGTCTTGGCAAGCTGGAACAGGAAGGCGTTGACGTAATCGCCCGCGATCATCTCCTGCGCCTGCCGATAGAGTTCGCTGCGCTGCTGCGGCGTGACCGCCGTCTGCAACTGGTCCATCAGGGCCACGAAATCAAGCTTGGCGTAGCGGAAGTAGTAATCGGGCCGGGCATAGATATCGATGTCCAGCGGCTCGGTATGGCTGATGATGGTCAGGTCGAAATCGCCGCCCTTGAAGACGGTTTCCAGCCACTGCGCCCATTCCATGTTGGCGATCTGCGTCTGTATTCCGACCTCGGCCAGTTGCGCCTGCACGATCTCGCCGCCGCGGCGGGCATAGGGCGTGGGCGGCAGGGCAAGCCGCAGGGTCATCGGCCCGGTGCTTGCCTCGGCCAGCAGGGCCCTGGCCTTTTCGGGGTCATGGGCCGAAAGCCCGGTCAGATCGACGTAATCCGGATGATGGGGCGCAAAATGGCTGCCGATGGGGGTGCCATATCCGAACATCGCGCCGTCGATGATGTCCTGGCGGTTGATCGCATGGGCAATGGCCTGGCGGACCCGAATGTCGTCCAGGGGGGCACGGGCGTTGTTCATGGCCAGGATCGTCTCGCCCTCGGTCGTGCCGACCATCACCTTGAAGCGGGGATCGGCCTGCAACTGGGGCAGCGTCTCGGGCGCGGGGAAGTTCGGGAAGGCGTCCACGTCGCCCGCCATCATCGCGGCGAAGGCGGCCGAAGGATCGGGGATGAAGCGGAAGGTCGCGGTTTGCAGCGCGGGCTTGTCGCCCCAATATCCGTCAAAGGCAGACAGCACGATCCGGTCGCCCTGCACCCACTGTTCCAGCCGGAAGGGGCCCGTGCCGACCGGGTTCGTGGCAAGGCTGTCGGCACTTGCCGGATCCAGCATCACCGCATCGCCCCAGGCCATCTTGAAGGGAAAGTTGCCGTCGGGCGCCGTCAGGCTCACACGGACGGTGGCCGTGTCCACCGCCTCGACCGAGGCAATGCCCTGGAACAGCACCTTCTGGGCATTGGTCGAATCGGGCGCCCGCGCCCGGTCCAGGGTGAAGACCACGTCGCCGGCGTCGAAAGCCGCACCGTCGTGGAAGGTCACGCCCTGCCGCAGGTGGAAGACATAGGTGCGGCCCTCGTCCTGGACATCCCAGCGTTCGGCCAGACCCGGCTCGATGCTGCCGTTGGGGCCAAAGCGGGTCAGGCCCTCGAAGACATTGGCGTAGACGACCTCGTCGGTTGCCGCCGCAGCGCCGCCGGTCGGGTCAAGGTTCGGGGGCTCCAGCACCATGCCCAGGGTGATGGCGTCCTGCGCGGCGGCGGGCAGCGCCAGCAGGATCAGCGCGGCCAGGGGTTTCAGGGCATGGATCATGGGCATCCCCGGGGGTTCAGGCGCGTTTGGGCATCAGTTGCTGGGCCGGCCCTGCCAGCAGCAGCCACAGCGAAGTGACGACAAGTCCCCAGTTGGCCCAACTGTCGGGGTGGAAGTCGACCCAGGCGGCGCGCGCGGCAAAGACGCACCACAGCACCGATACCGGCAGCGAGATCCCGCGCCAGCGTTCGGTGCGGACCGGGTGGATGAACTTGATGGGCAGGAACATCGCGACCGTCAGGGCGACCACGATCAGCAGGATCACCGACCAATGCGGATCGGTCGCGAAGACCACCAGCACCACCATGTTCCAGCAGCCCGGAAAGCCCGAGAACGAGTTGTCCTTGGTCTTCATCCGCGTGTCCGCGAAATAGATCACGCTGCCATAGACGATCACGATGATCGCGAACCAGCCGGTCCAGCCCGACAAGAGCCCCGACTTGAACAGCGCATAGGCCGGGATGAAGACATAGGTCAGATAGTCGATGATCAGATCCATCAGCACGCCGTCGTAGTTCGGCGAATGGATCTTCACGTCGTATCGCCGCGCCAGGGGGCCGTCGATGCCATCGACGACCAGGGCCACGACCAGCCACAGGAACATCAGGGACCATTTCCCCTCGACCGCGGCCAGCATGGCCAGCATCGAAAGAACGGCGCCCGTGGCGGTCAGCAGGTGGACGGACAGGGCTTTGTGTTGCGTCTTCATGGTCCGGTTCTGGCAGCTTGAGGGCGATCACGCAACCGTGCTTGGACGTCAGCGCAGGATCGGCGGGCCCTTGGGACGCGGCGGCGCGGCGGGTGCCTCGGGCGGGGAAAGGTCGAAGCGCAGGACCTGCGGGGGCAGCGTGGCGTCGGTAAAGCTGACATCCACCCCGCCCGGCTGTTCTGGCAGAAAGGCCAGTGCCTCGGCCAGGGCCTTGGCGATGGCGGGCTGGTGGGCGGGATCGGCACCCGCGACCAGGACGACGTGGCCCTTGCCCGCGCCGGCAAGCGCGGCCCCCGCGATCAGCCCGCGCATGTCGCCCAGCCGTTCGGCCAGGGGCTGCGCCAGGGCCTCGACCGTGTCCGAGGCCGGCGCTGTCAGGCGCAGGCGGGCATCCGTCGCCTCGGGCGTGGCGGACAGGGCGCCGGTCAGCCAGTCCAGCATGGCCGCGTCCAGCAGCATTTCCGACGGCAGGCCCGGATTGACCAAGAGGCCCGCCCCCTCGGCCTTCAGCAGCCCCGCCAGCACCCGGCCGGGCATCGCCGCATAGGCCACCGGCCCCCCGAAAAAGCCTGCCAGCCGGTCCTCGGTATCGCAGGCAAGGGCGACGGGGCCCCCTTCCAGCGGAAAGATGCGCAGTTCCACCTGATCGCCGGACGGTTCGGCCACAAGGGCCACGGCCAGTTCCGTGTCGGCCAGCCGCGACAGCATCCGCGCGCGCTGCGGGGCGGCGGCATCGTGAAAGGGCACCGGGGCCAGGTCATCAAGCGCGGTCATGGCTGGGCTTCCTGCATGGGGGCATCAACCCTGCCGTAATGGCCCGGTGCCCCCCGGACAAGCCCAAGCTGACGCAAGCGTGATTCCGCCAAAGCCGTCAACCGGCACATATAGGATGCCATGAACCGACGCACCCTTCTGCTGACCGCCAGCCTGTCCCCGCTGCTTGCCGCGCCTGCATTGGCGCAAGCCAGCCTGACGCCGATCCTTGACGATGCGGCGCGGCTGGAAAACCTGCGCGCCATCGCCGTCTGGTCGAACGGGTCCGAGATCGCGGCCCGCGGCTATGGCCGCTTCACGCCCGACAGCCCGACCAACATCAAGTCGGCCTCGAAGTCGATCGTCTCGGCCCTTGCCGGCATCGCGATCCAGCGGGGCGAGTTGGAGGGTCCTGGCCAGCCCATCGCGCCGATCCTGCGGGACGACCTGCCCGCCGATCCCGATCCGCGACTGGCAACCGTGACGCTGGGCAATCTTCTGTCCATGCAGGCGGGGCTGGAGCGGCAGTCGGGCGCAAATTACGGCGCCTGGGTCAGCAGCCGCAACTGGGTCCGCGCCGCCCTTGCCGCGCCCTTCACGCAGAACCCCGGCGGGCGGATGCAGTATTCGACCGCCTCGACGCATCTGGTGTCCGCCATCCTGACGCGGGTGACGGGGCGATCCACGCTGGATCTGGCACGGGACTGGCTGGACCCGGTGCCGGGCTTTCGGATCACCGACTGGGAACGCGATCCGCAGGGCATCTATCTGGGAGGCAACCAGATGGCGATGAGCACGCGGTCCCTGCTGGCCTTTGGTGCGATGTATGCCCAAGGCGGGCGCGCGGGCGGACAGCAGGTCGTGCCGGAAGCCTGGGTCGAGGAAAGCTGGCAGTCGCGCACCTCGTCGATCTTCAGCGGCCAGGGCTATGGCTATGGCTGGTTCATCGGCCAGGCAAGCGGGCGCCCGGTGCGCTATGGCTGGGGCTATGGCGGGCAGATGATCTATGTCTTCCCGGCCTCGCGCGGGCGGCCCGCGGCGGCCATTGCCATGACCTCGGATCCCGACCAGCCGTCGGCGCGCACGGGATACCGGAACGACCTGCACGTGCTGGCCGACCGGATCGTCCAGACGCTGTAGTGTGCGTGCTGGCACGCACCGCACCCGCAGCCGTCAGTCGATGAAATCGCCCGCCTGGAAATTGCCCAGGTTGCCCAGAAGCTGCCCGATCAAGGAAATCTCGGTCACGCTGCCCTCGGTCACGCGGCGCGACAGGGTGACGACGCGGCCCCGTTCCAGCCCGAAGCGTTCGACATTGGTGACGACGCCATTGGGGGAAAAGGACACGGCCACGACCTCGCGGTTGATCTCGCGCGGCTCGAGCGCGCCGAAATGGCGCCAGCGGGATCCCACGTAATACCAGCCCGACCCCGTCAGCAGCCCCTGCGCCGACGGACGGCCGATCAGGCCCTGCAATTCGTCCACGGTAGTCTGGCCCACGACGACCTGGGACAGATCCTCGGGCGCGGGGATGAAGCCGTGGTTGCGATACACCGGCGCGCAGGCGGCAAGGCCAAGAACGGCCACGAAAGCCAGGACCACTAGATGCCGGATGGCTGTCATTCCGTCTTTCCTTTGCAAAGGCGCTGTTGACGCGGCCCGCCCGGCTTAGCAAACTCGGGGACCGCGCTCAAGAATGACAATCCTGTCGGGGATTTGGCGCCGCCCCCTTGGCACGCCGCCCCGATCGCCAAAAAGACAAAGGCCCGCCATGACCGCCCCTGCGAACCAGCCCGAACGCCTGCGCGTGGCGCATCTGAACCCGCGCGCGCCGACAAGCTTTTCCCTGACGCCCGACGCCGACCGCTGCGCTGCCATCGCCGCCGACCTGGGCATCCCCGCCCTGTCGCGCCTGACCTTTGCCGGAGAGATTCGGGCCGAGGGCGGCGAAGCCTGGGCCCTGACCGGCCGACTGCGCGCCCGCGTGACCCAGCCCTGCGTCGTGACGCTGAAGCCCGTGAAGACCGACCTGGACGAGCAGGTCGAGCGTCACTATTCCCCCCATGTCACCGCGCCCGAGGGCGACGAGATCGAGATGCCCGACGACACGCTGGAACCCCTGGGCCAGTTCATCGACCTGGGCGCCGTGATGATCGAGGAACTGGCCCTGGCCCTGCCCGACTATCCCCGCGCCGACGGGGCCGAGCTTGCCGCCCCTCCGGCCGACGACGCCCCCGACACCCGCCGCCCCTTCGCGGGCCTGGACAAGCTGCTGGGCAGCCGCGACCCGGACAAGGGGTGATTCCCGGCAGGCCGTTGCCCGGGGGCCACATCGCGGCGGAAACAGGGCGCGATTGCCGCATGGCCCTGGCGCAAGCGGGCGGTTCCGGCGCAATAACCCCTGCCTGCCCTGTTGCAAGGGGTTGCGGGCGGGGCCGTCATGGCGTATCTGCGCGGTTCATTTACGAATTCAATCCCCAAAGGGTGCGCAAGGACGCCTGCGCGTTGCACCCCCTACAAACCCGAGGTTGTGACATGGCTGTCCCTCAGAATCGCGTTACCCGGTCCCGCCGGAACATGCGCCGCGCCCACGATGCCCTGGTCGCCGGCAACCCCAACGAATGCTCGAACTGCGGCGAGCTGAAGCGCCCGCACCACGTCTGCCCGTCCTGCGGCCATTACGCTGACCGCGAAGTCGTGGCCCAGGCCAACGAGATCGACCTGGACGACGACGCGGCCTGATCGGGCTTGGCATCCGCGCCAGATGACCGACCTTGACGTGACCCAGACTGCCACGCCCGCCCCCGGCCCCGGGGGCAGCGTGGTCATATCGGTCGATGCGATGGGCGGCGATCGCGGTCCTGCGGCAGTTGTCGCTGGCATGGCCGAAAGCGCGGATAAAAATCCGGACATCCGGTTCATCGTGCATGGCGACGAAGCCCAGCTTCGCCGCCTTGTCGCACGTCGGAAATCGCTTGCCGGGCGCTGCGACATCCGCCACGCCGAGGGCGTCGTCACGATGGACGACAAGCCCAGCCAGATCGTGCGCAAGGGCGACGGCACGTCGATGTGGTCGGCCATCGAATCGGTCAAGACCGGCGAGGCCGGGGCCGCCGTCAGTTGCGGAAACACCGGCGCGCTGATGGCGCTGTCGATGCTGCGCCTGCGAAAGCTGCCGGGGGTCAACCGCCCCGCCATCGCCTGCCTCTGGCCCTCGCTGAACCCGCAGGGCTTCAACATCATGCTGGACGTGGGCGCCGATATTCGCGCCGACGCGCATGACCTGCTGCAATATGCGCTGATGGGCGCCTCCTATGCCCGCAACGGGCTTGGCCTTTCGGAACCGCGCGTGGGCCTGCTGAACGTGGGCACCGAGGAACACAAGGGCCGGGCCGAGCTGAAGCAGGCCCAGGACATGATCGTCGCCGCGGCCGAGACGGGCAAGTTCCGCTATGTGGGCTTTGTCGAAGGCGGTGACCTTCCCTCGGCGCGCGTGGATGTGATCGTCACCGACGGCTTCACCGGCAACATCGCCTTGAAGACCGGCGAAGGCACGGCCAAGTTGGTCGGCACGCTTCTGAAGGACGCCTTCGCGAATTCCATCATGTCCAAGTTTGCCGCCGTGCTGGCGATGACCTCGCTCAAGCGCCTCCAAAAGCGCATCGACCCGCGTCGCGTGAACGGCGGGATCTTCCTGGGCCTGAACGGCACCGTGGTCAAATCGCACGGCTCGGCCGATGCGATGGGCGTGTCGGCGGCGATCAAGCTGGCCTTCACGCTGGCCCAATCGGGCTTCCAGGACCGGCTGGCCGCGCGTGTCGCGCAGGCCGCCGTCACCGCTGCCCCCGGCACCGAGGCTGCATCACAATGACCCTGCGATCCGTCGTCCGCGGCACCGGCCACTATCTGCCCGACCGGGTGGTCCCGAACAGCTGGTTCGCGGAACGGCTGGACACCAGCGACGAATGGATCCGCACCCGCACCGGGATCGAACGCCGCCATTTCGCGGCCGAAGGCCAGGCCACCAGCGACATGGGCCTGCGCGCGGCCCGTGCGGCCCTGGACAAGGCGGGCCTGACGCCCGACGACATCGACGGGATCGTGCTTGCGACCTCGACCCCCGACCACACCTTCCCGGCCTCGGCCACGATGATCCAGTACGGGCTGGGGATGACCCACGGCTTTGCCTATGACGTCCAGGCAGTCTGCGCGGGCTTTGTCTTCGCGCTTGCCAATGCCGACGCCATGATCCGCGGCGGCCTGGCGAAACGCGTGCTGGTGATCGGGTCGGAAACCTTCTCGCGCATCCTGGACTGGACCGACCGCGGCACCTGCGTCCTGTTCGGCGACGGCGCCGGGGCCTTGATCCTCGAGGCGCAGGAAGGGACAGGCAGTTCAAACGACCGCGGCATCCTTTCCGCCGACCTGAACAGCGACGGCCAGTATCGCGAACTGCTTTACGTCGATGGCGGCGTGTCCACCACGGGCACGGCAGGCCAGTTGCGGATGCAGGGCAACCTGGTCTTCCGCCACGCGGTCGAGAAGCTGGCAAAGACGGCCCATATCGCGCTGGACAAGGCGGGGCTGACCGCAGACCATGTGGATTGGCTGGTCCCCCACCAAGCCAATGCGCGGATCATCACGGCGACGGCGCAGAAGATGGGCCTGCCGATGGACAAGGTGGTCCTGACGGTGGCCGACCACGGCAACACCTCGGCCGCGTCGATCCCGCTCGCGCTGTCTGTTGCCGATGGCGAGGGTCGCTTTGCCCCCGGTGACGTGATCGTGACCGAGGCGATCGGCGGCGGCCTCAGCTGGGGTTCCGTCGTCCTTCGCTGGTAGGACGCTATTTCAACTGCGAATCCTTGCTGCCGCGCCGGTTGATGCCGCCCGCGGGGCGGAAACTGCGGTCGCGCCCCGATTGGCATTCGACGCAAAGCTGGACCCCAGGGATGGCGCGGCGACGCGCCTCGGGGATCGGCTCGTCGCAATCCGTGCAGTGGCTGGCGCTGTCCGCCGCGGCCGTTCCGCGCGCCGCGCGCATTCTGGCACGGGCCACGGCCTCGGCCGTGCTGATCTCGATCTGGTCGTTCACCGCGTCGTCGCGGGCCCATCCTCCGGCCATCGTCTCGCTCCTTGCTGCCTTGAAAAGATAGGATCGCGGCCCGCCGATGCAATGCAGGGACCGCCGCCGGGGGCGCCTGGCCGCTGGTCCGCGGCCGATCAGGCGGTTTTTGTCGGAACGAAAGACCGCGCTTCTCGTTGACAGGCGGAAGAAATCCAACCATCCTTGTGAAATCAAAGGGGAAAAGTCATGAGTGACAAGACGCTGACTCGGATGGATCTCGCAGAGGCCGTCTTTCGGGACGTCGGCCTGTCACGACACGAGTCTGCCCAGCTTGTCGAATCGGTCCTCGAACATATCTCGAACGCGCTTGTCAGGGGCGAACAGGTCAAGATCTCGTCCTTCGGCACCTTCAGCCTGCGCGACAAGAACGAACGCATCGGCCGCAACCCCAAGACGGGCGAGGAAGTGCCGATCACGCCCCGGCGCGTCCTGTCGTTCCGCCCCTCGCACCTGATGAAGGACCGCGTGGCGGCCGGGAACAAGGGATAGGGACCTTCGGGCTGAATGACAAAAGGCGCAGACGCATTCCGGTCGATCGGCGAAGTTGCAAGGCTTCTGGGCGTCGCACCCCATGTGCTGCGCTATTGGGAAACCCAGTTTCCCCTGCTGCGGCCGATGAAGCGGCCCGACGGCAGGCGCTATTACCGCCCCGATGACGTTCGGCTGGCAGCAGGCCTTTGCACCGTTCTGCGGGACGAAGGCCTGACCATCCGCGGGGCGAAGAAGCTTCTGGCCCGCGACCGGGGTGCCGCCGTCCGCGAACGCGGACTTGCCCGGCTCGAGGGCTTGGCCGAAGATGACATGGCGCCCCTGCCCGATCCCGAAATCTTCGAGGGTTTGGACGACGAGCCCGAGGCAATCGAGCCGCCGCATGGTCCCCGCGCCCGCCATCGCCGCCGCCGTTCCACCGCCGGCAGGTCACAGCAGAACTGGCTGGCCGAGGTGGCTTTGCTGCGGGCGCGGCTGCACGACCTGCATCCGTCGCAGATGGCGGGACCGCATCACCGGGCCAGCCTGTCGCGGCTCCGCGACGCCCTTGCACGGATTTGCTGACAGCAACGGTTGTAAAGGCGAAGATTTCCGCTCGCCGGCCCTTGTGCAGGGGCTTCGGATCGCTCTATACGGTGCGCGTCGGGCCGTGGCGCAGTCTGGTTAGCGCGTCCGTCTGGGGGGCGGAAGGCCGCGAGTTCGAATCTCGCCGGCCCGACCATTTCGAAAACGCCCATCCCTTTGCGGGGGTGGGCGTTTTCGCATGAAAGGAACCTGCATGAACGGCGTTCTTCCCGACAGCGACATCCGCAGCCTGATCCAGTCCGACAGGATCACGGCTGAGCCGGACATCACCCCGGACCAGATCCAGCCCGCCTCGCTGGACCTTCGGCTGGGCAGCGTCGCCTATCGCCTGCGCGCCAGTTTTTTGGCAGGGCGCGGACAGCGCGTGATGGCCCGGCTTCCCGACCTGCAGATGCACCAGATGGACCTGACGAACGGGGCGGTTCTGGAACGCGGCTGTGTTTATCTTGTCCCGTTGATGGAGCGTTTGCGCCTGCCCGCAGGCCTGACGGCCGTGGCGAATGCCAAGTCGTCGACCGGACGGCTGGATCTGCTGACCCGGCTGGTGGCCGATGGCGGCACCGAATTCGACCGGCTGCCCGAAGGCTATGACGGCCCGCTTTATGCCGAAATCTGCCCGCGCAGCTTTTCGGTCCTGGTGCGTCCGGGGATGCGCCTTAATCAGCTTCGGCTGCGGCGGGGTCAGGCGGTCCTGTCGGATGCCGAACTGCGCGACCTGAACGACCGCGAACCGCTGGTGGCCGGTCCGGCGCTGATCGACAGCGGCCTGGGCTTTTCGGTCGACCTGAGGCCCGCCGGCGGCGATCTGGTCGGTTACCGCGCCCGCCCCCACAGCGGGGTGATCGACCTTGACCGGATCGGCGCCTATGACAGCCGCGACTTCTGGGACGAACTGCACACGACCGAGGGTCGCCTGATCCTGGATCCCGGCGCCTTCTATATCCTCGTCAGCCGCGAATCGGTGGCCATCCCGGCGGATTACGCGGCCGAGATGGCGCCCTATCTGGCGATGGTGGGTGAATTTCGCGTCCATTACGCGGGCTTCTTCGACCCCGGCTTCGGCATCGGCGACGCGGGCACCGGCGCCCGCGGCGTGCTAGAGGTGCGATGCCACGAAGCGCCCTTTGTCCTTGAACATGGGCAAGTCGTGGGCCGGCTGGTCTATGAACGGATGGCGGGGCGCCCGGATCGGCTTTACGGCGCGGGGATCAAGTCGAACTACCAGGGGCAGGGCCTGAAGCTCGCCAAGCAGTTCCGCTAGTCCCTTTCACCTTGGCGCAAATATCCCGGGGGATCGGAGGCTGGCCCCCGGCCTACAGCACCCCCGTCCGCCACAGCCGGACCTTCAGCCCGCCATGCGCGACCACCGGCCCTGACTCCAGCGGCAGGCCCGTGGCCTTGGCAAGCGCGCCCTCGCTGGTCACGATCCCCACGCGCCAGCCCCCCAGCCGTTCCTTGAACACCTGCCCCATCGCCGCGTGCAGCCCGAACAGCGGCCCCTTGTTGCCGATCCGGGCGCCATAAGGCGGGTTCACGATCACGATGCCGGGCGAGCAGTCGGGACGTTCCAGGTCGCCTATGGCGCGACAATTAAAGCGGGTCAGGGCCGCGACCCCGGCCCGCTGGGCATTGGCCTGGCTCATCCGGATGGCGCCTGCGTCGCGGTCGCTGCCGAAAAAATGCGGGGGGGCGGAACGGGGCGCGGCAGACCCGCGCATCGCGTCCCAGGCAGCGGGATCGAAACTGGCAAGCTGCTGAAAGCCGAAGCCGCGGCTGCGACCCGGGGCAAGGCCTGCCGCGATCTCGGCCGCCTCGATCACGAAGGTGCCCGACCCGCACATCGGATCCAGCACGGGCTGGCTGCCGTCGAACCCCATCTCGCGCAGGAACATGGCGGCCATGGTTTCCCGCATGGGAGCCTTGGCGACGGCCTCCTTGTGGCCGCGCTTGTGCAGCGATTCGCCGGTCGTATCCAGGCTGATGGTGACAAGGTCGTCCTCGATCCGCACCTTGATCACCAAGGCCGCGTCGGGTGCCAGGGGCGTGCCCAGTTCCTCGGCAATGGCGCGCTCGATCCGCTGGGTGGCGGCGCCAGCGTGATAGATGCGGCTGGCCTTGCAGGTGGTTTCCACCCGCACCGGCACGTCGCGGCGCAGGACATCGGCCCAGGGGAACTTGCGGGCCCGCTTGTCCAGCTGCGCCAGGTGCAGGGCGCGGAACTGGCCCACGCGCGCCAGCACGCGCGTGGCCCCCCGCAGCCACAGGTTCGCACGCCAGACATCCGTCCAGCCGCCGGTGATCGTCACGCCGCCCGGCTGCACGACCGGCTGCCATCCCAGGGCCGCTGCCTCGGCGGCCAGCGGCGCTTCCAGTCCCGGCGTCGCCACCAGGAAGATTTCGAATCTGTCATCCATCCGGCAGCCCTATCCCGGCTGCCCGACAAAGGCGAGGGTCAGCGCCCGATGCGGCGGGTCAGCCGCGCGGCCTGACGGGCGCGCTTGACGGCGGTACGCATGGTCTTGGCCTGCTTGGCCGAAACGGCCGCCGGCTTGCCGCCGGATTTCGCCATCCTGTCGATGCCCTTGTTGATGCCCCAGTTGACGGCGCGCCGGGTGACCATGCGGGTCAGCATGTTGATGATGGAATTAAGGCTCATGGGGTCTAGTCGTCCTTGAGGAAATCGCCAGGGGGCGGGGTTGCGCCGATATTGGCATCGGCCTCTTGCGGCGCAAGGGGCAGGATCATGCCTTCGGCCGGCGGACGCGCTTCCAGCAATCCGGCCGCCCGCAATTCGGCCAGACCGGGCAGATCCCGCGCCGATTCCAGGCCGAAATGGTCCAGGAAGGTTTCCGTGACAACAAAGGTCGCGGGGCGGCCTGGGGTCATCCGGCGGCGGCCGATGCGGACCCATTCCATCTCGATCAACTGATCCAGCGTGCCGCGCGACACGGCCACGCCACGGATCTCCTCGATCTCGGCGCGGGTGACCGGCTGGTGATAAGCGATGATGGCCAGCGTCTCGATCGCGGCGCGCGACAGGCGACGCTGTTCCACCGTTTCGGTCTGCATCAGGAAGGACAGGTCCGGCGCGGTGCGAAAGGCATAACCGTCGCCGATCCGTTCAAGGACCACGCCCCGCCCGGCATAGGACCGGCGCAGGCCGGCCAGGGCCTCGGCCGGGTCGCAGCCCTGGGGCAGCCGGTCGGCCAGATCGCGCACGGTCAAGGGTCTGGCGGAGGCGAACAGGATCGCCTCGACCATGCGTTCCTGTTCCGCCATGGCGGGCAGCGACGGATCGGGTCGGGGATCGGGCTGGGTCACGGCATGTCCGTTGTCGGGGGCCGGCGGCGAAAGCGGATCGGCGCGAAAGGGTCGGCCTGCCGTATCTCGATCCGGCCCTGGCGCGCAAGCTCCAGCGAGGCGGCAAAGGTCGCGGCCGTGGCCGAGCGGCGGCGCGGGCCGTGGTTGTCCCAGCCCTCGGGCAGGAAATCCGACAGATTGGTCCAGTCCCCCGCATAGCCGATCAGGCCGCGCATCCGGTCAAGCGCCTGTTCCATCGTGAAGACGTCGCGCCGGTCGAAGGCATAGGGGCGGAACTCCTCGCGCGTTTTCAGCCGGGCATAGGCGCGCATCAGGTCGATCAGTCCGGCCTGCCATTCGGTGCGCCGGGTCCGCGCCACCACCTCGGGCGTGCCACGGGCAAAGCGGGTGATGCCCAGACGGTCGCGCGCCATCAATTGCGCCGCCGCCCGCCGCATCGCCGCCAGCCGTTCAAGCTGGAAGGCCAGATGCGCGGCCATGTCCTCGGCCGAGGGACCCTCGGCCTGGGGGTCGGGGGGCAGCAGCAGGCGGGATTTCAGAAAGGCCAGCCAGGCCGCCATGACAAGGTAATCGGCGGCCAGTTCGATCCGCAGCGCGCGGGCCTGTTCCACGAAGGCAAGATACTGTTCGGCCAGATCCAGGACCGAGATCGTCATCAGGTCCACCTTCTGCGTCCGGGCCAGCGTCAGCAGCAGGTCCAGCGGGCCTTCGTAGCCGTCCACGTCCACGACGAGCAATTCGTCGGCGCGCCGCTGCGCGACAGTGTCGGCCTCGGGCAGGGGTCTGAGATGGCGGATATCACCGGCGGGGGGCACGGTCGTCCTTTCTGTCAGGGATCGCCAACGTCGGCCCTGCCCCGGCCCAAGTCAAGAAGGGCCTGCGTCGCCGGGGCATTCCGCCCCCGTCCCTGCGGGAGTCCCCCGGAGGATGTTTGTTCACAGAAGATGGTTCAGGCGGTGGCGGCCGTCAGGCCGCGCCATTCCGCCATCAGGGCCGCCGGGTCGGTATCCTGAGGGGCGCGGCGTTGGAGCAAGGCTGCGTCAGCCCGGCGCTGCGCGTCCGGCGACATTGCGCCGGCGGCGGCCACGACGGGTTCCATGTCGGCAATCGTGCCGTTGCAATGCAGGACCAGGTCGCAGCCTGCGGCGATCGAGGCGGCTGCACGGTCGGCCTGGGTTCCGGACAGCGCGTTCATGGTGATGTCGTCGGTCATCAGCAGCCCGTCGAAGCCGATGCGGTCGCGGATCAGGGCGATCATCTTCACGGATGCAGTGGCCGGCGCGTCGTCCAGGGCGGTAAAGCGGATATGCGCGGTCATGCCCATCGGCAGGTCGCGCAGGGCCCGGAAGGGGGCGAAGTCCATCGCGTCGAGGTCGTCAAAGCCAGCTGTCACGGTGGGCAGGCCGTGGTGGCTGTCGGCGATGGCGCGGCCGTGGCCCGGCATGTGCTTCATCACCGGCAGCACGCCCGCGGCCAACATTCCGTCGGCGGCAGCCCGGCCAAGTGTCGCGACCGTTGTCGGATCGGACCCCAGGCAGCGGTTGCGCAGGAAGGGATGCGTATCGGCCTGCGCCACGTCCAGCGTGGGCGCGCAGTTGCTGTCGATCCCCACCGCGCGCAATTCCCGGCCGATCAGGTGATAGCGCAGCCACATGGCACGCAGGCCGGCTGCCGCCTGGTCCAGCGGCGCGGGCCATTCGGTCCAGTGCGGGCCACGCAGGCGCTGCACCCGGCCGCCTTCCTGATCGACGGTGATGACCGCATCGCGGCCTACGGCGTCGCGCAGGGCGTCCGTCAGGCGGCGCATCTGGTCGGGGCTTTCGACATTGCGGCCGAACAGGATGAAGCCCCAGGGATCGGCCGCGCGGAAGAAGTCCCGCTCGGCCGCCGTCAGGTCGGTCCCGGCGATGCCGCCGAGGATCGTGGCATTGGCGGCCATCAGTTCAGGGCAAGGCAGTCGGTGCCCGCCGATTTCAGCGCGGCGCAGAACTGGCGTGCCTCGGACAGCGAATCAAAGCCTGCGACGCGCAGCCGCCAGAAGGTGCGGCCGTTGGACTGGTGCTGCTGGATCACCTGCTGCTTGCCGCCGAAGACGACATGTTTGCCCGATAGCCGGTTCCATTCGCTGGCCGCGATCGCATCGCTGTCGAAGGCACCAAGCTGCACCTGCGGCCCGCTGGCCGAGGCCACCGGCGCACGGGTCGCGGCGGGCGCTTCCGCCGGCCGCGCTTCGGCTGCGACGGGCCGGGCGTCGGTCGCGGTGGTGCCGGCCGAGGCAACGCGGGTGCTGCGCGGACGCGGCGCGGGCCGGGTCGAGGCGGTCAGAACACCGGGATTTGCTTCGGCCTGAGCCTGGACCAGGGCTTCGGTGATGGCGGCCGCCTGGGCCGGCGCACCGTTCTCGTCGGTCAGGGCCTCGTTGACGGGACCTTCGCTGGCCGGCGCATCGATGATCGAGGCTTCCTGCACCGCGCTGTCGGCCAGGGCCAGACGCTGCGCCTCGGCCTGGGCTTCCGCCAGGGCACGGGCTTCGCTGTCGGACAAGGGCAGGACCGCCTCCCCGTCGAAGCTGAGCGGGGTTTCCGACACGACCGAGGGCTGGCGCGGGGTAGCGCCCAGTTGGCCCATCGCCACGTCCTCGTCCGACAGGCCGACCGGCGCGGGCGCGATGGCCACCTGCTGCGTCGGCTGGTGGTCCACACCCTCGGCCACGGTATTGACCGCGTAGCCGGTATAGTTCGTCAGTTCCCCGCCGGGCTCGGCGGGAGCGGTGCGCGCGTCGCCGGTAATGGCGCGGATCACCGGCACGCCCGACACGTCGCGCGACACCAGTTGCCAGCCCCAGACCATCAGCCCCACCATCAGCGCAACCGAGGCGACCGCGCCCAGGTAATGCGTCACCCGCGCGAATCGGGCGGTCAGGCCGTCATTGCCAGGGGCGTCCGCGGCGGGACGGCCCGCACCCCTCTGCGGCTGGTCGTCCCAGCCACCCTGGTCATAGGAAAACTCTCGCTTCACCTTGTGACGCGAGAACACGTAGCCGCCTTCGCGAAAATCCATCACTGCCATAGCCTGCCTGCCTGCCGGTTGATCCGACCTGAACTTTGCTGCCCGTTCCGCCCGGCAGGGTCGCCTTGTAACTCAGCGCATTTCCTTTGCCGGCGTGACCCCAAGGATAGCGAGACCACATGAAATAACAACGCCAACTGCACGCACCAACGCGATTTTTGCTTGCGACGTGTCCGGATTGCCATCCTGCACGAAACGCAGGGAGGTATCGTCGTTGCCGCGATTCCACAGCGAATGCAGATCCGAGGCAATGTCATAAAGGAAAAATGCGATCCGGTGCGGTTCGTGGGCGCGCGCGGCATGTTCGACAAGGCGCGGCCATTCGGCAACTTTCCGCGCCAGATCCAGCTCGGCCGGGTGGGACAACTGGGCAAGATCGGCACCCGCCAAGGCCGAATCACCGACGTCAATGCCCGAATCAGTTGCACGGCGCAGCACCGAATGGACCCGCGCGCTGGCATACTGGACATACCAGACCGGGTTGTCCTTGGACTGTTCCAGCACCTTGGCAAAGTCGAAATCAAGCGCGGCGTCGTTCTTGCGCGTCAGCATGATGAAGCGGGTGACATCCGCGCCCGCTTCCTCGACCACGTCGCGCAGGGTGACAAAGGTGCCCGCGCGCTTGGACATCTTGAAGGGCTCGCCGTTCTTGAACAGCTTGACCAGCTGGATCAACTTGATGTCCAGGGGCACCCGCCCGTTCGACAAGGCCGCGACCGCCGCGTTCATGCGCTTGACATAGCCGCCGTGATCCGCGCCGAAGACGTCGATCAACTGGTCGAAACCCCGGTCGATCTTGGACCAGTGATAGGCAATGTCGGGCGCGAAATAGGTCCAGGCACCGTCGGACTTCTGGATCGGGCGGTCGACGTCGTCGCCATGCGCGGTGGACCGGAACAGCAGTTGTTCGCGCTCCTCCCAATCCTCGGGCAGCTTGCCCTTTGGCGGCTCCAGCACGCCGCGGTAGATCAGGTCCAGCGACCGGAGGCGTTCGATCGCGGCTTCGATCTGGCCTGTGCCATACAGCGCCTTTTCGCTGGAATAGACATCCATGCGCACGCCCAGGGCCGCCAGATCATCGCGGATCATGGCCATCATGGCGTCAGTGGCGAAATCGCGCACCTCGGCCAGCCAGTCGGCTTCGGGCTTTTCCAGCAGGCTGGCGCCGTATTTTTGCTTCAGCGCCTCGCCCACCGGAATCAGGTAGTCGCCGGGATAAAGCCCCTCGCGAATTTCCGGCTCGAGCCCGTTGGCCTCGCGGTAGCGCTCATAGGCAGAGCGGGCAAGCACATCGACCTGCGCGCCGCCGTCGTTGATGTAGTATTCGCGCGTCACGTCATGGCCGGAAAAGGCCAGCAGGTTCGCCAGCGCGTCGCCGAACACCGCGCCGCGCACATGGCCCACATGCATCGGCCCGGTCGGGTTGGCGCTGACGAATTCGACGTTGACCTTCTGGCCCGCGCCGATGTCGGAGCGGCCGAAATCCTCGCCTTCGCGCAATGCGGCGGCGACCACGCCCTGCCAGACGGCAGGCGACAGGCGCAGGTTCAGAAAGCCCGGTCCCGCGACCTCGGCCGCCGCGATGCGCGGGTCGGTCAGGCGGGCGGCCAGCTTGTCTGCGATCTCGCGCGGCTTCATCCCGGCGGGCTTGGCCAGCACCATCGCGGCATTGGTGGCCATGTCGCCATGGGCCGGATCGCGCGGCGGCTCGACCGCGACATTGGCGAAATCCAGCCCTGGGGGCAGCTCGCCCGCCTGCGTCATTTGCTCCAACGCGGCAAGAACGACGCCGCGCAGATCGGTGAATAGGTTCATCATCGCTTTCCTGACTGTCGCCTGCCGGTTACCGCCTGGGGCGGGGCCTGGTCAACACAAAGCCCGAAAAGCGGCATTTTTCGCAAGGTTTCCGGGCCTAAACATTGACGTGGCGGTCCACTTGGCTTATCTCGCGGCAGTCCGCATCCGGCGGGCCAACTGAAGGGGCGTGCGAGTCTTGCGTCCCATTGCAGGCCGCAGCAGCCGTTCGGGCGACGCGGCGATGGAACGCGACCTGCCGCCATCCGGCGCGCAAGCCTTGGAAAGCCCCCAATGACGAAGTTCTCTGATCTCAAGCTTGACCCCAATGTGCTGAAAGCCATTGCCGAGGCCGGCTATGACGCGCCCACCCCGATTCAGGCGGGCGCCATTCCTCCGGCCCTGGACGGCCGCGACGTTTTGGGGATCGCGCAGACCGGCACCGGCAAGACCGCCAGCTTCACGCTGCCCATGATCACGCTGCTGGGCCGCGGCCGCGCCCGCGCCCGGATGCCGCGCAGCCTGGTCCTGTGCCCGACCCGCGAACTGGCCGCCCAGGTTGCCGAGAACTTCGACACCTATGCCAAGCATACCAAGCTGACCAAGGCGCTGCTGATCGGCGGCGTCAGCTTTGGCGAACAGGACAAGCTGATCGACCGGGGCGTGGACGTGCTGATCGCGACGCCCGGACGCCTGCTGGACCATTTCGAACGCGGCAAGCTGCTGCTGACCGGCGTGCAGATCATGGTCGTGGACGAGGCCGACCGGATGCTCGACATGGGCTTCATCCCGGATATCGAGCGGATCTTCCAGCTGACCCCCTTCACCCGCCAGACGCTGTTCTTCAGCGCCACCATGGCCCCCGAGATCGAGCGGATCACCAACACCTTCCTGCACGCCCCCGAGCGGATCGAGGTCGCGCGCCAGGCCACCACAAGCGAAACCATCACCCAGAAGCTGGTGGAACTGGTCCCCTCGCGCCGCGACATGGCGGCCAAGCAGAAGCGCGACCTGCTGCGCGCCCTGATCGACGCCGAAGGGCCCGAAACCGAAGGCGGCGGGCTGAAGAACGCCATCATCTTCTGCAACCGCAAGACCGACGTGGACATCGTCGCAAAGTCGCTGGCCAAGCATGGCTATGACGCGGCGCCGATTCACGGCGACCTGGACCAGAGCCACCGCACCCGCACGCTGGAAAGCTTCCGCGAAGGCAAGCTCAAGTTCCTGATCGCCTCGGACGTGGCGGCGCGTGGCCTGGATATCCCGGCCGTCAGCCATGTCTTCAACTATGACCTGCCCAGCCATGCCGAGGATTACGTCCACCGCATCGGTCGCACCGGCCGCGCCGGCCGCCTGGGCAGCGCCTTCAGCATCTCTACCCCATCGGATGAAAAATACTTGGCCGCAATCGAGAACCTCGTGAAGCAGACCCTGCCGCGCGCCCCCCTGCCCGAGGGTTTCACCCTGGCCGAAGGCGACCGCAACGGCGGCCGTGACGACCGCCGCAACGGCCGCGACAAGGGCCGTGGGCGCGACAAGGGCCGTGGCCGTGACGACGAACGGCGCAGCCCGCGCGAAGACAGGGCCGAAGCCCCGCGCGAGGAAGCGCGCCGCGAACCCGTGCACGAGGAACGGCACGACGAGCGTGTGGCCGAACGTGCCCTCCGCGAGGACCGGCGTGAAGATCGGCGCGAGGATCGCAGGGATGATCGGCGCGACGACCGCCGCGACCAGTCGCGCGACCGTCGCAACCGCCGCGACGGCGACCGCGGCCCGGCCGTGATGGGCATGGGCGATCATGTGCCGGAATTCATGCTGGTCGAACTGCGCCGCGCGCTTGCCTCGACCTCGCAGGAAAGCGACGACCGGCCCCGCAAGGCGCCCGAACCCGCGCGCGAATCTGCCGAGGCGCAGACCGAAAAGCCCCGCCGCGGCCGCAATCGCCGCAAGAAGGCCGATGCGCCCGCCCTGCCCGAGGCGCTCGAGGTTGAAGGGTCCGCCGATGCCGCGGCGCCGCTGCCGGCCGAGGCAACCATGACGCAGGACGCCGCCGTTGGGGAAACCGCTGCCCCGGTGGCCGAGACGGTGGCACAGCCTGTCGCCGAAGCCCCCGCCCCTGTTCCCGCCAATGCTCCCGCCCCTGTGGCCGAGGAAGCGCCGAAGCCCAAGCGGACCCGCCGCAAGAAGGCAGAAGCCACCGAAGCCCAGGCCGAGGCGCCTGCCGAAGCGGCCGAAACCGCGCCGCAGCCTGCTGAAAAGCCCAAGCGCACCCGCCGCAAGAAGGCCGAGCCTGCTGCGGACGCCCCGGCCGAAGCCCAGGCGGCCGAAGCCGAAGCCGCGCCAAAGCCCAAGCGCACCCGCCGCAAGAAGACCGACGAGGCAGCAGCACCGACGGCCCCCGCCGACAGCGCCGACGCCGAGGCCTGATCCAGGCCCATGTCCCGCCGTCCGCCCCTGCGGCAGATTGGGATCCCGCTGGCGCTTGGCCTGATCGCTGCGCTTGGCCTGGCCCCTTTCGGGCTGTGGCCTGCAACGCCCCTGGCGCTTGCGGTCCTGCTGCGGCAGGTCGCATCCGGCAGGCCGGTCTTCTGGCCAATGCTGGCCGCGGGCTTCGGCTGGTTCGCCCTGTCGATGTCCTGGATCGTCGAGCCTTTCCTGGTCGAGCCCGAGATCTATGGCTGGATGGCTCCCTTTGCCCTTGTGCTGCTGGCGCTGGGCGGGGCCTTGTTCTGGGCCATGCCCGCCAGCCTCGCCGCGCGCCTTGCGCCTGCTGGCGGACGCCGCGCCCTGGCCATCGGCGCAGCCTTGGTGCTGTCCGACTGGCTGCGAGGCTGGATCTTCACCGGCCTTCCCTGGGCGCTGATCGGTCATGCCTGGATCGATACGCCGCTTGCCCAGATCTCGGCCTGGACCGGGGCCATCGGCCTCAGCCTGGTGACGATGACGCTGGCGACGCTGCTGGCAGTTTTTCGCCCGCTGCCCGGCATCGTTGCCGCGCTGGCTGTGTTGGGCGGCCTGTGGGCAGGCGGCGCAGCGCGCCTGGCCCGGCCGCTGCCCCCGGATGCCGATACCATCCTGCGCATCGTCCAGCCCAATGCCCAGCAGGATCTGAAATGGGATCCGGAATGGGCCGTGGTGTTCTATCAGCGCCTGCTGGATCTTTCGGCTGCGCCGGGACGCCGCGACCTGGTGATCTGGCCGGAAACGGCGGTGAACTTCCTGCTGAACGATGCCGATCCGGTCCTGCCCGCGATGTCGCAGGCGGCGGGCGCACCCCTGGTCATGGGCATCCAGCGGCGCGACGGCAGCCGGTTCTTCAACAGCCTTGCGACGCTGAACACGGACGCCACCGTCGGCGCGGTCTATGACAAGTTCCACCTGGTGCCCTTTGGTGAATACATCCCATGGGGCGACGCCCTGGCGCGGATTGGCATCACGGCCTTCGCCGCGCAGCAGGGCAACGGCTATTCCGCAGGCGCAGGTCCGGCGATCATGTCCGCGCCCGGCATTCCCGATTTCCAGCCGCTGATCTGCTATGAGGCGATCTTTCCCCAGCACCTGCGCGGGCTGGACGGCCGCCCTTCATGGCTGCTGCAGGCCACCAACGATGCCTGGTTCGGCCAGTTTTCGGGGCCCTACCAGCACCTCGCCCAGGCCCGGCTGCGCGCCATCGAATCCGGCCTGCCGCTGATCCGCGCCGCCAATACCGGCGTCAGCGCAGTGATCGACCCGCACGGTGATGTCCGCCAGTCGCTGGGCTTGGGGGTCGAAGGCAAGATCGACGCGGCCCTGCCCGCCGCCCTGCCCGAGACCGTCTGGATGAAATGGGGCGACACCCCCGTCGTCTTGCTCGCGCTGCTCGCGCTCGCCGCGGCCCTTCTTGTCCGCAAGCGTTCCTGAACGCGTCTTCTTCACGCAAATATCCGCGGGGGAATCCCCGCCAAGGGGACGGGGGCGGCAGCCCCCTGCCCGCTCAGTCCTTGATGAAACGGCTGTCCTTGACCTGGTCCCAGGCCCAGACCACCTCGGCCAGGCGATCCTCGTCCGACCGGTCGCCGCCATTCATGTCGGGATGCAGATCCTTGACCAGCGACTTGTACTGCTTGCGGATCTCGGCCCGGGTCCAGCTGTCCTTGGCCTCGAGGATGTCCAGGGCCTTGCGCTCGGTGGGCGGGAGCTTGCGGCTGGCCTTGGCCCGGGCCTCGGGGGCGGTGCCATTGGCGCCCAGGATCTCCAGCGGGTCGCTGACGCCGTGGCGCGCCCATTTGTCCTCGGCTGCGGCGCGGCCAAAGGGCTTGGTCGGGCGTTCCCAGACGGTCGCGTTGTCGATGAACTGCTGGAACTCTTCCTCGGACTGGCCCTGGAAGTAATTCCAGTTCGCGTTGTATTCGCGAACGTGTTCCTTGCAGAACCAGAAATAGTCATCGAGGTTGCGCGGGTTCTTGGGCGCGCGATACTGGCCCGGCTCGTTGCAGCCCTGCTTTTCGCAGACGCGGGTCGAGGTCTCGAAGGCGCCGGACATGCCGCGACGGCCCTTGTTCTTGCGCTTCTTGTCCTTCGCGGCCGAAATGTCGAAGCCGAACGGGTCGTTACTGCTCATCCTGGGGCACCTTTGCGACTCGGAGGCGGCAGTTTAGAGGTTCTGACGCGACATGAAAGGTCTTGACGAATGATTGCCGACGAAATGCGCCAAAGGCTGGCCGCGCTCAATCCCAGCCGGATCGAGGTCATCGACGAAAGCGAAAGCCATCGTGGCCATGGGGGCTATCGAGATGGCGGCCAGAGCCATTTCCGCATCCGCATGGCCAGCCCCGCCTTCACCGGCCTGGGCAGGGTCGAGCGCCACCGGCTGGTCCACAAAACGCTGGGCGACATCGTGCCGCGCATCCACGCCCTGGCGCTTGATCTGGCCGAAGCCTAGGCGTTAGCGCCGTCAGGCTTGCCGCCGCCCTGGGGGGCGCGTAAGACCGGCGCGACCTGCGTCAAAAAGGGATGGACATGACCGCGCCCAAGGATTTCAATGACAGGATGCTTTCGCTGGGCCTGGCCCGCGTCAGCGAGGCGGCAGCCCATGCCTCGGCCCGGCTGATCGGGCGCGGCGACGAGAAGGCCGCGGATCAGGCCGCCGTCAACGCGATGCGCGATCAGCTGAACATGCTGGACATCAAGGGCGTGGTCGTCATCGGAGAAGGCGAACGCGACGAAGCCCCGATGCTCTATATCGGCGAGGAAGTCGGCACCGGCGACGGCCCCGAGGTGGATATCGCGCTGGACCCGCTGGAAGGCACGACCCTGACGGCCAAGGACATGCCCAACGCCCTTACCGTGATCGCCATGGCCCCGCGCGGCACGCTGCTGCACGCGCCCGACGTCTATATGGAGAAGCTGGCCATCGGGCCGGGCTATCCGACCGACGTGGTCAGCCTTGACATGACCCCCTCTGAACGCGTGCGTGCCCTGGCGCGCGCGCGCGGTGTCGAGGACAGCGACATCACCGTCTGCATCCTGGAACGCCCCCGCCACGAGGATCTGGTGGCCGAGGTCCGGTCGACCGGCGCGGCGATCCGGCTGATCACCGATGGCGACGTGGCTGGGGTGATCCACTGCGCCGAGGCCGAACTGACCGGCATCGACATGTACATGGGATCAGGCGGGGCGCCTGAAGGGGTGCTTGCGGCATCCGCGTTGAAATGCATGGGCGGGCAGATGTGGGGCAAGCTGCTGTTCCGCAATGACGATGAACGCGGCCGCGCGCGCAAGGCGGGCATCACCGACCTTGACCGCATCTATGCGCGCGACGAACTCGTGACCGGCGACGTGATCTTCGCGGCGACAGGCGTCACCAACGGATCGATCGTGGCTGGCGTGAAGCGCGAGCCGCACTATCTTCAGACCGAGACGATCCTGATGCGGTCGAAGACCGGATCGCTTCGCCGGATGATCTATCGCAACCCGATCAAGTAAGGGGCTTCGCCCCCGTTCCTGCGGAACTCCCCCAGGATATTTGGATGAAGAAGAAGGTGCTGCCGTGACGTTCCTGGGAATCGAGCAATCGCTGACGAATCGGCGGTGGGTCGGCCCGGACGGCGCGGCAGACCGCGCGGCCGAAGGCCTTGCCCAACGCACCGGGCTGCCCCTGGCCGTCGCGCGCGTCCTGGCCGAACGGGGAGTCGAGGCGGATGGCGCCGAGGGCTTCCTGACGCCCCGGCTTCGCGACCTGCTGCCCGATCCCTTGTCGCTGCGGGACATGGAGGTGGCCGCCGACCGGCTGGTCGCGGCGGCAACCGGCGGCGAACGAATTGCGGTCTTTGCCGATTACGACGTGGATGGCGGTGCTTCCGCCGCGCTGCTGCTGGACTGGCTGCGGGCCCAGGGCCGGGACGCCACGCTGTATATTCCCGACCGCATCGACGAAGGCTATGGCCCGAACGCCCCGGCGATGGCTGCGCTTGCACGCGACCACGACCTGATCGTCTGCGTCGATTGCGGCACGCTGAGCCATGACGCCCTGGCCGCCGCCTCAGGCACCGACATCATCGTTCTGGACCATCACCTCGGCGGGGAAACCCTGCCCCCCGCGCTTGCGGTGGTGAACCCCAACCGTGCGGACGAGGTCGGGACGCTGGGCCATCTTTGCGCGGCTGGCGTGGTCTTCCTGACCCTGGTCCAGGCGGGCCGGGTTCTGCGCGCCAAGGGCTTGCCCGAGCCTGACCTGATGGCGATGCTGGATCTGGTGGCGCTTGCAACGGTGGCAGATGTCGCGCCCCTGGTCGGCGTCAACCGCGCCTTTGTGCGGCAGGGGCTGGCGATCATGTCGCGCCGCCGTCGTCCCGGCCTTGTGGCGCTGTCCGATGTGGCGCGCCTCGACGGTCCGCCGGGCGCGTTCCACCTGGGCTTCCTGCTGGGTCCGCGGATCAATGCCGGCGGTCGTGTTGGTCGCGCCGATCTGGGCGCGCTGTGCCTGTCCTGCCGCGACCCGCGAGAGGCGGGGCGTCTGGCGGCCGAACTGGACGGGCTTAACCGCGACCGGCGCGCCATCGAGGCGGCCGTCCGTGACGAGGCACTGGCACAAGTCGAGGCGCGGGGCGATGCCCGCCTGTCCTGGGCCGCTGGTCCCGGCTGGCATCCTGGCGTCGTGGGCATCGTTGCCGCCCGGGTGAAGGAGGCCACCGACCTGCCCTCGGTCGTGATCGGGGTGGAAGGCGGCATCGGCAAGGGCAGCGCCCGGTCAGTCCCGGGCGTGGACTTGGGCCGCGCGATCCACCGGCTGGCCGAGGAAGGCCTGCTGCTCAAGGGCGGCGGGCATATGATGGCCGCGGGCCTGACCGTGGCCGAGGAGATGATCCCCGCCGCCATGGCCCGCCTTGCCGACCTGATCCAGAAGGATCTTGTGCAGCGGACCGGGGCGCGCGACCTGCGCATCTCGGGCCTGATGGAATGCGTGGGCGCGACCCCGCAGATCTATCGCCAGTTGGAAGACGCAGGCCCCTACGGCCAGGCGGCCCCTGCGCCGCGCTTTGCCTTTGCCGACCAGTTGATCGACAGCGCCAGCACCATGGGCGACAGCCACCTGCGCCTGTCCTTCCGCAGCGCGGGCGGCCCGGCCCTGGAAGCCGTGGCCTGGGGCGCGATGACCGGCCCGCTGGGGCCGGCGCTGATCGGCGCGCGGGGCCGGCGGTTTCATCTGGCGGGCAAGCTGGATCTGTCCACCTGGGGCGGGCGCGAAAGGCTGCGCCTGCGCCTGGAAGACGCGGCGCCCGTCTGACCTGTCTGGTCACCGCCCGGCACCGCCGCTAACCTGCCCGCGACACTGGCAGGAGAACGCGATGAAACTGACCTGGCTTGGACATTCCGGCTTTCGCCTGGAAATCGAGGATGCCGTCATCCTGATCGACCCCTGGCTGTCCGGCAATCCCGTCTTCCCCGAGGATCGACGCGGCGACGCCATCGGGGGCGCGACCCATATTCTTCTGACGCACGGCCACGGCGATCATTCCGGCGACACGCTGGCCATCGCCAAGGAACTGAAAATCCCCGTCGCGGGCATCTATGACCTGATCAACAGTTGGTCGACCCACCAGGACATCAACGGCATCGGCTTCAACAAGGGCGGCACGGTCGACCTGGGCGGGGCCAAGGTCACGATGGTGAATGCGTCCCATTCCAGTTCGCTCGACGGGGCGGATGGTCCGATCTATGCAGGCCATGAATCGGGCTACATGATCGCGGGCGAGGGCCATGTGATCTATGTCTCGGGCGATACCGACATCATGGCCGACATGGCCTGGATGGGCGAATACCACCAGCCCGACATCGGCATCCTGTGCGCGGGCGGGCATTTTACCATGGACATGAAGCGCGCGGCCTGGGCGGCCCGCAAGTATTTCGACTTCAAGACGGTCATCCCCTGCCACTACAAGACCTTCCCCCTGCTGGAACAGTCGGCCCAGGCCCTGATCGACGGCCTGCCCGGCGTGCAGGTGATCGAGCCCCAGGTGATGAAGGCAATCGAGCTGTGAGCTTTCAGTCCTTTGAAGACCCGGCAGTTGCGGCCGATCATCCCGCGCGCCTGGCGCAACTGCGCGCGCGGCTTGCGGCGGATGGGCTGGACGGCTTCATCGTGCCCCGCGCCGATGTCCATCAGGGCGAATACGTGGCCGATGCGGATGCCCGGCTGGCCTGGCTGACGGGCTTCACCGGCAGCGCGGGCTTTGCCATCGTGACCCCCGACCGGGCAGGCGTGTTCATCGACGGGCGCTATCGCGTGCAGGTCAAGGTGCAGGTGGACCCCCACCACTTCACGCCGGTGCCCTGGCCCGAGACCCGGCCCTCGGACTGGCTGCGCGAGGCCTTGCCCGCGGGCGGACGCCTGGGCTTCGACCCCTGGCTGCACACGCGCCAGGAAATAGAGACTCTGGAAAAGGCGCTGTCAGACAGCGGCATCGGGCTGATCGCGGTGGACCGCAACCCGGTGGATGTGGTCTGGGCCGACCGCCCCGCCCCACCCGTCGGCCGGGCACGCCCACATGACGACACGGTGGCGGGCGAGACCTCCGCCGAAAAGCGTGATCGCCTTGCCGCAGAACTGCGCAAGGAAGGCCAGGCGGCGGCGCTGCTGACGCTGCCCGATTCGATCTCGTGGCTGCTCAACATCCGGGGCAGCGACGTTCCCAAGAACCCCATCGTGCAGTCCTTCGCGGTCCTGTCTGACGACGGCCACCTGGCCCTGTTCGCCGATCCCGCCAAGTTCGACGACGATCTGCGCGCGCATCTGGGCAACCAGGTCGCGATCCTGCACCCCGAGGGACTGGCCCCCGCGCTTCTGGATCTGGAAGGCCCCGTCCGCATCGATCCCGCCTCGGCCCCCGAGGCCGCCTTCCGCCTGCTGGAAAGCGCCAACACGCAGATCGCCCGCGCGCCCGACCCGGCCATCAACCCCAAGGCCCGCAAGAACCCGGCCGAACTGAATGGGATGCGCGCGGCCCATCTGCGCGACGGCGTGGCCATGGTGCGGCTGCTGGCCTGGCTGGATTCCCAGGATCCAGCCACCCTGACCGAGATCGACGTGGTCGAGAAGCTGGAGACCCTTCGCCGCGAGGCGGGTGTAACAGACATCAGCTTCGACACGATCTGCGGCGCCGGGCCGAACGCCGCGCTGCCCCATTATCGCGTCACCCGCGCCACCAACCGCCGCCTCGCGGCGGGCGAGGTGCTGCTGATCGATTCCGGTGGGCAATACCCGGACGGCACCACCGACATCACCCGCACCTTGCCCCTGGGCGATCCGTCGCCCGATGTCGTGGCCCCCTATACCGCCGTCTTGCGCGGCATGATCGCGATCAGCCGGGCGCGCTTTCCGCAAGGGGTGGCTGGCGGCCATATCGACGCCTTGGCGCGCCAGTTCCTCTGGTCGCAGGGTATGGATTACGACCACGGCACCGGCCACGGCGTCGGGGCGGCGCTTTGTGTCCATGAAGGCCCGGTCCGGATCAGCCGCGTCAGCACCTTGCCGCTGGACGCCGGCATGATCCTGTCCAACGAACCGGGCTACTACCGCGAAGGCGCGTTCGGCATCCGCATCGAGAACCTGATCGTGGTGTCACCGGTCGAAGCCGAACCCGGCCGCACCATGATGGGCTTCGAAACACTGACCCTTTGCCCCATCGACACCCGCCTGATCGACCCGGGGGCAATGTCGCGCGACGAAATCGCCTGGCTCGACACCTATCACGCAAGGGTGCGCGACGCGCTGTCGCCGCATCTGGACCACGACGCCCGCCATTGGCTGCACGGGGCCACGCAGCCGCTTGGTTCATCTTCTGTGTGAAAACATCCTCGGGGGGTCGGGGGGCGAAGCGCCCCCGGCCGCCGCGGGACGCGAACCTAAAGCGCGCCCAGGATCCGCGCCGCCTCGTCCCTGCAGGGGGTCAGCGCCGCCCGATCCTCGCCCGGGAAGAACCGGGCGCGGACTGCGGTGGGCATGGGCGCGGGTTCAGCGATGACCACGCGCGGTCCAACCGAGGCGGCTTCGGCCTGCCAGCTGCGGGCAAGCGCGATCTGGCCTGCCTTGGTCGCGCCATAGGCGCCAAAGAACTTCTGCCCCGCGCGCGCATCGTCAAAGAACAGCGCGGTGCCTGCCCGGGTGCGCAGCAGCGGCTCCAGCAGGGCGATCAGCCCGCGCGTCACGTCCATGTTGACAAGCACCGACTTGGCCCAGTCCTTGCCGTCCACATGCGGCGCGGGGGCCAGCGGGGCAGCGTGGATCGCCGCATGGGCCCACAGATCCAGCCCGCCCCAGCGACCCAAGACAGCCCCGGCCAGTTGCTGCATCGCCGGGGCTTCGGCCACGTCCATGGGCGCCAGCGTCGCGCTGCCGCCCGCTTGGCGGATGCGGTCGTCCAGTTCCTCCAGCGCGCCGACCGTCCGGGCCACCGCCAGGACATGATAACCACGGCCTGCCAGATCCTCGGCCAGGGCCGCGCCAAGACCGCGCGAGGCGCCCGTCACCAATGCGATTTTCTGTGTCTCTGTCATGGCTGATCCCTTGCCACCGGCCCCGCGCATCTGCAAGGCCCGCCATGCAAAAGGGCCCCCGAAGGGGCCCCTGCGAACTGTCGCGGCAGATCAGCGCGCCTTGACCTCGACATAGTCGCGCTTGTCCGCACCCACGTAAAGCTGGCGCGGGCGGCCGATCTTGTTCTGCGGGTCGCCGATCATTTCCTTCCACTGCGCGATCCAGCCCACCGTGCGGGACAGCGCGAAGATCGGCGTGAACATGGACGTCGGGAAGCCCATCGCTTCAAGGATGATGCCCGAATAGAAATCGACGTTCGGATACAGCTTCTTCTCGATGAAGTACTCGTCCTCGAGCGCGATCTTCTCAAGCTCCTTGGCGACCTGCAGCGTGGGGTTGTTGTGGATGCCCAGCAGCTCCAGCACCTCGTCGGCGGATTCCTTCATGACCTTCGCGCGCGGGTCGAAGTTCTTGTAGACCCGGTGGCCGAAGCCCATCAGCTTGAAGGGATCTGACTTGTCCTTGGCGCGGGCGATGAACTCGGGGATGCGGTCGACGGTGCCGATCTCGCGCAGCATCTCCAGGCAGGCCTGGTTGGCGCCGCCATGGGCCGGACCCCACAGGCAGGCGATGCCCGCCGCGATGCAGGCAAAGGGATTGGCGCCCGACGACCCGGCCAGGCGCACGGTCGAGGTCGAGGCGTTCTGTTCGTGATCCGCGTGCAGCGTGAAGATGCGGTCCATCGCACGGGCCAGGGCCGGATCGACGTTGTATTTCTCGGCCGGGACCGAGAAGCACATGTGCAGGAAGTTGCTGGCGTAATCCAGTTCGTTCTGCGGATACACGAAAGGCTGGCCGATCGAGTACTTATAGGCCATCGCCGCAATGGTCGGCACCTTGGCGATCAGCCGGATCGCGGCGACCTCGCGCTGCCAGGGATCGTTGATGTCGGTCGAATCGTGGTAGAAGGCCGACATCGCGCCGATCACGCCCACCATGGTGGCCATCGGATGCGCGTCGCGGCGGAAGCCCCGGAAGAAGTTGTGCATCTGCTCGTGCACCATCGTGTGACGGGTCACGCGATGCTCGAAATCCTCCATCTGCTCGGCAGTTGGCAGTTCGCCGTAAAGCAGCAGGTAGCAGACTTCCAGGTAATGCGACTTGGCCGCCAGCTGCTCGATCGGATAGCCGCGATACCACAGCTCTCCCTTGTCGCCATCGATAAAGGTGATGGTCGAATCGCAGCTTGCGGTCGAGGTGAAGCCGGGGTCATAGGTGAAGACGTCCGCCTGCCCGTAGAGCTTGCGGATGTCCAGGACATCCGGTCCCTGCGTGGGGCTGAGGATCGGCAGCTCGTATTCGGCGTCGTTGATCTTGAGAGTGGCGTTCTTTCCGTCGGCCATCCAAAGCGTCCTTTCCGGCTGGGCCGGGCCGACCTCTGCGTTCGCGGTGCGACTGCGCGCGGGGCGACCCTGGCAAGTGAGGGCAGGCCGTCAGCCTGCCAAATCCGTCTGGTCCTGAAGCCGGGCCAGCGATTCCTCGCGGCCTAGCGCCGTCATCATGTCAAACACACTGGGAGACGTCGTCCGGCCGGCCAGCGCGGCTCTCAGGGGAGCCGCCAATTTGCCCAACCCGACGCCGTTTTCCTCGGCAACCCGCTTGGCCGCCTGCTCCAGCTCGTCTCGCGACCAGCTACCATGCTGCAGTGCGGCAGTCAATGTGGTCAGCATACCACGGGATACCGTATCAAGCGCCTTGGCGGCCTTGTCGTCAATCTCGACCGGGCGCTCGATCAGCGCGAAACGGGCCTGGTCCAGCAATTGCGGCAGCGTTTTCGCCTTTTCCTTCAGGGCAGGCAGCGCAGGGACGATCCGGTCCCTTTGACGCTGCGTCAGGGCGGGTGCCCCG
The DNA here is from genome assembly GCF_011801365.1 of Paracoccus sp. AK26. Classification (NCBI taxonomy): domain Bacteria; kingdom Pseudomonadati; phylum Pseudomonadota; class Alphaproteobacteria; order Rhodobacterales; family Paracoccaceae; genus Paracoccus; species Paracoccus sp. AK26. The sequence continues at coordinate 2,510,742 of NZ_CP041041.1, forward strand.
GTCTCGGCCAGGAACAGGTCCAGGGCGGCCATCAGGTCGTCATCGGACATAGCGCCGATATGGTGGCCGCTGACATGTTCCAGCTTCTTGAAGTCCAGCCGGGCGGGGGCGCGGTTGATGCCCGACAGGTCGAACCATTCGCGGGCCTGGGCATCGTCGAACAGCTCGTCATCGCCATGGCTCCAGCCCAGACGTGCCAGATAATTGCGCATCGCCACCGCCGGATAGCCGAGTGCCGCGAATTCGTGCAGGCCCACCGCGCCGTGGCGTTTTGACAGCTTCTTGCCGTCCTCGCCGTGAATCAGGGGGATATGGGCGAAGACCGGGCGCGGCCAGCCCATCGCGTCGAAGATCTGCACTTGGCGGAAGCTGTTTGTCAGGTGGTCGTCGCCCCGGATAACATGGGTGACGCCCATGTCGTGGTCATCCACCACCACCGCCAGCATATAGGTGGGCGTCCCGTCCGACCGCAGGATGATCATGTCGTCCAGCTGGTCATTGCCCACGCGGACCGTGCCCTGGACCGCGTCCTCGATCACCGTCTCGCCGTCGCGCGGCGCGCGCATGCGGATGACGAAGGGCGCATCGGGCAGGTCGGTGGCATCACGCCAGGGGCTCTGGAACGGCTCGCGCGGGTTTGCCTCGCGCCATTGGGCGATCTCCTCGGGGGTCGAGAAGCACTTGTAGGCCGTGCCGCTGGCCAGCATCTGGCGCGCCACCTCGGCATGGCGGTCCTTGCGCTCGAACTGGCTGATCGGCTCGCCGTCCCAGTCGAGGCCGAGCCAGGTCAGGCCCTTCAGGATCGCCTCGGTCGCCTCTGGGGTAGAGCGGGCGCGGTCGGTATCCTCGATCCGCAGCAGGAACTTGCCGCCCCGGCCGCGCGCATAAAGCCAGTTGAACAGCGCGGTGCGCGCCCCGCCGATATGCAGGTATCCGGTGGGGGACGGGGCAAAGCGGGTGACGATGTTCGTCGGGGCGGCAGGGTCGGACATGGCGGCGGCTTCCTTGGGTCGATGCGGGCATTAACGCTTTGGTAAGCAGTCCATGCCATCCTTGGCCCGCAGGAATAGAGAAGCCGTTGCGAAAGGACAAGAATGGCCGCCGGGGGCGAGATCACGGCATTGCCGGGCTTTGCCAGCGCGCGTCCGGCCTTGCGCCACGCGAGCGTGCGGCCCGCGCGGATGGCGGCTGCGCTGCGCGCGGGGTTGTTCGCCTGGGTGCCGGTCTGCCTGGCCGCCGGGATCGTGCTGTGGTTCGTCCTGCCGGTGGCGCCAGGGCGCGTGGCATGGATCATGCTGGCCCTTTCGGCGGTCGCGCTGCTGGCAGTCGGGCGGCTGGCCCTGCCCTGGGCGGAACGGGGCCGCATCGGCTGGGCCTTGGCGGATGCGATGCGGATCGGATCAACTGCGGCTCTGCTGGTGATCTCGGGCCTTGGCCTGATCGGGCTGCGGTCGGCCATGGTCGCCGCGCCGGTCATGGAATGGCGCTATTATGGCCCGGTCGAGGGGCGTTTGGTCGAGATCGACCGTTCCGCCCGCGACCGCATCCGTCTGACACTGGACCGGGTGGTCCTGCGCGACACCGCGCCCGGCCGCACGCCCGCCAAGGTCCGCCTGTCGCTGATGGACCAGACAGACCCGCTGCCGCCCCTGGGCCAGCGGGTGATGCTGACCGGCCATCTTGGCCCGCCCCCGGCCCCGGCCTCGCCCGGCAGCTTCGATTTCCGCTGGCTGGCCTGGTTCGAAGGCCTGGGCGCTGTCGGTTACACCCGCACCCCGATCATGGCCGTGGAGCCGGCATCGGGCGGTTTATGGGCCATGCACCAGGCCCGCATGGCGATCAGCCGGGCGATCCAGGACGGGCTCGGCGGACAGGAAGGCGCGGTCGCATCCGCCCTGATGACCGGCGACCGTTCGGGGATCGAGGAGGCGACGAACGAGGTGATGCGGGCCTCGAACCTGTATCACATCATCTCGATTTCCGGCCTGCACATGTCGATGCTGGCGGGCTTCGTCTACACCGCGCTGCGCATGGCCCTGGTGCTGGCGCAGGGCCTGGGCGCGCCCCTGCCCCAGGCTGTCCACAAGATCGCGGCGTTGGGCGCGCTGCTGGCCTCGGCCGCCTATCTGTGGCTGTCGGGCGGCGGGGTCGCCACCGAACGCGCCTTTGTCATGGTGGCCGTGATGCTGCTGGCGATCATGGCCGACCGGCGCGCGATATCGTTGCGCACCATCGCCTTGGCGGCGACCATCATCCTGGTCTATTCGCCCGAGGCCGTGACCCATCCCGGCTTCCAGATGAGCTTCGCGGCAACCGTCGCCCTGATCCTGTCCGCCGGTCCCTGGTCAAAGGTTTCACCCCACCTGCCCTTCTGGCTGCGGCCGGTGGCCATGCTTCTGGTGTCCTCGCTTGTGGCCTCGGTCGCGACCTCGCCGCTGGCGGCGGCGCATTTCAACAGGATGGCTCAATACGGGCTTCTGGCGAATCTTCTGGTTGTGCCGGTCATGGGTGCCCTGGTGATGCCCGCGGGCGTGATCGGCGCGCTTCTGGCGCCCGTGGGGCTGGCAGGACCGGCGCTTTGGGTCATGGGACTGGGCACCCGCTGGATGCTGCGGGTCGCGGAATGGGTGGCGGGCCTGGGGGGTGCGGTGGTGGCGCTGCCGCTGCCGCCCGCGCCGGTGATCCCGTTGATGTGCTTTGGCGCGACCCTTGCCGTGCTCTGCTGGCGTCAGGGACTGACGGCTCGGCGGCCCAGCCTGATGGGCGGGGGCTTTCTGGCGGGCATGGCGATGCTGGCGGCGTCAACGGCGATCTGGTTGACGGCCAGCCGCCCCCTGCTGCTGATCGCGCCCGAGGGCGAGGCAGTGGGGCTGATGACCCCGCTGGGAAGGGCAGTCTCCAAGCCCTCGGGCGGGGCCTTCATTGTCAGCACCTGGCTGCAAGAGGATGGCGACACGGCCACGCAGGAAGCCTCCGCCGCCCGCCCGGCTTGGCAAGGCGACAAGCGCGACCGCATGGCTGCGCTGCCGCAGGGCTGGGACATCTGGCATCTCACCGGCAAGGGCGCTGCGGATCGCGCGCCCGCCGCATGTCAGCCGCGGCGGATCGTGGTGCTGTCGGAAAAGCTGCCCGCGCCTGCGGACTGGCCCTGCATCATGCTGGATCTGGGACGCCTGCGTGCCACAGGCGCCGTGACGGTGGAAATGGGCGACGACGGCCCCGTCCTGCGCGGCGTGAACGACATGCTGCGCAGTCCGGGGTGACGCCGGGCCTCAGATCCCGGCGTCGATGATCGCGCGGGCTAGGACCGGCACCGTGTGCTGGTTCAGCCCCGCGATGTTCAGCCGCGAATCGCCCACCATGTAGATCGCCGCGTCGGATTTCAGCCTGGCCACCTGTTCCGGCGTGGCCCCCAGACGCGAGAACATGCCCCGGTGCTGGCCGATGAAATCGAAGCGGTCGCTGCCGGAGAGATCCCGCAGTTCGGATGCCAGTTGCGACCGCAGACCCAGCATGGTGTTGCGGACCTCCTCAAGTTCGGCCGCCCAGTCGGCGCGCAGGGCGTCGTCGGTCAGGATGGTGCTGACGACGCGCGCGCCATGGTCCGGCGGGAAGGAATAGTTCTGCCGGTTCAGGAAGGCCATCGACCCCTGCGCCAGATCGCGGGCGGCGGTGTTCTCTGCCAGGGCGAACAGGATGCCGGTGCGTTCGCGGTAGATGCCGAAGTTCTTGGAACAGGAGGCCGCGATCAAGACCTCGGGCAGGCGCTGCGCGATCATGCGGGTGGCGGCCGCGTCTTCCTCCAGCCCGTCGCCGAAGCCCTGATAGGCCAGGTCGATCAGCGGGATCGCGCCGGATTTTTCCAGAATCGCCGCGACCTCGTCCCACTGTTCCATGGACAGGTTCGCCCCGGTCGGGTTGTGACAGCAGCCGTGCAGCAGAACGATGTCTCCCTTGCCTGCACGGGCAATGTCGGCTTTCAGCCCGTCGAAATCCACGCCCCGCGTTTCCGCGTCGAAATAGCGGTATTCGACGAAGGGCAGGCCCATGAACTTCATGATCGACAGGTGATTGGGCCAAGTCGGATTGGACACATAGACCGTCGCCCCCGGATTGGCGAGCCGCGCCAGTTCCAGCGCCTGCCGGATCGCGCCGGTGCCGCCGACGGTCGCAAGGGACGCCAGCCGGTCGCCCGGCACGTCCTTCAGCACCATCCGCGCCATGGCGTTGCGGTATTCGGGTTCGCCCGCAAGCCCCGTATAGGCCTTGGTGGTCTGTGTTTCCCAGATCCGCTGTTCCGCCGCCTTGACCGCCCGCATGACCGGCGTCACCCCCTGGGGATCCTTGTAGACGCCGACGCCCAGGTCGATCTTGCCCTGGCGGGTGTCGGCCTTGAACTCCTCGATCAGCTTCAGGATCGAATCGGGGGCTTGGGGTTTCAGGTTCGACAGCATTCAGGCGTCTCCGGTTGCGAGGGGCAGGTCCGGGAAGCTGCCCCATTCGGTCCAGCTTCCGTCGTAAAGCGAGTGGTTGCGGTGCCCGATCCGTTCCAGCGCAAGCGCCAGGACGGCGGCAGTGATGCCGCTGCCGCAACTGGTGATGACGGGCTGCTTCAGATCGACGCCGGCGGCTTCGAATTCGGCCCGCAGGGCCTCGGGCGACATCATGGTGCCGTCCGCGTTCAGCAGCCGCCCGAAGGGGACGTTGCGCGCGCCGGGGATATGGCCGGACCGCAGGCCGGGGCGCGGCTCGGGCGCCTCGCCGCGGAACCGTTCGGGCGCACGGGCATCGACGATCTGGTGATCGCCCAGCTTGCTGGCCAAGGCCACCTGCGTCACGTCGCGCACCAACCCCGCCTGGCGCTGCACGGTGATGTGGCGGTCGCGCAGGATCGGGGCCATGTCCTCGACCGGGCGGCCCTCGGCCTGCCACTTGGCAAAGCCGCCGTCCAGCACCGCCACGTCTGTCTTGCCCATCAGGCGGAAGGTCCACCAGACCCGCGCGGCGCTGCGCACGTCGGAATTGTCATAGACCACGACCTGGTGCCCGTCGCCCACGCCCATCGCCCGCATCCGGGAAATGAACATCTCGACCGGCGGGGCCATGTGCGGCAGGGCGCTGCGCTTGTCGCTGATCGCATCGATGTCGAAAAAGCGCGCGCCAGGGATATGGGCGGCATCATATTCCGCCCGCGCGTCGCGGCCCGTGGCCGGCATGTGCCAGCTTGCATCCAGGATGCGCAGGTCGGGATCGTTCAGATGCGCCGCCAGCCATTCGGTCGAGACCAGCGTTTTCGGATCGTCCTGCATGGCCCCCTCCGCCTTGGTGCGGGCCTGATCTACAAGGGGCCGGTCCCCCTTGCAATGCCTTGTCAGCCCTGCTTCAGCAGCCGCTGCTTTTGCCGGTTCCAGTCGCGCTTGGCGTCGGTTTCGCGCTTGTCGTGGTTCTTCTTGCCCTTGGCCACGCCGATCTTCAGCTTCACGATGCCGCGGTTGTTGAAATACATCACCAGCGGGACCAGCGTCATCCCCTCGCGGCCGATGGCCTGCCACAGCCGCGCCAGTTCCTTGCGGCTGACCAGCAGCTTGCGCTTGCGGCGTTCCTCGTGCCCGAAGACTCCGGCCTGCTTGTAGGCGGCGATATAGCCGTTGATCAGCCAAAGCTCTCCGTCCTCGACCGAGGCATAGCTTTCGGCGATATTGGACTGGCCGGTGCGCAGCGACTTCACCTCGGACCCGGTCAGGACGATGCCGACCTCGAGATCGCTTTCGATGAAGTAATCGAAGCGCGCCCGCCGGTTCTCGGCGATGATCTTGTAGTTCTTGTCGGGATCCTGGGCCATGACGGGGATAGATAGGCGGCGGCAGGGGGCGTGTAAAGGTCGGGAAATCGCCGTTGCCCCAAGGCAGACGTCAGCCTTACCAATGGCGGCAACCGAAAGGACCGCCATGATCCCCGCGCCCCGCAACCTTGTGACCGACATTCCTGGCCTGCGCGTCGGCAACGCCGCCGATCCGCGCCTGAAATCGGGCGTCACGGTGCTGACCGCAGATGAACCCTTCGCGGCGGCGGTTCATGTCATGGGCGGCGCGCCCGGCACGCGTGAAACCGACCTTCTGGCCCCGGACAAGCTGGTGTCCCGGGTCGATGCGCTTGTGCTATCGGGCGGGTCGGGTTTCGGTCTGGCCGCCTGCGACGGGGTGATGGCGGGCCTGGCTGCTGCGGGGCGTGGCTTTGCCGTCGGCGCGGCGCGGGTGCCGGTCGTGCCGGGCGCGATCATCTTCGACCTGCTGAACGGCGGGGACAAGGCGTGGGCCGGCAACCCCTATCCTGCGCTTGGCAGGCAGGCTTATGACCAGGCGGCGGCGGATTTTGCCATCGGCACGGCGGGGGCGGGAACCGGGGCCAGCACGGGCAACCTGGAGGGCGGGCTGGGCTCCGCCTCGGCGCGGCTGTCGAACGGGGTGACGGTAGGCGCGCTTGTGGTGGTCAACGCGCTTGGGCAGGCGACGGTGGGGGAAACCCGAAACTTCTGGGCCGCGCCCTGGGAACTGGACGGCGAATTCGGCGGCCTCGGCCTGCCGTCGGCATTTCCCGCCGCCGATGAACCTGCGCCGGTGAAACGCCTGGGCGAGGCGACCACCATCGCCATCGTCGCCACCGACGCGGCCCTGGACAAGGCGGGCCTGCAGCGGCTGGCGATTGCCGCCCATGACGGCATGGCCCGTGCGCTTGTGCCCAGCCACACGCCATTCGATGGGGATCTGGTCTTTGCCGTCTCGACCGGGGCGAAGCCGCTGGCCGATCCGGTGGCCGATCCCTTCCTGCTGGGGCACGCCGCCGCGTCCTGCCTGGCCCGTGCCATAGCGCGGGGCGTTCATGCCGCCACACCCGCACCGGGCGACCTGCAACCCTGCTGGAGCAGCCTTCGGGCATGAAAAAGGGCGGTGCGCGACCGGCGCACCGCCCCATGTCAGAGAGAGGGTCGCCAAGAGGGAAGGCTTAGCGATACCATTCCAACGCGGCCACGCGCATTTGGTTCACGGGTTTCGCCCTGGGCGCGACTTTTTTCCGATGCTCTGCAGTGCGCCGCCCCCGCTTTGACATCCCCATGCCCACGTGCTGATCTTGGGCAACCGATACGGAGCCAGCCCCATGACCAAGCATTCCACCGACCTGAAGACCCTGTTGCGCGATCCGTCGCTGCTGGAAACCCGCGCCTTTGTCGCCGGCGAATGGGTCGAGGCGCGGGACGGCGCCACCTTCGACGTGACGAACCCCGCCCGCGGCGACGTGATCGCCAAGGTGGCCGACATGGACCGCCAGGACGCAGCCCGCGCCATCGAGGCCGCGGCCGGGGCGATGAAGGACTGGGCCGCGCGCACGGCCAAGGACCGCGCAGGCGTGATGCGCAAGTGGTTCGACCTGATGATGCAGAACCAGGACGACCTGGCCCGCATCCTGACCGCCGAGATGGGCAAGCCCTTCCCCGAGGCCAAGGGCGAGATCGCCTATGGCGCCAGCTTCATCGAATGGTTCGGCGAGGAAGCCAAGCGCGTCTATGGCGAAACCATCCCCGGCCACATGCCCGACAAGCGCCTGACCGTGCTGCGCCAGCCGATCGGCGTGGTGGGCAGCATCACGCCCTGGAACTTTCCCAACGCCATGATCGCCCGCAAGGTCGCCCCTGCCCTGGCCGCAGGCTGCGGCTTCGTCGCCCGCCCGGCGGCGGAAACCCCGCTGTCTGCGCTTGCCATGGCGGTGCTTGGCGAACGCGCGGGCCTGCCCAAGGGGATCCTGTCGGTGGTCACCTCGTCACGGTCCTCCGACATCGGCAAGGAGTTCTGCGAGAACCCGCTGGTGCGCAAGCTGACCTTCACCGGCTCGACCGAGGTGGGGCGGATCCTTTTGCGCCAGGCCGCCGACCAGGTGATGAAATGCAGCATGGAATTGGGCGGAAACGCGCCCTTCATCGTCTTCGACGATGCCGACCTGGATGCGGCGGTGGAAGGCGCGATGGCGTCCAAGTTCCGCAACAACGGCCAGACCTGCGTTTGCGCCAACCGCATCTATGTCCAGGCGGGCGTCTATGACACCTTCGCGCAGAAGCTGGCGGCGGCGGTGGACAAGTTGCGGGTGGGCGACGGGCTGGAGGACGGCGTGACCACCGGCCCGCTGATCAACGAGGATGCGGTCGAAAAGGTCGAGGAACACATCCGCGACGTCTTGGACGGCGGCGGACAGGTCATCACCGGAGGCGAGCGGATGGAAGGGCTGTTCTTCAAGCCCACGGTCGTGACCGGCGTCACAGACCGCATGAAGGTCGCGACCGAGGAAACCTTCGGCCCCCTGGCCCCCCTGTTCCGGTTCGAGACCGAGGAGGAAGTCATCGCCAAGGCCAACGACACGATCTTCGGACTGGCCTCCTACTTCTATGCGCGCGACATCGGCCGCATCACCCGCGTCCAGGAAGCCCTGGAATACGGCATCGTGGGCGTGAACACCGGGATCATCTCGACCGAAGTGGCGCCGTTTGGCGGGGTCAAGCAGTCGGGCCTGGGCCGCGAAGGCAGCCGGCACGGCATGGACGATTATCTCGAGCTGAAATACATCTGCCTGTCGGTGTGACATTTTCCACACAAGTTCCAAGGCTTGCGGAACGCAATGCGTCCTGCCGGCATTGAATGGGCAAGACCCTGGTCGTCGTGATGTGCCGGGTCATCATGGAAAGGGAAAGTCATGGAAGGTTTTGGCTGGATTCTGTCGATCATCCTGGGCGCGATCGCAGGCTGGATCGCCGAAAAGATCATGAAGAGCGACCATGGTCTTCTGATGAACATCATCCTGGGCATCGTTGGCGCACTTCTGGGCAACTGGTTGGCCCGCGCCATCTTCGGCACCACCGCCGGCGGCGCGATCGGCCAGTTGGTCATCGCCGTGATCGGTGCCTGCATCCTGATCGCGATCGGGCGCTTCATCCGCCGCAAGACCTGAACCCGGTCCGGACGAAAGAAGAAAAGGCCGGTGCGCATCGACGCACCGGCCTTTGTCATGGGAAGGACCTGGCGTTCAACGGCCGCCGTTTTCGTCATCGTCCTCGTCCCGATCGGGCAGGTTGAAGAAGCTGTCGGCATCCAGGTCGGGCTCGGCCTCCTTCGGCTCGTCCCGCGTCAGCGAGAAGTTCTCGAGCCCAGCCATCGACGAGGGCAGGCGCGGCTCGTCGCTCATCGACAGCGAGGTTTCGGTGCTGACCAGCTTGCGGCGTTCGTCGTCGGTCATCACCTCGCCATTGGCGGCGGCCTTCTTGGCGGCTTTCTGGACGGCGGCGTCCAATTCGGTCTGGCGGCACAGGCCCAGGGCGACCGGGTCGATCGGCTGCATGTTCTGGATGTTCCAGTGGGTCCGCTCGCGGATCGACGCGATCGTTGGCTTCGTGGTGCCCACCAGCTTGGCAATGGCCGCGTCCGGCAGCTCGGGATGGAACTTCACCAGCCACAGGATGGCGTTCGGCCGGTCCTGGCGCTTGGACAGGGGCGTGTAACGCGGGCCGCGGCGCTTTTCCTCGCCCTCGGCGGCGGGGTTGTGCTTCAGGCGCAGCTTGTAGGTCGGGCTGGCCTCGCCCTTGCGGATCTCCTCGGGGTCAAGCTGGTGGGACGCGACAGGGTCATAGCCCTTGACGCCCGCCGCGACGTCGCCGTCGGCGATGCCCTGCACTTCCAACTCGTGCAGGCCGCAAAAGTCTCCGATCTGCTTGAAGCTCAGCGTGGTATTGTCCACCAGCCAGACGGCGGTCGCCTTGGCCATCAGCGGCTTGCTCATGTCAATCTCCTTCGCATGTCTGCCCCGAACAGCAGGTCTCAGACCGGTAAAACGGCTTTTGGCGGGGTGCCATTCCTCGTTTTCGGGGGGAATTGACCGGTCATATAGCGATTCTGACGACTGGGGAAAAGAGGATTCGCAAGGGTCGTGGACGGCGCCTGCCTGCCGGGGCATGGTGGCGGCATGAAACATGCCCTGCTTGCCGCCCTTGCGCTGACGCTTTGCCCCCTGCCTGCCCCTGCGCAGGATGTCGCGGGCGAATTCGACTATTATGTTCTCGCGCTCAGTTGGCAGCCAAGCTGGTGCCGCGCGACGGGTGATGATCGCGACGCCAGCGAATGCGACCAAGGCAGCGGGCTGGATTTCACGGTTCATGGTCTTTGGCCGCAATACGAACGGGGCTGGCCCGATCACTGCGATACGAATGAACGAGATCCGTCACGGCGCCAGACCCAGGCAATGGACGACCTGATGTCGCCGGGGCTGGCTTTGTACCAGTGGCAGAAGCACGGCCGTTGTTCCGGCCTTTCGGCAGGCCAATACTATGCCACGACGCGGGAAGCGGCCGAGATGGTCCGCATCCCCGCCCCCTTCGACGACCTGCCCCGCGACATCACCCTGCCGCCCCAGGTGGTCGAGGAAGCCTTTCTCGAGGTCAATCCCCGGCTGTCACCTGATGGCATCACCGTCACCTGCAAGGCCGAAGCCCTGGCCGAGGTGCGCATCTGCCTGACCCGCGACCTGCGGCCCCGCGACTGCGCCCCCGACGCGCGCCAGGATTGTTCCCGTCCCCGCCTGCTGATGGAAAAGATCCGCTGAAGAAGGGGCGCCGCCCCCGGGCCTGCGGGCCTCCCCCGGGATATTTCCCACAGGAGATGCGGTCTCAACTTTTTCTTAGGATCCCAATGCGACATTGAACACGCCGAACAGGCGGGGACGCCGATGACCGCCACCGCATATGCCACAGACCTTGGGGACGGGTGCCCGCAAGGTCTGTGTGCCTGTCTCATCTTCTATGCGTCAAATATCCCCGCCCGAGGCACCTGCCCACGCCTCAGGGGCCATTACCCGCCACTTTCAGGACGATCTTGCCGATATGCTGGCTGCTTTCCATGCGGCGATGGGCCTCGGCCGCGTCGTCCAGGTCGAATTCGCTGTCGATGCTGACCCGGACCGACCCGGCCGAGATCAGCGGCCACAGTTGCTTGCGCAGGGCCTCGGCGATCTCGGCCTTGGCGGCGTCCGATTGCGGGCGCAGGGTCGAGCCGGTCACGGTCAGCCGCTTGGTCATGATGGGGGCGAAGTTCAGTTCGACCTTGGGGCCTTCAAGGAAGGCGATCATGACCAGCCTGCCGTCCGGCGCCAGCGCCTTGATGTTCCTGGCGATATAGCTGCCGCCCACCATGTCCAGAATCAGGTCGGCGCCGTCCTCGGCCGCCATGACCTTGGTGAAATCCTCGGCGCGGTAGTTGATCGGGGTCGCCCCAAGCGCCGCGATCGCCGCGCATTTCTCGGCGCTGCCGGCGGTCGCGAAAACCCGGGCGCCCAGGGCGCGGGCGATCTGGATCGCCATCATCCCGATCCCCGAGCTGCCGCCGTGGACCAGGAACTTCTCGCCCCCCGTCAGCCCGCCGCGGGTCACGACATTGGACCAGACCGTGAAGGCCGTTTCGGGCAGGCAGGCGCCTTCGCGCAAGCCCAGGCCATAGGGGATGCGCAGCGCATGGTCGGCATGGCAGACGGCATATTCCGCATAGCCGCCGCCCGGCAGCAGCGCGCAGACCTGTTCGCCCTTTCTCCAGCGGGTCACGCCCGCGCCCATGCCCACAATCTCGCCCGAGGCTTCAAGCCCCGGCAGGTCCGATGCGTCGGGCGGCGGCGCATAGCTGCCCTGGCGTTGCAGGACATCGGGGCGGTTCACCCCGGCATAAGCCACGCGGATCAGAATCTGGTCGTGGCGGGGCACCGGAACAGGGCGGCTGGCGGGCCTCAGCATGTCGGGACCGCCGGGGCCGGCGATCTCGATGGCCTTCATGGCGTCGGGGAACATCGTTTCTCCTTACGGGCGGGTGCGACCGGGCAGATCGCGCGAGCCGGGCGCCCGGATCCAGCCGAACGCCATCTGCGCCAGCTTTTCCGCCCCCGGCAGCTTGCGCAAGGTCGATTTCACCTGCTCGAACCGCATCACGCCGTCGATGCGCCGGTCGATGAAGGCGCGGGTTTCCCTGTGGTCGGGCGAATCGTCGCCCAGCCAGAACAGGACCGTGGCGCTGACCACGGCGGACAGGGTGGCGCGCTTGGAATACCAGTTCACGTCGCGCGACCCGTCGCCCAAGCCGGTCCAGATCACATCAGCCGTTTCCCAGACCAGCCGCGCCGCAAGGGCAGCGTTCTGCGGCAGCGACAGCGTGGCCGCGCCCGCGCGCACCAGTTCGGCATCGACCAGCATCAGGCGGCGCCAGATCGCCTCGGCCACGCGGTCGCGGAAGCGGCCCCCCGGGGGCGTCTGGGCCAGGCTGTCGCGCAGCATCGCATCGGCGCGGCGGTGATAGGCCGCGGCCAGACTTGCCCCGCCCTGGGGAAAATGAACCCGCGCCAGGTCGGGCGACATGGTCAGGTCACGCGCCCCTGCCATCAGGGCGCGATCGTTCATCCCCTCGAACGGGACATGGGTCAGGGCGGCGTCAAGCAAGGCATCGCGGTCGGTTCGGGTCATAGGCGGCCTCCTGTCTGGACAAGTGCGCCCCGGCCTGATAGGGGGGCGCATCCTGCAATCTTGCAACTCTAACCTAGGAAGGTGGTGACAACCACATGCAGGTCAATGTTCGCGACAACAACGTCGAACAGGCGCTCCGTGCCCTGAAGAAAAAACTTCAGCGCGAGGGTGTGTTCCGCGAAATGAAGCTTCGGCAGCATTTCGAGAAGCCGTCGGTCAAGAAGGCCCGGGAACAGGCCGAGGCCGTCCGCCGCGCCCGCAAGCTGGCCCGTAAAAAGGCACAGCGCGAAGGCGCACTGTAAGGCGACGCGATCCGCGTTTCCGTCAAACCCCCGCAGCGCAAGCCGCGGGGGTTTGCGTTTACCGCCACAGGTGCAGATCCAACGCATCCGCCGTCGACGGCCCCATCAGCGATCCGTGGTCTTCCTGCGGATAGGGGCGGTAAAGAACCTCCACCCCCGGAACGCCCGACAGGATCCGCACCAGCAATGTGGGATCATGCGGATGGTTCTGCCGCGGACGCCCGGCCTGGGCGATCATCACCTGGATCGCCGGATCGACCGTCCCGCCCGCTGCCGCGACGCCGCCGGCGAAGGCCGCCGCCTCGCGCTGCGATTCGCCTGCGTTCCACCAGACCGAGGGATCGGCCGCGACGTAGCGCGCGAACAGGCGGGGGCGGGTGAACAGCGCGTGCAGCACGAACAGCCCGCCCAGCGAATGGCCGTAGATCGTCATGTCGCGCAGGTCCAGCGGGTGACGTCGGGAAAGTTCCGGCAGCAGTTCCTCTGCGATCATGGACAGAAAGGCTTCGCGCCCGCCGGTCGGCCGGTCCGCGGGCGGGGCGCGATAGAACAGGATCGGCGCCACCGGCGCCATCGCGCGCGAGGTCAGGTCGCGCCAGCGGCGGTTCGCGTTTTCATAGCTGATGCCGACCAGGATCACCGGCGCATCGCGCGCCCGGGTTTCGCGATGATGCCACAGATGCGGAAAGGTCGTGCCGCCGTCCAGCGAAAGGACCACCGAATAGCCCTCGCGCGGCGGCGGAACCTTCGGCAGGCCCACGAAGATACGCCACTGGTCGCCTGGCGGGCCAAAGGCGAAGTGGCTGGCGCGAGGATCGTCGATTGCAGGCGGCGGTTCGCGCCGGGGTTGCGCCAGTGCGGGTGTCGCCAGCGACGTGGCCAGCAGCGACAGCAGATGACGGCGCAGCATCCTCACACCGGGATCGCAGTGGTGCGGAACACCGTGCGCAGCGCGAAGGAGGAATGCATCTGCGCCACGCCGGGCAGGCGGGCCAGGTGCTGGCGGTGGATGCGGGCGAAGTCGTCGGTATCCTCGACCACGATCTTCAGCAGGTAATCGGCCGTTCCCGCCATCAGGTGGCATTCCAGCACGTCGGGAATCGCGCGCACGCCCTTCTCGAAGGCCTCCAGCACCTCGTCCGCCTGGCCCGACAGGGTGATTTCCACGAAGACGGTGGTCTGGCGGCGCAGCTTGCGCGCGTCCAGCAGCGCGACATAGCCGTGGATCACGCCCGTCTCCTCAAGCCGCTGAACCCGGCGATGGCAGGCCGAGGGCGACAGGTGGACGCGCAGCGCCAGTTCGGCATTGCTGATTCGCCCCTCTTTCTGAAGAAGGGCAAGGATTCGGCGGTCTATTGCATCAAGGTCCGACATGGCCGGATATTCTTCGCCAGAAGCGCCGATAGCCAGTGGTTTGTTTCGCGACCAATGCCGAAACGGCTCCAGCTTCGCAGCATCTTGCAGCGGATCGGTGCGACACTTTCCCAAAGCATGGGAGGAATGCATGAAGATCGGTTGCCCGAAGGAAATCAAGCCGCAGGAGTTCCGCGTGGGCATGACCCCTGCCGCCGTCACCGAGGCGGTGGGACGCGGCCACGGCGTGCTGGTGGAAAGCGGTGCGGGGCTTGGGGCGGGCTTCACGGACGAAGACTATGCCGCTGCCGGGGCCAGCATCGCGCCGGATGCAAAGTCGGTCTTCGACGGGGCCGAGATGATCGTGAAGGTCAAGGAACCCCAGCCCGCCGAACGCGCGATGCTGCGCGAGGGCCAGGTGTTGTTCACCTATCTGCACCTTGCGCCCGACCCCGACCAGACCCGCGACTTGCTGGGATCGGGGGTCACCGCCATCGCCTATGAGACGGTGACCGATGCGCGCGGCGGTCTGCCCCTGCTGGCGCCCATGTCAGAGGTGGCGGGGCGTCTGGCCCCGCAGGTCGGATCCTGGGCGCTGCAGAAGGCCAATGGCGGGCGCGGCGTGCTGCTGGGCGGTGTGCCGGGCGTCAGGCCCGCCAATGTCGTCATCATCGGCGGCGGCGTGGTGGGCACGGCGGCGGCCCGCGTGGCGGTCGGCATGGGCGCCAATGTCACCGTCACCGATCGGTCGGTCACGCGGCTTTCCTATCTGGACGACATCTTCATGGGGCGCCTGACCACGCAATATTCCAGCGCGGCGGCAACGGCCGATCTGATCCGCACGGCAGACATGGTGATCGGCGCGGTGCTGATCCCCGGCGCCGCGGCCCCCAAGCTGGTGACGCGGGACCAGTTGTCGACCATGCAGCCGGGATCGGTCCTGGTGGACGTGGCCATCGACCAGGGCGGCTGCTTCGAGACATCGCGCGCGACGACGCACCAGGATCCGATCTACGAGGTCGACGGCGTGGTCCATTACTGCGTGGCGAACATGCCGGGGGCGGTGGCGCGCACCTCAACCCAGGCGCTTGGCAATGCCACCCTGCCCTTCCTGCTGGCCTTGGCGGACAAGGGCTGGCGGCAGGCGGTGCTGGAAGACCCGCATCTGCGCGCGGGCCTGTCGACGCATGGCGGGCGCCTGACCTCGCCCCCCGTGGGCGAGGCCCTGGGGCTTGAGGCGATCACGCCCGACCAGCTTCTGGCGGGATAAGGAACGGCCCGGCGCGATGCCTCGCGCCGGCACCTGTCACGGCCTTGGCAGCGGATAATCCGCCATCGTGGCACGGTCGGCCAGCAGGTCGCGGATCTGGGCCAGCAGTTCTTCCTGGGTGGGACCGGCTGGGGCGGGTTCTTCCACTTTCTGCCGAAGCGCCGCGCGTTGCAGGCGGTTCACCACCTTGACCAGCAGAAACACCGCCCAGGCGATGATGAGGAAGTTCAGCACCGCCATCAGGAAGGATCCATAGGCAAAGATGGCCGCCCCGGAATTGCGCGCCGCCGCAAGGCTTGCGCCGTCGGGGACGGTGCCGGACAGGACAATGTACTTGTTCGTGAAATCGATGCCGCCGGTCAGCAGGCCCAGGATCGGGTTGATCAGGTCCTCGACGACGGAATTCACGATGGATGTAAAGGCCGCGCCGATGATGATCCCGACCGCCAGGTCGATCACGTTGCCTCGGGCGATGAATTCACGGAACTCTTTGATCATGGGCAAGCATCCCTTGTGCCATGCGCCGCTTTGGCGCAGGCGAAGGATGCGGCCCGATTTGACAAAAAGCAATTCCCAGATGAACCGGGATCATGGCCCGCCCGTCCGGCGAGCCATGCGTCCAGGGCTTACTGGGCAGCCTCGGCCAGCTTGCCCTCGATCACCTGCTTCATGTCGTCCCAGGGCTGGTTCATGACCTTTTCGCCGCCGATGATGAAGGTCGGCGTGGCCTCGATCCCATCGGCGCTGGCATTCTGCTGGAAGGTCGCGATCAGCTGTTCGGCCTTGGCGGTGTCTTCCCAGCAGGCGGTCATCTGTTCCTCGGTCATGCCGGCCTTCAGGCCGATCTTGCGCAGGTTCGCGGCGATCTCCTCGCCCGTGCCGCCGGCCAGCCATTGCTCCTGTTCGTCAAAGAGCATGTCGGACACGGCATAATACTTGTCGTCGCCGCCGCAGCGCGCAAGCACTCCGGCCCACAGGCCGGGCTGGTCGAAATACACGTCGCGCTGGATGAACTTGACCTTGCCGGTATCGACATATTCGGCCTTTAGCCGGGGCCAGTTTTCTTCGTGGAAGTTGGCGCAATGCCCGCAGGTGAAGCTGGCATATTCCACGATGGTCAGCGGCGCGTCATCGGCGCCAAGCGCGATGTCGGGCAGGGCTTCCGCCTGGGCCGCGGGGGCGGCATCCTGGGCCATCGCGGCCGGGGCGGCGATGGCGATCGCCAGTGCGGCGGCGGCAGAACGGATCAGCATGGAAAATCCTTTCGGTGGTTCCGGTGTCGTTTGGTTGCGATGTTCAGGGCCAGCCGGGCAATGGCCTCGGCCAGGGCGGGATCGTCGAACTGGCTGGCGATCTGGTCGGCCTGCTGGCGGACCTGCGGATCGGGCGTGGCGGGCTGGGCAGGGGCCGCGGCAAAGACGGCACGGCCTTCGGCAAAGCCCGTGGCGGCGGTCTGGGTCAGCATGATGCGTTGCACGGCATTGTAGCCATAGCAGGCGTTCACCCGTTCGCGCAGCTGCGGAAGCTGCATTTCCACCAGCGGCGCGGCGGGGCCGGTGGTCAGCAGCGTCAGCGTCGCGCCAAAGCCGCCCCGCTGATGGCTGATGCGGACCGGGCGGGTCATCGCGGAAAGCTGGGGGCCGGCGATCTCGGGCCAGTGGGTCAGCAGGCGGGCCACGGCGAAGCCCCGCCCCTCGGCCGCCTTCTGCACCCGGTCGGCCAGCAGGATCGAAGCCTGCTGGAAGCCGCGCCTGCGGCGTGCCATGGGGTTGCGGGTACGGTCGGGCGGCTGCGCCTTCATTGCCTGTTGCCCATCTTTGCCTGATGCGATGTCACGCCCATATCCTTAATCAGGCCCGCGCCGGGATGAAAGCGCGGCGACAGGACAAGGGATTGATAATTGCGTGACATCCGGGTGATCGCCCCGCAGCTTCTGGATTGGTACGACCGCCACGCGCGCGTCCTGCCCTGGCGCGTGCCGCCCGGTGGGGACGCGCCCGACCCCTACCGCATCTGGCTGTCCGAGGTGATGCTGCAACAGACCACCGTCGCGGCAGTGAAGGCCTATTTCGAGCGTTTCACGACGCTGTGGCCGACGGTGCAGGATCTGGCGGCGGCGCCCGACGCGCAGGTCATGGCCGAATGGGCCGGGCTTGGCTATTACGCCCGCGCCCGCAACCTGCTGGCCTGCGCCCGCGCGGTGGCGGCAGCGGGCGGGTTTCCGACGACGCGCGACGGGCTGCAGGCGCTGCCGGGGATCGGGGCCTATACCTCGGCCGCGATCGCGGCGATCGCCTATGACGCGCCAGAGACTGTGGTTGATGGCAACGTCGAACGCGTCGTGGCGCGGCTGTTCGCGGTGGAAACGCCCCTGCCCGCCGCCAAACCGGAACTGTTGGCACTTGCCGAAACACTGACCCCGCAGCAGCGGCCGGGTGACTATGCGCAGGCGATGATGGACCTGGGCGCGACCATCTGCACGCCGCGCAGCCCCGCCTGCGGCATCTGCCCGCTGATCCACGACTGCGACGCCCGCGCCCAGGGCATCGCCGCCAGCCTGCCGCGCAAGGCGCCGAAAGCCGCCAAGCCCGACCGCACCGGCATCGCCTGGGTCGCCCGCCAGGGCGACGCGGTGCTGTTCGAGGAACGCCCGGCCAAGGGCCTTCTGGGCGGCACGCTGGCCTTCCCCTCGGCCCATTGGGACGGCCGCGACATGCCACCGCCGGGAAAGGCGAACTGGAGAGAGATCGGCCATGTCCGCCATGTCTTCACCCATTTCACCCTGTCCCTGCAGGTGATGCTGGGCGATCTGGACGCGGCCCCGGCGCGCGGCCACCTGGTGCCCCTGCGGCATGTCGACCGCGAGGCGCTGCCGGGCCTGATGCGCAAGGTCTGGGATATGGCGCGGGCCGAGATCGCCGCATAAGATCACGGGCATGAGCGATTCAACCCCAGGCAGATTGCCGCCCGCCG
Organism: Paracoccus sp. AK26; assembly: GCF_011801365.1. Taxonomy (NCBI): domain Bacteria; kingdom Pseudomonadati; phylum Pseudomonadota; class Alphaproteobacteria; order Rhodobacterales; family Paracoccaceae; genus Paracoccus; species Paracoccus sp. AK26. The sequence continues at coordinate 2,529,175 of NZ_CP041041.1, forward strand.
CGCCGTTCTGGATGTCCGTGGTCATGCTGCCGCTGGTCGTGCTGGCGGCAGGCAGGGGGGGCTTCTGGTGGATGCTGCTGCCCGCCTATGCCTGGTATCTGACGACGGCCCTTGACGGCGTGCTGGGGCTGAACGAGGCAAACCCTGATCCCCAGACCGAAACGCGCGCCCTGTTCTGGCACCGCGCCGTCACGGTTGTCTGGTTCCCGCTGCAATTCGCCGCGATCTTCGGCTGCATCTGGTATGCTAGCCGTGCGGGGCACTTGTCGGGGCCGGAAAAGCTGGGCCTGTTCTTCGGCCTGGGCGTTCTGTCCGGCACCATCGGCATGGTCTATGCCCACGAGCTTCTGCACCAGAAGACGGCCGTGGAACGCTGGATGGGCGACCTGCTGCTGGCCTCGACGCTGTATTCCCATTTCCGGACCGAGCATCTGCTGGTCCATCACGCCTGGGTATCCACCCCCCGCGATGCCGTGTCGGCGCGCTACAACGAAGGCTTCTACAGGTTTTTCTGGCGGGTCTTGAGGCAAGGGCCGCGCAGCGCATGGCGGGCCGAAGCCCGGCTGCTGGCGCGGGCCGGACGCAGGCCGTGGGACCGGCGCAGTCCGTTCTGGCGCTATGGGATGCTGCAAGGGGCGATGGTCCTGCTGGCCCTGGCCCTGGGCGGCCTGCAGGGACTGGGTTTGTTCGTCTTCCAGGCCTTCGTGGCGATCTGGCAGTTGGAGTTGACGAATTACGTCGAACATTACGGCCTGACGCGCAAGCATCTGGGCGAGGGGCGGTATGAACATATCCTGCCGCGCCACAGCTGGAACGCCAGCCACAGGGTGTCGAACTGGCTGCTGATCAACCTGCAGCGCCATTCGGATCACCACTACAAGCCCGACCGGCGGTTCCCCCTGCTGCAGACCTATGGGCAGGACGAAGCGCCGCAACTGCCCATGGGCTATCCGGCGATGACCTTTGTGGCCATGGTGCCGCCCTGGTGGCGGCGGCGCATGAACCCGCGCGTCCGCGCCTGGCGCAGGCAGTTCTATCCCGAGGTGACGGACTGGGGCCCCTATAACCGGGGCGATCTGCCGATGCCCAGGAACGCCCTTTAGGGCACGATCACCCGCGTGCCCGGCCGCGCATGGCGCGCGATCCAGATCAGGTGCGGACGCGCAAAGGCAATGCAGCCCTCGGTCCCGTATCCCGGCCGGCGCCATTGATGCAGGAAGATCGCCGACCCCCGGCCCGGCACGGCATCCGGCCAGTTCCAGTCGGTCGTCAGGATCAGATCGTAAAGCGGATCGGCCCGGCGCAGCTTTTCATGGCTGGCTTTCAAAGGTGCGCGGGCATGGTGGTTGTAACCCGGATGGTCCGGCGCGTCGCACCACAGATCGCCCGGCCCGATGACCCGCGCCCAGGGGGCGGGCCGCGCCAGCCGGTCGGGACGATACCACAGCCCCGTGATCCGCATCATCCCGGCAGGCGTGGCCTTGTCGCCCTCGCGCTTGTCGCGGGTGACGCCGCGCTTGCCGATGCTGCACGGAAAGACCCGCCCGCGAAAGCGCACCCCTTGCGGCGTCAGGACCAGATCGTCGGGCCTCACAGCAGATGCCCCGACTTTTCGGCCTTGGTGTCCAGATAAGCCTCGTTGAAGCGGTTGCGGCCGACGACCAGCGGCACGCGTTCGGTCACGGTGATGCCGTGGCTTTCCATCATCGCCACCTTGCGCGGGTTGTTGGTCATCAGCCGGGCCTGCGTGAACCCCATCCGCCGCAGCAGGGCCGCGCCAATGCGGAAGTCGCGCTCGTCATCCTCGAATCCCAGGCGGTGATTGGCCTGCACGGTGTCGAAGCCCTGGTTCTGCAGGGCATAGGCGCGCATCTTGTTGGCAAGCCCGATGCCGCGCCCTTCCTGGTTCAGATACAGCAGCACCCCCTGTCCCGCCTGCCCCATCGCGGTCAGCGCGGCGTGCAGCTGCGGGCCGCAGTCGCATTTCAGGCTGCCCAGCACGTCGCCGGTGAAGCAGGCCGAATGCAGCCGCGCCAGCACCGGCGCGTCGCGGGGCGGATCGCCGATCTCGATGGCGTAGTGCTCGGCCCCGCCATCGTCGGGACGGAAGATATGCAGCCGCGACCGTTCCGCCGCCAGCAGCGGCAGGTTTGCGGCGGCAACCGGGGCCAGGGCCGCCTCGTGCGCAAGCTGCGCCAGAAGGGGGCCGGGCGCGACCTGGGTCAGGCCGGGCAGCGGCTCGGCCGCCACCACCAGCACGGCGGGCAGCAACTGCGCGGACTTCGCAAGCGCCAGCCCGGCCATATGCGCCGTCGCATCCCCTTCGCGTTCCGTGAACAGCGGTCCCTTCATCGGGGTCATCAGATCGCCCGAAGGATCGGCCAAGGCCCGCAGCCAGGCATGGTCCGCATCGCCCGGCACGATGACGCGGGCCAGCCCCTGGTCATAGGCCCGGGCCTTCAGCGTCTCGGCCCGCCGTCCGGTCAGCGCAAGGACCGGACGGCCCAGGGCGCGAATCGCGTCAAGCCGCGCGGGCGCCAGGGTTTCCACCGCCGCGACCAGATGATGGCCGATCATCACCGGCAATCCGGTGCGCAGGTCGCTGCGCGCGCGGGATACGGTTTCGGCCAGGGTGGGGATCAGGCTCATCGGCGATCCTGCGGAATTGAAACAAAGTGAAACATAAGCGCCCTGACCGACAACTCCATGTGAGATTTTCGACATGATGCTGGACGCATGGCCGGACGCACGCCACCTACTCGCCCAACAAGATTGAGGAGGCAACATGCCCGGACTGAAAAAGATCCTGCTTGTCGATGACGAGGAAGACCTGCGCGAGGCCCTGGCCGAACAGTTGATCGCCACCGACGATTTCGACGTGACCGAGGCCGGCACCGGCGCGGGCGCCGTGGACGCCGCCAAGGGCGCGATCTTCGACCTGGTGATCCTGGACGTGGGCCTGCCCGACACCGACGGCCGCGAATTGTGCAAGAAGCTGCGCAAGCTGAACGTGAAATGCCCCATCGTGATGCTGACCGGCCATGACACCGATGCCGACACGATCCTGGGCCTGGACGCGGGCGCCAACGACTATATCACCAAGCCCTTCAAGTTCCCGGTCCTGCTGGCCCGCCTGCGCGCGCAACTGCGCACGCATGAACAGTCCGAGGACGCGATCTTCCAGCTTGGGCCCTATACCTTCAAGCCGGCGATGAAGATGCTGATCGACGGGAAGGACCGCAAGATCCGCCTGACCGAGAAGGAAACCAATATCCTCAAGTTCCTGTATCGCGCACAGGACGGGGTGGTGGCCCGCGACGTGCTGCTGCACGAGGTCTGGGGATACAATGCGGGCGTCACCACGCATACGCTGGAAACCCACATCTATCGCCTGCGCCAGAAGATCGAACCCGATCCCAGCAATGCGCGCCTGCTGGTGACGGAATCGGGCGGATACCGGCTGGTGGCGTGACACGCCACTGCGACACAAGAAACTGCGACACAAGAAAAGGTCCGGCCATGCCGGACCTTTTTGGTTCTGGCAAAGATGCGGACAAATCTGCCGTGACAGGTTAACCTTGCTGGTGTCGAGGGAAACAACTGGGCGGCCCCTGAAAATGCCTATGCCATGGACTTATCGGCATTCGTCCAAGGAGTGGCGGGCAATTCTGGATGACCTGAAGGACAGGATGGATTTGGTGTCTGACAACAGCGCCTACACCGCCTTGGATGCTGTTCTTCAAGTCTTCCGACGCCGCCTTACGGCCCAGGAAGGAATAGATTTTGCATCCGTGCTGCCGTCCGTTCCCCGAGCCATTTTCGTGGCAGGGTGGAAAGTGGATAACCCCCCACTTCCCTTCGCCGATCGAGAGGCGCTGACCCTGGAGGCGAAACAGGTCAGGCCGCACCACAACCTGACCCCTTCCAATGCTATCGAGGCAACAGCCTGGACCCTTCGCAGATACGTGAACGCGGCCGATCTGGAGCGGGTCCTGGCGCGTCTTCCACAAGAAGCCCGCGAGTTTTGGCACGCCCATGTCAGCAGTCCCGATGAGCTGAAACAACGGATCTTCTGACAAAAATGTCCAGAACCGCGGCGAAGGAGTGAACGCGAAAGACGGAATGCGTTCAGGCGGTCCGGTTCTGGAACCCGCGGCCTGGAAACGCGTTATCCGTCCGAAGCCCAGTGGCCGGAGGATGCGGCCACACTCTCCCTCCCCTCTCTGATGCCCCGGCGTTTTCCCGCGCCGGGGCTTCGTTCATCCGCGGCCATGTGGCGCGGTCCAATCCGCATCGGGACCGATGGGGATGATGCGGTGCGGGTTCACGGTGTCGTGGCTGAAGTAGTAGTGGCGCATGAAATGATCCGGCCGGACGGTCTGGGCCACGCCGGGCATCTGGTACAACTCGCGTGCCCAGGCCCACAGGTTCGGGTAATCGACGATCCGGCGGCGGTTGCACTTGAAATGCGTGTGATAGACCGCATCGAAGCGGACAACCGTGGTGAACAGGCGCCAGTCGGCCTCGGTCAGGCGGTCTCCGGCAAGATATCGGTTCTCGGACAGGATCCCCTCGATCCAGTCGAGGCTGTCGAACAAGGGGTGGACCGCCTTGTCATAGGCTTCCTGCGACGTGGCGAAGCCCGCCTTGTAGACGCCGTTGTTGACCGTGTCATAGATGCGGTCGTTCAGATGCTCGACCTGTTCTCGCAGGTCTTCGGGCCAATAGTCGTCGGTGTTTCCGGTGATGCCGTCAAAGGCGCTGTTGAACATGCGGATGATGTCGCTGCTTTCGTTCGACACGATCCGATCCCCGTCGCGGTCCCACAGCACCGGCACCGTGACCCGGCCCGATGCCTTGGGATCCGCGCGCAGGTACAGCTTGTACAGATATGGCTCGCCGAACAGCCGGTCGCCGGTGGCGCCGTCGAAGTCGGTGCGGAACTCCCACCCGTTCCACAGCATGTCGGGATGCACGGCCGAGACGTCGATGTGATCCCCAAGCCCCTTCAGCGCGCGGAAGATCAGCGCACGATGCGCCCAGGGGCAGGCATACGAGACGTAAAGGTGATAGCGCCCGCTTTCCGCCTTGAAGCCCCCTCCTCCGGTCGGGCCGGGACTGCCATCGGCGGTCACCCAGTTGCGGTGCTTGGCCGTGTCGCGGACAAACTCGCCGCCGCTTGCCTCGGTGTCATACCATTCGTCCTTCCAGACCCCGTTGACCAGTTGGCCCATGTTCCCCGTCCTCCTGCTGATTGACAGGGGAACGGGGCAAAAGGGGATGCGGTTTCAGGCAATGGCCTGATCGCGCGTCTCGGTCTTGACCAGCAGCAGGGCCAACGCGCCCAGCAGCAGCAGCGCGGCAAAGACGCCGATGGCGAAACCGAAGCCCTTGGCAAAGACGAAGGCCAGCAGGCTGGGGGCCAGGATCCCGCCCAACCGCGCCACCGCACTGGCGGTGCCCATGCCGGTGCCGCGCAGGTGGGTGGGGTAAAGTTCGGGCGTGAAGGCGTAAAGCGCGCCCCAGGTGCCCAGCAGCGCAAAGCTCATCAGGATCAGGGCAGCAGCGATCATGGCAGTTCCCGTCGCCACCGTGAACAGCGCGCAGCCCGCGGCGCTGAGCAGCAGGAAGCACAGCAGCGTCGCCCGGCGACCCACCGCCTCGACCCCCCAGGCGGCCAGGGCATAGCCCGGCACCTGCGCCAGGGCCAGCACGACCAGGAATTCGTATCCGCGCACGAAGCCGAAGCCTTCCGTCGCCAGTTGTCCCGGCACCCAGACAAAGACGCCGTAATAGGACAGCGACACCAGGAACCACACCGCCAGCACGCCGATGGTCCGCGACCGCAGCATGTCGGAAAAGATCGAGGTCTCGGCCCCCGTGGGAACCTGTGCGGGAACCAGTTCCGCATCGCGCGGCAGCGCCTGCATCCCGTTCGTGACCAGCACCCGGTCGACCACCGCCTTGGCCCCCGCCTTGTCGCCCTTGCGGATCAGGAACATGGGCGATTCGGGCACCCAGAGCCGCAGGAAGATGCCGATCAGGGCCGGAATCGCCGCCACCGCGAAGATCCACCGCCAGGGCGCCACCGCCCCCTGCGCCACCGCGACCCAGGCGGTCAGGGCAACGACGATCGTTCCCACGGCCCAGAAACCCTCCAGCCAGACCAGCCAGCGGCCGCGGTTCCGGGGCGGCAGGAACTCGGCCATCATGGCATAGTCCACGGGCAGCGTGCCGCCCACGGCAACGCCGGTCAGGAAGCGCAGCACCAGAAGCAGCGTGAAATCCTGCGCAAACACGGACGCCAGCCCGAAGATCGCGTCCATGCCCACGGTCAGCACCAGGATGTTGCGGCGCCCGATCCGGTCCGCGATCCGGCCAAAGGCGAAGGCGCCCAGGAACATGCCCGCAAAGAACACCGTGCCGATCTGGAAGGCCGTCACGCGGTCGATCCCGAAGGTCGCAGCGACGGACGGTGCCGCAAAGCCCACCGCGATGACCTGCATCGCGTCCGCCGCCCAGACCAGTCCAAAGATCCCCAGAAGCCGCCATTGGAACCGCCCGGCCCCGCCGCGCGCCAAGGCCTCGTCCACCGTCAACTGCATCTCGCCCCCCTTTGCCCGATGGCATTGCTTAACGGCAGTCGCCGACATCACCAAGCCGTGATTGTGCCGGTGCAGCATTTTCCTGCCGTTGCGTCAACTCGACAGGGCGGATCGGCGCGGCTAGTGTCCGCCCGCCAAAGGAGACTGCCATGTTCACCATTGCCACCTGGAACATCAACTCGGTCCGACTGCGCGAAGGGCTGGTCGCGCGGTTCCTGACCGAGGAAGCGCCGGACGTGCTGTGCCTGCAGGAATGCAAGTCCCCGGTGGACAAGATCCCGCTCGACCAGTTCCGGGCGCTTGGCTACCACCACATCGTCGCGCGCGGGCAAAAGGGCTATAACGGCGTGGCGATCCTGTCGCGCCTGCCCATCACGGATGCGGGCGACCGCGACTATGCCAGCCTCGGCCATGCCCGCCATGTCGCGGCGCGGCTGGAAAACGGCGTGACGATCCACAACATCTACGTGCCCGCAGGCGGCGACATCCCCGACCGCGAACAGAACCTCAAGTTCGGCCAGAAGCTGGATTTCGTGGCCGAAATGCGCGACGTCTTCCATGCCGACAAGCCCGAAAAGGCGATCCTGGTGGGCGACCTGAACATCGCCCCGCGCGAGGATGACGTGTGGTCCCACAAGCAGATGCTCAAGATCGTCAGCCACACGCCCGTCGAGGTCGATCACCTGCTGTCGGCCCAGGATGCGGGCGACTGGGTGGACGTGACGCGCCAGGATATCCCGTCCGGGCTGCTCTATTCCTGGTGGAGCTATCGCGCCAAGGACTGGCACACCGCCGACAAGGGCCGCCGCCTGGACCACATCTGGGCCAGCCGCGACATCGCCAATGCCGCCCATGGCAGCCGCGTCCTGCGTCCCTGCCGGGGCTGGGAACAGCCCAGCGACCATGTGCCCGTGCTGGCCTCCTTCGATCTTTGACGCCCCTTTACCTTGGCGCAAATATCCCACAGGGGGTCTGGGGGACGTGAAGTCCCCCAGCTTCGCCGCCCGAAACAACCCTTCCCCTTCACGGCCCCAGCCCCCATATTGCGCCCAACAGTTCAGACCCGAACCTTCTGGGGATCTTCATGACCATGCTCTTTGACGGCGCCACCGACGCACCCAAGCCCAGCGACTTCATCAAGGACGTGACCGAGGCGAACTTCATGGCGGAAGTCGTGCAGGCCTCGATGCAGGTGCCGGTGATCGTGGATTTCTGGGCGCCCTGGTGCGGCCCCTGCAAGACGCTTGGCCCGCAACTGGAAGCCGAGGTCGCGCGCCACAAGGGCCGGGTGCGCATGGCCAAGGTCAATGTGGACGAAAACCAGATGATCGCCGCGCAACTGCGGGTGCAGTCGATCCCGACGGTTTACGCCTTCTTCCAGGGCCAGCCGGTCGATGCCTTCCAGGGCGCCATCCCGCAAAGCCAGATCAAGCAGTTCGTGGACAAGCTGGCGGCGCTGTCGGGCGATGACGGCGGGCTGGCTGACGCCCTTGCCGCGGCCGAGCAGATGCTCGAGGAAGGCGCCTTTGCCGATGCCGCCGAAACCTTTGCTGCCATCGCGGCGGAAGATCCCGCCAGCAACGATGCCTGGGCAGGCCTGGTCCGCGCCCATCTGGCCGCGGGCGACGCGGATGCCGCGCAAGCGGCACTGGACGCAATCCCCGCCCCCGCCGCGACCAGTGCCCCGGTCGAGGCCGCGCGTGCCCAGTTGCACCTGGCCCGCCAGGCCGCGAAGGCCGGGCCGCTGGATGCCCTGCAATCCAGGGTGGACGCCGATCCCGACGACCAGCAGGCACGACTGGAATACGCTCAGGCCCTGCACGCCGCCGGCCGGGTCGACGAGGCCATCGACATCCTGCTGGACAGCTTCCGCCGCGACCGCGACTGGAATGAAGGGGCTGCCAAGGCCCAGCTTCTGACCATCTTCGACAGCCTCAAGCCCAACGACCCGCTGGTCCAGAAGGGCCGCCGGCGCCTGTCCTCGATGATCTTCGCCTGATCCGATGCGGTTCCGCTTCGATCTGCCCTCGCGAATCCCGCTGTTCCCCCTGGAGGGGGCCGTGCTGATGCCCCGGGCGCGGATCCCGCTGCATGTCTTCGAGCCGCGCTACCTGCAGATGCTGGACGACGCACTGAAGACCGAGCACCGGCTGATCGGCCTGATCCAGCCCGAGGGCGAGGGCCTGGCCACGATCGGCTGCGCGGGCCGGGTCGTGGCCTTTTCGGAAACCGACGACGGCCGGCAGATGATTTCGCTTCTGGCGGTGTCGCGCTTCCGCCTGACCGAGGTGCAGGAGGGATTCACCCCCTATCTGATGGCCGAGGTCGACTGGTCCAGCTTTGCCCGCGATCTGAAGGGCCCCGAGGAAGACAAGGGCATGGACCGCGACGCGCTGTTTCCGCTGCTGCGCCGCTACATGGACTCGCATGAACTGTCGACCGACTGGGACGCCGCCGCCGAGGCCCAGGACGAAGCGCTGATCAATTCGCTGTCGATGGTCCTGCCCTTTTCCTCGGGCGACCGGCAGGCGCTTCTGGAAAGCCCAACCCTGGCCGATCGTCGCGAACTGCTGCAAGGCCTGATCGAATTCGCGCTGCATGGCGGCGATACCGAGGACCGTTTGCAATGACCCAAAGCCCCCATCCCGGCTTCGACCGCCACATGCTCGAGGCGCTTGTCTGCCCCGTCACCCATGCCACCCTGTCCTATGACGCGGCGCGGCAGGAACTGGTTTCGCAGGCGGCCGGCCTGGCCTTCCCGATCCGCGCGGGCATTCCGATCATGCTGCTGTCCGAAGCCCGCCAGATCAAGGCGGACTGATGGTGGCCCACAGCGACCCCTTTGTCGCCATGCAGGACAGCCTGCGCCCGCGCCTGCCGATGTGGGTCAAGATCGTGATCGCCCTGTGCTGCGCGATCCAGGTCCTGACCATGGGCGCCGACCTGCTGGGCTATCCCATCGTGCAGCAGGCCCTGGTGATCTTTGGCGGCTTCTGGTCGCCGGTGGTCTGGGCGGGCCACGGAATCTTTCCCGGCCATGTGCTGACGATCTTCGTGACCTATGGGTTCCTGCACGCGGGGCTTTTGCACCTGGGCATGAACATGCTGTCGCTGGTGGCCCTTGCGCGCGAACTGAACCGGTTGATCGGTCCGGCCCGCATGGCGCTTGTCTATGCCCTGTCGCAGGTCGCGGCGGCCTTGCTGTTCGCGGTGATGACGCCCGATGGAGGGCCGATGATCGGCGCGTCGGGCGCGATCTTCGGCCTTGCCGGCGCGCTTGTGGGCTTTGCCGCCGTCACCGGCTGGCGCCGCCGGCGCCCGCTGGGGCAGCTTTGGCGAGGCGTTGCGGTGATGGTGGTGCTGAACGTGGCGCTGACCGTTCTGATGCCCTCGATCGCATGGGAGGCGCATCTGGGCGGCGCGCTGGCGGGCCTGCTGATGGGCGGCTGGATGGCGATGTCGCGCAGCCCCCGCCGATTTTCAGGCCTCTGACGGCGGCGCGTCCGGGGCCGGCCCCTCGGCCTGTCCTTCCGACGCCGCAAGCCGGCGCAGGGCCTGGCGGAACGGGTCGGCGGGCGCAAGCGCCAGAAGGGCCGCATTGTCGTTCGGATGATGGGCCAGATGTTCGGCGACCAGTCGATGGCCCAGGCTGTTGCCGGTCCCCCGCCGCAGGTCGCCCTTGCCCCCGAACCAGCGGCCATGATCGTAATCCTGCCGCGCCCATTCGTTCATCGCCTGCCGCATGGCCCCCTGCGCGGGCCGGACCGCATCCGTGGCATCCGGCTGCCCGCCCAGCACCTGCAGCACGAAATGCCCCGCTAGCCCTTCGCTGACCAAGGCCTCGCCCAGCGAACGGCCATAGCCGGGGCCGCTCCACCGAAGCAGATGGGCCAACTGGCGCACAAGGGCGCGACCAAAGGCGTCCGGGGCGAACCGGGCGGGATTCACCGCAACCTCGACCACGCCGGGGGAGGGGCAATGGCCCTGAACCGCCCCGTCGGCCGAACGATCCGACTGCGCGCGAAGGACCAGATCGAAATCCGGCAGATCGGCATGGATCGAAGCCCGCGCCACCGCATCCCGGCTGGCCTGCCGGATCTCGGACAGGACCGGCGTCAGGTTGTGGCGCGCATTCAGAAGATGGATGTGACAAGTGGTCATGGTCCGGGTATATCCGGTCGCAAGGGCGCCTGCCAGCGGGCGGAAGCAACGGCCAGAACCTGGCGGCGAAGGGCGTCTGCTGTTGACCATGCCCGGCCATGCCTTTCCGATCACCCATGCAACCTGACAGGTTTTTCCATGACCGCGCTTGATATCCGGCTCTGCTCTGCCAGCGACCTGGAGGGGCTGGGAAAGGTTCTGGACAGCATCGACCTGTTCCCGGCCGAGATGCTGCCCGAACTGATGTCCCCGTTTCTTGGCGGCGATCCGGCCGATCTCTGGCTGACCTGCCTGTCGGAGGAAACCCTCGCCGCGCTTTGCTTTGCCCGCGCCGAAAGGCTGACGCAAGGGACATGGAACATGCTCGCCCTCGGCGTGGATGCCGGCTTTCAGGGGCGGGGGATCGGCGCGGCACTTGTGGCGGCGCTCGAGGAACAGTTGCGCGCCAGGGGCGCACGCATCGTCATCGTCGATACCTCGAGCACCGGGCCATATGAAATGGCCCGCGCCTTCTATGCCCGCAACGGATACAGGGAAGAAGCGAGGATCCGGGATTTCTGGGCCGAAGGCGACCACAAGATCACCTTCCGCAAGGCGCTTGGCTGACGGTCAGGACAAAGGGCCGGGGGCGGTTCCGGCGCGGCGGGTGACCAAGGGGGCCTTTGCGTCCGCCGCCTATACCTCGGGCACCAGCACCTCGCGCTTGCCGACGTGGTTGGCTGCCGACACCACGCCCTGCTCCTCCATCTGCTCGACCAGGCGGGCGGCCTTGTTATAGCCGATGGCAAGCTTGCGCTGGATATAGCTGGTGGAACATTTGCGATCCTTGGCGACGATCATCACCGCCTGGTCATACAGCGCATCATCCCCGCCTTCGCCGCCGCCCAGACCCAGAACCGCGTCGATATCGGATGCGACCTCGTCCTCGGGGCCTTCGACCACGCCCGACTTGTAGGACGGCGGGCCGAAGGATTTCAGATGCGTCACGACCTCCTCGACTTCCTCGTCGGACACGAAGGGGCCGTGGATGCGGGTGATGCGGGCGCCGTTGCCCATATACAGCATGTCGCCCTGGCCCAGCAGCTGTTCGGCGCCCTGTTCGCCCAGGATGGTGCGGCTGTCGATCTTCGAGGTGACCTGGAAGCTGATCCGGGTCGGGAAGTTCGCCTTGATCGTGCCGGTGATGACATCGACGGACGGGCGCTGCGTCGCCATGATCAGGTGGATGCCCGATGCGCGGGCCATCTGCGCCAGGCGCTGGATGCAGGCCTCGATTTCCTTGCCCGCGACCATCATCAGGTCGGCCATCTCATCGACGATGACGACGATATAGGGGAAGGTCTCGGGCTTGAACTCCTCGGTCTCGAAGATCGGCTCTCCGGTGTCCTCGTCAAAGCCGGTCTGGACGGTGCGCTTGAACATCTCGTTGCGGGACAGGGCCTCGCGGACGCGGCCGTTATAGCCCTCGATGTTCCTGACGCCCATCTTGGACATCTTGCGGTAACGCTCCTCCATCTCGCCCACGACCCATTTCAGGGCCACGACGGCCTTCTTGGGATCTGTGACGACGGGGGACAGCAGGTGCGGGATGCCGTCATAGACCGACAGCTCCAGCATCTTGGGGTCGATCATGATCAGCCGGCATTCGTCCGGCGTCAGCTTGTAGAGCAGCGACAGGATCATGGTGTTGATCGCCACCGACTTGCCCGACCCGGTGGTCCCCGCGATCAGCAGATGGGGCATCTTGGCCAGGTTCGCCACGACCGGATCGCCGCCGATGTCCTTGCCAAGCGCCAGCGGCAAGGGCTGGGTGCCATCGCCAAAGGCGCGGGATGCCAGGATTTCGCGCAACAGCACCTTTTCGCGGCGCGCGTTGGGCAGTTCGATCCCGATCACGGTGCGGCCAGGGACCGTGCTGACGCGGGCGGATAAGGCCGACATCGACCGGGCGATGTCGTCGGACAGGCCGATCACGCGGGATGCCTTCAGGCCCGGCGCGGGTTCCAGTTCGTAAAGCGTGACAACCGGGCCGGGACGAACCTCGGTGATCTGGCCCTTGACGCCGTAGTCGTCCAGCACCGCTTCCAGCATCCGGGCGTTTTCGGTCAACACCTCTTCGGACACGGTCTGCTGGTCGCTGGCCGAGGGCGCGGTCAGAAGGTTCAGCGGCGGGCGTTCATAACTGTTCAGCACGTCTTCGAATTGCAGGTCCGGCGCGGCGACCGGGGCACGCGCGGGCGCGGGCTTGCGGGAAGGCGCCGGCACGAGGGGAAGGGCGTCGTCCGCATCAAGTCCGGTCACGGCAGGGGTGGGATCAGCACGCCCCTCTCGCAGGCCTTCGCGGGTCAGGCGCGCGGCGACCACCGCCAGGACCGAGGATTTGCCCGACCGGGTGCGGATCGCGTCGTTGATCCGGCCGCTGACCTCCTCGGCCGAAGGGGCGTCGCCGTCGTAATCGGCATCCCGCTCGATCAGTTCGGGTTCGGGCAGGTCTTCCTCAAGCTCGAGGAAATCGGGCTGCGCTTGCCTGCGGCGCGACACGACCGGAGCGCGCGGGGCCGGACCTTCCGCCCTTGCCTCGCGCCGGGAGGCCAGCCGCGACTTCAGCCCCGCCGACGCAGCCGCCCCCTGCCCTGCCGCGCGCATCGACAGGTCGAAGGCGGTCAAAAGGCCGGTGACGAAGCGGCGCCACAGGTCGCGCAGTTCCGACCGCTCGAATCCCAGGGAAAAGGCGGTCATCGCCAGAACGGCAGCGGCGACCAGCAGCCCGGCAAGCCGGATGCCGATCTGCGCCTTGACCGGCAGCAGGTTCAGCATCGCGCCCATCACCATGTCGCCGAAATGGCCGCCCAGGCCATAGGTCTGCTCCCAGCCCTCGCCCGGAACAAGCGTGCTGCAATAAACGGATGCAAGCGCCACCGCGATGGGGGTGAACAGCGCGCGCATGAAGCGGTCCTCGCCCCGGTGCAGCATGAAGCGCAAGCCCCAGACGGCGGCTGCCACGACCAGCATCCAGGCGCCATAGCCCGCGATCATCATCAGCGGAGAGGCGACATAGGCGCCAAAGCTGCCCAGGATGTTCTGCGCGGGTTCATCGGTGGCCGACAGGAAGCTGGGATCCTCGGGGGACCAGCTGGACAGCATCAGGGCGATGATGATGCCGGCAAAGACCAGCAGCGCCCCCAGCAGTTCCTTGCCGCGCCGTTCAAGCGCGGCCTGCGTGGACTGGTCGAACAGCGGATCGCGGTGTTTTGCCTGCCAGCTTGCCATCGGTCCTAACCTTCCCCGCCCGTCGTTTCGTCATAAAGCACCGCACGCAGCCGTTGCAGCGCGGGTTCGGTCGCATCGGCGTCGGCGACCAGGGCCACCCGGATGAAGCCACGGCCGGGATTGTGGCCGTCCACCTCTCGCGACAGATAGGCGCCGGGCAGGACCTGGATCCCGGCCCGCGCCCACAGCGTCCGCGCCGCTTCCTCGCCATCCTCTACGGGCAGCCACAGGAAGAAGCCGCCCTGGATCGGCCGGTATCCGGGCACGTTGCCCAGCACCCGGTCGGCGATCCGGTATTTCTGCTGATACAGCGCGCGGCTTGCCGCCACATGCGATTCGTCGCGCCAGGCAGCCTCGCTGACGGCCTGGGCGGGCAGCGAAAGGGGGGCGCCGGCATAGGCGCGCAGGCGGCGGATCTGGGCCATGCTTGCGGCAGATCCCGCCACAAAGCCCGACCTCAGGCCCGGCAGGTTCGAGCGTTTCGACAGCGAATTGAAGATTACCACCCGGTTGGCCAGGCCCATCTCGGTCGCCACGGCCAGGGCGCCGGGCGGCGGGGCGTCGCGCCATATTTCGGAATAGCATTCATCGGCGAAGATCACGAAGTCGTGCCGGTCGGCAAGCGCGATCAGCTGTTCCAGATAGTCGCGGTCCGCAATGGCGCCCTGCGGGTTCGCGGGCGAACAAAGGTAAGCGATGGCCGTTCGGTCCAGCAGGTCGGGCGGCAGGGCCGTGTAGTCGGGCAGGTTGCCGGTTTCCGGCGTGGCCGGCACGAAGATGGGTTCGGCCTGCACGGCGGCGGCGGCCACGGCATAGACCTGGTAGAAGGGGTTGGGAATCAGGATCGCCGGACGCTGCCCCTTCTTCCGTTCCGGGCACAGCGCCAGGGCGGCGTTGAACAGCCCCTCGCGCGTCCCGTTCAGCGCCATGATCCGGTCGGGCGCGACATCCAGGCCATAGCGGCTGCCCAGCCAGTCGCCGATGGCCGACAAAAGCCCGGGCGTGCCCTCGTTCGCGGGATATTTCGCGAATCCGCCCATATTCGCGGCCATCACCTCGGCCAAGAAATCCGGCATGGGGTGGCGCGGCTCTCCGATCGTCAGAACCACCGGCGCTTCACCTGCGGCCAAGCCCGGCTGGATGCCGGACAGCAACGCCCGCAGACGCGGGAATGCGTATTCCGGCAGGTTCGAGAACCGCTCGGGGATTGCCATCTCTGCCTCGCTTTCAGGGTCTTTGGCCCCGTTTATTACAGGAAACATTAGCGTGATCGGCCGCTTGCGTCCAGCGAAAGGGCGGCCCGTCCGGCCGTGACAAACACAACCCGCGCGGGTGTCCCGGGCCGGCCTTGGTTTCTGCGCCCTTGAAAAAGGGCGCAGGTGGGTCAGGCAACCGCCAAGGCAGCCTCGACCCCCGCCGCCACATGCAGCAGATGGCAGTCGCGCCCGGCATGGCCCATGACCGAGATCCCGCAGGCACCGTGGCCCGTGGGCAGGGTGCAGACCGGCAGGCCCAGCAGGTTGCCGATGCGGGTGTTGCGCAGTGTCAGCAGGTTGGCACGCACGAACTCTGCCTCGTCATCCAGCAGGGTCTGGGCATTGGGGGGCATGATCGGCACGGTCGGCAGCAGGATGGCATCGAAGCCCGACGCGACCTCCTTGATCCACTTGCGCCGAATCCGCACAAGGCTTTCCCACGCGGCGATATAGTCAGGCGCGCTGACCGCCGCGCCGCTGCGGAAGCGGTCCAGGATCGGGCCCCACATCAATTCCGGCGCATCCTCGATCTGCGCGCGCCAGATGCCATAGGCCTCGGGGGCGAACAGTGCGGCCGACAGCGGCATGGCCTTTGCGATCCAGTCCGAAGATTGCCGCACGATCTGCGCCCCCGCGCGGGCCAGCCGGTCCACCGCATCCTCGAAGGCGGTGACGGGGCCTTCCTCGGCATCGGCGAAGGGCAGGCCTTCCAGCACCATCAGGCGACGCCCGGCCAGGTTGGCGCCGCGCAGGTCGGCGGTCTTCTGGCAGGCCATCAACGCGAACAGCTCGGCGCAATCCTCGACCGTGCGGGCAATGGGACCAGGGACGTCGAAGCGGCGGCACAGGGGCACGACGCCCTTTTCCGGCACCGAATCACGGGTGGGGATAAAGCCCACGAGGTCGTTCCAGGCCGCAGGCACCCGCACCGACCCGCCGGTATCCGTGCCGATCGCCGCCGCAGCCAGCCCCAGCGCCACCGACACCGCAGCCCCCGAGGAAGACCCGCCGGGCGCAAGGTCGGGGTCAAGCGCGTTGGGCGGCGTCGCGGTGCGCGGGTTCAGGCCCAGCCCGGAAAAGGCCAGTTCCGTCATATGGGTCTTGCCCAGGCAGATCGTGCCCTGCCGCGCCGCGCGGGCCAGCACGATCGCGTCCTTGCGCGGCACCCGGCCTTCCAGCAGCTTCGACCCGGCCTCGGTCACGGTGCCGCCGCTGTCGATATTGTCCTTCCAGCTGATCGCCACGCCGTCCAGAAGACCGCGCCGCAGTTCCAGCTTGGCCCGATCATGGGCGGCCACCGCCTCGGACCGGGCGCGGGTTTCGCTGACGCGGGCATAGATGCGCCGTGCGTCGGGATGGTTCCTGATCGCGGCCAGGTAAGCCTCGGTCTGGTCCAGCGGGTCCAGAAGCCCGGCCATGATCGCACGGCCCTGCTGGGCGGCGGACGCGCGCAGCCAATCCATTCAGAAATCCACCGCGAGGCCGTTCTTTTCGTAATCGCCGTAACGCACGGGTTCCGGGCCGTCGCGGCCGCCGTATTCCTTGGGCAGGGCTTCGGCCTCTGCCGCGGCCTTGCGACGCTCGGCGGCCTCGGCCAGGGCGCGTTGGGCTTCGGGCGGCAGGTCTGCCGGTTCCATCGGGGGCTGTTCGCTCATGGAAAGATCTCCCATCTGGGCGTAAGGGGTCGGGATCAGTCTTCCAACAAGACTTAGGTGAAGGAAAGCGATTTGGCAAAGCGGGGCATGGATATGGCACGTGGGGGCGCGTTGCGCCTGCTGGTGGGGGTGCGGGACGGGCTGTCCCTGTCGGATCAGGCCGGCGCGCTGAAGGCCCTGGCACCGCCCGACCAGGCCCGCGCCGCGCGCCTTGCGGCCGAGGTGCTGCGACACCAGTCGCGCGCCGATGCGGTGATCGGGGCCTATGTCAGCCGCAGGCCAAGCCCGCAGGTCGCCGACATCCTGCGCCTGGCCACGGTCGAACTGCTGCAGCTTGACGGGGCTGCCCATGGCGTTGTCGATGCCGCCGTCACGCTGACCCGTGGCCTGGGTCAGAAGGGCCAGGCCGCCGCGGGCATGGTCAACGCGGTGCTGCGCAAGGTCGCCGCGCATCGGGGCTGGACGGACCTTCCGCCCCAGTCGATGCCCGACTGGCTGCGCGGTCCTGTCGTCACCGCCTATGGAGAAGAGGCCGCACGCGCCATCGAGGCCGCGCATCAGGCCGGGGCACCGCTGGATCTGACCCTGAAGCCCGGCGCTGCGGTCGAGGGGGCCGAGACGCTGCCCACCGGATCGCTGCGCGTCCATGGGCCCGCGCAGGTGTCGGCCCTGCCGGGCTTTGCCGCGGGCGACTGGTGGGTGCAGGATGCGGCCGCCGCCCTGCCGGTGCGGCTGCTGGACCCGCAGGCGGGGGAACGAATCGCGGATCTCTGTGCCGCGCCGGGCGGCAAGACGCTGCAACTGGCCGCGGCCGGCGCGCAGGTGACGGCGGTGGATATCAGCCCCGCCCGCCTCAGGCGCGTGGCCGAGAACCTGAACCGCTGCGCTCTGTCGGCCGATCTTGTCGCGGCGGATGCGCTTGAATGGCGGCCCGATACGGCGCTGGATGCGGTGCTGCTGGATGCGCCCTGTTCCGCCACCGGCACGATCCGCCGCCACCCGGACCTGCCCTTCCTGCGCGACGGGTCGGGGATTCCTGGTCTTGTCGATCTCCAGGCGCGGCTGATCGACCACGCGCTGTCGCTGATCCGGCCCGGCGGGCGGCTGGTTTATGCCGTCTGTTCGCTGCTGCCGGACGAGGGCGAGGCGCAGGTCGCCGCCGCCCTGGCCCGGCATCCGGGCTTGGCGGTCGAGACCCCGGATCTGCCCGGGGTTACGCCAGGCTGGATCACGGCGGAAGGCGGGTTGCGCACGCGGCCGGACTTCTGGGCGGATCGGGGCGGAATGGACGGCTTCTTCATGGCCCGCCTGTGCAAGGCGGAATGACGGCAGGATTGTTCGCACAACGACGAAGCGCAGGTGGTTCTGGACCTTGGGCCGCGGGGCGGGTAGTTGGGCGCAAACCAGATGCGAGGCCCCCATGTCCCGTCCCGTGCCGATCCGACGCGCGCTGATTTCCGTTTCCGACAAGACCGGGCTGATCGACTTTGCCCGCAAGCTGGAGGCGCGAGGGATCGAGATCCTGTCCACAGGCGGCAGCGCCAAGTCGCTGCGCGAGGCGGGGCTGACGGTGGTGGACGTGGCCGACGTGACCGGCTTTCCGGAAATGATGGACGGCCGGGTCAAGACGCTGCATCCGGTGGTCCATGGTGGCCTGCTGGCCCTGCGCGACAACGCCGAACACCAGGCCGCGATGGAGGCCCATGGCATCGGGCCCATCGACCTGCTGGTGGTGAACCTTTACCCCTTCGAGGAAACCGTCGCGAAGGGCGCGGACCATGCCGACTGCATCGAGAATATCGACATCGGCGGCCCGGCGATGATCCGCGCGGCGGCCAAGAACCACGGCTTCGTCACGGTGATCGTGGATGTCCAGGATTACGACGCGCTGCTGGCGGAACTGGACGCCAACGACGACCGCACCACGCTGGCCTTCCGCCAGCGCCAGGCGCAGATCGCCTATGCCCGCACCGCCGCCTATGACGCAGCCGTCAGCACTTGGCTAGCCGATGCCATCGGCGAGGAGACGCCCCGCCGCCGCGCATTCGCGGGCACGCTGGCCCAGCCCCTGCGCTATGGCGAGAACCCGCACCAGTCTGCGGCTTTCTATGTGACGGGCGAGAACCGCCCCGGCGTCGCCACCGCGAAGCAGTGGCAGGGCAAGGAACTGTCCTACAACAACATCAACGACACCGACGCGGCCTTTGAACTGGTCGCCGAGTTCGACCCCGCCGAAGGCCCGGCCTGCGCGATCATCAAGCACGCCAATCCCTGCGGCGTGGCACGGGGCGAAACGGCGCTGGAAGCCTACAAGCGGGCCTTCGACTGCGACCGGACCTCGGCCTTCGGGGGGATCATCGCGCTGAACCAGGTGCTGGACGGCCCCACCGCCGAGGAGATTGCCAGGATCTTCACCGAGGTCGTCATCGCACCCGATGCGGACGAGGACGCCAAGCGCGTCTTCGCCGCCAAGAAGAACCTGCGCCTGCTGACCACCGGCGGGCTGCCCGATCCGCAGGCGCCCGGCCTGTCCTTCCGCCAGGTCGCGGGCGGTTTCCTGGTGCAGGGGCGCGACAACGGCCATGTGGGCCTGTCCGACCTGAAGGTCGTCAGCGACCGCCAGCCGGATGACGCCGAACTGCGCGACATGCTGTTCGCCTGGACCGTTGCCAAGCACGTCAAGTCGAACGCCATCGTCTATGCGAAGGATATGGCCACCGTCGGCATCGGCGCCGGCCAGATGAGCCGCGTGGACAGCACCCGCATCGGTCGCCGCAAGTCCGAGGACATGGCCGAGGCGCTTGGCCTGGGCCAGCCCCTGACCATTGGCGCGGCTGTCGCATCCGACGCCTTCTTCCCCTTTGCCGACGGGATCGAGGCCCTGGCCGAGGCCGGCGCCCGCGCCGTCATCCAGCCCGGAGGATCCATGCGCGACGACGAGGTGATCGCGGCGGCCAACCGCCTGGGCCTGGCGATGGTCTTCACCGGCCAGCGGCACTTCCGGCACTGATGCAGCAGGAACTGCCCCTCGATCCGCCGCCGCCCGCGCCATCCAGACCGGCGCCGAAGCCGCGCACCCCGCGTGCGCCGAAGAAGCCCGCGCCTCCGCCCCGCAGCGACATGCGGCTGCTGATCTGGGTCGCGACGACGATCTTCGTGCTGGACCAGGTGCTGAAATACTGGGTGGTTCATGTGCTGCAACTGGACCGCGTGCGGGAAATCGACGTGCTGCCGCCCTGGCTGAACCTGCGCATGGCCTGGAACCAGGGCGTGAACTTCGGGCTGATGGCCTCGGACACAGACGTCACGAAATGGATCCTGATCGCGGTGGCGCTTGGCATCGTGGCCTGGGTCTGGGTCTGGATCTGGCGGTCTAACGCGGGCGTGATGGCGCGCATTGCGGGCGGGCTGTTGATCGGCGGGGCGATCGGCAACGTGATCGACCGGCTACTTTACGGGGCGGTCGCGGATTTCCTGAACATGTCGCTGCCGGGCTGGCAAAACCCCTACAGCTTCAACGTGGCCGACATTGCCATCTTCGCGGGCGCAATCGGGCTGGTCCTGGTCCCGCAGAAGAAGGAACCGGAAAAGCCCGGGCGCAAGCCGCGCGCCAAGGGGGCCGACAAGACCCGTGACGGGACGGGCAAATCCGGCTAGAACGGGCGCAACAAGACAAGGGGCAGGTTCATGCAGGGTTTCGTCAAGGGCATCGCGGCAGCGGCCGTCATGGGGCTTTCGGCCTGCGGCAGCAACCAGCTGATGAATATCGAGACGGGCCAGAACAGCCCGGATGAATTCGCCATCCTGCCGACCCGGCCCCTGTCCATGCCGGCGGATCTGGCCCTGCTGCCCGCGCCCACACCGGGCGGGGCAAATATCACCGATCCCAATCCGAATGCCGATGCGGTCGCAGCCCTTGGCGGCAATCCGGCGCGGCTGCAGGACCAGGGCATCGCCGCGGCCGACGGGGCGCTTGTGGCCCATGCCACGCGGCGGGGCACCGATCCCGCGATCCGCGAGCGGCTGGCCGAATCGGATGCTGACTGGCGATCGCGCAACAAGCGCCGCCCGCTCGAGGCGCTGTTCGGCTCGACCGTCTATCAGCGCGCCTATCGCCCGCTGGCGCTTGATTCGCGGGCCGAACAGCAGCGGTGGCAACGCGCGGGCGCGATCACCCAGACATCCCCGGCCCCGATCGAGGAATGACGGCGGGCTTTGACCCGTCGCAGCCCGGTTTCGGAAGCGATCCCTGGCCACAATACGCAAGGCTGCGCGCGACGCCCGGCCTGCCCGACTGGCAGGGCTTCCGGCTGGCCTCGCGTTTCCAGGATGTGCAGGCCATTGCCCTCGACCGGCGGATGGTGCGCGGCACCGCGCTGTTCGGGGCGGATGAACAGCGCCGGATGCAGCGTGCCGAGAATTTCCACGACATGCCGTTCCATGAACGCTTCGTGCAGACCTCGATGCTGGAACTGGACGGGCCGGACCATGACCGGCTGCGGCGGGCGGTCTTTCCGTTCTTCACCAAGACCCGGCTGGAAGGCCTGCGGCCCTTCGTCACGCAGTGGGTGGACAAGGCGCTTGACCGCCTGATCCCGCAGGGGCGCTTCGACTTCATCGCCGATCTGGCCGCAGACCTGCCCGGCCAGGTGATCGGGCACCTGATCGGGACCGATCCCGCGCTTGCCCCGCAGATGACACGCTGGACCGAGGATACCGTCGGCTATTTCGATGTCAGCCGCCGCACCGCCGACCGCAAGGCCCGGGCCGAGGAAGCGGTGCGCCTGTTCCACGACGCTCTGCAGGATCTCTATGCGGAACGAAAGGCCCGGCCGCGCGACGACCTGATGTCGGCGATGATCGGGGCCGAAGGCGCGGGCCTTCTGGCCCATGACGAACTGATCGCGACCATCATGCAGATCCTCCATGCCGGGCACGGATCGACCATCGACGTAATGGGCAGCGGGCTTTATGCGCTGCTGACCCATCCGGGGCAGATGGCCCGGCTGCGCGCCGAACCCGGATTGATGCCCTTGGCCGTGCAGGAGATGTTCCGCTTCGCCCCGCCGCTGGTCTTCTTCCACCGCTATGCGTCCGAGGATCTGTCCGTTGCAGGCCAGGACTGGCCGCGCGGCACGCGCTTTGGACTGCTTTACGCCAGCGCCAACCGCGACCCCGCGGCCTTTGCCGATCCCGACCGCTTCGACATTGCGCGCAGGCCGAACGTCCACCTGGCCTTCGGGGCGGGACCGCATGTCTGCCTGGGCAACAACCTGGCCCGGCTGAACATGGAGGTGCTGTTTGCCCGCCTGATTGCGCGCGCGCCCTCGATCGGGCTGGACGGCCCCGTCGCCTGGCGCATCGGGCTTCAGGCGCATGGCCCGGAAACGCTGCCCATCACCCTTGCGACACAATAGCGTCAGGCCGGTTGCGCAAGCCTTGGGATCGGGCCAGATTTCCGCCAGGACCAAGGAGGTTTCGCCCCCATGCTGCGACAGACCCTGCCCGCATTTCTGGCCCTGACGGTCAGCGCGGTTCCCGTTTGGGCCGACCTGCCCGAAGGCGTCACCCATTTCACGCTGCCCAACGGGCTGGAGACCGTGGTGATCCAGGACCACCGCGCCCCGGTCGTGGTGCAGATGGTCTGGTATCGCATCGGATCGGCGGACGAGCCGCCGGGCAAGTCGGGGATCGCCCATTACCTTGAACACTTGATGTTCAAGGGCACCGAAAAGCTGGAGCCGGGCGAACTGTCCAAGACCGTCACCGCCAATGGCGGCATGGACAACGCCTTCACCTCCTATGACTTCACCGCCTATTTCCAGCGGATCGCATCCGACCGCCTGCCCCTGGTGATGGAGATGGAGGCCGACCGCATGGCCAACCTGCACATCGGCGAGGATGACTGGCAGGCCGAACGCCAGGTCGTGCTGGAGGAACGGGCCCAGCGGGTGGACAGCGACCCGGGATCCTTGTTCGCCGAGGAACGCAACGCCACGCTGTTCTACAACCACCCCTATGGCCGCCCCGTGATCGGCTGGCGCGCCGAGATGGAGGGGCTGACCCGCGCCGATGCCCTGGAATGGTATGACAACCATTATTCCCCGAACGAGGCCGTGCTGATCCTTGCGGGCGACGTGACCCCCGAACAGGCCCGCGAACTGGCCGAGCAATATTATGGCCCGATCCCCGCGAAGGGAGAGGCCGAGCCGCGCATCCGTCCCCAGGAACCCGTCCAGCGGTCCGCCCGGCGGATGGAGATGACCGATCCCCGCGTGCCCCAGCCGGTGATGACGCGCAGCTACATCGCGCCCGAACGCAACCCCGGCGACCAGAAGGATGCCGCCGCCCTGACGGTGCTGGCGGAACTGCTGGGCGGGTCCATGCAGACCTCGGTCTTGGGGCGCGAACTGGCGATGAAGGGCAAGGCCTTGTGGGTCAATGCGGGCTATGACGGCTTTTCCGTCGATCCGACCAGCTTCGCGATCTCGCTTGTCCCGGCGGCCGACATGGATCCAGAGGAGGCCGAGGCCGAACTGGACAAGGTCCTGGCCCGCTTCCTGGAAACCGGTCCCGACGCCGCCGATCTGGACCGCGTGAAGACCCAGATCGAGGCCGCGCGGGTTTATGCACTCGATTCCGCGCATGGGCGGGCCTATGACTATGGGCAGGGCCTGGCGACCGGGCTGTCGGTCGAGGATGTGGCGGCATGGCCCGACATCCTGGCGGCAGTCACGGCCGAGGACGTAATGGCCGCCGCGCGCAAGGTGCTGGGCAACGAGGCCTCGGTCACCGGCTGGCTGCTGCCCCCGCCCCCGACCGAAGGCGAGGCGGCCGCGCCCACCCCGGCCGCCGCCGAGGCGCAGCCGACGCCCGCGCCCGTTCCCGCGCCCATTCCGGCGCCCATTCCGGCGGACGATGCCGCGCCCGCCCCTGCCGAAGCCCCCAACCCCGAGGTGCAAGGATGATCCGCGCCGCCATCGCCCTCTTCCTGGCCGCCCTGGCCGTTCCCGCCCATGCCATCGACATCCAGGAGGTCACCTCGCCCGGCGGGATCAAGGCCTGGCTGGTCGAGGACGAGACGATCCCCTTTGTCGCCGTCCAGTTTTCCTTCAAGGGCGGCGCCAGCCTGGATCCCGAAGGCAAGCGCGGCGCGATCAACCTGATGACGGCCACGCTGGAGGAAGGCGCAGGCAGCCGCGATTCGGTGGCCTTCGCCCAAGCGGTCGAGAATCTGGGGGCGCAGTATTCCTTTGATGTGGGCGACGATTCCCTGACCGTCGGGATGCGCGCGCTGACCGAGAACCGCGACGAGGCCGCGGCCCTTCTGGCCGAGGCGCTGACCAAGCCCCGTTTCGACGACGCCGCCATCGAACGCGTCCGCGCGCAGGTCCAGTCTATCATCCGGGCCGAGGCAACCGATCCGCAAGCCATCGCCGCCAAGGAAATGTCGCGCCAGGCCTGGGGCGACCATCCTTATGCGACCTCGATTAACGGAACGCAGGAATCGGTGGCCGGTCTGACGCGGCAGGATCTGGTCGCGGCCAAGAACCGCGTTCTGGCCCGCGACCGGGTGGTGGTGGGTGCCGCGGGCGACATCACGCCCGAGGAACTGGGCCTGCTTCTGGACGCCGTGCTGGGGGGCCTGCCGGAACAGGGCACCGCGCCCCTGCCGGAACCGGCGGACCTGCAGCTGACCGGCGGCGTCACCGTGATCGACTGGGACAGCCCGCAGACCGTGGTCAGCTTTGCCGGACCGGGCATCGCGATTGACGATCCCGATTACTTCGCGGCCTTTGTCGCCAACCACATCCTGGGCGGCGGCGGCTTCAGTTCGCGCCTGATGGAGGAGATCCGCGAAAAGCGCGGGCTGACCTATGGCGTCGGCACCTCGCTGGCGACGGGTGTCTATGGCCAGACCTGGCAAGGCGGCATGGCGGGATCGAACGCCACGACCGGCCAGGCGGTGGACCTGATCCGGGCCGAATGGGACCGCATGGCCCAAGGCGGCGTCACGGACCAGGAATTGAACGATGCTAAGACCTATCTGACGGGCGAATACCCGCTGCGCTTCGACGGCAACGGCAGCATCGCGGGCATCCTGGCGGGGATGCAGTTGATCGGCTTTCCCATCGACTATGTGAACACCCGCAACGCCAAGGTCGAGGCCGTCACCGCCGAGGACGTGAAGCGCGTCGCAGAACGCTTGCTGGATGCGGACGACCTGCGCTTCGTGCTGGTCGGCCGCCCGGAAGGAATCACCGCGACCGAGCCCGCCCCCACCAACTAGAATCGCTGGCGAGGCAGGACTGCGGATGCTAGATTTGGGTGCATGAACAGCCATGCCCCCAATATCCGGCCCGTGATCCGCCAACTGGACGAGGCCACGGCAAACCGCATCGCGGCGGGCGAGGTGGTCGAGCGCCCGGCATCCGCCGTCAAGGAACTGGTGGAAAACGCGCTTGATGCCGGGGCCACGCGCATCGACATCGCCATCCAGGACGGCGGCAGGCGGCTGATCCGGGTCTGCGACGACGGCTGCGGCATGGCGCCCGAGGATCTGCCCTTGGCCCTGTCGCGCCATGCCACCAGCAAGATCGACGGGACCGACCTGCTGGCGATCCGCTCCTTCGGGTTCCGGGGCGAGGCGTTGCCGTCGTTGGGCGCGGTCGGGCGGCTGACGATCACCTCGCGGATGCGGGGGGGCGAGGGCGCGGTGATCGCGGTGGCGGGCGGCAAGCTGGCGCCGGTGCGGCCGTCCGCTTCCAATCCCGGCACGGTGGTGGAGCTGCGCGACCTGTTCTTCGCCACCCCCGCGCGTCTTAAATTCCTGCGCGGCGACCGGGCCGAGACGATGGCCGTGGCGGAATGCGTCCGCCGCCTGGCGATGGCCGAACCCTTCGTGGGCTTCACCCTGAGTGCCGACGGCAAGGAAATCTTCCGGGCCGATGCCGAACAGGGCGAACTGTTCGATGCCCTGCAGATCCGCCTGTCCCGCGTGATGGGCCGCGACTTCATCGACAACTGCATTCCCCTCGATGCGGAACGCGACGGGCTGGGGCTGGCAGGCTTTGCCGCCCTTCCCACCTATTCGCGCGGAACTGCGGTGGCGCAGCATGTCTATGTCAATGGCCGCCCGGTCCGGGACAAGCTGCTGACCGGCGCGCTGCGGGCGGGCTACATGGACGTGCTGGCATCCGGGCGCCATCCGGCGGCGGTCCTGTATCTGTCCTGCGACCCGCAGCTTGTCGATGTGAACGTCCATCCCGCCAAGGCCGAGGTCCGCTTCCGCGATCCGCAGGGGGCGCGCGGGCTGGTGGTCAGCGCGCTGCGGCACGGTCTGGCAGGGGCGGGACATCGCGCGTCATCGACCCTGGGCGATGCCACGATGGCGGCCTTCCGCGCCGAACCCGCCGCGCCCGTCGTTGCCTCGCCTGCCTACCAGATGGACTATCGCCCCTCGGGGGCTGCCATCCGCGCCAGCCTGGATCTGCAGGCCCCTGTTCCGGGCTTTGCCGAAGCGCCTTCGGCCCGGGCCGAGGAACCGGCGGACGCCCCTGCCGAGGCCCCCTTGGGTGCCGCGCGGGCGCAGATCCATGAAAACTACATCATCGCCCAGACTGCGGACGGGCTGGTGATCGTCGATCAGCACGCAGCGCATGAACGGCTGGTCTATGAACGGCTGAAGGCGCAGGCCGCGGCGACCGGCATCGCGCGCCAGGCCCTGCTGATCCCCGAGATCCTGGACCTGCCCGAAGCGGATGCCGCCCGGATCCTGTCCGTCGCGAATGACCTGGCCGACCTGGGCCTGGTCATCGAGCCGTTCGGCGGCGGCGCAGTCGCCGTGCGCGAAGTCCCGGCCATGCTGGTGAAGCTGGACCTTCGCGCGCTGATCCGCGACATCCTGGACGACCTGTCCGACCAAGGCGTGTCCGACCGCCTGCGGGGCCGGCTGGATGCGGTCCTGTCGTCCATGGCCTGCCATGGATCGGTGCGGTCGGGACGGCGCATGAGCGCTGACGAAATGAACGCCCTGCTGCGCGACATGGAACGCACCCCCAGGTCCGGGCAGTGCAACCATGGCCGCCCGACCTGGGTGAAGCTGCGGCTGTCCGACATCGAGCGGCTGTTCGGACGCAAGGATTGACCGGCACCCTGAACGGCGCGACAGTCGCGTCAACCCAGGAGCCCGCCATGCTGCAGATCAACCCCGACAAGATCGCCCATATCATCATCCGGGTCCGCGAATACGGAAGCGGCCTGGACCCTTGGGCGCATTCGGGCGGCAGGGTCCAGCACGGCATCCGGTCTGAACTGCACGACTTCATCGCCAACCTGAACGAGGACGAGCAGGCATCCTTGGTCGCCGTGATGTGGATCGGCCGCGACAGCTTCGAGCCCGAGGAACTTGAGGAAGCCATCGAGACCGCCCGGATCGAACGGACCACGCCCACCGAGGATTACCTGCTGGGCGAGCCACGTTTGGCCGACATGCTGGAAGCCGGGCTTGAAGCCCTCGGCATCTCTCCCGAGGATGCCGAGGACGATGTGATCCGCCCGGTCTAGAACCGGCTCACGAATCGCTCTGCGCGGGGGTCACGCGGATCAGGCGGCCGTTGTCTTCGTCCGTCAGCAGCATCAGGGCGCCGTCGCTGGCGACCTCGACCTCTCGCACGCGGCCGATGCCTTGCAGATGGCGCGCCTCGCCCGTCACGCGGTCGCCATCCAGTTCCAGGCGCACGAGGTCGTTCGACTTCAATCCGCCGATCAGCAGGTCGCCCTGCCAGTCGGGGAACATTTCGCCGTCATAGAAGGTCATCTGGCCGGGCGCGATCACCGGATCCCAGTAATAGACGGGCTGCTCGGTGCCCTCCATCTGGGTCACGCCCTGCCCGACCGGGTCGCCGCTGTATTCGACGCCATAGGTCACGCGCGGCCAGCCATAGTTGCGGCCCGCCTGAGGCAGGTTCAATTCATCCCCGCCCTTGGGACCATGCTCGATGGTCCAGAGCCTGCCCTGGTCGTCAAGCGCAGCGCCCTGGATGTTGCGATGGCCCCAGGACCAGATCTCGGGCAGGGCCTCGGCCACGCCCGGATCGCCCATCGGTGCGCCCGTCTCGGGGTCGATGCGGACAACCTTGCCCAGCGTCGTGGTAACGTTCTGGGAATAGACGCGCGCATCGGGGACCGAGCGTTCGCCGGTTGTCACGAACAAGCCGCCCTGCCCGTCATGGATCAGGACGGATCCGTAATGCTTGGTCGAATCCCAGGCGGGCTGCTGCTGCCAGATGACCTCGGTCCCTTCCAGGCTGCTGCCGTCGGCCGACAGGGTGCCGGTGGCGACGGCGGTGGCCGTCTTGCCGTCCTCGCGCGGTTGGGCGAAGCTGACCCAGACGCGGCGGGTGTCGGCGAAATCATCCGCCACCGTCACGTCCAGAAGCCCGCCCTGGTCGCGGGTGTCGATCTCGGGCAGGCCACTGATCGGGTCCGACAGCGACCCGTCCGCACCGACCATCCGCAGATTGCCACCGCGCTCGGTCACAAGCCAGGCGCCGTCGGGCAGTTCTGCCAGCCCCCAGGGATGGTCCAGCCCATCGGCAAGAACGGTCTGGTTCAGGCTTACGTCATCGGCCAGCACCGGGGCGCGGGTCTGGTTTTCGAAGGCGGGCTGCTGATCGGGTGCATTGGGCGGCGCGGCATTGAAATCCTGCGCCAGGGCCGTGCCGGCCAGCAGGCTGGCGGCGGCGGTCAGGCAGGTCAGTCGGGTGGCGGGACGGATGGCGGAACGGGTCGGGGTCATCGGTGCCTCTCGATTGATGGAATGGATCGCGGGCGGAACATCGCCCCGCCCGCCCGCGTTCCGCCCGGTCCCATCACAGCCGCATCACGTCTGTGTCAGACCCTTGGCATGCTTGTCGAAAAGCCCGCCCGCGCGGCCCCATGCGCCATCATCGATGCGATCCAGATCCGACAGCACCGGCAGCAGTTGCCCGGCATAATCCTCGGAACTTTCGCGCGGCAGCATCGAGGGAAGGTTGTCGATGGCCACCACGTCCAGGGGCGGATTGTCCGCCACGCGCAGGGCGGGCTGGTCCCAAGTCGTCGTGCGGTCATAAACCTTGATGGGGGAAAAGTCGCTGCTGGGATCGCAGGCCACGTCCCCGATCACCGTCAGCCGCCGTCCTGGGGCCACGGCACTTGCCGGGACAAAGACCGGCGCGCCGGGCTGGGCCAGGATCGCGTTGATGAACAGGTCATGCGCCAGAACCTCGGGGAAGGGGCCGCCATGCGCGGTTTCGGCCATGTCCCAGCGGGTGACGGGCACGCCCATCGCGACAAGCAGGTCGGCCGCGCCGGTACCGACCCGGCCCATTGCGCCGATGACCAGGGCATGGGGGCGCGGCTGGCCGGTCGCGTCCAGTTGGGCGCGCAACTCATCCTGCAGCAGGGTCTTGTCGGGATAGGCATGGACCGGCCCGCAAAGGCCGCCCCGCTGCTGGGCCGCCCATGCCTTCAGCGAAACCGCCGCCCCCGCATAGCCCGCCCAATAGCCAAAGGCCGCAAGGCGGCGGCCCGTATCATCCGTCAGGTATTCCAGGTCATACAAGCGCCCGCCCCCGGCAAGAAAGCGGCGCAGCAGCGCCTGGCCCGCTGGCTGTCCCTTATAGGCATGGCCGAACATGACGTGGCGGTGGCGCAGGGGGGTGCCGTCCTCGGGCAGTTCCTTCAGGCCGAAGATGATCGCGTCGTCGGGGGCGGTGGGCCAGCTTCCCTCGGGCACGATGGTGGCGCCGGCCCTGACATAGGCATCGGTGGGCAACACGCGGCGGGGGCTGTCCTCGACCGTGACGGTCATGCCCCGGGCGATCAGCGCGGCCACGCCTTCGGGGGTGATGCCCACCCGATCCTCGTTCGCGCGGCTTTCGGCCCGCACCCACAGATGTGTCATAGTTCCCCCGATTCCGGATTACTCCGCCATCCTGCCTGCACCCGACAGGGGCGGCAAGGGAACCGCCCCGGCGACGGTGGTGTTCAACCCGCGTTCCCCTTTTCGTGTTCCGGAGAATCCTCATGATCCTCAGCCGCCGCACCAGCCTGATCCTGGGCCTTGCCGCAAGCGCCGCCACCATCATGCCGCGCCTGTCCCTGGCCCAGACCCAGACGCCGACCTCGTTTTCCTTTCCGGTCGAGGGGGGCCAGGTCGTCTTTCACCCGGTCGATCACGCCTCGATGGTGGTCGAGACGCCGGGCGGCGTGATCTATGTCGATCCGGTGGGCGGCGCGGACGCGTATCAAGGCAAGCCGCAGCCGTCGCTGATCCTGATCACGCATGAACATGGCGACCATTTCGACCTGCCCACCCTGCAGGCCCTGCCCGCCGTGGCGATCATCGCCAACCCGGCCGTCCACGCGATGCTGCCCGCCGAGATGCAGTCGCGCGCAACCGCGATGGCGAATGGCGACCAGGCCCAGGCCATCGGGATGCTGATCGAGGCCGTGCCCGCCTATAACACAAGCGCGGACAAGCAGCAGTATCACCCCCAGGGCCGCGACAACGGCTATGTCCTGACCATCGGCGACAAGCGATTCTACATCGCGGGCGACACCGAGGACACGCCCGAGATGCGCGCCCTGGAAAACATCGAGGTCGCCTTCCTGCCGATGAACCTGCCCTACACGATGACCGTGCAGCAGGCGGCGGATGCGGTGGGGGATTTCCGGCCGGTTTCGGTCTTTCCCTATCACCACCGGGGCAGCGACGTGCAGGAATTCGCCCGCCTGGTCGAGGCATCCGACGCCGGCAGCCTGGTCGTGATCGCCAACTGGTATCCGCAGGGCGAAGCCGGCTGACTGCTTTACCGGCCCCGCGCGGCAAGGTAGCAAGGCGGGATGCTGCGATACCTTCTGCGCCAGATGTTCGTGATGGGGGCAAGCCTTCTGGCGGCCTCGGTCCTGATCTTTTCGGTTGTTGAACTGGTGCCGGGCGATCCGGCCAGCTTCATGCTGGGCACCGGCGCCCAGCCCGAAACCCTTGCGGCCCTGCGCACCCAGCTTGGCTTGGACCAGCCCCTGCCGCTGCGATACGCGGCATGGGCGGGGGCGATCCTTCAGGGGGATTTCGGCACCAGCTTCACCTACAAGACGCCGGTCGCAGGCATGATCCTGGACCGCTTGCAGGTGTCGCTGCCCCTGGCGGTGCTGGCGCTGCTGCTGGCGGCGGCGGTCGCGCTGCCGGTCGGGCTGTTTGCAGCGGGCCGCCACCGCCGGACCGGCGATGCGCTGGCGATGGGCGCGGCGCATCTGGGCGTGGCGCTGCCCAACTTCTGGCTGGCGATGCTGCTGGTCCTGGTCTTTGCCGTGAACCTGCAATGGCTGCCCGCCGGCGGCTTTCCGGGCTGGTCCGACCCCGTCCCCGCGCTGCGGTCGCTGATCCTGCCCGCCGTGGCCCTGGCCCTGCCCCAGGCCGCGATCCTGGCCCGCGTCCTGCGGTCCGCGCTGATCGAGACGATGGGCCAGGACTATGTCCGCACCGCCCGCGCCAAGGGTCTGAGCGCGTCGCAGGCCCTGCGCCGCCACGCCTTGCGCAACGCGCTGATCCCGGTCCTGACGATCCTGGGAATGCAGTTCAGCTTTCTGCTGGCGGGCGCGATCATCATAGAGAATGTCTTCTACTTGCCGGGCCTGGGGCGGATGATCTTCCAGGCCATCACGCAGCGCGACCTGATCGTGGTGCAGTCGGCGGTGCTGGTCCTGGTCGCGGCGGTCATGGCCGTGACCTTTCTGGTGGACCTGGCCTATGCCGCCGTGGACCCCCGGCTGCGCCGCGCATGAGGATCGGCCTGGTCCTGGGCTGCGCCCTTGCGGGGCTTGCGTTGCTGGCGGCCGTCGTCTCGTCCTTCTGGACGCCGCACGACGTCGCCCGGCTGGCCATCGCGCAGAAGCTGATGCCGCCCTCGGGCGTGCATTGGTTCGGCACCGACCAGTTGGGCCGCGACATCCTGTCCATGGCGATGCTGGGGGCGCAGACCTCGCTGGCGGTGGCGCTTGTCGCGGTGGCGGTCGGCATGGCCGCTGGCGTGCCGCTGGGACTGCTGGCGGCGGCCCGACGCGGCGGCTGGGTGGACGAGATCGTGATGCGGGGCAACGACCTGGTCTTCGCCTTTCCGTCGCTGGTGATCGCGATCCTGATGACGGCCGTTCTGGGACCGTCTGCCACAAATGCGATGATCGCCATCGGCATCTTCAACATCCCGGTCTTTGCCCGCGTGACGCGCGGCGCGGCGCTGCCGATCTGGGTGCTGGACTATATTCGCGCGGCGCGGGTGGCGGGCAAGGGCGCGGTCCTGATCAGCGTCCAGCATGTCCTGCCCAACATCGCCAGCCTGCTGATCGTGCAGGCCACCATCCAGTTCAGCCTTGCCATCCTGGCCGAGGCCGGGCTGTCCTATGTGGGCCTTGGCGCCCAGCCCCCCACGCCAAGCTGGGGGCGGATGCTGGCCGAGGCGCAGACCATGGTGTCGCTGGCCCCGCATGCGGCGATCATTCCCGGCCTTTGCATCGTGCTGACCGTGCTGGGGCTGAACCTGCTGGGCGACGGCTTGCGCGACAGGCTTGACCCCCGGCTGCGGGTGCTGCGGTGATTCGGGTCGCGGATCTGTCCGTGGTCCTTGACGGGCGGAGGGTGCTGGACCGCGTGTCGCTGGATCTGGTGCCGGGCCAAGTGACCGGCCTGGTGGGCGAATCGGGCAGCGGCAAGTCGATGACCGCGCTTGCGGTGATGGGCCTTCTGCCGCAGCGGGCGCGGGCCTTGGGGCAGGTCGCGCTTGACGGGCGGAACCTGCTGGCCCTGCCGGAACGCGAACTGTGCCGGATCAGGGGCGCGCGCATCGGCATGATCTTCCAGGAACCGATGACCGCGCTGAACCCGCTGATGACCATCGGCGACCAGGTGGCCGAGGTGCTGCGCCTGCACCAAGGCCTTAACCGCCGCGCCGCCCTGGGGCAGGCGCGGGAACGGCTGGATCGCGTGGGCCTGCCCGCACCCCGGTTTCCGCTGGGCCTATACCCGCATGAACTGTCGGGCGGGCAACGCCAGCGGGTGGCAATCGCCCTTGCCATCGCGCTTCGCCCCGACCTGCTGATCGCCGACGAACCCACGACCGCGCTTGATGTGACCACCCAGGCGCGGATCCTGGATCTGCTGAAGGACCTGGGGCGGGACGAGGGGATGGCCCTGCTGCTGATCACGCATGACCTGGCAGTCGTGGCGGGAATGGCCGACCGGGTGGCCGTGATGCAAAACGGACGGATCGCCGAGGAAGGCCCGACCGGATCGCTGTTCCGCGACCCCCGCAACCCTTATACCCGCCAGCTTCTCGACGCCTCGCGCCCTGCGCCGGCACGGCCTGCGAGCGATTTCCCGACACCCCTTGTGCAGGTGGAGGGGGCGGTCCGCGACTACCGCACCGCGGATGGCGGCCTTCGCGCCCTGGACGGAATCAGCATGACCATCGGGCGCGGCGAAAGCGTCGGGCTGGTGGGGGAATCGGGCTGCGGCAAGTCCACCCTAGCCCGCGCGATCCTGGGGCTGGAACCGTTGCAAGCCGGGCGCATCACGCTTGACGGGCAGGTCGTGGATGCGGGACGGCTCATGCCGCGCGGCCTGCGCGCGCGGATGCAGGTGGTGTTCCAGGATCCCTTCGGCAGCTTCGATCCCCGCTGGCGGGTGGACCGCCTGCTGGCCGAGCCCTTCCACCTGACCGGCCGCCCGCCCGACTGGCGCAAACGCGTTGCCGAAGCCCTGGCCGAGGTCGGGCTGCAGCCCACGGACGCCCGCAAGTTCATCCACCAGTTCAGCGGCGGCCAGCGCCAGCGCCTTGCCATCGCGCGCGCGCTGATCATTCGCCCTGCCCTGATCGTCCTGGACGAAGCCGTCAGCGCGCTTGACGTGCGTGTCCGCGCCCAGGTGCTGGACCTGCTGGCCCGGCTGCAAAGGGATCACAGGCTGTCCTACCTGTTCATCAGCCACGACCTGTCGGTCGTGCGCGGCATCACTGACCGCGTCCTGGTCATGAAGGCGGGCCGCATCGTCGAGGAGGGGCCGACCCAACAGATCCTGGACGCGCCCCGGAACGACCACAGCCGATCGCTGGTCGCAGCCATTCCCGCGATCCCGATCGACTGGTCCTAGCTGAAGTAGCCGCCGTCGGCGTCGTCGCCCGATTCCTCGACCAGCCGGCCGAAATCGGGCAGGACGATGGTGCGCTTGCCTTCCAGTTCGATCACGCCGTCGCGTTTCAGGGCGCTGATCTGGCGGCTGACGGTTTCAAGGGTCAGGCCCAGGTAATCCGCCATCGCCTCGCGCGTCAGCGGCAGCTCGATCCGCATCCGCCCGCCGGGATTGCGCTTCAGCAGCGCAGCCTCGCGCCGGGCGATGATGGCGATGAAGGATGCGATCTTCTCCCGCGCGGTCTTGCGGCCCAGAAGCAGCATCCATTCACGCGCCGCGTCCAGTTCGTCCAGCGTCATCTCCAGCAGCCGATGCGCGACATGGGGGGTCTGCCGCATCATCTGCTCGAACGGCTTGCGGCGGAAACAGCACATCACGACCCTTGTCGCGGCGGTCGCGTTATACGCGGCGACGTCGCGGCTGGGGCGGCCCAGGAAGTCGCTGGGCAGCAAAAGGCCCACCATCTGCGTCCGCCCGTCCTCGAGCGTCTGGGTCAAGGCCGCCACCCCCGAGATGACCGAGCCCACGAAATCCATCTGCTCGCCCCCCCAGACGATCGGCTGGCCGGGCTCGAAGCTGCGATAGAACTTCATGGTCTCAAGCAGCGCCAGCTCGTCGGTCTCGCAATGGGCGCAAACGGCGCGGTACCGGATCGGGCATTCGCCACAGCGTTCCCCGGTCTCGTGGCCGGGGGATTTCTGGTTGATCTGGGTCAAGGCATTCTCGCGCGTTGTCACCTAATGCTAATCCCATGAGCAATGTTTCGCAACTGAAGCGGCTGGGCCTGTTTGATTCGCGCGTTCCGCGCTACACGAGCTATCCCCCCGCGACACAATTCAAACCAGGCATGAACGCCAATATGGTCACGGGTTGGCTGGAGTCCATGCCCCAGCGCACGGCGATCTCGCTGTACCTTCACGTGCCGTTTTGCCGCAGGCTGTGCTGGTTCTGCGCCTGCCGCACGCAGGGCACAAAGACGCTGGACCCGGTCATGGCCTATGTCGACACGGTCCTGGCGGAACTGGATCTGCTGCGCCGCCACCTGCCGCGCGGGATACGCCTGTCGCGGCTGCACTGGGGCGGGGGCACGCCCACGCTGCTGCCGCCCGACCAGATGCGGCGCCTGGCGGATGCGATCTTCGACGTGGTGCCGATGGCCGAAGGGGCCGAGTTCTCGGTCGAGATCGACCCGTCGGAAATCGACGCCGCCCGCATGGCCGCGCTTGCGGCCTCGGGGATGAACCGCGCCTCGATCGGGGTGCAGGACTTCGATCCCAGGATCCAGGACGCCATCGGCCGCCAGCAATCGTTCGATCTGACGGGCCAGGCAGTGGACCTGATCCGCAGCCATGACATCGCCAGCCTGAATGCCGACATCCTCTATGGCCTGCCGCATCAGGACCGGAACCGCATTTCGGAAACCGTGCAGAAGCTCTTGGCCCTGTCGCCCGACAGGGTGGCGCTGTATGGCTATGCCCATGTGCCCTGGATGTCCAAGCGCCAGGTGATGATCCCCGAGGACGCCCTGCCCGGCAACGAGGATCGGCTGACCCTGTTCAACACCGCCCGCGACCTATTCGTGGCCGATGGTTACGCCGAGATCGGCATCGACCATTTCGCGCGCCCTGGCGACGGGCTGGCGGTTGCGCAAAAGGCGGGGCGGTTGCGGCGCAACTTCCAGGGCTATACCGACGACGGGGCGCAGGTTCTGCTGGGCCTTGGCGCATCCTCAATCTCCCGCTTCCCGCAGGGTTACGCGCAGAATGCCCCCGCGACCGGCGCCTATACCGCCCATATCCGCGAGGGTCGCCTGCCCCATGCCAGGGGCCATGCCTTCACGCCCGAGGATCTGTGGCGCGGCCGGATGATCGAGCAGGTGATGTGCGATTTCCGGGTGGATGCGGCGGAAATGGCCCGCGACTACGGCCTGACGCCCGCCCAGTTGCAGCAGGCCTTCGATCCCCTTGTCGCGCAATTCGGCAACATGGTCCAGCTTGGCCCCTGGGGATTGAGGATCACGCCAGAAGGCCGGCCGCTTGCGCGCATGGTCGCCAATATGCTGGACGCCTATACGGCCGCGCCGACCAGTCATTCGTCGGCGGTATAGGGGGCGGTTCACAGGCACCGCATCTCAGGCGTGGCGATGGCCCTTGTGGTCGGCGCAGGCTTCCGGCGGCTCGATCTCGATGGTGGCATGGGCTATGCCGTGGTCATGGGCCAACATTTCCTTTGCCGCGCGCGTGATGGCAAAGGGATCATCGGCCCCGACGACCAAATGGACGGATGCCGCCGCGCGTTTTTCGTCGATCTGCCACAGGTGCAGGTGATGGGCATCCGTGACGCCCGGCAGGCCGCGCAGGGCTGACAGCACCGCGCCGGGATCGCTGCCCGGCGGGGCGGCCAGCATCAGCATCCGGAAGACCGGGCCGATTTCCATCCCGATATGCCAAAGGATCACGGCCGAGATCGCCAGCGTCAGGATCGGGTCGGCAAGGTTCCAGCCAAAGGCCCAGATCAGCGCCCCGCCCCCGATGACGGCCACCGACACGCCCGCATCCGCCAGGTTGTGCAGGAAGGCGGCGCGGATATTGGCGCTGTCCTTGGCCGCGCGCCAGACAAGCGCCGCCGTCGCCAGATCGACGACCAGGGCGAAGGCCGCCAGCCCCATCACCAGCCCGCCCGCCACCTGCGGCGGATCGGTCAGGCGGGCAAGCGCCTCGACCGCCAGCCAGATGGAAATCGCGATCAGCGCCAGATAGTTGACGAAGGCCGCAACGATTTCCGCCCGGCCCCAGCCATAGGACCAGTCGGGCGTGGCAGCCCGGCGGGCCAGCCTGCGCGCACCGAAGGCCAGCACAAGCGCCAGGGCGTCGGAAAGGTTGTGGATCCCGTCCGCGATCAGGGCGGTCGAATCGGCGGCATATCCGCCGACGATCTGCGCCGCCGTCAGCGCCAGGTTGACGACAACGGCCCAGCCGATCGCCGCATCGCCGTGGCCGTGGTGATGGCCATGGGAATGGCCGTGCGCGTGCGAATGGCCGTGGCCCATCAATGCGCCTCGGCCCAGTTCATTCCGGTGCCCGCATCGACGACCAGCGGCACCGACAGCTTCACGGCAGGCTCGGCGGCGTTTTCCATCACCCCGCGGGCGACCGTGATCAGGTCGTCCACGGCATCCTCTCGCACCTCGAAGACCAGTTCGTCATGGACCTGCAGCAGCATTCGCGCGGGCAGATGGGCAATGGCGGCGGGCATCCGGATCATGGCGCGGCGGATGATGTCGGCGGCCGCCCCCTGGATCGGGGCGTTGATCGCCGCCCGCCGCGCGCCCCCCGCCGCAGGTCCGGACTGGTTGATGCCCGGCGTGTTGATGCGCCGCCCGAACAGGGTGCGCACGCTGCCGTCGGATTTTGCGTCGGCGATGGTGCGGTCCATGTAGGCGCGGATTTCGGGGAAACGCTGGAAATAGGTGTCGATGAAGTCCTGCGCCTCGGCCCGCGGGATGCGCAGGTTGCGCGAAAGCCCGAAGGACGAGATGCCATAGATCACGCCGAAGTTGATCGCCTTGGCGCGGCGGCGGATCATCGGGTCCATCCCTTCCACCGGCACGCCGAACATCTGGCTGGCGGTCATGGCGTGGATGTCGATGCCCTCGCGGAAGGCCTGCTTCAGCGCCGGAATGTCGGCGACATGGGCCAGGATCCGCAACTCGATC
The DNA here is from genome assembly GCF_011801365.1 of Paracoccus sp. AK26. Taxonomy (NCBI): domain Bacteria; kingdom Pseudomonadati; phylum Pseudomonadota; class Alphaproteobacteria; order Rhodobacterales; family Paracoccaceae; genus Paracoccus; species Paracoccus sp. AK26. Next base: position 2,567,067 of record NZ_CP041041.1, read on the forward strand.
TGGCTGTAATCCAGGCTGACGAGGCGATGCCCTTCGGCGGCGATGAAGGCCTCGCGGATGCGGCGGCCTTCCTCGGTCCTGACGGGGATGTTCTGCAGGTTCGGGTCGGTGGATGCCAGCCGCCCGGTCTGCGCCCCCGCAATGGAATAGCTGGTATGGACGCGCCCCGTGTCCGGATTCACGAAGGTTGGCAAGGCGTCGGTATAGGTGGATTTCAGCTTGGAGATCTGGCGCCAGTCCAAGATGCGCGCGGGCAGGTCATGACCCTCGGCGGCCAGATCCTCCAGCACGTCGGCGCTTGTGGAAAAGGCGCCGGTCTTGCCGGTCTTGCCGCCGGTCATGCCCATCTTGTCGAACAGGATCTCGCCCAGCTGCTTGGGGCTGCCGATGGTGAATTTCTGGCCCGCGAGAGCGTAGATCTCGTCCTCCAGCGCCGCCATCTTCTGCGCAAAGGCGCCCGACATGCGGCGCAGCACCTCGGCGTCGATGCGGATGCCGGCCATCTCCATCTCCGCCAGGACGGGGACGATGGGACGTTCGGTCGTCTCATAGACAGTGGTCACGCGTTCCACCGGCAGAAGCGGCGCGAAATGCTGGAACAGGCGCAGGGTGACATCAGCGTCTTCCGCCGCATAGGGCGCGGCCTTGTCGATGGGCACCTGGGCAAAGTTGATCTGCGACTTGCCGCTGCCGATCAATTCCTTGATGGCGATGCACTTGTGGCCCAGGTAGCGTTCGGCCAGTTCGTCCATGCCGTGGTTATGGGTGCCCGCGTTCAGCGCGTATGACATCAGCATGGTATCGGCCAGGGGGGCCATGCGGACTCCGTGGCGGGCCAGCATCTTCCAGTCGTATTTCAGGTTCTGGCCGATCTTCAGGATCGCCGGATCCTCCAGCAGCGGCTTCAGCGCGGCCAGCACATCGGCCAGCGGCAACTGGCCCGCGACGGGGGCAGACTGCCCGAACAGGTCGTCGCCGCCTGCCACATGGCCCACAGGGATATAGCAGGCCCGGCCCGGCGCCACGGCCAGGCAGATGCCCGCCAGATCGGCCTGCATTTCATCAAGACCCGTGGTTTCCGTGTCGATAGCCACCTGGCCGGCGTCGCGGATCATCTGGATCCAGCGGTCCAGACCTGCGCCGTCGGTGATCGTTTCATAAGCCGCCCGGTCGATCGGCGGCAGGTCGGGGACAGCGGGCGCATCGCGCACCGGGGCGGACACGACCGGCGGCGCCTTTGCCCCCAGCTTTTCCGCCACGCGGACGGTCAGGGTCCGAAACTCCATCTCGGACAGGAAACCCAGCAACTGGGCTGCATCGGGGGCCTTCACCTCAAGGCTGTCCAGCGTGAAATCCAGCGGCGTGTTGCAGTCCAGTTCGACCAACCGCTTGGAGATGCGGATCTGTTCAGCATGGTCGATCAGGGTCTGGCGGCGCTTGGGCTGCTTGATCTCGCCTGCCCGCGCCAGCAGGGTTTCCAGGTCGCCGTATTCGGTGATCAGTTGCGCGGCCGTCTTGATGCCGATGCCCGGCGCGCCCGGCACGTTGTCCACGGCGTCCCCCGCAAGCGCCTGCACGTCCACCACCCGGTCGGGCCAGACGCCGAACTTCTCGAACACCTCGTCGCGGTCGATGGGCTTGCCCTTGATCGGGTCCAGCATCTGCACGCCGTCGCCCACAAGCTGCATCAGATCCTTGTCGCTGCTGATGATCGTGACCGCCCCGCCCGCATCGCGTGCCTTGCAGGACAGGGCGGCGATGATGTCGTCGGCCTCGTAGCCCTGGGTCTCGATGCAGGCGATGTTGAAGGCGCGGGTGGCGTCGCGGGTCAGCGGGAACTGCGGGCGCAGATCCTCGGGCGGCTCGGGGCGGTTGGCCTTGTAGGCGTTGTAGATGTCGTTGCGGAAGGTCTTGGACGAATGGTCGAAGATCACCGCCGCATGGGTCGGCGCGTCCGACCCGCGTTCGTCAGTGACGTATTTCCACAGCATGTTGCAGAAACCGGCGACCGCGCCGACCGGCAGGCCGTCGGACTTGCGCGTCAGCGGCGGCAGGGCGTGATAGGCCCGGAAGATGAAGGCCGATCCGTCGATCAGGTGCAGGTGGCAGCCCTTGCCGAAGCCGTCGCTCATCGCCATGTTCCTTTCCGATTCCGGACCCGGTTCTGGCATGATCGCGCCGTGGTTTCCAGACGCGCCTTGGTTCCGGCGAAATGCAGAAGGTGGCAATGCCCAGAATGGTTCGCAAGGGCGACCTGCCCAGCAAGATCTGCGCCTGCTGCGGGCGGCCCTTCACCTGGCGCAAGAAATGGGCGCGGGACTGGGACCAGGTTCGCTATTGTTCGGATCGGTGCCGGGGCACCAAGGCGCCCGGGCCCGTCAAGACCTAGTGGTCGTCGTGGGCGTGGCCGCGGTCGATCACGAAGCGCTTGTCGCAATAGCCGCAATCGACGAAGCCCGTTTCCGGGGAAATCGCCAGCCAGACGCGCGGATGGCCCAGGCCCCCGGCATCGTCGCCGTCGCAGGCGACCTTCCAGGTGGTCACGGTCTGGATCGCGGGCGGGGGCAGGCGCAGTTCGGACAGATCCGTCTGTTCGGTCGACAGCGAGTTTTCAGGCGGAATGTGTTGGGTCATGGCTGGCCTTCTTGTGGCGGCGGGCGGCATCTGGTCTAAGGCCCCATACCGCAGCGCAGCCTGCCTTCGCAAGCCGTCGCAACCCGTCAAGGGGGATCAGTGAAATGCCCAACGCCATCGAGATCGCAGGGTTGCAAAAGACCTATGCCGCCCAAGGCAACGCGCCCGCCAAGCAGGCGCTGAAGGGGATCGACCTGACCATCCCGTCAGGCAGCATCTTCGGGCTGCTGGGGCCGAACGGGGCGGGCAAGTCCACGATGATCAACATCCTGGCGGGGCTGGTCAACAAGACGGCGGGCAAGGTGACGATCTGGGGCTTCGACCAGGACGTGAACCCGCGCCAGTCGCGCGCGGCCATCGGGGTGATGCCGCAGGAACTGAACATGGACCCGTTCTTCACCCCCCGCGCCAGCCTGGAGGTGCAGGCGGGGCTTTACGGCGTGCCGAAATCCGAACGCTGGACGGACGAGCTGCTGGAACTGGTGGGCCTGACCGACCAGGCCAATGCCTATGCCCGCAACCTGTCCGGCGGGATGCGGCGGCGGCTTCTGCTGGCCAAGGCCCTGGTGCATCGCCCGCAGATCCTGGTGCTGGACGAACCCACGGCGGGCGTGGACATCACCCTGCGCGAGATGCTGTGGAACAACGTCCGCGAGTTGAACCGCCAGGGCATGACCATCATCCTGACCACCCATTACCTGGAGGAAGCCGAGCAGATGTGCGACGAGATCGCCATCATCAACCATGGCACCCTCGTGGTGCGGCAGGACACGCGCAGCCTGTTGTCGCGGGCCGACGGCAAGACGCTGGTGCTGGACACGGGCGGGCCCACAGCCCTGCCCCCGCTGCCGGACGGCGCGCATCCCGAATGGCGGGGCGACGGGCGGCTGGCGATCAGCTATCCCCCGTCACGGATCCGTGCCGATCAGTTGCTGGACGCGCTGCGCGGCGCAGGTGTCCCCATCCTGGATGTCGCGACCGAGCAGCCCGACCTTGAGGACGTGTTTGTGGAAATGACGCGCCCCTAGCCTTGGCGGGACAGCATCGGCCCCATCACCCGCCCGCCCATGATGTGCAGGTGGTAATGCGGCACCTCTTGCACGCCGTGGTGGCCGGTGTTGGCGACGGCGCGGAAGCCCTGGTTCCCCCCGGCCAGGTCCACGCCCTCGGACATGCAGACCTGTGCGCACAGCCGGGTAAAGCCCAGGATCTCGGCGTCCGAGGCATTGGCCGCGAAATCGTCGAAGCTGACATAGGCGCCCTTCGGGATCACCAGAACATGCACCGGCGCCTGCGGACGGATGTCGCGGAAGGCCAGGGCGTGGTCGTTCTCGGCCACCTTGTCGCAGGGGATCTCGCCGCGCAGGATGCGGGCGAAGATGTTGGTGTCGTCATAAGCAAGGGCCATGGGCGTTCCTTTAATCAATCGGCAAACAGATGCGGCGTCTGCGCCAGATCATGCGCGACGTCGGCGGGCAGGTCCAGAAACCGCGCGATGGCATCGGCATTGGCAGGCAAGGGGGCCGAGGGTGAAAGCACTGCCAGACGCGCACCGGCCATGTCGCGCAGACGCTCGGCCTCGTGGGCCAGGTCGCTGGCAAGGATCGGCAGCAGCTGCCGGACCACCGGATCCGGCGTGGCGGGACCGGACAGGCCGATCCGGCGCATATGGCCCCGCAGGTAATCCTCGTCGAACTGGCCATCGATGAACAGGATCCGCGTCTGGGCCCGGTCATTCATGAAATCGGCGATCAAGGTCAGGGCCGAGGGGTCGAGGCACAGCACAAGCCGGTTCGCGCCGAAATCCTCGAGCAGCAGCCGGACCAGGGCGCGGCGATGCCGTTCCCGCTTGGCGACGGTGGAGGCGATCCCGCCCAGGTCGGGCAAGGCGGCCTCGCGTTCGTTGAAGATGTAATCCACCGCCGGAACCTCGGTCCGCGCGCGGATTGCCGCCGTCAGCCGCTTGGCCCAGTGCCATTTCTTTGCGACCACCAGGCAGATCACCCGGTCGCGCCCCGCCCCGTCGTCCTCCCAGAAGCGGGGAGCGAAGCGCCGGCCGACCCGGCCCCGCCCGGTCAGGAAGCGGAACAGGCGCGGCGCCTCGTTCGAGATAGCGAAGCTGACATCCTTGGCCTGCCACAGGGCGCCCAGCCTTGCGCGCAGATCCTGCGCCTCGGCGCTGATCTTGCGGGCGAACAGATAGTCCTGGCGGATCAGCAGGTCGTAATGGTCGTTGTAGAATGTCACCGGCATCCCGTAGTCGGTGAACATCAGGCAGGTGGGGGACCGGCGGCGGATCTCGGCCTTTGGAACCAGATGGGCGACAAGCGTCTGGAAGAAGGTCTCGTCCGGGATCCAGGTGGTGCGGAAGAAGCGGACCAGATCCGGCCGGTCGGCGATCAGGCCCAGCACAGCTTCGACCGTCTGGCGGCGCAGGCACCACCATTGCGACCCGATCATCACCTGGATGCCGCGCGGCAGGGGACGGTCCAGCCGCAGCCATTTCTGCACCCTCATGCTGGCATAGAACAGGCGCTTGTTCCTGCGCTCGTTGAACCAGTGCCGATAGGCCAGCCGCTCGCCCTTGATGCCGGTCTTGATCCAGTCGCTGTCGAAGAAATCGAAGGATTCGACATAGTCGCAATCGTCGCGGTCCAGGAAATCGCGCGCATATTCCGCCGACTTGATCGGCATGCAGTCGCCCGACAGCATGTAGAAATGCGTGGCTTCCGGAAAAGCGCGTTCGGCCGCGCGCAGGGCGGCCAGTGTGGCGGCGACCAGCGACCATTCGCCCCAGCCGCAGCGGATGCGAACCGGCGCAAAGGTGACGCCCGGATGGCCCGCAAGCGCCTCGCGGATCAGGCGATAGCCATCGGCCGGCGCGCCGCGGTCATAGTGGATCGAGACATAGTCGCCCGCGGCCGTCAGCCGGCGCGCCTGATCAACCACACCTTGCGGATCCTTGTGGGTCAGCAGAATGAAGGCGATACGGGCCATCGGCAGCGTGCTTTCGGTTCTGGTCACAATTCCATTGAAGGCGTTGAATCTTCCGCCAGCATTTGGTTTTTGTGTCTAGCCGCGTTTGACGCGAAGGAGCAAGCCGGGCACCCCAATAAGGAGAATGGCGATGGGTTTTCCCGGCGTCTGGATGACCGAAAGCGAAAGCCTGATCTATCGGGTGGTGCCGAAATGCGCCTGCTCGACCATCGGGCAGATCATGTTCTATTCCGATCACGGCCGGTTCTTCGACGGCGACATCCATGATTCGACCGACGGGCTGCACAAATGGTCACAGGACCGCAGCAAGCCCTTGATCGAACAGGCTGTCGTCCGGGCCGATGCCCTGACCTTCACTTGCGTGCGCAACCCATATGCCCGCATCCTGTCGTCCTTCTTCGACAAGATCGCCGGCATCCAGCGGAACGGCCGGCGCTATCGGGGCAACCTGGTGCCGCAACTGGCCCAGCGTTACGGGATCGAGGTGGGCAGCCCGGAAAACGGCTTCGACTTCGACCAGATCGCCAGCTTCCGCCGCTTCCTGCTGTTCGCGCGCGACACCATCCGCTTCCGCCGCCCCATGGAACCCGACATCCACTGGTCCGCCATGTCGGGCCATGTCGGCACCTTCATCGCCAACGGCGGCCGCTACGACCGGATCTTCTTCACCGAAACCTTCAACGACGGGATGGCCGGCGTCCTGTCGGGCGCAAGCACCCCCGTGCCCGTCGATCTGGCCGCCGTGCCCCGCTTCAACGAATCCGAGGGACACGGCCCCAAGCGGGCACACAAGGTCAGCGACTACTTCGACGACCTGGCGCGCCACCTGACCTGGGAGATATACAAGGACGACTTCCAGCTGTTCCGGTACGACTTCGACAACCCCGACAACAAGATGCCGCTGGGCGAGATCGACCTGGACGAGGTTCACGCCAAACTGGGCCGCTAGGACGCGGCCCGGGCCGTCACTCCTCCAGATGGCTTTCCATGAACCACAGGTCCTTGTCCACGCTGCGGGACGCGGCGGTGAAGATGTCGGCGGTATCGGCATCGCCCGCCTCGTCCGTGGCATCGATGGCGATCCGCAGCCTTTCGCCATGGTCGCGGAAGCGGTCGCAAAGCGCGCGGATATGATCCTCGGCCCGGGTCAGGTCGGTGGGGTATTCCGGCAGCGTGGTCGCGCCCGACACCTTTTCGGCCGTGCCGATGGCCACGCCGTCCAATTGCTGCACCCGTTCGGCCATGACGTCGATCTGTTCGCGCAGGTTGGTGTGAACGGTGTCGAACAGTTCATGCACGGCGATGAAGTTGCGCCCCTTCACGTTCCAATGCGCCTGCTTGACCGCAAGCGCCAAGGCGATGGAATCGGCCAGCCGCCCGTTCAGTTCCGAGATCGAGGTCTTGCGGGCGTTGTCGGAAAGCCCCTTCAATGCGACGGCCATGATCGTCTCCTTCATCCTTTGGTTCGCGGACCAACGGCGGCCCGGCGCAGCCGGTTCCGAAGCAGCAACTTCAAAGGAAAACGGCGCCCCTGCCTGTGCAAGGACGCCGTTTCGGAATGCCGTTCGTGGCAAGAATGCGGATCAGACCGCGCCCTTGATGAAGGTCACCGCATCGCCGACGGTCTGGATGGTTTCGGCGGCGTCGTCCGGGATCTCGATCCCGAATTCTTCCTCGAACGCCATGACCAGCTCGACGGTGTCGAGGCTGTCGGCCCCCAGGTCGTCGATGAACGAGGCGGATTCGACCACCTTGTCTTCCTCGACGCCCAGATGCTCGACCACGATCTTCTTCACGCGATCAGCGATATCGCTCATGTCACATCCTCATTCTCGCGGGCATCCGCCCAGTTTTCCGCGGGCACAACAGGCCCGGTTCAGCCCAGGGCGGTTCCCCTGCTGCTAAAGCGGGGGATATAGCACCCGTGAACCCTCTTGCAACCGCTTTCGATTGAAAGGGTTGCCTCAGACCATGGCCATGCCGCCGTTCACATGCAGCGTGGCGCCGGTGACATAGGCCGCCTCGGGACTGGCAAGATACAGGACCGCCGCCGCGATCTCCTCGGGCGTGCCCATGCGGCCGGCGGGGATCTGGGACAGGATCTTGCCCTTCTGGTCGTCGGTCAGGCTGTCGGTCATGGGCGTCGCGATAAAGCCCGGCGCCACGCAGTTCACCGTGATGCCCCGGCTTGCGACCTCGTAGGCCAGCGACTTCGACATCCCCACAAGGCCCGCCTTGGCCGCGGCATAGTTGCCCTGCCCCGGATTGCCCGTAGCCCCCACGACCGAGGTGATGTTGACGATCCGCCCCCAGCGGGCCTTCATCATGCCGCGCAGCGCCGCCCGCGACAGGCGGAAGACGCCGGTCAGGTTCACGTCCATGACCTGGCTCCATTCCTCGTCGGACATGCGCATGAACAGGTTGTCGCGCGTGATCCCGGCATTGTTGACCAGGATGTCGACCGATCCCATGGCCCCCGCCGCCTCCTTGACCAGCCCGGCCGCAGCCTCGGGGTCCGACAGGTTTGCAGGCACCACATGCGCCCGGTCCCCCAGGGTCGAAGCCAGTTCGTTCAGCGGCCCCTCGCGCGTGCCGGACAGGGCGACCGTTGCGCCCGCCCCGTGGAGGGCCTGGGCAATGGCGCCGCCGATGCCGCCCGATGCGCCCGTCACCAGGGCCGTCTTGCCTGTCAGATCGAACATGGCTGATCCTTCTTCTTCATCCAAATATCCTCGGGGGTCCGGGGGCAGAAAGCCCCCGGGGCTCAGCCCTTCAGCGCCGCGATGTCCGCGGGGGCGCCCACGTTGCGCACGACCGCATCCTTGGCGATGCGCTTGATCATGCCGGACAAGGCCTTGCCCGCGCCGATCTCCCAGAACTCGGTCACGCTGGCGGCGGCCATGTTGGCGATGGATTCGCGCCAGCGGACGGTGCCGGTCACCTGCTCGACCAGCAGCCGCCGGATCGCGCCGGGCTCCGTCACCGCCTCGGCGCGGACATTGGCGACCAGCGGCACGGCCGGGGGCTGGATGTCCACGCCCGCAAGCGCGTTGGCCATGACCGCCGCGGCGGGCTGCATCAGCACCGAATGGAAGGGCGCGGAAACCGGCAGCATCAGCGCCCGCTTGGCCCCCGCCTCCTTCATCGCGGCGGCGGCGCGCTCCACGGCGTCCTTGTTGCCCGAGATCACGACCTGCCCAGGATCGTTGTCGTTGGCGGCCTGCACCACCCCCTCGCCCCCGGCCTCTCGCGCGATGCGATCGACGGTCGCGAAATCCAGCCCCAGGATCGCGGCCATCGCGCCCTGCCCCACGGGCACGGCCTCTTGCATGGCCTGGCCGCGCAGGCGCAGCAGCCGCGCCGTATCCTCCAGCGTCAGGGCCCCCGCCGCGCAAAGGGCCGAGTATTCGCCCAGCGAATGCCCCGCCACGAAATTGGCGTCCCGGATGGTGATCCCCTCGGTCTCCATCGCCCGGAACGCCGCCATCGAGGTCGCCATCAAGGCCGGCTGCGCGTTCTGCGTCAGCGTCAGGGTCTCGATATCGCCGGTCCAGATCAGCTCCGACAGCTTTTCCCCAAGCGCCTCGTCCACCCGGTCAAAGACCTCGCGCGCGGCGGGATAGACCTCGGCCAGCTCGCGCCCCATGCCGATGGTCTGCGCCCCCTGGCCTGGAAAGACGAACGCGCGCATGTGGGGTCTCCTGCTGGTCTGGGTTCAAAAGGGGATAGCGCGGATGGGGGTGGGGGTGCAACGGGGGGATAGTTCCGCAGGGTGCGGCCGCCTCTACAAGAAAAGGGGCCTTGCGGCCCCTTTCCATCTCACCACTCGTCGAACCGATCAGCCGACCAGTTCAAGCCCCGAGAAGAAGAACGCGATCTCCTCCTTGGCCGTTTCCGGCGCGTCGGACCCGTGGACCGAGTTTTCGCCGACGGACAGCGCGAATTCCTTGCGGATGGTGCCCTCGTCGGCCTGGGCGGGGTTGGTCGCGCCCATCACTTCGCGGTTCTTGGCAATCGCGTTCTCGCCTTCCAGAACCTGCACGACGACGGGTTCGGATGCCATGAACTCGACCAGTTCGCCATAGAAGGGGCGGTCCTTGTGGACCTCGTAGAACTTGCCCGCCTGCTCGGCCGACAGCTTGATGCGCTTTTGCGCGACGATGCGCAGGCCCGCATCCTCGAACTTGGCGTTGATCTTGCCGGTCAGGTTGCGGCGGGTGGCGTCGGGCTTGATGATGGAAAGCGTGCGTTCGATGGCCATGGGGCGTCCCTTTTGCTGTGGCAGGCGGGACAGTCCCACCCGGTCAAGACATCCGCGCCCGGTTATCAGGGATGGTATCTGCGGGCAAGGCAGGCATGATGCGGGCGAAACAGACGAAAGGCCAAGGCCATGACCGACCGCCCCGACGCCCCACAACCGCGCCTGCGCCCCGGCGGGATCGTTCTGGCCTTTGCCCTGGCGCTGCTGCTGGGCGCCATGTGGCAATGGTCGAACGTGCTGCTGATGGGCTTTGGCGCGATCCTGATCGCCATCGCGCTGCGGGCGGGGGCCAGCCTGCTGAACCGCCGGACAGGGCTGGGCTTCAAGCCCGGCGTGCTGCTGTCGGCCCTGGCGGCGGCACTGGTGATCGCGGGGGTGGTGGTCTGGGCGGGGCCGTCGATTTCGGAACAGTTCCAGCAACTGCTGGGCAGCCTGCCCGCCGCCTGGGACCAGGTCAGCGACTGGCTGTCCGGCAGTTCGGTCGGGCAGTTCCTTGAACAGCGGATGGAGAACGCCCAGAGCGGCGGCGGCAGCCCCGCGCCCGAAGGCACTCTGCCATCGCTGTTCGGCTATGTCACGGGGACGCTGACCACGGTCTTCGGCAGCGTGGCGAACCTTGTGCTGCTGGTGACGGTGGCGATCTTCCTGGCGCTTGACGCACCCTTGTACCGGGGCGGGGCGCTGCGGCTGGTGGCGCTGTCCTATCGCCCCCGCGCCGCGCAGATCGCGGACGAGCTTGGCCGCGCGCTGGCCCGCTGGATGGGCGGGCAGGCGGCCGACATGCTGCTGGTCGCGGTCGCCACCGGCCTGGGTTTGTGGCTGCTGGACGTGCCCCTGGCTCTTGTCCTGGGGCTGATCGCAGGGCTGACCAACATCATCCCGGTCGTCGGCCCGTTCCTGTCGGGGATCCCCGCGGTGCTGTTTGCCTTGACCCAGGGGGTCGATCTGGCCATCTATGTCGCGCTGCTGTTCGTGGTCATCCAGCAGGTCGAGGGAAACCTGCTGATGCCCCTGATCCAGCGCTATGCCGCCGACCTGCCGCCCGCGCTGACCGTGCTGGCGATCCTGGCCTTCGGCGGCTTGTTCGGCTTCGGCGGGATCATCCTGGCGACGCCCTTGCTTCTGGTGACGATCATCCTGGTCAAGCGGATCTATGTCGAGGATGTGCTGGGCGACCGCATGGGCGACTGACGCGGCGCAGTTCTGTCACGGCATGGGTCGGAACAGCCTGTCGAAGCCTGAAGGGGCCGCCGCATGACACCATTCCGCAAGGGCCGCTATCTGGCGCGGCTGGCCGCCTCGGCCGACGACCTGCGCAGGGCGCAGCGCCTTCGCTGGCTGTGCTTCGTCGCACGGGACGGCGATGCCGCCAGCGGCGACGAGATCGAGTCCGACGCCCATGATGACCGCTGCGGCCATATGCTGATCAGCGACGCGGCAAGCGGCCGGCTGGTCTGCTGCTTCCGCTTCCTGCCGCTGCCGGGCGGGCGGGACATCGGGGCCAGCTACTCTGCCCAGTTCTACGACCTCGGCGCCTTCGAGGCATTCGACAGCCCCCTGGTCGAGGTGGGCCGCTTCTGCGTCCACCCCCATGTCCAGGATCCGGACGTGATCCGCCTGGCCTGGGCCGCGCTGACGCGCGTGGTCGAGGCGACAGGCGCGCGGATGCTGTTCGGCTGCTCCAGCTTCCGGGGAACCGATCCCGCGGATCACGCCCAGGCCTTCGCCCTGCTGCAGGCCCGCCACCTGGCGCCCCGCCGCTGGTGGCCGCGGATCAAGGCGCCCCATGTCTTCCGGCTTGCCCGCGCCCCGCTGGCCGGTCCCCACGATCCGCGGCGGGCCATGGCCGGGATGCCGCCGCTGCTGCGAAGCTATCTGGCGCTCGGCGGCTGGGTCAGCGACCACGCGGTGGTGGATGCCAGCCTTGGGACCATGCACGTCTTTACTGCGGTCGAAACGGCGGCGATCCCTCCTGCCCGGCGGCAGAGGCTGCTGGCCTCTGCCAGCCAAGCATTCCCCGACTGATCGTTTGGCGGGCATATTGCACGCTTTACTGGCAATCTGCCTTGCCCTGCGCAGCAACCGGGCATCGGCCGAATGACGCGCGATTGACCTTTGCCGGGCCCCGCCGCCCCTTCAGGGCATGTTCGATGCCTCCGCCCCAGCCCCCCGTCTTCAGCGCAGTACCGGCGCTGCGCATGTGGTCATGGGCCCGCGAGGGCTTGTCGATCTGGCGCAGTCGGGGTCCGCCAAGGCCATGCTGCCGCGCATGACCGCGGGCCTGCCCGAGATCGCCTTTCTAAACACCTCGGGCGGGCTGGCCTCGGGCGACCGGCTGTCCTTTGCCGTGACCCTGCAGCCCGGCGCCCGGGTGCTGGCAACCACCCAGACCGCCGAGCGCGCCTATCGCGCCAAGGCGGCCCCTGCGCGGGCCGAGGTTCGGCTTGCCGTGGGCGCGGGCGGCTGGCTTGACTGGCTGCCGCAGGAAACCATCCTGTTCGATGGCAGCGCGCTTTGCCGCGACACGCAGGTGGATCTGGCCCCCGACGCCGGCTGCCTGCTGCTGGAAATGATCGTGCTGGGCCGCCTGGCCATGGGCGAGGAGCCAGCCCGCATCCGCTTTCGCGACTGCCGCACCGTGCGCCGGGACGGGCGGCTGATCCACCACGACGCCCTGGCCCTGGACGACGCCGCGCTGCTTCGGCGGAACGGCCCCGCCCTGCTGGGCGATGCCCGCGCCCTTGCGACGCTGGCGGTGGTCGCGCCCCATGCACCCGACCTTCTGGCGCGCGCCCGCGCCGTCCTAGACGAACCCGGCGTCGCCGGCGCGGCAAGCGCCCCGCCGGGACGGCTGGTGGTCCGCTGCCTGGCCCGCGACGACTGGCCGCTGCGCCGGCAGGTCATCCGCCTTCTGGCCGCGCTGCGGCCCGATCCCCTTCCCCGCATCTGGCAGGTCTGACGATGAACCTTTCCCCGCGCGAACGCGAAAAGCTGCTGGTCTCGGTTGCCGCAATGGTAGCGCGCGGCCGGCTGGCCCGCGGCGTCAAGCTGAACCACCCGGAGGCGATCGCGCTCATCACCGATTTCGTGGTCGAGGGCGCGCGCGACGGGCGCAGCGTAGCCGACCTGATGCAGGCAGGCGCGCATGTCATCACCGCTGATCAATGCATGGAGGGCGTTCCCGCCATGATCGAATCCGTCCAGGTCGAGGCCACCTTCCCCGACGGGACCAAGCTGGTCACCGTCCACCACCCGATCCGCCACGAGGCTTGAATGAAAAAGATTTCCATTGCCGCCGCCCTTCTGCTGCCGCAGGCCGCCCTGGCCCATGTCGGCCATCATGACGAAGGCCAGTTCCTGTCGGGCTTGTCGCATCCGCTGGGGGGCGCCGATCACCTGCTGGCGATGGTGGCGCTTGGCCTGCTGGCCGCGCAGGCCGGCGGCCGGGCGCTTTGGGCGCTGCCCCTGGCCTTCGTTGGCACCATGATCGCGGGCGGATCCGCGGGCTTTGCCGGGCTGCCCTTTCCGGGGGTCGAGCCGATGATCCTTGCCTCGGTCGTGATCCTGGGCGCGCTTGTCGCGATGGCCGCGCGCCTGCCGCTGGCGGCGATGGTCCCCGGCGTGGCGCTGTTCGGCATGGCGCATGGCTGGGCGCATGGGGCGGAAGGCCCCGCGGCGGGGCTGGCCGCCTATGCTGCGGGCTTTGCGGTGGCAACACTTGCGCTGCATGGGGTGGGCATCGGCGCGGCGCGGATACTGGAACGCGGCACGGCCCTGCGCGCCCTGGGCGGCGGCACGGCGGCGGCGGGCTTGGCCTTGGCGATGGTGGGCTGAATGACCCGCAGGATTGTTCCGGGAGAAATCCTGCCCGCACCCGGCGAGATCGTCCTGAACCAGGGGCGCGATCAGGTCACCGTCATGGTCGCCAATACCGGCGACCGCCCGATCCAGGTCGGCAGCCATTACCATTTCGCCGAAACCAACCCCGCCCTGCGCTTCGACCGCGCCGCCGCGCGCGGGATGCGCCTGTCGATCCCCGCTGGCACCGCCGTCCGGTTCGAACCCGGCCAGTCGCGCGAGGTGCGCCTGATCCCCTTCGCGGGCGAACGCATCGTGCAGGGTTTCCGCAAAGACGTCATGGGGCCGCTATGACCCGCCTGTCCCGCGCCGATTACGCGGCGCTTTACGGCCCCACCACCGGCGACCGTATCCGCCTGGCCGATACCGAGTTGCTGATCGAGGTCGAGCGCGACCTGACCATCCCCGGAGAGGAGGTCAAGTTCGGCGGCGGCAAGGTCGTCCGCGACGGCATGGGCCAGTCCCAGGTCACGCGCGAAGGCGGCGCGATGGACACGGTCATCACCGGCGTCGTGGTCTTCGACCATGGGGGCATCACCAAGGCCGATGTGGGCCTGCGCGACGGCCGCATCGCGGGCATCGGCAAGGCGGGCAATCCCGACACCCAGCCCGGCGTGACGCTGGTCATCGGGCCGGGCACGGAAATCATCGCGGGCGAGGGGCGCATCCTGACGCCCGGCGGCTTCGACTGCCACATCCACTACATCTGCCCGCAGCAGGTGGACCATGCGCTGCATTCCGGCGTCACGACGCTGCTGGGCGGCGGCACCGGGCCCGCGCATGGCACGCTTGCCACAACCTGCACCCCCGGCCCCTGGCACATCGCCCGGATGATGGAGGCCTGCGCCGACCTGCCGGTCAACATCGGCATCGCCGGCAAGGGCAACGCCAGCGTCCCCGCGCCCTTGGAGGAACAGATCCGCGCCGGCGCCTGCGCGCTGAAGCTGCACGAGGACTGGGGCACCACCCCCGCCGCCATCGACAACTGCCTGACGGTGGCGGATGCCATGGACGTTCAGGTGATGATCCACACCGACACGCTGAACGAATCCGGTTTCGTCGAGGATACGATGGCCGCCATCGCCGGCCGCACCATCCACGCCTATCACACCGAGGGCGCGGGCGGCGGCCACGCCCCCGACATCATCCGCATGGTCGGCATGGGCAATGTCCTGCCCTCGTCCACCAACCCGACGCGGCCCTATACCGCCAACACGGTCGAGGAACATCTCGACATGCTGATGGTCTGCCACCACCTCGACCGCCGCGTGCCCGAGGACGTGGCCTTCGCCGAATCCCGCATCCGGCGCGAAACCATCGCGGCCGAGGACATCCTGCACGACCTGGGCGCGTTCAGCGTCATCTCGTCCGACAGCCAGGCCATGGGCCGGATCGGCGAAGTCATCATCCGCACCTGGCAGACCGCCGACAAGATGCGCCGCCAGCGGGGCCGGTTGCCAGAGGAGACGGGCCAGAACGACAACCTGCGCGCCCGCCGCTATATCGCCAAATACACGATCAACCCGGCCATCGCGCATGGCGTTTCCGCCCATATCGGCAGCATCACGCCGGGCAAGCGGGCCGACCTGGTGCTGTGGTCGCCCGCCTTCTTCGGCGTGAAGCCGGAAATGGTTCTGGTCGGCGGGCAGATCAGCGTGGCGCAGATGGGCGATCCGAACGGCTCGATCCCCGTGCAGCCGATCTTCAGCCGCCCGATGTGGGGGCATACGGGCCGGGCGTCCGCGCTGTTCGTGTCGAAGGCGGGCCTGGAAAGCGGCGCGGGGGACAACTTGCACAAGACCCTGATCGCGGTGGAAAACACCCGAGGCATCGGCAAGGCCGACATGGTCCTGAACGCCGCCATGCCCGCCATCGAGGTGGACCCGGAAACCTATGAAGTCCGCGCCGACGGGCAGTTGCTGACCTGCGAACCGGCTACGGAATTGCCCATGGCCCAACGCTATTTCCTGTTCTGAGGGACCTCATGATCACCGCCACCCGCATCATCCGCAACGCCCCCGCCCCCTTTGACGGCGAAATCGCGCTGGACTACGAAGGCCGCCTTCTGCGACGCAAGAAGCTGGCCAGCGGCACGGGCGACTTCCTGGTCGACCTGCCCGAGGTGACGAGCGTCGAGGACGGCGATGCCTTCGAACTGTCGGACGGCCGCCGCATCGTGATGCGCGCCAGGCCCGAACCGGTGCTGGTCATCCGCGGCCACCTGGCGCGCCTTGCCTGGCATATCGGCAACCGCCACACCCCCTGCCGGATCGAGGCCGACCGCCTGATCATCCGCCAGGATCATGTCCTGGAAGCCATGCTGCGCCAGCTTGGGGCAGAGATCCAGCACGCGGACCTGCCTTTCCGTCCGGAAGGCGGCGCCTATGGACATGGCCGGACCTTCGGCCATGACCACGGATCTTCGCACCATCACGCGCATGACCACAGCCACGCCCATCACCACGCCTGAGGCCGCGCGCCTGCATCTGGCCCAGGTCCTGTCGCCCGCCTTTCCGGTGGGCGGCTTCGCCTGGTCGCAGGGATTGGAATGGGCGATGGACGGCGGTGTCGTCACCCGCGCCACCTTGCCGCAATGGCTGGCCGACTGGCTGGACCATGGGGCGGGCTGGACCGATGCGGTGCTGGTCGCGCTGTCGCTGCGCGCCACGGATCACGCGGCCCTGGACGATCTGGCCCGCGCCGCCTGCCTTTCCTCGCAGCGCCTGGCCGAGACGGTCGAACAGGGCACCGCCTTCGCCGCCAACATAGCCGCGCTGACAGGCCAGCAGCAGCCCGCCGCCGCCCTGGCGGTGGGGTTTGGCCGCGCTTGCGCCGCCATGCCGCTGCCGCACCCGGAGATCATCGCGGCCTTCCTGCAGGCCCAGGCTGCTGCCTTGATCAGCGCCGCCGTCCGCTTCATGCCGCTGGGCCCCCTCGAAGGCCAGAAGATGCTGGCGGCGCTTCAGCCCGCGATCCTTGCCGCCGCCGCGCGTGCCGCCACGGCGACCGAGGACGACCTTGCCTCTGCAAGCTGGGGCGCCGACATCGCCGCCATGCGCCACGAAACCATGCCCGTCAGGATATTCAGATCATGAGCAACACCGGCCCCCGCCATGGACCCTTGCGCGTCGGCATCGGCGGCCCCGTCGGCGCCGGCAAGACCACGCTGACCGAGCAACTGGCCCGCGCGCTTGCGCCGCGCCTGTCGATGGCGGTTGTCACCAACGACATCTATACCCGCGAGGACGCCGAGGCCCTGATGCGCGCCCAGGTCCTGCCCGCCGAACGCATCCGGGGCGTGGAAACCGGCGGCTGCCCCCATACCGCGATCCGCGAGGATGCCAGCATCAACCTGGCCGCCATCGCGGACCTGAACGCGGCCTTTCCGGACCTGGATCTGGTGCTGATCGAATCGGGCGGCGACAATCTGGCCGCGACCTTCTCGCCGGAACTGGCGGATCTGACCATCTATGTCATCGATACGGCGGCAGGCCAGGACATCCCTCGCAAGCGCGGGCCGGGCCTGGCGCGGTCCGACCTGCTGGTGGTGAACAAGACCGACCTTGCGCCCCATGTCGGGGTCGACGCCGGACTGCTTGAATCCGATGCGCGGAATGCGCGCGGTGCCCGCCCGGTGGTCATGGCGCAACTGCGCCACGGCCGGGGCGTGGACCAGATCGTCGATTTCCTGATCGACCAGGGCGGATTGCAGCCTCGCGCAGCCTGAGCCTGCCTGCGGCGCGAGCAACCGCCTGCGCGGCTGCCCGTTGTTCGCCCAGTTGCCGCATCGCCGGCCCGAAACCTGCCCAAAGCCTGTTCAGCCCCCGCAAATCCCGGCTTGCTGCACCTGCGAAGGCCACTGTGCTTTCACGGAAAACAACAGGGACATGGGCCGAACGGCTGGGGAAGGTGATGATGAGTAAACTGTCCGCGATGCTGACGCTGACCACCGCCATGGTGCTGGCGACGGGGGCGATGGCGCAGGAAGGCGAACCGATCAAGATCGGCGTGCTGCATTCGCTGTCGGGCACCATGGCGATTTCGGAAACGACGCTGAAGGACACCGTCCTGATGATGGTGGAACAGCAGAACGCCAAGGGCGGCCTTCTGGGCCGCCCGCTGGAAGCCGTGGTCGTGGATCCGGCATCCGACTGGCCGCTGTTCGCCGAAAAGGCGCGCGAGCTGCTGACCGTCAGCGAGGTGGACGCGATCTTCGGCTGCTGGACCAGCGTGTCGCGCAAGTCGGTCCTGCCGGTGATCGAGGAACTGAACGGCCTGCTGTTCTATCCCGTCCAGTACGAAGGCGAGGAATCCTCGAAGAACGTGATCTATACCGGCGCCGCGCCGAACCAGCAGGCGATCCCGGCGGTGGATTACATGGCCGAGGAACTGGGCGTCGAGAAATGGGCGCTGCTTGGCACGGATTACGTTTATCCGCGCACCACGAACAACATCCTGGACGCCTATCTCAAGGGCAAGGGCGTGGCGGAAGGCGACATCTTCGTCAACTACACCCCCTTCGGCCATTCGGACTGGTCCAAGATCGTGGCGGATGTCGTGGCGCTTGGCGCGGACGGCAAGAAGGTCGGCGTGGTTTCCACCATCAACGGCGACGCCAATGTGGGCTTCTACAAGGAACTGGCGGCGGCGGGCGTGTCGGCCGACGACATCCCGGTCATGGCCTTCTCGGTCGGCGAGGAGGAGCTTGCAGGACTTGATACGACCAACCTGGTCGGTCACCTCGCCGCCTGGAACTATTTCCAGACCGCCGAATCCGACGCCAACACCGCCTTCATCGAGGAATGGAAGGCCTTCATCGGCGACGACGACCGCGTGACCAACGACCCGATGGAAGCCACGGTGATCGGCTTCAACGCCTGGGTCGCCGCCGTCGAAAAGGCCGGCACCACCGATGTCGATCCGGTGCTGGATGCCATCGTCGGCGTCGAGGTTCCGAACCTGACCGGCGGCACTGCCACGGTCCTTCCGAACCACCACCTGACCAAGCCGGTCCTGATCGGAGAGATCCGCGAGGACGGCCAGTTCGACATCGTCAGCCAGACCGAACCCGTGCCGGGCGATGCCTGGACCGACTTCCTGCCCGAATCCGCCAAGCTGGAAGCCGACTGGCCGGGCAAGGACTGCGGCATGTTCAACACCGAGACGAACACCTGCGTGCAGGTCCAGTCGAACTATTGACCCTTGCGGGGGCGGCGCTGCCGCCCCCCTCGCTCAAGGAACGCGCCCATGATCCGCCCCCTGATCGTTCTTGCCCTGGCGCTGCTGCTGGCGCTGCCCGCCGCCGCGAACCCCGCGCTTGAGGCGGTCATTGCCGGCAACCTCGACCAGATCGAGAAACCGTCGCGCCGCACGGTCGAGCCGCTGGTGGCGCAGATCGCCGCCACCGGACCCGAGGGGCTGGCCCTGCTGTCCGCCTGGGCCGACCGTTCGCTGGGGGTGACGGATGACGGGCGGCTGCTGATCGTGGACGGCGACGCCGCCACCGATGCCGTGACCGGCCAGCCCGTTCCCGGCGCCGATCCAAAGATGCTGCGCCCCAATTCCGGCGTGCGCGGCGTCATCGAATCCGCCCTTGTCGCAGGCGAGATTTCTAGCCCCGATCCGGCCCGCCGCGCCGCCGCCCTAGCCAGCATTGCCCGAGACGGCACTGCCGAACACCTTGCGGCCCTGCGCGCCGCCCCGGCCGAGGCCGATCCTGCCCTGGCCGCGCAGCGGGACCGGGTGACGGCCCTTCTCGCGATCCGCTTCGATCCCGACCCCGCCGCCCGCGTCGCGGCGATCGAGGCGATGTCTGGCGATGTCGGCCTGGACTTCCGGGCCGCGCTGAACCCGCTGCTGGCGACGACCCGCGTCGCCGCCCCCGCCGAGCCGGAGGCCAACATCGTCCGCGCATTATCGGTGGGCGAGGCCGACTTCCCGAGAGAGGCCGCCATCGCCCTGCTGACCAGCCAGGGCGTCCTACAACCCCGCCTGACCCCCGCCGATCAGCGCAACGCGCTTGCCGCCAACATCGTGGACGGCCGCGTGGGCGGCATCCCTGTAGCCGACCTCTCGGATCCCGCCGCCCGCGACCGCGCCTACGAGGCGCTCGAGGCCGCAGGCGCCGTTGCCCCCGCCGCGACCGAGGCCGAGGTCGAGGCAGCCATTGACGCCCACCGTTTCTTCGAAATCTACGCTGAACCGAACAGCGACGTGACCGACGCCGCCCGCGCGGCGCAGACCGGCGCGCAGGTGCGTCTGGCGGCGATGACCGGGATCGACCTGGGGCTGGACGCGCTGTCCTTAGCCTCGATCTACTTCCTGGCGGCCATCGGGCTGGCGGTCACCTTCGGGGTGATGCGCGTCATCAACATGGCGCATGGCGAGTTCATCATGATGGGCGCCTATACGGGCTATGTCGTCCAGACCCTGGTCGCCAACCGCACCCTGTCCCTGGTTGTGGCCCTGCCGCTGGCCTTTGCCGTGACCTTCGGCGCAGGGGTGATCCTTTACCGGCTGGTGATCCGGCATCTGGCGAACCGTCCGCTGGAAACGCTGCTGGCGACCTTTGGCGTGTCCATCGCGCTTCAGCAGCTTGCCAAGAACA
The DNA here is from genome assembly GCF_011801365.1 of Paracoccus sp. AK26. Lineage (NCBI taxonomy): Bacteria > Pseudomonadati > Pseudomonadota > Alphaproteobacteria > Rhodobacterales > Paracoccaceae > Paracoccus > Paracoccus sp. AK26. The sequence goes on from NZ_CP041041.1 coordinate 2,587,424, forward strand.
TCTTCGGCACCCAGGCCCGCCCGCTGACCGCCCCCGCCTGGCTGGAAGGCGCCATCACGATCAACGACGTGATCTCGATCAGTTCGATCCGGGTGGCGATCTTCGTTCTGGCGCTGCTGTTCCTGGGCCTGTTCTTGTTCATCATGAAGCGCACCCGCCTGGGACTGGAGGTCCGCGCCGTGACCCAGAACCCCGGCATGGCGGCGTCCATGGGAATCAACCCCGACCGCATCGCCATGATGACCTTCGGCCTGGGGTCGGGCATCGCGGGCATCGCGGGCGTGGCCATCGGGCTGTTCGCGCAGGTCACGTCGGAACTGGGACAGCAATACATCGTACAAAGCTTCATGACGGTGGTCGTGGGCGGCGTGGGCAACATCTGGGGCACGCTGGCGGGCGCCGCGCTGATCGGCGGGCTGTCCAAGGTGATCGAGTTCATGAACCCCGCGAACACGCTTGCCGCGCAGACCTTCATGATCCTGTTCATCATCATCTTCATCCAGTTCAGGCCGCGCGGCATCATCCCGCAGCGCGGCCGCGCGGCGGAGGCGTGACCCCATGACCGAAAAGCTGACCCGGCAACCCTTCATCCTGCGCAATCCGTCCATCCTGGTCGTGCTGGCGGTTCTGGCGGTCTTTACCGTCGCCGTCACCCTGCTGAGCCAGGCCTATGGCAACGGCACCGTCCCGACCTCGACCGTGAAGGTTCTGGGCAAGACGCTGTGCCTGGCGCTTGCGGCGGTGGCGATGGACCTGGTCTGGGGATACCTGGGCATCCTGTCGCTGGGCCAGATGGCCTTCTTCGCGCTTGGCGGATACCTGATCGGGCAGTGGCTGATGTATGCCCGGACCGAAAGCATCGTCGCAGCTTCGCTGGCCGGAAACCCGATCCCGCCTACGCCTGCCGAATTGCAGGAAGGCGTCGCCAACCAGATCTTCGGCGTGGTGGGATCGTCCGACCTGCCGCTGGTCTGGGCTTTTGCACATTCGCTGCCGATCCAGCTTCTGCTGGTCGTCGCAGTGCCCGGCCTGCTGGCCCTGGTCTTCGGCTGGCTGGCCTTCCGCAGCCGCGTGAACGGGGTCTATCTGTCGATCCTGACCCAGGCGATGACGCTGGCCTTGGCCCTGTGGCTGTTCCAGAACGACAGCGGGTTCCGGGGCAACAACGGGCTGTCGGGATTGCAGAACATCCCCGGCCTGGACGCGGTCGATCAGGCCACCCTGTCGGTCTGGTTCCTTTGGGCCTCTGCCCTGGCCCTGGGCTTGGCTTACGTGCTGGCGGCCTGGCTGGTCAGCGGCAAGTTCGGCAGCGTGGTCCGGGCCATCCGCGACGACGAAACCCGCGTGCGGTTCCTCGGCTACCCGGTCGAGGGTTTCAAGCTGGTGGTCTTCACCCTTGCCGCGATGATCACGGCCGTGGCGGGCGCGCTGTATTATCCGCAGGCCGGGATCATCAACCCGGCGGAACTGATGCCCATCGCCTCCATCTACCTGGCCGTCTGGGTCGCCATCGGCGGGCGGGGCAGGCTTTACGGCGCGATCATCGGGGCGGCGTTGGTGTCGCTGTTGTCAAGCTGGTTCACCGGCGGGCGCGCACCCGCTATCCACCTGCCGGGCTATACCGTCAACTGGGTGGATTGGTGGCAGGTGGCGCTTGGCATCGGCTTCGTGCTGGTCACGCTGTTCGCGCCCAAGGGCATCGCAGGGATCGTGGACCACTTGGGGGGCATCCGCCCGCCGCGTCGCGCCACGGGCGAGGTTCCCCAACCGGCACAGGAGGCCAAGGCATGAGCGCGCTTCTGGAAGTGGACAGCATCTCGGTCAGCTTCGACGGGTTCCGGGCCATCAACAACCTGTCCTTCAACATCGGCGAGGCGGAGCTGCGCGCGGTGATCGGCCCCAACGGCGCCGGCAAGACCACCTTCATGGACATCGTGACCGGCAAGACCCGGCCCGACGCGGGCGACGTGAAATGGGGCACGCCGCCGAAATCGCTTCTGAAGATGAACGAGGCGCAGATCGCCCGCGCCGGCATCGGCCGCAAGTTCCAGCGGCCCACCGTGTTCGAGGACCAGACCGTGGCCGACAACCTGACCATGGCGCTTAAGGCCAATCGCAACCCCTTCGCGGTGCTTGGCTGGCGGCCGTCGGTGGACTCGGCGGGCAAGGTGGCCGAACTGGCCTCCGAAGTCGGATTGGCGGCCCAGATCACACGCAAGGCGGGCGAGTTGTCGCACGGCCAGAAGCAATGGCTGGAGATCGGGATGCTGCTGGCCCAGGAACCGCGCCTGCTGCTGGTCGACGAACCCGCCGCCGGCATGACCCTGGCCGAACGCGAGCAGACCACTGCGCTGCTGGTGCGTCTGGCGCAGACGCGGGCCGTGGTGGTCGTGGAACATGACATGGACTTCGTGCGCCGCCTGAACTGCAAGGTCACCGTGCTGCACCAGGGCTCCGTCCTGGCCGAGGGCTCGCTGGACCACGTGACCCGCAATCCCGACGTCATCGAAGTCTATCTGGGGCGATAGGACATGCTGGAAGCCACCAACCTGACCCTGCATTACGGCACCAGCCAAATCCTGCACGGGATCGACATCGCAGCGCGGCCCGGATCGGTCACCTGCGTGATGGGCAACAACGGCGTGGGCAAGACCTCGCTGATGAACCTGCTGGCCGGGCGGCATCCGCGGTCCGGCGGCGACATCGCCTTCGACGGCAAGCCCCTGGGCCGCATCACCGCCCAGCAAATGGCTCGCCTCGGCGTGGGCTATGTCCCGCAGGGCCGCGCGATCTTTCCCATGCTGACCGTGCGCGAGAACATGGAGACGGGCTTTGCCTGCCTGCCCCGCGCCGACCGCCGCATCCCGGACGAGATCTTCGACAGCTTCCCCGTCCTGGCCGAGATGGCGCACAGGCGCGGCGGCGACCTGTCCGGCGGCCAGCAGCAGCAGCTTGCCATCGCCCGCGCGCTGATCACCCGGCCGCGCGTCCTGCTGCTGGACGAGCCGACCGAGGGCATCCAGCCCAACATCATCGCACAGATCGGCCGCGTCATTGCCGCCTTGCGCGACCGAGGCGACATGGCAATCGTGCTGGTCGAACAGTTCTTCGACTTCGCCTGGGATCTGGGCGACGACTTCCTGGTGCTGGAACGGGGTCGCGCGGTGATGCAAGGCGCCAAGGCCAGCCTGCGGCGCACCGACCTGCACGCCCGGCTGGCCGGCCACGCGGCGGCGTGATCAGCCCGCTGCCCGCCCCTGCAGCAGATCACGTGCCACAAACAGCGCCAGGCTTACCCCCAGAACCGGCAGCGCCCAGCCGACGGCCACCGCCAGCACCGCCCACAGCACCCGCTGACCTGCAGACAGGCGCCGCCAGCTTTTCCACAGCGGCTCGTCCGCCACAGGACGGCGCGTCCACCACATGCGATAGCCGTAAACGATCATCACCATCAGCCCGATTGCCAGACCCGCCATCAGGATCTGGTTCGCCACGCCGAACAGCACGCCCATATGCGCGTCGATGCCCCAGCGGATCAGCTTGGGGATCAGGGTGAAGGTGGCGAAGTCGGCGCGGCTGGTGATCTGCAACGTGTCGGGATGGATTGCCACGGTATCCACCCGGGTGGGCCAGCGGCGGTCGTATTCGCGCACGACCCAGGCCTGATCGGGCCTGGGCAGGCGGATCTCGACCAGGGGGGAATCGATGCCCCCTGCCCGGGCCGCGGCGGCCACGGCGTCCAGCTGGTCCAGGCGATCCTCTCGCGCGGCGGGATCGTGGTGGTTCGCATGGTCGTCATGTCCCGCGTGATCGCCCGCAGATGCTGCGGGGCCATGAAGGGCCGCACTGGCCGAGGGCGTCACCCAGCCCAGTTCGCTGCGCAGCGCGTCGATCCGCGCGCCGGCCTGCTGCGACCAGGTCAGCCCGGTCACCGACACGAACAGCAGGACCGCCGACAAGATGACGCCGATGGTGGAATGCAGCCAGCGGCGGCGTTGCGGGGGCGGCATCTCCGCGATCTTGCGGCGGCGGCGCGGGCCCGTGGCCCAAAGCGCAAGACCGCCCAGAACCGCCACCCACAGCCAACTTGCGGCGAGTTCGCTGTAGTATCGGCCCACATTGCCCAGCAGCAGGTTCCGGTGCAGGTAATCCAGCCGGGTGCGGAACGGCAGGAGGCCGGTGGTGCCATAGGTGGTCAGGTCGCCCCGTACCGCCAGCGTGACGGGGTCGATGAACAGCGTCCGGTTTTCCGAATCGCCAACCGAGGGGTCGGAGAACATGATCCGCGTGGTCCTGCCCGGCCCGGTCGCCGGGCGGACGGCGGACACTGCCAGATCCGCCCCCAGGGCATCGCGCGCGGCTTGTGCCTGATCAGCCAGGCTGCGGGGCGTTCCGGTGCTGTCGGTGAACAGCGCGTCGCGGTAAAGCCAGGTCTCGATCTGCGGCGTCAGGACATAAAGCAGCCCGGTCAGGGCCGCGACGAAGATGAAGGGGCCAACGAACAGCCCGATGTGGAAATGCATCCGCAGCAGAAAGGGACGCAGCGCGGCGCGGGCGCCGTCGGCCCGCGGGGTTTCGGTCAGATGTGTCATGGATGAACCTGATGTGGACAAGACGATGCCACCCGTCGACGGGCGGCGGCTTTGTTCAGGTCAGCGCCGGAGGTCCGCGCTTGGGGATGGCGGGATCACGGGCGCGCCCCTCGGCCCGGCGGATCTGGGGCAGGACGATGCGGGCCATGATTTGCTGGTCGGCATCCGTCAAGGAAGCCGTCACCTCGTGCAGCCCGGTCGGTGCCGTCAGGTTGCACAGCGGGCAATGCCCGTCGCCATGGTCACCATGGCCCGCACCGTGATCCTCGCACAGGATGTCTTCCAGGCCGACGCCGGCCATCACCCAGGCCTGAAGCCGCAGGTCCATCTCGGTCGGGACGGGGCGTGCCGTCATGCCTGTGGCCATGGCAAGCGCCAGCAAGGCCAGAAAGGCCAGGCCGAGGATCCGGGGTGAACGCTTGCGCCGCATGACCGGGCGATGCCAGATCCCGCGCCCGCCGCGCAAGGGTCAAGTTGCCGCAAGCCTTATCGCTTGCGTTCCCAGCGGCCGGATTCCTCGGACCAATATTCGGCCTCGACCCCGGCGCCGGTCAGGCTGCGCCACTGGTCGCGGGCGCGCGCCGTGGCCGCCGCGTCGCCTCCGTCGAAGATGATGCAGGTGCGGGTCAGGGCCTGGCATTCGGCGGGCGCGACCTCGGACCCGTCAAGCGCCATCAGGCAGGCGGGGCCGTTCGCGGCCGCCTGCCCCGCCACCGTCAGCAGGACAGGCTGGCGCGCGTCATGTGGCCCGCCCGCCAGCCCGTGCGGCAGGAAACCGTCGCCCTGCCACAGGTGCAGATCCAGCCGCTCCATCCGGGCGGGATCGGTGCCGCGCAGTTCCACCTGCCAGCCCGCCGCCAGGGACTTGCCGATCAGCACCGGCAACAGGCTTTCGGCGGGCGAGCGGGTCAGGTGATAGAACAGCGCGTTGCCCATCGGGCCTACTTCGCCTCGTAGGTGTCGCGGATCAGGCGGTCCAGCGTCATGACCCCCCAGCCCGTCGCGCCCTTCGGGGCAAGGTCCGTCGCCCCCGGCGGCAGGGCCACGCCCGCGATGTCGATATGCGCCCAGGGCGTGCCCTTGCGGATGAAGCGCTGCAGGAACTGCGCTGCGGTGATCGATCCCGCCGCGCGGCCGCCCGTGTTCTTCATGTCCGCCAGGCGCGACTTGATGAGGTTGTCATAGGGCTGGCCCAGGGGCAGGCGCCACGCGCCCTCTCCCTCGGCCCGCGCGGCGGCCAGGATGTTGTCGGCAAGCGCGTCGTCGTTCGAAAAGACGCCCGCATTGTCATGCCCAAGCGCGATGATGACGGCGCCGGTCAGCGTCGCGAGGTCGATCACGGCGGACGGGTCGAAGCGGGTCTGCGCGTACCACATGACATCGGCCAGGACCAGGCGCCCTTCGGCGTCGGTATTGATGACCTCGATCGTGTCGCCCTTCATCGACCGCACGATGTCGCCGGGACGCTGGGCCTTGCCGTCGGGCATGTTTTCCACAAGGCCCACCAGCCCCACGACATTCGCCTTGGCCCGGCGCAGGGCCAGGGTGCGCATCACGCCCGCGACGACGCCAGCGCCGCCCATGTCCATCGTCATCTCCTCCATGCCCGCCGCGGGCTTGATCGAGATGCCGCCGGTGTCGAAGACCACGCCCTTGCCGACCAGGGCCAGGGGCGCCTGGTCCCCGCCGCCGTTCCAGTGCATCACCACGACCTTGGACGGGCTTTCCGACCCCTGCCCCACGCCCAGCAGCGCGCGCATGCCCAGTTCGGCAAGCTGGTCTTCCTCCAGCACCTCGACGGTCAGGCCGATCTCCTCCATCGCCTTCAGGCGGTCTGCGAAATTGCTGGTGGTCAGGACATTGGCCGGTTCGTTGACCAGATCACGGGTGAAGAAGACGCCCTCGGCCACGGCGGCGGCGGCCTGCGCGGTCTTGGCCAGGACCTCGGGATTGTCCGCCATGAAGGTCACGCGCGCCTTTTCGCTGACCGGCGCGTCGGGGGATTCGGGCGCGCTGTCGGCCTGGGCATCGGCCAGCACGGCGTTTTCAGGTTCATGCGTAACGCTTTGCGGGGTCGGGTCGGCGCCTGCCTCTCCGTCGCCCTCGACCGGCTTGGTCTGGTAGACCGAGAAGTCATAGCCGCGCAGCGCGATGCCAAGCGCGATCTCGTTGGCGAGCGGATGCCCGCCCGCCAGGACCAGCGTATGTGTCTTGCCAAGCTTTGCACCGATGGCCGCGCCTGCCTTGCGGGCCTGGGCCACGCTGGCATCATCAGGCAGCGCCACCAGGGTCAGCGCTTCGGCCTCCATGCCCGCGGGGAAGGCCAGTTCCAGGGCGGCGCCGGGCTTCAGCCCCTTGCCGGCCTTCGATTCCATCGCGCGACGCACGGCCTGTTGCGCGGGATCGGGCAGGCCGGACGGCAGGTCGGCCCCCGGTGTCACGATCATCGCCACCCGCCCCTCGTGGCTGGCCAGCCGGCCGGTGGCGATTTCGGTGAAAGTGATCTCGACAGGCTGGGTCATCGCGCGCTCCTCATCTTTCGCGGAGGGCAGCCTAGACCCGCCGCGCACCCTTTTCCAGAGCCGCCCTTGCCGCTAAGCAAGACGTGACCGAAGCCGCCCGCCCAAGGACATCCCCCGCCCCATGCCCCGGATCGACCGATACATCCTTGGCCAGATGCTGACCCTGTTCGGGTTCTTCGCACTGGTGCTGGTGTCGGTCTACTGGATCAACCGCGCCGTCAGCCTGTTCGACGACCTTCTGAGCGACGGGCAGACGGCCCTGGTAGTGCTGGAATTCACCGCGCTGACCCTGCCCCTGGTGATCTCGGTCGTGCTGCCTGTCGCGGCCTTCGCGGCCACGGCCTATGGCACGAACCGCATGGCCGGCGAATCCGAGCTGGTGGCGATGCAGGCGGCGGGCCTGTCGCCCTGGCGGCTGGCGCGGCCGGTCTTGGTCTTCGGGGTCTTCGTGGGGCTGATGGTCGCCGTGCTGGTCCATGGGCTAGTGCCCCTGGCACGCGCGCGCCTTGCCGACCGCCAGGCGGAACTGGCCCAGGACGTGACCGAGCAGTTCCTGCGCCCCGGCAGCTTCCAGTATCCCGCCGACGGGATCACCCTGTTCATCCGCGACATCGCCACCGACGGCCGCCTGCTGGATCTGTTCATCGAAGATGCGCGCGACCCCGCCAACCAGACCATCTACACCTCCGAGGAGGCGCTTGTGATCCGCGCAGAAAACGGCCCGGTGCTGATCCTGCTGCGCGGCATGTCGCAGAACCTGCGGCAGAACGGCGACCGACAGGCCCTTGCCGTCACGCGCTTCCAGGAATTCAGCTATGACATCGGGGCCATGCTGACGGGCGGGGGGCGAAGGGGGCGCGACCTGCGCGATTACGGCACGCTGCGGCTGCTGGACCCGGACGCGGACTTGCTGTCCGCGACCGGCGCCACCGCCCCCGACGCCCGGCGCGAGGCGCATGAGCGCATTGCCCAGCCGCTCTTGTCCCCGGTTGCGGCGATGATCGGCTTTGCGACGCTGCTGATCGGCGGCTATTCGCGCTTCGGCGTCTGGCGCCAGGTCTTCTGGGCGATCCTGGGACTGCTTGTCGTGCAGTTCCTGTCCAATGCCGCCGCCAACCAGGCCGGGCGCGACCCGTCGCTCTGGCCGCTCGTTTACCTGCCCGCGCTGATCGGCGCGATGCTGTGCTGCGGGCTTTTGTGGTGGGCGGGCAAGCCGCGGCGGTTGAAGCACCGAACGGGGGCTGCGGCATGATCCTGGCCAGCTATGTCGCACGGCGCTTTCTGCGGTCCTTCCTGACGGTGGCAGGGGTGTTCCTGCTGATCCTGCTGCTGATCGACATGATCGAGATGATCCGCCGCTTTTCCGACGACAATATCGGCCTGGCGGGTGCCCTGGGGCTGGCGGCGCTGAACATCGCTTCCAGCTTTTATTCGATCCTTCCGCTTCTCACCGTGCTGGCCGGGATCGCGCTGTTCCTGAACCTGGCCCGCACGTCCGAAATGGTTGCGATCCGTGCATCCGGCCGGTCTGCCCTGAAGGTCGTGACCGCCCCTGCCGTGACCGCCGCTCTGGCCGGCGGCCTGAGCGTCGCGCTGCTGAACCCCTTGGTGGCCGTGACAGGCGCGCGCTTTGACGAGGCGGTCGCCCGGATCGAAAGCGACAGCCGCCAGACAGTTTCGGTGGGCGACAGTGCGGTCTGGCTGCGCCAGGCCGTCATCGAGGGGTCCGAGGAATCGGGCCAGATCGTCATCCGCGCCCGCCGCGCCAGCCCCGACGCCACCACGCTTTACGACGCGACCTTCATGGTCTTCGACGCTGCCCGCGGCCCCGTCCGCCGGATCGAGGCGCGCGAGGCCCGGCTGCTGCCCGGCAAATGGGAACTGCGCGACCTGCGCGACTATCCCCTGACCGAGCTCAATCCCCAGGCTGCCGCAATCTCGGCCCCGCAGATGGAACTGGCCTCGGACCTGACCGCGCAGCGCATCCGCGAAGGCTTCGGCCGCCCCGAGGCGGTGCCGGTCTGGCAACTTCCCGGCTTCATCGCGGGGCTGGAACGCGCGGGCTTCTCGGCCGCGCGCCACAAGGTCTGGCTGCAGATGGAACTGGCCCGGCCCTTCCTGATGGGGGCGATGGTGCTGGTCGCCGCGGCCTTCACCATGCAGCATGTCCGCGGCCGCAGTACCGGAACCGCGGTGCTGCTGGCCTTCGGCGCGGGGATCGGGCTGTTCTTTCTGCGCAATCTCGCGCAGGTTCTGGGCGACAACGGCCAGGTGCCGCCGCTTCTGGCCGGATGGACGCCCCCCCTGGTCGGCGGGCTTCTGGCCATGGCGCTGATCCTTGCGCGGGAGGACGGATGACACGGCGCGTGCTGAAAGCCTGTAGACTGGGACTGGGATTGGCCATTCTGCCCGGCCTGGCCCTTGCGCAGACCATGCTGCCGCAGGATCCGGGCCTGGGCGCGGGCGGCATGGGCGGAACCAGCCCCTTGTGGAGCGACGAGGCAGCCCTTGCCCCCACCGCCACTCCGCTGGGCAATGAGGTCCTGGGCGACCGGACGCCCGGCGCCGCTGCCTTGAAGGCGGTGGATCCCGATGCCGACGTGACCCTGCCCGGCCGCGATCCCGGCGGGACACAGGACGATGCGGCGACGGTGCTGGCCGACAGCATGGTCCTGCAGGGCGACCGCACGCTGATCGCGGCGGGCGGCGTGGTGGTCTGGTACCAGGGCGCCCGGCTGGTCGCGTCGCGCATCGTCGTCGACGGCGCCTCGGGCAACCTGACGATCGAGGGGCCGATCCACCTGTCCCGCCCCGGCGCCGCCAATCCCGAGGAGGAGGCCGTGTTGGTGGCCGATTCGGGCCAGCTTGACCGCGAATTGCAGGACGGCATCATCCGCGGTGCACGGCTGGTCTTGGCCCGCGAATTGCAGCTTGCCGCGACCAAACTGACGCGGACCGGCAACGGCCGGATGACGAACCTGCGCAACGTGGTCGCGTCCTCCTGCCAGATTTGCGCCAGCGACCCCACGCCCCTTTGGGAAATCCGCGCCCGCGCCATCACCCATGACGCCGAAACCCGGCTGATCACCTTTGACCACCCGCAGTTCCGCGCCCTGGGCATCCCGCTGGCCGCAGCACCATTCGCCCTGACAGCGCCCGATCCCACTGTGGAACGGCGCACCGGCTTTCTGCGGCCCGAGTTCCGGACCACCTCGGGCCTAGGATTCGGGGTGAAGCTGCCGTATTTCGTGACGCTGGGCGATCATGCCGACGTGACGGTGACGCCCTATGTTTCGGCCAGCCGGACGCGGACGCTGGAACTGCGCTATCGGCAGGCCTGGTCAAACGCCGTGACGGAATGGAACGGCGCCATCACCCGCGACGACATCCGCCCCGGCGAGACGCGGGGCTATGTCTTCGGCAATGCCCTTGTGGACCTGCCTCGCGGCTATCGGCTGGGCGTGCAGCTTCAGGCGGCTTCCGACCGGGGCTATCTGCTGGACTACGACATCACCGAGGCCGACCGGCTGTGGAGCGGCTTCACGCTTGAACGCATCACACGCGACAAGCTGTTCTTCGGGCGGGTCGGCAACTATCACTCGCTGCGCGACGACGAGGACAACAGCACCTCTCCCGCGCAGGTGGCCGACGTGATCTGGCAGCGGCGCTTCACCCCCGATTACATCGGCGGGCAGGGGCTTCTGGAATGGTCGATCCATGCCCATCGCCGTCCGTCCGACCAGGACGAACTGGGCCGCGACATGGCCCGCGCCTCGGTTGGCCTCAACTGGCGGCGCAGCGAGATCCTGCCGGGCGGCGTGGTGGGCGCGGCCCTTGCCGGGATCGACGCCGACATCTATCGCATCGCGCAGGACAGCCGCTTCGACGACGTGGTGACGCGCGCGGACCCGATGGTTGGTGTCGAGCTGCGCTGGCCGCTGATCGGCGGCAAGGGCGGCGTGACCCACCTGGTCGAGCCCGTGGCCCACATCCTTTATTCCCCTGCGGGCGACGACGACGATATCCCGAACGAGGACAGCCGCCTGATCGAGTTCGACGAAGGCAACCTGTTCTCGGAAAGCCGTTTTCCCGGTTGGGACGCCCGCGAAGGTGGCCTGCGCGCCAATCTGGGGGTGACCTGGACCAGGCTGGACCCGACCGGCTGGTCGCTGGCCCTGACCGGTGGCCGCGTGCTGAGGGCCGATCCGGAACGCGCCTTCCCCGATGGCTCGTCCTTGTCGGGAACAAGTTCCGATTGGCTGGTGGCGGCGCAATACGACAGCGGCAACGGGCTTGCCATCGCCAACCGGGCGCTGTTCGACGACGGCTTCGACATCTCGCGCAACGAGTTGCGGTTGGGCTGGCTGCGCAATGACCTGCAACTCTCGGCGGGGCATTTGTGGCTGGACGGCGACGTGGCCGAAACCGAGCGTGCCGATATCAGCGAACTGGTCGCCAATGTCGGCTGGCAGATCCGCGAGGGCTGGTGGGGCACGGCTGAAACCCGCTATGACTTCAACGCCGACCAGGCGCAGCGCGCGTCCCTGGACCTGACCTATCGCAACGAATGCCTGACGGTGGACATGGGCGTGTCGCGGCGCTTTACCAGTTCGGACAGCGTGCGGCCGGAAACCAGCATCGGGCTGTCGGTCCGGCTGGGCGGCTTCGGCGCCTCGGAAGACTTGCCGGGCACGGTGGCGCGCCGGTCCTGCATGCGCTAATCTTCGCCAGCACATGATACGCCAACAAAAGACACGCCATAAAAGACACGGGGGCCAGCAGATGCGGCAATTCCTTTCACGCCTTGCCTTGGCAGCGGCCCTGGCTGCGGCGCCCGCGCCGATCCTGGCGCAGAACCTGTTCGAGCCGGTGATCTATATCAACAACGCCGCCATCACCCGCTACGAGGTCGACCAACGCCAGCGGTTCATGCAGATCCTGGGCGCCCCCGGCACAACGGCCGAGGAGGCCCAGCAGGCGCTGATCGACGACCGCCTTCGCAACCATGCCGCCCGCCAGCTTGGCATCGTGCCGACCGAGGAAGGGCTTCAGAACGGGCTTGAGGAATTTGCCAGCCGTGCCGGTCTGTCGGCGGCGGAGTTCACCGCAGCCCTGGAAAATGCGGGAGTCGAGCCGCAGGCCTATCGCGATTTCGTCAGCGCGGGCCTTGTCTGGCGCTCGGTCATCCGCGAACGCGTGGTGCCCCGGATCAAGGTGTCCGACGCCGAGGTCGACCAGGAACTGCGCCGCGTGGTCGAAACCCCTATCCTGTCGCGGGTGCTGATCTCGGAACTGATCATCCCCGCCCCTCCGGGCCAGGAACAGCAGGCCCTGAACCTGGCACGACAGATCGCAGGCGCGGGCCTGTCCTCCGACGAATTCGAGGCTGCGGCCCGTCAATACTCTGCCGCCGATTCGGCGCAGGCCGGCGGACGGCTGGCCTGGGTGAACATCGACAACCTGCCGCCAAGCCTTCGCCCGGTCATCACCGCCCTGCAACCCGGCCAGACGACCCAGCCCCTGACAGTCGAGGGCGCGGTGGTCTTGTTCCACCTGCGCGACAGCCAGGGAATGCTGCGCCCCGGCGCCACGGAACAGGTGGTCGACTTTGCGACCCTGCGGCTGCCGACGGCCGCGGATGCCGCGACCCTAGGGGCCAGGACGCGCAGCTGCGACGACCTTTACGTCCAGGCAGGCGCCCAGGCGGGCCAGGTGCAGCGCCAGACCCTGCCGCAGGGGGCGATCCCGACCCTGGTCGCGCAACGCCTTGCGACGCTGGACGCAGACGAGACAGGCGTGGTCGATTACGGCAATGCGGCCGATCTGGTGATGCTCTGCTCGCGCCAGCCTGCCCTGGTCGCGCAGATGGAAAACGACGTGGCCACCACTGCCCTGCCCGATGACGGGGTCGAGGATGCGGTGCCTAGCGGCGATGCCCTGCCCACGCGCGACGCCGTCCGCGACCAGATCTTCAACCGCAAGGCCAATGCCGCCGCCGATGCCTATCTGGCCGAGCTGCGCGCCGAAGCCCTGATCCGCCGCCCGTGAGCCCAGGCCGCATCATCCTGACCTGCGGCGAACCCGCAGGCATCGGTCCCGAACTTGCGCCGCTGGCCCTGGCCTCGGGCGTCGACTTCGCCTGGATGGGCGACCCGCGCCATCTGCCGGCCGGCACCGCCTTCACCGAAATTGCTGCGCCGGGCGATCCGGTGCCGCCGGGCAGGCTTCCGGTCCTGAGCCATGACTTCGCAGCAGCCGCGGTGCCCGGCCAGCCCGACCCTGCGAATGCGGCAAGCGTGATCGCCGTGATTGCCCGGGCCGCCGACCTGGTCATGCGGGACGAGGCCGCGGCCATCTGCACCCTTCCCATCAGCAAGCAAGCGCTGAAGGAAGGCGCTGGCTTCGCCTTTCCCGGCCATACAGAATATCTGGCCCATCTGGCGGCCGCCCGCCTGGGACAGGACGTGCCGGTCGCGATGATGCTGGCCTCGACCACGGTGACGCCGCCGTGCCGGGTGGTGCCCGCGACCATCCACATCCCGCTGCAGGACGTCCCCGCCGCTCTGACGGGCGATCTGCTGGAACAGGCGATCCGCATGACCCATGCGGCGCTGATCCGCGACTTCGGCATCAGGGCGCCGCGCCTGGCCGTGGCGGGCCTCAACCCCCACGCAGGCGAAGGCGGCACGATCGGCAGGCAGGAAGCCAGCTGGATGATCCCCCTGCTTGACCGACTGCGGGCCGAGGGGCTTGATCTGGCCGGCCCCCTGCCCGCCGACACGATGTTCCATGCCCCGGCCCGCGCTCGGTATGACGCCGCCGTCTGCGCCTATCACGACCAGGCGCTGATCCCGATCAAGACGCTGGACTTCGCGGGGGGCGTGAACGTGACGCTGGGCCTGCCCTTTATCCGCACCTCGCCGGACCACGGCACGGCCTTCGACATCGCGGGCAAGGGCATTGCGGACGCCGCCTCGACCATCGCTGCCCTGCGCATGGCCCGCGACATGGCGGCGGCGCGGGCGTGATGCCTCTTCTTCACACAGATGTCCCACGGGGGTCCGGGGGTGTGAAACCCCCGGCTTTTCCACGATGACTGCCATCGACAACCTGCCGCCCCTGCGCGAGGTGATCGCCCGCCACGACCTGCGCGCGAAAAAGCAACTGGGCCAGAACTTCCTTTTGGACCTGAACCTGACGGCCAAGATCGCGCGCCAGGCGGGCGACATGACGCAATGCGACGTGCTGGAAATCGGCCCCGGCCCCGGCGGCCTGACGCGTGGCCTTCTGGCCGAAGGCGCGCGCCACGTCCTTGCCATCGAAAAGGACGCGCGCGCCCTGCCAGCCCTGCAGGAAATCGCCGACCGATATCCCGGCCGCCTGACCGTGATCCATGGCGACGCGCTGCAGGTCGATCCGCTGGCGCACCTGACCCCGCCGATCCGCATCGCTGCAAACCTGCCCTACAATGTCGGAACGGAATTGCTGATCCGCTGGCTGACCCCGCCCGACTGGCCGCCCTTCTGGCAGTCGCTGACGCTGATGTTCCAGAAGGAAGTGGCCGAGCGGATCGTCGCCACCCCCGGCAGCAAGGCTTATGGCCGCCTTGCCCTGCTGGCCCAATGGCGGGCCGATGCGCGGATCGTGATGATGCTTCCGCCCGAGGCTTTCGTGCCCGCCCCCAAGGTCCATTCGGCAGTGGTCCACCTGACCGCCCTGCCCCAGCCGCGCTATCCGGCGGATCCGGCGGTCCTGTCGCAGGTGACGGCGGCGGCCTTCAACCAGCGGCGCAAGATGCTGCGCGCGTCCCTGCGCGGCCTGCATCCGCAGATCGAATCGCTGCTGCAGGATGCCGGAATCCCCCCCACCGCACGGGCCGAGGAGATCGACCTTGAACGGTTCTGCGCCCTTGCGCGGGCC
This sequence comes from Paracoccus sp. AK26, assembly GCF_011801365.1. Lineage (NCBI taxonomy): Bacteria > Pseudomonadati > Pseudomonadota > Alphaproteobacteria > Rhodobacterales > Paracoccaceae > Paracoccus > Paracoccus sp. AK26. The sequence goes on from NZ_CP041041.1 coordinate 2,602,458, forward strand.
TTGCAGGCCGCCCGCCAAGGCGCATGAAGAAAGGGCCGCTGGCTGATCGCCGCGGCCCTTTTCTTATTCCTCGCTCGCCTGGGGCTTGTTCTCGCCCCCATCCTCGGCCGGCTTGCGGCGGGCCCGGGGGCGGGGCGCCGCGGGCTTGTCGCCACGGGGGGCGCGGGGCGCGCGGGCGCGGGCGGGCCTTGCGGCCGCCTCGGGCGTCTCGACCAGGCCTGCACCCTCATCGTCCGAGGTGGTCACAGGATCGGGCAAGCCCTTGGCATCGGGGTCCATGACAGGATCGGGCTGCGACGGTTCCTGCGGCGCAGGAACGGGCCGGGCAGCAGGGGCTTCCGGCTGGAACTCGGGCTGTTCCTCGACCAGCGGCTCGAGGCGCGGCTGTTCGCGATGGCCTTGATCGCGGTTGCCGCCCTGGTCGCGGGACACGTGGTCGCGCTGCTGGCCCTGATGGCCATTGTCGCGTCCGATATTGTCGCGGCCACCATTGTCGCGGCCGCCATGCTCGCGCCGGGCTTGGTCGCGGCCGTTGCCATGATCGCGTCCGCCGTCGTCGCGACTGCCCTGCTCGCGCCCGCCTTGGTCGCGGTGCTGCTGGCCGCCATTGCCGTTCGGCTGGGCCTCGCGCCCATCGTCGTCTTGGCGGGGCTGGTGAAATTGCTGGCGTTCAGCCATTTCCTTTTGCGCCTCGCCCAGCATCCGCGTGTAATGCTCGGCATGTTGCAGGAAGGATTGCTCGGCCACCCGGTCGCCCGACAGCTGCGCGTCACGCGCCAGCGTCAGGTATTTCTCGATGATCTGCTGGGGCGTGCCGCGCACCTTGCCTTCGGGGCCAGAGCTGTCGAAGACGCGGTTGACGACATTGCCCAGCGAACGCTGGCGGTTCGACTTGTTGCGCGAACGGGATTTCGATGATCTCATCAGTTTGTCTGTCGTGATTCCAGTAAATCCGGGATCCAGTGATCTGGACGGCATCGCGGGCGGCACGGGCATCGCAGATGAATGACTTTGCCGTTCAACCCGGCCTTCGCCCGAACGAACGCGGCAGGCGTCCATAAGGGAATCGGCTTTTTCAGGCTGACCCGTGCGGTGGCATCGCTGCCCCCTGCACAAGGGCGACTAACCATGCCCGGCGCAGGGTGACAAGCGAAAACTTGCATTTCGGCGGCGTTTCCCGGGTTTCACGCCCCGAAACAGGCCAGAACGACACGATCGCGACCATCCAGATCGCGGATCACCTGCGTCCTTGCCCCTGCTTGCGCAAACAAGGCCGCCACGGCCCCGGCCTGTGTCGGCCCGATCTCGACCAGGACATGACCCCCCGGCGACAGATGGCCCGCCGCCCCCGCCGCGATGGCGCGATAGGCCGTCAGCCCGTCGGCCCCGTCGGTCAGGGCGCCATGCGGCTCCCACGCGCGGACATCGGGCGCAAGGGATGCCATCTCGTCCAGGGCGATATAGGGCGGGTTCGAGACGATCAGGTCAAAGCGGCCCGTTATCCCGTCAAACCAGTCGGCCTGCGCAAAGCCTGCCGTCACGCCGATGATCTGGGCATTGCGTCGCGCCACGTCAAGGGCGGCAGCCGAGATGTCGGTCCCCAGCCCGCTTGTTCCCGGCCGCGCCGCCAGAAGCGACAACAGAATGGCCCCTGTCCCCGTCCCCAGGTCCAGGACGCTGGTCCACGGAAGATCAAGGGCGGCCTGCACCAGCACCTCGGTTTCCGGGCGCGGGTCCAGCGTGTCGGGGGTGACGGCAAAGCGATGGGCATAGAAATCACGGAACCCCACGATCTGCGCGACGGGCTGGCGGGCGGCGCGGGCGGCAATCCCGCTGTGCAGCCTGACCGCTTCGTCGGCCGTCAGGTCACGGTCGTCAAGGATGCGCAGCCGGGCGGGCTCGGTTTCCAGCACGGCCGCAAGGATGCGGTCGGCATCGCGGCCCGCCCCCTCGATCCCGGCCGCAGCCAACCGGCGGGCAGCATCAGCGCGGGCCTCGGAAAGCCTCATCCCTCGGCGGCCAGGCGGGCGGCCTGGTCATGCGCGGTCAGCGCGTCGATGATCTCGGTCAGATCGCCCGCCATGATCCGGTCGAGGGCGTAAAGCGTCAGGTTGATGCGATGGTCCGTCATCCGCCCCTGCGGGAAGTTGTAGGTGCGGATCCGTTCGCTGCGGTCGCCCGAGCCGACCTGGGACTTGCGATCCGCCGCTCGTTCCGCATCGGCGCGCGAGCGCTCCATGTCGTAAAGCCGCGCGCGCAGCACGGCCATGGCATTGGCCCGGTTCTGGTGCTGGGATTTCTCGCTGCTGGTGACGACGATGCCGGTGGGAAGATGGGTGATCCGCACCGCCGAATCGGTGGTGTTCACATGCTGTCCGCCCGCCCCGCTGGCCCGCATGGTGTCGATGCGGATGTCGCCGGCGGGGATGTCGATATCGACCTCCTCGGCCTCGGGCAGGACCGCCACGGTGGCGGCACTGGTGTGGATGCGCCCGCCCGATTCGGTTTCAGGGACCCGCTGGACGCGGTGGACGCCGGATTCGTATTTCAGCCGGGCAAAGACCCCCTCGCCCTCGATCCTTGCCACGGCTTCCTTGACGCCGCCCAGTTCGGTTTCCGTCAGATCCAGCATCTGGAAGCTCCAGCCCTGCTGTTCGGCATGGCGGCGATACATGGACAGCAGATCGCCCGCGAACAACGCAGCCTCGTCGCCCCCGGTGCCGGGGCGGATCTCGATCATGGCAGGGCGGGCGTCCGCCGCGTCCTTGGGCAGCAGGGCGATGCGCAAGGCCTGCTCCAGTGCGGGCATTTCCTCGCGCAGCCGGGCCAGTTCATCTGCAGCCAGGTCGCGCATCTCGGGATCGGCCAGCATCGCCTCGGCATCGGCCAGGCCGGCGCGGGCATCGCGCCAGCGGGCGATCTGCTCGACCACGGGCTTCAACTCGGCATATTCGCGGCTGATCCGGGCGATCTGGTCGGGGGCCGCGCCGGCATTCAACTGCGCTTCGAGAAACTCGAACCGCTGGACGATCTGGGACAGGCGATCTTCGGGCAACATGGCGGGGGATTACCCGCGCCCGATCAGGCAAACAAGGACTTCTTCGTTGCCGAAATACCCTCGGGGGTCCGGGGGCAGACAGCCCCCGCTGCCGCGGGACCAAGGTCAGCGCCGGGTCCAGCCGTAAAGCGCGATCAGTTCCATCGCCACATGCGCCCCTGCGATCGCCGTGGCCCCGGTCGTGTCGTAAGGGGGAGAAACCTCGACCACGTCGCCGCCGATCAGGTCGATCCCCGCAAGCCCGCGCAGCAGCGCCGCCGCCTGCCAGCTTGCCAGCCCGCCCCAGACCGGTGTTCCGGTGCCGGGCGCGAAGGCGGGGTCCAGGGCATCGATGTCGAAGGTCACATAGACGGGACCGCCCCCCACCAGCGCGCGGATACGGTCCAGCGCGGTGTCCACCCCGTCGCGATGGACGGAAGGTGCGTCCAGGATGGTCACGCCCAGCGTATCGGGATTATCCGTGCGGATCCCCACGCTGACGCTGGCCTCAGGATTCACGACCCCTTCGCGGATCGCCTTGTAGAGGAACGTCCCGTGGTCGATCCGGTCGGGGTCGTCATCCGCCCAGGTATCGGAATGGGCATCGAACTGGATCAGCGCCACCGGACCGCGCCGGGCGGCCACAGCGCGCAGGATCGGCAGGGTGATCGAATGATCGCCCCCCAGCGTCACCGGCGCCGCGCCCGCGTCCAGGATCGCGCCGACATGCGCCTCGATCCGCGCGGGCACCTCTCGCGTGTTGGCGTAATCGAAGGCCATGTCGCCGTAATCCACCACCGTCAGCAGGGACAGCGGGTCATAGCCCCAGCCATAGGGCGCATCGAAGGCTTGCAGGGCGGACGCCTCGCGGATGGCGCGCGGGCCGAAGCGCGTGCCGGGGCGGTGCGTCACCGCCTGGTCGAAGGGGATGCCCGTCACCGCAACATCGACGCCCGCCAGATCCTTCGTATATCGTCGCCGCAGGAAGCTGGTGGCCCCGCCGAAGGCGCTCTCGAAGGACAGGCCGCGCGGATCTTCCCGGGTAAAGGCCTGATCGACCTGGTTCTTTGCATCCTCAAGCGCCATCCAAGCCATCCCGCCCTGCTGCCATGCGGCATCGTGGCGCAGCGCCGCGCGCATCGCAAGCGTCCCGGTTTGATCTGCATCAGGGCGGCGGTCGCGAATGGGCGGCATCATCCATCCCGGGCGCGCGAGACATGAAACGAGAGACAGCCATGAAGACATCCCTTCTTGCCATCGCGGCACTGGGCGCGCTTGCGCAGCCCCTGCTGGCCCAGACCGCGCTTCCGCCGGATGCCGACCTGCGAGCCGCCGCCCTGGAATGGTTCGAGCCCATTCCCCAGACGCCCCAGGCCCCGGCCAACAACGTGCTGACCCCGGAACGGGTGGATCTTGGCGCGATGCTGTTCTTCGATCCGCGCATGTCGCTGTCGGGCCTGTTTTCCTGCCAGACCTGCCACAACGTGGGCCTGGGCGGCGTGGACGGGCTGACCACCTCGATCGGGCACGGCTGGCAGCAGGGGCCGCGCAATTCGCCCACCATGCTGAACGCGATCTTCAACATCGCGCAGTTCTGGGACGGCCGCGCGCCGGACCTTGCCGAACAGGCGAAAGGCCCCGTCCAGGCCGGGGTCGAGATGAACAACACCCCAGAATACCTGATCGGCACGCTGAACTCGATGCCCGGCTATGTCGAGGGCTTCGAGGCGGCCTTTCCCGACGAGGCGACGCCCGTCAGCTTCGACAACTTCGCCCGCGCGATCGAGGCTTTCGAGGCGACCCTCATCACCCCCGACAGCGCCTTCGACCGCTATCTGAAAGGCGATGACGCGGCGATGACGGAACAGGAAAAGCGCGGCCTTGCAGCCTTCATGGACACGGGCTGCACCGCCTGCCATTCCGGCGTCAACGTGGGTGGCCAGGACTATTATCCCTTCGGCGTGGTCGAGCGGCCGGGCGGATCGGTCCTGCCCGAAGGCGACCGGGGCCGCTTCACCGTGACGCAGACGGCTAGCGACGACTATGTCTTCCGGGCCGCACCCCTTCGCAACGTCGCGCTGACCGCGCCCTATTTCCATTCCGGCGCCGTCTGGGACCTGCGCGAGGCGGTGCAGATCATGTCCTCGTCCCAGCTTGGCACCGAACTGGCCGAAACGCAGGTCGACGAGATCGTGGCCTTTCTGGGCACGCTGACGGGCAAGCAGCCGCAGGTGGTCCACCCCATCCTGCCGGTGCGCAACATGGACACGCCGCTGCCCCAGCCGATGGTGCAATGAGGCCCCACCCGGCCTGGTCCTGCCAGGCCGGGCAGCCGCGAATCACCTTGCATCCCCAGCATTCGCCGCTATAAGACCCCATCCTTCCGCCGAGACCTTGCAACCGGCGCAGCCTCTCGTGACGGGTGCGGAAGGATTGCCCGTCGATGAAATGCGTCCGAATCTGAAAGGGATGCCATGCCTCTGTACGAGCATGTGCTGATCGCCCGCCAGGACCTGTCGAACACGCAGGCCGAAGGGCTGATCGAACATTTCTCGACCGTGCTGGCCGACAACGGCGGCAAGGTGGTCGAAAACGAATACTGGGGTGTCCGCACCCTCGCCTACAAGATCAACAAGAACCGCAAGGGCCACTATGCCTTCCTGCGTTCGGACGCGCCCTCGGCCGCCGTGCAGGAAATGGAGCGTCTGGCCCGCCTGCATGACGACGTGATGCGCGTCATGACCGTGCGCGTCGACAAGCACGAGGAAGGCCCCTCGGTCCAGATGCAGAAGCGCGAAGAGCGCGGCGAGCGTGGTGACCGCGGCGACCGTGGCGACCGCCCGCGCGGCGACCGCGGCGACCGTGATCGTGGCGACCGCGGTGATCGTAGTGGCGACCGTGGTGATCGCGGCGACCGCCGCGAGCGGACTGAAAGGATCTGAACATGGCGAACAAACCGTTCTTCCGCCGCCGCAAGGTTTGCCCCTTCTCGGGTGAAAACGCTCCGGCGATCGACTACAAGGACACGCGCCTGCTGCAGCGTTACATTTCCGAACGCGGCAAGATCGTGCCTTCGCGCATCACCGCCGTGTCCGCCAAGAAGCAGCGCGAGCTGGCCCGCGCCATCAAGCGCGCCCGCTTCCTGGCCCTGCTGCCCTATGTCGTGAAGTAAGGGGACAAGGACATGCAAGTCATCCTGCTGGAACGCGTGGCGAAACTTGGCCAGATGGGCGAAGTCGTCAACGTGAAAGAGGGCTTTGCCCGCAACTTCCTCTTGCCGCAAGGCAAGGCGCTGCGCGCATCGGACGCCAACATCAAGGCGTTCGAAGGCCGCAAGGTGCAACTGGAAGCGCAAAACGCCGAATCGAAGGCCGAAGCGCAGAAGATCGCCGACAAGCTGGACGGCCAGACCTTCGTGGTCATTCGTTCCGCCTCGGATGCCGGCGCGCTTTATGGTTCCGTGACCACCCGCGATGCGGCCGAAGCCGCGACCGAGGCCGGCTTCACGCTGGACCGCAAGCAGGTCGTGCTGAACCAGCCGATCAAGGATCTGGGCCTGCACCAGGTCAGCATCGTGCTGCACCCCGAGGTTGACGCAACCATCGTGCTGAACGTCGCCCGTTCGCCCGAGGAAGCCGAGCTTCAGGCGCAGGGCAAGTCGATCCAGGATCTGGCCGCCGAGGCCGATGCCGAGGCCGAATTCGAGATCGCCGAACTGTTCGACGATATCGGCGGTGCCTCGGACGACGGGGACGACGACCGGAACTGATCCGGCCGCACACGCAAACGTCAGGGCTGCGCCGGGAAACCGTCGCAGCCCATTTTCGTTCATGTGCAAATTGTTTCCCACCGGAACCAGACGTATCATGGACTTGATGATTGGTAGCCGTCCCTGGACGGATATTTCGCATTTTACCGCAGGACAGGTGATGCCCGACCCTCTCAGCCAGCTTCTTGCCAGCCGCGACTGGCTGATGGCCGACGGCGCAACGGGCACGAACCTGTTCAACATGGGCCTGGCTTCAAATGTCGCCCCGGAATTCTGGAATGCCGATCACCCCGAAAAAGTCCGTCGCCTTTACAAGGATTCGGTCGATGCGGGCGCCGATCTTTTCCTGACCAACACCTTTGGCGGCAATGCCAGCCGACTGCGGCTGCAAGGCGCCGCCCACCGGGTTCGCGAGTTGAACCTCGCAGGCGCCGCAATGGCCCGCGACATCGCGGATGCCAGCGGCCGCAAGGTCATCGTGGCAGGCAATATCGGACCCACGGGCGAGATCATGGCCCCCATCGGCAGCCTGTCCCAGACCCGCGCGGTCGAGATGTTCCATGAACAGGCCGAGGCGCTGAAGGAAGGCGGGGTCGACATCCTGTGGGTCGAGACCATCAGCTGCGAACGAGAGTTCCGCGCCGCGGCCGAGGCCGCGCGCCTGGCGGACCTGCCCTGGTGCGGCATGATGAGCTTTGACACCGCGGGCCGCACGATCATGGGCGTGACCTCGGCCCAGCTTGCGGCCCTCGTGGAACGCCTGCCGAACCCGCCCGTCGCCTATGGCGCCAATTGCGGCGTTGGCGCGGCGGATCTGCTGCGGACGGTGCGCGATTTCGTGGCATCGGGCAATGAACGCCCCATCATCGCCAAGGGCAATGCCGGTATCCCGCATCTGGAGGCCGGGCACCTGCATTACGACGGCACGCCCGAGATCATGGCCGATTACGCCTGCCTGGCCCGCGACCTGGGCGTGCGCATCATCGGCGGCTGCTGCGGCACCACGTCTGCCCATCTGCGCGCCATGCGCGAGGCCCTGGAAACCCGCCCCGCAGGCCCGCGCCCCTCGCTTGAGGAAATCGCCGCCCGGCTTGGCGGCTTTTCCTCGGTCGGCGGGGTCTAGAACCGCCTGCTCTGCTGACAGGCGGCAAGCCATTGGCTAGATTGGCCCTATGGCACGCCGCACCCGCTTTCTTCGCCCCCTGACTTCGGCAAAGGTGCTGGTCAGCCACCGCCGCAGCCGGGGCAGCGATTATGTCCTGGCGCTGTTCCTGGCAGGCATCGCGGGCGCGTCGAATGCGGGCGGCTTCTTCGCCCTGGGGCAATACACGTCACATATGACAGGCTATCTGTCGCAGATCGCCGACAGCCTGGCCGTCGGCAACCTGCTGGTGACGGGCACGGCGCTGCTGGCGATCGGCGCCTTTACCGCAGGGGCGGCCTTTTGCGCTTTTCTGGTCCACTGGGCGCGGCACCGGATGGGCCGGCAGCAATTTGCCCTGCCGCTTGCGGTCCAGGGCGTCTGCCTGGGCTGCTTTGCCTTCGGCGGCATCTTCACCACCACGCCGGGGCGGCTGTTCGCGCTTGCCTGCCTGTGCTTCATCATGGGGATGCAGAACGCCACGATCACCAAGATCTCGGGCGCGCGCATCCGGACCACCCATGCCACGGGGATGATCACCGATATCGGGATCGAGGGAGGTCGGGCGATATACCGGCTGGTTCAACCGGGACGCGGGGCCAGCGCGGACCTGCGGAAACTGCGCATCCTGCTGTCGATCGTCGGAACCTATGTACTGGGCGGGATCGTTGGGGCCATGGGGTATGCAATGGTCGGTTTCTATTTCTCGCTGCCGCTGGCGGTTCTGCTGCTGGCGCTTGCGGCACCCGGCCTTTCGCCCGGGCCGTTGACACGCAGGGGACCGGCCGCAAAGCCAGAAGGACCACGACCATGACCGAGGAACGCGACGCCCAGACAGCAGTCCTTCGCGGATTGATGAACAGATGCCCCAATTGCGGCAAGGGCAAGCTGCTGCGGGGCTATCTGGGCGTGCCGCCGGAATGCGAGGTGTGCCATGCACCCTTGGGCCGATATCCGGCGGCGGACGGCCCGGCCTTCTTTGCGATGACCATCATGCTTTTGCTGCTGATCCCGCTGATCGGCTTTACCTGGGTGCTGTTCCGCCCCTCGCCCGTGATGCTGCTGCTGATCACCGGGGGCATCACGACGGTCGTGACGCTGATCCTGCTGCGCTTCGTCAAGGGCGCCTTCATCGGCTATCTCTGGGCCAAGAACGAACAGGACCGGGGCGCCTAAGGGGGCGCCTAGAACAGCGACAACTGGTCCCCCGCCCGCTGGGGCGGCCCGAAGCGGCTGCAATCCAGCGTCGCGGCGTCCTTGTGATAGCCCAGCCGCCGGCGCGCCAGCCGGAACCGCTGCAGGGCCAGATCCGCCTCGACGCCCTCGCCCCGGAAACGATGGCCGAAGCGCGGATCGTTGTCCCGCCCGCCGCGCATGGCCGCCACGCGGTTCATCACATGGGCGGCCATGCCGGAATGGTGGCGGTCCAGCCAGTCGCGGAACAGGGGCGCGACCTCATGCGGCAGGCGCAGGGGGATCATGCTGGCGGTGGTGGCCCCTGCCTCGCGCGCGGCAGCCAGGATCGCCTCGATCTCGGGCTCGGTCAGGACAGGGATGACGGGGGCCACCATCACGCGCACCGGGACACCGGCGGACGACAACTCGCGGATCATCCGAAGGCGCGTGGCGGGTGCGGGGGCGCGCGGCTCCATGGTCCGGGCGAGGCCGCCATCCAGCGTCGTGATGCTGACGCCGACCGCCGCCATCCGCTTGGCCGCCAGTTCCGCCCACAGGTCCAGGTCGCGCAGAACCGTCTGACCCCGCGTGACCAGCGTCACCGGATGGTTCCAGTCCGACAGAACCCGCAGGATCCCCGGCATGATCGCCAGCCGGGATTCGACCGGCTGGTAGGGGTCGGTATTCGTGCCAAGCGCGATTGGCGCAGGCCGATAGCTGGGCCGCGCCAGTTCGCGGGCCAGCAATTCGGCGGCATCCGGCTTGGCGGTGATGCGCGTCTCGAAATCCAGGCCCGGCGACAGGCCAAGATACGCATGGGTCGGCCGGGCGTAGCAATAGATGCAGCCATGTTCGCAGCCGCGATAGGGATTGACCGAGCGGTCGAAGGAAATGTCGGGCGAGGTGTTGCGCGTGATGATGCTGCGCGGCCGTTCCACCGTGACCTGGGTGCGCAGCAAGTGGCTGTCCTCGGGGATGTCCCAGCCGTCGGATTCGCGCAGCCGCTGGTGCGGCTCGAACCGCCCGTCTGGTCGGGTATCGGTGCCTCGGGCCTTCAGGCGCTTGTCGGGATCGCGGGGCGGCAGCATGGCCCGGTTTTAGAACATTTCACGAACATCTGCCAGCATTTTTGATGGTTGATGTTCCATCCGACCACCGCCATCCTGCGCCCATCACAGACAGGAGGCCGTCATGACCGACGATTACACCCCGCCAAAGGTGTGGAGCCAGAAGGGCCAGAACGGAGGCCAGTTCGCCAGCATCAACAAACCGACCGCCGGGGCGCAGTTCGACCGCGACCTGCCCGTGGGCCGTCATCTCCTGCAGCTTTATTCGCTGGCCACGCCCAACGGGCAGAAGGTCACGATCATGCTCGAGGAGTTGCTGGAGGCGGGCCATGACGCCGAATACGACGCCTGGCTGATCCGCATCGGCGACGGCGATCAGTTCGGCAGCGGCTTCGTCGCCGCCAACCCCAATTCCAAGATCCCGGCGATGATGGACCATTCGGTGACGCCGCCGCGCCGGGTCTTCGAATCCGGCTCGATCCTGGTCTACCTGGGGGAAAAGTTCGGGGCCTTCCTGCCCGCCGATCCCACCGCACGGACCGAGGCGATGAACTGGCTGTTCTGGCAGATGGGATCCGCCCCTTTCCTGGGCGGCGGCTTCGGGCATTTCTACGCCTATGCGCCGGTCAAGATCGAATACGCCATCGACCGCTATACGATGGAGGCCAAGCGCCAGCTTGACGTGCTGAACCGCCATCTGGCCGACAACCGCTTCATGGCAGGCGACGAATACTCCATCGCCGACATGGCGATCTGGCCCTGGTATGGGCAGGTCGTGGCAGGCAAGCTGTATGGCGATGCGGCGACCTTTCTGGATGCGGACATCTATGCCAACGTCCGCCGCTGGCATGACGAGATCGCGGCCCGTCCCGCCGTGCAGCGCGGGATCATGGTCAACAAGACCTCGGGTGATCCGTCGCAGCAATTGTGGGAACGCCACGATGCCAGCGACTTCCAGACCCGCACGCAGGAGAAGCTGAAAAGCCTTCAACGGAAAGATGTCTTGAATATGGTTAATTATCTGGAAAGTAAGGCCATGGATGAAAGCCTGTATTCCAAACTACACCATTTCTCTCTCAAAGGGCGGAATGAAAAGTTCAAACAGACAAATGATTATTGGTCACAGCAGGGCGAGATTGGTTCGGAGCCGAATTTTCGCTTTGCCGCCCGTCTAGATTATATCGTCAGCGGTCATCAGCGCGGAGAGACCTGGGAGAACTTAGCAGAGCGTGCGCTCTGGCTCTATCCTCTTGAAGTTTAAGATCTCATAAAAGCCCGCCATAAGGCGGGCTTTCTAGACAGAAACGCTATCGTCAGTTCCGCGCGCGGTCCACCATCTTGCCCTTGGAGATCCAGGGCATCATCTCGCGCAGCTTGGCGCCGACCTGTTCGATCTGGTGTTCGTCATTGGCGCGGCGCGAGGCCTTCAGCGTCGGCTGGCCCACGGCGTTCTCCAGCATGAAGTCGCGCACGAACTTGCCCTGCTGGATGTCCTGCAGAACCGCCTTCATGCGGGCCTTTGTTTCCTCGTAGGGCAGGATGCGCGGGCCGGTGACATACTGACCGTATTCCGCCGTGTTCGAGATCGAGTAGTCCATGTTGGCGATGCCGCCTTCATAGATCAGGTCCACGATCAGCTTCACCTCGTGCAGGCATTCGAAATAGGCCATCTCGGGTTCATAGCCCGCCTCGACCAGGGTTTCGAAGCCGCAGCGGATCAGCTCCACCAGGCCGCCGCACAAGACCGCCTGTTCGCCGAACAGGTCGGTTTCGCATTCCTCGCGGAAGTTGGTCTCGATGATGCCCGAACGGCCGCCGCCGATGGCCGAGCAATAGGACAGCGCCACGTCAAGCGCCTTGCCTGTCGCGTCGTTGTGGACCGCCACCAGGCAGGGAACGCCGCCGCCCTTGGTATATTCGCCGCGCACCGTGTGGCCGGGGCCCTTGGGGGCCATCATGATGACATCGACGCCCGGCTTCGGCTCGATCAGGCCGAAATGCACGTTCAGGCCGTGGGCAAAGGCGATCGCCGCGCCTTCGCGCAGGTTGTCGTGGACATATTTCCTGTAGGTTTCGGCCTGCAACTCGTCCGGCATGGTGAACATGATCAGGTCGGCCCAGGCGGCTGCCTCGGCGATGCCCATGACCTTCAGCCCCTCGCCTTCGGCCTTCTTGGCCGAGGGGGAACCCTCGCGCAGGGCGACGACGAGGTTCTTGGCGCCCGAATCGCGCAGGTTCAGCGCATGGGCATGGCCTTGGCTGCCATAGCCCAGGATCGCGACCTTCTTGTCCTTGATCAGGTTAACGTCGCAATCGCGATCATAGTAAACGCGCATGGGGATGGTCCTTTCATTCTGCTGCTGCCGTTCTAGCGCCCCCAATGCGATGATGCCTGCGGAGCGGATGCAGGATCAGGCCGATCTTGCGAAAAGATCATGCCGTGATATGGCATTTTTTATGATTTTCATGCCCGACAGCACCGACCGCCGCATCCTGCGCCAGCTTCTGGCCGAGCCCGAGGCCGCGAATGCCACCCTGGCCGAACGCGCGGGCGTGACATCCGCCGCGCTGTGGCGGCGGCTGGAACGGATGCGCGAGGCTGGCGTCGTGAAAGGCGTGCAGGCGCGCATCGACTGGCGGGCAATGGGTTGGGCGGTCGAGGTGTCCTTGCGCTTCACCTTGGACAAGACCAACCCCCGTGCCTTTGATGAATTCCTGGCCGCCCTGCGCCAGGTGCCCGAGGTGATCGAAATCCAGTCCTTCCTGGGCAGCGTGGACTGGCGGGCGTCCGTCATCGCGCGGGACATGGCCCATTGGCAGCAGGTCTATCGCGACCGCATCCTGACCCTGCCCCATATCGCCGAACTGGACGCCCTGATGCTGGTCGCCACCATCAAGGACAGCGGGGAACTGGCGCTGTGACCGATGTGGATGCGACCGACCTGGCAATCCTGCGCGTCTTGGCCGCGGACGCCACCCGCAGCGCCGCCGATGTGGGGCGCGCGGTCGGCATCGGCCAGCCTGCCGCTTGGCGGCGCATCAAGCGGCTGACCGATGAGGGCGTGATTGCTGGGCGCCGTGTGGTTCTGGACCAGGCCGCGCTTGGCTTTGGCGTGACGGTCTTTCTGGGCATCAAGCTGGCCGCCAAGGGCCGCGCCGGCCTGGAGGACTTCGAGCGCGCCGTCACCGCCATCCCCGAGGTGCAGCTTGTCCAGCACGTCCTGGGCCAGTTCGACTACCGCCTGCGCATCACTGCCCGCGACATCAGCGATTTCGAACGCATCCTGCGCCGCCGGATCATGACCCTGCCCGGCGTGGGCCAAGTCGAGGCGAATGTGATGCTGTCCGAGGAACGCAGACCGGGACCCCTTGGCGCCTGAGGCGCGTTTCGTCTGGCCCCGTCCCTTGTCCCGCGCTACAGATCCGCTCATGCAAAAGATCACCCTTCCCGAACGGCCCGACTGGCGCGACACCGCGAAAGAGGTGGGCTTCACCTTCGCCGACATGCATGGCGAGCCCTATTGGGACGAAAGCTCGGCATACCAGTTCACGCTGCGCCAGATCGAGGACGATATCGAGGAACCCTCGACCGACCTGCACGCCATGTGCCGCGACGCCGTGGCCGAGATCGTGACCAGCCAGGAAATGATGGAGCGTCTGGGCATCCCCGACCCCCACCGCGACCTGGTGGCCGACAGCTGGCGCCGCAACGAGCCCGAGATTTATGGCCGGCTGGACCTGGCCTATGACGGCAAGGGCCCGGCAAAGCTGCTGGAATACAATGCCGACACGCCGACCTCGCTTTACGAAAGCGCGGCCTTCCAGTGGCAATGGCTGGAGGACCAATTGGCGGCGGGCGTCCTGCCGCGCGGGGCGGACCAGTTCAACGGCATCCACGAGGCGCTTGTGGAACGCTTCCGCGCGCTTTTCGACCGCAACACCGACATCCACTTCACCGCGATGGCCGACAACCCCGAGGATTACGCCACTGTCGAGGCCATGGCCTGGGCCGCACGCGAAGCCGGGATGGGCGCGCATTACACCGATCTCGACAAGCTGGGCGTGACCAAGCAGGGCCAGTTCGTCGATGCCGAGGACCGGGTGATCGGCACGCTGTTCAAGCTGTATCCGTGGGAAGACCTGCTGCGCGACGATTACGCGCGCCACATCAAGGGCTCGGGCTGCCTGTTCCTGGAACCGGCCTGGAAGGCGCTTGTGTCGAACAAGGGCATCCTGCCCGTGCTGTGGCAGATGTTCGAAGGCCATCCGAACCTGCTGCCCGCCTTCTTCGCCGATGACGTGGCCGATGCGCTTGTGGCGGGCGGTCGTCCCGTCCCCGGTGTTGCGGCGGCCTTTGACAAGGTTGCCGACCAGTTCAAGCGCGGCCATGTGGTCAAGCCGATCTTTTCGCGCGAGGGCGCGGGCGTCAGCATCGTCGAGGCTGGCGATGTGACCGAGGCGTCCCCAAATACCGACTATGACCAGCATCCGCGCATCGTTCAGGCCTATGCGCCCTTGCCCGACTTCGACGGCTTCAAGCCGATCGTCGGCGCCTGGATCGTGGGGGACGCCTGCGTGGGCATGGGCCTGCGAGAGGACCGGGCCCGCATCACGCAGGACCTGTCGCGCTTCAAGCCGCATTTCATCGCGGACTAAAGGGGGAAAGACATGAGGAAACGTTCCAGAGCCGTTGCCCTGACCATCCTTGGCGCCGCCAGCTTCGCCATCGCCGGCTGCCGCGAGGAACAGGTGGACGCGCAGGCCTTTCCCGATCTGGCCAGTTGCCAGGCCGCCGCGGCCCAGGGCGGGTTGTTCACCGAGGCCGAATGCCAGCAATCCTTCGCCGAGGCCGAACAGCTTCATGTCGAATCCGCGCCCCGATACGACAGCCTTCAGGTCTGCGAGGAACAGCATGGCGTCGGCAATTGCGGGTCCGAGGACCAGCAGGTCTCGAACGGCGGGTCGGGCAGCATCTTCATGCCGCTGCTGGCCGGATACCTGATCGGGTCGATGCTGGGGGGCGGCGGATTGTCGCGGTCCCAGCCGATGTATCGCAACGCCCAGGGGGGCTACACCAACGCCGCGCGCACCAGCACATTCTCCAGCAATACCGGCCGCGCGGCGCTGAACAGCAGCCAGTTCGCCCGGCCTGCGGCGACCGCTGGCCAGCCGCCGATGTCGCGGGCAACCGCCGCGTCGCGCGGGGGCTTTGGTTCAAGCGCGGGCAGCCGCAGCTTTGGCGGTTGACCCCTCGCGGATTTGAGTGAACCTTGGCCGGGCCACAGCGTCTTGCCTTGTCCCGTCAGGAGTTTGCCATGCCCCGCCTTGCCCCGCTTGCCGCCACCCTTCTGATGGCGGCCACACCCCTTGCCGCGCAGGACATCGTCGTATCCTCGAAGATCGACACCGAAGGCGGACTGCTGGGCAACATGATCCTGCTGGCGCTGCAGGACGCGGGTCTGCCGGTGCAGGACCGCCTGCAACTGGGCGGCACGCCGATCATGCGCGACGCCATCGTGGCAGGCCAGATCGACATCTATCCCGAATACACCGCCAACGGCGCCTTCTTCTTCAACGAGGCCGACAGCCCGGTCTGGAAGGACGCGGCCCAAGGCTATGCCCGCGTGGCGGAACTGGACCGCGAACAGAACAACATCGTCTGGCTGACGCCCTCGCCTGCCAACAATACCTGGGCCATCGCCCTGCGCCAGGAGGTGGCCGAGGAAAACGGCCTGGCCACCATGAGCCAGATGGGCGAATGGATCGCGGGCGGCGGCCAGGTGAAGCTGGCGGCCTCGACCGAATTCGTGACCTCTCCGGCGGCGCTGCCGGCCTTCCAGGAAACCTACGGCTTCGCGCTGACGCCTGACCAGCTTGTGCAGCTTGCGGGCGGCGACACGGCGGCGACCATCGCGGCGGCGGCGCAGCAGACATCGGGCGTGAACGCGGCCATGGTCTATGGCACCGACGGCGCCATCGCCGAGGCGGGACTTCTGGTGATGGAGGACGACAAGGCCGTCCAGCCCGTCTACCAGCCCGCCCCCATCGTCCGTGCCGAGGTGCTGGAGGCCCATCCCCAGATCGCCGAGGTGCTGGAGCCGATCTTCGCCTCGCTGACGCTGCAGACGCTCCAGACGCTGAACGGCCGCATCCAGATCGGCGGCGAGCCGGCCTCGGCCGTGGCGCAGGACTATCTGACGCAGGCGGGCTTCCTGGACTGACCCAGCAGTGCGGCTGTCGCCCCCAGGGGTTCTGTTCGCGCTGATCGGCACGGCGGGGCTGGCCCTGCCCCTGGTGCAGTTCAAGCCCAACCGGATCGTCGCGGGCGAGGGGATCGGGCTGCACGTTCTTCCCCTTGGCATTCCCTTGGCGGCGGCCCTTTGCGGCCTTCTGCTTGCCGCCTGCGTTGGCCGGTGGCCTGCCGCATTGCGTCTGGCGGCTGCGGTGTCAGGGTTTGTCACAGTGATCCTGTCGCTGGGCTTGGCCGCGTCCCATCTGACGCCGGAAGGGAACACCATTGCGCGCGTGTCCCCGGCCTCGGGCTTCTGGCTGCTGCTGCTGGCCTTCGGGCTTATGCTGGCCGATGCGGTCGGCCGCCTGCGCCCGTCGCTGGCGCTGCGGTGGCTGATGCTGGCCGCGGCCCTGGGCCTGGTGGCCGCGATCCTGGGGTCTGGGCTGCTGGACGGGGTGTCGGTGATGCGCGAATACGCCAGCCGCCGCGACCTGTTCGGGCGCGAGGCGCAGGCGCATCTGATGCTGGCCTTCGGGTCGCTGGGCGCGGCGCTGCTGGTGGGCATCCCGGCGGGCATCGCGATCTTCCAGGCGCCCCGCTGGCGGGGGCCGGTGCTGGGCGTGCTGAACATCCTGCAGACCATCCCGTCGCTCGCGCTGTTCGGGATCATGATCCCGGTCTTTGGCTGGGTCGCGGCCAGCCTGCCCGGCGCGGCAAGGCTGGGGGTGGCGGGGATCGGCGTCTTTCCGGCGCTTGTGGCGCTGTTTCTGTATTCGCTGCTGCCGGTGGTGTCGAACACGCTGGCGGGCCTGTCGGGCGTGCCCGCCGCCACCCGCGACGCGGCCCTGGGCCTGGGCATGACCCGGCCGCAGGTGCTTGCGCAGGTCCTGGTGCCGCTGGCCCTGCCGGTGCTGCTGGCGGCGGTGCGGATCGTGCTGGTCCAGAACATCGGCCTGGCAGTGATCGCCGGGCTGATCGGCGGCGGCGGCTTCGGCACCTTCGTCTTCCAGGGCCTGAATCAGACTGCGATGGATCTGGTGCTTCTGGGCGCGCTGCCCACCATCGCCCTGGCGCTTGTCGCGGGCATCGCGCTTGACCTGCTGATCCAGGCGGCGCGCAGGGGAACCCCGTGATCGAGATCCGCAACCTGTCCCGCCTTTACGACGGCCTGGCCGTGGTCGATGACGTCAGCCTGACGGTCGAGACCGGGCAACTGGCCGTGCTGGTCGGCACCTCGGGGTCGGGCAAGACGACGCTGCTGCGGATGATCAACCGGCTGGTGCAGCCGTCATCCGGGCAGGTGCTGATCGACGGCGTGGACACGGCGACCCTGCCCGCGCATCTGCTGCGCCGCCGGATCGGATACGCGATCCAAGGCCATGGCCTGTTCCCGCACCGGACCGTGGCGCAGAACATCGCCACCGT
The DNA here is from genome assembly GCF_011801365.1 of Paracoccus sp. AK26. Classification (NCBI taxonomy): domain Bacteria; kingdom Pseudomonadati; phylum Pseudomonadota; class Alphaproteobacteria; order Rhodobacterales; family Paracoccaceae; genus Paracoccus; species Paracoccus sp. AK26. Next base: position 2,620,305 of record NZ_CP041041.1, read on the forward strand.
GCCACGCCTGCTGGGCTGGCCGCGCCGCCAGATCGACGCGCGCGTGGACGAGCTGCTGGCCCTGTTCCAGCTTGATCCCGCCGCCTTTCGCGGCCGGATGCCCCACCAGCTGTCGGGCGGGCAGGCGCAGCGGGTGGGCGTGGCACGCGCCCTTGCCGCCAAGCCCGACCTGCTGCTGATGGACGAACCCTTTGGCGCGCTTGACCCGCTGATCCGGGCCAAGGCGCAGGACGACCTGCGCCAGATCCAGCGGCAGCTTGGCACCACGCTGATCCTTGTCACCCATGACATGACCGAGGCCGTGGACCTGGGCGACCGCATCGCGGTCATGGACGGGGGCAAGCTGCTGCAATACGACGCGCCCGCCCGCATCCTGACCGACCCTGCGACGCCCTTCGTGCGCGACCTGATCGGCACCACGGACCGGGCGCTGCGGCTGCTGTCACTGGCCCGCGTCGGCGACATCGCCGCCCCTGGCCAGGCCGAGGGCCCCGCCATCGCCCCCGGCGCATCCCTGCGCGACGCGTTGGCCGAATGCCTGTGGAGCGGGCGTGATGCCCTGCCGGTCGAGGGCGGAGGCGTCGTCACGCTGGACGCGCTGCGGGCAAAGGCCCGGCCGCGATGACCGGCCGCATCCTTCTGGGGCTGGCAGGGCTGGTCCTGCTGGCCTTCCTGGCCGCGCCTTCTGCCTTTGCGCCGCTGTTCCAGCCCTTCACCCGCAACAATGCGCCCGCGATCTATACCCAGACCAGCCTTCTGTCGCTGACCCTGTCGCATCTGGCGATCGTGGCGGTGGCGGTCGCGGCCTCGACCCTGGTGGGGCTGGTGCTGGCGGTCCTGGTCACGCGCGGTGCGGGGCGCGAGTTCCTGCCCCTGGCGCGCACGGTGACTGCCGTGGGCCAGACCTTTCCGCCGGTCGCCGTGCTGGCGCTTGCCGTGCCGGTGATGGGCTTCGGCACCGGCCCGACACTGGTGGCGCTGTTCCTTTACGGCCTGCTGCCGGTCTTCGAAAACGCGCTTGCGGGCCTGACCGGCCAGACCGCGCAGGTCACCGAGGCCGCGCGCGGCATGGGCCTGACGCCCCGGCAGCGGCTGTGGCAGATCGACCTGCCGCTGTCCCTGCCGCTGCTGCTGGCGGGAATGCGGCTGACGGCCGTGATCTCGCTGGGGACGGCCACCATCGGCTCGACCGTGGCCGCCCGCACCCTGGGCGAGGTGATCATCGCGGGGCTGCTGTCATCGAACACCGCCTTTGTCCTGCAGGGCGGGCTGGTGGTCGGCATCCTTGCGGTGCTGATCCACCAGGGCTTCCAGGCCTTGGAACGGCGCATCCGCGGGCGGATGGGCCTGGTCTAGCGTTTAGGCCCTACCCTCAGATCGCCACGGGCCGCACCTGCCAGATGTCGTTCATATAGCCCCGGATCGTCCGGTCGGACGAAAAGAAGCCCGACCGCGCGATGTTGAGCGCCGCCATCCGGTCCCAGGTCGCGCTGTCGCGATAGGCCGCGTCGATACGCCGCTGCGTGGCGAAGTAATCGTCGAAATCGCTGGCGACCAGGAAGGGGTCGTCGTTCCAGGTCCGGTCCAGCAGCGCGTAATAGGACTCGGCCCGCCCGAAGCGCCCTTCCGAGATCAGGTGCAGCGCGTTCTTCAGATCCTGGCTTGCCTCGATCGCGCGGCGGGCATGGCCGGGGGTCGCGGCCTCGGTCGCGGCGCGGCCGGCGGTCAGGCCGAACAGGAAGAAGTTCTCGGGGCCGACCAGGTCGCGGATTTCGACATTGGCCCCGTCCAGCGTGCCGATGGTCAAGGCGCCGTTCATGGTGAACTTCATGTTGCCGGTGCCCGAGGCTTCCTTGCCGGCCGTGCTGATCTGCTCGGACAGATCCGCGGCGGGGATCAGATCCTCGGCCATCGAGACGTTGTAGTTGGGCGGATAGGCAATCTGCAGAAAGCGCCGGGTCACCGGGTCGTTGTTGATCGTGGCCGCGACGTCGTTGATCAGGTGGACCACCGATTTCGCCAGCCAGTATCCCGGCGCGGCCTTGCCGCCGAAGATCTTGACGCGCGGGGTCCAGTCGCCGTTCGGATCGTCGTGGATGCGCTGCCACAGTGCGATGGCTTCCAGGATGTTCAGAAGCTGGCGCTTGTATTCGTGGATCCGCTTGACCTGGATGTCGAAGATCGCGTCGGGATCGGCCTTCACCCCCAGATCGGCCAGAAGCCCGTCGGCCAGCCAGACCTTGTTCGCGCGCTTGACCTCGCCCAGCTTCTCGCGGAAGGCCGCGTCACCGGCATGGGGTTCCAGCCGGCGAAGCTGTTCCAGATCCGTGGTCCAGCCCTCGCCGATGCTGTCGTCCAGAAGCTGCGCCAGGCCGGGGTTCGACATGCGCAGCCAGCGGCGCGGCGTCACCCCGTTTGTCTGGTTCACGATCCGGTCCGGGTGCAGCCGGTGCAGGTCGGCGAAGACCGTGTCCTTGACAAGGTCGGTGTGCAACGCCGACACGCCGTTAACCTTGCTGGCCATGATGAAGGCCAGTTCCCCCATCTGGACCTGGTCGTGCTGCACGATCCCCACATGGGGCGGGCGGCCCGTGGCCCTGCGGTGATCTTCGTCGATCATCTGGATGATCTGCATGTGGCGCGGCAGCACGCCGCCCATCAGCCAGGTGGACCAGCGTTCCAAGGCCTCGGGCATGAGGGTGTGGTTGGTATAGTTCAGCGTCCCCCGTGCCAGGTCGCGCGCCTCCTCGAAGGGCAGGCCGTGGTCGTCCATCAGCAGGCGGATCAGTTCCGGCCCGGCGATGGCGGGATGGGTGTCGTTCAACTGCATCGCCACCTTTTCCGGCAGCAGCCGCAGGTCGCCATGTTCCTGGAGGAACCGGCGCAGGATGTCCTGAAGCGATGCCGAGGTCAGGAAATATTCCTGCTTCAGCCGCAGTTCCTTGCCGGCATCGGTCGTATCGTCGGGATAAAGGACGCGCGACAGGGTCCGGGCCAGGGCCTCGGGCTCGGCCGCGGCGGTGTGGTCGCCTGCGTTGAAGCGGTGCAGGTCCAGAAGCGTCGTCGGATGCGCGCCCCACAAGCGCAGGGTATTGGCCCAGTTGCCGCCCCAGCCGATCACCGGCGTGTCATAGGCCCGCGCGATCACGCTTTCGCCGGGGCGCCAGACGGCCTTGCCGTCCACGGTCTCGACATGGCCCTTGAAACCGATCGTATAGCTGTAATCGACCTTCACGAACTCCCAGGGATGGGGCTGGTTCAGCCAGTCCTCTGGGGTTTCGACCTGCTGGCCGCCTTCGAACCGCTGGCGGAACAGCCCGTGCTCGTAGCGGATGCCATAGCCGAAGGCTGGGCAGCTCAGCGAGGACAGCGATTCCATGAAACAGGCCGCCAGACGCCCCAGCCCGCCATTGCCAAGGGCGGCATCGGGTTCGTTGTCCAGGATCTGCTGCTTGTCCAAGCCCAGCATCTGCAGCGCCTGGTCCATCGGCTGTTCCAGGCGCAGGTTGATGATCGCGTCGCCCAGCATCCGCCCGATCAGGAACTCCATCGACAGATAGCAGACCCGCTTGGCCCCCTGGTCGCGGGCCGCGCGGAAGGCATCCACCCAGGTGCCCGCCATCAGGTCGCGCACGGCATAGCTTATGGCCATCCGCCAGTCGAAGGGCGTGGCGAATTCCGGGCCGCGTCCCTGGCTGTGGGTCAGGTGGTGAAGAATCTGGTCATGCAAGTCTTGGGCCGAGGGAATGTTCTGCAACGTCGAGCCTCTTGGGGCTGTGAGAAATGGGAATCACCCTCGGGCTGCAGGAATACCGCCCGCGGTTGATTTCTGTTGCCAGCTTTCAAGGGGGTTGAAAAGGGCTGGCCCCCCGTGCTGGCAGGCAATGATGCCGCGATGCCCACCCGGCAGGCGCGGGATCAGCCTTTCGCGTGACAGCAAAGCACGAAGGCCACGACGCTTTCGGCCGCGATCGGTTCGACCGCCGCGGCGGGACGGTCGGGCGTCCGATCCTGCGCGCTGTCAAGTCGCCTGCGCCAGTGCCCGCCCTGTGTCGGCTGCGGCAGGGCCACGGTGCTGTCCGCGCCATTGTTGAAGACCAGAAAGACCGCCCCCGGCAGCGCCGCGTAGGGGGGCGTCCCCGAGGCCATGCGCATTTCGGCCGCAAGAAGGCGCAGATGGGGATCGGACCAATCCTCGGGCTCCATCGGCCGGCCGTCGGCGCGGCGCCAGAACAGGTCGGGCAGCCCGTCCTCGTCCCGCGGCTGGCTGTGCAGGAACCGGCGCTGCCTCAGGATCGGATGGGCCTTGCGGAAGGCGATTACCCGGCGGCAGAAATCCAGGAAACCGGGATCCGCGCCGTCCCATCGCACCCAGCCGATGGGATTGTCCTGGCAATAGGCATTGTTGTTGCCGTCCTGCGAATTGCCAAGTTCATCCCCCGCCAGCAGCATGGGCGTGCCCTGGCTCAGCATCAGGGTGGCGATCAGGTTGCGGCGGCGGCGGTCGCGGCGGGCGGTGATGGCCGGATCATCCGTCGGCCCCTCGACGCCCATGTTGTCCGAAATGTTGTGGTCATGACCGTCGCGGTTGCCTTCGCCATTCGCCTCGTTGTGCTTGTGGTCGAAGCTGACGCTGTCCATCAGCGTGAAGCCGTCATGGGCCGCGACGAAATTGACGCTGGACGTTGCGGCCCGGCCGTCGTGGTCGAACCGCGCCGCCGATCCGGCGATGCGCTTGGCCAGGCGGCCGACATGGCCCGCATCCCCCCGCCAGAAGCCGCGCACCCCGTCGCGGAAGCGGTCGTTCCATTCGCAGAAGGGCGCGGGATAGGCACCCAGCTGATAGCCGCCCCGGCCCAGATCCCAGGGCTCGGCAATCAGCTTGACGCGGTTCAGCACCGGATCCTGCTGGACCGCGCGGAAGAACGGCCCGTTGCGGTCGAAGACCCCGCGCGTTCGGCCCAGGACGGAACACAGGTCGAAGCGGAAGCCGTCCACATGCATCGCCTCGACCCAGTATCGCAGGCTGTCCATCACCAGCCGAAGGGCAAAGGGGCTGTCCAGGTCCAGCACATTGCCCGTGCCCGCGTCGTTCACATAGAAGCGGCGATCCTCGGCCAGGCGGTAATAGGAGGCGTTGTCGATGCCGCGCAGGGACAGTGTCGGCCCCAATTCGTCCCCCTCGGCGGTGTGGTTGTAGACCACGTCCAGGATCACCTCGATCCCGGCCTTGTGGAAGCGGGCGACCATCTGCTGGAACTCGGCGATGTCGCCCCCTTGCAGATAGCGCGGGTCGGGCGCGAAAAAGCCATAGGACATGTAGCCCCAGTAATTCGACAACCCCCGCCGCGCCAGGAAGCGGTCGTCGGCAAAGGCATGGACGGGCAGCAGTTCCACGGCGGTGACGCCCAGCCGGTTCAGGTGGTCCAGGATCGGGTCCGAAGCCATCGCAAGAAAGCTGCCGGGCCGGTCCACCCCCGGATGCAGCATGGTCAGGCCCTTCACATGCGCCTCGTAGATGACGGTATCCGTCAGGGGGCGACGCAGGGGGCGGTCATCGCCCCAGTCGAAGGCAGGGTCCGCCGCCACCACGCAGCGCGGCATGAAGGGGGCGCTGTCGCGGCGGTCGAAGGACAGGTCCGCATCGGCATGGCCCGCCCGGTATCCCAGCAGCGCGTCATGGATGCGGGGGCTGCCGGTCAGGCTGCGGGCATAGGGGTCGACCAGAAGCTTGTTGGTGTTGAAGCGGTGCCCGTCGCGGGGGCGATAGGGACCCTGCACGCGGTAGCCGTACCGCTGCCCCGGCCCAAGTCCGGCGATGTGGCCGTGCCAGACATAGCCTTCGCGTTCGGGCAGGGGGATCCGCGTCTCGCGGCCCGCCTCGTCGAACAGGCACAGCAGCACCTGTTCGGCGTGCCGGGAAAAGAGGGCGAAGTTGACGCCGTCCCCGGCGACACTGGCGCCCAGGGGAAAAGGATGCCCGGCCGACAGCGGATAGGTCATCGGCCCGTCGAAAGCCTTGCGTAAAGCGCGGCATAGGCCCTAGCCGACTGGTCCCAGCCGACCGGGTGGGACATCCCGTTCGCCACAAGGCGCGACCATGTGTCCCCGTCCCGGTAAAGCTGGCAGAGGCGCGTCAGCGCGCCGCGCAAGGCCTCGGCCGTCACGGGCGAGAACTGCACCCCCGTCGCCGCCCCGCGCGCAAGCGCCGCGGGCGAGGCGTTGATGACCGTGTCGGCCAGTCCCCCGGTCAGCGCCACCACCGGCACCGTGCCATAGCGAAGCCCATACATCTGCGTCAGCCCGCAGGGTTCGAACCGCGACGGCACCAGGATGGCGTCGCCCCCGGCGATCATCCGGTGCGACAGCCCCTCGTCATAGCCGATGCGGACGGCAACATTGGGGTTCTGGTCGGCCGCCTGGCGGAAGGCCTGTTCCAGCCCCGGATCGCCCGATCCCAGCACCGCCAGTTGCCCGCCGCGATCCAGAAGCGCGGGCAAGGCCTCCAGCACCAGATCCAGCCCCTTCTGGTGGCTCATCCGGGACACGATCACGCAAAGCGGGCCATCGGTGTCGGGCAGGCCCATCTCCGCCCGCAGTGCGGCCTTGTTCGCGGCCTTCCCGTCAAGATCGCGATAAGGCCGGATGGCCGGATCCGCGCCGGGATCCCAGGCATCCGCGTCGATGCCGTTCAGGATCCCCGTCAGCGCCTCGCGCCGATGGCGGATGACCCCGTCCAGACCCATGCCATATTCGGGCGTCATCAGTTCCGCGGCATAGGTGGGTGACACGGTGGTCAGCGCATCCGCCCCCATCAGCCCGGACTTCAGGGCCGAGATGCCGCCATAGAATTCATAGCCTTCGGGGTGGAAATGCCAGGGATCCAGGCGCAGTGACTGCACCCGCCCTGGATCCGTGGATCCGGTAAAGGCGATGTTGTGGATGGTCAGCACCGTGGCCGGGCCACCGCCCATCTGGCGCAGGTATTGCGGCACGAAGCCCGCCTGCCAGTCATGGCCATGCAGCACCTGCGGATGCCAGCCCGCCACGCCGTGGATGCCCAGATGCGCGCCGATCCAGGACAGCGCGGCGAAGCGTTCGGGATTGTCCGGCCAGTCGCGCCCGTCCGGCGCCATGTAGGGCGACCCTGCCCGCGCATAAAGATGCGGCGCGTCGATCACAACCAGGTCCAGGCCCGCGGCCCGCCCCGACAGGATCCATGCCTGGCCGCCGAACAGGTCATGGAAATGCGCGACTTCGGCCCGGTCATGCAGCGCATCCATCACCGCCGGATAGCCGGGCAGCAGGGTCCGCATCTGCACCCCCTGGGCCCCAAGCGCGGCGGGCAGCGCGCCCGCCACATCGGCCAGCCCGCCGGTCTTGACCAGCGGCGCGCATTCGGATGCGATCGACAGAACCCGCGTCAAAGGCTTGCCGCCCGCCTGTCAAGCATGTCCTGGGTGATCAAGGTGATGCCTCCTTCGCTGACGCGGAACCACTTGGCGTCTTCCTGCGGATCCTCGCCCACGACAAGGCCATCGGGAATGACCACGCCCCGGTCGATGACCGCGCGGGTCAGCCGCGCCCTCCGGTTCACCGTCACATAAGGCAGCGCCACGACATGATCCAGCGATGCATAGCTGTTCGTATGGACCTGCGTGAACAGCAGCGAATTGCGGATTTCCGTCCCCGAGATGATGCATCCCCCCGACACCATCGAGGATATCGCGATCCCGCGCCGGTCCTTCTCGTCATGGATGAACTTGGCGGGCGGGGCGCTTTCGGAATAGGTCCAGATCGGCCATTCCTGGTCCCACAGGTTCAATTCCGGGGTGAAATCGGTCAGGTCGATATTGGCCTTCCAGAAGGCATCCACCGTTCCCACGTCCTTCCAATAGGCGGGGGCGCCCGCGTCCCGCACGCAGGACACGTCGAAGCGGTGCGCCATCGCCTTGCCGTTGCGAACGATCTCGGGGATCAGGTCATGGCCGAAGTCATGGCTGGAATTGGGATCCTGGGCATCCCGCAGCAGCAGATCGCGCAGGAAGGGCCAGCTGAAGACATAGATCCCCATGGATGCCAGCGCGCTGTCGGGATCATCGGGCATTCCCGGCGGATCGGCGGGCTTTTCCAGGAACGAGGTGATGCGCCCGGTTTCATCGACCGCCATCACGCCAAAGGCGGTTGCGTCCATCCGGGGCACGGTCAGGCAGCCGATGGTCACGTCGGCGCGGCTTTCGCAATGCTCGCGCAGCATGATCTCGTAATCCATCTTGTAGATGTGGTCGCCCGCCAGGATCACGATGTAATCCACGTCATAGCTGTCCACGATGTCGATGTTCTGGGTCACCGCATCTGCCGTGCCGCGATACCAGTGGTCTTCCGACATCCGCTGGCTGGCGGGCAGGATGTCCATGAACTCGTTGCGCTCGGCGCGAAAGAAGTTCCAGCCCCGCTGGACGTGGCGGATCAGGCTGTGGGCCTTGTATTGCGTGGCGACCGCGATCTTGCGGATGCCCGAATTCATCGCATTCGACAGGGCAAAGTCGATGATGCGGGTCTTGCCACCGAAATAGACCGCCGGCTTCACCCGGCGGTCGGTCAGTTCCCTCAATCGGCTTCCGCGTCCTCCGGCCAGAACAAAGGCCATCGCGCGCCGGGTCAATCTCAGTTCGCTCATCAACCATCCTCCCCCATATCACCATCGCCTGCGACAAGGATCACCGCCGACTTGCGCAACGGATTGATGCACCGCGCCAACCGCCTCCTGGCCCCCGCGGCGCCACCGCCGACGCGGACGGTCATCCAGCTGTCATTGAAATGCGGAATGCCCGGCCCGCTGCCTCGTCCCCCGACCAGGGCCGGGATTTCGTCATTCGTCAGTGATGACACATCAGGCACCTGTCCCATGATCCCACTCTAGCCCGCCGTTTGATCAGGGCAATCCATCACTTAACGCCCGAACCGCCTTTATGTTGCCCGCCCGGATGTGTTCTATCGCCCCGAAGCCCGACCAAGCAGGAGAGTCTCATGACGGAATGGTGGCGCGACGCGGTGATCTATCAGATCTATCCCCGCAGCTTTCAGGACAGCAACGGCGACGGGATCGGCGACCTGCCGGGCATCACCCGGCGGCTGGACCATGTGGCCTCGCTGGGGGTGGACGCGATCTGGCTGTCGCCCATCTTCACCTCGCCCATGAAGGACATGGGCTATGACGTCAGCGACTATTGCGACATCGACCCGCTGTTCGGCACGCTGGACGATTTCGACGCGATGGTGGCGCGCGCGCATGAGTTGGGGCTGAAGGTCATCATCGACCAGGTCATCAGCCATTCCAGCGACCGCCACCCCTGGTTCGCCGAAAGCCGCGCCAGCCGCGACAACGACAAGGCCGACTGGTATGTCTGGGCCGACCCGAATCCCGACGGCACGCCCCCCAACAACTGGCCCTCCGTCTTTGGCGGCCCGGCTTGGGAATGGGAGCCGCAGCGGCGGCAATATTACCTGCACAACTTCCTGATCGAGCAGCCCGACCTGAACCTGTGGAACCGCGAGGTGCAGGACGCGCTTCTGGGCACCATGCGCTTCTGGCTGGAACGCGGCGTGGACGGCTTCCGGCTGGACACCGTCAACTTCTATTTCCACGACGCCCGGCTGCGGGACAACCCGCCCAATCCCGACAGCACCGCCCCCGACACCTACAACATGCAACGTCATGTCTATTCCAAGAACCGTCCCGAAAACATCGCCTTCCTGAAACGGATGCGCAGGCTGACCGACGAATACGACGCCCGCATGATGGTGGGCGAGGTGGGCGAAAGCGGCGACACCTCGATCCGGATCATGGCCGAATACACGGCGGGCAGCGACCGGCTGCACATGTGCTACAGCTTCGAGATGCTGAGCCACGATTTCACCGCCCGGCATTTCCGCCACACGATCGAGGGCGTCCACAAGGGCGCACCCGACGCCCATGCCTGCTGGTCCTTTTCCAACCACGACGTGTTCCGGCACGTGACCCGGTGGATGCCTCATGCCGAATCGCCCGAAGCCCTTGCCCGGCAGGCGGCGGCGATGCTTCTGTCCTTTCCCGGCACCATCTGCCTTTACCAGGGCGAGGAACTGGGTCAGACGGAAACCGAACTGGTCTATGACGAACTGACCGACCCCCCGGCGCTGCGCTTCTGGCCCCAGATCAAGGGCCGCGACGGCTGCCGCACGCCGATGGTCTGGGACGACAGCCCAAACGCGGGCTTTTCCGCGGCGAAGCCCTGGCTGCCGGTCAAGGAACCCCAGGCCGCCCGCCATGTCGCGGGCCAGCAGGGCGACAATGACAGCGTGCTGTCGGCCTATCGCGCCACTCTGGCCTTTCGCAAGGCGCAGATGCCGCTGCGGCGGGGCGAGACCTCGTTCCTGGACCTGCCTGAGCCGATCCTGGCCTTTCATCGCGGCATCGGGGGCGAGGCGCTGACCTGCGTCTTCAACCTATCGCCCAAACCCGCGCGGCTGACCCTGTCGGACGACGCGGCGCTTGCCGGGCCGTCGCGGGCATCGCTTTCGGACAAGGTGCTGGACCTGCCGCCCAACGGCTTTGCCTGGCTGGACCGCGCCGTGGACCTGCTGGCCTGATCAGTCCGGCTTGCGGCGCAGGAACAGCTCGAAGGCCAGGTAAAGCCCGGCAGCCCCCGAGATCGCCGCCCAGAAGGGGCTGCCGGTGTAAAGCTCGACCCCGGCCCAGGCCAAGGGAACGATCACGCACAGGATCCGCACCCAAAGGTGGCGGAAGAAGGGGGCGTTCGGGTCAACCAGCATGTCCTGCCTCGTGTCTTTCGCTTTGGTCCAAATGTCCCGGGGTCCGGGGCAGCGCCCCGGCCTTGCCTACAACCCCGCAAGCCAGGGCGGCTCTCCGGCGAAGGCGGCGGCGACATGGTCGATGAAGGCGCGGGTCTTGCGCGGCATCGGGCGGATCGGCGGCCAGACCAGGCTGACCGGCAGCGGATCCTGCGGCAAGTGGGGCAGCAGCCGCACCAGCCGCCCGTCGCGCAGCGCGTCATGGACGATGAACATCGGCAGCAGCGCCAGCCCCAGCCCGCCGATCGCCATGTCGCGCATCGCCTCGCCATTGTTGGCGGTGATGCGGCCCAGGGGCGGCTGCGCCACCCCCGCAAAGGGCCAGATGTCGCCAAGCCGCGCGTTCAGATAGCCGATGGCGCTGTGGCGCGCCAAGTCGGCCGGGTCGTCAATGCCTCCATGCACCGCCAGATAATCCGGGCTCGCCACAAGGGCGCGCGGATCGGCGCAGACCCGGCGGGCCATCAGGCTGCTGTCGCGCATCTGCCCGATCCGCAACCCCACGTCGAAACCCGCCCGGCCCAGGTCGGTCAGTTGGTCGTCGTAGTCCAGCACCACCTCCAGTCCCGGATGGGCGCGGGCAAAGCCTGCGATCACCGGGCCCAGGTGGCGGATGCCAAAGCTCATCGGCGCGGCGATGGCCAGCCGCCCGCGCAGATCGGCCTGCCCGCCCAGGCTTTCGGTCGCGGCCACCAGTTCGGCCAGGGCGGGCCGCACGCGGTCGGCCAGGGCCAGGGCGTTGTCCGTGGGGGCGATGCGGCCCGCGTGACGGGTGAACAGGGCCACGCCCAAGGCGGCCTCGAAATCGCTGATCCGCTTGCTGACCACGGATTTCGACAAATCCGCCCGCGCCGCCGCACCGGAGATGCTGCCCGCATCCAGCACCGCCAGAAATGTCCGAATGTCGCTGATCGACCAATCCATTCCGCGACCATAGCCAAGGGCCGGCCGTTCGCAAGAACCGAACGCCGCATTGCCCGCACGGCGGGTGCCACGAACGGTCGCCTTGGGCCATATTGTCGGCAAGCAAGGAAAGGATCGGCACCCATGCAACTGACCGGCATTCACCACCTGACCGCGATCACCGCCGACGCGGCAGGCAACAACCGCTTCTACACCGACACGCTGGGCCTTCGCCGCGTGAAGAAGACCGTGAACCAGGACGACACCTCGGCCTATCACCTGTTCTTCGCCGATGGCGCGGGCACGCCCGGCACCGACATCACCTTCTTCGACTGGCCCGCCCCGCGTGAACGTCGCGGCACCCATTCCATCAGCCGCACCGGGCTGCGGGTGTCCGCGGACAGCCTTGACTGGTGGGCCGCGCGCCTCTCCGACCTGGGGGTGTCGTCCGGGCGGATCGAAACGCTGGACGGCCGCGCCAGCCTCGATCTCGAGGATCCCGAAGGGCAGCGCCTGCGCCTGGTCGCGGCACCCGAACCCGCGGGCCAGCCCTGGGATCAAAGCCCGGTTCCCGCGCCGCACCAGATCCACGGCCTTGGCCCGATCACGATCTCGGTCCCCGAACTGGCCCCGACCCAGGCCGTGCTGACGCAGGTCATGAACATGGCGAAGGTGCGCGACTATGCCAGCCCAGACGGGCAGGGCCAGGTCCATGTCTTCCAGATGGGCGAAGGCGGGGCGGCGGCCGAACTGCATGTCGCGGTCCAGCCCGGCCTGCCCGCCGCCCAGCAGGGCGCGGGCGGGGTCCATCACGTGGCCTTCCGCGTGCCCGACCCCGCCGCGCTGACGGAATGGACAAACCGCGTGCGGGGCTTCCGCGTCCCGAACTCGGGCGAGGTGGAGCGCTTCTACTTCCGCTCGCTTTACTTCCGCGAACCGGGCGGCAACCTGTTCGAACTGGCGACCGACGGTCCCGGCTTCGACGTGGACGAACCGCGCGACACGATGGGCCAAGGCCTGTCGCTGCCGCCCTTCCTGGAACCCCGCCGCGCCGCGATCGAGGCCGGGCTGAAACCTCTGGACTAGGCGACACGCCGGGGGCACCCTGCCCCCGGTTCTTCCACGGAGATGCGCATGACCACCATCCTCGGCCTGTCGGGCAGCCTGCGCCGCGCCTCGATCAACGGCGGCCTGCTGCGCGCCGCCCGCGACACCGCGCCCCAAGGCGTGACGGTCGTGATCGGCGATATCGCGGACGTGCCGCTGTATAATGGGGATGACGAGGCCGCGCACGGCACGCCGCCCGCCGTCGCGCAGCTGAACCAGCAACTGGCCGCGGCCGACGGGCTGCTGCTGGTGACGCCCGAATACAACAACGGCATCCCCGGCGTCTTCAAGAATGCCATCGACTGGATGTCGCGGGGCGAAGGCCTGGGGCTGTTTGTCGGCAAGCCGGTCGCGGTCATGGGCGCTTCCCCCGGCGGCTTCGGGACGACCCAGGCGCAAAGCCATTGGTGGCCCGTCCTGCGGACGCTGAAGATGCGCCCCTGGTGGGACGGGCGGCTGATGGTGTCGCGCGCGGGCGGGCTGTTCGACAGGGACGGCAACCTGACCGACAACAAGACCCGGCAGGCGGTGGCCGATTTCATGTCAGGATTTGCAGCCAGCCTTTGACGATCGTGCATCTGCGCACAGAGCCCCTGCGCCGGCGGGGCTTTTCGCAAGGCGGGCGGGGGTCCATCTTGAGCCCAAAGGGGGGCGGCACGCCCGACCCTGAAGGAAAGGACCGGCCCCGTGACCGACAAGACCATCGACCATGTCGCGCTGACGGTGCGCGACCTGCCCGGCATGACCGGCTTTTACCGTGACGCGATCGGGCTGGACCACCTGGGCGGCGACGGCGAGACCGCGCGCCTTGGCGCGGGGAACCGCACCCTTCTGGAACTGCGCCGCGACGGTGCCGCCCGCCCGCGCGATCCGCGCCAGGCCGGGCTGTTCCACACCGCCTTCCTGTTGCCCCGCCGCGCCGACCTGGCCCGCTGGCTGCGCCACGCCGCCGACACGGGCACGCGCTTGACCGGCGCCAGCGACCACGGCGTCAGCGAGGCCCTGTATCTGGACGATCCCGAAGGAAACGGCATCGAGATCTATTGGGACCGTGCGCCAGACCGGTGGACCCGCAACGGCGACCGGATCGAGATGTTCACCCGCCGCCTGAACCTGGATGACCTGCTGTCGGTGGCCGATGGCCCGTGGCAGGGCGCGCCCGATGGCAGCAGCCTGGGCCATGTCCACCTGCAGGTGGGCGACCTGGATCAGGCCGATGCCTTCCTTGTGGCCGAGTTGGGCCTGACCCGGACCTTCGACGCCCCTGGCGGGGCCTGGTACGGCTGGAACGGCTATCACCACCACCTGGCCGGGAACACCTGGAACAGCCACGGGGCGGGGATGCGCGACAAAGGAATGACGGGCTTGGCCGAGGTGGTGATCCGGGACCTTGGCCGGGCAAGCCAGACCATAACCGACCCGTGGGGAACACCGTTCCGGTTCCTGTAGGGTGCGTGCTTGCACGCACCAAGCCGCCTACCAAGATGCGTGCAAGCACGCACCCCACGGGCGTTCGACCGCAAAGGCATCCGCCCAGTCGGGGTTCTTCGCCAGCCGGTCCGCGACATAGGAACAGGCCGGGATGATCCGGAAGCCTTCCTTGCGCGCATCCGCCACCATCGCCTCGACCAGGGCGGCCGCCGCGCCGGTGCCGCGCAGGGCATGGGGGGCGCCGGTATGGTCGGCGCTGACCCGGTCATTGCCCCGGCGGGTGAAGGTCAGTTCGGCCTCGGCGTCGATGCCCGCGATCCGCGCCACATAGCGGCCGTGGCGCGGGTCGGCCTGTTCCCTTGTGATGGTGATCTCAGCCATTGGTCTTCTCCTTCATCCAGTCGATCGCGGCCGCCAGGTCGTCGGCGGTCAGGTCATGTCCCGCCTGCACGACCCGCGCATCCAAGTCCGCCCCCTGGCGGGCCAGCCAGTCGTTCAGGCGCGGCGCATGAGGGCCGTATGGATCGCGCGCGCCGGTCAGCGTCAGCACCGACAGGCCGGTCATGTCAGGTGCGGGCAGATCCTCCAGCACGGCCATCGGCCGCATCAGGATCGCGCGCCGGATCAGCCCGGGATGCAGGCCCATCACGGCGGCGGCGAAGTTCGCGCCGTTGCTGTAGCCCATCACCGTGATCCGCGCCGGGTCCAGCCCATAGGCGGCAACCGCGCCCTGCCAGAAGGCCGCAAAGGCCCCGGCCTCGGCCCGGATGTCGTCCTGGTCGAAGCTGGTCATCGAGGTGCGGCGGAAGAACCGCGCCACGCCTTCCTCGGTCGACCGGCCGCGCAGGCCCAGAAGCGTCGCATGGGGCGCGATGCGATGGGCCAGGGGCATCAGGTCGGCTTCGTTGCCGCCGGTGCCGTGCAGCAGCAGCATGGTCTGGCCGTCGGGTTCGTCGGGCTGGCGCAGGCGGTGAACGAAGGGCAGATCTCTCATCACGGTCCTTTCCTCGCCCGGCCGGGCGAATTGCGGCAGAAGCAGGGGCAGGTCCCCGGTCTCCGCGACATGCGGGGGAAACATCAGCACCCGGCCCAGGGCATCGGCGGGTTCGTCAATGGCCATGCCGGGGCCATCCGTCGCCAGTTCGATCAGCGTATCGCCCGGCTCGCGCACGTAAAGCGAGGCGAAATACGTGCGGTCGTGAACCGTCACATCGCCCGCATTTCGCCGCGCCAGGGACTGGTGATGGTCCTGCAGTGCCGCAAGATCGGGCAGCCGCAGCGCCACATGGTCGATGACCCCCGTCCCCGAAATGCCCGGCACGAAGCCCGATGCGTCGCGGATATCGACGGCGTCCGTGTCCGACACGAGCCGCGTCAGGCCCCCCTCGGTCCCGCCGTGCCGATAGCCGAAGGGGATAAGGAAGGCCGCGGTCTGTTCGGGCACCGCGGACCAGATCGTCACGGCGCGCAGGCGGGCGGGCGCGGCGGGCCAGCCGGTATCGGGCGCGTCCGCGCCCACCAGCTTGACGATGATGCCGTCGGGATCCTTCAGCCGCAGCACCGGCTCGGCCCATTCGCGCACCGGCCCCTCGACCCGCAAGCCGCGCTGCATGGCGCGGGTCAGCCAGTCGCCGATCCGGGCACGCGGCACGGCCAGGGCAATTTCAGCCACACGGCCATGGCCGACCCGTCCCGGCGCACCGTCCTGCCACACAAGGAAGCTGACAAGGCTGCCGGGGCTGCCCTGCGGGTCGCCATAGAACAGGTGCAGTTGCTCGGCATCCTCGAAGCCCGCTGTCTGCTTGACCAGGGACAGGCCCAAAAAGCCCATCCAGAAGTCGACATTGGCCTGCACGTCGCGGGTGATCGCCGTCACATGATGGATTCCGCTGGTCATCGCGCACCTCTGGGTCGTGAAACATCTGGCTGGAAGATGCGGTTCCTGCACCGCCTGCGCCAGCCGGCGGCCAGTCAATCCGGCGTTCGCAATTCCAGAACGCCTTTTGTCTTTGTGTTCGGCCCGGGCAGACATACCCTTTCAGCCAGCAACAGGAGGAACGCCATGAGTTGGAACCCCGCCCTTGCGCCCGGCTGCCCCGACGAGATCGGCCCGGACGCGATCGAGACGCTGATCATCCCCCGCGCCCGCGACCTTGGCGGGTTCGAGGTGCGCCGCGCCCTGCCCGCGCCCAAGCGCCAGATGGTCGGACCCTTCATCTTCTTCGACCAGATGGGCCCGGCCGAGTTCCTGACGAACCAGGGGATCGACGTGCGTCCCCATCCCCATATCGGGCTGGGCACGGTCACCTATCTGTATCGCGGCAGCTTCCAGCATCGTGACAGCACCGGCGCCGACCAGATCATCACGCCCGGCGCGCTGAACTGGATGGTCGCCGGACGCGGCGTCACCCATTCCGAGCGCAGCCCCGAGGCGGTGCGCCAGGGGCCTAGCAGCCTTCTGGGCATCCAGACCTGGATCGCCCTGCCCGACAGCCACGAGGACATGGCCCCGGCCTTTGAGCATCACGGCAAGGATGCGCTGCCCGTGATCCGCGACACAGGCATCGAGGCCCGGCTGATTCTGGGCCGCGCCTATGGCGAAACCGCGCCCGCGACGATGTATTCGGACACCTTCTACCTGGACGTGACGCTGGACCCCCGCGCCCGCTTTCCCCTGCCCGCCGATCACGAGGATCGCGGCATCTATGTCACCGAAGGCTCCATCCGCATCGCGGGCCAGGACTTCGAGGCCGGGCAGATGATGGTCTTCCGCCCCGGCGACGCGATCACCGTGCAGGCGGGCGACCGGGGCGCGCGGCTGATGGCCCTGGGGGGCGAGACCCTGAACGGGCCGCGCCATATCTGGTGGAACTTCGTCGCCTCCTCGCGCGAGCGCATCGAAGAGGCGAAACGCCAATGGCAGGCGGAACGTTGGGGCCAGGGGTTGTTCGACCTGCCGCCCACGGACCGGGCCGAACACATCCCCTTGCCCGAAAGGAACTGACCCATGACGATCAAGACCGCGCAGGACGTGCTGGACTTCTGGTTCTCGCCGCAGATGGAGCCGATGTGGTTCGCCAAATCCGACGACGTGGATGCCCAAATCCGTGACCAGTTTGCCGCCACCTACGAGGCCGCGCACCGTCGCGAGTTGGACAATTGGGCCGAAACCGCCGAAGGCGCGCTTGCCCTGGTGATCGTGCTGGACCAGTTCCCGCGCAACCTGTTCCGCGGCAGCGGCCGGGCCTTCGAATCGAATGATCTGGCCTTGGAGCACGCCCGGGCCTCGTTGGACGCCGGTTTCGACATCCAGGTCGATCCGCAGCGGCGGCAGTTCTTCTATCTGCCTTTCATGCACAGCGAGGATCTGCCCGACCAGACCCGCTCGGTCGAGCTTTACGAGGCCCTGGGCAACGACAACAGCCTGCGCTTCGCGATCGCGCATCGCGACATCATCCAGCGGTTCGGCCGATTTCCGCACCGCAACGCGGCCCTGGACCGGCCCAATACGCCGGACGAGGCCGAGTTCCTGAAGACGCACAAGGGTTTCTGAACGCTGGACCTTGGGGGGCGGCCGGATTATCTACAATCCATGCCGCCCGAACCCCTTGCCCATCGCATCAGCCGCGAACTTGCCGCGCGCATCGTTTCCGGCCGGATCGCGCCGGGCGAGCGGCTGCGGCAGGATCACATCGCCGCCGAATTCGGCGCAAGCCATGTTCCCGTGCGCGAGGCGTTTCGCCACCTGGAAAGCCGCGGCCTTGCCATCAGCGAGCCCCGGCGCGGTTTCCGCGTCGCGGGATTCTCGCTGGCCGAGGTGCGCGAGGTGGCCGAGATGCGCGCCGCGCTGGAGGTGCTGGCCCTGCGCCATGCTGCGTCCCACCTGACGCCTGCGATCCTGGACCGGGCCGAGGACGCGACGCGGGCGGGCGACCGCGCAGCCGATGTGGAAACCTGGGAGGAGGCAAACCGCCAGTTCCACCGCCTGCTCCTAGACCCCTGCGGGATGCCGCGCCTGCTGAAATCCATCGCCGATCTGCACACCGCAAGCGCCCGCTTCCTGTTTTCGGGCTGGCGCGCGGAATGGGAGGCGCCGACCGACCGCGACCACCGCGCGATCCTGCACGCGCTGCGGTCGGGCAATCTGGACCGCGCCTCCGCCGTGCTGGCCCGGCATGTCCAGTTCAGCGGCCAACGACCCCGGACGCGGCGCTAAACAATCCCCTCTTGATCCGATAGATAATTCGTGAACTATCCTCGCACGACGAATCCATAATTATCTATAATTCAAGATAGGGACGATCAATGATGCCGACTCCAGCCTTCAGCCCCGTGAACCCGCACAGCCTGTCCCTGCCCGTCCGCCTGCTGGCGGTCGCTTTCGGCACGGTCCTGCTGGCCATTTCCTCGCGGATCGAGGTGCCGATGGTGCCGGTGCCGGTGACCATGCAGACCTTCACCGTGGCGATGATCGGCGCGCTTTACGGCTGGCGGCTGGGGACGCTGACGGTGCTGGCCTGGCTGGGACAGGCGGCCTTGGGCCTGCCGGTGCTGGCAGGCGGCGCAGGGGGCCTTGCGCATTTCGCGGGACCGACCGGCGGCTACCTGGTAGCTTTCGCGGTCATGGCCGCGCAGATCGGCTGGCTGGCCGAACGCGGCTGGAACGGCAACCGTGCGGGTCTGGCCTTCCTGTCGATGCTGGCGGGCAACCTGATCTGCCTGGCCATGGGCGCGGCCTGGCTGTCGCGCGGCATCGGCTGGGATGCGGCGATCGTCCACGGCGTCACCCCCTTCCTGATCGGCGCGGTTCTGAAATCCGCCGTGGGCGCGCTGGCGCTGCGCCAGCTGGGCCGCCCGCGCCGGGCATGACGATCCGCCTTCGCGCGCATCACCTGCTTTGCCTGCTGACCTGGGCAGGCAAGGGCTACAGCCCCGCCTTCACGGCGGGGTTCACCGCCATCGCGGGCCGTATCGCGGCGGGCGAGGCGGTGGTGCTGGTCGAAGGCCCCGACGATGTCTGCGTGCCGATGCTGGCCGATCCCGGCTGCCATTGCCGGGGCGGCAGCGTCGCGCGTCGCGACGCGCAGGCAGCGCGCGACGTGGCCGCGCTGCTGGGCCGCCCGCTGGCGCCGGGGCAGCGGCTGGTGCTGGACCCCGCCACGCTGGCCCGGATGCGCCGCGCCTTCGCGGGCGGCGTGATCCGGACGGCCTGCACGGGTTGCGAATGGTCCGGCCTGTGCCGCGACATCGCCGATGACGGCTTTGCCGGGACGGTCCTGCCCGCCCCTCAGCCGGGCAGGCTGCGGGCCTGATCGCGCAGCACGAACTTCTGGATCTTCCCGGTCGAGGTCTTGGGCAGCGGCCCGAAGACCACCGTCTTCGGCGCCTTGTAATGGGCCATGTGGTCGCGGCAGAAGGCAATGATATCGGCCTCGGACGCGTCCTTGCCGGGCCGCAGGTCCACGAAGGCGCAGGGGGTTTCGCCCCACTTGGCATCGGGACGCGCGACCACCGCCGCCTCGTTCACCGCCGGGTGGCGGTACAGCACGTCCTCGATCTCCACCGACGAGATGTTCTCGCCGCCCGAGATGATGATGTCCTTGCTGCGGTCCTTGATCTCGACATAGCCGTCGGGATGCATCACGCCCAGATCGCCCGTGGCGAACCAGCCGCCGCGAAAGGCCTTGGCCGTGGCCTCGGGGTTCTTGAGGTAGCCGCGCATCACGTTGTTGCCGCGCATGAAGATCTCGCCCAGCGTCTGCCCGTCATGGGGGACGGGGGCCAGCGTCTGGGGATCGGCCACCATCAGCCCGCCCAAGGCCGCGTTGCGCACCCCCTGCCGGGCCTTCAGCCGCGCGCGTTGGTCGGGCGGCAGTTCGTTCCATTCCGGCTTCCAGACGCAGACGACCGAGGGGCCATAGACCTCGGTCAGGCCATAGACATGGGTGACCTCGACGCCCATGTCCTCCATCGCCTGGATCACGGCGGCAGGGGGCGAGGCGCCGGCGGTCATCACCTTCACCGGGTGGTCGAAGCGTTTCAGATGCGCGTTCTGGGCCAGCATGTTCAGCACGATGGGCGCGCCGCAGAAATGCGTGACGCCTTCGCCCGCGATCAGGTCGAAGATCGGCTCGGCCCGCACTGCGCGCAGGCAGACCGAGGTGCCGGCATTCGCGGCCATCGCCCAGGGGAAGCACCAGCCGTTGCAGTGAAACATCGGCAGCGTCCACAGATAGACCGAATGCGCGGGCATCCCCCAGTCCTGCAGCTGAGAGATCGCGTTCAGCGCCGCCCCCCGGTGGTGATAGACCACGCCCTTGGGACTGCCGGTCGTCCCCGAGGTATAGTTCAGCGCGATCGCGTCCCATTCGTCGGCAGGCAACTGCCAATCGAATGCGGGATCGCCTTCGTCCAGCAGGGCCTCGTAATCCAGGTGGCCTATGGGATCGCCATGGGTGATCGTGGGGTCCAGGATGTCCACGACCAATCCGATGTCGCATCCCTTCAGCGCCTCTCGCGCAAGGGGGGCGAATTCGCTGTCCACCAGCAGCGCCTTGGCCTCTCCATGCTGCAGGATGAAGCGCACGGTGTCCGCGTCCAGCCGCGTGTTGATCGCGTTCAGCACCGCCCCCAGCATGGGGATGCCGAAATGGGCCTCGTAAAGCTCGGGGATGTTGGGGGCGATCACCGCCACCGTGTCGCCCCGCCCGATCCCGCGCGCCGACAGCGCGCTTGCCAGCCGGCGGCAGCGGTCCTGGGTTTCCGCCCAGGTCCGGCGGACCGGGCCATGGACCAGGGCCAGCCGGTCGGGATGGATCGCCGCCGTGCGGGCCAGGAAGTCCAAGGGCGTCAATTGCGCGAAATTGGCCGCGCAGGCGTCAAGGCCCTGGTCGTAGATCGTGTTCGTCATGTCCCCCTCCCCTTTTTTGCGATCAGCCGGCCCGGCCGATATGCTGGATCGCGGTGAAGCCTTCGAAGCGGGGGCCGCCTTCATACAGCTTCTTCGTCTCGCCCGCCCGCGCATGGGCGTCGCGGAACTGCTGGCTGCGGGTCCAGCCGATGAAGTGATCCTCGGACTCCCAGACCGTGTGCGAGGCATAAAGCCGCCGCCCGTCCTCCTCGGGGCCCTTCAGCATGTGGAACTCGACAAAGCCCGGCAGGCTGTCCAGCTTGCTGTCGCGCGACAGCCACAGGGCCTCGAACTCGGCGGCGTTTTCGACGGGAACGGTGAAACGGTTCATGGCGATGAACATGGCGCAACTCCTCTTTGCCGGCGATCCTGCCGATCCTGCCGCCATGGATAAGCCCCGGCCCGCCCCCTGTCACGCGCTTGTGACGGGGGTTCCGGGCGTTCCGGGTTACGCTTCCGCCGATCTTTCCGGGGGACGACCATGCGCCTTGCCCTTGCCACCGCCGTGATCGCCGTTCTGCCGCTGGCCGCGCAGGGCCAGGAACGCAGGCCCAGCCATTGTATCGCCATCGCGGGCGGACCCGAACGCATCCAGCAGGCCGCTTGGTCCGACCCGGTGCCGGAACGGTCGGTCAGGCTGTCCTTTCTGGGACATGCCATGTTCCTGATCCAGACGCCGGGGGGCCTGGACATCGTCACCGACTTCAACGGCAACCTGCATCCCGACGCGCCGGTGCCGGACGTGGTGACCATGAACCGCGCCCATTCCAGCCACTGGACCGACCGGGTGGACGGGATCCCCCATGTCCTGCGCGGCTGGTCTGAACAGTTCGGGGTTGCTGCCGACCACTACCTGACGCTGGGCGACGCGCTGATCCGCAACGTGCCGACCGACATCCGGTCCTTCGGCACGGTCGAGGAAGGCGGCAATTCCATCTTCGTCTTCGAGGCGGGCGGCCTTTGCATCGCGCATCTGGGCCATCTGCACCACGAACCCACCGACGAGGATTACGCCCGCCTGGGCCGCGTGGACGTGCTGCTGGTCCCGGTCGACGGCAGCTACACGATGGAGCAGGCGGCGATGATGCGGGTGGTCAGCCGCCTGAACAGTTCGGTGGTGATCCCCATGCACTGGTTCGGCCCCGCCCGGCTGGAGGCCTTCCTGACCGGCATGGCGGGCCAGTTCGACATCCAGCGGCCGGGTGGCAGCGAATACCTGGCGTCCTTGCGGGGGCTGCCGGACCGGCCGACCGTGGTGGTGCTGGAACCGGCCTCGATGGGGCGAAGCTGGCCTTGACGGGGCATTGCGGGCGCGGGACAGTCCGCCGCACCCCAGCGAAAGCCCCCTCCCATGTCCGACTTCGTCATCCCGCCCGCTGCCCTTCCGTCCCTGCCCGTGGCAGGCGACAGCCGCCGCTTCCCGGTGCGGCGGATCTATTGCGTCGGCCGCAACTATGCCGACCACGCGCGAGAGATGGGGCATGACCCCGACCGCGAACCGCCCTTCTTCTTTTCAAAGCCAGCCGACACGCTGCTGGCGGGGGACGCCGACCTGCCCTATCCGCCGCAGACGGGGGATCTGCATTTCGAGGCCGAACTGGTCGTGGCGCTTGGCGCAGGCGGCACGGACATCGCGCCTGACGACGCGCAGGGACTGATCTGGGGCTATGCCACCGGCAACGACTTCACCCGGCGCGACTTGCAAGCCGCGGCGAAGAAGGCCGGGCGGCCCTGGGATCTGGCCAAGGGCTTCGACCTGTCGGCGGCCTGCGGGCTGCTGGATCCGGTCGGCCAGACCGGCCCGCTGAACGCAGGCCGGATCGCGCTGTCGGTCGACGGCGCGTTGCGCCAGGAAGCGGATCTGTCGCAGATGATCTGGCCTGTGGCCGATGTCATCGCCCATCTGTCGCAATCGGTGCGGCTTCAGCCGGGCGACCTGATCTTCACTGGCACCCCGGCAGGGGTTGGCGCGGTCACACGCGGGCAGGCCGTGACGGTCGAGATCGAGGGGCTGACGCCGCTGGTGACGCGGATCGTCTGACGGGCGGGCGCAAGGTGCGTGCAAGC
Source organism: Paracoccus sp. AK26 (assembly GCF_011801365.1). Taxonomy (NCBI): domain Bacteria; kingdom Pseudomonadati; phylum Pseudomonadota; class Alphaproteobacteria; order Rhodobacterales; family Paracoccaceae; genus Paracoccus; species Paracoccus sp. AK26. The sequence continues at coordinate 2,643,577 of NZ_CP041041.1, forward strand.
ACGCATCCTACGGTCGTGGCGGCGTAGGGTGCGTGTTCACACGCACCATGCCTTACCGCGATCCTGCCCCCGTGGCGATCTGCAGCGTCGCCCATTCCTTGGCGGCAGCATTCCGGGCCTGGGCGGCGGCAAGCCGGGCGCTTGCACGGGACCGGTCAGCCTCCAGCAAATCAACCAATGCCAGGGCTCCTTCCTCGAAGTTCTGGCGGGCTAAGGCATAGGCGCGGTCATACGACGCCGCAGCCCCTTCCAGGGTCGCGGCCCGCTGGCGGAAGCGGCGCAGGTTCGACTGGGCGGTCTGCACATCCTCGACCGCCGCGGCGATGGCGGATTTCCAGGCGATCTCGGCCCCGCGCGCTTCGGACAGGCGGCGGGACCGGGTGGCCTGCAGCGCGCCCTGGTTCAGGACCGGCAGCGACAGGCCGGGGCCGAAACCCCAGGCGGTGGCCCCGCCCTGGTCAGTGACCCGCCCGGTCAGCGAGATCGCGGGCAGCAGGTCGGCCGTGGCCACCCCCACTGCAGCAAGCGCGGCCGCATAGTCGGCCTGCGCCGCGCGGATGTCGGGGCGCGAGCGCAGCAGGTCGGCGGGAACGCCGGTGCCGGGACCAGGGGGCGTGCGCAACTGGGCCGATCCACCGCGCATCTGCCCCATCAGCGGCGCGGCCTGCAGGTTCAGCAGCGTGGACAGTCGATAAACCTGGGCATTGAACTGCGCCTCGTAATTCGGAAGGTCTGCGCGGGCCGTTTGCAGCAGCGCCTCGGTCTGGGCCACGTCGTATTCGGTGGCGATGCCCACCGACTGGCTGTTGCGCGTCACGTCCAGCGTGCCTTCGCGCGTGCGGATCGTGTCGCGGGTCAGGGCCAGGGCCTGCTGGAAGAAGCGCGCGTCGGCATAGGCGGCGATCACCTCGGCCAGCCAGGCCAGGCGGACGGTCTGGGCTTGGGCCTGGGCCGATTGCAAGGCGGCCGCTGCGCCTTCCCGGGCGCGCCGCGCGCCGCCAAACAGGTCGAAGACGAAACTGGCCGACAGGGCGGCGGTGTTGGCGGTGCCGGCGGCGATGCCGTCGCCGCCCGCCCGTTCCCGCCCCGCCGTGGTCGTGCCGCCGATCTGGGACGCCCAGGGCTGGGCGGCCCGCACATCGGCCTGGGCCGCGCGGATGCGTTCGTTGGCGGCCATGATGTCGAAGCTCTGGCCCATGCCCTGGCCGATCAGGCGGTTCAGGGTGGCGTCGTTGTAGCCCGACCAGAAGGCGGTTTGCGCAGGCGTCGCCGCCCCCTCGCCCTCGTCGAAACCGGCAGGGACGGCGGGGGTCGGCAGGGCGTTCGGATCAGGTCCGACCGCCGCGCAGGCCCCAAGCGCCAGAACGGAACCAAGCATCGCGCGGCGGTGCAATCGGAAACTCATGCGGGTTTTCCCCTTCTTTTCTTGACCAGCTCGACCGCCTTCAGCACGACCACATAGAAGACCGGCACCAGGAAGATCCCGATCACCGCCGACGAGGCCATGCCGCCCAGAACCCCGATCCCGATCGAGTTCTGCGCCCCCGCCCCCGCGCCGCTGGCAATGGCCAGGGGCAGCACGCCCAGCATGAAGGCGAAGGTGGTCATCAGGATCGGGCGCAGGCGCATCTTGGAGGCCTCGATTGCGGCTTCCAGAAGCGGACGGCCCTGCGCCACCAGCGATTGCGCGAATTCCACGATCAGGATGGCGTTCCGCGCGGCCAGGCCGATGGTCGTCAGCAGGCCCACCTTGAAATAGACGTCGTTCGTCTGCTCGAAGAACAGCGCGGCAGCCAAGGCCCCCAGAATGCCCACCGGCACGGTCATCATGACCGCCAGGGGAACGGTCCAGCTTTCGTAAAGCGCGGCAAGGGCCAGGAACACGACCAGGGCCGACAGCGCGAACAGCAGGGGCGCCTGGTTGCCCGACAGCCGTTCCTGATATGACAGGCCCGTCCAGGCGCTGCCATAGCCGCCCGGCAGTTCGGCCACCATCTCCTCCATCGCGTCCATGCCGGCACCCGACGACAGGCCCTGGGCCGCGGCGCCCGACAGTTCCAGCGCGCGGGTGCCGCCATAGCGGGCCAGGGCCTGCGGCTCCTGGTCCCAGACGCGGGTGGTGAAGGCGCCGAAATTGACCATGTCGCCTTCGGCATTGCGGGCAAACCAGCGGTCGATATCCTCGGGCTGGGAGCGGGCATCGGCCTCGCCCTGGACGATCACAGGACGCAGTTCCGTGCCAAGCGCAAAGTCGTTCACGTCGCGCCCAGAGAAGATCACCGACAGCATCGCGTTCACCTCGGATATCGACAGGCCGAAGGCCGCTGCCTTCTGCTGGTCGATGTCCAGCCGCAACGAGGTCTCGAAGGGCGCATCGTTGCCGCGCAGGTTGGTGACGCGGCCGTCTTCCTGCGCGGTGGCGACAAGCTGGTCGGCTGCGGCCGTCAGCGCCTCTTGCCCGCGGCCCGACTGGTCCACGAGATACATCGAGAAGCCCGAGGACGCGCCCATGCCGGGAATGGCCGGCGGTTGCAGGAAATAGGCCTGGCCCGCCCGATTGTTCATGAAGAAATAGCCGTTGGCGCGCGTGACCAGGGACGCCACGTCCAGGTCCGGCCGTTCGTCATATTCGCGCAGCTTGGCAAACAACATGGCCTGGTTCTGGCCCGAGCCGCCGAAGCTGAAGCCCAGGACCGAGAAGGTCGATTCCACCGTCTCGGCTTCCTGGACGCGCAGGTATTCCTCGACCTTCTCGACCAGGGCCTGGGTCTGGGCGGTGGTCGATCCCTCGGGGGTTTCGATCATCACCAGCATCACGCCCTGATCCTCGTCGGGCAGAAAGGATCCGGGCAGGCGTTCGTAAAGCGCGGCGGCGCCGAAGCCGATGACCGCCAGCACGATCAGCATGCGGAACGGACGGCGCACCAGCCGGGCCACCGCATTGCCATAGCCGTTGGTGGCGCGGTCCAGGTTGCGGTTGAACCAGCGGGCGGGCGCGATCCCGTCGCCATGCTTGCGCGGCCGCAGAAGGCTTGCGCACATGGCGGGTGTCAGGATCACGGCCACGCCCAGCGACAGGACCATCGCCGTGATGATCGTCAGCGAGAACTGTCGATAGATCACCCCCGTCGCGCCTGACATGAAGGCCATGGGCAAGAACACCGCCGACAGCACCATGACGATGCCCACCAGAGCCGAGGTGATTTCCCCCATGCTCTTCTCGGTCGCCTCGACAGGGCCAAGGCCCTCCTCCTCCATCACGCGTTCCACGTTTTCGACCACGACGATGGCGTCATCGACCAGCAGGCCGATGGCCAAGACCAGGGCGAACATGGTCAGCGTGTTGATGGAAAAGCCCGCCGCCGCCAGCACGCCAAAGGTGCCCAGCAGCACGACCGGGATGGCGACGACCGGGATGATGGTCGCACGCCAGCTTTGCAGGAAGGCCAGGATCACCAGGAAGACCAGCACCACGGCCTCGGCCAGGGTGTGGTAAACCTGGTTGATCGATTCCTCGACAAAGGGGGCCGTGTCATAGGGATAGACAACCTCGACGCCCGCAGGCAGCGAGGGCGCGATGCCGTCGATGACCTCGCGCACGGCATGGGCGGTATCGACGGCATTGGCCCCCGTCGCCAGGTTCACGCCAAAGCCCGCCGCCGGATTGCCGTTATAGCGAGCGGCCCCGCCATAGGATTCCTGCCCGATCTCGATGCGGGCGACATCGCCCAGGAAGACCGTCGATCCGTCCGGGTCCACGCGCAGCAGGATCCGCTCGAACTCGGGGACCGAGGAGAACTGCGACTGCGCCGACAGGGTCAGGGTCAGCCGCTGGCCTTCGGCACTGGGTTCGGCACCCAGATCGCCCACCGTGACGTTGGTGTTCTGTTCGGACACGGCAGCGGTCACGTCGGCGGGCGTGACCTGATATTGCGCCATCTTCATCGGATCCAGCCAGATGCGCATCGCATAGCCCGACCCGAAGGTGTTGATGGATCCCACGCCGGGCGTCCGCTTGACCGGATCCTCGATCATCTGGGACACCAGGTCGCCCAGTTCCACGGTCGAATGGCTGCCGTCGCTGCTGGTGAGCGCCCCCACCAGCAGGATCGACGACGTGGACCGCGAGACGTTCACGCCCTGCTGCTGCACGATGTTGGGCAATTGGCTGGTCACCAGTTGCAGCTTGTTCTGCACCTGCACCTGCGCGATGTCGGCATCCACCGTGTCATCGAAGGTCAGCGAGATCGAGGCCGAACCCGGCGTCGAGTTCGAGGTCATGTAGATCAGCCCGTCGATCCCGGTCATCGCGTCCTCGATGACGGTGGTGACCGAGTTCTCGACGATCTCGGCCGAGGCGCCGGTATAGGTCGCGCTGATGCGGACGGTGGTGGGGGCGATCTGGGGATATTGCTCGATCGCCAGGGTCTGCAGGCCAAGGCCGCCGACCAGCATGGTCACGAAGGCCAGAACCCAGGCGAAGACGGGGCGGTGGATGAAGAAACGGGCCATGCGCTTACTCGGCCGGGGCGGCGTCGGCGGGGGCCGGATCGGCCCCGGTTGCGGCGTCTGGTTCGGCGTCCGGTCCGGCGGCAGTTTCGGCGGCAGTTTCGGCGGGCTGTTCGCGCACCACGCCGTTCTCGTCCAGCGTGACGGGCACGGTTGTCACCGTCGCGCCGTCGGACAGCGCCGCAAGGTTGTCCACCGCCAGCAGCTCGCCCGGTTCCAGCCCGTCGGTCACGATCCAGTGGTTCTGATAGGTGCCGTCATCGACCAGATCCACCTGCGTGGCCTTGCCGTCGCGGATCACCCAGGCCGTCAACTGGCCGGTCTTGCTTCGGGTCGCGGCGTTCTGCGTGACCAGGAAAGCCTCGGTCGTGCCCAGGTCGATCTGGCCGCGCAGGAACATTCCGGGCAGGATCAGGCGGCGCGGGTTGTCAAAGCGGAAGCGCGTGTCCACCGCCCCGGTCGAGGTCGAGACGGTGAAGCCGGGCGCCACCAGTTCGCCCGTGGCGGCATAAGTTTCGCCGGTTTCCAGCGTCAGCGTGGCCTGCAGGGTTTCCTTCAACTGCAACCGGCCCTCGCTGATGTCGTCGCGCAGGGACAGCAGGCGGGCCGAAGGCTCGTACATGTCCACGTCGATGGGATCCAGTTGCGTCACGGTCGCCAACGGGTCGGCCTGCCCCGCCGTCACCAGATCGCCTATCGACACGGCCGCCACGCTGGCCAGGCCGTTGATGGGGCTGGTCACGGTGGTCCAGTCCAGTTCGGATTGCGCCAGGGTCAGCGCGGCCTCGGCCGATTGCAGGGCCGCCTCGGCCTGTTCAAGGGCGGCGCGCGATTCGTCGACCTGCGCCTGGGTGGTCCCCGATCCCAGCAGCCGTTCCGTCCGGCCGAACGAGGTGCGCGCCTGGGTCAGGGCCGCCTGGGCCGAAGTGACCTGGGCTTGGGCGCTTTTCAGGTTCGCCTCGTAGGTGGTGGGATCGATGCGGAACATCGGCGCACCGACATCAAGCGCCGCACCGGGTTCATAGAGGATCTCGGTCACCAGGCCGGTCACGCGGGGCCTGATCGCGGCTTCGGACTGCGCAATGGCGCGTCCGGGCAAGGTCACGATGCGCGGGACGGACTGCGGCTGCAGCGTGACGACGCCCACCTTGGGCGGCGGCATCTGCGCGTTCTGGGACAGGGCAGGCAAGGACAGGAACCAGAGCGCCAGAAAAGACAGGCACACCACCGGGCGAATACGATACATCAGAGATTCCTACAAAGATGGCCGCCGGGACGACGGTGCTTGGCAGGCTTGTTGCACAATAATGCATTCTGTGCAATATTTGCTTGTAATGAATTGCGAGGGCTGACATGGCTTTGAAATCAACGCTTCGTGACCGCAGGCGACTGCAAACCTCGCGAGAGATCCAGCGGGCTGCCCTGTCTCTGGCGCTGAGCCAAGGCTACGAGGGCTTGACGACCGAGATGATCGCGGCCGAGGCCGGGATCAGCCAGCGGACCTTCTTCAACTATTTCCTGAACAAGGAAGCCGCGATCATCGGCGAGACGGTATCCTTCGACGAGGAAACCGTGGCCTGGTTCCGCGAATCGTCGGGACCGCTTGTCCCGGACCTTCTGCAGGCGCTGCGCAGGCTGTTGTGCAGCAGCGACCTGGACCGGGGGATGTCGCAACTGATCGACCGGCTGCTGAACAAGGCGCCCGAACTGGTGCCGATCTTCTATGGTTCGCTGAAGCGGCTGTCGGATCAGTTGTCGGACCTGGCCGTGCTGCGCTTGGGCCAGGACGCCCGCGCCGACGCGGATCTGCTGGCCGAGGCGATCTCGCACGCCTTGGCGGACACGTTCCGCATCTGGGCCAATGACGACGCCATGGCGCCCGACAGCATCGTGGACGTGACAACCGCGCGGCTTCTGGTGCTGCGCGGCTTTCTTGACCAGCTTTGACGGTCAGGCCAGCCTTGATCGTCAGGCCAGCGCGGCGGCAAGCAGGGCCAGGCCCGTGACATTGGCCAGGACCAGCAGCATCCGGCCGTGGCCGGGCCGGGCGCCGCAAGCCTCGTCGTCCCGGCCCGCGCGACGCAAGTGCATTTCAGTCTGAAGATCGAACATGCAGGGCACTCCGAAATCGATGATCGGGCAGGGTTCGGCACGCTGATCGGCGCTGCGGCCGGATCCGCGCCCAAAGCCGGGGGCGGGCATCACGCGCCTGGCCGCCGCGCGGCCGGGGTCTGCCCCAACAGCCTGCGCAGGATCGACGGGCGCGCTGTCTGGTCCATCAGCCGGTCGCGAATGACCTTGCCGCCGGGCCAGGGCCCGAAGCCCGAGGCGACGTTGATATGGCCCGCACGGCCCATGTCGATCAGGTCGGCACCCAGATCCTCGGCCAGGATCTGGCTGCGGTCAAAGGACATCCAGGGGTCATTCCGGCTGGCTACAAGCACTGCCGGCACATCCAGGGGCCGGTCCGGCAGGCGGCCGAACCGCCGGATGCGGTGGCAGTCGCCGGTCGAGGCTTGGGGATCGGCCGGGGCCACCAGAACGGCACCGCGCACCCGCAGGCCGGTCCAATGGGTCAGCATCTGCGCGATCAGAACCGCGCCCAGCGAATGGCCCACAAGGATGCTGTTCGGATGGCGCAGGATCATCACCGCCAGGGCGGCCTCCCATGCCTCGCGGACAGGGCGGCGCGGATCGGGCAGGTCGACCAGCATGGCCTCGGGATCGGTCCGCGCCCACCAGTCCTGCCAGTGGGGCGCGGGGGATCCGTCCAGGCCGGGAACGATCAGGGTCTTCGACATGGCGCGATTCCTTTTCCTTCTGTTCCGATAACACTACTAGGTTAGTCGTGATTTAGTTCCCAAAGATCCCCGTTGCAGGAGAAGATCCATCTCTCAGCGGTCACGGGTATTGATGGGATAGGCCGTGGTGTGGCGCAGCCGCTCCATCGCGAAATGCGAGGTCAGGTTCTTGATCGGCACGGCGTCGGTCAGGCGGCGGTAGAAGTCGTCATAGGCTGCCATGTCGGGCACCGCGACGTGCAGCAGGTAATCCATCTCTCCGGCCATGCGATAGGCTTCCATGATCTCGGGAAAGCTGCGGATCGCGGCCATGAAGGCGTCGCGCCAGGTCGCGCCGTGATCCGCAGCCTCGATCCCCACGAAGACGGTCAGGCCGAATCCCAGCTTGGCGGGATCGGCCAGGGCCACGCGCCCGGTCAGAACGCCCGCCGCTTCCAGCTTCTGGATGCGTTTCCAGCACGGGGTCTGCGACAGGCCCACGCGGTCCGCGATCTGCGCGATCGGCTGGGTCGCATCCTGCATCAGGGCGGCGACGATCTTTCGGTCGATCAGGTCCAGGGTGGTCATGCATGTCCTCGAAAGCAGTTCCCGCATTCAGAGTGACAGATAAACAGCAAATGTCCACCGTCTTAGTCGTATTTATTGGAACGGCCGGCTTGCCTTTAAATCTCGACCTTGATGTGGGTATTTTACCGGCATAGGGTGGGCCATGATCACGCAGAAGATGAAATACGCGCTGAAAGCGATGCTGGTGCTGGGGGACGAGGCTGCCCAGCCCAACCCCGAGGCCTTGACCATCGAAAAGATCGCCCGGCGGTCGGACACGCCGAAACGCTTTCTGGAACAGATCCTTCTGGAGATCCGCAACGCGGGAATGGTCAGTTCCATCCGCGGCCGGTCGGGCGGCTATCTGCTGATCAAGCGGCCCAGCGACATCTCCATATCGGAACTGCTGCGTCTGATCGACGGCCCGATTGCCCCCCTGCCCTGCCTGTCGCGCCGCGCCTATCAACGCTGCGAGGACTGCCGGGACGAGGCGTCCTGCCGCATCCGCAAGGTCTTCGCCGAAATCTTCTGGTCCTACCTCATCCTGATCGAATCGCTGACGCTCGAGGACATGCTGCGGTCCGAACAGGTCGCCGAACAGGTGATCGGCGCCTAGAACGGCGCGGGCTGGCTGAAGGTGACCTGCACGCCGCTGTCGGGATGGCGCAGGCGCAGGCTTTCTGCGTGCAGCATCAGGCGCGGATGATCGGCGGCGGCGCCGGTCGCGTAAAGCGGATCGCCCAGGATCGGATGGCCGGTTTCGGCCATGTGGACGCGCAACTGGTGGCTGCGGCCGGTCAGCGGGAACAGCCGGACGCGCGTTTCGGCGTCCGTGGCGCGGATCACCCGCCAGTCGGTCTGCGCCGGGCGGCCCTGCTCGTGGTCGACCTTCTGGCGCGGCCGATTCGGCCAATCGACGATCAGCGGCAGATCGACGGTGCCGGCCTTGGGTTCCAGGCGTCCGGCCAACCGGGCGAGATAGGCCTTCTTGACGCGGCGTTCCTCGAACTGCCGGGACAGGGTCCGCTGCGCATGGGGCGTCAGCCCGAAGACCATCACGCCCGAGGTGTCCTGGTCCAGCCGATGGACCAGCAGCACGGTCGGGAAGGCGCCGCGCAACCGGTTGATCAGGCAGTCGTCCTTGCCCTCGCCCCGGCCCGGCACGGACAGAAGGCCGGCGGGCTTGTCGACCACCAGGATCTCGTGGTCGGCGTGCAGGACCTTCGGTGCCTCGGACGGCGGGGCATAGGGAAAATCGCTCACTTCGCGACCAGCCGGAACGCCAGGCCCGCGAACATCACCGCGGCGATCTTGTTGATCAGCCCCAGGCGCTTGCCGATCACGTGGCCCGCATAGCCCGCGACGATGCCATAGCCCATCGTGACCAGGGTGCCGGTAAAGGTGAAGATCAGCCCCAGCCCCAGGATCTGCTGCCAGACCGGGCCCCAGGCGGGATTGGTGAACTGCGGCAGGAAGGCCAGCAGGAACAGCACCGGCTTGGGGTTCAGCGCATTGGACAGGAAGCCGCGCCGGATGATGGTCCAGGGCCGGACGCTGCCCCGCGCCGAGGGATCCGCCGGACCCGCCCGCCAGCTTTTCCAGCCCAGCCACAGCAGATAGGCCGCGCCTGCATACTTGACTGCCAGCAGCGCCTCGGGATGGGCGGCGACGACCGCGCCCAGGCCCACGGTCGCCAGCGTCACATGCATCAGGACGCCCAGGCCCACGCCAAAGCCCGCAAGAGCGCCCGCCCGCGGCCCGCCCTGGATGCCGCAGGCACTGGCGAAGAACACGTCCTGCCCCGGCGCCACGTTCAGCATCAGCCCGCCCGCGACAAAGGTCGCCAGTTGCGCCAAGGGGATGTTCGCGACGGTGTCCCAGATCATCCCTGCGGATCCTGCGGCAATCCGTCGGCAATGTCGTAGTAGTCGCCCTTGTCGGCCACGAAGATATGCCCCGCCATCCGCAGGCCGGTGGGGCTGTCCACGGCGCCCGGCGCGACCTCGATCCCCTCGCGGTCCCGCCTGCGCCAGAACAGGCTGCTGCCGCATTCGGGGCAGAAGCCGCGCTCGGCCTCCTCCGAGGATCGGAACCACTTCACCTCGCCCCGGATCGTCAGGTCGGCGGTCTCGGCCGCGGCCCAGACATGGCCCGACCAGCGGCGGCACTGGCTGCAATGGCAGGCGCGCAGGTCATCGCCGCCCCAGCGGCCCGCAAAGGTGACGGCGCCGCACAGGCAGCGCCCGGTGAAGTCAGACATGGGCAAAGACCTCCTCCAGGATGGCGGCCAGACGGGTGGCGTCTTCGTCGGTGAAGGCGCCTGGCTGGTCGCTGTCGATGTCCAGCACGCCGATCAGCCGCTCGTCCTTGCCCCAGAAGGGCAGCACGATTTCGGATCGGGTGGAACTGGCGCAGGCGATATGACCGGGAAAGGCGTCCACGTCGGGCACAAGCTGCACCTGACCCGTGCGCGCCGCAGCCCCGCAGACCCCGCGCGAGAAGGGGATCACCAGGCAGCCGTGGCCGCCCTGGTAGGGACCAATCTTCAGCAACCCGGGCGCGACCACGCGATAGAAGCCGGTCCAGTCGAAGCGGTCGTCGGACTGGTGGATTTCGCAGGCCAGCGTGGCCATCAGCGCGACCTCGTCGGTCTCGCCTTCGGTCAGGGCGCGGATTCGGGCGGAAAGGGTGTCGTAGTCGGTCATGGCTTCCTTCTATGCCGGGCGCGCGGGCGCGAAAAGCGGCGATTGCGGCATTTACGCGACCGGGCCGCTCGGCCAATCTGCGCGCCATGAACAGGCTTTCCCTGACGCAGCGCATTCTTCTGGTGATCCTGGCCGTGCAGGCGGCGCTGTTCGCGGCGCTTGCCGCGGCCAGCCTGGAAGGCGCGCGCCGCGACATCGCCACGGAAACCCGGCTGGCGGTTGATACGGCGCGCGCCCTGGTGCTGGCGACGGTGGGGACCATGCATGGCGCCGTGCCGCCCGACCGGATCATGCAGCTTTTGCCCGAACGCCTGGTCGTGCCCCGCCACGTGACCCTGGGCACGGTGGACATCCTGGACGGCGTCGTGCGCCGCGCCCCCGCGCCCGCCGCCGCGCATCGGTCGGCGCCGGGATGGTTCGCCCTGCTGGTTGCGCCGGATCTGCTGGAAACGCGGCTGCCGGTGGTGATCCAGGGCCGCCCGCGTGGCTATGTCTTCATCGCCACGGATCCCGCCGAGGAGATCGCCCTGGCCTGGCGCAACCTGTCGGCCTTCCTAGGGCTGGCAGCCCTGGCCTCGGTGGTGCAAGGGCTGCTGATCCTGCTGGCGACGCGGCAGGCGCTGCGCCCGGTCATGGCGATCGCCAGCCGCTTGGCCGACCTGCGCCGCGGAGACCTTGCGGCGCGCGTGGGGCCGGTGGCGCAGCGCGACCTGACCCCCATCGCGGCAGGTGTGGACGACCTGGCGCAGGCCTTGCAACAGGCGCAGGCCGACCGCGCCCGGCTGCAGCGCCGCGTGGTGACGCGCGGCGACGAGGAACGCAAGGCGGTCGCCCGCGACCTTCATGACGAGATGGGCCCCTGCCTGTTCGGCCTGCGGGTCGAGGCCGACGCCCTGCGCCAAGCCGCAACCACCCCCGCCGTCGAGGCCCATGCCCAGGCCATTGCCCAGATCGCCGAGGAAATCGCCCGCGTGAACCGCGCCCTGCTGGGCGACCTGCGGCCGATGGCGATCGGGCAGTTGCCGCTGGCCACGGTCCTGGGGGATTACGTGGCCGACCTGGGGCGGCGCTTCCCGGATCTGGATATCGACCTGGACCTGGCCCCCGGCATGCCCGAACCGGATGAGGCGACTGCCCTGACCCTGTTCCGCATCCTGCAGGAAGGCACCACCAACGCCCTGCGCCATGCCGGGGCGGAACGCGTCATCGTACGGTTGTGGACAGATCCCGCGCATTGGCGGATGGTGCTGTCCGACGACGGCCGTGGCATGGCGCCGGGCAGCCGCGAAGGCACCGGCTTGACCGGGATGCGCGAACGCATCACCCTGCTGGGCGGCGATTTGACCTTGTCCTCGGGGGCGGGGGGAACCACCATCAGCGCCAGCCTGCCCCTGCCGCAGGCGGAATGAAGGCCAAGACCAGATGAAATCCGCGCTTGTCATCGACGACCACCCGATCACCCACCTGGGCGCGAACCGCCTTTTGCGCGACCTGGGATACGACCGGATCGGCCAGGCCATGTCGGGCGAGGATGCCCTTGCACAACTGTCGGACGGCGAGGCGCCGGACCTGATCGTCCTGGACATCAGCCTGCCGGGGGCGGGGGGGCTGGACCTGGTGACGCCCTTGCGCGACGCCGCGCCCGATGCGCGGATCCTGATCTTCTCGATGAACGACCAGACCGGCTTTGCAGCCCGTGCCCTGCAGGCCGGCGCGCAGGGTTTCCTGTCCAAGAACGCGCCCCCCGCCGATTTCCGCGAGGCGGTGCGGGTTCTGGAAACGGGTGAATTCTATCTGTCGCCCAAGCACGCGATGGCGCTTGCCACGCTGCGGGCGGGGGCCTCGGCCGATCCGCTGGGGGCGTTGTCGGACCGCGAGCGGCAGGTTCTGGCGCTGATCGGCCGGGGCTTCAGCCTGCAGGCCATCGCGGACGAGCTGGAGGTCAGCTACAAGACGGCAGCCAATACCTCGTCGGCGCTGAAGAAGAAGCTGGGCGTGGACGGTATCAACGGGCTGATGAAATTCGCCCTGGACAGCGGGGTATGACGGCCATGCTGGGATGGTTCAGCCTTGAAGACGACGCCCCGCCAGGCGAGGCCGACCGGATCCTCGCCCGCCTGACCGCCAGCCTTGCCGATGCGGGGCTGCGGCTGGCCGGGGCCGTGCAGGTCAATACGGATCGTGGCGCCGACTGCGCCTGCGACATGGACGTGCTTGTCATCGGCGAGGAGGACATGCCGATCCGCATATCCCAGTCACTGGGGGGCGGGTCCAGCGGTTGTCGGCTGGATCCCGGTGCGCTGGAAATGGCGGCGGCGCGAGTCTCGGTCCGGCTAGCGGGGGCGGAACTGCTGATCCTGCCCAAGTTCGGCCGGCAAGAGGCCATCGGCCGCGGCTTTCGCAGCGTGATTGCGCAGGCCGTGGCACAGGACGTGCCGGTCCTGCTGCATGTGCCCCCTGAACAGCGCGAGGATTTCGCCCGCTTTTGCGACGGGATGGGCCAGCATGTCGCCCCGGGGGCCCTGGCGGAATGGTGCCTGGATCAGGTCACGGGCGTGCAGTGACCGAAGACCCGGTGATCGATGCGCGCGGGCTGTTGTGCCCGCTGCCGGTGCTGCGGCTGCGCAAGCTGCTGCTGGACCAGCCGCCGGGGGCACGGGTGCGGCTGTGGGCCACGGATGCCATGGCGCAGGTCGATGTTCCGCATTTCTGCGACACCGGCGGGCACCGCCTGGTCAGTCAGAGCGACATCGGTGGCGGCGTTCGCGAATTCACCGTGGAAAGGGGGCCTTCCGCCCCCGCGGCTGCCGTGGCGGCCTCACCCCCCGAGGATGTTTAGGCACAGAAGATGCTGGCGGTCTTTCTGAAAACCCTGCCCTTCTTCGGGCTGATCGGGCTGGGCTGGCTGGCCGCCCGCACGCGGTTCTTTCCGCAGGAAGGCGCGGCATGGCTGACGAAGTTCGTCTTCTATTTCGCGCTGTCGGCGATGCTGTTCCGCTTTGCCGCCCGGCTGGATCTGGCGGCGCTGTTCGACGGGCGGTTCGTCCTGGCCTATCTGGGGGGGTCGCTTGCGGTCTGGATGATCGGCCTGGCCGCCGCCCGGGCCCGCGGCCTGCCCGTGGCCGAGGCGGCGATGGAGGCGCAGTGCTGCATGATCGGCAACACCGGCTTTCTGGGGGTGCCGATGCTGGTGGTGCTGCTGGGCGAACGGGCCGTCGGGCCGGTCCTGATGGTGCTGACCATCGACATGCTGGTCTTTTCCACCCTGATCACCCTGATCATCCATGCCGGCCGCAGCGGCGGGCTGCGTTTGGCGACGGTGATCCCGATCCTGCGGGGCATCGTCGCCAACCCGATGATCCTGTCGATGGTGGCGGGCCTGGCTTGGGCGCAGATGCGCCTGCCCCTGCCCGTCCCCCTGGACGAGTTCCTGGCCATGCTGGGTGCTGCGGCCACGCCCGGCGCGCTGTTCGCCATCGGCGCCAGCCTGGCGGGGCGGCGGATCGGGCGGCTTGCGGCCTCGGCCTGGCTAAGCGGAGCCAAGCTGGTCCTGCATCCGCTGGCCGTGGGACTGGCAGCCTGGGCGCTGCGCGTCGAGCCGGTGGCGGCAGGCGTCATGGTCGCGGCGGCGGCCCTGCCGGTGGCGGGCAATGTCTATATCCTGGCGCAGTATTTCGGCGTGGCCCAGCAGAGGGTATCGGCGGCAATCCTGATTTCGACCGCAGCCAGCATCGTGACGATACCGCTGGTAATGCTGCTGATCGGGCAGGCCTGAAGGGATTATCGGGATAAATGGTCGGAGCGAGAGGATTCGAACCTCCGACCCCCTGCTCCCGAAGCAGGTGCGCTACCAGGCTGCGCTACGCTCCGACCGTGACGGGGCAGGTAGCGCGGGGCCGGGCGGATTGCAAGCCCCGTCAGGGCCGCGGCGGCCATATTCTTTGCAGAAGCGTCGTGCGTGGCGCCGTTACCGTTTCCGCGCGGATGCGCGAGGCGATCACCGGGCGGTTGGCGGAATTGCCGCCACGGCCTTCGCGCCAGACGATATAGATGCCCGATGCGATGATGATGGTGGCGCCCCCGAAGGTGGGCAGGTCCAGAACCTCGTTGAAGAAGATCCAGCCATAGGCGGTGGCCCAGAGGATCTGGGAATACTGCATCGGCGCGACGATCGCGGCCTCTCCGGCCCGGTAGGCCAGGATCAGCAGGAAGCCCGCGACAAGGCCAAGGCAGGCGATCACCCCTGCAAGCGCCAGATGCGCCAGTTCCATCGGCCGGTAATCAACCGCAAGCGACGCTCCGGTGGCCAGGAAGTTGCCCAGCATCGGCCACATCAACAGCACCAGCGGGCGTTCCGACCGGCCCAGCTTGCGCAGGATCACCGCCGTCGTGGCCGAAGCGATGGCCGAGGCGAGCGCCGCAAGGTGGCCCCATTCCAGCGGCTGTGCGCCCGGGCGCAGCACGACCAGCACCCCCAGAAGGCCGATCACCACCGCCGCCCAGCGATGCAGGCCAACCTTTTCCCCCAGGATCGGGATCGACAGGATCGTGACCAGCAGCGGCGCTGCGAACAGGATCGAATAAACCTGCGCCAATGGCAGTCGGGAAAAGGCGAAGAAGCTGCCCATCCCGGCGATCACCCCCACCACCGTGCGCACCGCGACCCAGCCGGGATTGGCGGGACGCAGCGTGCCCGGCGTGGGGTCGCGCATGATGATGACCATCACCAGCGGGAAGGACAGCAGTGACGAGAAGAACAGCACCTGCAGCGCAGGATACTGCGCCCCAAGCACCTTGATGACCACGTCATGCGTCGCGTAGATGCCCATCGCCAGCAGGGCCAGGGCCGCGCCACGGACGTTGGACGCGGCTTCCATCAGGCTTGCGACAGGGCCGCAACGATCCGGTCGCCCATCTCGGCGGTGGACACGGGCGTGCCGCCTTCCGGTCCCATCAGGTCTGCGGTCCGCACGCCGTCGGCCAGCACCTTTTCCACCGCCCGTTCCAGATCAGAGGCGGCCTGGCCCTGGTCGAAGGAATAGCGCAGCGCCATGGCGAAGGACAGGATGCAGGCGATGGGGTTGGCCTTGCCCTGGCCCGCGATGTCGGGGGCGGATCCGTGGACGGGTTCGTACATCGCCTTGGGCCGGCCATTCGCCATCGGCGCGCCCAATGATGCCGAGGGCAGCATCCCCAGGCTGCCGGTCAGCATGGCGGCGGCATCCGACAGAAGGTCGCCGAACAGGTTGTCGGTCACGATCACGTCGAACTGGCGCGGGTTGCGCACCAGCTGCATCGCGCCGTTGTCGGCATACATGTGGGTCAGGTCCACGTCGGGGTATTCGTTGTCATGGACCCACTGCACCTCCTCGCGCCAGAGGATGCCGGATTCCATCACGTTGGCCTTCTCCATCGAGCAGACCTTGTTGTTGCGGCGCCGCGCGAGTTCAAAGGCCGAACGGGCCACGCGGCGGATTTCGCCGGATGTGTAGCGTTGGGTGTTGATGCCGACGCGGCCGCCCTCGTTGTCGGGATTGTTGTCGTCGGAATGGATGCCGCGCGGTTCGCCGAAATAAACGCCCGAGGTCAGTTCCCGCACGATCAGGATGTCCAGCCCCGCCACCACCTCGCGCTTGAGGCTGCTGAAATCGGCAAGCGCGTCAAAACATTGCGCGGGGCGCAGGTTGGCGTAAAGGTCCATTTCCTTGCGCAGGCGCAACAGGCCGCGTTCGGGCTTCACGCTGAAATCCAGCACGTCGTATTTCGGGCCGCCCACCGCGCCCAGCAGCACCGCGTCCACCGACTGCGCCTTGGCCATCGTCTCATCCGTCAGGGGCGTTCCATGCGCGTCGTACGAGGCGCCGCCGACCAGGCCTTCGCTGATGTCGAAGGACATGCCGCGATTGGCCCCGAACCAGTCGATGACCTTCACGACCTCGGCCATGACTTCGGGGCCGATCCCGTCGCCGGGCAGGATGAGAAGCGAATAGCTGTCGGACATGGTTCCTCCGGTCCTTGGTCGCGCCGTCGCGTTTGGTGCTAGTCCGCTGGCCGGGGCTGGTCAAGTTGACGCGCGGGGACGATTGCACGTCTTGCACCTTTTGCGGCGATCGCACAGCCTGCGCCCGAACCGCGACGGGAGAGCGCAAAGAATGCCGGTCCTATCCCTGGGCATCGTCAGCCTGGTGCTGGCCTATGTCCTCAGCCAGTTCTACCGCGCGTTCCTGGCGGTCCTGACGCCGGTCCTTGGGGTGGAACTGGGGGCCAGGCCGGGGGATCTGGCGCTGTCGTCGGGGCTGTGGTTCGCGGCCTTTGCGGCCATGCAGATCCCGGTGGGGCGGATGCTGGACCGGATCGGGCCGCGCCTGACGGTGGCCTTGCTGCTGGGCGGCGCGGGCGGCGCAGGGGCGGCGGTCTTTGCCCTGGCCGGGGCGCCGTGGCACCTGCATCTGGCGATGGCGCTGCTGGGCGTGGGCTGCGCGCCGGCGCTGATGGGATCCTATTACATCGTCGCGCGGGAATATCCGGCCTCGGCCTTTGGGGCGATGGCGGGGATGATCGTGGGCTTTGGCTCGCTGGGCAACATCCTGGGTGCGACGCCCCTGGTCTGGGCGATCGAGACGCTGGGCTGGCGCGCCAGCATCGCGGGCCTTGGCCTTGCCACAGTCGGCGTGGCGCTGCTGATCGCGGGCACCGTGCGCGATCCTGCGAAGCTGGGCGCCGGTCATCCGCAGGGGTCGCTGGCCGAGGTGCTGCGCCTGCGCGCCCTGTGGTTCATCCTGCCGCTGTTCTTCGTGAACTACGCGGCTTCGGGCGCGATCCGGGGGCTTTGGGCGGCACCCTACCTGGAACGGGTCTTCGACGCGGATGCGATCCTGATCGGGCGGGCGACGCTGGCCATGGGCGTGGCGATGATCCTGGGCAATTTCCTGGTGGCCCCAGCCGTGCGGCTGGTGGGCAGCCTGCGACGGACGGTGCTGATCTTCACCGGCTGCACGCTGGCGGTGATGGGGTTCCTGGTCATGAACCCCGATCCGGGGCTGGGGCTTGCGGTGGTGATGCTGGCGCTGATCGGGCTGTCGGGGGCGGGCTATGTGCTGCTGATGGCGCATGGGCGGTCCTTCCTGCCGGATCACCTTGTGGGGCGGGGGGTGACCTTCCTGAACATGATCTCGATCGGCGGCGTCGGCGTGATGCAGTTCGCTTCCCGGCCCGTGTTCCAGGCAGCCGCTGCGGCCTATGCCCCGCCGCAGGCTTTCGCTATGCTGTTCGGGTTCTTCGCGGTCCCGCTTGCCATCGGGTTCGCCCTGTACTTCCTGACGCCCGAGGCCCGGAATGCCTGATCCGATGACGGACCCGCTGGTCGTCGCCCCCAACCTCAAGCGCCGCCTGTCGGGCGTCACCGCGACCGTGGTCCGGCTGATCCCGGTGCAGGCCCGCACCATCGCGATCCGCGCCACCGGCCCCGGCCTTCCGCCCGAGGTGCCGCACATCCCCCTGGCCCGCGCCGCACTGATGCCGCGCGACCGGTGGCGGGTCTGGCACGCGCGACGCAACACGGAAATGGCGCTTGGCCTGATCCTGCGCCACCTGCTGCGGCGCAAGTACCGGCTGCTGTTCACATCCGCCGCGCAGCGCCGCCATACGGGCTTCACCAAATGGCTGATCCGCCAACAGGACGCGCTTGTCGCGACATCGGACAAGGCGGCCAGCTATCTGGACCGGCCCGCGACGGTGGTGATGCACGGGGTGGATACCACGGTCTTCCAGCCACCCGCCGACAAGGCCGCGCTGCGGCGCGAACTGGGCCTTGACCCCGATGCCGTGCTGATCGGCTGCTTCGGCCGGGTGCGCGCGCAGAAGGGCGTGGATCTTCTGGTCCGCGCGGGGCTGCGGCTGCTGCCGGACCGCCCGCGCGTGAAGATCGTCTTCACCGGCCGCATCACGCCCGACAACCGCGCCTTCGCCGACGAATTGCTAAGTGAAATCCGCGCGGCGGGGCTGGAAGACCGCATCCGCTTCCTGGGCGAACTTCCCTGGGACCAGGTGGTGCGCCATTACCAGGCGCTCGACCTGTTCGCGGCCCCCGCCCGGTGGGAGGGCTTCGGCCTGACGCCGCTGGAGGCGATGGCCTGCGGCGTGCCCGCGGTCGCCGCCCGCGTCGGCGCCTACGAGACGCTGATCCGCGATGGGGTCACCGGCAGCCTGGTGCCGCCCGACGATCTGGATGCGCTGACCGAAGCCCTGCGGCTTTGGCTGGACGATGACGCGGTCCGCGCCGCCGCAGGACGCGCCGCCCGCGACCATGTCGCCACCAACCACGCGATAGAAGGCGAGGCCCGTGCCCTGGTGGCAATCTACAACGATTTGCTGGCCCGGCCATGAACAAGCTGTTCTTCTATTCCGCCCGCCTGATGCGCGATGAAACCGCGCTGCAATCCCTGTCGGTCCCGCAGGGCAACCTGCTGGCGGATCTGGAAGGAAAGCGGGTCGCGCTGATCGGCAATGCCCGGTCTCTGGCGCAAACCCGTCACGGCGCGGCCATCGATGCCGTGGATCTGGTGATCCGCATCAACCGTGCGCCGATGCCCAGCCCCGACAGCCACGGCACCCGCACCGACTGGCTGGCCCTGGCGGTCCGCCTGGCGGACGAGGATCGCACCCGGCTGAACCCCTCGCGCCTGTTGTGGATGTCGCCCAAGCGCAAGAGGCTGGGCTGGCAGGTCGCCAGCAGCCCCGGTTTCTATCTGCATCCCCTGCCCGACTATCACGCGCTGAAGGACAGGCTGGCCGCGCCGCCCACCACGGGGGCGATGCTGATCGACCTGCTGCTGCGGTCGTCGCTGGCAAGCCTGACCCTTTACGGCTTCGATTTCTTCGCCAGCCAAAGCCTGTCGGGCCGGCGCACCGCCGACCAGGTGCCCCACGACTTCGGCGCCGAAGCCGCCTGGGTCGCGGATCTGCGCCGCAGAGACGCCCGCCTGACGCTGGCCTAAAGAAACCCGATCCAGCGACCCGCCAGCAGCACCGACAGCCACAGAACCGCCGAGATCCCGGCCAGCACCCGCGTGGCCGTGTCAGCAACCCCGGTGACCACGACCCTTTGCCAGCCCAGCCGGTGCAGCAGGGCGACATTGCCAAGCGCCGCCACCAGCAGGACCAACTTCCAGCGGAAGGCGGCGTTGCCCAGGTATTCCGTCGCGCCGACCGACCACAGGCAGAACCCTGTCAGCATCGCCAGGCCAAGCCCCGCGCCCGCCATGCGCGACAGGAAGGGGCCGATCACGGCCAAGGACGGCCCGCGCAGCACGCCCAGCATCCGCAGGTCCAGCGGCAGGATCGCGCCCAGCAGCAGCCCGATCCCTAGGATATGTGTGGCGTTCAGGACCATGTAGACGGTGCCGGACCCGCGCAGCATCCGGGCCAGGCTTGACGCCTCGATCCAGGCCGCAAGCTCCATCACCCGTCAGTCAGACCGGATGCGTTCGGGATACATGTCATAGTTCCGGCCGTCGATGACGATGCGGACGGCCTTGATATGCGCCTCGGCCCGGTCGCGGTCGCGGTTGCCGATCACGGTGATCGCATCGCCGATCGCCGCGGTGTCCGGCCCGAAACCCGACCGCGTCGTCCGGCCCGGATTGCCCAGTTCCACGAACCAGACGGTGCCGTCGGCCGCCCTGACCCACAGGCTGGGATGGGGCGGAGCCATCGAGATCTCCTCGATCACCCCTTCCAGCCGCGATTGCTCGGGCTCGGCCCAGGACCAGCCGTGATGGGCCAGGGCGGGGTGCGCCGCAGGAACCATGACCGCAAGGGCCAGAAGCGCGGGGCGAAGGATGCTGAACATGGGCCGGCCTTTCCCGTTTGGTCGCCCAAGGATAGCGCGCCCTGCCCGGCCGGCGGATGACATTGGCGTGACCCCGGCGCCGGTCCGGCTGCCGGGCCTTTCCCCTTTCCTTGCACCCCCCCATGCGCTAAACGCAGCCGACCGCCAGAAAAGGAGTCCCAAGGAGATGGGCTACAAAGTCGTCGTCGCCGGCGCCACGGGGAATGTGGGCCGCGAAATGCTGAACATCCTCGAGGAACGCATGTTCCCGGTGGACGAGATTGCCGCACTGGCCTCGCGCCGGTCGCAGGGCACCGAAGTCAGCTTTGGCGACAAGACCATCAAGGTGAAGGACATCGAGCAGTTCGACTTCACCGGCT
This sequence comes from Paracoccus sp. AK26, assembly GCF_011801365.1. Taxonomy (NCBI): domain Bacteria; kingdom Pseudomonadati; phylum Pseudomonadota; class Alphaproteobacteria; order Rhodobacterales; family Paracoccaceae; genus Paracoccus; species Paracoccus sp. AK26. Next base: position 2,664,347 of record NZ_CP041041.1, read on the forward strand.
GGGACATCGCACTGTTCGCGATCGGATCGGACGCGACCAAGGTCCATGCCCCCCGTGCCGCCCAGGCCGGCTGCGTGGTGATCGACAACTCGTCGCTGTATCGCTATGACCCGCAGATCCCGCTGATCGTGCCCGAGGTGAACCCCGACGCGATCCACGACTACAAGAACAAGATGATCATCGCGAACCCCAACTGCTCGACCGCGCAGATGGTGGTGGCGCTGAAGCCGCTGCACGATCGCGCGCGCATCAAGCGTGTCGTCGTGTCCACCTACCAGTCCGTGTCCGGCGCCGGCAAGGAGGGCATGGACGAGCTGTGGGACCAGACCAAGGGCATGTATGTCCCGGGCCAGGAAGTCGCGGCCAAGAAGTTCCAGAAGCAGATCGCCTTCAACGTCATCCCGCAGATCGACGTCTTCCTGGACAGCGGCGACACCAAGGAAGAATGGAAGATGACGGCCGAGACGAAGAAGATCCTCGACCCGTCCATCAAGGTCACCGCGACCTGCGTGCGCGTCCCGGTCTTCGTCGGCCATTCTGAATCCATCAACGTCGAGTTCGAGGATTTCCTGGACGAGGACGAGGCCCGCGACATCCTGCGCGAGGCGCCGGGCATCCTGGTCGTCGACAAGCGCGAGCCGGGCGGCTACACGACGCCGGTCGAATGCGTGGGTGATTTCGCCACCTTCGTCAGCCGCATCCGGCAGGACGTGACGGTCGAAAACGGCCTGAACCTGTGGTGCGTCAGCGACAACCTGCGCAAGGGCGCGGCGCTGAACGCGGTGCAGATCGCCGAACTGCTGGGCAACCGCGTCCTGAAGAAGGGCTGACGCGGTGTTCGACTGGATCACCAGTTTCCTGGACAGCGGCGGGGCCCTGGCCATCGCCGCGCTGATGCTGCTGGAAAACGTCTTTCCGCCGATCCCGTCGGAACTGATCATGCCGCTGGCGGGCTTCAACGCCGCGCGCGGCGGCACGCCCTTGTGGCTGGCGATCCTGGCCGGCGGCCTGGGATCGCTGGCGGGCGCCTATTTCTGGTACCTGGCGGGCCGCGCCTTTGGCGCCCACCGGCTGCGCCGCCTGATCGCAAGCCACGGCCGCTGGCTGACCCTGACGCTGTCCGAATTCGAGGCGGCCGAGGGCTGGTTTCAGCGCCACGGGCGCGCGGTCGTCTTCTTCGGCCGCTTCGTCCCCACCGTGCGCACGCTGATCTCGATCCCCGCCGGGATCGAACGGATGCCGCAGGGCCAGTTCCTGCTGTTCACCGCGCTTGGCAGCTTCATCTGGTCGGGCGGGCTGGCGCTTGCGGGCTATCTGCTGGAAGACCAGTACGAAAACGTGGAACACTGGATCGACCCGCTGTCCACGGCGGTGGTGATCGGGATCATCGCGCTTTATCTGTGGCGCGTGATCCGCTGGAAGCCCGACGCCTGAAGGGCGCCGGGCGACCTTCTTCGCGATCAGACTTCCACCCAGTTGCGGCCGCCTTCGACGGCCTGGACCAGGGTGCCTTCGCTGATGTCGTGGACAAGCCCGTGAATCGACATCTGGCCGGATTCGACCGCCTGCTTCACGAAGGGGAAGGTCATCAGGTTCTCGATCGAGACCAGCACCGCCTCGCGTTCCAGGGCCGCGACCTGCTGGTCCTCGGGCAGGTCCTTCACGCGGTCATAGCCGGGGCGCAGCACATCCATCCAGCGGCCGACGAAGCTGGTCTTCTCCTCCAGCTCGGGGGCGCGGCCCGAACACATCGCGTGGCATCCCGCCACGCCACCGCAGCTGGTATGGCCCACCACGATCAGATGGGCGACCTTCAGCGCCGTCACCGCATATTCGACCGCAGCCGAGGTGCCGTGCTGCAACCCGTCGGGCGCATAGGGCGGCACCAGGTTGGCGATGTTGCGGTGGATGAAGAACTCGCCCGAATCCGCGCCGAAGATGCTGGTGACATGGACGCGGCTGTCGCAGCAGGAAATCACCATGGCCCGCGGCCTCTGGCCGTCGGTCGCCAAGCGGCGATACCAGGCGCTGTTTTCCGAATAGGACGTGGCCCGCCAGCCGTGAAAGCGGCCAACAAGATATTGCGGCAGAGGACGGATGTTGTGCATGTCTCACCCCTTTGATCCCGCGTTTGATAGGCGGAGATTGAGATAAATTCGAGAGGTTTCTTTCGGCGCCATCAAGGCTTTTTTCACGGCAAAAGGCCATCTTGCCGGGACTGGACGTGCAAGAAGGCAAGGGTAAGGCAGATGGCACAGATCATGGCGTTGGCCGTATCGGAACCGGTCCGGGTGGATTCCCGCCGGCTGGGCGACATCGTCACCGAATTGGGCGAAACCGCGGCGCAGAACGTCATCGGCCTGGCCCTGGAACAGTTGGCCACGGCACTGACCCTGGCCGACAACGCAATCCGCGCGAACAACCTGCCCGAGGCCGCGCGGCAATGCGACCTGCTTGCGCGGCTGGCCTGGCAGATCGGGCTTCTGTCGCTGGCCGGGGTGGCGATGGATCTGGGCTTCTGCGCCGAACGGGGCCAAGCCGTGCCGATCGGGGCGGTCCATGCGCGGCTGATGCGGGTGGGCAACCGCTCGCTGACGGCGATCTGGGACCGCAGCCAGTTGGCCTGAGGCCGGGGTTGCGGGTGGGCATCCAGCCTGTAATCTCGGCCCGACAGATCAAGGACAGGCCATGACACCCGATTTCGCGCCCGATTCACCCGATGCCCTGCCGCTCTGGGCGGTGTGGAAAGGCGATCCGCTGGCCGAACAAGCCGGCCCCTGGCCCGCGGCCAGCGGCTTTTCGGGCAAGCTGGGGGAAATCTGCCTGCTGCCCGATGCGTCGGGCGGGCTGTCCGGGGCGCTTCTGGGCTTGGGGGACCGGGCGCAGGCCAGCCGCCACCGCTTCGCGATGGCCCATGCGGCGGGCCTGCCCAAGGGCCTGTGGCGGCCATTCCTTCCGGACGACCTGGACCTGGACGAGGCCGCGCTCGCCCTGCTGCTGGGTCAGTACCGCTTCACCCGCTACAAGGGCACGCCCCATGACGGGGCGCGTTTCATCTGCCCCCAGGGCGCCGACGCGCATAGGATCGCGGCCCAGGCGGCGGGAGAGTTCCTGACCCGTGACCTGATCAACACCCCGGCCAATGACATGGGCCCCGACGCCCTGGAAGCCGCAGCCCGTGCCCTGGCAGGGGAAGCGGGCGCCAGCGTCGCCGTCACGACCGGCGGGGATCTGCTGGACGCGAACCTGCCGATGATCCATGCCGTGGGCCGGGCGGCGGAACAGGCCCCGCGCCTGATCGACATCCGGCTGGGCGATGCCGGGCCGCGGCTGACCATCGTCGGAAAGGGGGTCTGCTTCGACACGGGCGGGCTGGACATCAAGCCCTCGGCATCCATGCTGCTGATGAAGAAGGACATGGGCGGCGCGGCGACCGCGCTTGGCCTGCTGAAGATGCTGGCCCTGACTGGCGCAGCGGACCGGATGCGGATCCGCGTGCTGCTGCCGGTGGTCGAGAACAGCGTCGCGGGCAACGCCTTCCGACCGGGCGACGTGCTGACCAGCCGCAAGGGCCTGACGGTCGAGGTGAACAACACCGATGCCGAAGGCCGCCTGATCCTGGCCGATGCCCTGACCCTGGGGGCCGAGGAATCGCCCGACCTGATGATCTCGCTTGCGACGCTGACGGGGGCTGCGCGGGTGGCGCTTGGGCCCGATCTGCCGCCCTTCTATTGCGACGACGATGCGACGGCGGATGCCCTGTCCCGCGCCGCGATGGCCGCGCGCGATCCCCTGTGGCGGATGCCCTTCTGGGACGGCTACGAATCGCAGATCGAGCCGCCGATCGCGGATCTGGACAACGCCCCCTCGGGCGGGATGGCAGGGTCGATCACCGCCGCGCTGTTCCTGCGCCGCTTTGCCCAAGGCGCCGGGCGTTATGTCCACATGGACATCTACGGCTGGCAGCCGGTCCTGACCCCAGGCCGTCCCAAGGGGGGCCTGGGCCAGGGCGCGCGCGCGATCCTGGCCGCCCTGCCCCGGATCCTCGCATGACGCTGGACCGCCGCCTGACCCCTGCGACCGACCGCGTTGCGCTTGAATGCCTGGCGGGCGTGCTGGAACGTCCCGCCTACACGCCGGGCCATGCCGCGCGGCTGACCGTGCCGCTGGCCGACCTGATGACCGCCCCCGAGGGCCGCCGCGACCGGCAGGTCAATTTCGGCGCCGACGTGACTGTGATCGAGACCCGGGGCGACTGGTGCTTCGTGCAGGCAGCCCTTGACGGCTATTGCGGCTGGCTGCCCGCAGCGTCTCTGGGCCAGGGCCTGCCGCCGATCACCCACCGCGTCACCGCCCCCGCCACCCATGTCTATCCTGCACCGGACATGAAGCAGCGGGAACTGGCCAGCCTGTCCATCGGCGCGCGCCTGTCCGTGACGGGGGTCGAGGGGCGCTTTGCCCGCCTGGCCACCGGCGGCTTCGTCCCCGCCCAGCATGTGGGCGACGGACCCGCCACGGACCCGGTGCCCGTCGCCGAAAGCCTGCTGGGCACGCCCTATCTGTGGGGTGGCAACAGCCGCTGGGGGATCGATTGTTCGGGCCTCGTGCAGGCCGCGCTGACCGCCTGCGGCATCCCCTGCCCCGGCGACAGCGATCTGCAGCGCGATGCCTTCCCTGCGGCGGATGACATCCGGCGCGGCGACCTGCTGTTCTGGCCGGGCCATGTCGCGCTTGCGATGTCGCCCGACCGGATGATCCACGCGACGGCCTTCGCCATGGCGGTGATCGTGGAACCCATCGCCGACGCCATCGCCCGGATCGACGCGGGCGGCGACGGGCCCTTCCTGGGCATCCGCCGCCCGCCTCTGGCGCAGCCTGCCGCCTTGGCCTAGACCCCGCCGAAAAGGAGGCCCGGCCCATGTTCACCGTTTCGCTGATCGCATCGCCCCTGCGCGCCAACCTGGCCCGGGATGTGGCGCAAGCCCTGGCCGATCGCTGGGGTGGCGGGCCGCTGCGGTGGCTGAACCCCGGCGTCGCGGTCGAATTCGACGTCGAAGCCCGTCCAGCCGATACCGAAGCCGCCTGGGCTGCGCTTCAGCAGCAGACGCTGGATCTGGCGGTCCAGCCCGCGCAGGACCGCCGCAAGCGGATTCTGCTGGCGGACATGGATTCGACCATGATCGGCCAGGAATGCATCGATGAACTGGCCGACATGGCGGGCGTCGGTCCCCGCGTGGCCGATATCACCGCCCGCGCCATGAACGGCGAACTGGACTTCAACGGCGCCCTGACGGAACGCGTCTCGCTGCTGGCCGGGCTGAAGGACAGCGTGATCGCGGATGTGCTGGCGTCGCGCATCACCATGGCATCGGGCGGCGCTGAACTGGTGGCGACGATGCGGGCGAATGGCGGCTATGCCGCGCTTGTGTCGGGCGGCTTCACCGCCTTCACTGAAGCCGTGGCCGCCCGCCTGGGCTTCGACGAACACCGCGCCAATACCCTGCTGGCCGAAGGGGGCCTGCTGACCGGGCAGGTGGCGCTGCCGATCCTGGGTCGCGAGGCCAAGGTCGAGGCGCTGATCCAGATCGCCAAGGCACGCGGCCTGACGCCGTCGGATGTCATTGCCGTAGGCGACGGGGCCAACGACCTGGGGATGATCCAGATGGCCGGAACCGGCGTCGCGCTGCACGCCAAGCCCGCCGTCGCCGCGCAGGCGCCCATCCGCATCAACCACGGCGACCTGACCGCGCTTCTGTATCTTCAGGGCTATTCCGCCGCCGAATTCGTCACGGGCTGATCGCCAGAACCGTGTCCGCCGCAGGCCGCGCGACGCTGGCTGCGGCACCCGTCCCGGCCCAGAAGGCGCCGTATCCGTGATGCCCTTGTGCCGATGCGGCAGCGTGCAGCGCCTTGCCGATGTCATAGGCGACCGGATAATCTGCGGCCGCCGCATCCGCGATGGCCGTAAAATCGTTGACCAGGCACCGTGCAGGACGTCCCGAAATCGCGCGCGTCATCACGGTCCGGCCGCCCGACAGCGCGGCGCGATGCGCCGGGGGCGTCGCGGCCTCGGGCGCGCGCAGGAAGGCGGTGCCGCATTGCACGGCCGCCGCGCCCGCATCCATCGCCGCCCGCGCCGCGCCGCGGTCCATGATCCCCCCCGCCGCCACGACCGGAAGTCCCAGCGGCAGCAGCGCCCGCGCCAGGGCCAGATGATCCTGCCGTTCGTCCGGGCCATTCGGTTCGAAGATGCCCCGATGCCCGCCTGCCTCGAAGCCCTGCGCCACGATCACGTCGAAGCCCGCATCGACGATCGCCTTCCCCTCGGCCAGCGAGGTTGCCGTCGCCCAAAGCGCGCAGCCCGCAGCCTTTAGCGCCGCGATTTGGTCGGGGCCGGGCAGCCCGAAGTGACAGCCAACGATGGCAGGCCGTTCGGCCAGCAGGACCGACAGCATCGCGTCATTACCACGGAAGCTGGGGTAAATCTCGGCCAGTTCACGCGGCGGGCTGGCGCCGAACCGGGCGAATTCCGGTTCAAGGGTCTGGATCCAGGTCGCTTCGCGCGCAGCATCGCGGCGGGCAGGGGCATGGCAGAACAGGTTGACGCCAAAGTCCCTTTCCGTGCCCTGCCGAACGGCGCGGATTGCCTTGGCCGCGCCCACAGCATCCAGGGCACCCAAAGCCAGAAAGCCAAGCCCGCCCGCTTCGCAGACCGCCACCGCCATCTCCGGCGTCGAGGTTCCCGCCATGGGCGCCTGCACCACGCGATGCGTCAGGGTGTTTAACATCGGCCGCCTCCATCTTCTGTGCGCAAGTATCCCACAGGGGTCCGGGGGTGTGAAACCCCCAGCTTTACAAACGCCTGCCAAAGGCGCATGGCGCGGATCATGCTGGACCTTTCCCTTGAGCTTGTTGTTCTTCTGGCCGCCGCGGGCTTTGCGGCGGGCTTCATCGACTCCATCGCGGGCGGCGGCGGGCTGATCACCCTGCCCGCGCTGATGCTTGCCGGCATTCCGCCTGCACAGGCCCTGGCCACGAACAAGGTCCAGGGGGTCTTCGGGGCCGCCACGGCGGCGATCAGCTATGCCTCGCGCGGGCTGGTGGATCTGCGCAGCCAGTGGAAATCTGCATTGATCGCGGGGGCTGCCGGGGCAGCAGGGGCAGGCCTTGTCAGCTTTTTGCCGACCGACCAGTTGCGGCTGGTCCTGCCGGTGATCCTGATCGGCATCGCCGCCTTCTTCGCGCTGAAGCCGGGCCTGAACGACCTCGACCGCGTCCAGAGGGTCGCGCCCGCGGTTTTCGCGGCGACAGCCGTTCCGCTGGTCGGCTTCTATGACGGCGTCCTGGGGCCGGGTGCGGGATCGTTCTACATGATCGCCTTCGTGACCCTGGCGGGCTACGGCGTGCTGAAGGCCACCGCCCATACGAAGCTTCTGAACTTCGCCTCGAACCTGGGCGGACTGCTGGCCTTCGCGCTTGTGGGCCAGCCCCTTTGGGTGGTGGGGATCGTGATGGGCGCCGCGCAGATCGCCGGGGCGACGCTGGGGTCGCGGCTGGCCTCGCGGATCGGGGCGCGGCTGATCAAGCCGCTGCTGGTCGTCACCTCGACCGCGCTTGCGCTGCGGCTGATCTGGCAGATGATCTAGGCGGGAAAGCCGGGCGAGGTCCGCATCTCTCCGGTAACGATGCCGCGCCAGTTTCGGATCGGGTCCGTCAGGAAGCGGCCGACCGCGGGGTCGTTGTCGGCCAGCACGCCCAGATGGACCAGCAGCGCGGTGATCGCGGCCTCGGCGGCGCGGGTGCCGCCGTCACGGATCTTCAGCGCGACGCCCAGGCCCTGGTCGGGAAGGATGGCGACAAAGACCGCCTCGGCCCCGGTCTTGGCGGCGACGCGGCCGCCCATGGCGCGCATCAGGATCGTGCAGGCCCGCCCTTCGCCCGCGACCATCTCGGGTTGGGTGCGCATGGCATCCACCAGCCGCCGCATCGCCTGGCCGCGCCGATCCTGGCCCGGATCGGCAAAGGCCGCCATCGCCCGGCCAAGCCCCGCCAGCGAACAGGACCAGTTCGGGGCCGAGCAGCCGTCGATGCCGTAGCCGGGGCTGACTTCACCCGTGACTTCCTCGAAGGCGGCCTTCACGGCGGTCTGGACCGGATGGTCCGGCTCCACGTATTCCGGCCCGCCCTGCAGATGCCGGTTCAGCGTCAGGAAGCCAGCGTGCTTGCCCGAGCAGTTGTTGTGCAACTGGCAGGGGCTTTCGTCGCCGCAGGTCAGGCGGCGGTTTTCATCCGTGTCGCGGGGCATGTGGCATCCGCAGCGCAGGTCAGGCTCGCCCAGATCCAGCCCGCGCAGCCACTGGTCCACCGCATCGACATGGATCCGCGCGCCGCTGTGGCTGGCGCAGGCAAGGGCAAGCTGGCGGTCGGTCAGGCCCGCCGCGTCGGCCGCGCCGCTTTCGATCAAGGGCAGCGCCTGGATCATCTTGCAGGACGATCGCGGAAAGACGATCCGGTCGGGCCTGCCCCAGGCTTCGACCACGCCCTTGGTGTCGCAGATCACCGCATCGCCGCGGTGCAGGCTTTCGCGCTGACCGCCGCGCCACAGTTCGATCAACTCGGCTGAACGCATCGCCTGTCCTTCCCCTGACAATTGCGCGATTTCCTGCCTTGCGCTCTTTCTCGCGCAATGATTTTGGCTATCCTGACCGCAGAAGGTTGAAAAGACCACAGCAATCGGGAACAACGCCCGCAGATGAGGCGAAACCCATGGCAGGAGGCCAGAGCATGACCAACACCACGCTGCGCGGCATGACCGCCGCCCTTGTCCTGATGGCCGGACTGGGGACAGCAGTGGCGCAGGAATCCACGAACGTCGTCGCGACCGAAGGCGACTGGACCGTCTTTGCCGCCGAAAATCCCAAGGAGTGCTGGGCCGTGTCGCCGCCCAAGGCCACGCAGAACACCGACGCCAATGGCGCCCCGCGCGAGGTGACGCGCGGCGACATCCGCCTGTATGTGGCCTATCGCCCCGGCCAGAACGGCGAGGTCAGCTTCAGCGGCGGCTATCCCTTCGCCCCTGACAGCACGGTCGAGGTCGATATCGGCGGCAACAAGTTCAACCTGTTCACCGAGGGCGAAAGCGCCTGGACCGGCAGCGCATCCGATGACGAACGCCTGATCACGGCCCTGCGCGGCGGATCGAATGCGGTCATTACCGGGCGGTCGTCGCGCGGCACCGTGACCAAGGATACGTTCAGCCTGGCGGGCATCACCGCGGCCACCAATACGGCCCGGTCGCGCTGCCAGTAAGGCATGGGGGCGCTGCCCCCGTCCCTTCGCTGGGCTTCGCCCGTTCGTCCCTGAAAAAAGGTCCACTGGACCTTTTTCCTGGTGCTCCTCACCCCGGGATATTTGAATACAGAAGATGCAGCGGGGCCGGGTTGATTTTCGGCCTCGTTTCGCTTATCTGCGGGTCTTTCGCCCCAGATCGGTAATGCCATGAATGCGCCCATCACGCAGGACGTCCTGACCCTTCCCCGCAAGCTGCCCGACAGCGGGCGGGTGAACATCGTTGGGCTGACGCGCGACCAGTTGCGCCAGGCGCTGATCGACGCGGGCACGCCCGAGAAGCAGGCCAAGATGCGGGTGGGCCAGGTCTGGCAGTGGGTTTATCACTGGGGCGTACGCGATTTCGCGCAGATGTCGAACCTTGCCAAGGATTACCGCGCGCTGCTGGCCGACAGGTTCGAGATCACCCTGCCCGAGATCGTCACCCGCCAGATCAGCAGCGACGGCACCCGCAAATACCTGGTCCGCATTGCCGGGGGCCACGAGGTCGAGACGGTCTATATCCCCGAGGAAGGGCGCGGCACGCTGTGCGTGTCCAGCCAGGTCGGCTGCACGCTGACCTGTTCCTTCTGCCATACCGGCACGCAGAAGCTGGTGCGCAACCTGACCGCGGGCGAGATCGTGGGCCAGCTGATGCTGGCGCGCGACGACCTGGGCGAATGGCCCGAGCCCGGCGCGCCGAAGGACGAGACCCGCCTTGTCAGCAACATCGTCCTGATGGGCATGGGCGAGCCCCTCTACAACTTCGACGCCGTGCGCGACGCGATGCGCGTCTGCATGGACAACGAGGGGCTGTCGCTTTCGCGCCGCCGCATCACCCTGTCCACCAGCGGCGTGGTCCCCGAAATCGCGCGGACGGCCGAGGAGATCGGCTGCCAGCTTGCCGTCAGCTTCCACGCCACCACCGATGAGGTCCGCAACGTTCTGGTGCCGATCAACAAGCGCTGGAACATCGCAACGCTGCTTGACGCGCTGCGCGATTATCCGCGGCTGTCGAACAGCGAGCGGATCACCTTCGAATATGTGATGCTGGCCGGCGTGAACGACAGCGACGAGGACGCGCATCGCCTGGTGGATCTGATCCGCGGCATCCCCGCCAAGATCAACCTGATCCCCTTCAACGAATGGCCCGGCGCGCCCTACAAGCGATCCAGCAACAACCGCATCCACGCCTTTGCCGACATCATCTACAAGGCGGGCTATGCCAGCCCGATCCGGACACCGCGCGGCGAGGACATCATGGCGGCCTGCGGGCAGTTGAAGTCGGCGACCGAACGGGGGCGCAAGTCGCGGGCCGAGATCGCGGCAGAGGCGGCGGGCTGATCGGGTTTCCATTTCCCGTCCACTAGCTCGGCGCCGCCGAGCCTTGGGATCGTCATGACCTGGTCCCTTGGCCAGGAAGCCATTTCCTCGGCCGTTTGGCCATGTTGACAGGTTCGCGACCGTCGGCAACCCTCGTCCAGTCTGATTTCAAGGACCGGGGTCCGGCGGGACGTGGGCAACATGAACATCCTGAGGTCTGCACGCCTTCATGCGTCCCGGATCCGGTCCGCCGCGAAGCTCCGCTCGACCGACCGACTGGATGTGGTCCCGAAAGTCAGGAAGAGGCGCCTGAGCTATCTGGCCGATGACAAGCTGAGGAACCTGATCTCTTCGCTGGACGAGATTGGAAGGAAAGGTGTTTAGGGGCAGGTGATCGAAGCCGGTTGCGCGCTTGGCGGATCGCTCGTGGTCATCGCGGCCTATGCCCAAGGCAGGATCATCAACGAATACGACACGTTCGAGATGATCCCGCCTCCGGGTCCGGAGGATCCGCCGGATGTTCACGAACGCTACGCGATCATCGCAAGCGGCAACAGCAAGGGCATCGGCGGCGACGAATATTACGGCTACAGGCAGGATCTGCTGGCATTCGTCAGGTCGCAGGTCGCCGAGATCCTGGGCGACGAGGCGCTGGACAGCATCCTGTTCCACAAGGGCCTGTTGCAGGACACCATGAAGATCGACGGCCCGGTCGCCTTCGCCCATATCGACGTCGACTGGTACGATCCCGTAAGCTTCAGTATTTCCAGGATCTGGCCCGTCCTCTCGACCGGCGGCATCATCATCTTCGACGATTACTTCGACTGGGGTGGATGCAGGAAGGCCGTTGATGAGTTTTTCGGTTCGAGAACGGATTGCCGCCTCGAGACGGTCTGCGGGCACCTGAAGGTCACCAAGATCTAGCGCCTTCGCTGCCTTTGCGCAAACCGCCCGGAACGCTGGGTATCAGCGCGGCTTTTCCCACCCGTCGATGATCTCCACCGCCTCCTGCGCCGTTTCGACATAATGGATCAGGCCAAGGTCTTCTTCCGAGATCGTGCCCGACTCGGCCAGGGCCTTCCAGTTGATGATGCTGTCCCAGAACTCGGCCCCGAACATCAGGAAGGGGACGCGGGCCATGCGGCCGGTCTGGATCAGGGTCAGGGCCTCGAAGGTTTCGTCCAGGGTACCGAAGCCGCCGGGAAAGATGGTGATGGCCCGCGCGCGCATCAGGAAATGCATCTTGCGGATCGCGAAATAGTGGAAGTTGAAGCAAAGCTCGGGCGTCACATAAAGGTTCGGCGCCTGTTCGTGGGGCAGCACGATGCCCAGGCCGATGGACTTGCCGCCGACCTCGTGCGCGCCCAGGTTGCCGGCCTCCATCACGCCGGGGCCGCCGCCGGTGGTGATGACGAAGTCGCGCCCGCCGGTTTCCAGGCTGCGCCGGGTCATCTCTCGCGCGAAGAGGCGCGCTTCCTCGTAATAGGCGGACAGCTTGGCCAGCGCCGGGGTGCGGGCGGTCGCGGCGTTTTCCGGCGAAGGGATGCGCGCGCCGCCGAACATCACCACCGTCGATTCCACCCCCGCTTCGTCCAGCAGCATCTGCGGCTTCAGCAGTTCCAGTTGCAGGCGGACCGGGCGCAGTTCCTCTCTCAGCAGGAAATCGCGGTCGGTGAAGGCCAGCTGGTAGGAAGGCGATCGGGTCTGGGGCGTGTCGGGGATCTGGGTCGCGCGCGCCGCGTCCTCGTCACTGTGCGGAAAGGGATGGGCGCGGTCTTCGGCGGTCTTGCTGGCGTCGTTCATCGGATCCTCTGATTGCACGGGCCTTGTCCCAGGCTTATAGCCCCGGGGTGACAGTTTCCACCCGCCGCAGTGATCCAGGAGAGGCCATGACCCAAGCACTTGAGACCGCCATCGAGGCCGCGTGGGAGGCCCGCGCCGATATCGACAGCGCCACGACCGGCTTCGTGCGCGAGGCGGTCGAGGAAACCTTGGCGCAATTGGACAGCGGCGCCCTGCGCGTGGCCGAAAAGCGCGGCACCGACTGGCACGTGAACCAGTGGGCGAAAAAGGCCGTGCTGCTGTCCTTCCGCCTGAACGACATGGAACAGATGTCGGGCGGCCCGCAGGGGTCCAACTGGTGGGACAAGGTGCCCTCGAAGTTCGAAGGCTGGGGCGACAACCAGTGGCGCGCGGCCGGTTTCCGCGCGGTGCCGGGCGCCATTGTCCGCCGGTCCGCCTTTATCGGCAAGGGGGCGGTGCTGATGCCCTCCTTCGTGAACCTGGGCGCCCATGTGGGCGAGGGCACGATGGTCGATACCTGGGCCACCGTCGGCTCTTGCGCGCAGATTGGAAAGAACGTCCACCTGTCGGGCGGCGTGGGCATCGGCGGCGTGCTGGAACCCCTGCAGGCCGGCCCCACCATCATCGAGGACAACTGCTTCATCGGCGCCCGGTCAGAGGTGGTCGAGGGCTGCATCATCCGCGAGGGTTCGGTCTTGGGGATGGGCGTCTTCATCGGCCAGTCCACCAAGATCGTCGACCGCGAGACCGGCGAGGTGATGTATGGCGAGGTTCCGGCCGGATCGGTCGTCGTCGCGGGGTCGATGCCGTCCAAGAACGGCGTCAGCCTGTATTGCGCGGTGATCGTCAAGCGGGTGGATGCGCAGACGCGGTCCAAGACCTCGATCAACGAACTGTTGCGGGATTGACGACGCTTTATATCGACGCCGACGCCTGCCCGGTCAAGGCCGAGGCCGAGCGCGTGGCGACGCGCCTGCGGGTGCCGATGGTGCTGGTGTGCAACGGCGGGCTGCGGCCGTCCGCCAATCCGCTGGTCACGCTGAAAGTCGTTGCCGAAGGCCCGGACGAGGCCGACAAGTGGATCGCCGATCAATGCGGGCCGGGCGATGTGGTGGTGACGGCCGACCTGCCGCTGGCCGACCGCTGCCTCAAGGCTGGGGCGCGGGTCGTCACCCATGACGGCGAGGTGCTGAGCGTCGCCAATATCGGCCCCCGGCTGGCCACGCGCGACCTGATGGCGGATCTGCGGGCCTCGAACCCCTTCATGCAGGGCGGGGGCGCGGGCTTCTCGAAGGCTGACCGGTCGCGGTTCCTGCAGGTGCTGGACCGCGAACTGGGCGCTGCCCTGCGCGGCTAGGCACCGGGGATCCGGGTGCTGTGGTCGATCCGCTGACGCCCCTGCCCTCCACATCCCTTGCAGAAACCACGGCCGGCCTTCCGGCAGCGGAATGCGCGTCGGGGCGGGTTGTCCACCCGTCAGCGATTTGCCATCCTGCTGTCGATTGGCTGCGGCCTGTTCTGGTTTCTGCAACAAACGGGCAAAAGCCCGTTGTCTTGCCTTGCGGTCCCACCGCGCATGGCTATAACCCCGGACGATTTGCAAGCCGCCAGCCCCGAGGGACCATCATGCCGAAAAGAACCGATATCAAGTCGATCCTGATCATCGGCGCAGGCCCCATCGTGATCGGCCAGGCCTGCGAATTCGATTATTCCGGCGCCCAGGCCTGCAAGGCCCTGCGCGAGGAAGGTTACCGGGTGATCCTGGTGAACTCGAACCCCGCGACCATCATGACCGACCCGGAAATGGCCGACGCGACCTATATCGAGCCGATCACCCCTGAAATCGTTGAAAAGATCATCGCCAAGGAACGCCCCGACGCGCTGCTGCCCACGATGGGCGGGCAGACCGGGTTGAACACGGCCCTTGCCCTGGCCGACATGGGCGTGCTGAACCGCTATGGCGTCGAACTGATCGGCGCGCAGCGTGCCGCCATCGAGATGGCCGAGGATCGCAAGCTGTTCCGCGAGGCGATGGACCGGATCGGGCTGGAAAACCCCAAGGCCACCATCGTCGCCGCGCCGAAGCTGCCCAGCGGGAAATACGACGTCAACGCGGGCGTCCAGCAGGCGATGGACGCATTGGAGGAGATTGGCCTGCCCGCGATCATCCGTCCCGCCTTTACCCTGGGCGGGACCGGCGGCGGCGTCGCCTATAACCGCGACGATTACGAACGGATCGTGCGTTCGGGCCTGGATGCCAGCCCTGTGGCACAGGTTCTGGTCGATGAAAGCCTGCTGGGCTGGAAGGAATACGAGATGGAGGTCGTGCGGGATCGCAACGACAATGCCATCATCGTCTGCTCCATCGAGAACGTGGATCCGATGGGCGTCCATACGGGCGATTCCATCACCGTGGCCCCGGCGCTGACCCTGACCGACCGCGAATACCAGATCATGCGCAACGGAAGCATCGCCGTGCTGCGCGAGATCGGCGTGGAAACCGGCGGATCGAACGTGCAATGGGCGATCAACCCGGCCGATGGCCGCATGGTCGTGATCGAGATGAACCCGCGCGTGTCGCGGTCCTCGGCCCTTGCATCCAAGGCCACCGGCTTCCCCATCGCCAAGATCGCCGCCAAGCTGGCCGTCGGCTATACGCTGGACGAACTGGACAACGACATCACGAAGGTCACGCCCGCCTCGTTCGAGCCGTCCATCGACTATGTCGTCACCAAGATCCCGCGCTTTGCCTTCGAGAAGTTCCCCGGCTCCAAGCCCGAACTGACCACGGCCATGAAATCGGTGGGCGAGGTGATGGCGATCGGCCGCAGCTTCCACGAATCGCTGCAAAAGGCGCTGACCTCGATGGAGAACGGCCTGACGGGGCTGGACGAGATCGCCATCGAGGGGGCGGCCGAACAAGGCAAGCCCGCCGTGATCGCCGCGCTGTCCCGCGCCACCCCGGACCGCATCCGCATCATCGCCGAGGCCATGCGCTTTGGCATGAGCAATGACGAAATCCAACGCGTCACCAGCTTCGACCCCTGGTTCCTTGCGCGGATCCGCGAGATCGTCGATGCCGAGCATGAGGTCCGTCACCAAGGCCTGCCCACCGATCCCGAGGGGCTTCGGCGTCTAAAAATGATGGGCTTCACCGACGCCCGGCTGGCCCATCTGACCGAGCGCGACGAGGCCGAAATCCGCCGCGCCCGCCGCAATGCCGGCATCTTGCCGGTCTTCAAGCGCATCGACACCTGCGCCGCAGAGTTCGAGGCCCAGACCCCCTATATGTATTCCACCTATGAAGCCCCGGCGATGGGCGACGTGGAATGCGAATCGCGCCCAACGGCGGCCAGGAAGGTCGTCATCCTGGGCGGCGGGCCGAACCGCATCGGCCAGGGGATCGAGTTCGACTATTGCTGCTGCCATGCCTGCTTTGCCCTGACCGAGGCGGGCTATGAAACCATCATGGTCAACTGCAACCCGGAGACGGTCTCGACCGACTATGACACTTCGGACCGTCTCTACTTCGAGCCGCTGACCCTGGAGCATGTTCTGGAGATCCTGCGCGTCGAGCAGGAGAACGGCACCCTGCATGGCGTGATCGTGCAGTTCGGCGGCCAGACGCCCTTGAAGCTGGCCAATGCATTGGAAGCCGAAGGTATCCCGATCCTGGGCACGACCCCCGACGCCATCGACCTGGCCGAGGATCGCGAGCGGTTCCAGAAACTGCTGAACGACCTTGAATTGAAGCAGCCGATCAATGGCATCGCCAGCAGCGACGAACAGGCCATCCAGATCGCCGAGCGCATCGGCTTTCCGCTGGTCATTCGCCCCTCCTACGTGCTGGGCGGGCGCGCGATGGAGATCGTGCGCGACATGGACCACCTGCGCCGCTACATCACGGACGCGGTCAGCGTTTCCGGCAAGAATCCCGTCCTGCTGGACAGCTATCTGTCCGGCGCGATCGAAGTCGATGTGGACGCGCTGTCGGATGGCGAGAATGTCCATGTCGCCGGCATCATGGAACATATCGAGGAGGCTGGCGTCCATTCGGGCGATTCGGCCTGCTCACTGCCTCCGCACACGCTGGATGCCGCCACCATCGAGGATCTGAAACGCCAGACGGTCGCAATGGCCCGGGCGCTGAGGGTCAAGGGCCTGATGAACGTGCAGTTCGCGCTGAAGGACGGCGCGATCTATGTGCTCGAGGTGAACCCACGCGCGTCGCGCACCGTGCCCTTCGTCGCCAAGGCCACCGACAGCGCCATCGCCAGCATCGCAGCACGGCTGATGGCGGGGGAACCCTTGTCGAACTTCCCGCTGCGCGATCCTTATCCCGCGGGCGTCGGCCCCGAAACCGACCTGCCATTCGCCGATCCGCTGACCCTGGCGGATCCGATCACACCCTGGTTCTCGGTCAAGGAGGCGGTGCTGCCCTTCGCGCGCTTCCCCGGCGTCGATACGCTGCTGGGCCCGGAGATGCGTTCGACGGGCGAGGTCATGGGCTGGGACCGCAACTTCGCCCGCGCCTTCCTCAAGGCGCAGATGGGGGCGGGCACGCAACTGCCTTCCGAAGGCCGGGTCTTCATCTCGGTCAAGGATACCGACAAGACCGCCGCCCTGGCCGATGCCGCCCGCGATCTTGTCGCCATGGGCTTCACCCTGGTCGCGACCAGCGGCACCGCCGATTTCCTGGCCGACGCCGGTGTCGCGGCTGTGCGCGTGAACAAGGTATATGAAGGCCGTCCGAACATCGTCGACCGTCTGAAGAATGGCGATATCGCGATGGTCCTCAACACGACCGAAGGCGCCCAGGCGATCGCCGACTCGCGGGAAATCCGTGCCGTAGCCTTGTACGACAAGATCCCTTACTTCACGACCGCAGCCGGCAGCATCGCCGCCGTTGCCGCGATCAAGTCGCGCGAGGAAGGGGAAGTGGGAGTCCGCAGCCTCCAAGCCTGACGGGCCAGAGGGCGGACTGCTTGTTCAGGTCGCCTCTGCCATATTCGGCCCAGGATCATCATCGCGGGGTCCGAGTTGACCAGGCCAGACTCGGACGTTTCCTCGCGCGGGACCACTTGGCCAAATCACCGGCGGCCGCCGCCCAGCCGCCACCCGCGGTTTGGGCCATCTACAATTCGCCCTTGCAGTGCCGATGCCTGACAAGGGAAGCGAAGTCCTGCTGGCAGACATTTCGTTCCTGCCACTGTCGTTCCATCATCTTTAACGGGACAACAATGTCATGGCAGCGGTATAGCGGTTGCTGGAGGTATTGGCCTGTACTTGGGACAGGGCCAGATAGCGCGTCACCAGCTTGTCAATCGAGGCCTCGTCGGCGATCTTGGAAAAGCTGCTGCTTCCCAGCACCCGCTCTGATGCCGACATGAACAGTTCCAGTTGCCGATCAACGGGAAGGTTGGCGACCGCCTTGTTCAGGCCGAAGGCCCCGGCGAACACCGTCCGCAAAGGTTCGTTGCCCAGAACCTCGAACCACATTGTCCGGTCGCTGGACGCGCGAACAGCAAAGGCCTTCACCTCATTGCGGGCGTTCAGCGCCAGGCGATATGTTTCATTACCCTCGCCTACCCGCTTTTCGAACTGCCGCTGGACATAGGCCTCGGCTATGGCTTGGCTTGCTGCTCCCGCGTTGCTGCGGCCTTGGAAGGCCTTGGCAAGCTTGAGGTATCGCTTGTCCCCCAGCCGATTGGCCAAGGACGCTGTATCGCCCAGATCGGATTCCAGGACCTTCCGAATGAAGGCCTTGTTCGCGGCGTCCTTGTCCAATCCGAAAGCACCCAGGGCGACCTGCAGCATCTTGTAGTCGCCCACAAGATCCTCGGCCGAGGTCGCGGCAGTCAGGTTTTCGCGGAAATAGCCGGTGGCTCGCTGGACAAGGGGATCCTTGGCCGTGGTTTCGACATGCCGCGCCTCCATGCGCTGCAGGACGCGCCAACCGGCCAGCCCCCCCAATCCCACCGCGATCGCTGCGCTCATGATGTTCTCATGAGCGGCGCGCCTGGATCAGCAGATCTTCCTGCGGCAGCAGATCGCGCAGCCTGCGCAACGCCGGATAGATTGCGGCGTCCTCGGCATAGCTGCGGGCTTCCTGCAGGATGGCATGGCTGGGGCCATCCGCGAAAACCATTGAAAGCTGGGCCATCGACAGCAGCAACTGGCGTTTGCCCTCGGCCAGATCGGCATCGCCGGACAGGATCAACTGGGCAATATAGCAGGCCCTGCCGACAGGGGTATTTGCCCGGTCCGGATGGATCGCATCCTTGAGCCGAAGGACATTTGCATTGGGCGTGCGAATGGCAATCTTGGTCCGACGATCGCCGTTTTCGACGACTGCACCATTGATAAGCACCCGCTCGTTCGGGGCCAGCTTCAACACAAGGCCGCTCATGTCGCAGCCTCTTGGCGCAAGCCGCGCATGACGGCCAGGTTGATGTCGATCAGCGGGGCAAGTTCCGCGCCATCCGACAAGGCGCGGTGGCCGTGACGCAACGCAAATCCGGCAAGCGACAGCAGCCCGGCACGAAGCTGGTCAGGCAGGCGGTTCCCGTCGCTGGCCAGGTCCGAGGTCAGAATGGTCCAGAGTTCATTGTTCTTGTGGACGGCCTGGATCAGGTCAGCGTGACTTCCCCCTGCTGCATGGCGCAGCATCCGGGTGACACGAGAGAAGACGTCATATTCCGCATCCCTTGCAGTGCGAAGGATGCCGTTTCCGTATCGAGGGGTGGAAAAAGACGAAACCGCGTTCAAGGTTGATCATCCTGATCTGAAGGCAAGCAAGCAGGGGCGCCGCCAGGGCGCCCCCATGAGCCGGTCGTTTAGCGGAACAGGCTAAGGATCGCCGAAGGCGCCTGGTTGGCGATCGACAGCGCCTGGATGCCCAGCTGCTGCTGGGTCTGCAGGGCCTGCAGGCGGGCCGAGGCTTCCTCCATGTCGGCATCGACCAGCGAACCGATACCCTGCTTGAGCGAGTCCGCAAGCTTTCCGACGAAATCGGCTTGGTCGGTGATTCTCTTTCCGGCTGAACCCAGTTCAGCAGTTTTTGCCACCACACTGCTGATCGCCGTCTCCATAGCGCCAATGAATGTTTGACGGGCGGCATCAGTATCGAGAGTTGTCGCAGTAAATGAGGTGGTGGCACCGGTAGTAAGATCGAGGTTCAGGGCAGTATCCAACCCAACGTTGTCGACCGTGATCATGTTCTTGGTCGTTACTGCCGTTCCAGCCGCCCGGTCCAGAGACCCCAAGACCTTCAGTTCCCCTGCAGGGGCAGTTGCACTCTTCAGAAGATTTACGCCGTTCATCTGGGTGCCGCTGATAACAGCAGCGATCTGCTCGAACTTGAGGTTGATATCGTTCGTAATCTTTGCTTTTTCAGGCTCTGTGGTCGAACTCGCAGCTCCGATTGCAAGATTTTTGATATCCGTTAGCAGCTTACCAACCTCCTCTGCCCCAACGCGGGCAGTTGCGACGGTTTGACCGGCGACGTTCAGCATACTTTGGATGGTTTTGTTCGCAGACTGGTCAGTTTCCATGATCTTGGAAACAGCCCAGATCGCGGCATTGTCCTGGGCGTTGTTGATCGACTTGCCGGTCGAAATCTCCGACTGCGCCTTGTTCAGGCTGGAGTTCACGTTCTTCAGGGTCTGCAGGGCAACAATGGCGCCGTTGTTGGTCAGAATACTGGACATCTTATCCTCGTGAATAATGGATGCTTTGCATCCGTGATTGTGACGATCGGCCTTCTGACCTTGGGCGTTTATCCCTGTGCCGCTTTTGGCATGACCACAGTCCTAGCAGTCGGTGATTTACGGATAGTGAATATAGCCCCCTGCCTCAAATCCTTAGAACAAAGGATTTTATCTAAAACCGTTGCGGCAGCACGGCATTGGTTGGCGTGCTTTGGCGATGTCCCGCATGGTCATAGGTCTGCAGGCTGCGCGCGTTCCGCACGATCTCGCGGATCTGGTCGATGGCCCGCTGCGTGCCGCGTGCCGAATCCTGGGCCAAGCGCAGCAGGTGTTGCAAAGATTGGTCGATCTGGGCCTTGGCGTCGGCGTCCAGGCCGTCACGCTCGAATCGTTTGGCAAGGGCGTCGATCCGGCCAAGGGCCAGGCCGCCGTCGCCCGCGATGATCGCCTGGCCGATGCCATCCAGCAGTTCACGATGCCTGGGTTTCATTGGCTTATCCATTTCCCGAAGCCCAGGTCGATCCGGCTGGCCAAGGCAGCCGCCTGTTCCTGGATCATGAAGGAAGAGAACTGGTCCTCGCCGATGCCACCGCCGAACGACCCGGAAAGCGACTTGGGGCCGCAATACTTCAACATCTCCTCAAGAAACGCCTGCTCCAGCTGTTTGCCGGGTGAAGGCGGGACCGGAGCCGGAGTGCTTACCGTAAATCTTGAATCAACCTGCATGAATGTTTTCCCAATGGCGATGATTTCCACTGCTATCCGTTTGCGGTAAATAATTCGTAATGACTTCCCTTTAATTATGCGGTCATCACGAAGGGAATCGGGATATGTCAGAAAGTTTTTGTTTACCGATTACAGGCATAGTTCATGCCGCAATTCCTGCCGAACCCGTTCAGGAGGGGGAGGAGGCGGGCACAGAATTCACGATCGATGAGGAACCGGACATACTGGTTGCAGAGGATGTCGCACCCGACCTGCCGGTCGAAGCGCGCGCGCAACCGGACCGGCTGCAGATGTTGATCGAAGAGTTGTCGGGGATCACGAGTGCCGTGGCTCCGTCGCCGCAGATTGGGCCCAAGGCAACGCCGGCAACCCTGCCGGAGCCTCGCATGGTTGCAGAACCAAAGGCCGCGGTCACCACGGCCATTCCCGCCGAGCCCGCCACTACGCCGGCTGCCTTGCCTGCATCGCCCGCCCCCACCCCCTTGCCCGAACCGGGCCCTGCTGCGGATCCGGGCACCATCCAGATCGACATGCCGGTTGCAGACTTGGCACCCCCCCTGCCCATTGCGGCGCGCGAGGTGAATGGCGTCCCACCGGACCAGCCGGTCCGCAGGGTTCCCGTGGCGGCCATCGTGCGCCAGATCGCCGAGGCAGTGGTCACCGCGCGCGAGGACCGGATCGAGATCGCCCTCGCCCCCGAGGAACTTGGCCGGATCCGCATGGTGATGTCCGGTCCCGATCACAATCCGCATGTGGTGATCTGGGCCGAACGGCCCGAGGTGCTGGACCAGTTGCGCCGCAATTCGGCATTCCTGCAGGAATGCCTGGGCGATGCCGGCATGGCCGAGGCTTCGTTCGAGTTTCAAGGCGACGGCGGGACCGGAACCGGGCCGGACGACCGGCAGCGCCTGCCCGATTCGGCCGGCCCCGGCACCGATATCACCGACATGATCCCCGCACCGCCAACCTGGACGCCCCTGGCGATCCCGGCCCGGCTGGACATCCGCATCTGAAAGGAGAGCACCTTGGTTTCATCGATCGGCAACATGCCGGCCACCAACGCCACTGCGGCCTTCGGCTCACCGGCCTCAGCTGCCGGGGCTGCGGCCTCGGCGAATTTCGACACCTTCCTGAAGATGCTGACCACGCAGCTGAAAAGCCAGGATCCCTTGAACCCGATGGAGGGCAGCGACTTCGCGGTCCAGCTTGCGACCTTTTCCGGGGTCGAACAGCAGGCCCAGACGAACAAGCTGCTGGAAATGATGATCATGCAGACCGGCAGCAGCCTGGGCCAGGTCGCCGACTGGATCGGGAAAGAGGTTCGCACCGCCCGTCCCGTCTGGTTCGGCGACAAGCCCCTGACGCTGGACATCGCCCCCGACAGCCGCGCCGACAGCGTCACGCTGGTCACGCTGAACGAATCGGGCCGAGAGGTCCTGCGAGAAGAGATCGGCACCGGGGAAGGGCAGATCGACTGGCTGGGCCGCGACGACATGGGGCAAAAGCTGGCCGATGGCCGCTATTCCTTCGTGATCGAAAGCAGCCGCGCGGGCGAGGTCATCGCCAAGGCGCCCGTGGGCGCCTATGTCCGCGTGGCCGAAGCCGAAGTCGGGCCCATGGGGATCGAGCTGATCTTCCAGGGCGGCGGCTCGGCCTTGGCCCGCGAGATCGAGGCACTGCGCGACCCGGGCTAGGACTGCCCGCCGCCGAAACAGGCGCTGGATGTTTGGAAGGTCGTGTCCTTCAACCATGCCTCGGCCGACGCTCCCTCTTCGCCCCCGGCTCGTGGTGTCGATGCGAAACTGAAAGAACATCCCCATGAAACTGCGCCAAGGACAGTTCAGCTTTCTTCCGGATCTTTCGGATGACGACGTCCGCGGGCAGGCCCACTTTGCTATCGACAAGGGCCGGGTGGTATCCGTGGAACGCCCGGACGACCCGCATCCCCGGAACACCTGTCGAAATCGCCTGTTAAACGAAGCCACAGGCCGATCGAGGCCGACCGCCTGTCCCTGATCTCTGACCCCGGCATCAACACCAGCCGCGTCTTCCTGGGCAGCCCGGATGTGGACAGGCTTGACGGACGGAACGCAAAGCGCCAATCCGCTGCCGAATGATTGGGAAAGGGACTGCCATGACCTTCGACCGCAGCATCAAGATCGCACCGTCGATCCTGTCCGCCGACTTCGCCGATTTCGGGCGAGAGATCCGGGCGATCGAGGATCAGGGCGCAGACTGGGTCCATGTCGATGTGATGGACGGGCATTTCGTGCCGAACCTGACCTTCGGCCCCCCCGCCGTGAAGGCGTTCCGCCCGCATGTAAAGACCTTCATGGACGTTCACCTGATGATCGCACCCGTGGATCCCTATATCGAAGCCTATGCCGAGGCCGGCGCCGACATGATCACCGCCCATGTCGAAGCCGGGCCGCATCCCCACCGCACCCTGCAGGCCATCCGCGCGACAGGGAAGAAGGCCGGCATCGCGCTGAATCCCGGCACCCCGGTGGAAGCTGTCGAATACCTGCTGGATCTGGCCGACATGGTGCTGGTGATGACCGTGAACCCCGGCTTCGGCGGGCAGAAGTTCATCCATTCCCAGGTAGACAAGATCGCCCGCCTGCGCGGCATGATCGGCGACCGGCCCATCCATATCCAGGTGGACGGCGGCGTGGATCCCAGGACCGCGCCCATCGTGGCGAAAGCCGGGGCCGATGTGCTGGTGGCGGGATCGGCGGTGTTCAAGGGCGGGTCGGTCGACCAGCCGGGGGTCTATGGCAGCAACATCCGCGCCATCCGCGAGGCGGCACAGGGGCTGGCGCTGTCTGCCTGATCACCAAGCCACGTCGCCCGGTGCGGTTTGGCCAAAGATGTTTTCCCGATGCCAGCGCAGGTTTTCGGGATGGGGCGCATCTGTTGGGTCGTGAGGCGGGATCAACTTGCCGCCGGGCAAGAGCAACCGGTCGACAACATCGGCCGGAACCTTGTTGCGCGAGACAAGGATGGAACAGTCTTCCGCAACAGAAATCAGACCGCGGTCGAACATCCAGTGCAGCGTCCCGGACAGGGCAAGTCCGTTGCGAACGGAATCGCTCCCCCCATGCTCGACAGGACGGATATGGGCCGCCTGAACCTCGGGTCGGCCGCCGCCGTTGCGCAGCCGCAACCCCGAAATGGCGCAGCGATAGTCATAGGCGTCGCGAACCTTACGGCGGAAGGCGATGTCCCGATAGGATCTGCGCAACAGACGCTCGACCACCGGGCGCTCGAACGCTTGGGCGCCTTCGGCCATGTCGAAGGAACGGGGATCGTAGCGCCTGGCCTCGATCTCCTCGAGTTGCTGCGGCAGGCCAAGGTCGACGATCCTTGCAAAGTCTGGTTCGGGAATGCGGCGAACAGCCGACTGGGCAAGCCCGCCCGGTAGCGGCGTTCCGTCAAGGGCTGTCAATGCCGACTCCAGCGGGCTGCCGTCAAGCAGCCGCGGCACCTCTCTGTCGAAAGGCAAAAAGCTGCCGGGGCGGATCAGGGCAAGAAAGCGCCCTTCCTGATCCGGCTTTGGAATGACCCGGTCGATCTGCGCGGTGGCAAAATAGCCGCGTGGTCCCGCCTTCACCGGCTCGTAGTAAACGATCCAGTCGCCAACAGCCTCTTTCATGGCCTTAAGATACTGCCGCGGGAAATCGTAAACCTGGTCGGGCAGATCGTCATAGATCGACCCCGCCTTGTGCATCAGGACCAGCTTGACCATTCTTCCCCCCGCGCAAGCCTCGCAGCCCGTCCCTGAACCGCCGCTTTCCAGAAGGCAAGGGACGAGGCGACGGGATGCCACCTCAACCCTTATGGCGAGCAAGGTTTGACATTCTCCATTCCACGCGCATCCTGCGGCCAGCAACAGGAGATGGCAATGGATCTGGGCATCAGGGGAAAACGCGGGCTGGTCTGCGCGGCGTCGAAGGGCTTGGGACGCGGCTGCGCCGAAGCGCTGGCCGAGGCGGGCGTGGATCTGGTCATCAACAGCCGGACCGAGGCTGACATCACCCGCACCGCCGATGAAATCGCGGCAAGATACGGCGTCAGCGTTACCCCCGTCGCCGCCGACATCACCACGGACGAAGGCCGCGCCAGGGTGCTGGAGGCGGTAGGCCAGGCCGATATCCTGGTGACGAACGCGGGCGGCCCGCCGCCGGGCGACTGGCGCGACTGGAACCGCGACGACTTCATCCGCGCCATCGACGCCAACATGCTGTCGGCCGTGGCCCTGATGCAGGCACTTGTGCCGGGCATGATGGACCGGGGCTGGGGCCGTGTGGTCAACATCACCTCGCAATCCGTCCGCTCTCCCATCGCGGTGCTGGGGCTGTCAAACACGGCGCGGGCCGGGCTGACCGGCTTTGTCGCCGGCATGTCGCGGCAGGTGGCGGGGCACGGGGTTTGCGTGAACAACATCCTGCCCGGCATTCACGCCACTGACCGGGCCGACAGCCTGGACAAGGGCGTGTCGGACAAGCAGGGCATCAGCATCGAGGATGCACGCCGCCAGCGGCAGGCGGGCATTCCCACCGGCACCTATGGCACGGCCGGCGATTTCGGCGCGACCTGCGCCTTTCTGTGCAGCCAGCAGGCCCGTTTCATCGTGGGCCAGAACATCCTGCTGGACGGCGGCGCCCTGAACGTGACGATCTAGGCCCCCTGCCCGGTCGCCAGGCGATAATCGCGCAGGATCCGCGCAAGCTGGTCCTGCCGCGCCCGGCGATCGCCCAGCAGCCTGCACAGCGCCCGGGCGCGGGCAGAGATTTGCTGGCATTCGCCAGGGTTTGCCCGCGCCCAGGCCAGCCTTTCGGGCAAATCGCCCCCACCTGGGCGCAGGGGGATGTAATGCTGCCAGGGCTTGAACAGTGCCCGGGAAAACATCTCCCACCCGTCCTCCTCCAGCAGGACGACAGAATGGCTGTTGGCAAGCGGCAGGAAATCCTCGGGGCCCGAGGTCGCGCCCAAGCAGACCAGATAGCGGTGCGACAGCAGGAAATCGTCGCCCCCGCGGGCTGCGATCAGATGCGACAGGCCCGCGCGATGCATCGCCCTTTCCCCGCGTGCGTCAGGGGTCAGGCCGATGTCGATATCCGCCGCCCCTGCATGGCGCAGGGCCAAGGCCACCCGCGTCACCGCGCGCAGATCGGCTTTCGATGCGCCTACCAACACGTCCCCCACTACCTCATGCGCGGGCCGCAATGGCTGGCCTTCGGGATCAAGCGCATACCCCGACAAGCCGCCGCGAAAGACCGCCCGATCCTGCTTTGCGGGGAAGGGCGGATCTGCGCGGCCGGGGCGACCCAGATGCCCGTCATTGCCCAGCCGGTGGATCCAGGGCATCGGCCACAGGAAGACATTGGCAGCGCCCGCCCGGCGGCATCCTGCCAGCAGCGGCCCATCCTGATCGCCCGGAAAGCCCGGCGTCATGTCGATGTGGTAGATGCCCCGGTCCGCAGCCTGCGCAATGTCGTTGGCGGCGGTCGCGATCCGCAACAGGCGCGGGAACGCGGGATCGGCATGGAAGAAGCCGTCAGGACCCCGCCGCAGCGGCAGGGCCGCGCCGCCCGGATCACGGACCTCGTCCCGGTCGAGATCGACCACCGCTGCCTGGGGCGAGGCATGGCGATGCACCGCCGCGGCAAGGCGCGCCGGACAGGCGGCCGCGACCACCGCGTCGGACATCGCGTCACGCTCGTCCGCCGCGATTGCGGGTTCGGCGGCGGTCAGCATCCTCGCCAGCCCCGGCAGATAGGACGCGCGGTTGGCGCGCGCCTTGGCGTCGGGCCGCGGCGGGCATTGC
The DNA here is from genome assembly GCF_011801365.1 of Paracoccus sp. AK26. Classification (NCBI taxonomy): domain Bacteria; kingdom Pseudomonadati; phylum Pseudomonadota; class Alphaproteobacteria; order Rhodobacterales; family Paracoccaceae; genus Paracoccus; species Paracoccus sp. AK26. Next base: position 2,691,065 of record NZ_CP041041.1, read on the forward strand.
GGCAGGTGGAACCAGGGCGCAAGCGCGTCACGATAATCGCCGGGGGCAGCGCGGTCGATGTCGATTTCGACGAACTCGGCCCGGCCCGCGAAATAGGTCCGGCAATCAGCCAGGTGACTTTCCCATTCCGCGGCCCAGATGTCGGCAAGATCGCCCAGGGCCACGCCGCGGATCTGGGCCTGGGCGCGGGCATAGCTGCCGCCGCGGTGACTGTAGCGGCTGATGATCCAGTCCTCGACACGGCGTGTGTTGAGCAGGAAGACCGAGCCCGGATAGCTTTCGTCAAGCAGGCGGAACTCTCGGAAGCCCTGGACGATGGGCATGTTCAGGTAGCGCACCGATTCCATGTCGGTAAAGGCCACCGTGCCGCCGGCCCAGGGTTGCAAGGGCTTGCGCCCGACCAGCTTGGAATAGCCGATGTCCTCGGCCAGGGCGCCCTCGGCCCAGTGAACAGCAGAATAGCCGTTCATCTGGAACAGTTTGGCGATAAAGGTCGTGCCGCATTTGTTGAAGCCGATCTGAAAGAATTTCCGCGCCACGCCGCCCCCCTTGTTGAGCGGCGACCCTGCGGCGGGTGCGGCGGGCTGTCAATCGCGCCAAGGTTGCCGGCTACGACAAAAGGCTTGCCTTGGAATCGGCGCCCGGATAGCTGTCAGCCATCGGAACTCGGGAGAAGCTGGCCCCGCGCCAGTGCCGAAGGAGCAGCCGCCCCGGCGAACTCTCAGGCAGAAGGACCGTTTTCCGTTAGAACTCTGGAGAGTGGCCGATCCGGCCCGCCGAAGGGATAACGATCTCAGGCGCCCCGCTGGGGCAGGGACAGAGGGGGCATCGAACGGGCATCCGCCCGCAATCCGATGCCGGCTGTCCGGCTGTTAGAGAGGGAGGTCACATGACCGACGATCCGCGCCGGACCGAGAGCCGCAAGACGGGGCTTTACGATCTGCATGTTTCGCTGGGGGCCCGCATGGTGGCCTTTGCGGGTTGGGACATGCCGGTGCAGTTTCCGATGGGCGTCATGGCCGAGCATCTGCACACCCGCGCCCAGGCCGGGTTGTTCGACGTCAGCCACATGGGACAGGTGCTGGTCACGCCCAGGGACGGCAACCTGGAAACTGCCGCCCTGGCCTTGGAAAGCCTGATCCCCGCCGATGTGCTGGGCTTGCCGGAGGGGCGGCAGCGATACGGGCTGTTCACCAATGATGCCGGCGGGATTCTGGACGACCTGATGTTCGCCAACCGGGGCGATCATTTCCTGCTGGTGGTAAATGCGGCCTGCGCAGACCAGGACATCGCGCATCTGCAGACGATGGAGGGGGTCGTAGTGACGCCGGTGACCGACCGCGGCCTGCTGGCGCTGCAAGGCCCCCTTGCGGCTGAAGCGCTGGCGCGACTGGTGCCTGCCGTGGCCGACATGCGCTTCATGGACAGCCAAAGCCATGGCTGGGACGGGGCCGAACTGTGGATTTCTCGGTCGGGCTATACGGGTGAGGACGGGTTCGAGATCTCGGTCCCCGAGGCGCGGCTTGCGGATTTCGCCCGGGCGCTTCTGGACCAGCCGGAAGTGGCCCCCATCGGCCTTGGCGCCCGCGACAGCCTGCGGCTGGAGGCGGGGATGCCGCTTTACGGGCATGACATGGACGCGGCCGTGACCCCGGCGCAGGCCGCGCTTGGTTGGTCCATTCCCAAGTCCCGCCGCACGGGTGGCGCGCGCGCGGGCGGCTTTCCCGGTGCCGATGCGGTGCTGGCGGAATTGGCCGCTGGGCCTGCAACGACACGGCGCGGACTGCGCCCCGAGGGTCGCGCGCCCATCCGCGAAGGCGTCGCGATCTATGCCGAGGCCGCGGGCGGCGCATCTATCGGCCAGGTGTCGTCGGGCGGCTTCGGCCCCTCGGTCGGCGGTCCCGTCGCCATGGCGCGCCTGCCCGCCGATCTGCCGGGAGGCGCGACCGTTTATGCCGAGCTGCGTGGCAAGCGCGTTCCCGTCGCCATAGCCGCCCTGCCCTTCGTCACCCCGTCCTACAAACGCTGAGGATCCCATGCTGAAATATACCGAAGACCATGAATGGCTGCGCGCCGAGGGTGACGAGATCGTCGTCGGCATCACCCCCCATGCCAGCGAGCAACTGGGCGATGTCGTATTCATCGAACTGCCCGACGAGGGCCGCGAGGTCGAGGCGGGCGAGGAGGTCGTGGTGATCGAATCGGTCAAGGCCGCATCCGACATTTCCGCGCCGATCGCCGGCGTTATCACGGCGGTGAACGCAGCCCTGGCCGATGCGCCGGGCAGCGTGAACGACGACCCCCAGGCCGCCTGGTTCTTCCGCATCAAGCCCGCCGATCCGAAGGCCATCGAGGGCTTCATGGATGAGGCCGCCTATCAGGCACTGATCGGCTGATGTCGCGCGGGGGCTGTCTGCCCCCGGACCCCCGAGGATATTTTTATACAGAAGATGTGGCGCGCATGACCCGCTGGAAACCGACCGACTATAACCCCGACGATTTCGCGAACCGCCGCCACATCGGCCCTTCGCCCGCCGAGATGGCCGAGATGCTGAAGGTCGTGGGCGCCCCAAGCCTGGACGCGCTGATCGACCAGACCGTGCCCGCCGCGATCCGGCAGGACAGCAGTCTCGATTGGCCTGCGCTGTCCGAAGCGGCGCTGCTGGACCGGATGCGGCAGGTGGCCGCCAAGAACACCGTGATGACCAGCCTGATCGGCCAGGGCTATTACGGCACGGTGACGCCGCCCGCCATCCAACGCAACATCCTGGAAAACCCGGCCTGGTACACGGCCTATACCCCCTACCAGCCCGAGATTGCCCAAGGACGGCTGGAGGCTTTGCTGAACTACCAGACCATGGTGGCAGACCTGACCGGGCTGCCGGTTGCCAACGCGTCCCTGCTGGACGAGGCGACTGCGGCGGCCGAGGCGATGGCGATGGTCCGGCGGCAGTCGAAATCCAAGGCCGACGCCTTCTTCGTGGCCCATGACCTGCATCCCCAGACCATTGCCGTGATCGAGACGCGGGCCGCGCCCCTGGGCATCCGCATCGTCAAGGCCTCCATCGATGACCTGAAGGCCGATCAGGTCTTCGGCGCGATCTTCCAGTATCCGGGCACCTATGGCCACATCCGCGACCTGACGCCCGAAATCGAGGCGCTGCACGCGGCAGGCGCGCTTGCCGTCGTGGCCACCGACCTGCTGGCGCTGTGCCTGCTGAAGGAGCCGGGCGCGATGGGCGCCGATATCGCTGTGGGATCGGCGCAGCGTTTCGGCGTGCCGATGGGCTATGGCGGGCCGCACGCGGCCTTCATGTCCTGCCGGGACGAGTTGAAGCGGGCCATGCCGGGCCGCATCGTCGGCGTGTCGATCGACGCAAAGGGCAACAAGGCCTATCGCCTGTCGCTGCAGACGCGCGAACAGCATATCCGGCGCGAGAAGGCGACCTCCAACGTCTGCACGGCGCAGGCGCTGCTGGCGGTGATGGCGTCCTTCTATGCCGTCTTCCACGGGCCGGTTGGCCTGCGCGCCATTGCGCAGCGGGTGCATCTGCAGGCGGTCACCATTGCCGATGCGCTGCGCGCGGCGGGGGCCGAGGTTGCACCCGAGGCGTTCTTCGACACGATCACCGTCAAGGTGGGCGTGGGACAGGCGGGCATCATGGCGGCTGCGCGCCATCGCGGCATCAACCTGCGCAAGGTGGGCCGCGACCGGGTCGGCATCAGCGTGGACGAGACCACCGATGCAGGCGTCATCGCGCGGCTGCTGGACGCCTTCGGCATCACCGAGGCGGCGGCTGCCGCGACCGGCCCGGCGATTCCCGATGACTTGCTGCGGGAAAGCGACTACCTGACCCACCCGGTCTTCCACATGAACCGCGCGGAATCCGAGATGATGCGCTACATGCGCCGCCTGTCGGACCGGGACCTGGCGCTTGACCGGGCGATGATCCCGCTGGGGTCCTGCACCATGAAGCTGAACGCGGCGGCCGAGATGATGCCGATCACCTGGCCCGAGTTTGGTGCGCTGCATCCTTTCGCGCCCGCCGACCAGGCCGCAGGCTATGCAGAAGCGATTGGCGATCTGACCGACAAGCTGTGCCAGATCACCGGCTATGACGCGTTCTCCATGCAGCCCAACAGCGGCGCGCAGGGGGAATATGCGGGGCTTCTGACGATTGCCGCCTATCACAGGTCGCGCGGCGAGGATCGCGATGTCTGCCTGATCCCCGTGTCCGCCCACGGCACCAACCCGGCTTCTGCGCAGATGTGCGGGATGAAGGTGGTCGTGGTAAAATCGGCCCCGAACGGCGACATCGACCTCGAGGATTTCGCGGACAAGGCGGCCAAGGCCGGTGACAAGCTGGCGGCGGTGATGATCACCTATCCTTCCACCCACGGTGTCTTCGAGGATACCGTGCGCGAGGTTTGCGACATCACCCACAAGCACGGCGGCCAGGTTTATATCGACGGGGCCAACATGAATGCGCTTGTCGGGCTGGTGAAACCGGGCGAGATTGGCGGCGATGTCAGCCACCTGAACCTGCACAAGACCTTTGCCATCCCGCATGGCGGCGGCGGTCCGGGCATGGGGCCGATCGGGGTCAAGGCGCATCTGGCGCCCTTCCTGCCGGGCGACCCGCAGACGGGCGAGGGCGCGGTTTCGGCGGCGCCCTATGGCAGCGCCTCGATCCTGCTGATCTCCTGGGCCTATTGCCTGATGATGGGCGGGGCGGGGCTGACGCAGGCGACGCGGGTGGCGATCCTGAACGCGAACTATATCGCGTCGCGCCTGGCCGGGGCCTATCCGATCCTGTTCATGGGCAATCGGGGCCGGGTGGCGCATGAATGCATCATCGACACGCGGCCCTTCGCCGATCACGGCGTGACGGTGGACGACATCGCCAAGCGGCTGATCGACAACGGCTTCCATGCGCCGACGATGAGCTGGCCGGTCGCCGGCACGCTGATGGTGGAACCCACGGAATCGGAAACCAAGGCCGAGATCGATCGCTTCATCACCGCCCTGCTGGCGATCCGGGACGAGATCACGGACGTGGCCGAAGGACGCATCGCCGCCACCGACAGCCCGCTGCGCCATGCGCCGCACACGGTCGAGGATCTGGTGGCCGATTGGGACCGCCCCTATTCGCGCGAACAGGGCTGCTTCCCGGCGGGTGCCTTCCGCGTGGACAAGTACTGGCCGCCGGTGGGCCGGGTTGACAATGCCTATGGCGACCGCAACCTGATCTGCACCTGCCCGCCCCTGGAAAGCTATGCCGAGGCGGCGGAATAAGATGGCAGGCACCGGCGTTCAGCCGGTGCCGCCTTGGGCATTACAGGCTGAGGCCTTCGTCCACGCCCAGCATGATGTTGAGGTTCTGGACCGCCGCGCCCGACGCACCCTTGCCCAGGTTGTCCAGCACCGCCACCACCGTCGCGCAGCCGTTCTGGGCATCGCCCTGCACGGTGATGCGCAAACGGTTTGTGTTGTTCAGATCCGTCGGCACGATGCGTGCGCCAGATCCCTGCGCCACCTCCACGAAGCGCTGCCCGGCATAGTGGTCATCGAGGGCGGCGGTCAGGCCGTCAATCGTGCGGCGTTCGTTCAGGAACAGCGGCACCTGCACGGCCATGCCTTGCGCGAAATTGCCCACCGCGGGCGCGAAGATCGGCTGCCGGTCCAGGCCCGCATGGACCATGATTTCCGGGATGTGCTTGTGCCGCTGGGTCAGGCCATAGACGAAATGTGCCGGAGCCTCGCCACTGTCGTATTCCGCGATCAGAGCCTTGCCGCCGCCGGTATAGCCGCTGACGGCGTTGATCGTCAGTCCCTCGTCCGGCGCGATCAGGCCGGCGGCGGCCAGGGGCGCAATGATGGCGATGGCGCCGGTCGAATAGCAGCCGGGATTGCTGACCAGCTTCGCCCCGGCAATGCGGTCGCGCGCGCCAGCATTCAGTTCCGGAAAGCCGAAGGCCCAATCGGGATCCACCCTGTGCGCAGTGGACGCGTCGATGATCCGCGTGTCCAGATCCTGCGCCAGGGCCACGGCCTCGCGCGCGGCGTCGTCGGGCAGGCACAGGATCGCGACGTCGGCCGCGGCAAAGGCTTCGCGCCGGGCATCGGCATCCTTGCGTCGTGCCGGGTCGATCCCGATCAGGCGGATGTCGTCGCGCGTTTCCAGCCGCTCGCGGATCTGCAGGCCCGTTGTGCCTGCCTCGCCATCGATGAAAACGCTGTATGCCATGGTCCTGTCCTCTGCAGAATGTGCAGGGGTTATAGGGGAGCCCTGGCCCCCTGCCAATCGGCGCGGAGTCAGATCTGGCAGATTTCCGAGCGGGTGAGGAAGCGCTTTTCGCGCCCGTTGTCCAGGCTGAACATGCCGCCGCGCCCCGGCACCACGTCGATGATCAGGTCGGTATGGGCCCATGCCGCGGCCTGCGATGCGCTGATATAGAAGGGCGCGCCGCCGATCTCGCCCAGCTTCACGTCGCGCTCGCCCACCCGGAAATCGCCCTGCGGATAGCACATGGGCGAGGATCCGTCGCAGCAGCCGCCGGACTGGTGGAACAGGACGGGGCCGTGATCGGCCACGATCTCGGCGATCAGGTCCAGGGCGGCGGGGGTGGCGGAAACCGTGCTCATGCCTTCAACCTCTTTTTCAGGAACTCCAGCACCTGCCGTTCCTCGGGACGCAGGCCGGATTGTTGCAGATCGTCCTCGATTTCTTCGCGCAATTCCAGCTTCAACTCGTCGGCCAGATAGGCGTCGATCACCTGCGGGTGGACATAGCATTTGCGGCAGATCGTGGGGGTGTTGCCCAAGCGGCTCGCGACGCGTTCGATCGCCTCGCGGATGTTGCGCTTGGCGGCGGCCTGGCTGTCGCATTTCTCGTATTCCATCAGCGCCAGCGCCGCCAGCACGGTCCCCGTCCAGGTTCGAAAATCCTTGGCGGTGACGTTCCGGCCCGAGATTTCGCGCAGATAGGCGTTCACCTCGGTCGAGGTGACCTTCTGCCGCTGCCCCTCGTCATCCAGATACTGGAACAGGTGCTGGCCCGGAATGTCCTGGGCCGCGCGCACGATCCGGGCGACGCGGCGGTCGCGCAGTCCCAGCTTCCATTCCTTGCCGGACTTGCCCTTGAAGCGGAACCGGACCTCGTTGCCTTCAAAGGTCACGTGGCGGTCGCGCAGCGTGGTCAGCCCGTGGGACTTGTTCTGCTTGACGTAATCGGCATTGCCCACGCGGATCATGGTGTTTTCCAGCAGATGGACAACGGTGGCCACGACCTTTTCGGCGGGCATTCCGCGCCGCGACATGTCCTGGTCCACCCGTTCGCGGATCTGCGGCAGGACATGGGCAAATTCCAGCATGTGGTCGTATTTGGCACTGTCGCGGACCGCGCGGAAGTCGGGGTGATAGCGGTATTGCTTGCGCCCCTTGTCGTCGCGCCCCGTGGCCTGGATATGGCCGCGCGGATCGGGGCAGATCCAGACGTCTGTGTAGGCCGGCGGGATCGCGAGGGATGCCAGGCGCTGGCGTTCGGCCTTGTCGGTGATCGCGCGCCCGTCGGGGCCGCGATAGGAAAAGCCCTTGCCCGATTTCCTGCGCGTGATGCCCGGCATGTCGTCGTTGACATAGACCAGCCCCGCCTCCTTGGCGGCGTCGCGCGGGTCCGAGATGACGGCATCCTTGGGCATGATGGCTGTTCCGAAAGCGGGATGGGCTTTGGGATCAACGCTGCAGGCGGTGGTTGGTTGCGCGGACGGGGCGGGCCTCGGCGGCCCGCCCCTGCTTGTGCCGGATCAGAAGAAGCCCAGCTTCTTCGGGCTGTAGCTGACCAGCATGTTCTTGGTCTGCTGATAATGGTCCAGCATCATCTTGTGGTTCTCGCGCCCGATGCCCGACTGCTTGTAGCCGCCGAAGGCCGCATGGGCCGGATAGGCGTGATAGCAGTTGGTCCAGACCCGGCCCGCCTTGATCGCGCGGCCGAAGCGGTAGCAGGTATTGGCCTCGCGCGACCAGACGCCCGCGCCCAGGCCGTAAAGCGTGTCATTGGCGATCGACAGCGCCTCGTCCTGGTCCTTGAAGGTGGTCACCGACACGACTGGGCCGAAGATTTCCTCCTGGAAGACGCGCATCTTGTTGTTGCCGCGGAACACGGTCGGCTTGATGTAATAGCCGTTCGACAGCTCCCCGCCGTGATCCGCAGCCTCGCCGCCGATCAGAACCTCGGCGCCTTCCTTGCGGCCGATGTCGAAGTAGGAGAGAATCTTTTCCTTCTGTTCCGACGACGCCTGCGCGCCGACCATGGTCGCGGCGTCGCGCGGGTCGCCCAGCTTGATCGCCTCGACGCGCTTGAGTGCGCGTTCCATGAAGCGGTCATAGATCGATTCGTGGATCAGCGCGCGCGACGGGCAGGTGCAGACCTCGCCCTGGTTCAGCGCGAACATCACGAAGCCCTCGATCGCCTTGTCGAAGAAATCGTCGTCCTCGCGAACGACATCCTCGAAGAAGATGTTGGGGGACTTGCCGCCCAGTTCCAGCGTGACCGGGATCAGGTTTTCCGACGCGTACTGCATGATCAGCCGGCCGGTGGTGGTTTCCCCGGTGAAGGCGATCTTGGCGATGCGCGGATTGCTGGCCAGCGGCTTGCCGGCCTCAAGGCCGAAGCCGTTGACGACGTTCAGCACACCCGGCGGCAAGAGGTCGGCGATCAGGTTCACGAAGACCATGATGCTGGCCGGCGTCTGCTCGGCGGGCTTCAGCACCACGCAGTTGCCGGCGGCAAGCGCAGGCGCCAGCTTCCACACCGCCATCAGCAGCGGGAAGTTCCAGGGGATGATCTGGCCCACCACGCCCAGCGGTTCGTGGAAGTGATAGGCGATGGTGTCGTGGTCGATTTCCGAGATGCCGCCTTCCTGCGCCCGCAGGACACCGGCGAAATAGCGGAAATGGTCGATGCCCAGCGGCAGGTCGGCTGCCATCGTCTCGCGGATGGGCTTCCCGTTGTCCCAGGTCTCCGCCGTCGCCAGCAGTTCCAGGTTCTGCTCCATCCGGTCCGCGATGCGCAGCAGGACCAGCGAGCGTTCGGCGGCCGAGGTCTGGCCCCACTTGTCCTTGGCGGCATGGGCCGCGTCAAGGGCAGCCTCGATGTCGTCGGCGTTCGACCTGGCAATCTCGCCGATGGCGGCGCCGGTGATGGGGGTCGTGTTGGTGAAGTACCTGCCCGATTTCGGCGCGGTCCACTGCCCGCCGATGAAGTTGTCGTAGCGCTTGGCAAAGGGCATCACGCCCACGCCCTTGAACTCGTGCGTCTGGTCGTTCGGCATCGTTTCCTCCTCTGGATAGACCCCGGAGTCTCTCCCTCTCCGGGCATGGAAGAAAGCTTGGCAAGCGCGCGATTCGTTGCAACAGGGCTTTGCCGCGCCCGGCCTTCACACTGTCTCACGATTGAGACAGTCAGCCGGATTTTTCGGCCAGACCCAGCTTCGCCATGCGCCGATACAGCGTCGCGCGCCCGATCCGCAGCGCCCGCGCGGCGGCCGAGACGTTACCATCCGCCCGCGCAAGCGCCCGCGCCACGGCGGCGCGTTCCGCCTTGTCGAAACCCGTCAGGTCGTCGTCGCGGCCCAGCAGGTCGGCGGCCGGGCGCGGGCGGATCGCGCCCTCGCGTTCCAGGCCCAGGGCGCGGCGGGCGGCGCGGGTCGCGCCGATGGCCAGGTCGTCCTTGTCCACCGCCAGCAGCACCGTGGCGTCGCAATTGTCCTCGGAGGCGACGATGATCCGCGCCTCGGGGAAGCTGGCGCGGAAGAACACCGCCTCGATGGCACGGGCGGTCTGGGCCACCTGGGCGCCGATCAGGCGGTTGTAACGCTCGGTCTGGTCGGCGCGGGCCGAACTGACATCAAGCGCCGCCAGCAGCCGCCCGTCCGGTCCCCAGATCGGCGCGTCCATGCAGGACATGGCGGTGTTTCGGGTGTGGAAATGTTCGTCGCGGTGGATGGTGACCTGCCGACCTTCAGCCAGGCAGGTGCCGATGCCGTTGGTGCCCTGCGCGGCCTCGGACCAGTTGGCCCCCTGCCAAAGGCCCCAGTCCCGAAACTGCTCGGCATCGGCGCCGTTCACCCGCTGGTCCAGGACCACCCCGTCCGCATCGGTCAGCAGGACATTGCATCCCGACAGGCCGACCAGGCTGAACAACTGGTCCAGCTGCGGGCCGGCCACGCGCAGGAACTGCTCCATCGCCTGGCGGCGGCGGGCAAGTTCCTCGAAGGTCAGGCGTTCGGGGCGACGCCCGTCCGACGGGTCCAGCCCGTGCTTCAGAAGCGATCGCCGCCATGACGCGGCAAGGGCAGAGGTCGCGGAATTGGACTGCGACTCTCTGGCGACGTGATCTGCGTGACGCATACCGGGCCGGCTCCTCCTCGGTCGGTAGCTGGCACTATAGCACGCGTCAGCGCAATTCGACCAAGGGCTAATTGGCCCCCCTGGCATCAGGCAGCCGCCAGGCCAGCACGTGATCGCCCAGATCCGTTCCGATGGACCCGTGACCCCCCGCCACCAGCACGACCATCTGGCGCCCCTGGCTGTCCAGATAGGTCATCGGCGTCGCCTGCCCGCCAGCCGGCAGGCGGCCGCGCCAAAGTTCCTGTCCAGTGGTCAGGTCATAGGCGCGGAGGTAGTTGTCCACCGCGGCCGCCATGAAGACCACGCCCGAGCCGGTGATGATCGGCCCGCCGATCCCGGGCATCCCCAAGGGCAGCGGCAGGGGCAGCGGCGTCATGTCCATGGTCGTGCCGTTGCGGTGCTTCCAGGCGATTTCGCCCGTGCGCAGGTCCGCGCCCGCCACGAAACCCCAAGGCGGCTGCTGGCATGGGACGCCCAGGGGCGACAGGAACGGCCCCATCTCGATTGCATAGGGCGCCCCCGCGTTCGAATTGAGCCCCTGTTCGCCCGAGTTCGTGGCGCGGCCGGCGATCTCCTCGGCCGGAACAAGCCGAGAGGTGAAGGCCAGTTGCAGCGGCATCCCGAACATCACCTGCCGGCGCGGATCGACAGCGATGCCGCCCCAGTTGAAGACGCCGAAATTGCCGGGATGGACAAGCGTGCCTTCCAGCGACGGCGGGGTATAGCGCCCTTCATAGCGCAACTGGCGGAACTGGATCCGGCACATCATCTGGTCGATCAGCGTGGCGCCCCACATCTGCGATTCGGTCAGCGGCTCGGGTTCGAAGGACAATGCGGACACGGGCTGGGTCGGTGCCGCGAAATCCTCGGGGATGGTGCCCTGGGGCGCGGGGCGTTCCGTGATGGGCAGGATCGGCTCGCCGGTTTCGCGGTTCAGGACGTAGATGTCGCCCTGCTTGGTGGGAACCACCAGGGCCGGCACGCGGCCTTCCGGCATGTCCAGGTCCAGCAGCGTCGGCTGTGCAGGCGTGTCCATGTCCCACAGGTCGTGGTGGACGAACTGCTGGACCCAGCGGGCCTGGCCCGTCGCCGCATCCAGGGCCACGACGGAACTGGCATAGGTTTCCTCGGCCTCGTTGCGGAACATGCCAAGCTGGTCTGGCGTGCGGTTGCCCATCGGCACATAGACCAGCCCCAGGCCGGGATCGGCCGACAGCGGCGCCCAGCTGTTGGGCGAGGAGGGCGTGTAGGTCTGGTTCGGGTCGTTCACGTCGAAAGGTTCGGTGGCCTCGGGATTGCCGGAATCCCAGTTCCACAGCAGCCGCCCGTCCCGCACGTCATAGGCACGGATCACACCCGACGGTGCGTTGACGCTGTAGTTGTCGTTGACCGCGCCGCCGACGACCAAGGCGTTGCCGACGATCACCGGGGGCGAGGTGGAATAATAGAACCCTTCCTGCCGGAAGGGCATGTTGTGGATCAGGTTCAGGATGCCGTTGTCGGCGAAGTCGCTGCACAACTGGCCCGTCTGCGGGTTAACCGCCAGCATATGCGCGTCCGAGGTCGGCATGAAGATCCGGTCGGTGCAGGGCCCCGAGGACTGGGTGTCCGCGCTGACGGCGGGGCTTTGGGGGTGCTCGGTGTCGGCAGGCAGCACGGCCGGGGCCGGCGCTGGCGCAGGGGGTGCGGCAGGGGCGGCATCGGGGGCCGCGGGAACGGGGGCCTGCGCCGCAGCCGGGGCCGCGCCCTCGCCCGGCCAATAGCTGACGCCGCGGCAGGTCTGGTGCTGACGCTGGGCCAGCGGGCCGATGGCCGCCTTGTAGACCCAGCGTTCCGCCCCCGTGTCGGCATCAAGCGCCACCAGCCAGTTGTGCGGCGTGCAAAGGTAAAGGGTGTTGCCGACCTTGATCGGGGTAGCCTGATAGGTTGTCTCGTCCGTGTCTTCTGGCAGACGGACGTCGCCCGTCTGATAGGTCCAGGCCGCCTCGAGCGAGGAGACGTTCTCGGCCGTGATCTGGTCTACGGGCGAAAAGCGTTGGCCGAAGCTGGTCCGGCCATAGGCCAGCCAGTCCTCGGGGCCGCCGGGCGGACCCATGGCGGGTTCGGCATTGGCGACCTGTTCGGGAAGCGCGCCCTCGATCCGGTGCGGGTCGGTGGTGATGCTGCCCAAAAGGGCCAGGCCGGTGACCGCCGTGACGGCGAACAGGCCCAGCCGGCTGGACCGCTGGTTCCGCGCCCCGAAGGGCAGAAGCAGCAGCAGGCCCAGGACCAGGAACAGCCCCATGCGCGAGGCAAGCGCCCACCAGTCGTATCCGGCATCAAGCCAGGACCAGACCGCCAGGACGACCAGGAAGGCCGCATAGATCCAGCGCGCCACCGGGTTGCGCCGGAAGACCAGCACCGCGACCGCCAGCAGGGCCAGACCCGAAAATCCGAAAAAGAGGCTTCCGCCAAGGGTCGCCAGATAAACCCCGCCCCCCAGCAAAACGGCCCCGATGATGCCAAACAGCAAGGTCATGAAAATGCGCATGGTCCTGTCCCCTTTCGGTCACCGAACCGTGTGCGGTCAGCATTGTTCCCCGAAAACGCCCTGGGGCTATGCCGGAAGGCGCGCAGCCTGCCCGGCGACGCGGGGTTGATAGGGCGGCAGGTCGACCCCTGCCCGATAAAGCAGCGACTGCCCGTCGTGGAACAGGTGCAGCGCCGCGGGGTCGGCCGTCAGGCGGACTGACCGGCCGTCCAGGCCCGGATGGATGCCCGGCAGCTTGGCGATCACAGGGGCCTTCTCGCCCCGCGTGCCGAAATACAGCAGCGTGACCTCGCCCAGGGCCTCGGTCAGGTCAACCGTCCCCTCGAAGATCGCTGGACCGTCGGTTTCGCGCATATCCTCGGGGCGGACGCCCAGGTTGACGCGCATCCCCTCGTCCCCGGGGCGGGTCGGTATGGCAACCTGGGCGCTGCCGCCGCCCGCCAGCTCGACCGTTGTCACCGGGCCGATGCCGGTGACGCGTCCGGGCAGCAGGTTCATGGCGGGGCTGCCGATGAACTGGGCCACGAATTCGTTGACGGGCCGTTCGTAAAGCTCCAGCGGCGCGCCGACCTGGGCGATGCCCCCGCCGGCCAGCACGACGATGCGGTCGGCCAGGGTCATCGCCTCGGTCTGGTCATGGGTCACATAGATCATCGTGCGGTCGGGCATCGCGGCCTTCAGTTGCGCGATCTCGATCCGGGTCGCCACGCGCAGCGCGGCGTCCAGGTTCGACAGGGGTTCGTCGAACAGATAGACCTTGGGGTCGCGCACGATGGCCCGGCCGATGGCGACCCGCTGCCGCTGCCCGCCCGACAGCGCCTTGGGCAGGCGGTCCAGATAGGGCGTCAGTTGCAGCATCCGACCCGCGCGGTCGGTGGCCTCCTGCACCTCGGCCTTGGACTTGCCGGCGATCTTTAGGGCAAAGGCCATGTTGTCGCGCACCGTCATGTGCGGGTACAGCGCATAGGACTGGAACACCATCGCGATGCCCCGCTGGCTGGGCGGGATGTCGTTCATCCGCTGCCCGTCGATCTCCAGCGTGCCGCCGCTGATCCGTTCCAGCCCCGCGATCATCCGCAGCAGCGTCGACTTGCCACACCCCGAGGGGCCGACGAAGACGATGAACTCGCCGGACCGGATATCCAGGTTGATGTCCCGAAGCACGTTCACCTCGCCATAGGACTTGGCGACATCGGTCAGTTTAAGATCGGCCATCGGCGTCCCCCCTGTTGAACCCTATCCCTCGATGATCTGCACCTGCCAGGGGCGCAGGCCCCCCGCCTCTTCGGCCGACAGGTTTGCCCGGATCTGCAGCGATTGCTGGCTGTCGGCGCGGTTGAAGGTCAGGACCGGCCCTTCGGCATGGATGTCGGTCATGTCGCCGCCTCGCAGCGCCGAATGCTTGCGCCGCAGCCCGATGGCCCACCGGTAATGGTGCAGCATCGACTGCGCGTCGGCTTCCTGGCCCACGACGGTGCGTTGCAGATGGGCATGGGGCACCGGCAGCCAGGGCTTGGCCGTCGAGAAGCCGCCGTTCACGCCCATGTCCCAGACCATCGGCGTCCGGCAGCCGTCGCGGCCCTTGAACTCGGGCCAGAACTCCTTGCCATAGGGATCTTGCAGATCATCATAGGAAATGTCTGCCTCGGGCAGGCCCAGTTCCTCGCCCTGGTACAGGCAGACGGACCCCTTCAGGCACAAAAGCACCGTGGCATAGGCCTTGGCGGCCTGGTCGGTCAGGTTCCAGCGGCTGATATGGCGCACGACGTCGTGGTTCGACATCGCCCAGCAGGGCCAGGAATTGGGCGCCACCGCGTGCAGGCTGTCGAAGACCTCGCTGATGCGGGCTGCGGCCAGGTCGTTGCCGGACAGGAAGTCGAAGACATAGGACATCTGCATCCGGCCCGCGACGCCGGTATATTCCTCCAGCAGCTCCAGCGATCGTTCGCTGTCGCCGATCTCGCCGATGACGGCGGCGCCATATTGGCGCAGCAGCGCCGCGAAGCGTTCAAGGAAGGCGATGTTCTCGGGCTGCGACTTGTCGTATCTGTGGCTTTGGTGGTTGTAGGGGTTCACGGCAGGCGCGGTGTCCGCCTTGCGCAATTCCCTGGGCAGGGGCGGGTTGTCGCGCAACTGAGCGTCGTGGAAATAGAAGTTGACCGTGTCCAGGCGGAACCCGTCCACGCCCCGGTTTAGCCAGAAGCGCGCCATCTCCAGCAGCTCGTCCTGAACGGCCGGGTTGTGGAAGTTGAGGTCGGGCTGCGAGGCCAGGAAGTTGTGCAGGTAATACTGTTCCCGCCGCGCATCCCATTGCCAGGCCGGTCCGCCAAAGATCGACAGCCAGTTCGTGGGCGGCGTGCCGTCCGGTTTCGGGTCGGCCCAGACATACCAGTCGGCCTTGGGATTGTCGCGGCTGGCGCGGCTTTCGACGAACCAGGGGTGCTGGTCCGAGGAATGCGACATCACCAGGTCGATCATCACCTTCAGGCCCAGTTCATGGGCGCGGGCGATCAGGGCGTCGAAATCCTCCATGTCGCCGAACAGCGGGTCGATCCCGCGGTAATCGGACACGTCATAGCCGAAATCCTTCATCGGCGACGTGAAGAAGGGCGAGATCCAGACTGCATCCACGCCCAGCGAAGCGACATAGGGCAGGCGCTGCGTGATGCCCGGCAGGTCGCCGATGCCATCGCCCGTCGTGTCCTGGAAACTGCGCGGATAGATCTGATAGATGACCCCACCCTTCCACCAGTCGATTTTCACTTCCGTCAAGTCTCATCCACCTTTCACGGACCCGGCCAAAAGGCCGCGGACCAGATATTTCTGCATCGCGAAGAACACGATCAGCGGCACCGCGATGGAAATGAAGGCCGAGGTGGCGAGGATTTCCCATTCACCGCCCTTGGATCCCATCAACTCGCGCAGCACGCCGGTCATGACCAGCTGTTCGCGTGTATTGCCAAGGAACACGGTCGCGACAAGCAGGTCGTTCCAGACCCACAGGAACTGGAAGATGGCGAAACTTGCCAGGGCCGGGAAGGACAGCGGCAGGATGATCTTGCGGAAGATCTGGAACTCGGTCGCGCCGTCCACGCGGGCGCTCTCGATCACCTCGCGCGGCAAGCCGACCATGTAGTTGCGCAGCAGGTATATCGCCAAGGGCAGGCCGAAGCCCGTATGGGCCAGCCAGATCCCCAGGTATCCCTTGCCGATGCCCAGTTCGTTGTGCAGCCGCAGCAGCGGGATCAGCGCCACTTGCAAGGGCACGACCAAGAGGCCAACCACGGCGGCCGTCAGCAGGGCACGCCCCGGAAACTCCATCCAGGCCAAGGCATAGGCCGCGAAGGCCGCGATCAGGATCGGGATCACGGTGGCGGGGATGGTCACGGTCATGGTGTTCATGAAGGCGCGGCCCAAGCCTTCGGCGGTCAGCACGCGATTGTAGTTTTCCGTGGTCAGCCGGGCGGGGGCGCCGGTGGTGACGAAGATCCGCTCTCCCCGCCGCATCTCGAAGGGCGTGTCCGAGGTCAGGCGATAGCTGCCGTCCTCGGCCACGGTCAGTTGCCAGCCGTCCTCGATCTCGGTCGTCTCGCCGGGCTGGAAGGCGGCCGGTTCGCGGGCGCGGATGCCCCAGCCGATCAGGCTCTGGCCTTCCTCCAAGACGGTGCCCTCGATGACATATTGCCCGTCCTCTTGGACCGCGTCGTCGCCGGTGCCGGTGCGCACGAAGCCCGTTGCCTCTTGCGCGGAAAAGGACTGCCACCAGCCCGAGGTCAGGATCTGGTCGCGGTCGCGGAAGGACGACACAAGAAGCCCCAGCGTCGGGATCGTCCACAGCAGCACCAGCAGGAAGGCGGCGATGTTGACCGCCCAGACCAGCGAGGATTTCTGTCCGGCCATGCCTTCCATCAGCGAACCTCTCGACGCGCGTTGACGATGTTCCAGATCATGATGGGGGTGACCAGCAGCATCAGGATGATGGCGATGGCCGATCCGCGGCCATAGTCGGGCGTGCCGCGGAACATCCAATCATACATCAGGTTCGCCAAAACCTGGGTGCCCCACTGCCCGTTGGTCATCACGAAGACGATGTCGAAGACCTTCAGGACCACGATGGTGATGGTGGTCCAGACCACCGCGATGGTGCCCATGATCTGCGGCACCTTGATCTTGAAGAACACCTGCCAGGGGGATGCGCCGTCCAGGATCGCGGCCTCGATGGTTTCCTCGGGGATGCCGCGCAGGGCGGCGGACAGGATGACCATGGCGAACCCTGTCTGGATCCAGACCAGCACGATCATCAGGAAGAAGTTGTTCCAGGGAATCAGCGTCAGCCACAGTTGCGGATCGCCGCCAAGCGCCTGCACGATGGCGTTCAGAAGCCCGATCTGTTCTTCGCCGGGCGCGCGGTATTCATAGATGAACTTCCAGATCACGCCGGCGCCCACAAAGCTGATCGCCATGGGCATGAAGATCAGCGACTTGCCGATATTGCCCCATTTCAGCCGGTCGGTCAGCTGCGCCGCGATCAGCCCGAACAGCGTGGACAGCGCCGGCACCACCAGCAGCCACAGCATGTTGTTGCGCATGGATTCGCGGAACTTGCCGTCGCCCATGTGCCAGGCATAGTTCGACAGGCCCACGAATTCGCTGCCCCTTGCGTTATGCATGGACCGCCACAGGCTGTCGAAGATCGGATAGACCAGGTAAACGCCCAAAAACAGGATCGCCGGCCCCAGGAACAGCCAGGGCCGGATCTGGTTGGCCTTGCGGATATTGTCGCCCGCGTTGGGGCCGCGCGGGGGATAGACGCGGTCCAGGATCATGTTCGATCCCCAGAACCACGCCACGCAGCCGAAGACGCCGACGACGATCGTGCCGATGGCCAGCCAGAACAGTTCCATCCTCACCCCTCACCCATGATGGAAGGCGGCGGAAGATCCGCCGCGCCCGGCCGTCAGTTCAGCGCAGCCCAGGTTTCCTGGACGCGATCGGCGACATCCTGTGCCGAGGCGCCGCCCACGAAATCCACCATGGCCGTCCAGAAGGCGCCCGCGCCGATGGCGCCCGGCATCAGGTCGGACCCGTCAAAGCGGAAGGTCGTGGCATCCAGCAGGATCTGGCCCATCTTGCGGCGGGTGTCGTCGGCATAGGCCTCCATGTTCACGCCGGTATGGGGCGTGGTAAATCCCGACTGCGCCATCCACAATTCATGCGCGGCGGGCGTCTTCAGGAACTCGATAAAGGCCGTGGCGACCGGATTTTCCGAAAAGACCGCGAACAGCGTGCCCCCGCCCAGGACCGGCTGGCCCAGGCTGCCATCAGCCGGCGCCGGGAAATAGAAGAAGTCGAAATCCTCGCCCACCATCATGTCTTCGGGGAAGAAGGACGGGATGAAGCTGGCCTGCCGGTGCATGTAGCAGGCGGGCGGGCTTTCAAAGAGACCGTTCGGGCTTTCGCGGAAATCGGTCGAGGAGACCGAGGCCGGCCCGCCCGCCACAAAATCCTCGTTCTTGGCGAACCAGCCGAACTCCTCGATGGCGGCCACGACCTTGGGGTCGTTGAAGGGCAGCGCGTTGGTGGTCCAGGCGTCGTAGTCCTCGGGGCTGTTCAGGCGCAGCATCAGGTCCTCGACCCAGTCGGTCGCGGGCCAGCCCGTCGCGCCGCCCGACCCCAGGCCGATGCACCAGGGGGTTTCCCCGTCGGCGGCGATCTGTTCGGTCAGCGCCTTCAGATCCTCGTAGTTTTCGGGGATCTCGTAGCCCGCATCCTCGAAGTTTTCGGGGACATACCAGACCAGCGACTTCACGTCGGCCTTGTAGGGGAAGGCGAAGAACTTGTCGGCCCCGTCTGCGCCTGCATAGGTGCCAAGCTCGGCCCAGCTGTCGCCTGCCGCGTAATTGTCGCGCACCCATTGCGCGGTTTCCTCGCCCAGGTCGCGCAGATGGCCCTTGGCGGCCAGTTCCGCCGCCAGGCCCGGCTGCGGCAGGACGGCGATATCGGGGGGCGACCCGGCCTCGCTGTCGATGACGATCTGCTGTTCGAAACTGTCCGACCCGGAATAATTGACGGTCGCGCCCGTCGCGTCCTCGAAATAGGCGATGATCGAGGCGAAAAGCTCCTGGTCCGCGCCCAGCCAGGGGCCCAGGATGGTGACGCTCTGGCCGTCGATATCGGCATGGGCCGCCCCGAAATCCTCGAGGCTTTGCCAGTTGATGCGGTCGTCGCTGCCCTTTTCGATCACAAGCTGGGCCTGCGCGGATCCCGCCAGCAACGCGGCCAAGGCCACGGTCGTGTGGAAAATTGCCTTCACCTTCTCCCCCCTTCCATCTGCCCGCAACCTTTGTGCGAGCCTTGGTTGCAATGGTCGCCTGACTAGGCGCGATCTGTCAAACCCTTACTCCCATTCCAGTTCCTTGAAGGCTGCGGTGGCATTGCGCGCCGCCGAGTCCGGAAAGGAAGCCCAATTGCCCGCAAAGGGTTGCAGGGCCTCGACGATGGCCGGCACCGCTTGGGACATCGGCAGGCCGTCGCGGATCGCCTTTCGGGTCTCCTCGGCCAGCGTCGTCAGGAAATCCCGCTGGGCCGCAACAGCCTCGGACCAGCTTGCGGCGACGGGGCCGTGGCCGGGAACCACGGGACCCCCGGCCTGCGGCACCGCCATCCAGTCCAGCCAGCCGGGCAGCGACCCGTCCACGATCGGCGTCAGGCCGCGAAACACCAGGTCGCCCGCGAAGAAGGTGCCGGTTGCCCGGTCCAGCACCGTCAGGTCGTTGTCGCTATGGGCGGTGGCCACGGCCTTCAGCGTCAAAACCCGCCCGCCCAGGTCGATGTCCAGGCTGTCCGCGACCGCGACATCCGGCAGGACGATCCGCGTCCCCGCCATTGCAGCGGCGCCGTAAAGCTGCGTCAGGTTTTCCAGATAGGCCGGTCCCCGCGCCTGCATGGCGCCGGCCAAGCCTTCATGCCCGACGATCGTCGCGCCCGCTTCGCGGAAGACCTCGGCCCCGAAGGCGTGGTCGGGATGCATATGCGTGACGATCAGGTGGCTGATCGGCTTGTCGCTGACCCGGCGGATTGCCGCAAACAGCGCCTCGCCCTGCCGGCGCGAGGCGCCTGCGTCGATCACCGCGATGCTGTCCTGCCCGACCACGAAGCCCAGATTGGCGATCCAGCCGTCGGGGCTGTCCTCGAACTGGGCGATCTGGCCGATATGGACATGAACGCCGTCTGCGACAGACTGGACCGGCAGAATGGGAAGGTCGTCCAGCGTCGTGCAGGCCAGACCGTCCAAGGTCCAGGGGGACTGGTCGCCAAGCCAGTCGCGGGCGATTCGCGGGGCGGCGGCCTTGCAGTCGGCCTGGGTCGCAAAAGCATGGCCGACCGGCGTCACCGTCCCGCAGGACCGGGAATCCGCCGCAAGACAGATGGTCAAAATGGCATAAAGCATTGCCGAAACTTCCCAAAGCATCCGCCAGACGGCCAACTTTTCGTGACCTTGCGACCTTAGTCGTGTTGAAAGGCGTTGTCTCTCCTCTAACATGACAAACAGTCGCCGTGATGGCGGCCGTGGATTTGGAGGAAATGCATGGCTTGGACGAAACCGACCCTGAAAGAAATCGCCTGCGGCATGGAAATCAACATGTACGCCCCGGCCGAGGACGAACCGGTCCTGTTCTGAGGCGCCACGCCTCGGGCATCATGAACGGCCCCGTCCGACACGATCGGGCGGGGCCTTTTCGTCAGGGACATCATGAAGATCATTCTGCTGGGTGCCGCAGCCGGCGGGGGCCTGCCGCAATGGAACTGCGGCTGCGACAACTGCCATGCCGCACGGGCCGGGCGCATCCCGGCGATGACGCAAAGCTCGATCGCGGTCAGCGCGGATGGGCGGGATTGGGCCGTGCTGAATGCCTCGCCCGATATCCGGGTGCAACTGGCGGCCACGCCCGCGCTGCATCCGACCGGATTGCGCGACATGCCGCTGCGATCGGTGCTGTTGACGAATGGCGATATCGATCATGTGGCGGGCCTGCTGACGCTGCGGGAAAGCCAGCCCTTCACCCTGTTCGCGACACCCGCGATCCACGAGGTGCTGGCCCAGAACCCGATGCTGACGGCCCTGCGCGCCGATCTGGTGGCGCGGCAGCCGGTGGCCTTGGACCAAGGGGTCGAGATCGCGCCGGGCCTGACGGCGACCCTGTTCGCGGTGCCCGGCAAGGTGCCGCTGTATCAGGAAGGCGATGTGGTCGAGACCGGATTGGTCGGCGAGACGACGGTGGGGGTCGAACTGTCCGCGAACGGGCGGCGCGCGCTGTATATCCCCGGCTGCGCCGAGCTGCCGGACTGGCTGTCGGGCCGCATTGCCGGTGCCGATCTGCTGATGTTCGACGGAACGCTGTGGGACGATGACGAGATGATCCGCATGGGCCTGGGCCAGAAGACCGGCCGCCGCATGGGCCACATGCCCGTGCTGGAAACCATGGCTGCGATGCGCGACCTGCCTGTCGGCCAGAGGGTCTTCGTCCACATGAACAATTCCAACCCGCTGGTCGATCCGGCCAGCACCCAGACGCGCGAGGCGGAAGCCAGCGGCTGGCAGGTCGGCCGCGACGGAATGGAGATCACGCTGTGAAAGATGTGCAGGAACAGGCGCAATCGCGCGAGGATTTCGAGGCCCGGCTGCGCGCCATCGGCGCCCAACGCTATCACGACCGCCACCCGTTCCACGAACGCCTGCATGGCGGCCATTGCACCCCAGACGAGGTTCGCGCCTGGGTCATCAACCGCTGGATGTACCAGTCCCGCATCCCCATGAAGGACGCGGCCTTCATGAGCCGGGTCGAAGATCCCGACCTGCGCCGCGCCTGGCGCAAGCGGATCGAGGACCACGACGGGGGCGTGACCGAAGGCGGCGGCATTCGGCGCTGGCTGGCGCTTGCACAGGCGGTGGGGCTGGACCCGGATTACGTCGCCAGCGGCGTGGGCATCATGCCCGCCACACGGTTCGCGGTGGATGCCTATGTCCGCTTCGTGCGCGACATGCCCCTGCTGGACGCGGTGGCGGCCAGCCTGACGGAACTGTTCGCGCCCAAGATCCACGCCCAGCGGATCGAAGGCTTGCTGGCCCATTACGATTTCGCCGACGACAGCAGCTTGTCTTATTTCAAGAAACGCCTGACCGAAGCGCCCGAGGATGTGAAGTTCGGCCTGGATTATGTGCTGACCAACGCCGACACCAAGGAAAAGCAGGACGCCGCGGCGGCGGCCCTGACCTTCAAGACAGACGTGCTGTGGGCGCAGCTCGACGCGCTGTGGCACGGCTATGTCGAGGGCAACATCCCGCCGGGCGCCTGGCGGCCGGGCGAAGGAATGGCCCCATGAACGCCCAGCCAGCCGCCATTCGGCCAGCCGCCCTGATCCGTCCCCATGACATTCCCTATCTGCCGCGCGGGGTGCGGCTGCAGGATGACCGCGTGCGCGGCATCCGCGTGCTGCAAGCCCCCGAACGGGCGATGCAACTGGATGCCATCGGCGACGCGATCCTGGGCGAACTGGACGGCAGCCGCAGCATGGCGGCCATCGTCAGCACCCTTGCCGCGCGTTACCATGCGCCCGAAGACCAGATCGCGGGCGACGTGCGCGATTTCCTGACCGGGCTGATCGAACGCCGCATGGTCTTTGTGAGGCAGCCATGAAGGACCAGCAACACCAACCCCGCGACCTGGACGGCAACCCCGTCAGCCCCGGCCTGCCCATGGCCATGCTGGCCGAGGTGACGCATCGCTGTCCCTTGGCCTGCCCCTATTGCTCGAATCCCGTGGAACTGACCCGGGCCGCGCAGGAACTGACGGCCGACGACTGGGGCCGCGTCTTCCGACAGGCCGCCGATCTGGGCGTCTTGCAGGTCCATATCTCGGGCGGGGAACCCGGCGCTCGGCGCGATCTGGCGCAGATCGTGTCCCATGCGCGGGATGCGGGTCTTTATGTGAACCTGATCACATCGGGGATCGGCATCACCCGCGACCGGCTGGAGGAACTGGACCGCGCGGGCGTGGATCACGTCCAGCTTTCGTTGCAGGGCATCCGCCCCGACATGGCCGACCGGATCAGCGGCCATCCGGGATCCTGGGACAAGAAGATGCACTTCGCCGACTGGGTGAAGGACATCGGCTTTCCCCTGACCATCAACGCCGTGGTCCACCGCCAGAACCTGGAACGCCTGCCCGACATGATCGAGCTGGCAGAAACGCTTGGCGCCCGCCGGATCGAGGTCGCGACCGTGCAGTTCCACGGCTGGGCTGACCTGAACCGCAAGGCCCTGATGCCCACGCGCGAACAGGCGGCATTCGCCCGGCAGATGGTTAACGACGCGCGGGTCCGGCTGCGGGGCCGCATGGTCATCGATTATGTTCCCGCCGACCACCATGCGGTCTTCCCCAAGGCCTGCATGGGCGGTTGGGGCTCGACCGGGCTTAACGTCGGGCCGGACGGCACCGTGCTGCCCTGCCATGCCGCGCAGACCATCACCTGGATGCGCTTTGAAAACGTCCGCGACCGCGACCTGGGCGACATCTGGCAGAACTCTGACAGCTTCAACGCCTTCCGCGGCACTGCCTGGATGCCGGAACCCTGCCAGTCCTGCGACCGCAAGACCGTGGATTTCGGCGGCTGCCGCTGCCAGGCCATGGCCCTTGCCGGGGATGCGCGGGCGACCGACCCGGTCTGCTCGCTGTCGCCGCTGCACCCGCAGGTGGTGGCGCGTGCCGAAGCCGATGCCGGCGCGGACACCGCCGACCTGATCTATCGCCGCATGAGGAAAGGAGACTAGCCATGAAGGAATACATCCTTGCCGCGCTGCTTCTGGCCACGCCCGTGGCGGCGCAGGAAAACCCCCTGCAGAATTCCCCCACATGGGAGGATCTGCGCGCCTCGGTCCTGGGGATCGAGGCCGAGGTGCCGCTGGACGAGGCCGTCCTGGATCTGGACGCCCCCATCCGCGCGCATGAGGCGGCGATCGTGCCCATCCGCCTGACCCAGCCCGCCGATGCGCCACCCGTGCAGGCGGTGACGATGGTCATCGACGAAAACCCCGCCCCCGTGGCCGCCGAATACAGCTTTGGTCCCGCGATGATGCCGCTGGACTTCGA
Organism: Paracoccus sp. AK26; assembly: GCF_011801365.1. Lineage (NCBI taxonomy): Bacteria > Pseudomonadati > Pseudomonadota > Alphaproteobacteria > Rhodobacterales > Paracoccaceae > Paracoccus > Paracoccus sp. AK26. Next base: position 2,715,156 of record NZ_CP041041.1, read on the forward strand.
GTTCCGCGTCCGCGTGGACAGCTATTCCGACGTCCGCGCCATCGCCGATACGGGCAACGGCAACCGCGTCATGGCGGGCCGCTTCGTCAAGGCCTCGGGCGGCTGCTCGGCCCCCGCGGGCAAGGACATGGCCGAGGTCGAATCCACGATGGGCCAGATGCGGTGGAAAAGCGACAGCCAGGACGGCCGCACGGTCGGCACGCTGATGATCCGGCACCCGAACTTCTCGGGGCTGCAGCGCGACCAGGTGACGCTTCTGAACATCCCCGCCCATTTCATCGACCGGCTCGAGGTTCGGCAGGGGGACGAGCTGCTGTTCACCATGCAGGCCGGGATCTCGGTCAGCGAGGATCCCGTGTTCCGCTTTGCCTACGCGCCCAACGGCCAGCCGATCCATGTCCGGGCCGAGGATACCGAGGGGAACCGCTGGGACCAGACCTTCGAAGCCGTCAACGGATAGGGAAACGATCATGTCCAAACGCGCCACCATTGCCGTCGATATCCAGAACGACTATTTCCCCGGCGGCAGGTTTCCGCTGGAAGGAATGGAACAGGCCGCCGCCAATGCGCGTGCCGTTCTGGATGCCGCCCGCGAACGCGGCGACCTGATCGTCCATGTGCGCCATGAATTCGCCGATGCCTCGGCCCCCTTCTTCCATCCCGGCAGCCCTGGCGCCGACATCAACCCCGCCGCCGCACCCCAAGGCGACGAGGTTGTGCTGACCAAGAACAACGTCAACGCCTTCAAGGACACCGACCTGCAGCGAATCCTGGACGACAACGGCATCACCGACGTGGTGATCGTCGGCGCCATGAGCCACATGTGCATCGACGCCGCCACCCGCGCCGCATCCGACCTGGGCTACAGGACCACGGTCATCGCCGACGCCTGCGCGACCCGCGACCTTGAATTCCAGGGCACCACCGTCCCCGCGGCCCAGGTCCATGCCGCGATGATGAGCGGGCTGGCCTTCGGCTATGCCACCGTGACCGACGCACGGGACTGGATCGGCAACCCGCGGGCAGCCTGACGCACCCGACCTTGGTCGCAGATGCGGGCTTGCTTTGCGGGGACAGAGGCCTAAACTCGGATGGATTGCCGCGGAGGGGAGATCGCGGCACCATCCGAGGAGGAGACCCATGACAGCCGCAGCCATGCAGGCCAAAGCGCCGCAGACGCCACGGCAAAGCGCCGATCAGGTGCGCGAAATCCTTATTGTCGATGACCATCCGCTGATGTGCGATGCGCTTGCGCTGACGCTGAAGATCAGCTTCGGCCTCAAGAACGTCCGCACGGCCCGAAGCCTGGGCGCGGCCCTGGAAGGGATCAAGGCACAGGGCGCGCCCGACGCGGTGATCCTGGACCTGAACCTGCCCGACGCGCGCGGCGCCGAAGGCATCGTGACCCTGCGCCGGCAACTGTCCGACGTGCCGATCACGATGATTTCCGCCGATCTGGACAGCGCCATGATCTCGGCCGCGATGGCGGCGGGGGCGCAGGGCTATATCAGCAAGTCGCTGAGCCGCGAGGCCCTGGTGGACAGCCTGCGCCGCATGTGGGAGGGCGAGCATGTCACGCCCGAGGGCTATGCCCCCGACCAGGCCTGCGCCGAGGACGAGGCCAAGGCGGAACTGGCCCGCCGCTTCGCCACCCTGACCCCACAGCAGATGAAGATCCTGCGGCTGATCTGCCAGGGCAAGGCGAACAAGGAAATCAGCTATGACCTGTCCATCGCCGAGGCGACGGTGAAGACCCATATCACCGCGATCATGTCCAAGATCAACGCGCGGCGGCGCACCCAGGCGGTGCTGCTTGCCAACACGGTCCGGCTGTTCGAGGCGGGCTGATGGATACCGGCCCGGTCGCGAAGGAGGGCGCCATCGGGCCGGTGGCCGTGCAGGCCGACCGCGGAGAGGCCGATCCCGGCCGGATCCTGCTGGACGGCCTGCGCGGAGCCGATCCGGGCCTTGTCCTGGTCTTCGGCGCGGACGGTTCCGAACTGGCCGCGCTTGACGCAGCCCTCCGCGCGGGCCTGCCCGAGGGCTGCGTCATCGCCGGCTGTTCCTCGGCGGGCGAGATCGGGCCGCGGGGCTATGCCTCGGGCAGCATCGTGGCGATCGGCTTTCCGGCCGCGCATTTCCGGGCCTCGACCCTGGTGCTGCCGCGGCTGGACGCGCTTCCGGTGTCGGACTGGATGGCGGCGCTGCGCCGGTTGCAGGCGGGCTTTGGTCCCGATCCGCAGCGGTCGCTGTTCGGGCTGCTGCTGGTGGACGGGCTGGCGGGGCAGGAAGACGCGCTTGTGGCCACCATCGATGCGGCCCTGCCTTCGGTCCCGACCCTGGGCGGATCGGCGGGCGACGGGCTGTCCTTCAAGCAGACCTGGCTTCTGGCCAACGGGCAGGTCGTCACCAATGCCGCGATCTTCCTGCTGGTGGAAACCGACCTTGCGGTCAGCGAGGTGACCTTTGCCCATTTCAGCCCCACGGCGACCCGGGTCGTGGTGACCGCCGCGATCCCCGAAAAGCGCCGCATCCTGGAACTGAACGCCGAACCCGCGGCCGAGGAATATGCCCGCCTGACCGGCATCGCCACCGACGCCCTGACGCCCAGCGAATTCGCCCGCCACCCGCTGCTGTTGCGGATGGGCCGGCATCACCATGTCCGCGCCATCAGTGCCCAGACCGAGGATGGGGGCCTGTCGCTGATGTCGGCCATCGACACCGGCACCGTCCTGACCCTTGGCCGGGCCGAGGACATGACGCAGGGCTTTGCCGAGGCCCTGGCCGCCCTGCCCCGACCGCCGCTGATGGTGCTGGGTTTCGACTGCATCCTGCGCCGCCTGGCCCTGGAACGCGAAGGGCTGCGCGACCAGATGTCGGAACTGCTGACCCGCTATCGCGTGGCCGGGTTCAACACCTATGGCGAACAGCACAGCGGAATGCATGTGAACCAGACCTTCGTGGGCCTGGCCTTCATGCCCAATGCCGATGCGGCGCCCGATGCCGCGTGATCCCCATGCTGCGTGAAGACGACGGTCCAGAACGCCGGGTCGAAAAGCTGGCCCGCATCAACCAGGTCCTGATCGATCGCATCGACAGGCTTGAGGAATCGCGCGGCTCGGCCTGGTCGATGTTCCAGGCCGCCGTGGCCCTGGAACAAGAGGTGATGGTCCGCACCCGCGACCTGGAACGCGCGCTGGCCGACCTGTCGCAGCGCAACCGCGAACTGGCCGTGGCCCGTGCCGGCGCCGAGGAAGCGAACCGGTCCAAGACCCGCTTCCTGCGCGCGGCCAGCCATGACCTGCTGCAACCGCTTTCGGCCGCGCGGCTGTTTTTGTCCGCGCTTGCCGACACGCAACTGGACGACCAGCAGCGCGAACTGACCGACCGGCTTTCGGGTGCCTTCGAATCGGTGGAACAACTGATGCACGCCGTTCTGGACATCTCGCGCCTGGACAGCCAACGGATCGAGTTCCACCGCCAGCCGGTCCCCTTGGGCGAATTGTTCCGCAGGCTCGCCATCGAATACGCGCCCCTGGCCGAGGCCAAAGGACTGCGGTTGTCCTTTGTGCCGACCGATGCCGTGGTCGAAAGCGACCCGGTCTTTCTTCGCCGCATCGCTCAGAACCTCGTCTCGAACGCGATCAAGTACACCCATCGCGGCGGGGTGGTGGTGGGTGCGCGCAGGCGGGGCGGGATGTGCTGGCTATGCGTCTACGACACCGGCGTCGGCATCCCGGCGGTGGACCGCAATCGCATCTTCGATGAGTTCCAGCGGCTGTCACACGACACCGCCACTCCTGGCATGGGGCTGGGCCTGTCGATCGTGCGCCGCGCCTGCGCCAAGCTGAACCACCCGATCCGCCTTGATTCCGAGGCCATGCGCGGCACCGTCTTCCGTGTGGGCCTGCCCGTCGTGGACCAAGAACAGGTCGGTGCGCCGCCCCGGCCCGAAAACTCGCTTCTGCCTTTGCGCGGGCGCGTGGCCCTGGTGGTCGAGAATGACCAGGGGATGCGCCGGGGATACGAGATGATCCTGCGCGACCGGCTGGGCATGGTGGCCCGCCTTGCCGGCGGCACGGCCGAGGCCTTGGCGACGATGGGCGACGATCCGCCCGACGTGATCCTGGCCGACTACCACCTGGAGAACGGCGATACCGGCGTTCATGCCATCGCGGCCCTGCGGCAAGGGGCGGGGCAGCCGATCCCCGCAGTGATGATCACCGCCCATCGCGATCCCCAGATCGCCCGCAGTTGCGCGGCCATGCAGGTGCATCTGATGGAAAAGCCCGTGCGCCCAACCGAGTTGGCCGAGATGCTGGGCGGGATTCTGGCATGATCTGCGACCAAAGGCCGATGCACCGGGGGGCGGGCTTGTCCTTGGCCGCGGGCGGCGCAACTCTGACCCTTGGAGTGGGAGGAACATGATGAGAAAAGCCATTGCCGCGGCTTTGTGGCTGGGCCTGTCGATTTTGGGCGCGGGCTATGCCCATGCCGGCGAGGCGGGGGACGCGGTCTTCGCCGAACGCGGCCCCTGGTCGCTGGGCGAAAAGGAACTTCGCTGGACGGTCCATGTCGAGGGACCGGAACAACCCGGCTTCCTGCCCATCGACAACGGCAGCGTCACCTTGGCGGAAACGATCGATCCGTCAGACCAGCAGCCGGTTCTTCAACTGACCCAGAAGACCGACCGACGCACCCGGCAGATCGGGCCGTTCCCCATCTCGGGCGGGGATCCGGTGCTGACCTTCTTCCTGGAACAGACGGCCCGCGACATGGCCGGCCTGACCGGAGGAAGCCCCTTCTATATCCGCAACCGCATCAAGGACGCCTTGTTCCGCGGCGGCCAGATCACCCAGCAGGGCCAGCAGTCGGTCGCCAGCTTCACGCCCTTTGCCGACGACCCGAACGGCGCGCGGATGGGCGGGTTCCAGACGCTGACGCTGACCTTCGTGCTGGGCGATCCCAAGCAGCCCATCCGCGAATTCCGGGCGGAGACCCAAGGGGCGGAACCCGGCTATCTGAACAGGATGACGCTGCAATGAGGGGGGTCTTGATCGGCGTAGCGGCGGCCCTGGTTGCGGGGGCGCCGGTTCATGCGCAGGCGGTCAACGATTATCCGACCAATGCGCGGGCCGAATATGTCTTTGCCTGCATGGCCAGCAACGGCCAGACCCGCGACATGCTGGACCGCTGTTCCTGCTCGATCGACCAGATCGCCGAAGTCCTGCCGTTCGAGCAATATGTTGAGGCAGAGACCGTTCTGCGGATGCAGCAGATGAACGGCGAACGGGCCGGCATGTTCAAGAGCATGGCCCAGATGACCGAGATCGTGGCCCAGTTGAAACGCGCCGAGGCCGAAGCCGAGATCCTGTGCTTCTGACGCCGGCAAAGGGGGGCAGGCGCGAGCGGGGCGCGTGACGCCCTGCCCCATCCGGCCAATCGGCCCATCTTGGCGGGCGGACGCCGGGCCGGGCGCCTTGGACGACAAGGCGTCAGACCAGCGACATCCCAAGCGCGGCCCCGGCGCCAAGCGCCAGCACGACCGTCAGCCAGCCCGGCGCGCCGCGCCTGATAAAGACCGGCTGGGCCGGCCGCGCATCTTCGGGATGGGCGCGTTCCCACAGCGCCTGTTCCACGATGCGCGGCAGCAGCGGGCCATAGCGTCCCACGGTCTGGGCCACGCGGGCCATGTCGCCAGCCAGCGCCTTGGGCCCGATATTCGACCGGATGTAGTCTGACACAACGGGCTTTGCCGCGTCCCAGATGTTCAGGTTCGGATCGACCGACCGGGCCACGCCCTCGACCACGACCATGGTGCGCTGCAGCAGGATCAGCTGGGTCTGGGTCTGCATCCCGAAGCGTTCGGTCACCTCGAACAGATAGGCCAGCAGGTTCGCCATCGAGATCTGGCTGGCATTGACCCCGAAGATCGGCTCGCCCACGGCGCGCAGGGCGCGGGCGAACTGCGCCTCGTCGCGGTCGCGGGGGACATAGCCTGCCTCGAAATGGACGCGGGCGACGCGGCGGTAATCCCGCTGGATGAAGCCATACAGGATCTCGGCATAGATGCGGCGGGTATATTCGTCGATCTCGCCCATGATGCCGAAGTCATAAGCCAGCACGTCGCCATTCGCCCCGACCTTCAGGTTGCCGTGATGCATGTCGGCATGGAAGAAGCCGTCGCGCAGGGCGTGCTGCAGGAAAAGCTGGATCACCCGGGCGGCGATGCGGCCGGTGTCATGCCCCGCCGCCACCAGGGCGGCCCGGTCGCCCATCGGCAGCCCTTCCACCCAGTCCGAGGTCAGCACCCGGCGCGAGGACAGGTGCCACAATGGCTGCGGAATGGAAAAGCCCGCATCGCCCTTGGTGTTTTCCGCGAACTCGGACGCGTTGGCGGCTTCCAGCCGCATGTCCTGTTCGGCGGTGACAGTGGCTTCGAAGTGGCGCACCACCTCGCGCGGGCGAAGGCGGCGGCTGCCCGGCGACAGCATCTCGATGATCCCGGCGGCAAAGTGAAAGGCGTCGATATCGCGGCGGAACGCCGCGCCGATGCCGGGGCGCAGCACCTTGACGGCGACCTCGCGCCCGGTGGCGCGGACCCGTGCACGGTGGACCTGGGCGATGGACGCCGCCGCCACGGGTTCCGAGAATTCGGAAAACAGAAGATCCACCGGCTGGCGCAGGTCGGCCTGGATGATCTCCTTGGCCGTCTCGGCCGGGAAGGCTGGCAGGCGGTCCTGCAGCATCCGCAACTGGTTGGCCATCCCGATGCCCACGACATCGGCCCGGGTCGACAGGATCTGTCCGAACTTGATGTAGGCCGGTCCAAGCGCGGTGATCGCGCGGGTGATCGGCGGCAGGTTCGGGTCGCCCCTGTAGCCCAGCCAGCGGAAGGGCCAGCCCAGCACGCGGGCGGCGATGCGCAGGCGCGGCGGCGCCTCGACCGCGTCCAGCACCGCGCTCATGGCGCCCGTGCGCTCGAAGGTGGCGCCCGTGCGGATCAGGCGCAAAAGATTGTGCGGACCCCGCATTACAGCTTCCAGCCGGAATGCAGCGCCGCAATGCCCATCGACAGGTTGCGATACTGCACGCGCCCGAAGCCCGCCGCCCGGATCATGTCGGCGAAGGTGTCCTGGTCGGGGAACTTGCGGATCGATTCGACCAGGTATTGATAACTGTCGCGATCACCCGTCACCGCCTGGCCCATCGCCGGGATGACATTGAAGGAATAACGGTCATAGGCCCATTGCATCGCGGGCACGGGGATCTGGCTGAACTCCAGCACCATCAGCCGCCCGCCGGGTTTCAGGACCCGGTAAGCCTCGGCCAGGGCGTCGGGGATGCGGGTGACGTTGCGGATGCCGAAGCTGATCGTGTAGCGGTCGAAGCTGGCATCGGCAAAGGGCAGCGCCATCGCATCGCCCGTGACCCAGGCCAGCCGGTCGCCCTTTTCCACCGCGTCGGCGCGCTTGCGCCCTTCGACCAGCATGGATTCGGTCATGTCGCAGACGGTGACGCGCCCGCCCGGCGCGCGATCCAGGAAGCGGAAGGCCACGTCGCCCGTGCCGCCCGCCACGTCCAGCAGGTGCTGGCCGTCGCGCGGGGCCAGCCAGTCCATCATGGCGTTCTTCCAGACGCGGTGGATGCCCGCGCTCATCAGGTCGTTCATCAAGTCGTAGCGCGACGCGACGCTGGAAAAGACGCCGTGGACCATGCTGGCCTTGGCATCTTCGTCCACGGTCCGGAAACCGAAATGGGTCTGCTTCTTGTCGCTCATCCGCTTGCCGATCCGCTGTTTCATCGCCAGATAAGCCCGGCCTGCGCGGCGCACAATGGATCGAAAGGGACCAGATTGCCAGAACTGCCCGAAGTCGAAACCGTCCGCCGCGGCCTGTTGCCGCACCTGGAAGGCCAACGCATCGCACGCGCCGAAGTTCGACGCCCCGACCTGCGCTGGCCCATGCCGGTCGATCTTGTGCAGGTCCTGACGGGCGCCACGGTCACCGCCCTGCGGCGCCGGTCGAAATACCTGCTGGCCGACCTGGACCGGGGCGGCACGCTGCTGATGCATCTGGGCATGTCCGGACGGATGCTGGTCCAGGGGGGGTCGTTGGGCGATTTCCACCGCGACCCGGCGATCCTGCCGCGCCACGATCATGTGGTGCTGGTGACGGACGGGGGCAGCACGATCACCTTCAACGATGCGCGCCGTTTCGGCATGGTGGATCTGATCCGCGAGGGGTCGGCCCATCCGCTGCTGGACCACCTGGGGCCGGAACCTTTCGACGACGCCTTCACGCCCGCCTATCTGGCTGGTGCCTTCGCGGGCCGCAGGATGCCGGTCAAGCAGGCGCTGCTGGACCAGCGGATCGTCGCGGGCCTGGGCAACATCTATGTCTCCGAGGCGCTGCACCGCGCGGGCATCGACCCGCGTCGGGCGGCAGGGCGCATCGGGGCCGCGCGGATCGCCGCGCTTGTGGGCCATATCCGCGACGTGCTGACGGACGCCATCGCAGCGGGAGGGTCGTCCCTGCGCGACCACCGGCAGGCCAGCGGCGAACTGGGCTATTTCCAGCACAGCTTCCGCGTCTATGACCGCGAAGGCGCGCCCTGCCCCACCCCGGGCTGCGCGGGCACGATCCGGCGGATCGTGCAGGGCGGGCGATCCAGCTTCTTCTGCCCCGGCTGCCAGCGGTAGCGCGCTTGGCTTTCCCGCCGCAGGTTTGATAGGGTCCGGCAAAACGCTTTTGCAACGGGACGCTGCCCATGGCCTATGAAACCATCATCGTCGAGATCGAGGACAGCGTCGCCCTGATCCGGCTGAACCGCCCCGAAGCGCTGAACGCGCTGAACACCGCCCTGATCACCGAACTGGGCCAGGCCCTGGCGGACGCCGACCGCAACGACAAGATCCGCTGCGTTGTGCTGACCGGCAGCGAAAAGGCCTTCGCCGCCGGCGCCGACATCAAGGAAATGGCGACCAAGACCTTTGTCGACGCCTATGACGAGGATCTGTTCGGCGCCCGGATCGACGCCATCACCCGCATCCGCAAGCCGATCATCGCCGCCGTCAGCGGCTATGCCCTGGGCGGCGGCTGCGAGCTGGCGATGATCTGCGATTTCATCATTGCCTCCGACACCGCCAAGTTCGGTCAGCCGGAAATCAACCTGGGCGTCATCGCGGGGATCGGCGGCACGCAGCGCCTGACCCGCTTCGTGGGCAAGTCCAAGGCCATGGACATGCATCTGACCGGCCGCTTCATGGACGCCGCCGAGGCCGAACGGTCGGGCCTGGTCAGCCGCGTGGTCCCCGCCGCCAAGCTGATCCCCGAGGCCATGGCGGCCGCCCGCAAGATCGCCGAGAAATCCCAGATCTCGGTCAAGGCGGCAAAGGAATCCGTCAACCGCGCCTATGAGACCAGCATGACCGAAGGCATCCTGTTCGAGCGGCGCAACTTCCAGGCGCTGTTCTCGACCGAGGATCAGAAGGAAGGCATGGCCGCATTCCTGGAAAAGCGCGAAGCCCAGTTCCGGGACCGCTGATTCAAGCCGTTCTTTTCGGCCTTTCCTTTTCGGCTGCCATGCCCTATACGCCCCGGCTTACATGCGCGTGGGCCCGCTTAGGCAAGAATCATGACCGCTTCCCCGTGAAGCGGTTCCTTGGGTCTTTTGCGCGAACGAAACGCTGAAAGACCGATAGGATCAAGAACCCATGGCCAATACGCCCCAGTCCAAGAAACGCGCCCGCCAGATCGAGCGCCGCACCGACGTGAACAAGGCCCGCCGCTCGCGCATCCGGACCTTCCTGCGCAAGGTGGAAGAAGCCATCGCCTCGGGCAATGCCGATGAAGCCAAGGCGGCGCTTCAGGCGGCCCAGCCCGAACTCATGCGCGGCGTGACCAAGGGCGTGGTCCACAAGAATACTGCATCGCGGAAAATCTCGCGCCTCGCGTCGCGCGTGAAGGCCCTTTCGGCGGTCTGATTCCAGGGCCGGATCCGGCCCGGATCTTGCTGGAATCGCGGGTCCTGCGGGGTCCGAAATGATGCTCGGGCGCGGATGAAAATCCGCGCCCGTTTTTTGTTTCTGCATCTGCAAATGTTGCAAAAATGCCTACATATCAAGGCGTTCAGGATTCTTTCCTTATGAGTCAAAGGCCTTGCCAGATTCGTTTGGGCAAAGCTTCTGTCAAGCAGATAGTTCGGTTGCAGCAGCCGCCGCGCCATTGCTAACGTCATGGGGCGATTCACGTCGCAGTGTTGGGGGACGGGCCGGTTGCCCGCGAATCCGAAAGGGCTCGCAGAACCGGTCGGGCCAGAAGGCAACAGGCGCCTTTTTCATGGCCCTCGGGTTTCTTGCAGACGGCTGCCACCGGCTGCGCGGATGCCCGTGTCTTGGATGGGATCTTGGGCGAAAGCCCCGTCAGGCGGCCCGCTGGGGCCGCAGGGTGGGGTGTTGCCGCAGTTCCGCCGTTCCGATGCGCGTCGCGGATCCTGTTTCGCCGGAAGGTCCGGCGAAGGCTGGGGACAGGATAGATAGGGCAAGACCATGGACGAGATCTGGGGACAGGCATGCGCCGCGCTTGAGACAAGCGTGGGGCCGAACAACTTCAACCACTGGATCAAGCCCCTGCGCCTGACGGGCGTGGACGAGGGCATTGCCCATTTCGCCAGCCCCACGCGCTTCATCTCGGACTGGGTGAACCGCCATTTCGCCAAGGACATCCTGGGCGAGCTCAGCCGCCACGGCGCCCCCGTGGAACGCCTGCGCTTCGAGGTGGTGCCGCAGACCGCGCCCGGGCGCGCCCGCGCCGCAGCCCCTGCCGCCCCGGCAAAGCCCGCCCGCCCCGTGGCGTCGGCCGCAGCCCCGGCCACGGCCCGCGTGGGTCGCACCGACCTGGGCGCCCCGTTGGATCCCCGCTATACCTTTGGCAATTTCGTCGTGGGCAAGCCCAACGAACTGGCCCATGCCGCCGCGCGCCGCGTGGCCGAGGGCGGTCCCGTTGGCTTCAACCCGCTGTTCCTGTATGGCGGCGTGGGCCTGGGCAAGACCCACCTGATGCACGCCATCGCCCATGAATATCACCGCCGCCACCCGATGGCGCAGGTGCTGTATCTCTCTGCCGAACAGTTCATGTACCGCTTCGTCCAGGCGCTGCGCGAAAGCACGATCATGGATTTCAAGGGCATGTTCCGCAACGTGAACATGCTGATGGTCGACGACGTGCAGTTCATCGCCGGCAAGGACAGCACGCAGGAAGAATTCTTCCATACCTTCAATGCCCTGGTCGATCAGGGCAAGCAGATCGTCATTTCCGCCGACCGCGCGCCTGCCGAGATCAAGGGCCTCGAGGAACGCATCAAGTCGCGCCTGTCCTCGGGCCTGATCGTGGACGTGCATCCCACGACCTACGAACTGCGCCTGGGCATCCTGCAATCCAAGACCGAGGTGTTCCGCACCCAGCAGCCTGACCTGGAGATCGGCGCGGGCGTGCTGGAATTCCTGGCGCACCGCATCACCACCAACGTCCGCGTGCTGGAAGGCGCGCTGCAGCGCCTGTTCGCCCATGCCAGCCTTCTGCGCCGCGAGATCACGCTGGAGGTCGCCCAGGAATGCCTGGCCGACATCCTGCGCACCAACGACCGCAAGATCTCCATCGACGACATCCAGCGCAAGGTTGCCGAACATTACAACATCCGCCTGGCCGACATGGTGGGCCCTAAGCGCGCCCGAAACGTCGCCCGCCCGCGCCAGATCGCCATGTATCTGTCCAAGCAACTGACCAGCCGCAGCCTGCCGGAAATCGGCCGCCGCTTCGGCGGGCGCGACCACACCACGATCATGCACGGCATCCGCAAGGTCGAGGAGCTGGTGACCGAGGATCACGCTCTGGCCGAGGATGTCGCCCTGCTGAAGCGCCTGCTGGAAGCCTGACACAGGAAACGCTTGTGAGCATCCTCAGGGCTGGTTACAAATCAGGTCCGTTTACGGGCCGGGATGGCCACAGGCACAGGGAAATGCGATGAAATTCTCGATCGAGCGCGCGGTTCTGGTCAAGGCCGTCTCTCAGGCCCAGTCGGTTGTGGAACGTCGCAACACCATCCCGATCCTGGCAAACGTCCTGATCGAGGCCACGCCCGACGGCGTCAGTTTCCGGGCCACCGACCTGGACACCGAGGTCGTGGACCAGGCCCCTGCCCAGGTGGAACGCCCCGGCGCCACTACCGTCAGCGCGGTCATGCTGAACGAGATCGCGCGCAAGCTGCCGGACGGCGCCCTGGTGCAGATCAGCAGCGACGATGCGGCCGGACGGCTGTCGGTGCAGGCGGGGCGGTCCAGCTTCAGCCTGGCCACGCTGCCGCGCGAGGATTTCCCCGTCATGGCGTCGTCCGAGTACAGCGCTAATTTCAAGGCCAAGGCCGACATGCTGCGCCGGCTGTTCGACAAGGCCAAGTTCGCGATATCGACGGAGGAAACGCGCTATTACCTGAACGGCGTCTACATGCATGTGGCCCAGGTTGACGGCCAGCCGATGCTGCGCTGCGTGGCGACCGACGGGCACCGCCTGGCGCGGATCGACGCGCCCCTGCCGGTGGGCGCGGACGAAATGCCGGGCGTGATCGTGCCGCGCAAGACCGTGGCCGAATTGCGCAAGCTGCTGGATGACGACGATACCGATATCGCGGTGTCGGTCAGCGAGACCAAGGTGCGCTTCGCCACGCCCACGCTGACGCTGACCTCGAAGGTGATCGACGGGACATTCCCCGATTACTCGCGCGTGATCCCCCTGAACAACAGCCGCAAGCTGGAGGTCGATGCGACCGACTTTGCCCGCGCGGTGGACAGGGTGGCGACGGTCAGCAGCGAACGGTCCCGCGCGGTCAAGCTGGCCCTGGACCAGGACCGGCTGATCCTGTCGGTCAATGCCCCCGATGCGGGCGCGGCCGAGGAGGAACTGATCGTGGCCTATGCCGATGACCCGCTGGAGATCGGCTTCAACGCCAAATACCTGCAGGAAATCGCCAGCCAGGTGGATCGCGACAATGCGGTGTTCATGTTCAACGGCTCGGGCGATGCCGCGCTGATCCGCGAAGGCGGGGACCAGAGCGCGGTTTATGTCGTCATGCCGATGCGCGTGTGACGCTGAGGCAGGTTTCGCTGGCGCAGTTCCGGTCATGGTCCCGGCTTGACCTGGACCTGAACGATCAGCCGCTGGCGATCTTTGGCCCGAACGGATCGGGCAAGACGAATATTCTGGAAGCCGTGTCCATGCTGGCCCCCGGCCGCGGCTTGCGCGCGGCCCCTGCCCCCGAACAGGCGCGGCAGGGCCCCGGCGCGGGCTGGCGGATCCGCGCGGCCCTGGGCGATCACGCCATTGAAACGCAGGCACCGCCCGGCCAGCCGCGCGGCGTTGCAATCGACGACAAGCCGGTGGCGCAGACCGCGCTTGGCCGCCTGCTGCGCATCATCTGGCTGGTTCCCGCGATGGACCGGCTGTGGTCCGACCCACCCGAGGCGCGGCGGCGCTTTCTGGACCGCGTGACGCTGTCGCTGTTTCCCGACCATGCGGATCTGGCGCTGACCTATGACAAGGCGATGCGCGAACGCAATCGCCTGCTGAAGGACCAGATCGCGGATCCGGGCTGGTATCGTGCGTTGGAGGCGCAGATGGGCGATGCGGGCGCGGCCCTGACCCGCAATCGCCAGGGGGCGCTGACGGCGATCATGGCCGCGCAGGACGATGGCGATTTTCCCGCCGCGACCCTGCTGCTGCTGCCGGGCGAAGGTCAGGCCGACGACCCCGATCCCGACAGCATCGCCGATCGCCTGTCCGCGATGCGTTCGCGCGACATGGCGGCGGGCCGCAGCCTGTCCGGGCCGCACCGCGCCGACCTGGGCGCGCATTGGGGACCGCAGGACATGCCTGCCGCGCTGTCCTCGACCGGGGAACAGAAAGCGCTGCTCTTGTCGCTGGTGCTGGCCAATGCCCGCGCGCTGTCTGGCCAGCCGGTCGTGCTGCTGCTGGACGAGGTCGCGGCCCATCTGGATGCCGACCGGCGCGCGGCGCTTTACGACCGCATCTGCGGCCTGCCCGCGCAAAGCCTGCTGACCGGGACCGGCCCCGAACTTTTCGACGCCTTCGGACCCCGTGCCCGCCGGTTGGGCGTGACAAAGACGGACGGGTTGTCCGCGGCCCGCGAAATTGCCGGCTGAACCCTGCCGGAATCGCAATAAAATCCGGTCTTTCCCGTGACTTTCCCCTGCCGGATGCTTATATCGGCTGCACAGGAACAGGACAATTTCACCCATGGCCGACACGATCCCGCAGACCGCCGAATACGGCGCTGATTCCATCAAGGTTCTCAAAGGGTTGGAAGCCGTCAGGAAGCGGCCCGGCATGTATATCGGCGATACCGATGACGGGTCAGGCCTTCATCACATGGTCTACGAGGTCGTCGACAACGGCATCGACGAGGCTTTGGCCGGCCATGCCGATTATGTGAAGGTGAAAATCCACGCCGACAGCAGCGTCTCGGTCCGAGACAACGGCCGCGGCATTCCCACCGACATCCATGCCGGCGAAGGCGTTTCCGCGGCCGAGGTCATCATGACCCAGCTTCACGCGGGCGGGAAGTTCGACCAGAACAGCTACAAGGTCTCGGGCGGGTTGCACGGCGTGGGCGTGTCGGTCGTGAACGCGCTGTCGGACTGGCTGGAACTGCGCGTGTGGCGCAACGGCAAGGAACATTACGCACGCTTCGAACATGGCGACACGGTCGAGCATCTGCGCGTGGTGGGCGATGCCGCGCCGGGCGAGAAGGGCACCGAGGTGCGGTTCCTGGCATCGACCAAGACCAACGATCCGGCCGGCACGTTCAGCAACCTCGATTATGTCTACAAGACGCTGGAAAACCGTCTGCGGGAACTGGCCTTCCTGAACAGCGGCGTCCGCATCATCCTGGAAGACGAGCGTCATGCCGAGGTCCAGAAGACCGAGCTTTTCTACGAAGGCGGCGTGCGGGAATTCGTGAAGTTCCTCGACCGCTCCAAGACCGCCGTCATGCCCGAGCCGATCTTCATGGCCGGCGAGCGCAACGGCATCGGGGTCGAGGTCGCGATGTGGTGGAACGACAGCTACCACGAAACCGTGCTGCCCTTCACCAACAACATCCCGCAGCGCGACGGCGGCACGCATCTGGCGGGCTTCCGCGGCGCGTTGACGCGCGTGATCGGCAAATACGCCCAGGACAGCGGCATCGCGAAACGGGAAAAGGTGGACTTCACCGGCGACGACGCGCGCGAAGGCCTGACCTGCGTGCTGTCCGTGAAGGTGCCCGATCCCAAGTTCTCCAGCCAGACCAAGGACAAGCTGGTCTCCAGCGAGGTGCGCCCGGCAGTCGAGAACCTGGTGGGCGAAAAGCTGGCCGAGTGGTTCGAGGAAAACCCGACCGAGGCCAAGTCGATCGTCGGCAAGATCATCGAGACCGCCCTGGCCCGCGAAGCCGCCCGCAAGGCGCGCGAACTGACGCGCCGCAAGACGGCGATGGACGTGGCCTCGCTGCCCGGCAAGCTGGCCGATTGCCAGGAAAAGGATCCGGCGCTGTCGGAACTGTTCATCGTCGAGGGTGACTCGGCCGGTGGGTCCGCCAAGCAGGGCCGGTCGCGGCAGAACCAGGCGGTGCTGCCCCTGCGCGGCAAGATCCTGAACGTGGAACGGGCGCGATTCGACCGGATGCTGTCGTCCGAAATGATCGGCACGCTGATCACTGCGCTTGGCACGGGGATCGGGCGGGACGAATTCAACCTGAACAAGCTGCGCTACCACAAGATCGTCATCATGACCGATGCCGATGTCGACGGCGCGCATATCCGCACGCTGCTGCTGACCTTCTTCTTCCGGCAGATGCCGGAACTGATCGACGCGGGCCACCTGTATATCGCGCAGCCGCCGCTGTATAAGGTGTCGCGCGGCCGGTCTGAAGTTTACCTCAAGGACGAAGCCGCGCTCGAGGATTACCTGATCCAGCAGGGGGTCGAGGGCGCGGCGCTGAAGCTTGGTTCGGGTGAAGAAATCGTGGGCGCCGACCTGGCCCGCGTTGTCGGCGAGGCGCGGATCGCCCGTCGCCTGCTGCGCGCCTATCCCACGCATTATCCGCCCCATGTCACCGAGCAGGCAGCCATCGCTGGTGCCCTGCTGCCGGGTCGCGTCGATCAGGACGCGCAAGGCGCAGCCGATGCGGTGGCCGCCCGGCTGGACCTCATCGCCGAGGAATACGAACGCGGCTGGACTGGCCGTCCCACACAGGATGCAGGCATTCGCCTGACGCGCACCCTGCGCGGGGTCGAGGAAAGCCGGACCCTGGACGGCCAGATGCTGCGCAGCGCCGAAAGCCGCCGCCTGGGCGAGATGACGCAGGCCCTGCAGGACATCTATGGCCAGCCTGCCCGCCTGGTGCGCAAGGACCGCGACCAGCCGATCTTCGGGCCGCTGGGGCTGCTGCAGGCGATCTTCCTGGAAGGCGAAAAGGGCCTGTCGCTGCAACGCTACAAGGGTCTGGGCGAGATGAACCCCGAGCAGTTGTGGGAAACCACGCTTGATCCGGTCGCGCGCACCATGCTGCAGGTCCGGGTCGAGGACGTGGCCGAGGCCGAGGATCTGTTCACCAAGCTGATGGGCGACGTGGTCGAACCACGGCGCGAGTTCATCCAGCAGAACGCGCTGAGCGTCGAGAACCTGGACACCTGACGCTGTTGCGGAAATGCCGCGCCTTTGTTCAAGGCGCGGGGTTCCGGTCCACACGTATAGGATGTATGATCGCGTGACAGACAAATTGCGCTAAACCCCTTGTTCGACGGGGCGATCGGCGCTGCGATTGGGATTTCCTGAAAGAAGGAGCATCAGATGCGTCATTCCTCGTTCCTGGCGATTTCCGCCCTCGGCCTGATGTCAGGCACATCGGGCGCCCTTGCCGGGGGCTATATCGCCCCTGTTGCCGATCCGGTGGTGGCTGCCCCGGTCCGCGAATCGGCCTCGGCCAGCGATTGGGCGGGCGGCTATGTGGGTGGACATATCGGTTATGCCTTCGGTGGTGATGATGAGGTGGGTGCCGACATTTATGAAGACGATGCCTTTCTGGGCAGCCTCAGCGACCTGACGACCCTCAAGGTCAAAGGCCTGGGTGCTGGGGTGCACCTGGGCTATCGCTGGCAGCGCGGGAACTGGGTTTTCGGTCCTGAACTCACCCTTGAAGGGGGTGACATCAGCGATGACAAATCCGGTTCGGATAGTGTGGACGGCGACGATTACACGGTCGGCATCGAATCCAAGGTCAACCACATCGTCGGCCTCCAGTTCAAGACCGGCTATGCCGTGAACCCGCAGACCCTTGTCTATGGGACCGCAGGCTATGTGCGCGGGGACTTTGACTATATTCTGTCCGCCTCGGTCAACGGGGATGGCGGGTCAATCACCGAAGGCTATACTGCGGACGGCTATTCCCTGGGTCTTGGTGTGGAACGGAAAATCCGCGACAACCTTTCGGTCTTTGCGGAATGGCAGTATCGGAACTTCGGCAAGACCGAGATCACCTTCACGGAGGGGTCCGATGCCATTGCGACCAATGCCACGCCCGAGCATCACAACGTCAAGGTCGGCGTGAACTTCAGCTTCTGACACCGATCCTGTCCACGGATGAAAAGCCGGGCGCCTGCGGCGGCCCGGCTTTTTCATGACCTGCGGCGCGATGTTCCGCTGCGCATCGGGTGGCCCACAGGCACCGCCAGGGCGCGGTTGCCGCAGGCTATGGCAATGCCTTGCGGAACCAGGCCCGCCAGCACGGGACTGTCGATGGCAAGACCGCCGGTATAGGCGCCGAAGGCGGGCAGGATCAGGTGGTTGCGCCCGACAAGGAAACAGCGCCGCCGTTCGCCGGCCAGCCTGACACAGGGGTGGAAATGGCCCGACACATCCGGCCCCTGCCCCGCCTGGTGGCGCAGGGTCAGGCCGTCGGCCAATTCGTCCACCGTCTCTCCGGGCAGGCGCGGGCAGACCGGAGAAGGATCATGATTGCCGCTGACCCAGATCCAGCGGCGGTTCCAGGCCATGCCGCGCAGCCGGTCGCATAGCATGTCGGGCAGCGCAAGCGCGGCGGCATCGTCGTCGAAGCCGTCGCCCAGGCTGATGATCGCTTCGGGATCGGTTGCCGCGATTTCGGCCTCCAGACGGTCCAACGTGGCCAGAACCTCATAGGGGGGCAACAGCGATCCGCCCCGCCGGGCCATCCGTTCGGACTTGCCCAGGTGCAGGTCGGCGACGACCAGCCAGCGGCGTTCAGGCCAGAACAGGGCGCCGGACGGCCGCGCCTCGAGCGCGTGGCCTGCAAAGTCGAAGGCGTGGGTCACGCCAGCCCCGCCTCGGCCATAAGGGCCTGGGCCTCGGCCTCGGCCATGCGGTCGCGGCCCGCGCCGGTGATCGGCACGCGGCCGTATTCCAGCAGCAAGGGCGCGGCCAGGGGTGTCACGCGGCCCGTCATGCGGTGGTCGTGATGGGGCAGATGGTCCAGCATCTCCTCGATCCGGTCGAAATCGACAAGGCCCCGCCGCGCCTCGTCCGCGGTGATGCGCAGCAGCAGGTGGTCGGGGTCGTAGCGGCGCAAGGTATCGTAAAGAATGTCGCTGGAAAAGGTCGCCTGCTTGCCCGACTTGCGCTGTCCCGGCATGTTCCGCTGGATCAGGCCCGAGATCACGGCGACGTTCTTGAAGGTCCGCTTCATCACGGCATTGCCCCCCAGCCAGTCGCCCAAGCCCGCGCGCAGCGCTTCGCGATCCAGCAAGGGCGCGGGATCGGTCACTGCATCCAACGACCAGATCAGCAGCGCATAGTCGGTCGCGATGAAGCCAAGGGGGCCAAGGCCCGCATCCTCCATCGTCTTGGTCATCAGCAGGCTCAGCGTCTGCAGCGCGTTGCGCCCGGCGAAGCCATAAAGGGCGAAGTGCCACTTGCCCTGGAAGGGAAAGCTTTCGCTCAGCAGCACGCCGGGCTGCGGCAGCGTGCTGATCTTTTCCTGCAGCGCCAGCCAGTCGGCGGTGTCCGGCGGCAGCACCCAATGGCGCGACCGATCGCCGATCAGCGCCTGGACCCGGTGCGACAGTTGGGTTGATGTCGCCAGCTTCATCCCAGAATACAGCGCGATCCGTGGTTGCCGGGTCGGCTGCTTCGTCACCTCGACCACCATCTCGCGCAGGGCGTCGTACCTGACGGTCTGCCCGCCGATCAGGAAGGTGTCGCCGGGCACCAGGGTCGCGGCAAAGCCTTCCTCGACCTCGCCCAACAGGCCGCCGCCGCGCCGGAACCGGACCTTCAGCATCTCGGCCTCGACGATGGTGCCCACGTTCATGCGCAACTCGCGGGCCGCGCGCGGATCGCGCAGACGCCACAGCCCGTCGCGCTGCATCAGACGCTGCCAGCGGTCATAGGCCCGCAGCGCGTATCCCCCGGTTGCCGCGAAATCCAGGCAGTCGTCGAATTGCGCCCGGGTCAGCCTGCGATAAGGTCCGGCGGTGCGTACCTCGGCCAGCAGCGCGTCGGCATCGAAGGGCCCCGCGCAGGCCGTCAGCAGGATATGCTGGCACAGCACGTCCAAGGGGCCAGGGCCGCGCGGATCGCCGTCAAGATCATGCTCGTGGACGGCTTCAAGGGCGGCGATGCATTCGACCACCTCGAAGCGGTTGGCGGGCACGATCCGCGCGCGCGAGGGCGCGTTATAACGGTGGTTCGCCCGCCCGATCCGCTGGACCAGCCGCTTGACGTTCTTGGGCGCGCCGACCTGGATCACCAGATCGACCGCGCCCCAGTCGATGCCCAGATCCAGGCTGCCCGTCGCCACCACGGCGCGCAGTTCCCCTGCGGCCATCGCGGCCTCGACCCGTTGCCGCGCCTCGCGTGCAAGGCTGCCGTGGTGCAACCCGATGGGCAGGTTGTCGTCATTGGCGGCCCACAGGGCCTGGAAGAACAGTTCGGCCTGGGCGCGGGTGTTGATGAAGATGATGGTGGTGCGGGCCTGCCTGATCTCGGCCAGAACCTCGGGGACGGCGTAATGACCGCCTCCGCCGGACCAAGGCGCGGGGCGGGCGGTCGCCAGCATGGCAATGTCGGGTTCAGGGCCGGGATCGGCATGGATGATCGCCGCGCCGCCCATGAAATCGGCCAAGGCGCGCGGATCCTCGACCGTGGCGGACAGGCCGGTGGCGGTCAGGCCGGGGGCCAGGCTCCGCAGCCGCGCCAGGCACAGCATCAACTGGTCGCCGCGCTTGTTTTCCGCAAGCGCGTGCAATTCGTCCAGCACCACGCGGCGCAAACTGCCGAAGATCTGCGGCGCCTGCTCATAGGACAGCATCAAGGCCAGCGATTCCGGCGTGGTCAGCAGGATCTGCGGCGGATCGACCCGTTGGCGCGCGCGTTGCGAGGATCGCGTGTCGCCTGTCCGATCCTCGACCCGGACGGGCAGGTTGAGCTCGGCCACCGGGCGCGCCAGGTTGCGCGCGATATCCGCCGTCAGCGCCTTCAGAGGTGAGACATAGAGCGTGTGCAGCCCTCTGTGCCCATCCTTCAGGTCGACCAGCGAGGGCAGGAAGCCTGCCAGCGTCTTGCCGCCCCCGGTCGGCGCGATCAGCAGCGTGTCGCCCTGGGCCGCCAGAAGGTCCAGTTGGTGGGGATGGGGCTGCCAGCCCTGGGCTGCGAACCAGTCCTGAAATTCGGGCGGAAGGGTCACGGGATCATGGCCTTCAGCGTGGACAAGTGATCGGCCTCGGACGCGGGCTTGTCCCAGCGGATGCGGCTAATGCGGGGAAAGCGCATGGCGACGCCCGACTTGTGGCGGCCGGATGCGTTCAGCCCCTCGAAGGCGACCTCAAGCACCAGCTTGGGCGCGACCGACCGGACCGGGCCAAAGCGTTCGGTGGTGTTGTTCCTGACAAAGCGGTCCAGTTCGCGCAGTTCCTCGTCGGTGAAGCCGAAATAGGCCTTGCCGACCGGGACAAGCTGGTCCGCCTCCCACAGGCCGAAGGTGAAATCGCTGTAGAAGCCCGACCGCTTGCCATGGCCGCGCTGCGCATAAAGCAGGACGGCGTCGACCACATGAGGATCGCGCTTCCACTTGAACCACGGCCCGCGCGGGCGCCCGCCGACGTAAGGGCTGTCGCGGCGCTTGATCATCACGCCCTCGATCACCGCCGCCGGGGGATCGGCGCGCAGGGCCGCCAGATCGTCCCAGGTGGTGAAATCCAGCAGGGGCGACACGTCGATGCGGTCGCTGCCGAAATCCACGCTTTCCAGCACGGCGCGTCGTTCCATCAGCGGCAGTTCACGAAGATCGCGGCCCTGCCAGATCATCAGGTCATAGACGCGCAGACCGGCAGGGTGGCTTTCCAGCATCCCGCGTCCCACCTGCTTGCGGCCAAGCCGCTTTTGCAGGTCGCCGAAGACCGCGACATCCTCACCGCGCCTGACCAGCAGTTCACCGTCCACAGTGCCGTCGAAGTTCAGCGCCTCGATCAGGTCGGGAAAGCTGTTGCTGATATCCTCTCCGGTGCGGGAATAGAGCCTGCGCACCCCGCCGTCGTTGATCGCCTGTACGCGGATGCCGTCCCATTTCCATTCCGCGACGTAATTGGCGGGATCGAAGGCCCCAAGCTGGTCCAGATCGACCGGCGTGGACAGCATCACCGGGCGGAAAGGCGCACGGGCGGCATGTTCGGGACGCGTGCCGCCCGCGATCCAGTCGAACAAGGGCTGATAGGGCGGGGTCAGCCCGTGCCAGATCTCCTCGATCTGGGCCACGTCGGGATCGCCCATATCCGCCAAGGCCATCCGCGCCATGCGGGCCGACAGGCCGATGCGCATGTTGCCCGTGGCAAGCTTCAGGAAGGCAAGGCGCTGCGACGGGCCCAGCCGGTCCAGCATCGCGGCGATGGCCGCGGGCAGGCCCGCCTTGCCGGTGTCCGACAGCAGCGCCACCGCCTGGGTCAAGGGCACGTCCTCGTCCCGGTCCGTGTCCCACAACAAGGCGATGGTTTCGGCCAGATCGCCCACAAAATCATAGGACATCGCGAAAAGCTGTTCGTCCACGCGTTCCACCATCAGCCCGCGCAACAGGCCGGGCGTCACGGTGCGCAGCTTCAGATCGCCCGTCAGGGCGGCCAGGGCATAGCCCCGATCGGGGTCGGGGGTCTGTTCCAGGTAATGCCGCAGAAGCCGCAGCTTGGCATTGCGCGCGGGCGTGAAGGCCAGGCGTTCCAGAAGATTTGCGAAGGCTCTCATTCCGGCTCGTCCTCGTATCCGACAAGGCGCAGCGGGCGGGCCGGGATTCCCTGCAATTCGCACCACCGCATCAGCCCATCCTCGGCCCCGTGGGTGATCCAGACTTCCTGGGGGGCCAGTTCACGGATGGTTCGCGTCACCTGCGGCCAGTCCACATGGTCGCTGATCACCAGGGGAAGTTCGACGCCCCTTTGCCTGGCACGCGCCCGCACCGCCATCCAGCCGGACGCAAAGCCGATCACCGGATCGCGGAACCGCTGCACCCATGCCGAGGCGAAAGCCGAAGGCGGCGCGATGACCAGTTGCGCGTCCACCTGTTTCGCGGTGGCAGGCACCAAGGGGCCAAGGTTGATGCCCTGTTCCACATGGTAATCGCACAACCGTTGCAGCGCGCCATGGATGGCGATGGGACCGTCGATCCCCGCCTGCCGCGCCAGCATGATCAATCGCTGCGCCTTGCCCAGGGCATAGGCGCCGATCAGGTGGTGGCGTTCGGGAAACTCGGCCATGCTCGCCAGCAGGCGGGTCATCTCGCCCGCCGGGTCGGGATGGCGAAAAACCGGCAGGCCAAAGGTCGCCTCGGTCACGAAGATGTCGCAGGGCACGGGTTCATAAGGCGCGCTGACCGGATTCGGGTGGCGGCAGTAATCGCCCGACACGACGATTTTCGGGCCGCGGTCCGGCTGCACGGCGATCTGCGCCGATCCAAGGATATGGCCCGCCGGGTGGAAGCTGACGGTGGTGTCGCCCACACGGACGGGGCCGTCCGCCGCCTGACGCTGACCCGCGAAATCCTCGCCATAGCGGATCACCATGATCTCCAGCGTCTGGCGCGTGGCAAGGACCGCGCCGTGCCCCGACCGGGCATGGTCGCCATGGCCATGAGTGATCAGCGCGCGATGCACCGGACGGACCGGGTCGATGTAGAAGTCACCGGGGGGGCAATAAAGACCGGCCGGGGTGGGGTGCAGGATCTGATCGGCGCGCATGGGTCCTAGATGGTGAACATTCCATGAAAATCAACGCCGCAGCGGGGTTGGCCGTTCCCGCGCCTCAGGCGGGGGGCGGGCGCCGGACGGGCACCACCGGGGCAGGCGCCTTGGACAGTTGCACCGCCAGGATGCCCGCCATGATGACCCCCACGCCGATCACGTCGCCCGCCGCCAGTTCCTCGCCCAACAGCAGCGCGCCGGTCGCCACGCCGAAGAAGGGCGTCAGGAAATGAAAGGTCGCCGCACGGACCGCGCCGATGCGGCCCACCAGCTTGAACCAGATCCAGGTCGCAACCAGCCCCGGCACGATCACCGTATAAAGAAAGGCCCAGACCAGCCGCGGATGAAGATCGACCCGGAAATCCTCGACCAGGGGCGCGACGATCCACAGGGTTGCGGACCCGACCAGCATCTGCAGGCCCACGATCATCATCACGTTGCCGCCGGAACTGGCGCCGCGCACCGTCAGCGTGGCCACGGCCAGCGCCAGGGCTGCGGCAAAGCACATCACGATGCCGACCGGATCGCTGCCCCCGCCCTGCAGCCGCGCGCCCATGATGATCGCCACGCCCGCCAGCCCCAGGGCCAAGCCCAGGACGCCCATTGGCCGCAGCCTTTCGCCGAACAGGGACCAGCCCAGCATCGCCACGATCAGCGGCATGGTGGCTGCGATGATCGAGGCCAGCCCCGCCTCGATCCACTGCATCGCCACCCAGTTCAGCCCCAGGTAAAGCGCGTTCTGGCACAGGCCCAGGATCACCACGGCCCGCCATTGGGCGCGGGTCAGCGCCCGCCAGGTCTCGCCCATCGCAAGGGCGATGACGAAGGCCGCCGCCCCGGACATGGCGAAACGCAGGGCAAGGGCGAACAGCGGCGGCGCCTCGGTCACGATCATGCGGGTCGAGGTGAAGGCCGAGGCCCACATCACCGCGAAGAACACCCCCATCCCGATCGCGCGAATGTCCATTCCGGCCCCATTTGCAGATGATGCAGAAGGGCTAGCAGAGACGGATTGTCGCAGGAAGGCCAAAACAGAAAAGAGCCGCGCCCTATGGCGCGGCCCCCTTTTCTTGACCGGAAAGGTCGATCAGCTGTTGACGCTGTCCTTCAGCGCCTTGGCGACCGTGACCTTGACCTGCTTGTCAGCAGGCTTGGTCATCATTTCCTGGGTCTGCGGGTTGCGGACCTGGCGTTCCGGACGGGCGCGGCAGGCGATCTTGCCGATGCCGGGGATCGTGACCGAGCCGCCAGCGGCGACTTCACGGGCGACGACAGCGGCGATCGCGTCCAGTGCGGCCGAAGCCGATTTCTTGTCCGAACCCATTTCCTCGGCCAGGGTGGCAACGAGCTGGGTCTTGGTCATCGGTTTCGCGGATGGCGTTGCCATGAATCTGTCTCCTCTTGCCCGGTTCTGCGGGGGCTGCGAATTGCGCCTTTGGCGGCATATCGCCTGCTACACACGGTTTTGCCCAACAGATCAAGAGTTTTTCGCCGTTTCCTGGGAAAGCGGGCGCAGGCTAGCCGGTTGACGCAAGGTCAAAGAAAGGCCGTCTCGTGGAATGACCGCAATTTGCGCGAATGGATCCGTTCCAGCGGCATCTCTCGCAGCTTTTCCATGGCGCGGATGCCGATCAGCAGGTGGTTGGCGACCTGGCTGCGATAGAAGTCGGTGGCCATGCCCGGCAGCTTCAGTTCGCCATGCAGCGGCTTGTCGCTGACACACAGCAGCGTGCCGTAGGGCACCCGGAAGCGGAAGCCGTTGGCGGCGATGGTCGCGCTTTCCATGTCAAGCGCCACGGCCCGCGCAAGGGACAGCCGGTGGATCGGCGTGTCGCGCAATTCCCAGTTGCGGTTGTCGATGGTTGCGACGGTGCCGGTGCGCATGATGCGCTTCAGCTCGTAGCCTTCCAGCTGCGTGACCTCGGCCACGGCTTCCTGAAGGGCGACCTGCACCTCGGACAGGGTGGGCAGCGGGACCCAGACCGGCAGGTCGGCGTCTAGCACGTGATCCTCGCGCAGGTAGGCGTGGGCCAGCACAAAGTCGCCCAGCCGCTGGCTGTTGCGCAGGCCCGCGCAATGGCCGACCATCAGCCAGGCATGGGGGCGCAGCACCGCGATGTGGTCGGTCGCCGTCTTGGCGTTCGACGGTCCGACGCCGATATTGACCAGCGTGATCCCCTGCCCGTTCGCCCGCTTGAGGTGATAGGCGGGCATCTGCGGCAGCTTGGCCAATGCGGCCAGGGGCGCTTCGGGATCGGTGATCTCCTGGTTGCCGGGGGCCACGAAGCTGTCATAGCCCAGCGAAGGGTCGCCCAGGACGCGGCGGGCGAAGGCCTCGAACTCGTCCACGTAGAACTGGTAGTTGGTGAACAGGATGAAGTTCTGGAAATGCTCGGCCGCCGTTGCCGTGTAGTGCTGCAGCCGCGCCAGGGAATAATCGATGCGCTGCGCCGTGAAGGCCGCCAGGTGCTGCGATCCGTCGGGCATGGGACCCGCCACACCGTTCACGATGTCGTCGTTCATGGTGTTCAGATCCGGCACGTCGAAGACATCGCGGAGCGAGAAGTCCAGCACCCCTTCCTGCGGCACGGCCAGGTCGCTTTGATGCGCAACGGCGAAATGCACGGGCATCGGCGTTTCGCTGACGCCAACGGTCACCGGGACGCCGTGGTTGCGGATCAGCAGCCCGATCTGTTCGCGCAGGTAGTTGCCGAACAGGTCGGGCCGGGTGACCGTGGCGGAATAGCTGCCGGGGGCCACGACATGGCCAAAGGCAAGCCGCGAATCGACCGAAGGATGCGAGGTCACGGTCAGGCGCAGTTCCGGATAAAAGGCGCGATAGCGGGCCGTGGGCTTTTCACCTTCAAGCGCCCGGGTGAAGCGATCCAGCAGGAAGCCCGTCGATTGCGTGTAGAGCGCCTTCAGATGCGCAACCGCCGCGCCGGCATCGGTGAATTGCTGGCGTCCCGGGGCCGCCGGAGTGTCAACCGGAAGATAGCGGGTATCCGTGTCCATTCGTCTTGTCCTTGCTTTCCCCCGACCCTGCCAGCGACGCCCGCCGCAGGCAAGCGTCTGGCGTCCGGCAGAACGGGCCGTTACGGTGCGGTCATGAAGATGCTGGTTTTCGGTCATGGCTATTCCGCAGGCTTCCTGACGCCCCTGCTGCGGGCGCGGGGCTGGCAGGTTCTTGGCACGACGCGGAACGATCCCCGCCGCGTCGCGTCCGCAGGGGCCGAGCCGGTCCTGTGGCCGGGCGAGGAAGAACGGCTGCGCAGCGAAATCGCCACGGCGGACGCGATCCTGGTGTCGGCCGCGCCGGGACCCCAGGGCGATCCTGTCCTGGCAGCGTTCCAAGACGATCTGGCGCGGGCGCGCCCCCGGTGGCTGGGCTATCTGTCCACCACCGGCGTTTATGGTGACCGCGACGGCGGTTGGGTCACCGAGGACAGCCCGCTGGACGCCACCGGCCCTCGCGGCCAGGCCCGCATCCGGGCCGAGAGCGACTGGCGCGTCCTGGCCGACCGGGTCGGGCTGCCCCTGCACATCTTTCGGCTGGCGGGTATCTATGGCCCGGGACGCGGCCCGTTCGAGAAGGTCCGGAACGGCACTGCTCGGCGGATCATCAAGCCGGGCCAAGTCTTTTCCCGCATCCATGCCCAGGACATCGCCCAGGTCCTGCTGGCCTCGATCGACCGGCCCGCGCCGGGCCGGGCCTATAACCTCTGCGACGACGATCCGGCCCCGCCGCAGGACGTGCTGGCCCATGCCGCGGCCCTGCTGGACCTTCCGCCGCCGCCCCAGGTGGCCTTCGAGGATGCCGAGATGACGCCAATGGCGCGGTCCTTCTACGAAGACAACAAGCGCGTCTCGAACCGGCGCATCAAGGAGGAACTGGGGGTCACGCTGCTTTACCCCGACTATCGCAGCGGCCTTGACGCGATCCTGGCTGCCGAAGGGGGCGGGGGCGGATCGCCGCATGGACTTCGCGCCCGGCCCGTGCATGATCGCGGCCATGAGTGATGTGGATGTCCTGATCGCTGGCGGCGGGCTGAACGGCCCTACCCTGGCCCTGGCCCTGGCCCAAGCTGGGCTGCGTGTGGCGGTGGTCGATCCGCGCCCGGCCGATGCGCGGGCGGGCGACAACTTTGACGGGCGGGCCTATGCGCTTGCCGTGGCCTCGCAACGGCTGCTGAAGGCGCTTGGGCTGTGGGACGGGCTGGCGGGCGACAGCCAGCCGATCCGGCAGGTCAAGGCGTCCCAAGGCCGGCCCGGCGAAGGCGCCGCGCCCTTCTTCCTGCATTTCGACAGCGCCGAGATCGAGGAAGGGCCGGTGGGCTTCATGCTCGAGGATCGGTTCCTGTATCGCGCCCTGCTGCGGGCGATGCAGGACCGCGTGCAGCACCTGACCGGCCTGTCGGTCACGGACCATCAGGCAACCGGCGCGGGCGTCGAGGCCGTGTTGTCCGACGGGCGCCGCATCCGCGCCCGGCTGATGGTGGGCGCCGACGGGCGTGGGTCGGGCGTGGCCGCGCGCGCGGGGATCCGGCGGCAGGGCTGGGATTACGGCCAGACCGCGCTTGTCACAGCGATCGCCCATGACCGCCCGCACGAGGGCATCGCGCAGCAGTATTTCATGGCGACCGGCCCGCTGGCGATCCTGCCCCTGCCTGGCAACCGCAGCAGCGTCGTCTGGTCCGAAACCCATGACAATGCCCGCGCCATCGCCGCCCTGGATGACGAGGCCTTCCTGGACGTGCTGCGCCCGCGTTTCGGCGACTACCTGGGCCGGATTTCCCTGGCCGGGGCGCGCTTCACCTATCCCCTCAGCCTGTCGCTGGCCGAACGCTATGCCGCCGACCGGGTGGCCCTGGTGGGCGATGCGGCCCATGGCGTCCATCCCATCGCCGGACAGGGCCTGAACCTGGGCCTGCGCGATGTCGCGGCCCTGGCCGAGGTGCTGGTCGATGCCGCCCGGCGCGGCGAGGATATCGGGTCCGAACTGGTGCTGGAGCGATACCAGGGCTGGCGGCGCTTCGACGCGACCGCCCTGGCGCTTGGCATGGACGGGGTGAACCGGCTGTTCGGCAGCGACAATCCGCTGCTGTCGGCGGCGCGCGGCATCGGGATGGGGCTGGTTACGGCCGTGCCTGCGCTGCGGCGTGGCTTCATGCGGCAGGCGGCGGGGCTGGCGGTCGAACCGATGCCGAGGCTGCTGACAGGGCAGCCTTTGTAAAGGGCCTGCAGTTCCACCCTGGCTGAACAAGGAAACAAGCTTCAGGCCGCGATCATCTGGCGGGCCTGCGCCAGATCCTGCGCGAACTGTTTCTGCGCCTCGGCCGCGCGGTCGCCGTCAAGCCGCAGGATCAGGCTGGGGTGCCAGGTCAGCAGCACCGGCCCGCCATCGAGCGCCCGTTCCACCTGCCCGCGCCGCGGCGTCAGCGGCCGGTTGTTTCCCGTCAGCGCAAAGGCCGCTGTGGCCCCCATTGCCAGCGTCAGCCGGGGCTGCACGAAGCCGCGTTCCAGATCCAGCCACCAGCGGCAGTGCTTGATCTCGGATACGTTGGGGGTCTGGTGGATGCGGCGCTTGCCGCGCGGTGTGAACTTGAAGTGCTTGACCGCATTGGTCATCCAGACACGCCTGGCGTCCAGCCCAGCCTGTTCCATCGTCCGGTGCAGAAGCTGGCCTGCCGGTCCAACGAAGGGAAGGCCCTGCAGATCCTCCTGATCGCCGGGCGCCTCGCCCACGATCATCAGGGGCGCGGCGGAATTGCCCTTGCCCCAGACCGTTTGCGTAGCCGCATGGCACAGGTCGCAGCGCGTGCAGCGGCTTGCCTGCCGGCCGGCGCTGTCCATGTCTTGGGGCATGCTTTCGTCGGGCGCCTGGCGGATCCGCGCCGTGACCTTGGCCGCGAAACCCGGCGCGGTCGAGGCCCCGGCATCCCGCATCGCCTGCACCCGGCGCGGCGCATCGGCCAGCATCTGCGCGATCAGCCCGGTTTCCGGCAGGTTCTTCCAGTATTTCACCGGCATTTCCGACCGCATGGCCTGGGTCTTGATCCGGGCGGGGTTGAAAATGTTGGCGAAATAGGTCTGCCACAAATCGTGGCTGGCGTCCTCGGGCAGGTTTGGGCGGTCTGCAGGCGGGTCATAGGTGATCGTCCCGTCAAAGCGGGCAGTGCCTTCGGGCGTGGCGATCAGCCAGTCCATGTCGGCAAACCGTTTGGCGAAGAACGGCGTCGCGGCCTCGAGGATCGGATGTTCCGGTTCGAACCAGGCGCCGAAGCTGCGGCGCGGACCCTGGGCTGGCAGTTCGTGGAACCGGACAAAGGCGTGCATCTTGTGGATGTCGCGGCGCACCGACTTGGCCATGCGCCCCAGCCGGTCGGTCAACGGATCGGCGGGGTTGGCAATGAAGCCGCGGTCGTCCTGCAGGCGCATCAGCGCGGTGTACAGCAAGGCCCAGCGTTCAGGATCGGAATGGCTGGCGACCGTGCGGGCGAGGTCCAGGAAATCCTTGCTGGCGGTGACCGGCTGCGGACCAGGCGGCGGCACGGGATCGGACCCGAACAGGCCCCCGTCGTCCCAGGTCACGTCGGTCGGGCTGACGCGGTTCGATGCAAGCTGCCGCGCCGCGTCGCGCCAAGCCTGGAACCGGCCGAAACGGGGCAGGTCGACGCGGATCACAGCAGTTGCAACTGCTCGGGCGGAGGGGCAAAGCGCGCCCGCAGCGAGGCGCTGTCGGTCAGGGCACCCGGATGCCAGTCGGGCAACGTCACGAAGGCCCTGGCCTTGGACATGATCGCGCCCATCCGAAGCAGGTCGGCATAGCGCACCGGGCCGTTCCGACGCGCGGCGAGGATGCGCTGCACCGTCTTGGTGCCGAAGCCAGGAACCCGCAGCAGCATCTCCTTGGTCGCGCGCGCGACATCCACAGGGAAATGCGCCCGGTTCGCAAGCGCCCAGGCCAATTTGGGGTCGATCGACAGGTCGAGGTTGCCTGACGGATGGGCCGCGCCGATCTCGTCGGCCTCGAACCCATAGAAGCGCATCAGCCAATCGGCCTGGTACAGCCGGTGTTCCCGGATCAAGGGCGGCTTGACCAGCGGCAGAATGGCCGAGGAATCGGGGATCGGGCTGAAGGCCGAATAATAGACCCGCTTCAGGTCATAGCCGGAATACAGGTTCGCCGAGGTCTTCAGGATGTCGCGGTCGGTGGTCGCGTCCGCGCCGATGATCATCTGCGTGGACTGGCCCGCGGGGGCGAAGCGCGCCGCGCGGCGCCCGGTATGGGTCTTTTCCTTCGCGGCCTCCCTGCCCAGGCGCACGTCCGCCATGGCGGCACGGATCGTCTCGGGGCGCTTTTCGGGGGCCAGCTCGCGGATACTGGCATCCTGCGGCAGTTCGATGTTCACGGACAACCGGTCGGCGTAAAGCCCCGCCTCGGCCACCAGTTCGGGCGAGGCGTCGGGAATGGTCTTCAGATGGATATAGCCCTTGAAACCGTGATCGACCCGCAGCATCCGCGCGATGCGGACCATGTCGCCCATCGTCTGGTCGGGGCTGCGGATGATGCCCGACGACAGGAACAACCCCTCGATCATGTTGCGGCGATAGAACTCCAGCGTCAGCGTCACGACCTCTTCTGGGGAAAAGCGGGCGCGTTCCACGTTGCTGCTGACGCGGTTGATGCAATAGGCGCAGTCATAGATGCAGAAGTTCGTCATCAGGATCTTCAGCAGGCTGATGCAGCGCCCGTCCGGCGTATAGGCGTGGCAGATGCCCGACCCGCCTGCCGACCCGATGCCGCCGCTGCGCGAATCGCGCCGCGTCGTCCCGCTGCTGGCGCAAGAGGCGTCGTATTTTGCGGCGTCCGACAGGATCGCCAGCTTCTGCTGAAGGGTTCGCTGTGCCATGTCGGGAATATATGTTCCCGGTGCGTTCCGTTCAACGTCTACGAGATCGGAACCCTCACATACACGAGAGCGTTCGCCGCCTGCGCATCCGCCAGTCGTGATGTGCAACCGGCATCAGGAAGGATATGATCGGCGCCATGAACATCAGATCGCTCGCCCTTGCGCCCGCCCTTGTCCTTGGCCTTGCCTTTCCGGCCTTGGCCGAGAAGATTCCGCTGAACGAACTGTCGCGTTACCTGAACCGGATGACGACAGCGACGTCCGAGTTCACGCAGGTCAATCCCGACGGCTCGATCTCGACCGGGACGGTCTTTATCCAGCGGCCGGGCCGGGTGCGCTTCGAATACAACAACGACAACACGCTGGTGCTGGCCTCGGGCGGCAACGTCGCGGTGTTCGATCCCAAGTCGAGCGGCCCGCAGCAATATCCGCTGTCGCAGACGCCCCTGTCGATCATCCTGGACGCCAACGTGAACCTGGGCCGCGCCAATATGGTCACGGCGCATACGGAATCGAAGAACGCCACTGTGGTGACCGCGCAGGATCCGCAAAACCCGCAATACGGCAACATCCAGATGGTCTTTACCGCGGGCCCCACGCAATTGCGCCAGTGGATCGTGACCGACGACAGCGGCCAGAAGACCACCGTCATCCTTGGCGAGATGCGCGAGGGTGGCTCGATTCCCGCGTCGAAATTCTCGATCAACAACGAGTTGGCGCGGCGCAACTGATCGAAGCGGGCCTTTCCATCAGCCCGCTTGATGAAAGGCATCACGCCGACAGGGCTTGATCTTGGGGCATGACAGGTTCAACGCTGGCCGCGACACATGGCCGCGCGGGTTCCGTCATGCCCTCTTCTCGTCTCTTCACACCCATCCTGATCGGCGGATCGCTGATCCTGCTGATCAACTTCGCCCTCCGGGCCAGTTTCGGCGTCTTCCAGATCCCCATCGCCGCCGATTTCGGCTGGCCGCGCGCCGAATTTTCGCTGGCCATCGCCATCCAGAACCTGGCCTGGGGGATCGGACAGCCGATCTTCGGGGCGCTTGCCGAACGCTGGGGCGACCGCTGGGCGATCATCCTGGGGGCCATCCTGTATTCGGCAGGCCTGATTCTGACCGCCTTCGCAACCTCGCCTGCCACCATGCAATTGCTTGAGGTGATGGTGGGCTTTGGCATCGCGGGCACGGGCTTCGGCGTGATCCTGGCGGTCGTCGGTCGTGCCGCCAGCGACGAGAACCGCAGCCTTGCCCTGGGCATCGCCACCGCCGCCGGGTCAGCGGGCCAGGTCTTCGGCGCCCCCTTGGCCGAGGTTCTGCTGGGCTTCTACAGCTGGCAGATGGTGTTCGTCATCTTCGGGGTGATCGTGCTGGCCTGCATGGCCTTCCTGCCGATGCTGGGCGACGGCAAGCCCGCCAGCCGCCACGAGCTTGAGGAAAGCCTGGGCAGCGTCCTGGGCCGCGCCTTTCGCGATCCGTCCTTCCTGATGATCTTCGTCGGCTTCTTTTCCTGCGGCTATCAGCTTGGCTTCATCACCGCCCATTTCCCCGCCATGATCACCGAGATGTGCGGGCCGATCAATCCGATGGGCACGCTGGCCAGCATCGGCATCACCACGACCTCGGCCCTGGGGGCGGTGGCGATCAGCCTGATCGGACTGGCCAATATCGCGGGCTCGATCATGGCGGGCTGGCTGGGCAAGAGATACACGAAAAAATACCTGCTGGCGGGCATCTATACCCTGCGCACCATCGCCGCCGCCGCCTTCATCCTGCTGCCGATCACGCCCGCAAGCGTGGTGATCTTCTCGCTGGTGATGGGGGCGCTGTGGCTGGCCACCGTGCCGCTGACCTCGGGGTTGATCGCCTATATCTATGGGCTGCGCTACATGGGCACGCTTTACGGCTTCGTGTTCCTGTCCCACCAGATCGGATCCTTCCTGGGCGTCTGGCTGGGCGGCAAGCTGTACGACCTGCACGGCGACTACACGATGGTCTGGTGGGTCGGCGTGGGGGTCGGGGCGCTGAGCGCGCTGATCCACCTGCCCGTGCGCGAGGCGCCGTCCCGCCTGCCAGCAGCCGTTCCGACGGTTTGACCTGGGGCGGGCGCGGCCCTAGGGTCCGGCCCGCGCCCAGGACAGGATTCGCCCATGACAAGCCCGCCCCGCCACCACCCTTCGGAACGCGCCATTGCGATCCGCTACCAGCAACTGTCGGCCGAGGTGAAGGCCCTGCAACGCCAATGCTATGCCCTGGCGACACTGCGCCTGCGCGCGGCGGTTGACGCCAACGGCACCGGCAGGGGCCTGGCCGTGGTCAGCGACATCGACGAGACGATCCTGGACAATACCGCCGTCATGGCCCATGCCATGACCCTGGGCGAACATCTGGACGGGTTCGAGACCTGGAAGATGTGGGAACGCGAGGGCACGCCGCATCTGCTGCCGGGCGCGAGCGATTTCTTCCACCTGGCCGACAGGCTGGGCGTGACGATCTTCTATGTCTCGGACCGGTTCGAGGAAAACAAGCTGGCGACCATCGCCACCCTGTCCCGCCTGGGCCTGCCGCAGGTCCATGCGGACCAGGTCCTGCTGTTCGGCCCGCCCAAGGCCGAGCGCCGCGCCGCCGTGGAACGCGACCACCGCATCATCCTGCACCTGGGCGACACGCTGCACGATTTCCACGGCTGCTTCGCGGGCGTCACGCTGGAGGAGCAGCACCAACTTGCCAGTGACCACGCCGACCGCTTTGGCGAAGACTGGATCGTCTTCCCCAACGCGGCCCACGGCACCTGGATGGAGGCCGAACTGCGCCCGTGGGAGGCGCCCAAGCCCCGCTAGTCGCCCAGGTGACCTGCGATGGCGCGGCCCAGGGCGAAGGCGCGCTGTTCCAGGATCACCGGCGTTTCGCAGACATAGGTCAGCGATTGCTGGCGTTCGGTGAAGATGCGCTGATCCCAGTCAAGCGCCTCCTCGGCGGCGTCGATGGCGTCGAAGTCGGGATCGGCGGCGGCTTCAAGTTCCGCCATCTGCGCGCGGCGTTCCTCGATCCGCTGGGACAGCGAAACCTGGCTGCGCCCGTATCGGGCGATGCCGTCGATCAAGGCGGACCGGTCAGGCTCGATCTTGTTGAAGATCGCGACCATCAGGGCGGTCAGGCGGGCATCGTCGGCCCCTGCGGCAAAGTCGGCGATGGCGGCCTCGGCCTCCTCGATCGGCAGGCGGCGCTGTTCCAGCCGGGCGGCAAGCGCGTCAATCTGCGGGTCGCGGGCCAGTTCGGCGATCCGGTCGTCGGGCACGGGACCCGTCCAGACCTGGCCCAGCGACAGATGCGGCTGCTTCCGCTGGATGCAGGGCCATTCGGGATCGGTCCCGGTGGCCGCGAAAGCGGGCGCGGCGGCGAGGATCGCCAGTGCGACAAGGTATTTCATCCCCTCTCCTTCCTTCTGGCCCACAGGCCCTTGGCGGGATCATACATGAAGACGGCGCCCCCGAAGAAGACCGCAAGGCATCCCGCGACGATCCCCAGGGCCTGCCAGTTGATCTGCAGGTACAGCGCGAAGCGGATCAGTTCGACCGCATAGGTGAAGGGATTGGCCGCGCAGATGTCGTGCAGCAGGGGCGAGCTTTCCTGCATCCGCCACAGCGGATAAAGCGCCGATGACGCGAAGAACATCGGGAAGATCACGAAGTTCATCACGCCCGCAAAGTTTTCCAACTGCCGGATCGCGGATGACAGGAACAGCCCCAACGCGCCCAGCATCAGCCCCGACAGGACCAGGGCTGGCAGCACCGCGACATAGCCCCAGGCAGGCGGCCGGATGTCCCAGAACCAGGCGATCAGCAGAAAGGCATAGGCCTGGATGATCGAAACGATCACCCCCGCCATCAGCTTCGATCCCAAAAGGAACCAGCGGGGAAAGGGGCTGACCAGCAGCGTCCGCATCGCCCCGGTCTCGCGGTCATAGACCATCGACAGCGATGACTGCATCCCGTTGAACAGCTGGATCATCGCGACCAGCCCGGGGGTCACATAGACCTCGTAGAGGACATAGGTCTGGTAGGGCGGCGTGATCGACAGGCCCAGCACGGCGCGGAAACCAGCCGCGAAGATGAACAGCCAGACCAGCGGACGCACCAGGGCCGCCAGGAACCGGCCGCGCTGCTGGACGAAGCGCAGCGTCTCGCGCCAGGCGATGCCGCGGAAGGCGGTGGCCCAGGCGGATGCGGGAAAACGGCGTTCCGTCATGCGGCGGTTCCCGTCAGGGCAAGGAAGGACTGGGTCAGGCCCGAGGGTCCGGCAATTGAGGATGCCTTGCCCTGGCTGAGGACGCGTCCCTTGTGCAGGATCACCAGGTCGTCGTCGGGCTGGATCTCGTCCATGATATGGGTGGCCCACAATGCCGACACGCCCTCGGCTGCGATCAGGCGGCGGGTCAGGGCCAGCACCTCGGCCCGCGACTTCACGTCTAGGCCTACCGTCGCCTCGTCCAGCAGCAGCAGGTCGGGGCGGTGCATCAGCGCGCGCGCGATCTCGGCCCGGCGCTGCTGGCCGCCTGACAGGGCCGAGACCCGGTCATCGGCCCGCGCCTCAAGCCCCACCTGGGCCAGGACCTGCCGGGTCCGGTCGCGGGCGGCGCGGCGGGCGATGCCGTGCAGTGCGGCGTGATAGGCCAGGTTCTGCGCGACCGTCAGGTCCGAATCCAAGGCGCGGCTCTGGAAGACGACGCCCAGCTGGGCCATCGCCTGCGCAGGCTGGCGGCGCAGGTCGTGGCCGGCAACCTCGATGCTGCCCGAGACATTGCTGTAGAGCCGCGTCACCAGCGAGAACAGCGTGGTCTTGCCCGCGCCGTTCACCCCAAGAAGCGCGGTGAAGCTGCCGCGCGGAACGGTCAGCGACACGTCCGACAATGCCTGGACGCTGCCGAAATTGTGCGACAGGCCGGTGATGCGAAGCGCGTCCATGGTGGTCCTGTATTGCTGTCGGGGCGGATTTGACATCCGCCCCTGCGCACCTCGTCAGGCGGGACCTGCGCTGTCAAGTCGGCGCATGGTCCCGGATCGGGTCATTGGATGTTGAAGACGGCCTGCTGGCTTTCGCCCGACGACCCCGGGATCGACAGCGTATAGCGGCCCGGCGTAATCGCCACGAAGCTGATCACAGCGGTTCCGGCATTGTCGAACTCGATGCTGTGGACACCCATCGGGCGGATCTCGATGTCGTTGATGACGATCTCGTTGATCCAGATCGACCGGAAGAAGTCGCCCCCCGACAGCGCAAGCTCCTGGCTGCCGTCGGCATTGATGGCGATGCGGTAGAAACCGCCCGATTTCAGCGTGTATTCGTCCCCCGCGACTGGCGAACCCGATGCCAGAGTCAGCGGCGCCAGGTCGGTGCGGTTGTCCCGCGCCATGATGCCGGAGAAGCCATAATCGAACTTGCCCTGGGCATCATAGGTGGCGGCCGCCTCGCCGTCCGCCTCCTCCTCCTCTTCCTCTTCTTCGTCTTCCTCGGGTGCGGCGGCGGCATCGGGCGCGGCTTCGGTCGCAGCGGCGCCTTCGGTGGTGGCGGCGTCCTGCGCGGCCGCGGGGACGGACAGGCCGGCCATGATCATCAGAACGGTCAGCAAACGGGTCATGTTTTATCCTTTGTTGATGAATCTGTTGGGACCGGATCAGTTGGGCGCGACCACCACGCCCCAGGGCTGCTGGCCCACCTGGACGGACTTGATCACCTCCTCGGCGGCGACATCGATGACCGACACGTCGTTCGAGTTGCCGTTGGTGGTGAACAGGTATTTCTCGTCCGGGGTGAAGGCCATCTGCCAGACCCGCTGGCCGACCAGCAGGTAGTCCTTGACCTCGTCCGTCTCGCCGTCGATCACGGCCACGCGGTTCGACGGCCCAAGCGCCACGAAGACCTTCTTGCCGTCATTCGTCACCCGCACGCCGACCGGCTGGATCGCCTCGGGCAGCACGCCCGGCACCTCGAAGGTGATCTTCTTGGTGATTTCCTGCGTGGCGGGTCGATCACGCTGATCGTGCCGCCGATTTCCGCGCTGACATACAGCTTCGTGCCGTCATGGTTGAACTCGGCAAAGCGGGCGGGAATCGACCAGGACATTGGCCACGATCTCGAAGGTGTCGGTGTCGATGAAATGCGCCATGTTCGTCGTTTCCGACGTGTTGATGACGATCTTGCCGTCGGGGCTGACGCCCATTCCCTCGGGCTCGACCCCCACGGGGATTTCGGCCAGCACCTGCTTGGACTTCACGTCCACGACGGTGACGAGTGTCATCCTCGTTGGCGATATAGAGCGGGTTGCCGGACGGGTGCAGCACGAACAGTTCCGGGTCGGGGCCGGACGGCAGGGTATGCATCTCCTCCATCGTGTTCGGATCGAAGACCCGGACCAGGTTGTCGTCGGACGCGCAGACGTAAAGCTCGGTCCCGTCGGGAGAAATGGTGATGCCGCGCGGGCGGTTGCCGACGGGATAGGTGCCGATCACCTCCAGGCGTCTCGCTGTCCAGAACGGTGACGTCATTGCCCTTTCGTTGGAGACGAAGACGCGGTTGGCAAGCGCGGGTTCGGCAGCAGAACCATCGCGGGGGCCAGGACCAGAAGTCGCTTCATGGAGCGCATGGAACCTCTCAGAATGAACATTCGGTTCGGGACGGTCGATCCCCAGCGTGTCAAGCGCACTGGTCTGGTGCAGATACTGGTCCTGCGGGCTGACCGAGTGGTCAGAAGCCCGGTGGTCAGCAGGATCGGCTGGCGGACCTGGTGGTCCAGTCCCGCACGGTCAGCTTTTGCCCTTGAAGCCCGCCACGTCGAACTGCGGGGACAGGATGAAGGCGCGCAGTTCGGCGGGATCGGCGGACTGGGTGCGGGTCGCGGCCTCGCCCACGATGCGCAACGCCAGCCAAGCCTGGTAATCCTCCTCTCGGATGGGGCGGTTCGCCAAGCGCTCGAAGCGGTTCTGGAACTGCATCCCGCCCCAGGCCTCCATCGCCGGGTGCCAACTGCGCGGAACCAGCCCCGCCGATCCGGCCACCGGGCGCGGATCCCAGGTCAGATAGGGCAGATAGGGCGCGAAGACGTCGCTTTCGTCCGTGGCGATCAGCACGTCGTAGTCTGGGGCGCGCTGCGTGAAGACGGGCATCTGCGCCTGAACCTGGACATGGCCGGAATCGGTGCTGCGGGCGCCGCCGGTATCTTCGAACACGCGTTCCTCGACGATCCTTGCGCCGAACTTGGCGGCCGCGCGGCGATAGGCGGCGGCAAGGGCCTCGTCCTCGGGGTGGCTGCCGGTGACCAGCAGCCAGTCGGGCCAGTTCTTCCACATCAGGAACTGCGCCAGCCCGTCGGCCAGCATGGCGTGGCTGGGCGCGACGTGGATGGTGTTGAAGCGGCAGTCGGCCCCGCGCAGGTTGTCGCCCCGCGCGCGGGCGTTCAGCAGCATCGCGCGGTCGCCCGCCTGGTCGGCAAGGGCCAGAGTGGTCCGGTCATCGGCCAGAAGAACGACGAACTGGATGCCCTCGGCCAGAAGCTTGTCCAGCTCGGCCCCCGCGGTTTCGGGGCTGGCGATGACCTCGACGGCCTCGAAGTCCTGCCCCATGAAGCGGCCGGTCGTGTCGTTGTCCTCGATCGCCAGGCGCGCGCCCGCGAATCCCTGGTCCTCGACCGGCAGGTCGAGACGCGAGATGGGGGGCAATCTTTCCTCGTCGACGCGCAGGACGGCAGCCCGGATCAGCTGCATCTCGGGCTGGGGCTGCTGGGCCAATGCGGCCCCGGCCAGTGCCGAGGCACCAACCAAAAGTCCTATGATTCCCTTGAACATTTTACGTCTCCCTGGGATCATGTTGGGATGCGGCCGGCTCTGCGGCAAGACGGTTTTTGTTCCCGCGGCGGCCGGGAAGATTTGGATCAGTCTTAGGTCTTATGGACGGGCGGGGGCGGTCGTCGCATGGTCGACGGGGATTGGAAGGAAAGCGGAACAGATGATGCACAAGATCCTGGGCCTGGCCGTCGCCGCGACGCTGCCCTGACCGTCACCGCCGAGGCGCACGGACCCTCTCGCTGAAGACCGAGAAGTCGGTCGTCCTGAACGCCACCCCCGACGAGGTGTGGGAGGCCATCGGCAAGTTCGACGACATGAGCTGGCACCCTGCGGTGGACCGCACCGAAATGACGCCCGAAGGCGCCGCCGCCGATGTTCCCGACGAATCGACGCGAATCCTGCACCTGAAGGCCGAAAGCGGCGACCCGACCATCACTGAACAGCTGATGGCGATCGACCCTGAAAAGCGGCAATACAAGTACATGATCACCGATGTCGCGGTCGAGGTCTTGCCGGTGACGAACTATTCCTCGACCCTTCAGGTCAAGGACAAGGACGGCAAGGCCGAAGTGGTCTGGAAGGGCGGCTTCTATCGCGGCTATCCCAACAACGATCCGCCGGCCAATCTGAACGACGATACGGCCATGGCCGCCGTGGACGGCATCTATCAGGCGGGCCTCGACGCCTTGGCCGAACGCTTCGGCAAGGCCGAGTGAGGCGCACAGTCCTTGCCCTGATCCTGTCGGCATCCCCGCATTCGCGGGGGATTTGGCTTCGTGACCAGCCAGAACGCCGAAATGGTGACACTGGTGGATCTGCAATCGGGCGAGGTTCTGGCCCAGACGCCGGTGGCGGGAAAGCCCGCGGCGGTGGCCTATGACCCCGTTGCGGCGCGGGCTTATGTAATGGCCGCCGATACCGGGCGGCTTTACGTGCTGGACGAACGCGGCGGGGTGAAGGCCAGCCGCAACCTGGGCGAAGGGGCCTTCGGGCTGGCTGCAGCGCCGCAAGGCGGGCTGTTCGTCACCGACTGGTCGCGGCGCGACTGATCCACCTGGACCGGAACCTGCAGAAGGCGTGGGAGGTTCCGACCGGCGCCGCACCCGCTGGGGTCGCGGCCAGCGCGGACGGCGCCCTGGTCGCCACCGCGGATCGCGACGACGATCAGGTCAGCATCTTCGACGGGCGGACCGGTGCCCTGCTCCACCGCGTCAAGACCGCCGGTCCCCATCCCTTCGGCATCACCTGGCACGACGGGCGGTTCTGGACGGCGGATGTGCAGGGCGACAGCCTGTCCGTGATCGACCCGGTGGCGGGGATGCTTGCGGGACAGGTTGCCACCGGCAGCCATCCCTATGCCGTGGCCTTGCGGGGGGACGGGGTTTCGCGACCAACCAGTATGACGGCACGCTGACGGTCTTCGACCCGGCCACCTTGACGGTGCAGGATGAAATCGCCGTCGGCGACTATCCCGAAGGCATCGGCGCGCTGCCGGATGGCGACGGCGTGGCGGTCGCCAATTGGGAATCCGACACGCTGGTCGTGGTCGATGCCGAAACCCTGGCCATCACCGCCGAGATCGGTCTGCCATCCGGTCCCCGCGCCTTTGGGCAATTCACGGGTCGGCAGGTGTCGCCCTGACCAGCGGCGCGCCACCGGCCTGCTGCCACCCCTCGATCCCGCCCGGGAACCAGTGGACGGCGGTATAGCCCAAGGCAACCGCCCGGCGGGCGGCATTCCAGCTCATCCAGCAGTCGCTGCGGCAAAAGATCACCAGTGGCCGGGCGCGATCGCCCCCCGTCGCCTGTTCCAGCCCGCGTTCCAGCCGCGCCTGTTCGGCCGGGGCCAGAGCCTCCCATCCGGTATCGGACAGCCAGATCGCTCCGGGGATGGTGTCATGCGGCGGTTCGCGCCAGATCGTGCCCTCGGGCAGGCCTTCGGGTCGCTTCTTGCGCGGCAGGACGTCCAGGAACGGCACGCCCTCCGCGTGCAGGCGCAAGGCCTGGGCCGCATCCACGACAGTCGCGCCCTGCAGCGTTTCGGGCACGGGGGCCCGGTAGGGCTCGCCCCGGTAGCTGTCCGGTTCGGGCACCTGGCCGGCGGCCGGTCCCGCCAGCAGCAAGGCCAGCAGGACCGCACGGATCATTGGATCAGTTCCTTGCCATAGTCGTCGACAAGTGGCACGCCAGCCTCGGTCAGGATGGCGTTGATCTCGTCCTGGTGGCGGCGGATCAGGCTGTTCAGTTCCCGCTTCCATTCCTGTTCCGGCAGACGCACCCCCATCGTGATGCGATAGAACATCTTCGGCCCCGCGGTTTCCTTCAACAGCGGCGTGAACTGCAATTCGGGATCGGCCTTGACCCGGGGGCCGGCCAGCGGGCCCCACAGCACGGCCGCGTCCAGCGTGCCGTCCTTGACGCCTGCAATCAGGTCGCCCACCGGATCCTCGACCCGACGGTCCACGAACAGGTCGGCGCCCCGCATGTCCTTGGCAAGCCCCGCCCGCGCCATGATCGAGGCGGGCGGCGATCCGGCGATCACGCCGATCGGATGGCCCTTCAGCGCCGGGTCGGACAAGTGGTCGACGCCCGCCAGGTCGCTGTCCTTGCGGGTGATGATGCCAAAGACCGAGGTGTAGTAATGGTTGGTGTTCTGCACCAGTTCGTCGCCCTGGGCATAGCCCATGACCACGTCGCATTCCCCCGCCCGCAAAGTCTTGGCGATGAAGCCCATGCCCGACGGGAACCAGGTATAGGCAACCGGCAGGCCCAGCCATTCACCGAAAGCCTCGGCCAGCTTGTTCTCGAACCCCGATCCGTCGCGCGTCGACATGGGCGCATTGGCGGGGTCCGCGCAGACGCGGAACTGCGTCGTCGAACGCAGATCCGCAACCTGGGCCGTGGCCGGAGCCGCGCCCAGGGCCAATGCCACCATCAGCCAGCGGATGACAGCCATCTTACATCGACATGCAGGAATCTTCCTGCGCCGTGTATTCCTCGGACTTGTCGGCGCGTTCCGCCGGCCGACCGCGCGGGATTTCCCCTGTCCCGTGGGCCAGCAGATAGACATAGATGTCGTCGACATAGCACCAGACGTTCTTGTTGGTCCCGAAGGCCGGCATGACCGAGTTGGTGCCCTGCCTGCCCGATGCCACCACTTCCTGGAACTCGTAATAATCCATCCGCAGCACCGAATTCTTCAAGGCGGGCGCATAGGTCGAGCCTTCGCCGTCGGGTCCGTGGCAGACATGGCATTCCGCGTGATAGCGGCGGAAGCCGTTGAAGGTGGCGAAATCGACCACGCCGTTCTCGATCTTGAAGGTCGGAATGCCTTCGGCATTGTACCAGCGGCCGTTTTCCTGCGTGACAGCGGTGACGTCCATGCCGTTCGGCAGGGTGGTTTCACCTTCGGCCATCTCGACGGGCGCGTCATTTCCGCCGGCCGTATCCCCGGCCTCGGCCGCAGGTTCCGCCGCCGGGGCAGCGCCAGAGGTCGCGGCAGCCGCGCCTGCGCCTGCCTCGGCGGCCGGCGGGTCTGGGTTGTCGTGTCCTGCGCCAGGGCGGTCGTTGCCACCGTTGTGACAAGAACCAGCGACACAAGGCTGGTGATGGCTTTCATGCTGTCTTTCCTCCCAAAGTCCAATTTACCCGTCCTCTTCAGGCAAAATTCCCCCCGAGATTAACCTCGGGGGAATGTTGGATAGCGCAACTTTACGTTAGCGGGCCGAAAGTATTAGCCGCTGGTGCCGCCTTCCGCCGGGGCCGGTTCCGCTGCAGGGTCGGCAGCAGGCGCGGCCGAGGCCGAGGCTTCGCCGGGCAGTTCGAACACGGTCAGCTGGCCGCCGAGTTCGGTATAGTCCGACAGCGCCGCATAGCCGCCAACGGCGCCCAGGCCTTCGTTCGGGTTGGTCAGACCAGCCGCAAGGCCGATGCCCGCCCAACCACCGACGCCCGACAGGATGCCGATATACTGCTTGCCGCCATGGACATAGGTCATCACGTTGCCGATGATCCCGGACGGGGTCTTGAAGCGGTAAAGCTCCTCGCCCGTTTCGGCATCGATCGCCTTCAGGTGGCCTTCGAGCGTGCCGTAGAAGACCACGTCGCCAGCCGTCGCAAGGGCGCCGGACCAGACCGAGAACTTCTCGGGCAGGGACCACTTGATCTTGCCCTCGACGTTGTCCCAGGCGATGAAGTTGCCCATGCCGCCATGGCTGTCGGGCGCCGGATACATCGACAGCGTGGCGCCGACATAGGGCTGGCCCGCAGTATAGGCGACGCGGAAGGGTTCGTAGTCCATGCAGACGTGGTTCGTCGGCACGTAGAAGGTCTGGGTCTTGGGCGAATAGGCCGCCGGCTGCTGGTCCTTGGTACCAAGGGCCGCGGGGCAGATGCCGGTGGTGTTCGTGTCCTCGCCGTTCTGGGCGGTCGAGTATTCGGCCACGACCTGCGGACGGCCATAGGTTTCCGAGTTCGGATCCATGTCCACGCCGGTGGTCCAGTTCACCGCCGGGTCATACTTCTCGGCCACCAGCAGTTCGCCGGTCTCGCGGTCCAGCGTATAGGCCAGGCCGTTGCGGTCGAAATGGGTCAGCAGCTTGCGCGGCTGTCCGTCGATTTCTTGATCCGTCAGGATCATCTCGTTGACGCCGTCGTAATCCCACTCGTCATGGGGCGTCATCTGGTAGAACCACTTGGCCATGCCGGTATCGGCGTCGCGGGCCATGATGGTCATCGACCACTTGTTGTCGCCCGGCCGCTGCGACGGGTTCCAGGTCGAGGGGTTGCCGGTCCCGTAATAGATCAGGTTCAGATCCGGATCATAGGAATACCAGCCCCAGGTGGTGCCGCCACCGATCTTCCACTGGTCGCCTTCCCAGCTGTTGAGGCTGCTGTCGGCGCCGATCGGCTTGCCCAGATGGGTCGTGTTTTCGGGGTCGACCAGCATTTCCGCGTCCGGGCCGGTCGAATAGGCCTTCCAGACCTCGGATCCGTCGGCCAGGCTATAGGCGGTGACGCGGCCGCGCACGCCGTATTCGCCGCCCGAGACGCCGACGATCACCTTGTCCTTGACCGGCAGGACGGTCGCGGTGTTCGTCTCGCCGATGGCCGGATCGCCGGTCTTGACCTGCCACTTCACTTCGCCC
This sequence comes from Paracoccus sp. AK26, assembly GCF_011801365.1. NCBI lineage: Bacteria > Pseudomonadati > Pseudomonadota > Alphaproteobacteria > Rhodobacterales > Paracoccaceae > Paracoccus > Paracoccus sp. AK26. Next base: position 2,759,366 of record NZ_CP041041.1, read on the forward strand.
GTCTTGGCGTCAAGGGCGACCAGCGTCGTGTCCGCCTGGTGCGACAGGATCAGCCCGTCGGCATAGGCCACGCCACGGAACACGGTGTCGCAGCACATGACCGCGATGACTTCGGGATCCTGCTGCGGCTCGTAGCGCCACAGGATCCTGCCCTCATTGGCCAGGTCCAGGGCGAAAATGTTGTTCGGGAAGGGCGTGTGGACATACATGATGTCCCCGATCACAAGGGGGCTGCCCTCGTGCCCGCGCAGCACGCCGGTCGAGAAGGTCCAGGCCACCCGCAGATCGCCCACGTTGTCGCGGTTGATCTGGTCCAATTCGGAATAGCGCGTGTTGGCATAGTTGCCGGTCTGGATCGCCCATTGTTCCGGCTTGGCGGTTTCGGCCAGGACGCTGTCATTGGCCCAGCCTGCCGTGCCCGTCAGAAGCAGCACGGCAACCGTGCTGTTCAGCAATCTTTTCATGGATGTGTTCCTCCGCTGTTGGAAGCGTGCGACGGGTTCCCTCCTCCCATCGCCGTCCTGGAGGTAGTCTTTGGTGGACAATGCCTTGCGTCAATCAGCCGTCCCGGCAATTGCCCCTAAAGTCTTAGGTCTGAATTGCCAGGACGGACGGGAAACTTCGGCAAGCTTTTACAGCAGCCTTTCGGCGTGCCACATCACATGATCGGCCATGAAGGACTGGACAAAGAAATAGCTGTGGTCATAGCCCGGCTGCATCCGGAACTGCCCCGGCTGGCGGCGTGCCATCATGGCCTGGGCCAGCGATTCGGGCCGCAGCTTGTCCAGGAACTGATCCGCGCTGCCCTGGTCGATCAGCACCTCGCCGGGGTAGCCGCGTTCCGTCATCAGGATCGTCGCGTCATGGGCGCGCCAGGAGCTGCGGTCATCGCCAAGATAGGCCGAAAGCTGCTTCTGGCCCCAGTCGGATTCGGTGGGGTTCGCGATGGGCGCGAAAGCCGAGACGGACCGGAAGCGTTCGGGATGGGTCATGGCGATGGTCAGCGCGCCGTGCCCGCCCATCGAATGGCCGGTGATGCCCATCGCCTCGGCGTCGATGGCGAAGTTGCCGGCGACCAGCTCGGGCAGTTCGTGGACGATGTATTGCCACATCTGGAAATGCGGGGCCCAGGGATCCTGCGTCGCGTTGACATAGAAGCCTGCACCCTTGCCCAGGTCATAGGCCTCGTCATCGGCCACTCCGTCGCCGCGGGGCGAGGTGTCGGGAAAGACGATGGCGATCCCCGCCTCGGCGCACCACTGCTGGGCGGCGGCCTTGGTCATGGCGTTTTCATGCGTGCAGGTCAGGCCCGACAGATACCACAGCACCGGCACGCGTTCATGCGCCACCAGTTCCGGCATGAAGACCGCAAAGGTCATGTCGGTGCCGGTCGATTGCGAACGGTGGCGGTAAACGCCCTGCGTGCCGCCGAAGCTGCGGTTTTCCGAAAGGGTTTCAAGCGTCATGCGACACCTCCAGTTTTTGAAACATGACCAGGCCGTCGACAGGCCCCAGGCTGGGGTGAAGAAACGCCCCCGGCAGGCGGCCGACAATGGCAAATCCGGCCTTCTGCCACAAATGGAGGGCGTCGGCATTGGTCGAGACGACGAAGTTGAACTGCATCGCGGCAAAGCCCTGCGCGGCGGCCCAGGACTTGGCATGATCGACCAGGGCGCGGGCGATGCCCTTGCCGCGCGCGTCTGGATGCGTGGCGAAGGACGCGTTGGCGACGTGGGATCCGCCGCCCGGCCGGTTCGCGCCGACATGGCTGGTGCCCAGAATCCGGCCGTCGGCCAAGGCCACGAAGGCCGTGAAGGGCTTGCCGAACCAGTCGGCCAAGGCGTCATCGCGGGAAATGTCGCGCGGGATGCAATAGGTTTCACCCGCGCGATAGACCGGTTCCAGGATCGCCCAGATGGCGTCTTGGTCGGCACTGGCGGCGGGGCGGATGGTGATTCCGCCCTGCCCCGTCATTTCAATTCGTCCACGCTGCGGATGACCTTGCCCAGCAGGCCATAGTCCAGTGCTTCCTGGGTGTTCAACCAGAAGTCACGCTGCGTGTCCTTCTCGATCCGCTCGACCGTCTGGCCGGTCGCGTCGGCGAAGATCTGGTTCAGCCGGTCGCGCATCAGGCGCACCTGTTCCGCCTGGATCATCATGTCCGACGACGTGCCGCCGATCCCGCCCGAGGGCTGATGGATCAGGAAGCGCGTGTTGGGCAGGCAATAGCGGTTTTCCTGCTTTGCCGCGACGAAGATCAGCGCGCCGGCACTGGCGACCCAGCCGGATCCGATGGTGCGCACGGTGGGACGGATGAACTTGATCACGTCATGGATCATGTCGCCCGATTCCACATGCCCGCCGGGCGAGGAGATCAGCATGTTGATCGGCTTGTCGCTGTCCTCGGCCAGGGCCAGCAGATGGGCTACGGTGCGCTGCGCCAGCTTGTCGTTGATCGTGCCCGCGACGATCACCGTGCGCGACTTGAAGTACAGCTTGCCGATCTTGTCGCCTTCGGGAAGGCCCAGGCCGCCGTCCTTCTCGCCCTCGTGGCGGCGGTCGTCCTCTTCCGGTTCGTCGTCGTCATCGTCCAGCCACTGGTGACGCATCGGCCTGCTCCTTTTATCTCATGGCGACGGCGGGACCATGGCCCCGCCGTTCTTTTACCTAAGCAGCCCTGAAGGATCAGTAAAGGACGACCGAGCGGATCGACTCGCCCTTGTGCATCAGGTCGAAACCCTTGTTGATGTCGTCCAGCGGCATGGTGTGGGTGATCATCGGGTCGATCTCGATCTTGCCGTCCATGTACCAGTCGACGATCTTCGGCACATCGGTGCGCCCGCGCGCGCCGCCGAAGGCAGTGCCTTTCCAGACCCGGCCGGTGACCAGTTGGAACGGACGCGTGCTGATTTCCGCGCCTGCGGCCGCCACGCCGATGATGACCGACTGTCCCCAGCCGCGATGGGTGCACTCCAGCGCGTCGCGCATCACCTTGGTGCTGCCGGTCGCGTCGAAGGAGTAATCCGCGCCGCCGATCTGGTCGAAGGGCGTCTTCGTCATCTCGACGATGTGCTGGACGATGGAACCGTCGATTTCCCTGGGGTTGACGAAGTGGGTCATGCCGAAGCGTTCGGCCATTTCCTTCTTGTCGTTGTTCAGGTCCACGCCGATGATCATGTCCGCGCCCGCCAACCGCAGGCCCTGGATCACGTTCAGCCCGATCCCGCCCAGGCCAAAGACCACCGCCTTGGCGCCGATTTCCACCTTGGCGGTGTTGATCACCGCGCCGATGCCGGTGGTGACGCCGCAGCCGATATAGCAGATCTTGTCGAAGGGCGCGTCCTCGCGGACCTTGGCCACCGCGATTTCCGGCAGCACGGTGTAGTTCGAGAAGGTTGAGCAGCCCATGTAGTGGTGGATCGGCGTGCCATCCAGCATCGAGAACCGGCTGGTCCCATCCGGCATCAGGCCCTGGCCCTGGGTCGCGCGGATCCGGGTGCAGAGGTTGGTCTTGCCCGACAGGCAGGACGGGCATTCGCGGCATTCGGGCGTGTAAAGCGGGATCACGTGGTCGCCCGGCTTGACCGACTTCACGCCGGGGCCGACCTCGACCACCACGCCCGCGCCTTCATGGCCCAGGATCGCCGGGAACAGACCTTCCGGATCGTCGCCAGACCGGGTGAATTCGTCGGTGTGGCAGATGCCGGTGGCCTTGATCTCGATCATCACCTCGCCCTCTTTCGGGCCTTCGAGGTTGACTTCCATCACTTCCAGCGGCTTGCCAGCCTCAAGGGCCACGGCTGCACGGGTTCTCATTGTCTGTCTCCTGTTCGTTCGGGCGTCCCGTGGTGCCACGGGCGGTCAAGGCCGAAGGGGCCGCGTCGCGGCCCCCTGGTTTTGTTCAGGGATCTGCGGTCCGTCAAGCAGCGAGGGCGCCGGAACGCTTGGCCAGGTGGGTCGCGATGGCGTCCATCAGGGGCGGCGACAGCGCGTCATAGGGTTCCAGCCCCAGTTCGCGCAGCCGCGCCCGGATGCCGTCCATGCGCGACGGATCGACGCCGGACTCGATGACGGAACTGACAAAGGCCGCGAATTCGGGGGCCGACCAGCCGGGCTCGTCCGACAGTTCGGTATGGACGAAATCAAGGCCGTAGAATGGATGGTCCTTGTTCTCGATCCGGCCATACATGTGAACGCCGCAGCCGGTGCAGGCATACCGCTGGATCGGCGCGTCCTTGTTGACGACCTTCAGCTTGTCGCCGTTCTCCAGAACCTGGATCGCGTCGCGCGACACGACCGCCACCATGCTGAAGATCGCCCCATCGGGCTTCCAGCACTTGGTGCAGCCGCAAACATGGTTATGGGCGGTCTGGGCGCCGACCCGGACCTTCACGGGGTTCGTGGCGCATTTGCAGGTCAGCGTGCCGCCCGCAAAACTGGAATTACCTTGCTTTATGCCGTGATCCACGGCGGGGTGTATCTTTACCCCATCAGTGCTGGCCATGGTCCTTCCCTCCCGATGAACCGAACGTCTTCCCAACGTCGCGCCATCGGGACATTTCGGCAAGTCAGATGAAGGTTGTAGCGCCCCGGCGGCCGGGGCGCCCCGATGGCCAGCTTGCCGGATCAGCTTGCGGGGGTCGAGGAAACACCGACCTTGGCCGGGCGCAGCAGCCGGTCATGCAGGCGGAAGCCATTGTCCATCACCTGGATGATCTCTCCGGCGATGGTGCCGGGAACGGCAGCCTCGAACATGGCCTCGTGTTCGCTGGGGTCGAACTTGTCGCCGGCGGCGGGGGTGATGACGGTGATGCCGTGCTTGGCGAAGACGTTGGACAGCTCGCGCAGGGTCAGCTCGACCCCCTCGATGAGGGCGGCGGCCGCGGCGCGCTGTTCGTCGCCGGCCGCATCCAAGGCGCGTGTCAGGGCGTCGTGGACCGGCAGCAGGTCGCGGGCCAGGCGCGATCCGCCATACTGCTCGGCGTCGCGGCGGTCCTTGTCGGCGCGCTTGCGCGAGTTCTCGGCATCGGCCAGGGCGCGCATCCACTTGTCGCGCAATTCGTCGCGCTCGGCGGTCAGGGCCGCGATCTCGCCCGCCGGATCGGCCAGCGGATCCGCCAGGATGTCGTCAATGGGCTGTTCGTTCTGCTCGTTCATCGTCTTTCATCCTTTCCGGCCGGACAGCACCCGCCCGACCAGCTGCGCGGTATAATCGACAATCGGCACGATGCGGCCATAGTTCAGCCGCGTCGGTCCGATGACGCCAACCGCGCCTACAATCTTTCGGTCGGCATTCATATAGGGTGAAACCACCAGAGCGGAACCCGAAAGCGAAAAAAGCTTGTTTTCCGACCCGATGAAGATCCGCACCCCGTCGCCCTTTTCCGCCAGTTCCAGGAACTCGACGATGTCGCGCTTGCGTTCCAGGTCGTCGAACAGCACGCGGATGCGGTCAAGATCCGCGGCCTCCTGGTCCAGAAGGTTCGCACGCCCTCGCACGATCAAGCGCGGATCGTGGGATTCGGTGTCCCACAGCGCCATCCCCGACTGCACCAGTTCGGCGGCCAGCACGTCCAGCTCCTGCCGGCGCGAGGCAATTTCCCGGCCGATATGGCCGCGCAGTTCGGACAGGGTCTTTCCCTCGGCCATGGCGTTCAGGAAATTGCCCGCCTCGCGCATCGACGACGGAGTCTGGCCCACGGGGGGCGTGAACAGGCGGTTCTCCACATGGCCGTCGGCAAAGACCAGCACCACAAGCGCCCGGTCCGCCCCCAGGCTGACAAACTCGATATGGCGGATCGGCGCCTCGTGCTTGGGCATCAGAACCAGCGATGCGCCGCGCGTGATCGAGGACAGGGCGGTGCTGACCCGGTCCAGCAGCACGCCGGTTTCCGGATCGTCGTTGCCCAGCGTCTGGTCGATGGCGGCGCGGTCGGTGGCGTTGACGGTATCGACCTCCATCATGCCGTCCACGAACAGCCGCAGCCCCTGCTGCGAGGGCATCCGCCCGGCGGATACATGAGGACTGTCCAGAAGCCCCATCAGTTCCAGATCCTGCATCACGTTCCTGACGGTCGCTGCGCTGAGCCGTTCGGACAAGGCACGTGTCAGGGTGCGCGAACCCACCGGCTCGCCGGTTTCCAGATAGATCTCGACCACGCGGCGGAAGATCTCGCGCGATCGGTCGTTCATGTCCTGCAAGGGTGTCTTCTGGTCCATGTCCCTCGAAGGGTTGCGTGATGGGCCGCCGGGGCGGTATGGGGCGGCATCTTCGCGAAAGGAATGAACCATGCGCCCGTCTGGCCGGAATCTAAGCCAAATGCGTCCGATTTCAATCGAAACCGGCGTCATGGCCCATGCCGAAGGGTCGTGCCTGATCCGCGTCGGCAATACCCATGTGCTGTGCACTGCCTCGCTGGAGGAAACGCCGCCGCGCTTCCTGAAGGGCACGGGACTGGGCTGGGTCACGGCGGAATACGGGATGCTGCCGCGCGCCACCAACACCCGCAACCGGCGCGAAGCCGCGGCGGGCAAGCAATCGGGCCGCACCCAGGAAATCCAGCGGCTGATCGGCCGGTCCCTGCGGGCAGGCGTGGATCGCAGCGCCTTGGGCGAACGCCAGATCACCATCGACTGCGACGTGATCCAGGCCGATGGCGGCACGCGCTGCGCGTCGATCACCGGGGGCTGGGTCGCGCTGCGGCTGGCAGTGAACAAGCTGCTTAAGGCGGGCGCGATCACCAGCGACCCGATCATGGACCATGTGGCGGCCGTGTCCTGCGGGATCTATGCCGGCCAGGCGGTTCTGGATCTGGATTACGCCGAGGACAGCGAGGCCGGGACCGACGGCAATTTCGTCCTGACCGGCGCGGGTCATCTGATCGAGGTGCAGATGTCGGCCGAGGGCGCCACGTTCAGCCGCGACCAGATGGGCCAGCTTCTGGATCTGGCCGAAGGCGGCATGGCCGAACTGGTCGCAGCCCAGAAGGCCGCCGTCGCATGAGGCGGTTCGACGGCAAGCGCCTGCTGGTTGCCACCCACAACGCGGGCAAGCTGGACGAGATGCGCGCCCTTCTGGCGCCCTATGGCGTCGAGGTCATGGGCGCCGCCGAGGCAGGCCTTCCCGAACCCGCCGAGACCGAGACCACCTTTGTCGGCAATGCCCGCATCAAGGCCCGTGCCGCCGTCCAGGCGACGGGCCTGCCGGCGCTGTCCGACGACAGCGGCATCTGCGTCGATGCGCTTGACGGCGCGCCGGGCGTGCACACCGCCGACTGGGCCGAAACCGGCAATGGCCGCGATTTCCGCATGGCCATGCAGCGCACCTGGGACGAGTTGGAAGCGAGGGGCGCCCCTAGCCCCAGGGCCGCGCAATTCCGCTGCACCTTGGTCCTGATGTGGCCCGACGGCCATGACGAGGTCTTCGAGGGCGTGCTGCCCGGCCAGGTCGTCTGGCCGCCGCGCGGGGTTGAAGGCCACGGCTATGACCCCATCTTCATGCCGGACGGGCATGACGTGACCCTTGGGGAGATGCCGCCCGACATGAAGAACAGCCTCAGCCACCGGGCGCGGGCGGTGGAACAGATGATAAGGGGCAGCTTTGCATAGGATCTCGACCGGATCGCCCTTCGAGGCGGCCATGGGCTACAGTCGCGCCGTGGTGAAGGGCGACTGGTGCTTCGTGTCGGGCACAACCGGCTACGACTATGCGACCATGACCATGCCCGACGATCCCTGCGAACAGGCGCGAAACTGCTTTCGCACGATCTTCTCGGCCTTGGCCGAAGCGGGCTTCGCCCCGGCGGACATCGTGCGCGTGCAATACACCGTCACCGACACAGCCGTGATGGAGGCGATTACCCCCGCCCTGGGCGAGGCCCTGGGCGAGATCCGCCCTGCCGCCACCATGGTCATCGCGGGCCTGATCCGGCCCGAGATGAAGGTCGAGGTCGAAGTCACGGCGATGCGCGGATGATGATGCCGGGGCCCGACAGCTTCGCAGATGCCGACTGGCGGGCGGGGGGCTTTGGCCTTTATGTCCACTGGCCCTTCTGCCAGGCGAAGTGCCCCTATTGCGACTTCAACAGCCATGTTGTGCCTGCCGTGGATCAGGCCCGCTGGGCTGCCGCGCTGTCGTCGGAGATCGCCCGGCTTGGCGCGGAACTGCCCGGCCGTCACTTGGGCAGCATCTTCTTCGGCGGCGGCACGCCCTCGCTGATGCAGCCGGAAACGGTGGACGCCGTCCTGCGCGCCGCCCGCGCCGCCTGGGGCTTTGCCAACGACATCGAGATCACGCTGGAAGCCAACCCCACCAGCGTCGAACGCAACCGCTTCCAGGGCTTTGCCGATGCGGGCGTCAACCGCCTGTCCATGGGCATCCAGGCGCTGAACGACGCGGATCTGCGGCGCTTGGGCCGGATGCATTCCGTGGCCGAGGCGCGGGCGGCCTTTGACGTGGCGCGGTCCTGCTTCGACCGGGTCAGCTTCGACCTGATCTATGCCCGCCAGGGCCAGACGCGCGAGGCTTGGCGGGCGGAACTGGCCCAGGCCCTGTCCATGGCCGTGGACCACCTGTCGCTGTACCAGTTGACCATTGAGCCAGGCACCGCCTTTGGCGCCCGCGCGGCCGCGGGCAAGCTGCGCGACCTGCCCGACGACGACCTGGCCGCCGACATGTATCTGGAAACACAGTACATCTGCGAGGCGGCCGGCATGGCGGGCTATGAGACCTCGAACCACGCCCGCCCCGGTTCGGAAAGCCGCCACAACCTTGTCTATTGGCGGCAGGGCGATTGGGCGGCGGTCGGTCCCGGTTCGCATGGCCGGATCACCCTGGCCGGCGGGCGCTTCGCGACCGAGGCGCACCGCGCCCCCGGAGCCTGGCTTCACGCTGTTGAAGGACGGGGAACGGGCGAGTCGCTGCGCGAGTTGGTGCCCTTGGATGAACAGGCTACCGAGTATCTGCTGATGTCGCTGCGACTGACCGAGGGGCTGGACGAGGCCCGCTATGCCCGGCTGGCGGATGCTCCGCTGGACGAAGACGTAATCCGCCGGCTGGCCGATCTTGGCATGGTCGAACGTCGCGACGGCCGCCTGCGCACCACGCGCGACGGCCGCCCGCTTCTGAACGCCGTCTTGCGCGAACTTGCGGCCTAGGATGCGCACGCTCTGGTATGGTCTTGGGCTGATCGCCCTGGGGCTGGGCATCGTGGGGATCGCCCTGCCCGTGGTGCCCACGGTTCCCTTTCTGCTGCTGGCGGCCGCCGCCTTTGCCCGGTCCAGCCCGCGGCTTGAACGGCGCATCATGAACCACCCGACCTATGGTCCGCCGGTCCGGGCTTGGCGCGAACGCGGCGCGATCAGCCGCCTGGCCAAGATCTGGGCGACGCTGGCCATGGCCTGCGGCGTGGGTTTCAGCCTGTTTCTCGGGATGCCGCTGTGGGTTGTCGTCGCCCAGGCGATGATCTGCACCGCCATCGGCGCCTATGTCGTGACCCGTCCGGAATACTGACATGGCTCCTGGTTCCTTCCGCGACCAGATCGCCGGCATGGGTGCCGTGGATCTGGCGCGGCGGCTGATCGGAGCGACTCTGCTGGTCCGCAGCGCGGGCGGGACCATCATCGAGACCGAGGCTTACGCCCGCGACGATCCGGCATCCCACAGCTTTCGCGGACCGACGGCGCGCAATGCCTCGATGTTCGGGCCGGCGGGCCACGCCTATGTCTATCGGTCCTACGGCATCCACCTGTGCCTGAACGTGGTGGCCCGCCCCGGCGAGGCCGTGCTGATCCGCGCCCTGGACCCCACCATGGGAATCCAGGCGATGGCCACCCGCCGCAACAGCGCGATGCTGTGCAATGGACCAGGGCGGCTGACCCAGGCGCTTGGCATCCGGCCCGAAGATGATGGCGCGCCCTTCGACGGGACGGACCTGTCGATCACCTTGTCCGGGGACCGGCCGGACCTGCTGGTCGGGCCGCGCATCGGCATCAGCCGTGCGCAGGATCTGCCCTGGCGCTTCGGGCTTGCGGGGGCCAAGGGCCTCAGCCGACCCTTTCCCCCGCAGCCGGGCTAGGCCATCACCCGCGTCAGTGCGCCGTCGATGGCATCGGTGATGCGGTCGATATCGCTCTCGGTGGCGATCAGGGCGGGCGACAGGCACAGGGTGTTGTTCAGCCCCGGCAGGCTGCGGTTCGTGGCGCCGATGATGACACCCTGGGCCAGGCAGTCGGCCACCACCGCCTGCACGCGCTTTTCGTCCAAGGGTTCCTTGGTGGCGCGATCCGCGACAAGCTCGGCCCCGCAGAACAGGCCCTTGCCCCGGACATTGCCGATCACCGCGTGCTTGTCCTGCAGCGCCCGCAGGTTCGCCAGCACCCGCTCGCCCATGGCGATGGTGTTGTCCAGCAGCCCCTCGTCCTCGATGATGCGCATGTTTTCCAGCGCCGCGACCGGCCCCGCCGTGCAGCCCCCGAAGGTCGAGATGTCGCGGAAATAGCCCATCGGGTCACTGGCGTCGTCCTTGAACATCTCGAAGACGGCTTCCGTGGTCACCGTGCAGGAGATCGCCGCATAGCCCGAGGCGACCCCCTTGGCCATGGTCACGAAGTCGGGCTGGATGCCGTAATGCTGGTATCCGAACCAGGTGCCGGTGCGGCCGAGCCCGCAGACCACCTCGTCGATGTGCAGAAGGACGTTGTACTTGCGGCAGATCTCCTGCACGCGCTGCCAGTATCCCTCGGGCGGCACGATCACGCCGCCGCCGGCGGTGATCGGCTCCAGGACAATGGCGCCCACCGTGTCGGGGCCTTCGCGCAGGATCACCTCCTCAATGGCGTCAGCGGCGCGTTCGCCGTAGTTCTCCACGTCCCACTGCGCCCGGTATTCCAGGCAATGCGGCACCCGCACGAAGCCGTCTGGGTAGGGCCCGTACTGTGCCGCCCGCTGGTCCTGCCCGCTTGTCGCCAGCGTGCCGATGGTGGTGCCGTGATAATCGCGGTCGCGGTAGAGGATCTTCCACTTGCGGCCGCCGTGATGGCGCGCGGCGATCTGGCGGACCATCTTGTAGACCTTCTCGTTCGCCTCGGACCCCGAGTTCGAGTAATAGACACGCGTCATCCCCGGCATCTTCTCGATCAGCCGCTGGGCGAACAGCGCGCCCGGCACGGTGCCCGCAGCCCCGGCATAGTAGTTCAGCTTGACCAGCTGGTCGCGGATCGCGTTTGCGATGCTTTCACGGCCATAGCCCACGTTCACCGTCCAGACGCCGCCCGACACGCCGTCCAGGTATTCGCGCCCGTTGGTGTCCCACAACCGCATCCCCTTGCCCTCGACGAAGACACGCGGATCCACGGTTTCGTACTGCTTGTGCTGGCTGAGGTGGTGCCAGACATGGGCGCGGTCGGCGGCGACGACGTGGGACAGGTCGTTGACGGGATGGTCGAGGGACATGGGGCAGGCTCCGGCAAGGCCAGGCGGCACCAGGGCCGCGCAGGGGGGCGACAAGATCGCCACCAGTGTCAGCCGATCACCCCGTTTCGGCAATGGTGATTTTCGGCCGTGGGCCAGCTTGTTGAATTCGCGTGTTTCTGGCAGCATCCGCTTCGGATGGGAAGCAGGCGAGCGATGGCCCGACAGGACGATGACGAGGATCGGCTGGTGGCCATGCGCCTGCGCGTGGTGCGCCGGTCGGTGGGCCTGTCGCAGCGGGAACTGGCGCGCCGCGCGGGCGTGGGCAGCGGCACGATTTCCCAGATCGAGTCGCTGTCGCTGAAGCCCTCGGTCTCGGTCCTCAAGCGGATCCTGGACGCGGTGCCGATGGATCTGGCAACCTTCTTCAGCTTCGATCTATCGGCTGACCAGGCGCAGGTGTTTCGCCGGGCGGATCACGTGAATATCGGCGCGCCGGGCATCCGCTATCTGTTGCTGGCCGCGCAGCGTCCCGGCCGGGCGATCCAGATGCTGCATGAATTTTATGAACCATCCACCAGTTCCGGACGCCATGTCCTGTCCCATGCGGGCGAGGAATGCGGCATCGTCGTCAGCGGCACGCTGGAGGTCACCATCGGCGACGAGGTGAATGTGCTTCATCCCGGCGACGGCTACTACTTCAACAGCAGCCTGCCCCACCGTTTCCGCAACATCGGCACCACCGTCTGCGAGGTCGTCAGCGCCTGCACGCCCCCCAGTTTTTGAGGAGCGGCCTACCGACTTGCCAGGGCTGCCACGACCTCGGCATCGCTGACTTGGTCGAAATCGGCGTAATGCAGGCCCACGGCCAGGAACGGCCGGGGCATGTGCAGGCAAATGATCCGGTCCGCCGCATCCCGCAGCCGGGCCAATGCCTCGTCCGCAGCCACGGGCACCGCGACGATGACCTGCGCGGGGTCCAGACGGGCCAGCCCGCGCAAGGCCGCCAGCATGGTGGCACCTGTCGCGATGCCGTCATCCACGACGACCACGATCCGCCCCTGCACCGGCACAGGCTGCCGCCCGCCCAGATAGGCCTTCCGGCGGCGCCTGATCTCCTCCAGCAGCAGCGGCACCTGGCTGTCCACATATCCGCCGGGCGCGGCAATCGGGGTGGGAAGACCCTCGTTCAGCACGACCTGCGGATCCGCCCCGTCCACCACCGCACCGATGGCATATTCGGGATGATGGGGCGCGCCGATCTTGCGCACGAACAGCAGATCCAGCGGCGCATCCAGGGCCCAGGCGACGGGAAGCGCGACCGGCACCCCGCCCCGTGGCAAGGCCAGCACAACGCAGTCCCTGCCCCGAAAATGCCCAAGGCGTTCCGCAAGCTGCCGCCCGGCATCGGTCCGGTCAGCGAAGAAGGCCGGACCCGTCATGGCTAGAGCCCGAAGGGCCATGTGTCGGGAAGCGCGCCGTCATTGCCGGCATCCTCGGCTGCGACAAGCGCGGTTGTTTCATCGAACCAGACCCAGGCATCATATTGCCTGCCCGGATCGGCCTGCATGTAATGGCTATAGCGTTCGCTGTCGGGACGATAGATGACGCCGATGAACCGCTGCAGCAGATCCTGCGACAAGCGGGGGGCCAGATCGGGCCGATCGCGCAGATCCAGCAGGAAGCGGTCGATGCCGGTCGCGTGGCAATGCCCCTCGAAGCTGTCCGGTCGCGATGGCCGCACGGTCATGACCCTGCCGGGGCTGTCCCAGTCGTCGGCAGCCGTGACCGTTCCGTGGTCCGTTCCGAACCCGATCAGCGCGGTCTGTTCGCCCCAGCGTTCGCGGGCCAGTTGGCCCAGATTGTGTTCGCGACGAAGCGAGCCCATCTCGGTCGCGCGGGCGTCGCCGATATGGGAATTATGGGCCCAGACCACTGCCTTGGCATCCGGTCCGCCTGCCCGAAGCAGCAGATCCAGCGTATCGGCCATATGCGTGTCGCGCAGGTTCCACGATTCCGGACCGCCGCGATACATCACGCGGTAATAGCGTTCGGCCGAGGCGACCAGTTGCGCGTTGGCTGCCGCATCCAGCAGGTCATGGCTTTGACCATCCTCGAACCTTTTCGCCAGCAGGTCCCGGCATTGCTGGACCACGGCGCGTTCGCAATCCCTATAGCCCGCTCCAGCGGCGCGGCCATAAACCTCGGGACTGTCGGCCCAGGGTTCCAGGCAGCCGTAACGCTGGCGGGCCAAGCGGGCGGCATCCAGATCGGTGCGATCCAGATAATCCAGCACCGCCCGCAACGAGGCATGGAGGTTGTAGAGGTCCAGCCCATAGAAGCCCGCCTGGTCTTCGGCAGGCCGGGTGCTGTTCCAGTTGCGCATCCAGGCCAGCAGGCTTGAGATCTGCGGGTTGCGCCACATCCAGCGGGGAAAGCGTTGGAAAGCCGGGGCCGTGCCGTCGGGCAAGGACATTCCCCGGACAAAGCGGTTCAGGACCGCGGCATCGGGCCAGTCGGCCTCGACCGCGACGATCCGGGTACCGTGCCGTTCGATCATCCGCCGGGTGATGGCGGCACGGGCGGCGTAGAATTCCGATGTGCCGTGGCTGGCCTCGCCCAGCATCAGGACGCGGTGCCGGGCCCAACGGTCGAAGGGGTCTGAAAAGGCGTCGTCCTGTGGGGACGCCAGCCGCTCGCAGCTTTCCGCCATGGCCCGGGCAAGGCCGGGATCCCCCGCCCGGCTCTTCATGGCCTATTCCCCGCCCCGGCCGGAATCGTCTTTCCGGGCCTCGCGTTGTTCCGAGGCCTTCAGGTCGGGCCCGGGATCGAAATCGGGGCCTGCATCGGTGGTGTCCACCTTTTTCTGGATGATGCGCTGCTGCTGGTCATGGGTCTTCTTCCCGACCATGTCCGCCTCCTATTGGTTGGTGCGCCCGCGCTGATCGGGATCGATCCCGCCCTGCGGGTTGGTATCGTTCAGCACGTCGCCTTCGAAGGTGTTGTCGCCCCCGATCTGGGGATCGTCCCGGCCGGCGCCCTTGGACCGGCCGATGCCCGGATCCTGGTCCAGATCCTTGTCGGTCGGGTGGTCCGTCTTGGGATGCTTGCTCATGGATCAGCCCTGCCCTTCTTCGCCATCGTCATCGTCCTGGCGATTGGCGGCATGATCGTGAAGCTGCTCGTTCTGGACGTTGCGGGAATCCAGCCCGCGCTGATCGGAATGGCGGGACTTGTCCCGGTTCGACAGGACCTGGTTCTCGGACAGTTCGTCCATGGTGTCGGGGGACATGCCGCCGGTTCCGTCGCCCTTGCCCTGGTCCTGCTGGCCTGCGCCGAACTTCTTGCTGCTTGCATTCGCCATTCTCGATCCTCCTTCTGCGTATCGGTGGTGGCATGGGGTGAACCGGCGGCCTGCCCTTATGTTCCACCCGGGCCGTCCCCAAACTGTCAGGGAACCGCGCTTCCTGCGCGCCGTTACCAAGCCATGTCGCATCATCATGATCACCAGGACCATCCCGCCCCCGATACCGAGGGGCTCGAGCGGATGGATGTCGAGGCGGCCGCATCCGCAGCCAGGCATCGTCATCACCCGGTCATCAAGATGCTGGGCGCCACCAGCGAGATGGCCGACCAGATTCCGCTGGCCGTCATCTGCGGCGCGGTGATGGCTGCCGGTCTGGCCAGCGGGCGCCCGCAGGTCATGCAAACCGGGGTCCGCATGATGGCGGCCCATGTGCTGGCCAATGTCGTCAAGCGGCGGATCAAGAACCGCCTGCGCCGCACCCGTCCCGAGGAAGTCGTCAGGAAAGGCGACTATGCCTTCGAACTGGGCGAAAGCGAAGGCGGGCACGAAACGTCCTTTCCATCGGGCCATACGGCCGGCGCGGTGGCGGTGGCGGCGATCGTCGCGCGCGACATGCCCTCGCTTGCGGTGCCAGCCCTTGGGATCGCCGCGCTGATGTCCGGCGTGCAGGTCCCCCGGGCAAGGCACTATCCCGTCGATGTCGCGGCGGGTGCAGCCTTGGGCCTTGCCGCCGCCTGGCTGGTCAGCGCGGTGCTGCCGGCCCCCCAAGAATCCCGACCCAAGGAGGAAAACCATGTCGGATAACGCTACCAAGACCGTCTCGGCCGTCTTCGAAACCCGAGAGGCCGCGGATTACGCCATCGAGCATCTGGTCCAGCAGCACGGCCTGAACCGCGCCGATATCTTTGCCGAGCCGCAGGGTGACCAGAATACCGCCGGCAACCGCGTCTCGGGCGGGGATGCCAACAAGGGCGACATGCCGTCCCAGCCCGCCTTGCAGGGTGGGATCAAGGTTTCGGTGGATGCCGCGCAGGACGGCGCGGATTTTGTCCGGACCACCTTCCAGGAGATGGGCGGCCAGGACATCACCTCGCGCTGAGGCCTATTTGCCCGACACGAACTTGTTGAAGCGGCTGGTGTCTCCGCCGGCCGTCTTGTCCTGATATAGGAATTCCAGCCCGTTATCGTCGAAGATCCGGAAGAACTCGTCCCAGTCGATCCGGGTGAGGTTTTCTTCCGGTTCGCCGAAGTCGATGCGCAGGATGCCGCCCTTGCCGCCGGTATCGACCTTGGCGGGATGACCGTCGCGGGCCTCGGCCCAGGTGCGGATTGTGTCGTGGTCGCGGGTGGTGTGGGACTGGGACATGGAAGGCTCCGTTGGTTTCGGGCGGCAGGGTTGCGGGGTCGGAACGCCTGCCGGCAACCTCTGTTCCGTGGCGGAAAGAGACGGGGCAATGGAACGCCCCGGCGCGCCGGTGGTTGAGGGCCTGCCACCAGCCAGCACCAAGGCCAGCATCAGGGGGATCCATGCAGATCAGACTTCACGTGAACGGCGACGCCCATGACCTGGATCTGGACCCGCGCACCTCGCTTCTGGACGCGCTGCGCCACCACCTTGGCCTGACCGGCACCAAGAAGGGCTGCGACCACGGCCAATGCGGCGCCTGCACGGTCCTGATGGACGGGCGCCGGATCAACGCCTGCCTGAACCTGGCCTGCATGGCCGATGACGTGAAGATCACCACCATCGAGGGCCTTGGCACCCCCGACCGGCTGTCCCCCCTGCAGCAGCAGTTCCTGGACCATGACGGATTCCAGTGCGGCTATTGCACACCCGGCCAGATCTGCTCGGCCACCGGGATGCTCGAGGAGATTGCGGCGGGCTGGCCCAGCCACGTGTCCGACAACCTCGAGGGGCCGTTTGCCCCAAGCCACGCCGAGATCGCCGAACGGATGAGCGGCAACCTGTGCCGCTGCGCCGCCTATACCCATATCGTCGCTGCCATCCAGCAGGCCGCGAAGGCCGGCAGCCAGCGCGAGGACGCGGCATGAGGGAATTCACCTATCTTCGCGCCAACTCGGTGGCCGATGTGCCCGCTGGCGCCACGATCATTGCGGGCGGCACCAACCTGCTGGACCTGATGAAGCTGGAAGTGATGGCCCCCGACGCCCTGGTGGACATCACCCGCCTGGATCTCAATCGGATCGAGCCACACGAGGGCGGCCTCCGCATCGGCGCCCTTGTCCGGAACAGCGACCTTGCCGCCGACCCCGTGGTGCGGCGCGAATACCCGGTCCTGTCCCGCGCCTTGCTGGCGGGTGCAAGCGGGCAGTTGCGCAACATGGCAACGACCGGCGGCAACCTGATGCAGCGCACCCGTTGCCCTTACTTCTACGACCGCCGCATGGCCTGCAACAAGCGCGATCCCGGAACAGGCTGCTCGGCGCAAGGCGGCGTGACGCGGCACCATGCGATCCTTGGCGCCTCGGACCGGTGCATCGCCACCTATCCGGGCGACATGGCGGTGGCGCTGCTGGCGCTTGATGCCGTGGTCCAGATCGATGGCCCCGCGCCCCGCGAGGTGCCGCTGGCCGATTTCCACCTGCTGCCGGGCGAGACGCCGCATGTCGAAACCGTCCTGAAACCGGGCGAGGTCATCACCGGCGTCACCCTGCCCGCCCCCGTCGGCGGAGAGCAGCGTTACCGCAAGGTCCGGGATCGGGCGTCCTATGCCTTCGCGCTTGTGTCCATCGCGGCCGTGATCCGCATGGAGCAGGGCCAGATCAGCCATGCGGCCCTGGCCTTCGGCGGGGTCGCCGCCAAGCCCTGGCGCGACGGGGACGCCGAAGCCGTGCTGCTGGGCCGGGAACCATCGGACGCCTTGTTCGCGCAGGCGGCCGACATCCTGCTGAAGCCCGCCCGGGCCTTCGGCGATCATGCATTCAAGATACCCCTGCTGCGTCGCACGCTGATGGCGACGCTGCGCGATGCGACGGGGCTGGAGGCCACAGCATGACCCTGACACGTCACCTGCGCGTCGATGGCCCGAACCACGACGACCGGCTGGACCTCATGGCGCAGGGCGTGCTGGGCCAGCCGCTGAACCGCCTGGAAGGACCGCTGAAGGTCACGGGCCGCGCCACCTATGCCGCCGAGGCGCGGCCCCGGAACATGGCCTATGGCGTGCTGGTCCAGGCGACCGTGCCCGCCGGCAAGGTGCTGGAGATCGGCGATGCGCCGGGCGCCCTGGCCGTGATCCAGGACAAGCGGATGGTGCGCTATGCGGCACAGGGCATGGACGAGAAGGGGCCGACCTCGGGTCCGGACCGGGTCGAATACATGGGCCAGTCCATCGCCCTTGTGGTGGCGGAAAGCTTCGAGGCCGCGCGCCATGCGGCCCAGAACATCGCCATCCGCTACAAGTCCGAAGACGTGCCGGTCCTGCCGGACGCGGTGACCCCGGAACTGCCGCCGAAAAAGCAGTCTGCGGTGGGCGACGTGGACAAGGCCATGCGCGATGCAGCCGTGACGCTGGATCAGGTCTGGCACACGCCCTCGCAGATGTCGGCGGCGATGGAGCCTCATGCCGCGATCGCGGAATGGGACGGGGACCAGGTGACGATCCGTGCCGCCCTGCAGATGCTGTCGTCGAACCGCAAGCAGATGGCCGATGCCCTGGGGATCAAGGAAAAGAACCTGCGGCTGCTGGCCCCCTATGTCGGCGGCGGCTTCGGATCCAAGCTGGGCATCAATGCCGAGGCGGTGGCTGCGGCCATTGCCGCCAAGCAGCTGGAACGGCCGGTCATGGTCGCCATGACGCGCCAGCAGGTCTTCGACCTGGCGCATCGCCGGTCCGAAACCCGTCAGCGAATCCGGCTTGCCCTTGATGGGGACGGCCGGCTGACCGGGATCGGGCATGACGTCCTGGTGTCGAACCTGCCCAGCAGCGAATTCACCGAACCTGTCGCCCAAGCCACGCCCTTCACCTATCAGGCGGCGCAGCGCCAGGTGGTCCATGCCGTGGCCCGCATCCATCGCGGATGCGCCGGATCGGTCCGCGCCCCGGGCGAGGCTGTGGGCGTCACGGTCTTCGAATGCGCCATGGATGAACTGGCCGAGGCTGCGGGAATCGATCCGGTCGAACTGCGCCTGCGCAACATCCCCGATGTCGAACCCACGACCGAGCGTCCCTTTTCAAGCCACAAGCTGGCCGAGGCCTTGCAGGAAGGCGCTCGCCTGTTCGGCTGGTCCGGACGCAAATCCGTAGGCCAGCGGGTCGAGGGCGAATGGATGATCGGGATGGGCATGGCTGCAGCGGTGCGCGTCAACATGCTGATCGAGTCGCGTGCCCGCGTCACCCTGTTGCAGGACGGCCATGCCATCGTCGAGACCGACATGACCGATATCGGCACCGGCACCTATACCATCCTCGGCCAGCTTGCCGCCGAGATGCTGGGCCTTCCGGCGGAGCGGGTCGAGGTCAGGCTGGGCGATACGGACTTCCCGCCTGCATCGGGTTCGGGCGGTTCCTTCGGCGCTGCGTCCAGCGGCAATTCCGTCTATCTGGCCTGCGAAGAAATCCGCAGCCAGATCGCCACCGTCATGGGCTGCAACGAGGCCGACCTGACCTTGCAGGACGGCGTTGCGCGCGCAGGCAATGTCTCAAGGCCGCTGTCCGAACTGATCACGGGCCAGATTACCGCCGAGGGTCATCTGCAGCCCGGCAAGACGGAAAAATCCCACCGTCAGGCCACCTGGGGCAGCCATTGGGCCGAGGTTGCCGTGAACCGCTGGACCGGGGAAGTGCGTGTCCGCCGCATGATGGGTGTCTTTGCCTGCGGACGGGTGCTGAACGAAAAGACCGCCCGGTCGCAATGCCTGGGGGGCATGAGCTTCGGCATCGGCATTGCCCTGACCGAGGCGATGGAACATGATCCGCGTGACGGTCATGCGGTCAGCCGCGACCTGGCGGAATACCATGTCCCGACCCATGCGGACGTGCCCGCGCTAGAGGTTCACTTCCTGCCGGAACGCGACGCCTATGTGGGACCGCTGCAGGCGAAGGGATTGGGAGAATTGGGCATCTGCGGGGCCGGCGCCGCTGTCCTGAACGCGATCCACAACGCTTGCGGCGTTCGTGTCCGCGATCTTCCGGCGACACCCGACAAGATCATCACTGGGCTGGGCGGCTGATGCTGGCAGACCCTGTATCGGACTGCCCTGCCCCGGATGACAATGATCCGCTGGCTGCCGCCCTGGCCTGTCCGGATGCCGTTCTGGCCATCATAACTGGCATCACGGGTCCGTCCTATCGGCCGTTGGGGGCGATGATGGCCTTTTGCGGCGACCGCCAGGTCGGGTCGCTCAGTTCGGGATGCATCGAAAAGGATCTGGCCTCTCATGCAGCACACTGTCTGCAGGAAGGCCCTCGGCAGGTCCGCTATGGAGAAGGCTCGCCATGGTTCGACCTGCGCCTGCCCTGCGGCGGAGGATTGGAGATCACCCTGATCCCTCGCCCCTGCCCCCGTTTGCTTGCGGATGTCCTGACAAGGCGGGCGTCGCGCCTGGACAGTGCCTTGCGCATCACGGCGGCCCAACGGCTGGAACCATGCGAACCCGGACCGACAGGACCGGATGGCGACGGGTTCCGGATTGCCGTCTTGCCTCCGCCCCGCTTCCTGGTCTTCGGCCAGGGTGAGGAAGCGACCGTCTTCGCGGGTCTTGTTCGCGCGGCGGGCTATCCCCATCTGCTTCTTTCGCCTGATCCCACCACACTGGCGAAAGCAAGGTCGGGCGGGATGGACACGCGCCAACTGCACTGGCCGGCACTGCCCACCGACCTTCAGATCGATGGACGGAGTGCCGTGGTGCTGTTCTTCCACGATCACGACTGGGAACCACCAATCCTGGCGAAAGCCTTGGAGTCACCGGCGTTTTATATCGGTGCGCAGGGATCCCTGCGCGCCAGGGACGTTCGCTTGGCGCGGTTGGGCCAGCTTGGTGTCACGGACGGGCTCGATCGCCTGCACGGGCCCATCGGGCTGATCCGCTCGGCGCGCGATCCCAAGGTTCTGGCGGTTTCGGTTATGGCCGAGATCCTGGACCAGGTGCCGTGACGACGGCACTTTTGCTGGCTGCCGGGTCATCCCGTCGGTTCGGCCCGACGTGCAAATTGCAGGCGATGTACCAGGGAAAGCCGTTGGTCCGGCATCCGGCTGACGCAATTCTGCAAGCAGGTCTGCAGGCTGTTGCCGTTGTCGCCGATCCCGCGGTCGAGGCCTTGTTGCCCGAGTTCCGCATCGTCCGTGTTCATCCGGGCCCGCAGTCCCAGTCCCTTCGCGCCGGCCTGGATATGATCACCGACGACCGCGCCTTGGTGGTGCTGGGCGACATGCCGCATCTGGACGCGGCTCTGCTGCTTCGGATCGCATCCGCACCTGCGCCGGCGGCGGCCTTTGACGGAAGCCGGATCATGCCCCCTGCCAGCATTCCGGTCACCATGTTCCCCGAGGTCACTGGCTTGACGGGGGATCGCGGTGCTGCGTCCTTGCTGCAGACCCGGGCCGACCTTTGCAAAATCCCGGTCTCGCGCCATATCCTGAAGGACGTCGACCTGCTTTCGGATCTAGAGTGAAATCCAAGCCACGCGGTGTTACCTTGCAAGAGCCTGGCAGAGCCTGTCCAACTGCTCGAGGTCCTTATAGGCAATGCTGATGGTCCCGCCAC
This sequence comes from Paracoccus sp. AK26, assembly GCF_011801365.1. Classification (NCBI taxonomy): domain Bacteria; kingdom Pseudomonadati; phylum Pseudomonadota; class Alphaproteobacteria; order Rhodobacterales; family Paracoccaceae; genus Paracoccus; species Paracoccus sp. AK26. The sequence continues at coordinate 2,780,810 of NZ_CP041041.1, forward strand.
CGTTCTTGCCGTGGTCGATGGTGACCTGCATCTTGAGCTGCGCAGAAAGATCGGCCTCCAGGGCGCGTGTATCCGCGTCCTTGTCCCCATTCCGCGCCGCGCGATTTTTTTGGCTATCCTTGGTAGCTTCCGTCCTTCGGCGCACCAAATCTTCGGTTTCCCGCACGGAAAGCCCGCTGTCGATCACGCGGCGCGCCAGGGCGGCAGGATTATCGGCAGTGATCAATGCGCGGGCATGGCCGGCCGTCAGCTTCCCGTCCTTCACATAATCCTGGATCTGGTCCGGCAGCGTCAAAAGGCGCAGCAGGTTGGCGATGTGGCTGCGGCTCTTGTTCAGCGCCTCGGCCAGCTTTTCCTGGGTATGGCCGAACCGGTCCATCAGCTGCCGGAACGACGCGGCCTCTTCGATGGCGTTCAAATCGGCGCGCTGAATGTTTTCGATGATCGCAACTTCCAGAACCTCGGTATCGGAAAGGTCGCGGATGATCACGGGCAACTCGTGCAGCTGCGCCATCTGGGCTGCACGCCAGCGTCTCTCACCGGCGACGATCTGGTAGAGGCTGTCGTCCTTGGGATGCTTGCGCACGATCAGCGGCTGCAGGACGCCCCGCTGTCGCAGGGAATCTGCCAATTCCTGCAAGGCCGCAGGTTCAAAATGACGACGCGGCTGATCGGGATTTGCAGTGATCTGTTCGATGGGCACCATCAGGCGTTCACGGATCGGCTTGGCCTCGACAGCACCGTCAAGGTCCAGGTCGGCCATCAGGGCGGACAGCCCGCGTCCAAGGCCGCGCTTTGCAAGCTTGCTTTCGGACATCAGGCTTCCTCCTTGACCAGTTTCAGACGCGCTGCGAACTCGGCAGCAAATTGGCGATAAGCGCCGCTTCCCTTTGATGTGGGATCGTAAAGCAGGACCGGTTGGGCAAAGGATGGTGCCTCGGACACCCGCACGTTTCGGGGGATGACGGTGGTGAAAACAAGCTCTCCAAGCGTCGCCCTTGCGTCAGCCTCGACCTGTTGGGACAGGTTGTTGCGGTAGTCGGACATGGTCAGCAGGACGCCATTGACCCGCAGGTCAGGGTTGCCACTTTGCCTGACCTTCTTGACGGTCGAGAGTAGCTGGGACAGGCCTTCCAGGGCATAGAATTCAGCCTGGAGAGGGACAAGAACCGCGTCAGCCGCGACCATGGCATTGACCGTCAAAAGGCCCAGGGCTGGCGGACAGTCGATCAGGACGATGCTGTCATCCTCACCCTCCTCCAGCTTTCGCCGCAAAAGCCGCGTCCGCTCTTTCGTCTGAGCAAGGTCAACATCGGCCGACGACAGGTCCGAGGTAGCAGGGACAAGCGACAGGTTGGGAATGTCAGTCTCGACAAGGCATTCCTTGAGCGACTCGGGTCCGGCAAGCAGATCGTAGACCGTCTTGTGCCGCTGACCGACTTCCACGCCCAACCCCGTCGATGCATTCCCCTGCGGGTCCAGATCGATCAGCAGCGTGTTGTGGCCGTCAAGGGCAAGTGCCGCACCAAGATTGATGGCGGTCGTCGTCTTGCCAACACCGCCCTTCTGGTTGGCGATGGCGATGATGCTACGCGCCATGTCGGACCCCGCTTACTTCCAGGATTGCAGCACCCGGCTCAGTCCGGCTCGGATGGGCAACATAGTCAAAATTCCAAGTTTTCCTCGCCTCCTCGACTTCGGATGTCCACTGGCGTCCCTTCATCAGAAACGCCTTCCCCGAAGCCGCAAGGTGCAACTCCAGATATGACATAAGTCTGGGAAGTGGGGCAAGAGCACGCGTGCTGATGCAGTCTGCGTTCAACGCGGGCACGGCCTCGATCCGCTTGTTGAGGACCTTGACCCGGTTCAGACCCGTCTCCCGGATCACTGTCCGCAGAAATGCTGCTTTGCGTTGGCCACTCTCGACCAAGATGAATGAGATGGGATGTTCGGCATGGGCAATGGCGACGACAATCCCTGGCAATCCGCCGCCACTTCCAAGGTCTGCCCAAGATCCTTGTTCAGGACCTTGTAATCTTGCAACCTGAAGGCAGTCTTCGATGTGCCGTTGTCCTATATCCGCGACAGTCGACGGCGCAACGAGATTGATCTTCGGATTCCACAACTTGATCAGGCTTTGGTAGATGCCGAACCGTTCTGTTGTTTCACGTGAAACAATCATGCTCGGCGTTTGCCTTTGGAGCGCGTTGCCGCGAGAATCAGCGTCAGTGCTGCAGGGGTCATTCCTTCAATCCGTGCGGCAGCAGCCAGGGTTTCAGGCCGAAGCTGAACGAGCTTACTTCGCAACTCTGACGACAGGCCCACGAGCGAGCCATAGTCAAAGTCGGAAGGTAGGCTGACAACTTCATCGTTCCGAAGCGCTTCCGCGTCCCGAGCCTGACGGTCCGCATACTGATGATACAGCGCGTCATTTCGAATCTGCTGCAACGTCGTCGTGTCAATGTCCGACAACCCTGGATATAGATTGACTAGATGGTCATGGTCTATTTCGTTTTGCGACAGCAACTGAAAGACTGACCTGCTTTGTCCATCCAGACGAACGGTAATGCCTGCCTTGGCCAAGGCAGACGGCGTGAAAGTTGCAGCCTCGAGTTTTTGCCGCGCCGCCGCGTACTGTTCTTGCCTGTTGAGGAAGGCCACTCTCCTCTCCTCTCCAATACAACCAAGCTCAAGGCCCGTCGGCGTCAGCCGCTGATCGGCGTTATCGGCACGAAGCGTCAGGCGAAATTCGGCGCGAGAGGTAAACATCCGGTATGGTTCTGTCACGCCCCTGGTTGTCAGATCATCAATCATCACGCCGATGTAGCTGTTCGTCCGGCTGAAGACGACAGGCTCCCGATCGGCAGCGGCCGATGCCGCGTTCAGACCAGCAACCAAGCCTTGCGCTGCAGCTTCTTCGTAGCCTGTCGTTCCGTTGATCTGGCCAGCGAGATACAACCCCTCGACCGCTTTCAATCGGAGGGCGGAGGTGAGTGCACGGGGGTCTACATAGTCGTATTCAACAGCATAGCCTGGCTGAAGAATATCGGCAGCTTCCAGACCCAAGATAGACCGCACATATTCAACCTGAACATCCGCAGGCAGCGATGTGGAGATACCGTTGGGGTAAATCGTATGGCTAGTTAAACCTTCCGGCTCTAGGAAGATTTGGTGCGAGTCCTTGTCAGAGAAACGGACGATCTTGTCTTCAATTGATGGACAATATCGTGGCCCCTTCCCCGAGATATGCCCGCCATACATCGCGGACCGCGACAAGTTCCGGGCGATGATTTCATGGGTTGTTGAGTTCGTGTGGGTGATGCCGCACGAAATCTGGGGGGCCAACGGCAGCCGGCTCAGATACGAGAACATCACCGGTTCCTCATCACCAGGCTGATGTTCAAGAACATTCCATTTGATCGTTCGCCCATCCAGACGCGGCGGTGTGCCGGTCTTCAGTCGACCGAGCGGCAGCGCATACCTCAGCAGAGAATCCGCCAGCCGGTTTGAGGCCTGGTCCCCCCACCGACCCGCCGGACGGCTGACATCTCCGATATGGATCACACCGTTCAAGAAGGTTCCGGTGGTCAGGACAATCGCCCGAGCGTGCAGAACCGTCCCATCGGCAAGCTCTATGCCGCAGACCCTGTTGTCATCCCCAACGAGGGAAGCAACTTCGGCAAAAAGCAGTTCAAGGTTTGGCTGGGTGGAAACAGCTTCAAAGGCAGCCGCACGATATAGATCGCGGTCCATTTGTGCGCGGGGACCTTGGACCGCCGCACCCTTCTTGCGGTTCAAGAGGCGGAACTGGATTCCGGCCTGGTCAGCAAGGCGGCCCATCAGCCCGTCCAAGGCGTCAACCTCTCGGACGAGATGGCCTTTTCCCAATCCGCCGATAGCGGGATTGCAAGACAGTGTCCCGATATCTTCCCGCCGCATCGTGACAAGCAGCGTTTTTGCCCCCATCCGAGCCGAGGCAGAGGCTGCTTCCAGACCCGCGTGACCGGCACCAATAACAATGACATCATGCTGTTTCACGTGAAACACCTATTTCCCGATGCAGAAGGAAGTGAAGATCACATCCAGATAATCCTCGGCGCCGATTCTGCCAAGAAAACGATCCAGTGACAGCGCCGCATGCCTGATCGACTCTGCAACCAGTTCGGCAGGAAGTTCAGCCACATCTTCCAACGCGGCCCGAGCGTCAAGCAATGCCTTCAGCTGTCGTTCGTGACTGACTAAGGCTGCCCCTGCCGTTCGATCAGAAAGAACGTCAAACATGGTGTCAAGGAGTCGGTCCAGGCCTTCGCCTGTCAAGGCAGACACTGACAAGTCCGACGCAGCATCACCAAGGTCAGCCTTGCTGGTCACCACTAGGTCACCATCTACCCACAGTGCATTGTCCCGCTCCCCCATCGGCGACAGATGTATCCGCAGATCTGCCGCTTCTGACCGAGAACGCGCACGGTCAATTCCTAGCCGTTCCACGGTGTCGTCAACATCCCGCAGACCTGCCGTATCCATTAGCGTGACTGCCAACCCCTTTAGGTCCAGCCTGACTTCGATGATGTCCCGCGTGGTCCCGGCAACATCCGACACCAAAGCTACTTCGCGCCTTGCAATCCTGTTGATCAGGCTCGATTTTCCGGCATTAGGCGGGCCGATGATGGCAACTTCGAAGCCGTTCCTTATCCTTTCGGCTGCAGAATAACCGGCAATTTGATCGTCCAGTTCACGTCGAAACTGGGCTAGAAGCATAAAGACTTCAGCCGGCACCTCATCGGGGACGTCCTCATCTGCGAAATCGACACTGCTTTCGACCAAAGCCCCCGCTCGCACCAGAAGCGTCCGCCACGCATCGGCTTTTCGGGTCAGTTCGCCGCTGCTGACACGAATGGCCATGCGGCGTTGAGATTCGGTTTCCGCCACCAGAAGATCGCCAAGACCCTCGATTTCGGAAAGGTCCATCCTGCCATTGATGAAAGCCCGGCGCGTGAACTCTCCTGCTTCTGCCAGGCGTGCTCCGCCTTGCGACAGAACTTGTCCAAGACGTCGAACGATCACCGGCGCGCCATGCGATTGAATCTCTGCGACTTCCTCGCCGGTAAAGCTGTGGCCGGCCTTGAACCAGATGACCAAGGCCTGATCCAGGGTTTCTCCATCCACCTGGATGTCGCGAAGATAGGCCTGCCGCGGACAAGGCAAGGGACCAACCAGTTTCTCGACAGCCGCGCGGGCGCCATTGCCGCTTAGGCGAATGACTGAAACGCCACCCCGCCCTGGCGGAGTGGCTTCTGCGTAGATCAGATCCATGGTTGCCCCGTCAGGCGTTCATCGAGTCGAAGAATTCCGAGTTTGACTTGGTCTGCTTCAGTTTCGAGATCAGGAACTCGATCGCATCGGTCGTGCCCATCGGGTTCAGGATCCGCCGCAGCAGATAGGTCTTCTGCAAGTCCTTGGAGTCGACCAGCAGTTCTTCCTTGCGGGTGCCGGACTTCAGGATATCCATGGCCGGGAAGACCCGCTTGTCGGCGACCTTGCGGTCCAGCACGATCTCGCTGTTGCCAGTGCCCTTGAACTCTTCGAAGATCACCTCGTCCATCCGCGAGCCGGTATCGATCAGCGCAGTCGCGATAATGGTCAGCGAGCCGCCTTCTTCGATGTTCCGCGCCGCGCCGAAGAACCGCTTCGGCCGCTGCAGCGCATTCGCATCGACGCCGCCGGTCAGAACCTTGCCAGAACTCGGCACGACGGTGTTGAAGGCCCTACCAAGTCTTGTGATCGAATCCAGAAGAATCACAACATCTCGTTTATGTTCAACCAGACGCTTGGCCTTCTCGATCACCATCTCGGACACGGCGACATGCCGGCTGGCCGGTTCGTCGAAGGTCGACGACACGACCTCGCCCTTGACCGAACGCTGCATATCGGTCACCTCCTCGGGGCGTTCGTCGATCAGCAGCACGATCAGGTAACATTCCGGATGGTTGCGCTCGATCGAATGGGCGATGTTCTGCAACAGCACCGTCTTGCCGGTCCGCGGGGGCGCCACGATCAGCGACCGCTGCCCCTTGCCGATCGGCGCAACCAGGTCGATGATCCGGGCCGAGCGATCCTTTAGTGTCGGATCCTCGATCTCCATCTTCAGCCGCTCATTGGGATAAAGCGGCGTCAGGTTGTCGAAGGCCACCTTGTGGCGGGCCTTCTCGGGATCCTCGAAATTGATGCGCTCGACCTTGGTAAGGGCGAAGTAACGCTCGTTCTCGCCAGGGGCGCGGATCACGCCTTCGACCGTGTCGCCGGTGCGCAGGCTGTGCTGGCGGATCATGTCGGGGCTGACATAGATGTCGTCGGGACCGGGCAGATAGTTCGCGGCCGTCGACCGCAGGAAGCCGAAGCCATCCTGGACCACCTCGAGCACGCCATCGCCGCCGATGTCGAACCCTTCCTCGGCATGTTCCTTGAGGATCGAGAACATCATCTCGCCCTTGCGCATGGTCGAGGCGTTCTCGATCTCCCACTCTTCGGCCAAGGAGAGAAGTTCGGCCGGGCTCTTGGCCTTGAGTTCGGACAGGTTCAAGCGTTCTTCGGACATGATGGCACCGCAATCCCGCGCGGCAGATCCGCACGGCTGGTCAGAATGTGGATCGGGAATCCCCAGGCCGGACGGCCGGGCTTGCGCCTGACATAGACAGGGACGTCGTCAGAGTCAATCTGGGCCTTCAGAACTTGACGATGACCGACAGGACGATGCCGATCATCAAAAGCGTCGGCACCTCGTTCATGATGCGATAGCGGCGTCCCGGAAGCCCCTGGGCGGCCTTCAGGGAACGGCGCTGACCCGCACACCACATGTGAAACCAGGTCATCGCCAGGACGCAGCCCGCCTTGGTCCAGGGCCAGACCATCGACCAGTCGACGATGCCCGGCGTCATCACCAGGAACAGGCCGCTGATCCAGGTCGCGATCATCGCCGGGTTCATGATCAGGCGAAGAAGCTTTTCCTCCATGATGACAAAGCTGCCGGCGGGCTCGGGCGCAGCGCCGCGTTCGGCATGATAGACGAACAGCCTCGGCAGGTAGAACAGCCCTGCCATCCAGGAAATCACGGCCATGACGTGAAATGCCTTGGCATAGGGATAAAGGGTCGAAAGGCCGTCCAGCAT